>NZ_CP168082.1:154792-154919 GCF_050915955.1 Pseudomonas sp. UBT | reverse complement strand
GGAAACGACGTTCTGTTCAGTCACCCATTCAAAGGGTTCATGCCCTTTGGCGCGATGAACCTGGTAGTCCACCGCAGCAATGCGGCCCTGTTCGTAGCGCAAAAACAAACACCGGCCTACACCGTTA
>NZ_CP168082.1:827-154692 GCF_050915955.1 Pseudomonas sp. UBT | reverse complement strand
CAGCAATGCGGCCCTGTTCGTAGCGCAAAAACAAACACCGGCCTACACCGTTATCCAGCCGCTCGATCCGCCCCAAACGATCACGGCTGATGCGCAGTCGGTTGTCATAAGCATCGCTGATGGTGGTCAGCACACCGTCGCGGAAATGGTAGAAACGCGACGCCTGAGCCAGCACCAGTTCATCGGGTAAAGCACCCAAGTAAATCGCGGCTTCGGCCAAGCTGTTGGTAATCGCCGGCCGAGCCACCGTAGGCAAGGGCAGGGCAGTCGACCGGTTCTCATGGTCCGTCCACACCACCGAATCACCCGTAACCACCAACCGCTGCGCCAGCGCATGACTCCAGCCAAACCCCAACCCGCAATCCACGTCCACCGCGCTGGTGCGATACAGCCGCGTCCACTCAAACGGCAAAACCCCATCCAGGGTGCCATCGGTGAGGGTCAACAATTCTTCCCCGGTAACCATCGACACCGGGCATCCATTAGTAGCGGTTTTGTCCGCAGGGGCCGCCGCCTCGCCGTTCGGGTTCTTACCCGCAGCGGGCACATCGTCGACATGTTCCTGGCGCACCAATGCCGTCTGCTGGGTCTTCTTACGAACCGCAGGCACCGCGTTGGAAACCAGTTGATCCCCAGCCTTCAACGACGCAACCGGCACGGTCTTGATCGGCGTCGCCGTACTGCCCACCAGCAACGGCTTCACCACCTCGGCATGCGGCTCCAACCTGGGCATCACCAGTTTTGTCGCCAACAACTCCAGCAGATCCCGCGTCCGCCCAGACTTGATGTGCCCCAGCACCTGCGTACCCAGGCGCACCGCCACACCCATTCCCGCAGTCGCCCAGATCAGCAGCAGGTTGATCAACACCTCGCCGGTGATTTCCCCCATCAGTTCGTTCATTTCTTGCGGCGGCAGCATTCGCATCCAGCTGACCATCGCCGACACATAAATGAACAACAGCGGCTCATCGCTGAGTATCAGCAGGCCATTGGTAATCGCGTCGTTGCCGAGCTTCAGCAGTTCATCAAGTTCGGTTTGGGAGATGTATTGCAGCAACTTCTCGCTGTTGGGCTTGATGTCCGCCAGCAAGTCAAACAGCTGCGTGATGTTGTCCCACAGCCCGTAAAGCGCTTTGCCCATGCCACTGAGAAACGCCGCTTCCAGCACCCTGCGCCGATCCAGCGCAGTAGCGTCCGTATAGTCTTTCCACTGCGCTTGGAACGTGCTGTTCCACTCGCCGCGCAGGCGCGCTTCCAGCTCCCCGATCACCGACTGATAAGACGCGTACAGCGCCTTGACGTGATCCGTGGAAACGTTGGGATAGAAGCTGATTCGGTACGGCTGGTTGCGATCACACTCGGTGATTTCGAGAATGCCGCTGGGGCCGATGGTCTTGTGGATCGGCTCGCCCAGTGGGCCGCCGTTGGGATCGACGCGTTGCAGCACCACCGGTGTGTTGCCGATGGGCACAAACCGCGTGCTCTGGAACATGTGCACCAGGGTCAACGTGCCGTTGGCCTGGCACGTGGCGACGGTGCTGCCGGGAAAAATGGAGCGGTTGATGGGCGCGACCAGCGCCACCTCGTCGCCGACCTTGAACACCTGCTCGACATCCAGCGCCGAAAAGCTCCAGAAGCTCGAAGCCCAGTCGTCAAAGGTGTTCAGGCACTCTCTAAAGTCGCGCAAGACGGTTTCAACATCGACCGTCTTTGCATCCATTGGGGCCAGGGCCAGCCTGCCAATGGCCGGGTTCAAGCGACAGCCCCATTAACGCGGGCATTAACGAAAAAAACCATCTGCAATCCCTCGCACTGTGTGATCAGGCGAAGGACTTTGCAGAGGTTTTCAGGAGAGGTATGTAGAGCTTATCCGGAGGCGGGGTAGGATGTTTCAGTAGTCCTTGTCAGTGATCCATTAACACGATTCGACACGTTTTCAGCGCTGCGCAAACGCCAGGTTTAACCCAAGCCCTGCAAAGGCCGTGGCAAAACTGCGACGCAGCCAGTTCTGCACACGTGGCGATTCGACCACCGCACGACGAAACACATTGGCCAACAGGCCATACAGCACAAACACTGCAAGCGTCATCGCCATGAACACGCCGCTCAGTACCAGCATCTGCACGGCCGGTGCCGTGCCGCCTGGCGTTACGAATTGAGGCAGGAAGGCCAGGAAGAAAATCGTCAGCTTGGGGTTGAGGATGTTCAGCAAAAAGCCACGCAGCATCAGGCTGCGCGCGGTCGCAACCGTCGGCGTGTCGCTCATTGCAAAGGCCGAGCGGTCACGCCAGGTGGCATAGGCCAAGTACAGCAGGTAGGCCGCGCCGGCAAATTTCAATGCTTCGAAGGCCAAGGCGCTGGTGTGGAGCAGGGCGGACAGGCCCAGTATCGACGCCAGCAAGTGAGGAATGATCCCGGCGGTGCAGCCCAGCGCGGCAAACAAGCTGGCGCGTTTGCCGGAGGTCAGGCCGGTAGAGACGGTAAAAATCACGCCAGTGCCGGGGATCAGTACGACGATCAGGCAGGTGACGAAGAAATTCAGACTGAGCATGGCATCCAACTCCGTGTACGAATGGCTGATAACGGATCCTGTCATGTTCGGTGATAACTGGCGAGTGCAGCAGGTCGGCGAACCCCGGTTAGACTTACCTGTCGATATCCGCATTGCCCGGCCCGTCGTTACTGAAGGAAGCCCCATGTATTCAAGCCGTCTGATCCTGTGCCTCACTACGTTGCTGGTGCTGGCCGGCTGCTCCACCCCACGTGGCCCGCAGCAGCCTGAACGCAGCGAGGCCGAGGTAAAGGCGCAGATCGTGCGCCTGTTGCCGACCTCGGTTCCCGACCGCAGTGGCTGGGCCCAGGACATTTACACCGCCTTCGACACCCAGAAAGTCTACCCCAGCACCGAGAATATCTGCGCTGTGCTGGCGGTGACCGAGCAAGAGTCCACCTACCAGGTCGACCCACCCGTGCCAAACATGGGCAAGATCGCCCAGGATGAAATTCTGCGGCGTGCCGGCAAGGTCCATGTCCCGGCCTTCGTGGTGCGGACCACGCTGCAATTGCGCTCGCCCAGCGGTAAGACTTACGCCGATCGCCTCAACGCGGCACGCACAGAGAAGGACCTGAGCGGCATCTTTGATGATTTCATCAGCATGGTGCCCTTGGGCAATTCATTGTTTGGCGGTTTCAACCCGGTGCATACCGCCGGCCCCATGCAGGTCAGCATCGACTTTGCGCAACAGCACGCCCGTGATTATCCCTACACCGTGGATGGCACGATTCGGCGCGAAGTCTTCACTCGTCGTGGCGGGATGTATTTTGGTATCACCCATCTGCTCGGTTACCCGGTGAACTACGACCAGCCGTTGTACCGCTTTGCCGATTTCAACGCGGGCTGGTATGCCAGCCGTAACGCTGCGTTCCAGGCTGCCGTCAGCCGTGCCAGCGGTACCGAGCTGGCGTTGGACGGGGATTTGATTCGCTACGGGTCGCTGCTGCCGGGCACCACTGAGCTGGCGGTGCGCTCACTGGGTTCGAAGTTGGACATGCGCAACCCCAGCATCCGCAGCCAGCTGGAGCAGGGCGAGCAATTGGACTTTGAGCAGACCACCCTCTACCAGCGTGTGTTTGCTCTAGCTGATAAGGCTGCAGGCAAGCCGATGCCACGGGCGATCCTGCCGGGCATCGTGCTCAAGAGCCCGAAGATCACCCGCAACCTGACCACGGCGTGGTTTGCCAAGCGGGTGGATGAGCGCTATCAGCGCTGTATGAAGCGCTGATCATGGGCGGCGTTTAACGAACCGGCGCCACAGCCAGACCCACAACCACACCACCGGGAACGCCAGGATCACAAACGGCAGCACATAACTGGCGCGCT
Source organism: Pseudomonas sp. UBT (assembly GCF_050915955.1). NCBI lineage: Bacteria > Pseudomonadati > Pseudomonadota > Gammaproteobacteria > Pseudomonadales > Pseudomonadaceae > Pseudomonas > Pseudomonas sp. UBT. Next base: position 150,812 of record NZ_CP168082.1, on the reverse strand, counting down.
CCAGGGCGTCTGCCGTGCCGTTCACCAAGTTGTCACCCAAGTTGCTGAACATCCGGCTGAAGCGTGAGGGTTGATTCGCGCCGTCGGAAGAACGGAAATTCAGGGTCACACGGTTGGTATCAAGGCGACGTTGCTGGCCCGCGGCGACCTGTGCCAGTTCCTGCAATTCGTTTTCGATAGCAGCCTGTTCCTTGCTCAGGGCGATCAGGTCGCTGACGGTGATGTCCTTGCGCTTGGCCAGTTCGTCGAGGCGTTGCTGTTGGGCTTGCAGGCGATCCTGGCGACGGCGCACATCGGCCACCGCGTCGGCCAGGTCTTCGGCGCTAGTGATGCGCTGGCCGAGTTTTCCGCCTTCAGCGGCCAGTGCGACCATCGGCTCCACGCCGGTAGGTGCGATGCGCAGGATGATCGTGCCGCCATTGTCATCTTCGGTGATACCCAGAATATTGCAGGCGCCGAAACGTGCCGATTCACACGCCTCACGGGTAGCGTGCATGCGGGGTGCAAGCAGGGCGCCGGGCAGCGCCAGCGTCAGCTCATGTTCATAGGCCAACTGCGCCCCGGCCCGGCCCTGTTCGCCATTGATCACCGTGGCACGGGAGTGGTCCTTGGGCGAGCAACCGGCCAGGGCCAGGCCGGCCAGCACGATCAAAAGCAGCGGTTTTGTTGTGCCGTCCAGATGGCGCATTGCAGTTCCTTGGGGTGTGCAGGGGAAATGATCGCGATTAAAGCGGGTCTGGCGTATTTACGCAAAGCATCGCACAGGATTTGCGTGGCTGATGGTGATGGCAGCCTCGCAGAGCCAGGCGTACACCTCAAACCTTATACCAAGGAAGAACTCGCCATGATCGCTCACGCCGTGCCCGAAGGGTTTGTCTCGCTGCCGCGCAGCAGCCCGTTGCTCGACTTGTTAGGCCCGGCCTATTGCCGGGGTGAAGGTTTGCAACTGGAAATCGGCCTGCGCGCCGACAACCGCCACGCCAATGGGCGCGGCACGGTGCACGGTGGGGTGTTGGCGACTCTGGCGGATATCGGCATGGGGTATGCGATGGCGTTTTCCAGTGAACCACCGTTGCCGTTAATTACCGCGAGCATGACGCTGGACTACCTGGGCGCGGTGCAGGTGGGTGAGTGGGTGGTGGTGCGGTTGGAACATCATAAACGTGGTCGGCAGATGGCGTTTGCCACGGCGAGCTTGCAGGTGGGGGAGAAGGTCGTGGCGCGGGCGAGTGCGGTGTTTGCGGTGCCTCGTACCGACTGACACTGAAATCATTACCGTGTTTTTTCAGGAATGCTGCCCAAAGAAAAGGCCCGGTTTTCGTGGAACCGGGCCTTTTCCATGTTGCTCTTGAATCAGCTGCGTTCGAGGGCGAGGGCTACGCCTTGACCGCCACCGATGCACAGCGTCGCCAGGCCTTTCTTGGCATCACGCTTGATCATTTCATGCAGCAGGGTCACCAGCACACGGCAGCCTGAGGCGCCGATCGGGTGGCCGATGGCGATAGCGCCACCGTTGACGTTGACCTTGTCCGCATCCCACTCCAGCTCTTTGCCCACCGCCAGGGATTGCGCGGCGAAGGCTTCGTTAGCTTCGATCAGGTCCAGGTCGCCCAGGCTCCAGCCGGCTTTGTCCAGGCAGCGGCGCGTGGCCGAGACCGGGCCGATGCCCATGATGGCGGGGTCAACACCGGCGTTGGCGTAGCTGGCAATACGCGCCAGAACGGGCAGGCCGAGCGCCTTGGCTTTATCAGCGCTCATCAGCAGTACCGCCGCCGCGCCGTCATTGAGGCTGGAGGCGTTGCCGGCGGTGACGCTGCCGTCCTTTTTGAACGCGGGTTTGAGCTTGGCCAAGGATTCGGCGGTGGTGCCGGCGCGCGGCTGTTCATCGACCGCGAAGGCCGCTGGGTCGCCTTTGCGCTGGGGGATCAGGATGGGCGTGATCTCATCGACAAACCGGCCAGCTTCGATCGCCGCAGTGGCTTTCTGCTGGGAGGCCGCTGCGAAGGCGTCCTGGGCTTCACGGCTGATGCCGTATTTGTCCACCAGGTTCTCGGCGGTGATGCCCATGTGGTAGTCGTTGAACGCATCCCACAAGCCGTCGGTGATCATACTGTCGATCATCTTGGCGTGGCCCATGCGCAAGCCGGTGCGCGCAGCGGGCAACACGTACGGCGCCAGGCTCATGTTTTCCATACCGCCGGCGATGATCACGTCAGCGTCGCCGCAACGAATCGCCTGGGCGCCCAAGTGCAGCGCCTTGAGGCCAGAACCGCACACCTTGTTCAGGGTCAAGGCCGGCACGGCATGGGGCAGGCCGGCGAGGATCGACGCCTGGCGCGCAGGGTTCTGGCCACTGCCGGCCGTGAGCACCTGGCCGAGGATGACTTCATCTACCTGAGCGGGGTCCAGGCCGGTCTGCTCCAGCAGGCGACGGATCACGGCCGCGCCCAGTTCCGGCGCCGGGATACTGGCCAGCGAACCTTGAAAGCTGCCCACGGCGGTGCGGGTGGCAGCAACAATCACGACGTCTTGCATGGAATCTGTCCTCACTGGAAGTGCATTTCTGGAACGTGGTCCGGGACGATCAGTTTACCGGCGGTCTTGCTCACAATCTCTTCAACGCTGACGCCAGGTGCGCGTTCCTTGAGGACAAAAGCGCCATTTTCGATTTCCAGGTAGGCAAGATCGGTCAGCACACGCTTGATGCAATTGGCGCCCGTGAGCGGCAGGCTGCATTGGCTGAGCAACTTGGATTCACCGTCTTTGGAGGCGTGGGTCATGATGACGATGATGTTTTCCGCGCCGGCCACCAGGTCCATGGCGCCGCCCATGCCTTTGACCAGTTTGCCGGGGATCATCCATGAGGCGATGTTGCCGTGTACGTCGACTTCAAACGCGCCGAGCACGGTGAGGTCGACGTGGCCGCCGCGAATCATCGCGAAGGACTCGGCGGAGGAGAAAATAGACGCGCCAATGCGCGCAGTCACCGTCTGTTTGCCGGCGTTGATCATGTCGGCATCGATGGTTTCTTCAGTCGGAAACGGACCCATGCCCAGCAGGCCGTTTTCTGATTGCAGCATGACTTCCATGCCTTCGGGGATGTAGTTGGCCACGAGGGTCGGAATGCCGATGCCGAGGTTGACGTAGAAACCATCCTGCATTTCGCGGGCGACGCGTTGAGCCATTTGTTCGCGGGTAAGAGCCATTTTTTGTCTCCTTATTATTTGGGCTGGAGGATTATTTGCGGACAGTGCGCTGTTCGATGCGCTTCTCGAAGGTGCCGCAGATGATCCGGTCGACGTAGATGCCAGGGGTGTGGATCTGCGCCGGGTCCAGCTCGCCCGGTTCGACGATTTCTTCAACTTCGACCACGGTGATCTTGCCGGCGGTGGCGGCCAGCGGGTTGAAGTTCTGGGCGGTATGACGATAGATGACGTTGCCGAAGTGGTCGGCTTTCCAGCCTTTGACAATCGCGAAGTCGCCGGTGATGGACTCTTCCATCAGGTACGGGCGACCGTTGAATTCACGGGTTTCCTTGCCTTCGGCAACCGGGGTGCCGACGCCGGTGGCGGTGAAGAAAGCCGGGATGCCGGCACCGCCTGCGCGCATTTTTTCCGCGAGGGTGCCTTGTGGGGTGAGCACTACTTCGATTTCGCCGCTGAGCAGTTGCTTCTCGAACAGGGCGTTTTCACCGACGTAGGAGGCGATCACTTTGCGGATCTGCTTTTCTTCCAGCAGCACGCCCAGGCCGAAACCGTCGACGCCACAATTATTGGAAACCACGGTCAGGTCGCGGGTGCCTTTGCGTTTGATCTCGGCGATGAGGTTTTCCGGAATGCCGCACAGGCCAAAACCACCGGAAAGCACCGTCATGCCGTCTTCCAGGCCTGCCAGTGCTTCTTCATAGGACGCCACGCGTTTATCGAAACCTGCCATATGCACCTCTTTTATTGTGTGTGGGCCAGCCAATGAGCCGAGTGTTGCGCTGACGGATTGATTTGTTAAGTTGTTTTTTAAGGTTGATTGATTTAGAAAACAGCATAGTCCACCCGTCGTTCGGAGCAACCTCATGACCGTTAAACAGATGCGTGCCTTTCTCGCCGTGGCCCAGAGCCTGAGTTTCGCCGCTGCCTGCGAGCGCCTGCACCTTTCCCAATCGGCGCTGAGCCTGACGATCAAAGGGCTGGAGGAGGGCTTGGGTGGCCGCCTGTTCAGCCGTAATACCCGCAACGTCGCGCTCACGCCTGAAGGTGAATCGTTGTTACCCCTGGCGCGGCGCTTGATTGCGGATTGGGACAACGCCGAGGACGAGCTGCGCCAGCGCTTCACCCTGCAGCGTGGCCGGGTCACAGTGGCTGCCATGCCATCGTTTGCGGGCAACCTGCTGCCGCCGATTCTGAAGATATTTCGCGCACGTTACCCTCAGGTGAACGTGACGGTGCATGACCTGATCAACGAGCAGGTACTGGAGATGGTCCGCGACCGTCAGGTGGAATTGGGCGTGGCGTTCGAACCGTCGGAAGGTTCGTCATTGGCATTCACACCGTTGTACCTGGACCGGTTCATAGCCGTGGTGCCGGGTGACTCGCCCTTGGCACAGTGTGCCGAAATCGACTGGAAAACCTTATTGGAGCAACCGTTCATTACCTTGCAACGGCCTTCCACGGTGCGGGTGATGCTGGAGGAACACTTGGGCGCCTTGCAGATGAAATTGCCGGTAGCGCTGGAGAGCCATCAACTGGCAACGGTGGGCAAGATGGTTGCTAGCGGCCTGGGCGTCAGCGCCGTACCGGCATTGTGCGCACGACAGATGGAGGAGGCGGGTGCCCATTGCATTACGTTGAGTGATCCGGTGATCGAGCGGCCCATTGGTGTTCTGACCAAACCCGGGCATGAATTGTCGGCGGCGGCGCAGGTGTTGTTTGATATTTTTCGCGATGAAGCGGCGAAGGGCAGGTTTCCCGCACGGGCATAAGGTTTTTGAAAATCAGGTATTAAAAAGCCCGCTCGAATAAACGAGCGGGCTCAAAATTAAGTGACTCTGTTATCAGCAGTATCTATCAATCACTTTAACCTGCGACTGGCCTTTGAGGTGCTGCCATTCGGTATTAAGTGTATGGAAAACTTGCTCGATAAAGTTGCGATCGGCAGCCGCTTTCTTGCCAACATAACCCTGGCCGCGGCGGTACATCTTCAGGCGTGCCGCCAGTTCATGGTGATTGCGGTCGAACTCGGCTTCTTCGGTATGGGGCGCCAGGCAGTCAATATTGACTTCGCCCGATTTACCAATCCACAGGATATGGTTGTCGAGTTTGTCTTTCTGCGCTGCGAACATCTCAGCCAATTCATCAATAGTAGGTTGGTTGTTCAGATTCATGTGTAAGCCCCTTGACCAGTTGGCGATCTATCAGTTGATTCGTTAATACTGCTTAGTTGTCTCCGGTTCCGAAAACCGGGCGTCAGTGACGGTCTGCCGAATACGGGCAGGGTCTTGAACCTGATGCATGTAGTCTTGCTGATGAACTGCTACGCAATGGTTTCATAACGAAGACAAGCAGCGTTTGAGCCCCTTGTACCGATTCTTTCGAGCCGGTCAGCTTCATCAATCTGCCTTGTGGGCAGTGCACATCCGGAAAAAACAGCTCGGCGGTCAGACGAGCTTGTTCAAAACGCTTGTTACCAACGCTCCCGATCCGGGAGACGTCTCGATAATGCAAGGACAAAAAGGTTACGTCAACGATTATGTAGTGATTTTTTTGGAGCACTACATAAATCGCAGCAGGGCCGGGAGAATGCGGGAAAACGTGACTCGGGCGTCATTTTTTGTGCGGTTGGTCGAAGGGCACGATAGTCGAACCAACACACGAACCCTGTGGGAGCGGGCTTGCTCGCGAATGCGGTGGGTCAGCTAAACATTTGTTAACTGACAATCCGCTTTCGCGAGCAAGCCCGCTCCCACATTTTTTGATCTGCAGTGTTCCTACTGTCCCAATCGCTCGACCAGCAAGGGCAACAACCGCTCGCATGAGGCCTCGATCTTTACCTGCAACAGCTCATCCCCACGGGTCTTGCCCAGGTTGATGGCAATCACTGGCTTGCCTTGTTCCACCATTGCTTTGCACAGGCGGAACGCCGAGTAGGCCATCAGCGATGAGCCCACTACCAGCAAGCCCTCGGCGTGTGCCACAGCGGCCATTGCCTTGGCCGCCGTTGCCTGGGCGACGTTCTCGCCAAAAAATACCACATCCGGTTTCAGCCGTTGGCCGTTGCAGTAAGGGCAGTGGGGGACCTGGAAGCGTTCTTCAAAGGCAGGATCGAGCAGCGTATCGCCATCGGGCGCCTGCACGGCATCAACGCCGGCCAGATAAGGGTTCTGATCTTCCATCACCCGCTGGACTCCATCGCGCTCGCTGCGCTGTTGGCAATCCAGGCACAGCACCCAATGCAGGCTGCCATGCAGTTCGATCACCTCATGGCTGCCCGCCTGGTCATGCAAGGCATCGACGTTTTGCGTGATCAACCCGCCGATGCGCTCACGTTGCTGCAATGTCGCCAGCGCCCAATGAGCCTTGTTCGGCTGTGCGATGCGTACCCGTGGCCAACCCAGCATCGCTCGCGCCCAGTAGCGGCGCCGCGCTTGAGGCGTGGCCAGGAACTCCTGGTACATCATTGGTGCCTTGCCTCGGCGCACGCCTTCGCTGTCGCGATAGTCGGGGATACCCGACGACGTACTGATCCCCGCGCCGGTCAACACCAAAAAGCGCCGTTCAGCCATGGCCCGGTGCAGGGTATCGAGGTGGTCCTGTTGATATTCCAGCGTGTCGAGCATGGGGTCTCCTATTCGCCGCGGATGTACTGCTCCAGTTGCTTGATCAGGTCAGCCTGTTCGGCAATGGCTTCCTTGACCAGGTCACCGATGGAGAGCAGGCCCAGCAGTTTGCCGTCTTCGACCACCGGCAAATGGCGCAGGTGACTGTCGGTCATGATGTTCATGCACTCCTCGACACTTTTATGGGTATCGACGGTTATCACCGGTGAACTCATCACCTCATCGACCCTTGTGGTGACCGACGATAAGCCTTTGAGGATGAGTTTACGTGCGTAATCACGTTCGCTGATGATCCCTACAACCGTGCCTTCTTTGACGACCGGCAAGGCCCCGACGTTCTTCTCGGACATCCGCACCAGTGCCTCAAACACGGTGTGGTCCCATTGGATTGTGTGGACGTCGTGATTCTTCTGGTCCTTGGCTTTGAGCACTTGTGCAACGGTTTTCATGGCGGCCACTCCGGTGTTGTTGTTAGGAAGTCAGCGGGTCACCTACAGAATCCTAGACGGCCCACGGCGGAGCAAGGTCCAAAGCGGCGTTAAACCCGTCGAAAAACGTCATTCGCCGGATTTTTTCGACGTTATCCAGCATTTGTCGGTTTTTTCGCGCGCTTGGTGGGGGTGGCTGTCGCTTTGCGCGGTGTGCTCTTGCGTTTCTTTTTCCACGGCGTAGCGCCTCGGCCCGCAGGGCTGGCCGGGCCGCTGATGGTCATGCGCATGCCATTGCAGCGCGCCACTTGTTTACTCATCCAGGCGGCCTGCTTGGCGACGAACTCTTCCAGGCTCATTTCACCGCTTTGCACCATGTCCAGTGCCTGCTCCCAGATCGCGGTGGTGCCGGGGTCGGCGATCGCCCGTGGCACCGCGTCGATCAGGCTGAACGCCGCCGCAGTGGCTGAAAGCGCCTTGCCGTTTTTGACCAGATAACCACGGTCCAGCAGGCCCTGGATGATCCCGGCGCGCGTGGCTTCGGTGCCAATGCCGGTGGTGTCCTTGAGTTTTTGCTTGAGCAGCGGATCTTCCACCAGTTTGGCGACGTTTTTCATCGCCTTGATCAGGTCGCCTTCGGTAAACGGCTTGGGCGGTTGGGTCCAGAGGTCCTTGAGGTTGACCTTGGCCACCGCATAATCCTGGCCCTGCACCAGCGTCGGCAACGCTTGTGGCGCGGCGGCCTCTCGGCCTTTGGCGGGCGCCAGCGCTTCGGGCAGCGCGCGTTTCCAGCCCGGCTCGATGATGACCTTGCCGACTGCACGCAACGCCTGGCCGGCGCAGTCGAAATCCGCCTGGGTACGATCGTATTCATGGTTGGGCAGGAACTGCGCCAGATAACGCGCACGAATGAGGGTATAGACCGCACGATGTTTGCCGGTGAGCTGCCCGACATCCTTGCCTGCGCCGGTAGGAATGATGCCGTGGTGCGCGCTGACCTTGGCGTCGTTCCAGGCCCGCGAACGGCGTTGCGGGTCGATATGCGGCATCAGCTCGTTCACCGCCGCATCCGCACGGCCCAACGCTGCGAGGATCTTAGGCGCGTCGCCGTGCTGGCTTAACGGCAAGTAGCCGCAGTCACTGCGCGGGTAGGTGATGACCTTGTGGGTTTCGTAAAGGGATTGCGCGACATCCAGGGTTTCCTGGGCGCCGAGGCCGAGCTTCTTGGAGCAGATTTCCTGCAATGTGCCGAGGTCGAAGGGCAGGGGGGCTACCTCGCGCATGCGTTCGGTGCGCAGTTTCATCAGGCGCGCAGCCCCGGCATTGGTCATCGCATCGGCCGCTTCCCGAGCCAGCTGGGGGTTCAGGCAGCGGCCCTGATCATCACAGGCGTCCTCGCTGGCGCGCCATTGCGCGGTGAAGGTCATGCGTTCATGGCGCAAGTCGACATCGATGGCCCAGTAAGCCACCGGCACAAAGTCTGCGATGCTGCGGTCGCGGTCCACCACCAGGCGCAACGTCGGGGTTTGCACCCGGCCCACCGGCAACACGCCTTGATAACCGGATTGGCGCCCGAGCAAGGTAAACAAACGGCTCATGTTCATGCCGATCAGCCAGTCGGCGCGCGAGCGGCCGAGGGCCGAGTGATACAGGCTGAAGGTCTCGGCGCCCGGCTTGAGCGCGGCCAGGGCCTTGCGAATGGAGGCGTCATCCAGCGCCGACAGCCACAACCGCTGGATGGGCCCGCGGTAACGGCAATGCTCCACCAGTTCACGGGCGATCATCTCGCCCTCACGGTCGGCGTCGGTGGCGATCACCAGCTCCTGCGCTTCCCCCAACAAACGCTTGACCGCCTTGAACTGGCTGGCGGTCTTGGGCTTGACCAGCATCTTCCATTTTTCCGGGACGATCGGCAGGTCGGCCAGCACCCAGCGCTTGTATTTGGCGTCGTAGGCATCGGGCGGGGCGGTTTCCAGCAGGTGGCCGATGCACCAGGTGACTGTGACGCCATTGCCCAGCCAGCAGCCATCGCCACGGCGACTGGCGCCGAGTACGGCCGCGATATCCTTGGCCTGGGAGGGTTTTTCACAGAGGTACAGCCGCATGGTCATCACATCACATCACATCGGGTTGATGCCTTGCAGGATGCTTAGTCAGAAGGATTTGAGCAACCATTATCTGTATGGATGTACAGCTTTAAGTTTCAAGCTATAAGCTGCAAGTAGAGGCCGATCAGCTCCTACTTGCCGCTTGCAGCTTGCCCCTTGAAGCTGACTCAGTTGTTATCGATGTCCACATTCCGCGTTTCTTTGAGGCAGAACAACCCCACGATCAAGCTCACCCCGGTCACGACCACCGGGTACCACAAGCCATAGAAAATATCGCCGGTGTACACCACCAAGGCAAACGATACGGTCGGCAGGAATCCGCCAAACCAGCCGTTACCGATGTGGTAGGGCAGCGACATCGACGTGTAGCGGATACGCGTCGGGAACAGCTCTACCATCAACGCCGCCAGCGGGCCGTAGCACATGGCGGCGATCAGGATCAGCGCCACGATCAGCACCACCACCATCACCTTGTTGACCTGGGCCATGTCCGCCGAAGTCGGGTAACCGGCCAGGGTCACCGCGCCGCGCAGGGCGGCTTCGTCGAAGCCATCGATGCGCACGTCACCGACGCTCACCTGTACCGGGCTGCCCGCCGGGGCTACAGCGCTGCTATACGGCAGGCCCTGCTTGACCAGGAAGGTCTTGACCTTGTCGCACGGGCTGTCAAAACGCGCCTTGCCCACCGGGTCGAACTGGAAGGTGCACGTGGCCGGGTCGGCCAGCACGGTAATCGGGGCCTGGTGGCTGGCCTGGTCCATCGCCGGGTTGGTGTAGTGCGCCAACCCCTTGAAGATCGGGAAATACAGCACGGTGGCCAGCAGCAAGCCGAGCATCAGCACCGGCTTACGGCCGACCTTGTCCGACAGCCAGCCAAACAGGATAAAGAACGGCGCGCCGATCACCACACTGATGATCAACAGCATGTTGGCCAGCGCCGGGTCCATCTTCAAAAACTGCGTGAGGAAGAACAGCACGTAGAACTGCGCAGCGTAGAAGGTCACCGCTTGCCCGCCGTTGATGCTGAAAAGCGCGATCAGCACCACCTTGAGGTTTTCCCACTTGCCGAAGGACTCGCGGATCGGCGACTTGCTGGCCTTGCCTTCCTCCTTCATTTTCAGGAACGCGGGTGACTCATGCAGGCTCATGCGAATCCAGGTGGAAATGCCCAGCAGCACGATGGAAAACAGGAACGGAATACGCCAGCCCCACACTTCGAACTGGTCGCCGGTGAAGTAACGGCAGGCCAGCACTACCAGCAGCGACAGCAGCAGGCCGAGGGTGGCGGTGGATTGAATCCAGCTGGTGTGCAAGCCGCGTTTACCGGCGGGCGCATGTTCGGCCACATAGGTGGCTGCGCCGCCGTACTCACCGCCCAACGCCAGGCCTTGCAACATGCGCAGCGCGATCAGGATGACCGGCGCCGCAATGCCGATGCTGGCGTAGGTGGGCAACAGCCCGACACAGAATGTCGCCACGCCCATCAAAATAATGGTAACGAGGAAGGTGTACTTGCGCCCGATCATGTCGCCCAGGCGGCCGAACACCAGCGCGCCAAACGGCCGCACGACAAAACCGGCGGCAAAGGCCATCAGGGCAAAGATAAACGCCGTGGTGTCGTTGACCCCGGCAAAGAACTGCTTGCTGATCACCGCCGCCAGGGCGCCGTACAGGAAAAAGTCATACCACTCGAACACCGTCCCCAGGGACGAGGCGAAAATGACTTTCCTTGATTCGCTGCCGGTGCTCGCGCGGACCGCGGAGCCCAGGGGTTGAGCGTGTTCTGACATCGGGTATCCCTCACAGTGATTATTTATTGTTGTTCCACTGTCGGCGCCGGGTGTGGCGCCGCTATTCAGATTGCATGAACCGTTTCTTTCTGCGGGGCGAGGCTCCTTGTGTTCGGCGAAAGGATCAACTGCGCGGCTTTCTCCGCAATCATCAGTGTAGGTGAGCAGGTGTTGCCGGATGTGATGCGGGGCATGACCGAGGCATCGGCAATGCGCAGGCCGGGCACCCCATGCACGCGCAGTTGGGCGTCGACCACGGCGTCGGTGTCGCTGCCCATGCGGCAGGTGCCCACCGGGTGGAAAATAGTCGTGCCGATACGCGCGGCGGCTTCGTGCAGTTGTTCTTCGGTTTGCAACGACTCGCCAGGCAGGTATTCCACCGGTTTGAACGCGCTCAAAGCCGGTGCGGCGACAATGCGGCGCGTCAGGCGGATCGCGTCGGCGGCTACCCGCAGGTCTTGCGGATGGCTGAGGTAGTTGGGCCGGATCAATGGCGCATCCGCCGGGTTTGCCGAGCGGATATCGATACGGCCACGGCTCTGCGGGCGCAGGTCGCAGACCGATGCGGTGAATGCCGGGAATGCATGCAACGGCTCGCCAAAGCGCTCCAGGGACAGCGGTTGTACATGGTATTGAAGGTTGGCCGAGGTCTGTTCCGGGTCAGAGCGAGCAAAGGCGCCGAGCTGGCTGGGCGCCATCGACAGTGGACCGCTGCGGTCATACAGATAGCGCAGGCCCATGCCCATTTTGCCCCACACGGTGCCTGCGATCTGGTTCAGGGTTCGCGCGTTTTCCAGCTTATAGATCAGCCGCAATTGCAGGTGATCCTGCAGGTTGCCGCCGACGCCGGGCAGTTCATGCAGCACGTCGATGCCCAGCGGCTTGAGCACATTCGACGGGCCGATCCCCGAGCGCTGCAGGATGCCCGGTGAACCGACGGAGCCTGCGCACAGCAGGATTTCCTTGCGCGCCTTCCAACTCACCGGCTGGCCGTGCTGACGCCCGACTACCGCCGATGCGCGGCCGTTTTCCAGCGCCACACGGTCCACTTCCACTTCGGTCAGCACCGTCAGGTTAGGCCGCTGGCGGATCGGCTTGAGAAATGCCTTGGCCGCATTCCAGCGTACCCCGGCCTTCTGGTTGACCTGGAAGTAGCCGCAGCCTTCGTTATCGCCCTGGTTGAAGTCGCTGATCGGCGCAATGCCACTTTGCGCCGCCGCATCGCGAAAGGCATCCAGGATCGGCCAGTGCAGGCGCTGTTGCTCAACGCGCCATTCCCCGCCGTCGCTGTGAAACTCCGAGCCACCGGCAAAATGGTTTTCGCTCTGCTTGAACAGCGGCAGTACATCTTTCCAGGCCCAGCCAGCGTTGCCTTGCGCTGCCCAACCGTCGTAATCCCGGGCCTGGCCGCGCATATAAATCATACCGTTGATGGACGAGCAGCCACCCAGCACCTTGCCTCGTGGGTAACTCAGTGCACGGCCTTGCAGGCCTTCCTGGGCTTCGGTCTTGAAGCACCAGTCGGTGCGAGGGTTACCGATACAAAACAGGTAGCCGACGGGGATATGGATCCAGGGGTAATTGTCGCGGCCACCGGCTTCAAGCAGCAGCACGCGGTGGGCGGGGTTGGCGGACAGTCGATTGGCCAGCAGGCAACCTGCGGGGCCGGCGCCTACTACCACGTAATCGTATTCAGCAGCTGCAATGGGCATCTGAGGTCTCGCTTGTTTTTCTTATTGGCTCCATCCTAGTTGTTAGTTTTCGTCTTAAAAATGTTAGTTTTTACCCAGCTGCTGTGCGTTTTTAAACAGCGCGGCTCAGGCTCTCGCAACGGAGACGACATGTTCGACTGGAATGACTTGCGGTTTTTTCTTGAGTTGCAACGCAGTGGCCGCTTGCTCACCGCCGCGCAGCGCCTGAAAACCACCCACGCCACTGTGGCCCGTCACATCGAGGCGATCGAGAAAAGCCTCGGCACCGCGTTGTTTGTCCAGCACGCGCAGGGCTACGAGCTGACGCCCTCCGGCGAAGCCCTGCTCAAACACGCCGAAGCCATGGAAAACGTTGCGCTGCTGGCCGAAGACGAACTCACTCATCGCGCCGCGCCCTTGGGCAAGATTCGTCTGGGTGTGGCCGAAGGGTTAGGCGTGATGTTCCTCGCCAGTCGCATGGGCGGGCTGTTTGAGCGTTATCCGGGGCTGGAAGTGGAACTGGTGGCCGTGCCGCGCTTCGTCAGCATCCTCAACCGCGAAGCGGAAATCAGCATCCACCTCGAACGACCCAGCGTCGATCAACTGGTCACGCGCAAACTCACCGACTATCGCCTCGCGCTTTACGCCAGCCGTGCCTACCTGGACCGTAACCCGCCGATCGAGAAACGCGAAGACCTCGCCGCCCACGCCTGGATCGATTACGTGGACGACCTGCTGTTCAGCCAGGAACTTAAACTCCTCAGCAGCTTTTGCCGAAACCCCAAGGTGGTGTTCCACAGCACCAGCGTGATCGCCCAGCATCAGGCTGCGCGTTCGGGATTGGGGATTGCCGTGTTGCCATGCTTCATGGCTGCCGGCGATCCGGACCTGGTGCCGTTGCTGCCGGGGGAGGGCATTCAGCGAAGCTACTGGATCAGCTCGCGCCGGGAGCTGCACAAGTCGGTGCGGCTGCGCGTGTTGTGGGATTACGTGGTGGAATTGTGTGCGCGCGAGCAAGGTTTGCTGCTCGGCGAATCCAGTTGAAGAAACCGGATGAACCTGTGGGCGGAGCTTGCTCGCGAAAGCGGCGTGTCAGTCAGTAAATGTATTAACTGAGCCACCGCGTTCGCGAGCAAGCCCGCTCCCACAGGTTGATTGTGTGGTGTCAGGCAGGGGTTAGAGCTTTACCACCTGATGCACCTGTTCGGCACAGGCCCGCGCATCTTCAATCATCTTGCCAAACGCATCACTGGTGATTTGAGCGTGGGTCAACCAACGCGTCTTCTGGCTCAGGCGATAGTGGTAACGCAACCCGTCATCCGTGCGTTGCCCTTCCAGATCCAGGTCATACCACGGCGAGCGTACCTGGCAGCCGGGGATCGCTTTTTCCATCTTCCCGCCCATCAGCACGAAGCTGTAGTCGTGGGTCTCCGGGTTGCCCATGTAGAGATCTGCCTGTTGGCCGTGGCGGCGATAGTTGATAAAGCCGTCCCAGAGACCTTTGAGTGACTCATCGGTATAGACATAGTCATTCGCCAGTTTTTCCAGGGCGCGATGGTCGTTCAAGGTTGCGCTGACGGTGTAGCCGTCGTGCACCACAAACGCGGTGGGTGGGCGGCTGATGTGGCAGTCGCTGATCTCGTTGCCGAAGCGCGCGCAGAACTCTTGGTCGGTGGCGGTGGTGCCTTGTTGGCGGTCGGACACGCTCATTTGCATCAGCGGCAGGCGGCTGAATACGATGGTGGCTTGAGTCGCGCCGTTGCCTTGCTTGTCGTAGTGCACCTGCTTGTTCAGACGCATGCTCGTTTCGGGACGCTCCAGCGGGATATGTTCTTCGCGCACCTGGCTTTGGGCGTCGTTGACCAACACCCAGCGGTCCTGGATGTCGGGCAGCGTCTGGCCTGGGGCGAACACCGGGTTGGTCGGGTCGAGCCACCAGACCTGGCCATCCACTTCGGCGCGAACGATGGCGTGGTTCGGCGCGTTGGTGCCGGGAATCAGCAAGGAATCCACCACTTCGCCACGGCTGACCCACGCCGTCTCGGCCTTGATGCCGCTGGCCTTGAGCATGGCGGTCAGCAGGATCGCGAGGTCTTTGCAATCGCCATAACCATGCTGCTCGATTTCAGCCAGATTGAACGGCACATAGCCGCGCTCTGTAGCGCGCCAGTCGCCCAGGTAGCGGTAGTGATCATTGATGTGCTGCATCAGGGCGGCGACTTGTTCAGCCGGCGGCAAACCGCGCGCGGCGGCCACGGCCGCGGCACTTTGCGCTGGCAGGGTGGCCCCGAGGATCTGGTTGTAGCGTTGGGCGAAATCACCGAAATACGCTTGGCGATCCAGGGCGCTGCCCACTTCCAGGCGCGGGGTGCGCAACAGTGCGGCGCCGGGGGATTCATTGATGTAGTTGAGGTAAATCGGGGCTTTTTGTACCACGTCCAGGGTCTTGCCGTCGGCCGACGCGGTCACGGTGAAATCGTCGAACAGTTCGCTGCGCCACTGGATCGGTCGCTCAGCGGTAAAGCGTGCCTTGACGTGGTCGCGACGGACCGCGCTCGGGCCGAACTTGAGGGCGTAGTGAAACTGGGTCATCAGCGGCTTGGC
Source organism: Pseudomonas sp. UBT (assembly GCF_050915955.1). NCBI lineage: Bacteria > Pseudomonadati > Pseudomonadota > Gammaproteobacteria > Pseudomonadales > Pseudomonadaceae > Pseudomonas > Pseudomonas sp. UBT. Next base: position 135,362 of record NZ_CP168082.1, on the reverse strand, counting down.
CGCGCGATGTTCGCGCACGGTGTAACGAATCTGTGTGCCGACGCGCAGGTTCGGAAAGGCCAGGGAGGTCTGTTTGTCGCGGCGAAAGCCCTGGTCCGGGTTGGGCGCGGTGCGGGTGTCGATTTGCGCGGCATCCAGCGCGATCGGCCTGGCGCCAGGCTGGGTGGATTGGGCGCTGATCACTTCAAAGGTGTCGCCTTCGGAGTAATCGAAGTCGATGCGCGAGAGTATTTCGCGGCCGTTGGGCGCAAGGATTGTGTAGTGATAGGTGGTGGTGCAGTCGGTACTGGCATCGCGGTTGAAGTGGCAATGCAACTCGGTGTCGCCGGCCAGCGGGGCTTCGGCCATGGGTTGCAGTGCGGCGTTAACGGAGTGGGTAACCAGCCCCAGACTGAGGGCAATCAAAGGGCGGTGAAACGAAAAACGGTACATGGGCGCCTCGGGTGACACATTGAAACAACTACCCTGTGGGTAGCAAGAAGGCGCAGATGATAATTGATCTCAACAGCTAAGGCCAGGATTGTTCTACAATTTATTGGTCTGAAAGGCCCGTTCTAGAGCCTTTTGTGTAAGAAATGTCAGGCTTTATTCAGCTCGAACTCGGCGCTGGCGAGCTTCTCGCCATTGATCAGCACGTGTACCCAGTGTTTGCCTGGGTAGTGCTTGCGTGTGGTCAGCTCACGCATATGTTGTTCGCGGCGAATGCTGTGGTGCTCGCCCGCATCCAGGGTAAGCACCTTGAGCTTGAACACTTTGGCCGCACTATGACCGGCACTTTTTACATAGTCGATGGCGTAGTCCACCACCAGCTTTTGTGCGGTGGCGGCAGTGGACTCCAGGCTGAAAGAGAGGCTGATGCGCTCGCCCAGGTTGATCACCGCCGGGGTGACCGTCAGGTGGTGAACCTTCACCTCGGCCCTGGCACCGGCGCCCATTATTGTCAGCGCGCGGGTGTTGCCTTGCTTGATCAGGCTGCGCAGTGCATGGCGGGCGATCCACGCGGTATGCGGGTTATCCAGGTGCCAGCCTTCGATCAGGCTGAGCACCCAATCCGGGTCATCCTTGGTGATGTCATTGAGGTGGTTGGCCACGGATTTGCGCACATACAGGCTGCTGTCAGCCTTGAGGTTATCGAGGATCGACGCGCACAACTCGGGGTTGGCCTGCACTTCGGCAAGGCGAAAGGACCAGGGCAGGCGCGGGCGCGAGCCTTCGCTGGCCAGGCGCCGTACATGTTCGTTGGCGTCCAGCGACCATGCCTGCATCACGGCCAGCGTGCGCTTGAAGTCGTGCAGCAAAAAGTGGCGGATGGCGAATTCGGCCGAGCCAAACGTGGTGAAATATTTGAGCGCGGCCATGGAGCGTTTGAAGTCACCTTGGCCGTAACTGGCCACATAGTGCGGCAGGAACAGGCTGACAAACCCACTGTTCAGACGCGGGGCGAGGGCGTAAAGCAGCTTGAGGGTTTGCGCATAATCCAGTGGGATGACGGCGTGGAGGCTTTCGCTGACCCGCGCCATGCGCTGCATCACCGACAACTCGGCAAGCCCTGCCTTGGCGTGCTTGAGGAACCCCTTGGCGTCGAATGCCGGGTACACCGCCGACATCTCGCTGGCAATGTGTTGCAGGCGCTCGACGTTGAAGATTTCCTTGAGGGCTGGGGCGCTTTGCTCGGTCATCGGGGGTTCCAGGGCGTTAGAGAAACCAGCGGTATTCCCGCGCGTTGATCTCTTGTTGAAAGGCCAGGTGATCCTGGCGTTTGTTCTCGCAATACACGTCGACAAATTCGGCGCCCAGCTTATCGCGCACGACCGGTTGATGTTGCATGGCGCGCACGGCATCGAGCATTTCCAGGGGGAAGTCGGCGCCGCTGTTACGGTCTTCGTTCAAGGGGGCGATGGGTTCTTGCCTGGCTTCAAGGCCATGCTCCAGACCGGCGAGAATCGCTGCCAGCACCAGATACGGGTTGGCATCGGCACTGGCCAGGCGGTGTTCGATACGCAGGTTGCGCGGGTCGGACTCGGGGATGCGCACGCACGCGTCGCGGTCCTCAAAGCCCCAGCTGGCGCGGGTCGCCGCATTGACGGTGCCACCCAGGCGGCGGAAGGCGTTGTGGTTGGGCGAGAAAATCGGCATGCAGTGCGGCAGCAGTTCCAGGCAGCCGGCCACGGCGTGACGCAGCGGTTGTTGCTGGTGCGCCGCCAGCACATTGTTGCCCGCACCGTCGTACAGGCTCACATGCACATGCATGCCGCTGCCCGGGTATTGCAGATAAGGCTTGGCCATGAAGCTGGCGCGGTAACCATGCTTGAGTGCCACACCTCGGGTGCTGCGGCAGAACAGGGCGGCCCAGTCGGCGGCGCGCAAGCCGTCGTCAAGGTGGCCGAAGTTGATTTCAAACTGGCCGGGGCCAAGTTCGGCGGTGATTACCGTGATGTCGATGCCCTGGTCCCTGGCGGTTTGTGCCATATCGTCGAGCACGTCGGAAAAGCGCGACAGCCGTTCGATATGCAGGTTGGGCTGGTCATCGGTGTCATCGCTCAGCGGGTCGCGGGCAAATTGCGGCAGGCCGCTGTCGAGCTTTTTATCGAACAGATAGAACTCCAACTCGAATGCCACCACCGGATGGATGCCTTTGTGGTGCAGGCGTTCCAGGACCTTGGCCAAGACTTCCCGGGGTTCGAATTCGATAGGCGCTGCGGTGCCGTCCGAGGTAATCAGCATTTGCCCCAGCGGCTGTGACTCCCAGCTCACCGGCTTGAGCGTGCCAGGCACCAGGCGCCGGTTGGCGTCCGGGTCGCCATCGTGGAAGCAATAGTCGCCAATCTTGAACAGGCCGCCCTGAGCCCCCAGCAGCACAGCGTTTTGCGGCAGCTTCAACGGGCTGCCGGCGGCGACTTTTTCCAGCATGTCCACCGGGTAGCGCTTGCCGTAGAAATGCCCGGGAATGTCCAGGGCGATCAGGTCGACGTAACGCACCTCGGGATGGTTCTGGCGGAAAGTCCGTACTTCGGCCAGCAAACTGGATGAATGGCTTTTCACGGGTGTCGCTCCTAGTTGTAAACCCACAGCACGCGGGCGGGCAGCTCAGTCAGGTTGGCGTAGCGGCAATGGGCGAAACTGGCGAGGTGGAAGCTGTCGCCGGGGCCGAGCGTGACCGAGTCGTCCTCACCGTCCACCCACAGCGTCAACTCGCCCTCCAGCACAAAACCGGCCTGCTCGGCGCGGTCGCTCATGGGGTGTTCGCCACTGTTGGCGCCGGGTGCGAGCAGGCTGTCGAGCATCGAAAAGGCGGCGTTCATGCTCGGCGAGACCAGGATGTCGGTGATGCCATTGGCGTAATACACCGTGCGCCGCTCGTTGGGGCGGGTGACCCAGGCCACCGCCTTGGGTTTGGGCAGGCTGTAGAAGTAAGTGGTGGGCACATCGAGGGCGTGGCTGATGGCGGTCAGGTCCGCCACGGTCGGGCGCGACAAGCCGCGTTCGACCTGAGACAGGAAACCCACCGAGCGCTCGATTTTTTGCGCGAGTTGGGCGAGGGTGAGTTTCTTGTGCTTGCGCAGGTCGTGGATCAGGACGGCCAGGGTGTCGAGTTCTTGTTGTTGGTTCATGAAATTTATTTCGATAAATTTCATGAAAAATTACAGGATTTATTTCATGGGAGCAATGGACATGGCATTGGAAGCGCTTTTATTCGAGCAGGAACAGGCGCTGCAGGGGTGCACCACCCGTTCAGACGCAGCCCGACTGTCGCAGTTGCTGGCCGATGATTTTTTTGAGTTTGGTGCCAGCGGGAATGTTTGGGGCAGCAAGACCGAAATAATTACCGGCTTGTTGGATGAAGGGTTTTGCGCGCGGAGCATGACCGGGTTTGCGGTGAACGTGTTGGGTGAAGGCGTAGCGCTGGTGACTTATCGCGGCTATCGGGAAGGGGTCGGGCATTCGTTGCGCAGTTCAGTCTGGCGCGAAGAGGCTGGGCAGTGGCGGATGGTGTTTCATCAGGGCACGCCGGTGGCCGTTGTATAACCCGCCTTGAAGTCGAGTTCTGGCTGAATGATTCCGCGCGTCCGCGGTCGGAACCTGGGTACGCATCATTCATTGAAGGAGCACCCATGAAGTCTAAAACCCTCGCCGCTTGCCTGCTGGTCGCCACCGGCCTGTCCACCGCCAGTTTTGTCGTGCAGGCCGGTGATACGCCCCAAGAAACCGTAAAGCCTTCAAGCATTAACGCCCGCGACCTGAAAGAGGGCGACCGCGCCCCGGATATGCTGATGCGCAAGGAATCGGCGGTCAGCGACTGGAAGAAGCGTGGCCTCAAGCAGCCTGAGGCAGACAGCCAGTGGGCTCGGGTGGGTGACAGGTTTGTGCTGCTGAAAACCACCAACGGCACCATTCTCGAGATCACTCCCGTCAAGAAATGACCGGTCTTTTTTCCTGGCGCTTGCGCTAAGGTAACCGACCACACCGGTCGCGTTACCTTCAAAGGCTGAGAGCAGGATGTTTGCCACCCTGAAAAACTACCCGCGTAGCGTTAACCTGCTGTTGTGCGCCACGTTACTGCTGACCTTGGCCAAGGCGATCACCTTTCCGTACCTGGTGATTTACCTGATCGACCACTTCGGCCTCGACATTACCCAAGTCGGTCTGGTGATCGGCAGTTCATTGATCGTCGGCTCATTGCTCGGCGTGTACGGTGGCTTTCTGGTCGACCGTATCCACAGTTACCCACTGCTGCTCGCCTTGAGTGCGCTGTTTGTACTGGGGTTTGTCGGCACGGTCGTGGCCCACCACCTCTGGCTGTTTTACGGCTGCCTGATCCTGATCAACCTCGCGTATGCCGTCATCGATATTGCAATCAAAGCCGGCTTTGCCAGCTTGCTGCCTGAAGACGCGCGCAGTGGAGTGTTCTCTATCAAGTACACGCTCACCAACATCGGTTATGCGGTGGGGCCGTTTCTGGGCGCGATGGTGGCCAAGTGGGATATCAGCCTGCCGTTTATGTTGTCGGCGCTGCTCGGCGCGGGGTTCTTTCTGTTGTACTGGCGCTGGGGCGATCGCACGTTGACGACTGCCGATGCCGCGCAAAAACCGGTGTCGTTCCTGGCTGTTGGCCGCGTGCTGTTACGCGATCACCGATTGGTGTGCTTCACCGTCGGCGGTTTGCTCAGCGCGGTGGTGTTCGGCCAGTTCACGGCCTACTTGTCGCAGTACCTGATGACTACCAGCACTGCCGAATACACCTACAGTGTGATCAGTGCGGTGCTCACCACCAACGCCGTGCTGGTGATTGCGTTGCAGTATGTGATTGGCCGGCGTATTTCCCACCGTTACCTTAGCCAGTGGCTGATCGCTGGCCTGGGCATGTTCATATTGGGTGTGATTGGTTTTGCACTGTCCACCAGTGTGCTGTGGTGGGTGTTGGCGATGGCGGTATTCACCGTGGGGGAGATCATCGTGGTTCCGGCCGAGTACATGTTTATCGACCGGATTGCCCCGGACCCTCTGCGGGGCATGTACTACGGTGCGCAAAACCTGACCAACCTCGGCGCCGCCCTGGGCCCGGTATTGTGCGGGCTGGTGCTGGCCAGCCTGCCGGCCCACGCGATGTTCTACATGCTGGCGGCGTTTATCGTGGGCGGTGGGGTGTTTTACTTTATTGGCGCGTCGTTGAAACCGCGGCCGCTTGAGTAGCGCGCGGTTATTGCGCCGAAGGCGACAGGGGTAGGTCGTCCAGCGTCAGCCGCCCCATGGTGTTGCTCTGCAGTTCATAGCGCAGTTCTTCAACCATGTTTTCCACGGCCTGGGCCGACTGCAACTTGTTGACGCTGATACCCGTTACCACCAGGTCAACCCGGCCACTCTCGGCATCGAACACTTTCAGTGTCAGCGAAGCGTCCCGGCACAAGGTGAATTCGCAGGTTAGCGGCAGCAGGGCTTCTTCGATGCAGTTACGCAATTGGGAGAGCGTGAACATGGTGCTCAGCCTCCTCAACGGCGACGCAGCAACAGACCCACGAGCAGACCGATTCCGGCAACAACAGCCACGGTAGCCAGCGGTTTGTTTTTGGCAAAATCACTCACTGTATCCAGCGCGTCGCCATAGGTTTGCTGCAATTGGCCTGCGGCCTGGCGGGCAACACCTTCCGCTTGCAATTGCTCGTCACCGGTCAGGTCGCCGATAAAACCTTGGGCCTTGCCAGCGACCTTCTCCACGGCGCCTTTGACTTGTTCGCTTTTCATGGTGCATTCCTCAAAGAGATCAAACCTTTACGGCACGGGACTAAACGCCCTGTGCCCACTCTTCAAGGTTAAGCAGCGCATCGCGACGCAATAAGGCGAATTTGCACTGGTCGCACTAGTGCATTTGCACTCTATTTCTTGCTTTTAACTCGCAATTCACCGGCGAACAGCCCGCGTTCACGGGCCCACACGATGGCTGCACTACGGCTGTGCACGCCCAGCTTGGAGTACACGGTGGCCACGTGGTTACGCACGGTGTTAGGGGCCAGTTTCAGGCGCGATGCAATTTCCTTGTCGGCCAGGCCTTCGCAAATCAAGCCCAGCACATCACGCTCACGGGCCGTCAAATCGGTAAAGCTCACGCTCGGCAAATTGGGGCTGTTGACGCTCTTGGCGTTGGCCAGTTTCTCGATCAGGGTCTGGCTGAACCAGGAGGCGTCCTGCATCACTTCCTCGATGGCCGCCACCAGCTCCAGCTCCGAGCGTTTGCGCTCAGTGATATTCATCATCACCAACAGGTAGCAGGGCACGTCCTGGATGAGCACGGTGTCGGCGGAAACCACACAGTCGATCACCTCGTTGCCTTTCTTGCGCACCTTGAGGTCCTGGCCGTCGAGGTTGCCGGCTTTTTCCAGGGTGGCGAACAGCTGCGCGCCTGCCTGGGCGCTGTCGATAAAGTGGATGTCTTCGACGGTCTTGCCGATCAGTTCTTCGCTGATGTAGCCCGTGATGTTCATGAACGCTTCGTTGATATCCACCACCTGCCGGTTGGCGGCGCTGCACACCAGCGTCGGCACTGGTGTCAGGCGGAAGGATTTGGCGAAGCGTTCTTCGCTCTGGCGCAGGGCGGTTTCCGCCTTGCGTCGCGGCTCCAGGTCGGTGAAGGAAAACAACATGCAGTCTTCCTCGTTCATGTCCAACGGCTGGCCGGCGACGATCACCAGCTTGCTACCGCCCTCGGGCAGGCGCAGTTCGGCCTGCATCTGCGGGATGGTCGCGCCTTCGCCCAGGCGCTGCACGGCCAGGTCCTTGCGCTCGGCGTGTTCCAGCACATCCAGTTCATACACAGAGCGGCCGATGACCTGGTCACGGTTGTAACCGGTCATCTCAAGGAAACCCTGGTTGACCTTGATGTAGCGCAAGTCACTCAGGCGGCAGATCACGGCGGGCGCCGGGTTGGCGTTGAAGGTTTTCTCGAAACGCTGCTCGGCGCTGGCCCACTCGGTGGCGTCGCTGAGGATCAGCACCAACAGCTCCGGCTCGCCGTGAGCGTCGTTCAGTACCAGGCTGCGCAAGCGATGGACCCAGCGGCGGTCTTCGTCGGCGGCGGGGGTGACTTCCACTATCACGTCGCTGAATTCTTCACCGGCCGCCACGCGGCTGAGCGGGTAGTTGTCCAGCGGCAACGGATGGTTGTTGCGGTAGCGCAAGGCGAAGCGCTCGGCGTATTGCTTGGTATTGGCGCCGAGCTGCTCGATGTCGCTCACCCCATGCATGTTCAACGCGGCTTCGTTGGCCCAGAGGATGGTCTGGTCGACCTCGGCCAGGATCACACCGTCGGATAACCCTGAGATGATCTGCTGCAAATGGCGGCGGTTGGTTTCTTTCGCGAGGACATCCTGGCTCATGGTTTCTCCCGGTAGATAGCTCTTGGGGGTACGACACCCGGGGTTGAGGATAGTGCAGAGAAAGTGCGACAAGGGAAGTGCGAATGTACCAGTTCAACTGGTGCATTTGGGCCACGACTGAACATATGTCCTTTCGCCACACTCACACCCATCAAGGCACTTTGCCTTGCTCTCATAACTTGTGAAGGACCTGTGTATGACCACTGTCTATGAAACCAATCGTTCGCTGTTTCGAGTGTCCTGGAGCTCGGTATTGGCCGGTAGCGCAATTGCACTGGTGACCTATTTGGTGCTCAGTGTGCTGGGCACGGCTATCGGGGCGAGTGCCGTCAACCCAATGCAAGCAGGTAACCCACTGAGTGGCTTTGGTACGGGCGCCGGGATCTGGCTGTTCGTGTCGACACTGATCGCCATCGGCGCCGGTGCCTTTGTGGCTGGCCGCACTGCGCCGGACCGTGGTGGCTTGCACGGCGTGTTGACCTGGACCGTCACCACCTTGCTCACCACCTGGCTGTTGGCGGGTTTGGCTGCCAGTGTGGTCGGGACGGCTGGCAACGTCGTGGGCAAAGGCCTGTCGGCTGCCGGCAGCGGCATTGCGGCAGCAGCACCGGGCATTGGTAACACTGTTAAGCAGCAGTTGAACGAGCAGGGCATCCAGCTGGATTGGAACAGCCTGCAAGGCCAACTGGACACACTGCTCAAGCAAAGCGGAAAACCTGAATTGGACCCGGCCAACGTTGAGCAGAAGGCTGACCAGGCTGCCGCTGACGGCAAGCAATCGGCCACCGCTGCCGCTACCGATCCAGCCCAGGCCGGCGACGCATTGAAGCAGTGGTTTGAACGCGTTAAAGCGTCGGGTGAACCCGCGCTGAACGCTGCGGATAAAGATGCACTGGTCAACATCGTCGCGGCCCGTACCGGCAAGAGCAAAGAGGAAGCGACCCAGATCGTCGACAACTATGCCCAGGCCTATCAGCAAGCCATGCAAAAGGTTGACGAACTGAAGCAGCAGGCCGAGCAGAAAGCCCGTGAAGCCGGTGAAGTGGCGGCCAAACAGCTCTCCCGCGCAGCCTGGGGCACCTTGGCCATGTTGCTGTTGGGCGCAGCCTTGAGCTTCTTCGTCGGGCGTACGGCGCTGACCACTCGCCGAGTGCCATTGGCTTAAAAGTGTTTGCGGCAAGGACGCCGCTTTGCTGAACGCGTAAAATGCCGGCTTTTTACGCGGATCACGCAAAGGTGCACTTTGAGCGCAGGCAAAACTGTCGGGTTGTTATTACTCACCTCAATGATGGCGGCGTGCGGTACGTCGCCGCCACGCACACCCAACGACATCTGCGGCATCTTTCGCGAAAAAGATGACTGGTACGATGCAGCCAAGGTCACGCAAAAACGCTGGGGCGTGCCGATTCAGGTGCCGCTGGCGATCATGTATCAGGAGTCCGGCTTCCGTCAGGACGCCCTGGCCCCGCGCAAATACTTGCTGTGGATCATCCCCTGGGGCCGCGTCTCCACCGCCGCCGGCTATGCCCAGGCCAAGGATGAAGTGTGGAGCGACTACCGCAAGAGCACCGGCCGCAGCGGCGCCAGCCGGCGGGACTTCGACGACGCCATCGACTTTATCGGCTGGTACATGGACAAGACCTACACCATCAACGGCGTTTACAAATACGACGCCTACGGCCAATACCTGAACTACCACGAAGGCTGGGGCGGCTACCGCCAGCGTACCTATGCGGCCAAAGCCTGGCTGCCGCCCGTGGCCAGCAAGGTGCAGGCGCGTTCGCAGATGTATGCGGCGCAATATGCGGGCTGCAAGAATGATTTGGGGCGTGGGTTTTGGAGCCGGTTTTGGCATTGGTTGTGAGGGACAAGAACGTTGACTGTTCCCACGCTGCGCGAAGGGCGCCGCGTGGGAACAACCTCACATTTGGACTAACCAGCCCACCGACGGCACGATCAACAGCGTACTCAACGCCATTGAGATCACGTTCGCAATATACGGATGAAAGTCTGCTGGCAATCGTCCTGCAATGGCTGATGCCAATGGCGGTGCGATCAGAGCACCAAGTAGCGCGCTTGAGCCAATCACCATCCAGCTACTGCCATAGGTCAATACGGCTGCGGGCACTACTGAAACCAATGGAATGTAAGTTGGATACCAGCCTCGTCTGATCCACTGGTGTCGCCAGAACACTACGCCCAGTGCCGATGTCAGTGCTTGCGCCCCTAGCAGTGGCAAGACCAATCCTGACCCATAAACCGGGCTGATGGGGTTCAAAGCATATGCAAGCAATACGCCTGCCAGCAGACCAAGACTGGCCAGCTCATTTCCGAAAGACGGTGCTTCGGAAAAGTCGGCCAAAACTCGACGCAGGCTCCAGACGACACCATAAGTCGGTGGTTTGCCCTGCAGGGGTCTGGCGGGGGGCTTGTAGTCTGAGCGCATCAATGATGGCGCATGACGACACAGTAAAAAAGCTAAGACACTACCCACGGCCATGCCCAGCACATTGCCGATTACCGGAGGTAAATCCAGCGGTACGCATACGAAGTTCACGATTATCAAGCACATCGGCGTAACCAGTAATGCCCCCAATACTGCGCCAATGAGCGCAACCTTCCAGCCGCCGCCAAACATCAGCACCATTGCCGCCGGCAACGAAATGAAGGCCGCGAATGTGGTCGGTTGCCACGTTTGAGCGGTAACGCTCCAGCCCCACAGTAAATTGCTAAGCAGTAGCCCTAAGAGCGAACTGGTCACCAGCCAAGGCCATAGTCCAGTTCCGTATGAAATGGAAAAGCCCTGCCAGGTTTTACCGCGCTTGCTAGCCCACCACGCCAAATAGGCGCCGCTCAGCAAACCGAGTGAGGCGAGTTCATGCTTGTAGAAGGCGAATTCACTGATATCCCCCAGTATCCATCGCAGCCATGCGACAGGATGGGGCAGACTTGCGACCATTTCGCTATAGCTTGGCCAAGAGCCGTGATGATTGACTGCTACCCATAGCACCAGCAATGCACTGATTAAACCCAAAATAATGACGATGATTTCTGCCCGTGAATGGCCGCGTTTTGTATCGGTAGAGAGCGTTTCCATCTTCTGCCCTCCCATCAACGCGGTAGAGCAGGATGTTGGGCGTACCCGAGCATTTGATCGTAGAGATCATTTCGTCGATCACGTTGTAGGTCATTGAGGCTGTTCCAGATCGGTGCGCTCCGGGCGCTGGTGATATCAATGTCAGCAAATAAAATTTCCTGACGGTTGGCCGAAGCTACAGCGCCGATCGGCCAGCCGTTGGTGCCTGCAATCAACGAGCATCCCAGGTAGCGAGCATCCCGCTCCTCACCAATGCGGCTTGCGGCTGCGATAAACACGTTATTCACATGTGCGGCAGTCATCGTCAGGTAGGACGCCATGCATTTGCCTGCCTCATCGAATAGCGGTGGTGGCGTCCACACCCAATTATTTAGGCTGCAAATAATATCTGCGCCTTGTTGGCTGAGAATACGTGGTACTTCCGGGAACCAGATGTCCCAGCAGATCAGTAAGCCGATGCGGCCGATCGGCGTTTCGAACACGGGAAAGCCCGTATTACCGGGAGTGAACCAAAGCTTTTCCAGATTCCATAAATGAGCTTTGCGGTACTTGCCTATAAAACCGTTGGGGCCCAGCAATACGGCAGTATTGAACAGCTGCATTGCGTCGATTTCGCTTAGGCCGGCAACCAGATACACCTGGTGCCTGACGGCAAAGTCAATCCACGCGCGCACACTGGGACCGTCCGGAACCACCTCGGCGTGATCAAAGGCGTCTTGGCGACTGCTGAAAAAATACCCGCAATTGGTGAGTTCCGGCAGCACGATCAGATTGGCACCGCCGTTTGCAGCTTCGGTTGCCAGTACAAGACTCTGACGCAGGTTATCCGCTCGGTTGGTCATTCCGACTTGGGGATCAAGTTGGATAACCGCGATACGTGCCGGGCTCGTTGGTTCGTTCATGGAGGTGACCTCTTATTGTTATGCAACCGGGGTGGTTGAATGTTTATAAGAGGCGATAGAGTGTTTATGTGAAAGTCAGATGATTCCTGTTGTGTTGTGGTCTGATTCCTTTATGTCTGAGTTTGAACTTCATATTCAGGATAGTCTTGCAGGGTGAAGCCGCCATTGAAGGTTGCATGGGTTTTTTTACAGATATTTATCACTGTATCAATAGCGCCTCTGAAACAGGGCTCAGTCCAGCCAGCGTCAACAGAAAAAGACTCGCCACAAAGATAAAGTCCTGATAGGTGAGAGAAATCTCTGTTGTATTTCATCAGGCTTATCGCATCGTAGTAAGTGCCTGGACGATAAAGCTTCGCGCAGCCAAGCGAATTTTTATCGGTCATCCAGCGTTGAACAATTGCTCGTTCACGCCCTATGTAAGGGGATATTTTTTGTTTTATATTGGTTGATTTCAAAAGAATTCTATCAAGTTCTTCTATACATTTGTCAACCAGTTCTTCATCGCTGAATAATGAAAGCTTAGTGGCGTCATCCTCCCACGTGTAGCTGAGTAAGATGCAGTCATAGGTATGGTTATCATTATATCGGTAGGTGTAGACGTCATGTACTAAGCTGTCTGTTACGATGGTTTGAGGGATTATTTTGTTCTGCGAAAGAAAGGTTTTTTTAAGTGGGGCGTACACTTTGCAGCTGGTTTCCCAGTGAGCTGTTTTATAGGCTGATATTATTTGTGGTGGGAGGGATTGTTCGTCGAAGCCTTCGATTGAAATTTGTGTTTCTATCAGCCACGAAGGCAGTGTCATAACGACAGAGTCAAAATCAAGAAACGTTTTTTCTGACCGCTCTGGTTGTGAGGTGTTCCAGTCATAATGAACGCGTATTTTTCCATTTTTTAGTTTTTTAAGTTTTGTCACTGCGCTACTGGTCAGCAGTCCTTGCTGGCTTTTAATTAAATGTTCGTACAGGGATTCCCTGGTCTCGTCCGGCTTTATGAAGAGCAGGGACTCAGCCAGAGAGCCAAGCCCAATATAATTTGGTTTGTTAAATTTAACTCTTTTTGAATCGAATATTTCTGTCGAGTTAAAATAAGGTGAATCTATCGGCCTGCCTTCTGTGTTTACGCGTCCGTGGATCAACTGCAAGTGACTACTGAACCCAAATATTGCCGTGCGTAAAGGGTAGAGCGAACACACATCATAGAACGCTCCCCAACTTCCGTCACCAATTCCAATGGAGTAGAAAACAGCAGATTCTTGGGCAGTCATACCCATCCCGCCAACATTACCAGGATCACTTTGGCACCAGGCCGCTATGGTTGGCATCTTCACCAAATCACGAAATGAAATACCTTCGTATTTTTTTACTATGGACATCCACATGCGTTCCCAGCCCTCAGAACCATAATGCTCAGAGACTGTTAGAGTCATTCGCTCTGCAAACATTTTCCATTTTGCAAAAAACGGTGCCTAGCGTTTTACCGGGTGGTGCTGTTTTTCCATTGGGGGTTTCCCCAGATAAGCAGGGTGGGCTCATGGCTACCATCTATGCTCCCTTCTCGTAGGTATATTCCTGTTGATCAGACTGTTCCTGCACTTGCCAACCCCACCCGTTTCTGGGAAAACCCCTGTCTTTACACCTTCAATGAGCTCCCCATGAGTCACGACGAACTCCAGATCACTGATATCCGCGTGGGCGACGGCAAAGCCGTGGTCAAAGGTGCGCTGATTACCACCCAATACACCGGCACTTTGGAGGACGGCACGGTGTTCGATTCGTCCTGGGAACGCGGCAAGCCGTTCCAGTGTGTGATCGGCACCGGGCGCGTGATAAAGGGTTGGGACCAAGGCTTGATGGGCATGCAGGTCGGCGGTGTGCGCACGTTGTGTGTGCCCGCGCACCTGGCCTATGGCGAACGCTCGATGGGCGCGCATATCAAGCCCAACAGCAATTTGCGCTTTGAGATTGAGTTATTGGAAGTGCTGACGCGGGACGACTGAACGGAGTTGAACATGGACGTTGATTCACCGCCGTTGCCGGATTGCTCCGTCGAGGGTATTCGAGTGGTTGAACTGCAGGTCAGCGATGCGGCTGAACTGCAGCGGTTTTTTGAGCAGGCACCGGATTATTTCATCGCCGTCAACGGCGAGCCCGCTTTGCCGACTGAAGCGCACGAAGAGTTGCAGGGCCATTTGCCCGCAGGCTGGCGCTGCAGCCGGATGTACTGGTTGGGTTACCGCGATGCTGATGATCAATTGGTCGCGGCAGTGAACATTGCCGCCGACCTGTTGGCTGCCGGTGTGTGGCATATCGGGCTGTTGCTGGTGCACACGCGCTTGCATGGCACCGGGCTTGCGCGGCAGTTGCATGCGGATCTTGAGGCGTGGGCTATCGGCAAAGGTGCCCAGTGGTTGCGGTTGACCGTTGTCATCGGCAATCACAAGGCCGAGCGCTTTTGGCCCAGGCTTGGGTATGTGCAGGTACGACGTCGTGAAGGGATTACGATGGGGCGACAGGTCAATAGCGTGTCGATTCAGGTCAAGCCGCTGACAGGCGGGCAGGTGGATGAGTACCTGCAGCGAGTCGGCCGGGATCGACCAGGCTCGCCGTAACAGCGCCAGTGCAACCAGCCCGTTGGGTGCCACCTCAAACGGTTGGGCCATCCTGGCGGGCCTGGCCGCCGTGCGCTTCCAGTTGCTTCAGTTGGCTGATGGTTTGCCCGACCTTGAGTACCGCCATCTCGACTTTGCGCGTCGGTGCATTGGCGAAGTTCAGGCGGATGCAGTTTCGGTATTTTCCCGCTGCCGAGAACATATTGCCGTTCGCCACTTGTATGTCCTGGGCTTCGAGCAGCTGGTTGAGGGTATAGATGTCGAACTCTTCGGGCAGTTCGACCCAGAGCGTAAAGCCCCCCTGGGGTTGGCTGACGCGGGTGCCCGCCGGGAAATAGCGGTTGACCCACTCGCTCATCAGGTCGCCATTGCGTTTGTATTGTTTGCGCATTCGACGCAGGTGCAGGAGGTAATTGCCCTTGGCGATGAATTCGGCAACCGCCAGCTGTGGCTGGGTGGCCGTGGCGCCGGAGCCAATGTATTTCATGTGCAGCACCTGTGGCAGATAGCGCCCTGGTGCGATCCAGCCAACCCGCAAGCCAGGTGCCACTGTCTTGGAAAATGAACTGCACAGCAGCACCCGATTGTCCTCGTCAAAGGACTTGAGTGAGCGCGGCCGCGGATAGCGGTGCGACAGGTCACCGTAGATATCGTCTTCTATGATCGGGACGTCGAAGCGCTGGGCCATGCGTATCAGTTTGAGTTTGCGCTCGTCAGGCATGATGTAGCCCAACGGGTTATTACAGTTGGCGGTCAACTGGATAACCTTGATCGGCCATTGCTCCATGGCCATTTCCAGGGCTTCCAGGTTGATACCCGTCACCGGGTCGGTGGGAATCTCCAAGGCCTTGAGGTCGGCCGCCTTGAGGATCTGCATCATCCCGTGATAGCTCGGCGAGGCAATGGCGACAATGTCGCCGGGCGAGCAAATCGCGCGTATGGCGGTGGAGAGGGCTTCCTGGCAACCGCTGGTGACGACGATATCGGCCGGGTTCAGGCGGCAGCCCGAGTCAATCGACAGCCTTGCGATCTGCTCGCGCAAGGCCAATACACCCTGAATACGGTTGTACTGCAGGCTGGCGTTATCACTGCGCCGGCTGATGCGTGCCATTGCCGTCAGCAGTGGCTTGAGCGTGGGCGCGGTGATGTCCGGCATGCCACATCCCAATTGAACAATATCGGCGTTCTCATCGAAGCGCATCAGCTCCTGGACCATATCCCATTGGGAAATGTCCACCGGGCGCAGGATCGGCCGGCCCATTTGTGGCAATGGCGCGATGCGTCGGTTGGCCGGCACGAAGTAGCCCGACTTGGGGCGTGGTATCGCAAGCCCCGAACATTCCAATACACGGTAGGCCTGTTGCACGGTCGTCAGGCTGACGCCGTGCTCATGGCTGAGCGTGCGCACAGAGGGCAGGCGCTCGCCGGGGCCATAAAGGCCCTGCTCGATGCGGCTGCTGATAAATTCGGCGAGGTTCAGATAAAGAGTCATGGTCTGACTGTAGCTGCTCATCTGTTACTTAAGAAGGTACAGAGGCACCTTTTTTTGAAGAATTTTCTTACAAAAAAGCCAATCTGTATTTAAAAGATTAGATGTTTCTGTATCTGCAATACACATCGTCGTCTTGGGATGATGAGCCCCGTAACGGTGCACAGGGCCTTGGACAGGGTAGTCGCAAAATAGCAAGGCAACACCTGGCACGGTCAAATTTCAAGACATGCCCGGCATGACAAATACAGATACCTGAATCTGCCCAGCGAATAGCGAGAGGACCACGCGCAATGACGGCAAGGATGACGCTCACACCGCAAATGGCCGAATATGAACAGAAGTTCACCGATGGTGGCGAGGTTCGTTGGTTACCTTATTTGATGTACTTTCACCCGACTGACTATCGCTCCTTCGTGGTCAATACCGATTCGGCAGGTTTTCGCTACTCGGAGTCGTTGACCACGCGCTACTCGGTGGCCGACGGCGGCCAAAGCAGTGGCCCGGTACGGTTGTTGGCGGGCAGCTCGACCGTATTCGGTATTGGCGCCAGTGCTGACAGCCAGACACTGGCGTCGCGCCTCACTCAAAACGACCCCCGTGGCCAGCACTGGCTCAATTTTGGCGGTCGCAGTTTCAACTCCACTCAAGAATTGACGCTGTTCACCCTTAATAAGCACCGTTTGCCGAAGGTGGACGAGATCGTGCTGTTTTCCGGTTTCAACAACCTCGGCCTGGCTCGGCAGCCCGAAAATTATCGCGGCGAGTATGGAGCGTTCTTCAATTGCCATCAGTTTTTCGACGCATTGGCCCCAGCGGAGCCGGCGTCCACTTCGTGGAGCCTGTCGAATCTGTTCGGCAAGGCCCAGGAGCCTGAGCGCCCGGCGCCGCAGTCGATGCAGGAACAGATTGACTACGCCGCCAACCTGACCTTGCAGCACCTGGATATCTGGCGTGCCCTGGCCGCTGATATGGGCGCGAAGTTGACGTTCATCCTGCAACCCCTGGCCGGTTGGGTACGGGAAACCGGTAGCCCTGAGGAACAGCAATTGTTCGCCGAACTGGACCAGGCAGGAAACTTTACCGACGTGTACGGCGACATCCTGCAAACCTCAGTGCGTGAAGCCTACGCCCATCGGCTCCGGGCCGGGGCACAGGGCATGGGGGTCGGCTTTGTCGATATCACGCCTTTGCTGGCAGAGGCCCTGGGCCCGGACGACTGGCAGTTTGTTGACCGTATTCACTTCACCGACTTCGGCAATGACCTGGTTTCGAAACTTATTCTTGATGTCACTCGGTAAAAGGACTTGCTCATGAAATCCATCAAAAAGTTTTTTCAGCGCCTGTTTGGAAAGAAGAAGAAAAAACCCGACTCCTCTATTTATCCAATGTTCTGACGTTTGATTGGACAAGGTATTGGCTATGGATGGCTCGGTTTCAACACGCATGATGGAAGAGGGCAGGTGGCGCGAGCTGTATCGCCTGGCGCTCAACCCTGAATGTTTTCTGGAGGCTGCGTACCTCAACCGTATGTTGGGCAGCGGTGAGCCAACGCCGCTGTCGCAGCTGTCGCCTCGGATCGACCAGTGGCAAGTGTCTCAGGCAACGGCATACGCCAGCGCTGCGGCAGCGGCCGCTGAACGCAACAACACCCGCGCCTTTGCCCAGGCGCTGGCCATTTACTCGGCGCCGATGGCCTCGGTGCTCGGCTGCTGGCTTCAGGGCATGAGTGCGCCTGGGGTTTTCGAAGACCCGGCACAGCTACGAATCATGCAATTGTTTGCCCATGACGTGGGCGTCGGTTACCCGAATGCGTCACGGGCCCATCATTTCAAAGCGCTGCTGGGCCAGTTGCAACTGACGGCTTATGCCCTGGCGCCTGAGCAACTGTCGACGTTGCCGGACCTCAGTGACGACGCGTTTGAATTGCCCGCATTACTGTTGGCGCTGAGCCGTCGCAGTGATGAATTTGGTGATGAACTGTGCGGTATCGACTGGGTGTTGCGGGCAGTGGGGTTATGCCCCGGCTGGGCCGCGATGGGGCAACTCGACGGTGTGGCGCTGGAGGTGCGGCGCCTGGACCTGAGTGAGTCATTCCCTGGCATGGAGCCGGCATCGCTGCGCCAGATCAGCCAGTGGGTTGCGCGCCAGGTTGCCTTGCAAAGTGAGGAACGGCAGGCGCGGTTGATGCGTGGGGCCAGCTGGGTGTTTGGCGCGTTACAGCGCTGGAATGCTCGACTGTACAACGCGTCGTTGGCGGCCACTTGCCCGCAGCAGGCGATGATGCAGTTGGTGCAGCGCCTGGCCAGGGTCGGCGCGGTGTATCACCAGAACTACCTGATCGAAGGCCGTAGCCTGGCGCTCTGGCTTGGGGAGGCACAGACCGACCCTGCGCCCTTGCTGGATGTGCTGTCCCGCAGCCGCTTGATCGTCCCCGGCAACGCGAAAAAAAGCCTGTTGGTGACCAGCCTGGTGGCGCCGACGGGCCGCATGTTCCGCATTTTCAGTGAGGCGGATTTGAGCGTGATTCGCCAATGGATCGACGCGTTACCCCAGCTTGCCGGCAGTCAGCAGTTGCCTCGACAACCGGTCGATAACGTGGCCATTGAAGCCCGCCAAACCGTGGGCGCCGAGGTCAGTGTTGGCCATTGGCCCCAGAGTTTGCGCGAAGCGTATTTTGTCTTGCAGGGGCGGGCGCTGGAGGCCTCCACGCTGCAATTCGCTCACGCCTATGTGTCCCGTTGGCTGGCGCGTTCGCAGCGGTCGCTGAAAACCTCCGGGCGCCAGCTGCCCGAGCAGTGGGGCACCCATGTGCTGCGCGCCTGGTTGCTCGATAAGCATGACCAGCACGGCCAGCAGTTCGATAACAGCGACCCCGCGCAAATGCCGAGCCGTGAAGAAATCATTGATTCAACCCTGCAACTGGCGCCCTTGACGCTGATCGACGGTGCCTGGCTGCAAGGTTTTACCGATGTGGGTTTGGCGTCTTCCCATGTCGGCTACAGCTTGTTTCAGACGTATTGGGATGAGCTGGGCAACGGCATCGCTGCGCTCAATCATCCGAAGATCTACCGCGATGGCTTGCGCGAGATGGATTTCGAGCTGGCGCCAACCGGCAGCCGTGAATTTGCCGAGGACCCGCGCCTGGACGAGGCGTCCTTCCGCTTGCCGGTGTATTGGCTGTGCCTGGGGAAACTGCCGGTGACCTTTATGCCGGAAATTCTCGGCATGAACCTGGCGATGGAGTTATCCGGCGTGGGCGGTACTTATCGCTCTGCGCGACGTTTTCTGCGGCACTACGGTTTCAGCACCGCGTTCGTTGATCTGCATAACACCATCGACAACGTTTCCACCGGGCACTCAGCCTGGGCTGCCGATGCGATTGACGCTTACATGCGCCCATTGGCCACGGCTGAAGCCGTCGCCGAGCAATGGCAGCGCGTACGCGTGGGCTATGAATCACTGGCGCCGATGCCGAGCAAGTGGGACTCGATATTGAGTCGGCTGGGCCTGTCATCGGTGGGGCGCGTGTTACCGCGTACGGAGCGGGCAACGGCTTCAAATGACTATCTTCATCACCTGCCGATCACTCGGGAAGTGTTGACGCACGTGACCGATCAGTAACGCCACGAGGAGCAACTATGTCTTTGGTAGAAGTGCATAACGAATGGGACCCCCTCGAGGAAATGATCGTAGGTATTGCCCATGGCGCGCGCGTGCCTCGGCCGGACAAAGGCCTGTTCGCCCTTGATTACAGCGAACATCACGACGCCATGCATGAGATTCCGTCGGGCCCCTATCCCGAGCAGGTCGTTGCAGAGGCCGAAGAAGACCTCGATGCGTTCGCGGCGTTTCTGGTGGGGCATGGCGTTACCGTACGCCGCCCCAAGAAGTCCTACCACGCCGAGGTCTTCGGGACGTCCGACTGGAAGACCGACGGTGAATACAATTACTGCCCTCGGGATGTCCTGCTGCCGATCGGCAAGACCATCATTGAAGCGCCGATGGCCTTGCGCAGCCGCTACTTCGAACCTTTCGCCTACCGTGAACACCTGCAAGCGTATTTCGCCAGCGGCGCCAACTGGATCTCGGCCCCCAAGCCGCAACTGGGTGACAACACCTACCGGGTGAACCCGCGTGAAGGGTCGATCATTGCCAATGAGGAACCTATCTTCGATGCAGCCAACGTGCTGCGTATGGGGCGCGACATTCTTTACCTGGAGTCGCGCAGTGGCAATCGGGTGGGCTACGAATGGCTCAAGCGAGTGCTCGGTGATCAATACCGGGTGCACGCCCTCAGTGGGTTCTACGACGGTACGCACCTGGACACTACGATCACGCTGGTACGCCCCGGGTTGGTGGTGTTGAACCCTGAGCGTATCGCCAAGGACCAGGTGCCGGAAGTGTTCAAGCACTGGGACATTATCTGGGCGCCCGACATGGTGGACACCGGTTATTGCTGGTCCTACCCACGCGCATCCATTTGGCAGGGCATGAACTTCATCATGGTCAACCCGTCGTTGGCGGTGATCAACGACCAGCAAGTCCCGTTGATTCGTGCGCTGGAACGCCATGGCATCGATGTGGCGCCGTTGAAGATGCGGCATGCCCGCAGTTTGAGCGGTGGGTTCCATTGTGTATCCGTTGATATCCGTCGGCGCGGCACGCTGGAAGACTACCGTTGATAAGGGGGCAGTGATGCAGATTCTGGATTACTACGCGGTTGCATTGTTCGTGATCGCCACCTGCGTCACGCCGGGGCCGAACAACGTGATGTTGATGTCCTCGGGCGCCAACTTCGGAATGGGCCGCACCCTGCGCCACGTGGCCGGGATCAACATCGGCTTTCCGTTGATGGTGGTGGCGGTCGGCCTGGGCGCCGGCGCGATTTTTCGGCAGTACCCGAGCCTGCATGATGGGTTGCAAGTGATCGGGGCGGTGTACCTGCTGTTTCTGGCTTATCAGATCGCCCGCTCGCCCACCGCCGACCTGGCTGACAAGTCCGGCAAGCCCCTGGGGTTCACTGGCGCGGCGTTGTTTCAGTGGGTCAATCCGAAAGCCTGGGTCATGGCGGTGGGCGCGGTGTTGGCTTACACGTCGCCACTGGGCGGCTACACCCTGCAGGTTTTTTTGATCGCACTGTTGTTCTTTTTGTTCGGCACACCGTGCTCGATGGTGTGGGTGTTTTTTGGGCAGTACCTGCGGCGCTTCTTGACGCGGCCGCGGCATTTGAAGGTCTTCAATATCGCCATGAGCCTGGTGCTGGTGGTGTCGTTGATACCGGTCATAAAAAGTCTGCCATTCGCTCAAGGATGGTTTTGAAACGCCTAGAAAGTTGCTGTGCCGCTCACCGCTCGGTGGGCACAAGCAACTCCATGGATTGGCATGATGTGATGAGGATGCACACTTAAATGGCTATGTATGTTTTAGGGATATCTGCCTTCTATCACGACAGTGCTGCCGCCTTGGTCAAGGACGGTGTGCCCGTTGCAGCTGCTCAGGAAGAGCGCTTCACCCGTGTGCGTCACGATCCGGCATTCCCGGCCCAGGCGATTGCTTACTGCCTGGACGCCGAGGGGATTACCCTGGATGACCTGGAGGCTGTGGTCTATTACGAAGACCCTCAGGAGAAATTCTCCCGAGTGATGTCCTCCTTCGCCAGTGGCGGCATCGGCGGCGCCCGCACGTTTATCAATGCGATGCCGGAATGGATTCGTTGGAAGTGGAACGTGCTCAAGTTCGTCGATGAGCAGCTCGAGGCGCTGGGACGGGGCAAGGCGCCGCGCACCCAGGCGTCCCGGCATCACCGTTCTCACGCGGCCGCTGCGTTTTATCCCTCACCGTTCGAGAACGCCGCAGTGCTGTGCATCGACGGCATTGGCGAATGGCATTCGACGACCATCTGGCAAGGCCAGGGCTCCAGCCTTGAGCTGAAAAACTCGATTTCCTACCCGCATTCCCTGGGCCTGCTGTATTCGGCGATGACCTATTACTGTGGTTTCAAGGTCGATTCGGGGGAGTACAAATTGATGGGGTTGGCGCCGTATGGTCAACCCATCTATGCCGACAAGATTCGCGATGAACTGATCAATATCCGCCCCGACGGCTCGTTCACCTTGAACATGAAGTACTTCGAGTACCTGCGTGGTGAACGCATGGTCGGGGAGGCCTTCGAAGCGCTTTTCGAAGGGCCGATCCGCCAACCCGAAAGCCCGATATCGCAGCGTGAATGTGACCTCGCGGCGTCGATTCAAAAAGTCACCGAAGAGGTGGTCCTGGGGCTGGCGACGGCCGCCGTCAAGCAGACCGGCCAGCGCAATCTGTGCCTGGCCGGCGGGGTCGCATTGAACTGCGTGGCCAATGGCGTGCTTAGTCGCTCCGGGCGTTTTGACTCGATCTGGATCCAACCGGCAGCCGGGGATGCCGGTTGCGCCTTGGGTGCCGCGATGGATCATGCGGTCAAGCGCTGCGGCCGCCCGCACCTGGCCAGCAGCAAGTCGGACGCCATGAGCGGCAGCCTGTTGGGGCCGGGCTTCGGCGATGAAGAAATCGCCGCGTTCCTGCTGGAAAACCAATACCCCTTCATTCGCTATGACGACAGCGGCCTGTATGACCAGGTCGCCAGCCGACTGGCCGATGGCGCTGTGGTGGGCTGGTTCCAGGGCCGTATGGAGTTTGGCCCGCGGGCCCTGGGCGCGCGCTCGATTCTCGGCGATGCGCGCAACCCGCAGATGCAACGCACGATGAACCTGAAGATCAAGTACCGCGAGTCGTTCCGCCCGTTTGCGCCGGCAGTACTGGCCGAGGACGCCGGGAATTATTTCGATATCTGTGAAAAAAGCCCCTACATGTTGATGGTCGCGCCCGTGTCGGACGCCATCAAAACCCCGCAATCGCTGCAAGAGGGTGGCCCGGAGCGTGGCTTGGGCAGCATCAACAATATTCGCTCGCAATTGCCGGCAGTGACCCATGTCGACCTGTCGGCGCGGGTGCAAACGGTGACCGAGGAAAACAACGCGCCGTTCACCTACCTGCTGCGCAGTTTCAAGCAGCGCACCGGGTGTTCGGTACTGGTCAATACCTCGTTCAACGTGCGTGGCGAGCCCATCGTGTGCAAGCCGGAGGAAGCGTATGCCTGCTTTATGCGCACGGAAATGGACGTTCTGGTACTCGGCCGTTACGTACTGGAGCGGCCGGGCCAGCCTGCCTTTGTTGAAAGCGTCGACTGGCGCAACGAAATCCCGCTGGACTGATCGTGACCCCTAACTTTCCGGAGCTTTTTCCATGCTGAGATTTCTCGCGTTTATCGTGTTCATGGTTGTACTCCTGCCCGTCGGGTTGACGCGCTCGGTGCTGCATTCCTCACGGTTTGGCCGTCGCTTCCACCAGGCGCCGTCCGCGTGGGATCACGCCGTCAATCAACCGTAACGCCATCGGCCTAAGGATCTGTGTCCATGTCAAAGGTGATTTACAAAAACCTCAATACCTCACCGATTCTTGCGGTGGGTGGCGCCGGGTGCTGGCTGGAGGATGCGGCGGGTAAACGCTACCTCGACACCTGTGGGGGTGTCGCGGTGTCGAGCCTGGGCCATGGCCACCCGCGCATCGTTGCGGCGTTCGAGCGGGAGGCGAAAAAACTCGCCTGGGCCCATGCCGGCAGTTTCACCACGGCGGCAGCGGAGGAACTGGCTGAACACCTGGTGGCCGGCAGCGGCGGCCTGGCGCGAGCGCAGTTTTTGTCGGGAGGCTCGGAGGTGATGGAGTTGGCGATGAAAATCGCCTACCAGTACCAGTGCGAGCGGGGGCTGCCGGATAAGTCGGTGTTTATTTCCCGGCGCCAGAGCTATCACGGCAGCACCCTGGGCACCCTGAGCATTTCCGGTAACCCGCAGCGTCAGTCGGTGTTTGGCCAGTTGTTCCCGGCGGCCGAGTTCGTGTCGCCGTGTTACGCCTACCGTGATCAGCGGCACGACGAAACTGAAGAGCAGTATGCAACCCGCCTGGCCGAAGAACTGGACCAGAAAATCCGCGCCTTGGGCAGCGAAAATGTCGCGGCGTTTTTCGCCGAAACCGTGGTGGGTTCGACCAGCGGCGCTGTTCCCCCGGTGCCGGGTTACTTTCGCAAAATCAAGGCGGTCTGCGAGCGTCACGATGTGCTGTTGATTCTCGATGAGGTGATGGCCGGGATGGGGCGCACCGGCCAGCTGTTCGCGTATGCCGACGACGGCATCGTGCCGGACATGGTCGCCGTGGGCAAAGGCCTGGCGGCCGGTTACATGCCGATTTCAGCGCTGCTCATCAGTGAACAGGTGCATTCGGTGATGGCGCGGGGCTCGGGCGTATTGGGCAACGGCCAAACCCATGTCAACCATCCACTGGCCTGTGCCATCGCCCTGGAGGTGCAGCAGGTCATCGTTGAAGACGAACTGTTGGCCCGGGTGCGCCAGCGCGGCGAGCAGCTGCGCAGTTGGCTCAAGGAAAGCCTGAGTGACCTGGATACCGTTGGCGATGTGCGCGGGCGAGGGTTGTTTGTCGGGGTTGAATTTGTGCAAGACCGCGCCACCAAGGCGCCGTTCAAGGGCGGTGGTGCGTATGCGGCAGCGCTCAAGCAAGAGGCCTTGGCACGCGGCCTGCTGATCTACCCGGGCAGTGGCACCGTGCAGGGCGTACAAGGCAATCATGTGCTGTTTGCACCGCCATTTATCACCCGTGAAGACGAGCTGGCGCAAATGGTTGAACGGTTCAGTGCGGTGGTGCGGGCCGTGGCTCATTAGCCGTCAGGCGATGTATCGCGCGTTCACCCAAATTACGTAGAAATGGAGCAGTGAAGATGCAGACAATCGAGCCGTGCAAGGACAAAGTCCTGCTGTCGGTGTGCACCATGGACTGGTGCGATCATGGGGTGGAATTCGCCAAGACCGTGTTCTCCAACCTTGAGGTGTTTTGTTGGGACCCGGGTGATCCTTACCCTTATCACCTGGATAATTGGGAAGGCGACTGGATCATTTCCTACCGTGGCGATTTCATCTTCCCAGAGAGCATTTATAAAAATGCGCGCAAGGGTGCGATCAACCTGCACCCAGCGCCGCCCAAGTATCGCGGGCTGGGCAGTCAGCATTACGCAATTTACTACAACGATGAAACCTACGGCTCGACGTGCCACCACCTTGCGCCGTCGGTCGACAGTGGCCAGATCATCAATGTTGCGCGCTTCAATGTAGCGCCCGCCGAGACGGCGTCGTCCCTGCGCCTGCATGTCGGGGCCTATTGCTTGCAGCAGTTTATTCATCTGCTGACCGACTACATCCTGGTGGGGCGACCGTTGCCGGTCTCGCCGGAGAATTGGGGGGAGCGGTTGTACAAACAATCGGAACTCAAGCCCTGGATGGAGCAGATTCGTGCCCAAGAGCCGGATCATCGTTGTTTCAAGTAGTTTTTGGGCAAGTCACTTCAAGCCGCTTGTGGCTTGAAGTGTTCACTGCGCGTTGGCGCGACGGGTAAGAGAGCATCTATGTTCGAGTTTTCGAGTTTCGTGGCGGCACTGGGCGTCTACGTGATCGGCACCGCCAGCCCTGGGCCTGGCAATCTGGCGATCGCCAATACCTCCCTCAATTACGGACGCACACCAGGCCTGGCCTTGGCGGCCGGGGTTATTTCCGGGTCGCTGTGCTGGGGTGCGATGACCGCTGCCGGTGTCTCGGCATTGTTGATGTCCAACACCCAGATCCTGCTGTGGCTGAAGGTACTGGGTGCGTGCTACTTGTTCTTCCTCGCCTGGAAGTCCATCCGTGGCGCACTGGCCCACAACGCCACCATGGTGGCACGGGTGCGGGAAAAACAGACCCGAAACCTGGGGTTCTATTTGCAGGGGCTGGGCATTCACTTGACCAACCCCAAGGCGGCCTTGACCTGGTTCACCGTGACCACCGTCGGGCTTAGCGCCAATGCGCCGGCCTGGACCAGTTTTGTGCTGGTGGCGGGCTGTGCGCTGTTGGGGTTTCTGATTTTTTGTACCTACGCCCTGGTATTTTCCGCCCATTCGGCGGAACCGTTTTTCACGCGGACGCGTAAATCATTCGGCCTGATTTGCGGCGCCTTCTATTCATTCGTTGCCATAGGCTTTCTCAGTTCACTGTTGTGACGCCGAATGCTTTCCTGAACCCACCCTGAAGAATCCACCTATTCCCTGTTGGTAAACTTTCCTACGGTTTACTCCCCCGGAGTCGGGGCGTAAACTCCGCGCGTTTTCATCAATAGCGGAGACCCTAAGTGGGTACTTGTTCGAGTGACAGTAGTCGGCCGGTTTCGGTAACCGGCACATACTTGGCAAGGTAACGCGCATTCTTCTGATGCCGTTGTCTCGCCAACAAAGCGAGAAGCGGCATCGCGGCAGCGGCCAGTCCTGGCACCTGCCCCAACCCCTCTCATCGACGCTGACCAGCACCTGATCGCAATCAGGAGGCTACGGACGCGCCTGCCTTTTATGGCCGGCGGGCCAAGCTGACTGTGCCTTTAAAAAGGGCGCAGTGCAGTCGGTCGTACCTGCACGAAGGTTTCCTCGCGCAGGAGTTACACCATGAACCTCACACTGCTGAAAGAGTTCTTCGCCGGTTTCCTGCGGACCCGGCACATTGCCCGGCATTTCCGACGCCTGGCGATGCTCGAGACCGTGACCGACGCCAACGTCAGCCGCGAAGTACCGCCGACCCTGGCGCAAACCCTGGTGGTCGCGGCCAACAGCAGTGCTGTGCAATTGCTGGGCAAATTGGGCAGCCATGTCGAGGGGTTGAGCACCCAGGATTCCGACGCCTTGCGCGTGCAGTACGGCCTCAACGAGGTCGAGCATGAGCAGCCGCTGCCGTGGCGGGTGCACCTGTGGCAGTGCTACAAGAACCCGTTCAACCTGCTGCTGACCTTGCTCGCGCTGATCTCCTTGCTGACGGACGACATCAAGGCGGCCACGGTGATTTTTTCCATGGTGGTGCTGTCGACCCTGTTGCGCTTCTGGCAGGAGGCGAAGTCGAACAAGGCTGCCGACGCCTTGAAAGCCATGGTGAGCAATACCGCGACGGTGTTGCGCCGCGATAAGGCCAAGCGCATTGAGCTGCCGATCAAACAATTGGTGCCGGGTGACCTGATCGTGCTGTCGGCCGGCGACATGATCCCCGCCGACTGCCGCGTGCTCAGCGCCAAGGACCTGTTTGTGAGCCAGGCGGCGATGACCGGCGAATCGATGCCGGTGGAGAAGTTCGTCCACCAGCACGACAGCCAGGCGCGTAACCCGCTGGACCTGGAAAACATCCTGTTCATGGGCACCAATGTGGTGTCCGGTGCGGCGACGGCGATTGTTCTGGCCACCGGCAACAGCACCTATTTCGGCGCGCTGGCGCAACGCGTGACCGCCACTGACCGTGCGACCACCTCGTTCCAGCATGGCGTCAATAAAGTCAGCTGGTTGCTGATCCGCTTCATGTTTGTGATGGCGCCGCTGGTGCTGTTCATCAACGGTTTCACCAAGGGTGACTGGACCGAAGCATTGCTGTTCGCGCTGTCGATTGCCGTGGGCCTGACCCCTGAAATGTTGCCGATGATTGTGACCTCCACGCTGGCCAAGGGCGCTGTGTTCCTGTCGCGCAAGAAGGTCATCGTCAAGCGCCTGGACGCGATCCAGAACTTCGGCGCCATGGACGTGCTGTGCACCGACAAGACCGGCACCCTGACCCAGGACAAGATTTTCCTGGCGCGCCATGTGGACGTGTGGGGCGAAGAGTCTGATGACGTGCTAGAAATGGCCTACCTCAACAGCTACTACCAGACCGGCCTGAAAAACCTGCTGGATGTGGCGGTGCTCGAACACGTTGAAGTGCACCGCGACTTGCAAGTCGGCACGGCGTTCCAGAAGGTCGATGAGATTCCGTTCGACTTCAACCGGCGTCGCATGTCGGTGGTGGTGGCCGAGCAGGGCCAGCCACACCTGTTGATCTGCAAAGGCGCGGTGGAAGAGATTCTGTCGGTGTGCAACACCGTGCGCCATGGTGAGACCAACGAAGCGCTGACCGATGAGTTGCTGGCGCGCATTCGCCAGGTGACGGCGGCCTTCAACGAAGAAGGCCTGCGCGTCGTGGCGGTGGCTGCGCAGCCCATGGCGGCGGGGCGCGACACCTACAGCCTGTCGGATGAAAAAGACCTGACGCTGATCGGCTATGTCGCTTTTCTCGACCCACCCAAGGAGAGCACCGCGCCGGCACTCAAGGCCCTGAAAGCCCATGGCGTGGCGGTCAAGGTGCTGACCGGTGACAACGAACTGGTGACGGCCAAAATCTGCCGCGAAGTGGGCCTGGAACAACAGGGCTTGCTGATGGGCAACGATATTGAAGACATGACCGACGCCGAGCTGGCCAAGGCCGTGGAAACCACCAATGTGTTCGCCAAGCTGACACCGAGCCACAAGGAGCGCATCGTGCGCCTGCTCAAGGCCAACGGGCATGTGGTGGGGTTTATGGGCGACGGTATCAACGACGCGCCGGCATTGCGCACGGCGGATATCGGTATTTCGGTGGACAGCGCCGTGGACATTGCCAAGGAAGCGGCTGACATCATCCTGTTGGAAAAGAGCCTGATGATCCTGGAGGAGGGCGTGCTCGAAGGCCGCCGCACCTTCGCCAACATGCTCAAGTACATCAAGATGACCGCCAGTTCCAATTTCGGCAATGTGTTCTCGGTGCTGGTGGCCAGTGCGTTTATCCCGTTCCTGCCGATGTTGCCGATGCACCTGCTGGTGCAAAACCTGCTGTATGACATTTCGCAGATCGCGATTCCGTTCGATAACGTCGACGACGAAATGCTCGCCAAGCCGCAGCGCTGGCAGCCGGGTGAAGTGGGGCGGTTCATGCTGTTTTTCGGTCCGATCAGTTCGATCTTTGACATCACCACGTTTGCACTCATGTGGTATGTGTTTGATGCCAACACGCCCGATCACCAGACCCTGTTCCAGTCCGGCTGGTTCGTGGTGGGGCTGCTGACCCAGACGCTGATCGTGCACATGATCCGCACCCCGAAAATCCCGTTCCTGCAAAGCCGGGCGGCGATGCCGTTGATGGTGATGACCGGTGTGATCATGGCTGTGGGGATTTTCCTGCCGATGGGGCCGCTGGCGCACTACTTCAAATTGCAGGCGCTGCCGTCGTTGTACTTTGTGTTCCTGCCGCTGATTTTGCTGGCGTACATGGCGCTGACCCAGGCGGTGAAAGGCTTCTATATCCGTAAGTTTGGCTGGCAATAACCGGCCTTATTCCGTAATACCGTTGGCCCATGTGGGAGCAGGCAAGCCAGCGCCCACATGGGCCAACGGTGCAATCAGCTTGCTGCTGCATTCAAGGAGATTTTTTATGCAAGCCATCAACAACATCAACCTCACCACTCTGGTCGACACGTTGGTCAGCCTCACCGCGGCGTTTATCCTTGGTGGCTTGATCGGCTTCGAGCGTCAGTACCGCCAGCGCACGGCGGGCTTGCGCACCAACGTGCTGGTGGCGGTGGGCGCGGCGATTTTCGTCGACATGGCCAACCGCCTGGGCGGCGCGGAAGGTGCCGTGCGGGTCGTCGCGTATGTGGTCTCGGGCATCGGCTTTCTGGGGGCCGGCGTGATCATGCGTGAGGAAGGTAATGTGCGCGGGCTCAACACCGCTGCCACGCTCTGGGCCTCGGCGGCGGTGGGGGCTTGTGCAGGGGCCGACCTGATTCTCGAAGCGCTGCTCGGCACGCTGTTTGTGCTGGCGGCCAATACCTTGCTGCGGCCGATCGTCAATAACATCAACCGTCAGCCATTGGACGTGGTGTCGGCAGAGGTCACCAACATCCTGTATGTCATCGCACGGCGCAGCCAGCAACAGGCGGTGATGGTATTGCTGGAAGCCGAGTTGGCGCGCTGCAACTACCCGGCCAGCGACGTCGACGTACGCCCATTCGGCAGCGAAGAAGTGGAAATCGAGGCCACCCTTGCCGCCACGTCAGTCGATGGTGACGAACTGGATGCACTGGTGGCGCGTATCTCCACATCGACCCTGGTGGTGCAGGCCTTCTGGAGCCCGAGTACCACCGATTAGCCTGCGCCTGCAAAGCATGACCAGACGTTGGCTTGGGAATGCTTTCGCGAGGAAAAGTCCTACATTTGGTTGGGACTATCCCTTCGATTGAAACGTCATTTCGTTGCTAAGGTTGCGCCCTTGCAACTAGCCAGCGGCAGCCGTTTGGCTGTACGTGTTCGGCCTGTTTTCAATCGAAAGGGACCAGGCATAGCCTGGCTATCGTCCTGAGTGAGGGCAGCACCGCTGGTCGGCACTGTCATTTCTCACAGGTACCTGTGTCCCGTGTGGTGTGTAAGTCTACTTACCTCTCAGGGGAGTGTTATGAGCAAAGCGTTAATAGTTGACGATCACCCGTTTATCCGCAAAACCGTCCGCCATCTGCTGACGCTGGAAGGCTTCACTGACATTGATGAAGCGGGTAATGGTGCCGATGCCGTGCAGAAGGCCAGAGAGGGGCGCCCAGCCTTGATCATTCTCGACTTGGCAATCCCGAAGCTGGGGGGGCTGGAGGTGATCGGCCGAGTCAAGGCGCTGGGCTTGCCGTGCAAGATTCTGGTACTGACGTCGTACCTTCCGGAGTTCTTTTCCTCGCGTTGCATGCGTGCAGGCGCAATGGGGTTTGTCGCCAAGACAGGGGAACTGGACGAGCTGCAAAAAGCGATCAAGGCCGTGATGTCCAACTACAGCTGCTTTCCCAGTTTGCCAAGCAGTTCGGTACGCCGTGATGATTTGCAGTCTACGGAGTTGGAGCTGGTGCAGTTGCTGTCGGATCGCGAGCTGGCGGTGTTGCAGATGCTGGCGCTGGGGTTGGGCAATAACGAAATCGCCAATCAAATGCTGCTGAGCCACAAGACCATCAGTACCTATAAGACGAGGCTCAAGGAGAAGCTGCGCATGTCGTCCGTGGTACACATGGCCAAGTTTGCCCAGCGTAATCATCTGATCTGATTTGAAATGACCCATGCCCAGGTTCGAGGGTTCATCACTACGCTGTTGATGAGCCTGCTTCCGATGATGGCTGCGGCCCTTGATGAGCCCCATACCCTGCGGTTGCTGGGGCACTCCAACGTTGACGGTACAGGCCCATCCGTGGTGTTGGGGGAAGCGGACTGGCATTGGCTGCGCGAGCGGCGAACATTGTTGATGGGGGTTTCCGCTCCCGATTACGGGCCTTTCGAACTGACCAATAACAACGACGAGCTTGAAGGCGTCACGGCTGACTATGCGAAGTTGTTCGCACAGTCGCTGAATATCACCGTTGAGGTCCGGCGCTACGATACGCGCGATGAAGTGATCGAGGCGCTCAAGCAGGGCGCCATTGATTTGCTTGGGTCGGCCAACGGGTTTGAAGCAGGTGACCCACAGTTGGTGCTGTCGCGCTCCTATGCCAATGATCAACCGATTCTGGTTACCCGTACCGGAGACACCCAATCCCTGAGCGTCGACCTGGCAGGCAAGCGCGTGGCGATGCTCTATCACTACATGCCGCCCGACGTCGTAGAGGCTTTTTACCCCAAGGCCCACGTGGAACTGTTTCCCTCTATCTTCGAAGCCATCGGCGCCGTGGCATTCGGCCGCGCCGATGTTTATCTCGGGGATGCCATCACCGCCAACTACCAGATCAACCGTAACCACCTCAACAATGTGCAAATGGCGGATTTTTCCATCCTGGAATCCAACGCCTTCGCGTTCGCCGTTACCCGCGACAACACTCGCCTGCTGCGTATCATCAATACTGCGCTGAGGTCGATCTCGGTTAACGAACAGATGGAAATCTTGCGCCGTTGGAGTGCAGGTAACCTTGGCTTTCTGGGGGCCGAACGGCTGCACTTGAGCCGCAGTGAACAGCGCTGGCTCGAGAAGCACCCGCGGGTCCGAGTGGTTGCGTCCGACCTGATGCTGCCATTGGCATCCTTCACGGCACAGGGGCAATTAGAGGGGCTGAGTGCGGACGTTTTATCGAGGATCAGCCTGCGTACCGGTTTGAAGTTCGATGTGGTCTCCGGTGGTTCGATGCCCGAGCAAATTGACGCGGTCAGTAAGGGCCGGGCAGACATGATGGCGGTGGTGGCGCCGAGCATCGAAGACTCTGATCAGGTGCGTTTTACCCGGCCCTACCTGACCAACCCGCTGGTGCTGGTCAGCCGCAGCGACTACCCCGGCACGATGACCCTGGAGGACATGATCGGAAAACGTCTCGCGGTGACCAGCGGCAACGCGCTGCGTGAGGTCATCAATCGGGACTACCCCGGTATCCACTTTGTGGAGGCCGGGAGCCCTACGCAGGCCATGGCCCTGGTGGCCAACGGCAGTGCCGATGGGGCCGTCAATTCGTTGATCTATGCGCGTTACCTTATTGCCTTTCAGTACCGTGACCGCTTGCGCGTGACCAGCACGGTGGGCTCTGATCCGGTACGCATGACGTTCGGGGTCAACCGTGGCGAGTTGGAGTTGTACTCGATATTGGACAAGGCGTTGCTGAGCATCAGCCCTCAGGAAATGGATGAGTTGGCCAACCCATGGCGTGCCGATGTGATCATCGAAGACCATTGGTTGCGCCATCGCAGTGCGATTATCCAAGGGTTTGGCCTGGCGGCGGTATTGCTGCTGGTAACCCTGGGGTGGGCGATTTACCTGCGCAGTCTGATACGCAAACGTGCCCAGGCCGAGCGGGCATTGAGCGACCAGATGCGCTTTATGGGGGTACTGATCGACGGTACGCCTCATCCGATTTACGTGCGCGACCGCCAGGGTCGGCTGATGGCTTGCAACAGTGCGTTCCTGGACGTCTTCGGCTTCAAGCTCGAAGCGATGATCGGCAAGACGGTGACAGAAACCGACACCGGCAACCCGCCGCAGGCCCAATCTTTCCATGAGGATTACCTGCGGCTGATGGAACGTGGCGAGCCGCAGATTCATGATCGGGTACTCAGGTTGCCCGGTGGCAAGGTGTTGACCATTTACCACTGGATGCTGCCGTACCGTGATGGCGACGAGAACGTCGTGGGCATGATTGCCGGTTGGGTGGATGTGAGCGAGCGCCAGCGGCTCCTGGGCCAGTTGCAGGAAGCCAAGGAGGAAGCCGATGCCGCCAACCGTGCCAAGACCACGTTCCTGGCGACCATGAGCCACGAAATCCGCACGCCCATGAACGCCGTGATCGGCATGATCGAGTTGGCGCTTGCCAACGCCGAGCAGGGGCACGCCGACCGCGATGCCTTGGCCGTCGCTTCGGTTGCGTCCCACAGCATGCTGGAATTGATTGGCGATATTCTGGATATTGCCCGGATCGAGTCTGGCCACCTGTCTCTTGCCCTGGAGTCAGCCAACCCGCATGAACTGTTGATGTCGGTGGCACGGGTATTCGAAGGGCTGGCGCGGGCCAAGGGCCTGTCGCTGCAGGTAGAGCTTGAGCCACTGATTGACTGCCCGGTGTTGATCGACCCGTTGCGGTTCAAGCAGGTGGTCTCCAACCTGCTGAGCAATGCCATCAAGTTCACCGCCGATGGCCAGGTTCGGTTGGGCGCACACAGTTCTGCGGCGCCTGATGCAGACCATCTGAGCCTCAGGTTATGGGTAGAAGACACCGGCATTGGCATCAGCGCCGAGGACCAGCAGCGCCTGTTCAACCCGTTTATCCAAGGCAGCAATACCGAGCAGTCGGCGCGCAGCGGGTCGGGTTTGGGCTTGGTGATCAGCCGTAATCTGTGCGAAATGATGGCCGGGAAGCTGCAGTTGAGCAGTGTGCTCGGGCAGGGTACGCGGTTGGATGTGACGTTGACACTTGCCAGGGCGGCTGCATTGCCGCCCGAGGTTTCGGCCCCGGCCCCAGCCGTCCGGCCGACCCGTGTACTGGACATTCTGGTCGTGGATGACTACCCGGCTAACCGCTTGCTGCTGGCCCGGCAACTGAGCTTTCTGGGGCATCGCATTATCACTGCCGAAGAGGGGGTTCAGGGGTTTGAGCGTTGGCAAACCCAGCATCCCGACGTGGTGATTACCGATTGCAACATGCCCCTCAAGGATGGCTATGCCTTGGCACGTGATATTCGTGCGCAAGAGCGTGAGCAAGGGTTGGAACCCTGCCTGCTGCTGGGTTTTACCGCCAATGCACAACCGGAAGAAACCGAGCGCTGTCGGCAGGCGGGCATGGATGGTTGCCTGTTCAAACCGGCCGGGCTTGAGGACTTACGCTCGGCGCTGGCCTCGCTTGCGTTCAGCCCAGGCGTACCCGACGTTGATGGGGTATTGGATTTGGGTTCGCTAAGGGTGGTCACGGGGGACGATCAAGTAGCGCTCAAGGAACTCTTGAACGCGTTGCTCGACAGCCTGGAAACTGACCGCGTGAGGCTCCCGTTGCTGCAGCGCCAAGTCAGTTTTCGCGGGCTGCACGACCTCGCTCATCGAGTCAAGGGCGGGGCGCGAATGGTCAAGGCCCAAGCGCTGACCACCTGTTGCGAAACGTTGGAGAGGGTTTGTGAACGACAGGAGCGCACCGCACTGGGGGCTGCGATTGAAGCGGTAGACGAGGCGATTGACGATTTGCATAAACGACTGAGTGACTACTGCAATCCTTCATGACTGCGGTTTCCGGTCATTCGGTGAATTTGGGAGAACTCCTACGTGAAGGGGGAACATGGCTGATTTTGTCTTCTGGATATGTCTGGAAAATGAGCCGCTCTCATTGACGAGTACTGCCAGCCCAGGGGGTTGCCATGCCGAACAAAGCACTGACCATCCTGATTGCCGATGAACAGCACCTGCAACGGCTGTACATCGAAAAAATGCTCAATCAGTTGGGGTACCACCGGATTGTGCCGGTGCAAACCTACGAAGAAGTCCAGATTCTCACCGCAGTCCCGGCCGAACCCTTCGATGTCTTGATCATCAATGCGGGGCTTGCCGCTCATGTCTGCGGGCCGCAGCCCCAGGTGCGCCATGTGTTGCTCTACGATCAC
Organism: Pseudomonas sp. UBT; assembly: GCF_050915955.1. Classification (NCBI taxonomy): domain Bacteria; kingdom Pseudomonadati; phylum Pseudomonadota; class Gammaproteobacteria; order Pseudomonadales; family Pseudomonadaceae; genus Pseudomonas; species Pseudomonas sp. UBT. The sequence goes on along the minus strand of NZ_CP168082.1, from coordinate 100,349 downwards.
CTGGACCCAGGCCAACCCGCTGGCGCAATGCCGTCTGTGCTGGTACGCCTGCCCGGAGTGCCGGACAACGTCAACCTTGAACATTTCATGGACATCATCGACCCACCCGAGGCCGCCACGGGCCTGCGGGTGTTGCCGTGGCTGCGGGAGTTATCCTGCAGGCCGATAGCGGGGGTTTAATCCCACTTCGGCGCAATGCCCTTGGGGCTGGTCAAGCGGTGGCCACGTTCCAGGCCAGCAATCTGCGCCATGTCGGCAGCGCTCAAGGTCAGTTGCAGGGCCTTGAGGTTACTCTCCAGGTTGGCGCGTTTGGTCGACGACGGGATTACCGCATAGCCCAACTGCATGGCCCAGGCCAACGTCACTTGCGCAGGGGTGGCCTGATGGTGTTCGGCGATTTGCTGGAGCACCGGGTCTTTCAGCACTTCACCGTAGGCCAGGGTCATGTACGACGTGATTTGAATGCCCTGGGCGGTAGCGAAATCCACGACCTTCTGGTTTTGCAGATACGGGTGCAGTTCGACCTGGTTGGTGGCGATGTTCTCGGCGCCCACCGCAGCAATGGCCTGCTTCATCAGGTCAATGGTGAAGTTGGAAATACCGATCTGGCGCGTCAGGCCCAGGCGCTTGGCTTCAAGCAACTGGCCCATGAATTCGGCCACGGGGACTTGGTCTTCCGGTGACGGCCAGTGGATCAGGGTCAGGTCCAGGTAGTCGGTCTTCAGTTTGCTCAGGCTTTCACGCAGGCTGGGAATCAACAAGCCATCGGCAAAATTGGACACCCAGATCTTGCTGGTGATGAACAATTCATCACGCGGCACGCCACTGGCGGCGATGGCGTGGCCGACATCGGCTTCGTTCTCATAGATCTGCGCGGTGTCGATGGCGCGGTAGCCCAGTTCCAGGCCGTTGCTCACGGAGTCGATGACCACCTGGCCTTGCAGGCGGAAGGTGCCGAGGCCGAAGGCGGGAACGTTTTGGGTCGGGATAGACATCAGTAACTCCAGAAGGGGGGTGAACAATGGAGTCGAGTATCCCCGCGTCGTTCCTTCGGAAAAACCGCCGAACCCGAAAAGGACTCTTTACCAGAAGTCACGAGTGGCGTTGCTGCGGATGCTGGATCGGGTGTCGCCCGGTTACCGCGACTGAGGTAGAGTCGTGCAGCCGACTCAACCGCAGGAAATCGCCGTATGACCCAGGAATCCCGTTTCTCCCGCATGGAGCCGGAATTGCGCAAGGCCAATCTGGTCCAGGCGACGCTCACTTGCCTCAAGCGCGATGGCTTCCAGGGCGCGTCGATTCGCAAGATAAGCGCCGAGGCCGGGGTGTCGGTGGGGCTGATCAGTCATCACTATTCGGGCAAGGATGAACTGGTGGCCGAGGCCTATCGCACGATCACCGCCCAAGTCATGAGCCTGTTGCGCGAGACCATGGCCAAGGCGCCACCGCAACCGCGGGAACGCTTGTCGGCGTTGTTTCGTGGCTCCTTTTCTGCGGAACTGCTCGACCCGCAACTGCTGGACGCCTGGCTGGTATTCTGGGGCGCGGTCAAGACGGCTCCGGCGATCAACCAGGCCCACGAACATTCCTATGGCGAGTACCGCACCATCATGCGCTCGGCCCTGACGGACATGGCCAGGGAGGAGGGGTGGAAACAGTTCGACGCCGACCTGGCCGCCATCGGCTTGAGCGCCTTGCTCGATGGGTTGTGGTTGGAGTCGGGGCTCAACCCTGGCACCTTTACGCCGGCGCAGGGCATCCAGATTTGCGAAGCCTGGGTCGACGGCTTGCAGAGTGGCGGTCGCCAACGTTACCAGCTCAAAGCCTGAACCTTTCTCAGCGCCTGGACGCAATGTCCAGGTCGATATTTCCCCCCTGAAAATATTTGCAGTTTGCCGATTGCCTCCTTGCTGAACACTCGTTTAGTATCTCGCCATGTCGCACCCCTCAAGCCAATTAAAATAATTCGAGGAAGCCATGACTACCGATTCGCCCGTGCTTACCCATGTGCAAGCAGGCATTGCCTGGATCACCCTCAACCGGGTTGCCCAGCGCAATGCACTGGACATCCCGACCCTCAAGCACCTGCATGCCTTGCTCGATACGCTCAACACCGACAGCGCCGTGCGTGCGGTGGTCTTGACCGGCAACGGGCGTAGCTTCTGCGCCGGTGCCGACCTGGCGGAGTGGGCCGAAGCCGAAGCCCGTGGCGCCCTGGAAACCTACGGCTGGACCGAAACCGCCCACGCCCTGATTACCCGCCTGCACACCCTCGACAAACCCACCCTTGCTGCGATCAACGGCACCGCCGTCGGCGCCGGCATGGACCTCACCTTGTGTTGCGACCTGCGCATCGCCGCGCAGTCGGCACGCTTCAAGGCCGGCTACACCAGCCTGGCTTACTCGCCGGATGCCGGTGCCAGTTGGCACTTACCGCGCCTGATCGGCAGCGAACAGGCCAAGCGCCTGCTGTTCCTCGATGAACTGTGGAGCGCCGACCGCGCGCTGGCTGCCGGGTTGGTGGGCGAGGTGGTCGCCGATGATCAACTCCACGCCCACGCCACCGAGTTGGCGACGCGCCTGGCCAACGGCCCGACCTTCGCCTTCGCCCAGACCAAGGCCCTGATCCGCGACGGCGCCGATCGCAGCCTGCCCGAGCAACTGCAGGCCGAACTGGCCGCTGGGTTGTTGTGTGGACGCAGTGCCGATGGTGCTGAAGCCCTGCGCGCAGCCATGGAAAAACGCCTCCCGAACTTCTGCGGCAAATAACAACAACACCCCCCGAGCAGGTAGCGCCATGAATTTCCAACTCAGCCAAGAACAAGACATGTTGGTGGACGCGGTACGCAGTTTTGTGATCAAGGAGTTGCTGCCCCATGAGGCGGCGGTGGACCGCGCCGATGAGGTCTCGCCGGCGCTTGCTGCGCAGATTCGTGACAAGGCCATCGCTGCTGGTTTCTATGCCTTCAACATGCCCGAAGAGGTCGGTGGTGGCGGCCTCGATTACCTGTCCCAGGCGCTGATCGAACGGGAGTTGTCCAAGGTGTCGTGGGCACTGCATGTGTTTGTCGCGCGCCCCTCGAAAATCCTCATGGCCTGCACTGGCGCACAGATTGAGGACTACTTGTTGCCCTGCGTGCAGGGCAAGAAAATCGACTGCTTCGCGCTGACCGAGCCGGGTGCCGGCTCGGATGCCAACGCCATCAAGACCCGTGCCGTGCGCAGCGGCGATGACTTCGTGATCAACGGCAGCAAGCACTTTATCAGCCATGCGGGGCACGCCGATTTCGCCATCGTGTTTGCCGTGACCGACACCTATGAATACAACGGGCGCCCACGCAATGAGGTGACCTCGTTTCTGGTGGACCGGGGTACCCCGGGCATGACCATCCGCCGAGGTCCCAAGTGCGTCAGCAACCGCGGCTATCACACCTATGAGATGTTCTTCGACGACTGCCGCGTCCCGGCGTCCAAGGTGCTCGGTGAAGTGGGCAAAGGCTGGGATGTCGCCAATGCCTGGCTCACCGCAGGGCGCGTGATGGTCGCCGCCAATTGCGTCGGCCAGGCTCAGCGGGCGCTGGACGTATCGCTGCAATGGGCGGCGGATCGCAAGCAGTTCGGCCAGCCCATCGGTACCTATCAAGGCGTGAGTTTCAAGCTGGCGGACATGGCCACGCAGATTCGCGCTGCCGAGTTGTTGACCCTGCACACTGCCTGGAAGATGGACCAGGGCCGCATGACCGACGGCGAGGCCGGCATGGCCAAATTGTTTGCCAGCGAAACCCTGGGCAAGGTCGCCGACGACGCCGTGCAGATTTTCGGCGGCATGGGCTTGATGGATGAAGGACCGGTGGAGCGCATCTGGCGCAACGCACGGATCGAACGGATCTGGGAAGGCACTTCGGAAATCCAGCGCCATATCATTGCGCGCGAACTGTTGCGGCCGCTGTTGCGCTGATCGGCGCGGAGAACGCTTATGTCCCAGGCTATTCGCGATAACCTCAAGCGCCTGCTGGCGCCCCGGCATCTGGCATTTGTCGGCGGGCGCAGCATGGCTCGCGCCCTAAAGCGCTGCGCCGACGGCGGGTTTACCGGGCAAATGTGGCTGGTCAACCCGCAGCATGACTGCCTCGACGGCATCCCTTGTGTCCGCCGCGTGGCTGATCTGCCGTGCGGCCCGGATGCGGTGTTTGTCGCCACCAACCGTGAACTGACATTGACCTGCATCGCTGAACTCGCCGCCATCGGCACGGGCGGAGCTATTTGCTACGCCTCAGGGTTTGCCGAAACCGGCGCCGACGGTGCAGCCTTGCAACAGCAGTTGCTAGAAGTGGCAGGCGACATGGCCTTGCTCGGCCCCAACTGCTACGGCCTGTTGGACTACCTGCACAACTCGGCATTGTGGCCGGTGGCCCATGGCGGCAAGACGGTCGAGAAGGGCGTCGCGGTACTGACCCAGAGCGGCAACTTTGCCTACAACCTGTCGATGAGCGACCGCTCATTGCCGGTCGCCTACATGGCTTCAGTGGGTAACCAGGCACAACTGGGCGTGGCCGAATTGATGGACGTGTTGCTCGACGAACCGCGCGTTACCGCCATCGGCCTGCACCTGGAAGGCCTGAAAAATGTGCCGGGTTTTGCCCGTGCGGCGCACAAAGCCCTGGAAAAAGGCATTCCGATCATCGCACTGAAAACCGGCGTCTCGCAGCTAGGCGCCGAGCTGGCATTAAGTCACACCAGTTCACTGTCCGGCTCCGATGCGCTGTACGACAGCTTGTTTGCACGTCTGGGCGTGATCCGGGTGAGCGGGCCGGTGAGTTTTGTCGAAACCTTGAAGGCGGCGGCGTGCGGCAACCTGCCGGCAGGAAATCGCCTGATCGCGCTGGCCTGTTCCGGTGGTGATGCTGGGCTGATTGCCGATTACGCCGAGCGCAACCATCTGGCCCTGCCGAAACTTGACGCAGGCCAGCGTGCTGAACTGGCGCAGGTGCTGCCCAGCTACGCCAATCTGGTCAACCCATTGGATTTCACCACCGCCATCTGGGGCGACCGTGAAGCACTCCATAGCATGCTCGACACGGCCCTGCGCACCGACGCAGATGCCGCCATGCTGGTGCTGGATTACCCGGCCGAATTTACCGGCGAGCGCCAGGAATGCGACCTGCTGTTGGCGCTGTTTTGCGCAGCGCTCGGCCGACATGGCAAGAGCGGTTTCGTCACCTCGGCGTTTCCCGAGCTGTTGCCGGTCCATGCCCGCGAACGCCTGCATGCCCACGGCATTCCCGCCTTGCAGGGGGTGGAAGATGCGCTCGCGGCATGGGGCCGGATTGCTGGCTACCAAAACCATCGTCGCGTCTTGCTTGAGCGGGGCGAATCGATCCTCGAACCGCTGTGCCCACAAGCCCTCGATGGCCATGGCGCGGCCCTGGATGAATGGGCGTCCAAACAGGCATTACGCGCGTTTGGCTTGCCCACTCCACCGAGTGTGTTGAGTACGCCGGAACGCGCGATTACCGATGCACAGGTGTTGGGCTACCCGTTGGTGCTCAAGGCAGTCAGCACCGATTTACCGCATAAAACCGAAGCCGGGGCGGTGGCGCTTAACCTGCCAGACGCAGCCGCTTTAAGCGCTGCGATTGAGCAGATGCGCGGGCAAATCGCCGCGTATGCACCCGGCGTTGCCTTCGATCGACTGCTATTGGAGTCCATGGCAGCCCAGCCCTTGGCCGAGTTGATCGTAGGCATCAAGCGTGAAAACGACTTCGGCCTGGCCCTGGTGATTGGCGCCGGTGGCATCCTGGTGGAACTGCTCAAGGACAGCCGCAGCCTGTTGCTGCCCACCACTGACGAGGCGATTGGCAACGCGTTGCTCAGCCTGCGCAGCGCCGCTTTGCTGCAAGGTTTTCGCGGGCGTGAGGTGGCGGATATGGACGCGTTGGTCTCGGCGATTCGCGCGGTGGCCGACTACGCCTGTGCCAATGCCGAACGGTTGCTGGAACTCGATGTGAACCCATTGCTGGTCAATGCCCAAGGCGCCACGGCGGTCGATGCATTGATTCGACTAGGAGATGGCTATGCAAGATAAAACGGTGACCGGCGGCCAGGCGCTGGTGCGGTTGTTGGCCAACTATGGCGTCGACACGGTGTTCGGCATTCCCGGTGTGCACACCTTGGAACTGTATCGCGGCCTGCCCGGCAGCGGCATTCGCCACGTGCTCACGCGCCACGAACAGGGCGCCGGTTTTATGGCCGACGGCTATGCACGAGTCAGTGGTAAACCCGGCGTGTGCTTTGTCATCACCGGCCCTGGCGTCACCAATGCCGCAACCGCCATCGGCCAGGCCTATGCCGATTCCATTGCGATGCTGGTGATCTCCAGCGTCAACTCCACCGCCAGCCTCGGCAAAGGCTGGGGCAGCCTGCACGAGACCCAGGATCAGCGGGCGATCACCGCTCCCATCACCGCGTTTTCGGCGGTGGCATTGAGTGCCGAGGATCTGCCCGAGCTGATCGCCCGTGCCTACGCGGTGTTCGACAGCGAGCGGCCACGGCCGGTGCATATTTCGGTGCCGCTGGATGTGTTGGCGGCACCGGTCAAAAGGGATTGGAGCAATGAGGTGGTCCGCCGTCCAGGGCGTGGTCTGCCATCGGCCGACGTGCTGGAGCAGGCAGTGGCCGCGCTCGCGGCGGCCAAACGGCCGATGATCATTGCCGGCGGGGGCGCATTGGCAGCAAGCGAGGCGTTACAGCGTTTGAGTACGCGCCTGGCGGCGCCGTTTTTTACCAGCGTTGCGGGTAAGGGACTGCTGCCGATCAACGATCCGCTGAATGCCGGTTCCACCCTGTGTGTCGAACCGGGCTGGCAACTGATCAGCGAGGCCGATGTGGTGCTGGCGGTCGGTACGGAAATGGCTGACACCGATTATTGGCGCGAGCGTTTGCCAATCAAGGGTGAGCTGTTACGGGTGGATATCGATCCGCGCAAATTCAATGATTTCTACGCCTGCACGCTGGCGTTGCACGGCGATGCCAACCAGACCGTGTTGGCCTTGCTCGAAGGGTTACCGCCTGCACCGCGCCACGCAGACGCGTCGATCAAAAAGGTCGCAACATTGCGCCAGGCGGTAGCGCTTGGGCACGGCCCGCTACAGGCCATTCATCAAGCCATTCTTGACCGCATCGAGGCCGAACTGCCTGCCAACGCGTTCATCAGCAGTGACATGACCCAACTGGCCTACACCGGCAACTACGCTTACCCAAGCCGCGCCCCGCGCAGCTGGTTGCACCCCACCGGCTACGGCACCTTGGGCTATGGCTTGCCCGCCGGCATCGGCGCCAAGTTCGGTGCGCCGCTGCGCCCCGGCCTGGTGTTAGTGGGGGACGGCGGTTTTCTCTACACCGCCCAGGAACTGGCGACCGCCGTGGAGGAACTGGACAGCCCGTTGGTGGTGCTGTTGTGGAATAACGACGCCCTTGGCCAGATCCGCGACGACATGCTGAGCCTGGATATCGAACCCATCGGTGTGCTGCCGCGCAACCCGGATTTTGCGCTGTTTGCCCAGGCGTTCGGTTGCGCCGTGTACCAACCCAAGAGCCTGGATGAATTGCAGACGGACTTGCGCAACGGCTTCAAACGCAATGGCGTGACGTTGATCGAGCTCAAACATGCCTGTGCCTGTTGACCCATACAGGCGCGGGACCCTGGGCGAAAACAGCCAAAGGCGCACCGGCCTGCTGTTTTCATCGGAAGCGAAAATGGCCCCCGAATGGCTTGATCATTTGCTCGCCCAACGGGCGGCGTACACCGTTTGAGGAGTTCACATGAAGGTTTTGATTGTTCACGCCCACCCTGAGCCACAGTCCTTTACCGCTGCGTTGCGCGACCAGGGCGTGACTACGCTGCAAGGCCTGGGGCATCAGGTGCAGGTGAGTGACTTGTATGCCATGCAGTGGAACCCGGTGGCGTCGGCGGCTGATTTTTCCACGCGAGAGAATCCCGAGTATCTGGTGTATGCCCTGGAGCAACGCCTGGGTGTAAAAAAACAGTCGATCGCGGCGGATATTCAGGGCGAGTTGGACAAGGTGCTATGGGCCGACCTGCTGATCCTTAATTTTCCGATCTTCTGGTTCTCTATGCCTGCAATGCTCAAGGGCTGGGTCGACCGCGTGCTGGTGTCCGGTGTGTGTTATGGCGGCAAGCGGTTCTATGATCAGGGCGGTTTGGCGGGCAAGCGTGCGCTGGTCACGGTGACCTTGGGCGGGCGCGAACACATGTTCGGTGAAGGCGCGATTCATGGGCCGCTGGAGGATATGTTGCGGCCGATCCTGCGCGGTACGTTGGCGTATGTCGGGTATGAGGTGCTGCCGCCGTTTGTGGCGTGGCATGTGCCGTATATCAGCGACGAGGCGCGGCGGGATTTTCTGCTGGCGTATGAGCAGCGGCTACAAGGGCTGGTGGATGAACAGCCCTTGGTGTTTGCGCAACTGGCGCAGTTTGATGAGGCGCTGTACCCACTTTCCTGAGCCCGGCGACGTTCAACTGTGGGAGCTGGCAAGCCAGCTCCCACAGTTTGATTCTCATCGGTCAGTCGGCTTTGCTGTGCGCGCGAAGGCGCTCGGCCGCACTGCGCAACAACTGCTCGGTACTGTTCCAGCCCAGGCAACCATCTGTCACCGACACGCCGTACTTCATCGACGCACTCAACGGTTGGCAACCTTCGAACAGATGACTTTCGAGCATCATGCCGATCAGCGAGGTGTCACCCTGCAGGCGCTGTTCCAACACGTCGTTGAACACCGCCGGTTGACGCAACGGGTCCTTGCCACTGTTGGCGTGGCTGCAGTCGACCATAATCCGCGCCGCGACCTTGGACTTGGCCAGGTCATGCTTCACTTGCGCCACGCTTTGCGCGTCGTAGTTCGGCCCACGGTGACCGCCGCGCAGCACCAGATGGGTGTCGGGGTTGCCCGGGGTCTGGATGATCGCCGGGTGGCCCTGGCTGTCGACGCCGAAGTGGCGGTGCGGGTGCGACGCCGAGCGCATTGCATCGCAGGCAATCGCAACCCCGCCGTCGGTGCCGTTCTTGAAGCCGACCGGCATGCCCAGGCCGCTGGCCATTTCGCGGTGGATCTGTGATTCAGTCGTGCGCGCACCGATGGCGACCCAACTCAGCAGGTCATCGAAGTAGCCGGCGGCCATCGGTTGCAGCAGCTCGGTGGCGACCGGCAAGCCCAGGCGCAGCATTTCGCGCATCAGCTCGCGGGACAGCGTGAGGCCGGCGGCCATGTCGTCGCTGCCGTCCAGGTGCGGGTCGTAGGCCAGGCCTTTCCAACCGATGGTGGTGCGCGGTTTTTCGACGTAGGCACGGATCACCAGCAGCATCTGGTCGCTGACCTCAAGTGCCAGCTTCTTCAGGTTGCGCGCGTATTCCATGGCGGATTCGGGGTCGTGGATCGAACACGGGCCGACAATCACCAGCAAACGTGAATCTTCGCCATTGAGAATGGCGCGCACGGCTTGGCGATGGGCGTGGATCTGTTCATTGAGGAACGGGCTGAGAGGCAACCGGTGCTTGAGCTCAAGGGAGCTGGGCAGGCGCTGGGTCAGGGCCTCATTGGCGCTGGACAGGGCAGAGACGGGCAGAGCGGCGATGGAGGAGTTCATATTCAAGGCTTCCTGGGCAAGCGGCGGGCTGTTCCCGCACGCTCTGCCCTACTGGGGTGTTCGACAATTGGCCGTATTGGCTGCGTGTGTTGGCTTGCCACCAATAGGTGACCGATCGGAGGCGGCAGGCTGTCCCGAACGGAGCTTGCTAAATCGCCATGCAGTGGAAGTGTCGTAGCGGTAATAGGTGGCGTAGTTCATGTCGTGAGTCCTTTTAGTGTTCGGTGTGATGCAAAATAATTAAGGCTTGAAAAAACAAAACCCCCGGTCGGGGAGCCGACCGGGGGTTAGATTTCTCTGGTAGGCGACCCCTTGAGTAGTGGGCGCCGATTTCAGGTATCAGGCGCGCCAGTGGCTAAACCAATACCCAAAATAAAAGCTGACCAGTGCGCTCAAACCGTTCACACGGGCAGCCGACACCGAGCGCGAGGCGCTGGCAGCAGGGCAAACCTGAGTGTGGGTGAGTTGCAACATGGTGTTTCTCCAAATGATGGGGGGAGCTTACTAGAGGCGCATGGCAGGATTCAATCAGTAATTTCTATCGCGTGAGGGACTTACGGCTATGGGGTGAGTGCCGATATGCTGGTTACACTTTGGTATCTATTGCTAGGACGCGACCATGACTGCCTTGACCCTTGCTGCTGCGCAAACCACCTCCATCGCGGGTGATGTGCCGGCCAATATCCAGCGGCACCTGGCGTTTATGCAGACGGCGGCGGCGCAGGGCGTGCAGTTGTTGGTGTTTCCAGAGCTGTCGTTGACCGGGTATGAGCCGGCGCTGGCGGCCGGCCTGGCGATTGCACCCGACGATGTGCTGCTTGAGCCGCTGCGTGACAGGGCGCAGGCGTTGCGGTTAACGGCGGTGGTGGGCATGCCGATACGTCTGGCGCCCGGGGAAGGCGTGCTGATCGGCGCACTGGTGTTGGGCGCGGACGGTTCGCTGGCGGTCTACACCAAGCAGCATTTGCACCCGGGCGAAGAAGTGGCGTTTGTCGCGGGGCAGGGTGGTGCAGCCCTCGAGTGGGGGGATGACCGCATTGCGCTGGCGGTCTGCGCAGACTTTTCCCACGCCAGCCATCCGCGTCAGGCGGCTGAAGCCGGTGCCAATGTGTACGCCGCAGGTGTGCTGATCAGTGAAGGCGGCTACGCGACGGACAGTGCGCTCCTGCAGGGTTACGCCGCCGAGCATCGGATGCTGGTGCTGATGGCCAACCACGGTGGCCCATCCGGTGGCTGGGCCTGTGCGGGTCGCAGTGCCATCTGGTCAGCCGATGGCAGTCTGCTTGCTGCCGCGCCGGGTATTGGCGACGCGCTGGTGATTGCCCGCCGCGATGGCGAACACTGGGCTGGGCATGTGGAAGCGCTCTAAATGGCCTTTCACCTGCGCGCTGCCACAAGCCAGGACCTGCCGTTTGCGCGAACGCTGACACATGACGCCATGAACCGCTATTACCAGCAGTACGGTTTGCTGTGGTCTGACAGCGGCTTTGACGTCGCCTGGGCAGGGCGTGAAAACTGGCTGATCTGCAACGAAGACAGTGTGATGGGGTTTATCAGCGTCAATCGTGATCACAGGGCGCTTTATATACGTGAACTGCACATGCTCGAGCGCTGTCGCAAGCAAGGCGCAGGCAGTTGGGTGTTGGAGCGAATGGTGCTCAAGGCGCGTGCGCAGGGATTGGGTCTTTTACGGTTGACCGTGTTCAAGACCAATCCGGCGAGAAGGCTGTATCAGCGCCAGGGGTTGAGTATCGTCGGGGAAGAGGAGTGCTTCTGGTGCATGGAGCGCGAGTGTCACACAACCCCATTTGACTAAAACAGGCACGCTGTACGAATAAGCGCATACTGCTGTCAGGACAGAGCTTGTGTTTCGCAGAGTTGAGCGACAGGTTCATCCACGATAATCCCTTCTTTCATGCCCAGCAGGACCGCCACCTTATGGGCTTCCCCACGCCGTCCCTTTTTACGCCCAGCGAGCACTTGATACGTCGTGGCTGGATCGACGCCGTGCTCACGAGCAAACGCTTGAACTGACTTACCTTGATGTTCCAACCAAGCCTTGGCTTGTGCAGCAGTGCGAATACCGGGCATAGTTCAAAACCGTTCAAGTTTGTGTAAAACGAGATGAGTGTGTCACCTCTAGGGGTGTGCCATAAAGGATCATACATCCAAATGAGTGGAATCGGTTCGCGCTTAAGGCAGGAAAGAGAACGTCTTGGCCTGTCACAGAAGAATTTTGGTGAAATAGGCGGCGTTGAAGCTAACGCCCAAGGTAAGTACGAGAGCGGTGGCCGCGCGCCCAAGGCAGACTATTTGTCACGCGTGGCGGAGCGTGGAGTGGACCTTTTATATGTGCTGACGGGGAGCCCCACTCCCATTCAATTTGAAAACCTGAGTCAGCTTGAAGAAAAGATCCTTGAAAACTACCGAGCCATGTTCAAGGAGGATCAGGATGCTATCCGTCGATTGACCACCACGTTGGCGGAACATTCAGCGGCGCATAACAAAAAACCCAAGCCGATGTTCGAGCAAACCTGACCTTTTGCTCAGCATAATCTGCAGTATGTCGCTCGGTAGAAGCCTGTATCCGGCGCAAACTCAATATATATGACGCTTGCAGCTAGGTCTGCGCCCTGGTTTTTTGCTAAGGTGTTCAGCAACCTATAAGACCATATCGCGAGGTGTCTGCTTGATTAGGGTGCTAGTAGTCGATGACCATGATCTCGTTCGTACAGGCATTACACGAATGCTGGCTGACATCGATGGCCTGCAAGTAGTCGGTCAGGCCGAGTCGGGGGAGGAGTCCCTGATCAAGGCCCGGGAGTTGAAACCCGATGTGGTTTTGATGGACGTCAAGATGCCTGGGATCGGCGGTCTTGGTGCCACTACCAAATTATTACGCAGCCACCCGGACATTAAAGTCGTGGTGGTCACCGTGTGCGAGGAAGACCCGTTTCCCACGCGCCTTCTGCAGGCCGGAGCGGCCGGTTACTTGACCAAGGGCGCAGGCCTGGCGGAGATGGTGCAAGCCATTCGCCTGGTATTTGCCGGCCAGCGGTATATCAGCCCGCAGATTGCCCAGCAGTTGGCGATCAAATCCTTCCAGCCTACCAGTGACTCGCCGTTTGATGCGCTGTCGGAGCGTGAGATCCAGATCGCCTTGATGATCGTCGGTTGCCAGAAAGTGCAGTCGATCTCCGATAAGCTGTGCCTGTCGCCAAAAACCGTCAACACCTACCGCTATCGCATTTTCGAGAAGCTCGCCATCAGCAGTGATGTTGAATTGACCCTGCTCGCGGTGCGTCACGGCATGGTGGACGCCAGCGCCTGACATGACCACACCGTTTGATCCGAGTGCCTTTCTTTCAACCTGCAGTGGCCGCCCCGGCGTGTACCGCATGTTCGACAGCGAGGCACGCCTGCTTTATGTGGGCAAAGCCAAGAACCTGAAAAGCCGTCTGGCGAGCTACTTTCGCAAGACCGGTCTTGCGCCGAAAACCGCCGCCCTGGTGGCGCGTATCGCCCAGGTCGAAACCACCATCACCGCCAATGAAACCGAAGCGCTGCTGCTTGAGCAGACGCTGATCAAGGAGTGGCGGCCGCCCTACAATATTCTGCTGCGTGACGATAAATCCTATCCCTACGTGTATTTATCTGACGGTAACTTCCCGCGCCTGAGTATTCACCGTGGCGCGAAGAAGCAGAAGGGCAAGTATTTCGGTCCATACCCCAGCGCCGGCGCAATCCGCGAAAGCCTGAGCCTGCTGCAAAAGACCTTTTTCGTGCGTCAGTGCGAAGACAGCTTCTACAAAAACCGCACGCGGCCTTGCCTGCAATACCAGATCAAACGCTGCAAGGCGCCCTGTGTCGGCCTGGTTGACCCGGCGGAGTACGCCGAGGATGTGCGCCATTCGGTGATGTTCCTGGAAGGGCGCAGCAATGCGCTTACCGATGAGCTTTCCGGCGCCATGGAGCAGGCCGCCAGCACCCTGGATTTCGAGCGCGCCGCTGAACTGCGCGACCAGATCTCCTTGCTGCGCCGCGTGCAGGACCAGCAAAGCATGGAGGGCGGCACGGGTGACGTCGATGTGATCGCCGCGTTCGTCAACCCGGGCGGCGCCTGTGTGCACCTGATCAGCGTGCGTGGCGGGCGAGTGCTGGGCAGCAAGAATTTCTTCCCGCAGACCGGTATCGACGAGGACGTGGCCGAAGTCATGGCCGCGTTCCTTGGCCAATACTACGTCAGCAGCCCCGAGCGCGACTTGCCGTCCGAACTGATCGTCAACGTGGTGCACGAAGACTTCCCCACGCTGATCGAAGCGATCCACGGGCTACGCGGCCGCGAGCTGGACATCAGCCACCGCGTACGCGGCACGCGCGCGCGCTGGCAGCAATTGGCGGTGACCAACGCCGAACAGGCCTTGAGCGCACGCCTGGCGAATCGACAGCACGTGGCTGCGCGTTTTGACGCCTTGGCCGAAGTCCTTAACCTGGACGAGCCGCCCCAGCGCCTTGAGTGCTACGACATCAGCCACTCCAGCGGCGAAGCCACCGTGGCGTCCTGCGTGGTGTTCGGGCCGGAAGGGCCGATCAAATCCGATTACCGGCGCTACAACATCGAAGGCGTCACCGCCGGCGATGACTACGCCGCCATGCACCAGGCCCTTACGCGGCGCTTCAGCAAATTGAAGGACGGGGAGGGCAAGCTCCCCGATATCCTGCTGGTGGACGGTGGCAAGGGCCAGTTGTCCATGGCCCGTGACGTGCTCAACGAGCTGGCCGTTCCCGATCTGATTCTGCTGGGTGTTGCCAAAGGCGCCACGCGCAAGGCCGGTTTCGAAACGTTGTACTTGAATGATGCCGCGCATGAGTTCACCTTGAAAGGTGACTCACCTGCGTTGCACTTGATTCAACAGATCCGCGACGAAGCCCACCGTTTTGCCATCACCGGCCACCGTGCCCGCCGTGGCAAAACCCGCCGAACCTCAACCCTGGAAGGGGTCGCAGGCGTTGGTCCGACCCGTCGGCGTGACCTGCTTAAACATTTTGGTGGCTTGCAGGAGCTATCCCGTGCCAGCATTGAAGAAATTGCCAAAGCACCCGGTATCAGTAAAAAGCTCGCTGAGTTGATTTATGCAAGTCTGCACAGCGAGTAGAATGCCTTCTCACCTCGTAGCCAGTTGTGCCGATGAATATCCCTAATCTGATTACCGTTCTACGCGTCCTGCTCATTCCGATTTTCATTTTGTTGTTCTATTTGCCTTACGAATGGAGCTATGCCGCGTCCAGTTCGGTGTTTGCTTTTGCGGCGGCGACCGACTGGCTCGACGGCTACCTGGCGCGCCGCCTGGAACAGAGCACGCCCTTCGGCGCGTTCCTGGACCCGGTGGCCGACAAACTGATGGTGGCCGTCGCCCTGGTCCTGCTGGTGCAGGAACACGGCAACCTGTGGCTGACCTTGCCGGCCGCGGTGATTATCGGCCGCGAGATCGTCGTCTCGGCCCTGCGCGAATGGATGGCCGAAATCGGCGCCCGTGCCCACGTGGCCGTTTCCAACATGGGCAAATGGAAAACCGCCGCGCAGATGCTCGCGTTGGTGATTCTGCTGGCCAACCCCTCGGACTTCTCCTTCTGGGTTCTGATGGGCTATGCCTTGCTGCTCGTCGCCGCTGGCCTGACGTTGTGGTCCATGCTCCAGTATTTGCGCGCTGCCTGGCCTCACCTGCGCACCACCGTTGAAAAGAAATAAAACTTTTTTGAATCAAGGGGTTGACGGGGGTTCTGGATTCTATAGAATGCACACCACCAAGACGCGGGAATAGCTCAGTTGGTAGAGCACGACCTTGCCAAGGTCGGGGTCGCGAGTTCGAGTCTCGTTTCCCGCTCCAAATATAGATCCACAGATGCCCACTGGGCGCTGGGGTCAACGACAAAAGACGCTTAGGCGTCTTTTTTCGTTTCTGCGCAAAGCCACTGGCATCCAGGGCAATCCGGTACGAACCTTTACAGGATTAAGCGCAAGTTCGAGTCCGTCTGATGACTGGCTCCGCTCGAGTCTCCAGGTGGGCATCCGGTGCTGACGCTCTAGCAGGCGCTCACCGCGCCTCTCTCGGCATTCAGCATTCGGCCAGCCGGAATCAAAAAAAACCATAGCCTCTCCTCATATTGAAATGTTTGGAGTGGTTCAGTGTGCAGGTCGTCTCGCGAAGGAACCGCAGCAGTCGACGTGCCATTTACCGTTGTCATTGATTCACCCTCAAGGAGCTACACCATGCAAGGAAGTATGAAGTTCAAGCACCTGGCGTTTCTGTTGATCCCGCTCGTTGCGGCCTGTACGACGCCCGATAGAACACGCCAATCCGCTATCACTCCCCAGCCGCAGCAGGCATTGCCGTTCGATAACTGTTCGGTGGGGTGCCCCGCTGGCGGCAGTCCCCTGACGTTGAACCGTCAGGCGTACACGTTGAACAACAATGGCTCGACCAAGTTTGCGAACTGGGTCTCGTACAAAATCACCAAGGACACCCCGGCCAGCGGTCGCCCGCGCGACTGGAAGACAGACCCGGATATCCCCGCAGGGGAAACCCTCGACCCGGTGGACTACAACGGCGCCAATGTCGCGCTCAAAGTCGACCGTGGCCATCAGGCCAATCTCGCTTCGATGGCCGGCGTCCCTGACTGGCAGACCCTCAATTACCTGTCCAATATCACGCCGCAAAAGGCCGAGCTTAATCAGGGGCCCTGGGCGCATCTTGAAGACCAGGAGCGCAACCTCAGCAAAGCGCCAGGCATCGACCAGGTGTATGTCGCCACCGGGCCTTTGTATGAGCATTTTGTCGGCACGCTGCCGGGGACGAACAAGGTCCATACCATTCCCAGTGGGTACTGGAAAATCATCTTCGTCGGCAGCTCACCTGAAAACGGCCTGTATGCTTCGTTTGTGATGAATCAGGAAACGCCCAAAGGTGCGAACTTCTGTGATTATCAGGTGACGGTTGATCACATCGAAGAGCGCTCGGGGCTCACGTTCTGGAGCCAATTGCCGCAGCCGGTGCAGGCCGCGCTGAAGGCGAAGCAAGGCCAATTGCCGAGCCGAATCGGCTGTAAATAGCCGTGTAAAACGCTGAACCGAGGCTGCCGTTCCTTGGCGGCCAAGGTTTTGCGACGTGCGCGCGTTGATTGTGCTGAAACGCTCTGCGATCAATACACGCCGTCAAGCTGCGCCTGCCTGAGCAAATCACGTGCGTGGTCCGCGCGTAATATCAGCGTCATTTGCCGTTCCTCGACGATAATTTCCACCACGATCAATACGCAGATCATCGGTGCGGTCACCAGCCAGTGGCAGTAGCACTGGGTGCCCAGGGTCACGCAGAGGCCCACAATCCACAACACCATTACCCACTTGGGCGCGCATTGCTGCAGTGGAACCCAGACGCGCTGCAGTTTTTTCAAGCGCAGCGTGTGCAGTCTTAACGACGCCTCAAGTCGGGCCACGTCATTGCTCATGTTGACACTCGCTCAACGGCACGGGTGCAGCCTGGGAGTGCTCTTCCGAGCCAGGACAGGTTGACGCGCTCAACTTCTACCCACTGCTCGCCGGCGGGTTTTGCGCGACAGCTCTTGAACGCAATACACACGTGCCGGGCATCCAACAAAGCAAAATGCCTGTAGCCGGTGGTTTTCCTGAATGCCCAGGAAAAGATACGCATCGCGGTACCTCGTTAAATCAAACATGCCAACTGAGTTCGAACAGCGTGCCGCCGTTTTCCATGCGCCGGCAGGTCACGGCGCCGCCATGGGCGAGGGCGATGGCGCGTACCACCGCAAGGCCCAGGCCGCTGCCGCCTTGGGCGCGTGAACGGGAGTTTTCGCCGCGTTGGAAGGCTTCGAACAAATGCGTCGCGAAGCGTTCGTCGATACCGGGGCCGTCATCGCGCACACGCAGGTAGTTGAAGCCGTCGCGGGTACTCAGGTGCACGATCACGTTTCCGGGTGTCGCATGCCGCCGGATATTGTCCAAAAGAGCCAGCAGCGCCTGACGGATTCTTGCGGGGTCGCAGCGCATCGTGCGGCGTTGCAGGTCCAGTTGCAGGACAAAACCGACAGCGGTGAGGCTGGGTTCGAACAGCCGCACATCGTCCTCAATGCCCGTGGCCAGGTCGGCTTCCTGCAGGTTGAGCTCCAGGTAGCCACTGTCGGCCAAGCCGACCACCCGCAAGTCCTCGATCAAGCGTGTCAGGCCCTCTACCTGGCCCAGCAAGCTGTAGAACTGCGCGGTGTCCGGTTCGAACACGCCTTCGGCCAAGCCTTGCAGGCGCCCACGCAAGATGGTCAGCGGTGTGCGCAGCTCATGGGCAATTGCGGCATTCCAGAACGCCTGTTCCTGCGCCATACGCTGCAAACGTTTAGCCATGCTGTTGAAATCGTCCACCAGGATGGCCGCTTCGCCGATTGACTGGTCACCGGCAACCGCTTGTACATCCAGGTCGCCGTCGGCCAGTTTGCGCAGGTTCTCGGCCACGGAGTTCAACGGCATCAGAATTCGTCGAGACAGCTTCAAGGCCACAATCGAGCCCACTGCCAGGCTCACGCACGTGGTCAAACCCATCCACACCCATTCAACGTTGGCGGGCAGCCACTCATCCACTTCTTCGTCCGTGAGCGGCCAGTACGTCCATAGCAACGCATAGAAAATATAGGAGCCGATCACCGCCAGGGCGATCACGCACAACACCACGGCGGACATGGACAGGATGATCTGGCGGCTCAGGCCATTGAGCCCCTTCACGCGACACTCCCAAACCGGTAGCCAACCCCTCGGATACAGGTGGGTACGCCTTGTAACCCGAGGTCTTCGAGCTTGCGGCGCAATTTGCTGATATGGCTGTCGACCGTCCGCTCCAGGCTGTCACTTTCCGGTGAACACTGGGCCAGCAGTTCGGCGCGGCTGAACACTCTTTTCGGCGCCTTGGCCAGTTGGGCCAGCAACCTGAACTCAGTCACCGTCAATGCCAGCGGCACTCTGCGGCCGGCGAGGGTCACCGTGACTTCATAGCTTTCAAGATCAATTTCAAACGCGTCCACCCGCAGCACTGTGGGGCTGGCGCGGTAGTGGTAATCGATGGAACGTCTGAGTACAGCCTGGGTGCGCGCGACGACTTCGGCCGGGTTGAACGGTTTGACGATGTAGTCGTCGGCCCCGATGCGCAGGCCCATCAGCTTGTCCATATCCTGATCCTGCGCCGTCAGCATGATCACCGGCGTATGGCCGCGATGGCGCACTTCGGCAAGCACCTGCCAGCCATCCACGTGAGGCATCAGCACATCCAGCAGCACCAGGTCCGGCTTGAGCGCCAGGTGCATTTCCAGGGCCTGTCGGCCGTCACGTGCGTGTGCGGTGCGAAAGCCACTGCGTTTGAGATAGGCAATCAGGATGTCGGCAATTTCAGGTTCATCTTCGGCAATCAGCACGAGTGCCTGGGTTTCTCTGGCGCTCTCCGGACGGGGCATCGGTGCTACGGGAAAATCAGTCATGGTCTGCTCGGTGAATACGCTGCGAGCCTTTGCGTCCGTGTGCTCGCGCTTATCTGCCTTGTCGTGGCTGCCGGTCCATGGCCACGTTGCCAAGTAGTGATCATAGCGTCTGGGTGAGGGTGCCCAGCAGCTGTTTCTCCTGGTAAGCCTGCGCGACAGGGCGCTACGGCGATCGCAATTGTGCGTAATCAACATGCACTTTCATGGGAGGTTTTGTGGAGAAACGATGGAGACGGGCAATAATTTTGCCCGCCGTGCTCATCACCGCCGTTTTTGCCATCCAGTGCCTGCGAGTGAGTCCAGGACCTGTAGCGATTTGGATCAGGATTTATGGAAGTGGCAGCGATAGCGGTGGATTGACGATCAATACGTAAAAGTCCAGTATGGAATTATAAGTACAAATACAGGGTTCACTTCTCCCTTTCTTCGCGCTTGCCAAACCAACAACAACTTGCGAGACAACGATCATGAAGAAACGCACGCTGATTACCGGCCTGGCCCTGAGCCTGATTGCCTCAAGCCACTTGCTGGCCGCCGAGAAAACCCTGCGCATCGGCATCGAGGCGGCGTACCCACCGTTCGCCTCCAAGACCCAGGACGGCAAAATCGTCGGGTTCGACTACGACATCGGCAACGCGTTGTGTGCGCAAATGAAGGTCAAGTGCGTGTGGGTAGAGGGTGAGTTCGACGGTCTGATTCCTTCCCTCAAAGTGAAGAAAATCGACATGGCCCTGTCGTCCATGACCATCAACGAAGACCGCAAGAAATCGGTGGATTTCACCCACAAGTATTACTTTACGTCCTCGCGCCTGGTGATGAAGGAAGGTGCAGCCGTGGACGACCAGTACGCCAGCCTCAAGGGCAAGACCATCGGCGTGCAACGCGCCACGACCACCGACCGCTACGCCACCGAGGTGTTCGAGCCCAAGGGCATCAACGTCAAGCGCTACAGTAATAACGAAGAAATCTACATGGACCTGGCGTCAGGTCGCCTGGATGCGATCTTTGCCGACACCATCCCCCTGAGTGACTTCCTGGCGATGCCACGCGGCAAGGGCTACGCCTTTGTCGGCCCCGAACTCAAGGACCCGAAATACGTGGGCGAGGGCGCCGGGATCGCGGTGCGCAAGGGCAATACGGCATTGGTCAGTAAGTTGAACACGGCCATCGACGGCATCCGTGCCAATGGCGAGTACCAGAAGATTTCACAGCAGTACTTCAAGTCGGATATCTACGGCGACTGACTGCGAATACGGCTCTGAACACCACCGTTGATCGGTGGTGTTGCGAAGATGATCTGCTCAGCCCTTCAATTCCTTGAGGTGCTTGTAGACGGTCGCCCGTCCCATTCCCAGCACATTCGCCACATAGTTCGACGCACTCTTGCCCTTGAACGCGCCTTCGGCATGCAACGCCAGCACCAGCTCACGTTTATGGTCACGGGTCAGCAGATTCAGGCTCAACTGGCGCTCGCGCATCCACGCATGCAAGAAGGTGTTGATCCGTTCCTGCCAGTCATCGCGAAACAATGAGTCCGGTTGCGGGATCAGCTTGCTCGGCGACAGGAACAGGTCCAGTGCCGCCTTGGCATTTTCGAACAGCGAGATATTCAGGTTGATGCACAGCACCGCCAACCGGCGACCTTTGTGGTCGTGGAGCACGGTGCTCAGGCTGCGAATTTTCTGGCCGTCCCAATTGAGCTTTTCGTACGGACCGATATTCACTTCGCGGATGTCATCGCTGAGCATGTCCTCCAGCGCCGAGTCGTCGCCGATGGCCCGTTTCGACAGGTTATTGGCGATGTAGTCGACTTTTTGCGTGCGCAAATCATGCAGCACCACTTCGGCGTGGGGGAAGAACAACGTGGCGATCGCATCGGCAATCGCCCGGAAGTTCTGGACAACCTTTTCGTGTTCAGCGGTGTTCATCAATGCGGCTCCAGGCGGACGGGCGAGAGCATACCAGCGTCCAGGCCGAACCGCGTCAGTTGCTCCGGCAGCGGCGCGCCGCGCACCAGGGCCGCACTGGCCTGGCCCATGGCGGGTGAGGTCTGGATGCCATAGCCGCCTTGCGCCGCGACCCAGAACAGCCCCGGCACGTGCGGGTCGAAGCCCGAGAGCAAATCACCGTCGTGCACAAAACTGCGCAGCCCGGCCCAGGTCCGGGTCGGGCGGCGGATGGTCAGCGTGGTGGCTTCTTCGATCTGGTAAATGCCCATGGCGATGTCCAGCTCTTCGGGCTGCACATCCTGCGGCTCGACGGGGTCGGCGTTGGCCGGTGAGCCCAGGAACATGCCGGCGTCGGGTTTCATGTAGAAGGCTTCGTCGAGGGCCACCAGCATCGGCCACTGATGGGTGTCCACGCCTTCGGGCCCGGCGAAGATAAACGCCGAGCGACGCTTGGGCTGCAAGCCGATGGAGGCCGCGCCGGCCAGCCCGCCGATATGGTCGGCCCAGGCCCCGGCGGCGTTGATGATGATGGGCGTGGTGTACGTCGCATCCTGGGTGCGCACCTGCCACAGGCCCTCGGCGTCACGACTCAGCCCCAGCACGTGGCTGTCGGTGCGTACTTCGCTGTTGTTACGGCGGATGCCGCGCAAATAACCCTGGTGCAGGGCGTCGGTGTCGATGTCGCTGGCCGTCGGGTCGAAGATGGCACCGTGGACTTTTTCGCGACGCAGGATCGGCAACCGCGCGCAGGCTTCGTCGGCAGTCAGGCGCTGCACCTGCGACACCGTGGCTTTGGCACTTTGGTATTGGCTTTCCAGTTCCGCCGGGTCGCCGCTGAAATCCACAGTCATTTCACCGCGCGGCGTGAGCAATGGATGCTCACAGAAGCCCGCCGGCGGGTTATCAAAAAACGTGCGGCTGGCCAGGGTCAACGCGCGCACTTGCGGCGTGCCATAAGCGGCGGTGTAGAGCGCCGCCGAACGCCCGGTGGCGTGGTAGGCCGGGTGATTTTCACGCTCCAGCACCAGCACTTTTCCGTGCTGCGACAGCCAGAAACCCGTGGAAGCGCCCGCAATGCCGCCGCCGATGATGATGAAGTCTGCATGGCTCATGAATATCTCCTGAAAAAGGGGTTAGCGCTGGATTTGATACAACGCATTGGCCAGTGCGACGTCTTCCAGGCCCAACCCGATCGAGCGGAAAAACACACTGCGGTCGTAGTTCGGGCGCTGCGCCATGTCGCTGAGCAATTCGGGCAGGTCACCGACGACGGCACGCTTGTCCCACCCATGTTGTTCGCCGGCGATCAGCATTTCGCCGGCCGCGCCCGGGGTGGTCTGGCGGTAGTCGCAGAACACCTGCATGTCGTTGAGGCAGTGCGGCGGTACTTCATGGGCGCGTGGGGCGTTGGTGCTGATGGAGGTAATCAGCGCCGGTTTGCTCAGGCGCGAGGGGTCCATCACCGGGCCTGCCGACGAGGTGCAGAGCAGAATCACGTCCGCGTCTTCCAGCGCAGCCTCGCAGGTGCTGGCAAGGGTCAGGCGTGGGTCCAGGCCGGTGAGATGGGCCAGGGTATCGGCGCTGGCGCGGCGCAAGCGCGGTGAATACAGGCTGATGTGCTGCCAGTCGCGCAGGTTCTGCACATAGCGCAGGTGCGCCTGGGCGACCTTGCCACTGCCTATAATCGCCAGGCGTCGGGCTGCCGCGGGCGCCAGGGCGTCCACCGCCAATGCGGTCGTGGCGGCCGTGCGTTCGGTGGTCAGCTCGGCCGCATCACACAGCAACAGCGGCTGGCCGGTGTGCATCGACATCAACAATGTCCATGCCGTCACCAGCGGCCCTTGGTCGCGCACGATGTAGGGCGACGTCTTTACCCCGTACACCCCGTCTTCGGCCAGCACACCCAAATAGTTGATGAAATCGCCGGCCCCTCGCGGGAACTCCACGCATTGCTGCGCCGGCTGCACCGCCTGCCCGGCGGCCAGGTCGCGGAACAGCTTGCGCAGCACCCGGGGCACGTCCACCTTGGCGAGTAGTTCGCGCGCTTGGGCTTGGTCAATCACTTGAGGCGTGCTGGACATGACTATCTCCGCAGATAAACTAATTTGTCCATTATGGACTTTTAGTTCTGGCGGGCAATATCCAGGCGAAAAAAAGCTGGCGGCTGAGGGTTATTTCGCAAGCCACACGCTGACACACAACCCGCGCTGCTCCTCGGCGTCGGTAGATGACAGTTGCACCTGCGCCCCGGTGCGATCGGCGATCGCCTTGACGATCGACAAACCCAAGCCGGAACCGGCCTCGTCGGTGCCCAGGCTGCGATAGAACGGGTCAAACACCCGCGCCTGTTCCTCGATTGAAATACCGGGCCCCGAGTCTTTGATTTGCAGTTGAATGGTGTCAGCCATCACCGCCACCGACAGGTCAATACGCCCACCCGGCGGGGTGTAGCGAATGGCGTTATCCACCAGGTTTTTCACCAGCGTGAACAGGTCCATCGCGTTGAACATCACCTGCACGTCCTGAGTGCTTTCAACACCGATATCGATCTGTTTGCGCTCGGCCAACGGCAATAGGTCTTCCAGCACCTGGCGATACACGGCATGCACCGACAGCGGCGTTTGTACGCGCTCCGACGCCGACTGCGCCGCCGCCAGGCTCAGCAGTTGATCGATCAATGTGCGGCCGCGTTGAATGCCGCGTGACAGCGGCTCAAAACGCTCCCGGCTCATGGGCGACAGGTCAGTGGCGGCCAGCCGGTCGGCTTGCAGGGCCAGGGCGGTCATCGGCGAGCGCAGTTCGTGAGCGGCATCGGCGACAAAGCGCCGCTGGCTGTCCATCGACTGTTCAACACGGGCCAGCAAACGATTGATCGCCACCACAAACGGGCGCACTTCGTTGGGCAGGTGTTGTTCTTCAATGGGGTGCAGTTCCTGCTCGGCGCGCTGGTCGATCTCGGCGGCGAGCACACCAATCGGGCGAAACAACTTGCGCACCAGATCGCCAACCACCAACAGCAGCACCGGAAACAAGATCAGGAACGGCAACAAACTGCGCCAGGCGCTTTCGCGGGCGTCCTTGTCGCGGGCATCGGATTCCTGGGCCACGGCAATGCGTTCGCCACGTGCCGTGGTGTGCACCAGCACGCGAAAGTTTTCACCGCTCACCTCAACGGTGGACAGCCCGTCAGCGAGGTCTGTGGGGAAGGGCAAGGGCAAGGCTTCATCGTTGGTGCCCGTGGCGTGCCGGCCGTCACCCAGGTGTTGAATGATCACCCGGGATTCCTCGTCATCGCCATCAATGGCCGGGCCTTGTGGGTAGTGCAGGGTCATCTGCTGGCGGTCATACAGCATCGCGACCTGGCGTAAGGTGTCGTCCTGCTGTTCGTGGGTTTCGTCGAAGGCCGAGACAAAGGCAAACACGCTGGCCACCAGCGCCACCAGCAAAATGGCCAGGGACAGGGTGACCGACAGCCGCAGTTGGACCGATTCACTCAAACGCTTTTTGAAACCATCCATCCCATGCCCCTGACATTCTTGATCACATGACTGCCCAACTTGCGCCGCAAGGCGTGAATCAGGAACTCGATGGCGTTGCTTTCGACCTCATTGCCCCAGCCATACAGACGGTCTTCCAACTCACTGCGCGAGAGGATTGCTCCTGGGCGAATCAGCAGGGCTTGCAGCAGCGCAAATTCGCGACTGGAAAGGGCGACGTTGCGATGCGCGTCGGTGCTGGCTTGCTTGGTGAGCAGGTCCAGCGACACGCTGCCATTGTCCAGCAACGGCAGAGCGTTCCCGCCTTTGCGGCGCAACACCGCACGGATACGCGCGAGCAATTCCGAGATGTCGAACGGTTTGAGCAGATAGTCATCGGCGCCACTGTCGAGGCCGCGCAGGCGGTCATCGAGACTGTCACGGGCGGTAATGATCAGCAGCGGCACTGGGTTGTTGCGCCCACGGATGCTGTCCAGCACATCGAGGCCGTCCTTGCCGGGCAGGCCCAGGTCCAGCAGCACCAGGTCGTAAGGTTGGGTGTCGAGTGCGGCGAGGCCGGTGAGGCCGTTCTTGACCCAGTCGGCGGCATAGCTCGCATCGCTGAGCGCGCGTTGGATGGCATCGCCAATCATCGGGTCGTCTTCGACCAGCAGTATCCGCATGTCGCCTCCGCAGCCAAAGCAAACGCGGTGAAAGGATCACCGCGTCTGTATTGAAGCATGATTGTCTGATGTCAGCCTTTCATCGCATCGAAGGTCTTGAGCAAGTCCTCCATCGAGGCGGTGCAGTCGGCCTGGTTCGGGTTGCCATCACGCAGGGCCGAAAGCGCACGGTCTATGGCTTTGTCCAGCACGTGCCAGTCGTTCGCGGCCCGAGGTTTGATCCCGGCCTCGGCGGCATCCCAGCTGGTTTCCAGGTCTTTGATGCGGGCTTTGGCACCGGCCAGGTCGTGCTTGGCGACGAGCGCCGACACGTCCGCCGCGATGGCGCGGAATTCGGACAGGTCGCCCAGTTTTGACGCATGGGGTTGGCTGCTCGTGACGGTGGCGCCGCCGGCGGTGTCTTGGGGTTTGTCGGCAGGTTTGGAGCAGCCGGTGGCAATGCCCAGCATAAAGATCGCTGAAACAATGGCGGCGTGGCGGATCATGTTTTGAACGCGCATGAGGGTTTCCTAGAGGTGAGTCGTTATTGGGGGGATGACTTTGCGGTTGCTGACACTGATTTGCGCGACGGCCACCAGCAGGACAATGACGCAGAGGAACAGCGCGCTGGTCCAACTGGCGCCCATGCCCAGGCCGCCATAGGTCTTGGCTTGGGTCAGCAGGTCGCCGAGGGAGGCGCCGAAAGGTCGGGTGAGGATGTAGGCGACCCAGAAGGTCAGCACGCTGTTGACGCCCACGCGCCAGGCCACCATGGCCACGGCGATCAAACCGGCGAAAATCACCGCGCCGAGCGTGAAGCCCAGGCCCAGCGCTTCGGTGGCCAGGTCACCGGCGGCGGTGCCCAGGGCAAACGTGCAGAGCACCGTCGTCCAGTAAAACCACTCACGCCGTGGCGTGACGATGTCGCGGATCGACAGGCTGCGCTCGGTGCGATACCAAACCACAAAGTTAAGCGCGAGCAGGCCCGCAAAAATCGCTGTGCTGAGGTACAGGCTGACGTCGAGTTTATCGGTGAGGATATCGGTGATCTGTGTGCCGACGATGCTCACCAGCACCACGGTGAGCCAGTAAATCCAGGGCGTGTAGGCCTTGGTGCGCATCTGCCCGAACAGCGCGATGGCCAACAGCGCAGCCATGCCGAGGCTGGTCCAGCCGGCGCCGAAGCCGGCATTGACGGCGAGGTAATCCGCGCCGGTTTCGCCCACGGTCGTGGACAATATCTTGATCACCCAGAATGACAGCGTCACCTCGGGTACTTTGTTCAGCCAACGGGCTGCTGTGGCATTCATGGGGTTACCTCTCCTTGACTGCGCGGTGGTGGGCGCAGGGGAGAAGGTAGGCCCCGAAACTTAGCTGAGACTGAGGGGCGAAGCTTTTTTCAACACATGGGCCATACCGAGCGTGGTGAGGTGAACCCCGCTGCCGATGGGAGGCGCTTGCAGGCCTGAACTGCGAACCAGAATGGCGGGGCCTGGCTCGGCGTCATCGGGTTGCAACACCACAGTCAGCGTGCACGTATTGCCGCCGAACTCGCGTTCGGTCACCACCCCTCGACAGCCGGAAACGTCGGTGGTACTCAACTGCAATTGCTCCGGTCGCAGCATGATTCGCGCCGTGGTGGAGTGGGTCTTGCTGTCGACCTGCACGCGCCCCAGGCCGCAATGCGCCCAGCCCGCTTCGATCCTGGCGGGCATGACCACGGCCTCGCCGAGAAACAATGCGGTCTGCTCATCGACGGGGTACTGGTACAGGTCCATCGGGTGACCGGACTGCACCAGGCGACCCTGGCGCATCACCGCCAACTGATCGGCGAACGACAGCGCCTCGCTTTGATCGTGAGTCACCAGAATCGTGGTAATGCCCGCGTCGCTCAGCAGCCGCGCGACCATCTTGCGCATGGCCGAGCGCAAGCCGGTGTCCAGCGCGGAAAACGGTTCATCGAGCAACATCAGCCGTGGTTGTTGCGCCAAGGCCCGGGCCAGCGCCACCCGTTGCTGCTGGCCGCCGGAGAGTTCATGGGGCCAACGCCCGGCCATGCTGGCGTCGAGGGCTACGCTGTCCATCAGTTCGGCGATACGCGTGTGGCGAGCCTCGCCCTTGGTGGCCAGGCCGAAGCCGATATTGTCGGCCACGGTCATGTGCGGGAACAGCGCGCCGTCCTGCGGCACATACCCGATCTGGCGCTGGTGGGCGGGCACGGCGTGAGTGGCGTCGACCAATGTCTGGCCGTTCAGCGTGAGGCTGCCGGTGTCGGGGAATTCAAAGCCTGCAATCATGCGCAGCAAAGTGGTCTTGCCGGAGCCCGAAGGCCCGACGATCACCGTGCGGCTCCCCGTGGGCACCGATAAGGTGACGTCTGCCAGGGCGCGCTGGGTGCCGAAAGATTTGCAGATGGCGTGGAGTTCGAGGGCGTTCATCGGCCTGCCGTGCGTTTGGATTGATGGTAGAGAAGGCCGGTGAACGGCAGTGACAACAGGATCATGATCAGCGCGTAAGGCGCGGCGGCGGCGTAGTCGATCTCGCTGGTCATCGCCCAGAAGCCGGTCGCCAGGGTGCGGGTGCCGTTGGGCGCCAGCAACAGGGTGGCGGTTAGTTCATTGGTGATCGCCAGGAACACCAGCGCCGCCCCCGCAGCGGCGGCCGGTGCGGCCAGGCGCAGGGTGATCAGCCATAACGCGCGGCCCGGCGAGCGACCGAGGCTGCGGGCCATGTTTTCCAGCTCCACCGGGGCCTGGGCGATACCCGCGCGCAAACTCACCAGCGCGCGTGGCAAGAACATCAGCAGGTAGGCGAGCAGCACGGTAATCGTGGTCTGGTAAATCGGCCGGGCGAAGTGGATGGTCACCGTGACCAGTGCCAGCGCGACTACGATCCCGGGCAACGAGCTGGTGATGTAGTTGCAGCTTTCCAGGATGCGCTGCAAGCGCCCCGGCGCCCGAATCGACAGCCAGGCAATCGGCACCGCCGCGCAGGTGGTCAATACCGCACCGGCTATCCCCAGCAGCACGGTTTGCTCCAGCGCCGGCAACAGTTCGCTGAACTGCCAGACCTCACGGCCACCGGCGATCAACCACTTGCCCAAGGTGATCAGTGGGATACCCAGGGCCAGTGCACAGGTCATGCCTTGCAAGCCGAGGGCGAGCAGGGTGGTGCGGGTGCTCAGGGTCACGATGCGCTGGTCCCGGGCGCTGCCGGAGCCGACCCGCGCATAGCGGGCATGGCCGCGTGCAGCGGACTCCGCGCTCAGCATCGCCAGGCAGCACAGCGCCAACACGGCCGCCAGCATATTGGCTGCCGGGCCATTAAAGGTGGATTTGAACTGATCGAAGATCGCAGTGGTGAACGTGTCAAAGCGAATCATCGCGTACAGGCCGTATTCGGCCAGCAGGTGCAGGCCCACCAACAGGGCACCGCCGCAGATTGCCAGGCGTAACTGCGGCAATACCACCCGCACAAACACGGCCCAGGGCTTGAGGCCCAGGGACTCGGCCACGTCTTCAATGGCCGGGTCAAGCCGGCGTAATGTCGCCGCCACCGGCAAGTACAGAAACGGGAAGTAGGCAATCACCGACACCAGCACACCGGCCGGCAAGCCATGAATCGACGGCACCAGGCTGACCCAGGCGTAGCTGTGCACAAATGCCGGCACCGCCAGCGGCGCCACCGCCAACAGTGACCAGACGCGTCGCCCCGGCAGGTTGGTGCGTTCGGTCAGCCATGCCAGCGCAATGCCCAGCACCACGCATAACGGCAGGGTGAACACCACCAACAGCACGGTGTTGAACAACAATTCGCCGACGCGCGGGCGCCACACCAGCGCCTCAATTTGCGCCCAGCCAATTTGCCAGGACACGCCGATCACAAACGCAATCGGCAACAGCGCCAACAGCGAAACCAATACTGACAAACTGGTGACCCACGTGCCCCCACGGCCTCTGAACAGGCCTTGGGTGCGTCGTTGTGGTGGCGCAGGTATCGCGTGGGCGATACCTGGCACTGGGGCTTGAGGCAACAATCAGAGCAGTCCGGCCTGGGTCATCAGCTCGACAGCCTTTTTGCTGTTGAGCTTGGACGCGTCAACCTTCGGTGCGTCCAGTTGCGCCAACGGCACCAGCTTGGGGTTCGATTGGGCGTTCTGGCCCACGGCGTACTCGAAGGCGTTGCCGTCTTTCAAGATCGCTTGGCCGTCTTTGCCGGTAATCCACTTCAAGAAGGCTTGGGCCTCGTCTTTATGTTTGCTGGAGGCCAAAACACCGCCACCGGAAATGCTCACAAAAGCGCCCGGGTCCTGGTGCTTGAAGTAGTGCAATTGGGTGTCCTTGCTGTTTTCGCCGGTCTTGGATTGGTCGACGAAACTGTAGTAGTGGTAAATCACGCCGCTGTCGACCTGGCCTGCGTTGACGGCCTTGAGCACCGCGCTGTTACCCCGGTAAATGCTCGCATTGGTTTTCATCGCCTTGAGCCAGTCGAGGGTGGCGGCTTCGCCCTTCAATTCCAGCACAGCGGCAACGATGGCCTGGAAGTCGGCACCGGCCGGGGAGGCGGCCCAGCGGCCTTTCCAGCTTGGCGAGGCAAGGTCCAGCAGGGATTTCGGCAGGTCGGCTTCTTTCAATTTGCTTGGGTTGTACACAAATACCGTGGAGCGCGCGGCAATGCCCAACCACTTGCCGTGGGCCGGGCGGTAGGCGGCGTCCACTTGTTCCAGGGTGGCTGGCGCCACCGGCGCGAATAGTCCGGCGTTGTCCACCAGCACCATGGCCGGGGAGTTCTCGGTGAGGAACACGTCAGCCGGGGAGGCCGCGCCTTCCTGCACGATCTGGTTGCCCATCTCGGTGTCGTCGCCGTTGCGTATGGTCACCGGAATCCCGGTTTCCTGGGTGAACCCTTCAACCCAGGCCTTGGTGAGGCTTTCGTGCTGGGCGTTGTACACCACGATGCCCACGGAGTCGGCGGCATACACAGACCCGGCGCCGAGCAGTGCGGTGGCGAGCAGGGCTTTAGTGAAGAAAGAAGGTAGACGGGAAGCCATACGCTGAACGCTCCGGTTTTTATGAATGCACGGGAAACCCGTGAGAGGTCGATTGAGACTGGACCAATAGGAATCATTTGCATGTTTGCGCGCGGCGAATGTAGAGCCAGAAATGAGAAAAATACGTCAAATAAACGGTAAATAAACGTGATGAGCGTTATCAAATGACGCAAATCAACTGTGGGAGCTGGCTTGCCTGCGATGGCGGCGGGTCAGTTGGCGGATTTTTCACTGATGTATCGCTATCGCAGGCAAGCCAGCTCCCACAGGGCCTAACTGAGTTTAGGCGGGAAGAGGCGCGGGGTTCAGGCACTCGATGGAGCGATCCACGGTGGTCTTGGCAAGCTCCAGCAAATGCCACACCGCCAGAATCTTCGCCCGCTCGGGACTCGTCAGCAGTTCACTGCAATTGAGCGCCGTGGCAGACGCGCTGTCGAGCACACTGGCGGTGTAGAGCAGGGCATCTTCGAAGCTCAGGTCTTCGATTTGAACACCTTGGGTGGGCAGGTAATGCTCGATGGCGCGATTGAAGGCGGCGCGGTCTTTGGTGGAATGGCGGGGTGGATCGGGGACGGTTTTTTTCATTGTGTAACTCCACATGATTGGAGCTGACACCCACCGCGACTAAACGAGGGTGGCGGCTGTACGCAGGTTAGTCGACCGGTCACATGGAAAACCGGCGCACCCGAAGGTGCCCTACGCACAGCCACCATAAAACTTCATGGAGGACCATGCGCCATGTAAGACCCGAGCGACTAAACCCGATCACTGATGAGCAGTGACGGACCGCAGACTAGTCATCGATTCCAACAGGCACAAGGCGGCAGGGATTGTCTAGGAAACGTCCTGCAATTTAAAGAGACACGCCTTGCTGGCCCTTTACAAACCATGACCAAATGCCACTAACCCGACCCCTAAAATAGGGCAGCAGGCTTGCCTGTGATTGCCATTGATATCCACACATCGTGGGCTCTACACCGAACCCCAAGGCCCTAAAACCGTGGCGGTAAGTGGCTTTTTTGTAGGCGCTGCTTCCCCGCGATGTAGGCAACTTCCCAAATGTTGCTCGGCCTTCCCGGGTTTGTGTCCAGGGCGTATTCGCTTGCTTATATTCCGACGCCATCTTCATTGCATCCAGGGATGTGAGGCATGGCGCAGGGCTATATCAATGAGCGCACGACGGACTACCACAGCTTGAAATCCCGGTTGATGGACGGCGCCCTGAGTCGACCGCGCTCCGATCATTTCGACGTGTTGAACCGGCACCTGCGCCCTGGGCTGGTGACGCCGGGGCAGTTGGTAATTGTGCCCGATACCTACAGCGTGAGCTGTTCGAGGGAGGAGGCCTGGCTGATGCGCCAGGCCGAGGTGATTCGTCGGGAGCTGGACGCTGGCGCCGGAACCCAAGTGGTCAACAACTACGACCTGCTGCAAAGCTTTCTGGGGTATGGCTCGTTGGGCGTGGGCAGCGCGACATCGGCGTGGGCGCGGCACCTGGACGAAGTGGCGCATACGCTGGAGGAGATTGAGCGGCTGCATCAGCGTCTTAAAAGCGGTGGCTTGGATCGTAAGGCGTTTTTACGCCAGCGTAAGGCTTTGTTCGGCCTGCTGGACGCCCAATTGCAAGGCGCGGCGCGATTTGGCACCGGGTTACAGGGCAATCAGGCGTTGAAGAAGGTGTTGGGCATTTCAACCAAAAGCTATCTGCATAAGGGCGAGATCGCCGGGTATGCGCAGCGGACGCGGGACATTGCGCAGATGTCGAAGTGGTTGGGGAAGGGGACCTATGTGGGGTTGGGACTGGACGTGGGCGTGACAGGGTTGGAGATCAAGGAGGCGTGTGTGCAGGGGCGGGAGGCGCAGTGTCGGCGGGCGAAGTATGTGGAGACGGGGAAGTTGGTGGGCGGCGTGGCGGGGGCTCATTGGGGAGGGAAGCTGGGCGCGCAATTAGCCCGTCGCGGCTGTGAGGTTTTTTTGGGCGTCGTGGCTAAAGGAAACGGTGCGCTGGCCTGCGCAGTGATCGGCGGCGCTGCGGGAGGGTATGCAGGAGGTGACTTCTTGGGCTCTGGCGGTGCATTTCTGAGCGGGCAAATCGAACAGATCGACGGTGATTTGATCTTTCAGCCAGAGGGCACTTAAGCATGGATTTTCAACTCATCCTGGCAATCTTTTTATTTGCTGGGGCGCTGGTTGGCTCAGGGCTCACTTTATATGCTGAATGCACAAAGCTCGACGCGCTGGAAAGCTGCTTCAGCGAGAACAAGCTGGTCTGCGACAACAAACGGTTTTGGGGCAGAAATAAGCATATCGACAGGTTTCATCGCATGCTCGTGATCACTGAACTGTTGGGAATGCCTAAAATGCACGTCAAAAGAGGGAATGTGACCGAGGCTGAACTGGCGTCCGTCCCCTTGTCCCTCAGGCGTTGGGCGTTGTGGCCGTTTAATTTTGGGATGGCATGGATTGCTGGCTGTATCCTCTGGACTGTCTTGTACGGCTGGTAGCCTACGGTTATTGCTCGACAAATCAGCCCCTATCGCGAGCCGGCTGCCCTGTTCAATCGCCTCTCCACCCGACACCCAGGCACTGCATCAACGCTTATAACCTCGCTGGCAGTGTTGCTGAGTGCGCTGCCGTAGGCGTTCGGGTATAACGCCGGTTCTGAATTGTACCCACGGCGGGGTATGGCGAGAGTGGCGGGCTTGCGGTTTCGCAGGTGCTTACGCGCTACACGACGTCCGTGGTCTATCTTTGGTTCGAACGTCGGCGTCGAAAGGCATTACCCGACTCAGCAGGTATTTCAGGTTGAACACAGCCGTGGGACCCCGTATGGCAATGGACTTCAGGCACAGCCTGACGAAACGGATCGTGATTGTGTTTGCGCTGATGAGCGCCTTCGTGGCGGGCGTGTTTGCAGCGGGCATTATCGCCACCGTGCATGTGGTCGAATACAAACTCACCAGCGCCGACCTCGGCAGCGGGTTGAACCGCCTGTTGCGCCAGGATGACACGGCCAGCTGGAGCCACCGCCCGGGCAAAGGCGAATTGTTTTTCGCCCAGGGTGAGCAGGGTGACCTGGCGCTCGACCCGTTGCTGACCGAGCTGGCGCCGGGTTTCCAGGAGGTCGACTATCAGGGGCGGGCCTACTACGCGGTGTCTCAGGTGGTCGATGGGCGCCAATACGTGCTGATGCGCAACCAGGAAAGCTTTAAGCAACGTGAGCGTGTGCTGTTCGGCGCGGTGGCGGTGGGTTTTATCCTGAGCATTCTGTTGGCGGTCCTGCTGGGCCGCTTGTTGGCGCGCCGCGTGATGGCGCCGGTGGTACGCCTGGCGCGGCAAGTGCGTCATCGCGACCAGTTGCTGGATGTAGCCCCGCCGTTGCATCCGGATTACGCCGTGGATGAAGTGGGGGAGTTGGCCCTGTCCTTCGACAAGACCCTGGGGCGCCTGCGCGATGCGTTGAGCCGGGAAAAACTGTTCACCAGTGACGTCAGCCACGAGCTGCGCACACCGCTGATGGTCTTGGCCAGCTCCTGCGAATTGTTGCTCGGTGACCCTTCGCTGGATCAACGTTCGGTGGCCCAGGTGGGCCGGATTGCGCGTGCCACCGATGAGATGCGGCAACTGGTGGACACCTTCCTGATGCTGGCGCGGGCCTCGGGTGCCCAGGGCCATGGCGCTCAAGCAACGTTGAAGGACGTGGCGGATGGCCTGGTGGAAATCTGGGGGCGAATGATTCGCGAAAAAGGCCTCGAGTTCATTTATGAAAGCGAACACACCTCACCCGTGGAGTACAACCTGACGCTGTTGCAGTCGGTTATGGGCAACCTGCTGCGTAATGCCTGGCACTACACCGACAGCGGCTTTATTCGACTGACCTTGAGCGAGCACGGTTTTCGTGTGGAGGACAGCGGCATTGGCATTCCCGATCACAAGCGCGAGGCGATGTTCCAGCCCTTTGTCAGAGGTGAACACAGCCGGGGAGAAGGGCTGGGGCTTGGCCTGTCGTTGGTGCAGCGTATTTGCAGCACCCAGCAGTGGCGGGTTGAACTCACCACCAGGCAACCGAATGGGTGTTGTTTTTCGGTTGACCTGACGGCGAGTTGAACGCCTTTTTCAGCGCATGTGCAGAATAATCGGACTGCTGCTGGCCGGGTCGGTATGCCCGCGCAGCTTGCCGACCGCCTGTGCGTCGACCGCGCCACCGTGGTTGCCCCACGTGCTGCGCACGTAGGTCAACACCTGAGCGATTTCCGGGTCGGACAGTTGTTCACGAAACGCCGGCATGCGGTAGGCGTCCGGTACACCGGCGGCGACCACGCGTTGCGAGCCGTTGAGGGTGATATTGATCGCCGAGGCGCTTTCCTTTGCCAGTGCCGAGGTGGCGCCGGCCAAGGGAGGCATCCACTCGGGTTGGCCCTTGCCGTCGAGGCCATGGCAGGACGCGCAGCGGGTCGCGTAGGTGTGGGCACCGGGGATGTCCGGGCGCGCGTCGGCGGCCACGGCCTGGTACTGCCAGGCCGTGCCGTCACGCTGCGGGTCGCCGGGCAGTGACTTGAGGTAACGCGCGATCGCGGCCAGGTCCTCATCGGCCATGAACTGCGTGGAGTTGTTGAACGCTTCGGTCATCGAGCCGTAGACCACCGCATGTTTGTTGCGCCCGACCTTGAGGAACTGCACGATTTCAGGCTCGCTCCAACGGCCCAATCCGGTGTTGGGGTCCTGGCGCAGGCTCGGCGCGTACCAGCCGTCGAGCAACGCGCCGGCGAGGTACGGCGCGCCGGACTCGTCCAGCGCCTTCTCGTTGAAGGCCAGGCCGCGTGGCGTGTGGCAACTGCCGCAGTGGCCCGGGCCCTGGACGATATACGCGCCACGGTTCCACAGCGCATCCTCGCCGGGTTTGGCGGCGTAGGTGGCGTTCGGCGCGAACACCCCGTTCCACAGCGCGATGGGCCAGCGCAGGTTGAGCGGCCAGGGAATGTCGCTAGGGATGTTGGGCTGCTTGGCCGGTTCTATGCCTTTCATGAAAAACGCGTACAGCGCGCGCATGTCATCATCGCTGAGCTTGGCATAAGACGGGTACGGCATGGCCGGGTAGAGCCGTCGGCCGCCCGGCGCAACACCGTGGCGCACCGCCCGGTCGAAGTCGGCTGCGGTGTAGGCGCCGATACCGGTTTCGCGGTCCGGGGTGATGTTGGTGGCGTGAATGGCGCCCAGCGGGGTGGCCATCTCCAGGCCGCCGGCGAACGGCGCCTTGCCCGGCAGGCTGTGGCAGGCCACGCAGTCGCTGAGGCGGGCAACGTACTCGCCACGGCTGACCAGGGCCGGGTCGAAGCTGGTAATTTGTTCGTGTTCGAGCGGTGAGGCGGGCTGGCGGGTGACGTACCACGCCAGCAGTGCGGCTATGACCGCGCAGGCCAGCGCCAGCCAGCCTGCGGTTGCAGCCAATCGTCGGTTGTTCATGGGCGTTCCCTGTCGGTTAGCTGAAGGTGTATCGGCTCAATGGCAAGCTGCGGATACGCTGGCCGGTCAGGTGCGCCACCGCATTGGCCACGGCTGGCGCCACTGCGGGTAACGGCGGTTCACCGATGCCGCCCATCTTTTCGCCACTCTCGACAATCCGTACATGCACCTGCGCCATACGCGAAGCCGGCAGGATCGGGTACAGGTCGTAGTTGCGCGCCCGTGGTTTGCCATCCACGTACACCGCTTCCTCCAGCAACGTTTGAGATAAGCCCAAGGCCACGGCGCCATTGACCTGCGCCTCGACGATTGCCGGGTTGACGATGCTGCCCGGGTCAATGGCTTCCCAGATATGGTGCACCTTGACCTGGCCGCTTTCGATCGACACTTCGGCGATCACCGCCGCGTGCGAGCCGAACGGCGAGGCCATGGCCACGCCCCGTGCCCGACGCGTGCCGTCCTCGGCCGTGTAGGGGCCACGTTTCCAGCCACCGGACAAATCGCCCGCCGCTTGCAGCAGGGTGGTCAGCCGCTTGTTGTCGCGCAGCAGGTGCAGGCGCAGCTCGTAGGGGTCGTGGCCGCCTTTGTCGGCCAGTTCGTCGAGGAACGCTTCGTAGAAAAAGTCATTCAGCGAATTGCCCACCGAACGCCAGTAGCCGAGCATGGCCGGGCCCTTGACGTAGATCTGCGCGATGCGTTTGTTGGGGATGGCGTAGGACTTGCCCGACAACCCTTCGAGCGCCGTGGGGTCGAGTTTTTCGCCCTGTTTGCCGGCGATGGCTTCGGAGGGGCCTTCGGTGGCGCTGACCGCCTCAATGGCCACTGGCAAACCTTTGTCGTCCAGCGCAGCGCGGAACTTGACCACAGCGACCGGGCGCAACACGTCGCGCAGGAACTCTTCTTCGCGGCTCCAGATCAGTTTGATCGGGCGGCCTACCGCTTTGGCCAAGGCGATGGCCTGCGGGTAGGGGTTGGCCGAGTCATACAGGAAATGCCGGCCAAAAAAACCGCCCAGCAGCGGCGAGTGCAGGGTGATTTGTTCAATGGAGAGCCCGGTGCGCTTGGCCATGTCGGCGCGGAACATATCCGGTGCCT
Organism: Pseudomonas sp. UBT; assembly: GCF_050915955.1. Classification (NCBI taxonomy): domain Bacteria; kingdom Pseudomonadati; phylum Pseudomonadota; class Gammaproteobacteria; order Pseudomonadales; family Pseudomonadaceae; genus Pseudomonas; species Pseudomonas sp. UBT. The sequence continues at coordinate 63,456 of NZ_CP168082.1, read as the reverse complement.
GGTTGGGCAACCACACCTCCAGCGAGCCGTCGGGGTTGAAACGCGCCAGGGCTGAAGGGGGCTCCAGCTGAGCGTGGTTGAGGTATTGGTTGTGGTAGGTCGCTTCAATTTTGGTCTTGGCGTTGGCCAGCGCGCCGGCCACATCGCCTTCGTTCTCGTCGTCACGGGCCGGGCCCTGTTGGGCGGCGAGGAAGTCGCGGTACTTGTCGCTGGAGAAGTCCGCGGGCATCGCGCGCACGGTCGAACCGGCAGCCGCTTCCAGCCATTCCACCTGGATCGCCTCCACCGCCCGCTTGGCATGCCACCAGCGTTCGGCAACGACCGCCACTGCACCTGGCAGTTGGTGAACCGAGTGCACGCCTTTCATGGCCTCGACCTGTGTCTGGTTGCGCAGGCTGCCGACGGTCATGCCCAGGCGTGGCGCGTGCTGGACGGCGGCGTGGAGCATGCCGTCTACCTTGAGGTCGATGCTGTATTGCGCCTTGCCGGTGGATTTGTCGTAGGCATCCAGACGTTTCACCGGCTTGCCGATCCAGCGGAACTGGCTGGGGTCGCGCAGTGTAATCGTGGCCGGGTCGGGCACCGGCATGTCCAGGGCACGACCGGCCAACTCACCGTAACCCAGCGAGCGGCCGGAAGCAGCGTGTACGACGCGGCCGGGCTGTGTGGTCAGTTGGGCCACGGGCACGCCCAATTGCTCGGCACCGGCCTGCAGCAACATGGCGCGGGCCAGGGCGCCGAGGCGGCGCATGGTCGGGTAGCTCATGCGGATGGACATGCTGCCACCGGTGATGCGCATACCGTTTTCCATCACCACATAGGCTTCGCCGGGCGGTGCGGCCTCGACCACGAAGGTGGCGGGGTCGGCATCCAGTTCTTCGCCGACGATCTGCGCCATGGCGGTGTGGGTGCCTTGGCCGCCTTCCATGAAGGGGCTGAGCAGGCGCACGCTGCCGTCCGGGCGAATCTCGAGAAATGCCGGCACCTGGGTCCCGCGTTCTGCCGGGCCGGCCGTGGCGGCGTAAGCCCTGGACGCGCCCAGTGGCAGGCCGAAACCTATGACCAGCGCACCGACGGCGGTGCTGGCCAGAAAACGCCGGCGCGACAGATTGACCGGTTCGCCCAATGGCGCATCGAGTATTTCGTTGCGCGTATTCATCAGGCGCTCTCCGTCCTGGCAGGTTGGGCGGCCAGGTCGTGCACGGCCGTGCGGATGGCGTTGTAGGTGCCACAGCGGCACAGGTTGATCATGGCGGCTTCAATCTGCGCATCAGTGGGCGCAGGGGTGTGCTTGAGCAGCGCGGTAGCGGCCATCACCTGACCGGATTGGCAGTAACCGCATTGCGCCACCTGGTGCTCGACCCAGGCCGCGACCACGCGCTTGCCCACGTCATCGGTTTCAATCGACTCGATGGTAGTGACCTCGCGGCCGACCACTGCGGCCACCGGCGTGACGCAGGAACGCACGACATTACCGTCCACCAGTACCGAGCAGGCGCCACATTGGGCCAGGCCGCAGCCGTACTTGGTGCCGGTCATCCCCAGGTCATCGCGGATCACCCATAGCAACGGCGTGTCGGCGTCGGCATCGACCTCATAGGCTTTTTGGTTGATACGTAATTGCATGGTTCACCTGCTGATCATCGGTTGATGTGGCTTTTCTTATAAGTTGCCCATCGTTGCACTCTAGACCACGGTGCAAGGCCTATCTATCCCGTTATCGATAACTCGCAGGATCAGGCAAGTATTCAAGAGGATTGCACGCTTAATGACGTTCCCCCAGCCTGTAGGCCTTTGCTGATCCAAGCCTGCGTGCCGCACTTTTTTTCATTCTCCTGATCTATTCCTGTCACGACCACGCTCATTCAGCGCGTGGACAGCAGCCAGACCCGGTGCCGATGGATCCAACGTTTATAGCTTTTATCAGCCGATGGCCGCTGCTGTTTGCAGCGGTGTTTATATTCAGTTCGACCGGTTGCAGCCAGCAACAGGGGCGCGATATCGCCAGGCAGTTCAGCGATGGCAAACCCGATGAATTCTTTCAAACCAGTGTCGATCGCATGGCAACCCTGAGCATGCGTGACAACCTGCAAAGCCTGTATCTGCTGATGAACAAGCTCTACCTGCGCAACCCCAACCAGTGGCGTCAATCGGGCTACCCGGACGCGGTGACTGCTGCGCGGGCAATCCGCCAGGCCATCGAGAGCCGTCAGTCACTGCCTGCCTTGGGGGACCGCCATGACCTGGCCGCTTTGAGCTATTCATTGGGCCCGGAATTTCGCGGCGATCGCGTCGGGGCGTTCATCTATGCGATCGGCAGCATGCTGGTGACGGCTCACGGCGGTCGCACCCAGTTTTATATGACTGACTCGATCAACCCGCAATTTGTCAGCAACGCCGCGCGCAATATCGAGAAAGCCACCTGGCTGCTCAGCCAGCGTCAGGATGCCAACGGCGTCTTGCTGCTGTTTTCCAATGAACTATCAGAGGAGGGCAGCAACCTCAGTTTTGCCGTTGAGTTTGGCAAGGTGGTGGCGCGTCTGGACCTGCTCGCCCAGATGCTCGATGAGCGTTACCGACGTGTCGCGCTCAATTACGCGCAGAGCCTGCTGCTGATGAACTTCCTGCCGGTGCAGTGACGCGTGGCTGGATCAGGCAGTGCGGTGTTTCCCTTTCCCATGTAGGAAACGGCCTATGTTAGGCCCCTGCGCTTGAAACACACCCTGGGTCGGCAATAGCCTCGGACTTTTCTTGACGATGAGTGCCTACCTTGGGTAAGCGAAAAACGGTTTGGTCTACTGATCGCGAAGTTCGCCTGCGATTTATCCTCTTTGCGGTCATCGACGTCGCGAGCGCCCAAGGTGTTCGCGCTGAGTTGTTATTGCCTGCACAGAAACTGCTGCGTAACGCGCCGAGCGAGTTGCAGCTGCGCGACACCCTCGCGCGCATTTTGGCTTGCGATGAGATGTATGGGTTCAGGTTCCCGCCGGGGACGGAGGCGGATGACTTCATGCAGGCGCTGGAACCTCTCACACACGAGGCCAAGGGCCTGATTTCTTGAGCGGGTTAGATCGTTTATTTCCTTAAGATTGGTCTCAAGGCCTGAATCGAATATCCACTGCGGCGTTTATGCGGTTGTAGCGGTGGCTACATACGTTGATGCATCCGTTTGTCTGTTATCGCGGTGCGCACAGCTGTGTTGACCAACCAAGCGTGCTGCCGAACAGCCATTCCTGCTGCTCTGCCGTCGTCTTGCGCCTGCGCCGGGCGTCTCTAGAATCGGCGCCAGAACTTAGCCCTTTCCTGTCGATTACGGAGTTTCGAACATGATGAACGCAATGCAGATGCCGATGAACACCTCCATGCCAATGATGCCGATGATGGGCATGCCGATGATGATGACTACCCTGCAGTGCGAAATGGCTGGCGACGCCATGATGTGCACCCTGAAGCCGGCGGCCGGTATGGACATGGCTCAGTTCAAGACCAACGCCGAGATGATGGCGATGATGATGAACTGCGGCATGCCGATGATGATGCAGTGCGCCAATATGTCGATGATGTGCATGTCGGCCGAGGCCATGAAGATGATGACGGACATGAACATGCCGATGATGGCAATGGGCATGTCGATGCCGATGATGAAGTGCATGATGGAATGCACCCTGATGGGCGACAGCATGCAGTGCAAAATGATGCCGATGCCGGGCATGAGCATGGCCATGATGGAAAACTGCTGCATGCTGATGAACAAGCTGATGAACGACTGCGCCATGCCGATGATGATGAGCTGCAACGGCATGCCGATGATGTGCTGCACCTGCTGATAGATCCCGCAGAATAAAAAACGCCCCGATTAATCGGGGCGTTTTGCATTCAGTCCAGCCGTTCCGGGTAGGTGATCACCAGGAACGCCACCGCCTCGCTGTCCGCAGGGTTGCGGTAGCGGTGGGGCTGGTCGGCATAGAACAGGATCGAGTCGCCGGTGGAGAGCAGGTAGCGCTCGTCGTTGACGCTGACTTCCAATACGCCTTGGGCCACGACCAGGTTTTCCTGGATGCCGGGGCCGTGGCCTTCGGAGACTTCCTCGCCGAGGGCGCGCAGGCGGATCTCGTAGAATTCGGACTGGCGCGCCGTGTCGTAGGGAAACAACGCGCGGCTGACAAACGCACCGTCGGCACTCACCAGGCGTTTGCTGTGTTGCGCCGGCAACACCTCGACGCCTTCAAAGGCGCGATCTTCCAGGAACGCCGCCACCGACACCTTCAAACCCTTGGCGATTTTGCACAGCACCTTGATCGACGGCACGCTGCGGCCGGACTCGATCTGCGCCAGCATCGCCCGGCTGACGCCGCAGGCGCGTGCGAGGCCGTCCAGGGAAAGGTAGCGTTTGCTGCGCAGCCGTTGCAGGTTCTGCGCCACACACAGGCTGGTGTCGTCGTCATCCAGGCCAGGCTTTGGAAGCGGTTCGGAGGGTTCGGCCAGCACCTGCAGAAAATTCATCGGTTTTACGCCCGGCGAGTATCGCTGGGCGTCGCCGCCTGTGCGGCAACCACCGCAAGCCCTGCACGCGCTGCGTAGATCGCCCACATCAACTCGGCCGCTGCGCGCGCCTGGCGGCGTTTACGGTGGAGGGTGAAGTCGATGACGGTGGCGGATGTTGGCATGGGGGCGATCTCGTGGGTCGTGGGTGACTCAGGGGTTCAACAATAATGCGTGGCTGTTATTTCGTTAAATACTGAGTTCGCATGTGTTAATTCGATTTTGGACTTAAAAAGCAAACCCGGTCTGACGCGGTTGTGGGAAGGGTCTGGTCCGTCAATAAGGCGTGACCTGGTGAGCGTGCCTGGCTTCCCATCACTGTTCGCGTGATGGGCAGCAATATGCCCCCTGCCTGTCACGCCCCTGAATTCCAAGGACCTGACCATGCTGTTGCGCCAACCTCCGCTCCTTTTCGCCGCCTTGACCCTCAGTTCACTGGCGCACGCCGAGACACTGCAACTGGCGCCCGTCGAAGTCACCAGCAGCGAAGCCAGCGCGGGCGAAGTGGCCCAGGCGCAGCTGAAAAGCGTGCCCGGTGGCACCAACTACATCGACATGAGCAGCGTGCAACAGGGCCGGGTGAGCACTAACGAAGATGTGTTCAAGTACCAGCCCGGGGTTTACGCCAAGGCGGCGAACAATGAAGGGGTCAAGCTCTCTATCCGCGGTTCCGGATTGAACCGCAGCCCCGGCGCCCATGCCTCCGGGCTGTATGAAATGTTCGACGGTTTGCCGCTGACCGGCCCGGGCGGCACACCCTACGAGCTCAAGGACCCACTGTGGCAAAGCCGCGTCGAGGTGCAGCGTGGCGCCAACGGCTTTGATCAGGGCGCGCTGGCCCTGGGTGGCTCGGTCAACTACATCACCCATACCGGCTATGACGCGCCCAAGCTGCAAGTACGTTATGAAGCAGGCAGCCGCGGCTATGCCCAGCGCGAGATCAGTTCCGGCCAGGTGCTGGGGGACGCCGACAACTACATCAGCCTCACCGACTCCGAATCCGACGGCTACCAGCACCAGAGCGCCGGCACCGGCAAGGGCGTCGCGGCCAACTTCGGTTACCGTTTCAACCCGGACCTGGAGACGCGTTTCTATTTTCGCTACCGCGAAACCACCAACGACTCACCCGGCAAACTGACGCGCTACCAGATCCGTCACGACCCGAGCGCCGCCAACAGCCTGAATGCCGCCCGCGACTCCAAACGCCTGCAGCCCGGCTCGACCTGGATCGCCAACAAGACCACCTTGCAGCTGGACGATCATTCGCGCGTCGAAGTCGGGCTGGCCTATCACGACTACCCGATGGACCTGCGCGAGGGCACCAACCGCCTGAAAGTCGCCTACACCGACGTCAGCGGCACCCTCAACTACCTCCGCCAGGACAGTCTGTTCGGCCACGACAGCAACACCACGATTGGCCTGCGCACCACCCAGGCGATGCCGAACAACGGCGCCTCTGAATACGTGCGTACCCCAGCCGGTAACACCGCGCCCTATGCCCCCGGCACCAAGACTCGCGACTACAGCTATTTGGGCTCCGACAGCGTGCTGCATGTCGGCAACGAACTGGAATTGGTCCCGGACCTGTGGCTGACCACTGGCCTGGCCGCGATCTACACGCGCCGCGAAACCCAGGTCACCTATCCCGAAGGCCAGGCGCCGCTCAGTCAACATGATTGGGACTACGCGCCACGCATTGGCCTGCGGTATGACTTCACCCCGCAATTGCAGGTGTACGGCAACCTGAGCCGCTCGGTCGAGCCGCCGCATGCGTGGTCGATGATCTGGGGTTCCAACAAATACTTTCCCAACGGCAGCGGCCCGGCCACCGGTTTGCAACGCGAAGGCGTGAGTTTGCGCAATCAGACCGCTACCACCCTGGAGGTCGGCGGGCGGGGTGAGCAGTGGTTCGGCCAGTGGGACCTGGCGCTGTACCGCTCCGAAGTGCGCCACGAATTGCTCACGGTCGAAACCCAGGCCCAAACCGCCAACAGCAGTGCGATTGTTGCCGAGTCCAACGCCAGCCCGACCGTGCATCAAGGCGTGGAACTGGGCCTGCTCAGCCCACTGTGGGACGGTGGTCGCAACGGCCAGCTTGCCCTGCGCCAGGCCTACACCTTCAGCGACTTCCACTACCGCAACGATGACCGTTTCGGCGACAACACCTTGCCGGGCATCCCCAAACATTACTACCAGGCGCAACTGCGCTACAGCCATCCGACCGGTTTCTACACCAGCCTCAACACCGAGCATGCATCGCGGGTGGCGGTGGACTACGCCAATTCCTACTTTGCTGCGGCCTACACCACACTCGGCGCCACGTTCGGCTACGACGCACCGAAACAGGACTGGCAGGCCTGGGTCGACCTGCGCAACCTCACTAACCGGCGCTATGCCAACACCGTCACACCGGGTTACGACGACAAGGGGATGGATGTTGCGCGATCCACGCCGGCCGACGGTCGGGGCATTTACACCGGCGTGTCATGGAGCTGGCGTTAAGCACCGTTGTGGCGAGCGCTGCCCGGCTGGCGGTAATTGTGGCATTGGCGGATAACTTGCCGGTCGAGGTGGAGCCTTTCACCGATTGGCGGGTGGTGGTCAAACCGCTGTCGATCAGGCTTCGTTCTGCCGCAAGCGCTTGTACAGCGTATTGCGACTGACCCCCAGTTCCCGCGCGAGGTGGGAAATATTCCCGCCCGCCGCCTTCAGGCGTTGTGTCAGGTCGGTGTTGTCATCCAGAAACTCATGGGTGGGCAACGGCGTCGGCCCTTTCAGATCAACAAAAAAATCATCCGGCAGATGCTCCGGGCGCACCGGCTGTTCCTCGGCCATCGCCAGCGCCACCTGCAACACACTGCTGACCTGACGCAAATTCCCCGGCCACGGGTGCTGCTCAAACAGTGCCAGCACCTCGGCACTCAGCCCGGCCCACTGGGTCGGTTCGCGGTGTTGCTGCCACAACTGCTGGAACAGCGCCTGTTTGTCGGTGCGCTCGCGCAATGGCGGTAATTCCAGGGTCAGGCCGCCGATGCGGTAAAACAGATCCTCACGAAAGCGCCCGGCCTGCACCCATTCGCGCAGCGCACGGTTAGTGGCGGAAATGATCCGCAAGTCCACCGGGAACAGCTCGCTGCTGCCCACCGGTTGTACGCAGCGTTCCTGTAATACGCGCAGCAAGCGGGCTTGGGTCGGCAGCGGCATATCGCCAATTTCGTCGAGAAACAGGGTGCCTTTATCGGCTTTGCGGATCAGGCCGATGCTGCCTTTTTGGTTGGCGCCGGTGAAGGCGCCTTTTTCGTAGCCGAACAGCTCCGATTCCACCAGCTCGGCCGGAATCGCCGCACAGTTCACGGCGATAAACGCCTGCCGGCTGCGCGAACTGGCCTGGTGCAGGGCTTTGACGAAGACCTCTTTGCCCACGCCGGTCTCGCCGTGGATCAGCAGTGGAATGTCCTTTTCCAGTAACCGCTCGGCCTGGCGCACGGCTTTTTCAACACGGGTGTCGCCAAAGTGCAGGGTCTTGAGACTGATCGGGGCCGGCGTCGCCGGGGGTGGAGCGCTGGGCTTGGGTTCACTGAAGACGCGCGCCTGCACCGGCATTTTCCTTGGCCGCTTCAATAAACACTGGAACCGGTTGCGCCCGGCCGCCTGCAGGGAGAAGGGCAGCCCCTCCGGCTGATTGAGCAATTCCAGCAACGACACCTTGAACAAACTGTCGATCAGCACCCGCGACAAACTGATGCCCAGCAAGTTATCGGCGCGGCGGTTGGCCGACAGCACCTGGCCGCTTTCATCAAAGATCAGCAGGCCCGCCCATTGGCTGTCGAGGTTGTTCAGGCCGGTGTTGAAGGTCAGTTGAAAATGCTCGCCGCGAAACAGGTTGAGGATCAGCCGGTTTTCCACGGTCTGGCTCATCATCTTGACCATGCCCAGGGTGTGGGAGGGCGGCAGGTAGCTGTCGCTGGACACATCCAGCACCGCAATGATTTCGCGCTGGGCATCGAAGATCGGCGCCGCCGAGCCGGTCATGAAACGGTTGGCTTTAAGGAAGTGTTCGTCGTGCTCGATATGCACCGCCTGGGCACACGCCAGCGCAGTGCCGATGGCATTGGTGCCGCTGGAGCGCTCCCGCCAACTGGCGCCGGCATTGAACCCCCGCGCCAGTTTCGGCTCGATAAACCGCTGGGTGCCCCACGACGTCAGGACCTGGCCCTCGTTGTCGGCCAGCATGATCAGGCAGTTGGAATTGCTCAGGATGTTTTCGTAGTAGGGCAGCACTTCCTGATGGGTGGTTTGCACCAGGGAATGCTGGCTTTCCAGCAATTGGCTGATGCCTTCGGCAGGCAGTTGGTCGAAGCTCGGTGTGCTCTGGTGGTCCAGGCCAAATGCGCGGCAACGGCGCCAGGAATCCTGGATAAGGGTGTCGTGAGCCAGGGGTTCGGCCATGAGGGCGACCTTCTTTTTATTGTTATGGAGTCTTGCAAACGCTACCTGGAGGAACAGGTTCAAAAATTTAGATCTGTGTCGCCGATCAATTGTTGTTCAGAACTGTTCATTGTCAACCTCGCGCCTGTTCAGTTGTTCAGCCTCGGTTGTTCAGTTGTGTTCACGCCTGAACAGCGTATTGCGCCCATTTCCTTGCAGATCAACCACCTGCCGCTTCTGGCACGAAACTCGCTCTGCATCGTTGCCAGATTCATTCCAATAATAAAAAGGGCGTGTCATGTCATTGACCCTGGAACATGTCTCCCGCGTCGTCGAAGGCCAAACCTGGATCGACGACGCCAACCTGCGTTTTGAAGCCGGTTCCTTCAACGTATTGCTCGGCCGTACCCTGTCCGGCAAGACCAGCCTGATGCGCCTGATGGCTGGCCTGGACAAGCCCGACAGCGGGCGCATCCTGATGAATGGCGTGGATGTCACGCAAAAGCCGGTGCGCCTGCGCAACGTGTCGATGGTCTACCAGCAGTTCATCAATTACCCGACCATGACCGTGTTCGAAAACATCGCCTCGCCGTTGCGCCAGGCCGGTGTGTCCAACGAGCTGATCCAGAGCAAAGTGCTGGAAACCGCGAAGATGCTGCGCATCGAGAAATTCCTCCAGCGCCACCCACTCGAACTGTCCGGTGGCCAGCAGCAGCGCACGGCCATGGCCCGCGCGTTGGTGAAAGATGCCGAGTTGATCCTGTTCGATGAGCCGCTGGTGAACCTGGACTACAAGCTGCGTGAAGAACTGCGTCAGGAAATGCGCGAACTGTTCAAGGCCCGCCACACCATCGCGATCTATGCCACCACCGAGCCCAACGAGGCGCTGGCCCTGGGCGGCACCACCACCATCCTCCACGAAGGCCGGGTGATCCAAAGCGGCAAGGCCGCCGAGGTGTATCACCAGCCGCAGACCGTGCTGGCGGCCGAGCTGTTTTCCGAACCGCCGATCAACCTGATGCCCGGGCGTATCAGCGGCAATGAAGTGAGCTTCGCCGATGTCGTGCACTTCCCGCTGAACGTCGACCTGCGCCCCATCGGCGAAGGCGAGTTCCGCTTTGGCGTGCGCCCCAGCCATATCAGCCTTGTGCCGAGCAACGACGATGACCTGGAGCTGGCGGTGACCGTGGAGGTCGCGGAGATCAGCGGCTCGGAAACCTTCCTGCATGTGCGCAGCGAACACTTCCTGCTGGTGCTGCACCTGCCGGGGGTGCATGAGTACGACGTCGACGCACCGATCCGCGTGTATATCCCCACCCATAAACTGTTTGTGTTCGATGGTCAGGGCCGTTTGGTCCAGGCACCCGGGCGCCGTGTCGCGAGGGTTGCCTGATGGCCGAGATTCATTTGCAGAACCTCGCCCACAGCTACAGCCCTACACCCAGCGGTCCTGAGGACTACGCCATTCGGGAAATGAACCACGTGTGGGAGCAGGGCGGTGCCTACGCCTTGCTTGGCCCGTCTGGCTGCGGCAAGTCGACCCTGCTCAATATCATCTCGGGCCTGCTCAGCCCCTCGGAAGGCCAGGTGCTGTTCGACCACACAGTAGTCAACGAACTTACCCCGGAAAAACGCAACATCGCCCAGGTGTTCCAGTTCCCGGTGGTGTACGACACCATGACCGTGTTCGACAACCTCGCCTTTCCGCTGCGTAACCAAGGCATGGCCGAAGCGAAAGTTCACAGCAAGGTGCAGGAAATTGCTGAAGTCCTCGACCTGCAAAACCTGCTGAGCAAAAAGGCGCGCAACCTCACCGCCGATGAAAAACAAAAAGTCTCCATGGGCCGTGGCCTGGTGCGCGACGACGTGTCGGCGATCCTGTTCGATGAACCGCTGACGGTGATCGACCCGCACCTCAAATGGAAGCTGCGGCGCAAGCTCAAGCAGATCCACGAGCAGTTCAATATCACCATGGTCTACGTGACCCACGACCAGCTCGAAGCCTCGACCTTTGCCGACAAGATCGCGGTGATGTACGGCGGGCAGATCGTGCAGTTCGGCACGCCGCGCGAGTTGTTCGAGCGGCCAAGCCACACTTTTGTCGGCTATTTCATCGGCAGCCCTGGGATGAATCTGATCGAAGTGCAGGCCGAAGCCGGTGGGGTGCGTTTTGCCGGTACGCTGCTGCCTTTATCCGCGGCATTGCAGCAACGTATCCGTGAGACCGACTGCAAAAAATTGCAGGTCGGCATCCGCCCGGAATTTATTCACGTGTGGGACGAGTACAACCCCGACGCCCTGCAGGCCGACGTCATCCATGTGGAAGACCTGGGCACCTACAAAATCATCACCCTCAACCTCGACGGCGCGCCGTTGAAAGTGCGGCTGGCCGAAGACAAACCGGTGCCGGAAGGCAAAGCCTCGATCAGCTTCCCCACGCAGTGGTTGATGGTGTATGCCGACGATTACCTGCTGGAGGTGCTGCCATGAACAAGGTGCAGAACAACAAGGCCTGGTGGCTGGTGTTGCCGGTGTTCCTGCTGGTGGCGTTCAGTGCGGTGATCCCGATGATGACGGTGGTCAACTACTCGGTGCAGGACATTTTTGACCAGTCCAGCCGCTACTTTGTCGGTGCCGACTGGTACAAACAGGTGCTGCTCGACCCGCGCCTGCACGACTCGTTGCTGCGCCAGTTCATCTATTCGGCCTGCGTGCTGCTGATCGAAATTCCGCTGGGTATCGCCATCGCCCTGACCATGCCCACCAAGGGCCGCTGGTCATCGCTGGTGCTGATCATTCTGGCAATTCCGCTGCTGATTCCGTGGAACGTGGTGGGCACCATCTGGCAGATCTTCGGCCGCGCGGATATCGGTTTGCTCGGTTCAACCCTCAACGCCATGGGCATCAGCTACAACTATGCCGCCAACACCATGGACGCCTGGGTCACTGTGCTGGTGATGGATGTGTGGCACTGGACTTCTCTGGTGGCGCTGCTGTGTTACTCGGGGCTACGGGCGATTCCGGATGTGTACTACCAGGCCGCGCGGATTGATCGTGCATCCGCCTGGGCGGTGTTCCGACATATTCAGTTGCCCAAGATGAAAAGCGTGCTGCTGATCGCGGTGATGTTGCGCTTCATGGACAGCTTCATGATCTATACCGAGCCTTTTGTGCTCACCGGCGGCGGGCCGGGTAATGCCACCACGTTCTTAAGTCAGACCCTCACCCAGATGGCCGTAGGCCAATTCGACCTGGGCCCGGCGGCGGCGTTTTCCCTGGTGTACTTCCTGATCATCCTGTTGGTGTCCTGGCTGTTCTACACCGCCATGACCCATTCCGACGCCAACCGCTGAGGCCGCCAACATGAGCAAGCGCAAGGTCATACCGTTGCTGATCTACATCCTGTTCCTGCTGGTGCCGATCTACTGGCTGCTGAACATGTCTTTCAAGAGCAACACCGAAATCCTCGGCGGGCTGACGCTGTTTCCGCAGGACTTCACCCTGGCCAACTACAAGGTGATCTTCACTGACCCGAGCTGGTACACCGGCTACCTCAACTCACTGTATTACGTGAGCTTGAACACGGTGATTTCTCTGAGTGTGGCGCTGCCGGCGGCCTATGCGTTTTCGCGCTATCGCTTTCTGGGCGACAAACACTTGTTTTTCTGGCTGTTGACCAACCGCATGGCGCCTCCGGCGGTGTTCTTGCTGCCGTTTTTCCAGCTGTATTCGTCTATCGGCCTGTTCGATACGCATATCGCGGTGGCGTTGGCGCATTGCTTGTTCAACGTGCCGTTGGCGGTGTGGATTCTTGAAGGCTTTATGTCCGGCGTGCCTAAGGAAATCGACGAAACCGCCTACATCGACGGCTACAGCTTTCCCAAGTTTTTCGTGAAGATTTTTATCCCGCTGATCGGTTCCGGCATTGGCGTCACCGCGTTTTTCTGCTTCATGTTTTCCTGGGTCGAACTGCTGCTGGCGCGCACCCTGACCTCGGTTAACGCCAAGCCTATCGCCGCGGTGATGACCCGTACGGTGTCGGCATCGGGTATCGATTGGGGCGTGCTGGCGGCGGCGGGGGTGTTGACCATCCTGCCCGGCATGCTGGTGATCTGGTTTGTTCGCAACCACGTGGCCAAGGGCTTTGCCCTGGGCCGGGTCTAAAGGAGTCGATGATGGAATGGATGGCCTGGACCACCCCCACCGCGTTGTTCTTTGCGGCGATTGGCCTGTTGCTGGTGGGCATGACCACCTGGGAACTGCGCTCGCCGAGTATCCCGCGGCGCGGTTTGTTGCCGATCAGCACCACCCGTGGTGATCGCTTGTTTATCGGTCTTCTCGGCAGCGCCTACCTGCATCTGCTGGTGATCGGCGTAACCGGCTGGAGCATCTGGGTGGCGACCGCGCTGTCCCTGGTGTGGCTGTTGTGTGTGATGCGTTGGGGCTAGTGCTCCGTGAATAAACTACCAGGAGGTCTCTATGTTGAATAAAAACAATAAGCTGCGACATAGCATTTCATTGGCCGCCGTACTGGCCCTCAGCGGTTTGAGCGCTACGGCCTGGGCCGATGCGTATGAAGATGCCGCGAAAAAATGGATCGGCAGCGAATTCAAACCGTCCACGCTGACGGCCGATCAGCAGCTCGAAGAGTTGAAGTGGTTTATCAAGGCGTCGGAACCGTTCCGTGGGATGAAGATCAACGTGGTGTCGGAAACCCTCACCACCCACGAGTACGAATCCAAGGTGCTGGCCAAGGCCTTCAGCGAAATCACCGGCATCAAGCTGACCCACGACCTGCTGCAGGAAGGCGACGTGGTGGAGAAGCTGCAAACCCAGATGCAGTCCGACAAGAATATCTATGACGGCTGGGTCAACGATTCCGACTTGATCGGTACGCACTTTCGCTATGGCAAAACTGAATCCATCACCGACCTGATGGCCAATGAAGGCAAGGACTTCACCTCACCGACCCTGGATATCAAGGACTTTATTGGCCTCTCCTTCACCACGGCGCCGGACGGCAAGATCTATCAATTGCCCGACCAGCAATTTGCCAACCTCTATTGGTTCCGCGCTGACTGGTTCGAGCGCCCGGAGCTGAAAGCCAAGTTCAAGGAAAAATACGGTTACGACCTCGGCGTGCCGGTGAACTGGTCGGCCTATGAAGACATCGCCAAATTTTTCAGCGAGGACGTCAAGGAAATCGACGGCAAGCGTATCTATGGGCACATGGACTACGGCAAGAAAGACCCGTCCCTGGGCTGGCGCTTCACCGATGCCTGGTTCTCCATGGCCGGTGGCGGCGACAAAGGCCTGCCCAACGGTTTGCCGGTGGACGAGTGGGGCATTCGCGTGGAGGACTGCCACCCGGTGGGCTCCAGCGTAACGCGCGGCGGCGACACCAACGGCCCGGCGGCGGTGTTCGCCACGCAAAAATACGTGGACTGGATGAAAGCCTACGCACCACCGGAAGCGGCGGGCATGACCTTCTCCGAATCCGGCCCGGTGCCGTCCCAAGGCAACATCGCCCAACAAATTTTCTGGTACACCGCCTTCACCGCCGACATGACCAAGCCGGGTTTGCCGGTGGTGAACGCCGACGGTACGCCGAAATGGCGCATGGCCCCCTCGCCAGTCGGGCCTTATTGGGAAAAGGGCATGAAGAAGGGCTATCAGGACGTGGGCTCCTGGACCTTCCTCAAGTCGACACCTGAGAAGCAAAAACTCGCGGCCTGGCTCTACGCGCAGTTCGTCACCTCAAAAACCGTCTCGCTGAAGAAAACCATCGTCGGCCTGACGCCGATTCGTGAGTCCGACATCAACTCTCAGGCGATGACCGACCTGGCGCCGAAACTCGGTGGTTTGGTGGAGTTCTACCGCAGCCCGGCCCGGGTGGAGTGGACCCCGACCGGCACCAACGTGCCGGACTACCCACGCCTGGCGCAACTGTGGTGGAGCAACATCGCGGCCGCCGCCAGCGGCGAGAAAACCCCGCAACAGGCGCTGGACAACCTGGCCAAGGAGCAGGACGCGATCATGACGCGCCTGGAACGCTCCAAGGTGCAGCCGGTGTGTGGCCCGAAAATGAACCCCGAGCGTGATGCCCAATACTGGTTCGACCAGCCGGGCGCGCCGAAGCCGAAACTGGCCAACGAGAAACCGAAAGGGGAAACCGTGAGTTACAACGACTTGCTCAAACAGTGGGAGGCGGCGCGTCAGTAACTGATAGGCGACAACGCTGTACCTGTGGCGAGGGCGCTTGTTCCCGTTGGACTGCGCAGCAGACCCGTTTGTTGGGCCGCTGCGCTGCCCAACGCGGGGCAAGCCCCAATTCCGTTCAGTTAAGCGCAGATCCCACATTTGATCTTCGCTGCTTTTAGCATTGCGTTCGCTTAACTGAACGGCATTAGGGCGAGCCCGCTCGCCACAACGAGTGCCCGCTTTACCAGGGGCGCGGAAACGTTAAGTTACGCGCTCGCCTGCGGTTGGATGCGTAACTCCCCGTCCACATCCTTGACCAGTTCACTGGCCAGAAACAGCGGCGCCAGGCGCTTGTGCAACTGCGGCTCGACGAATTCCTTGACCGTGTCCAGCACCAATACGCCACTGAGCGGCAGCTCGGTCTTGGTGTACGACAACCAGGCTTTTTTCAGTGCCATCAACACATCGCTGCCCGCCGTTGAGGCGAAGCGGCGGTGGGTGGGTTTGCCGTCAAAGTGGAAGGTGTGCTGGAACGCATAGCCGGTCTCATCGCCGTTGGCCGCAGCGCAACGCACACAAGTGCAGGGGCCGTCGCCGAAGGCGCTGCGCAGGTAGGTGTTGAAGTCCACCACGGGCTTGAGTGACAGGCGCTTATCCACCTCGAACAGGTCCCCGGTCATTTTATCGTCAGTGTTCAACGTCCATTTCCTCGCAGGTTCGGCAGTCTTTCAAAGCGCGGCACAATACCAGCCGAGCAGCATCCATGGGGATTTTTTGCGCGAACGGTGCTCGCTTCAGTGTTGACGTCCATTCGCCAATGGCCTTGTTAGAGTTTCCCCAATCAACCCCACAGGAAACCGACATGAGCACTCAGACTTCTATCTATAACCACGGCGTTGCATGGGAAGAGGGCCACAGCGTCAGCCAGGGCTATAGCGTCAACGGCACGATTTTCATCGCCGGGCAGTTTTCCCACACGCTGGAAGGCGAATTCGTCGATGGCGACGCCGCTGCGCAAACCCGCAAGACCTTGGAGAACCTCGATCACGTGTTGGCCGGGTTCGGTGTCGGTCGTTCGAACATCGCCGCCGTGGATATTTTCCTGGTGCACGCCAAGCGCGATTTCGAGGCGGTGGTGGCCGTGTGGAAGGACTACATCGGCACGCATCGCCCGGCGGCAACGCTGGTGGGGGTGAACTACCTGGCGTCGGATGCGCAGATCGTCGAGATCAAGGCGGTGGCCCACGCCGATTGATCAGCCCGGCAGCTGTTCGGCAAGCAGGTCGATAAAGCGCCGAACCCGAGGCTCCAGGTAACGCTTGCTCGGGTACATGGCCATGATTTCGACGTCGCCGGCGTCGAGGTCGGGCAGCACCGGCAGTAGACGGCCGTTGGCCAGGTCGTCGGCGATCAGGAAGTCCGGCAGCAGGGCAATGCCCATGCCTGCCACGGCGGCGTCGCGCAATGCTTCGCCGCTGTCCAGGCGCAGGCGGCTGCGGCCGGGGGCCTTGAGCCATTCGCCGTGTTCGTCGCGAAAGCGCCAGCTTTGTTTGCGTGTGCGGCTGCTGAAATATAAACAGTCGTGGTGGGCGAGGGCGTCCGTGTCGCGGGGTGTGCCGTGTTCGGCGAGGTAGGTGGGCGATGCGCAAAGCAACGCTCGATAGCGTGCGACTACGCGAGATATCAACTGGCGGTCGGCATGTTCGCCACCAATGCGGATCGCCAGGTCGAAGCCGTCTTCGACGATATCGGCCATGCGGTCGGTGAAGCTGGCTTCTACTTGCACCTCGGGCCAGGCTTTCAAGTAGGTAGTGAGCAGCGGCAGGATGACGCGCCGCCCAAAGGCGTCGGGCAGTGTCAGTCGCAATAACCCGCGTGGCGTGCCACTGGGCTGGCCGATGCTGTTTTGCGCGGTGTCGACAGCGGCAAGAATCTGTAAACCCTGGTCGTAAAGCGCGCGGCCCTCATCGGTCAGGCTCAATGTGCGGGTGGTGCGGTTCAACAGACGCACCCCCAGGCTGTCTTCCAGGCGCATCACCGCCTTGCCGGCCGCCGAGCGCGTGAGCCCCATGGCCTGGCCGCCTGCGACAAAGCTGGCGCCATCGACCACGGCCATGAAGATCAGCATTTCATTGAGGTTGGTGCGCAGCATGGGGCGACTCACGGCGGCGAAAGCAGTGGCGCAATATAGCAGCTCGATGCTGTGGATTTATTGCATAAGAATAGATCCCGATATTCTTTTCCAGTCTTAAAAATCGCCGCTAGGCTTCATCACCTTCTCGAAAACGCGGCAAATTCCCCATGACCTTCAAGCGTTCCTCCTTGACCCTGCTGGCCGCGTCCCTGGCGGCCGCGAGTACCTTGCTCAGCCCTGGCGCCCAGGCCGAGGGCAAAATCAGCATCGCCCAACAATTCGGTATCGGTTACCTGATCCTTGATGTGGTGCGCGACCAGCACCTGATCGAAAAACACGGCAAGGCGCAGGGCCTGGATATCCAGGTGGAGTGGAACAGCATTTCCGGCGCCACCGCGATGAATGAATCGCTGCTGGCCGGCGCTCTGGACGTGGTGTCGGCCGGTGTACCGCCGATGCTCACCTTGTGGGACCGCACCAAGGGCAAGCAGAACGTCAAGGCCATCGCCTCCCTGGGCTCGATGCCCAATTACCTGTTGACCAACAACCCGAACGTGAAGAGCCTCCAGGACTTCACCGAGAAAGACCGCATTGCCGTACCTGCGGCGGGCGTGGGCTTCCAGTCACGCACGTTGCAGATTGAAACCGCCAAGCAGTTTGGCGATGCCAACTACAAGAAGTTTGACGACATCTCCATCAGCCTGGCTCACCCGGACGCCACGGCCGCGTTGATTGCCGGCGGTTCGGAGATCAATTCGCATTTTTCCAGCCCGCCGTTCCAGTACCAGGAATTGTTGAACCCCAACGTGCACAAGGTGCTCAGTTCCTACGACATTCTGGGCGGGCAGGCGTCGTTCAACGTGCTTTACACCACCGAGAAATTCCACGACGAAAACCCCAAGACTTACAAGGCGTTCTACGATGCCCTGGCCGAGGCCGAGCAGATCATCAAGGCCGACAAGCCTGCCGCCGCCAAAACGTATATCCGTGTAGAAGAATCCAAGTTGCCGTTGGACCTGGTGGAGAAAATCGTCCAGGACCCGGAAATCGACTTCACCATCGTGCCGCAGCGTACCTCTATCTATGCCGAGAAATTGCAGGCGCTGGGCGTATTGAAGAACAAGGCGGCGAGCTGGAAGGATTACTTCTTTGAAGAGGCCCATGGCGGGAATGGCAGCTAAGTCACCTGCTTGACTTGAAATACGCACAACTTGTGGGAGCTGGCTTTCCTGCGATAGCGGTGGGTCAGCCCAAAATATGTCAGCTGACACTCCGTCATCGCAGGCAAGCCAGCTCCCACATTTGGTTTTCGTCGTCTAAGAATCAGCGAAAGAATTCACCCGGTGTCGCATCAAACTGCTGGCGAAACGCATTGATAAACGCCGACGTCGACTCATACCCACACGCCAACGCCACATCCGTGACCCGCTCGCCTTGTTCCAGGGCGGGCAGGGCGCTCAGCAGGCGCAAGCGCTGGCGCCAGGCGCGAAAGGTCAACCCGGTGTCACTCAGGAACAACCGGCTGAGGGTCTTTTCGCTGACCCCCAGCTTCTGGCTCCACGCCCCCAGCGTCGTTTGCTGCTCCGGGTGCAGGTTCAGGCTGCGATAAATCTGCCGCAGCCGCGAGTCATGGGGCAACGGCAGCATCAAGTCCACCTGCGGCGCGGCGGCAAGTTGGTCCAACACCACTTGAGCCAGGCGCCCGTCCGGCCCATTCTCGGCATATTCCACCGGCAGTTCGCTGAAGCTGCGAATCAACTCGCGCAACAAACTGCTCACCTCCAGCACCTGGCAACGCTCAGCCGCCCAAGTGGTGACGCTGCAATCGAGGTACAGGCTGCGCATTTCCGTGTGCGGCGAACTGAACACCCGGTGCGGCATGCCTGCCGGAATCCACACCGCGCGCTGGGGCGGTGCGACGAAACGGCCGACGCTGGTCTGGATCTCCAGCACCCCGGAAATCGCGTAGGACAATTGCACCCACGGGTGACTGTGCCGGCGCGTCAGGGCCCGGTTGGGCAGTGATTCAGTGCGCCCATACACCGGCCGTGGCAGGCTGGAAAGCCCGGGCACACTGCGTCGAACCGTTTTGTCATGTCCTTTAGGCGGCATTTACTGGCTCATTGGCGTTAGTCGGTAACAAGCCGTTACGTTAGAGTCGCGACGATGCTCTTGGCAACCCCTGGAAGAATTGCTTATGACCCGCCCACGTTTTCTACCTGACAACTTCACCCTGACCCTGATCGGCACGGTGATCCTCGCGTCACTGCTGCCCGCCAGTGGCCAAACCGCCGTGGCCTTCGGCTGGGTGACCAACCTGGCCATCGCGCTGCTGTTTTTCCTGCACGGCGCCAAGCTGTCGCGCCAGGCCATCGTCGCCGGTGCTGGCCACTGGCGCCTGCACCTGCTGGTGTTCAGCCTGACCTTCGTGCTGTTCCCGTTGCTGGGCCTGGCGCTCAAGCCGGTACTGTCGCCGCTGATCGGCAAAGACCTGTACATGGGCATGCTTTACCTGTGTGCGCTGCCGGCCACCGTTCAATCGGCGATTGCCTTCACCTCCTTGGCGCGCGGCAATATCCCGGCGGCGATTTGCAGTGCGGCAGCCTCCAGCCTGTTCGGCATTTTTCTTACGCCGTTGTTGGTGACGCTGTTGCTCAATGTGCACGGTGACGCGGGCTCCACCGTCGACGCGATCCTGAAAATCAGCGTGCAGCTGTTGCTGCCCTTCGTCGCCGGGCAAATCGCCCGGCGCTGGATTGGCGAGTGGGTCGGCCGCAATAAATCCTGGCTGAAATTCGTCGACCAAGGCTCGATCCTGCTGGTGGTGTACGGAGCGTTCAGCGAAGCGGTCAACGAAGGCATTTGGCACCAGATCCCACTGTGGGAACTCGGCGGCCTGGTGGTGGCGTGCTGTGTGTTGCTGGCGTTGGTGCTGGTCGCGTCCACCGTGCTGGGCAAGGCCTTCGGCTTTAACCAGGAAGACCGCATCACCATCCTGTTCTGCGGCTCGAAGAAAAGCCTGGCGACGGGTGTGCCGATGGCCCAGGTGCTGTTTGCCGGGGCAACCATGGGCGTGTTGATTCTGCCGCTGATGTTGTTTCACCAGATCCAGTTGATGGTGTGTGCGGCGCTGGCCCAGCGCTATGCCCGGCGGCCGGAAAGCATTCCTGAGCTGATGGGGCAGGTGGATCCGTGATCTAGATCACACCCTTGACCGAATCACCTCAAGTTAAAGGCCGGCCAGACGACTTACTTATTGAGAGCCCAATAAGGAGAGTCGGCATGAACGTTAAAGGTATTTCGGTGTTTACCGGCCTGTTTTGCCTATGGGCGGGTGCCTGTGGTGCCGCGCAGACAGTGGGGCAAGGCACCATTCAGTTCAGAGGCGCCATCGTCGAGCCGGGGTGTGCGACAAATGCGCGCAGCGGTGCAGTGATGGAACTGACCGGCTGTGCCCAGTCCAATCGCGGCAGCCACCTCGATGTGCGCAATGTGACGCCGGTGGCCAGCGTCAATACGGCCCATGTGAAGCTGGTGTCGGACAGCGGCAACGGGCGTTATTACGACCAGCGCTATCAACTGGTGGACGACGCCGGCAAACCGATTCAGTCGGGCAACTACGTGATTACCATGACGTCGCCATAAGCTCCACGGCGACGATCCGCGCCAACAAAGGGCCGAGAAACCTATAGAATGCTCGGCGGCGGCGCTTGTTCTGCGTGGCCGTTTGATCACCGCCAGAGTACCTCGCCCGTCAATGAGCCTTTCAGCCGCAACGCCCCAAGCCAATTGGCAACCGGTCATCGCCCTCGCGTTGGCCGCCTTTGTGTTCAATACCACCGAATTCGTGCCCGTTGGCTTGCTCAGCGCCATCGGCGCCAGCTTCGACATGCCCATCGCCAGCGTCGGCCTGATGCTCACCATCTATGCCTGGATCGTGTCGCTGACCTCGCTGCCGGTGATGCTGCTGACGCGCAACGTTGAGCGGCGCAAGCTGCTGATCGTGCTGTTCGGCCTGTTTATCGCCAGCCACATTCTCTCCAGTGTCGCCACCAGTTTTGGCTTACTGATGGTCAGCCGCATCGGCATTGCCTTGTCCCATGCGTTGTTCTGGTCGATCACCGCGTCGCTGGCGGTGCGGCTGGCGCCACAAGGCAAACAGGTGCAAGCCCTTGGCCTGCTGGCCACCGGCACGTCGTTGGCGATGGTCCTGGGCATTCCGCTGGGTCGCCTGCTTGGTGAAGCCATGGGTTGGCGCACCACGTTCCTGGTGATTGCCGCGTTCGCCGCCGCCCTGGTGTTCTGGCTGGCGCGCACCTTGCCGCCGCTGCCAAGCCAGAACTCCGGCTCGCTGCGCAGCCTGCCGTTGTTGTTCAAACGCCCTGCACTGGTGGCGCTCTATGTGCTTACCGCCATGACTGTCACCGCGCAATTCACCGCCTACAGCTACATCGAACCCTTCGTCGAAGGCGTCGCCGGCATGAGCGGCAACGCGGTGACCCTGATCCTGCTGGTATTCGGCGGTGCAGGCATCATCGGCTCGCTGTTGTTCAGCCTGGTGCACCGCTTCAACCCGCACCTGTTCGTGGTCAGCGCAGTGTTCCTGCTCGCCGCGTGCCTGGCGCTGATGCTGCCATTGAGCGGCGCCGAGTCGTACCTCGTCGGCCTGAGCATAGTCTGGGGCATGGCGATCATGGGTTTCGGCCTGGCCATGCAGTCCAAGGTGCTGGTGCTGGCACCGGACGCCACCGACGTGGCCATGGCCATGTTTTCCGGCATCTACAACATCGGCATCGGCGGCGGCGCGCTGATGGGCAGTTGGGTTGGCAGCCACTTCGGCTTCGCCTGGATCGGCGCGGCAGGCGGGTTGTTGGCGGCACTGGCGTTAATTGGGTATTGCCTGGCGATTCATCGGTTCGGGCAGGGTGTGGTGCGTCACTGAGGAGCAAACGTCTGATGATCAAAACCCTTGCTGTTGCAGTTCTTACGGGTGTTTGCGGGCTGCTGCTCAGCCCCGTAGCGTCGGCCGCCAGTTTCGACTGTGCCAAGGCCAGGGCGCCAGACGAAATCGCTGTCTGCAAGCACGTCGGCCTGAATGACCAGGACGTGACAATGGCGTTGCTCTACGACTTGAACAAACACTTCATGGCCATGGGCGCGCGGGGCTCGTTAATGGACGGGCAAGGCGCGTGGCTCAAGCAGCGTCGTGCGTGCGGCGCGCAGGTGAGTTGCTTGAGTGATGCCTATACGCAGCGGATCGGGATGTTGCGCCGGTTTATTGATGAGCAGGTGATGACGAAAGGGCCGTTCTAAGACCCTTTTCGTCATTCTACTTCCGGCTTTTGATAAACAGCCTGTGATCCATAGGCAGGATTATCACAAGGCAGCCAGCACGGCCTCGAGTTTTTCCTGATCCCGCGCAAACTGCCGAATCCCTTCCGCCAGCTTCTCAGTCGCCATCGCATCTTCATTCGACGCCCAGCGGAACTGCGCTTCGGTCAACTGCTGACGCGCTTCGCCCTCGGCGCCCGGCACCAATTTGCGCGCCAGCGGGTCGGTATCCTCAGCAAGTTTTTGCAGCAAGTCCGGGCTGATGGTCAGACGATCGCAACCGGCCAGCTGTTCGATCTGGCTGAGGGTGCGGAAGCTGGCGCCCATGACCACCGTGTTGATCTGGTTGGCCTTGTAGTAGTTATAAATGCGCGTCACGGACTGCACGCCCGGGTCTTCGGCGCCGGTGTAGTCCAGGCCGGTATTTTTGCGGTACCAGTCGTAGATGCGGCCCACGAAGGGCGAGATCAGAAACACGCCCGCATCGGCGCAGGCCACGGCCTGGGCGAACGAGAACAGCAGCGTGAGGTTGGTCTGGATGCCGGCTTTTTCCAGGCGTTCGGCGGTGCGGATGCCTTCCCAGGTGGAGGCCAGTTTGATCAGCACGCGGTCGCGGCCGATGCCGGCCTGGTCGTACAGCGCGATCAATTGGTTGGCCTTGGCCCATAGCGCGTCTTCGTCAAAGGACAAACGCGCGTCGACTTCGGTGGAGATGCGTCCCGGGATCACTTTGAGAATGCCCGCGCCCACCGACACCGCAAAGTGGTCACACGCCAGGCCTACATCCCCTTTGGACAGGTTCACCGCGTTACGCAGCAGCTCGGCGTATTCCGGGATGGCGGCGGCCTTGAGCAGCAGCGACGGGTTGGTGGTGGCATCGACCGGACGCAGGCGGCTGATGGCTTCCAGGTCGCCGGTGTCACAGACCACGGTGGTGAATTGCTTGAGTTGTTCGAGTTTGGACGTCATGGGCGTCGGTCTCCAGAGGCGGCAGGGGACACCCGTTGTACCATTTCCCGAGCCGCTTGTTTACCCGCTCGCCCATCCGTCAGGCCTCAGAAAAGCCGGAGTTCTGCGGCCAACGGTGCTGGAACAGCTGCACGTCTACCTGGTGGAACAAGCCGTTGCGAGTAAACGGCGCTGTCGCGAGCCACTTCTGCACGTGGGCTTGATCATCAAAGTCCACCACCATCAGCGAACTCACCGGTTCGCCCTCGGCGCCCAGTAACGGCCCGGCAAACGCATTGGCCAAATGAAACCTTTCCCCTTCTTTGGCCGTTCACGCCCACAGGCTGCCTACCCATTCAATAGACTTGCTTAGCCGGCACGCATGTCGGTACGAGGCGAGGTTTCGGTATCAATGTAACGCCTCGCGTCGGCTAACGTCGGTTTGGTCATGCTCCTGCTCCCATCCGGCTTGAGAACGCTGTAGGCGTTGGCCTGACCGACCAGGTTGTTATAGCTGTCGTAATGACCGCCCGTTGGCCCCATTTCAATTCGATAACCCTTGTACTCTTCGACGAATCCCATGGTCACGCTCCTTGCAGGGTGGGTTGACCACGTCAGACTAAAAAGCATCGCAGGGAGCGTCTACTGTGATAATTGACAGGTTCTCAGAACAAACGGCGATAGGTTTTATATCAAGGCGCGCTCGAAGCATGAAGCGTGACGACAGGCCTCACGGCGTCCACGTCTGCACCGCCTGCGCATCCACCGCCTGGGGTAACAGCCCCGCCTTGAAGAACGCATCGGCAATCTTCTGTTGTTCACCCAGCGAGTCCAGAGTTACTGGCTGCACCTCATAGCTGCGGTGCGCATTGGCGGCTTCGACCGTGGCCACATCCAGATTGCCCCACAGCGGGCCCAGCACTTTCGCCGCGTCCTGCGGGTTGGTTTTTACCCATTTACCCGCGTTTTCCAACTGCTCATACACCAACTTCAACACCTCGGGATGCGCCTTGGCGTAAGGCGTGCCGGTCAGGTAATAGCGCTTGTAACTGGCCAGCCCGGCGCCATCGGCCAGGGTGCGCGTCGGTAGCTGGCGTTGCACGCTGGTGAGGAAGGGTTCCCAGGTGACCCAGGCGTCGACCTTGTTGTTCTCGAACGCTGCGCGACCATCGGCCGGTGACAGATAGGCCGGCTCGATATCCGAGAAGGCCAGGCCCGCCTTGGCCAGCGCGGCGATCAATAAGTAGTGGGTGCCGGCCGCTTTGGTTACCGCGATTTTCTTGCCTTTCAGATCCGCCAACTGCTGGATCGGCGAGTCCTTGCGCACCACGATGGCCTGGGCTGACGGTGAGGGCGCTTCCTGGGCGAAGTAGGTGAGCTTGGCCTGGGCCGCCTGCGCGAAGATCGGCACGGTGTCAGCCACGTCAGCGCTGATATCGACGTTGCCCACATTCAGTGCTTCGAGCAACGGCAGGCCGCTGGGAAACTCGTGCCAGCTCACGTCGATATTGTCGGCCTTGAGGGCTTTTTCCAGGGTGCCTTGGGTTTTCAGCAGGGTGATCAGGGTCGAAGACTTCTGGTAACCGATGCGCACGGTTTCCTGAGCCTCGGCGCTCACGGCGACGGAAAAGGCC
Organism: Pseudomonas sp. UBT; assembly: GCF_050915955.1. NCBI lineage: Bacteria > Pseudomonadati > Pseudomonadota > Gammaproteobacteria > Pseudomonadales > Pseudomonadaceae > Pseudomonas > Pseudomonas sp. UBT. Next base: position 38,238 of record NZ_CP168082.1, on the reverse strand, counting down.
AGCAGCCCGATAACAATGGCGAGGGGACGACGGATAGACATGGCGCGCTCGATTTTCAGCGAAATATCTTCAAGCTTAAAGTTCTAAAAAGCATTCGATAAATACTCTTTCGATCTGAGCTTAGGGGGCTTTTTCAAGGTTTCGATGAATCGGGCATAACCATAGAATTATATCGTTCTTTCATAATAGGTGATTATTAATATAAGTTTTAGGCCTGAATATTTTACGTCTCGCTGCTAAGGCTCCCCATGACAAAACGCCGCCAAATCCACTTATCGGCCTTCCTGTTGAGCGGTCCCGTGGTGCACAGCCACGCCGTGTGGCGCCACCCCGAAACCGTCGGCAATTACCTCGACCCGCAATACTATTCACGCATCGCCAAAGTGGTAGAAGAAGGCCTGTTCGACTTCCTGTTTTTCGCTGATCGCCTGGCCGTGGGCGACCAGATGGGCGGCTCGCGCGAATTCGCCTTGCGCTACGGCGCCCAGGACGCTACGCGCCTCGACCCATTGCCGATCCTCTCCTACCTGGTAGGCCAGACCACCAAACTGGGCCTGGGCGCGACCCGCTCCACGACCTATTACGAACCCGCGCATATCGCCCGCGAATTCGCCACGCTCGACCACCTGTCCAAGGGTCGCGCGGCGTGGAATATCGTGACCTCGATGAACGACAGTGAAGGGCGCCTGTTCGGCAAGGACAAGCACCTGGAACACGACCTGCGCTATGACCGCGCCGATGAATTTGTCGAGGTCGCGCTGAAACTCTGGAACAGCTGGGGCAAGGGCGCGCTCAAGCTGGACCGCGAAAGTGGCGTGCTCGCCGACCCTGCGCTGATCCAGTCGGTGCAGCATCAAGGCGACTGGTTCAAGGTGGAAGGCCCGCTGAATATTCCACGCACGCCCCAGGGTCGACCGGTGCTGATCCAGGCGGGTTCTTCCGGGCGCGGTCGGCGGTTTGGCGCGCGCTGGGCCGAGGCAATTTTCACCATTCACCCGCACCTGGCGGCCATGCGCGCCTTCCGCGATGACGTGCGCGCCCACGTGGTGCAACAAGGCCGCGACGCCGACAGTTGCAAAGTGCTGACGGCGGTGATGCCGTTTATTGGCGGCAGCGAAGCCGAAGCCCGGGCCAAACGCGACAAGCACAACGCCCTGGCGCGGCCTGAGTTGGGCCTGGTGACACTGGCTTCGCAGCTGAATGTGGACCTGTCGCCATTCCCGCTGAACGCCACGCTGGCCGAAGTGGCCCGGTCGCCATTGATCCCTGCGGCGGCCGCCGAAAAGCTGCTGATGCAGGGGCCCGAAATCACCCTGGAACAACTCGGCCGCATCTTTGCCAGCAGTGTGCGCGTGCCGCAACTGGTGGGCACCGGGGCGCAGATCGCCGACCAATTGGCCGAGCTGTTCGAGCAGGGAGGCTGCGACGGGTTTGTGATTTCACCGGGTTACTTGCCGGGCTCGTTCAGCGAGTTTGTCGAGAGTGTGATTCCGCATTTGCAGCGCAAGGGGGTGTTCCGCACGGCGTACGAAGGCTCGACGCTGCGCGACCATTTGGGGCTGGCCGATCTCAACAACTGAATTTTTTAAAGGGATATTTCGCATGGCTGCTTTTGATCACTTAACCCGCCGCCGGCTCCTGGGCCTTGCCGGCATCACCCTGGCCAGTCCCTTGCTGCTGTCGCTGCCACGCCTGGGCTTGGCAGCCGACGAACATGCGGGGCACAACACCCCACAGGAGCCCGCCGGTACTGGCGACTTTATCCGTCTTGACGCGCCGCGCTCACTCAAGCTGGCGGTCAACCTCAATGCTGTATGCCTGGCCCCGGTGGTGATTGCCCACGGCCAGGGGTTCTTCAAGAAGCACAACCTCGACGTTGAACTCGTCAACTTCGGCAACTCCACCGAAGTGCTGCTCGAAGCCATCGCCACCGGCAAGGCCGATGCGGGCGTGGGCATGGCACTGCGTTGGCTCAAGGCCCTGGAGCAGGGCTTTGATGTGAAACTCACCGCCGGCACCCACGGCGGTTGCCTGCGGCTGCTCAGTGCGGTGAACGGCGGCGTGACCAAGCTGGAAGACCTCAAGGGCAAGGCCATCGGCGTGACCGACATGGCCAGCCCGGATCGTAATTTCTTCTCGATCCTGCTGAAAAAACACGGTGTCGACCCGGTGCGCGATGTCGAGTGGCGCCTGTACCCGGCTGACCTGTTGGGCACGGCCCTGGAGCGCGGGGAAGTGCAGGCGGTCAGCGGCAGTGACCCATTCATGTACCGCCTGATCAAGTCCGGCGTGGCGCGTGAATTGTCCACCAACCTGGTGGAGGAATACGCCAACCTCAGCTGCTGCGTGGTGGGCGTCACCGGCAAGTTGGTGCGCGAAGACAAGCGCGTGGTCGCGGCGCTGACCCAGGCCATTCTGGAAGCCCATGACTATTCCGTGCAGCACCCGGAAGAAGTCGCCAAGGGCTTCCAGGCCTATGCGCTGAACACCTCCACCGAAGAAGTGCAGGCGATTCTGCATGACCATACCCACGGCCACCATGCGGTTGGCGCGGCGCTGACCCAGGAAATCACCACCTACGTCACCGACCTGAAAACCGTGGAAGTGATCAGCAAAAGCACCGACCCGGTGGCGTTCGCCAAGGAAATCACCGCTGATGTCTTCAGTTGATACGACGACCCTGAACCCGCCTCTGGCATTCAAAGTCTGGTGGCAGGGCGCAGGCGTGGTGGGTGCCTGGGGCGCAGTGGCGCTGCTGATCAGCTACGGGCCCAACGCGACGCGCCATTGGCCGATGACTCAGGGGCTGGCCAACCTGTGCGTCGGTATGGCCGCACTGTTTATTGGGTTGAGCCTGTTGGGGCGGCACTTTTCCAAACTGGGCCGACGGTTGCGCAATGCCGCGCCCTGGCTGATTGCGTTGCCGGTGTTGCTGGGCATCTGGGAACTGCTCACCGCCAAACTGGCATTGCTGCCGGTGCCATTTTTCGCGCCGCCGCAGGCGTTGCTCGCGGTGTATATCGAAGACTACGCACGCCTGGCCGACAGCCTGTTGCATTCGGCGTTGCTGCTGGGCTCGGGCGTAGCGTTGGGGGCGGCTACCGGCTTCGTCGCGGGCGTGGCCATCGGCTGGTCCACACGGATCGGCTACTGGCTGCACCCGGTGTTGCGCATCCTTGGGCCGGTGCCGTCGACGGCTTTGTTGCCGCTGTGTTTTTTCCTGTTCCCCAGCAGTTGGAGCGCCAGCGTATTCCTGATCGCCCTGGCCACCTGGTTTCCGGTCACGGTGCTGACCTGGTCCGGCGTGGCGAGTGTGGATAAAGCCTACTACGACGTGGCGCGTACCCTGGGTGCCAAGCACGCTTTCCTGGTTTTCAAGGTGGCGATTCCCGCCGCGTTGCCCCATGTGTTTGTCGGCCTGTTCATGGGCCTGGGCGCCTCATTCTCGACCTTGGTAGTGGCGGAAATGATGGGGGTGAAATCCGGCATCGGCTGGTACCTGCAATGGGCACAGGGGTGGGCGGCGTACGCGAATATGTACGCGGCATTGTTGATCATGGCGCTGGCGTGTTCGGGGTTGATCACCGGGTTGTTCCTGGTACGCGACCGTTTGCTGGCCTGGCAGAAAGGAGCAATGAAATGGTAGCCCTGGCACACGCGGCATCGGCGTCGACGGGGTTGGCGTTGCGGATAGAAAATCTGAGTCACGGCTTTGCCCTGGACGGGCACCCTCTACCGGTGCTGGAGCGGGTTTCGCTGGACGTAGCACCGGGCGAGTGTGTGGCGCTGCTCGGGCCTTCGGGCTGTGGTAAATCCACCTTGCTGCGCCTGGTGGCCGGTTTGGAACCGGCTGACGCCGGCAGGTTGTTGGCCGATGGCGAACCCATTCTCGGCCCGGACCCGAGCCGCGTGGTGGTCTTCCAGGACCCGACCCTGTACCCGTGGCGCCGCGTGTGGGACAACGTGGCGCTTGGCCTGGAGGCCCAGGGTTTGCTGAAGACGCATGCTTTCAAGGTGGATGAGGCGTTGGAAAAAGTCGGCCTTAGCGCGTTTGCCCGCGCGTACCCTCGGCAGCTTTCTGGTGGCATGGCGCAGCGGGTGGCGTTGGCGCGGGCGTTGGTCAATCAGCCGCGATTGCTGATCCTCGACGAGCCCTTGGGCAAACTCGATTCATTGACTCGCATCACCATGCAAAAGGAACTCATCAACCTGTGGCAGCGCCAAGGCTATACCGCGTTGTTGGTGACCCATGATGTGGAGGAGGCCTTGCTGCTGGCCAACCGCGTGATTGTGTTCAGTGACCGCCCGGCGCAGGTTCAGGCGCAGTTGAGCATTGATCGACCTTACCCTCGACACCGCGATGACCCTTATCTGGTGGGCCTGCGCCGGCAGATACTGGGCTTGCTGGGTTTGGGAGAGAGCTGGTAGTCATGAGCGCGTGTTCTTCAGCCGCGATAACGCAGCGCTTCCACCAGCAACGCAAACGCCGGCGAAGCCTGTCGCCGGCTTGGGTAGTACAGGTGAAAACCGGCAAAGGGGGCGCACCAGTCGTCCAGCACGGCGATCAAGCGGCCATCCGCCAAGTAAGGCGCCACGATGTCCTGAGGAATGTAGCTCAGGCCAAACCCGTCCACGGCGGCCTTGAGCAGTTGGTACACACCATTGAAGGTCACTTGGCCTGACACCCGCACGTTCAGGCTTTCCCCGGCCTTTTTGAATTCCCAGGCGTACAGGCCACCGTTGGTGGGCAGGCGCAGGTTGTTGCACGCGTGGGCCGTGAGGTCGCGTGGCGTCGTCGGAAGGGGATGGTCGGCAAAATAGCGGGGTGAACCGACGACGAGCATGCGCATGTCCGGGCCGATACGAGTGGCGATCATGCCTTCGGCCACGTCCTCCCCCAGGCGCACGCCGGCGTCGAAACCCTGGGCGGCAATATCGACGAAACCGTAGTCGCAGCAGACTTCGATAGCGATGTCAGGGTATTGGGCCAGGAAAGGTTTGAGCACCGGCCAGAGGATGTGCTCCAGCGCATGGTCCATGGCGTTGATGCGGATCGTGCCCGAGGGCGTGTCGCGCAAATTGCTCAGGCCTTCCAGGCCAATCTGGATTTCATCGAAGTGCGGCCCGACGGTGTCGATCAGGTGTTGCCCGGCCTCGGTGGGCGACACGCTGCGTGTGGTGCGTGTGAGCAAGCGCAGCCCCAAACGCGCTTCCAGCGCGCGGATCGTATGGCTCAGTGCCGACTGCGACACGCCAAGTTTCGCTGCCGCCTTGGTAAAGCTGCGCTCGCGCGCAACAGCCAGGAAGGCGAGCAGGTCATTGGCATTTTCTTTGAGCATTGATGAGCAGCTCTCATAAGTATTTTCAGATTCTAGCGGCTAATTATCTCAATAGGGTGCTGTTAGATTGAATCCAGCCCTTCAATCGGAGAACGACCGTTGAAAACATTCGCTGCCGCAGCGCTCTCGCTGTCATTGCTCGCTCAAGAATCCAGCGCACAGGAGACCCCCATGCTCACCATCACCCCCAATGGCTCGCAACCCTCAGCCCAAGGCCCTGCCGACTGGTTCACCGGCACCGTGCGCGTGGATGCGCCCTTCAAAGGCACCGATGCCGCACGCGTCAGTGGCGCCACCGTCACCTTCGAACCGGGCGCACGCACCGCCTGGCATACCCACCCCTTGGGGCAGACATTGATCGTCACCGCCGGCGCCGGGCTGGTGCAGGAATGGGGCCAGCCGGTACGTGCCATCCGCCCCGGCGACACGGTGTGGATTGCCCCCGGCGTCAAGCATTGGCACGGCGCTACGCCGAGCACGGCCATGACCCATATCGCGATTGCCGAGGTGCTGGACGGCAAGGTGGTGGACTGGTTGGAGCCGGTCAGTGAAGGGCAGTACGCGTCAGCGCCGTGACCTCAAACCTGCTCCTCTTCGCGCAACTGCACACTCATATCATCACAACTCTGCGCCCAGTCGCTCAGCCACTGTGGCATAGGCGGTGATGCCTCGGCCAAGCCCAGCTCCCGCAGAAAATCTGCCGGGGGCAGGGTGCCCTTGGCTGATTTAAACAGCCCGCGCATCACCACCACGCCCACCACCCGACCCTTGCTGACAAAACGGTGCTCCATCAGGCTCCATTTGTGGTCCCAGCCGAGCATGCGGGTGTGCACCTCGAACACTTCGAACAGCTTCAACTCGCGGCGAAACTTGCCCCAGGTATCGCCTACGATCGGCAACGCCTTGTTGCGCAGGGCCACGCGAAACGCGCCGGTGCGCAGTACAAAATCCATCCGCGCGACGTCCGCCAGGGAGAAGTACCGGCCATTGGTGACATGCCGGTTGATATCCAGGTCCAGCGGCCACACTCGCATGCGCACCACGGTGGTTGCCAAGCCATGGGCGGGCTTGCGCCAGGGGCGGCGGGACAACATGAACAGCAAGCGAAACCAGAGATTCATAAAAGCGCCAGGCAGTTGATCAGTGGCGGCACTTTACGGGCGCGAGATCGGCTAAGGTAGGTGCGCAAATGACTTATTTCATGCGAAAAACGCACGCGGGCTCTTTTATGCACATTACCTTGCTCCTGGCCGATCAATGCTCCGCCGCCAGTGCGACCCTGGCCCTGGAAATGCTCAGTGCCGCCAACCTGTTTGCCGACCGCCCGCCGTTCGAGATCGTGGTCGCCTCACTCGACGGCCAGGCCGTGGATGCCTGGGGCGGGCAGCGTTTGCAGGTGGCGTGCGCGACTGCGCAGGTGCGCCAGACCGACCTGATCCTTATCCCCGGCTTCCTCTTTACCCTCAAAGATGCTTTGCCGACTTTTTCTGCCTACGGCCCCTGGCTGCGTGAACAGCATGCCCAAGGGGCCGTGTTGGCGTCGATGTGCACGGCGGCTTTCTTGCTCGCGGAGACCGGTCTGCTGCAAGGCCTGCGCGCCACCACCCACTGGGCGTTTGCCGAGTTTTTCCGACGGCGTTACACGGATGTGGTCCTGGATGACGCGCAGATCCTCTGCGAAGAAAATCGCGTGATCACCTGCGGTGGTGCCAGTGCAGCGATGGATTTGATGCTGCACCTGATCCGCCGCTTCGGCTCACCGGAGCTGGCGCAGACTTGTGGCAAATACCTGCTGATCGACAACGTGCGCACCGAGCAGTCGGTGTATGCGGTGTGGTCGTTGCCCAAGAGCCACGGCGACGGCGAGATCCTGCGGGTGCAGCGCTGGCTGGAACAGCACTTTGCCCAGGCGCTGGTGATTGACGACGTGGCCCGGCGTTTTGGCTTTGGCGTGCGCAATTTCAAGCGGCGTTTCAAGGAGGCGACCGGCTATACGCCCATCGCCTATGTGCAAACCCTGCGTCTGGAGCGCGCCAAGCAGATGCTGGAATCGACGCGCATGACCCTCGACAGCATCACCTACGCGGTCGGGTATGAAGACAGTAACTCGTTTCGCCGCCTGTTCCAGCAGCGCGTGGGGATGCTGCCGGCAGCGTATCGCAAGAAATTCCTGGCAGTTTCGGGCTGATTCAGCGACGTAACTGTGCCTGGCTTTCAACGCACTCCACTAGAAACTCCATCACCACTTTCACCGACGGCGAACGACGGATATCGGGGTACACCGTGAGCCAGATATCGCGCACCGGGCCGTCGGTGGCCGTGGGCAGTCGGGTCAGCAGCGGGTCGTGATCGCCCACCAGGTTGGGCAGCACCACGGCGCCGACGTGCGCGCGGGCGGCCATTTGCTGGGTGATCAGGTCGCTGGCGGCAAACACGATCGGGCGTTGGCCGCGCAGTTGGTGCAGCCACGCTTGTTGGGGCAGGTGGTCACGGCTGCTGTCGTAGGCGACGAAGGTCCACTGCGCGGCAGGTAGCTGGTTGAATTCAGGCGCGCTATAGAGCCCAAAACGCACCACGCCGACCTTGCGGCGCACCAGTGCGTCTTCGTCGGGGCGCACCGTGCGCAAGGCAATATCGGCTTCGCCCTTGTCCAGCGCGGCCAGTTGCGTGGAGGGTATCAGCACCAAGTTCAACTGCGGGTACTGGGCGCGCAACCGCGCCACGTGAGGCGCGATGCAATGGTTGGCGATGGACGGCGGGCAACTCACCCGTACGGTGCCGGCCAGTTCGATAGAGGCGACGCGCGACAGGCGCAGCACTTCGGTGGCCATCTCGCCCATGCCTGCCGCCAATTCGGCCAGTGCCAGGCCTTGGGCCGTGAGTGGGCGACTGCGGGGCAGGCGGTCCACCAGTTTCACGCCCAGGGCTTTTTCCAACGCATCGACGCGGCGCCCGACGGTGGCGTGTTCCACCTGCAACTCGCGGGCGGCCGCCGACAGCGACTGGGTGCGGGCCAATACGGTGAAGTAATACAGATCCTGCCAATCGAACATCGGGTTATTTCCGCACAGAGGCTGGGAGAGATTGGGGAATATTCCAGCCGATCATGTCCTTTTACCATGGACGCTTCCCAGTGCAAACGGAGTTGTTCCCCATGAAAGCCATCACCCTGCAAGCCTATGGCGGTCCCGAAGTCGCCCACCTTCGCCACGACGTTGCAAAACCCCAGGTCACAGCCGGGCATGTGCTGGTCAAAGTGGCCTGCGCCGGAATCAATTTCATGGACATTCATACGCGCCAAGGCAAATACGCAAGCTCCGCCACTTACCCGGTGCGCCTGCCGTGCACCTTGGGCATGGAGGGCGCCGGTGTCGTGGTGGAAGTCGGCCCCGGCGTGAGCCATCTGGCCGTGGGCGATCGCGTGGCCTGGTGCATTGCCTGGGGCGCGTATGCCGAGTACGCCAATGTGCCGGCCGACAAAGTCGCGCAGATTCCCGGCGCCATTCCCTTCGATCAGGCCGCTGCGGCGATGTTTCAGGGCTGCACGGCGCACTACCTGATTGACGAGGTGGCGCGTTTGCAAGCAGGCAGTACCTGCCTGATTCACGCGGCGTCCGGCAGCATCGGGCAATTGCTGGTGCAAATGGCGCGTCGGTTGGGGGCGACGGTGTTCACCACCGGCAGCACCGCCGAGAAATGCGCGATTGCCCGGCAGCGCGGCGCCCATCAGGCCTGGACGTATGATGGATTTGCCGACCAGGTCCTGCACGCCACTGGCGGGCGAGGGGTGGACGTGGTCTTCGATTCGCTGGGCAAAAATACCTTGCGTGAAAGTTTTCGGGCCTGTCGCACGCGCGGTTTGATCGTCAACTACGGCAACGTCTCGGGCTCGCTGACCGACCTTGACCCGATTGAGCTGGGGGAGGCGGGCTCGTTGTTTTTGACGCGACCGCGGCTGGCCGACCATATGGCCGATGGGGCGACCGTGCAACGGCGCGCCAATGCGGTATTTGCGGCCATGCTGGAGGGGGCGCTGACAGTGGCGATCGAGGGGCATTACACCCTGGAGACGGTGCAGCAGGTGCATGAACGCATCGAGGCACGGCAACAGATCGGCAAGGCAGTATTGTGGGTGGACCACAACCTGCATTAATCGGGGACGAAAAAAACCGGCTGATCAGGCCGGTTTGGGGTGCCCCGCAAACAGTGCGGGGTTATGCGTTGTTGCCGCGCAGGCGATCCGCACCGCCTTCAGCCAGGCCACGTTCCTGCAGACGGTCCGCGCCGCCTTCGGCCAGGCCACGTTCTTGCAGACGATCCGCGCCACCTTCAGCCAGGCCACGTTCTTGCAGACGATCCGCGCCACCTTCGGCCAGGCCGCGTTCCTGCAGACGATCAGCACCGCCTTCAGCCAGACCACGTTCCTGCAGACGGTCAGCACCGCCTTCAGCCAGACCACGTTCCTGCAAGCGATCAGCACCACCTTCGGCGACACGACGCTCCAGCAGACGATCAGAACCGCCTTCTGCTACGTGGTTACCTTGCAGGCGATCCGCGCCGCCTTCAGCGACAACCGGATGAGCAAAAGCGTTTGCAGCGAGTACCGAGAAAGCGAGGCTAAGCAAGAGTTGGCGTTTCATGGTGGTGTGCTCCGAGTGTTTTAGTGAGTTGCCGTTTGGCATGGGTTTGATGTTACGCGTTGGATTTTTTAAGAGAACTTCATTGCGCTGATGGTGACTATCGACGCCAGCGATGGCCCGTTTTGCGGGCCATCGTGGACACGGTCATGGCATCTGCGGCAGTTCCTGAGGGCGCAGGTCAAACACCAGCACCTCGGCATCGTCGCCCTGGCTCAGGCGGATCTGGCGTTCGTCCCGCACGCGGGCGCCGTCGCCTTCCTGCAGGCGCTGGCCGTTGATTTCTAAGCTGCCCCGGGCCACATGCACGTACACATGGCGATCCGGCGGCAGGTCCAGGGTCGCGGCTTCGTCGCCCTTGAACAGCCCGGCATACACCCGCGCATCCTGGCGAACAGTGAGCGAGCCCTCGGCGCCATCCGGCGAGATGATCAACTGCAAGCGTCCACGTTTCTGCGTCGCGCTGAAGTGTTCCTGTTGATAGCGCGGTTCGGCGCCGGCCACATTCGGCACGATCCAGATTTGCAGAAAGTGCACGCCCAGGCTCTGGCTGTGGTTGAACTCGCTGTGGGCCACGCCGCTGCCGGCGCTCATCAGTTGCACATCGCCAGGGCGAATCACCGAGCCGGTGCCCAGGGTGTCCTTGTGTTCCAGGGCGCCTTCGAGCGACTTCCAGTGTTTCTGGGGCGCGTTTGGCTCCTCGTGTTTTGCCTTCTGACTCTCAACCCCCAAAGGAGCTACCCGATGACTTACAAACGCTTGAACAAAGACGACGCCGTGGTGCTATTGGTGGACCACCAGACCGGCCTGATCTCGCTGGTGCAGGATTTCTCGCCCAACGAATTCAAGAACAACGTGCTGACCCTGGCCGCGCTGGCTGAAGGCTTCGAAGTGTTCGTGGTGACTGACGCCTCCGGTACGTTCAACGAAGCCGTGCAACGCGCGTCGTGGGCACGCATGAGCGCGGCGGGTGCGCACCTGGTGAACTGGTTCTCGGTGGCCTGCGAGTTGCAGATCGACTGGCGCAACGACATGGAAGGCCTGGCCAACCTGCTGTCGCCGCGTATTCCCAACTACCGCAACCTGATGAACAGCTACTCGGCGTTTACCGCCAAGTAACCGGCCCTCAGGCATTCAGGTAAAACCCTGTGGGAGGGGGCTTGCTCCCGAAAGCGGTATTTCAGTCACCTCGTCTGTGGCTGACACACTGCTTTCGGGAGCAAGCCCCCTCCCACATTTGATTGTGTTCCCACATTGGGTTTGTGGTGTGGCTACCGACAGGCTATAAAACCGCAAAATGTCCACCGAGAAGCGACAATGAACCCCTTCGAAGACATGCGCCTGTTTTGCCAGGTCATGGAGTCCGGCAGTTTCACCGCCGCCGCCGAGCAACTGGGCCTGTCCAAGCAGTTTGTCAGCCGCCGTCTGATCCAGCTGGAAGACCGCCTCGGTGTGCGGCTGCTCAACCGTTCCACGCGTCGTCTGGACGTGACGCCGCTGGGCCAGAGTTATTACGAGTCCGCCTTGCGCCTGCTCGGTGAAGTCGAGCAGGTGGAGCAGGGCATCGCCGGCCAGAACAGCGAGCCGCGCGGCACCCTTCGCCTCAGCGCGCCGTTGTCGTTTGCCATGGCTCATCTTGGCTGTCTGTTACCGATGTTCCTGCAACGCCACCCGCACGTGTCGGTGGAAGTCGACCTGAGCGACCGCCCCGTGGACCTGATCGGCGAGGGCTATGACTTGGTGCTGCGAATTGGCACGCTGGAAGACTCCACCTTGATCGCGCGGCGCATCGGCAGTGTCGAACGGGTGTATTGCGCCAGTCCCGAGTACCTGGCCCAGCGCGGCACGCCGCTCAAACCCGAAGACTTGGGCGACCACGACTGCCTGCCTTACGGCCATGGCCGCCAGGTGCAATGGCGATTCCTGACCAAGGGCAAGGTGCAGTCGGTGAATGTCAGCGGGCGGATGCGCGTCAATAACGGCGAGCTGCTGCGCGACACGGCCATTGCCGGGTTGGGCGTCACGTATCTGCCGACGTTTATCGTCGCCGATGCCTTGCAGGATGGGCGTCTGGTCACGGTCTTGGAAGACTTCACCCCCGAAGCGCTGACCTTGTCTGCGGTTTACCCGCAGCACCGGCAAAGCTCAAGGCCGGTGCAGGCACTGGTGGAGTTTCTACGCGAACGCCTGGCTGGCGGCTGCTGAGTCACTGACACAACACATGACCACTGTGGGAGCGGGCTTGCCCGCGAAAGCATCGGCTCAGTCAACATAGGGTTTGGCTGATACGCCGCTTTCGCGAGCAAGCCCGCTCCCACATTTTTGTAGGCGTTCGGCTTAGCGATCGACCCGGTTGGCCAGCGTCGAACCGCCTACATAACGCTCCAGATTGGCCAGGAACGTATCGGCAATTTCCTGCTTGCTGTTAGTCGAAATGGCTGAGGTATGGGGCGACAAGCGCACACGCGGATGGGTATACAGCGGGTGCCCGTCCGGCAACGGTTCCGGTTCGGTCACGTCCAGCGAGGCCAAGCCGATCTGGCCGTTGTCCAACGCTTCCAGCAACGCCGCCTGATCCAGCAGACCACCACGCGCAATGTTGATAAGGTGCAACCCCGGCTTGGCGCTGCCCAGCACATCACGGTTAACGATATGCCGCGTGGCCTCGGTGAGTGGCGCGGCCAGCACCAGGTGGTCTGCGCGGGCGAACAGGTCGTGGATATCTCGTGCGGTTTCGACGCCTTCCACCGCAATGGGCGCCGCGCGTTGGCGCAGTGCGACCACGTTGATCCCAAGGGCCAGGGCCTTGTGCGCGAGGGCTTCGCCGATGGCACCAAAGCCGAGCAGGCCCAGGGTGGTGCCCTTGAGCGGGCGCAGTGCGGTGAAATGCCACTGGGCGTCCTTCACCCAGATGTCCGGCAAATGCTTGGACGCGGCAAAGATCGTCGCCAGGGCGAACTCGGCGAGGTTATCGGCGGCGCAGCCCCGGGAGGTGCTGACCGGCGGGCCGTTGAACAGCCATTGCGGATAAAAGTCGATGCCCGATGACACCAGGTGCACCCACTGCGCGCCATAGGGCCAGCCGGGCGGCGGGGTGTCCGGCGCGGTGTAACCACGCACGTTGATCGGGCGCAGCAGCAGGATATTGGCCTGGGGCGGCAGGTCACTCGGTACGCCGGCGGGCACGCCGATCACTTGGGCCTGCGGGTGGATCGAGGCGAGGCGTTCGCGAATCACATCGTTATAGTCTTCGTCCAGTTGGCTGGCGATAATCACCTGACTCATGAGCGTTCCTTCTTCAGATTGGGGCACGTTGGGCGAAGACAGCTTTGCCGACGCCTTGCAGCACGGCGTCGTTCTGTGGCGTATGCACGCGACTGCACAGCACGTCGCGGTAGTGCCGTTGCAGCGGACTGTGGCGCGACAGGCCAGGGTTGCCCGAGGCTTCGATGGCCAGCTCCACGGCGCGAATCGCATTGCCGGTCACCAGGTATTTAAGCTGCGCGGCATTGGCGGCAGGCGTGTGACCTTCGGCGGCTGCATCGAGCAGGCTGCGGTTGGCAAACAGCAGGGTGTCGATATGGCCGACAGTTTCCTGAAAACGCGGCAAGCTCGACAGCGCGGCGCCGAGATTGGACGGCTTGCGTTGCTCCAGCCAATTCACCAGCCAGTCCCGCGCAGCCTGGGCCACGGCGTCATACACCGACGACAGCAACACCGACATCCACAGGAACGCATCGCCATCGAGTTCCGGCTGCGGCGCGCTCCAGGGGCTCACACTGACGGCGTGGTCCAGCGGCACCAACACGTTATCGAGCACCACTTCATGGCTGCAGGTAGCCCGCATGCCCAGGTGGTCCCAGGTGTCGATGATGCTCACACCCGGGCTGTTTTTGGGCACCAGCCAGGCACCGACCAACGGGTCGGCGTCGTCACTGCGCGCCCACACGCTGAACCAGCTCAGCCCATGGCTGCCGGTGGAGTAGATTTTGCGCCCGCTGATGCGCCAACCCTCGGCGGTGCGCACCGCCGTGGTCGCCGGCAGGCCGCCACGGGCCGGGGTGCCGAGGTCGGGTTCGACGCGCAGGGCGTTGATCAGCGCACCGTTGCGCACCGCGTCTTCGGCGACGTGCACGCGCAGGTGCCGGGGCCAGGTTTTGCTGTCTTGCAGGCGTGTGTGTTGCAGGTACTGCATCACCAGGATCAGTGCGGTAGAGGGTTCGCCCTTGGCAATCGCGCTGATGGCTTTGCGCGCCTGGGGCAGGTTGGCGCCGCCTCCACCCAGGGCTTTGGGCACGGTGAAGGCGACCAATCCATGCTCATGCAAGCGCTTGAAATTGTCATGGGGAAAGGCGCCGCTCTCATCATACAAAAGCGCGTTGCTGGCCAATTCAGCGCTGAGGCGTTCGAGCAGGGCTTCGAAGTTGGCGACTTCCACGGAGCGTAAAGACGGTTGAGTCATGAGTCTGTACTCAGTCAAATGTGGGCGCGGGCTGGCTCGCGATAGCGGTGGTTCAGCCAATGAATGGGCTGCCTGACACAGCGTTATCGGGAGCCAGTCGCATCGTTCAAGCCAGGGCCTTGAGGGGCGCTTCAGCCACGCTGTAACGGTTGGCCGGCACGTGCAGCCCGAGGTTGTCGCGCAAGGTATGGCCGGTGTACTCGGTGCGAAACAGCCCGCGCTGTTGCAGCACCGGCACCACCAACTCGGTGAAGAACTGCAGGCCGTCCGGCAGCACCGAGTTGATGATGAAGCCGTCACTGGCGCCGGCTTCAAACCAGGTCTGGATCGCATCGGCGACTTGCTCCGGGGTGCCGACAAAATCGCGTTTGGGCCGCGAAAAACGCAGGGCCACTTCGCGCAATGTCAGGCCTTCGTCCCTGGCCAATTGCTTGATGCGGTCGGAGCCGCCTTTTTGACTGTTGGCGCCCAGGTCGCCGAGTTCCGGGAACGGTTCATCCAGCGGGTATTGGCTGAAGTCGTGGTCGTTGAAGGGACGGCCCAGCGCCACAATGGCGTCCTCTACGGTCACCAGGTCCACGGCCTGCTGATAGCGGCGTTCCACCTCCGCTGCATCGCGCCCGACAATCGGGCGGATGCCGGGCAAAATCGACAGGCTGTCGGCGTCACGGCCAAAGCCCTTGGCGCGGCGCTTCAAGTCGGCGCTGTAGGCCTTGGCCTCTTCAATGTTCTCGACGTGCACGAAAATCGCATCGGAATTTTCGGCGGCAAAGTTACGCCCATCTTCCGAGGTGCCCGCCTGGAAAATCACCGGCTGGCCCTGGCGCGAGCGGGCGATGTTCAGCGGGCCCTTCACCGAAAAAAACTCACCTTTGTGATTCAGGGCATGCAGCTTGTGCGGGGTGAAAAACTCGCCGCTCTGTTTGTCGTAGGCAAAGGCGTCGTCTTCCCAGGAGTCCCACAGGCCCTGGACCACGTTCAAGTGTTCCTTGGCGATACGGTAGCGCACGGCGTGTGGCGGGTGCTCGGCCTTGCCGAAGTTATCGGCGGTGCCGCTCAGCCAGGAGGTCACCACGTTCCACCCGGCGCGGCCACCGCTGATATGGTCCAGGGAGGCAAACTGGCGCGCCACCTGGTAAGGCTCGGTGTAGCTCACCGTCACCGTCGCCACCAGGCCGATATGAGTGGTCAATGCGGCGAGGGCCGAGAGGATCGTCAGCGGCTCGAAACGGTTGAGGTAGTGCGGGCTGGATTTGGCGTGAATGTGCAGGCTGTCGGCGATAAACACGAAGTCGAATTTGGCGCTTTCGGCCAATTCAGTCTGCTGTTTGTAGAAGCCAAAGTGAGTACTGGCATTGGCTTGCGCCTGCGGATGGCGCCATTCGCCCCAGCCGTGACCGACACCGTGGACCATGGCGCCCAGTTTCAAATGGCGTGGCTTCAATTGACCTGGCTTGCTCATGTGCTGCTCCTTTTAGCGCGATGCTTGGGAATTGGGGACACGCTCGGCGTTAAAGCTCTTGTCGAAGCCCTGCGACACGTCGATGTGCTTGGGCAGCAGGCCTTCTTTTTGATAGGTGTCGGCTGTGGCTTGAAGGCCGCTGATGACGGCGTCGTCGATCAGCACGGGGGACAGATGGGTGTCTTTGGCCACCTCCACGTGCACGGCTAACGGCAGGCCGGTGATCCTGGCCTGGGCGGCGGCGTACTCATCGGGGTGCACGTTGGCCCATGCGTAGGCGCGATCGACGCGGGCGACAAAGTCATCCAGTTGCGTGCGTTTTTCGGCGATGGCCTGGCGGGTGGCGGCGAAGTACAGGTGATTGCTCAGCAACTGGTTGCCACTGATCAACACGCGGGCCTGGCTCTGTGAGGTGACCACGGTGGTGTAGGGGTCCCATGTGGCCCAGGCGTCGACCGTACCGTTATCCAGTACCAGGCGCGATTCGCTGGGCAGCAGGAAAATGAACTGCACATCCTGGGTCGTCAGGCCAGCGCTGGCCAGGGCCTTGATCGCCAGGTAATGGCCGACGGAGCCGCGCCCGGTGACGATTTTTTTACCCTTGAGGTCGGCCACGGTCTTGATCGGTGAATCCTTGGGCACCAACAGCGCAGTGGTGTTGCGCCCTTCGGCGTGGATGATGCTGACCACCTTGAGCGATGCCCCTGCACCCAGGGCGAACACATACGGTGCATCGCCCAACGCACCGATATCGACGGCGCCGGCATTCAAGGCTTCGCCCAACGGCGAGGCGGACGGGAACTCCGACCACTTGATTTCATACGGGACGTTTTTGGTTTCGCCGGAAGCTTCCAGCAGCGCCTTGATCGTGGATTTCTGATTGGCCACTCGCAGGGGTTGCAGGTCAGCGGCGTGGGCGGTGGTGACCAGGCCCAAGGCGAGGGCGGCGCCCAGCAGAAGGCGCTTGAACGGTGTGGTGAACAGCATGGGACAAACTCCAGGCGTTTGTTAAAGGGGTACGGATACCTCCGCCTGGAGAAGGGGTCGGATGTCCTGGGGCGCTGCACCGCTCGCGGTGCAGCTGTAGGGTCAGGTGATGGGTCAGATCACATGGAAACCGTGGGTGGCGTCGCGGGCCAGTTGGTCGACCAGGCCGAACTCCCAATCCAGGTAAGCCTGCATGGCTTCCTTGGGGTTGTCGGTGCCTTCGTAGGGGCGGCGGTAACGGTCGATGCGCGGCGAGGCCAGGTGGGTTTCACCTTCTTGCAGCGGCAGTTGCGCCTTGATCCAGCCGGCCGTGCCGTCTTGCAGCAGGAACACCTGTTTGCCGGTAATGGCTTCGACCTCGGGCACCGCCAGGCGCGCCAGTTGGCTGCTGCCGCAGGTCAGCACGTAACGCTGGGCAGCCGGCACTTTGGCCAGGGCCTCGGGCAATTGCGCGCGCAGCGCCCACCAGGCCCCCGGGATATGGCGTTTCACGTAGTTGGCGCTGGCGGTGAAGTCCAACACGACCGTGTCGCCATGGCCCAGCCAGTCAGCGAGGGTGTGTGGGCTGATGAGTTCGGCTTGGGGCGGCGCGGGAACCGGGGCAACCCAGGCGCCATGTTCGCTGAAATGCGCCGGTTGCAGAGCGTCCAGCACATGCACTTCCCAGCCAAGCTGGGCCAGCCAGGACGCCGACATATTGGCCCGCACGCCATCGTCATCCGCCAGCACCAGTCGCGCACCGCGCACGCTGGCGACGTGGTCGGTTTCCTGGACCAGTTGGCCCCCCGGCGTGGAGCGCGCGCCGGGCAAGTGGCCGGCTTCGAATTCTTCCGGGGTGCGCACATCGAACAGGTAGGTGGTGCGGGTCGGTTCCTGCTGCCAGCGTTGCAGATCTGCCAGCGTGGCGCGGCCGACGCGGGCCTTGTCGGCAACGCGACGCGCGTCCTGGGCGGCGATCCGGCGGTGTTCTTCGGAGGTTGGTGCAAAGCGGCGCGACTGGCCATGGGCGAGTTTCTGCCCGGCCAAGGTCCAGCCGATGGTGCCGTTGCGCAAGGCCGACACCGGGTTGGCAATGCCGGCATTGATCAGTGACTGGGTGCCAATAATGCTGCGGGTACGCCCGGCGCAGTTGACGATGATACGGGTGGCCGGGTCCGGCGCCAGTTCTCGGGCGCGCAACACCAGTTCGGCACCCGGCACGCTGATGCCGGTGGGGATGCTCATGGTCTGGTATTCGTCGAAACGGCGCGCGTCGAGCACCACCACGTCGGCCTGGCTGTCGAGCAAGGCCTGCACCTGTTCAGCGGCCAGGGACGGTGTATGCCGTTCGCTTTCGACCAGTTCGCCAAAGGCCTTGCTTGGCACGTTGACGTCGATAAACAGCTCACCACCGGCTCGGCGCCAACCGTCTAGCCCACCTTCCAACTGGCTGACCTGGGTGTAGCCCAGCGCAACCAGGCGCTCAACGGCACGCTGCGCCAGCCCCTCGCCGTTGTCGTAGACGGTGACCTGCGTATCACGGCGTGGAATGCGCGAATACACCTCCAGTTCCAGCTTGGACAGCGGGATGTTTGCTGCGAACAGCGGGTGAGACTCGGCAAACGGCGCTTCTTCGCGCACGTCGACCAGAGCGACTTCCTCACGGTCCAACAAGGCCTGGCGAATCTGGGCAAAGCTGCGGGTCGATACGGTGGTCATAGGGCAGGACTCTTTTCTTTGGACACATCCCAGATGTTCGGGAGGTAGGCGTTGGAATAACCGGAGATAAACAGTTTCTCGCTGCCGTCGGGCTGGTACACCGCGCGGCGCACCGCACCGATGTTGGCGCCGTACACATGGATGCTGATGGACACCTGGTCGCTGTGTGCATTGCTGACCTGATGAATATCCCCCACCTTGGGCGACACAGCCTCGACCTGGCCCGGCACCAAGTGAACAGGCTTGCCTTCGGCCACCAGGCTGCCGTCAGGCGCGCGTTCGAAACCCTGGGAAAACTCCGCGCCACGCAACATGCCAATCAGCCCCCACACCCGATGGTCATGAATCGGTGTGCTTTGCCCCGGCCCCCACACAAAGCTGACGATGCTGAAACGCTGGCGGGAATCGGCATGCAGCAAAAATTGCTGGTAGCGCTGCGGATCGGGTTGGGCGTATTCGTCGGGCAGCCAGTCATCGTGGCTGACCAGTTGCGCCAGTAACTTGCCGCCACGGTGCAGCAGGTCGCCTTCGCGTGGATTGCCGTCGATCAATTCCGCCAGGGCGCCTATAAAGGCTCTGAGTCTCTCGGGGTGCGGGGCCTGGGTCATGGCAATTCCATCGTGCTGTTGATGGTTTTATATAAGCATAATGTTTATATTTAATATGCTATTTTTTAATGATTAGCTTATAGCTTTAGGTAATTTAGAACCGGTCTGAATAGCGTTAGACGTTATCGATCCCAGCATGGACTATCCAGGCAGCGTTGCGGCAACTATGCTTCGCACACATCTTAATGACTGTTCTCTATGTGCGGCCCAAATGAAAATTGACGATATCGATGCCTTTGTCGAAGTGATTCGTTGCCAGTCCATCTGCCACGCAGCCGAGTCGTTGCAGCTGACCCAGCCGGCCATCACCCGCCGTGTGCAGAACTTCGAGCAGGCGCTGGGTGTGGAGCTGTTCGACCGCAATACCAAGCCTCTGAAGCCTACGCTGATTGGCACCCGGGTCTATGAGCAATGCCGCCTGATCCTGCGTGAGATGGACGCACTGCGTGAACTGGTGGCCACGGACGCGCCGCCCACCGGCGTGCTGCGCCTGGGCGTGCCGCAAACCATCGGCGATGTGGTGCTGCTGGATGCGCTCAAGCAGCTGCGTACCGAATACCCGGACCTGCGCGCCCAAGTCGCCACCGGCTGGGGCAGCCAGTTGGTGGGCAAGATCGAGCGCGGCGAGCTGGATGCGGCGGCGGCCTTATTCCCGGCCGGCAAGATATTCCCGGACAACATTGTTGGCGAGTCCATCGGCAAGATGGAGCTGGTGGTGGTGTGCGCCAAGGCACAGTTACCGAAGAAGCCGTGCAAGTTGGCGGACGTGTACCAGAATGGCTGGATTCTCAACCCGGATGGCTGCGGTTTCCGTGCCGGTTTGCAGCGCACGCTGTCCGATCAAGGTTTGGCATTGCGGGTGAACCTGGAAACCTTTGGCACCGAGCTGCAATTGGGGCTTGTGGCTGACGGCCTGGGATTGGGCCTGGTGCCACGCCCGCTGTTGGAGCGCAGCGCCCATCGCGAGCAACTGGCGGTGATGCCGCTCAAGGACTTCAAACCGGTGCTGGATTTGTGGCTGATCTACCCGCACTTCCTGGGCAACCTGCAAGGCCCGGTGGATGCGTTTGGCCAGTGGGTGGCGGCGTCGTTGCACAAGCTGCGGGACGCGGCCTGAGCATTATGGTTATGAAAAAAAATAATAATTAGCTTAGATTAAAATGTGCTTTTTATTATTTTTTGCCATCCCATAGGCTGACTGGAAGTCCTTAAGGCTATCCAGGAAGTTTTGCCATGAGCAGCGTCACCCCGATCTCCAGCGTTTCCAGCAACGTTCGCCAGCGCGTCACGCCAGAAGAGTGGGAGGTGCGCGTCAAACTGGCCGCGGCCTATCGACTGGCGGCGTTGTACAAGTGGACCGACCACATCTACACGCACTTTTCCGCCCGTGTGCCGGGGCCGCAGGAGCATTTCCTGATCAACGCCTTCGGGCTTTTATTCGATGAAATCAGCGCCTCCAACCTGGTCAAGGTCGACCTCGACGGCACCCTGGTCGATGACCCGACCGGCCTGGGCATCAATTACGCCGGTTATGTGATCCATAGCGCCATTCACGGTGCCCGCCACGACCTGCAAGCGGTGCTGCACACCCACACCCGTGACGGTATTGCGGTGTCGGCGCAAAAAGACGGCCTGTTGCCGATCTCCCAACATTCCATCGCGTTCTCCGGGCGAGTGGCCTATCACGGCTATGAGGGGGTGGCCCTGGACCTGGATGAGCGTGAGCGGCTGGTGGCGGATTTGGGTGACAAGAGTGTGATGATCTTGCGTAACCATGGGCTGTTGACGGCTGGCGTCAGCGTGGAGCATGCGTTCCAGCAGCTGCAAGGGTTGGAGCGCGCGTGCACTATCCAGATTGCGGCGCAGGCGGGCGGCAATGCTGAGTTGATCTTCCCGCCGGCAGAGGTGGTGGCCAAGGTGGAAGAGCAGGCCAAGGTATTCAGCAATGGCGAAGGGCCGGGCGTGGCACGGCATTGGAATGCGTTGATTCGGCAATTGGAACGCACCGATACCGATTACAAAAACTGAATTTGAAATCACTGAATTACTAAAAAATGTGGGAGCGGGCTTGCTCGCGAAGGCGCAGTGTCAGTCAACAGAAATATCGGCTGATCCACCGCTTTCGCGAGCAAGCCCGCTCCCACAGTAGGCCTGTGTTGCCAATCAGGGTTGTGCGCGGCTCAGGCGCGAATCGAATCGGGCATGCGCAGCGCCACCCACCCTGGCAGTGTGTCGTTGACCGAGGCCAGGCAATGGATTGGCGACTTGCGCAGAAGAACTGGCACGCTTGCTTGGGTAAAACGCAGGGCAAATGTGGGAGCGGGCTTGCTCGCGAATGCGCAGTGTCAGTCAACGGAAATATCGACTGATCCACCGCTTTCGCGGGCAAGCCCGCTCCCACAGTAGGTCTGTGTTGCCAATCAGGATTGTGCGCGGCTCAGGCGCGCATCGAATCGGGCATGCGCAGCGCCACCCACCCGGGCAGTGCGTCGTTGACCGAGGCCAGGCAATGGATTGGCGACTTGCGCAGAAGAACTGGCACGCTTGCTTGGGTAAAACGCAGGGCAAATGTGGGAGCGGGCTTGCTCGCGAATGCGCAGTGTCAGTCAACGGAAATATCGACTGATCCACCGCTTTCGCGGGCAAGCCCGCTCCCACAGTAGGTCTGTGTTGCCAATCAGGATTGTGCGCGGCTCAGGCGCGCATCGAATCGGGCATGCGCAGCGCCACCCACCCGGGCAGTGCGTCGTTGACCGAGGCCAGGCAATTGATTGGCGACTTGCGCAGAAGAACTGGCACGCTTGCTTGGGTAAAACGCAGGGCAAATGTGGGAGCTGGCTTGCCTGCGATGGCGGTGGATCAGTCATACACATGCTGACTGGCCTGCCGCACTCGCGAGCAAGCCCGCACACATGACATTTTTGGGTGCCTGGCAAAGAGGCGGCTCAGGCGGCGGGGTGTTCGTTGCCAGAAGTGTTGGCGGATGCACCGCCATCGCGAGCAAGCCCGCTCCCACAGTAGATCTGTGTTGCCAATCAGGGTTGTGCACGGCTCAGGCGCGCATCGAATCGGGCATGCGCAGCGATATGACATCACCGCCTGCCAACTGCGCCATCCACCCGGGCAGTGCGTCGTTGACCAAGGCGAGGCAATGGTTTGGTGACTATTGCGCAGAAGAACTGGCACGCTTGCTTGGGTAAAACGCAGGGCAAAATGTGGGAGCGGGCTTGCTCGCGAATGCGGAGTGTCAGTCAACGGAAATATCCACTGATCCACCGTCATCGCGGGCAAGCCCGCTCCCACACTGGGTTTTTTGGGGGGCTTAAGCGACCTGTTTGGCCTGCTCGCGCTCTGCGACCCACTGGCGGGTCAGCGGGATCAGCTGTTTGCCATAGTCGATCGCATCATTGAGCGGGTCGAATCCACGGATCAGGAAGGTGGTGATGCCCAAGTCGTAGTAATCCAACAACGCTTCAGCGACTTGTTCGGCGGTGCCTACCAGCGAAGTGGAATTGCCCTGCGCGCCGAGCAACCCGGCAATCCCGGTCCACAAACGCTTATCCAGCCGCGAGCCCTGCGCCGCTGCTGCCAGCAACCGACGCGAGCCTTCATTCGGCGGTTCACGGCGCACAAAACCATTCTTTTCGGCCAGTGCGGTCGCCTGTTGCAAGATCGTCTCGGCCCGCGCCCATGCCAGCTCCTCGGTTTCGGCGAGGATCGGTCGCAACGACAAGCTGAAGCGAATTGTACGCCCGTGCCTGGCCGCTTCCGCACGCACCTGGGTCACGGTTTCGCGTACCTGCTCGTAGGTTTCACCCCACAGCGCATACACGTCGGCATGCTTGCCCGCGACCTCAATGGCGGCCTTGGAGGAACCACCGAAATACACAGGAATATGCGGCTGCTGCGGCGATTTCACCGTCGAGTGCGCGCCCTCTACCTGATAGTAGGTGCCGTCGAAATCGAAGGGCTGTTCGCTGGTCCATTCCTGGCGCACCACACTGAGGTATTCGTCGGTGCGCGCGTAGCGTTCGTCCTTGCCGATATGGCTGCCATCGGCGCGCAGTTCACGGTCGTCGCCACCGGTAATGATGTGCACGGCGGTTCGCCCACCATTGAATACGTCCAGCGTGGCGAATTGGCGTGCAGCCAGCGTGGGCTGGGTAAAGCCTGGGCGATGGGCGATCAGGAATTGCAGTTTTTGGGTCACGCTGGCGGCATGTGCGGCGATCAGCGTGCTGTCCGGGCTGTTGGAGTGGAAGGCCACCAGGGCGCGGTCGAACCCTGCGGCTTCGTGGGCGCGGGCCACGCTTTCGACGTAGTCCGGTTGCAGGGTAGGGCCGCTGCGCGGGTGGATCTCGGAGGCGTGGTGACCACCGATATAGCCGATGAATTCAATGCTCATGGTCTGTCCTTGCTAATGACGGGATTGACACCTCCTCCGGGCGTGGGGTCGGTCACTCGGGTCAAAAGTAAGGGCAGCGGGCGGGTCTGTAAAATGCCTGTTGGTTCTAACCTAATTATTAAAATACTGAATCATTTTCTATTTTAGTTATCAGCAATGTGCATTAAAGGCCGCACTAAAGACGCAACCGAACCTCCGCACACAATCCGCCGCCTACTCGGTTACTCAAGGTCAGCGAGCCGCCCATCGCCACCGCCAACTGCTGCGCGATCGCCAGCCCCAACCCGGTGCCGCCTGTGCCTCGATTGCGTGAGCTCTCCACCCGGTAAAAGGGCTGCATCACCTGCACCAATTCATCTTCGGCAATGCCAGGCCCACGGTCTGACACGGTGATGGACAACTGCCCGGACGCGGTCGAGCCGACTTCCAGTTCCGCGCTGCCGGCGAATTTCAGGGCATTGTCCAGCAGGTTCACCAGCACGCGGCGCAGTGCATGGGGGCGGGTGTCGAGGACGAGGGCGCTTTTGCCGGTGAGGCTGACAGGCTTGTTCATGTCCTGGTAATCAAACACCAGGCTGTCGAGAAAGGCGTCCAGATCAATGCGGTGACTGGCCTCGGTGGCACCGTGGACGCTGCGGGCGTAGGCCACTCCTTCACGCACCAGGTGCTCCATTTCGCCCAGGTCGCTCCACAGCTTGTCGCGATCGGCGGAGTCTTGCATAAACTCGGCGCGCAGTTTCATGCGGGTAATCGGTGTTTGCAGGTCGTGGGAAATCGCCGCAAGGATCTGCATGCGTTCCTTGAGGTATTCGGCGATGCGCGTTTGCATGGCATTGAACGCTATCGCCGCATGCGCAACCTCGGCTGGGCCTTTCTCGTCCAGAGGCGTGGGGTGTGCGTTGGGGTCAAGGGTTTCGACGGCGCGTGCCAGGCGAGTCAGCGGGCGGATGGCCAGGCGCACGGCAAACCAGGTACAGCCGAGCAACAGCACCAGTTGCAGCACCAGCACCACGGGCAACCAATAGGCGACGGGCAAGGCGGCGGGGCGCACATCGAGGGTAATCGGGTTGCCATCGGCCAGGGTCAGGTGCACCTGGAAGTGTTTCTGCATGCCGGGAATGTCGCGCAAGGTCAACGCGTACTGCTCACCCAGCGCCTGTGAAATCGAGGTGGCGGCCATCGGCACGTCATCGCTGTTCATCGGCTCACCGGCCTCGCCGGCATTGAGCAGGTAGCGGTAGTTCTGCCGGTCGATACGCGGCAACCAACTGGCGCGCTCGTTGGCGGGCAGTCGGTCGAGGATGGCCACCGAGGTGGAGACATCGTTCTCCAGGTTGCCCAGCATGGCCGTGCGCGCGCTGATATAGCGTTCGTAGAACTGCGCGCTGAAGGACAAACCATTGGCACACACCAGGCTGATCAGGAAGATCAGCGACAACTGCGACGCCAGGGTGCGCGGCCAGCCGAACCGCCATTTCATTGCGTGGCCCCGAGGACTTCCACGGCCAGGGAGAACACATACCCTTCGCTGCGTACGGTCTTGATATAGGCCGGTTCGCGGGCATCATCCAGCAGGCGTTGGCGCAGACGGCTGACCAACAGGTCAATGGAGCGGTCGAACAAATCGGCGTCGCGGCCCTGGGTCAGGTTGAGCAATTGGTCGCGGTTGAGCACGCGCTGCGGATGGTCGAGAAACACCCGCAACAGGCGGTATTCCGCGCCGCTCAGGGCCACCAGGGTGTCGTCTTCGTCGAGCAGGTGGCGGGCAGTCGTGTCCAGGCGCCAGCGCCCAAAACGAATCAGTCGCCCGCTCTCACTCACCACCAGGTTCGGCGGCAGCATGCGCGTGCGGCGTAACACTGCGTTGATCCGCGCCAGCAATTCACGGGCGGCGAAGGGTTTGACCAGGTAATCATCGGCGCCCATTTCCAGGCCGATGATGCGATCGGTTTCATCGTTACGCGCGGTGAGCATCAGCACCGGCGTAGCCTTGTGCTTGCCCACCCGCAGCTCGCGGCACAACTGCAAGCCGTCGTCGCCGGGCATCATGATGTCGAGCACGATCAGGTCAACCGGGGTGGTGTCGAGGAAGCTGCGCATCTGGCGGCCGTCAGCAACCACGGTGGTGCGCATGCCGTTTTTCTTCAGGTAATTACCCAAAAGTTCGCGGATCTCCCGGTCGTCATCGACGATCAGGATGTGATCGACATGATCCATGCTGCCTTCCTCGTTAAATGCTCATGAGCCGCAGTCTAGCCATCGGCGCCGGCTTTGCCTTGTGCCCTTTGTATTGCAGTGTATCTGGCTATAACGAGATACACGGCGATGCAAAAAAACCGACAGGCACGCGTGCGGGGATCGTTCACCCCAGCGCCTAAGCTAATTCTAAAAAGGTATTTATTACGCGTTTTTAAGATCGTTTAGCTTGGTCGCTCCAACCCAAGACGTTCATGGAGTGAGCCTTTGATGCTGCAATCAATTACCACGTTGCCGTTGCTGGACCTGTCACAGCTCGACGGCAGCCCGCAGCAGCGCGGCAAGTTCCTTGATGAGCTGCGATCTGCCGCGCGGCATATCGGGTTTTTCTACCTCACGGGGCACGGGATCGACCCGGCGCTGTTGAGCCAGGTGCAGCAGCAGGCACGCGCATTTTTCGCCTTGCCCGACGCCGATAAACGCGCGGTCGGCATGCTCAACTCCCCGCACTTTCGCGGTTACAACCGCGCCGCTTCGGAGATCACCCGGGGCCAGCCCGACCTGCGCGAACAGTTCGACGTCGGCGCCGAGCGCGAGCCCCTGGATGCAGAACAATACCCGGCCGCCTGGGCGCGCCTGCAAGGTCCGAACCAATGGCCGGCCGCTTTGCCCGAGCTCAAGCCTCGGGTGCTGGCCTGGCAGCAAGCGATGACGCAGATGTCGTTGCGCCTGCTGCGCGCCTTCGCCCAGGCGCTGTCGCTGCCCGAGAATGCGTTTGACGCGCTGTACGGCAGCACACCCAACGAACACATCAAGCTGATCCGCTACCCCGGTCGTCATGCACAACAAAGTCGCCAGGGCGTAGGTGCGCACAAGGACTCCGGCTTCCTGAGCTTCTTGCTGCAAGACCAGCAAGCCGGTTTGCAGGTGGAAGTGGAGGAGGGCCGTTGGATCGACGCCGCGCCGCGCCCCGGTACGCTGGTGGTCAATATCGGCGAATTGCTTGAGTTGGCCAGCAACGGCTATCTGCGCGCCACCGTGCACCGGGTGGTCTCGCCGCCGGTGGGCAGCGAGCGCTTGTCCCTGGCGTTTTTCCTCGGCGCACAGCTGGATGCGGTGGTGCCGGTGTACCCATTGGCGCCGGAACTGCTGCGTGATGCACATGGCCCGGCCAGCGACCCGCGTAACCCGCTGCTGCGCGATGTCGGCTGGAATTACCTCAAGGGCCGCCTGCGTTCGCACCCTGATGTCGCCCAACGTTTTTACGCCGACGCCACACTTCCCCAAGCACTGTCCGCCTGATCAGGAGATCACGATATTGAAAACCACCGCACTTACCCTGGCGGCGTTGCTGGCCTCATTCAGTGTGTCGGCCGCCGATGCGTTGCGCGTCGCCGCCGACCCGATTCCCCATGCACAGATCCTCGAATACGTGCAGAAGCTTGACCCGAGCCTGAACCTGAAAATCATCGAGATCCCCAGCGGCGTGAACTCCAACGAGTTGCTGGCCCACGGTGATGTGGACGCCAATTACTTCCAGCACCTGCCGTATCTCAACTCACAGGAGCAGGCCCTCGGGCAGAAGTTCGCAGTGGCGGCCACCGTGCATATCGAACCGTTGGGCATCTATTCCCATCGCCATACCAGCCTCGCCCAGGTGCCGGATAAAGGCACCGTGGCCGTGCCGAACAACGTCACCAACCTCAGCCGCGCGCTCTACCTGCTGCAAGCCAATGGCCTGATAACACTCAAGCCAGGTTTCAATGATGCGTCCAAGGACCAGGCCACGCCCAAGGACATTGCCGAGAACCCCAGGCACCTGAAGATCCTGGAAATCGAATCGCCGCAAATCCCTCGTGCATTGGACGATGTGGACCTGGCGGTGATCAATGGCAACTTCGCGCTGGAGGCCGGGTTGGTGCCGGCCAAAGATGCCTTGGGGTTGGAAAAGGCCGAGGGCAACCCCTACGCGAATATCCTCGTGACCACGCCCAGGTTGGCGGACGACCCGCGTATCAAGCAGCTCGCCAAGGACCTGCGTTCACCGCAAGTTGCCCAGTTCATCAGCGAAAAATATGCCGGTTCGGTGATCCCGGTGGCGGCCGAATGATCGTCGTCGAAGGGGTCAGCAAAACCTACGCCGGTGGCCAGCCGGCGGCGCTGGATAACGTGTCTTTGCAGATTGCCGACGGGTCGATCTTCGGCATCGTCGGCCGCAGCGGGGCGGGCAAAAGCACCTTGCTGCGCTGCCTCAATTTGCTGGAGCGGCCAACCAGCGGGCGCATCCTGCTGGATGGTCAGGACCTGACCCAACTGAGCGACAAGCAATTGCGCGAGCAACGCCAGCGCATCGGCATGATCTTCCAGGGCTTCAACCTGCTGCATTCGCGCAACGTGGCGGATAACGTGGCCGTGCCGCTGGAAATCGCCAAGGTGCCCAAGGCTGAGCGAGCGGCGCGGGTGGCCGAGTTGCTGGCGCTGGTAGGGCTCGGCGACAAGGCCCAGGCATTTCCTTCGCAATTGTCTGGCGGGCAAAAACAACGGGTGGGTATTGCCCGCGCGTTGGCGGCGCGCCCGGCGTATTTGCTGTCGGATGAGGCCACCAGCGCCCTTGACCCGGAAACCACCGCGTCGATCCTTGAGCTGTTGCGCGACATCAACCGACAGCTGGGGGTGACCATCGTGTTGATTACCCACGAACTGGAGGTGGTCAAGGCCATCTGCGACAGCGCGGTGTCCCTGGCGCAGGGCCGCGTGGTAGAGAGCGGCACCTTGCTGCAATTGCAGGCTGACCCGGCATCGCGCTTGGGCCGCTCGCTGGCGCCCAGCCTGCAAGTGGTGCGGGCCGTATGAAAACTGACTGGAACGACGTGCTTCAATTGTTGCTCAATGCAACAGGCGAAACCCTCTACATGGTGCTGCTGGCGGGGTTATTCACACTGTTGATCGGCCTGCCGCTGGGCGTGGTGCTGTTTATCAGCCGACGCGGTGGCCTGTTCCCACTGCCACGGCTCAACCGTGTGTTGGGCGGGGTGATCAACCTGGGGCGTTCATTGCCCTTTGTGGTGATGTTGATTGCGTTGATTCCGCTGACACGCTTGATCGTCGGCACGACGCTGGGCAGCACGGCGGCGGTCGTGCCGATCACCATCGGCGCCTTTCCGTTTTTTGCGCGCATCGTCGAGAACGCCCTGGATGAAGTGGACAAGGGCCGCATCGAGGCCATCGTGGCCATGGGCGGTGATATCCGCCACGTGATTCTAAAAGTCCTGCTGCCCGAAGCCTTGCCGGCGCTGGTGGCCGGGGTGACGTTGACGTTGGTGATGCTGATCGGCTTTTCCTCCATGGCCGGCGTGATCGGCGGCGGTGGCCTCGGCGACTTGGCGATACGGTATGGCTACCAGCGTTTCAACAACCAGATCATGGTGGTGACGGTCATCGTGTTGGTGGTGCTGGTGCAGGGCGTGCAAAGCCTGGGGGATCGCTGTGTGAGGTCGTTGGCGCATCGTCGCTAAACGTGATCGGTTTGCAGCGGGTCAAGGGGCGCGCACGGCCTTGAGCAGCAGCGCCTCGAACACCCGCTGCGCGCGTGGCTCATCACTGTGGGCCACATTGAAGCGCATCGAGTTGAGGTGAGCGGGGTCATAGCCGAACAGCGCACCCGGCGCCAATACCATGCTGCGTTTCAATGCCTCCTGGGCCAGCAACTCGCCGTTTACGCCCGCTGGCAGGCGCGCCCAGATAAACATGCCGCCTTCATAGGCCATCGGCAATTCGCAGCCGCAGCGCTTGAGCCACTGCTCGACGCGCCCACCCGATTCCATCAACCGTTGCACCATGCGCTTGCGGTGTTTGGCGTAGCTGCCTTCGCTGAGCATGCGATAGACGATCTGTTCGAACAGCTCCGAGGTCACGCCGCCGCTCATCAACTTCATGTTGGTCAGGTTGGCGGCCAGTTGCGGCGCGGCCACCACATAGCTGACGCGCGTGTTGGCGCTGAGGATCTTGGAGAACCCCGACAGGTAGGTGACCTGGTTCAGACCCGCCAGGGTGGCCAGTCGGGGCGGCGGGTTGGGGTGCAAGTCGCCGTAGAGGTCATCTTCGACAATATGGCAGTGGTACTGCTGGGTCAGTTGCAGCAGGCGAAACGCCTGGCTGGGGCTGAACGAATGGCCGGTGGGGTTATGCAGCACGCTGGTGGTGAGATACAGGCTGGGGCGGTGCTCGGCCAGCAGCTGTTCGAGGGCGGTGAAGTCAAAGCCGTCGGGGCGGCGCTGGATAGTCACCACTTTGACGCCGTGCAGGGCCAGGTTGGCGTGGAAGTTGAAGTAACACGGCGCGTCCAGCAGCACCGTGTCGCCGGGGCGTGCGAGCAGGCGCATCAGCATGTCCAGGCCCTGCACGGTGTTGGGGGTGGTGATGATTTGCTCGACCGGCACCGACAGGCCTTCGGCGTGCAGTTTCTGTTGCAGGGCCTGGCGCAAGGGCAACAGCCCGGCCGGCGTGCCCAGCCCGGCGATGCGCAACGACGGCGCGCGCACCACGCTGCGCAGGGTTTGGCGGATGGCTTCGCCGTTCAGCCACTCCTCCGGCAAGTGGCCGCCACCGGGGCGCAGTTCGCCGCTGACGGTGACCAGCGGGCGCCGCAACACGCTGAGCAGGTCCTGGGGCAGCAGGTCGACCCAGGTCGCCGAAGTCGGGTGGGCGGTTTCCATCGCCACAAAGTAGCCGCGCCCCTGGCTTGAGGTCAGCAGGTTGCGCCCGCGCAGACGGTCCAGCGCCTCATTGAGGGTGAACTTGCTCACACCCAGGCTCTGGGTCAACTCACTCACCGATGGCAACTTGCTGCCGGGCGCCCATTCACCGCTCTCGATGGCCTGGCTGAACGCCGCGACGATCTGCTGGACCTTGGGTGTGCCTTCCACAAAGGCGATGGCGGATACAAACATAAACCTTCCTTGTCTTTGCCGGTGCTTTTACCGGTGAAGTTAGGCCGGATTAGGCATCACTTTACCTGCCTTGTGCAATGCCGCTCCCCTAGACTGCGCGCCATCTCGCCAGGAGTTGGCGACATTCCCTACAGGCGAGCAATGGATTTCGCATCCTTATGAAGACTTATATGTGCGCACCCTGCGGCTTTATGTACGTAGAAGAATTGGGCATTCCGGAGGACGGAATCCCGGCAGGCACCCCTTGGGAAGAGGTGCCTGAAGACTGGACATGCCCCGATTGCGGCGTGACCAAGGCCGACTTCATGGCCATCGAACTTTAACCCTCCATCAACGAAAGGAATCGCTCCATGGACAACAAACTGATCAACCCCACCGTGCCGTTCTGTACCGGTGTGGCTCACCAGAAATACCTCGGCGCCGAAAAAGGCCTGCAAACCGCTGTCGAAGGCGACTGCACCCACTGGTACATCGACGGCAGCCTGTTTGGTGAAATGGTCGACGACTGGACCGAGGCACGCATCGTCAGCCTGCAGGCGCACATCGAGGCGACCGGTGTTAAGCCAATATTCCACGGCAACTTCAAGGCGCCATTGGGCAGTGACGTCGAGGCGTTCCGTGTGGCGGCCGTGGAGTACGTGAAAAAAGAGATCGACATCGCCAGCCGTTTGGGCGCGCCGTTGATCATTCACGGTGGCTGCATCGTCGAGCCGAAAATGGTGCTGATGGCCAAGAAGGTTGCCCTGGAGCACTACCTCAAGTCGGTACAGGAACTGGCAAGTTACGCCGAGGCCAAGGGCACGGATATCTACCTGGAGAACCTGTCCAACTACGTCAATTACCGGCCGTTCCACTACATCTTTACCCATGAAGCCGAATACGCCTTTGTATTCGAGCGCCTGCAAGCGCACAGCAACGTGTACTTCTTCCTGGATGCCGGCCACGCCAACATCGAAAACGGCCTGCCGGCGGAAGTGGTGCGCAAGTATCACCACCTCATCAAGGGCATTTCCTTCAGCAACAACAACGGCGTGCAAGACCAGCACTTCGGCATTCATGACGGCAACTGTGACTACGCCGACGTGATGCAGGCCATCGTCGAAACCAATTGGAAAGGCCTGGTGGCGTTCGAAACCCGCAACCAGACCGCCAAAGCTGCCCTGGCTGACCTGGCGCTGATGTACCGCGAATCCCTGACGACCGAAATCGCGGTCGCCTGATGGGCCCAGGGGCGGGCGCTTGCGTGGCCCGCCCCGTTGTTTTTTTCAATCCAAGGTCCCGGACCATGACAACTGCGTTAACGCTGTCTTCGTTTCTCTACTTTCTGCTGTTTTGCGCCACCATGACCTTCAGCCCCGGCCCCATGACTTTGCTGCTCTTGAGCCTGGGCTTGAAAGACGGCCTGCGCAGCTCGATCCCGGCGCAGATCGGCGCCACGGTGTCCTATCTGATTTCGATCCTGATCTTTGCCGTAGGCTTTTCGGAGTTGATCAAGGGTAACCTCGCCATTACCCAGACCATCCAGTTTGTCGGCGTGGCCTACATTCTCTACCTGGCCTACAAGCAGTGGACCAGCAGCGGCGTCGCGATCAACAAGGACGGTGCCGTGGAGGGCTCGCGCAGCCTGTTCGGCAAAGGCTTGCTGACCGGGTTTTCCAACCCCAAGACCATCATCATGTTCAGCGCGGTGTTCCCGCAGTTTGCCGGGTCAGGTGAGCACAGCTCATCGGCGGATATCGCGATCCTGGGGTTAACTTTTCTGACGCTGCAATTTGCCAGCGGTTGCCTGTACTGCTATTTCGGCCAGCGCATCAAGCACGTACTGGAAAACCCCAAGCGCCGGGTGTTGTTGCAGCGAGTCACGGCGGTGTTGCTACTGGGTGTGGCGTTGATGCTGGCGCGCGGTTTTTCGCACTGAATGGCCTGATCTACAGCCTTATGAGCGGTAGTGGCGATTTGCCGTTGCCCTGATAGACTCCAGGCATTCATCCAGGATTACACCCGACCATGTCAGCTGCCGGAGGAAAAGGACTTCCGCTCGCTTCACGGTTGTATAAATCACGTGCACTGGGGCTGACGCTCGGCTTCGTGTGCGTGGTGTTTGGTATGTATCCCCTACACCCACCGGCGTGGGTGTGGGTGTGGATGGTGATCAACGCCTTTGTCTGGCCGCACCTCGCCTATCAATGGTCGCGCCGCGTGAGCAATTCACTGCGCAGCGAACGCCGCAACCTGCTGTTCGACTCCTTTTGCGGCGGGTTCTGGGTCGGCGCCATGCACTTCAACCCGCTGCCCAGCGTCACCACCGTGTCGATGATGACCATGAACAACGTCGCCATCGGCGGGTTTCGCTTTATGTTGGCCGGTTGGGTCGCGCAGGGGTTGGGTATTGGCCTGTCGTTGCTGATGTTTGGTCCGGCGTTTATCGCCGTGACGACCGAGATCCAGCTGTATGCGTGCCTGCCGATCCTCATGCTGTATCCCCTGGCGCTGGGTTGGATCTGCTATCGCCAGGCCGTGACCCTGGCCCGACACAAACGCGAGTTGCTGGCGTTGAGCCGCACGGACAGCCTGTCCGGCCTGCTCAACCACGGTGCCTGGAAAGACCAACTGGAAATCGAGTTTCAGCGCTGCCGCCGCGAGCAGGTAGGCGCGGCCATTGCGCTGATCGACATTGACCATTTCAAGACCATCAACGATACCTACGGCCATGTCACTGGCGACATCGTGCTGCGCCAATTGAGTAAAGTCCTGCGCCAGAACCTGCGGACCTCCGACCTGGCCGGGCGTTATGGCGGCGATGAGTTTTGTGTGATTCTGCCGGATATGCCACTCAATCGCGCTACAGAAGTGATGGATGCCTTGCGCGATCGCTTCAGTGCGCTAGCGTATGCGCAGGACCCGACCCTGCGCGCCAGCTTGAGCATCGGCCTGGCACCGTATCAAGCGGCCCACGCCGATTCCACCAGTTGGCTCAACGACGCCGACCAGGCCTTGTATGAAGCCAAGAGCAGCGGGCGTAACCGGGTCAGCTCAGTGCAGGGGAGTTGGTTGCGGTCGGTTTAGTGGGGTAGGGTGTCGCAGCCCCTCCCAACAAAAAACAAGGATCGGTCCATGCTCTTTTCCTTCTCCCGTACCCTCCTGGCCGCGACCCTGGCCTTGTCCTTCGCAATGCCGGCCTACAGCGCCGAACCCCACAAACAGATCCAGGCGGATTCCGAGCAGTACAAGGCCGAGGCCCTGAAACTGTTGGAGCGCCTGGTGAATATTGATTCGGGTTCTGGCTACGAGCCCGGCCTGACCCAAGTGCGCGACATCGCCGTCGATGAATTGAAACAGCTCGGTTTCAGCATCGAACTGGTGCCGGACAAGGCCGCCAACAACAGCCATGTGATCGCCACCCTCAAGGGCACCGGTAAAGCCAGGATCCTGCTGATGGCCCACATGGACACCGTGTTCAAGGAAGGCTCGGCCGCCGAACGCCCGTTCCACATCAAGGACGGTCGCGCTTATGGCCCCGGCGTGATGGACGACAAGGGCGGCATCGTCGCCGGCATCTACGCGCTGAAAGTCCTGAAAAACCAGGGCTTCAAGGACTACGCACAAATCACCTTCCTACTCGACGCCAGCGAAGAAACCGGCTCCGAGGCCGCCTCCGAGCTGATCCGCAACACCGCCAAAGGCCACGACGTTACCCTGAACCTCGAACCCGGCCGCCCAGCCGACGGCCTGGTGGTATGGCGCAAAGGCAGCGCCACCGCCGTGGTCGAAGTCAAAGGCAAAGCCGCCCACGCCGGCGTCGCCCCGGAACTGGGCCGCAACGCCGCCATGGAAGCGGCGCACCAGATTTTGCAACTGGGCAAACTGGGCGATGAAGAAAAGAAAACCACCATCAACTTCACGGTCATCAAGGCCGGTGACCGCACCAACGTCATCCCCGACCAAGCCACCGCCAAGGCGGATGTACGCGCAGCGTTGCCGGAGGAGTTTGATCGAATCGAGAAAGACCTGGCGCGCGTTTCAGCGAATAAGTTGATCCCCGAAACCGAAGTGAAGACCAGCTTGCTGCGAGGCCTGCCACCCATGCCGCAAACGCCGGAATCGGACAAGTTGGTCGCCATTGCCCAGGGGATTTATGGGGAGCTGGGGCGTAAGTTGACGGTTGAAGGCAGCGGCGGGGCGGCGGATGCGAGTTTGTCGGCTGGGGTGGGGACGCCGACGTTGGATGGGTTTGGGATCGTGGGCGGGAATATTCATACGCCGGAGGAATATGCCGAGGTGGAGAGTGTGGCGCCGCGGATTTATCTGTTGAGCCGGATGATTATGGAGCTTTCCAAGCGCTGATTTGATTGCAGGGCTCACTCATTCCGGTGAGCCCGATTCTCTGGCCAGCTGGCTTATTGTGACCGCTGCGCAACCCAACGCGAGCAAGCTCGCTCGCCACAGGGTTGGGGTTGTCAGTGAGGCAAGTGGTGTTCTTACCATGTGGATGGGTCTTCGAGACTGGCTCTTTGGAGGTCGTCTTTCCAAACCTCGTTGGCTAATCGGTAGATGTCGGCAAAAAAGCTTTGAGGGTCAACTATTTCTGTTTCGTCCCATGCCATCGTTGAATATTTATCTGGGTCATCCTCAAAAAAACAATGAAAATCAAAGTTTTCTGTATTTAATGCGGCGTCCAGGTTTTCCATTAATTTGTATCGGTGGCGATAGGAAAGCTTGTTGTATGGATCCAGGCAATATTTGAGAATTAGATTTTCTCTATCTTTTTTGTCGTTGGGGTCATAGGCGTGAAGCTCTGCTCCCTTGGTTTCCTCTCTGTCGTAAATGTCAAAAACTCCTACGAAATAATACAAGCTCGCATCAAAAGGTATGTGCTCGGAAAATGGGTGAAATAGCATTTTTATTCCTTGATCGGAAACAGAGTAAAAGGCGTGCCGTCTTCACGGAATTTCATCTCGGCACCATTCATCGAAGGATTGAACGTTGGATTGTTCGCATCCTTCTTGTTTGGCCTGTAGCCGCGCCCTGCGCCTGGCAGCTCTAAACGTACGATGTCGTTCTTATTGTCATCCACACCTGTGTAGCGGGGAAGTCCTCTTTCAACTCTTGAGGTTGCCTTCGTCCATGCCTGTAGTTGTAATTTCCAACTGTTAAATTGCGAGCTAGGAACCCCCTTTTTTTTAAGCGGAAATTTACCTGTTATTGGGTCCTTCCCATCTATTGAGCGCCGACTCACTTTGGAGTCATCAACCTCTGGCCCGTGCTTACCAACCATGTGCGTGTCGTACTGTGCTTCGTACTCCAAAATTCGACGCTTCGCATTAGCCTCTGTTAAAACCTCTATGCGTTCACGTCGCTGTTCCCGCGAGGTTTGAGGTGCAGTTGGTTGTCGCTCATTTACTTGTGCCTTTCCGATTGGATTTTCGAGGCCGGTTACTGGCTTACATCCATCGCCGCCTGGGCAGGTGTTTAAGCCCAGAGGATCTACCCACCCCGTAGGGTTGGGCACGTATTGGTATCCGTTGATCCCACCCGCCAGCTTCACCGGGTCAGGCGTCAGGTAACGACCAATATCCGGATTGTAGTAGCGATGGCGGTTGTAGTGCAGCCCGCTTTCCGGGTCGAAGTATTGGCCTTGGAAGCGTAGCGGGTTGTCGATTTTGCTGATATCGAGTCGGGCAACCTCGCCGTAGGCGCGGTAGTGCGCCGACCAGACGATTTTGCCGTCGGGGGCGGTGAGTTCCTGTGGGGTGCCGAGGTGGTCGAGTTGGTAGTGGAAGGGCTGGGTGTCTTTTGGACCAAAGCCTTCCAGCAGTGCCAAAGGCCTAAAACTGTCCGGTTCGTAGATGTAACTGCGATGGCGATCCGCGTGATGCTCGGCAACCAGCTTGTCGCCTTGCCAAAAAAACTCTGTGGTGATGTCGTCGACGGTTTTGCTGATCCGCCGCCCAAACGGGTCATAGCGATAGCTGGCTGTTTTCCCGTTCGGCTGGGTAATGCCGATCAGCCGATGCTGGCAGTCGTATCGATATTCGGTGACAAGTTGGTGACCCTTACCGCGTCTTTGGCGGATCAGGTTGCCAAAGGCGTCATAGTCGTAATGATGATCGCCCTGGATCATCAGGCGGTTGCCGGCAACGATGTCCGGGCCGGGTCGATCCTGCATCAGCAGGTTGCCTGCCGGGTCGTGGCCGAAGCGTTCTTGCACGTCTTGAGAGTGATCGGCGCGGGTCAGGCGGGCGAGGGGGTCGTAGTGGTAGTCGTGTTGGCCTTTACGGGTGTCGAGCAGGCGGATTAGGTTGCCGGTTTTGTCGTAGTCGTAGTGGCGCTGGTAGAGGGTGTGTTGCTGTTGGCTGACAGCATGGGTGTGCAGCCGGTTTTGCTCGTCGTAGTGGTAATGGCTGAGGAGCTGGCCTTGTTGGCGCTGGCGCTCGCGACCGGTTTTGAACAGGTGAGAAGTGAGCGTTTCACCATTCAGTTCAACGGTGGAAAGGTGGCCGCCTTTGTCGTGGTTGAAGGTCAGGCGGTTGTTATCCGGCAGGCGCAGGTTTTGCAGCTGGCCGCAGGCGTCGTAACCGTAGCGCAAGGTGCCCCAGCCTTGGTGTTCGGCGGTGAGGCGGTTTTGGCTGTCGTATTCGTAGGCTAGCGCCCAGTGGCCGTCGTCGACG
>NZ_CP168082.1:618-727 GCF_050915955.1 Pseudomonas sp. UBT | reverse complement strand
GGTGAGGCGGTTTTGGCTGTCGTATTCGTAGGCTAGCGCCCAGTGGCCGTCGTCGACGCTGAGGAGGTTGCCCTGGCGGTCGTAGGCGTAATCAACAACTCCACCGTCG
>NZ_CP168082.1:280-518 GCF_050915955.1 Pseudomonas sp. UBT | reverse complement strand
GCCGTCGGGATCGGTCTTGCGAATGACGTCGCCCTGGTCGTTGCGCTCATACTTCCAGACCGCTTCACCACGCCGTACTACCCGTACGAACCCGTTGTCATGCTCGTAGGAAGTCGGTTCATCCTCCCCAGGAAACAACGCCACCAGACGTCCTGCGTCGTCGTACTGATACGCTGTCACCGCGCCCAACGGGTCCTGCTCGACCGTCAGTCGGCCCTTGTCATCGTAGGATTTGAAG
>NZ_CP168082.1:0-180 GCF_050915955.1 Pseudomonas sp. UBT | reverse complement strand
GTTGTCATCCCACGCATACCGCGTGTCCATCTGCGAAAAGCTGGCCCAGTGCCGGACACAGCGCGCCGCCTTGCCAGCCCGTTCCCACGCCCAAAAGAAACTCGCCCCACCGGCCAGCTGCCGTTCCAGAATGACGTGCTGATCGTCGTACCGATAAACCTCGCTTTCACCGACAGCGTT
>NZ_CP168081.1:304316-572333 GCF_050915955.1 Pseudomonas sp. UBT | reverse complement strand
GCCATCGGGCGCTGGGGCGGTGTGCGCTTCAGTGATTTCCTAAAACGCGTCGGGGCCGACACCGACGCAAAGTACGTCGGCTTCAAATGTGCCGACGATTACTACACCAGTATCGACATGGCCACGGCGCTACATGCTCAAACGCTGCTGACGCTGACCTACGACGGTGCCGTATTACCGCGTGAATATGGCTTCCCAATGAAGCTGCGCATGCCTACCAAGCTTGGCTACAAGAACCCAAAACACATTCAAGCGATTTTCGTCACCAATACCTATCCGGGTGGTTACTGGGAAGACCAGGGCTACAACTGGTTCGGTGGTAGTTGACGCCCATGGCAACCCCATTGCGCAGCCTGGGCTGCGCTTTTTCGCAATCTGAGTCTCAAGGAGCTTCACTATGAAAAGGTTAACTACTGCAATCCTAGGTGTT
Organism: Pseudomonas sp. UBT; assembly: GCF_050915955.1. Classification (NCBI taxonomy): domain Bacteria; kingdom Pseudomonadati; phylum Pseudomonadota; class Gammaproteobacteria; order Pseudomonadales; family Pseudomonadaceae; genus Pseudomonas; species Pseudomonas sp. UBT. Next base: position 571,903 of record NZ_CP168081.1, on the reverse strand, counting down.
TGCCTGGCAGTGGGCGTCGCCGTTGTACACGCCGACGATACGATGAGCAATGACACAATGAAGAAAGACACGATGTCCCACGATACGATGAAGAAGGACACGATGAAGAAGGATGAAATGCACAAAGACACCATGGGTAAGGACACGATGAAAAAGGACACCATGGGCAAAGATACGATGAAGAAAGATTCCATGTCCAATGACGGCATGAAAAAAGACGACATGAAAAAGAATGACATGTCTCAGTAAAGCAGGGCATTGCAGGAAAATTATACTGCGTCTGGAAAACCCGCCTCGGTGGGTTTTCTCGATGGCGCTTACAGGTGCGACGGCATCAAGACGCAGCCTGGAAGGTTCTATCTCTACTTCGCAACGTATTTGTAATATCTAAACTTTGGACGCCCGTTGCAGCGAGCTTAATAATGACTCGGCTGAGGTTTTTTAATGAGGTGAATACCATTGGTGCCAACCAATAAAAACCTCAAGACATAAGCCTCAGGGCGTTCGCTCAGCATTGTGCAGCAAAAACACCAAGCAAAAGCGCGTACCTGCTCCAGTGCTCTCAACGGTTACCCGCCCGCCATGCAATTGCATGATTGAGCGGACGATTGCTAACCCCAAGCCACCAGAATCGTCCGGCTGATTGCGTGACGGGTCGCACCGGTAGAAGCGCTCAAAAAGCCGAGGTAGATGTTGCGCTGAAATCGGCGGGCCTTGGTTGTGCACAGTGACTTCGATCCTGTCCTCCCACACCACACTGCTAATCGTCACTGCGCTTGCAGTAAAGCCATAACGCAGCGCGTTGGACAGCAGGTTAGCTAATGCTCGACGGATCAAGGCCGGATCAGCACGCAACTGATCATGGGCTTGATTGATCAGCGTAACATCACGCTCTTGCGCCACGCCTTCAAAATACTCACACAGTTGCTCTACTAGATCGTGCAGGTTGATGAGTTCTTCACTTACAGATGCATGCGACTGCTCGTTACGAGCGAGAAACAGCATGCTGTCGATCATTCGCGCCAGGCGCTCATATTCTTCCTGATTGGAAACCAGCAGGTTCTGATAGTCCTCAATTGAACGACCATGCCTCAGGGATTGTTGGGTATGCCCCATCAGGTTAGTGAGCGGAGTTCGCATCTCATGGGCGAGATCCTCTGAGAACCGTGATAGCTGGGCAAACCCCTCTTCGAGGCGTGCGAGCATTTGATTAAGCGCCTGGCTGAGCCCTTGCAGTTCACTAAATTCGTTGAACTCATCCAGCCGTAGATGCAGATGGTGTGCATCAATGGCGGCAGCGCGCTTGGCCAGCAGGCGCACAGGTTGTAAGCCTCGCTGACTGACCCACCCGCCGAGTACAAAAGCCAGCAGCGCGCCGACCGACATCGCGAGCCACAGCTTGAATCGGTAAGCCCCCAGCATTTGCTCGCGCTCGCTCAACAACTTGCCAGCAATCAGGGTCAAGCCGCGATTACCCTGCATGACATGCTGCCAGGCAAGCCGCACCGGCACCGAAGTGTCACCGTCACCCAACTGAGCCTGGGCTGCAGCCGGTAACGTGGGCAAGCTCATGCTGACGGGGTTGATTTCGATCAGCACCTGGCCTGTGTCATCGATGATCCACAGCAGGTTGTCGCGATTGCCCAGCATATTTTCGTATAGCTTGGGCCGATTTCTGAGTTGCTCGACGCTGACACTGTCGTTGATCAGCGCCTGCATGCGCTCCAGGCGCCCGAGCAGGGCCTGGTCATCGCGCCACGCGATTTCTCGCTGTAACGACTGATAAAGGTAAAAACCAATGGAGCCCAGCAGCAGCGCGCTGACTAACGCGAACATGACCGCCAGGCGCAAGCTCAGGGCGCGCGGAAACAGTTTCAGGATTGCACCTCAAGCATGTAGCCGATGCCACGCACTGTCTGTATCAACTTGAGCGGGTAAGGATCGTCAACCTTGGCGCGCAGTCGCCGGATGGCGACGTCGACCACATTGGTATCACTGTCAAAGTTCATCTGCCAGATCTGCGAAGCAATCAACGAGCGCGATAGCACCTCCCCTTCACGGCTGACCAGCAGGTGCAACAGTGCAAACTCCTTGTTGGTCAGGGTGAGGCGCTCTCCCCCGCGCGTCACTTTACGCCGCAACAGATCCAGGCTCAGGTCTGCAACCAGGAACTGCTCGACCTCACGTGGCGGCCCCCTGCGCAGCAAGGTACGTACACGCGCCAACAACTCGGCATAGGAAAAAGGTTTGACCAGGTAATCATCGGCCCCTGCCTCAAGCCCCTTGACCCGATCCTCCACAGAGTCCCTGGCCGTCAGAAAAAGCACCGGGGTTTGCCACTTGCGCCGAATAATCTGCAGCAATTGCCATCCATCCAGGCCCGGCAGCATGACGTCCAGGATGATCAAGTCGAACTCACTTTCCTGCGCCAGATACTGGCCCTCCAGGCCATCCAGGGCGACCTCCACCACGTAGCCCGATTCAGTCAGGGCTTTGTGCAGGTAATCCGCTGTTTTCGCTTCATCTTCTACGACCAGGATACGCATCTTTTCCTCCGGAACTGGAGCATAGGCTAGCGCGCCCGAGCGTTTTGGCACATTACATCTTGGTAATCATCAGGCAATCATTCTGACGGAGTACACGGGGCATCATGCCTGGCTATGACTCAGCCAGACTAAACAAAGGACAAAGCATGCGTATAAGCCTATCGACCTCATTGCTGATGTCACTCGCAATGAACTCAGCGCTCGCCGTTGCAGCCCCGAATCAAGTGCTGCAGCGCAATGATGTGTCACTGGCAATGGCCAATGATTTGCTGAACGCCGCGCTGACAATCTGTCATGCCGATGGCCGCACAGCTGTTGCTGCAATTGTCGACCGTGGGGGCAATTTAGTCGCCTTGCAGCGCGACGATAACGTGGGCCCACACAACACATTAGCCGCCCAACGTAAGGCCTATACCGCCCTATCGACAAAGACGCCAACACGACTATTGGCAGAGCGTGCCCGTAGCACCCCCGATGCGGAAAACCTCAACACCCTGCATGAGCTATTGCTGCTGGGCGGCGGGGTGCCGTTACTGTTTGAAGGGCACGTCATTGGCGCGATTGGAGTAGCCGGTGCAGGTGGTGCCGCAAACGATGAAGGTTGCGCATTGGCCGCTATCAACAAAATTTTACCCACCGTCAAAAACTAAGGAATTCATCATGACTGGATTAAAAACATTCTTCGCGGGCCTTGTATTGAGTGTCGTATCTTCGCTGGCGTTAGCGGCAGGAAACCCGCTCAGCGTGCATGTACTCAACTTACAAGATGGTCTGCCCTCCCCTGGCGTCAATGTCACGCTGGAAAAACAGGACGGCAAGAACTGGAACATGCTCAACAGCGCCGCGACAAACGAGCAAGGCCGTATTCCCGGGCTGTACCCCGATGGCCAGGCCCTGGAGAAAGGCATCTACCGTGTCACCTTCAAAACCGGTGAGTGGTTCAAAGCGCACAACGTCTCAACTTTCTTTCCAGAGGTACCGGTCATTTTTGAGGTAGACGGTGCCGTTGCGCACTACCACATCCCATTAATGCTCAGCCCCTACGGTTTCTCTACCTACAGAGGGAATTGAGCGTCGACTAAAAAGACAAGGCCGCCCCTACTCTCATGGGCGGCCTTTCTGCTTGATTATTTGGCCCAACGTTATGTCGATGACCTGCATCGCACCGCTGGACTCGTTCGGTCGTCGGTGACGATTTTAGCCCTTCGCCGCGAACCTTAATGGGCTCGACCAATTCCACCGCGCCCGCTTTGATAAGAGTAATCAGTGGGCGCTCTCCGGTCATGTGAGCGCCTTCGCATAGCTTGCCGACACCAACTTAAATATCGAATGCACAGACGAAGTGCGGCGACAAAGTACAAGTATTCAAAAGAAAAATGATTGGGTTCGCATAAGCATCGATTGCCAGCCTGCTAAATGGCTTTCTTGCAGAAGCCTCCGCGGCGGGGAAGATTGCTACGTAGTTCAGCCGGCGGCACTCCGTGCCAGAACTCCCTTCACCCAGCCTATTCAAAGATAATCGCCAAGTTATGGATCCTCTTGCCCTTGTTCATCTGGAACGATTTGCACAGGCCTCAGAGGCTGTAGTTACTGCGTCACTTCTGGTGGAAACAAACGTTACTGCGTTTGATTCGGTGCAACCGCAGGTTGCCTACGATCCAAACGCACTCCTCGACTGTTAGAATTAGGTTGGCTACACCTCCAATACGAGAAATCACATGAACACAGAATTGACTGAAGAAGAGATGCGCCGAGCGCTCTTCGGCAGCCCCGCGTCAGCAGCAGAAATTATTACCACTCCCGTGCAAGCTCCTGCGACGGAGACCGAGCAGGCTCAACCGGTAACACCACCGCTGAAAAAGAAGGTAGCAAAGACGTTTACACCCCGCTTGAAACTAACACTGCGCGTCGGCAACGAGTTTGAAGGCAAAACATACGAGATGATCCACGAGGCCGACACGCTGAGCACCCTCTTGGCAGATCAAGAAGCTGTCAGAATAGCCAAGAAGAAATATCGATACGTGGAAGTGGTTTCGGTCAAATCGATGTAAAGCAAAATTTAGAACCAGACACTAGCCGTCAATCAGGCAGGACAACCCTTATCTCGCGAGAACCGATCTGGCTGCCTGTCACTTTGTCTATGGCTACAGCGTCGATTTCAGTACCTGCCAGCGCGTCATAAAAACGTACTACGTTGCCTCCAGCCCTGTGCTTTCGGCCCCACGCACCTATCATGAACAGAACGGGCAGGAAGTCGATACCTGCCTCTGTCAGCAAATACTCATCGCGTGGTGGCCGCTCGGAGTAACGCTTTTTCTCCAGCAGTCCGGTCTCGGTAAGCATTGCCAGGCGCTTGGTGAGAATCGTCGGTGCGATGCCTAAGCTTTTTCTGAATTCGTCAAAGCGACGTATGCCTGTGTGCGCATCCCTGAGTATCAAAATGCTCCATTGATCACCGACCGATTGAAGGCTTCGCTCGATCAGGCAGGGGATGTCCAAAAATAATTCGCTGTTCATATCATTTCGATATCGACTAAGTATCTTATTGATAGTAACCTGTGCGCCACATCCAGTCCAGCGGTAGCTAGGCGGTAAGTGAAGTTTCTTAGGCAGGATCATCTCACGGTTGGATCAGGGCGAGGGCTCAAGCCGCGATTGATACTCAACCTGTGCGACCGGACTCCGGAACCTCGGCTCGCGCTGGATCTTGGAGCTGAAAGCCGCGCCGCCCTCGACGTGCACATCCTGGTGAACAATATGAACAACAGCGCTGTTCGGTATACTTGTGTCACTTGCGGTATTTGCTGCAAAGGAAGATTAATTCCGTTAACAATAAAGGAAGCCGAACAGTGGCTAATTCGTGGTGATGAAGTCGCGATCATACTTGAAGCTTTCAGCCTCCCTAAGCTGCAAGATGAATCACCAGAATTCATTCACAACAGTAATCGAGCGGCCACGGTTGATTCTGGGACTCAACGCGTCAACGTCATTGCTATCTTTACAGCCAACGCTTTAAAGCAATGCCCAAACCTCCAAGAAGACAATTTATGTGGAGTTTATGAAGCACGGCCACTTGTGTGTCGCATATACCCGATGGAGATCAACCCATTTATCGAGTTGCGCGAAGAAAACAAGATATGCCCACCTGAGTCGTGGGGAAGTGGCGAGATTCTTTGCTCCGATGGCATAGCCAACCCACCCTTACAGAGTTTGATCAATCAATCTAGGCAGGCGGACATTAAGGACGCCGTTACCAAGGTCGCAATTTGTGAGTCTTTAGGGATGACGGTTGCAAGCTGGAAAGGTGAAGGACTTGCAGTGTACTTTCCAGAATCTGATGCGTTGCTTGCTGCCATCCGTGCACGCAATAGAGACGACTCCGCGCTAAGCGAACGATGGAGCATTCGCACCGACAATCAAAATCGACGACAGCAACTTGCCGAAGCGGGGATTGTCTTGGCGCCTGATAATGCAAGTAACTACATCTATCAAACCTTGTAGCTAGTCCGAAATCATTCGGTGACGACGCGTCTATATTAAACAAGACAATTATCGAATGATTAATATTTTCTGCGATACACACAGAGGGTAATCAAATGAATGCAGCTAAAGATCAATGGGTTTTGATTACCGGGGCATCAAGCGGCTTCGGGGAAGAGTTTGCAAGGCAATATGCAGAGCTGGGCCATCCATTGGTTTTGGTAGCTCGCCGACTAGACCGTCTACAGATGCTTGCAGAGTCTCTGCGTGCCGTGCATGGCATAGAAATTGTGGTTGAACAGGTCGATCTATCTGACAGTGAAGCCGTAGTGAAACTTCACTCTGACCTTGTGCAACGTGGCATCCACATTGAGATATTAATCAACAATGCCGGACATGGACTGCAAGGCCCATTCGTGGAGAGCCCACTGAAAGATACCCTTGCGATGATTCAACTAGATATCACGAGCCTGACCGCCATGACCCATCTTTTTGGGTAAGACATGAGGCAGCGAAAGCGTGGAAAAATCCTCCAGGTTGCAAGCCTGCTCGCTTACCAAGGCGTAGTGAATTTTGCCGTTTACTCGGCGTCGAAAGCTTACGTTCTGCGCTTAAGCGAAGCGTTGCATCGGGAGTTGAACGTTGACGGCGTCACAGTTACCGCGCTATGTCCTGGGATGACAGATACGGGATTCGCCAGCGCCGCCAACCAGAAAATTACATTCGGCTTAAAAATGATGATGATGCAGCCGGCTCCGGTGGTAAGGGCAGGTATAAGAGGGCTTGAAACCGGGCGCATCAGCGTTGTTCCAGGGATACTTAACAAGCTGAATGTGATCTTTATGTGGGCCACTCCGCGCTGGCTGCATCAGGCGGTGTTCTCTCGAGTGATGAATGGCTGACGGCAATGCTGGTGATGGATACCGGAGATCCTCAAGGAAGAGGAGCAGGTAATCAAAGTGCGTGTAGCAACAGATGATTTAAGCCTCTTGATCGCGACTAGCTACGATTGGCCGACTTCGACTTGGCTGCAATTGCATGACCGGAACAGTCGCGATCAATTTTCTGTACCTTGGTAGCCCCAGTGGCGGGTGAAATTTCCTATCGTGGTATCTCACTGCAAAGAAATGATCTCATGGCGAAACTCGAATTTTTGTATAAAATTAAGCTCACCCCTTATGACTCTTTACAGCCCGCCCCCCCTTGGCGGGTTTTTTTTACTCACCTGTGCACCATATTTTCAAACCCTATTGCACACGCATGCGTTTTATATCTCGTTGAGGCGGCTCGCCGAACAGACGACTGTACTGTCGGCTGAATTGCGATGAGCTCTCATAGCCAACCAGCCGCTTAGCCCTGGTACTTTCGAAAGTCAGCATCATTCCAGATATGGCTGCGCGAAGCTGGCTTGGATGACGTGCGCAAACCGTGAGTTGCAGGTGCAGGTTGATGGACGGACAGGTAGTCTTCAACAGCATTTGTCAGATGCTTGATGCCGCGCCGGAAGGTATCGGGCTCGCCTACATGCCGAAAGACCTGGCATTGCCTCATGTCGAAGCCGGCAGGTTGAGCTGGGTGCCAGAAGATTGGTTTCCAACCTACGCCGGGCACCACCTCTACTACCCCAGTCGAAATAAATCCCCAGCTGTATCATTAGTGGTAGCCGCCCTGAAAATGGCAACGGCTCACTAAGCAGCGCTTGACCTAGTAGCTTACAACGACACCTGGTCAACCAACCGTGCAGAAAAGCGAAACTACCAGCGCTTAGCTTTGTCGACTGATTCACAAGACATCGCTGATTTTGCTGCTACAGAGGAGCAGCAACGTGCCTGGGAGTAGGTTATGAAAGAGCCCACAAACGATTTACCTGACGCCATTCGACGCCAGGCTGAAAAAATTCTGCACGACATTGAGAATGCCGGCTCGATGATTTTTGCCGTCAAAAATGGGGCAAAAGCGAATGGATTTGTTCTGGGGATAATGTGTTCTGGCGGCCTGCCTACAGAGCGCTGCGAGGCTCTGTCCGCGCATTTTGACGACGTGACGGAGAAGAAACTCAGATCGCTCGCACTCGGCATTTAGCGCCTCGGTGATGTTTTTCCAGTGAAGAAATCGCATAAAGGGACAGAATGAAGCTATTCATTTTCCTTGTCGCTTTTGTCATGTTGGTGGGCTGTGCAAGCTCACCCATAGACCGTATCGAAGCGGCTGACACCGTTCCAAGCGCTCGGCTTTACGGTTTCGCTAAAAAATCTGATGCTCATCTCATTATTCTGCATGACTCATCCATCGCAGGAGTAAGTTGCCCGATCCGAGTTCTGATCGATGGGAAGCCCGCCGCCGATATCAATGTTGGAGAGGTCGCGCATTTTGGAATCACCATAGGATCACATAGCCTTACGGCACTGCCACTGGAGGGTTGCCCAAAATTTCCGATGCAGAAGATCAATATTGCAGTCAAAGCAGGCGATGCCTTGATCAAGCGTATCGACACGGCAGGGATCAATTCGTTTGAGCTGTAAAATCCAGAAACCGTGATTAAGTGATCGCCCTATGTGATGAGGTCGGTAAGCCAGGATAGGAGCTGTTCACGCTGACCAGGGCCATGCTCTTGGCAAATCTCGGAAAATTGTCAAATGCTGGCGCCAGACTAATAGGCAACGCTGGCGTCAGCCACAACACTACTGGCAGGGGCTACAACGGTTCAACGGGGCGCAGACGATACTGCGGAGGTAGTTGCTCAAAACCGCTAATGGTCGTATCCAAGCTTTTCCATCGACCGTCCTTAATGCCATAGATGCAGCCGTGGATTGAGAGGCTCTGCCCCCTATGCCAAGCGTTTTGAACGATGCTGGTGTGACCTACGTTGGCTACTTGCTGGATCACATTTAGCTCGCACAAGCGGTCAACCTGTTCCTCCTCGGTGGCCAGCGTGGCGAGCTCCTCGCGCTTCTCGTAGTAGAGATCGCGAATCGAACGTAGCCAGCCATCAATCAGGCCAAACTGCCGATCCTGCATCGAGGCGCGCACGCCGCCACAACCATAATGGCCGGTAACCAGGATGTGTTTAACCTTGAGCACGTCGACCGCGTACTGGATAACTGACAGGCAGTTGAGGTCAGTATGCAGCACCACGTTGGCCACGTTGCGGTGCACGAACAGGTCACCCGGCAACATACCGACGATCTCGTTGGCCGGCACACGCGCATCGGAGCAGCCGATCCACAGGTATTCCGGGGTTTGCTGGCGAGCGAGCTTGGCAAAAAAATCCGGATCTTCTTTGGTGATCGCGTCTGCCCAGCGCTCGTTGTTATCAATCAGATCTTGTAATTCGTTCATATCATCAAGCCTCTTGAATGATGCAGTGCTATGACAGGCAGGCATCGATTTGGGTCACGCACCTGGACGCTTCCCCGTTATCCAAATAGCGCTCACTTCACACATGACGCGAGCTCGCGATAATTAAACATGGTTCCTTTCAGACGTTGAAAATGTCGGCGAACGCGGAAAACTTATACAGTTATTTTATATTGTACAATAATTACAGCGCACGCTTTCGCCCCAGAGATTCCGATTCGAGGATGTCCCTCCCTATTGGTGATCTCCGACCTTGAGGTTTTGCTTGATGAATTCACATCGCCGGCTATGCCTTGTCTTGGGTGACCAACTATCGTTCGACCTCGCCTCTTTGCAGGGACTAAACAAAGCGAATGATACGGTGCTGCTCGTTGAAGTAATGGAAGAGGCCAGCCACGTACCCCACCATCCGCAGAAGATCGCCCTGATCTTCAGTGCCATGCGCCATTTCGCTGAAGCTCTCCGGCAGCGTGGTATCAGCGTTGAATACGTCGCTCTAGATGACCCGCAAAACAGTGGGTCGGTGCCGCGCGAACTTCAGCGTTGGCAGTCAATAATCCAGCCTGACGAAATACACCTCACGGAGTGCGGTGACTGGCGCCTGGAGCAATCAATCAGAGATTGTGACTTAGCAATACAATGGCATTCCGACAGTCGTTTTTTGTGTACGCGCGAGGAGTTCTCAGGCTGGGCGAACGGTAAAAAACAGCTGCGCATGGAATTCTTCTACCGCGAAATGCGGCGTAAGGGCGGGCTACTACTTAACGGCGATGGCAGCCCGGTTGGCGGCGCATGGAATTTTGATGCGGAAAATCGCAAGGCGTTACCCAAGGGAGTAAGGCCTCCTTCTCCCGCTCGATTTGCTCCGGATGCGATCACCCAGGATGTTCTGAAGCTGGTAGCCAAACACTTCAGCAATCACTACGGCACTCTCGATACGTTCGACTACCCGGTAACCCACGCCGATGCTCAGACACTGTGGGATTACTTTCTCGACTGGGGCTTGGCGGCCTTCGGGGACTACCAGGACGCCATGGCCAGCGACGAGCCGTTTCTGTTCCATGCGCGTATCAGCGCTGCGCTTAATATCGGGTTACTGGATCTTCGCCAGCTCTGCAGCGATGTGGAGTCTGCGTACTGGTCAGGCAGCGTTGCTCTCAATGCAGCCGAGGGTTTCATCCGTCAATTGATCGGCTGGCGTGAATACGTCCGAGGTGTCTACTGGCTGAAGATGCCGGACTATGCCAATGGCAATGTGTTCGGTAACACCAGGTCGCTACCAGAATTTTATTGGACTGGTGAAACGCAGATGAACTGCATGCGCCAAGCGATAGGTCAGAGCCTTGAGCACGCTTACGCTCATCACATTCAAAGGCTCATGGTGACCGGAAATTTCGCCCTGCTCGCAGGCATAGCGCCAACCCAGATATGTGAGTGGTATCTAGCGATCTACATGGACGCGTTTGACTGGGTCGAGTTGCCGAACACACTGGGCATGGTCATGCATGCCGATGGAGGATATCTCGGCTCCAAGCCCTACTGTGCAAGCGGTCAGTACATCAAGCGCATGTCTAACTATTGCGGTGGGTGTTCCTACAAGGTGAGCGAAAGCACCACTGATAACGCTTGCCCCTTCAACTCTCTCTACTGGCACTTCGTGATGCGTCACAGTGACCGACTACGTGGCAATCACCGCATGGGCATGATTTACAAAAACCTAGACCGCATGACGGAAGCCAAGCAAGAGGCACTTTGGCAACGTGGCCAGTCGCTGCTAGCAAAATTAGATGATGGTGGGTCATTTTGAAAAAGACTGAGCTTCCAGTCAAAACCTGCGCGACCTGCGGGCTACCGTTTACGTGGCGGAAGAAGTGGGCTCACTGCTGGGAGGAAGTGCGCTACTGCTCTGAGCGCTGCCGGCGCAGTAAAAACTGAATCGAATCACTTGGCAGTCAAGCAAAACAAGGTATATGCGTCCGATGTCCTCCATACTTCTGATTAAATCGCTCTAGGAAGGCCAGCGCAAAGCGCGTCTTGCACTGAGCCTGGCTCCTTTGTGAGATTGCGTCAGCACCGATAACGCTGGCGTTGATGCAGCTCACGTCATCAAAGCACAAGAATGAAAGTCAGGGTTGGGCGGTGGCCCTTTCAATTCGATACAAGGCAACGAAGAGTCAAAGAGGTCTCATCATTTAAAAACGATAAATGATGAACGAGCATAACCGCCATCGACATGGAGATGGCGGATACCTAGCCTGTTGGCTGTCAGCTCTGAGGAGCACCTTGGTCAACCAAGGCGCGCCAAGTCTTATAGCTCGGACGCTCTTGCATTCTTGCGTACCAAGCGCACAACGCTTCACATTCTTCTGGAACTGGCAGCTTCACTAGCGACGCGAAGATCATCCCGCCGATGACTGCGATGTCCGCCATCGAGAACTTATCGCCAGCAACATAAGGCTGTTGCTGGAGGAGCTTGTCGAAGTAACGCATGCCTCGGGTCGCTTTTTCTCCCATTTTCGCGCCCCATTCGGCGTTCTGGTAAAGCTCGACCTTCGGCCCAAGCCCAGGCGTTGCATGGTGAAAATAAACACTGACTGCGTCTAGGAGTTCGATTTCCGCACGCTTAGTCATCATGTGGATCAGACCTTTCTCGAGCGGCGTTTCCCCAGTCAAGGTCGGATTACCATCCAAACTATCCAAATATTGGGTAATTGCGGTGCATTCAGCGATCCGTGCCCCCTCCTTCAACTCAAGCACCGGAAGAGTGCCGGAATAGTTGATCGCCAAAAATTCAGGCTCTTTGTGCTCCCCAGTCCAGAGATTCACTGAGACGAACTCAATCTTCGGCAACATGCCTTTTTCGGCGAGTGCGATGCGGACTCGGGCTGGGTATGGGCCATCAAACCAGTCATAGATTTTCATTGGAGAGATGGTCGAGACGTCAGCGTGTGGTTGTGAAGTAATCATGAATCAATACCTGCCTGTCAGTTGGTAGGTTTAGATTGCGCCTGAAATTCTTTACCGTCAACGCCCTACCTGTCAATTGGCAGGTAGGAGCAGAAAGAGTACGATCAGCGGCATATTCGGTGGAATTCAAATTGGGATGGTGTGACGTGAGCGAGAATGCTCGAGAGCGAATCCTGGCAGCGGCTAAAGCGGCGGCCCAGTTGCACGGTTACGGGGGAATTAACTTCCGGAGCATTGCTGAGGAGGTAGGTATCAAGAATGCGAGTATTTACTACCATTTCCAAAGCAAAGCTGATCTCGGCGCAGCTGTAGCGGAACGGTATTGGCAGGAAACGAAGGAGGTGCTCAGTGACCTCCGGCTTTCCTATACTGACCCGAAGCGGTGTCTGCAGCTCTACCCATCGATTTTCCGTAAATCCCTGGAGAACAGGAATAGGTTGTGCCTCTCGAGCTTCATGGCCGCCGAGTTCGAAGACCTCCCTGATCAAGTATCCAAGGAAGTTAAGGCATTCGCAGACGTGAACGTAAAGTGGCTTGCAGACGTTCTCGCTGACATCAAATGGGGTGATGCTGAAAGTCGTGAACGACGTGCTCTTGCGATCTACACCGCAGTGGCGGGCGCGCAGCTCATAGCTCGAACCAGGGAGGATATCAATCTGTTCGACGATTTGATTTCAAGCTATCAGGAAGCAGGGTTAATTCCCGCTTAAATAGCAGTTGTAAGAGCTAAGAAGTCTCCTCGTCCCTGGAAAGCCCCGCCTGAAAGAACTGCTTCAGCGCCAGCAAATACATGATTTGATCTACGTATGAATATGACAAGGAGTCGAGCTCCCTTTCTGGCTGTTTCATCAGGGGCTGGTCATCAATTTTAATAAAGAGTCAGCTACCAGTTCCCTTCATATGGAGGAAGAAGTGGGCACGCTGCTGGGGAGATGTACGTTACTGCTCGGAGCGCTGCCGACGCAGTGAACTAGCTAAACGCTGAGCCAAAAAAGGGCAATCAAAGGCCCTTTTGTACTCAAACCAAGATCACTTTGTCAGCCAAGACTCGACAGTTGCAGAGCCATGCTCTGCTTTCCACTCTTTCAGAGTCCGATGGTTGCTACCCTTGGTCTCGACCATTTCGCCGGTGTGCGGGTTTTTATAAACCTTTACCTAACGCGGCTTAAGAGTGCCTGCTTTGGAATCGACGGCTGGAGCGCGACGGCCCGCTTGTGGGTCAAGCAGGTTGATGACGTCTTTTAGGGTGTAGCTGTACTCACCCAGCTGTGTTGGGCTGCGCCGATGGCGCTGAATGTATGATCAAATAACTTCAATCAGAACTTATAATTGAAGAGCTGCTCGAGACCAAGCCCCTCTTGGGGAATCCAATCGCCTTTTCCCCATAGTGCTGCTATCTCACCACTCAGAGTTGGAAGCCATCTCTCAGCCCTGACGACGTGGAAGTCCGTTACTGAGACCCCTTCCCTGCGGCGCCCGATGGCTAAAAGGCGTTCATATAGGAAGATGCACGGGGTGACCTGCTGGGCATTTCTCTGGTTGAACAGCAGGGGGATATCAACACCTTCTGGATCAAGATCCCCAAAGTATTCAGCAATAACCGCCCCTCTTTCCCGCATCACCTCGGCCAACGCTAGGCCGGATGCGCAAATAGTTTTTCCGTTCCCATAAACTACAGCGCTATACAACTTCGCTGATTCATTCCACTCACCTAGGCTCCAGAATGTATGGTGATTTTCCACCAGGAGGACTGGCAATCCTTCTGCATCAGCAGGTCTATATGCCAACGGGTGCTCTACGCGCTTGGTACCAATCACGCTTAACGGCAGCCGTCCGCTAAACAAAGCGCCATCCCGCACCCTGGAATCCAGATATTTCTCGTCACCAAAGATCTCCAATGACCGTTCGCGCAGCGGAACCACCATGTATCTGCCCCTGCGTCGAATTATCCACTCGTTGATTTTGAGAGCGGTTACGAGCTCCGACGCAGAAAGGCTAGTCCAGAACCCCATTTCAGGAGCCCAGGCCACCTTTGAAAAATCAAAGTCGCTTACCTTTTTAGGCTCTCGAATCAGTGTGATGAACGTAGGCATAGGCGGATTTCCAAGCCGCTCATAGCTTTGCTTTGCCGGCAGCTTGAGAAGACCTTCCTGCTCACCTTGACGAAGTGCATCAAGTAGCAATCTGTCTCGATCATGTGTCTGAAGCTGCTCTGGAAAGCAGTCAAGCCAGGTCGAGCGCAGCACCTTGAGGTCGAGTCGCTTCTGTGGGCTGAGCATCAGCCTTCCGAAGAACAGCTGGCTCATGCTTCGGCGACCTCATCTACAAATGTGGCTTTAACCATTTCAATGTGAGTGCGATGGGAGCTTTTCTGCATACCGGCCTTGCGCAGCCTCAGCACACGGCGGAAACCTTCAATAATGTTCGGGTCGGCATTCGCGGTCAGGCAGATGAGCTGGATCTTCAGGCTTTGGGCTAGTATCCGCTGAGCATCGATCAACGCACGTGTTTGCACGTTCGCGAATGGATTATCCAGAAGCAATGGGCCACCTCCTCCTCTCATGGCTTTGGCTGCCGTATCGACACGCAAGTGGCTAACCAACATGTAGAGGAACATGGCGATCACGGTACCTTGCCCGCCCGACTTCTTCATATTGTTCACTGGCTGATACTGGAACTCGGTGTTCTGTTCCATTTTGAGGATCTGCAGACCGAAGGTCTGACGAGGGGTGAAAAGGAGTAGGCACTGCGTGATGATCTCAGACCCTGTTTCCGGGATGAGGGTGGTTTCGATTAGGCGGTTGAGGTACTGGGCAATATCGCTTTTACGTTGGTCAGTCGACATGCCATGTAAGTTACTCGACATTTTCAGGATCGAGCGACCACTTACGTAAGGCGTGCCAATTGGCATCGTGATCGACATTGCGTGCTTGAGCAAAGAGGTCGCTGATGCCACCTGGTTGTAGATCTCAGTAACGCATCGCTCGAAATCAGGAACCATGCCATCTAGTGTCCCCTGCAAGGCAGAAACTCGATCAGCGATCATGTCCGAGATGTGTTCATTATCGGCGCAAGCACGATCAAGATCCTCAGATGCGAACATCTCGGCAATCTGACCTTCGGCAGCTCGAAACTCGGACGTTCCTGCAATCCTGATCACGGCCTGGTATGCGTTGCTAGCCGCTGCGCGAAGCCGCGACACCTCACCTTCACGTGCGCGGAGTTTACGGATGATGTCAGTGACTATTTCACCAATATCATCTGAGAGCTCCACGTCTTGAGTCGCTAGATTTTTGCGGTCGAACGTAGCTTCGAGGTTCTTGAGATTGGAATGGAGATCTTTCAGCGACTGGCGTTGCTTGGCGGCTTTTACCTTCTGGATGCCAATTTGCTCAAGGGCTGTCTCGCGCTCGGCTTTTTTTTCCTCATAGAAGTCGAGGCGATTGCTGGCAGCAATGCACAGATCGTCGTCCGCCAAGACTAACATCTCATCAGAAGGTTCGATTTGCTCGCGCTCTCGCCAATATTCCTTGATCGCTGCTTTGGCATCGGAATGGATTGACTGCTTTTCTTGCCGGGTTTTAGCAAGTTCAGTGAGCTTGGCTAGCTGGTTACCAATTTCACTTTCCAGATCCAGTTGCATGAGGGTTTTGACGATCTCACCGTCAACATCCGAGTATTCCTGGCGATAATTTTTTTCTGCTTTTTCCAGATCCTGGCGCTTAGCATTGAACAGATGTCCGATAAGGCCAAGGCGCTCCTTTTCCTCCACGAATAGCAAAGCCATTGCTTCGGCATACCTTGAACGTAGTGATTCAAGGCTGTGCACCTGGGAATCGGCTGAAGTTTCAAATTCAGGGTCGTATCGCCCAACCTGGTCGTGCTCTGTTCGGAGAAAAACCAAGCCCGGCTTAAGATTGCTCTCCTGTTTTGAGAGTTCGCTGACCTCTATAGTTTTTTCGGTCTTCGTGCCATCAAGATCACGAATCTGGTGATCTATTTGAGAGAGCTTGGCTAGAATTTCTCTCAGAGAAACCTGAGCTTCCTGGGCCGGCCCCTGCCAATTATCCAGGTAGTTGAGAAGCTGCTTCTTTCCACCGTCAAGGGCGGAGATTGCAATAGGCAACTGCTCTACTTTAGGCGTGATGGCTGCAATGGACTGTTCAAAATCTGTAATCTGAGCAGAGATGTTGTCGATTAACTCCACAGTCAAAGCAGCCTGCTCTTTAAGCCTGTCCAGCTCGTTTTCAGCACTTACCACCTGCTGGTGCGAGTAACTCACCTGGAAGGCCCTCAATTCGCTCAGCACCGCCTGAGCGAGGTTATCCCGCTCTACAAACTCGTCACGCTCGTTGCTCACCTGAGCAATGCTGGCCTCAAACGTGGCCAGAGCCACCTGAGCAGCCTCACGGTTAAATGCCGAGTCATTGATAGGACGAAGAACAACTCGCTCTGAATCAGCGCTCGTCGGCGTCAGTGAGGCAATGGCCAAGGTGACTGGTGTGGAGAGCTCCAGGTTAAACTCAGGCAGCAGACTCATTGCCCTATCCCACTCAACCGATGCGACGTTCACGCCGAGGTACCGGCTTGGGTCGGAAAGCACCAATGCCCTGGCTTCGTCTGCATCGTGACGAAGATCAGCCACGTAAGTGTTCGCAGCCCTGGCAGAGCGAACACCTGCTCTGGAAAGAGCCTCAACTACCTGCTCAACGTCAGTGTTTTTACCAGATAGGCCCGTCTGGATGATTGACTCACGCTCACGTTCCAATTGATCCAGGCGAATATCTTTTTTCGATATCTCAGACCGGGTTTGCTCGATAAGCTTTTGAACATCGCCGACCAGAACCAGAGATCGTGGATCGCAGGCGCCTTGAACCATATCTATCAGTAGCGGATTCATTTGCAATTTCTCAATCGCAAGCTCATGTCCGCTAAGGTATTTTTTAAGTGAGTCTTGGCCATTATTGGCACTGCTGAGCGTTTGATTTGCCTGCAAAGAGGCATGGCGTAGCTCATTGAGAGCAGTCGTCATTTCGGAATGGCTAGCCTTAAGCTCTTTGAGTAGAGCCTCCTGTTCCTCAATGTTATTAGTAAACCGATCAAGGGCGGCGCTGACATCGATGTCGGTAGGCAGCAATAACTGGCCGGAAATTAGACCGTCGTAGATTTTCTGAGCCGCATCGATTTTCCCCTTGAGAACTCCTTGCTGCTCTTTCAGATCGCCAGAGGTCTTATTCAGCTCTTTAAAGGCCTGGTCGATCTCTGTGATGTGTACTTGCGCAGCATCACGCTTCAGCACCAACTGCCCTATGGTGTCGCTCAGCCTTCCAATTTCTTGCTCCAGTTTGTAACGAAGCAAGGAACCATTCCTGGAGCATTCTTCCTCAAGGGGTTTGAGCTCCTGAGTAATGGCCTCCCTCTTGACTTCCAGATCACGAAGACTGGCGGTGATGGCGTCGATCTCCCTAAGCGCCAGACCGGCCCTGAGGCCTTTCAGGTGAAGCTCACCGTGCTTGCTTACCATGATGACTTGGTTCAAGTCTTGAGAAGCAGCCTCCTCGTCCCGCTTCAGAATAAGGCCAGTGATTGCGACATAATCGGAATGCGCCGTGCTGCCATCTTGAAGGAGTTTGGTTGCAAGCGTTTCAAGGTCTTCAATGGACTCACTGCTATTTCTGACCTCCGTTTCCGTCACAACCAGCTTGCTTCGAATAGCAGCAGTAACGTTCACCGCCTGTTGCTCGATGTTTTTTAGCGCTTCAGTAGCACCCACCAGTTGAAGGGCTGTGCCGCTGAACGGCCCCATTACTTGCTGCAGGTGGCCAAACTGACGAAGTTTTTCCTCCAGGCGTGGCTTTGACTTCAGATTATCCACCGCCTGCCCGACCATATTCCGCAGCTCAGCAGTCTGATCCTTGCTCATGGACAGATTCAGGAGTTTCGACACAAGGTCGCTTTCAGTATTGAATGAAAGAAAGCCTTCAGAGCTACCGCCCTCACGGCTGTTGAAAGCCACCTGCATTTTCAAAAGTTCAAGGTCGATCATCCTGCGATCTTCCAGATGAGACATCCATTCGTCCTGACGATGAGTGACGTAGAAGTCTCCGCCACTTAGGCGTGACGACTGCTGCACCCAACCAAGAAATTCCGGCATAGTTTTGACGGGGGCAATGGAGATATCTGGGACAGGAAGATCCTCCCACCTCAGTCCGGAATTGGCTTCAAAAGTGAAAAAGCGACGATCAACCTCAGATGCACGATCTGCGTGCTCTTTCACCACAACCGACTGACCAATGATGAGCGGATATTCTGCGCCACCAACCGTCTTGGCCGGCATGATGGCCTCTATGATCAGAAAGGATGGTCTACCATCACGAGCGAAATAGTCGCGAAAGGAGTGCGTCTTCGACTGAAGATACTGGAGCCAACGATCCTGCCTGGGATCAAAGCAGCTGAAAATATAGGAGAGCAAGGAGGTCTTCCCGCCTCCATTTTCAAGATTGACACAGGCATCGCCGGGTGCGTTTGTGTCCGGATCGCAAAAGTCGAACGTGGTTTGTTCATACCAGCCAGTCGGGGCGCCAAAGTGATCGACGTAGATTCGAGAAATGCGCATGAATTCAACCCTCGACCTTAGAGGCTGCAGCCTCGACTACGGCCTTGAATAATGTAGGGAGTGTCAGCTCGCGAAGCTGAATTCGCAGCTGGTGAGTCGGCGTAAACGAGGTTTGCTCGTCGATGTCTTCTCGGCCCTCTTTTCGAACCAATCCATACTCGAGCATGCGGTTCAGGCAGACCGTGATAATTCCTTCGATAGAGCTAAGTGAAGCCCTTTCAGAATTCGGAATCTTCACTGGCAAGCTCAGCATGTACTCCCATCCGGAGCGGTTTTCCTCCGCTGCGTAACTATCACCCTCGGCATTCTTCGCCAGGCCTTTGGCGACACTCAAAAGCTTGTCCCGGACGATCCCCAATGTCGCAGGAAATGGGGTACGCCCCTCATCGTCAAGGAAGTCGGATGTTGGGTAGAACACAGCCCCAATCGCCAAGTGGGCGAGCAACATGGCTACCTTTTGCTCTTCCGACATTTTGCTGCGGAAATCAGACATCCGGATTGAGAAACGACTGTCTTTACCCGATGGTGCTATTACTAAGCCCCGGTCGCTGATATCAAGCACAATCAGTGACATGCCTTCAGCAACACCTTGTACTGTCTCTGCGAAATCACGCTCAGCCCGGCATCGGGCTAAGAGCTGCCGGTAGACAGGATCGTTGTGGGGGCTGCTGTGGATCGCCATTGCCTTGTAGACCAGCGTGGCTGCATCCTGAAAGCTGTTACTCATCGCTCGTCTCCTGATTTGCAGCGGCCTGTTCGAATCGAAGGTTGTCACCAAACACAACTGAGCTTTCAAATTCACCGTCAATAATGGCGTGGCGATTCTTGTATCTGGATTCGCTGTCAGCAAATGCCCGATATAGCTCAAAAGCGACAGCTTTTTGCTCCATGAATGTCAGCCCATCGTCCTTGGCCTGATCAAGAATCTGCCCTAAGTGCAAAATGTCCGAGCCGTGCATTTTTGGATCTAACCAACGGTGGACTTTGGCGATCATTTCCTTAGGGAATGGCATGGGGATTTCCAGGAATTCCTCGAATTCACTTGATTCATCCTCCGATTCGCCGGGCAGTTCGCTATTTCGCCGTTCAAGGAACAAATGAAACAGGTTCGAGAGATCTGGAACCATTAGATTGACCGCAGGGTAAAGGCTAAGCAGAACCGTATCTGCAAAGGCAGCAATCTCACCTGTAGGTCGACCCATCAGATCAGGAAGGATGCTGTACTCGAGATCCGGAAGGCCGGATGCGCGGCGGGCTCTGAAGCCACTGACTTGTCCATCGAGAAAATCCTGCCCCGCCCCACCAATTTCAGTCAGAAGCTTCATGCGCTGAAGATTCGCAGCATCTAGTTTGCCATGCAGCCTGGAAAGTGGAGCCCTTGCCTCAGGGTTATCCAACTCCCTTATCTTCTCGGTCAATGATTCTTTCATTGAAAAGTCAATGGTCTGGCGCTCCTCAACATGCTTACGAGCATTATTGAGGGTTGGCTGGATGTCGGTGCTCCATTTCACAGAGCCTGGCGACCTGGCAGCCTGTCGGACATAATCGCGGATCATCTGGCGATGCTCCACTGAAAGCGAGAGTGCCCGGTTGGCCAGGTCATAGGCCTGCTCGAAACGCCCGTTTTCCATTAGGTAAACAAGCATTTTCTCGATGAGCACTTGATAGTCCTCAACCTCCAGGTCAAGCATTCCCATCAACACGAGGTAGCCTTCTCTTGTCGGGCTGTACCGGTAGTTTTGATCGAGATCTGGCTCGAAACGAATCAGCCTAAAGTTGAGAAATTTCGTTTCCCCGGAGGGCGCATGGAAATAGCTTTCCCTGTGCTCAATGTACTTTTTCGACTTGTTGCTTAGGGCATCCAATACGATATCGGCAATTCGACCCCGGCTCTCTTCATCGAGGGTGCGCTGCATAGATCCGGCAAGCATCTTCAAGTGATCACGCACCTCGCCCAGGGTGTAGCCCTGCTGTATGGCCGACCCTTCCATCATAAAATACAAGGCAGCTAAGCACAGGTAATTGGTATCAATGCTTTCGAGCAGATACGACCCGTCGTCGCGGGTGTGCATGAGCTTATTGAAGTCGAGCTTGAGGATGGGCCTGATAAGCAACAGGTTGCGCTGATGTGACGTTAGATCGAGCAGAGCGCCGTAGCCGGAGGCGAAATAATCATCCATTATGGATTCCGATGTATTACCAAGCGTTCTGGTCGGTGGTAAGGCTGGAATAATGTCGAATCATTTTGATTTGATGTCGACATGTTAGCCGCAAGCGCTGAACCACCGCAACCCAGACATGACAAGCGAAAGCGTTGATGCCCCAAGATTTCTCAGATCACTCGCAATCTCAGCAGGAACGGCTGGCCTTCATTGAGCTGAACCTATGGTTCCTCGGAGAGGTAAGGCGACAAAGTCTCGTCAGGCGATTTCAGATCAAGACCGCCTCGGCCACTCGAGATCTAGCACTGTATGCAATGCTCGCGCCCTGCAACATGGCTTACGACACAGGCACTAAGACCTACTTCATTTCGGACGGATTTTCGCCGCTTTACGAGTTCAGTACGGATCGCGTGCTGACCTGGTTGAGTCAGGGGTTCGCGGATGGAGTGCCAAGCATCGTGCTTGGAGGCGCTTTAGCAACCCTTCAGTCTGTACGTATCGACCAGCCGAATTTGACTACTCTAGGCGTCGTTACGCGAGCAATTTCCCAGCGACTTCCGCTGAAAATGAGCTACGAATCATTGAACGGATCGAGTGAGCGCGTGATCGTGCCCCATACGCTGGTTGATAATGGTCTGCGATGGCACGTAAGAGGGTTTGATAGGAAATCTGGGGAGTTCCGGGATTTCGTCATAACCCGCATCATAAATCCTGTCATAGATCAAGTCGGGTCTACCCTAGCGCACGAGTCCGGCAACAATGACATCGAATGTGTTGGTACGGTGGTGCTGGAGCTAGTCCCCCACCCTGATCAACCTAGGCCTGAAGTGACAATACTTGACTACGGGATGGTCGATGACCTGATCAAAATTAAAGTCCCGAGGCTAATCGCTGGCTATACCCTCAGGCAGTGGAGTGTTGATTGCTCACCACATCATAGTCTCCGGGGGCATGAGTTCAGACTGTGGCTACGGAATACTGATGTTTTGGATGGAGTCAGCAACGCGTTGCTCGCGCCCGGATACATTCGAAAATGAGGGGTTAAAAACTCGCTCCACTGGAACCGCCAATGCTCGGAATTACCGAGTACCAACGAATCTGGAGACCCTCGGGCGTCATAAACCGTAGATAGCGAAAGAGAGTCGTGATATCTGGGGTTCTGGTTGGTATTCCTTGATCGATGACAGAAGTTTCTCCTCCATCTGAGCTAAGCCGGGCCCGCCGCCCCGAAGCAGCGACATTAAAAACTGGACTGTTCCCGGCACCATAGACAGCTCCAGTCCATACCGGCGGCCCGCAGGCGATCTGATCGCGCGACGAATTTCTTTCGACACGATATCTATCCGTCTTCCTTTCGCGGGCCCTACGGTTGTTGCCGTTCGATCAACAGCTGCAGGATGAGTTGTGATTTCAGCGCGCACCACGATCTCGGTAAGTGGCTATTTATTCCTTACCGTCTCCCAGAATGGCCCAGAGATATATTTGAGAAAAAACCACCACGCATAGACTATGGATTCTGAATAGAACTGGCCGTCATCAATTAATCCATGGGCGAAAGTGTTTCGGAGGTTTGGCCCATATGGGCTACAAAAGAGAGCTTTGATCTCAAAAGCTACTTCTTCACTCAGCAGCTCAGTGACACCTTCGACATCCATCAGAGTACTCAGCCCGTTTTCAGTGACGATGCCATCGGCATTGGATGTTGATGTGTTAAGGCCGGCCTCCGTCATCCGATGACGAATAATCGCCTCAAGCTGAGGAATGAGAAAATGGGCAGCTATGCCGAAGTCACCCGCAAAGCCCCAGTACAAGCCTTTGCCAATCATCTGAGCACGATTCGGTGGGACGAGTGACGAGACTTTGGCAAGCTCGACCATATCGATCTCTTTGACACAATGCTCTTGCGAAATAATTGCGAGCGCCGGGAGGATTCCACTTCGTACCGTCAACTTGATCGTGTGCTGATGATTACTGACCATCTGCGCCTGGATCGTATGCTCATCAGATTCAGACAGCTCGGCACCAAAGGAAAGCGGAGGACGCCTTGCAATGACCCTTCCGGTGCCATCGTAAAAAACGGCACCTGTCAGCGAGCTTACTATTCCAGTTCGCAATGTCCGGAGGGCGGATTCCCGCGTCTGGCTAACCGAGCAAAACGGATAAAACTTGGTGAGTCTGTACACCGCCGCGCCGATGGACTGATCTTGAATCAGTGCCCTGGTACGAGCTACCAGTTCAGTTATATCTGTGCGGGTGGAGACCGTCGCCATTTGCTCCACCGCACGGGAGCCGGTCTCTGCAATACGTCTGCGAAGATTGGGTAGTACCTCTTCAACTTGGAGCTCAATGCGAAAAGCCCCAGGTAGGGAGCGATATACCTGAAGGGCATTTTCCAAGGCGTTCTGCGCGACAATCGGGTGCGTCTGCTCACCTCTCATCTCAGCCTCTGACGCCCAGGTTTCAGCAACAGCTACTGTCATTTTCGCAGCTAGAAGGGCGCGATGAGACAATGCGTATCCTCTGGATGCAGTTTCATAGCATGCGCGAGCTTTGAATATGTCATTCTTCTCGGCAAAGGAGCGGCCAAGCTCAGCCATCATTTCAGGTAACTCGGGAGCGTCGGGATGGTCGAGGCCAAACTCCATTACAGTTTGAACGAGGCCGACGACGAACCCAAGTTCCTGTTCAATGGCTCGTCTGATTGCATCCATGACCATCGCAGTGATGACCGAAAGGCGATCTCCTCCCCCCGTCCTTATTTGTTTAGCTAGTGTGAGAGCCCGATGAAGACACTCCCTGCCTTCCTGGTACCAGTAGTCATCATTTATAGGTACTGACGCGTAGCCGTCGATTGCAGCCAGCGCGTGGCGAATGTGCCTGAGGCCTGGCGTAATCCATAGTAAGTCCGAAACCCTCGCCTTTAAGAGCCCATTGGGTAAGTCGTCAACCACATCTCGGAAGAATTCGAACTCTTCGATCGCTAAGGTTGCCGGCGTCATCGAATGCTGGTTTCCCATGACCAGATAAGGTCTGAATGGCTCGTTGTGATTGGACACATCCAGCATCAGTGAGCAGAGATCCGCCATCAGCCACCATACCCTCGCCTCTTCGAATGCCTCCCTCGCCGAGGCGGCTTTTGCAAGACCGCTTAGAGCTTCGGATAGAGCTGAATAGGTCGGCTCGATCTCGCAGGTAGCGAGCTCTAACTCAGCTTGTCGAAATGCGTCGACACGTAAAGCGGTGACTGCAGGAAAACGAGCGCTATGCTCCGACACGGAATTGTCTCTTCAGGCCAAGGGAGCGTGTTTTTTACGTTGATCCATATTTAAAAGCAAAGGCTGTGAAGGTCGCCCAGCCTCCCGCGTTGAGGTCAACCAAGGTTGCTTCCATTTCAGCTGTAAGAGTCATGGGCCGCACTCAGCCCCCCCGCAAGCGGAGCGCGCAGGCTGGTACAGCCGAAGGCGTGAAGGATGGAAGCCCGTAGGGCTGGGACACGGCGGAGCGCGGGGCCCGGTTCACGACAGCCTGGCCGCGCACAGCGGCACGCTCCCCGGAGAAAGCTACATCAGATCTAACGGTGTAGTTCGATATTGCGGTTGTGGGCCGAACAAAGCGTGGTAACCCACTTTCCTCCGACGAGCCCGCCAAGCGCCCCGCACATCTCACAAGTTTTCAGCGAAAGCCCCACAGCCAAATCAACTGCTCCACGGCAGTACGCATCACCACCGTCATAAAAGAAATGAAGCTCGCCAAATTTCGATTTGATCTGGGCGACAGTCACCGGCATGACATCAGGATGCCGTGTTAGATGCGACTGTAAGGTGTGGCAAAGGGACAAAAGAAGATCGCGCCAACCTGGATCGCAGTAGATCTCATCCACTATAGGATCCGAGAAAAGCTGCGGATAACGCGCTCTGAACTCTTCAATCTCGATTTCAGGTAGAGCCTGGCCGTTCGAGGGAATATCGTTCATGTTCAGCTCAGCAAGGTAGCTCTGGTTGCGGTTCAGCCGTTTTTAGATAATTCAACAGACTCTCGCTCCCACCATCTCGGCGAAATGTGACGAGCACGTATCTGCCGCCCGCCTCATCTGATAAGACCCAATAACCCCCCTCCTTCTGCGCCATTACCACAACACCGGTTTGAATAATGTGGCCGTCTTCAAACCTTCCGTGAGCCTCGTCGCCTTGATGTCCGAATACGACTCCAACACATGTCCGGGACTTGATGAAGGCTTCAGTGATATATGCAGTCACCGGCTGATCGAAGCCTTGAGAAACTGCTCCCGCTATGCACTGGAGATCAAAGTCAGAATGCTGTTTGCTGTGAAAATCTACATCGATGGAGCCGGGCATTAAGTGTCCTTACCAGATGGACTGACCACTGCTATACGCGATCAGAAAAAAGAGAAAATCGTTTTGAGACTAGCCGTTTGGCGTCGACCGGGGCCGACTAACACATACACGGTGCTCTTCGTCTCAGCCAGGATGCTACCGTCGAACGATTTGCACATACTCGACCGCACCCAATCACCAGGCTGAAAGCGACCACAGCTATCTTCTATTACTCGATGGGCAAAGACCACTAATGGGAGATGCCCCGCCGCGTGAATCTTGGCCAGATCATCCGCAGATACGTCTGCCTGGAAAAGAGTCCACTGCTCGACCAAGCAATAAGCTTTCCTCGGAAAGCGCCCAGACACAAGTGCGCGAGCCTCGTCCAAACTCAGTGATGCGCCTTCAATAAAGGTATGGTCATCATTCAACAGCTCGTTACCATCCGCGCTAGCCATTCACGCTGCTCCTCTGACCAGTCAGTGCACGCCTTGCCCAGCGCTACGATCGTAAAGGGTTCGCATATTGGTCAATGTCTTCACATCCAGGCTGGAACGATACGAGTCGTGGTAAATCGCGCCACCGTCAACTGTCGCTACACAGACGGCGTCACCATCTGAATCTTGCCCCAGGGCCAAGCTCTCGACCTTCTCCATCCGCCAAGCGTCGCCACCATTCATGTTGGCTGGGGTGACAATCTGAATCTCTTTGACGAAGACCTCATCGTCTTGTGACTGGAGCACTTGCTGAAGCTTGGGTTCGTCATTGACCATCAGCTCAAACTCTTGCGCCCTGCCCCTCACTATCATTTTTACGGTGAGGTGGAACCAGTGCTTCCTGAGCATCCTGGAAACTGCATGCCAGTGCGCAAGGCCCTGCCCGAAAACTCCTGGGACGCCAGCCAAATCATTATCGTCTGTTCTAAACATCGGTTTCTCGTTGAATCCATCGCGACGGCGATGCATTGAGGGTTGAGGGCAAGGGTCAGTGCACTACGGTGCAACCATCACGAGATGGCTGACGCTAAGGTTGGTCGTGACTGGCGAATAATACACTATATTGACGTTTATTCGTGCGGGTCAATTGTGGCTATATCCTGAGTTTTGGGCAAGTCATGGAATTGAGAACCGCATTTGCAGGGGTGCTTCGTGCGCTCCGCGCAGTACGACATGCCCGGTATGCCGACGTCTCGGACGCCACCCACCGGCGTAAGGTAAGTGCTCTGGAGAATGCTGAAACGAGCATCACACTCGAGAAATTTGCAGAGCTGGCTGAGTCGCTTGAAATGAGTCCAGTGGCGATGCTTACCTTGTGCATTGCTCGCCAAGAGGGAAAGCAGCCTCTTGAAGTGATCCGTGGATCTGCAATCGAGGTTTCAAATTTCCATACCGCTGGAGGAATGGAAGCGCTCAGCGAGCAATTTGACGGGGATGGCTCGCTTATAAAGCGAGGTCGGGGTAAGCCATTGAATGCTGAGAATGAGAGAGCCGTGCTAGATCTCAAGGCGGTCGGCGCGACTCAGCAGCAGGCCGCAGCACAGTTGGGATTAGCATTGTCGTCTGTACGAGAGTACTGGAAAAAAAACAGGGAATGATCCAGCTAGAACTGGATACCAATCAAATACGTCTACGCATAAATATGCCTAATTTTTCCTTTGCTACTAGCGATTTTTCGTAAACGCTCGGTTAACCCAAACTAAGGCACTCATCTGATCCACGAGCCTGTGCTCCCCATATTTCCGAAGCCAAATCTGATGATGCGACTAGACGCGAGAGTCGAGAAAGTCCAGCCCTGCCCACGGGCCCTGGAATTTTAAAAAGCCTTATACGATCCGGCTTCTCAGGTCGAGTTTGATGTATGCATGGGTTCGCCATGCTTCAGAACGGCAGCCGTTGTCGACCGCGTTTGCAAAATACGAAGTCTTGCTGCCCGAAACTGAACCCCACAACTGCATCCCTGCATACGTCGCCCAATTTTCACGAGATGTCTTCACACCGCTATTGCATTGCATTGCAACGGGCCCGTCGCGGCTTTATCCCCACAACGTCGGAATAGTTTTACTGTGCGCCAACTCGCGACCTTACTCCTTGGAGATCAGTGATTTCTTCACGAAAACCCATACCTAACTAACGACATATAGACTGCAAGAAAAATGTCTTTATCGTCGACGTGCAAAATTTTAAATAGCTCTCGGCGGCGCAAATCCATTCGCGAATGCAATCGCGCTATCGATTCTTCGATGCAGCTGAGCGCAAGTAGTACGTATAGGGTCATAAAGATAACCGAGGTTCCATAAGCTTAAGTCGTAAAAAGCCTTCATAAGGTTGTTGGTTAAAATGGTTACCTTGGTTGCTGGAAGTTTCCGAATGGTACGGAAAGGGCCCAAGGAGTCAAAATCCAGCCGGGTTACCGCCTGTGGCGGGATGACTAAAGCCGCCTGCTTCTTCAAATCCCGTCGAAATGCTTGCCAGAGCCAGAAACGATTAGGGTACTTCAAGTCTATCAAGGTCGGTTTAGAAAAACTATCACATCCCTCCCTGAATCCTAGCGTGTAATTCAAGATCTTCCACGAAACTATATCTACATGTAAAGCGACGACAAAATGATAGTTTGATCGGCTACCGGTGCGATGTAACACACATCCCGGTATCCAATAAACAGTCGTTATCATATGCATCATAAATCATCCGAGTTGTTTGAGGTATGTCTATATGAGTAAGATTAAGGTGCGGCGTTTCATAAAGTTTAAGTTCCGAAAAAAGCAATCTAAATACTCCCGGCCGATCATGCAGTATTGACCATATTATGTGCGTGTTCCATGGGGAAAAGTAATTTTCGCGGAGAGTCTTGAATGCCTGTTTACTGGTAATCCAACCCAAAATAATCGCGCTAAAATAAAGAGCGTACAATCGTGCCAAGCAAGTACTTCGATAGATTTCATTGTAAAAATCGCCATGAATCCCGAGACCTGCGAAAGGGTCGCTGCCACCCCAATGTGCGAATGCTATTTTGGGATAGCCGTGATGAAACGCGGGAATCATCATTGCCCTCATTAGAGTCAGCACGAACATTTGCACACCAAAGCTATGGCCAGATTTGGATGCCATCTTCGTTAGCTTATCCAATTTCTGTTGAGCCTTCAGAGCCAAGGAATATGTCATCGCTCCAGCACCACGAATCAAATCGCAATTCTCCTTGAACTGATGATCATCCCAGTAGGATACAAATGCCTGAATTGTGTAATCGTCATGATCTATAAAGAAAATTGAAGAGTCATGAAGCGGCGTACCATGAAACTCGCACAGAGGCTTGGTCAAATAACACCACTGAACCTTGCTAACCGGAGTGCCAATCTTTTGAAAAGACTCGATAAAGCATTGCGAGCAAAACGCCCTTCTGAATTGCGTCGGTATGGTGGGTTGACTCAATTTAGGAAACCGTTTATTCAACCAGGGTTGAGAAATGTTAAATGCCCGCTTGAAGGATTCAACCAATCCGTTTTCGGTCAAGATGTCGTGATCTGCGAACCGTCCCCCCCGAAGTCCTATTTGATCACGGTCTATGATGTCGTCTTCCAGCGAGCTGAATTGCATATAAGACATGATGGGGATGTGGGCCGTTGAGTTTACTCTCCACATCCAAGATGATAGGGTTTCGTCTGCTAGCGGTTCAGGAACTGCATAAATCTTTGGGTTCACTCTTTCTACTCTTCACTTGAAAGGCCTTGACTAGCCGCTATATCATTGACAACTTAATTAGTGGCTAGGTCTATCAGACCGCACTCACCCATTGAGGATCCATTATTTGTAGTGAAGCTTCCCGTGCGAATTAATCTTTAGAAGAAAGCAATATATTCAATTTCGTGACGAAGATCTGACAGATTGTCAAAAAAATCATAAATCAAAAGCGTGCCATCACTGATCGTTTTACTGCTAAAATCCAGATGTGCTTTTAGAAGTTCCGAGCAGTACACTGTTTCGCAGACGTCCATGATACGTTCAATCGGCAGATCTTGATCGAGCGCGCTAAATTGAGACAGGCAGAGCGGTTGAACTTCTGTCTCGTACTGCTGATTGCACCAGTCATAAAATCCTTGAACAACGGTCTTCACATTGACTGCTGGAATTATCCCAGTGACCGGGATCACCATGTTAGTAATTCCCGTCACCTTTGAGTAACGCTGAAGTAGCTTTCTATTTCTCGTAGACATAATGATTTTATATTGACCAAGGCTTCGCGCAAGTTCACGGAGCTGGTCAAAAATCACCTCTTCCATACCGTTCTGATTAGAAATAATATCCAGATCATCGAAAATGATTATTTTTCTGGCAGCCTGACGGCATTCAATCAAGCTTTTAGGCACGCGCTTGTGGGTGCGGAAGTTGCTGAAAGGAAAGATTGCGTGGAGTACTTGACCTATCATGTTGAGACTCGATGAGTAAATGCGCGGCTTCACAACGATTACCTCGTCATGGAATTTTAAAGAAAACTCTTCGAGTATCGAGCTAATTCCTGCACCTGCAGTTCCCCGCAACATTACAAAAATGGCGTCGTCAACTTTGGCTATGCTATCCAAAGCTTCATAAACCTCGGTGCGTTCCGGCCAGCGATGCTGGAAGCCGTGGAGGCCTTCCAGAACCACGCGGGCAATCTGGCGCTTTTTACTTAATGACAGATTTTTCTTCATCTAATCTTTACTGATCCTCTTTCTCTGATGGCATCTCTGCGCCACGCAGTGCGTAGTTAAAGCTCGCCATGATGTCGTCAATGTTATCGAGGTGGCGGTGATTGATATGTTCGGTGCCGTCAATGATGCTCGCCATTGCAGATGCTTGCAGGATCTTCACAACATTATCGGTGATACCTTGCCCCTTGTTCATAATTTTCAGGAATAACATCTGATCCTGAAAGTTAGTTTTGTTCTTCAGCGGCAAATGGTGGATATAGCTCGACACGAAATTTCGAAACTCCGGCCCATTTTCCCACCCGTTAAGGGCCACTACAGGATACCGACGTTCAAGCTGGGGATCCTGGCGGAGCACACGCGCAGCTGCCGGCACTCCGAAAGCAAACACTGAGAGGCCGTAGGTGGAGCCTGACAGATTTTTCAGGAGCGACAGGTTGATGCGCTGCTGAAGCTCGGTCAATGTGAGTGCATCATGAATCTCGTCAATAACAATAGCGCGAATGTTTCCAGTCCTAATGATGTATTGAAGCTCAGGAGTAATGTTATGGCCTTGTCGTGCCCTTCGCCCTACCCCCAAACCTAGTTCGCTCAGAAAAAGATCCTTGAGTGAGTAGCCATTAGGGCTTTGGTGCATGGTCACGAAAATCATTTTGTTTTCGTTTGTGGCATTCCTGGCCTTCATCTCACCAATCAAAGCGGTTTTGCCTCCACCACCTGGAGCAGTAACAAGCATACTCGGAGCGTTAATCTTGTTACGCATCTTCATTGCCATTTCCATTCTTAGTATGATTTTCTGAGCACTAGGGTGGTGCACCCAGAAGTCATTGGAACAGGTAATTAGACGAACATCGTCTGGCTCATCGAAATGGAAGTGAGATGCAGGGTGTACGTGAGAGTAATCTGTCATGGTAGTCCATAAAGGCATGAGCGCATAATCCCTCCGAAACAGATGTCCAAATAAAAGACAACGAAAAACTCGAACTATGCGCTCATATTTCCTGTAAGATAGTTTTTAATTCAGTTGCTATCGTAAAAAGTCGGAGGTTGGTTGTAGTCAACATCTCCGTTTTTCTTGAAGAACCCGCCGATATCAAAAACATTAGATGTTTTAGATGACTTGCCAGTGCTGTTGATCTTGCCGGTGTTGCCAGGGTTTCTGGTTGCGTTCGGGGTAGTACGATTCAGAGCGCTGTAGTCTTCTGAATTTTTGCCGTGTAAGGCTGCTTGCTTCCTATAGTCAGCTTTTCCTTTTTGCGCCTTCCTCTTACGTTTCTCCTGAGTGGTTAATTTCACTTCCTTATTTTTCTGCTTTGTAATTTCACCGTAAGACTGCGCACCTTCTTTCGTCATGGTGCCATCCCGCTCTCCCTTCTGCTGACGTTGCCAGCGGTACATCTCATAGTCCGAACTCCTACTGAAATTATTGCGCACGCAAGAAATTCTCTCAAAGATTTCGCCAAGCTTTACATAAATGAAGCTCAAATCGTACGGATCATACTTAACTGTGACTTTGTCTCGAACTCTGTCCTTAAGTAAGTGCCCGTAATAAAACCTGCGAAAAATCTCAATACCTCCTGGCACTACTTTTTTATTGGGGACTTCAGGGTAAAAACGGTATTTGAAGTCTTCGTACTGAGAGGGGTTCAAAAGCCGAGTGTTCGTCTTTTTAGAAAAGTGCCCATCCCAAGCTTGTGCCGGAGTCGTGTTTAGCTCCGAATGTTTCGTCTGGTGGTAGGCATGTAATGTATAAACCAGTATTCGGCGCAGCCCGTTTAATCCAATCGCGGACTTCTTGTTACTCTTCAGATGTTTGCCCTGCTGAGCATTGGAACCTGTGGTGCCCGGCAGCGGATGGATCGTGTTGATCATCAACTTGCCAATCAGACTTTCAATGTGGCCACCTTGATGTTTTTCGGGAATATCCCGGTGCTCAACGTCAATACCAAAATCCTTGGCGTTAAGGACGAACACGTCAGAGATGAACTCCTTAGCATTATCGGTGTGGATGACTTCCGCCAGCCCGTAGTAGGGAAGCAGGTGCTCAGGAAGTCCTAGGCTTTGCAGAAATCCCACTTTGGGCAAGGCGCAGTTTTCCATCAGCATTGCAACAGATACAGCGCTTGGCGGAAGCAATGAGACGTAAAATCCCAGTATCACACGTGTATGCAGATCGACCGCTAAACTGATATAAGGACGTCCCAAGACAACAGTTCTGTCGTCCTCGTCCACCACCATAAGATCGACAACCGTATGATCGATCTGCACCCATTCCAACGGCCTTTTAGTAGCTTTATAACCGGGTTTTGCCCCATACCGTTGCTTTGTTTGGTCTCCCGTGTGAGTCATCTTGTAAAGGAGCGACTCTGTTTTGGCTTTGATCCAAGTCGAGACGGTATGATAACTCGGCCTAAGCGTCCGCCTATTGTCGGCTTGGGTTTGACAATGTCTCCATATCGCGGCGATGTTCTTGTGGGCAGGGTAGTGCTCTTCGAACATCTCCTCTATCAGCTTCAGTGTCTCAGGATCTGTCACTGTGAGACCTAGCTTTCTTCCCGCTACATCCGATACCAGTGCCCTGTAGCTTTCAGCTCCCGCCATGTATTTAAGTAGTTTGTAAAAGCGAGACTTCTTGATGCACAAAATCTCCATAGCTACGTCAGCACTAATTCTTCCCATCAAATGATCTTTGAGGACTTCGTACCGCCTAACTGCCTCTTCGTGCCGTTTTATTTCAGCGAAAGTACTTGTTGAATCCAACTTCACATTAGAAGCCTCCAAAACGTGTCTAGCAACATCCTGAATTTACCATTCCTATAACATATGGTCAGATCCAAGGTCTTACACTTTTAACAAAGTAACAGCCATATTTTAGAGCGACCATTTTTTTGATTTTTAAAGAGCGGTTGTAACTGTCCGGCTATTGGATGCCGAGCAGTAAACCCAAATCTATTTTAAAGGTCAATAGTGCCTCTAGGCACCGACAATATATGTAAATTAAAATTTTTTCTTATTTTTCTTAGCGCACTAAATCGCTGAAAGCCCCAGATAATGGGCACTTCAGAATTTTCGTATATGTTTTATTCCTAACATCCATCCGCAACTTTATGGATATATTGACAGCCGATTAGGACTTCCAGTTAGTCATTTGAGCTCAATAATATTGTTTTGCGCAAAAAACCATCTAAAATTTAGATGCAAAAAAATTGAAATGCTATGACGACCCAGCTGCTGAATAATTTATGGATATATTGCCACTTTCTTCTTAGTTTATTTGGCGATCGGGGCTAAATAATTTATGAGTATTGACGGCAGGTTGGGCTTACTGGCGGGTGCGGAGACGCAGGAAAGGTGGGGACGCCGGTTAACCAGGCTTACGCAGGACGCTGAAGCGTGGTTCGAATCAACGACTGGAAATTCACGAATTGTGCTTATATAAATGAACGGAAAATCATGATTTATTTTGTTTCTTTAATGGAAAAACCGTGAAGGACTCCACTAATTTCCGCAAGCGAAGGGTTTGGGATAGGAATTGCGGGGTTCTAGGGCTTTCCACTCAAATCTCGATTGGCGCACTTATCCTCGGTCGCTTTTCCACAAAAACCCGTTTGCTGAAAAATCAGCACTGTTGGCGCTCAATCCTCACACTTTCCCTTAGGTCGCCCTATCACGAATCTCCATTTCCGTATCTGAAGCTTTGGAGACTGGCTAGCTCTCAGTACGTCTGCTAAACGTAAATGCACCGCTCAAACATTCTAGCGCGCGGGTTCACCAATGACGCGGCCATTCATCCCATTCCCCATTTTTCCTCCCTACAGCCACTGGCGACCTGATAGCGACTCCAATTCCGTTAAAAATCTTCAAGTTTTAGCTCGATTGAGTCGAGTCACTGAGACATGTCAACCCTTCATTAGCACTCGGTACGCATGCCGGTTCGTAAATTGGATCGCTCACAACTGGAGCCCCTTGAACCCTCATACGCAGTACAACATCTGTATCAAAGGTTTGGAAAAAATGCTTAATTGGAGTTTCGCGAATGATGTTTGCTTGCTTGATTGGACTCGCGCCGAATTTGCGAGCTACTCGGAAATTATTCGAAGACCAAGCAGTTTCTGGGTGACTTCTACTACCCAATCACGGTTCTTGTTCGACGCCACCTTGGATTTTCGAGATTGGGCAATCAACCCTAGCTGGAAACCTTTCCAAAAACCCCGTACCAGTGAGTCCCTCGATGAGATTGATGAGAACGTGTGGAAACGTGACTCTAGAGAAACCCCCTTCAAAAGTGGCTTACACTTTCATTAAACCAGGATCCATCCATAAGACTTCTCACTTCTTATCTAGAGCAAAAAGGGGACAGATTTATTTATTCGGACATAATCGAAAAATCAAATAAATCTGTCCCCTTTTCTCTAGCTTCATGTTATTACTGACCGCCCCACAACATTAAACTTTGACTATTCCTCAGACTCGCAATTTAATAAGACACACACACCACCCTCTTTTCCGACGAAACTTATTGGTTTTTTAGTCGCCCCCCCATCAACGGAAATTTCAACCATGAAATTTTGATTTTCAAAGGTCTTCAACTCCTTAATTAGTTGAGAAATAGTTTTTCCACGCGCAATCCAATCTGGGACTTTAGATTCATTCATATCAATCACCTATAAATTTCTTTTCTGTTCATACTAAAGACGCTATGCGTTGTCTTGGCCGGATTCGGCTCCGCATGCTCTAAAACATGCAAAACTCTGTTTCCTTGAACCGATCCTTGTCCATAGTCTAGACCAGCTGGAGTTGTCCAAGTCCGTGTGGCCTTGTCAAACTTTAGCTCTACTGCATCAGTCGCTTTTGCACCAACTAATAAAGCATCTAATTGTTTTCTAGTTGCCTGACCGGATCCCAATCATTAGGTTTGAGTCGATGCTTGCTCCACCATTGCATTCCCTCCGACACCCACTTTCCGCGCAAATCGGAATGAGCGGTTGTCGAGTCATCATACCCAAACTCCGTCCCGCAGCATGGGCAAATATTGTACGAGGCACAGCCAAAACTGTCATACGCCGGCTCATCAAGATCAGGATACCTGCAGACCGGACATACATATGTTTGATTGCTATTGGGCATTAAAATAGTCCAAGTTTGATCCCTTACCATGCACTGCTGGATCAGGCTTGTAGTACGTGCGAATACTTCCCCCACTTGATACGACACCAAATTCATCAGTGCTAGGGTTGTAACGTACGATATCTCCATTAGGTCTTGCTTTTTCAAGCACGCCCGCAGGCTTCGACGCTGTTAAGAACTTATCAGCTTGTGCTTGGTACTCAAGCGTATTTTTCGCGCCAAAGTCACCGCCATGGCGCGCAAAGTGGTCATCAAGCTTGGCTTGGTCCGCAAACTTCGCTCCGCTTTCTATCTCTTTTGCACCATCACTGTTGTACATGTTACCCGAGGAAGGAAGGTCCACCAATGGGTTCGAATAATCCGTTCCCTTTGGATCGACCACTTGGCTTCCACCGGTATTAGTTAGCGTCGATGGCTGCCCGCCGGCGCCATACCCGTCACTTGTTGGATGAGGCCCCTGGCCTTCAAGGATAGGGTTGACCAACGCTCGATTTTTATCGTTCAGCAAATCTGCTGGGAAGCTGGTGTCGTACAGAAATTTCCACAACTCGGCAGAAATGGTGAGTTGATCTTTCAACGGACGACCGGATTGAGCGGCAGCATCAACGAGCGCATTTGCCGCGTCTCGCAGTCGAGCCTGATTTTCTGGCGTAGCCGTGGTGGTGACCAGAGCCCCTGCGAGCACCCCCATCACGCCTGCAGCCGCGGCCACCAGTGGTACAAAATCTTGACGACCATTCGTGTTTTTATTCAGCGCTGAGAGCAAGACTAAAACTTTCATTGCCTCATCAGGGTTTTGATCACCTATGTCCGTAATCCGGGAAATAAGAGGATTGGACTCAGCACCCAGCTGCCCTTTCGTTATGCCCTGCAAAATCAGCTTGACGCCCTGCGATCTTCTCGCCGGATCTTTGCTGTTCAAATCCCTGTTGTTTTCTCTGACTATCACCCATGCCTTGGCGGCATCCGTGCCCACACCAAGTGCAGCACCGGCAGGTATTAAACCGATTACAGCCAGCAAATCGGCTAATTTTTCGACCGTTTCCCTGCTGTGCTCGCCGTAAAGCGAAGCGCTTTGTTGCCATTGTGCTAGTGCCACCTTGGGGCTTGCTACCGCACTTAACGATGAGCTGGACGCGTACAGATCAGTACGGCGCTCGTTATCCTTGGTAACTTCATAGGCCTTGCTCAGATCACGGTTGAGGCCTGTCGTCGAATCGTTACCCGTACCAGCATCGCTACGTACAACGACCTCGCCTGCCCCAACAGTTGCACGCACAATCTGCTCACGTTCTTTTTCGTAGTTCCAGCCCTCGACGCTCCATCCCGTCTTGCCTTCTTTGCCCTTACCTGCCTGGCTACTGTCTTGTACGGTGTTGCCTTTACTGTCATTGCTACCGGCTTTATAGGTCCCTCCCACGTTCAGGTAGTAGCCGTGCTCTTTGTCCTGCCCCGCAATATCGCTGAAGCCGAGCGTACCGGTGTCCAGTTTAAGGTTGCCGTTGTCGGCAGCGATGACAGCACCGTCGACCTGAGTGTGGTTCTCGGTGCGGATATCAACTTTGTTTTTGCCGGTGATGCTGGTTTGTTCTTCAACCCAGTCAGTCTTGCCGGTGGTTTGCCCATAGCCAACCGAACCGCTGACACCCGCTCCCGGGCCGATGGTAGCCGTAACGCTAATGTCAAATTCTTTGCCCTTGACCTTGCCGGTATCGGCCACCGATGAAACGTTGAGGTTGCCGCCGACGCGGCCTACCACCTCATCACCCCGTAGGTTGGCACCGCCGATGTTGGTGTCCTTACCGCTGTTGAACCCCAGGCGGTCGCCTGCGTAGAGGTATGCCTCTTGTTGACGTTGGCCTTCTCGTTCCAGGTTGCCTTTGCCCAAACTCACACTGACATAAACGCCGATGCCATCGGAGCCAAAGGTAAGACCCGCCTCCCCGCCGCCACTGTGGCGATTGTTCTCGCTGGTGCTGTCGTTATGCGCCGAACGGATATTCAAATCCTTGCCGGCATTCAGCTCAATATCTCGTTGCGCCTTGGCCTGTGTACCGATCAGGTTCAGATCATTGCTGGCCTTGAGGTTGATATCGCGACCTGCATCCAGCTGTGAAGCCGAAGAGGAGCCTTGGGAGCTCTCGCCTGTAGCAGTGCCGAAACTCGCGCCGGCACCCAACTTGATCCCGCCGCTGGTGCCGCCATGAATGCCGCCCCAACTCTGGGTGTTGGTGGTTTCTTCACTGGTACCGCCCTTGGCCACGTCCAGCGTGACGTCACGCCCTTTTATATTGATGTCACGCCCGGCTTCCAGATGGCTACCCTTCACCACGACGTCGTTGCCGGCGTTGAGGTTCAGGTCTTTGCCAGCATTGAGCGTCGAGGACCTGTTGGTCTGCTCGACCACTTGTTGGCTATTGCTCTGTTTGCTATGACCAAACTTGGCATCACCCGTCGGGCCATTAACAAACTGGCCGACCGAATCCACGGCCTTGAGCGTGCTCGAACCTTTGCTGACATTGTCCTCGCCCTTGCCCGCTCCGCTCACCGCTTCCTTGGTATTGGCGTAGTTATGGTTGATCGAAGCCCCCAGGCCATTGCTCTCTTTTTGTCGCAGTTGCTCGGTGAGGGTGCTTTCACGGGCGGCATCGATGTTGATATTTCTCCCGGCCGTCAGGTCAATATCATTGGTTGCATCAAGGTCGGAGCCTCGCTGATTGATATCGCGTTTGGCGTTGATCGCGACGTCCTGGCCGGCACTGATATGGCTGCCTGACGCGACCTCATGTTCCAATCGGTTATTTTTCGTGGTGCCTTCGGTGCCTGCAAAAACGCTGAAGCCATTGCCATTGCTGGAAATACTGGAGCCGGTCTGTTTTTTCTTCTCCCAGTTGCTTTCGCTGCTGGTGTTCTGAGCCTCGACCACGTTGACGTCGCGCCCAGCGTTCAGGCTGACGTTGCGCCCGGCACTGATGCCGCTGCCTATCAGGTTGATGTCGCGTTCGGCCTGCAAGGTGGCGTCACGTTCAGCATTGACCTGGCTGCCCACGCTGGTACTGCTCTGCGCTTCACGCCCAGCCTTTTTCGCCGAAGAGATCGCTACCGAAGTCGGCCTCTCCACATAGCCAAATTTCTTTTTGTATTCCTCGCTACGGCTGTAGGCGGTGTCATTTGCCGAAACCAAGTTGATGTCGCCGGTGCTGTTCACCAGACCTGCGCGCAACTCCGTGTCGTTCGCGGCACTGATCTCACTGGCCCGCAACCGCACGTCATTACCCGCAGCCACCACCACGTCATGGCCCGCTTCCAACTCACTACCCACTTGGCTGGCGGTGGTTATCAACTGACTCTTGCCGCTTTTTGAAAGCCCGAGGAATCCGGACTTGCTCTTCTGGCTGTACGATCCATGCTCCTCGACACCCGACAGCACGGCGATATCGCCCGTGGCGCCCAATAGCATGTCGCCGCCGGCCTTCAACTGGCTGCCGATCACGGTGACGTCACGCCCGCCTTCTATGTTCATGCCACCATCGGCTTTTTTGCTGGCATTGATGGTCAGGTCTTTGCCGGCTTCAACGATGGAGGCCACGTTGGTGCTGTCATAGCTCTCGCGTTGTTCGCTTTTGCTGCGACCAAACGAACCTTTGCTCTTTTTCGAGTAGAACGAAGCGTCTTCGTCAAGTGCCGAGAGGATGTTCAGGTCACGCTGTGCTTCCAGAGCGACATTTGCGCCACCCTGGACACGGCTGGCACTTAGTGCCAAGTCCTTTCCGGCACTGAGCGCCACATCCCCACCGGCCTTAACCGTCGTAGACACCTGACTCACATGATCTTCCTGCGCCTTAACCTTCTTCAGGTTCAACGCCGAATGCTGCTCATCCGCCGCCGAAACCAGAGTCAGGTTCTCGATAGCCGACATCGCCACATCCCGCTTGGCATCAATCCGGCTGGCAATCGCGGTCAAATCCCGGCCCGCCACCGCGATCAGGTCGCGACCCGCCGTCACCGAAGAACCGTTCTGCGTCACTGAGCTGCTGTTGTTACGCGCGCTGGTGTTGGCGTTGCTGTTCACTTGCTCCACCGACCCAAAACTCAGGTCACGCCCGGCCTGGATCGTGGTGTCGCGCCCGCTTTGCAGCACGCTGCCCTGGTTGGAGAAGTCGCGTCCGGCCCTGATGCTCAGGTCGTTGGCGGCTTCGATACGCGCCGCGCTGTTGAGGAAGTCGCTGTGTTCACTGATCAGGCCGTCGCTGCTGTCGTGGCCAGTGATGGTGCGTTCGTTGATCACGTCGCCATTCACGGCGGTCATGGTCACGTCGCGGCCGGCGATGATGCCGCCGGCCTTGTTGACGATGTTGTTACCCGCCAGCAGGTCCAGGCGGTTGCCTGCTTCGATCAGGCCGCTGTTGATCAGATCATTGCCGGCCTTGGCCGACAGGTTGTTGCTGGCGCGCAGGGTGCCGACGTTGTTCAGGTCTTGCCCGGCGATCAGGCTCACATCGTTACCCGCAATCAGCGCGCCGGTGGGTGCCAGGCGGTTGTTGGCGTTGGCCAGGTACAGCACCGGCACCAGCACTTCTTCGCCGTTGACCACGCTCTTTTCCAGCCAGACGATGTCGTGGGTCAACGCTGCCACTTGCTCGGAAGTCAGGTTTACCCCCACGGCCAGGTTCAGCGTTTGCTTGCTGGCGATGGCGTTGTCCATCAGGTGTTTGAACAGTTTTTCGTCGGTGGTTTGCCCGTCGAGAAAGCGTTGGCCGGTGCGCGCGACCACGGCTTGCTGGATCAGGCGTTGTTCGTAGAAACCGTCGCCCAGACGCTTGGCGCTCTCGTCCGGGTTGTAGCCCAGGCCGGACAGCAGGTAGTCCGAGCTCATGAATTGCTTCATGTCGGTGAGTGCCGGGTTGGTTTCGATCAAGTATTTATGCGGCTGTGAAACCGCACTCTTGTCTGGCAGGCCCTGCACTCGGTTGACGGTCTGGCTGGCCACCGGTGTCGGTTGTGCTTCGGAGGGCTGGACGATGACCACGGCAGGTCGGCTGCCGGTGCTCGCGGCAGCGGGTTGTTCAACCGGGCTGATGACCGGTTGGGTCTCATGCGGCACCGCCGCTACCGGAACCACCACGGACAGCTGTGGTGTGCTGACGGCAACCTGTGCATCGTGGGCCAGCGGTGTTAGGCCTGGCAGGCTGAGGTCGGGGTGTGAGCTCCCCGGCGCAATGGCCACAACGCGGGTATCGCGATCCACGGTCGACAGGCCCGGTACGTTCAGGTCGGGGCGAGCGCTGCCAGACGGTGTGCCATCGGGTGTGGTCAGCACAATTCGGGCATCGCGCTCGGCGGGTGTCAGGCCAGAAAGGTCGACGTTCGGACGCGATACATCGACCGCTGGCCGGGAGCCGTCAACGGCGTTCTGGGCATCGATGCCATCGACATGGCTGATCGTGCCACCGCTGGTGCGGCCAGGTTGCAGCGTTCCTACGTCGGCGCTGCCCACGCCGGCAACGTTAATGGCGCTGGCACTGGCATTGATTCCACTGGCCTCGCGGGCCGTCACCGAGACCTGACGGTTGTTGGCGGCGAGTTGGGTGACCTCCTCCAATTGAATCGTCCGACCTTGGGTTTCGGGAAGGTTCTGCTGGCGTTGCGCCAAACCGACGCTCGCAGCGCCAAGGGTCCAGCTTTGCGGCCCTGCATTGGCTTGAGCGGCCTGCCCGCTGCTGGCGCCCTGCCCGCTCAGTCGGAACAAACCGTTCTGGCCGGTAGGCAGGCTGAAGCCCGGAAGCGCGATGGGGTTGACTTGCTGTTGAGCCAAATCAGGTGGTAACTGCGAGTTGATGGCGATCGCTGTCGAGTAGCCGCTACCCGCGCCTGTGTCAGTCTTGGTGCGGCCCGCTGCTACATAGGCATAGTAA
Organism: Pseudomonas sp. UBT; assembly: GCF_050915955.1. Taxonomy (NCBI): domain Bacteria; kingdom Pseudomonadati; phylum Pseudomonadota; class Gammaproteobacteria; order Pseudomonadales; family Pseudomonadaceae; genus Pseudomonas; species Pseudomonas sp. UBT. The sequence continues at coordinate 530,715 of NZ_CP168081.1, read as the reverse complement.
GGACGAACCACACTGTTGTTGATGTTCTGGGCTGCATTAAGCGCAACGTTGCCACCGGCCTGGATGACTGCATCGTAGGACTGGCCATCGCTGTTGAGGGTGGTGATGGTTTGCGAGAGCTTGCCGCCGCCCATGAGGCTCAGGAAATAGCTGAGGTCTGCCTCGACGGTCGCCGATGGCGTGGGGCTATTTTTAGCGTTGAAGTTGGCAGCAGCCGGCAAGGCCTGGAAAATCTGCGAGACAAAGTTCCAGTAGGTGCGAGTGGTCTTGATCCCCTGGGCTTGCACGCCCTGGTTATTGATGGTGGTCGCGTTGGCGGTGAGGTTGCCCGTCGCGGCAATGGTGCTGCTCAGGTTGTTGAGGGTCTGGGCGTTGATCTGCATGTCAGCGCCACTGCTAAGCCCCGAAGCCACGCTGCTGCGGGTAATGTTCAAGCTATCGATTTCATCGATCTGCCACAGGCCGTTTCGACGGCCTTTGCTACGGAAGTCACAACCCGCACCCGGGATCAGGTTGCAATCAAGTTCGGTGATCTTCACCGAGCTTTTTTCATGTGCCGAATACTCCAGCACGTCCCTGACGTTATTGACGGTCATGGCATTGATCGTCAGGTTCTTAGCGCTCTCGATAGTGCCCGAACGGTTATCCAGCAGATCGGCTTTGGTCTGGTTCGAGTCTTTGCCAATCAGTACGTCACCCAGCCCATAAACATCGGCATAGGCGTTGGTGAAGCTGTTGGCCAGCAACTGCATGTCGCCGCCGCTGGTGATCAAACCATTGCTGTTAACCAGGGTGTTGGTGCTGAGGGTCAGGTTGGCACCCGTGGCCAGCGTGCCCGTATTGCTGACCTCTGCGGCTGTGAGGGCCATGGTGTTAGCGGAAGTCAGGCGCCCGGCGTTAGTGAGCTGCCCGCCGACGTTGATCGTACTGTCTTGTCCGCCGGCAACACTCGCCGACGTACTCAGGTTCACTGACCCGGCAGTCAGGCCCAGGTTACCCACGCTGCTATAACGCCCATTGCCGCCATAGCTGCCGGCCAGCGTTAATTGCGCCGTGCCATCGCTGGCGATCAAGCCATCGTTGTTCCAGTTACCGCCACTGCCGACAAGACTGTCAGACGCCAGCAACTGCCCGCTGGCGGTCTGATTCAAGGTATTGACGTTCACCGTCAAACGCCCGGCCTGGATCACACTGCTGTTGGTCCAGTGGTCTGCGGCCAGGGTCAGGCCACCTCGCGTCACCACGTTGCCTCCGGCATCGATGAGGTTGGCGGTGGCAATATCAAAGGTCCCGGTGCCGCTGTGCAGCAAACTGCCGCCCTGGTTCTGGAAGCCTGCGGCATTCAGGGTCAGGTCGCTGGTACGGCTCTCGACGCGGCCATTGCGATTGTCGAACAGGCCTGCGATCTGGAAATCGGTCTTGCCGCTGCCGCCCATGGCGCGCAATTGGCCGCCCTGGTTATCAACGTTGTTGGCGCGCACGTTGAGCAGTGTGTCGCTTTCGATAATCCCTGAATGGTTGCTGAGTTGGCCGCTGAGTCCCAGCTCAATTAGATTCGCCGCCACTTGGCCTGAGCTGTTATCCAGCCCTACCCCACTGACGCGTAGCAGGTCCTTGGCGTACAAGCCGCCATAGGCGTTGGCGAAATAGTTGGCGTTGACCACTGCGTCGCCATTTTGCGCTGCGATGCGGCCGTGCTGGTTGTCGACACTGCCGGCCACCAGGTTCAAACGCTGGCCTTGAATCACGCCAGCCTTGTTGCCCAGGCTAAAGCCGTTGAGCAGCCTGTCACCGACGTTGGCATCCAGCAGGCCCTTGAGGCTGGCCAGTGTGCCCGCCTGGTTATTCAGGGTGTTGGCCTTGACGCTCACGTCACCGGTCTGCGCCAGGAGCTTGCCGCCTTCGTTATCAAGGTCGCCGCTGACGTCCAGGCTCAAACCGCTCTGGCCCTGCACCACACCCGCACGGTTGCTCAGGCCAACGGCCTTCACCTGCAGGTCGGCACCCTGGCTGTAGATCAAGCCGTCGGCGTCGTTTTGCAGCAGGCCGCTGCTGGTGATTGCCAGGCGGTCCTTGCCGGCGATGGTGCCGCGCTGGCGGTTATCGATACCGCCGGCGAGCAGGGTCAGCAAGCCTTGGCTGGCGATCTGGCCGCCCTGGTTGTTGACCTGGGCAGCGCGTTGCAACAGCAACGCGCCAGCGCTGGCCAGCTTGCCGTTGGTGTTGTCGAGGGTGCCCAGCAGGCTCAGGGTCAGGCGGCCATTGCTGGCCAGTGTGCCGCTCTGGTTATGCAGATTTGTGCCGGTGACGGCCAGCGTTTGCTGTGCATTGACGGTGCCGGCCTGGTTGCCCAGGGTGGCGGCTTGGACGTCAAGGTCGGTGCCGCTGTCGATCAGGCCACCGTTGGCGTTGTTCAGCAAACCGCTGACGACGAGGCTTTGCCCCGCGCCACTGGAGAGAATACCGCCGCTGTTGTCGAGGCTGGCGGCACTGACGCTCAATCTACCTTGGCTGACCAGCGCACCGGCACCGCCATTGAGCAGCTCGCCGGAAAGGCGCACATCCACCGCGCCGTTGCGGCTGGACAAGGTGCCGTTGTTGCGGTTGTCGAGGCTACCACCGCCGACGTTCAGGCCCTGCCAACCTGAGACCAGGCCGTTCTGGTTGATCAGGTTGGCCGCGTTGACAGTCAGCACCTGGCTGCTGATCAACTTGCCGCCGCTGTTGTCCAGGGTGCCGGTGTTCAGGGACAGGTCTTGCTGGCTGGAAAGTTCGCCGTTCTGGTTGTTGAAGGCGCGCAGACGGTTGAGGGTCAGCGGGCCTCTGGCGAGGATCAGGCCGTTGCGGTTGTCCAGGTCGCTGTTGTTCAGGTCAAGGGTAACGCGCTGTTCGCCCACCACGCGGCCGCCGGCCAGCGCCAGTGCGCTGAGGCTCAGGTCCATAGCGCCTTTGGCGGAAACTTCACCGCCGCTGCCGGTGTTAAGGCTGGCGGCGCTCAGGTTGAGGCTGCCCTGGCTGTTGATCAGGCCGGCCGCGCTGTTGTCCAGGGCCATGGCACTGAGGGTGACGCCCACTGCACCGAGCAGGCTGCCGTTCTGGTTGTTCAGGTTGGCGCTGTGCAGGGTCAGCATTTGAGAGGCGCTGATCAGGCCTTGGTCCTGGTTGTTGAGCAGGCCGTCGCTGGTCAGTTGCAGGTCGCTGCGACTGGTCAAGGTGCCGCCCCGGTTGTCCACGGCGCCTGCGTGCGCGTTGAGGCTGGCGGCGCCGATCAGGCCTTTGACGTTGGCCAGGGCCTGGTTCAGGCGCAGGGTCAGGGCCTGGTTGCTCAGCAGCTTGCCGTTACTGTTGTCCAGGCTTTGCGCAGCCAGGGTGAAGGCTAGGGCGCTGGAGATTTCACCGTTCTGGTTGCTGACGCCAGTAAGGTTTTTGAGCACCAACGGACCGCTGGCGTTAATCAGGCCGTCCTGGTTGTTCAACTGGCCATTATTCAGATCAAGGCTCAGGCCGCTGTTACTGAAGAGCTTGCCGCCCTGCTGGTCAAGGCCGGTGACGCTGGCGGTCAGGGCCTTGGCGCTGCCAATGCTGCCGCCGTTGTTCACTTGGCTGGCCGTCAGGTTCAGGGTGTCGCCGCTGTTGAGGCGGCCGCTCTGGTTATTCAACACGCCGGTGCTGACCGCCACCGCGCCCTTGCCGCTGATGCTGCCTTGTTGGTTGCCCAAACTGGCGCTGCTCATTACCAAGGCGCCGTCGGTGACCAGTTCACCGTTCTGGTTGTTCAACTGGCCTGTGATGCCGACGTTCAAACCCAGGGCGCTGGAAAGACTGCCTCGGGTGTTATTAAGGCTGCGTGCCTTGACGTCGAGGGTGCCTTCACTGCTCAGCAGGCCCTGGCTGTTGTCCAGGTCACCGTCCAGCGTCAGTTGCAACGGTTGCTGGCTGAGGATTTTGCCACCGGTGTTGTCCAGGCCGGTGCCCGTCAGCAACAGTCGCTGGCCACTGAGCTTGCCGCCCTGGCGGTTGAGCAGTTGCTCGACTGCCAGGTTCAGGCCGCTGGCCGCGAACACCTGGCCGCTGTCGCTGTTGTCCAGGCGCTGGCCGGTTATGCTGAGGTCCGCGTTGCTGGTCAGTTCGCCGGCGCGGTTGTCGAGGGTGCCTACGTCGAGTTTCAGCGCTTTTGTGGCGCCTACCAGACCGCCCCGGTTATCAAGGCTGGCGCCGCTGACGTGCAGGGTCTGGGTGCCGATCAATTGGCCTTTTCGGTTGTCGAGGCGGTTGACGTTGACGGCCAGTTCGGCCTTGCCGGCGATCTCGCCGCCACGGTTGTCCAGGTTCGCGGTGGTCAGCAGCAAGGCGCCGTCACCGATCAACGTGCCGCGCTGGTTATCGATCAGGTCGCTGGCGCTGATATCCAGGCCGCCACGACTGCTGAGCAGACCGTCGGTGTTGTCCAGGCTTGTACTGCGGCTGATGAGGCTGGCGCTACTGACAAGGCCTTTGACGTTGGCCAGGGCCTGCTCGACGCGCAGTGTCAGCGCCTGGTTGCTGATCAGCTTGCCGTTGCTGTTGTCGAGGTTGCGGGCGGCCAGGGTGAAGGCGTTCTGGCTGGAGATCTCGCCGTTCTGGTTGTTGAGGTTGCCGAGGTTTTTCAGCACCAGGATCGGTGCGTTGATCAAGCCGGCGTTGTTCACCTCGCCGTGGTTCATGTCCAGGTTCAGTTGCGCGTTACTGAACAGCTCGCCGCCCTGTTGGGTAAGGCTGGCAAGGCTGGCGTTCAGGGCGCCGGCGCTGGCGATGCGGCCACCGTTGTTGAGCTGGGTGGCCGTGAGGTCAAGGCGGTCGGCACTGATCAGGCGGCCGCCCAGGGTGTTGTCGAACAGGCCGGTGTTGAGGGTCGCGGCGCCCTGGCTTTTGAGCAGGCCCTGCTGACTGTTGTCAAGGCGGGTGCTAGTCAGCGTGAGGCCTTGGGCGGTTTCGACGATACCGCCCTGGTTGAGCAAATCACTGGCGCTGGTGATGTCCAGTGTGCCGGCGCTGGAAATACTGCCGCCGGTGTTGTCGATACGTTGGCCACCCAGCGTCAGGGTGCCTTCGCTGCTGAGCTTGCCATGGGTGTTGTCCAGCCCCGCTGCCAGCTGAATTGCCAGCGAACGCTGGCCGGCAAAGGTGCCTTGGGCGTTGTCCAGACGAGTCCCGGTAAACTGCACGTCATGGGCGAACACCAGCCCCTTGGCCTGGTTGATCACCTGGGCCACGGCCAGTTGCAGCGCCGTTCCGGCCAGCAGTTTGCCGCCGCTGTTGTCCAGGGACTGGCCGCTGAGTTGGACGTCTATCTGGCTGGAGATTTCACCAGCGCGGTTATCCACACTGTCGACCTTGAGCTTCAGCGCTTTTGTGGCCCCTACCAAACCGCCGTCGCGGTTATCGAGGGTGGTGCCGCGAAGGGTCAGATTGCCTTGGGCAACCAGCTCGCCACCTTGCTGGTTCAACACGCCGAGGGTGGCATCCAGGTCGCTCTGGCTGGCGATACGGCCTTTGCTGTTATTGACGTTATCCAGGCTCAAATGCACCGGCCCCACGGCGCTGATCAAACCGCCCTGGTTGCTCAGCGACTGGCCGGTAACGCCAAGGGCCTGCTTGCTGTTGAGCACGCCCTCACGGTTGTCCAACTGGCCGAGGTGCAGGTTCAAGTCCTGATTGGCGCGGATCACGCCAGTGCGGTTATCCAGGCTGTTGCCGCGAACGGTCAGCAGGTTTTGCCCGGAAACACGCCCGCCACGGTTATCCAGGCTTGCCGCCTGAATATCCACGATCCCTTTGGCCAACACACTGCCTTTGGCCTGGTTGTCCAGCAAGCCGGCAACGTTCACCGTCAGGCTGCCGTCGCTGACCAGGCTACCGGCCTGGCTGTTGTCCAGGCTCGCCGAAGCGACCTGCAAGCGCTGGCCGGCGCCCACGGTGCCGCCCTGGTTGGTCAACGCGCCCAGGGTCGTGAGGTCGAGGCTCACATCGCCCATGACCTGACCATTGCGGTTGTTCAAGGTGATGGCGTTGACCACACTGGCGCCAGCGCTGGAAACTTCGCCGTCGACGTTCAGCAACTCACCGGCCAACGTCAGGGTCAGGTCTCTGGTACTGCTGAACTCCCCATCGCTGTTATCCAGGCTCGCCGCTTGCGCCGTGAGCCCGGCCGCTGAAATCTGGCCTTTGAGGTTGATCAGCGCCTGCTCGATCTTGAGGCTCAGCGCCTGGCCACTCAGCAGTTTGCCCCCGGTGTTATCCAGGCTTTGTGCCGCCAGGCTGAAGGCTTGTTTGCTGGAGATCTCGCCGCCCTGGTTGGCGACACTCGACAGGTTCTTGAGCACCAGCGGGCCAGGCGCATTGATCAAGCCACCGGCGTTGTTCAGATGGCCCTTGTTCATGTCCAGGGTCAGGGCGCTGAGGCTGTAAAGCTCGCCGCCGTCCCGTTGGTCGAGGCCGGTGAGGTTGGCGGTGAGGGCCTTCGCGCTGGCGATGCGGCCCTCTCCACGGTTGTCCACCTGCCCGGCTGCCAGGTCGAGGCGGTCGGCGCTGGTGAGGCGTCCGCTTTGCTGGTTGTTGAAGGCGCCGGTGGTGACCTGCACGGCACCGTCACCGACGATCTTGCCACCCTGGTTGTCGAGGCTGGCACTGGTCAAGGTCAAGGCGACAGCACTGAGCAGCTCGCCCTTTTGGTTGCTGATCATATCCGTAGTTGCCAGTACCAATGGCGCGGCACTGCTGATGCGCCCGCGGTCATTGTTGAGGCTGGCCGCGTGCACGCTCAAGCCGCCGTCGCTGCGCAGAGCGCCTTGCTGGTTTTTCAAATGACCGTTCAATGCCATGGACAGGTTGCCCTTGGCATACAGGCTGCCCTCGCCGCTGTTATCCAATTGTGCGGCGTTCAGGTTGATCGACTTCTGCCCGGAAATGATGCCCTTGAGTTGGTTGTCCAGGCGCTGCAAGGTCAGTTGCATCTCACCGTTGGCCAGCAGGCGTCCACCTATGCTGTTGTCGAGCCGGCTGCCGGTGAGTGCCAGGTCGGTAACACTGGAGACTTCTCCTGCGCGGTTATCCAGGGTTCCTGTCACCAGGGTCATGGCCTTGCCCGAATTGACCAGGCCGCCGTCGCGATTATCCAGCGTCGTGCCATTAAGCTGCAGCTGCTGCGTCGCCACAACGCTGCCGCCGCGGTTGTCGAATTGGCCGACGGTCAGGCTCAGGTCGCTCTTGCCGGTGAGACGGCCTTTGGCCTGGTTATCCAGGCTGGCGGCGGTTAATTGCAATTGGCTGCTGGCGGCAAGTAACCCGGCCTGGTTGAGCAACTGCCCGCTGATCAAGGCGTTCAGGGTGCCGTCGCTGGTGAGCGTGCCCTGGGTATTGTCCAGGCTCGCAGTCGTCAGGTTCAACGCCTGGCCCGTGACAAGACGGCCATTGCGGTTAGATACCGCGCCCGAGTGATTAAGGGTGAGCAGCTTGTCGCCCTGGATCAGGCCATGGCTGTTATCCAGAGACGCGCCAGTCAGGGTAGTGGTGGCGCCGAGGATTTCGCCTTGCTGGTTGTCCAGTGCCGACTCGACGTGCGCGGTCAGGCCATCGCGAACCTTGAGGGAGCCTTCGGCATTCACCAGGCTGTTCGCCCGCAGATCCAACCCGGTAGCGGAAACCAGGCCAGTGGTATTGTCCAGGGCCTTGCTGATACGTACCACCAGCCCTTGTTCACTGAGCAACTTGCCGCGGCGGTTATCCAGGTTATCGGCGGTGAACGTCAGCGCCTGGGTACTGGAAATTTCCCCGCCCTGGTTAACCACGCTGGCAAGGTTACTCAGCAGTAACGCGCCCGGAGCATGGATCAAGCCGCCTTGGTTGTTCAGGTAGCCGTGATTCAGGTCCAGGCTTACGCCCGCCTGGCTGTAGAGGCGCCCGTCGCTGTGTTGGTCAAGGCCGGTAACAGATGCGGTGAGTTGCTGCTGGCTGGTGATGCGCCCGCCGGCGGTGTTGTCTACCTGCCCTGCGGTGAGAGCGAGAGTGCCGTCGCTGTTGAGCGTGCCTTGCGCATTGTTCAACTCGCCGCTGACCGAGAGCTGCAGATGGTCCTTGGCGTAGATGTTGCCTTTGGCGCTGTTGTCGAGGCTGGCCGCAGTCAGTCGTAGGTTGGAGCCCGCTATAAACTGACCGGTCTGGTTGAGCAACTGCCCGGCAATGCGCGCCGTCAACCGAGCATCACTGGTCAGCTTGCCACCGCTGTTATCCAGGCTAGCGGCGGCGATGTCGAACGCTAGCGCACCAAACAGTGTGCCCTGACGGTTATCCACGGCGCCCAGGCTGTTGAGGTTCAGCGTGGCATCGCCTTGAAGCAAGCCCTGGCGATTGTCCAGGGAGCCTGCATTGACCGAGGCGGTGCGCGCGAGCAGCTTGCCGTTGCGGTTATCCAGCGCACCGTCGACCTGCAACGCTACGCTTTCGGTGGCACTGACCGTGCCACCCAGGTTATTCAGGCTGCCGGCATGCAGTTCCAGCGCCTTGGCCGACACCAGGCCCTTGGTGTTATCCAGCGCGCGCGCAATGCGCAGGGTCAGGGCCTGTTCACTGAGGACCTTGGCGTTGCTGTTGTCCAGTGTCTCGGCAACCAGGGTAAACGCACGAGTGCTGGAGATTTCACCCCCTTGGTTGGCGACGCTGTTGAGATTGCTCAGCAGCAACTGACCCGGTGCGGTGATCGCACCGCCCTGATTGTTCAGGTGGCCGCGATTGAGGTCGAGGCTGACATCGCCCTGGCCGAACAGCCGGCCGTCATTGTGCTGATCCAGCCCGGTCACGTTGGCGTTCAGCGACTGGCCACTGCTGATACGCCCGCCATCGCTGTTGTCCACCTGGCCGGCTTTCAGGTCCAGCTTGGTGTCACCGCGCAAGGTCCCTTGTTGGTTGTTCAGGGCATCGCCCAGCAACAGGTGGAGCTGATTGTTCGCGTACACGCTGCCCTGGCGGTTATCCAGGGTGTTTGCATTGAGTTTCAACACACCGACCGCCCCGAGGTTGCCGGCGCGGTTATCGAGGGTGGTGCCGGCCAGGGTCAGGTCGGCTTTGCTGCTGATGCGTCCCTGGCGTTGGTTATCGAGGCTGCCCAGGTTCAGGCTGAGGTTGCCAGTGGCCGCCAACAGGCCGACCTGGTTAAGCAAGTGCCCGGAAATTGCGGCGGTCAAGGCGCCGTCGCTGGTGAGCTTACCGTCGGTGTTATCCAGGCTCGCTGCAGTGAGCGTGAAGTGGCTGCCCGCTGCCAGGGTGCCGTGCTGATTGGTCAGCGCCCCGCTGTTGATCGTCAGGGTGTGGTCGCCTTGAGCCTGACCATTGCTGTTGTCCAGACCGCCTGCCGCCAACGAAAGATCATTGGCCAACAGCTTGCCGCTGCGGTTGTCCAGCAGGCCGTCGACGCTCAGGTTAAAGCCATCACGGGCACGCAGTGTGCCGTCCTGGTTGCCCAGGCTTGCGGTGCGGGCGTCCAGGCTTGCGGCCGAGACCAGGCCTTTGGCATTCTCCAGTGCACGGGCGATACGCAGGGTCAGTGCTTGCTCGCTCAACACTTTGCCGCGGGTGTTATCCAAGCTGTCCGCTTGCAGGCTGAAACCTGTGGCGCTGGAGATTTCCCCACCTTGGTTGTCGACGCTGCTGAGATTACTTAACAGCAACGCCCCCGGCGCGTTGATCACCCCACCCTGGTTATTCAAATGGCCACGGTTGAGGTCCAGGCTCACGTTGCCCTGACCGTAGAGACGGCCATCATTGTGCTGGTCCAGGCCTGTCACGCTGGCGCTCAGGGCCTTGCCATTGATGCGCCCGCCCGCGCTGTTATCCACCAGCCCGGCACGCAGTTGCAGAGTGCCGCCGGCGCTTAGCTGGCCGCCCTGATTGCTAAGGTCGGCGCTGCTCAGTTGGAGGTTCGCGCCGGCGGTAAACAGCCCGCTCTGGTTAAGTAGGTTGCCGGCGATCGCAGCGGTCAGTACGGCGTTGCTGGTGAGTTTACCAAGGCTGTTGTCCAGGCTGGCGGCGGTCATTTCCAGGGTTTGGCCGCTGGCAAACGTGCCATTGCGATTGCTCAGTGCGCCGCTGTCGATCTTCAGCAGATTGTCGCCCTGCACCCGACCTTGGGCGTTATCCAACGTACCTGCAGTGAGCCGTACATCACGGCTCAGGATCTCCCCGCTGTGATTGAGCAGTGCTGCACCAACGCCCAGATTCAGGCTGTCGCGAGCCACTAAGTGGCCGCTGCTGTTGTCGAGACTGCCAGCTTGCACCTGCAACGACGCCGCACTCACCCGACCTGCCGCATTGTTCAAGGCCTGAGCAACGGCCAAGGTCAGCGACTGCTCACTCAAGACCTTGCCGCTGCGGTTATCCAAAGTGTCAGCTTGCAGCGTGAAGCCGGTGGCGCTGGAGATTTCTCCGTTGCGGTTATCGACGCTGTTGAAGTGGTTCAGCAACAACTGGCCGGGCGCGCTGATCACGCCGCCCTGGTTATCCAGATGACCGCGATTGAGGTCCAGGCTCAAACTGGCTTGGCTGGACAGACGACCACCGCCATTGTTCAGGTTGCCCACACTGAGTTGGCTTGCACCGGCGCCGCTGAGACTACCGCCACGGTTATCCAGCATGCCCGCCACACGGGCGTTCAGCGTACCGCGACTGCTCACGCTGCCGTTCTGGTCATTGACCAGGCTGGCGACATCGATCTGCAAGCCGTTAGCTGCAATCAATCCCGCACTGTTATTCAAGGTCTGCGCAATCTGCAGGGTCAGCCCCTGGTCGCTGAGCAACTTGCCGGCAGCGTTATCGACGGTACGCGCCGCAACGGTAAAGGCCCGCGCACTGGAGATTTCGCCTTGGCGGTTGTCTACGCTGTTGAGGCTATCGAGGGTCAATTGCCCGGTGGCATTGATCAGCCCGCTGCGGTTATCCAGATGGCCCTGGTTGAGGTTGAGGTTCAGGTCGGTGTTGCTGTAAAAGCGGCCGCCTTCCTGTTGATCAAGGCTGCCGAGATTCGCGTTCAAGCCCTGGGCACTGGCGATCTGGCCTGCGCCACTGTTATTGACCGCACCTGCCGTCAGGTCCAGGGTCTGGCTGCTGGTGAGCACACCGCCCTGCTGGTTATCCAACGCACCCACCTTGACCTGCGCACCACCGGTGGACTCGATCCGTCCCTGCTGCTGGTTGGCCAGAGTGCCACTCAGTTCAACACCCAGCGTGCCCTGGCTGGTGAGCACGCCCTTTTGGCTGTTGTCCAGTGAAGCGGCCTGCAATTGCACGGCTTGGCGTGCAGCGATTCGCCCGCCCTGGCTATTGATGGCACCGCTCGCCTTCACACTCAAGGTTTGGCCGGCCGACACCAGGCCGGCGACGTTATCCAGCGTTGCCACTTGCAAGCTGGCCTGGCCAAGGCTCGACAGCTCTCCGTTGCGGTTGGTCAACTGGCCGACCGTGGCCGTCAGCGGCCCGGTGCTGGTCACCAGGCCGCCCTGGCTGTTGAGCAACTGACTGGCGTTCAAGCCCAGGCCGCCAGCGCTAAGGATCCGGCCCTGGTTCTGATTGTCCACGATTGTCGCAGTCAATTGCGCATTGCGTTGGGTACTCAGGGTGCCGCCCTGGTTGGCGAGTTCACCGGTGTTGACGCTGAGGTCGCGGCTGGCGATCACGGTCTTGCCGGTGTTGTCGATGGCCTGCGCGCTCAATCGCACATCGCCCTGGGCATTGCGGCTGTTATCGGTATTGACGCCTGCTTCGATGATCCCGTTGTTGGTCAATCGGCCACCGGCGTCCAGTGCGATGCTGTCCTTGGCAGCCAGGGTTTGTTGGCTGGTCAGTGCGCCTTGGGTTTTTACCGACAGATCAGTACCGGCGTAGACCGCCTCCTTGGCTTCCAGGCTGGCCGCTTTGACAGCGACAGCAGTGCCTGCGGTGGTCGTGCCCATCACCACATTGCCCGCCGCATCAATCTGGATATCACCGCCGGCGACCATGTCGCCCGACAGCTTCACGCCCACACCAGCCTCGGTGCCGATCAGCTTGACCGCGCCCACGTACATGCCGCCGAGCGCCGACGAGTCAATCGCCAGGTCCGGCGCCTGGCTGCCATCTGCCGCCCGCGCAGTGGCGTTGAGGGTGCGTGCGTCGACGTCGTTGCGACCGGCGACGATGGTGAGTTTTTTCGCCTGAATCTGTGCGTTGAGAGTAGTCGCGCGGGTGATGATTTCGAACTGGTCGACGTTGGTCGCGTTCAGGCCGGCGCCTTCGATGGCGACGTTGCCTTGGTCAACCTGATAGCGGCTGATCTGGCCGTTTTCGATCACTGCTTTACCGGTGGTCAACGTCGCGTGCGGCGTGTTGATAAAGCCGCAGCCGTTGCAGCTGATGCCGTACGGGTTGGCGACGATCACATGCGCCGACTGCCCCGCCACTTCGGTGTAGCCGCGCAGTTGGCTGGGGCTGCCGCCGTTGACTTCGTTGAGGATGATGTTGGCGGCAGTGCCTCTGAAATTCGGGTTGCCGACGATGATGCCGCCCAACTGAGTGGCCTGCGTGCGGTCCGTGGCGTTGTTGAGGATCACCCCGTTGGCGCCGACGTTGTAGTCATGGAATTGGTTGTGCGACAGCCCGTTGGAATTCGGCGCAGCGATGTTGACGATGGGTACGCCATTGCCCGCCTGCCCGAGCGTGGTGCCCGGCGCGCTCACCACGATGCCGTCGGCCTGGGCCAGCAACGGTTGCCAGAACATCGCGTTGGCCAGGATCAACGCCAACCCACGTTTAGGCAGCCCCAGGAAGTGGGAGCGGCTTTTTACGGCAGCAGAAGGCTGACGCGCGAGGAAAGCGAACTGGCGAACATCCATGTCATGTCTCGATGCCCGAGGGCGGTAAAAAATTTAAAGGAAAAAATCCAGGCGGAAATAGATCGGCGCTTCACGTTCCGTGATTGCATCCGGTCGTTCCAAAGAGTGTGCAAAGGTCACTGTGGCCGCGACGTTCTTGCCGCGTGCGAACAGGTCCACAGAATTACTGCTCATGCGCCCATGCTGCTCGGCGTTGTAGCGGCCGTGGCTGATCACGCCCTGGTCGTAACCGAGGCTGGTGCCGTATTCGCTAAACACCGGTTGCAGCCAGGCCCAGGTCACCGGGCGGCTCCAGCGCAAGTCGTTGCGCCAATAACCGCCACTGTCGCCTGCGAGCATCTGGTCTTTGTAGCCGCGAATCGACGACTGCCCGCCAAGGCTCATACGTTGTGGGCTGAATAACACGTCTTCACTGTGCTGGCCGGTCATCAAGCTGCTGAAGCTCAGCGACTCGCCCCACAGCTGGAATGGGTACAAGTAGCTCACCGTGGCGGTGTATTTGCGGTAGCGTGCATCCGCCTGACCGGGCTTGGGGTGATGATTGGCTTGGGCATCGAAGGCGCCGATGCCGTCTTGCATGCCCAGGTCGATGTTCAGGAATGAGCCGCCGATGCGGCGACCATGGTTGATGCCGAACTGGGCTTCGCTGAGGCGGTTGCTACTCAGGGCAAGCTTGCTGTCTTCGATGAAGTTGTTGGTACGCAGGTAGGCCAGGCCAGTGCTCAAGGAGGTTTTGCTCAGCGCGTCACGATGAATCACACGCTCCAGGCGCAGTTGGTGGTTTTGGCTGTCGCCGGTTTGCTTGAACGTGAAGTTATTCGCCTGGGCCTGGGAACGGTACTCGCTCTCGGTGTAGCTGTAAGTGAGGTTCCACCAGCCAAACGGCAGGCTGTAATTGAGCATCGAATTGCGTGAAGTTTTCTGGTGGTCGCTCACCGCATCGTGGCCGCCGCGCAACGACAGTTGGTCAGCCAACCCCAGCGGGTTATCCCAATCCAGACTTGCGCCCCACTGTTGCTCGCCGGTGCTGCGCTGGCCACCGTTATGGCGCGACAAGCCGACACGCCACGGTTTCTGCGGAGTGTTTTTGACCAGAACGTCGCTACCACCCACGGCCTTTCCTGGCGCCAACTCCATCTGCGCCTGGTTCGACGGCAGGCGGTTGAGCTGGTCGACCATCTGTTCGATTTCGCGCAGGTTGAGCAGCTCCCCGGTCTTGCCTGGGAAACTCATCGCCAACTGGCGGTCGGTGATGCCGCTGCCTTCGATGCCCTTCAAACTTTCGAGCTTGCCTTCGACCACTTGAATCTTGAGGTTGCCGCTGGAGAGATCCTGTTGCGGCAGGTAGGCGCGGCTGGTGACCAAGCCTTTGGCGAGGTAGCGGTCGGTGATCACTTTGAGCGCTTCGTTGAGCTGCGGTACGCCCAGGCATTGGCCGATATAGGGTTTGATCAGCCCGGCGCGCTCGTCTTCGGACAGGGCGTCGGCGCCGGCGAGTTCGATGGTTTTGATCGGGAAGCAACGGCTGTCGACGGGAGCGGTCGGCGTTGCGGGGGCGGCGGACTGACCGGGCAGGTCTTTGAGTTCTTCGATGCGCCGTTGCTGCTCTTCGAGCAGGCGGTCCTGGCGGTCGCGGATCAGATCGGTGATACCTGGAGTGCTCTGAGAAGTAGCGGCTTGTGCCAATCCCATTGCGCCCAGGCAAAAAAAAGCGGACAGCAGGCTGAGCCTGGTCCGGCGCGCAAAACGAAACATTTCCACATCCCTATGCATGGCGTTATGCCATCAAATTTCGGCCATTATAGGGTGTCGTTTTAGTGGCGTCAATTAATGTACGGCTTTGTTTCTATACAAAACAGATACATGATGGCAAAGGATTGCTCGATATAGCGATTAAAGATAACCATTTGATAAAAAAGAATAAATTCAGATAATACGTTTTGAATGCTTCATGAATATTTTCTCCCAAGTCAAAGAGTTCGTCGGGTGATCGATCGGCTAAAAGCCGCCCCTGAGGCGTGTGTCGAAGCTTGCAAGGTATCTAAAAAATACGGGCCGATTCAGTTACGCAAACGTTCAGCACAAACTTGCGTTTAGCGTAGGCAGGAATCAAATTTGAAAGCGAAGCGTCACAGGAAAATTACACTGCATCTAGAAAATCCGCTTCGGCGGGTTTTCTCATCGCCCGGCTCCTGGTTGTGCAGAAGGCCCCGGGCATCAGAAAGGCTTTGGACTAATGCCTCAAATGCGGGGCGGCACTATCGTGTTATATCGATGATGACGCCGTCGCCATTGTGCTATTAACAACCAAGAGCTTCATGCTGAGCTGTACCCAGATCATAAGGCTCTGGAGGCAAGCGCCTACCGTATCCCCTCGCCAACACACCTGCGTAGCTTCAATGCTCGCCAGCCCAGTAACCCTACACTGACTAAAAACCTTTGGGCCGATGTTGATCAAGCAGCACTGCACAAACCGCTTGATTCGAAACACAACCTTTAAAAGGATGGCTCTATGCACCGGGCACTTTATCGGCAAAACGAGGATCAGACTCTGCTTGCGCTGGAGGCCCTTGAGGTGCTCGATACGGCTGCTGAAGCGGAGTTTGACGCCATTGTGCATGCCGCATCGGTCGTGTGCGGCGTACCCATTTCACTTATAAGTTTGATCGACGAGCACAGGCAGTGGTTCAAGGCCCGCGTGGGGCTGCCCAATGTGATGGAGACAGACCGAGACATTGCCTTCTGCGCGCACACGGTTCTGGGAGACGAGCTGTTTGAGGTGCCCGACACCCTTAGCGACCCACGCTTTATAGACAACCCCTTGGTGACGGGAGACCCATACATTCGTTTTTACGCGGGAGCGCCTTTGCGACTGAGCTCCGGCGAGCGGATCGGTACGCTATGCGTGATTGATCGCACACCTCGGTGGCTGACTTCAGAGCAGCGCGAAACACTCATAGCTCTTTCGGTTGCAGTGGTCAAGAGTCTTGAAGGTCGCGCCTCAGTAAGGCAGCTCAAGCAATCCACCTTGATGAATGCTAGAGCAGCCACAGTACTTGAACATAGTGCCGATGCTGTCATCGGATTGTCGGCAACAGGCCAAATAGAGCGGTGGAACCCGGCGGCCACTCGCCTATTCGGTTATGAAGCGGCGGAGGCGATTGGACAGTCCCTTGATCTACTCATCCCAGAGACAGATCTTGCACAAAAGGCGACCAGGATTCTGCGTCGGGAGCAACCGCGGTATTTCACCTATGAAGCTGTGCGCGAGAAGCAGGATGGCACGCTTCTAGACGTATCGGTAACGATTGTGCAAGAGATCGACGTTGACGGCACCCTGTTGGGATCGACCAAGTTTGTGCGCGACATCACCGCACGTAATCGAATCGCGAGCGACTTGGCCCAAGTGGCCGCAGATTTGCGCTTAATTACAGACAACTCTCCATCCATGATGGCCTACTGGAATAGGGATTTGACCTGCCGGTTTGCCAACCGAGCCTACCGCTCCTGGTTCGGTAGAGATCCCTCAGAGCTAATAGGGAAACCTATCTGGGACTTGCTGGGGGCAGAGCTTTTCGAGCGCAACAAACCACATATCGAAGCCGTTCTATCCGGAGTGCCGCAAAATTTTGAGCGTGAGATTCCTGGGCCAAAAGGTATCTCTCGCCACAGCATCGCGAACTATATTCCTGACATCGCTGACGGTGAAGTAAGGGGTTTTCTCGTTGAGGTCACAGATGTCACGTCGTTGAAAAATTCCCAGTTGGCGCTTAACGAAGCTACTGCAGCAATGCGGCAGGCACAGCGTTTAGGTCAGATAGGAAGCTGGGAGTGGGAAATCGCGACAGACACTACAAAATGGTCACCCGAACTCTACCGCATCATGGGCTTCTCACTGCCAGTTAAGCCTCCCGGCAGTAAAGAGCAATCTCATCTGTATCTGCCTGAAAGCTACGCCCGGCTGCAAGAAGCGATTGCGTGCGCTAAGAAGTCCAAACAGTCTTTCAGAATTGAGGTTGAGATCGTCCGGCCCGACGGCGAACAGCGCATTTTGGATGCACGAGCGGAGCCTGTAATCGATGACTCTGGTTCGATGGTTGCGCTACGTGGCACAAGTCAGGACATTACTGAGCGAAAGCAATCCGAAGATCTGCTACGTCGCTCTGAAAACTTTCTCGCCCGTACCGGCGAACTCGCGGGTGTGGGGGGGTGGGAAGTTGACCTGGTAACGGGAGATGTCCGGTGGTCAGACCAAGTCTGTCACATCCATGGATTGCCATCAGGTTATCAGCCCACATTAGAAGAAGGCATCTCCTATTACTTGCCAGACTCGAGACCGCGTATCCAGCAGGCAGTCAATATCGCCATATCCGGAGGGAGCGGCTTTGACCTTGAGTTGCAAATCATGCGCAGTGGCGGCGAGCACCGATGGATCAGAACAGTGGGCGCGGTGGAGTTCGTCGATGGTCGCCCCACGAGGTTGGCTGGAGCAATCCAGGACATAACGGAAAGCCATAATCTTGCGACACAACTTGCACAGCAGCATGAGCTGATGCGAGTCACCTTGCAGTCCATTGGCGACGCAGTGATCACAACTGACAAAGAGGCTTTGGTCACTTGGCTGAACCCTGTCGCTGAACGTCTAACCGGCTGGACTGCCTTGCAAGCCCGTGGTCAGCGACTTGAGCAAGTCTTTAACATCATCAAAGAGGATACACGTCTACCTGCAGAGAACCCGGTCATCATCTGTATGCAGCAGGATAAGGTAACGGGACTCAGGTACAACACTGTACTGGTATCCCGTAACGGTGATGAATTTGGTATTGAGGATTCCGCTTCACCCATCCGCAACGAATTGGGAGAGCTGCTGGGGACGGTGCTGGTCTTCCATGACGTGACCGAGCAACGCCGCCTCAGTGGCGAGATGAAGTATCGAGCCACTCATGATGCGCTGACCGGATTGGTGAACCGGCTGGAGTTTGAAGTTCGGCTGGAGCGTGTGCTTTCAGAATGCAGGCACAGCGATAGTGAGCACGCCCTGATGTTCATCGACTTAGATAAATTCAAGCAGGTTAACGATGCATGTGGCCATGCGGCGGGAGACTTACTTCTGCAGCGAGTATCTCGTCTACTAGGCGATGCAGTGCGAAGCGGAGACACTGTTGCAAGGATGGGAGGCGATGAATTCGCCGTGTTGCTGGAACATTGCTCGATAGAACACGCTCAGAAAATTGCGCAGCAGATGTGCGACCGAATGGTTGAGTTTCGCTTCTTCTACGATGGCAAGAGCTTTCAAGTCGGGACAAGTATAGGGCTGGTATCCGTGGATGGACGCTGGGACTCTATCTCGGCCATCATGCAAGTAGCGGATAGCTCCTGCTATGCGGCCAAAAGTACAGGCCGCAACCGCGTCCACGTCTCGTTTGATAGCAACACTGTCCTGGAAGCACGTTCTGGCGATATGCATTGGGTGACGCGCATAGAGCAGGCGTTTGCTGAAAACCAGTTCGTTCTATACGCGCAACGAATTATTCCCTTGGCGGGGGAGTCGCGATTGCTACTTGCCGAAGTGCTCATTCGTATGCGTGAAAATGACGGCCGTATTATACCGCCCTGCTCTTTCCTGGCAGCGGCCGAGCGCTTTAACCTGGCCAGCAATATCGACAAATGGGTGCTCAGGCGCACCATTACACTGCTAAAGGCACTCCCGACACTGGATAATATAGAAATGCTCTCCTTGAGCTTTTCAGATCAGTCAGTGAATGACCGAGCTTTACATTACGAGATCTTTCAGATGCTCGAGGAAGCAGGCGAGGCGATATGCAAGCTGCTCTGCATTGAATTTAAAGAAACAACGGCCATCAATCACTTGGCCGAAGCCAAACACTTCATAGCGCATGCGAGCACATTGGGTATTCGTATCGCGCTAGAAAACTTTGGAGCTGGCGCTACTTCATTCGGCCACCTCAAGTCACTGCGCATCGACGAGTTTAAGGTCGATGGTCAGTTCATGCGCGACATACTCACCGATCCGCTTAACGACGCAGCGGTGCGTTTTTTTGTGACGGTGGCCAAAGCGACGAAAGCCAAGACAGTAGCGAAATTTGTAGACAGTGCCGAGGTGCTAGCGCTAATCCGCGAAATGGGCATCGACTATGCACAGGGTGATTTTCCTCACCAACCGGAGCCAATTGAGGCACTGCTTGACGAAATAACTCACTGCTCTTCGTTCCGCATAAAGCGCCAGTAACGCGAATCTCATTAGCTATTACGGTACAGAAGCACATCGGCATAACCGCAGACGCGGCTCGGCAACCGCATCCGCACCCTGTGCCACAGTTGCCCTTTATTCCAGGTAGGAGCTGTGTCCGGTATGGATTTGTGCTCGGGCGGCAGCTAACTGCCGCTCCTACCCCGCTGGTCGAGATCCCGGCTGAGCCATCCACAGGCCGGGCATCACCCTCTATTCAAAATAAAGCAGTAGCGTCCATTGTAAGTCCAGATATTTCGGAATACCTTGTACAAAACCTATACAAAGCTCTAAGCTTGTACAATAATGGCTAATAGCTTCCAGTGCTGCATTTTGAGGGTGAATGCTCACTTCTCGGCCAAGAAATAAAAATTGTGCAACGCCGTGCCCAGGACGCCAGGCTGTTTTTTTTTGACATTAGACATGCTGAGTTCGACGCCACGGCTTTGGGAGCCAATCTCGAGCAAATGCACTCGTCATTGCATGCGAGCTTTGCAGATGGCCGCTGGGGTGCCGTTCTAGACGCGACACGATGGAGTGCCAGTTGCCAACCTAGGTTTCTGGGTCACTGCGCTGAAATGGGTGAGCATCACGGCCGCTCCTTGCGTTAGTTTAACGTCTATACTTGCGCTTACGCCCCGATTTGAAATGGATGCCCTATACTGACGTGAGGCGCCGCTTTAGAGAAAATCGCTGCGAAGTGCCAGCGCTAGAATCCAAGGATGGCAAACGGCCTAATTTATAAAAAAGTAGGCTCACATATCTCCATCAAAATCGCCCAGTTAAGAAGCTCGGCAACTTTAGATATAGAGATACACCTCAACCTGTCAGTTGGTATCTGACATTGGTAAATTCACCAACACCAAGCCATGTTTGTTGATGCTCTTAGATTGCAATCGACAACAGTTAGACGCGCGCCATCTCCAGTGCGACGTCTTCACCTCGTCATATGCCGATTGCAATGCAGGAAATTTCTCGCACGTGCGCCTCAGCGCGCAAGCGCGCGAGCCACGCTCTTATTTCCTTTGCAATATTGGAGAACTCTGTGACGCTAAGTATTTCTCGTTTGATGGTTTTCTGTGCAGCAGGCTTGGTCGTAACTGCAGTCGGTTTGACGTTATTAATGCACACTCAAATCAATGACCTCGATGACATGGAGCTCAATAGCAAGCAGTTAGGAACTGCTCTTGAATCAACCCAAAAATTGCGTTACGACAGCGCACAAATTCAACAGTTTTATACTGATGCCAGCCTAACCCAAGACGCTGATCCCTTAGACGATGCGCAGAAATATTACGCCGCGTCGCTTCAGTTACTTGATGAACTAACGCCCATGGTTCCGAGCCTCTCCAGCAGTATTCAGGCTTTGCGCACTCCACTTGAGCAGCTTAACAGCACCGGTAAGCTCATGGTGCAGGCTTATGCCCGTAATAAAGTTGATGGCGATAAAGTCATGGAAGACTTAGACCTGCGCTCAGCGAAAGTTATTTCGGATTTCGCTGCTTTTAGTGAGCCGCTGGATAAGCTATATCGTCAGCAGCTAACTGATAGTAAGGCTGAGCGCACAATGATTCGAACCACTAACCTCATCGCGTGGAGCACGGTCTTGGTCATTATGCTTGGGGCGTTGTGGTTAATTGCCAATCGGGTACTACCGCCCATGCAGTCTTTGAGTAAGGCTCTGAGTGCGTTGAATGACGGTAGTGGCGACCTGAGCCGCACTATCAAATCGAATCGAGATGACGAAATTGGACAGGTTATCGAGCTGTTCAATGCGTTCCTTGGAAACCTACGCCTCAAAATTACCACAGTTGCAGATGTTTCGACGGGCCTGGAGCGCTCCGCCGAACAATTGCTCAGCGATGCTGGCGCGTCTCAGCGCAGTGCTACAGATCTTCAAGTCGAGGTGGAACAGGTAGCGGCGGCGGCTAATCAGATGGCCACCAACGTGCAGGGCGTTGCTACAAACGCGCAAGCCAGCGCGGCTCAAACTCAAGATGCCGATAAGCAGGCGCAAGCGGCGATTGCCGTGGTCAATAAAACTATCATAGATATTCGCGCCCTGGCAGACGAAGTAGGTCGTGCTGCAATTGTGATCTCCGATCTAGAAGGCCATTCACGCGAGATAGGTGGGGTACTGGAGGTGATTCGCACTATTGCCGAACAAACCAATTTATTGGCTCTCAACGCCGCCATTGAAGCCGCTCGTGCAGGCGAGCAAGGTCGTGGTTTTGCAGTAGTGGCTGACGAAGTACGTACGCTCGCAAGCAGAACGCAAAAGTCTACCCAAGAGATAAACGGCATGATCGACCGCCTGCAAAACGCTTCGAAACAAGCCGTAGAAGTAATGGACGATAGCCGTGTCTTCGCAGAGCGCGGCGTGCAGCAGGCGATTAGCGCTGGCGAGGCGCTACAACGAATCAGCGGACTGGTGTCTTCTGTATCAGACATGAGCCTACAGATAGCTCAAGCTGCAAATGAGCAGGCTATGGTTACCGACGAAATTAATCGACGAATCAGCAGTGTGTCAGTGGTAGCCACCACCACTGTAGCGCTAGCGGAAAGCACTCTTAAGCGCGGACGCGAAAGCGGCGGAGACGCCGAGCGTCTATTGGAAATTGTGCATCAGTTCAAACTCTAACTGATACTTGATCGCTCCGTTTATAGGCAAAGCGACTACTCGACTAAATTCACTACAAGAGAAGTAAGAGCGTCCAACCCAAATGGCTTGGTAAGAACATGCGTATAAGGTTCGAGATGAACGTCTTTCAATACGGCGTTCTCGGCATAACCTGTGATAAAAATGACAGGAAGATTGGGTCGACATTTCCGCCCAGCCTCAGCCATTTGTCGCCCGTTCATTCCTCCAGGCAATCCGACGTCGGAGATGAGCAGGTCGACAACTGCATCAGACTGAAGAATTTTCAAGCCGCCTACACCGTCAGAAGCTTCAAGCGTGGCGTATCCAAGATTACTCAGGACGTCAGATACGAGCATCCGGATCGAAAGTTCGTCATCTACGGGTTGGGGCGGTCAATCTCGACCAGCATCGGCACGGCAAAGGTCACGAACAGGCCCGGCACTAGGTTGATGTAGAGCAGCCAGTGCCAAGAGGAAATGTCGGTGATCCCCTCGACCGCCGCCGAGCCCGACGTGGGCGCGAGGGACGCTACGGCGCCGATGGTAGACGCGGCGATCATCCGTCAATTGCAAGATTGTTGTCGAGCGAAGACGTTGCCTTGAGGGCGTAAATGAGATCAACCGACCGCTTGTATCTAACAGATTGAACCGCCCACAACACCGTGGACATTTCAACCTCGTTGAGAGCCTCGGCATCCTGTCGGGGCGTAGCGATTTATCTCTGGAGGAGCTTCAGCAATACAAGCATCCGGCCTTATGCGCTAGATCCTGCCATGACGGTTCGGGCGTATGGATAACCACAGTTGTTGAGGACGTGTTCGGCTATCGATTATTGCTAAAATTCGAGAAAAACCGGAAAGAAAATGACTAATTACGAGAAAATCCCGAATTTAGTCTCATTAATTCGCAGAGCATTTACAAAACTCGCGTCTGGCTTGGCTTACGGATTTTCTCGTAAATAAGCGATTGGCTCATTACCCGACGTCAACAGCAGTTCTATGAGTTCCGGACGTTTGCCCTGAACCCAATGCTCAGCGCCTTCGGCTAGCATGCCGCCCGCGACGCTCTAGGCCAAACTGCCAAAGCGCATCAACCGCGATAAGCAGCTACCAAGCACGGGCAACGCGCCGGGCACGCGAGGCTTCATAAATGAAGCACCTCCACAAGCGCGGCAAGCAGCAAGCAGACGCTTGCCACGAAGGTAAGCCGTAATCGCATTGGCTGGTACCAAGCGGGCAAGCTCATAACCCGCAATACCTGCTTGTCCTGCCAGAGGTGGACAACTAAGCCGATGACCAATAGCAAGCAACCCAATGGCATTGGCAATAACGTGGCAATCCAAGCAATAAGCGCCGGAATGACACTCCAGATAAACCGGTCTCTGCCCTCCTCGGCGCTCATGTCTCGCACGGTCATGGCGAAGCCCCAGTGTAAGGCGCCGACGAAGCTCAGGATGACTGCGCCATAGTTAACAAGCGCAATCGCAAACAACGGCCGATAGTCGAGTGAGAACGGGATCAGCAGCGCCAGAAAAATAAACGGCAACAGACCGCCATAACCCAGCAGGCTGACGTGCTTTGGCGGAGACGTTGAAGGCAACACGTTCATTTGTATTCCTTGCAGTGAGCGACACTCAAGACTGTAGGCCCAAAAGCCCCCCTTGGGCGAGATATTGTACGGATCCGGTTTAGGTTGAACCTCTGTTGCCTAGGTGGACTCCCAGATCTAAATCCAGGAGAACCTTATGAGCCAAACAGCTTTGGTCGTCGGCGCCAGCGGCATCGTCGGCAGCGCCATTACTCAATTACTCATCGACAACAATTGGCAGGTCGCCGCGCTATCGAGGCATCCGTCACAATTGCAAGGCGTGATCCCCGTCGCGGCAGACCTTCAGGATCCTGCTTCGCTGGAACATGCGCTGGCGGATTTGAAACCCACTCATGTGTTCATCACCACATGGTCACGGCAAGCCACGGAGGCCGAAAACATTCGCGTTAATGCCGCCATGGTACGCAACGTGCTTGCCGCCATTCGGCCAGCCAAGAGCGTTGAGCACGTAGCACTGGTTACTGGCCTGAAACACTACCTCGGCCCTTTCGAAGCCTACGGTAAAGGCAGCCTTCCGCAAACACCGTTCCGCGAAGAGCAGGGTCGTCTGAATGTAGAGAATTTCTATTACGCCCAAGAGGACGAACTTTTCGCCGCTGCTGAAGAGGACGGCTTCACATGGAGCGTTCATCGCCCGCATACCGTCACCGGGGTTGCCGTAGGCAACGCGATGAATATGGCAACCACCCTCGCCGTCTACGCCTCGATTTGCAAACAAACCAATCGCGCTTTTGTATTTCCGGGATCAAGAGTGCAGTGGGACAGCCTCACCGATATGACGGATGCACGGCAATTGGCGAAACAACAACTGTGGGCGGCCACCACGCCGGCTGCGGCCAACCAGGCATTCAATGTCACTAATGGTGATGTGTTTCGCTGGAAATGGATGTGGAGCCGAATTGCCGAATACTTCGACTTGCCTGCTGCCGATTATCCCGCCTCACTCTCACCTCTTGAGAAGCAAATGGCTGACGACCAAGCCATGTGGACGCAGATAGTCGCGGAGTACGGCTTGAAACAAGCCGATATTGGTCGCCTGATATCCCCATGGCATACCGATGCAGACCTTGGTCGACCAATCGAAGTCGTCACTGATATGTCGAAAAGCCGTGCAATGGGCTTCACCGCCTACCAAGCGAGCGATCAAGCATTCTTCGATGTGTTCGACAAACTACGCGAGATGAGCTTGATACCCTAGTTCGTGCCACAACGGATAAAGCACTGTGAATAAGTAGAGGCCGAACGGTGCGGGCCCCTTTTAGGGGCCCGCAGTCTTGAACCGAGCAAATTGCTCCATTTTTATACCAATGCTCACTGGAGCAATGGCGTGCGGAAGCCCGGATACCTAAAAGAACATGAAATCTCTACCCCTTAGGCGGCAGTCCAGCAATGCCAGTCGATCATGATCTGGCGCGTCTACTGAGTAATCTGAGGGAACATTGCCTTACGCGCGTCAGCATCCATCTCGGTCTTGTAACTGTGCTGGGTCTTCAGCTCTTCGGTTCGCTGTGCTGCCGGTCGAGCATTGATGTCATCAAGGAGCCGTTTCACGTTTGGAAGTTTTACCCAAGCGTCATTACCTAGGATGAAAGGTACCGCGCGCGCCCACCCCCATACGGCCATGTCCACCAGCGTGTACTCGCTTCCGAGCATGTAAGGCTGTTTGGCCAGGTGCTCGTTGATGATGGTCCAGTGACGCCAGGCTTCGAAGGTGTAGCGGGTAACGGCGTAGTCTTTTGGCTCAGGTGCGAAGTGCTTAAAGTGGACAGCCTGTCCAGAGTACGGGCCGATGCCGGTCGCGACGAACATGAGCCAGGAGTACATCTCCCCTCGCGCCTTGAGATTGTCAGCAGGCAGGAACATCCCGGTCTTTTCGGCTAGATAGAGCAGTATGGCGTTGCTGTCGAATACCACGTTATCACCATCAATCAGAGCCGGTGTCTTGGCATTCGGATTGATCTTAAGAAACGCCGGATCGTGCTGTTCACCCTTGCGCGTATCAACAGGGATGAGTTCGTACTCAAGGCCTGACTCCTCCAAGAACAGCGCAACCTTCGCGGGGTTAGGAGACGGGTGATAGTAGAGTTTGATCATATTGACTCCGTGCAGTGGTTTTCAGTGAACATCGCTAAAGCCAAGGGAGGAAGACCCAGGCTTTTGATTGCAATACCAATGGCGTCTGTTACACACGCAGGATCGGGATTAATCCGAGCCAAAACTCGAATACCAAGTAACACACTCAGCAAATGATGCGCCCCCTGCTTCACATCAATCTCGACAGAATCGACAGATTGCAGGCGGAAGGCTTGCAGGCGGCCTTCAAAAAAACTGCGAATGGCGTCGAATTCTTCTGCGACGGCCTGTCGCAAATCCATGTCTTCTGCATTTGCTTCGAGGGCAGAATTCACCAACAGACACCCACGATGAAAAGGATCGTTGAGTGTGCGACTCAATACCTCTGCGAAGAACCCAGTTATGGCCATTCCCGCGTTTGGCAGAGCTTCAAGGCGCCGAATTCGATCACGCACACTGCACTCCAGATAGTGCACGAGGGCGCGACGGTAAAGACTACGTTTGTCGCCAAACGCGTTGTAAAGGCTTGGCTGATTGAGCCCTGTGCGATTGACGAGGTCTCGGGTCGAGGTGGCCTCGTAGCCCTGCGTCCAGAACGCTTCAGCGACGGCTGTTAAAACCGTCGACTCATCGAATGTACGGGGACGGGCCATGGTTTTCGCACGCATTTGAGAACTGTTGTTGACCATAGCACAGGTTTTGTATCGATCACCACAAAACGAATTTCACATCTCCGAACTTCACTGACCAGAGATGCGCACGGAAGAACTCTCGAATGGAGGAGCAAGAACTGGTCAATTTTTGATATCGACTCGCACCCTTGTCATCAAGTGAATAGGCGGAGCACGTGAACCAACCATTCAGCGCCAGGGTCATCTACCGTCGCATGCAATCGGTTAACCTGCCTTTTGAGAGGCGAAGATCACTCTTTACCAAAATGATGAGTATGGGCGAGTAACGAATCGGGTATCCCGTCGCGAATGAATCCGCCCTCTTCTATCCAGGCTTGGGTTCACTGATAAGTAAGCTGCAGCAGTTGGTCTGTCTGGTTGAAGTCGAACACTGAAGCGTCCAGTGGGCATTAAGCGCGGACGCGAAAGCGGCGCAGACGCCGAGCGTTTATTGGAAATTGTGCATCAGTTCAAACTCTAATCGCGCGTCATCTCGGGCGAGTCCAGTCGGCTTTAGATGAGGTTGGCAATCACATTGCCCACAACGAAGTCCATCTTTCCAATGCGCGGCCCGTGATCCTACTGGGCAAAGGGCGGCAATTCATCTCCTCGCAACGGCTATCTCACCGCATCAAGGCCGGCGCAGCAAACTTCGTCCAGGGACATCGAAGGACTCTATAAATCTCCGAAACCACCTGCATCGTCGCGTCTTCGATCGATCCTTCATTACGGCATAAAACCCAGCCGTGATCTGCAACCGCTTGCTCGAACGACCTGGTACAAGCGACATGTTCTTCCAGCTTATGGATTACGGTACTGCTCAGCCCGCGCCGGCGCGCCGCTGCCCTCGCCCATGAAATATCAGGGGCGGTGACAACCCCGACATGCAGGTCTGGGACACGCACGTTTCGATCAATGTTCAACTGTAGAATCTCTGCAAACGCGATTGTCCGGCGAAACGCGGCATCAGACGGGTACCAGCGATCGATCAAAATGATGCTGCCAGGTGGCTGTTTAGCCAGAACGTGCTGGGAAATCCAGTTACGGCTATCAGCAAAGCGCTCACAAACCCCCAGCTCCAAATCCCGGGAGGGATTTCTGACGAGCTTGTTAACGAGGGCCATTGTTTCACCCCTATAGGGATCGCTTTTTTTCTCGCAAAGCCGGATCACCTTTTTGTTGTCTGCCCTCAGTACTTTCGTAACGGCCTCCAACAGTGTGGTTTTGCCAGTGCCTTTGGGCCCATCGAGAGAAACAAACAGCGGACGATTCATTCTTCAAACAACGAGTGATATACGTTTTTTTGCCCGATTCGTTCGTTGAAACCGCTTGGCGCGACTACGCGAATCGAGTGGAGGGTTCTTATGAACAGACAGTGATGAACACTCTACCCCGCTTTCTGGCTAAAGGTTCCCAAAGTCCAGGGTCTCACACTCTCCAGATAGACAACCCTGGGGAGTACGAGGTGAAAACCACTGAAAACGTCTCCTCGCGGCTCAACGGCGCAGGAAACGGTCCAGCACCAGCAGGGCCACTGCGCCGATTGCAAGTGCGGCAACAGGCTTCTCTTTAACGAACGTAGATACGCTGTCCAGTGCGTCACCATAGGTCTGGGTCAACTGACCAGCAGCCTGGCGACCGGCACCTTCAGCTTCAATTTTCGAATCACCCAACAGTTTCCCGACCGCGCTCTGCGCCTTCCCGGCAAGTTTTTCTGCAACACCTTCGACTTGTTCACTCTTCATGATTCACCAAACCTTCGCGTGTAAGGGGTTAGCTCAGGGTCGAACTAACCTGGGGGCTATTTGCACAGCGTTAGGGTGATGGGCATTATGATTAGTTCAGAATGGATGAGCCTCAGGAGCCGTTCGCAGAAACCGACTTATCAACCGTTTCGAACAGGAAACGCCAAGCAAAAGCTCGTTCCTGCTGGACTGCTGTCTACGGTCACCCGACCGCCATGTAACTGCATAATTGAGTGAACGATTGCTAACCCCAGGCCACCGGAGTCATCTGGCTGATTGCGTGATGGGTCGCACCTGTAGAAGCGTTCAAACAGTCGCGGTAGATGCTCCGCTGAAATCGGCGGGCCTTGGTTGTGCACAGAGACTTCAACCCAGTCCTCCCGCACCACACTGTTGATAATCACGTCCGCAGCGGGAGCTCCGTAGCGCAGTGCATTGGCCACCACGTTAGCCAATGCTCGACGGATCAAGGCCGGATCAGCCCGCAATTCAGCATGGGCATGATTGATCAGCGTTACATTGCGCTCTTGCGCAACGCCCTCGAAATACTCGCACAACTGTTCGACCAGATCATGCAGGTTGATGCGCTCGTCATGCACGGATGCTTGCGACTGCTCGGTACGCGCAAGAAACAGCATGCTGTCGATCATTCGCGCCAGCCGCTCATATTCCTCTTGATTGGATACCAGCAGGTTCTGGTAGTCCTCGATTGAACGACTGTGCCTCAGGCTGTGTTGGGTATGCCCCATCAGATTACTGAGCGGGGTACGCATCTCATGGGCGAGGTCTTCCGAGAATCGTGAGAGCTGGGCGAACCCTTCTTCAAGGCGTGCAAGCATTTGATTAAGTGCATGGCTGAGCGCTTGCAGTTCACTCATTTCATTGAACTCATCCAGCCGCAGATGCAGATGCTGTACATCAATGCCGGTTGCGCGCTGCGCCAGCCTGCGCACAGGTTGCAAGCCTCGTCGACTGACCCACCCGCCGAGCAAAAAAGCCAACAGCGCGCCGACTGACATGGCCAGCCAGAGTTTGAGTCGATAAGCCCCCAGCATCTGCTCACGCTCACTTAACAACTTGCCCGCAATAAGGGTCAAGCCGCGCCCGCCCTGCATGACATCTTTCCAGGCAAGTCGCACTGCCTGCGAGGCATGGCCGTCACCGAGCCGGGCCTGGGCAGCCGCTGGTAACGTGGGCAAGCTCATGCTTACGGGGTTGATTTCGATCAGCAACTGGCCCGTGTCATCGACAATCCACAGCAGGTTGTCGCGATTGCCAAGCATATTTTCGTAGAGCGTGGGCCGATTTCTGAGTTGCTCGACGCTGACACTGTCATTGATCAACGCCTGCATGCGCTCCAGGCGCCCAAGCAGGGCCTGGTCATCGCGCCACGCGATTTCTCGCTGTAACGACTGATAAAGATAAAAACCAATCGAGCCCAGCAGCAGCGCACTGACCAACGCGAACATGACTGCCAGGCGCAAGCTCAAGGCACGCGGGAACAGTTTCAGGATTGCACCTCGAGCATGTAGCCGATGCCACGCACTGTGTGTATCAATTTAAGCGGGTAAGGATCGTCAACCTTGGCGCGCAGACGCCGGATGGCAACGTCGACCACATTGGTATCACTGTCAAAGTTCATCTGCCAGACCTGTGAGGCAATCAACGAGCGCGATAGCACCTCCCCTTCACGACTGACCAGCAGGTGCAACAGGGCAAACTCCTTGTTGGTTAAGGTCAGGCGCTCTCCCCTGCGCGTAACCTTACGCCGCAACAGATCCAGGCTCAGGTCTGCAACCAGGAACTGCTCGACCTCACGGGGCGGCCCCCTGCGCAGCAGAGTACGTACGCGTGCCAACAACTCGGCATAGGAAAAAGGTTTGACCAGGTAATCATCGGCGCCAGACTCAAGCCCCTTGACCCGATCCTCCACAGAGTCCCTGGCGGTAAGAAAAAGCACCGGGGTTTGCCACTTGCGCCGAATAATCTGAAGCAATTGCCATCCGTCCAGGCCCGGCAGCATGACGTCCAGGATGATCAAGTCGAACTCACTTTCCTGCGCCAGGTACTGACCCTCCAGGCCATCCAGGGCGACCTCAACCACGTAGCCCGATTCAGTCAGGGCTTTGTGCAGGTAATCCGCTGTTTTCGCTTCATCTTCAACGACCAGGATACGCATCTCTTCCTCCAAACCGGGAGCATAGGCTAGCGCGCCCGACCGGTTTGGCACATTACATCTTGGTAATCATGAGGCAATCATTCTGACGGAGTGCACGGGTCATCATGCCTGGCTATGACCCAGCCAGACAAAACAAAGGAAAACGCATGCGTATAAGCCTATCGACTTCATTGCTGATGTCACTCGCAATGAGCTCTGCGCTCGCCGTTGCAGCCCCGGCTCAAGTTGTGCAGCGCAACGACGTGTCACTGGCAATGGCCAATGATTTGCTAAATGCCGCGCTGGCAGCGTGCCATGCCGATGGCCGCACAGGTGTTGCTGCAATTGTCGACCGCGGAGGCAATTTAGTTGCCCTGCAGCGCGACGATAACGTTGGCCCACACAACACATTAGCGGCCCAACGCAAGGCCTATACCGCCCTGTCGACCAAGACGCCAACACGACTATTGGCAGAGCGTGCTCGCAGTACACCCGATGCTGAAAACCTCAACACCCTGGGTGAACTATTGCTGCTGGGCGGTGGAGTCCCGCTGTTGTTTGAAGGGCAAGTCATTGGCGCTATCGGAGTGGCTGGTGCCGGTGGGGCCGCATTCGACGAAGGTTGCGCATTAGTCGCTATCAACAAAATTTTACCTGCTGTTAAAAACTAAGGACATCATCATGACTGTATTAAAAGCACTCTTCGCTGGCGTGGTATTGAGTGTCGTATCGTCACTGGCATCAGCGGCAGGAAACCCGCTCAGTGTGCATGTACTCAACTTACAAGATGGTTTGCCGTCCCCGGGTGTCAATGTCACGCTGGAAAAACAGGACGGCGAGCACTGGAACATGCTCAACAGCGCAGCGACAAACGAGCAAGGTCGTATTCCCGGGCTTTACCCCGAAGGTCAGGCCCTGGAAAAAGGCACCTACCGTGTCACCTTCAAAACCGGTGAGTGGTTCAAAGCTCACAAGATCTCAAGTTTCTTTCCGGAGGTGCCGGTCATTTTTGAGGTGGACGGCACCCTTGCGCACTACCACATCCCATTACTGCTCAGCCCCTACGGTTTCTCTACCTACAGAGGGAATTGAGCTTCTACCGGACAAAGAGACAAGGCCGCCCCTCATCCCATGGGCGGCATTTTTTTGCACGCCCCGCTTTGCTGGAAATGACCGGTTGGGCCCTCCCCCCGAACATGAACGCCTTCGCCTAGCTCGCCGCCACCTTCCTATCGAAGGCACAGGCAGTCCCTTCACAAAACTGGGCATCACCGTCCTTAGCGCAGTAAAAAAACACTGCCCATTGTCAGGCTGTTTCTTTCGGCATATCTTGTATAAAACTTATACAAAGGCCTTGTCGATGTACAACAAAATGAATTGGCCGCTGACGCTGTACTTTGACGGTGAATGCCCTCTGTGTGCGCGCGAAATCAAGTACCTGCGCGGGCACGCGGTGAAGGATCGACTGGTTTTT
Source organism: Pseudomonas sp. UBT (assembly GCF_050915955.1). Taxonomy (NCBI): domain Bacteria; kingdom Pseudomonadati; phylum Pseudomonadota; class Gammaproteobacteria; order Pseudomonadales; family Pseudomonadaceae; genus Pseudomonas; species Pseudomonas sp. UBT. The sequence continues at coordinate 499,200 of NZ_CP168081.1, read as the reverse complement.
GTGGACATCAGCAGCGGTGCATTCGATGCCGAGGCACTCGGGTTTACGTTCGAGCACATGCAGTCGTCGTTGCACGCCCGTTTCGCTGACGGACGCTGGGTAACCGGCCTGGACGCCACCCTGTGGAGCTGGCGAGCCGCCGGTTTGGGTTTTTGGGCAGCGCCACTGACGTGGCGTGCATTGCGCCCGTTGCTTGAACTGGGTTATCGCCTTTTCTGCCGCTTACGGCCCCATTTGGCGTGGTTACCCCACCCAGACAGTGGTCGCCGCTGTGTCGATAACCGTTGCACGGTGCCAGCGTCCAAACCCGCATCAGACGAGCCGTCAACGTTGAAAACCAAGCAGACCTAGAAAGTTTCGCCTGGTCATGGCCCCGACGCAGAACCTGGGTCATGGCTGATCTGGCGAACCCTGTGTCATCTGCGTCAGATCGTGCGCAGCAGATACTCTCCTACCGCCAAGGATTGCCGACACATACAGCGCAGCATGGCTGCGAGGAATTAAGATGAACCCATCATTAGCCGAACATTACCGTGAAATTCTCGTCGGCGTAGGCGAGAACCCTGAGCGTGAAGGGCTGCTGGACACCCCCAAGCGCGCCGCCAAAGCGATGCAGTACCTGTGCAATGGCTACACAATGAGTCTGGAGGAAGTGATCAATGGCGCATTGTTCGAGTCGCAAAACGATGAAATGGTCATCGTGCGCGACATCGAACTGTATTCATTGTGTGAGCATCACATGCTGCCCTTCATCGGCAAGGCTCATGTAGCGTACATCCCCACCGGCAGGGTACTGGGCCTGTCGAAAGTGGCCCGAGTGGTGGATATGTTCGCCCGTCGCCTGCAGATCCAGGAAAACCTGACCAAACAAATTGCCGACGCCATTCAGCACATCACCGATGCCGCCGGCGTGGCGGTGGTCATTGAAGCGAAGCACATGTGCATGATGATGCGGGGCGTAGAAAAACAAAATTCGGTGATGACCTCATCCGTGATGCTGGGCGCCTTTCGCGAGTCCTCTGCGACGCGTCACGAGTTCCTGCAACTGATAGGGCGACTGGGTTAACACCAACAAATCGCATCAGACCGCAGGAGAGCCTGGATGAACAGTCACTTGACGATGAACTCCCTTGGTGAGGGCTATCGTGCCCTCGTGATAGGCGCCAGTGGCGCGCTCGGCTCGGCTTTTTGTGAGTTGCTCAATCAGGATCCACGGTGTGCGTATGTTCGTGAGTTGGGGCGCAACAGTGTTCCATGCCTTGATCTGGAGGATCCCGACAGTATCGCCAGAGCGGCAGCCGAATTGACTGAAGAAGCACCGTACCAGTTGATCGTGCATGCTGCAGGCCTGCTTCATCGCGACGAAATAAAGCCTGAAAAAAGCTACTCCGCGATTGCAGCAGACGCGTTGCAGTCGGTCTTTCAAGTCAATACGTTCGGGCCTGCGCTGGTTTTGCGTCACTTCCTGCCGTTGCTGGATGCTCATGGCGCAATGGCGATGCTCTCTGCCAAGGTAGGCAGCATCGGCGATAACCGCCTGGGCGGCTGGTACGCCTATCGTGCCTCCAAGGCAGCACTGAACATGCTGATTAAAACGGCTGCCATCGAACTGGCACGAACCCGCCCTCAGACCCGCTTGTTGAGCCTGCATCCCGGCACGGTAATTTCGGGCCTGTCACACCCGTTTCGTGGTGCCTCGGCAGCCAGGCCGGCGAACATTGCTGCCCATGAGTTGTTATCTCTGATTGACCGCTTGGCGCCTGCCGACAGCGGCAATTTCTTCGCTTATAACGGCGAACGTCTCCCCTGGTAAGCAGGGAGTGGACCTTGAACCTATAGGGGCTGACCGATCATCAATGATCGACTCAGGTTGTTGCAGTGCGCCCATGATGAGATTTGCGGCTCAGATGAAGGGCACATCGAATCGTCGGCAATGTCTCGGTAAGTCACAGGGATACTTTCAAATGATCTCGAAAACCTTCTTGCCCCCCAAATTGTCCTAAAATGATGTGAAATTTACTGGGGCTCGGAAAATGATCAACGCAGAACTGCTGAAACTGGTTGTTGAAGCATCAAACGATGGCATCGTCGTTGCGGAGCAGGAAGGCGATGAGAACATACTGATCTACGCCAACCCCGCCTTCCTGCGCCTTACAGGCTATAGCGCCGACGAAACGCTGTACCAGGACTGCCGCTTCCTGCAGGGGGATGACCGTGACCAGGCCGGCCTCGCCGCTATTCGCGAGGCCATTAAGAACCTTCAGCCCTGCCGGCAAATCATTCGGAACTATCGCAAGGACGGTAGCGCCTTCTGGAATGAGCTGTCGATTACTCCGGTTTTTAACGAGGCGGACCAGCTTACCTATTACATCGGCATCCAGAAGGACGTCAGCGTCGAATTTGAGGCCCGCGAACGCGTGCGTGAACTTGAAGCGCAAGTCGCCAGCTTGAAGGCTCAACTGGCTCAATAGCCATGAGCGGCCTGAATAGAGACTTAACTCGCCTCAGCAAGCCCTAGGGTTCAGGGAATGGCAGTGGTGCATCTCCATCGCGTCGCACGGCAAAAACATTGAGTGTCATCGCCACAAACGCGTAGTACCCGTAGACACCTATCAACTCAACCACAGCAGGCTCGCCAAGCGTACTGACGGCGTCGGTGTACAGAGCATCATCAACCCGACGATGCTCATAGAGCGCCCTCCCCAGACGATAAACAATACGTTCGTCATCCTGCTGAAACTCGGGCAAAACCTGCTGCTTGAGCGACTCGATGATGCTGTCTGACACACCCGCGCTGCGGGCAATGGGCTCGTGAATTTGCCACTCGGCCTGGGACTGCCACCAGGCGGCAGTGACAAGAATTGCCAGCTCGGTCAATCGAAGCTCCACGCGCGTACCGTATCGGCAAAACGCACCCAACTTTTGCGCATGGTTGGCAAGCTCGGGACTGTGAATCCAGGCTAAAAACGGGCCGTCAAGGTTACCTCGTGGGCCACTGATAATCTCCCTGAGGACAGCTCTCTGTGATTCATCCATCTGTTCTTCAGAAAGTGGGCTGAGGCGCGATTGTAGGGTCATAGCTAATTTTCCTTTAAGGCCCACCTCGGAGCCACGTTCCAAGAGGATAGTTGCAGCGATTCTTCCCATGACGGGACTCAATGTGCTGCTCGGATAAAACCGTCGGCCGTTGCGATCCCATGATCCGCTTCAGTCATCGATCCGATTCAGGCAGGTACCTGCACATCAATCACCGGAGCGTTTTGCGCCTGAACGCGCCTTAAAAGGCAACACAAAACTTATACGCGACATTTATCCATGTACAACAAAATCGGGTGAGTGTTGACGTTTTATTTGGCATCCGCACCCGCTTCGTCCGTCCTGCTCATCACACCTACCGGGCGACTGCGGATAACAACACCTGGCGATACCGGATAAAGGCAAATCACCAAGACGCCCAAAGGATCAACGTCATCGCTCAACGTATCTGGGGCGAGTGGTTTTCAGGAATCTCGATAACGGTCAAGAATTCATGGAGTGAAATTGAATCACTGCAAGGCGAGAGGGTCATTTGCTGGGAAGTTTGACGTTAGAGGGACAAAGGCCGAGTAAAAGGCGGCCTTGGAATGCGACGGACAACGCACATAACCAACCATGCTTTAGGCGTGAATGGCTCCAGAGCGAAAATAGCGTTAGCATTCCGCCCACTCGGCTTAAACAGCCTGTTTTTCAGATCAGGGTCGCATCGTGGAAAAGCTAATACGCCTCCAAAGTGGAATAGAAGGGCTCGACGCTCTGCTCAAGGGAGGGCTGGTCGCAGGCGCTTCATACATAATCCAAGGGCGCCCAGGGTCTGGCAAAACGATCCTCGCCAACCAGCTTGGGTTCCATCATGCGAACAATGGAGGTCGGGTTCTGGTCGCCACGCTATTGGCCGAGTCACATGACCGTCTTTTTCAATTTCTTTCTACCCTGAGCTTTTTCGACGCGTCCAAAGTCGGCGCCGACATTCAATTTGTCAGCGCGTTTGACACTCTGGAAAACGAAGGTCTGGATGAAGTAGTAAAGCTGCTTCGGCGCGAAATAAGCCGTCAAAAAGCCACGGTGATGGTAGTCGACGGTCTGCTCAATGCGCGCTCAAAAGCCGACTCGCCGATCGACACAAAGAAGTTCATCTCCGAATTGCAGGGGCATGCCGCTTTCGCGGGTTGCACGGTGCTGTTTCTCACCAGCTCCCGGCTCGACGACGGTAGCCCTGAGCACACCATGGTTGATGGCGTAATCGAGATGGGCGAAGAGCTATATGGAACGCGCTCAGCACGTCGTATTCAACTGCGTAAAACCCGTGGCAGCGGAGCAATGACCGGTCTGCATGAGTGTGAAATCACGGACAATGGATTGGTGGTTTACCCGCGTCTCGAAAGCCTTTATAGCCACCCGTCCGCCCCCGACAGCGCCGACATGACGCGTATTGCCAGTGGTATTGGATCACTGGACAGCATACTGGGCGGAGGCCTTTACAGTTCCAGTGTGTCTCTGGTCATGGGCCCCTCCGGGATAGGTAAAACCACGCTGGGTCTCAAATTCCTGGCCGAGTCGACGGTGGAAACTCCGGGGCTGCATTTTGGCTTCTACGAGAGCCCGCAACGGTTGCGACTCAAAGGCCAATCACTGGGTATCGATATCAAAGGTATGGAAGACAGCGGCGCGCTGACCATTGCCTGGCAGCCTACTACGGAAGGCCTGCTGGATGGACTGGGCGCACGCCTGCTGAGTATCGTTGAAGCAAAGGGCATCAAGCGCCTGTTCATCGATAGCCTTGGCGGTATGACAAGAGTCTCGACAAATCCGGCGCGGATCAATGACTTCTTCAGTGCATTGATGAACGAGCTGCGATCCCGGGGCGTTACAGTGTTTGCATCCTGGGAAATGCGCGATCTATTTGGCTCCGAGGTCAGCGCACCAAGCTCTGACCTGTCCAGCATCGTCGACAACCTGATGCTGATGCGATTTTCTGAGAATCACTCTGAACTAAGCAGGACGCTATCTATTCTTAAATTACGAGATAGCGCTTATGACCCCTCGCGATTTGAGGTCGTCATCCAAGATCAAGACGTTTTCCTGAAAAAGGCTTCAAGGCATGAACCACCAGTCCCCACTGAGTGATCTCCCGGTTCGATTTCTTAAGCTTTTAAGTGGGTTGAATTAACATGACCACCATCCTGGTCGTCGACGACGAGTATTTGATCGCTGACATTCTCAGCTTCGCGCTGGAGGATGAGGGGTTCATGGTGGTGACGGCCAGCAATGGTCGAAAAGGACTCGAGGTGCTGGACAGAGAACGGCCTGCCCTGATCATTACCGACTTCATGATGCCGGTCATGGACGGCCTGGAATTCGCCACCGCCGTCCGAGCCCTTCCTTGCGCGAATGATTTGCCGATCATCTTGATGAGCGGTGCTCAGGCACATATCGGTATGCAGAGATCAGATTTGTTCGATGCTGTATTGGCAAAGCCATTCAATATCGATTTGATCATTGCCGAAGTTAAAAAACTCTTGGCTTCAGGATAGCGCGCAACCGTTCAACGCCATGAGAGCCCGCCATGTCACTCAAAGGGCTCTCATTTGCGCTCAACACAACGATGCAGCGTGTAGTCCTTCGTGTGCAACTCCGCAACCGCCTGCGTGGCTAAAGTCAGCGCTCACCAACATGATGAGTATGGGCGAGTAACGAATCGGGTACCCCGTCGCGCATCAATCCGCCCTCTTCTATCCAGGCTTGGGTTGACTGATACGCACGTTGCAGCAGTTGATCTGTCTGGTTGAAATCGAACACTGACGCATCCAGTGGGCACAGCGGCGGCACTACATGGATAGCTGCACGCGCCTTGTACAATTCGATGTCGCGTACCAGTTGACGCATACTCATCAAGTTAAGCGTGTGCAAGGCTAACGCAACGAGCCCGCTCGGTGGGCACAGGCAAGCACAACCGAACCCGGTGGGTAGAACTACAACTCGCGTTGCCCCCAATGTCACCGCACTGGAAATCGGCGTGTTACTGGTGACACCGCCATCGACCAAGAACTTTTCTCCCACCCGGACATTGGGAAACACTAACGGAATCGCAGCACTGGCGAGCAAGGCCTGTTCAGCATTACCACTGGACAGAAGTTCTTCGGCGCCGCTGAGCAGATTGGTGGTGACAATATGCAGGGGTAGTTCAGTTTCTTCGATTAATTCGACCGGGAGAGATCTGCGCACTAAACGATGCAGCGCCGAAGCACTCAGCAGGTGACCGCGACGATTCAGAATACCCTTGAAGGTGTCGAGTGCCGAGAACGGAAACACATCCGACTTACGTAAGCTGCGCCAGAAATCCGCAAGCTCGCTCACGCCTTTAGCATTCGGTCTGGCCGCGAAGTAGGCACCATTGATGGCTCCGACCGAAGCACCAACCACCAGGTCGAATGAAACCTCAGCCTCAACGAGCGCCTGTAACATTCCGACCTGAACCGCGCCAAGGCTCCCACCACCAGCAAGTACAAGAGCAGTTTTAACAGTTGGCATAGACGTACCCTCTCTGATAACGCCCTCCTGACGTTACAAGCCTAGCTGACTGGCGACATTGGCTCGGATGGAGACTACCTGCCTGATAGGCATATGGGACGTACGGAGCGATTCGCCCACCTCAAAGGAGCAACGTGTTTTGAGTTAGCGTCTACACTCGATCAAATGGTTATGACGTTATTCCTGTTTGGAGTCTCCTCCAATGCAAGCCGCACCTGAAACAACCCGTGCTGCTCCTGTAGTCCCACAAAGCAGCCATCCCGCCTGGTTGAGATTGGCCCATTGGCTGAACGCTTTGGCGGTGTTGGTAATGGTCACCAGCGGCTGGCGTATCTACAACGCCTCTCCCCTTTATGATTTTAATTTCCCCACGTCGATCACCTTGGGTGGCTGGCTCGGGGGCGCGTTGCAATGGCATTTCGCAGCAATGTGGATGTTGGTCGTCGTCAGCCTTTTCTACCTACTTTTCAATCTTTTTAGCGGCCGTCTGTCGCGACGTTTTTTTCCTGTATCACCCAAAGGTTTTTTTAATGACCTGTGGTCTGCACTCCATGGGCGGTTGGGGCATAACGATATAAGCCATTACAACCACGTGCAGCGTGTGGCGTATCTGTTTGTAATGCTCGACATTACAGTTCTGGTGATTTCCGGGTTGGTTTTGTGGAAGTCAGTACAGTTTTCGCTTCTGCGTGAACTGCTGGGTGGCTACGACAGCGCGCGGCATGTGCACTTCATTGCGATGTCTTTGTTGGTAGCTTTTATCGCCGTGCATTTGGTGATGGTCGCACTGGTTCCAAAGACCTTATTGGCCATGATTGTTGGCCATAAGGAGCGCGTATGAGCAAGCGTGAGCAACGCCCAGCGCTGGATGAGTCGTCCATTTTGAAGGATGCACGGAAAATTATTTCGCTCCAGGTCGAAGATAGCTCGCGGCGCTCCTTCCTGCTGCGTAGCTTGACCTTGGGCGGCGTGGCGATGCTGTCCGGCTGCAACATTTCCGATAACGATCACGTTGAAACGGCTCTGTCCTCCATGTCGCGCTTCAATGACAGGGTGCAAGGCTGGCTGTTCAACCCGAACGCCATGGCCCCTACCTACGCAGAGTCAATGATTACGCGGCCATTTCCCTTCAATGCCTTCTACGGCATCGACGAAGCGCCTGCCGTCGATGAGGACACCTACCGATTGGAAGTAACCGGCATGGTCGCCGACAAGCGCAGCTGGAAGCTTGAGGAACTGCGTGCCATGGCACAGAGCGATCAGATAACCCGGCACATCTGTGTCGAGGGCTGGAGCGCCATCGGGCGCTGGGGCGGTGTGCGCTTCAGTGATTTCCTAAAACGCGTCGGGGCCGACACCGACGCAAAGTACGTCGGCTTCAAATGTGCCGACGATTACTACACCAGTATCGACATGGCCACGGCGCTACATGCTCAAACGCTGCTGACGCTGACCTACGACGGTGCCGTATTACCGCGTGAATATGGCTTCCCAATGAAGCTGCGCATGCCTACCAAGCTTGGCTACAAGAACCCAAAACACATTCAAGCGATTTTCGTCACTAATACCTACCCGGGTGGTTACTGGGAAGACCAGGGCTACAACTGGTTCGGTGGCAGCTGACGCCCGTGGCAACCCCATTGCGCAGCCCGGGCTGCGCTTTTTCGCAACCTGAGTCTCAAGGAGCTTCACGATGAAAAGGTTAACGACTGCAATCCTGGGTATGTGCCTGGCAGTGGGCGTCGCGGTTGTACACGCCGACGATACGATGAGCAATGACACGATGAAGAAAGACACGATGTCCCACGATACGATGAAAAAGGACACGATGAAAAAGGATGAAATGCACAAAGACACCATGGGTAAGGACACGATGAAAAAAGACACCATGGGCAAAGACACGATGAAGAAAGATTCCATGTCCAATGACGGCATGAAAAAAGACGACATGAAAAAGAATGACATGTCTCAGTAAAGCGGTGCATTACAGGAAAATTGTACTGCGTCTGGAAAACCCGCCTCGGCGGGTTTTCTCGATAGCGCTCACAGGTGCGATGGCATCAACCTGCAATCTGAAAAGTTCTCCTCTCATTGATCAGGTGTTTGCAGTTCCAAACGTTGGGTGCCTGATGCCAAGCATTGTGCAAAGGAACACCAGGCACAAGCGCGTACGAGCGCCTATTCTCCAGCCCTTCAATGAGTTTGACGGCCTCTTGCGGTTTGATTTGTTCAGTGCTTAAGCATGTGCACGTCTATTACTGCCAATGCGCACACAGTTTGACCAGCTCATCGACCACATACCGCACTTTGGGTCGCAAGTGCGAAACCTTCGGCCATACCGCGTGCACATCAACCGCTTCAGGTTCATAAGCATGTAACACCTCAACCAGCCTGCCCGCTTCGATATCGTCCTGGAACAGGCTGCGCGGCATCTGGCATAAGCCGGTGCCTGCTACGGCCGCAAGAATCATGGCTTCGCCGTCGCCAATCTGATGGCTTGAGGGCGGTGCGTAGCGTACGGTCTGCCCCGTTTGCATCACGCGCCATGCGAGCGGCTGGCCACGGCGATGGCCGACAATGCAGCGATGCTGGCTCAGCTCTTCCAGGGTTTGCGGGATGCCCAAACGTGCCAGGTAATCAGGGGCTGCACAGATGGCCCAGCGCTGACGAGTCAGTCGTCGCGCCACGAGGCCACTGGTGTCCTGCAATTCGCCAAAACGTACGAGCAGATCAATACCTTCTTCGAACGGGTCCACCAAGTGGTCGGAAAAGGTCAGGCTCAGGTGCAGCTCAGGGTATTTGTTGGCGATCTCGAACAACAAAGGTGCGACGACCCGACGGCCGAACGCCACCGGCACATCAACGCGCAAACGCCCGGTTGGCTCTCCACCTCCCGAAGCCAGCCCACTTTCAGCTGTGCCGATTTCCTCCAGCGCCGCAGAGCAAGCCACAAAATAGGCCTCGCCATCCGCAGTCAGGGAAATCCGTCGCGTCGTGCGATGAAACAGCTGCGTCCCCAAGCGTTCTTCAAGGCGCGCGATGGCTTTGCCCACGGCGGACTTTGACAGCCCCAAGCGCTCGGCTGCCTGGGTAAAGCTGGAGGAGCGGGCCGCGACGACAAAGGTGATGACGCCCTGAAAGGAATCGATAGGTACCATGCTCGGCTCGCCAATTGTAGAGTTTTAGTCTACCCAGATTATAGCTGGAGGCCATTTATCACCAGCATGTTCAACAGTACGATGAATTCCAGTCAGACAACGGTGCACCGCGCACCGCTCCCCGATCAATGTCCTGAAGGAATACATCATGCCCGTCGTACGTGTGAGCTGGTTCAAAGGTAAGGAACACGCGCAAAAAGCCGCTGTTGCAGCCGATATCACTCAAAGCATCGTCAAACACACCGGTACCGATGCCAATTACATCTACGTCATTTTCGAAGACGTAGCCGCCTCGGATTGGGCGGGCGCCGGCAAGCTGTTCGGGGAAGCGCCCGAAAACACCTGATGCTCCCTGCCCGCACCGCATGAATCGGCTAGGCCAGCGACATGGCGGTGCAGGCGTTTGTAAAGCCTCTGCCGGAGACAACCACGATGCACCCCATTATTTCCTGCCTGTTTTCTCTCGCGGTAAAACCCGCGCAGTTCGCTGAATTCAAGGCCTTGATCGCCACAATCGTTGCCGCCACCCGTGCCGAACCGGGCACACGGGTTTACGAATACAGCGTCAACGAAGAGCTGAGCACCGTGCACATTCTTGAGCGGTATAACGCCGATGCCGTGGTGAGCCACGTAGACACCACTTTTGCCCCTTTCGGCCAGCGTTTCCTGGCGCTGTGCACCATCACCAGCCTGGTGGTATACGGCACCCCCGATGCAGAAATTCGCAAACGCCTGGACCCATTCGGGGCCGTATACATGATCCCGTTCGATGGCTTCAGCCGCTGAGTTCGCTCAAAGCCAGCACCGTTTCCTGCGCACCCCACATCCTGCACAGAGATCACTATGTCCGTTATCGTCGACGTTATTAAGTCCCGCATCTGCGCCTGCACTTTCAGGTGTTGACCTGATGGGATGAATCGCCCCCATCCCCTACGGTACTGCTTAGTCGTCAAGCCCCGGGCCCTTCGTGTATTGCCTCGGGCCCTCGCACGACTCCTTTAAGCAGGCAGTAGAAGGCAAACGAACTATGCATGGTGACCAGGATCAGTTGGGGGCTTATCCCATCAACGAACAATACCCGGCAGGTCACAACCCTCGCGAGGGTGATGCGTTTGCTGCGGCTCAGGCAGAGATCGACAAGCTCAATAATATCCATGCGGTCGACGCCGTGGATTGGCAGCGCCTGTCGACACTCTGCGAAGGCATTCTCAAATCCGAAGGTAAAGACCTCAGTGTCGCCATTTGGCTGCTGTGTGCCTGGACTCGCCTGCGCGCGATGGCCGGGCTAAGCGCCGGGGTTCATCTGCTCAGAGAGATGTTGGACCTCTATTGGCACACCCTGACGCCACCCGTCTCGCGCTTGCGGGCTCGGCGCAATCAAGCGCAATGGCTGATCGAGTGGCTGGACAAGACGCTGGCAGAGCCTTTTGAACCGTTGGACCCCATGGCGGCTGAGCGTTTGATCAGCGACTGGGAGACCATTGAGGCGTTCTGGCGCATGCAGGACGACCAGGCCCCGAGCTTTGCCCGAGTCCGTCGGCGCCTGGAGCAACTGACCCGTAGCAAAACCCAAGAGCCGTCACAGGGCACGACGTCGCCAGCCGCGCAATCCACGCCCGCTGACGTCGCGACCGGCGCCCTGCCCATGGTCATCAGCCCGACAGTGACCTTATTGGACGGCGATGAGGCCATCGTCAGCAACGTAGAAAAGGTGTTTGAGTCGCTGCGTCCGGTGCACGCCTACTGCCTGGATCGGCGCCCTGCTCTGCCCTTGACCTATCGGCTGAATCGCCAGGCACTGTGGATCACGCTCGAAGCGCTTCCTCCCAGCCAGGGTCGAAACACTCGCCTGCCCTCTCCGCCCCTTACTCTGCGAGAGAGTCTCCTGCGTTTGCAGGAAGTCGCCGAGCCGCTGGATATCGTGCGTTTCTGCGAAGGTCGGCTGAGCAGCTACCCCTTTTGGCTCGACCTTAATCGCATCAGCCACATCGCCCTTTTACAGGCGGGTGCTAGCGCTGCTGCCCAGGCCATAGCGCACGAGGTGCAAGGGTTGGTAAGCCGCCTGCCTGGCGTTATCGATCTGACCTTCGCCGACGGCATGCCTTTTGCCGATGGCGCCACCCGAGCGTGGCTGGAAAGCCTGGCGCCGACGACGCCCGTAGTCGCCCCCAAGGACGCTATCGAGACCTGCGTAGAAGACGCTCGGCGTATGGCCAATGAAGGTCGGCTGAATGATGGGTTAGCCGAACTGCAGCGCTGCATCGCCCATACCGCCAGCGCGCGCGACCGTTTCAGGCTGAGTGCCTCGCAATGCGTGCTGGTTTATCGGTTCGACCCCCACCCTGATCTGCGTATCGCGCTGGAAGGCCTGCTGGCCCTGGCCGACGAGCTCAATCTGGAGCAATGGGAGCCCGAGTTGGTCAAGCCGCTGCTTGAAATGATGCTTGAGCACAGCAACTCGTCTGAATGGTCACGGCGATTGTCACGCCTGGACCTCAACGGGTTCTGGCGCAAGCGCAGCGCCTGTACCGCAACCGACTGAACCCGCTGACACGACGCGACCGCCTCTGCGAGTCGCTCACTGAGGAGAAACACCATGGCAAGTGACGGTTCCGTCGCGCCTAAAGAGCGCGTCAATATTGTCTACAAACCTGCGACGGGCGATGCCCAGGAACAGGTCGAGCTGCCGCTCAAGCAATTGGTGATCGGTGACTTCACCCTGCGTGAAGACCAGACACCTGTCGAAGAACTCAAGCCGATTCGCGTCGACAAGGACAACTTCACCGACGTGCTCAAAGGCCAGAACCTGAGCCTGCAACTATCCATCGCCAACCGCCTCTCGGATGACGCAACGCCAGACGAGCGTCTGGCGGTGAATCTGAAGTTCGAATCGATTCGTGACTTTGAACCGGACGCCCTGGTTGAGCAGGTACCGGAACTCGGCCAGTTGATCGCCCTGCGTGATGCACTCAAAGCGTTGAAAGGCCCACTGGGTAACGTGCCCGACTTTCGCAAGGAATTACAGGCATTGATCGAAGACGACGGTGCGCGTGCCCGCTTGCTCGGTGAGTTGGGCGTTGAGGAAAAGGAGTAAAGCCATGACCCAAGAAGCAACGCAAAACCCGGCCACGCAAGCGTCTGCGACGCAACAGGAGGGTTCGCTGCTGGATCAATTGATCCATACCGCGCGAATAAAGCCTGGCGACGAGGCCTACGCGGTGACGCGCCAAGGTCTGGAGGCCTTTGTCGCACAGTTGCTGGAACCCAGCCGCGCGGTCGAAAAAGTCAGTGCCAACCTGATCGACGACATGATTGCAGCGTTGGACGCCAAGCTCTGCCGTCAAGTCGACGCTATTTTGCATCATGAGCGTTTCCAGGCACTCGAGGCGTCATGGCGCTCGTTGAAATTTTTGGTCGACCGTACCGATTTTCGTGAAAACAACCGCCTGGAAATTCTCAGTGTGTCCAAGCAAAAGCTGCTGGACGACTTTGAAGACGCCCCGGAGATCACGCGCTCGGGTCTGTACAAGGCCGTTTACAGCGCAGAATTCGGACAATTCGGCGGCCAGCCGTTCGGCGCCATCATCGGCAATTACGAGTTCAACCCTGGCTCACAGGACATCAAGCTGCTGCAGTCCATCGCGTCCGTATCGACGATGTCGCACACACCCTTCATCGCGGCGGCAGGCCCGCAGTTCTTTGGTGTCGAGAGCTTTTCCCAGTTGCCCAACCTGAAAGACCTGCAAGCCGTATTCGAAGGCCCGCAGTTCATCAAGTGGAATGCGTTTCGCGAGAGTGAAGACTCACGTTTTGTGGGGCTGACGTTGCCGCACTTCCTGCTGCGCACGCCCTACGGGGAAGAAACGGTGCCGGTCAGAAAATTCCGCTACAACGAAAGCGTGACCTCCAGCAACCACGATTTCCTGTGGGGCAATGCCGCCTTCGCCTTTGCCAGCCGATTGTCCGACAGCTTCGCCCAGTACCGTTGGTGTGCCAACGTCATCGGCCCGCAAGGTGGCGGTACCGTCAGCGACCTGCCGATTTACAACTACGAAGCCATGGGTGAGGTGCAGACCAAAATCCCGACTGACGTGCTGATCTCCGAGCGGCGGGAATTCGAGCTGGCCGAGCAGGGTTTTATAGCCCTGACCATGCGCAAGAACACCGACAACGCCGCGTTCTTCTCCGCCAACTCTTGTCAGAAACCCAAGTACTTTGGCAATGACAAAGAAGGCAAGGAAGCGGAGTTGAACTACAAGCTCGGCACCCAGTTGCCCTACATCTTCGTGGTCAGTCGCCTGGCTCACTACATCAAGGTCATCCAGCGCGAAAACATCGGCACCTGGAAAGAGCGCGGCGACCTGGAGTCGGAGCTCAATGGCTGGATCCGTCAATACGTCGCCGACATGGACAACCCTGCCGTGGGCGTGCGCAGCCGTCGGCCATTGCGCCAGGCCGACATTTCCGTAAACGACGTCGAAGGTGACCCAGGCTGGTACCGCGTGAGCCTCAAGGTCCGGCCGCATTTCAAGTACATGGGGGCTTCGTTCACCTTGTCGCTGGTCGGCAAGCTGGACAAGAGCTGAAAGCTGCGCGCTGCTCACTCTGCGGTCATCCGCCCTGCCGATGGCCGCAACCGTTGAATCATGAGTGATTGAGGGATCGGTGATGAAAGAAAAACGCCTGCTGGAACGCATTGGCGCCCTGCAACTGGGCAGCGAACGCTCTCACCTGACCCAGGCTCAAGTGCTGCTGGATTCACTGATGGAGCATCTGAGCCGGATTCTTAACACTCGCCAAGGCAGCGTGCCGATAGACCCGGATTTCGGGGTGCCCGACTTCACCAACCTGGCCGGCAGTTTCGCCACCGGAGAAACGGCGCAAATCATCGACCACATGACACGCATGGTTGCGCGTTACGAACCGCGTCTGAAATCACCCTGCATCACCCTGGCCGAACACGGTCGCGAGGTGTTGTCGTTGCGCTTCATGCTCGACGGATTGGTCGCGATCAATGACCGCGACATCCCCATCCACTTATCGACCCTCGTCTCCTGCGACGGGCGCGTCTCGCTGTCGATGCGCTAGGTGGACTGTGCAGAACTTCTACTACCAAAGTGAACTGAATAACCTGAGGCATCTGGCCGATGAGTTTGCCCAGCGTAACCCTGCGCTGGCGCCCTTGCTCGGCAGTGGCTCCGCCAGTGATCCGGATGTGGAGCGGCTGCTCGAAGGCGTGGCCTTCCTGACGGGCATGGTGCGCCAGCGGTTGGATGACGAGTTTCCCGAATTTGTCCAAGAGCTGGCGCAGTTGCTTTATCCGCAGTATTTGCAGCCGCTGCCGTGCATGACGCTGCTGCAGTTCGCGCCGCGAACAGCGCTTTCACAGACACAAACTATCGATACCGGCTGCGAAGTGGCTTCCGTGCCCATTGATGGCCATCGAGTGAGCTTTCGCAGCACGATGCCGGTCGACCTTGAGCCGGTCACGCTAACCGGTGCGCGCTGGGAAGGCGGAACCTCAGACAGCCGTTGCCTGGTGCTGGACCTTGCGCTGACCGTCGCGCCCAATGACTTCAAGGCCGACAGCCTGACCTTTTACCTGGGTGATACCTTCAGCGAGGCTTGCGCCCTGCTCCGTCTGCTGGACCAGCATGTGCGCGAAATACGCATCCAGGGTGAAGGCCAACCGATAACGCTGCTGTCAGCCAACCACATCCAACCGTGCGGCTTTGATCGTGAGCACGCGTTGTTGCCCTACCCGGACGCCGCACACCCGGCCTACCGGGGTTTGCAGGAGTATTTCGCGTTGCCGGAAAAATTCCTGTTCGTGCGCTTGAGCGGTTTGCAGCGCTGGCGCCATCGAGGCGAACACACCCGCATGAGCGTAAAGCTGGTGTTCGACAAAGTGCCGTCGTGGGCCCCCTCGATAACTGAAAACAGCTTCATGCTCGGGGTGACACCCGCGGTCAACCTGTTCACCCAGGACGCTCACCCGCTCAGGGTCGATCACCGCCAACCCGAATATCGCATCCAGCCTGCGAACCAGTCCCAGCGCCAACGCCTGCGCATTCATTCGGTGCTGAGTGTCAGCGCCTATTCGGGCACCGGCAACGAAAAAACCTTAAAACCCTTCCACACCATTTACCAGCGTGATGCGTTCAACCTGCGCATTCGCCAGGGCAGCAACGACCCGCGTGATTACGAGCACTTCATCAGCCTGCCGTATGTCGACCGTCAATCGCCGGAAGACCTCACCCTGTCGATCTCGCTGCTGTGCACTGACGGCCCGCTGCCCGAGAGCTTGCACCCCGGGGACCTCAACCAGCCGATGGACAACACCCCGGCGCGCGTCACCCTGCGCAACATTCGTGGCATCACCCCCTGCCATCCGCCCAAATACCAGGACCGGTTGCTGTGGCGCATGCTTTCCCAGCTGAACGCCAACCACTTCAAACTGCTGGACGCCGATTACCTCAAGAGCCTGCTCAAACTCTACCTGCCGAGCGCCGATGAGGGTGGGCAAGACGCCAACAATCGACGGATCAACGGCATTGAAAAAGTCTTTGCCACGCAGGAGCGACGCTTCATCAACGGCCTGCCCATCGAAGGTACGGTGGTGCACCTGGAGTGCCGTGGCGACCACTTCCTGGGTGCCGGAGGGCTTTACCTGTTTGGCGTGGTACTCGATGAGTTCTTTGCTGGCAGTGTCGCGCTCAACAGCTTCGTAGCGCTCAACCTGTACGACAGCGTTAATCAGGAAACACTGGCTTGGCCGGCGAAAATCGGCCGGCAGCGCCTGCTATGACTCAGGACGCCTTGCTGGCCAACGGTCGCGACTATGCTTTTTTCCAGGCGTTGCGCTTGCTGCGTCTTCGCTTCCCGGACGATAACGCCTTCAGCGATGGCGTACGCGTGCGTCCTGGCCTGGGGTTGGGGTTCCCCGAGAGCGATATTTTAACCATTGACCAGGACGACAGCGGGCGTTATCACCTGCAAGCCAGCTTCTTTGGCTTGTATGGCGTGACCTCACCGCTGCCGACGTTCTACACCGAAGACCTGATCGACGAGCAGCTGCAAGGCCGTAGCGCCGGCCGTGATTTTCTCGATATCGTGCATGCCGCGCTGTACCCGCTGCTGTTTCGTGCCTGGGAAAAACACCGTCTGTGGATGGCTATCGGCGAGCGTCGTGACCTGAGCCGTCTCAACCTGGTGCGCTCGCTGATCGGCCTGGCCGACGCCGACCCGCAGTGGCGCCAGCATGCACCGCAATTAGTGCGCTACGCCGGCATCTTCAACCAGTTCCCGCGCTCGGCGCTCGGCCTGGAGCAACTGCTCAGCAGCACACTGGACGGCGATCCCGTCGAAGTCGTGCCCTGCGTGCTGACCCAAGTGCCGATTGATGACCAGTCCCGCTGCCGGTTGGGTCTGCAGGGCAACGTGCTGGGGCAGGACAGCCTGCTCGGGCAACAGGTCAGCGACCGCACCAGTACTCTGGACATCCGTATCGGCCCCCTGGACGCCTTGCGTTTTCACCTGCTGATGCCGGGCGCCGCACTCTACAAACGTATCGAACGATTAACCGCGTTGTACCTGCACACCCCGCTCAAATGCCGGCTGGTGCTGAGCCTTAAACCAGAACAACAGCGTGGCACGCGATTGGGTGACAGCTGGCAGCGCCTGGGCACCAACACCTGGCTGGGGCGCACAGTCGACCAGGGCAAGGCGGTATTCACGCTGGCCGGGGCGCAAAGTCCCGGCGCTCAATCGAGGACCGGACAATGATTCAGGTAGAACTCAAGCCGTTATTTGCCAGGCTCAATACCTTCAGCAATCACGCCCTGGAAAATAGCGCCGGCATGACGCTGGCGCGCGCCCATTACGAAATTACGATCGAGCATTTCCTGCACCAATTACTGCAGGACCCGCAGGGTGATATTGCGTTGATTCTTGCGTATTTTGAGGTAGATCCCTTACGCCTTTCAGCCCGGCTTGACGATAGCCTGGCCCAGTTCAAGCGAGGTAATCCGGGACGCCCGGTCTTTTCACCGCTGTTGACCGAGTGGGTGCAGGACGCCTGGATCGCCGCGTCGCTGATTGTCGGCAGCCCCAGCATCCGCGCCGGGACGTTGCTGCTCGCCTTGGTCACGCGCCTGGGTTACTACACGGCGGGCACCCGTTACGGCGAACTGCTCAAGGGCGTTTCACGCGAGCGCCTGGGTAATCAGTTCGCCGATATCGTCGCTGGTTCCAGCGAAGGCCTATTGGCACACCTGCAAGGCGCAGCGCCGGGCGGCAGCGCGCCTGATACCAGCGCTGGGGTCAATCGCGAAAACACCATCGCGCGGTTCTGCGAAGACCTCAGCGCCAAGGCCGCCAAGGGTGGTATTGACCCCGTGTTCGGACGTGACCAGGAAATTCGCCAGATGGTGGATATCCTCGCCCGACGCCGCAAGAACAACCCCATCGTGGTCGGCGAACCGGGCGTTGGTAAGTCCGCCGTGGTCGAGGGCCTGGCGCTGGCTATCCACCTGGGCGATGTCCCGGATTTTCTGCGCAACACACGGCTGCTGAGTCTCGATATGGGCCTGCTGGAGGCCGGTGCCAGTGTCAAAGGTGAGTTCGAGAGTCGCCTGCGCGCGGTGATCGACGAGGTTAAAGCGTCCACCGTGCCGATCATTTTATTTATCGACGAAGCCCACATGCTGATTGGCGCCGGGGGGCCGACCGGTGGCACTGACGCCGCCAACCTGCTCAAGCCTGCGCTGGCCCGGGGAGAGCTGCGCACCATCGCCGCAACCACTTGGGGCGAGTACAAGAAGCACTTCGAAAAAGACCCTGCCCTCGCCCGCCGCTTCCAGCTCGTCAAGCTTGAGGAGCCGAGCGTGGCAACCGCTGTGCTGATTCTGCGAGGCCTCAAGCCCCACTATGAAAAAGTCCACGGTGTCAGCGTTCGCGATGATGCAATTACCGCCGCCGCCGAACTGTCCGACCGCTATGTCACAGGGCGGTTGTTGCCCGACAAGGCTGTCGACCTGCTAGACACGGCCAGTGCGCGCGTGCGTATTGGCCTGGACACACGGCCCGCGAACCTGGAACAGCTCGAACGGCATCAAGGCGCCTTGTCCCGCGAGCGCGAGGCCCTGGAACGCGATCAACGCCATGGCCACCCGGTGGACCCTGGCCGCATACAGGCCATCGAGCAAACACTCATTCAACTGGGTGTGGAGTACCAGGCGCTGGAACACCGCTGGCAGTTGGAGCGTGCTGCTGCGTATCGCGTGCTTGAGGCGCGCGCCGAGGCGCAAACCCTTGAGGACTGGCCGGCAAGGCTGGCTGAGGCCCGTGACAGCCTGGCGCACCTGCAAGGTGACGACCCATTGCTGTTCACCGAGGTCGGTCCGGACGCCATCGCCAAAGTCGTGTCTGACTGGACCGGCATCCCGCTGGGCAAGGTCTTGCGCGATAGCGCCGGCGGCGTCATGTCGTTGGCCGCCACGATCAACACCCGGATTCATGGCCAGGACGCCGCCGTCCAATGCATCACCGACATACTCAAGGCGGCACAATCGGGTCTGCGCGATCCGCAACAACCCTTGGGCGTGTTCCTGCTGGTGGGTCCTTCCGGTGTCGGTAAAACCGAAACTGCACTCGCCGTGGCCGATCACTTGTTTGGCGGCGAGCATGCACTGACCACGCTCGCCATGAGTGAGTTTCAGGAAAAGCACACGGTGAGTCGCCTGGTCGGCTCGCCTCCCGGTTATGTGGGTTATGGAGAAGGTGGCTTGCTGACAGAAGCCGTGCGTCGTCGGCCCTATTCGGTGGTGCTGCTCGACGAGGTGGAAAAGGCCCATTTGGAGGTGGTCAACCTGTTTTATCAGGTGTTCGACAAGGGCGTCCTTTCCGACGGTGAAGGCCGCCAAATCGACTTCAGCAACACCGTGATATTTCTCACCAGCAACTTGGCGAGCGATGAAATCAGCGCATTGTGTGCCGGTGAACGCCCGTGTGCCGACACGCTGGTGGAGCGGATTCAGCCCGTGCTGTCGTCGCACTTCAAACCGGCGTTGCTCGCCCGCATGACCGTGGTGCCTTACTTCACCCTGCAAGCAGAACACCTGGCGAGCATTGTCGAGCTGAAGCTGCAGCGCCTGGCGTCGCGCCTGCTGGCATCGGCCAAGGTACGCCTGTGCTTCAGCGCGTCGGTCGCGCGCACCCTCGCCGAGCGCTGCACGAACGTCCAAAACGGCGCGCGCAACATTGACTTTATGTTGCGCAAAAGCCTGACGCCGCGCCTGTCGGACGTGCTGCTCACGGCGATGGCCGAGCAGCGCGTGCTCAGTGCCATCCGCGTCGATATGGACGCCAGTGGTGGGTGGCGGATCGACGCCCTGGACAGCTGAACAATCAGGTCTTTACCCGAGCGCAAAAAAAACGGGCCCGCCCTACAGTGGCCCCGTGACTCGATTGCGCAGGTAACCAGGAGTTCAGACCATGACATTGACCGAGCAACCTCTGTGCACCTTCCTCAGTGACGCGCTCGCCTTAGAACCCCTGCTGGTCGCCCGTTGGCAGGGTGAAGACGTGTTGTCACGGCCCTATCGCTTCGAGGTGGTACTGGCATCGCTGAACCCGTTACTGAACGAAGATGCCATGCTCGGTGCAGCCGCGCACCTGACCCTGTTTGACACCCTGGGCGCCGCTCACCCGTACCACGGCATCGTCACGTCGGTGGAACTGTTGGACGCCGATGATCTTTACCACTATTGCCGTGTGGTGCTGGAGCCGCGCATCACCCGGCTGCGCCAGCAGCGCTTCAGCGAAATCTGGCTGGACAAAAACCTGCCGCAGTTGGTCCGCGACATCCTCAAAAATGCCGACCTGACGCGTGAAGGCCCGGGCTCGGACAGCATCAGCACGGCTGCCTTCGATTTTGACGTACGCCTGCGGGGCGACGACATCCCCCATACGCAAGCCAACTTTACCTGCCAGTACGAAGAATCCAGCTTCGACTTTCTGTCGCGCCTGTTGGAATACAGCGGCTGCTACTACTTCTTCGAGCAGCAGGATCAGCAGGAAGCCCTGATCATTTGCAGTGATCGCAGCGCCCAACCCAAGACAGTGCTGCCGGTGCTGTACCGCCCCTTGGACACCGCGCTGAACAACGGTCTTCAGGCGGTAGCGCACACCTTTATCCGTCGCACCGTGGTGCAACCGGAGCAGGTGGTGCTACAGGACTTTTCTGCCAGCAATGCACAACTGGCGCTACACAGCACAGCGTCGGTGGCGGCCGGTAGCGTCGCCGAAGATGCCCAAGCTCCGAGCGCCTCGCCAGCGTTCAGCGGCGACTATGGCCTCTATGGTGAGCATTTTGGCAGTCACGCTCAGGGCATCTGGCTGGCGCAACGCCGTGCCCAGGCGCTGGGATGCCGTCATCGGCTGTTCCACGGCAGTGGCCATGTTACCGGCCTTCGATCAGGCGGTTCGATGGTCTTGGCCGGGCATGCGCGGCCCTGCATGAATGCGGCTTATCAAGTGCTTGAAGTGCACCACAGCGGGCAACAACCACTGCCCGCTACGGGCGAGGATAACGTGGCCCGCGATACCCAAACGCGCTTTCTGGTGATCCCTGCCGAGGTGCAGTTCCGTCCGCCCCTGGAAACCCCAAAACCCAACGCGTTTGGCGTACTGAGTGCCGTGGTGGATGGCGACGACAGCGGCAAGCCCCTGCTCAACCAGCACGGCTGCTACAAAGTCCGTTTCCCGTTTACCCGCGATCAAAAACCCAGCACTCGGGGTTCGGCATGGCTGCGCAGGGTGTCGTTGTCTGCCGGTTCCAGCCATGGCATGCACTTTCCGCTGCTCAAAGGCAGTGAAGTGTTGGTGTCATTTCTCGGCGGCGACCCGGACCGGCCGATTATCGTTGGCTGCGTGCCAAACTCGGAAAACCCGAGCATGGTCATTGAGCGTAACGCCACCCAGAGCGGCTTCTCCACGGCCGGAGGGCACTTCCTGGCGATGGAAGACCACCCTGGGGCCGCCCATCTGAAACTGGGCGCGCCTGGCGGTAACAGCACCTTCACACTGGGCAATGGCGAAGTCGCCGGCGCGCAACTGCGCACCAACGCTCATATGCAATTGACATCGTCCTCGCTCACACATGAAGTGCCCGGCGTGTACTCGTTGTCCATGGGCACCGGGGACCCGGCGACAGCCAGTGGCAGCGACTCGGGCCCGGATACCACCGTGCCGACTCCGCCCCCCGAACCTAAACCCAAACCAACACTGGGGGAACTCAACACAGGTGTCCATTGGGGCGGCCCGAACTGGCTCAACCTCGGAGACAAGGCTGAGTTAAAAAACGCGGCTACCTTCTCGGCAATACTCAATACGGCGGCAGCCCAGGTGGAGGCAAGCCTGGGCGGAGCCAAGGGAAGCCTCACTGTGCAAGGAAAAGCGACCACCGTGAATATGTCGGGCGTCAGCATTTCACTGTCGTGTAACGGGTTCACTTACGTCTGGGAAAAGATCGGGAAGAAGGTCGCGGCAATTTCCGAAGACAAGAAGCTCATCGATAAAACGGTGGCCTCCGTCTCAAAACTTGAAGCAGAGCTGCACAAGGTGACTGCCGATATATACGAGGTGATCGGAACGACCTCGATCACGCTGAAATGCGCTGAGCATTCCATCGTATTAAACCAAAATGGCATTCGGATCAAGTCGCCTAAAACGATCATGATCGACGCCGACGTGGCCATTAACGGTAACACCCGGTTCGTGGGAAACGTCAACGTGGTGGGCGATCTCGAATGCAAAAATGCGACCGTAACCTCCCGGCTCAAAGCCACCTACACCAGCCTCGACGAACTGAGTGCGACCAATGCAACGTTGGGCGCCGTTTATATCCCTCCCACGCCGACGCAAGCGCTGATAGAAGCCGAAGAAACCGCGCGGCTCAAAGCCTTTGAGGTGCTCAACGAAATGGCTGAGGCGGTCGCCAGAGGGTTGGACGACGGGGCCAATGCGGCACTCCAGGTAGTCGACAACTTCGAGCCTTAAAGCGTTTCTTCCTGACGAGGGTTCAAGCATGCACCTTTCCTATTCCGACATGAGTCTGCTGACCCTGGCCCGTCAACAGGGGCCACGGCCTGCCACCCTGGCAATTACCGTGGGCCTGCTGTTCGGTGCCGACCATCAGGTGCTGGCCGCTGAACATGCACTGCCCTGGCTCAGCCAGCGCTTCGACAAACAGCCGTTCGACAGTGGTTTGAAAAAGGCCCGTGGCAGCTTCGCCGTGCATGGCGACGCGTACCCTCTGACGCCTGAGCAGCAACACACGGGCATGGCCGTACGCGTGCACATCGCAAGCACCAGTAAGACCTTGCACCTGCACCCGCCAAGGTGCTGGGAGCGCGGGGTGCTCGGCCTCACTGCGCGTCCAACGGGCCCGCTCCTGCGTTTGCCGTTGGATTTGCAGCACGCGTTCGGCGGCGCCGGCTGGGCGGATAATCCCGAAGGCAGCGGCTATCTGGCGGACCCCGGCAGCAGCGTGGGCATGCCGTTGCCGCAAATCGAAAACGAACACTTGCCCCTGCGGGTACCCGGCCAGACGCTGCCAATTGCCAGCCTGCGTCCGCTGCCGCCGCAATGCCGTGAACGCCGCGATTTGTGGGGCACTTGCGATGAACACTGGACAGCACGCCGGGCACCCTGCCCGCCTCTGGATTGTGACGTTCGCTGGTTTGATGAAGTCGCTCAGGACCAATGCAACCCAGGTTATTGGGCAGGCAACGAAGCCTGGAGCGTTGACGGCATGCACCCTCAGCATGCGCAAATCCGCGGTACGTTGCCCGCATTCCGTGCCCGGGTGTTTCTCAAGCGAGCGGCACCGGCACAACAGATCGAAGAGCCACCACTGGACCTGGACACGGTGTGGCTATTCCCCGACGTTGAGCGGGTATTGCTGCTGTACCGGGCCGAGGTCAACGTGGCCGATCTTGACGGCGCCGATATTGCCCAGTTGGGCGCCGTGTATGAACACCCCGACGCGCCAAGCGAAACCGCCGCAGACTGCTGCGAAAAACTCTGGCCCGCGGTCAAGCCGCCTCCTGCGGCCATGCCAATACCGCCTGCAACGGTCGACAAAGACGCCATCATTCACCGTATGCAGGCCTCGATAAATGCCCGTTACGCGGCCTTCGCCGCCGAACAAGCCAGGGTATTGGCCTGCGCCGGCGACGTGGGCAAACGCTTCGGCAAACCGTTGAACCCGGCGGAGTACCCGGCGACTGCGCCTAACCTCGCCGCACTGGCGCAACGCCCGCCGGCCGAGGTCCGGCCGTTTAACCCGGCCGCCCTCAAAGCGAGCATCCAAACCAGCATTGAATACGCGGAGGCGGCAACCGAGAAGTTCCTCGACGAGACAGCGGTACGCCTGAACATGAAGCCTGAGGCGCTGCGCGAGGCGATCAGACAGGTTGAACAAAACGCGCCGCGCCCCGTCAAGACAGACCCAATGTCCAGTCTTGAGCAACTGCCCCTGCCGGCGTCACGCAAAGCCTCATTGCGCGCGCAACTGAGCGCCGGTTTGCAAGAGATGCGTGAGACAGAGCAGCAGATCAACGCGAAGATGCAGGCACTGCGGGCGAAATTGCCGGCGGCCAGTTCGGTAAAAGAACAATCGCCGCGCCCTCCTGCCGGCGGCGACACCGCAACCCCTGAGGCCGGCCCCTGGACTCGTGCGTTGCTCGAAGCTGCCCACGCCCGGGGTGACCACCTGGAAGGCGCACGTTTTGTCGGCCTGGACCTGTCTGCCAGTGATTTGGCCGGTGCGGTACTGCACCGCTGTTCGTTTGATCACTGTGTGCTGGCTGCCGCGCATTGGCCAGGTATCGACCTGACCGGCAGCACCCTGAAAAATTGCGACCTGCGGCAGATCGACTTGCGCGAAGCGCAGTTAGGCAAAACACGCCTGCGCGACTGCCTGTTGGACCATGCGCGGCTGGCCGGCGCCGGCCTGCACGCGGCGGCCTGGTCAGGGGTCGAAGGCCAGGACATCGACCTGACCAATGCCCGCGCCACCGAACTGCAACTGGACCTGGGTTGCCAGTTGCCCGGCATTCGCCTGGATAACGCAGACCTTGCGAATGCCAGCCTGCAAGACGCGTCACTGATAGGGGCAAGCCTGCGTGGCAGCCACCTGCACAACGCCCTGCTCATTCGCTGCGACTTGCGCAGCAGCCAGGGTTATCGCCTGGACGCGCGCAATGCCGACTTCACCGGCAGTGACCTCAGCCAAATACAGTGGGTGGGCGCCAACTTGCAGCAAGCCCGCCTACGCAAAGTCCGGCTGGATCAGGCCGACCTGCGCGACTGCAATCTGCATGCGGTCGTCAGCGAAGGCGCCCGAGGTGTCGGGGCCCGCCTGGAAGGCGCTTTATTGAGCTATTGCCGATTACCCGAGGAACTCGAACATGTCTGAATCAATGACCGCCGAACAGCTGCGCGCGCGCGTCGCCGAGGGTGGCGTGCTGCGCGACCTGTGCCTGGCCGATGGTGACTTCCGGGGCGTTGCGCTGCGCCATGCGCGCCTGGAGCAGGTCGACGCGCGCAACGCCTGCTTCAACGACGCCGACCTTGAGGCCTGTACCTGGGTCGACTGCCAACTGGCGGGGAGCCACTTTTCTCGCAGCCAGTTGCGTCAGGTCGACTTCAGAAACTGCCAATTCGATGGGGCAAACCTGGCCACGGCAACCCTCGACGGTGGCCGTTGGTTACGCTGCGAGGCCGTTGGGCTGAACCTCAACGAAGCCAGTGTCAGCAACCTGAGTTTTATTGACTGCGCATTCTCAGTGCCCAATTTGCGCGGCAGCATCATGCGCCAATGCCAACTGGACCATGTCAGCCTGTGTGATGCTGATGCCAGCTCGGCGCAATGGCAGCAGGTGCGCGTGACCGACAGCCTGCTGCGCAACCTCTACCTGATCGACGCACACCTTGAGCAATGTGCCTTTGATCGCAGCAGCCTGACCGATGTTGACCTGAGCCACGCCGAGACCCGTGCCCTGTCGCTGTTCCAATGCCAGGGCGCTCGTGTGCGGTTCATCGCCACGAACCTCATCCAGGCCATCTTTACCGACGCACGGCTGAACGCTGCCGACTTCACCGACAGTGGCTTGGTCCAGGCCAACCTGAACGGCGCAGTGCTGCCCGGCGCGCAGTTCTTGCGGGCCCGCCTGCGCTACGCCCAATGCATCTATCTGCGCGCCTGCGGTGCCGACTTCACCGATGCGGACCTGTTTGGCGCCAACCTGCACGCCGCCGAACTGGACAACTGTCAGTGGAAAGGCGCGCGGCTCGACGACATTCGCCCTACCGACCCGCTGCGCCTGGCCGCCGATCGTTGGCAGCCGACGCTGTAAGGAGAACACCATGCCACTGCAAGCCCCGCAGCACAGTCAATGCCCGGCCACGTTGCACCATGGGCGGATCAATGCCGAGGATGGCGAGCGTTTTGGTGTCGTCAGTACCGACGGGCGCCGTTACTGGCTCAAGCCCGCGGCCGGTTGCCTGTTGCGCCCGGCACTCGGGGATGCGGTGCTGATCTGCGTGGAGGGTACGAGCGGCTACATCCTCACCGTACTGGAGCGCGACAGCAGCACGCCCGCCCGTTTGAGTGTGGACGGCGACCTGCACCTGCACTTGCCGGCAGGTGCGCTGCATATAGAGGCGCGGGACGGTATCAGCCTGGACGCCGGCGCGGCACTTGCCGTGCGCAGCGCTAACGTCCTGCTGCACAGCACCCACGCGTGCCTGACGACCCAAACGCTGCAGGTCAGCGGTGAACGCGCCGACAGCCATTGGCTGCAACGCCATGACACGGCGTTGCACGCTCACCAGACCGTGCAGGTCCATACCGCCGAGTTCGGCGACAGCCGCCGCCGCGTGGAAGGGCACGAAGAGCTGTACGCGGGCTCGGTCAGCCAGCAGGTGAAAAACGATTGGCAATTGCGTGGCGAAACCCTTGACCTGTTCGCCGATATCACCGTCGCGCTGGATGGCCAGCGCATCAAACTCGGTTAGGAGTCCTCCCATGTTCATGCTGACGAATGATGGCGCAGTGGCCACCGCCACCGCCCCCGACATGTGCAACACACCAACCCCGACCGGGCCTTTGCCCATGCCCTATCCCAACACCGCCGACACCCGCATGGCCGACCCCGGCGGCCTGATGTCAAACGTGCTGGTGATGGGCATGCCAGCGATGACGCTGATGAGCAAAGTGACGATCAGCAATGGCGATCAACCCGGTGCCGCAGGCGGCCTGCTCAGTGGCCGGATCATGGGCGAAATGACCTTTCTCAACGCCAGCACCTGCGTCACGGTCGGCGGTAAACCTGCCGTGCGAGTGACCTGCCTGACCGGGCATAACGGCGCCCCTCAGAATACCGTGGGCATGGTCAGCGCGCCTGGCCAGACCAAAGTGCTGGTGTTGAGATGAACACAGTGGCGCTTAAAACCCTTGCGGTGCTGTTGCTCGGTGTGTTGCTCACAGCCTGTAGCAGTAACGGTCCGACACCGCAGCAACAGGCGTTGAACGAGCTGAAGTGGAACTACGCCAATGACAGCATTGAACTCACGCTGACCGCCGACAAAGACCTCAATCAATACGACGGCCAGGCACACACCCTCCTGCTGGTCGTGACCCAGTTCGCTCAACCGAACGCCTTCAGTGCCTACACCGGCAGCAGCCAACAATTGAGCAAGCTGTTGCTGATGAGCAGCGCTCCACCGGACCTGATCGGCCTGACACGCCTGTTTATCGAGCCGGGACAGACCCGCACCGTGCGTTTGCCACGCCTGGAGGGGGCAAAAATGGTCGGCATCAGCGCCGGCTATGCCCACTTGGACCCGCAGCGCAGCGTCAAGCTCTACCGGATTGGCGTGGACGTGGCCTCCACGGGCTTTTTCAGTAAAACCTGGACCGCCCGCCCGAAAACGCTGGCCATCAACCTGTTGCTGGGACCTGACGCACTGTTGCGCAGCCAGCAAAGCCAGCTGGAAAAACCGGTGACCGAGCAACCCGTCGAAGGCGAAGTCAGCCTGACTGGCGCCGGCCAATGATCGGTGTTCCGTGTGTTTCCCCTCTCTGTCGAGGTGCCCTATGAACATCGACAAACCGCTCTACTGGCATCAAGGCCTGTTCCTGCAGCCGCAGCACTTTCAGCAGAATGACGCTCGCCTGGAAAGCCTCGTGACGAGGACCCTCGCCTGCCAACAACCCCATGCCTGGGGGCTGATATCGATGTGTTTGAATGATGCTGCACTGGCGTCGCGTCAATGTCGGGTTGAACAACTGTCGGTGCGGTTCACCGACGGCAGCCTGGTCGAATACCCCGGCAACGCCTCACTGGAATGCCGCCCGCTGGCGCTTGCAGACTTTGTCAGCGACAGCCGCACGCTGTATGTCGGCCTCAAGCGCAGCCAGCCGGGCGAACCGGATGCCCAGGTGTTCGAAGACCTGCAAGACGCTGAAAAAGCCAACGTGCGTTTTGCCGTAAGGGCCGACCCGCACACACTGAATGATCGTCACGGCGACGCCCCCGAAGCGCTGGTGCGGCAAATGTCCTACGTTTTGCGCTTGTTCTGGGAAGATGAACTGGACAACCTCGGCGCCTATGACTTGCTGCCTATCGCGCGGTTGGAGCACGACGGTGACCGCATTCATTTGGCCGAGCGTTACATCGCACCTTGCGTGATGATCGGTGCCTCGCCGGCGTTGATGCAAACGTTGCGAGACACCCGTGACGAATTGGTCGGCCGAGCCCGCCAGCTGGAGGTGTTCAAGCAATCCGGCGACGCGCGTTACGGCGACTTCGATGCCGCACACACGCACAATTTGCTGGCATTGGTGATCCTCAACCGTTATGGCCCATTGCTGACTCACTTGCTGGAGACGCCACAAGTCTCGCCGTGGCAGGTGTATGGGACGCTGCGTCAATTGATCGGCGAACTCAGTGTGTTCAGCGAGCGCTGCGACATGCTGGGGCAAACCCGCGACGGTCGATCGCTGCTGACGTCCTATCAGCATGAAACCTCCGGCCAGGCCATTACCCTGGCTGCCGGGTTGATCGGCCAATTGCTTAACGAGATCAGCGTCGGTTCAGAACTCCTGGTGCGGTTGCTGCCCAGCGAGGGGTTATTCCAAAGCAGCTTGCCGGACGCATTTCTCGGCCCGCGCCACCGCTATTACCTGGTGGTACGCAGCGATGGTGATCCGACGCGACTCGCGCAGCAGCTGGAACTGGATGGCAAGTTGGGTGCGCCGCAGGACATGCCGGACCTGATCAACCGCGCATTGCCGGGGGTCGAGCTGATTTACCTGCAAGTGCCGCCGCAAGGCATGCCCCGTCGTCCCGGAGCGCTTTATTACCGCCTGGAGCCACTGAGCGAAGCCTGGGAAAAAGTCTGCAGCACCCAGGCAGCCGCATTGTTTATGCCCAACGCCCCGGCAGACATGCTGGTCGAGCTGGTGGTGGTACGCGCATGAACGAAGGTCGCTTGGCCGACTGCTGGGTCGGCATCTTTGAACGCACTCGGGCCGTGTTCGCAAATCCTGCGGCGTCGGCAGCCACCGCCACAGCACTCCTTATCAACCAGCTGGAAGTGGCAGCCGGTCGCGCCCGTGAGCGCGGTTACGTCGAGGCATGGGTTCGCGAATCGCTGTTTGCGGTGGTGGCCTGGGTGGATGAAACCGCAATGACCACCGCGTGGCCCGGCGCCGCTGACTGGCGCCGTTCGCCTTTGCAGCGTCACTACTTTTTTACCACTCGGGCTGGGGTGGAGTTCTTCCAGCGCTGGCAGGCGCTACCTGAGGAGGCGGGTCCCGTACGTGAGGTCTTTGGCCTGGCGTTGCTCGCCGGTTTCGCCGGCCACTACGCAACGCGCCCAGCCTGCGAGCTGGACGACTTTCGTCGGCAATGCCTGCAACGCATCGCCCGGGACGGCCAGATGCGCACGCTGGATACGTCCGGCACCTTGTTCAACCAGCCGTCACTCGGCATCTCGGCGCAGCGTCGCCGCACGCGCCGGCGATTGCCCGCGCTGGTAGTTACCCTGCTGATCGTGATTCCGCTGCTGGGGCTGGCGGCACTGTACATCGGTCTGGACAGGCCGCTGGCAGCGGCCGCTGCAATGCTGATGGAGGCCCATTGAAATGTTGATGAAAGCGCTTGTCGCCGTGTTCTGGATGGTCGCGCTGATTGTCCTCGGTTGTGCCTGCTGGGTGGTCACGGTGCTGTCTGGCTGGCCTTTATGGTGCATGCCACTGATGCTCATCGCGGTGATTCTCAGCACCTGGATGCTGGTGCGGACGGTGCGCTACTGGCAAGGCTGGCGGCTGCGCAAGCGCCCGCAGCGCGACCTGCCTGGGCGCGCCGATCCGCTCGAGCCCGATGTCGATCAGTGCTGGAACAGCGGTGTGCGTTTACTGCGCCAGTCACGTTTGGGCCAGTCGGGCCAGTTTGGCTCTGCACTCTATGCCCTGCCCTGGTTCATGCTGCTCGGGGATACCACACGCGACAAAAGCACACTGTTGGCGCGTAGCGGCCTGGATACGCCATTGCGTTCAGCACGGCATGAGGCGAGCACCTCACCCGGCGACGTACTTGACTGGTGGTTTTTTGAGAATGCCGTGGTACTCGACCCGTCCAGCCGCTTGCTCGATAGTGCCAGTGCCTGGAAACGCCTGTTGTTGCGACTGTTGCGTTCACGGCGGCGCGAACCGCTGAACGGCGTGATTCTGGAGGTTGCGATTGAATCTCTGCAAGACAAGAACAAGGCTCACCTGACCGCGCTTGGGCAGAATCTGCGCCGCCAACTGGACGATCTGGTGAAGGTATTCGGAGCACGCCTGCCGGTGTACCTGGTTCTTACCGGCGCTGAACGCATTGACGGCATGCCGGAATGGGCCGCCAGCCTCACTCAGAATCAACGCCAGCAGGCGCTCGGTCTGCTGGTCGATGGGGGCGATGCAGACGCGCGCGCATTCCTGGACAAGGTACTGGGTGAAATCGGCCGTCGTCTCTTCGAACTGCGGGTCGACCTTGGGCAACGGCTGCTGCCCAACGCCCAGGCACTGCATTTTCCCGAGCGTGTCGCCGCGCTGCGCCCGGCATTGGAACAACTATTGTTGCCCGCCTTCGCCAGCAACCCTTACTGCGCCCCGCCCCTGTTGTCCGGTCTGTTTTTAACCGCCGAGGGGGTTGAGGAAGATGGCAGCACGGTCGGCTGGTTCAGCCATGAACTGTTCGACCGTGTACTGCCTTCGCAACGCTTCGCGTACCGCGCCATCGACGGTTGGCGGCACTGGCGCCGCTTGACAGGGCATGCCGCCGTCGTGCTGTGGTTGGTCGGATGCGGCGCCTGCGCCGTCCTGCTGATGTATTCCAGCAATCATGTCAGTCACGAACTGGACCTGATCGCTCAAAAATGGCCGCCCACCAGCACTTTCGATAAGGGGTTGGAACGGGATCTGCACACGTTTGACCAGTATCACCAGTTCATTGAGAACCTTGAGCATGATGTGACGCCGAGCTGGAAGCGCTGGCTGCCGTTCCACAACCGGGTCAATCAAGTGATTCAGTTCGACCGTGCCGGATACGTGGCCGGGTTCGATAAAAACGTGCAGCGCCCCTTGTTCATGACGCTGCTGCCTGATCAGTTGCAGGCGATTGCGACCAGCAACGACGACACCCTGATCGCCAGCTACACGGAGCTGTTGGTTCGGCGCATCAACTTGATCAATGCGCGCCTCGCCGGCGGCGCCCTGAATGCCTTGCCAGGCCCTGGCGAGGAACTGCTGCCGCTGCTACGGCGATTTTTACCGGACCAGGTGCCCAGTGCGACGCTGGTGCAATCGTTGAGTGGCAGCTTCAAGGCTTACCTGAACTGGCAAACCGACGAGCGAGCCTTGGTGGAGGACCGCGCTAACGCGCTGCGCCAGCTTAACGGCCTGGGCCTTGCCAATCGTTCATTGTCCTGGTTGGAAGCCTGGGCTGACCAACAGCCGCAATTGCCCACGCTTCGCTATTCTGACTACTCGCAGGTGCCGAAAGACGCCGACGCTGCGCTACCCCGCGCATTTACTTTTGAAGGGCGCAGCGCGATTCTGGGATTCATCGATGAGCTGATCGCCGCGACGGGTAATCAGGCATTATGGAAAAATCAACGTGAGCATTTTCTTGTGCAGTACCAGGATGACACGCAGGATGCCTGGTATCGTTTTATCGAAGGTTACCTTTCGATGGATCAAGCCCGGATGACCAGCCAAGCACAATGGCGCGACGCCCTCAGTACCGTCGGCACGGCACGTGCGCCTTACCGTCAACTGCTGCAACGCACTGCCGAGCGTTTCGCCTTGATTCCGGCGGCCAATCGCAGGCTGTGGGCGCAACTGAGCGTGCACATGAACCGCCTGTTTGAGTTGGCGCAAGAAACCCCCGCAGCGGATAACAGCGGCCTGCTCGGACACCTGCGCATCGCCAATGAACTGGGCGGTAACGCAATCAAGGATGTCGCCAGCAGCGGCTCTGTCGCCAAGGGCGTGGATGCCGTGAACAGTGATATGAGGCAGGCAAAGGTACTTAGCCAGTTCAATCAAAAATTGCAGGCGGTAGCCACTGACCTGCGCAAGAGCGATGCACAGGCGTTCCAGGTAGCCCTCGACAATTGGGGCTTTGGCAACGACCCGACAATCAAGTCCGCTGCCCTGTGGGAAGCTCAAGACCTGCGCGACGCTTTGCGTAACCAATTGACGCAAGGTGACGCGCGCGAATCGCTCGTCTGGAAACTGGCCTCCGGTGGCCTGGATTTCGAGATGGCCTATGCCGGCCAGATTGCCGCCAGCCAATTGCAGCAGCAATGGAACAGCCAGGTATTGGGCGCAGTGGAGGGCGTGCACGACCCGGTGTTGATGAATGACGCACTCTATGGCGAGCGCGGCCAACTCCCGCGGTTTCTCAATGGGCCAATCAAGACCTTCATCCAGCAAGATGCGCAGGGGTTTAAACCGGTTATTGCATTGGGCCAGAAAGTGCCAATGAACAGTGCCTTCCTTGCCTACATTGGCCGCATGCAACATGCCCAGTCGGACCTCGCAGCCGCCAAGCGCCAAACAGGTGCGCAACAGGCTGTGCGCCAGGCGCAACGGCAAAACCTGCAAACGGCTGAAAAAGAGTTGCAGGCACAGCTGGCAGCGTTGCAGCCCCAGCTCAGCCTGCCAACCAGTGCCTCCGTGGTCGGCATTCAGGCCACACCGGTGTCGATCAACCTGGGCGCCAGGCAATTACCGCAGCAAACCCGACTGACGTTGCAATGCAGCAGCCATTCAACCGTCCTGGATAACTTCAATTTCCCCACCAGCGAATCCTTCACCTGGACGCCAGGCGCGTGCGGCGATGTGAGCCTGCAGGTGCGTTTTGCACACTACACGCTGACTAAACGCTGGCCTGGCAAGCATGGGTTCATCGATTTCCTGCAGTCATTTTCCAGTGGCCTACGCACCCTTACCCCGGACGACTTTCCTGACCAGCGTGACTTGATGGCCAGCGATAACATTACCCAGCTGACACTCACCTATCGATATACCGGGGCGGATACGTTGTTACAAACCGACCAACAAACCCAGGCTGCCGACAGCCAGTCCAAGGCGATCAATGAACAACTGAAAACCATCAGTGACCAACTGACGGCCATGGATACCCAGGACGCCGCTAACGCAGTGGGTGAAGCCGCGCAAGGCAGCGTTGCTGAACGGCGTTTGGCCGCGCAGGCACCACCGGCACAGATTGCCTATGGCTGGTCGGGTATCCCGTCCCCCGTATGGCCAGCGGATACCAAGGCCCCACCTGAATGAGAAAACTATGGCGCCGGTCACTGGCTTTGCGCATTACCTGCGTGCTGGTCGTGGTTCTGGCCGGCAGTTGGTGTGTTGCAACCGGGCTGAGCGCGTGGCGCGTCTACCATCAACTGGAGCGCGAGTCGCTGCAGGAGCTCAGCCAACGCGTGGAGTTGATCACGCGCGTCGATAACGATGATTTGCAGGAAAGCGCCGATGGCGCCCGCCGGTTACTGCGACTGTGGCGCAGCCCGGCGACCGAAGAAATCGATATACCGACGCCGCGCAGTACGCTGTGCTGGCTGCCCGACCCAGGCGCCGCACCGTCGACCAAGTTACCCCGTGCAGCAGTGGCGGCCGAAGCCTATGGCGCGGCGGGCCTGTCGATGATCGTGGATACGTTTTTCTACTTCCCGGGCATCGGCGCTGCCTTTTCCACCGGCCCCTACCCCGTCAAGGGGTTTACCGCCAGCCGTGCCGACTATCTGCGGGACTTGAGCAAGCGCCTGCCGGATACAAAGGCCGACATTGTCTGGGACGGGCCTGTCTATGACCCCCATACCGGGCAACAACTGATCACTGTGGCCGCCATCGGCCGCGACAAGCACGGCAAGGTGGAAGTCATCACCGGCTACGACCTGCAGCTCAATGACCGTTTTGCGCGCATGTCGCAGTTACTGCGCGGCTACAACGGTTTCATTATCGACCACACCGGGCTGCCCATCGCCACGCTGCCCGGAGGGGCACCCAAAGAGTACCGTTACCTGACGACGCCGTTACCCGGCCTGGACATGAAAGGCACCTTTCCCCAGCTACTGAAGCTCAACCATGGCACTGCGGTGGTCGCGCGCCTGGACGTGCTGGACTGGTACCTGGTGTCGCTTTACCCGCGAGCGCGCCTGCAGGCCAACACCTTGCAACTGATCATGAACGAAGCGCCGTTTGCGTTGATCGGTTTGGTGCTGTTGACCCTGGGCCTGCTCACCGTACTGCGCCAACAACTGGCGCGCCCGCTGGCCGGCTTTGCCCAGGCCATCGAAGAAACCCGACACTCCGATGACCTGACTCGCCGCCTGCCGGTGGTACACGACGATGAGCTGGGACGCTTTGCCCGAGCCTATAACGACCTGCTCGACACCGTTCACACCGAGCGCCTGGGGCTTGAAAGCCAGGTGCAGGCGCGCACCTGCGAGCTGCGCGAAGCGTGGCAGAGCGCCGACCGGGCCAACCTGCTCAGGGGCGAGTTCCTGGCGAACATGAGCCACGAAATCCGTACCCCGCTCAACGCGATCATCGGCATGAGCCATTTGCTCGCTGACACGTCATTGGACACACCACAGCTGCGCTTCGTGGGGTCTATCCGAGATAACGGCGATGTGCTGCTGGCGTTGATCAACGACATTCTTGACCTTTCCAAAATAGAGTCAGGGAACCTTATCGTGGAACACACGGCGTTCGACGTGGTTGCGTTGGTTACCGAGGCGATCAACGTGCTGGTGCCGAGTGCGCAAGAGAAGCAGCTGCGCCTGACCGTGCAAGTGGCCAGCGACGTACCGGCGGGCGTCAAGGGTGACCCCTTGCGCTTGCGGCAGATATTGCTCAATTTGCTCGGCAATGCCATCAAGTTCACCCCGAGTGGTTCTGTGCGGTTACTGGTGTGGAAGGGGCCGGGGATCACCGTGGGTTTTAGCGTCGAAGACACCGGCATTGGCATTGCCGAGGACAAACAGGCACAGATTTTCGATGCTTTTCGCCAAGCCGATGCCTCCACCACTCGCGAATACGGCGGTACCGGGTTGGGCCTTTCAATCAGCCACCGCCTGGCGCAACTCATGGGCGGCGAGCTCGGGGTCAAAAGCACCCCCGGCAATGGGTCGACGTTTACCCTGGTGCTGCCCTTCCCGCCCCTGGCTCCGGATGAAGTGATCGTACCGCCGGTACGCGAGGACATGGACACACTGCTTGGCCAAGCGTATCAACTCAATGTTCTGGTGGTAGACGATGTCGCCACCAACCGTGAAATCGCCTGCCTGTACCTTGAACGATTCGGCCATCGTTTCCAGTGCGCGAGCAATGGGGAACAAGCCTTGCAGCTGATGAGCAAAGTGATCTTCGACGTGGTCTTGATGGACAGTCAAATGCCGGTGATGGGTGGGCTGGAAACCATCGGCAAGCTGCGCTCGGGGGCGAATGGGGTGCTCGATGAAGATATCTGGGTCATTGCACTGACAGCGAACGCCATGGAAGGTGATCGCGAAGGTTTCCTGCGCCAGGGTGCCAATGCCTACCTGGCGAAACCGGTGCTGCCCGGGCAGCTGTTCAGGGCACTGGAAACCGCCATTGCCTGGCAACTCAAGCGCGGCATGGAACCTGCGCCGATGCCCGCCGGTGCCATTGGCCCTCTACGGGTGCAGGCCACTGAGCCAGCCGTCTCGCCGCTCACCGAACCGCGCCTGCGCGAGCTGTTTCGGGTTGACACGCAACGCTTGCTGGGTGCGCTGCGCGAGGCGTGCGACGTGGCGGATTACGCGGAGTTGGCGCAACTGGCACACACCCTTATAGGCACCTGCGGGCAATTCGGTGAGCGGGAGCTGGAGCACCTCGGCCGCCAGCTTGAAGACAGTGCAGAACAACAAAAACACGCTGACTGCGAAGCCGCATTACGCAGTCTTGAGACCGCATGCGTGCGGCTTTTTTGATACACCCCTCATACAGGATGACCTATGGCTGACTATCGGATTGTGCTGGTAGATGACCACCCGCTGATGCGTGAGGGTTTGCGTGCCCTGCTCCTTGACGCGCCTGGAGTCAGGGTTGTCGGGGACGCCGAGAATGGGCGCCAGGCGCTGGACGTGTGCCGCGCCCTGGAGCCGGACTTGCTGCTGCTGGACCTGAACATGCCGGTGATGGATGGCCTTTCTGCCTTGCCGTTGATACGCCAGCGCTGGCCAGCTATTCGTGTCCTGACCCTCACGGCTCGTCTTAGTGAACAAAACGCCGCCTTGGCGCTGGATGCCGGCGCGGATGGTTACGTCCTCAAAAGCAGCACCAGTGAGGTGCTCAGGGCGGCCATTGCCACGTTGCTCGCGGGCCGGCCGTTTCTGGATGCCGACTTGAACCCCGACCAGGTCGCAGCGCTGCGGGCAAACGCGAGCGCACAGCCAGGCATCACGCTGACCGATCGCGAGCGCCAGATCCTTAAGCTGGTGGCTGAAGGCGCGCGTAACCGCGATGTCGCCGAGCTGTTATGCATCAGCTTGAAAACGGTCGAAACCCACCGCTTGAACCTGATGAAAAAGCTGGATGCGCACAACGCCGCGGACCTTACCCAATGGGCGTTCAAGCTGGGCGTGTGCGCTCAAGAATGATTCAGGTCTTCACCGGAGGGTCGCGGTTGCCGGCCCTCAGTAATCTGACTCCATCGCGAAGCGGCTTGAAGGCCATCGCGTACGTTCACCTTACTTAATGAACTGGAGTGCTCGTTATGCCCATGCCCTGCTATCTCACGCTGGAAGGCCAGAACCAAGGCAAAATCGAAGGTTCGACCAAAGTCCAGGGCCACGAAGGAAAGATCCTTCTGCAGGCCGTAGACCACACCATCGAAATCCCGAAAAACCCGCAAACCGGGCTTCCTACAGGCAAGCGCGTGCATGGCGCAATGACCCTGACCAAGGAAATCGACAAGGCCTCGCCCAAGCTCTACCAGGCCTTGACGTCCGGCGAGCAAATGAAAACCGTCTCCCTGGAGTTCTATCGCATCTCGCCCAAAGGCACCGAGGAGAAGTACTACACCGCGAAGCTTGAAAATGCGGTGCTGGTGTCGATGAAGTCATGGACGCCGAACTGCCTGGACCCGAACAACAAGCAAATGGGGCACATGGAAGACCTGGCGTTTACCTACGAAAAAATCACCTGGACCTACGAGCCAGACGGTATTGAAGCCGAAGATTCGTGGTTGGCGCCAAAGGTATAAGACGGCAACGAAGGCTGCAGGGTCCTATCGCCCTGTAGCCTTCGTCTACCTGTGTTTGGAACAACCATTGAACAATGCTTACAGATTGCTTTTTTGCAGTACCTCGCTGAATGGGGTTGCAGGATGTGAATGGCCGCGCCCGACAAGAGCCGGTAACCTGAGCGCCTCTCCCCATCCTAAATAGCGAGGCGGCACTTGGACTATTTCACTGCGCTAACCGCCTTCGTCGAAGCCGCTGAAGGCAATAACTTCTCCCGTGCCGCCGAGCGGCTCGGCATCAAGGCGTCAACGGTTTCACGCTACGTGAAGGATCTTGAGCAGGACCTGGGCATCGCCTTGTTCAACCGGTCCACGCGCATGCTGCACCTGACGGAAGGCGGCCAGACATTTCTGATGCACGCCCGCAGGGTGCTGGATGAACTTGAACAAGCCAAAGCGGCAACCTCGGCACTGAACCAGGAACCCAGAGGGTTACTTAAACTCAACTTGCCGCCCGCATTTGCCCGCCACCATATCCTTCCGGTCTTGAACCTGTTTCTGGCCCGCTATCCGCAGATCAAGCTGGAGCTTGTACTGGATGACGACCAGGTCAACCTGATCCATTCAGGCGTGGACCTTGCCATACGCATTGGCGCCCTTCCCGACTCCACGCTCAAAGCCCGTAAGATCTGCGACGGCAAGTATTGGCTGGTGGCAAGCCCGGCTTTTTGCATGGAACACCCGGCTCCGGCAACGCCCGCAGACCTCGCGGGCCTGCCTGCCATCGTGAGTACGAATGCCGCTGGGCACTTTGCGTTTGCCCGCGCCGACGAACTGTTGCCACGGGTGCATAACGACGGTGTGCGGATCAACGATCTGGACGCTCAGTTAATCGCCGCGCGCCAGGGGTTGGGCTATGCGTTGCTGCCTGACTGGCTGGTGGCCAAGAGTATTGCAGCGGGTGAATTGCAGGTCTGGCTGGAGCAATGGGAAATCCGTGGCGCAGAGCAGGCGTATGCCGTGTGGTTTGTCTATCCGCCGAAGCGAATCGTGTCGTCCAAGGTAAGGTGTTTTATCGACTTTATCGTCGAGCAGTTGGGTGATACACCTTACTGGAAACGCTAAAACCGCCCGGCAACAAGGCCAGGGCGGTGCCTTAATGGCCTGTCAGCTGAACCGAATATCCAACGCGCGCAAATAGGTTTGCAGCCCGGCGTCCTGGATAGGAATCAGGAAGGCTTCCTGGTCGGACTCGTTGAAGTGGGCGTGCCAGTAACCCGGTGGCGTCACAAACGCCAGGCCAGGCGCCCAATCAACGCGCACCGGATTGCGGATCTGGCCGTCGGCATCCAGCTCAGTGCCGACCAGTGAATAGCACCCCTCGGGGCAGTCGATGATGAAGTCGAGTGCAATCGACTGGTGCCGGTGCGGCTTTTGAATCGAGCCCGCCGGCAGAATGCCGTACATTGCCCAGAGCACATGGGTCACCGTGCGGGTCTGGGGAAAGTTGCGATTACCCAGCAAAATACTGATACGGCTGCGATCCTGGGCATGTGGATCATCTGCCGCTTCACGCAATTTCTGGTTGGCCAGTGCTGCGGGGTACAGCGTTGGCACGAAGCGGTCGGTGCTGCGCGTCACCCCCAGGTAGCGCAGCAGCGGCTCATCGTGCACGTAGTACAGTCGCGCATCCTGTGATGCACTGAAGCGGGCTTCCAGCATGCCCGGCAATGCGATAAAACAGCCGGTTGACCATTCGATAGCGTGCTCGCCCTGCACGACACGGCCCTCCCCGGCAATCACATAGAACACTTGTGAAGTCGCGTTGGGGTGCAGCGTCAGTGCGTCGCCGGCGTTCAGGCGAATGAAATTGGCACACAGCCCCGGGCCGGTGGCCGGGCCTTCGCAGCCCAGTGCATCACTGAGGTCGAGCGCTACCACCCGTGAGGGGCCGCTGTCATAGAGCGATGCCGGAAAGTTGTGGTACGGAATTCGGGTAATCAGATTGGCGCTGATGGGGTTGGCCGCTTTGCTGTATTCAAAGTATTCGACGTCCGCTTGATGGCTCGGCAGCGCGTGGTTGTGGTCGGGCTTGAATTCGCTGTTCATGATGTTCACCTCACTCTTCGGCTGGGTTGCGCAGCGCCTCGCAGGGCGTTGCGACGGTGAACAAACTATAGTGATCGCGCGCCGGGCGATTAAGCCCTCACGCCGCACAGCAGTTATGCGCAATGGGGCAGCCACCCGGTACCGGCAAGATAGGCGCAACCCTCACCCAACACCCCCCGCTGAAGATTGCATCTATTGGCGGTTACGCCATTCTTGAATTAACGTTCAACCCACGCGCCCCGCGTGACTTGAACCCCGTCACGCCAAGCGGGCCGGCCTGATGCACCTGCACTCATTGCTGAACAAACAAGCAGTTAACCAACTGATTAATCAGAGTGAATATGAAAGAGCAGCCTCGGCAGCCTGCATCGGGACCGCACCCTGTGGCGCCAGCCTGTGCGCTTTTTCGACCCTCACACCTTCTGGCCTCGTTGAGCCTGCTGTGCCTTGTCCTCGCCGGCTGCACCGTCGGGCCTGATTTCACACGGCCCGATGTGGCCGCGAATGCCGACTACTCGCGGGAAAAACTCACCACCACTGCCCAGGCCGACATCGCCGTCGGCGGCGCGGCGCAGCGGTTGATCGCCGGGATGGATATTCCCGGGCAATGGTGGACGCTGTTCCGTTCGCCGGCGTTGAACGCTCTGGTCGAAGAAGCCTTACGTGCCAACCCCGATGTGAGCGCCGCACAAGCAGCGCTGCGCCAGGCCAACGAGCTGGTCTACGCCGACCAGGCGTCGCTGTTTCCCTCGGTGAGCGGCAACGTTCAGAAAACCCGCGAGAAAGTCTCCGGGGCCACGTCTGGCCTCCCCGAGTCGCCGATTCTCACGGTGAGCTCCGCGTCGCTGAGCGTTTCCTACGCCCCGGACGTCTTCGGCGGCACCCGCCGGCAAATTGAATCGACCACAGCGCAAGCCGAGTACCAACGCTTCCAGCTGGAGGCGACGTACCTTACGTTGACCTCCAATGTGGTCAATACCGCCATCAGCCTGGCGTCTGTGCGGGATCAAGTCGCCGCCACCGAAGAAATCATCCGACTCCAGAGCGACCAACTGGACCTGCTGCAGGCGCAGCGCCGACTCGGCGCCATCGGTGATGCCGACGTGCTCACGCAGCAGACCGCACTGGCGCAAACCCGCGCCACCTTGCCGCCCCTGCAAAAACAATTGGCGCAAACGCGTAACCAATTGATGGCTTACCTGGGCCGATTTCCAAATCAGGATCGAGGCGAGCGCTTCAACCTCGCGTCTCTGCAACTCCCGCAAGAACTGCCGCTGAGCTTGCCCTCGGCCATTGTCGGCCAGCGGCCGGATGTGCGTTCTGCACAAGCTCAACTGCATCAGGCCAGCGCCAACATTGGCGTGGCCGTCGCCAACCAGTTGCCGCAATTCAGCATTACCGGGTCTTTGGGGTCTACGGTGACCAGCGGCACCAAGCTGTTTTCAGCAGGCTCCGGCGTCTGGAGCCTTGCCGGCTCGATCACCCAACCGATATTTGATGCCGGCGCCCTCGAACATCGCAAACGTGCCGCCGTGGCGGCCTATGACGAATCGGCGGCGCGCTATCGCGGCACGGTGATTACGGCGTTTCAGGATGTGGCCAATGCCCTCCGGGCGCTGGAGGCTGACGCCGACGCGCTCAACCAGCAAGTCGCGGCTGAACATTCCGCACAGGCCAACCTGGATTTGGTGCAGGCCCAGTTCCGCCTCGGGGCGGTGGCTTACATCAACCTGCTGACCGCCCAACAAACCTACCAGAACACGGCACTGGCGCGCGTCAAGGCTCAGGCCGCCCGGTACAGCGACACCACTGCGCTGTTCCAGGCATTGGGTGGCGGCTGGTGGAACCGCGCGGATGTGGACCCCGCCACCAAGGGTCGCCCGGATCGCTTCGGCCTGCCGTCGTGGCAAGAAATCATGCCGGCCAAGACCAAGGCGGCGCCTGCCGATGCGGCGCGGCTCAACTGAATTGAATCATTGAAACAGCGAGAACCCCCATGGCTGAAGTCAACCCTGCCTCTGCCCCACCACCCCCGCCAGGCAACCCACGCAAGCAGCGACTGTGGCGGCCGATGCTGATCATGATCGGGGTGGTCGTGGTGATAGTCGCGATCATTGCCGGGGTGAAATTCGTGCAGATTTCAGCGCTGATTGCCCAGTCAAAAGTGCCCTTGCCCGCCGCTGTTGTAACGGCCATGCAGGTGCCCTTCAGCGATTGGCAACCGAGTGTCTCCGCCGTGGGCTCTATGAAGGCGGTGCGCGGGGTGGATGTAACCACCGAAGTCGGCGGTATCGTGCGCACCATCGGCTTCAAACCCGGGCAAGGCGTCGAGGCCCA
This sequence comes from Pseudomonas sp. UBT, assembly GCF_050915955.1. Lineage (NCBI taxonomy): Bacteria > Pseudomonadati > Pseudomonadota > Gammaproteobacteria > Pseudomonadales > Pseudomonadaceae > Pseudomonas > Pseudomonas sp. UBT. Next base: position 457,181 of record NZ_CP168081.1, on the reverse strand, counting down.
GGCACTGCTCGTGCAGTTGAATGCCGACGCCGACATCGCGCAACTTCACTCGCTTGAAGCCACGGCCGACCTGGCCGTGATCGTGCTCAAGCGTGACAAGGCGCAACTGGCGGTAAACGCGGTGTCCCAGGCCCAGGTTGATACCGACACTGCCGACTTGAAGGCCAAACTCGCCGCCGCAGAACAGCAACGGGCGCTGGTGGCGAAAAAAACTATTCGCGCACCGTTTGCCGGGCGCATCGGGATTACCAGCGTCAACCCCGGACAGTACCTCAACCCCGGCGACAAAATCGCCACGTTGCAGACCTTTGACCCGATCTACATTGACTTCTCGGTGCCGCAAACCCAGCTGGAGTCTATCGCCATCGGCCAAGCGGTTTCGGTGACGGCCGATGGCCTGTCCAAACAGACCTTCACGGGCAGGATCAGCACCATCGACACCCAGTTCGATTCAACCACACGCAACGTCACGGTCGAAGCCACCGTCGAAAACCCCAAACAAAACCTGGTGCCCGGCATGTTTGCCCGCGCGGTGGTCAACTCGGGTACGACCCAGCGCTACCTCACCGTGCCACAAACGTCGGTCACCTATAACCCTTACGGCACCACGGTGTTCATCGCCACGTCGAGCAAAAATGACAAGGGCGATGAGGTGCTCACCGCGCAACAAACCTTCATCAAGACTGGGCCGACCCGTGGTGATCAGGTTGCCATCCTGTCCGGCGTGAAAGAAGGCGATCTGTTGATCACCAGTGGCCAGATGAAACTCAAAAACGGCTCGGCGGTGAAGGTCGATAACAGCACCGCACCGCTGAACGACCCGGCTCCGACTCCCCAAGAACATTAAAGGTGTCCCATGAAACTTACCGATACCTTTATTCAGCGACCGGTCTGGGCCGTGGTCGTGTCGCTATTCATCTTGATCCTGGGGCTGCGCTCGATCTTTGAATTGCCCGTAAACCAATGGCCACGGACCGAAAATACCGTGGTCACCATCACCACGGCCTACTATGGTGCGGACGCGTCCACGGTCGCAGGCTTTATTACCCAGCCGCTGGAGTCGGCCATTGCCCAGGCCCAGGGCATTGACTACCTGTCTTCATCAAGCATCACCGGTGTCTCGACCATCACCGCCACGCTGCGGCTGAACTATGACGCGAGCAAGGCCCTCACCGAGATCAATACCCAGGTCAACTCGGTCAAGAACCAACTGCCGGCCCAGGCTCAGGAGCCGGTGCTCACGATCGCCGTCGGCCAGACCACAGACGCCATGTACCTGGGTTTCTACAGCGACACGCTGCCCACCAATAACATCACCGACTACCTGGTGCGGGTGGTCAAACCCAAGCTGGATTCGATCCAGGGCGTGCAAACCGCCGAGATCCTCGGCGGGCGCCAGTTTGCCCTGCGTGCCTGGCTGGACCCGGACAAACTCGCGGCACATAACGTAACCGCGCAGGACGTCGCCGCCTCCCTGGCCAACAACAACTACCTGTCTGCCGTCGGATCGACGCGAGGGCAAACCGTGACGGTGGACCTCACGGCGGGGACGGATTTGCACACGGTGGATGAGTTCAAACGGCTGGTGATCAAGCAGAAAGGCGACGCGCTGGTGTACCTGGAAGATGTCGCGACCGTGACCCTTGGCGCCGAAAGCTATGACAGCAGCGTGGCGTTTTCCGGCAAGCGTTCAGTGTTCATCGGGATCAAGGTGGCGCCTACCGCGAACATCCTGACCGTCGCCGACAGTGTGCGCGAGGCCTTCCCCGAACTGCAGTCGCAACTGCCTACCGGCGTGCGCGGCGACATCGTGTATGACTCCACCGCGTTCATCAACACCTCGATTTACGAGGTGGTCAAGACCCTGGTTGAGGCCATGATTATTGTGTCGGTGGTCATCTACCTGTTCCTCGGCTCGTTCCGCGCAGTGGTTGTGCCGCTGGTGGCGATACCACTGTCGCTGGTCGGCACATTCTTTGTCATGTACCTGCTGGGGTATTCCATCAACCTGCTGACCCTGCTCGCGTTGGTATTGGCGATTGGCCTGGTGGTCGACGACGCGATTATTGTGGTGGAAAACGTCGACCGCCATATCAAGGAGGAAGGCAAAGGCGTACTCGAGGCGGCGCTGTTGGCGGCGCGGGAACTGGGTGGCCCGATTATCGCGATGACGGTGGTGTTGATTGCCGCGTATGTGCCTATCGGGCTGCGCAGTGGGCTCACCGGGGCACTGTTCAAGGAGTTCTGTTTCTCCTTGGCGGGCGCGGTGACCGTGTCGGCCGTGGTCGCGTTGACCCTCTCACCAATGATGACCTCCAAGCTGTTCAAAACCGGGCAGGAAGAAGGTCGTTTCGCACGCCGGCTCGACCACTACTTTGACTGGCTACGCGGGCGTTACCACCGCGTCCTGTCAGGCGGCCTGGACATCTGGCCGGTGCTGGTCACGTTTGGTTTTGTGCTGTTCCTGCTGGTCGCCGCCAGCGGCATGACCGCCAAAAGCGAGCTGTCCCCCACCGAAGACCAAGGGCTGGTCTTCATGCAGATCAAAGGCCCGCCGACGGCCTCGCCACAACAGATGGAACGGATCGCCGACCAGGCTTTCCAGATCGCTAACAAAGAGCCGGAATACGCGCAAATGTTCCAGCTGACCGGCCTGCCTGCCCTTAACCAGGGCCTGGGCGGCGTGTTGCTCAAGACCTGGGGTGATCGCACGCGCTCCCAAGCTCAGTTGATCCTGGATCTGCAGCAAAAATGGAGTCAGGTGCCCGGCGCTACGATCGCGGCCTTTCCGCTGCCGTCACTGCCGGGCGCCCAAGGTCTGCCGGTGCAATTTGTGATCACCACCACCGACTCGGTGGAAAACCTCAATGAAGTCGCGCAGGCAGTCATGGCCGAGGCGCAAAAACAGCAGCTGTTCTGGTTTTCCGACATGGATTTGAAGTTGGACAAGCCGCAAGCCAAGCTGGTGGTGGACCGCGAAAAAATTGCCGCGCTGGGCATGACCCAAGCCGACGTGGGTGCCGCCTTGTCTGCCGCACTGGGTGGCAACTACGTGAACTACTTCTCCACCGCCGGGCGCTCTTACAAGGTGATTCCCCAGGTGTTGCAGGTGGATCGCCTCAACCCCGAGCAAATTCTCGACTACTACATTCGCACACCCGCAGGCGCCATGATCCAGGCACGTACGGTGGCGCATATCGAGACCTCGACGCAGCCGGAATCGATCAACCACTTCCAGCAACTCAACTCGGCCACGCTTTCGGGCGTCAGTGGTGTGGCCCAGGGCGAGCTGCTGGCCAAGCTGAACACGATCCTGACCCAGGTTGCGCCCTCGGGTTACACCTCCGACTTCTCGGGTGAATCGCGCCAATTCATACAGGAGTCAGGCGGGTTCGTCGGCCTGCTGTTGTTCTCGATTCTGATCGTCTACCTGGCCCTGGCCTTCCAGTTCGAGAGTTTCCGTGACCCGGTGGTGATTCTGTTCTCGGTGCCGCCGGCCCTGTTTGGCGCGCTGGCGTTTATCACCATGGGCTATGCCTCTATTAACGTGTACACCCAGGTCGGCCTGGTGACTCTCTTGGGGTTGATCACCAAGCACGGGATTCTGATCGTGCAGTTCGCCAACGAGTTGCAGCGCGCAGGCCGCAGCAAGCGTGAGGCGATTGAAGAAGCGGCCGCGGTGCGGTTGCGCCCGATCCTGATGACCACGGCCGCGATGGTGCTGGGCGTGGTGCCACTGGTTTGGGCCTCCGGCGCCGGGGCGGCCGGGCGGCATGATATGGGCCTGGTGATCTTCGCCGGGCTGTCGATCGGCACGCTGTTGACGTTGTTCATGGTGCCGGCGATGTACCTGTTTATTGGCGCGACGCACCGTCACGAGGCAGGCACGGCCCAGCAGGCGTATGGATGATGAGGCGCAGAAAGCGCCTTATCGCCTTGTCCAGCCCCCAAGCGTGAAGCAACAATCCATGTGTTGGGCGCCTACCCCATGCTCAAACGTCATAATCCCCGGTTCGTGTGCATGGTAATCTGGCATCACCATGAATAGACATTGATCGTCACTCGACGATGACAGAGCCAGGAAAGAACATGCCGAAGATTTCTCACTCAGCGTTGCGCCGCAACTTCCGTGAATTGCTTGCAAAGAAAATGTGCGTTGAAACCGCCTCCGTTTTCGACCCCATGTCCGCCCGTATCGCGGCAGACCTGGGGTTTGAGGTCGGTATCCTGGGTGGCTCAGTCGCGTCTTTGCAGGTACTGGCCGCACCGGATTTTGCATTGATCACGCTGAGTGAGTTCGTCGAGCAGGCCACCCGGATTGGCCGTGTCGCCCAACTGCCTTTCATCGCTGACGCCGACCACGGTTACGGCAATGCCCTGAACGTGATGCGCACCGTCGAGGAGCTTGAGCGTGCCGGCGTGGCCGCACTGACGATTGAAGACACGCTGTTGCCCGCCCAGTTTGGCCGTAAATCCACCGACCTGATTTCTGTCGAGGAAGGCATCGGCAAGGTCAAGGCAGCGCTGGAGGCGCGTGTCGATCCGCAGCTGTCGATCATCGCCCGGACCAACGCAGGGGTGTTGCCGACCGAAGATGTCATCGCCCGTACCAAGGCCTATGAACACGCCGGTGCTGACGGCATTTGCATGGTTGGCGTCAAGGACTTCGAGCACCTTGAGCAGATCGCAGAAAACCTCACCGTGCCACTGATGCTGGTGACCTACGGCAATCCGAAGCTCAATGACAGCGAGCGCCTGGCCAGCCTGGGCGTGCGCATTGTGGTGGCCGGGCACGGCGCCTACTTTGCGTCGATCAAGGCGACTTACGACAGCTTGCGCGCCCAGCGCAAGATGACCAGCAGCACCTCGAACCTCAGCGCGACTGAACTGACGCATACCTACACGTTGCCGGAGAGCTACGTGGCATGGGCTGCAGAGTTCATGGACGTTAAGGAGTAAGGGTCGCAACGGTGCTGATTGAAACAATCAGCACCGGGCTCACGGGGTGAGCGCGGCCTCAATCAGGTTTCCAGCGCTCTCCCCGGTTATTGCCGGTGCCTTTGTAGCCGCCGTCCCCATCAGGTTCCCAGCCGCCACCCGCGTTGTCACCCGTGCCGATAAATCCGCCCCGGCCATCGGACTCAAGCCCCGCCCCTCGTTTTTGCCCGTCCCGATATAGCCGCCACGGCCATCAGACTTATACCCACGCTTGCGGTATTCGCCGGTGCCCTCATAGCCGCCTTGTCCATCGGACCGCCAGCTGGCGCCCGAGGCTGTGCCGTTGCCGCGAAAATAGCCTTTGCCGTCAGACCGGTAATCCTCGCCTGAGTTATAGCCGGTGCCCTTGTAGCCGCCCGAGCCATCCGGGGCAAACCCGCGACCATTGTTGTAGCCGATGCCTTTGAGGCCACCGTCATCGGCCGGCACATACCCTTTGCCGCTATTTTTGCCGGTGCCCATGAGAGAGCCATCTTCAAGCAGCTTATAGTCACCGCCCAGGTTCCCCCCGGTGCCTCTAAGGCCACCGTGGCCATCCGGTTCATAGCCGTTACCGGTGTTGATGCCGGTGCCAATAAAACCTTCGGCCGCCAGCGTTGAGGCACTGAGCCCCAATAAAACTGTGGCAAGCAGGATGTATGACGGTTTTTTCATGGAGCCTCTGGTCCTTGTAGAGAGGAGTGCGTGCGCCATGATAGGGCATGCATTTTTCGCGGCAAGCTGCTAAAACAACAACACCGCCATTTCGACGGTGTTGGTTGCAAAGGCCCGCGTTAGTCAGTAATTGGCGTTGGGATTCCCCACGTCAACGTAGCCATTTTTCGGCGCAATGATGACGTCCAATGGCGGCGGCGTCACGCCGAAACCATTGAGCTGATCCGTGAGCCCTTTGTACCAATCCTCTTGCTGTTTCTTACGCGCATTGTCGGCCTTGATGTCGGCAATGATCGCGTAGATCAAACCACCCACCGCCGCGATGCCGCCCACGGCACCCGCCAACGCACCTGCAGCCCCGCCAATCGCCCCTGCGGCCTCGGCAACACCGGCTGCAACCGTGGTAATGCGCGGCACCACGTAAGTGGCGACTTCCACCGCACCGGCGACGGCGGACAAACCGTTGAGGCCTGCGAAGGTGCCCTGGAAGCCTGCGGCGACCTTGTCGCCACTCTGGGCCGAGTTTTTGGCGGATAGCGCCCCGGTGACCAGGCCCAACACGTTACCGGCCACGCCGCCGAGGCTCTTGCCGATATTCTCTACATCTTTGACAAACTTGGGTGCATCAAACTTGTAGGTGCCTTGCTGGGTGCGGTCGAACTGATCCTGGACAAATTTGGCGCCGCCTTCCATGAACAGGCCCGCCGCCTGGAACGACTGGCCCACTGTTTGCGCAGTGCTGCCGCCCTTGCCGCTGGCGATCCGCGTGCCGATGGCGCCGGCCAACAATACGCCGGACACGCCGTGCATGACCCCGGCCTTGTAAGCCGCGCTGACCCCGGCCGGCAGCTTGCCGCCCCAAGTGCTCTGGACTTTCTTGATGGCGTCGTCAAACTTGGCGCCGCCGCGCATGGCGTCCTCCACCGCACGGATACCGCTGATGATATCGGCGGTCTTGGGCGGTGCTTCGCCGGGCGCGGTGAACGCGGCAATGTTGTCGTTGATGACCTGCTCGAGACGTGGATCATTGGCGCCGGTAACCCCGAGGCCACGGTAGAAATCATCGATGGACTGGCCTTTGAGCACGTCTTCACGGCCCATCTTGGCGGCCGCATCGTTAAAGCTGGCGCTGCCGGCCTGCACGGTTTTGTCATCCAGTACCGCGTCGAAGATCGCTTTGTTCACACCGGACTGAATCACCGCTTTGTCCGCCGGCACGCCGCTGGCGATCAGGTCGTTCATTTGTTTGCCGGAGGTGATGTCCGCGTATTCGGCCTTGACCTTGTCCTTGATGGCCTGCGGGGCGTTTTCCAGGGCTTTTTTGTAGTCCGGTTGCTTGCCCAACGCCTGGGCGTAGAAGTCCGGGTATTTGATAAAGCTCGACAGTGCATCCGAGGTGCTGACGCCCTTGGCGGCAAACGCGCTTTGCAGCGCGTCGGTGCTCGATGACGCGTCCAGGCGGCGTTCCATCTCGGCCTTCAAGGCCGGGTCGGCAGCGACCCTTTTCTGCAATTGCTCGGTGCCCTGGGTGTTGAGGAACTGCTGCACGTCCGGGTCTTTGCTGAGTTTGTCGATGCGGCCTTGCACATCGTGAATAAAATCTTCGCGCTGCTGGCCGGGTGATTTGCCGTCGCCGGACCACTCATTGGCCCCGTCCGGCCCCTGGTGCGCGAACGCATCCGCACCGGCCTTATAGTTGGCCAGGCCGGTCGACAACTGGATGATCGCCGCCGTTTTATCGGCACCGCTGGCGCTGCTGGTGCCGCTGACAAAATAGTCGGCGCCGACCTTGGAGGCGTCGCCACCGGCCGCCTTGACCGCCTCTTCAGTGGCCTTGGCATTCAAGTCCTTTATCTGGTCGTCGGCGCTGTTGCCGTCCAGGCCCTTGAGGTTGTCGTAGCCGTATTTGCCAAAATCCTGCAGGCGCCCTGCTTCCGTGCCGTGACGCGCTTCGCCATCTTTGGTGAAGCCGTCGATGCTGCCATTGCCGACGTTGGCGCCTTCAATGTGTTTGCCGGTTTCGTCGTAGTTCTCGACGTAATTGAGCACCTGGGCCGCACGCCAGGCGGCATCCGGGTCGTGCTCGAAGTCGCCGACACGCTCGCGCAGCTTGTCTTTCACGCCGCTCTGGTTGCCGAGGTTTTTCAGCAAGGGGTTGTCTTCAATGATCTGCTGCGCGCTGCGGGTATCGCCCATCGGCCTGCCTTCTCCCGGCAAGGGCAGATGGTTGGACGGAGCATCGCCTTTGGGCGGCGTCTTGGGTGGTGTGACCGGCAGATCGCCCTTGAGGGTGTCCCAGCCGTACTTGCCGAAGTCCTGCAAGCGCCCGGCTTCAGTGCCGTGACGGGCATCACCGCCCTTGGTGAACCCGTCGATCTTGCCATTACCGGCCTCGTTGAACTCTGAGCGTTTAACGGTCGGTTTGCCGTTTTCATCGAGTTTCTCAATGTGCTCCAGCACCCGACTCGCGCGGTAGGCGGCGTCCGGATCGTGCTCGAAATCCCCCACGCGCTCACGCAGCTTGTCTTTCACACCGCTCTGGTTGCCGAGGTTTTTCAGCAGAGGGTTCTCGTCGATGATCTGCTGCGCGGTGCGAAAGTCACCCTGAGGGCGCTTTGTATCGGGGCCGAGGCGGTTGTCGCTCGGTGGGGTGTCTACTGCCCTGGATACCGCTTTATTCCAATTGGGGTTATCGCGCGCTGAGGGTGTGCTGTCGACCGGGTTGACCTGCATGACCTGTCTCCTGGAGCTGGCGTCGGAGAGAGGATTATTGGGGGGTATGTGCAACAGTCTTGTTACAAACAAATAATTGAGACAAGCAGAATCAAATCGCCATCAGTGATGGAGACTTCCGACTATAAATATTTATCTAAGTTTATTTAACCACGTCTAAAAAATCCGCCGCAGAGCCTGCGGCGGCAAACCAAAGGTTTTTGTCGAAGCAGAGCGGCTAAGACCCTATCAACGCTACACCTGCGGCTGATTAAAAGAAGTGAAGTTTAATTAATCGAGTTTAATCGCCGGCAACGCTGCAGGTGGCGAAAAATATGATAAAAATCAGCCTCGACAAACACGTCGAGCACAATAAAAACAGCCTGTCGCTCACTTGAAAACATCTGCCCATAACACCTAAGTTCCGTCCAAAAAATGCGGTGTTTCTGTGCACGCGTTAATTATTCCGGGGAAGTAACAACATGATAAAACAGTGGAGCCTGTTAACGCTGGCGGTGTACGCCAGTGTCAGCCAAATGGCCCTCGCCGAGTCTGTCACCGACCAGGCAGATTCCAAAGGCTTTATCGAGGGCAGCAGCATTACCGGCCTGTTGCGCAACTATTACTTCGATCGCGATCGCCAAAGCGGCAAGGCCGACAACCGCGACTGGACCCAGGGCGCGATGCTCAATTACGCCTCGGGTTTTACCCAGGGCACGATTGGGTTTGGCGTGGATGCCTATGCGTACGGCGCGATGAAGCTCGACGCTACCCACGCAGATGCGGGCACCGGTGAGCTGCCGACCGACCGAAATGGCGACCCTGCAAGTGGCTACGGTTCAGTGGGCGCTGCGGTGAAGATCAAGGTCTCCAAGACCCAACTGAAATTCGGTGATATGCAGCCCACCGCACCGGTCTTCGCCACTGGCGGCACACGCATTTTGCCGCAGACGGCCACCGGTTTTGACCTGACCAGCAGTGAAATCGCCGGCCTGGACCTGGAAGCCGGGCACTTCACCAGCACCAACAGCGGCATGACCAGCAACCATGACCACGATATCTATGCGACCTATGCCAACGTGGCCGCCAACAGTGCCAGTTTCATCGGCGGCAAATACACCTTCACACCGTCCTTGAGCGCGACCGTGTATGCCGGCGAGCTGGAAGATATCTGGCGCCAGTACTACACCAACCTCAATTACGTATTGCCATTGGGGCATGACCAGTCGCTGGCACTGGACGGCAACCTGTACCGCACCCTCGACACCGGCAGCGCCAAAGCCGGGGCAATCAACAACACCACCTACTCGGTGGCGGCGGCCTATTCGTTCCTGGCGGCCCACACCCTGACCTTGTCGTTCCAGAAAGTGCATGGCGACACGCCGTTCGACTACATCGGCACCGGCGACAACGGCGCAGGCGAAGGCGGCGACTCGGTCTTGTTGGCCAACTCGGTACAATGGGGCGACTTCAACGGCCCGGGGGAACAATCCTGGGGCGTGCGGTATGACCTGAACATGGCCAGTTATGGCGTGCCGGGCCTGAGCTTCATGACCCGCTACATCAACGGCTCGGACATCAATGGCACCCACACCCCGGCCAACAGCGCCTATGCCGGCGACTACGGCGCGGATGGCGACCACCACGAAACCGATGTGGAGGCCAAATACGTACTCCAGAGCGGCCCGGCGAAAAACCTGTCGCTGCGCGTGCGTGACGCCATGGTTTCATCGAATGCCGATCAGCGCGACGGCAAGTTGAATGAGCTGCGGGTGATCGTCGACTACCCGTTCACCCTTTTGTAAGGCGTTCAGTGCGCCGACCGGCTCCTATGCTGGCTGGCGCACTGCCATTATCCAACCCAGCCGACCGCGGCTTTCGGAATGACCTCAGACTCATCCATCTTTGAGGCAAACATGCTCACGGCTTGTACGGCATCGCTGGTGCTGGTGCGAATCTGCAGGATCACCGAACCCGCCTGGTCAGCCAGGCTTACACCACGCTGCGCGCCTTCCTGAGTGGCATTCATACTGGCAACGGCATCACGGGTCTCCGACAAGATCATGCTGATCATCTCGGCAATCTCCGCTGTTGAACCGCTGGTCCGCCCTGCCAGTTGCCGCACCTCATCGGCCACCACCGCAAAGCCACGGCCCTGATCACCTGCCCGCGCCGCCTCGATGGCAGCGTTGAGCGCCAGCAGATTGGTCTGGTCAGCGATGCCGCGGATGGTATTGACGATGGCGGTAATCTGTTCGGAGCGATCACCCAGTTGGCCCACCAGCCGGGCGGAGACGCCGATGTTGTCCGCAATCCGGCGCATTTCACTGGCGGTTTCTTGAATCACCTGTGTGCCATGCTCGGCGAATCGCTCTGTTTCGGATGAAATATGGTAAGCCCGTGAAGCGCCTCGTGAATCTTCCTCGAACTTTTCCACGCGCTCGGTGATGTCGCTGGCAAATTTGACAATCTTGATCAAAGTGCCATCGCCGTCATACACCGGGTTATAACTGGCTTCCAACCATACAACGCGACCGTGCTTGCCCACACGCTTGAATTGCCCGGTAAAAAATTCGCCATTGTTAAGGCGGCGCCAGAAGTCGGCGTACTCATGGCCATTGATCAAGTCGGGCTCGCAAAACATGCGGTGGTGTTTGCCTTTGAGTTCCGCGAGTGAATACCCCATCACGTTGAGGAAGTTTTCATTGGCATCCAGGATTTGCCCTTTCAAGTCAAACTCGATCACCGCCATCGCCCGGTCCAGCGCGACCAATTTGCTGTGGATGGCCGCTTCCTGTTCGACTTTGCGGGTAACGTCCAGCGCGTACTTGACCACTTTTATGACCTGGCCACGGTCATCCAGCACCGGGTTATAACTGGCCTCCAGCCAAACAACGCGGCCGTCACGGGTCACGCGCTTGAAGGTGCCTGATACGAACTTCCCCGCCTTGAGGTCATTCCATAACGCCGCATAGGCCGGGCTGCTGGTCAGCGCAGGTAAACAGAAATCACGATGGGCCTTGCCGACCAATTGATCGGCGCTGTAACCCAGGGCGTTCATAAAGTTTTCGTTGGCGCGTAGCACTTTGCCATTTGTGTCGAATTCGACCACCGCCATAGAGCGCTCGAGTGCAGTAATCAGTCCTTTATACTCGACGACTTCGGCCGTCCTGGCCGTCAGTTCTGTTTTGAGTGTTTTATTGAACATGACATACCCTCGTTTGTGCGCAGAATCCGGGTTACTCCATTGCACTATCGACACGGAAATACGCGACTTGATAGTCGAAAAATAATTATTAATTGACGTCAATTGTCCGGTGAGTTTTGCGCCGAATCGCCGTGACCCTGTGTTTAAATTGACGCCCCTTTTTTGCCTGCCAGGAAAACACCATGGCCAACCACGACCTGACCTACACCCCCGATCCGGATGCCGATTCCATTTCCTCCGACGTCATCGGCTTCAACGGCATTCTGGTGTCCACGCAGATCCCGACCCACGCCGACGGTAGCCTGGAACTGGGTGATATCACCCTGCAAAGCGAATGCACATTGCAAGCGTTGAAGGTGGCGCTGGAGAAAGCCGGCAGTTCCATGGACCGGGTCATGCACCTGACCATCTACCTCACCGACATGGCTGATCGGGCTGCATTCAACGAAGTCTACAAACGCTTCTTTGCCAAGCCCTGGCCTGTTCGCGCTGCCGTCGGCGTAGCGGCCCTGGCCGTTGAAGGCATGCGTGTGGAAGTCACCGCGATGGCCGCCAAGGCCTGACAGCCCTGTGGTAGATGCCGGTCAGGCATTTCACGGCTACAATGCACGCCTCAACCGTGACAAGCCTGACTAAAAAAACTATGTCCTTGCCCAAGCATCACCTGGAATTGCTCAGCCCTGCCCGCGATGTCGCCATCGCGCGCGAGGCTATCTTGCATGGCGCCGACGCCATCTACATCGGCGGCCCAAGCTTCGGCGCCCGCCACAATGCGTGTAACGAGGTGAGCGATATCGCTCAACTGGTCGAATTCGCCCGCCGTTACCACGCCCGCGTGTTCACCACCATCAACACCATCCTGCATGACAACGAGCTGGAACCTGCGCGCAAGCTGATCCATCAGCTGTACGACGCCGGTGTCGATGCGCTGATCGTGCAAGACCTGGGCGTGATGGAGCTGGATATTCCGCCGATTGAGCTGCACGCCAGTACCCAGACCGATATCCGCACCCTGGGCCGTGCCAAGTTTCTCGACCAGGCCGGTTTCTCGCAGTTGGTATTGGCCCGTGAGCTGAACCTGCAAGAAATTCGCGCGATCGCCGATGAAACCGATGCCGCCATCGAGTTCTTTATCCACGGCGCCTTGTGCGTGGCGTTCTCCGGGCAGTGCAATATCTCCCACGCGCAGAATGGCCGCAGTGCCAACCGTGGCGACTGCTCCCAGGCCTGCCGCCTGCCGTACACCTTGAAAGATGACCAGGGCCGCGTCGTGGCCTTTGAAAAGCACCTGCTGTCGATGAAAGACAACAACCAGAGCGCCAACATTCGCGCGCTGGTCGAAGCCGGTGTGCGTTCGTTCAAGATCGAAGGTCGCTACAAGGACATGGGCTATGTGAAGAACATCACTGCCTATTACCGCCAGCGTCTCGACGAAATCCTCGAAGACCGCCCGGACCTGGCCCGCGCGTCCAGCGGCCGTACTGCGCATTTCTTCCTGCCCGACCCGGAAAAAACTTTCCACCGTGGCAGCACTGACTACTTCGTCAGTGATCGCAAGATCGACATCGGCGCTTTCGACACCCCGACCTTTACCGGCCTGCCGGTGGGTGTGGTGGAAAAAGCCGGCAAGCGTGACCTGCAAGTGGTCACCCATGAGCCGCTGTCCAACGGCGACGGCCTCAATGTGCTGGTCAAGCGTGAAGTGGTGGGTTTCCGCGCCAACATCGCAGAAGCCAAAGGCGAGTTCGAGGAAGACGGCAAGAAGCGTTACCGTTACCGCGTCGAGCCGAATGAAATGCCGGCCGGGCTGCATCAACTGCGCCCGAATCACCCGCTGAACCGCAACCTGGACCACAACTGGCAACAGGCGCTGCTCAAGACCTCGGCCGAGCGCCGTATCGGTCTGTCGTGGGTAGCACGCCTGCGTGAAGATCAGCTGGAAGTCACCGCTACCAGCGAAGAAGGCATCCGCGCCAGCGTTACCCTGCCCGGCCCGTTTGGTGTGGCCAACAAACCGGAACAGGCGCTGGATACACTGCGCGATTTGCTTGGCCAACTCGGTACCACCGAGTACCACGCCACACACATCGAGCTGGATGCGCCCCAGGCGTTCTTCATCCCCAACTCGCAGCTCAAGGCATTGCGCCGCGAAGTGATCGAAGCGCTGACGGCCGCACGCGTCGCGGCTCACCCACGAGGTGGGCGCAAAGCCGAGACCTCGCCGCCGCCGGTGTACCCGGAAGCGCATTTGTCGTTCCTGGCCAACGTCTACAACCAGAAAGCCCGTGACTTCTACCACCGTCACGGCGTGAAGCTGATTGATGCGGCCTTCGAAGCCCACGAAGAAACCGGCGAAGTGCCGGTGATGATTACCAAGCACTGCCTGCGGTTCTCGTTCAACCTGTGCCCTAAACAGGCCAAGGGTGTGACGGGCGTGAAGACCAAAGTCGCGCCGATGCAGTTGATCCACGGCGACGAAGTGCTGACCTTGAAGTTCGACTGCAAGCCATGCGAGATGCACGTGGTGGGCAAGATCAAGGGGCATATCCTTGGGTTGCCGCTGCCGGGCAGCGGCGTGGGCCATTTCGACCCGGAAAATATCATCTTTCAGGGCACGCACTAGCTCTTGGGGAGCGGGGCCACCACCAGCCCCGCTGCAACCCCGCGGCCGCTAACAGAATCGCAACAACCCCCAGCCATTGCAGCCAACCCAGGCGATGCCCAAAGGCAATCCAGTCGACAACAATCGCCGCAATTGGGTAGATAAACGACAGCGCGCCGGTCATCGCGGTCGGCAGTTTCTGGATCGCCCCGTACAGCAACACATACATCAGGCCCGTGTGCACAACGCCCAGCGTCACCAGCGCAGCCCAGGCATTTGGGGTTGCGGGCAAGCTGTTCCAAGGCACTAACGGCGCCAACAGCAATGCGCCAGTGATTACTTGAATCAACGCCATCAAGTGCGCAGGCACTTCCTTCAAGCGCTTGATGATCAGCGCCGCAATCGCATATAAGAACGCTGCGCCCAAGGCCAAAGCGATACCCGCCAGATAATCCCCGCCACCGCTTTGCTGCTCGCCATGGGCGGTGACAATCGCCAACATGCCCAGGAACGCCACGCTCAACCACGCGAGTTTCTGCACGGTGATTTTTTCGCCGAGAAATACCGCCGCCAGCATCACCAGCATGAACGGCTGCACGTTATACACCGCGGTACTGATGGCGATAGACGCGCGCGAATAGGATTCGAACAACAGCAGCCAGTTGCCGACAATGGCCACGCCGCTGAGCATCGCCAGGCCAAGCTTGGCCCAGGTGAGCAGGTCCAGTCGCAGGTAACCCAGCAACGCACAGACCAGCAACAACGTCAGCGCGCCTATCACGCAGCGCCAGAACACCACTTCGATCACCGATACGCCCGACACCAGCACAAACCAGCCGATGGTGCCCGAAATCAGCATGGCGGCAACCATTTCCCACGACCCGCGACGGATAGATGTGTCCACGATGGAGGCTCCTCAAGTGAGGCTCAATTATGGCAATCTGAGTATCAGCCGCTCCAGCGGCTAAACAAGGCAAAACGCCGCAATCACCTTTTCTTATTAGGCAAACCGCATGATTGACACCATCGACCAGCAACTGATCGCCGCCTTGATGGACGACTCGCGCCTGTCCCTCAAGGCGTTGGCGGGTATCACCGGGCTGTCATCGCCCAGTGTTGGCGAACGCCTGCGTCGCCTCGAGGAGCGCGGCGTGCTGACCCACTACACCGTCGACATCGACCCCAAACACTTCGGCTATTTGTTGCAAGCCATCGTGCGCATCCGTCCGTTGCCCGGCAAATTGCAGGAGGTGGAGCGCCAGATCCAGGCGATCCCGGAGTTCACCGAGTGCGACAAAGTCACCGGCGATGACTGCTTTATTGCGCGCCTGCACGTTCGCACCATGGATCACCTCGACAGCCTGCTCGACCGGCTCAACGCCTATGCCGAAACCAACACCGCCATCGTCAAGAAAACCCCGGTAAAACGGCGTTTGCCGCCGCTGGCCGATTAATGACTGAGGGTCATTAAAGCAGTGACGGAATCGCTATTCTGTCATCGCTGGCCGGTCTTTATGCTGGGCTCCACTCATTGGAACCCACAGGTGTAAAGCGCATGTACGTCATTACAGGTATTACAGGCAAGGTCGGCGGCGCGTTGGCGCGTACGCTCATCGCAGCGCAGCAACCGGTGCGCGCGGTGATTCGCGATCCCGGCAAAGCGGCTTATTGGGCCGACCTGGGTTGCGAGATCGCCTTGGCTCGGATGGAAGATGCACAGGCACTGACTGAAGCGTTCAAAGGTGCCACGGGCGTGTTCATTCTGCCGCCGTCGGATTTTGACCCGCAGCCCGGGTTTCCTGAAGCACGTGCGGTGATCGTTGCCGTCAGCCAGGCCCTCAAGGCCGCCGCGCCACACAAGGTGCTGTGCCTGTCGACCATCGGCGCCCAAGCCACAGAGCTCAACCTGCTGACTCAGCGCACGCTGATGGAGCAAGCGCTGAGTGCCCTGGACATCCCCGTGACCTTCCTGCGCCCGGCGTGGTTCATGGAGAACGCGGCGTACGATGTCACCACCGCGCGTGACACCGGGCGGATCCATAGTTTCCTGCAACCGCTCGACAAGCGCGTGCCGATGGTTGCCACGGCCGACATCGGCACCTTCGCCGCGCAGCTGTTGCAGCAAGACTGGACTGGCCGCCGCGTGGTCGAGTTGGAAGGCCAATGGGTGAGCCCGAACGACATTGCCCAGGCCCTGGGGCAACTCCTGGGCCGTGACGTGAAGGCCGAAGTGGTCGAACGCGAAACCTGGGAAACCTTGCTTCGCGCCCAAGGCGCACACAACCCAACGCCGCGCATGCGCATGGTCGATGGATTCAACGAAGGCTGGATCTGTTTCGAGCACGACACAGTGCTCAAGGGCACCACCTCGCTGGACAGCGTGCTGCGCAGTCTGGCCAGTTAAGCCGCTTGATCCAGTGTGGCACCGCTGCTGTTGCGAGCGGGCTTGCCATAATGCCGTTCAGGTAAGCGAACGCAATGCTAAAAGCAGCGAGGATCCAATGTGGGATCTGCGCTTAACTGAACGGCATTGGGGCTTGCCACAACAAAAGTCACCAGGAGGTTGATCAGTCGTGCAGCGCCTTTGCCGCAGCGTGTAAACCCTGGAACTTGCGATAACGCGCTTCCAGCCTCGGCTGTTGCGTGGCATCCGGCAAGTACCGCGCCTTGACCGGCATGCCCGCTTGCAACAAGGCTGCGCCCTGCCCGATCGCCAGAAACCCAAGTTTCGCGGCGCCAATGCAGGCGCTCAATTCACTGCCCTGCAAGGTAACTATCTCGCGCTGCAGGATATTGGCCAGCAACTGCGCCCAATATTCGCTGCGCGCCCCGCCACCGACCAGGGCGCATGCCCCCACGCTGGCGCCGGCCGCTTGCACGGCGCGCAGGGCATCCAGCAAACCAAAACCCACGCCTTCCATGACCGCATAACCGAGCATGGCCGGCGTGCAATCGTGGCCCAGGCTCATAAAGCCGCCGCGCAATAAAGGATCGTTATGCGGCGTGCGCTCACCGGCCAGGTACGGCAGGAACAGCGGCGTGTCCAACGGCACGGGCTGTGTGATCGGCAGCTGCGCTTGCACCCGATCCAGCAACGTCTGCTCATCCGGCATACCGGTCAGCCGCGTCACCCAACGCAAACAACTGGCACCGGCCAGCATCGCGCCCATGGTGTACCAGCGGTTCGGCAGCGCGTGGCAGAAGCTGTGCACGGCGCTGGCCGGATTCCCGGTGGCATGATCGGTAATCGCGACAATCGCCGCGCTGGTGCCCAGCGTAATGAAGCCGTCACCGGCGTTGATCGCGCCGATGCCGACGGCGGCCACCGGGTTGTCGCCGCCACCGCCGGCAATCACGACCTCAGGCGACAGGCCCAAGCCGCTCGCGGTCAAACACGCACTTGCCGCGCCGCCCTCCACCAACCTGGGCATCTGCGCAGGCGTCAGGCCCGTGGCGCGCACCATGGGCGCAAACCATTCGCGCTGCGCCACATCCAGCCACAGCGTGCCGGCGGCATCCGACATCTCGCTGATGCGTTCGCCCGTCAGGCGTAGGCGCAGGTAATCCTTGGGGGACAGCACGCAATCAATCGCCTTGAACACCTCGGGTTCATGCCGCTGCAGCCACAGCAGTTTCGGCGCCGTGAGCCCGGCCATCGGCAAGCTGCCGGTGACCTCGGCAAACCCGGCACCGAGTTGTTCGGCCTCGGCCATCGCGCGCGAGTCGTCCCACAGGATCGCCGGGTACAACACCCGATCGTCTTCCCCCAGCAACACCGCGCCGTGCATCTGCCCCGACAGGCCGATACACGCCACACGGGCATACGCCTCATGCACCCGTAACTGCTCCAGCGCCTGCAAACAGGCCTGCCACCAGTCTTGCGGTGCTTGTTCGGACCAGCCGCTCTGGCGCCGCGACACGCTCAAACGCACGCCAGTGTGGGCCAGCACGACGCCGTCAGCGTCCATCAGGATCGCCTTGAGTTCCGAAGTGCCGAGGTCTATGCCGAGGGAAACAGGACTGCTCATACGGGGATCATTCCAATCAAATACAGCCACATGAATTACGGTATTGCAGGCGGGGTGCCAGGCGCACACTTTGCGTAGGCGCAGCCGGCGACGCCATGCGCTGCAGCAACATTTGTACGGCGCGAGCCCCCAATTCGTTGACCGGTTGAGCAATCAACGTCAGGCGCGGCACGAAAAAATCCGCCCAGTCAAAATCATCAAACCCCACCAGGGCCATCTGCCCCGGTACTTCAATGTGCGCATCACGCAAGGCGTGCATGGCGCCAAGCGTCATCAGGTTATTGCCCGCCATGATCGCTGTCGGTGGCGCGGCCAGGCCCAGTAACTGCGCGGTAGCGGCCCGCGCCGGCGCGCTGCTGGAACCGCCATTGACCAGCAATTGCGGGTCAAATACCAGGCCCGCCGCCGCCAGGGCAGCGCGGTAACCCGCCACGCGCTCATCGGTGGTACCCAGCCCCGCTCGCCCGGCGATAAAGCCGATACGACGGTGCCCGTGTTCAATCAGGTGGGCCACCAGCGCCAGTGTGGACTGGGTATTCTCCACCCCGATCTGATCAAACTGCTCACTCATCATGCGGTCCACCAACACCGTCGGCATGTCATTGGCCTGCAGATACTCCAGGGCCGTTGACCCAGTGGACGGTGCCAACAGAATGCCGTCGACGCGCCGGTGATGCAGCGCCGTGACCACCTGCAGCTCTTGCTCCGGGTCGTCATGGGGGTCGGCAAACAGCATCATGTAGCCGTGCTTTGTGCACTCGGCTTCAATCGCGTGCACCATCTCGCTGAAGTAGTGGTTGGACAGCGCCGAGATCGCCACGCCAATCGTGCTGGTACTGGACCGGGCCAGCGAGCGCGCCAGGGTATTGGGGATGTAACCCAGTTCCTGAATCGCGCGCTGCACCGCCTGTACCGTGGCCGGGCTGACCTTGCGGGTGCCGTTCAACACGTGCGACACCGTCGACGTCGACACACCCGCTCTGCTCGCCACGTCATCCATGGTGATCACGACGCGCTCCCCTTCAGTGGATCAATGTTTGCTCGACCAGCCGCTATAGGTGCCGATGTTGTCGCGGGTAATCAATTTTGGCGTGAGCAGGGTCACCGCTTCGGCCGGAGCCTTGTCATTGAGAAGGTCATTGCCGACATTCACCGCGGTCTGGGCCATGGCCCAAGGGTCTTGACTGGCCGAGGCCTGGATCTGGGTGTCAGTCTTCAATGCATTCTCGATGTCCGGCGCACCGTCCACCGAGGTGATGACGATACCGCTGCGTTTAAGCTGCTTGGCCGCCAGGTCGCTGCCGATGGCCTGCGGGTCGTTGATCGCAAACAGGCCGTCGATTTTCGGGAATCGAGTGAGGTAACCCTGCATCACATTCAGGCCACCTTCGCGCGAGCCTTTGCCGTCCTGGTCGTCGGAGAGCACCTTGATGTCCGGTGCGCCAGCCAATGCAGCCTTGCAGCCTTTGACGCGGTCGGTCACGGCGGTCACTTGCGGGCCATTCTGGATAATCACATTGCCTTTGCCCGCGAGCTTGTCCACCAGGAACTGGCAGGCCAGCTTGCCGGCTTCGACGTTGTCGGTTTGCACGGTGGCGTTGACGCCTTTGGCGTCTACATCCACGGCCACCACCACAATTCCAGCGTCACGGGCTTTCTTGATGGCCGAGGCCATCGCCGACGGATCGACGGCGTTGAGCAAGATCAGGTCGACCTTGGACGAAATGAAGTTGTCGATCTGCGAGAACTGCTTGCTCAGGTCATAGTCGGCCGACACCGAGGTGACCTTGACGTTGGGGTTCAGCTCCTTGGCCCGGGCCGTGGCACCGTCGGCCAGGGTCACGAAATACGGGTTACCGAGCGAGCCCATGCTGATGCCGAGGGCTTTGAGCTCCCGGGCTTCCACGACGTTGGACATCAGGGCAGCCAAGGCAAGCACGGGAAACAGGCGTTTAAGGTTCATGCGGGTCTCTCTTGTGATTGTTGTGGGAGTGAAATCAGGTACGTGCGCCGGATTGGCGATAGCGATCCAGCGCCACCGCGCCAATGATCACGATGCCCTTGATGATGTACTGCCAGATATCCGACACCCCCAACAGCACCAGGCCATTGGTGAGCACCGCGATAATCAGCGCGCCGATCAATGTGCCGCCGATGGTGCCGACGCCGCCGGTAAAACTGGTGCCGCCGAGAATCACCGCAGCGATCGCATCCAACTCATAGGACTGGCCCAGTTGCAGGCCATTGGCGGCAAACAGGCGCGAGGCGCTCATCACCGCGCCGAGCCCGGCCAATGCACCGGACATGGCGTAGACGAACAGCAACACCTTCCACACCTTGATCCCCGACAGCCGCGCGGCCTCCGGGTTGCCGCCCACCGAGTAAATCTGCACGCCCATCACGGTGCGGCGCAGGATGAACCACGACAAAAGCACCACCGCCACGGCGATGACCACCAGCCACGGCACGCCGAGGATCGAGTCATTGCCGATAAACGCGAATGGCAGGTCGGGGTTGAACACGGTTTTATCATCGGCCAGCAAACGTGCAAGACCACGCATGGCAGTCAGTGCGCCGAGGGTGACGATGAACGGTGGCAAGCGCATGAATGCAATCAGCCCACCGTTGACCAGGCCCAGCAACAAACCGAAACCGATCCCGGCGGCGATCCCGAACATGCCGAACTGCGGCGACATCGACGCCTGTAGCGCCACCACGGCGGAGGCCGCAAGGATTGCGCCGACGGACAGGTCGATGCCCGCCGTGAGGATCACAAAGGTCATGCCCGCCGCCAGCACCACGTTGACCGAAGCCTGCTGGGTAATGATCGACAGGTTCTGCACAGTCAGAAAGTTCTCGCTGGCCAGGGCAAAGCCCACCAGCAGCAACACCAGTACCGGCAGCATGCCCACCGTGCGCATCAGCTCGCGGATGCGTTCGGCCTTGCCCACCGCCGCAATTGTCATCGTGTTGTTTGAATCAACCATTGGCAGCCACCTGATCGCCACCGGTGGCGAGGTCAATAATACGTTCCTGGGAAATAACGTGGCCGGAGGCCCCGCCAACTTCGGCCACCAACTGGCCTTCGCGCATGATCAGCACACGGTCGCAGGTGCCGATGATTTCCGGCAGCTCGCTGGAAATCACCACGATGCCAACCCCGGCCAGGGCTAGTTGATTGATGATGCGGTAGATCTCGGACTTGGAGCCGATGTCGACGCCCCGCGTAGGTTCGTCGAGGATCAGCACATGCGGCTTGACCTCCAGCAGCCGCGCCAGCAGTACCTTCTGCTGATTGCCGCCGGACAGCGCACCGACATTGACCTTGCCGGAGGCCACGCGAATCGACAGCGACTTGATCGCATCATTCGCGCGTTGCGCGGCATGGCCGCGGTCCAGCACACCACCCGCGTGGGCATCCGGCACACACGCGCAGACGTTGATATTGTCGGCCACGCTCATGTCCAGGAACAGGCCCTGGGCCTTGCGGTCTTCGGTGAGGTACACCACGCCGGCGCGGATTGCGTCCGCCGGGTTGCGCAGTTGGGTAACGGTCTTGCCCACCACTTCCAGGGTGCCGGAGGTGCGCGGGTCGGCGGCGAAGATCAGCCGTGCCAGTTCGGTGCGCCCTGCCCCGACCAGCCCGGCGATGCCCAGCACTTCGCCGGCATGCAGGTCGAAGCTGCAATTGCGCACGCGCTTGCCATCGGCCATGTCGCGCACGCGCATCACTACGTTGCCGGGGTTATAGGCGGCGTGTTCCTTCTTGTAGAAACCGGAGAGGTCGCGGCCGACCATCATTTTCACCAGTACTTCGGCCGACAACGCGTCGCGGGTCAGTTCGCCAATGTACTGGCCGTCGCGCAGCACCGAGACCCGGTCCGACAACTCGTAGATCTCGGCCATGCGATGGCTGATATAGATGATCGCCAAGCCCTGGCTACGCAGTTGTTTGATCAGCGCGAACAGCCGATCGGTCTCGCGCGATGACAGCGGCGTGGTCGGTTCGTCCATCACCAGGATCCTGGCGTGGGCATGCAGCGCACGGGCGATTTCCACCAACTGGCGCTCGGCAATCGACAGGCTGCTGACCGGCGTCGTGGGTTTGAACTCGGCGCCCAGCCGTTGCAGCACCTCGATGCAGCCGTTCTGCATGCCCTTACGGTCGATGGTCCAGCCACGCCGCAGTTCACGGCCCAGGTAAATGTTCTCGGCCACGCTCAGGTTCGGGCACAGGCTCAGTTCCTGGTAGATCACAGCGATGCCGAGGGTTTTGGCGGTGGCGGGGTCAAACGTGGCGACGGGCTGGCCGTCGATGCGGATTTCGCCGCCGGGGTCAGCCTGATAGGCGCCGGAGAGGATTTTCATCAAGGTTGATTTGCCGGCGCCGTTCTCACCCATCAAGGCGTGGATTTCACCGGGGTAAACCTTCAGGCCGACGTTCTTGAGCACCCGCAAACCATTAAAGGTTTTGCTGATGCCCTGCATTTCAAGCAAGGGTTCAAGGCTCATGCATGAGCTCCTGGAATTATTATTTTTGTAGTCGAACGCTGCCGACTCTATTCCAGTTGCATTTCGTTACGCAAGCGCTTGCGTGTGCCGTTTATCGCTTGGTTAAACGTTTCATCAGCTCAATAAATGTGAAATTCGCGAACTACATGGATGGTTTAACGCTTCCTTGGGGGATGCTTGCAGCCACCCATGCTTCGCCATGTGCTGCGCGTCTAGCGCCCGAAACGCGCGGGCAGCATGCGCACCAGGGTGTTGTCCCGAACCCAGTAATGGTGAAACAACCCTGCGGCTGCATGCAGGCCGATCAACCAGTAACCGGTGCTGCCCAACCACTCATGCCAGTGCTTGAACTGCCTGGCCAGGTCCGGGTCCGGCGCCACCAGCGTCGGCAAGGCAAACTCGAAATACGGCACCGGTTTGCCGGCGGCATTGAGCATCAGCCAGGCCAACAACGGCGTCACCACCATCAAGCCATACAGCGCCAGGTGCATCAGGTGAGACGCTGCCGTTTGCCACATAGGCGGACGTGGCAGGATCGCCGGGCGCGGCGCCAGGCGCCCGAGCAGACGCAGCCACACCAGCACGAATATGCCGATACCGAACAAGGAGTGGGCGCCAAGGAACACCCCTTTGAGCGCATGCCCGCGAGGCAACAAGCCTTTGATTTCAATACAGGCATACACGCCGACAAACAGCGCCAGCATCAACCAGTGCAGGGTCATCGAGAGTTTCGCGTAGCGCTGCGTCTGCGGATTTTGGGTCATGGGGTATAAGCCTTCTGCTTGAGTAGTGGCGCTACCCTGCCGAACAAGTCTTAAGGCAGTCTGAAGATCAGCCCACCGATCATTTCCAGCACCTTCAGACTTCGTTAAGAAATGCCTTTGATACTCCTCCCAACTTCACGTGGGAGGCTCACCGCCAATGCCCGATATCGATTGGAAAATTCCCTTGCCCGTGCTGTTCGGCCAGGCCGATCGTGCACAAATGCGCCTGGCTTGCGCCCTGCCCCACGACACTCAGCGCCCCGCCTTCGAGGCATTCATCCAACAGCGTTTCCGCCTTGCCCACGGCGCCGACATCCGGCATTTCATGCCTCAGCTATTTGGCGTCAGCCACGCCAACGGTGACCTGTGTGCGGTCGCCGGTGTACGGCTGGCGTGTGCCGAGCCGCTGTTTCTGGAGCGTTACCTGGACCATCCAATCGACCCCCTGATCAGCGCCGCTGCCGACCAAACAGTAGAACGCCACGCGATTGCCGAAGTCGGCAACCTGGCCGCCAGCGATACCGGCAGTGCGCGCCTGAGCATCATCGCCATCACGTGGTTGCTGGCCATGGGCGGCCTGGAGTGGGTGGCGTTCACCGGCAATATCGGGCTGGTCAACAGTTTCCACCGCCTGGGTTTGAAGCCGGTCACCCTGTGCGCGGCCGACCCGCAGCGCCTGGGAGATGACCGCCATCTGTGGGGCAGTTACTACGAAAGCCAACCGTGGGTGCACGTCGGCAACATCCGCGCCGGGTTCATCCATTTGCGCAACATGGGCCTGTTCTCACGCCTTGGGTTGCCCACCACGCTTGAGGACAACAGCCATGTCGCCTGAAACCCGCCGCTTCCACGCTGTGCTGCGCGGCCATGCCGAACGCAACGACGGCACCATTGCCCTGTGGGGCGATACCTTGAAAATGGATTACATCTCACTGTTCGCCGAAGTTGCGTATCGCCAGCTACGCCTGCGCGATGAAGGCGTGAAGGTGGTGGCGCTGGCCCTGGACAATGGCGTCGACGCCATGCTGTGGGACTTGGCGATACTGTTCGAAGGGTTGACCTGCTTGACCCTGCCGCCGTTTTTCAGCCCCACCCAGCGCGCCCATTGTCTTGAACAAAGCCATGCCGAACGGGTGATCGCCGAACCAGACCTGGAGGCTGAGCTACTGGCTGCCGGTTACCAGCAACACGGCGACTTCTGGTGCAGAAGCTTTGCAGGCCGCCCTTCGATGCCATCGGGCACTGCCAAGGTGACATTCACCTCCGGCACCACCGGGGCGCCCAAGGGCGTATGCCTGAGCGCCGACAGCCTGCTGCGGGTTGCCCGCGAGTTGCACCAGGCCAGCCACGCTTCCGATCCACGCCACCACTTGGCGCTGTTGCCCCTTGCGATTCTGCTGGAAAACCTTGGGTGCTACGCCGCGCTGTATGCCGGCGCCACCTTGAGTGTGCCCAGCCAAAAAAACTTGGGCATCCAGGGAGCCAGCGCGGTGGATGCCGCTCAATTGCTCGGCTGCCTGGCGGTGCGTCAGCCCCATAGCCTGATCCTGGTTCCGCAATTGCTGTTGATGTTGGTCATGGCCGCCGAGCAGAAGGCATTCAACCCGCAGCACCTGCGCTTTGCCGCCGTCGGCGGTGCCCGCGTGGCCAAGGGCTTGCTGCAGCGGGCGCAGCAGTTGGGCATGCCGGTTTATGAAGGTTACGGCTTATCGGAATGCGCCTCGGTGGTGTGCCTTAATCGCCCGGATGCACAGCGCCCGGGCAGTGTCGGCCAGCCCCTGCCCCATGTGGAGGTTCGCCTGGCCGAAGACGGTGAAGTGCTGATCAAAGGCTCGACTTTGCTCGGCTATCTGGGCCACACCGGACACCCTGATCAGTGGTGGCCCAGCGGCGACCTGGGCACCTTCGACGCGGACGGATTCCTCTACCTCAACGGCCGCAAGAAACATCAGTTCGTTACCAGTTATGGGCGCAACGTCAACCCGGATTGGGTCGAGGCCGAATTGACTCAAGGCGGCGTCATCGTCCAAGCATTTATCTATGGCGAAGCCCAGCCCGAGAATCACGCGCTGCTCTGGCCCCATCGCAACGACTGTACCGACACCCAGCTGGCAGCGACCGTGGCCGCCGTCAATGCCGGCTTGCCCGACTACGCCCAGGTGCATCGCTGGACGCGCCTGGATGAACCCTTCAGTGCCGCCAACGGCTTGCTCACCGCCAACGGCAGACCACGGCGCGACGCCATTGTCGCGCGTTATCACACCCAGCTTGCCCCCGCCTTCAACGAGGAAACCTCATCGTGAATTTTTTCGACACGCTGCAAGATGCCACCCAACAGGAACGCCAGGCGCTGTTCAGCCTGCCGATCATTCGAGATGCGCTGGAGGGCAAGGTCAGCCTGGAGAGCTATCGTGCGTTCCTGGCCCAGGCCTACTACCACGTGCGTCATACCGTGCCGTTGATGATGGCCTGCGGTGCGCGCCTGCCCTCACACTTGGAATGGCTGCGCAAGGCCGTCTGTGAGTACATCGAAGATGAGTACGGCCACGAGCAATGGGTGCTCAATGACATCGAGGCCTGTGGCGGCGACAAGGATGCGGTCCGTGACGGGCAACCGGGTTTACCCATTGAGCTGATGGTCAGCTATCTGTATGACCTGATCGCGCGTGGCAACCCGGTCGGCCTGTTCGGCATGGTCAATGTGCTGGAAGGCACCAGCATCGCCCTCGCCACTCATGCAGCCGGCAGCATCCGCGAGCGCCTGCAACTGCCGGCCACGGCGTTCAGCTACTTGAGCTCCCACGGCTCCCTGGACATTGGGCACATGGAAACCTACCGCCGCTTGATGAACAGCCTGGACGATCCCGACGACCAGGCTGCCGTGATCCATGCCTCCAAGGTGGTGTACGCCCTCTATACCGACATGTTCCGCAACCTGCCACGTATTGCGGAGGCCGCCCATGCGCCTGTCTGACGCCCACGTGGTACTGACCGGCGCCAGCGGCGGCATTGGCCTGGCGATTGCAGGCGCCTTGTGTGCCAGCGGCGCGCACGTGCTGGCCGTGGCACGCCATCGCACACCGCTGGAGCCGTTGCTTACGCAGTACCCGCAGCAGCTCTGCTGGGTGAGTGCCGACCTGACCTTCCTCGCCGATCGGCGCAAGGTTCGAGCCGCCGCCGAGGCCATCGGCGGCGTCAATCTGCTGATCAACGCCGCCGGCATCAATCATTTTGCCATGCTTGAACAACTGGACGACAACGAAATCAACGGCATGCTAGCGTTGAATATCACCGCACCCATCTGCCTGACCAAGCTGCTGCTGCCCCTGCTCAAGCAAGCCGAGAGCGCCATGGTGGTGAATGTCGGCTCCACCTATGGCTCCATCGGCTACCCCGGCTATGCCACTTACTGCGCCACCAAGTTCGCCTTGCGCGGGTTTTCCGAAGCCTTACGCCGGGAACTGGCCGATACGCGAGTAGGCGTGCTGTATGTGGCGCCGCGCGCCACCCATACGCGGATGAACAGCCCGGCAGCGCAGGCGTTGAACGACGCGCTCAAGTCCAATGTGGACGACCCGCTGACGGTGGCGTCGGCGGTGATCCACGCAATCGCCAATGATCGTCGTGACCTTTACCTGGGCTGGCCTGAGCGCTTTTTTGTGCGCCTCAACAGCCTGTTGCCAAACCTCGTCGACCGTGGCTTGCGTAAACAATTGCCGTTGGTACGTCGCTTGAGCGACAAACCCGTGAATAAGGATCTGAACCCATGAAACGCCTCTTTGCCGCGCTGCTGCTCAGCGCCTTGAGCCCACTCACCTGGGCGCTGGAGGCTGGCGACCAGCAGCGCCTGACTGATATCCAGACGCGCTGGGCCCATATCCAATACAACCTGCCTGAAGAACAGCGTACTCAGGCGTTTGCACAACTCGCGACGCAGGTGACGGCGTTCACCCAGGCGCGCCCTCAGGCCGCCGAAGCATGGATCTGGTCCGGGATTGTCACCAGCAGTTGGGCCGGCGCCCAAGGTGGGCTCGGCGCATTGAGCAAGGTCAAGGCGGCCAAGGCAGACCTTGAGAAAGCGCTCGCTCTGGACCCCAAGGCCCTGCAAGGCTCGGCCTACACCAGCCTCGCGGCGCTGTACGATCGCGTACCCGGCTGGCCGATTGGCTTTGGCGATGCCGACAAGGCTGAACAGCTACTCACGCAAGCCTTGCAACTGAACCCGACGGGCATTGATAGTCTGTATTTCTGGGGCGACCACCTCTACCGGCAAAAACGCTATGGCGAAGCCCGCGATGCGCTGCGCAAAGCCTTACTGGCCGCACCACGGCCGGGTCGCGAGACTGCCGATGCCGGGCGTCGCAAAGAGATCGAAAGCCTACTGGTCGACCTCGACAAAAAACTCAACTGACAGGAGTCCATGTGCGGCTATTACTGATCGAAGATGACGTAGCACTGGGCGAAGGGATTCATCAGGCACTCGTGCGTGAGGGCTATACCGTTGATTGGCTTCAGGATGGCAGCAGTGCATTGCATGCTCTGCTCAGCGAGACCTTTGACGCGGTGGTGCTCGACCTGGGCTTGCCGCGCATGGACGGGCTTGAGGTACTGCGCCGCCTGCGGGACAGCGGGTCCAACCTGCCCGTGCTGATCCTCACCGCGCGCGATGCCACCGAAGACCGTATCGCCGGGCTCGACGCCGGTGCCGATGATTACCTGGTCAAACCCTTCGACCTCGCCGAACTCAAGGCGCGCCTGCGCGCACTGCTGCGGCGCAGTGCCGGCCGTGCGCGGGTAGTGATCGAGCACGCCGGCATTTGCCTGGACCCCAGTACCCAACAGGTCAGCTACCAGGGCGCGCCGGTGCCGCTCACACCCAAGGAATACCAGTTGCTGCACGAACTGCTATCGCCACCCGGCCGCGTGATGACCCGTGACCAGTTGATGCAGTTGCTGTATGGCTGGAACGAAGAGGCCGAAAGCAACACCCTGGAAGTGCATATCCATCATCTGCGTAAAAAATTCTCCAGCGAGCTGATCCGCACTATTCGCGGCGTCGGCTACCTGGTGGAGGAGCGCCGATGAGCTCTATTCGGCGACGAACCCTGACCCTGATCATCGGCCTGCTGTTCACGGGACTACTGGTGATCAGCGTGCTCAACCTGCATGACAGCAACCACGAAATCGCCGAAGTTTACGACGCACAACTGGCGCAGAACGCCCGGCTGCTCCAGGGCGTGATGAGCATGCCACTGGCCAGTAACGATCAGACGGACCTGTACCGCGCCTTCAACAAAGCCTTGGGCGAAGCCATGCCCAAGGTCGATGGGCACCCCTACGAGAGCAAAATCGCCTTTCAGGTCTGGAACACCGAGGATGAGCGCCTGGTATTTACCGCCAGCGCACCGTCATTTGCCAAGCCTCCCGGCCAGCCGGGGTACAGCAATGTCGCCGACCTGAATGGCCGTCAATGGCGCGGTTTTTTGCTCAAGGACAAAGACAATGGGCTGCGGATCTGGGTGGGTGAGCGCGACGACGTACGCTCTGACCTGGTCGACCGTATCCTGCGCCACACGCTATTGCCCAACATACTCGGCAGCCTGATTCTGGCCGCGATGGTCTGGCTGGCCATCGGCTGGGGGCTCAAGCCGCTGGCGAATATGGCGGCGACCTTGCGCGCACGGCATTCCGGCTCCCTGGAACCGATGCAACTGACCCCGCTGCCCACCGAACTGGAACCGATGCAGGCCGCGCTGAACCGCATGCTGGCGCAGATCCAGGAAATGCTCGGCCGCGAACGCCGCTTCATCGCCGACGCCGCCCACGAAATGCGCACGCCTCTGGCGGTGTTGCGGGTGCACGCGCAAAACCTGTTGGAGGCCGGCACGGAAGCCGAGCGGCGCGAGTCCCTAGGGTTCCTGATCACGGGCGTCGACCGCACCAGCCGCCTGGTCAACCAGTTGCTGACCATGGCTCGCCTGGAACCCAGCGCCGTGCAACCACCGGCGCAGGCCATCGACCTGGCGACCACCGTGCGTGAAACCCTGATTCAGTTGACGCCCTGGTTGCTGAGCAAGGGCCTGGAGTTGGCGTTCGACGTCGATGATGCGGACTACGGCGTGAGGTCCGACGCGTCCGCGATCAATATCGCGCTGACCAACCTGGTGACCAATGCGGCGAATTTCTCGCCGGAACACGGCGTGATCACCGTAGGGTTGTGCAAAACGGCCACGGGGTTCGAGTTAACCGTGGATGACCAAGGGCCAGGCATTGACGAGAACGAGCGCGAGCGGCTGTTCGAGCTGTTCTACAGCCGGGGAAATGCCGAAGGCGCAGGTTTGGGGCTGACCATCGTACAGACCATTGCCCAACGCCTTGGGGGGCACATCCGCCTGGCCAACCTGGCCAACGGCGGGTTGCGCGCCACCTTGCAGATCCCGGGATCACTGGCCTAGCAGTCCCAGCCACATCGCGCCGGTCAGCAGTACCTGACCGGCAATCACCTACGTCGCAAACCGACGGCCGCCGCGGACCCACGCCACCAGGCACTTGCTCAGGGAGTTGCAACTGACCGCCAGCAACACCGGAATAGATGCTGCCTGCAGGGCGAGTTGGCCGCTGGTGGCCAGGGCGGCGATGGATGCGGTCGAAGCATGGGCATCGGCAAACCCACTTTGGGCCACCGTCGCCAGGTTGGAAAAGATCGCCGCCGCCAGCGTGCGCAGGTTCGAGGGTTCTTTTGCGGCCCTATGGCCCATGGTGGCAATGGTCACGGTATTGGACGAGAACCCCGAAGCAATGGCCCCTAGGGCATAGCCATAACGCGCGCCCAAGGTACGCACGGCCACATGCCCAACTGCGCTCCAGCCCCACCAGCATGCAGATACCCAGCGCGGCGGCGGCGCCGGCAAGCCCCAGGGTGGTCATAGGTCGGCGCCTTCAGGGGGTAATCGCGACTTTCATGACGCCATCGCGCTGATGGGCGAACAGCTCATAGGCGGCTTCGATGTCGTCGAGTTTGAAACGGTGCGTCACCAGCGGCGACAGGTCCACCCCGCCGCTGGCAACCACGGCCATCAACCGGCGCATGCGTTCCTTGCCGCCAGGGCACAGGGTCGACACGATGCTGTAATCCCCCAGCCCTGCCCCAAAGGCATCATAGGGAATACGCAAGTCGCTGGAGTAAACCCCCAGGCTGGACACACGCCCGCCCGGGCGCAGCACCCGCAATGCTGACTCGAACGTGCCTTGGGTGCCCAGGGCTTCGATCGCCACATCCACTCCGCGACCGTCCGTGAGGGCCATGATCTGCTCAACGACATCGCCTTTCTTGAAGTCGATGATATGAGTGGCCCCCAGGCGTCGAGCTACGCCCATGCGCTCAGTCACGCCGTCGACGCCGATGATCATCGACGCGCCCTTGAGCCGTGCGCCCGCCACTGCACACAAGCCGATAGGCCCCAGGGCAAATACCGCCACCGTATCGCCAATGCTCACCTCACCGCGTTCGGCGCCGGAAAAACCGGTGGACATGATGTCCGGGCACATCAGCACTTGTTCGTCGCTCAGGCCGTCGGGAATCGGGCACAGGTTGGCCAGCGCGTCGGGGACCAACACGTACTCGGCCTGGCAGCCGTCGAGGGTATTGCCGAACTTCCAGCCGCCAGCCGCCCGAAAGCCA
The DNA here is from genome assembly GCF_050915955.1 of Pseudomonas sp. UBT. NCBI lineage: Bacteria > Pseudomonadati > Pseudomonadota > Gammaproteobacteria > Pseudomonadales > Pseudomonadaceae > Pseudomonas > Pseudomonas sp. UBT. Next base: position 426,022 of record NZ_CP168081.1, on the reverse strand, counting down.
TGGCGTGTGTCGGGACCGTCCTGGGAACCGCAGCCGCACAGGCACGCGTAGCTTTGCCCGCTGGGGGTGATGGCCCCGGCGATCACCCGCTGCCCCTCGACAAACCCGCTGACCTGGGAACCCAGGCGTTCAATCACGCCAACCGGCTCGTGGCCGATGGTCAGGCCTTTGGCGACCGGGTACTCGCCGCGCAGGATATGCACGTCGGTGCCGCAGAGGGTCGTGGTGGTGATACGCACCAAAGCGTCCAGCGGGCCGACTTCGGGAATGGGCTTGTCCTGCAGGACTATGCGGTTTTTTTCAACGAAAACAGCGGCTCTCATGGCTGCCATAAGGTGAACTCCTGTGCAGGGGAACTCCAGACTGCGCCGTAATCGCGTCTTGCAGGTTGATCATGATCAACTATCGCGCAACTGACCGGACATCGCATGCCGCTCTCGGCCTGCAGATAATTTGATACAGATCAACCTCGACCTGGCGCCAGGGGCCATGATCGCTCTGGTGCACGACAACGGCACGCTGATCGAAATCGGCGTGGCCCGCTACGCCACTGCCAAGGAGTATGAGTGCGAATGTGCGATCACGGTGGCCGACACATGGCAACGCCTGGGGCTGGGGCGCATTTTGATGCAGCACCTGATGACGGCGGCGCGAGCCAATGGCTTCAAACGGATGTATACGGTCGATGCGGCGACTAACCTGCCACTGCGTGAACTGACGCATGCGCTGGGCTTTAACAGCGTCACAGACCCCGATGAACGTACTCAGATCATCAGCAGTGTGGCGCTCTGAGCGCATTGGCACTGCAAACGACTCATACACTCGTTTGAGTGTATTCGTACCGTGCTGGTCGCAGCATCTGCTATTGTCCAAGGACCTCATCTCCTCCTCATCGCGGTCATGCGATTTTCTGTGAGCATGCTCTGCGGCCGTGTTCTGAACACGGCCGGGTCTGATATGCACGGACAACACTGCATTGGACAAAACCAGCCCTGGCGCAGCGCCCGAATTACAATCGCGGGCCGAAAAAATCGTCGAGTTCAAACGCCAGAAGACCCTGCTCAAGACCGGCGCCCTGCAAGACGCGATCTTCAACAGCGCGTACTTTTCGAGCATCGCCACTGACGAAAAAGGCGTGATCCAGATCTTCAATGTTGGCGCCGAGCGCATGCTCGGCTATGCCGCCGACGACGTGCTCAACCGCATCACCCCCGCCGACATATCCGACCCCGCCGAACTGATTACCCGTGCCGCCGCCCTTAGCCTGGAGCTGGACACGCCGATCACACCGGGCTTCGAAGCCCTGGTGTTCAAGGCCTCACGCGGCATTGAAGACATCTATGAACTGACCTATATCCGCAAAGATGGCAGTCGCCTGTCGGCCATGGTCTCGGTAACGGCCCTGCGCAATCGCCACGACACGATCATCGGCTACCTGTTGATTGGCACTGACAATACCGCGCGCAAACAGGAAGAAGCCGAGCGCAAAGGCTTTGAACGCGCGCTGGAAGAAAAGAACCTGGAACTGGAACACGCCAGCCACATGAAGTCCGAGTTCCTCGCCACCATGTCCCACGAGCTGCGCACGCCGTTGAACGCGGTGATTGGCTTTTCAGAGGCGTTGAAGGATGGTTTGGTCGGCGACATGAGCGAGGTGCAGCGCGAGTACATCGGCGACATCTTCACCAGCGGCCAGCACCTGCTGTCGTTGATCAACGACATTCTCGACCTTTCCAAGGTCGAGGCCGGGATGATGGACCTGGAGCTGGAGCCTGTGGAACTGGCGGGGTTGCTCGCCAACAGCTTGTTGATCGTGCGCGAAAAAGCCGCCTTGCAACGTATCCAATTGAAGCTGGAATGCGAGGACGATTTTGGCACCCTGGAACTGGACCTGCGCAAGACCAAGCAGATTATCTACAACCTGCTGGCCAATGCGGTGAAGTTCAGCGCACACGGCGGCTCAGTGACCCTGGCGGTCCGCGAGGTCAGCCTCGCGCAGGTCGGCCACATCCCCGGCGATTGGCCCGCCCACGGCTTCGCCCTGCAACCCAGCCCTCACACGCAGTTCCTGGAGCTGAGTGTCAGCGACACGGGCATCGGGATCGCCGAGGACGACATGAGCAAGCTGTTCAAGGCCTTCAGCCAGATCGACAGCAGCCTGGCGCGCAAATTTGAAGGCACGGGTTTGGGGTTGGCAATGGTCAAGCAACTGACCGACCTGCACGGCGGCAGCGTCGCCGTGGCCAGCCGCGAAGGCTTGGGTACGCGCTTTGTGGTGTGGCTGCCGTTGCACCGCGCGCCGGAGGCTGCATGGCTGACATCCTGATCGTCGAAGACAACGAGGCGAACATGCGCCTGGCGCGGTTGTTGCTCGTCAATGCCGGGCACGGCGTGTTGTGGGCGGCGGATGCAGAAACCGGCCTGACCCTGGCGCGGGAAAAACAGCCGGCGCTGATATTGATGGATATTCAGTTGCCGGGCATGGACGGCCTGGCCGCCACCTCGTTGCTCAAGCAAGACCCCAACACCGCACACATTCCGGTGATTGCGCTGACCGCCATGGCCATGAAGGAGGACCGCGAAAAAACCCGCCTGGCCGGTTGCGACGCCTACATCATCAAGCCGCTGCGCTACAAAGAGCTTTACCAGGTCATCGACACTTTGCTGCAACAGCACATCAGCCCCCACCTGTGAGTCCTCTCCATGGCCAGCCAACCTGCAACGCTGTTGATCGTTGACGACGAACCCCAGATTCGCAAACTGTTGGAAACCCTGCTGCAGCACGAGGGCTACCAGACCCTGAGTGCGAGCAGCGGTGAAGAGGCCTTGCAGCTCGTGGCGCAACAACCGCCTGACCTGATCCTGCTGGACATCATGATGCCGGGCATGGACGGCTACGAGGTGGCCAGCCACTTAAAGGGCAACGAAACCACGGCAAGCATTCCGATCATCATGTTGTCGGCCCTCAGTGAGCCGAGCGCGCGCGTCAGCGGGCTGGAAACCGGCGCCGAGGAGTTCCTCAGCAAACCGGTGGAACGTGTCGAATTGTGGCTGCGGGTGCGCAACCTGTTGCGGCTCAAGGAACGCGGTGATCAGTTGAAGGTTCACAACCTGATGCTGGAGCAGCAACTGCAACGGCAAACGGGCGAGCCAGCGGGGATGAGCGTGCACGACCTGGCGCGCCAGGACTTTGAAAAAGCCCTGCGTCAGGCGGTGGAAAACAGCGAGTTCACCGTGCACTACCAACCCAAGATCGAGCTGGCTGGCGGGAAGATATGCGCCCTTGAAGCCTTGCTGCGCTGGGAGCGTCCCGGCTATGGCACGGTGTCGCCGGCGGTGTTTGTACCCGTACTCGAGAGCCTGGGCTTGATTGTGCAGGTCGGGCGCTGGGTGATCGACAGCGTTTGCCAGCAAATCGCCGTGTGGCAACGCGGCCTGATTGGTGCCGTAGAGGTTTCGGTCAATGTATCCGGTCACCAATTGATCGAGGGCGATCTGATTGCCGATATCGAACGCATCCTGAGGGCAACCGGGGTTGCGCCCCATTGGCTGGAGGTTGAGCTGACCGAAAGCTCATTGATGGAAAACACCCAGCACACCATCGCCAGCCTGCAACGATTGCGCACAATGGGCGTGAAAATCTCCATCGATGACTTCGGCACCGGCTATTCAAGCCTGGCGTATCTGCGGCGGTTCCCCATTGATACGTTGAAGATCGATATCGCGTTTATCCGCGAAGTCACCACTAACCCGCAAGACGCGGCGATCACCCGCACCATCATTGAACTGGCCCATAGCCTGGGCTTACAAGTGGTCGCCGAAGGCGTGGAAACCCAGGAACAGCTGGGGTTTTTGAAGCAAGCCGGCTGTGATCAGATTCAGGGGTATCTGTTCAGTCGGCCATTGCCCGCAGCAACCCTGGAGCGCCTTTTGTTGGAACGCACGCCGCCGTTGTAGCCGTGAGGTTCAAGCCGCGGTTGTTCCTAAGGGTCGAGCACCCCGCCGCTGTAACTGTCGGATAACCGCGCCCCGGTAAACTTCGCCACCACCGAACCCTGCGCCACCAGGCGTTCGCGATGGGCCGTGACCATGCGCCCGGTTTGCGCGGCGTGTAAGATCACTTCTGACGCCGCATCACCCGGCCGTCCGATGATCCTGGCGAAACGCTCGCCCTCCTCGACCTGGTCGCCCAGGCCCTTTTCAAACACCAGCACACCGGCGCGGGGCGCGAGGATGGTCTCCATGCAGCCCATGTCCACTGCCTCGCCTTGCCATTCGCGGATCGCGGCCACTTCGTCGATCACGCCGTTGATGCACAGCCACGCCCACAGGCCATCGACATCCTGTTGCGCCAGGGTATCGCTGACATCCGCTTGCCCGCGCAATTCGATAGTCGCCGCCAGCCGTGGCGCGCCGTGATTGATGATGGTTTCTTCAAAGGAGCCGTCGCCGCCGTCATCCCAGACGATCACCACATCCACCTGCAAGGCCGCCGCCAGCGCCAGGCCTTGCTCCGGCCAGAAGCTGCGATGAATGTAGAGGTACGGCAGTGCCTCATCGTCGGTGTGCAAGTCCAGCACCAGGTCGGCATCGGCGGCCAGTTGCACCAGGCTCTTTTGCCACTGCGCCAGGTTGCTCGCCGGGCGCTCCATGGCAAGGGAATGATCGAAGGCACGATTGAAATTCTGCCCGGTGGCCTCGTGAAACCGCCCCAGCAGGCGGCCCTGACGAAATTGGCCGATACCAAACGGGTTGGCCTGCGGCACTACGGTGACACTGCCTTTGAGCCGGCCCTGTGCCTGGCAAGCCTGCAAGCGCGGCAACAGTTGGTGCAGCACCAGCATCCCGGCGATTTCATCGGCGTGCACGCCCGCTTGCAGGTGCACTGATGGCCCGCTACCGTCGCCTTCATAGCGCCAAGCACCGATGTGCAGCGCGTTGCCCGCATCGCCCGCCACCTGCCACGAAAGGTCGTTTGCCATGCCTTGCCCTCCTCTCATCATTTAATCGCTAGAGATTGAACACGCGTTCAACTAACCTGTGCGCTCTGGTCTTTCATCAAAGGCATTCCCGTGACCATCGACCCTCCCAAACTGCGCCGTGCCGACCCCGATGAACGCCGGGACTTGCTGATTGCCGCCACCCTTACCAGCCTGTCCCGCGACGGGCACGCTGGAATTTCCGTGCGCAAGATTGCAGCGCAAGCCGGTGTTTCAGTGGGCTTGCTCAATCATCATTTCGGCAGCATCGATGCACTGATCGCCGAGACCTACCACAAGCTCGCCAGTGAATTGACCAGCGCGTTATGGGCGCAAGTCGAGTTGGCCGAAGGCGCCGCCGCGCGCCTGGATGCGTTTCTCAGTGCATCCTTTTCACCACGCGTCATGGACCCCGACCTGCTCGGCGTGTGGGTGGTGTTCTGGAGCCTGATCCGCCACTCGCCCCACGTAAATCAGTCCCATGAAAACAGCTACCGCGCTTACCTGGCGCTGATCCAGCAACTGCTCGACGACCTGGCCCGCAGCGAAAGCCTGGTGATCCACGACAGCCACCTCGCCGCTATCGGCTTATCGGCGATGCTTGACGGGCTCTGGCTCGAGGGGTGCCTCAACCCCGGCACTTTCAGCCCCGCCAACGGCCTGCACATCTGCCGCTGTTGGGTACAGGGGTTGCGTCACGGCGCATTCGGCGCCGACCACATCGTGTGATTCGGTGTGGCGGGCGCTGAGCATCGCCAACGTCCCGCTGACTGCGATCAGCACCGCGCCGATGATCAGCGACAGGTCCATCGACGTGCCCCAGATCAGGCTGGATAACAGAAACGCCCAGATCAAACCGGTGTACTCAAACGGCGCGAGCAAGGTCGCCGTGGCGCGACGGAAACTGGCGAACAACAGAAACTGACCGATACCGCCGACCAGCCCCGCCGCCAACATGCCCAGCCAGGCCGGGGTCGGCGATGGGGTATGCGTCCAGGGCAAGGTCAGCGCCATGCACACCACGAACACCCCATTGGTGATCAGCATCTGCTCCAGCACTGAGGTAGTCGGGTCGACCTGGCGCAACTGGATATAGGTAAATGCCCAACACAGCGCAGCGGCCAGGGTCAGTGCGATTGGCAATGGGTCAACCATATTGCTCGGGCGACAGGCGATCACCACGCCGACAAAGCCGATGATCAGCGCAACCCATTGGCCACGGCTGGCGCGTTCCTTGAGGATAAGCGCGGCGAGCAACGTGACCATGATTGGCGCGGAAAAATACAAGGTGGTCATTTCCGCCAGGGTCAGGTCCTTGGCGGCCGTGTAATAGAGCAACCACGCCAGCAGCGACAGCAACCCGCGAATGATCAGCAGCCTGCGGCTCACCGACGTCCATGCGCGACGCAACAAGCCCATGCGCCCGGCGATCACGCAGGCGCCCACCACCACTAGGCTGCGCCAGAACAGAATGGTGAACACCGAGTAATCAGCCACCAACCATTTGATCACCGCATCCTGCAGCGCCAGGAACGCATAGGCCAGTGAACACAGGGCAATCCCTTGCAACGCGCGATCCTGTTTCATCCGACCGACCTGCGCAGCGGCGTGCCGCGCCGTTCGGCGATGGCGTAAACGCCTTCGATCAGGAACGTCAGGCACAGGTAGACACCGGCCACCAGCAACAGCGGTTGATAGATCTGCAACGTCTGCGCCCGCACCACGTTGGCCGCGCCCAGCAGGTCGACCACGGCAATCGTCGACGCGAGTGCGGTGGACTTGAGCAACATCACCGTCTCCCCCGCCAGGGTCGGCAGCAGCAGACGCATCGCCCGGGGCAGGCGCACCCGCAACAACGCCTGGCGCGGCGTCATGCCGAACGCCGAGGCGGCCTCCATCTCGCCCTTGGGCACTGCCAACAGGCCGCCGCGAATCACTTCACCGACATAAGCGCCTACCGACAGCACCAGGGCAAAGACGATGTACCAATACCCGTCGCGCAGGAATGGCCACAGAAAGCTGGTGCGTATCAGCGGAAACTGGGCGAACAAACTCCCCAGCCCGTAGTAGAAAATATAAATCTGGATCAACAGCGGTGTGCCCCGCAGCACACTGGTGTAGGCCAGCGCACCCCGGGCCAGCCATTTGCGCCGCGACAAACGCGCCAACGCCACCAGTACCGCCAGGACGAAGCCGAGCACTGCCGAGATCGCCAGCAATGACAAAGTGGTCTGCAACCCCTTGGCGATCAGCCCCGCGTAGTAACTTATCCATTCAGGCATAGCCCACTCACTCGACAACCGGCATCCAGCGACGAATACGTCGTTCCAGGCGCCCGGACAGGTAGTTGGAAGCCAGCGTCACCAGGTAATACAAGGCGGCGGCCGTGAGGTAGAACAGTAAGTATTGACGGGTCGAACCCGCCGCCTGCTTGGCGGTGTAGAGCAATTCGTTGGTGCCGACCACACTGATCAAGGCGCTGTCCTTGATCAGGTTGATCCACAGGTTGGACATGCCGGCCAGAGCGTACGGCGCCATGATCGGCAAGGTCACCCGGCGGAACAGGCCGATGCCGCTCAAGCCAAAGGCCCGCGCCGCTTCAATCTGGCCATGGGGAATCGCCAGGATTGCCGCACGAAAAATCTCCGACGCATAGGCGCCCTGCACCAGCCCCAATACCAGGATCGCCACCAGCGGGCCGCTGATGTTCACCTGCTCGAACCCCAGCCACAGCATCAACGCGTTCAGGCCCATGGAACCAGCGTAGTACAGCAGCAGGATCAACAATAACTCCGGCACCGCGCGAAACACGGTGGTGTAGCCGCGCATCAACAAGGCGACCGGGCGTGGCGCGCTGAGCTTGGCGCAGGCCACGACCAGGCCGATCAGCAACCCCACGGCAAACGAGCCGGCGGAGATTTGCAGGGTCATCCATAACCCTTTTAGCAGTGCGTCGCCCCATCCCTGTTCGCCGAAGCTGAGAAGGTCGAACATCTTATTCGGTCTTCTGGGCGATTTGCTGGTAGGGGCTGTCGCAGACCTTGCTCACATACGCCGGGGTGTCGGCACGCTTGCACGGGCTGACCGACACGCCGAAGTAATGCTCGGACAGGTCATCAAAATCCTTGCTCACCAGCAGCTCTCCGATGGCCTTGTCGAGACGGGCCTTGAGCGCGGTGTCTTCCTTGCGTAAACCGGCACCGACGCCACGCCCGATGATCGGGTCGTAGGGCACGCTGGCGATATGCGCCAGGCCACTGGCCTCGGGGGTTTTGACCATCATCGCGATCGCGGTATCGTCCGCCATCATGTAGTCGATACGGCCTGCGATAAGGTCGGCGTTGGCCGATTCCTGGGTGTCGTAGTACTTAAGGTCGGCGATGTTTTCGTAATACTTCTTCAGGTAGTTGGCGCTGACGGTGGAGATTTGCACACCGATCAACTTGCCCTTGAGGCCTTGAGGGGTAATGTCCACCGTCGCGCCCTTGGGCCCTGCCACCCCCAGCAGCGAGTCGTAGTAGGCACGGCTGAAGGCGATCTGTTTTTCACGCTCATCAGTCACCGACATCGACGAGAAGATCACGTCGATCTTCTTGGCCAGCAGCGACGGGATGATGCCATCCCACGCCACTTCCTTGATCTGGCATTCGGCTTTCATGCCTTCGCAGAGTTTGTGAATCAGGTCCACTTCAAAGCCCGACCACTCGCCGTTACCGCCTTTTACGGTGAACGGTGGATAGGGTTCCGCCGCCACCGCAAACACGATGGGTTTCTCCGCCGCCAGCGTAAAACCTGCGGCCAACATCAACACTGCACCGCTCAACCAGCTTGCCATGGGTCTTGATTTCATGATTTGCCCCGTCTTTTTGTGGAGTTAGCGCGTTTGATGCGCGTTGACGAACTGCCGGCAACGCTCACTGCGTGGGTCGATAAACACCGAGTCCGGCGTGCCGGTTTCCTCGATCATGCCTTGGTGCAGAAAAGCGACTTTGGAGGACACATCCCGGGCGAAGGCCATTTCATGGGTGACCAGGATCATGGTGCGGCCTTCTTCGGCCAGGGAGCGGATAACGCGCAGCACTTCGCCCACCAGTTCCGGGTCGAGGGCCGAAGTGGGTTCGTCGAACAGCATGACTTTGGGACGCATGGCCAACGCGCGGGCAATCGCCACCCGTTGCTGCTGGCCGCCGGAGAGAAACGCCGGGTATTCATTGCGCTTGGCGGCGAGGCCGACGCGATCGAGCAAGGCCTCTGCGCGCTCGATCGCCTCGGCGCGGCTTTCGCGCAGCACCTGGGTCGGGGCTTCGATGAGGTTCTCGAGCACCGTGCGGTGAGGCCACAGGTTGAAGTTCTGGAACACCATGCCGAGGGTCGAGCGGATGCGCACCAGTTGCTTCGCATCCGCCACCAGCGGCGCGCCGGGAATGCCGTAATTGAGCTTGATGCTTTCGCCGTCGACATGAATGCTGCCTTGATCCGGCACTTCGAGCATGTTGATGCAGCGCAACAAGGTGCTCTTGCCCGAACCGCTGGCGCCGATCAGCGAGATCACCTCACCTTCGCGAGCCGTGAGGGAGATGCCCTTGAGCACTTCGATATTGCCGAAACGCTTATGCAGGTCGATGACTTCAATCATCTTCCTGGCTTCGACCGGTTGCAGCACTTCAATCTTTGGCGCAGCCGCGACACGCGGCTCACCGGCGAGCCTGGCAACAAACCCGGCAATACGCTGGCAAGCCTCGGCCAGGCGGGCCTCACCCAAGGTAAACGACAACCGTACAAAGCCTTGCGCCGGCTCACCAAACGCGGCGGCATCGAGCACCGACACGCCCGCCTCGCGGAATAACCGCCAGGCAAAATCCAACGACCCCAGGCCGGTGCCGCGCACATCCATCAACACGAACATGCCGGCTTGCGGCGCCTGCACCTTGATCCCCGGGCACGCGCCGAGGCCGGCCACCACCAGGTCACGGCGGCGCCGGTAGATCTCGCGCATGCCCTGCGTCACCTCATCATGGGCCAGCACCGCCGCCGTGGCGGCCTCCATCACGAACCCGGGCAAGCCATAGAGCATGCTCAATACCAGGGTTTCTGCGTGAGCGATCATCTGCGGCGCAGCAATGATCCAGCCAATGCGCCAGCCGGTCATGGCATGGGATTTGGACAAGCTGCCAATCACAATGCAGCGCTCGGCCATGCCCGGCAGTGCGGCGAGGCTGTGGTATTCACCGTCGAACACCAGGCTTTCATACACCTCATCCACGACGACCCAGAGATCATGGGCGATGGCCAGGTCGGCGATGGCTTGCAGCTCTTGGGGGTTGAGGACCACGCCGGTGGGGTTGTTCGGGTTGGAGAAGAAAATCGCCCGGGTACGCGGCGTGATCGCCGCGCCGAGCAATTGCGCATCCAGGCGAAAGCCCGACTCCGGCGAACACGGCACGCGCGTAAGCGTTGCGCCGCTGGCCTTGAGCGTGGCTTCGTAGGTGACGTACATCGGGTCGAGCACCAGCACTTCATCACCGGCTTGCAGCAGGCACAGCGAGCTGATGAACAACGCATTCTGCGCACCAGGCACGATGATGACGTTTTCGGCTGTCACCGGCCGCGACAGAGTCGTGCTGTAGCGGGCTGCAACGGCGTCGCGCAATGGCGGGCGGCCAGGGATTTCGGTGTAGTGGGTGTCACCGTCGCGCAGTGCGCTGACGGCCGCGTCGGTAATAAAAGAAGGCGTGGCAAAATCCGGATCGCCGACGCTGAGGATGATGATGTCCTCGCCCTGGCTGGCGGCGTGGAACGCGGCGTGGTGGATGTCCCAGGCGGCTACGCCCTGCCCTGCAATCCGCTCAACAAAGGGGGAAAACCGCATGCCAGAGCCTCTCGTACAAGAAGAAAAAGCGCGAACCCGTCTGCGTACAAACGGGTGGATGCGGTCAACATAGTGCAAACTGAACAGTCGTTCAATGGATACGCTTGCGGGGTGTCGTTTATCGAGCGAACAGGTCGCAGTCAGTGTTTTATCGACCTCGTCGCGACAGTGGGCTTACCGCGCGGTCATCAGGTTACAGTGGCGGTCCTGCAATTCCTCGGCCGAACCGAGGTTCAGTTCACTCAGCGCCACGTGTGTGCTCAGCAACACAAAACTGCCGTCTGCACGAGGTGCCATCAGCAGGCTGTACTGGCTCATGCTCGCGCCTTGGGCATCGACGTATGCACGCAACACGACCAAGGGGTCGAGCGCATCAGCGTCCACCGCCGTCAGCGTACGGGCACTGTAGGTGTGCCCCATCAATCGGGCCGGCAGTACCCGCCACTGTTCGTTGAGGGCAGTGCCTTGCTGGTTGAGCACGGCAAAGATATCCGGGCGCAGGCAGGCGATATGCAGATGCAGCTGGTTCTGTGTGCGGCCGTAACGGGAGTTGATCGCCACCGAAACGAAAGCATCGGGAATCGGCTTTATCAGGCCATCGGACAACACACTGCGGTGCCGCCAGGCTTGGGTAAAGTAATGCGGCAGCAACTGACGGCCCAGGGCCGCGTCTTCGATGCCGGTGATTTTATCCACCGGAATCAGCAGATCCTGCAGCGGGCCGTTGCGGTCTTTTAACAGGGTGTAGCCACGGTCCAGATCGACCGCCAGGCACGGGCTGGGGTTGTGCTGCTGTTGCTGGTTGGGCACGCATTGCCGGCTGACGATATGCCACAAGGCATCGGGGTTGCCCCGCCATTGCCAGGCGCCGACCAACACCAACCCTAAGAACACACCACCGACGATCTTGAATACGGTACCGCGCTTCATGCAAAAACCTCTACGCACAGGGAAATTGTTTTTTTGCCGACATCCCTGTCGTAGAGCTAACGTTTTACGGGCGTCATACAGTCCGGTTCGATCGGATTTTTTAGCGTGTTGGCGAGGATACGGTCGATATGTGTCAGGTCATCGGCGCTCAGGTGCCAGCCAAACGCCTCTTCAAAACCGTTCAATTGCTCGGGACTACGGGCGCCCCACAGTGCGATGGTCGGGCCTTGGTCCAGTACCCAGCGCAAGGCCAGTGCGAGCACCGACTTGCCATGACATTCACGGGCATAAATATCCAGCGCCGCCACGGCCGCCAGGTAGTGCTCAAAACGCGGCGCCGTGAATTTCGGGTCGAGCTTGCGTCCGTCATCGTCGGCAAAGCGGGCGGCTGAATGCAGGCTGCCGGTCAGCAACCCACGGCACAACGGGCCATAGGCCAACACCACCAGGGAATGTTGCTTGGCATACGGCAGAATGTCGCTGTCGATAGCGCGCTCGAACAGGTTGTATGGCGGCTGTACCGTGGCCAAGGTTGTGTGCCGGCTGAAATCGTTGATTTGCGCGCAGGAATAGTTGCTGACGCCTACCGCAAGGATCTTGCCCTCGCGGCGCAGGCACTCGAGCGTATCGGCAGTTTCCTGCTGAGCCACCAACGGGTCGGGCCAATGCACCTGGTACAAGTCGATGTAGTCCGTTTCCAGGCGCACCAACGAGTCTTCAACCTCTTTGCGAATACGCTGGGCCGTTGCATGGCGTCGGGGGGAGCCGTCGTCCCATTGCAAGCCGGCTTTGGTGGCGATCACGGCACTGTGGCGCTGGCCGCGCAGCGCCTTGCCGATCAGCGTTTCGCAAAGGCCCAGGCCGTGCACCGGCGCGCTGTCGATCAGGTTGATGCCGCAGTTCAACGCGTGGCGAATCGTTTTGATCGACTGCTCGTTATCCCCGCCGCCCCACAGGTGCCCGCCCATGGACCAGGTGCCGAGGGCGATCCGCGAGACGGCTTTGTCGATGCCGGCAATCCGGAGGGTCTCGATGCGCATAAAAAATAACCCCTGCCCGTAAAACGACGTATAAAAGCAATTACTCTAGATCATCCAAGGTTGAATAGGGCTCAACGCCGCATGCAACCGAACTCCTATAAAAGAGGCTTGTAATGGCGGCTTTCAATCGTTCCGAATTGGCCGATCTCAATGTGTTCATGGCGATCATCCGGCGCCGCAGTTTTCGCCATGCTGCCCACGAGCTGGGGGTTACCACGTCGGCGTTGAGCCACACCATGCGCAACCTGGAAACGCGCCTCGGGGTAAAGCTGCTGTACCGCACCAGCCGCGCCGTGGAACCCACCGACGCCGGCACCCTGCTCGCCGAAAAACTCGGCCTGGGTTTTGCCATGATCCAGGACGGCCTCGACACGCTGGAGTTGCACCGCGAGTCGCCCATTGGCCGCCTGCGCCTCAACGTGCCACGCGATGCGGCGGCGCTGCTGCTGGCGCCGATCCTGGGCGAATTCGCCAACGCCTACCCGCAACTGCGCCTGGACTTGATCGTCGAGGACGCAATGATCGATATCATTGCCGAAGGCTACGACGCGGGTATCCGCTACGGCGCCACCGTGCCCCAGGACATGGTGGCGGTGCCGCTGACCGCGGCGTTGCGCTGGATCATGGTCGCCTCCCCCGCTTACCTCGCACGCCGGGGCATACCGCAAGCCCCCCAAGACCTGCTGCAGCATTCCTGCATCCGCATGTACCTGGGCGACAAGACCACCTACAAATGGGAACTGGGTAACGGCCCGAGGCAGCAACGTATCGACGTGCCCGGGCATTTCAGCGCGGCCGACACCGAGACTATCGTCAACGCCGCGCTGCAAGGCGTGGGGATTGCTTACTGCCTGTCCAACCGCGTGCAACAGGAACTGGCGGACGGCCGTTTGGTAGAGGTCATGCCGGACTGGGCCTGCCTGGGTGAACCGCTGTGCATGTACTACCCGAGCCGCCGCCAGTCGCAGCCGGGGCTGCGCCAGTTGATGGACATGATCCGCCTGAAAACCATCGGCTCGCAGTTGATGGAATCACATTGAACCTGAGCCCGGCAGCCATCCTCCAACCTGCATAGACCACGGCCGCGGTGCACGCTTCATGACTTTTATCCTATGGTTGGCCGTATTGGGCGCTGTGCTGCTCACGCTCGCCCTCACTTCTTCCTATTTGCGCTGGATGCCGGTGACCACCTCAGCCGTGTGCCTGTTGCTCGGCGTGGCCATCGGGCCGCTGGGTGTGGACCTGTTGCACCTGGATATCAAAAACTCAGCCCGCTGGATGGAGCACCTGACCGAAGTAGCGGTGTTGTTTTCCCTGTTCGTCAGCGGTTTGAAACTGCGCCTGCCGCTCCGGCATCGCACCTGGCGTATCGCGTTTGGCATGGCGGGGCCGGTGATGCTGCTGACCATCCTGGGAGTGTGCCTGGCCCTGCATTACGTGTTCGCGTTGTCCTGGGGCGTCTCGTTGCTGGTGGGTGCGATACTTGCGCCGACTGACCCGGTACTGGCGGGGTTGGTCCAGGTCAACAATGCGCAGGACTATGACGCACTGCGTTTTGGCCTGTCCGGCGAAGCAGGCTTGAACGATGGCACTGCCTTTCCCTTCGTGATCTTTGCGCTGCTGTTCATGCAGCACGGCGGTTTTGAGGGTGACTGGTTCGGTGGCTGGGTGCTGAAAAACCTGCTGTGGGCGGTGCCGGCCGGGCTGTTGATCGGCTACTGGATGGGCCGTGGCATCGGCCGCGTGACGCTGTGGATGCGCATCACCAATGAGGACAGCACGCTGTCCCCCAACGACTACCTGACCCTGGCGTTGATTGCCCTGGCCTACGTGGTCGCCGAGGCGGTGGGTGGCTATGGCTTTTTGTCGGTCTTCGCCGCCGGGCTGGGCTTGCGCCAGGCGGAGTTCAGGTCCACGGGCAACTCGGTAACGCCCTCGGAGCATCTGGCTCTGCCGGTGGTGGGCCACCTGGAGGTGGCTCCTGAGCGCGCCCTGCAAGGCGATGTCAGCGAACTGGCGGATACGCAGATCGCCGCCGGCGTGATGATGGGCGACATGCTCTCGTTTGGCAGCCTGGTGGAGCGTTCGATGGAGGTGTTTCTGGTGACGGTGTTGGGCATCGTGCTGATCAGCCACTGGGACTGGCGAGCACTGCCGGTGGCGGCAGTATTGTTCTGCGTGATTCGCCCCGTGAGCGTGCTGGCAATGCCATGGGGCCGTTTGATCGATTACCGACAACGCGGTTTGATGGGCTGGTTCGGAATTCGCGGGATCGGCAGCATTTACTACCTGTTCTACGCGCTCAATCATGGCCTGGTCGGCACCAGCAGCGCAGTAGCAGTAAACCTTACGGTGTCGGTCATTGCCTTGAGCATCGTCGTTCATGGCCTCAGCACCCAACCGATGCTGTTGTGGTACGAACGACGAGCCAAGGCTAAGACTCAACAGGTAACCACTCAGTCCTGATTTTCGGTATTGCCCACATCAGCCGCATCGTCCAGGTCATTGAGCGGCACTTCTGCATCATCCATCAATGAGCCCGGGTCTTCGTTGCCCGGGTCATTGAGTTCTTCGTCGTCGTCGAGTTCTTGTGACATGACTGTCTCCTTTAACCGCCTTGAGTGTCGATATCAGCATCCGTTTCAGGCTTGGGCTCGCGCTCGGGCTTGAAGTCTGGACTGTAGTCGTTTTCCTTGGCCTTGGGGTCGACGGCAGGCTTCGGATCTTTCGGCGCGTCAGCCGCCGTACCGGGTGCGGGTTCACCACCGTCGATCGCCGGATCGTTACGGTTGCTGACTTGCGGATCGTTGCTTGTGTTCATGAGTCACCTCTTCGCAGTTTCAGAAAACACATCCTGCATAAAGGTAAGGTCCTGCGCAGGACGGTGAAGTTCCGACGATTTAACAGGCAATGCTCAAGAGACCGGGTTATCAATCTGGATGTAAAACGCATAGGCACCGAGTAATACCCAGAACACCATGAACAACCACGGCGCGCGCATGGAGAACAGCAGCGACTTGCGATAGCCCTTGTGGGACGACTCGGTTTCACAAAACAACGGCGAATCGTCATAAGCCATGCCCATTACCGGCTCGCTGCGCAGCAGTTCACTTTGCTTGTAGTGCCAGTGGTCGATGATTTCGTACGCGGCACGGATACCCGGCCAGGCATTCAGGGAGCTGAGAACGCCAAGGGACGCCAGGAACACCGGCACGATCAGCGTAAAAAACTTACCCCATTCCGGGTTGAGGTTGCCCATGCCGGAGACAAAGGCGATGACCAGGAACGACTGCGCGGTGAGGTAGGCGTCGGTGCGGTTGGCCAGGATGGTGGTTTCGTACTGAATTTCGCGGCGATAAAAGTCAAGACGGTCCTTGGGTGAACCGAAAATCTTGGCGTTGTGTTCACTGTGTTCGTCCAGCGACGCTTCTGGAGTGTTTGGAGAGATGATTCTGGGCACGACGATGCTCCACAAGGTGACAAGCCTTGTTAGAAGAATCGGGGCTGAGTGAAGTTCAAGTTTGTTCATGCACCATTGTGGAACACGTGCCGCACTGTTGTGGCGATCGCGTTGGGCTGGCGGCTGCTGGAGTGCGCAGGCCTCGGGCATTTTTCGGCCCATTGCTCAGCCCAGCGCCCGCTGGCTCGCTCGCCAACGGGTAATTACTCTGCCAAAAATGGGTTTCGGCACAGGCATTGCTTAATCCATTCATCTGCCCGGATACAGGAGCATTCGTTACCCCCCGACCCAGAGCCGACCCCATAAGAAAGTAAGGACCAGGCTTGTTGGCACCCTCAGCCACAGGCTCATAAAACTATGCGTTTTTCAAAGCGGCAGTGCCACCCGCGCAATCCTCGGCACTGACAAGGTACTGGAATGGCTCGATCTTTCTTTGATGAAATGAATGACGCACAAGGCGCTTGCCGTGCGCACTATCAGGAATTCTCCCGCTGGCTGGCCAACACGCCGCCGGAACTGCTGGCCCAAAGGCGCCGCGAAGCGGATTTGCTGTTCCACCGGGCCGGTATCACCTTCACCCTTTACGGCGACGAGCAAGACACCGAGCGCCTGATCCCCTTCGACATCATCCCCCGCAGCATTCCTGCCAGCGAATGGAGTGTGATCGAACGCGGCTGTATCCAGCGGGTCAATGCGCTGAACATGTTCCTCGCCGACATCTACCACGACCAGCGCATCATCAAGGCCGGGATCATTCCGGCGGATCAGGTGCTGGGCAACGAGGGTTATCAGAAGGCAATGGTTGGCCTGGACCTGCACCGCGACATCTACTCGCATATCTCCGGCGTGGACCTGGTACGCGATGGCGACGGCACCTATTACGTGCTCGAAGACAACCTGCGCACCCCCAGCGGCGTGAGCTACATGCTCGAAGACCGCAAGATGATGATGCGCCTGTTCCCCGAAGTGTTCGCCAAACAACGCATCGCGCCGGTGGACCACTACCCCAACCTGCTGCTCAAAACCCTGAAAAGCGCCAGCCGCCTGGACAACCCCAACGTGGTGGTCCTGACCCCCGGGCGCTTCAACAGCGCGTTCTTCGAACACGCGTTCCTCGCCCGGGAAATGGGGGTGGAACTGGTGGAAGGCGCCGACCTGTTCGTGCACGACCTCAAGGTGTTCATGCGCACCACCGACGGCCCCAAGGCGGTGGACGTGATCTACCGCCGCATCGATGACGCGTTCCTTGATCCGCAGGCATTCAACCCCGACTCCATGCTTGGCGTGCCTGGCCTGGTGGCGGCGTACTGCGCGGGCAATGTGGTGCTGGCCAATGCAATTGGCACCGGCGTGGCCGATGACAAGTCCATCTACCCCTATGTGCCGGAAATGATCCGTTTCTATCTGGATGAAGAACCCATCCTGCAAAACGTGCCGACCTTCCAGTGCCGCAAACCCGATGAGCTGTCCCATGTGCTGGCCCATTTGCCCGAACTGGTGGTCAAGGAAACCCAGGGCTCCGGCGGCTACGGCATGCTGGTCGGCCCGGCCTCCACTGCCGCCGAGATCGAGGACTTCCGCCAGCGCATCAAGGCTCGCCCCCACGCGTACATCGCCCAACCGACCCTGAGCCTGTCCACCTGCCCCACCTTTGTCGAAAACGGCATCGCGCCACGGCATATCGACCTGCGCCCGTTTGTGCTCTCGGGCAAGGAGACCCGCCTGGTGCCCGGCGGCCTCACCCGCGTGGCGTTGAAGGAAGGCTCGTTGATCGTCAACTCGTCGCAAGGCGGCGGAACCAAGGACACCTGGGTGGTGGAGGGCTGAGTATGTTGAGTAGAACCGCCGCAGATCTGTACTGGATGTCCCGTTACCTGGAGCGCGCAGAAAACCTGGCGCGCATGCTCGAAGTCAGTTATTCGCTGTCATTGATGCCCCAGGCCGGGCGTAGCGATGGGCTGGATGAGCTGGCCATGTCGTTGCTCAGCAGCGGCACCCTGGACAGCTACCTTGAGCGTCACAAACAACTGGATGCGATGCGCATGCTGCACTTCTTCGCCCTCGACGAAGAAAACCCCGCCAGCATCTATAACTGCCTGCGCGCCGCGCGGGGCAATGCCCACGCAGTGCGCGGGCGGATCACCGCCGACATGTGGGAAAACCTCAACGCCACCTGGCTGGAAATGCGCAGCATCGCCGCCGGTGGCCTGGCCCGGCATGGCATCAGCCACTTCTGTGACTGGGTCAAGCAGCGTTCGCACCTGTTCCGGGGGGCGACCTCGGGCACCATCATGCGCAACGACGCTTATCGATTTATTCGCCTGGGCACGTTTGTCGAGCGTGCGGATAACACCCTGCGCCTGCTGGATGCGCGCTACGAGATGTTTGGTGAGGAGTCGGAAGAAGTCAGCGACCTGTCGGCACGCGGGTATTACCAATGGAGCGCCCTGCTGCGGGCCTTGTCGTCATTCGAGGCGTATACCGAACTGTACCCGAACGCGTTGAACGCGCGCTCGGTGTCCGAGTTATTGCTGTTGCGCAGCGATGTGCCGCGTTCGTTGCACGCCTGCATCGAGGAGTTGAGCCACATCCTGGCGGACTTGCCCGGCAGTTATGGGCGCACGGCGCAGCGCCTGGCGGCCGAGTTTGAAGCGCGCCTGCGGTATACGGGAATCGATGAGATTCTGGAGGACGGCCTGCACAGTCGGCTCACCGACTTCATCGACACCGTACGCGAGCTGGCCCGGGCGATTCATAGCTCCTACCTGGAAGTGGTGTGAGTTCATTGCAGTCACTTAACTGTCAATTCGGGTGATTGACCCTGCTTTGTTACCGCTCTTATGTTGGCGAGGTGAAATGCCTTTCCACCATAAGAACAGGTACACAGCATGTCCGAACTGAAACTGCACCCCGCCGCCGCCCACAGCCTGCAACGCTGGCATGCCATGCTGGCTGCTCACGACCTCAAGCCCCTTCCCGAATTGCTGGCGCCCGACGCCGTCTTTCGCTCGCCCATGGCCCACACGCCCTACCCTGGCGCGCCCGTGGTGTCGATGATCCTCAACACCGTGTTCAAGGTGTTTGAAGACTTTGCCTATCATCGCGAACTGGCCACCGGTGACGGCCTGAGTGTGGTGCTGGAGTTCAGTGCGCGGGTGGGTGACAAGCAGCTCAAGGGCATTGATTTGATCCGCTTTAACGAGCAAGGGCAGATTGTTGAGTTTGAAGTGATGGTGCGGCCATTGAGTGGCTTGCAGGCGCTGGGTGAAGAGATGGGGCGGCGGTTGGCGCCTTACCTGGCAAAAGCCAAATCCTGAGCCGTAGTGGAGGCTAGTGTGGGAGCGGACTTGCTCGCGAAGGCGGCGTGTCAGGCACAGTATTAGTAACTGACCCACCGCTTTCGCGAGCAAGCCCACACATTTTGGTTTGCGGTGACTACTGGTTTTTGACCAGCACCGGTTCTGCGCTGTATTGGTCCGGGAACAGCTTTTTCAGCTGCGCCACTTTCGGCAAATCATTGATCACGATGTACGGGTAAGACGGGTTCTCGGTGAGGAAGTCCTGGTGATAGGACTCCGCCGGGTAAAACGCCTTGCCCATCTCTACCTTGGTCACGATCGGCTTGGTGAAGGCTTTGGCCGCGTCCAGCTGGGCGATATAGGCCTGGGCGACTTTTTGCTGCTCGGCATTCTGCGCAAAGACTTCCGAGCGGTATTGAGTGCCGCTGTCGGGGCCTTGGCGGTTCAGTTCTGTGGGGTTGTGGGCCACTGAAAAGTAGATTTGCAGCAGCTTGCCGTAGCTGACCTTGCTTGGGTCGTAGGTCACCGACACCGACTCGGCGTGGCCGGTATCGCCTCCGCTGACCGACTCGTACTGGGCGGTGTTGGCCGCGCCGCCGTCGTAGCCGGACACGGCGTTTTTCACACCCTGCACGTGCTGGAACACCCCTTGTACGCCCCAGAAGCAGCCCCCGGCGAACACGGCCGTTTGCAGGTTGCCGGGCTCGGCGGGAAGGTCGAGGGCAGGTGGTGCGATTATTACGGCGTCTTCAGAGGCGCCAAAAGAGAATGCCGAGCTTTGGCCGACGAAAGCAGCGAAAGCGAGTGCGGGTAAAAATTTGAGCAGTTTCATACAACGTACTCCAGAACCCGGTTGAATGTGGGCGCTGGCTTGCCAGCGCCCACATTGACCGGGTTAACAGTTAATGAATGGGTTAGCCGAAAGTGAAGGCATAGGCGGCCACATGCGGGTCGAGAAAATCGATGGTGAAGGTACGGTCCTGCACGGCGCCGCGCTGACGAACCAGTTGGTACAGGCGTTGCTCGGTCACCGTGCCGCTGCCATCGGGCGCCACATCCGTGCCGTGGGCATCGCCCGGGGCCTGGCCATCAATCGTCACCTTGAATCGCACCGGTTTGCCGTCAGCCGCCGGGCCCAGCACCAGGTGCAGGTCGCGGGCATGGAAGCGATAGACGATGCGCCCGCCAGCCTGGTCGAGGGTGGCTTGCTGGCCGCCAACGTTCCAGTGGCCTTCCAGGGTCCAGTTGTTCAGGGCCAGCGTGCCGGCGGCCGGGTAATTCACCACTTTGTCGGTGGCCTGGGTGCCAGTGGTCACGAAGTTTTCGGCACGCTGGAAGCCCAGGTAGGTTTCCGGCGACTGCACTTCATTCATGTCCGGCGCTTGCTCAACGCCCTTGGCATCCGCCTCGATCAAACCACCTGCGACATCTTTCGCCCCGGCTTCACGCAGCAATTGCTGGATCACCCGCTCCGACTCGGCGTAATCACCCTCGCCAAAATGGTGATAGCGAATCTGGCCCTTGGCATCGGCAAAGTAATGCGCCGGCCAGTACTGATTATTGAACGCGCGCCAGATCTTGTAGTTATTGTCGATCGCGACCGGGTACGTGATGCCCAAGTCCTTCATGGCCTTGGTGACGTTGTTCACGTCGCGTTCAAAGGCAAATTCCGGGGCGTGTACGCCAATCACCACCAGGCCCTGGTCGTGGTACTTCTCGGCCCAGGCTTTCACATACGGCAAGGTGCGCAGGCAATTGATGCAGGAGTAAGTCCAGAAATCCACCAGCACGACTTTGCCCTTGAGCGCTTCGGCGCTCAGTGGCGGGCTGTTCAGCCATTGCACCGCACCATCCAGCGGCGGCAGCGTGCCTTCGATCGGCAGCGCGTCGCTGTGATTGGCCGCCATCATCATCGCGCCACCGGCCATCATCGCGCCGCCCTTCTGTTCGGGTTTTGCACTCAGTTTGTCCACCAGGCTTTGTTCCAGACCGCCCGTGGATGCAGTCGACAAGCGCGACAGCACACCGGTGTCCAGGCCCCGGGCGATGGCGGCCACACCGACCAGCATCAGTGCGCCGAGGCCACGGCGCAGCCATTCACCGGCACCGAGCGAGCGCTTCATAACGCCAAAGACTTTACCGCCGACCAGCAACGCCAACGCCAGGGACGTAGCGGCACCGGCGGCGTAGGCCAGCAACAGCAAGGTCGTGCCGATGCTGGCGCCCTGCAGCGCCGCGCCGGTGAGCACCAGCCCCAGGATTGGCCCCGCGCACGGTGCCCACAGCAAACCGGTGGCCACGCCGATCAGAAACGAAGCGCCCGCACGCGGCTTTGCGTCCGTTCCAGCGGCTTGCGACAGGCGACTGCCGGCGGCCACTAAAGGACGCGTCAAGCGTTCCGACAGTTGCGGCAGCAGCAGCGTGAGTCCGAACAGGGCAACGCACAGCAACGCGAGCCAGCGCCCGTACTGATTGACTTGCACCACCCAACCGCCGCCCACCGCCGCCAGTGAGGCCACCAGGGCGAACGTCACCGCCATCCCCGCCAACAGCGGCAAGCCACTGCGCATAAACGGCTGCCCGGTGCGAGCGAAGACAAAAGGCAGAACAGGCAGGATGCACGGGCTGACAATTGTCAGCACGCCGCCCAGGTACGCGAGAACCAGAAGCCACATGGGATCTTCCCTTATAAATATGCAGAGACATCGGCTTAAGCCGCCGTGAACGTCATGGCCACGCCATTCATGCAATAGCGCAGACCAGTAGGTGCCGGGCCGTCATCGAACACATGCCCTTGGTGACCGCCACACCGGCGGCAGTGAATTTCCTTGCGCACCACGCCGTAGGACGTATCGGTGTGGCTGGCGACAGCGTTGTCCAGTGGCTGCCAGAAGCTTGGCCAGCCGGTGTGGCTGTCGAACTTGGTGCTCGAGGCGAACAACGGCAACGCACAACCGGCGCAGGCAAAGGTGCCAGTGCGGTGTTCATCATTAAGGGGGCTGGTGTAGGGGCGCTCGGTGCCCTCCTCGCGCAGCACGGCGAATTGCTCGGCACTCAGCAGGCTGCGCCATTCGGCCTCGGTATGGTTGACTTCGAACGTCTCGGCGGCCTCCACCTCAGCGACCATATTCAGCTGTTTCAGCAAGCCGCCGGCCAGGACGGCGACACCCAGGCCACCACCGGCCAGCAGTATTTGTCGACGTGAGTACATGGCGTTCTCCTCGTTAAGCAATGAGGCCATCTTGAACCCTGGCCGGTCGCGAAATCCTCACGCAGAGTTAAACAATTCGTGATAACTACACTGTTGCAAAACCCGCACAATGCGCGAACTACAAGCGAAGGTTTCTTTACATGGATCAGCCCAAACGAGTCCTCGTCGTCGAGGACGATGCCCATATTGCCGACTTGATCTGCCTGCACCTGCGCGATGAGCAATTTGAGGTGGTGCACAGCGCCGACGGTAACGAAGGCCTGCGCCTGCTGGAACAAGGCGGCTGGGATGCGCTGATCCTCGACCTGATGCTGCCCGGCGTGGACGGCCTGGAAATCTGCCGCCGTACCCGCGCCATGACGCGCTACACACCGATCATCATCACCAGCGCGCGCTCCAGTGAGTTGCACCGCATCCTTGGCCTGGAGCTGGGCGCGGACGACTATCTGGCAAAGCCGTTTTCCATGCCGGAGCTGGTGGCCCGGGTCAAGGCGCTGTTGCGCCGGGTCGACGCCATGGCGCGTAACTTGAAGATGGACGCCGGCAGCCTTGAGCTCGGCCCGCTTTTCATCAACCCGCTGACCCGCGATGCCACCTTGCAGGGCCAACGCCTGGACCTCACGCCGCGCGAATTCGACCTGCTGTATTTCTTCGCCCGCCAGCCAGGCAAGGTCTTCTCCCGCATGGACCTGCTCAACGCCGTCTGGGGCTACAGCCACGAAGGCTACGAGCACACGGTGAACACGCATATCAACCGCCTGCGCGCCAAAGTCGAGACCGACCCGGCCAACCCGTCACTCATCCTTACGGTTTGGGGCCGGGGCTACAAATTCGCCGAGAGCAACCCATGAAGCTGACCCTGACTCAACGCCTGTCAGTCGTGTTCGCGGTGCTGCTGGTGATTTGCAGCGGTACCTCGGCCTGGCTGCAGGTACGTTCCAACCACATGCACGAACTGGAAGTGGTGCAAGGCTTGTCCCGCGACCTCGCGGCGCACATCGCCCGTGATACACAGCTCATGGATGCCGACGGCCTCAAACCCGATGCCGTGCGCATGCTGTTCAGCCAATTGATGCTGGTCAACCCGAGTGTCGAGGTGTACTTGCTCGATATCGACGGCCGCGTCGTGGGCAATGCTGCACCCAGCGGGCATTTGCTGCGTGACCACGTCGACCTTGCGCCGGTTCGACGCTTTCTCAGCGGCGCCATGCTGCCGATCCTCGGCGATGACCCGCGCAGCGTTGACGGGCGCAAGGTGTTCAGCGCCGCACCGCTCAAGGCCAACGGCCAACAAACCGGTTTCCTGTACGTGGTGCTGCTGGGCGAAGCCCACGATGTGTATGACGCCAAGGACGCAACCGGCATGGCGCTGAAGATCGCCCTCTGGTCCATCGGCCTGGTTGCGCTGCTGTGCTTGATGGCCGGCCTGATCGCATTTGCCTGGATCACCCGGCCCTTGCGCCAACTGACCGACAAGGTTGGCCAATTCGATATCAACGGCGCACCGAAACCTGCGCAAGCGCCTCCTCGCGAGTTCAATAGCGGCGATGAAATCGCGGTGCTCGACCACGCCTTCGTGCAAATGGAAAACCGCCTGGGCGAGCAATGGCGTGCCATCACCCATCAAGACCAGGAACGTCGGGAAATGGTCGCGAATATTTCCCACGACCTGCGCACGCCCTTGGCCTCGCTGCATGGCTACCTGGAAACCCTGTCCCTCAAGGACGCCAGCCTCAGCCCCGAAGAGCGCCGCCGCTACCTCGGCATCGCCCTGGACCAAAGCCGCAAGGTCGGCGGCCTGGCCCAGTCGCTGCTGGAGCTGGTGCGCCTGGAACATGGTTTCGTGCAGCCGGTGATCGAAGGCTTTTCCTTGCCGGATCTGGTGCAAGACATCTTCCAGAAATTCGAACTGACCGCCGAGGCCCGGTCCATCACGCTCACCGCCACCTTGCCGCCACAGGTGCCGACGGTGTTGGCCGACCTGGGCTTGATCGAACGGGTGCTGACCAATCTGCTCGACAACGCCCTGCGGCACACGCCGGTGAATGGTGAGGTCGAGGTGATCTTGTCACCCGAAGCGGATGGCATGGGCGTCACCGTCAGCGACAGCGGACAGGGAATCGACCCTGAGTTGCGTGAAGGCTTGTTCCTGCGGGCCTTCACCATCGGCGGCGCGCGCCGCGATGGCGGCCTGGGCCTGCGCATCGTGCACCGCATCCTGCAACTGCACGGGCGCAGCATCCGCTTGGTGGACCGCCCCGGGCATGGCGCGACCTTTACGTTCTGCCTAGAAACGCGAGCATCAGCGCGTTGACCCGCTGCCCCTGCTCGTTCTGGATCCAGTGACCGCAGTTGGCCAACACATGCTGCTCAAGGTCGGGCACTGAGTCGGGCATGCGCTTGAGGGTGTGGGCTTCGAACACCCCGACCGGGTCACGGTCGCCAATCAGGAACAAGGTCGGTTGCAGCACCTGCCGGCCCGCCAGGAACTCGGTGCGCTGCCAGTTGCGTTCGAAGTTGCGGTACCAGTTCAGCGGGCCGCGAAAGCCGTGTTCGGTGAACGCCTGCAGGTAGATATCCAAATCCTCCCGGGAACACCAGTGCGGCAATGTGCGAGGGGTTGGGACACCTGCGAACAGGCTGGCATTCGCCGATTTCTGCTGCAGGAACACGTCCTCATCCTGCATGAACAGCCGCAGCGTGCGTTCGATGTCGGCGTTCAGTTCCCGTTCGGCTACGCCAGGCTCCTGGAAATACAGGATGTAGTTGAAACGGTCGGCGTACAGCTCGCGCATGATTTCAATCACCGGGCGGCGGGCGCGCCCGGCAAAAGGCACGGACATTGTGATCAGCCGAGTGATGCGCTCAGGCTCCAGCAGCGCCAGGTGCCAGGCGACCACGGCGCCCCAATCGTGCCCTGCCATCGCCACCTCACGGTGACCGAAATGATCCATGGCCTGCTGGATGTCGGCGCACAGGGTCAGCAATTGGTAGTCGGCAATCTCTGCGGGCGAACTCGATTCGCCGTAGCCACGCAGTTCAGGGGCAAACACCCGGTACCCGGCGGCGGTCAACGCAGGAATCTGTTCGCGCCAGGAGTGCCAACATTCAGGAAACCCGTGCAGCAGCCAAATTGGCCGGCCATTTTCGGGGCCATCGATGTGCACGCACAGGTGAATACCGTTGACGGACAGTGTTTGCAGGCGCATGGGCGTGACCTTTCTGCGTGTTTTGATCAGGGTGCAGAATCGGCGCCGTGCATGCCAGTATCATTGATGGCGGGAATAAGCCAAACGCACTTAATCGACTGTCCACCAGCGCGGCAACAACTGCCGCACCCGCGCCTCGCCAAAGCGGTCATCAATCAACATCACCACCCCCCGGTCTTGTTGACTGCGGATCACTCGGCCCGCGGCCTGCACCACTTTCTGGATGCCGGGGTACAGATAGGTGTAGTCGTAGCCGGCCCCGAAGATCGCGCCCATGCGTGCTTTCATTTGCTCGTTGATCGGGTTCAGTTGCGGCAAGCCCAGGGTGGCAACAAACGCCCCGATCAAGCGCGCCCCAGGCAAATCAATACCCTCGCCAAACGCGCCGCCCAGCACGGCAAAGCCGATGCCCTGGCTGTGATGGGTGAACTGCTCAAGAAATGCTTGCCGCTCGGCCTCGGCCATACCGCGTGATTGCAACCACAGCGCGACCTGGGGGTGCCGTTCGGCCATCAGCTGCGCCACTTGTTGCAAGTAATCGAAGCTGCTGAAAAACGCCAGGTAGTTACCCGGTTGCGTCGCAAACTGCCGTGCAATCAACGCGACGATGGGCTCCAGTGACGCTTGGCGATGCACAAAACGCGTAGAGATCTCATCGACGATGCGCACCTGCAATTGCTCGGCCTTGAACGGCGACTCCACGTCAATCCAGGCGGTATCCGCCGGCAGGCCAAGCAAGTCGGCGTAATAGTGACGCGGGCTCAGCGTCGCGGAAAACAGCACGCTGCTGCGGGCCGCCGTCAGCCTGGGGCGGATGAATTCGGCAGGCACCACGTTACGCAGGCACAACGTTGAAACACTGCGCTTGCCGCCGAACTGACGCTTGCTGATATCGAAAATGAACTGCTCGCTGAACAGCTCGGCCACTTTGGCAAATTGCAGCGCCTCGAAATAGAACGCTTGCAGGTCGCCAGTGAGGGTTTCGGGGTGGTCGTTGAAGTGGTCGCCCATGGCGCTGGTGCACAGGCTCAGGGCCTGCAGCAGTTTGTCCGGCTTGGTGGCATAGGCCTGGTACGGCGCAAGTTGGTCCTTGTGCAAGGCGTTCCATTCGCGGTTCAGGCGCTGCAAGGGTTTCTTCAGCGGCTCGGGCGCAGCGTCGCGCAAGGTTTTGAGGCTGTACTGGTCGAGGCTCGCGCTGTACATCGAGCGAGCGCGCTCCACCAGGTTGTGGGCTTCGTCCACCAGCACAGCGGCGCGCCATTGGTTCAACTGGGCCAGGCCGAAGAGCATGGCGCCAAAGTCGAAATAGTAGTTGTAGTCGGCGACCACCAGGTCAGTCCAGCGCGCCATTTCCTGGCTGAGGTAATACGGGCACACATCATGGGCCAGGGCGACATCGCGCAGGTTGCGCTGGTCCAGCAGACGCACCTTCGAGGCTGCCGTGCGCGCGGCCGGCAGGCGATCGTAAAAGCCCTTGGCCAAGGGGCAGGAATCACCGTGACAGGCTTTGTCCAGGTGTTCGCACGCCTTGTCCCGCGCCACCAGTTCAAGTACGCGCAGCGGCAGATCGGGGTGACTGTCGAACAGCACCTGGGCGGCATCCAGTGCCAGCTTGCGGCCCGGGGTCTTGGCGGTGAGGAAGAACACCTTGTCCAATTGCTGCGGCGCCAGGGCCTTGAGCATCGGGAAGAGCGTGCCGACGGTCTTCCCGATACCGGTGGGCGCCTGGGCCATCAGGCAACGGCCGGTGCTGACCGCCTTGTAGACGGACTCGGCCAGCGAGCGCTGGCCGGGACGAAACTCGGCATGGGGGAAGGCCAGGCGTTGTGCAGCGCTGTTGCGCGCGTCGCGGTGCTGCATTTCCTCGCGCGCCCAGCCCAGGAACAGCGCACATTGCTGGTTGAAGAACCGCTCAAGCTCGGCCGCCTGAAAACGCTGGTTGAGCAGGGTTTCACCCTCACCGACGATGTCGAAGTACACCAGCGCCAGGTCGATTTCATGCAGGCCGAGTTTCTGGCACATCAACCAGCCGTACACTTTGACCTGGGCCCAATGCAGTTGCCGATGGTTGGCGGGCTGGGCGTCGAGGTCGCCGCGATAGGTTTTCACCTCTTCAAGGCGGTTGCTGTCCGGGTCGTAACCGTCCGCCCTGCCCCGCACCTTGAGCTGCTGGTAGTCGCCTTCCAGGGCCACTTCATTTTGATAGTGCGCGCTGCGTCGCGAGGCGACCGTGCGATGGCCGACGATACCTTCCTGGGCGCTGGGCGACGGCGTGAAACGCAGGTCGAGGTCGCCGACCTTGGCCGTGAACTCACACAGCGCCCGCACCGCAACGCTGTAGCTCAAGCCGGTTCAGCCCAGCGGACATAGCAGACGGTAACCGGCATCTGGTATTCACCACAGAATTCCAGCCAGCGCAGTTGGTTGTCCTGCAGGCGATCGCCAGGGCCTTTGACCTCGATCATGCGGTAGGTCTTTTGTGCGGGCCAGAACTGGATCAGATCCGGCATGCCCGTGCGGTTGGCGCGGATGTCCAGCAGCAGACGTTCAAACCAGTAACGCAGGTGTTCGGCCGGCAAACACGCGAGTGCTTGCTCGAGCAGTTCTTCGCTGAGCAGGTTCCAGAACACGAACGGTGACTGGATACCCCACTTGTCCGCGTAGCGCTGGCGGATGGTGGTCTTATAACGCCCGTCCTCCAGTTGGTCGAAACAGGCGGCGAACACCACGCTGCGGCGCTGGTGAAAGTCTTCACTGTGCAGGTCCACCGGCCCACGCTGGAACGGGTGGAAGAACGAACCTGGCAACGGCGCAAAAATCGCCTCCCAGCACAACAGCCCGAACAAGGAATTGATCAGGCCATTTTCGACATAATGCACCGGCCCATCGGGCTCGCTGAGATGGGCCTGGACACAATACTCCACTGACATCAGCGGCTGCGGGACCAGTGCCAGGTCCAGGCGTGTGACCTCGCGTGGCCTGGTCTTGGGCAACGCCGGTTCGCCGAGTTTGCGGCGCAGGCGTGGCAGCACTCGCAGCAGGTGTTGTTGTTCGGCGGCACTTTCCGGGGCCTGTTGCGCAGCGCACGCCAAAGCCATGGCTTGCGCGTAGTGCGCCTGACGCTCCAGCACGCGAATCAGCCGTGAGCGCGCGCCTGGGTAGGCGCAATCACGGTAGATCTGCGCCGCCAGCGCCAATTCGGCGCTGCGCTCGCAATACTGGCCGACCTGGAACAACAGCTTGGCCCGACGTTTTTCCAGCCAGGGGTTGTCGGTGACAAGCGAAGCGATCCGTAGCAGCACCTCGTCCAGCGTCTCCCCCGCTTCAAAGGCCTGCTGACATTGGTGCAGGAACAGAAACCCGACGACATCGTCACGGCTGCGCAGGCCACGGGACTCGGCGCAGAACTGGACTTTTTCGTAGGTGTAGATGCCCAGGTCAGCCAGCACGAACTCCGACCAGTCCTGATACAGATTGCCGAAGAACATCAGGCGCAGGCGATCGCACAAATCCATGATGGTCAGGCTGTAGAGCGCATCGCTGACCGTCGGGCACCACTGGGCAAACCGACGCTGTTCGGTGAACTGCTCCGCCAGCAACGCCAGCCAATCGGCCTTCCTGCCCTTGGGCTGATCAATCCACGGCTTGAAGGCCTCGAGGATTTCGCCTTTTTGCAGCAACGCAAACAGCTCTTCGACGCACAGCTGCCCCTGATCCTCAACCCAACCCTGCTCCACCAGTGCCAGCGCAGCCGTGCGGGTGCAACCAATCTCCAGATAATTGAGTTTGCTCGCCCGAAAGTGCACGCCCTTGCGCATCACCATGCGCACCAACAAGGCTTGGGACGCTTGCGGCAACCTGTCAAATTGCTGAATGAAATGCTGTTCATCCGGGTCGAGTAAATCGGCATAGCGTTGCCCCAACCAATGCAGCACTTGGCGGAAGTTATGCAGGTAATACAAGGGGTCGTCGAGGGGATTGGCCATGTCGCGCGCTGATCAAATACTGGTTATGCATACAGAGTGCCGCCAGTGGCGCGCTGTTGCAATCGGTAATAGATAAATGGCGCACGCAACTTTTTGTATAAAAGTGATCAGATAGGACAGTTGATGGCGTAACATTTGCGGCCCGCAGCCCATGGCGCGGGACTTTTCAGGGTTAACGGTAAGGGTTATGAACATGAAGAATTTGGGTCTTCCACTGGTTGCACTCACTTTTCTGCTATTGACTGGTTGCTCCACGCAAACCGTCGTGACATTGCAAAACGGCACGCAGTATTTGACCAAGGACACCCCCAAGACCAAGACAGCCGACGGCTTCTATGAATTCACCGATATCGCCGGCAAGCACATACGCGTCAAGGCGGATGATGTAGCGACGGTGCGTAACGAAAAGTAAGCACCTGAAAACCAAAAAGCCCCGCCAATGCGGGGCTTTTTGTTTGGGCTGCCAACCGATCAATACCGGTAGTACGGGTGGTAGTAATACGGGTGGTAATAGGGATGGTAATAGTACGAGTGGTAGTACGGCCGATAGCAGCATGGGCCCGGATAGGCCGGGTACACCGCGCACCCGCCCAGCCCCAGCAGTACCAGAGCGCACAGCATCAGTCGAAATCGGGACATGCTCAGCTCCTCACATAACGCGCGAAACATCTCGCAGGCAGTGATTAAACGCCTGAGACCGGCCCAATCCGTCGCTGCGCTGCGCCGTTGATCCGTGAAGATTTATTTACCGAAGGATTTTCGCCCTGCCGGCGTTTAACCGGTAAGCCGCCTTCATTTTCGAGGGTGGTAGAACGGAGAAAGACGGCCATGGCACTCATGTCCCGGACGGTACGCGCTCTTTTACTGATTCCGCTGACGCTGGCGGCCCTGGCCAGTGCGCCGGCGTTTGCCGACACCATCATCATTCGTCAGCCGCCAAGGGTGATCGTGGTGCAAGCCCCGCCTCCACCGGTCTATTACGGCCACTGGGGTTACGGCCCACGGCCCTATTACTATCCGCATCATGTCTACGGTTACGGCTATGGCAACCCCCACCGGCCGTATTGGGGTGGCGGCTGGCGGGGGCATAATTGGCGTTGATCAGCCGATGCTGACGCCGTCCGCCCACAGGCCACCATGCCCGACACCGACCAGGGTCACCGAGTCGGCGCCAAACGTGAGCACCGTGTCCGCGCCGACCACTTTGGCATGGTCACGCAGGTCGGTGCTCCCCTGCACGTCCTGGAACACCAGCTTGTCGGTGGCCTGGTAGCCAATCACGCGATCGTTGCCGAACTGGCCGCTGAACAGAAAGGTGTTATGCCCACTGTTGTCGCGAATCGTGTCATTGCCTTTGCCGCCTTCGATAAAGTCCGCGCCCTTGCCACCCTGGATCAGGTCGTTGCCGTCGCTGCCGATAATGAAGGTATTGCCCTTGTGCGGCTCGGCATTGCGGTTGAGGTCCTGCACCCAGGTAGTGGCTCGCGCCGGGTCGGACAAGTTGGCAACGATTACCGTGGAATCACGGGTCATCTGGTCATAGAACCCGGAGTCGAGGATGCGCGTCATGCCGTCGCCATACGCGGTCGGCAGGTGCGAGACCCAGGTCGGCAGGTTGACGATGGAGAACGGCAGCACATTCCACAGCGTCGAGGCGTAGTGGTCGTTGAAGCTGACGATATTGTCGGTGGTCGACTCGTGGGGCTTGTCGTGCACGCCCAGGGACGACAGATTGAAGGAGGAGCCGTCCAGCGCGCGAAACACCGGGTCGTTTTCATAGCCGATGTTGAGCACCTTGTCGCCGGCGCTTTGGGTCGGTGATGCATAGGCCACGTAGTTGGCGTCCTTGTAGAAGCCCGACCATTTGTTGGTGCTCAAATCCGCCATGCTGTTGACCGCCAGGCCGCCCAGGCTGTGGCCGCTGACCACCACGTCCTTGCCCGTCAGGCCATGGGCACCGGCGTAATCGGCGACGTTTTTGAGCAAACCGCCGAAGGCTTCGCCGGCGTAGTTTTTTGCGTAATCCTTGGGGCCCAGGGCAGCGAGCAGATCGCTGATCAGGTCGCCGATCGAGTCGCTGATCAAGGTTTCCCGTGGCCCCGATGTGCCACGAAAGCCGATGCCGATTTCCAGCAGTTTGCCGGCGTCATCGTACTTGCCCAGCACCTCGACCTGCGCCGTGGTGTAGCCGGCTTTTTCGCCAAAGAACGTGCCGCGCGCATCGACTTTGCCGCCGTAGCCGAGGGTACCTGCGCTGATGGGCGTCCAACCGGCTTTTTGCACCGCCTCCAGCGCGGCTTTTTCCGAATCGGGGTTCCAGGGAATACCCGGGATCACGCCCTGTGAATCCGTGCTCCCGAGCAGCGCACCGACCAGCGTGGCCGGCAAACCAAGCCCGAGGCCATTGTGCTGGTAACCCACGGCAAAGCCGTTATCCAGGTTGTGGTAGGAATACAACGTGATCGCCATGGCGTCGGCGAACAGCGCTTTGGAACCCTCGGTGCCGAGGTTTTTATAGTCAAAGATACCCATGGTAGTGCCTCTCTGTTGTTGGATTTGTAGAGAAAGCGAAAACACCCGTTGCCCCTGAGGGGACAGGCTTTATGTGGGAGCTGGCTTGCCTGCGATAGCATCACCTCGGTGCAACTGACCTACCGAGGTGCCTGCATCGCGGGCAAGCCCGGCTCCCACACAAGCCCGGCACCCTGCAAGGGTGTGAAACCCTTAGAACGCCCAGTCGAGGCTCAACCCCACCCCGTGGATTTTTTCCTTGCTGGCGAGCAGGCCGTTGTAATCAAAGTTCACCCGCGCGTCCTTGCTCAACGCCAGGCTGACCCGCGCGCCCACCAATGCCGCATCACGCACCATCGGTGCGCTTTCCACCGAAAACGACGGACCGCCCGAGGCAAACGCCAGGTGCTGTTCGGAATCGGTGCTGCTCAGGTTGTGCTGCCAGCCCAGCGTGCCGGACACCTCGAGTTGCTGGTGGTCATTGACATTGAAGGTCTTCAACGCACGCATGCCCAAGGTGCTCAACACCACATCACGGCTGTCGTCGCGACCTTTCAGCGCAGCGGCATCACCCTTTTCGGTGAAACCGTCGGTGTCCAGGTGCACGTAGGCCAGGTTGGCGAACGGCTCCAGGGCCAAAGGTTGCAGGTTGACGCGATATGCCGCCTCGCCGAACACCTGGGTGCTGCTCGCATCCACTTTGACTTTTTGCTTGCCGGAGACGTCGCCGTATTGCAGGTCGCGCTTCACGTCGGCGCGATGCCAGCTGTAGGTCGCACCACCGCTCAGGCGCAAGGCACCGATCTCATGCCCGGCGTACGCGCCGAAGTGGTAGCTGTCGACCGAAGCCCGGGAATGGGTGTCGTTGCCCATGTTCAACGAGGTGTCGCTGTAGCCGGCGACCAGGCCGATACGGGTCGCCTCGTCCAGCGCGCCGTCTACACCAGCGAGCATGCCGCCCAGTGACGTGGTGTAGCCCGCCGTGTCGCTGCGGCTGTCCGTCTTGCCCCACGCGCCCAACGCCTTGACCCACACGTTGCCACGGCTATCGAGGGTCTGGCTGCTGGCACCCATATCGCCATTGCGCAGGCGTTCGCCCACCGCTTCACGCACGTAACGGCTGTCATTCACCAACGCACTTTGCAGCGCCGGATAAATTTCGCCGGAGAGCTGTTGGAACGCACCTTGCGCCGAGGCTGCAGTCGGCGCCAGCAACAAGCTTTCATACACCGCATTGCCCGCGCCCAATTGGTCGGCCGCAGCCGCCACAGCACGCTGGTTTGGCGTCACGGCCACACTGGCGAAGCTGTTGGTACGCGCCACGTCCAGTTGCACGCCAGTGGCGGCGTAGTTCAAGGTGCCACCGACAAACAGGTAGTTCGGCACTACTGCACCGAAACTGCCGGTTACGCCACCTGCGGCTTGCAGGATGTTGTACTGGCGACCGATCAAGCTTCCAGCCTGCGCATTGGTCAGCAGCGTCGGGCTGTTTTCCAGGGCCAGGGTCACGGTGCCGCCATTGAGCGTGGCGGTCCCCCCGGCGACAATTCGGTCACTGTTGGTCGGCGACAACTCCACCGCGTAGGTCGACCCTGCGTCAAAGGTGACATTACCCGCCACATTCAGCGTGCCGATGGAATTACCCGGTGCAACGGTGCCGCCGCTTTTTGCGCTCAGCGAACCGATGCGCCCCGAGCCACCGAGCACACCGCTCTGGCCGACGGTCACGTCGGAAGTGACCGAGCCGTTGATCGCCAGCAAACCTTGATTGACCAGGGTCGGGCCGCTGTAGGTGTTAGCGCCGGTCAGCACCAGGGTGCCGATGCCCTGCTTGGTCAGGCCGCCATGGCCTGAAATATTGTTGCTCCACACGTCCAACCCGCAATGCACGTCCGTGCACAGGCGTTGGGTCGGTTTGCCGGCATCCACCACGGCGCCGATCCCTGGCAAATCCGCGACAAACTGCCCGCTGCCATACGCCCCGTCGATACGGAACTCAGCCGGGATATCTTCGGCGGTAATAAACATCCCTGGCCCGTTAACCGCCTTGCCCAGGTTGATCATGCCCCAGCCGTACAGCGCGTCGATGCCCGGCGCGCCGAGGTCGGTAGCGGTGGTTTTGAGCACGGTGGAGACCTGCTCGCCGCTCATGTACGGGAAGCGCTCCATCAGCACCGCCGCGGCGCCCGCCACATGGGGCGCAGCCATAGAGGTGCCGTTTTTGTTGGCCCAGTCGGTGGTGAGGTTGGCAAGGGTGGTGCCGTTTATGATCGAGCTGAAAATCTTCGTGCCCGGCGCCGACACACAGAAGCTCGCCGCATACCCGCAGCGCGACGAGAAGGTGCTGATCACATACGGATTGGGACTCGTGGTATCCGGGTTTTGCTGCAAGGCGGCTACCGACAGCCAGTTCGGTGCAATCTCCGGCACAAAGTACGCCAGGCCCGACATTGCATCCGGGTTGTTGCGGTTGTAGTCGTTACCGGCGGCAAAGATGGTCAGCACGCCGCTGCGGGCCGCATCGATTGCGCCTTGATAAGCACCACCGGCAAGCGTGCCGAGGATCGGCCGGATGTTATTGAACTGTGCCTGCGCTTCATTGACCGTGAAGTTCGGGTACGCAGGATCGCGACCGCCCTTGGCGTACTGGTCACCAATGCCGATGCCCCAGCTGTTGTTGATGATCCGGGCGCCGCTGGCGACCAGCCCATCCCAGCCTGCCTTGTACACCGCGCCGTCGTTGCCGAGGATGATCCCGTCTTCCGGCCCCGGGTCGCCGTTTTCCGCGCTGATGATTTGCGCATTGAAGGCCACGCCATGCATCGGCCCGCCGTCACGGTTACCGGCGGCAATGCCGCCGACGTGGGTGCCATGGTTACCCAGCTTGCCGTTAGAGTCCTGGGACGGCGTGCCGTCATAACGGAACGCATCGCCCGCCTTCACCGGAATATACGGGTCGGTGTATTGGCGGATGCCTTCGGTGACAATCGTCACCACCTTGCCGGGGCTGGCGAATTCCGGGTGCTGGGCGTACACCGGCTGGTCGAAGATGCCCAGTTTGACGCCCTTGCCGGTGTAGCCGGCGGCGTAGGCAGCGTCCGCGTGCACGGCGCCCAGGCCCCAATCGGCCTTGAACTCGTTGCTGCGCCAGCTCGCGGCGTCGCCCAGTTTGCCCGCTTCCACATAGGGTGCGGCCTGGGCGGTTCCCAGGCTTGCCAGGCAGCACAGCAACGCGCCGTATGGCACGCAGCTCAAGGCCTTGAGCGGATAGCCCGGGCCTGTGTGAGTGGCGGTAATTAACCCTGACTTGTGTTTTTTCACGGTGACCTTCCTTAGTTTTCTTATTGCACGTGTGTAAATCGCTTTCTCTGGAGCGCCGACGAGTGAATGTGGGAGCTGGCTTGCCTGCGATGAGGGTGTATCAGCCAGCAACTGCATCACTGCCCCACTGCTATCGCAGGCACGCCCGCTCCCACCTTCTCACCTACGCTGCCCTCTAGAACTGCCAGTTCAGGCTCAGCCCCACGCCCTGGGTTTTCTCACGGCCACCCAACTGGCCGTTGTAATCCAGGTTGACCCGTGTGGTCGGGCTCAGCGCGAGGCTGGCCTGCACACCGACCAGTGCGGCATCGCGCAGCAACGGCGAACTGCGCACGGCAAATGAAGGCCCGCCTGCGACAAACGCCAAATGTTCTTCGGAATCGACCGCCGTGAGGCTGTGTTGCCAGCCTAGGGAACCGGAGAGTTCAAGCTGCTGGTGGTCATTCAGAGGCAGGGTTTTCAGCGCCCGCACACCAAGGGTGCTGAGCACGGCATCGCGCCGATCACTGCCACGCTCAAGCGCTGCGGCATCGCCTTTTTCGTGGAAAGAGTCACTGTCCAGGTGCACGTAGGCCAGGTTGGCGAACGGCTCCAGCGCCAGCGGTTGCAGGTGAATGCGGTACGCGGCTTCGGTGAACAGCTGGGCCGTGCGCGCGTCCAGTTTGGTCTTTTGCTTGCCGCTGACTTCGCCGTATTGCAGCTCACGCTTCACATCGCCGCGATGCCAGCTGTAGGCACCGCCGACGCTGACGCGCCAGTCGCCCAATTCACGCCCGGCATACGCGCCGAAGTGGTAACTGTCGATGGACGCCGACGAATGCGTGCCGCTGCCCATATTCAGCGAGCTGTCGCTGTAGCCGGCAACCACACCCACGCGGGTCTGCTCGTCGAGTGCACCGTCGACACCGGCCAGCAGGCCGCCGATCGAGGTGTTGGCGCCAGCTGTTTCGCTGCGGCTGTCGGTCTTGCCCCAGGCGCCGAGCGCCTTGAGCCACAGGCTGCTTTCACCGTTCACCGGCACATGGCGCAGGCGCTCGCCGACGGCGTCGCGCAGTTGCAGGCTGTCGTTGATCAGCATCGCGCCAATTGCCGGGTAGATTTCACCGGACAGTTGCTGCAAGCCTTGGCGGGCGGTGGCGACCGAGTCCGACAACAACACGCTCTCATACACTGGGTTACCGGCGCCGAGTTGCTCGGCGGCGGCCGCAACGTTGCGCTGGTTTCGGGTGGCGGCGACGCTGGCGAATGTGGCGTTGTTGCGCCCCACGTCCAACTGCACGCCATTGGCGGCGTAGTCGAGCGTGCCGCCGAGGAACACGTAGTTGGGCAGCACCTGGCCAAACTGGCCCTGGATGCCACCTGCAGCCTGGAGGATGGTGTATTGACGGCCAATCAGGCTGTGCACCTGGTTCTGGCTGAGTAACGTCGGGCTGTTTTCCAGCGCCAGGGTTACGGTGCCGCCGCCCAGAACGGCCTTGCCGCCCGCGACAATGCGGTCGCTGCTGGTGGGGGTCAGTTCCACCGCATACGTGGAGCCCGCGCCCAGGTTCACATCGCCGGCCACCTGCAAAGTGCCCACGGAATTGCCCGGTGCCACCGTGCCGCCGCTGTTCACCGACAAGGCGCCGATACGCCCGGAACCGCCGAGTGTGCCGCTGGTGTTGACGGTCACGGCCGAGGTCAACGCGCCATTCACGGCCAACAACCCCCCATTAACGGTGGTCGCGCCACGGTAGGTGCTGTCGCCGCTGAGTACCAAGCTGCCGGCACCGGATTTGATCAGGCTGCCTTCATATACCCGCTTTGCAGCGGCCTGGTCGCGGGCGTTGCCAACGGCGTAATCGGTCTTGTCCTGCTGGCTGGCGGTCGCGCCCACGCCATTTTGCCAGCCCTTGTCGACCAGGGTTTGCTGCCAGGTGCTGTGCTCGGCGCGGTCCTCGGCCTGGCGCTGGAGCAAGGCCTGATCGGAGATTGCATTGCTCCAGACATCGCCCTGCCCGGCGGCCAGGCTGACATTCATCGGGCCAAGCAATTGCCCCGGCCCGTGCATCGCCCGGCCGAGGTCCGGCACGCCCCAGCCCACAGTGGTGTTGGGTGCCTGGGTGAGCGAACCGTCGAGCTGCGTGGCGGTGGTCAACAGCACCTGCAACGCTTGCTCATTGGTCATGTACGGGTAGCGTTCCATGACCAGCGCCAGCGCGCCCGTGGCATGGGGCGCCGACATCGAAGTGCCGGATTTCACCCCATAACCGCCATCGGGAATGGTGCTGTTGATCAGCGCGCCCGGTGTGGAAATGCACCAGTATTTGGCGATCCCGCACTTGTTGTATTTCTGGTTATTCGCCTTGTCCAAACCCGACACGGCCAACCAGTGGCCTTCCAGTTCCGGCTGGAAATACGGCAAGGCCGAACGCACGCTCGCGTTCGCGTAACCGCTGTTACCGGCACTGAACACGTTGATAACGCCGGCCTTTGCCACGTCCGCCGCCGCATCCAGCCACGTGCCCTGGTTGTAATGCTGGGCGTAGGCCGCATGCAGGTCGCCGAGGGTTTGGTAGCTGACGTCCTTGGGCTGGCTGCCCCAACTGTTGTTGATGGCCCGCACACCGGAATCCACCAACGCGCTGTACACCGCCTTGAAATACTTGGGGTCCGGGGTCGGGCCAAACAGGAAGCTGTCGTTGGCGTTGGTATTGCCCACATAGATTTGCGCGTTGTAGGCCACGCCGTGCATGCCGGTGCCATCACGGGCGGCGCCCATGGTGCCGGTGACATGGGTGCCGTGGGAGTCGTTATTGGGGTTGAGCGCACCGGTGGTGCTGAACGGGCTGCCATCGACGTAGGTGCCTGTGGCGGTGACGGCGTGATAGCGGTCTTTGGAAGCCTCGGGATGATTGGGATCGAAGCCTGAGTCCAGCGCACCGACCTTGACCCCGTTGCCGGTGATGCCGGCGGCATAGGCTTCATCCGCCTTCATGCGACCCAGGCCCCAGTCGCTCTGGAATTCGGCGGAACGCCAACTGGCAGGGTTACCGGGTTGGCCGGTCTCGGTATAGGCCGCCTGTGCCGCAACGGACAACAGGAGCAAGGAGCCTGCGGTAAACGGTTTGAAACGCGGTGAATCGGTGATCATCTAAACCATCCTTATTGTTTTTATATGTGCTCATTTCACAGGGCCGAAGGCCTCATCGACTTTCGCAAGGTCGGTGTCGCGCAAGTTGCCCGCGTAGTAGTGCAATTTGGTCCAGGCCATCAGGTAGTCATACCGGGCCTGGGCCAGGTCGCGACGGGTGCTGTACAACTGCTGCTCGGCGTTCAACGCGTCGAGGTTGACCCGCTCGCCGCCGAGGATGCTTTGCTTGGTCGACACCACTAGCGCCTCGGCCGACGTCAGGGCCTTTTGATAGGCGCGCAATTTGCTCACCCCCGACAGGCAGGCGCTGAACTGGCGACGCAGCTCAATCAGGGTTTCGCGGGTTTTGCCTTCCAGCTCGTACTCGGCCTGTTCCATGCTGCGACTGGCCTGACGGGTAGAGGCCGAGATGCCGCCACCGGCATACAGCGGCACGCTCACTTCGACGCCGATGGTGTTGGTGTCGTAGCGCTGGTTGTAGGTGTTGCCGCTGTCGGATTCCTGCTGGCGTGAACTGGCATACGCGGTGATCTTCGGCAGATGCCCGGCGCGGTTGCGCTCCACTTCATAACGCGCCACTTCCACGGCCTGGCGCTGGGAGGCCAGCGTGGGGTTATTGCTGATCGCCAATTCATGCCAGGTGTCGTAGTTGGCCGGAATCAACGTGAACGCGGCAAAGCTTTGGTTCAGCGGTGCCAGGTCATTGATGTTGACGCTCTGCACGCCGATCAACGCACCCAGCTCGCGTAACGACGCATCTTGTTCATCCAGCGCCTGGATTTCTTCGGCGGTGGCCAGCTCGTAACGGGATTCGGCTTCGAGGATGTCGGTGCGGGTGCCCTCGCCCTGTTGGAACAGGTGCTGGTTCTGCTGGAACTGCTGCTCGAAGGCCTTCTTTTTGGCGCGGGCAATGTCAATCTGGTCCTGGGCAAACAGTGCCTGGGTGTAATAGCTCAGCACCCGCACCAGCAGCGCTTGGCTCTTGTCGCGAAAGCTTTCATCGGCAAACAGCGACTGGGCCACACCCTTGCGGTAGTTGGCATAGGCTTCGTAGTCAAACAGCGGCTGCTGCAGGCTGAACGTCGAGCCATAGCTGTCGTAGTTACGGTTGTCGTGGTAATTACCGCCGCGCCCGTCGGGCAAGGTGGCTTTGGAGTTGTTGCGGCCCTTGTTGTAGTTGTAAGACAGCCTCGGCAGCAGCCCGGCGCGACCGATGGTGCGGTTTTCCAGGCCGGCGTCGCGCTCCTTGATGGCGCCCAGAAACACCGGGTCGTTGCGCAGGGCCTGCTCGTAGACATCAAACGGGCCCATGGCGGCTTGGGCACCGGTGCAGCTCAATAGCAAGGCGAGGAACACAGGCTTCATGCTCATTCCTCGGTCAACGCGGAGCCGGCGCGATCGAGCAGCGGCTTGAACAGGTAATTGAGCAACGAGCGCTCGCCGGTGCGCACGAACATCTCGGCGGGCATGCCCGGCTTGATCACCAGGCCATGCAGCTTCGCCAGCGCCACCTCGCTCACAGTGGTGCGCAGCACGTAGTACGGCGCGCCGGTTTTTTCATCGAGCATCTGGTCGGCGGAGATCAGGCTGACTTCCCCCGGTACCCGCGGCGTGCGGCTCTGGTTGAAGGCGGTGAAGAGAATATCGACCGGCAAGTGCGTACCGACCTTGTCCACCAGGTGCACCGGCAAGTGCCCTTCGACTTCCAGGCGCGTGCCTTGCGGCACAATTTCCAGCAGGGTCTCGCCCGCACGCACCACGGCACCTTCGGTGTGCACGCCCAGGTTGACCGCAATGCCATCGGCCGGCGCATTGATTTCGCTGTGTTGCAGGTTGAAGCCGGCTGAGGTGAGCTGTTGCTCCAGGGTCAGGCTGCGCAGTTGCGCGTCGGCCAGTTGGCTGCGTACTTCCTTTTGATATTCCTCGCTGTGTTGCTGCAACTTGAGGCGCGACTCCAGGATGCCCTGCTCCACACGCCCGCTTTCGCCGGTGTTCTGGGCGAGGTCTTGCCGAACCTGGGACAGTTGGCGCTGGTATTCCATTAGCCGGTTGCGCGGGATGTAGCCGTTGTCGGCCAACGGTTGCAGGTTGCTCAGTTGGTCACGCAGCGATTGCGCCTGGGCGGTCAGGTCGCTGCGGGCGCGACGCATGCCGCTCAGCTGTGAGGTAGCGCCGTCAATGTTCGCGCGGATACCGGCTTGTTCGCGGGCAAAGGCTTCGCGACGGCTGCTGAACAGTTGGCGCTGGCCTTCCAGAACGAGCGCCAACGCTGGATCAGGGTTGGCGCTCAACTCGGCAGGAAAGGTAATGCTGGAACGGTTGTCACGCTCACTCTGCCAGCGCGCCACGCTGGCCCAGGCCATGCTGTACTGGGCTTGCAGGGATTGCACGTCGGCCTGGTTCTGGGTCTGGTCGAGGCGAAACAGCGGCTGGCCCTGTTTGACCAGTTCGCCTTCCTTCACCAGGATCCGGCTGACCACGCCGGGGCTGAAGGTTTGCACCGCCTTGCGCTTGCCCGACACCACCACCGTGCCTTGCACCGGAATGCCCTGGTCCAGCGGCGCCAGGCTGGCCCAGAGGAAAAAACCACCGGCGCCGACCAGGGTCAGCAACCAGCCCATACGGACAAAGAAACCGGCGTCACGCTGTTCAAAACGGGGTTCAACAATAAGGCTGCTCATGCGCCTGGATTCCTTCCGGCTTGGTACTGACGGCTGAGGCTCACGCCGGCCTTTTCGCGGGGTGCTTCCTGCTGGCCCGACAAGGCGCGCAGCACTTCCTGGCTCGGCCCGAACGCCTGCAGGCGCCCTTCGTTGAGCACCAGTAACTTGTCGGCCTGGGCCAACGCCGAGGAACGGTGAGTCACCAGCACAACGCTGCTGCCCTGGGCTTTCATCTGCACGATGGCGCTGGCCAAGGCCGCTTCGCCGACGGTGTCGAGGTTGGAGTTGGGCTCATCCAGCACGATCAAGCGCGGGCCGCCGTACAGCGCACGCGCCAGCGCCACGCGTTGTTTCTGGCCACCGGAGAGGCCGCCGCCGTTGTCGCCCAGCACAGTGTCGTAGCCTTGGGGCAGGCGCAGGATCAGTTCATGTACACCGGCTTGTTGCGCGGCTCTGACCACGAGTTCCGGGTCGGCATCGCGAAAGCGTGCGATGTTGTCGGCGATGCTGCCGCTGAACAGTTCGATGTCCTGGGGCAAGTAACCGATATGCGGGCCAAGGTCGTCGCGGTCCCAGCGATGAATATCCGCGCCGTCCAGGCGCACGGTGCCGGCCAGGGTTGGCCACACGCCCACCAGCACGCGGGCCAGGGTGGATTTGCCCGAACCCGACGCGCCGAGCACGCCCAGCACTTCGCCCGCGCCGAGGCTGAAGCTGACTTGATGCAAGGTCGCCATGCGCCGCCCCGGCGGGCCTGCGCTGACTTGCTCGAAACTGACCTGGCCCTTGGGGGCCGGCAACGCCATCTGCTCAACTTCCGGCGGGAATTCACGCAGCAACTCGTCAAGCCGCTGGTAGGCCAGCTTGGCCGAACTCCACTGCTTCCACACCGCAATCAACTGGTCGATGGGGCTGAGCACGCGGCCCATGAGGATGGAACCGGCGATCATCATCCCGGCGGTCATCTCGCCCTTGATCACCAAAAATGCGCCCAGGCCCAGCACCAACGATTGCAGGCACAGACGCAGGGACTTGCTCAGCGAGGTGATCACCGAGCCGGTATCGCTGGCCGTGTTCTGATAGCCGAGAAATTGCGAATGCACGGCAAACCAGCGTTTGCGCAACGCGCCGAGCATGCCCATGGCCTGGATCGTTTCGGCGTTATGCAAATGGCTGGTCGCCAACTGCGTGGACTGCTGCGAGAACGCACCCGCCTCGCCCAACGGCTTTTTGGTCAGGTATTCATTCAGGCACGCCAGCGCGATCAGCAGCACCGCGCCCGCAGTGGCCAGCACGCCGAGCCACACGTTGAACAGGAAAATCACGAACAGATAGATGGGAAACCACGGCGCATCGAAGAACGCGAACAGCGCCGGCCCGGTGATGAACTGCCGGATAACCGTCAAATCGCCGAGAGATTGCCCGGCATGCCCCTGGCCCCGCTGCAGGTTGCGTTCAAACGC
Source organism: Pseudomonas sp. UBT (assembly GCF_050915955.1). Classification (NCBI taxonomy): domain Bacteria; kingdom Pseudomonadati; phylum Pseudomonadota; class Gammaproteobacteria; order Pseudomonadales; family Pseudomonadaceae; genus Pseudomonas; species Pseudomonas sp. UBT. The sequence continues at coordinate 382,948 of NZ_CP168081.1, read as the reverse complement.
AGCCTTGTACACGCGCAAGTTGAAACGCCGCTCCAGCTGGCTGCCAATACGGATCACGATAAAACTGCGCACGACTTCCAGGGTGCCGATAAAGGCAAAGAAGCCCACGACCATCAGCGTCAACATCACCAGGGTGGTTTCATTCTGGGAGGACAGCACACGGTCATACACTTGCAGCATGTAAATCGACGGCACCAGCATCAACAGGTTAATCAACGCCGTGAAGCAGCCGATGCTGATCAAAATACTCTTGTATTCACCCAACGCCCTGAATAAGGGCGCAACCGCATGGGACTTCGCCATATCTTCTTATCTTCCGTGAGCGAATGACGCGCAATAGTTGCCCAAACCCTTAGTAAGGGCGGCCAACTATAAAAATCGAGTTATATGCTTATAACTTTTAACTAAGGTCTTCGTTGCAGTACAACTTCCGTGCCGGACGGTGTGCGCCCTTTATATTCGCCTTCTTTCTGGCGGTTTAAATGGGTAATGCCCGTGCCTTCGGCATTCATCAGCCAGATACCATCCGGGGTGGGCGTCCAGGTCAGGGGTTTCTCGCCCAGCCATGCGGTGACACAGCCGACATCACCGGCCAGGGCATTGGCCTGTTCCAGCAAGTCCAGCGCGCACACCCGATCCTGCTGGTGTAACTGCCAATGGCCGGCCAATTGCGCGGTGGTGGGTAAAACAAGACTGCTCGCCATTACATGGGCTCCTGCCGAAACGAACAACACCTGTGAAGCACAGGCGATCAAATGAGAAAAACGCGGCATCTTTCGCTCCATCCTAGAGCGCGGCGCCGAAGCGCCGCGCGCTTTACATCATGCTACGATATCGCTGACCGCTGCCTGGCCAACGGTGGTGACGAGGAAATCCGCCACGCCGTGCCCGGAGAAGTCCACGGCCAAGGTGCCCAGGTTGGTGCCCGAGGCATAACTCAGCACTGCGTCGCCGGCATGCCCGGAGAACGCGTTGACGAAGGTCAAGCCTGCACCTTTGGTGATACCGGACAGGTCGATCTTGTCCGAACCGGAGGTGAAGTCAAAGATCTTGTCTGCCGCACCCGGCTTGGAATCGGAACTGGCACCGAACACGAAGGTGTCGTTGCCGGCGCCGCCCCACAGTTGGTCCGCACCGCCACCACCGTAGATGATGTCGTTGCCGGCACCGCCTTTGATGAGGTTGGCTGCGTTGTTACCAATGATCAGGTCGTTGCCCGAACCACCGAACGCGTTCTCGACGGTAACGCCCTTGGCGATGGACACGTTGCCCACCAGGCCGCCAACGTCGGAGAACGAGTCCTCATTGAGGTTGATCTTCTGGTTCTGGGTGAAACCGGAGAAGTCCAGGGTGTCGTTGCCGCCACCGTCCCATACCGAAAACACCAGCTTGTCGGCGTTGGAGGTGGCGCTATAGAAGTCACGCCCGGTGTTGGAGTTGAAACCGTAGGTGGTGTCGCCGGCGCGGGTGCTGTAGTTGGCACCGTAGAGCTTCTGGATCGCGGCAATGTCGTCGATCAGCGGGCCCGAAGAATAAGCTTCGACGCCGCCTTTACTGAAGTTCTGGTTGGTGTTGCTCTCGCTCCAGTAACTCATGACGCTGTAGCCACGCGTGTCCTGTCCATAGGTCGCGTCGTTATAGGTCGGGTTGCCATTCCCGGCGTTGTAGTCGCCAGGGTGAGCCAGGCCCAGGGTGTGGCCGATTTCGTGGGTCAGGGTCTGCCGGCCATAGTTATTCAGGTCCGGCGTCTTGTTCGGCGTGTAGCTATTGTTGGTCAGGTACCACGAGGTGCCGTCGTAGCCTGCGCCGGTGCCGGGCAGGTAAGCGAACGCCGCCGCGCCGTCCTGGCCACCGCTGTAGTTGCCGAAGGTCATGTGTGCGTCACCGCCCGAGGCCTTTTCGCTAAAGGTCACGTTGGCAACATCCGACCAGGATTGCATGGCCAGTGCGGCCTGTGCTTTCTGCTGGGTGTTGAACTGGCTGAACCCGGAGATGCCATGCTTGTTCATGGTGGCCGAGGAAGCCGAGGTGAGGAAGGTGTAAGTCAGATCAATCTTGCCGTTGCCATCAAAATCCCGATACGCGGCGCCATCACGCAGCAGCTGGGTGGCTGCCTGGTCCACGGAATAGGACGGTTTGCCATTAACCGTGAGGTTGCCGCCACGGTCGTATAAATGGCTAAAGCTATCGATTTGCGAGTAAGCAGTGCTGGCTTGCGCGGCAGAAACAATAGCTTTGTCTTTTACTTTTGACATAAACGTACTTCCTTGTTTGCAAGTGCATCAGTCTTTGGTCGATAGGAACCTCGCGGGCGAGATCGTCCTATCACTCGCCTCTTTTGAAGGCGTATCGAAACTGACACAACTTGAAATCTTTCGTCTACAAATATTTCTGAACTGAAAATGTGACGCAGATTCAACTTAAAGAAGTCGCGCGTAGCATTTATTGGGCGGCATTGCTGTTGTGCGGCAAATTGCCAGCCACTGTTATTTAAATATTAAATAGACGAAACGCCGCTCTAGTTGAGCGGCGCACTTGAATAATGGATCCAATATATTGTCACGGTGTCATTGGCGACATTAAAGAGCCATTACTTAGACTATTTAATTAACGTTGTCCCCTATTACCGGGACACACCCCAACCCGACTTGCCTAATGCCTCCAATAAGGTCTCGCCCGCCAACCCAGGCACCTGGACGCCGTCATCCGTGGTCATGGCCTCGCCGGCCAGCATGGCATTGATGATCGCCTCCTCCACCGCCTCGGCCGCAGCGCTGAACAGCGGCGAAATATGGTCGTTATTGACCATGCGCAACACGGTGCTCAGCGGCAGGTCCTTGCGCGCGTAATCCGCCGGCGGTAGCGCGTGATTGCCGGTGGCGAAGGCCAGGAACAGGTCGCCGCTGGAATCCTCGGTGCCGCCGCCGGTGCGGGCAATGCCGATGGAGGCGCGCTGCGCCAGGCGCTTGCATTGATGGGGCAGCAGCGGCGCGTCAGTGGCGATAATTACCACGATCGAGCCCATGCCCGGCGTGCCCCGTTCGGCGAACGGTGAAGCAATGCCCATCAACTGGCGGCCCACCGGGTAGCCATCCACCCGCAGTTCCTGGCGTTTGCCATGGTTGGCCTGCACCAATACACCGACGGTCCAGCCGCCTTGCGCTTCAGGCAAACGTCGGGACGCCGTGCCGATGCCGCCCTTGAACTCATGGCAGATCATGCCGGTGCCGCCGCCCACCGCGCCCTCCTGCACCGGGCCGCTCTCGGCAGTGTCCAGCGCCTGGCGCACATGCTCGGGTTTGACGTGTTGGCCCCAGATGTCGTTGAGCAGGCCATCGTAGGTTTCCATGACGACCGGCATGCACCAGTACACCGCCGGGTCCGCCAGGCGCTCGCGCTCCAGGGCGATCAAGGTGTCACGCACGATACCGATGCTATGGGTGTTGGTGATGGCCATTGGCGTGGTCAACAACCCGGCCTCGCTGATCCACTCAAGGCCGGTGGCGTCGCCATTGCCATTGAGCACGTGGTAGCCGGCAAAACACGGCTGGTGCCGCGCCTCTCCGGCGCGCGGCTGGATCACGGTGACGCCCGTGCGCACCTGCTTGCCGTCGATACGGGTCTTGAGCGTACTGTGGCCGACCCGGACGCCTGGAACATCGGTGATAGCATTCAATTCGCCAGGCGTACCCAGCCCCAACGTGATGCCCAATTGACGTGCACGCATACCCACTCCTTACAATTTCTGAAACGCCGGACTCGACCGGCCACTGATGCAATACAAAATCACCGACAAGGCCAGCAAGCCGATGATAATCATGATGTCGCGCACGGACGCTTGTGCAACCAGGGTCACCAGCAAATAACCCGCGCCCAGCACCGCCAACAGCGCCGGCAGCGGCCACAACGGCATGCGATAGGGATGTTCGCGATCACGCAGGAGCACCCGGCTCATCAGCGCGCTCATCGCCACCACCAGGTACACCAGCATGATCAGCAACACGCTGAACGAAGTGAGGTCCGCCAGGTTGGAGCTGAAGCTCAGCAGCGCCGAGGGAATGGCCAGGAACAATGTCGCCAGCCACGGCGAATCCCAGCGCGGGTGAATGCGTGTGAACAGTGTGTTGATGCGCGGCGTCCACAAGGCATCGCGGCCACTGCTGAACACCACGCGACCAATCTGAATAACGATGGCGACGATTGCGTTGAACACCGACAGGAAGATCCCCGCGCTGACCAGTCGGGATAAGGTTTCATTGCCATGGCTGGTCAGCAAATAACCAATCGGGTCCGGGCTGCTGATCATCGCACTCAGCGACGGCGCGCCGATCAACAGCGCGGTGATAGGCACCAGCTCGATCACCACCACCAGGCCCAGCGACCACAACACCGCCTTGTGCACGCCTTTACCACCGCACTTCATGTCCTCGGCGAGCAAGACGGCCGGGCCGTAACCATTGAACGAGAACAGGCCGATACCCACCGCACCGATCACCAACGCCCAAGGCGCCAGGTGCAGCACGCCGTTTTCGACGATCTGCGGTTGAAACAACACGCTGGCGGGCTGCACCGGGTTACCGAAGCCGATAAACACGATGACCAGCAACGCCGCCACTTCCAACAGCAGGCAGGTGCCGGTGATCCAGGCATTGAGCTTGATATTGAGGATGCCCAAGGCGTAGCTGCACACCACAATCACCAGGGCCACGGTTTGCGAATCGAATCTCGTGCCCAGGGCGTTGTTCAGGTAAGTCGCCGCCCCCGTCGCCAGTACCGGCGGGATAAACAGCAACATCACCAATACCGTCAGAAACGTGGCATAACCCGCCATACCGCCAAATACCCGCTTGGCATACACGTATTCACCCCCGGCGCTGTTGTGCGCCCGGCCCAGTTCGGCGTAACAGAACGCGAACATCAGGGCGAGCACCGCAGCCATCACAAACGCCAGGAATACACCACTGCCCGCTTGCTGGATGGCAAAGGGCGCAATCACAAACACGGAACTGGCCGGCGTGACCGCCGAAACCGTAATGGCCACCACATCGAAAACGCTCAGCGTTGGCTTGAGCACGCCATCTGGCGCGGGGGAAGCACTCATATCGTTATCCTCTGTCGTTGTTTTTGGTAGGAGGCAGAAACGAAAAGTCGGGCTTTTGCGGGATATGTTTCCCACTGGACAGTGGCAAAGGTAAACGCTGTGTTTATGTCGGCCAATTCCCCTATTGGCGTACTCCCCTTGACGGTACTCGTTAAAAGCCGAACCCTTGGCCGATCTTTTGATGGCGGGAGCCTGTTACATGAGCCTGTTCAGAGAGGTCAGCATGCACGCCGGTTTGGGGCGTACCGTCGCGCACATCGGCACCGAGCGGTTCTGGAAACAGCTGGTGTTGTTGCTGCACCAATGCCTGCCGTTCGATAACGCGTTAGCGATTTTCTATCCCAAAGGCGGCCCGCCCCAGGCCCTGGAAGAATACGACGCCCAGCCCAGCAGCAAACCAGCGTCGATGCTGGTGTACCTCAATGGTTTGTATTTGCTCGACCCGTTTTACCAGGCCTGTCGCGAGGGCTACGCCAGCGGCGTGTACCGCCTGGAGGAAGTGGCACCGGACCATTTTCGCCAGAGTGAATACTTCCTCAACTACTTCCACGACAACGTGCTGGAGGACGAGGTGCAGTTCATTCTGCAATTGCCGGGAATGGGCACCTTGTCGTTATCGCTGGGCATGCAACGGCGGTTCAGCGTTGAAGAAACCGGGCTGATGGCCATGCTGGCGGCATGGGTGCTGCCGTTGATGCAGCAGCATTGGCAGCAAAGTACCCTGCGCGCGCCGGCCATGGACAGCCAGATCAGGGATGCGCTGAGCCATTTCGGCAGCGGCGTACTCTCGGAACGCGAACTGGAAGTCGCGCGCCTGGTACTGCGCGGTTTTTCGTCCAAAGCCATGGCCGAGCGCCTGAAGATCTCGCCGGACACCGTGAAGGTGCACCGGCGCCACCTGTACGCGAAGCTGGATGTTTCGTCACAGCCGGAACTGTTTTCGTTGTTCATCCAGTCGCTGGGGCATGACCTGGAAAACCCCTGATCTTTGGCCCCTTTGCAGTCTGAATGTGGGAGCAAGCCGCCTCCCACACAAGCCTGCTCCCACAGGGGTGCTGCGTTCTGCCTAGCGCCCGGTACGAATGGTGTTCCACACCCGCGTACGAATCCGGTCGATATTCAGCGGCATCGCCTCCAGCGCGAACAACTTGCCCATCATTTCCGGGCTCGGGTACACCTTGGTGTCGGCTTTGATCGCCGGGTCCACCAGGCTATCGGCCGCCGCGTTGCCGTTGGCGTAGCGCACGTAGTTGGTGATGCTGGCCATCACGTCCGGGCGCAGCAGGTAGTTCATGAACGCATAACCGGCTTTTTCGTCAGGCGCATCGGCGGGCATGGCGACCATGTCGAACCAGATGGCCGCGCCTTCCTTGGGAATGCTGTAGCCAATGTTCACGCCGTTCTTGGCTTCCTTGGCGCGGCTTTCGGCCTGCAGGATGTCGCCGGAGAACCCGACGGCTACGCAAATATCGCCGTTGGCCAGGTCGGCGGTGTATTTCGAGGAGTGGAAGTACGCCACATACGGCCGCACTTTCATCAGCAGGTCTTCGGCCTTCTTGTAGTCCTCGGCCTTCTTGCTGTGGTGCGGCAAGCCCAGGTAGTTGAGCGCGGCCGGCAGCAGTTCCGGGCCGTTGTCGAGGATCGCGACCCCGCACTTCTGCAACTTGGCCATGTTTTCGGGCTTGAAGATCAAATCCCAGGAGTCCACCGGCGCGTTGTCGCCCAGTACCGCCTTGACCTTGTCGATGTTGTAGCCAATGCCGGTGCTGCCCCACAGGTACGGGAAGCCATGGGTATTGCCCGGGTCGTTGTTCTCCAAGGCCTTGAGCAACACCGGGTTGAGGTTTTTCCAGTTGGGCAGCTGGCGCTTGTCGAGCTTTTTCAGGGCGCCGCCCTGGATCTGCCGGGCCATGAAATGGTTGGACGGGAACACCACGTCGTAGCCGGATTTGCCGGTCATCAACTTACCATCGAGGGTTTCGTTGCTGTCGTACACGTCGTAGGTGAAACCGATGCCGGTTTCTTTCTGGAAGTTCTTGGTGGTGTCCGGTGCGATGTAGTCCGACCAGTTGTAGATCTTCACCGTCTCGGCGGCCTGACTGATAGAGGCCACCAACATCAAGGGCAACAGGGCAATGGCTTTCATGGTTCGATTTCCTGGCGGTTTTAGGGCTGTTTTTATGGCAGGAGAACAAAAGGCAGCTGCAAGCGTTCAGCTGCAAGCTGTAAGCTTTTAGTCTTGAGGCTTGCAGCTGGGCGCTTGCAGCATCAGTACGTAGGTCTTGCGCACGGTTTCCTGGATATCCCAGACCCCGGTGCTGTTGGCCGGCAACATCAGTGCATCGCCGGTTTGTAGGTGGACGACTTCACCGTTGTCGGGGGTGAAGGTGCAGCGGCCCTGGATAAAGTGGCAAAACTCCTGGGATTTGATCTGCCGACGCCAGCGCCCTGGCGTGCATGCCCAGATGCCGGTTTCGACGCCGTCGTTACGCTCTACGCTCAAGGTCGAGGCCACGGCGACGGGCTCGCCCAAGGGCACGGCCACAGGTGATGAGTCCGGCAAGTGGGCATTCAGCGCGTCTTTGAATTGAGTGATGCTCATGGGGCTTCTCGTGTGAGTGAAACGTCTTAGTGCATGAAACTTTCCATGAACCCCGCCACGCCGGTCGCCAACTTGCGGCGCCAAGGCGCGGTACTGGGGTTGGCCAACACCTGGTCTTCATGGACAAAACTGCGAATGATCGCGTTGTAGCCCAGCCAGCGGCATGGCTCGGGCTCCCAGGCTTTGAGCGCGTCCAGGCCACGTTCGCGGATCACCCAGGGCTGCGTGGTCAAGGGTGTGTCGAGGCCGAGAATCAGATCGGCCAGGGTGCGGCCGCCGAGGTTGGTGGCGCCTACGCCCTCCCCGCCATAACCGCCGGACAGCGCGATGCCGGTCTTGTGGTCGCACAACATGTGCGGCCGGAAGTTACGCGACATCCCAAGGTTGCCGCCCCAGGAGTGGGTAATCTTTACGTTCTTAAGCTGTGGGAAGAGTTCGCCAAACAGGTAGCGACGCAGCTCCACTTCGCTGTCGGTCAGGTCAAAGTTGTGGCGCAACTTACCGGCGAACTGGTAGCCGCCACGGGCGCCGAATACCAAACGGTTATCGGCTGAACGCTGGCCATAGGTGACCTGCCGACTGCTCTCGCCAAACGCCTGGCCATGGCTCAAGCCAATTTCATCCCAGGTGCTGGCGGGCAGCGGCTCGGTGGCGACAATCAAGCTTTGTACCGGTAACTGATAGCGCCCCAACGGCGGCAAAGTAGTGGCGTAGCCTTCGACTGCCGGCACCACCCAAGCCGCGCGCACGCTGGCATTCGCGGTGCGCAGGCTGCCGGACTGCCAATGGGTGACCGGGCTGTTTTCGTAGATGGTGACGCCCATGCCCTCCACCACTTTCGCCAGGCCGCGCACCAGCTTGGCGGGGTTGATGGTCGCGACATGGGGCGCATAAATACCGCCATAGGGCTTGGCGATGCGGATCTGTTCGGCCAGTTGTTGCGGGCTCAGCCAGCGATAATCGGCTTCGGTCAGGCCTTGGGCATAGAGCTTGTCCAGGTAACGCCGCAGGCTGCCTTCTTGCTCGGGGTAACGCGCGGCGCAGTAAAGCGCGCCACCCTTGCGGTAGTCGCAGTCGATGCCTTCGCGGGCCAGCACCCGGGCCACTTCATCGGGGATGCCGTGCAGCAGGTCAAATGAAGCACGGCGCTGTTGCGGTGAAAGCCCGGCCAGCAGGCGGTCTTCACCCAGCAAGTTGCCCATCAGCCAGCCGCCGTTGCGGCCCGAAGCACCGAAGCCTGCGGTCTGCGCCTCGATAATCGCGATTTTCAACTCGGGGGCCTGGCGTTTCAGGTAATAAGCGGTCCACAGGCCGGTGTACCCGGCGCCGATAATGGCCACATTGACGTCCAGGTCATGCTCAAGCGACGGCCGTGCTTGCAGCGGCTCGTCCAACTGGTCCATCCATAAACTGATAGTGCGCCATGCCGGCATGCCAAATTCCCCAACCTCGTTTCGATAGGCTGGATCCTAGAGCGCGGTGTTATTGGCTGTCTTGCGCGCGTGCACGCAGGGAAATTTGTTTGACGTAGGCCTTCGGCGATTGGCCAGTGTGCTGGCGAAACGCACTGTAGAACGCCGACAGCGAGTTGAAACCGGCAGCGAATGCCAGGTCATCGACTTTTATCGGCGGCACGGCGGTCTCCAGCGCGGCCAGCAAATGCTGGAGCCGGGCCTGGTTGACGTAGCGGTAGAAGCTCTGCCCGAGCACCTGGTTCAGCAGGTAAGAAATCTGATTGCGGCTGTAGCCAACTTCCTTGGCCACCCGCTGCAAATCCAGTTCCGGGTCCAGGTAGGGTTGCTTGAGTTCGAAGTATTGCTGCAGGTCTTTGGCCATATGCCCCAATTGCTGGGGGGACAGGCCCAAGCGGCTGACCGTCGGGCGCATGGCCTGGGTGGGCTGCTCGTGGACCAGGGACGCATACTCGTTTACACGCCAGATCAGGCCATCGCGCACGGTGATGGCTTCGCTGGTGCGAAACGACACCAGGCCCTGCCCGCCGCGCAAAGTAATGCGGTACTGAATAAACGCAGTGTCGCCGTCGGCGCGGATACGGTCGGTGTGCTCAATCGCCTCATCGGCGCCACGGGGCATGCTGGCTTGCAGGTAATCACGCAACTCGGCGTAACCGACGACGCGGTTCTGGAAGAAGTCGTGGTACTGGATGTCGGGGTGGTAGTAGGACATGACGCCATCCAGGTCTCGATGCCGCCAACACAAATGGTGGCGCAAGACCAGCTCGCCGGTGGCGTGAGTGTTTTGGCAAGCATCGTCTGGGGCGATGTTGGGCATGTAAGGCTCGGTGACGGATAAACGACTGAGATTGCCCAATTTTAGCGGGCCCTTCAATGGCCAAACGGAACTTCTGGCTAGTGGCCTTTTGCCTAGTTTGTAGTAGGACGTGACCTACATCAACCTAACGGAAGAGAACCGCCGAACGGGGCCAAAAAACTCACCGTCGACTTGCGAACGGATGCTATTTTGAAGTGAGTCGATGCCATGACCAGTGACGGTCCTGGCCCCCTGCCGCGAGCTAAAGGAAGCGCTCAATGAACAAGGTGGGCAACATGAACAAAGTGACGTTCCCCAACGCGTGCCAGCTGATGCGCTGGCATTTTCATCCGGTGGGCTTTGAGGGGAGCATGGACGCCCCTGGCAGTATGGTCGCCCGTCTGTTCGACCGTGGCACGGGCGAAACATTGATTGCCATTGCCGGCATCCCCTGCGCGACCGTGATGAATGCCGCCGATGTGGAGCGAATCATCGAGGCGGTTGAGGATGAGCTGGAGAGTTTCGTGCCACCGCTGTCCTTGCGGGCTTGAACCCACCGATCAAACAGAAGAGATCAGCCTGTGGGAGTCGGCTTGCCCGCTCCCACAGGAGGATTGCGTGTATCTACTGATTACGCTGATCGTCAAAAAACGCTTTTCTGCCGTCGACTCGCTCTGACGCCCGGGGCACATTCACGCCCTGGCCTTCCGGCTTCTCCACATACCAATAGCAATGGCTCACCGCACGGGTAATCCCGACATAGGCCAGACGCAGCACTTCGTCTTTTTGTGCAGCGTCATACGGCTCGCTGTCACCCTCATTGCCCAGGCCCGCCATGCGGTAGACCTGGTTCTTGTAGGGCGAACTCGTAACGTGTTGGCAATCCCCAAGCAGGAATACCGCATCCGCTTGCAGGCCTTTGGCGCTGTGATAGGTCAGTTGCTTCAAGCGGCGCGCGTGCGGCGGCAAACTAGAATCCACATTAACTACCGACTGAATATGCTCTTGAATCAGTAACTTATCGCTACTTTTTCGATAAAGCATTAACACTGATTCGCCTTTTTGATAGTGCTCCAGCAACCGGCGACCCAACGCAGCATCGTCCCGCTCCAGCACCGCAACAGGCACCGTTGCCTTGGGTTCGCCACTGGCTTTGGCCTTCTTGCCGGGGATCGCCGGTGCGGCACGCACGATATGCTCGGCGGCGTCGATGATGTGCTGATGGCTGCGGTAATTCTCACTGAGCATCACGCGGGTGGTGCTCGGCGACGGGAATTCCTTGTTGAACGCCATAAAATACTTGGGCGAGCTACCGCGCCAACCATAAATCGACTGCCAGTCATCGCCCACGCACAACAAGGACGAGCGTTGTGCGCCACGGCCCACGTGCATCGCCGGGCCTCGGCTACGGATCTCGCGCAGGCTGGCCCGCAGCCAGGAGACGATCTGCGGTGAGACATCCTGAAACTCATCAATCATCAGGTGCGACATCGGCCGCAGCAGCGGGTCGCTGAGCAACTTGAGGTTTTCCGGGGTGTTTTCGCCGAACAGCGAGAACATCCGGTTGTAGGTCATGATCGGCGGGGATTGATCCAGCAGGTGGTCTTCCAGGGCCTTCCAGAAAATACTCAGGGCTTCAAAGAAGAACCGGTCCGGGTCGTCCTTGGCGAAGCTCATTTGGCCAACAGCCGTCGGTACGTCCAACCCGAGGTTCTCGATAAACCCGGCCGCCATGACAAAACTGTCCAACAGCGGCGCCGACGACAGCTCACCTTTGACCTTGTAATCAAAACCGGGCCCGGCGGCGGCGTCACCGGCAAGGCTGCTTAAAAGACGCTTTGATGACTCGTAACTATCTATCCATATCAAAGGCTTACGACAGAAAGCTTGAAACAGGGTGCGTTTTACCGCCCACTCCGCGCGTACCGATAGTTTCGCGTTTGGGCGACTGACCTGGGCATTTTCCCGCGAATCGAAACCCAGCATGACCCAGGCATCCAATTCCGGGATATAACCGTGGCAATGAAACTGCGCGCCGTTGATTTCGAACGTCTGGCGGCTGGGCTCAATGCCCTTGATCGGCCAGGCGCCAGCGCGAAACCACAGGTCCTCGATCACATCGCAGAGTTCTTCATCGCGCTTGGCTGCCAGTTCGGTCACGGCTACCCGCTTCTGTACGTCCGGGTGATCGCGCTCCAGCTCCTTGAGTTGCAGGCCGTGACGCGCCAACGGGGTAATCAGCTCGCGAAAGCGCTCATGGCGGCCATGCAGCCGGTGATAACAGGCATTCATCTGTTGGCGCTGGGCATCGCTGATGCGCAGGTCGAACGGGTTGCCGTCGGCGTCCTCGACACCGCTGCTGAGGTTTTCGAAGGCTTGCAGCCGTTCAAACCCCGGCAGGCTGCGGACCATCGGCAGAATGCGCGAGTGAAAGGTGCGCACCACCGCCTGAGCGTCTTTGAAGCCAAGGGGTTGGCCCCACAGGCCGAGAATTTCCATGAGCTTGTTGATGAAGTCCTTGCGCGACTCGCGGGTGAACGTCACCACGGTCATCGAGCTCAGCTCAAAGCCCAAGTAATGGGTCAGCAGCAGTATGCGCAGCACCAGCGAGGTGGACTTGCCAGCACCCGCGCCCGCAATCACTGAGGTCGAGGGTGTGTCGCTGAAAATCATCTTCCATTGCGCGGCACTTGGCTGTGCATGGGCCGGCAGCAAGCGCGCCACGTCAGCCTTCATGCGTTTCTTCACCTCGGCGGTGAGTGGCAGCCGCCAGTCGTCGAACAAACTGTCATCCACACCCGGTGCACGGTGCTCATCAGGGCGAAAGTCGCGGATCAGCAACACCTGCCGACCTTCCTCTATACCGTCGGCCTTGCCCTCGCGATAACCATACTCCACACCCGCCTCATGCCCGCTGCGGAACCCATCGGCCTGACCGTGCAGCCACGAAAACCGATGCTGCGCGCGCAGGCGCGTGAGGCCATGGCCAAACAAACGCGCGGCAAGGCGTTTGAGCCAGGGCATTTCGTTTAACGGGCGCAGCTCGGGGGGCAGATCAGGCGTTTGTTGCGGCACGCGGACTCCAGCGATGAGGTTGGTTTTGGCGAAGGCGCCATGGTCGCCGGAATCGGCGCTCAGTTCCAGCCAATTGCTTTGACGTCATGCAGTTAGGCGACGAAGTAAAAGTCAAAACGCCAGCAACCAATCGAATCAACTGATAGGAATCAGGCATTTTTTACGCTTTTTATCGATCTTGCACTGCAGGATGATGGGCCCATCAACAGGAGACGATCATGCTTGAACTTCGACCTTTCAATACCCTGGGCGGCGCACATCATGGCTGGCTCGACGCTCATCATCACTTTTCATTCGCCGAATACCACGACCCCAAGCGCATGCACTGGGGCAATCTGCGGGTGTGGAACGATGACATCATCGCGCCAGGTACCGGCTTCCCCCAGCACCCGCACCGCGACATGGAAATCATCACTTATGTGCGTGAAGGCGCCATCAGCCATGCCGACAACCTGGGCAACAAGGGCCGTACCGAGGCTGGCGACGTGCAGGTAATGAGCGCCGGCACCGGGATTGCCCACAGCGAATACAACCTGGAAGCCACGCCGACCAAGATTTTCCAGATCTGGATCATCCCGAATGAAGCCGGCTTGCCGCCCTCCTGGGGTGCCAAACCTTTCCCGAAGGGTGATCGCGAGGGATTTGTGACATTGGCCAGCGGCAAAGCCGGTGACAGTGAAAGCCTGCGCATTCGTGCCGATGCACGCCTGGTGGCAGCCAACCTGAAAGCGGGTGAGAGTGCCGAGTATCGGCTGGACAGCGGACGTCGGGCGTATCTGGTGCCAGCGACGGGGGTGATTGAGGTCAATGGCTTACGGGCGCAAGCTCGAGACGGTGTGGCGGTTGAGGATGAGCAGGTGTTGCGGGTGACGGCGATTGAAGACAGCGAAATCGTGTTGGTCGACCTGGCCTGATGTGACGCTTTGCGCCAAGCAAAAAAGTGGGAGGGAGCAAGCCCCTCCCACTTTTGGTTTGGCGTAATTACTGGCTGATGGCGCCGTCTACCAGCACCTGTGCTTCTTCCACCAACTGCTTGAGGTGATCTTCGCCAATAAAGCTCTCGGCGTAGATCTTGTAGATGTCCTCGGTGCCCGATGGCCGCGCGGCGAACCAGCCGTTTTCGGTCATCACTTTCAAACCGCCAATGGCCTGGTTATTACCCGGCGCATGGCTAAGGATTTGTTGGATGCTCTCCCCGGCCAATTGCGTGGACGTGACCTGCTCCGGCGACAGTTTGCCCAACAGGGCCTTCTGCGCCGGGGTGGCCTTGGCATCCACACGAATCGCGAACGGCTCGCCCAGGGCGTCGGTCAGGCCACGGTAGATCTGGCTTGGGTCCTGGCCTTTGCGCGAGGTCATCTCCGCCGCCAGCAAAGCCGGGATCAAGCCGTCCTTGTCGGTGCTCCACACGGTGCCGTCTTTACGCAGGAACGAGGCGCCAGCGCTTTCTTCGCCGCCAAAGCCCAGCGAACCTTCGAACAGGCCATCGGCAAACCACTTGAAGCCGACCGGCACTTCGTACAGGCGACGACCGATACGGGTGGCGACGCGATCAATCAAGCCGCTGCTGACCACGGTCTTGCCCACGGCCGCGTCAGCACGCCAGTCAGGACGGTTCTGGAACAGGTAATCAATGGACACTGCCAGGTAGTTGTTCGGTGCCAGCAGGCCACCGGACGGAGTGACGATGCCATGGCGGTCGTGGTCCGGGTCGCAGGCGAAGGCCACGTCAAAGCGCTCTTTGAGGCCGATCAAGCCTTGCATGGCATAGCTGGAGGACGGGTCCATGCGGATCTGACCGTCCCAATCGACGCTCATGAAGCGGAACGTGGCGTCCACTTCGGTGTTCACCACATCGAGGTTCAAACGGTAGTGCTCGGCAATTGCCGACCAGTAGCGCACCCCTGCGCCACCCAACGGATCGACACCCAGGCGCAGATCGGCGCTGCGGATGGCGTCCATGTCGATCACATTGACCAGGTCGGCCACGTAGCTGTTGAGGTAGTCGTGGCGGTGCGTGGTATCCGCCTTGAGCGCCTGGGCGTGGGTGATGCGTTTGACCCCGGCCAGTTTGTTGGCCAGCAGCTCGTTGGCCTTGGCTTCGATCCACTTGGTCACGTGGGTATCGGCCGGGCCGCCGTTGGGTGGGTTGTACTTGTAGCCGCCGCTTTGTGGCGGGTTGTGCGACGGCGTAATCACGATGCCGTCCGCCAGGCCAGTGGTACGGCCACGGTTGTAGCAAATGATGGCGTGAGAAATGGCCGGGGTCGGTGTGTATTCATCGCCTTCGGCCAGCATGACGTGCACACCGTTGGCCGCCAGGACTTCCAGGGCGCTGGCACCGGCAGGTGTCGACAGCGCGTGGGTGTCCAGGCCGACGAACAAAGGACCATTGATACCTTGGGCTTCACGGTACAGGCAGATGGCCTGGCTGATGGCGAGCACATGCCATTCGTTGAAGCTCAGCTCAAACGAGCTGCCGCGGTGCCCGGAGGTACCAAAGGCCACACGCTGTGTGGAGATCGCTGCATCAGGCTGGCCGGTGTAATAGGCCGTGACCAGTCGCGGGATATCCACCAGCAACTGAGCTGGGGCCGGCTTGCCCGCAAAAGGACTGATTGTCATGCATAAACCTCGATAAAGAAGGATTCGGAAAAAATGACAGTTTACTGAGAGTTGGACTACTGCGCGACGGTATCGATCCTACAGCGGCAAGAGAAATTTCATGCGCTTAGGCAATCTGTGCCTGTCGCAGCGCCTCGCCCAGTGTCGCCAGGGCAATCTCCAGGTTGGGCTGGCCATGGAAAGTATGGCTTAAACGCAGGTGCTGATGATGCAGGCCGCCGATGCTGAACAGTTCTCCGGGCGCAATCACCACCTGCCGCGCCAGCAAGTGCTGGAATACCTGGCGCATGTCCACTGTTTGAGTGGAGCTTAACCAGAACGCGCCACCCCCTGCGGGCATCCGATAGCTCACTTGATCACCCAGATGCCGGTCCAGGTACTGGCTCATTTCGCTCGCCTGTTCACGCAGCAAACGGCGCAAGTCGTGCAGGTGCTGGTCGATTCGCCCACTCTGATACAAGCGTGCAATCGCGCGTTGGCGAATGGAGGACAACCGGAACGAACGCAACAGGAACTGGCGCTGCAATTCGCCGCTCAGGTGCCGCGACAGCGCATAACCAAAAGGCGCCTCTGGCCCGAGTATTTTCTCGAATGAGGAAAACACCACCAATCGTTCAGGGTTGACGAGGTCGCGCAGTGCCGCCTGGGGCGGCTTGAAGCCCAGCTCACCGCAGGTGTCGTTTTCGAGCAGCCAGCAATCGTACTGGTCAAGCAGTTTCGCCACGCCCAGGCGGTCGCGAGGCTGCATCGCAACCGCCGACGGCAGGCTGACCGACGATGACAGCAACACCAGGTGCACCGGCTCACTGCGCAGCATCCCTTCGAGCGTCACCAGGTCCAGGCTGCCATCGTCGCCCCAGGGCCACTCGAGGATGCGCACCCCGGCATCCTGCAGCACGCGCAGGATCAGCCAGTCGCAGGGCGACTCGACGATCACCGTGGAGCCCCGCAAGCCCAACACCTCAATGAGAATGTCGAGCACGCCTCGCAGGTCAGCACCGATATACACGTCGTCGGCATGCCAGCAACGCGTCGGCGACGTGGTATAGCGTGCCGCCAGTGCCGCTCTCAGTTCCCAAACGCCACATGGCTGGGACCACGGCTGCAAATGACGCGGATACTGGCGCACCAGCTCGCGCTCCAGCCCCAGCATGGTGCCGTCCAGCGACGCCAGCAACGCAGGTTCATCGCCGCTGAGTACCACCATGCCTGGGCGGCGAGCCGCCACATAGAGGCGTTCGAGTAAATCCCCACTGGGCCATGTGTCAGGGCTACCCGCCAGCGGCCAAGCGTAATAGCCCGACTTGGCCACCGAATACACCCGGCCCTCTTTCTCCAACAGCGAGTACGCGTATTGAATGGTGGAGATCGATACATTCAGACGCTGGGATAACTGGCGCAACGACGGCAGTTTCACCCGAGCATCGCTACTGACCTCATTGATCAAGTTGATCATGTAGCGATAGACCGCCTGATAAGCGAAGTCTACTTGCCGCGCCCCTCGCAGCGTCATCGGCCGGACAGCTGACAGGCCATGCTGCCACTGGCCATGGGCCTTTGCGTCAGACCGCTACGTATGCCACCAGGGGCAAGCGTCATCGGCCGCTTGCGGTACAGATGTTGAAGCAAGGACAGCGGCAGCCCACTGGCGTCGGCCACCCATTGCTGCAGCATCTCGGCGGCGGGCTTGCCCTGCAGCATCTTGTGCAGTTCGGGCAACGCCACCAGCATTCCGGGGTGGCACTGACGCAAGTAACCTTCCAGTCGCTCACCGTGATGGATAAAGGGTGAAAACAACAGGCAGGTCAGTTGGCTTTCATCCAGGCCGAAGAACTGCTGGGCGTAAGTGCTCGACACGACGCGCTCCTCGCGGTTGACGGCCCGGGTCACCAGCTCTTCGGGAACATGCCGACGCCGTAGGTACTCACGCGCGAGCACCAGGAACTCATCGACGCCCTCCTCGTAACGCAACTCGCGCAGGCATTCGGCCTGCAGGCCTCGCAGGTGCGCCATCAACAACGGATTGGCAAAGGCTGGATGGCTGAAATGAAAGCCCAGCGGGTCCGGTGTGTAGCCCATGAACTCGGTGAGCAACGGTGCACGAGCGCGCTCGATACCCTCGAGCAGGTCGGCCATTCCGATGTACGCCAAGTTGCGGTGCCCACCCGAGCTGATGTCGGCCTTTGGCACGTAGTGCTCGCCGTACAGGTCGCGGTAGAAGTCGCCGCTCCATTCATCCATGCGCTTGAACAGCCCGTTGAGCGAGGAAGGCTGGCCCTTCGGGGAGCTGACACCCCTGGCTTGGGCGGCCTTTTTCAGCCAGGCGAGGAGCTGGCTCTGTTTACGCGTGGAATCGCCGCTGACCAATGCATGCACGCCGCCTTTCCAGGCCGTGACACGCTGATAGAAATCACCCAGGGCCAAGTAGGTCTCGTTGCACAGGGTGGCGCGAATATCGCCGGAGGTCAGATGCCCCACCATCAACATGTTGCGCTGGTGGGTTTCACAGGCACGGCCGGATACCGGACGCTGGTGATTGAAGGGCAGCACCTGTTCGTTGTCGACCATCAGCAGCTCGACGCGGTGGTCATCGTGGAAAAACAATCGGGTGTAACCGCGATGAATCGCGTCGAGGGTGTCTTGAGTCATGCCCGCGTGGCACAGCGTGGCGACCCGTAGCTGGAACGTCCTGGGCGATCGCCCGGCAATACTCAGTTGTGCGGCACGCAGCAGTGCCAGGGTGTAGCTGCTGACTTCGCCGCCGCCGTGGGCCACCAGCACTTTGTAATCCCCCACTTGCTCCATTCCGCCTGCGGCCACGACGATACGCTGAATCAACAATTGAAGTGCTGTGCGCTCCGCACGTGTGAAATACCCGACTAAGCGTTGTTGAACTTGCTGGTAAACATAATTCATAGCCTGTTCGTGAATAGCGCTCATAGCTCTACTACCTGAGTTGAAATATCAGTTTCAAACAACTACCGAGCGTAGTTGCCCGATCTCTTGCATGTGTAATGACGTTGCCCGTGGCACAGTGTTCGCGATAAAAAACACTAGCATCTTGCAACAAACCGATGGACTGCGTACTTCGCACGTCCGAGAGCACTCGCGGCGCCGAAAGCCTGTGCAACAAGCATCCAGCCCATTACAGCAGTGCTCCTAGGAATATTCAGACAAACTCCTACAACCCTTTAACCATGGTTTAAAAGAGCCATCCGACAAATAAAAACCTCTAAACTTTGATCTTCGTTTGCGTATTGATTGATATCCGCCGTGAAAGGCCCCGCTTCCTCGGAGCTGGATAAGCACTGCATCACGCGTCATGGCGGGAAGTACCGGCCGCCGTATCAGATTGTCATTCATTACTCAGTCCTTGAGTTGAAAGTGAAGCACCAATTATCAGGACTGAAATAATGAATAACAGATACAGAACCTGGCCGAAAACCAGTTCAGACAGTTATCAGGAATTACGTTGAAGAGGCACACACAAGAACGCCGCGCTGAATTTCAGGGCGGCGCCGGGGAGAAAGGTATCGTTTACAGGACTGACAGGCACCTGCGCGTTTCAGCCACCGCGCGGGTTAAACCCTTTCAAATGGCGCATTTGCCCCATGCGCCCGGGGTTTTGAAGACTTATTTGCGAATATTCCTACATCTCAAACAGCTTCAACCTGCAACGCAACACGCTCGCGGCACGGACATTCGTCCATATAACGGTGCGCTTCCACGAACTGGTTGAACGCAAACACCGTGGTTTTCAGTGGCACCAACACCCGATCGGCCGTCAGTTGGTTGATATCGCGCAACGCACGTTGCAACGCCACATGGTCCTGAATGATGCCCAGTTCCGGCTTTCCGGTGAAGTTACCGATACAGTGCACGAAGAATTGAATGTTCTTCTGGAAGGCTGCGCACGCCGGGAATGGCGTCTGGTTGCCGCCTTGCAGGCCATAGAGCACCAGGCTGCCACGCGGCGCCAGGACATCGCCCAGCAATGACATCTGCGGACCGCCCAAGCCATCGAACACCACATCCACGCCGCGGTTATCGGTGTACTTGTTGATCTGCATGAGCAAGTCCTGCTCCTCGGTGACGATGACCTTTTCCGCCCCCAGGGACAGTAAGTACTCACGCTCCGCGCTGTCCTTGGTCGCGGCAATCACCCGCACACCCAAGGCCTTGCCCAGCTGTACGAACGAGGGACCGGCACAGTGGCTGGCGTCGGTCACCAAGGCAAATTGACCGGGCTTGACCCGCGCCAGATCCATGTAGGCAAAGTAGGCAATCAGCAGCGGCGTGTAGTGCACGCTGGCTTGAATCGGGCTCAAGACGTCCGGGTAGCGGGTCAAGGCCGAACGGGGCAAGACGATCTGCTCGCCATACACCGGGTAATCATTGGGGCTCTCGGCCGGAAAACTGGCCACTTTATCGCCCACAGCCAAATCATCCACGCCCTCACCGAGGGCGACGACCACACCGGCCATTTCATGACCAAGGCCGGACGGCAAACGTGCATGCGAGGACGCCAGGTTCTGGCGCCACAAAATGTCATACCAGCTGATGCCAATCGCTTCGACACGCACCTGCACTTCGCCCGGTGCGGGCTGTGCGGCTGCATGCTCTTCGCATTTGAGCACCTCGGCCGGACCAAACTTGTGAAAACGGATCGTGCGGGACATCGCAAACCTCGTCAAAGTAACCTCTAATGCCATGAACTCTATCTGGGCTTTCCAGCTAAGGCCATCGGTCGGCGTTAATAGTCGACATGCCTGTCATTGATTCCGCAACCGAGGAATAGACCTCAACTCCTGTAGGAAAACTCAATTATCTTGTGCAGAGTACCAGCCTTTCCCCGTAAGATTCATGCCGGTCATGCGTCTAAGTGGAACCTGAGGGTTCTGAATATGGCCGTTCACGTCAAGTTTGCTGACTCTTCCAGGACACAAGATGAACCGTAACGACCTGCGTCGTGTCGACCTTAACCTCTTGATCGTATTCGAAACCTTGATGCATGAGCGCAGCGTGACCCGCGCCGCCGAGAAGCTGTTCCTCGGCCAGCCGGCCATCAGTGCGGCCTTGTCGCGTCTGCGCGGGCTGTTTGATGACCCGCTGTTTGTGCGCACCGGGCGCAGCATGGAGCCGTCGGCACGCGCTGTAGAAATCTTCGCCCTGCTCTCCCCGGCCCTGGACTCGATTTCCACCGCCGTGAGCCGTGCCGCCGAGTTCGACCCGGCCACCAGCACCGCCGTGTTCCGTATCGGCCTGTCCGACGACGTCGAATTCGCCCTGCTTCCCCAATTGCTCAAACGCCTGCGTGCCGAAGCCCCCGGCATCGTGCTGGTGGTGCGCCGCGTCAACTACATCCTGATGCCGGGCCTCCTGGCCTCCGGTGAGATCTCCATCGGCGTCAGCTACACCGCCGACCTGCCGGCCAACGCCAAGCGCAAAGTGCTGCGTCGCAGCCTGCCAAAACTGCTGCGTGCCGACAGCGTGCCCGGCTCGCTGAGCCTGGACGACTTCTGCGCGCGCCCCCACGCCCTGGTGTCCTTCGCGGGCGACCTGAGCGGGTTTATTGACGAAGAGTTGGAAAAGCTCAATCGCAAACGCCACGTGGTACTGGCTGTGCCGCAGTTCAATGGGCTGGGCACCTTGCTGGCGGGCACCGACATTCTGGCCACCGTGCCGGACTATGCAGCCGAGGCCCTGACAGCGGCGGGCGGCCTTCGGGCCGAAGACCCGCCGTTGCCGGTGCGTAGCTTTGAACTGCATATGGCCTGGCGCGGGTCGCAGGATAACGACCCGGGAGAGCGGTGGCTGCGGTCGCGGATTCAGATGTTTTTTGGTGACCCGGACAGCCTCTGACCCGACGGCGTCGGTCAATCCCCGCCGACGCTCAACCGCTCCCACAAAAAGCTGTAAACCAACGCTTTCATGTACGCACTCTGCGCGTTATCCGCCGCACCACCATGGCCCCCTTCGATGTTCTCGTAATAGGTCACGTCCTGGTTGGCCTCGATCATCCTGGCCGCCAGCTTGCGGGCGTGGGCCGGGTGTACGCGGTCATCACGGGTGGAGGTGGTGAACAGCACCGGCGGGTAAGTCTGCGCCGGATCGAACAGGTGGTAAGGCGAAAAAGTCTGGATGTAGGCCCACTCTTCGGGCACGTCCGGGTTGCCGTACTCCTCCATCCACGAGGCTCCGGCCAGTAAGTGGTGATAGCGCTGCATATCGAGCAACGGCACCTGCACGACAACGGCGCCTAACAGTTCAGGGTACTGGGTCAGCATATTGCCGACCAACAGGCCGCCATTGCTGCCACCTTGCACGCCCAAATGCCGGGGCGCGGTGATTTTTCGGCTGATCAGGTCTTGCGCGACCGCAGCAAAATCTTCGTAGGCACGCGCGCGATTGTGCTTGAGTGCGGCCTGATGCCAGCGCGGACCGTATTCGCCACCGCCGCGAATGTTGGCGACGGCATACACCCCGCCTTTGGCAAGCCAGGCGCGGCCCAGCCCGCCGGAGTACTCCGGGCACAGCGAATACTCGAAACCGCCGTAGCCATAGAGCAAGGTTGGCGCACTGCCGTCGTACTGCAACCCTTGCTCATGCACCAGGAAATACGGCACACGAGTGCCATCCCTGGACACTGCAAAATGCTGTTGCACCACGTGGCGACTCGAATCGAAGAACGCCGGCATGGCTTTCAGCACGTGCGGTTGAGCGCCGATTTGAGCCAGTGAAAGCGTGACCGGCGTGAGGTAGTCCCGCGTGATCAGCCAAACCGCGTCGCTGTCATCGCTGTCGACCGCTCTCACGTCCACAGTCGCCATCGGCGGCGCACCGATAAATGCACTGCGCATCCATCCTTCGGCGCCAGGCGTCAACACGCTGAGACGGTTCCTGACGTCATCCAGCACGTTCAGCACCAAGTGGTTGCGCGTCCAGTCCATGTCCGCCAGCGAGGTGCTGTCAGACGGCACGAACAACACGTCGAAATCGCGCGCACCGGCCATGAAATGTTCAAACTTGATTGCCAACAACGAGCCGGCCACGTAGCCGTCACCCACTGGCCAGTCGTCACGTAGTTTCAGCAGCAGCCAGTCTTTGTGCAGCGATTTTTCGGCCGAGTTAGGTGCATCGATTTTGCTCAGTTTGCCGTCGCCGGCCCGCAGGTACAGTTCATCGTTGTAGAACGCCAGCGTACGGCTGACGAAATCACGTTCGTAGCCCGGCGTACTGTCGTGCATCGCCGCGATATACATATCGTCGTGCTGGCCTTCGTACACAACACTGGCCGCGCTCAGCGGCGTTCCGCGCTGCCATAGTTTGACGATGCGCGGGTAGCCCGAGCGCGTCATGCTCGCCGCACCGAAATCGGTGAACACGTACACGCTGTCCTGGTCGATCCAGTCCATTCCACCCTTGGACTCGGGCAGTTGGAAGCCGTCTTCGACCCAGGCTTTGCAGACCAGATCAAATTCGCGCGTCACGCTGGCATCCGCCCCGCCACGGGACAGTTCGATCAGGCAGCGCTGATAGCCCGGTTGCGAATGGCCCGGTCGCAGACAGTTGGCGCCATGCCATACCCAGTTCTCGCCCTCAAGGGTGTTCAAGGCATCGATATCCAGCACGGTTTCCCAGGCGGGTTGGGCCTTGCGGTACTCCTCCAGCGTGGTGCGACGCCAAAGGCCGCGTGGGTGCGCGGCGTCAATCCAGAAGTTGTAATAGTGCGCGCCGATTTTTTCCACGAATGGGATATTGCTGTCGCTATCCAGCACCGCCAGCAGGTCGGCCTGCAGCGCCTTGAAGGCGTCCGATTGCGCGAGGCGCGTATCGGTTTTCAGGTTCTGCGCCCGCACCCAATCCAGCGCCCTGGCACTGTCGACCTCTTCAAGCCATAGGTACGGATCGTGGAGCGTGGTGGGTTCTGTTGGGAGGTTTGACATGGTCGAATCCTGTCGAAAGCTGTATTGAAAATTATCCGTGACCGCTTACGGCTTGCCCTCGGGACGCGTAGAAGTCGGCCATGTAATCGACAAACGCCCTGACGTTGGGCGCCAGATACCGCGATTGCGGATAGAGCGCGAAGTAATGCCGTTGGCCCAGCGAATAGTTGGGCAGAATGGAGACGAGTTGCCCTTGCGCAAAATTAGCGCGCACGGTGGCCTGGGTAAAACACGCGATGCCGGCGCCGGCCAGTGCGGCGGCGTGCAAGGCGCTGAGGGTGTTGGTCTTGAACTGCCCCGTTGGCGTGACCTTGACCGGTGCACCGCGTGGCGGGCACAGCTCCCAGTCGGATGAGGCGCCGATAAACGCCAGCAAGCGATGGCCGTCGAGTTCCTGGGCTGTGCGTGGCAAACCGTGGCTGTTTACATAGGCCGGAGAAGCTACCAGGACCAGCTTTGAAACCGTCAGGGTGCGCGCGACCAGCGTGGTGTCAGCCAGTGCACTGGCGATACGGATAGCCACATCGAACCCTTCGGCGACCAGATCAACGAACTGATCGTCGCAGCACAGCTCAAGTTCGATATCGGGGTAGCGCTTCTGGAAACCCGGCAGCCAGTGCGGCAGGTCCAGCGTGCCGACCACCAGGGGCACGCTGACCCGCAACAGGCCGTTGGGTTGCTGATGCCCCTGCGCCATGGCCATGGCGGCCGCATCCAGGCGATCGAGAATATCGACGCACGCTGCGAAGTAGAGCTCTCCGGGGCGGGTCAGGCTGAAACGCCGGGTGTTGCGGTTGATCAACTGAACGCCCAGTTCAACTTCCAGTTGCTGCAATTGCCGGGAAATCGTCGAGTGGGTTGTGTCGAGCCGCTCTGCCGCGGCAGAGAAGCCCTTGGCCTCGACGATGCACCGAAAGGCGCGCATGGCAGATAACTGGTTCATGAAGCGAATGTGACTCCAGGCGAGCAGTCCGGTGGATCAGTGCACGGGCAAGGCAACGATTTGCGCGGTGGTCAGCACCGAACCGAAGGTGTCTTCGATTTCCGCCAGCGCCGCGTTGTGCAACGCGTCCTTGGACACCGAATCCCCATTGGCGCGAGTGATTGCGCGGGTTGCAGTGGCATCGGATGCTACCACAACGTCGTAGCCCAACGGCACCGCGTCACGCGCGGCACCGGCGACACAGGCGTGGGTCATCAGGCCGGAAATGATCAGTGTCTTGATTCCGGCTTTCTTCAACTGGGCGTCGATATCGGTGCTGGCGAACACACTCACCGTGGTTTTTTGAATGACTTTGTCCTGTGGACGCGGCTGCATCAACGGGTGGAAGTTCACCGTTTTACCGTCCTTGGCAAACACCGCTGCGCCCTCCGGAGCCACGTGTTGCACGTGGATCACCGGGATATGTTGCTTGTCGGCAAACGCGATCAGGCGCTGGGCGTTGTCCAGGGCTTTCATGCCATCCGGGATCGGCATGCGGCCCGTGAAGTATTCGTTCTGGAAGTCGATCACCAGCAGCGCGGTGGTTTTCGGGTCCAACTGGTCGGTCGGTTTGGCACCGAACATGGCGCGGATGGTCGGCTGCGGACTGGCCTGAGCCTCAGCGGCCACGGCACATTGGCCGAGGCTCATCAGCAGGCCAAGGCCGGCGATGACGGATTTAAGCATGTGCGGCACGGCGACGGCGTTTGCGGCGCGCAGAGTCAATTGAGAAGTAGCAATGGCGTGGGACATGAGCGGGTTTCCTTAAGCAGTCGTCGGGTTGACGAGGCCAGCTTAAGCAGGCCCTACTGTTTGATCCACGCACATAAGCAAACAATACCTGTGCTATTTCTGCACATATTTAAAGTCAAGCGACCGCTCACTCAAGCCCCCAGCCCCGTAACCAGCGCATCAACTACCGCGCGAATCTTGGGCAGCGCCTGGCGATTTTTAACCCAGGCCACATTGATCTCCATTCCCGTGATTGCCAGTTTCGGCAACACCTCAACCAGCGTCCCGTCCCGCAATGGTTGCTCGATCAGCCATGACGGCAACTGTGCGATACCGCAGCCTGCCAGTGCGGCCATCATCAATCCGTCACCATTCCCCATCACCAGGTGCGCAGCGATTTGCCTGTGGCGTGTTTCGCCCTGCTCGCCGGCGTAACGCCAAGGGCTGATGCTCCCGTCAATCCAGCCATAGGCAATGCACCGATGATGCTCAAGGTCGCGCTCCGCGTGTGGGGTGCCATGGCGAGCCAGATACGCAGGGGATGCACACAAAACATGCCGCTCACGGTTGAGCAGCCGGTGCTCTACCGTCTCCGGCCAGGTGTGTGCGTCGCCAATGCGCACCACGATGTCCACGCCTTCCTTGAGCGGGTCGATAAAACCATCTGAGAAAGAGATATGCGGTATCAGCAATGGATGATCCTTCACCCACTGCAGAAGGATCGGTAACACCTGTGCGCGGCCAAATGCGCTGGGCAGGTCAATGCGCACACGCCCGCGAGGCTCGGTGTTTTCTGCCTGAAGTGATAACTCCGCTTCTTCCAGGTCTGCCAGTACGCCGGTGCAGGTGCGCAGAAACGCAACACCGGCATCCGTCAGCGATAACGTGCGCGTGGTGCGCTCGAACAGTCTGGCGCCCAGGCGCGTTTCCAGGCGCGCGATGTTTTTACTGATGGCAGAGGCCGTCAGGTGCATTTTCTCGGCCGCTGCCGTGAAGCTGCCGTACTGCGCGACACAGACAAACACATCGATGCCCTTCAAGCGTTCGGAGGAAAACACAGACGTTCCTTATTCATGAATTCATTTCCAATATATTGATAAAAAACATCCTAAATCAGAACCAGGATCAAAAGTAAGCTGCACCTTTCCGAGCGAGCGAATCATGACGCTTGCACCTTATAAATGGACGATGAGGCTCGAATGCTGGCAACGCTGAAAAACTACCCGCTCACCCTCAACCTGCTGCTGTGTGCCTCACTGGTATTAACCCTCGCCCGCGCAATTACGCTGCCCTACCTGGTCATCTATTTATCGGGCCACTTTGAATTGAGCATCGCCGACATCGGCCTGGTCATTGGCAGCACGCTGATCATTGGCTCGCTGCTGAGCCTGTATGGCGGTTTTCTAGTGGACAGAATGTCCAGTTACCGGCTTATTCTCACGTTCTGCGGCGTGTTCACGCTGAGCTTTCTCGGCGCGTATGTCGCGCCCGCGCTCTGGCTGTTTTACTTGTGCCTGGTGTCAGTCAACCTGGCCTATGCCGTGATTGATATTGCAGTGAAGGCCGGATTTGGCAGCCTGCTCCCCGTCGATCAGCGCAGCGAAGTGTTTTCGATCAAATACACGCTGACCAATATCGGTTATGCCGTCGGGCCGTTTCTGGGCGCGGGGTTGGCCGCCGTGGATACCAGCCTGCCCTTTCTGATGTCAACAGGGCTTGGCGCCGGGTTCTTTTTTATCTATTTCGTGTGGGGCGACAGGTGCCTGGTAACGGTCGAGGCAAAGCAGCCGCCCACGCCGTTCCTGGCAGTCGGCAAACTGCTGCTGCGTGATTACCGCCTGGTGTGCTTTACCTTGGGCGGGCTACTGAGTGCGGTGGTGTTCGGCCAATTCACTGCCTATCTCTCGCAGTACCTGATAGTCACCTCCACGCCCCAGGCGACCTACCGGATTATCAGCACGGTTGTGGCAACCAATGCCCTGATGGTGATCAGCCTGCAATACGGCCTGGGCAAACGGATTACCCATCGGTACTTGAACGTGTGGCTGGCGGCCGGCCTCAGCCTGTTTATCGTCGGGCTGGGCGGGTTCGCGCTGTCCACCACACTGTTGATGTGGGTGCTGTCCATGGCCATTTTCACCCTGGGTGAAATTATCGTGTTCCCCGCCGAATACATGTTCATCGACAACATTGCGCCGAATCATCTGCGCGGCATGTATTACGCCGCGCAGAACCTCAGCAACGTCGGCGCAGCATTGGGGCCCGTGCTGTGCGGATGGGTGCTGGCAACGCAGCCGGCTCACTACATTTTCTACATGCTGGTACTTTTTATAATCGGCGGTGGGATGCTGTATCTGCTGGGCGTTTCCCTGTCAGGTGCCCTCACCGCCAAACCGGTGAAGTGAGCGCCTTCGAGCGTCCTGGCGGGGTATACGATCGGTTGCGTCAAATTACCACCCGGGCTGACGCCTGCGGCCAGGTTGATACTGTTCAGCGGCTTGCAACGCAAGCTGGCCAGCGACAGCGCGACGTTGGCCGTGTTCCTTGCAAGCTGCGCAATACACCTTTGTCATCAAGCCCATTGATAGCTCCCTAACGAAACCCGCATCCTAGAGGGCTAATCTCGCGCTTATATCATTCCGAATGATAGTTACCTTTGCTTCATTCGATTCGTGACATAGCACCTCGCCGCGCATGATCCGCCCATCTCAAATACATTGGCGGATGCACCTCATGGAACAGTCACTCAAACATTTGCGCTTCCCTTTGGCGATTTTGGCCGTGGTGGTGATGAGCGCGTGCGGCAAAACTCCGGAACAAGCGGCCGCCATGCCCCCTGCAAAAATCAGTGTGGCCAAGGTGCTCGAACAACCGGTCAACGAGTGGGATGAATTCACCGGTCGCCTGGAAGCGCCGGAAACCGTGCAGATTCGTCCGCGCGTGTCCGGCCAGATCGACCAAGTGGCGTTCATCGAAGGCGCCCTGGTGAAGAAAGGCGATGTGCTGTTCCAGATCGACCCGCGTCCGTTCCAGGCTGAAGTGCGCCGCCTCGAAGCCCAGCTTGCCCAAACCAAAGCCGCCGCCAGCCGTAGCGATAATGAAGCGCAACGGGGCGAACGCCTGCGTCAGAGCAACGCGATTTCCGCCGAACTGGCCGACTCGCGCACCACCGCTGCCCAGGAAGCCCGCGCCGCTGTCGCCGGAATTCAGGCGCAGTTGGACCTGGCCAAGCTCAACCTGAGCTTTACCCGCGTGACCTCGCCGATCAGTGGCCGCGTCAGCCGTGCCGAAATCACCGCCGGCAACCTGGTGACCGCCGACGTCACCGCACTGACCAGCGTGGTCTCCACCGACAAGGTCTACGCCTACTTCGACGCCGATGAGCGCGTGTACCTCAAGTACACCGAGCTGGCCCGCCAAGGCCGTCGTGGCGCAACAACGCCTGTGTACCTGGGCCTGTCCAACGAAACCGGCAACCCGCACCTGGGCCAGATGAACTTCGTCGACAACCAGGTCAACCCGGCCACCGGCACCATCCGTGGCCGCGCCGTGTTCGATAACAGCAAGGGCGAATACACCCCTGGTCTGTATGCCCGCTTGAAGCTGGTTGGCAGCGGCACCTACTCCGCTGTGTTGATCAACGACGAAGCGGTCGGCACCGACCTGGGCAAGAAGTTCGTGCTGGTGATGGACGGCGACAAACCGGCTTATCGCTCGGTGGAACTGGGGCCGAAGATCGAAGGCTTGCGCATCGTACGCAGCGGTTTGAACAAGGACGACACCATCGTAGTGAAGGGCTTGCAGCGCATTCGTCCGGGGTCGCCGGTTGCACCGGAAACCATCCCGATGGCCAGCAAGGAAACCCTCGCCGCCTTGGCACAACAACGACAAGCGCTTGAAGCCAGCAACCTGGAGCAAGTGGCGCCGGATAAAGCCGCGCCCAAGCTCGCAGCCGTCGCGACTCCACGCGGTTAAGGGATACAACTCAAGATGAATTTTTCCAAGTTCTTCATTTCACGGCCGATCTTCGCAGCGGTGCTGTCGCTGTTGATCCTGATCGCCGGTGCAATCTCGCTGTTCCAACTGCCGATCAGCGAATACCCGGAAGTGGTGCCGCCGACCGTCGTGGTCCGTGCCAACTTCCCGGGTGCCAACCCCAAAGTCATCGGTGAAACCGTGGCCGCGCCCCTGGAGCAAGCCATCACCGGCGTCGAGAACATGCTGTACATGTCCTCGCAGTCCACCGCCGACGGCAAGCTGACCCTGACCATCACCTTCGCCCTGGGCACCGACCTGGACAACGCGCAGGTGCAGGTGCAAAACCGTGTGACGCGGACTCAGCCGAAACTGCCTGAGGAAGTGACCCGCATCGGTATCACCGTGGACAAGGCTTCCCCGGACCTGACCATGGTGGTGCACTTGACCTCACCGGATCAGCGTTACGACATGCTGTATCTGTCCAACTACGCCTTGCTCAATGTGAAGGATGAGCTGGCACGCCTGGGCGGTGTGGGTGATGTGCAGCTGTTCGGCATGGGCGACTACTCCCTGCGTGTATGGCTGGACCCGAACAAGACCGCGTCGCGCAACCTGACCGCCACTGATGTCGTGAATGCGATCCGCGAACAGAACCGTCAAGTGGCCGCCGGTGCCCTGGGTGCGCAACCTGCGCCGAATGCCACCAGCTTCCAGTTGTCGGTGAACACTCAGGGCCGTCTGGTGACGGAAGAAGAGTTCGAGAACATCATCATTCGCGCAGGCGATAACGGTGAAATCACGCGCCTGAAGGACATCGCACGGGTCGAGCTGGGTTCCAGCCAATACGCCCTGCGTTCGTTGCTCAACAACCAGCCGGCCGTGGCGATCCCGATCTTCCAGCGCCCAGGCTCCAACGCCATCGAGATCTCCAACGAAGTGCGCGGCAAGATGGAAGAGCTGAAAAAGAACTTCCCGCAAGGGATGGACTACAGCATCGTCTATGACCCGACCATCTTCGTGCGTGGCTCCATCGAAGCGGTGGTGCACACCCTGTTCGAAGCACTGATCCTCGTGGTGCTGGTGGTGATTCTGTTCCTGCAAACCTGGCGCGCCTCGATCATTCCATTGGTGGCGGTGCCGGTCTCGTTGATCGGTACGTTTGCGGTGATGCACCTGTTTGGCTTCTCGCTTAACGCGCTGTCGCTGTTCGGCCTGGTACTGGCGATCGGTATCGTGGTGGACGACGCCATCGTGGTGGTGGAGAACGTCGAGCGTAATATCGAGTTGGGATTGGAACCGTTCCAGGCCACTGAAAAAGCCATGAGCGAAGTGACCGGCCCGATCATCGCCACCGCGTTGGTGCTGTGTGCGGTGTTCATTCCAGCAGCCTTTATCAGCGGCTTGACCGGGCAGTTCTATAAGCAGTTCGCGTTGACCATTGCGATCTCGACGGTAATTTCGGCCTTCAACTCGCTGACCTTGTCCCCTGCCCTCGCCGCCGTGTTGCTGCGCGGTCATGATGCGCCGAAGGATCGCTTCTCCAAGGTGCTCGACAAGATTTTCGGCGGCTGGTTGTTCCGTCCCTTCAACCGCTTCTTCGTCAAGGCCAGCCACGGTTATGTCGGCACCGTACGCCGGGTTATTCGTGGCAGCGGTATCGCGTTGTTCCTTTACGCCGGTTTGATGGTGCTGACCTGGTTCGGTTTTGCCCACACCCCGACCGGTTTCGTGCCGGCCCAGGACAAGCAATACCTGGTGGCCTTCGCGCAATTGCCGGACGCTGCGAGCCTGGACCGCACTGAAGATGTGATCAAGCGCATGTCCGACATCGCGCTGAAGCAACCGGGCGTGGAAAGCGCTGTAGCGTTCCCGGGCCTGTCGATCAACGGTTTCACCAACAGCCCGAACAGCGGCATCGTGTTCGTGACCTTGAAGCCGTTCGACGAACGTAAAGACCCGAGCATGTCTGCAGGTGCGATTGCCGGTGCACTGAACGGCAAGTACAGCGGCATCGAAGAAGCCTACATGGCAATCTTCCCACCGCCGCCGGTACAGGGCCTGGGCACGATTGGCGGGTTCCGCCTGCAGATCGAAGACCGTGGCAACCTGGGGTATGACGAGCTGTACAAAGAAGTACAGAACATCATCACCAAGAGCCGCACCACGCCGGAGTTGTTCGGCCTGTTCACCAGCTACACGGTCAACGTGCCCCAGGTCGATGCCGCCATCGACCGCGAAAAGGCCAAGACCCACGGCGTGGCGGTCAGCGACATCTTCGACACCCTGCAGATCTACCTGGGTTCGTTGTATGCCAACGACTTCAACCGCTTCGGCCGTACCTATCAAGTCAACGTGCAGGCTGAGCAACAGTTCCGCCAGGATGAAGACCAGATCGGCCAGTTGAAAGTGCGTAACAACAAAGGCGAGATGATCCCGCTGGCGACCTTCATCAAGGTCAGCGACACCTCGGGCCCGGACCGCGTGATGCACTACAACGGCTTTATCACCGCCGAAATCAACGGCAACGCCGCACCGGGCTACAGCTCCGGCCAGGCCCAGGCAGCGATTGAAAAGCTGCTGAAAGAGGAACTGCCCAACGGCATGACCTACGAGTGGACCGACCTGACTTATCAGCAAATCCTCTCGGGCAACACTGCACTGTTCGTGTTCCCGCTCTGCGTACTGCTGGCGTTCCTGGTACTGGCGGCCCAGTACGAAAGCTGGAGCCTGCCATTGGCGGTGATCCTGATCGTACCGATGACGCTGCTGTCGGCCATTACCGGGGTGATCATCTCCGGCGGCGACAACAACATCTTCACCCAGATCGGCTTGATCGTACTGGTGGGCCTGGCGTGTAAGAACGCGATTCTGATCGTCGAGTTTGCCAAGGATAAACAGGCCGAGGGGCTCGATCCGCTCGCTGCGGTACTGGAAGCCTGCCGTCTGCGTCTGCGGCCGATCCTGATGACCTCGTTCGCCTTCATCATGGGTGTGGTGCCACTGGTGTTGTCCAGCGGTGCCGGTGCCGAGATGCGTCATGCCATGGGCGTGGCGGTGTTCTCCGGGATGATCGGGGTGACCTTCTTCGGCCTGTTGCTGACGCCAGTGTTCTACGTATTGATCCGTCGCTATGTGGAGCGCAGCGAAGCGCGCAAAGCGGCCAAGGCCTTGAAGCTGGAGACACAGCAATGAGCGTGAAAGTATTCCTGCCTAGCCTGCTGGTATTGGCGCTGAGCGCCTGTGCCGTCGGCCCGGACTACAAAACCGAGAAGCTTGCGGCTGCCAATATCACGGCCGCCGCCGACACCAAAAGCTATGACCATGCCCAGTACGAAGGCATCTGGTGGCAGCAGTTCGAGGACCCTACCCTCAACCAACTGGTGACCCAGTCGCTGAGCGGTAACCGCGACCTGCGTGTCGCGTTCGCCCGTCTGCGAGCCGCCCGCGCGATTCGCGATGACGCGGCCAACGACATCATGCCGGTGGTGACCAGCCGTGCCAGCAGCGACGTGGGCAAAGGCCAGATTCCCGGCCAGACCACCCAGCGAGTCAACAGCGAACGCTACGACCTGGGCCTGGACATGGCCTGGGAAGTCGACTTGTTCGGCCGCATCCGCCGCAACCTCGAAGCCAGCGACGCTGACCAACAGGTGGCGGAAGCCGACCTGTACCAACTGCAAGTCACCATGATTGCCGAGTTGGTGGACGCCTACGGCCAACTGCGCGGCGCTCAACTGCGCGAACGCATCGCCCTGGACAACCTGAAGAACCAGCAGGAATCGCGCACCATCACCGTCAGCCTGCGTGATGCCGGCGTCGGCGACCAACTCGACGTGGAACGCGCCGATGCCCGACTGGCGGCGGTTGAAGCCAGCGTGCCGCAACTGCAAGCCGAGCAAGTGCGCGAGCGTAACCGCATCGCCACCCTCCTCGGCCAGCGCCCCGACAAGCTGACCGTGGACCTGAGCCCGAAAGACCTGCCGGCGATTGCCAAGGCGTTGCCAATCGGTGACCCGGGGCAACTGCTGCAACGTCGCCCGGACATTCTCAGTGCCGAACGCAAACTGGCCGCCGCTACTGCCCGTATCGGTGTGGCCAAGGCGGACCTGTTCCCGCGGGTCAGCCTCAGCGGCTTCCTCGGCTTTACCGCCGGGCGCGGTTCGCAGATCGGCTCGGCGGCCGCGAATGCCTGGTCCCTCGGCCCGAGCATCACCTGGGCGGCGTTTGACCTGGGCAGCGTGCGTGCGCGTTTGCGCGGCGCGAATGCCGAGGCCGATGGCGCCCTGGCGACGTATGAGCAGCAAGTATTGCTGGCGCTGGAAGAATCGGAAAATGCCTTCAGTGATTACGGCAAACGCCAGCAGCGTCTGGTCTCGCTGATTCGTCAAAGTGAATCCAGCCGCGCCGCCGCCGACCTTGCCGCGATCCGTTATCGCGAAGGGACGGTGGACTTCCTGGTGCTGCTCGACGCGCAACGTGAGCGCCTGGCGGCGGAAGACTCACAGGCACAGGCCGAAGTGGATTTGTATCGCGGGATTGTCGCGATCTACAAAGCCCTCGGTGGTGGCTGGCAGCCGGACACCGTCGTCGCCAGCAGCAAGTGAGGTAAAGAGCTCCTTTGGTTGGTCGCATCCAGCCAATTTTTTAGCCCTGCGGTCCATTCGGTCGCGGGGTTTTTTTTATAGCGGATTCAGCAGGTTTAACACGGATCTTGTGCTTCACTCATTCACAGTGATGACTTCACAAGGAGCCCGAGATGGATCGACTTTCTGCTGCCCCCTACGCATTACTGGTGATGTACGCCTGGGACCTGTGCGACATCAACCCTCGCCAGATTCCGCCACCGATCGACCCACGCATCAACGAAACGGGATGGAACGTGGTGGGATTTATCTCAGGCTCGGACGACATCCTGATATCTGGCCTTGGCTTGAGGTCGACCATGCTCGGTGCCTCTGACGACCAGCGCAGTCGCGTCTGCTACGGCTATGTCGCCCAGCGTAACGTCCAGGGCCAGGACCAGTACGTGGTGGCGATACGCGGCACCGACGGTGCGCAGGAATGGGGTGACGACCTCGACTTCCTGATGATGAACCACCCCAACCCGAAAGCCGGGCTGGTGGATCAGGGTTTTTGGGACATCTACCGGACGATGCAATTCCACGGCGCGGACGGTGCGTCGCCGGTGCCGCTGGCGCTCGGCATCAGCCAACTCACGGCGGCCAACCCGCCGATGGTGTTGGGACACAGCCTGGGATCGGCCCTCGCAACCTACCTGACCCTCGACCTGAACCTGCAAGGCTGTAAGGCTGTAAGGCGAGTGCCTGCCTGTTTGCCTCGCCAAAAACCGGTAACAAGACGTTCGTGGACTTCTTCGAGACTCAAGTCGGCAACTACGACCTCTTCAACTATGCACGCGATGTTGTGCCGACCGTCCCAAAGAGTGACATATTGCATTTCTCCGCCTACTACGCGTTGTTGCAGGCCAAGACAATTCCCGCCGGTGCTTCAAGTCTCGGGATTAAGGACAACCCCCTGTGCAATCACCACCTGATTTGCTATACGGCGCTGCTTGATCCTTTGGCCTATAAGCAAGCCATGGCGGACCCCGGCTGCACCGCCGACGACCGACAGTGCGCACAGTGTGTTGTGCCTGGTGCCTCCTGAACCGGCGTCAGCGTGCGAGAACCATCGCGAAGTAGCCAAACACCGTCAGCAAAATCCCCGACACCGCATACGCCACTGGAAAACCGATCCAGGGCACGCTGCTGTCGATCTCCTTGGCGGCTTCACGTGCTGGCCCGGAATGGCTACGCGCCCCCGCCACACCGCCCATGAGGATCGCCGGGTTGATCTTGAACACGTGAAACCCCACCGCCCATACGATAAACGGCGGAATGGTGCAGGCCACAAAGCCCAGCACAAAGATTTTCAACGCGATGATCGGGCTGATTTGTGAAACCAGATTAGCCCCGGCATTTACCCCTACGATCGCGACAAAGAAAATCAGCCCCATGTCCTCAAGAATGTTGCGTGCCGCGTTGGGTGTATTGCCAAAGAAGCGCACTCGCGACACCAGTGACGATACGATAATCCCCGACACCAGCAAGCCGCCCGCGTTGCCCAGGCCCACCGCTGCACCGAACGCCGGCACTTGGATCAGGCCGATCAGCAAGCCCAATACCATGCCCAGCGATAGCGTCAGCAAATCGGTCGCGGTACTCGGCCGCCCTGCCTTGCCCAGTAACGCCGTGGCTTTGTCGATGGCCGTACGCAGGCCGATCAGGTGCATCACATCCAAGCGTTGCAGGCGTGTTTCCAGCCCCACGGGAATGGGCGCGCCGCCGCGCTCGATACCCACCAGTTGCACCTGTCCGGCAATCGACGACTGGCTGAACTGCTTGAGCTGCTTGCCGATCGCGTCACGGTGGGTCACCAGAATCACCGCCTCATCCAACGGGATATTAAGCGCCCGGGCATCCGGCACTTCCGGCCCGATCAGGCCCATGTGATCCGTCAGCGCATCAAGGCTGCCCCCCAGCGCAATGATATCGCCCAGTTGCAGCACCAGTGCCGGATCGGCCCCGAGCAACTGGTCGCCGCGCTCGACATTCTCGATCTGGTACAGCTCAAATTGTTGGCGAAACTGCGCGATGGTTTGCCCCACCCATTCACTGTTTACCAATCGATAGGCGCGCAGGTCGAAAGGCCGATAGCCACTGAGCCCGGCGTCGTCAACGTTCGGCACGCCATGCTCCACCTCATATGCCTTGGCCGCCTTGCGTGCATCCACTCCCCACCAGCGCGGCAGGTATTTGCAGATCAGGATGATGCCGACCGTGCCCCAGATGTAAGTGATGCCATAGGACAGCGCGATCATGGCCGTCGCCGCTGCGGCGGTGGTGCCCGGTGGCAGCGGCACGACGCCGGAAGTGATGGCTTGTTCCGCCGAACCGATGGCCGCCGACATGGTTTGTGAACCGGCAAGAATACCGCCGGCCGCACCCACCGGCAGCGACAACAGCTTCACCCCCAACACCACGATGCCCAAGCCGAGGAACGACGAAAGAATCGCCAGAAAGGTGAATTTCAACCCATCGCCCTTCAGGCTATTGATAAACGAGGGACCGACCCGCAACCCTACGCCGTACATGAACAGGTAATAAAACAGGCTCTTGGTGAAGTTATCGAGCTCGAAATGCACGCCGTAGTAAGACGCCCACGTCGCAATGGCGCAGCCTATGACGATAGCCCCGGCCACCGCCCCCAAGCCGTAACCTTTGATGGTGCCGCGCCCGACCCAGACGGACAGGCCGACCACCAGGAACAGCAGAATATAGGGGTTGTCGTGCAGGAAATTGAAGAAGGCTGTCACGATGATTCGTACCTTGCGATGAAACGCTAAAGGCACCGGGCCTCAGGCCCGGTGAAGATGCAATGCGTTCAGGCGAGGTTCGGGGTGTCGGCCGGGATGACCGGCTCAGCAATCGCACCGTGGCTGAAGCTCGGCCCGGCGTCGGAATTCAACACCGGGTTTTTCTGCAAGTAGGCAATTGCCTTGCGCAGGTCTTCAAGCAACAGCGCCACCAGGTCGCGGCTCACGCCATGGCGAACCAGGATGCGCTGCACCACGACGCTCTGGCGATCTGACGGCAGCGGGTACGACGCGATCTGCCAACCGCGCATGCGCACGCGCTCGGACAGGTCATACAGGCTGAATCCATGGTCAATGCCGTCCTTGAGTTTGTAACAGACCGCCGGCAGCCCGTCCTTGCCGTCGTACACCAATTCCAGCGGGGCGAATTTGACGATTTCCGAGGCGAGCCATTGCGCCGTGTCGGAGCAGGCCTGCTGAATACGCGTATAGCCATCACGCCCGAGCCGCAGGAAGTTGTAGTACTGGGCAATGATTTCACCACCCGGCCGGCTGAAGTTCAGGGCGAAGGTCGCCATATTGCCGCCCAGATAATCCACGTAGAAGATCAGCTCTTCCGGCAAGTCGGCGGTGGAACGCCAAATGACCCAGCCCACGCCAAGCGGCGCCAGCCCGTACTTGTGGCCCGACGCGTTGATCGATTTGACCCGTTCGATCACAAAGTCCCATTGCAGCGTCTGCTGGATGAACGGGGCGATAAACCCGCCACTCGCCGCATCAACATGTATCGGGATATCCAGGCCGAGATCGCGCTGCATCGAGTCCAACTCGGCGGCCAACGCGGCGACAGGCTCGTAGATACCCGTGAAGGTGACGCCCAAGGTCGCGACCACGCCGATGGTGTTCTCGTCGCAATATTCTCGCAGGTCGGCCGGAAGCAGGCCCAAGGCGTCACCGCGCAAGGGCACTTCACGAATTTCCACATCAAAATAACGCGCGAATTTTTTCCAGCAAATCTGCACCGGGCCGCACACGAAGTTCGGTTTGTCGGTCGGCAGGCCAGCGGCTTCACGACGCTTCTTCCAGCTCCACTTCAGGGCCAGGCCACCAAGCATGGCGGCTTCGCTGGAACCTGTGGTCGAACAGCCAACGGTTTGCCAGGATTTGGGCGCATGCCAGAGGTCGGCGATGATGTGCACGCAACGGTTTTCAATCTCGGCGGTTTGCGGGTACTCGTCCTTGTCGATCATGTTCTTGTCGAGGGCATCGGCCATCAACTGCTTCACTTCGGGCTCGACCCACGTGGTGCAGAAGGTCGCCAGGTTCTGCCGCGAGTTGCCGTCAAGCAACAGCTCATCGCGCACCAGGTTGTAGGCCGCCGACGGCGTAGTCGAGTGATCAGGCAAACGGTACTTGGGCAAGGTGTGCTGGGACGAGCCGCTCGAATACACATCTTCGATGGCTTGGTCTTGAGTTTCTACGGTTTTGTGAAGTGCCATGAAATCCTGCTCTTGAATGAGGGAAATGGCGTAGACGTTGATCGCGACAAGTGCCGATCAGGCTGCGTCAGGGGCAAGCGATGGGACGGTCGCGCCGACTATCACACATAATCCGGCGCCGGAAAGTGCCCCAGATCATTGAAACCATGGGTCTGCGGTCAGAGAGGGTCGGTCGCTTGCAAGTGACCTATTGGCTTATCGCTTCGTTCAATATCAAACTGCGGTAATGCCCGGGGTTGGACCCCGACCACTTGCGAAACGCCTTGTAGAACGAACTGGTGTCGGCAAACCCCAACCGCCCGGCGATTTCGGCAAAACTGACCTGTGGCTCAGCCAGCCAGACAATCGCCAGTTCCTTGCGCACGCTGTCTTTAAGGCCCTGATAGGTCTGGCCTTCATCCGCCAGGCGGCGGCGCAGGGTCGACGCCGAGATGCACAGGCTGGCGGCCAGGCCGTCGGTTTCCGGCCACATGTCAGGCGGCATCTGGCGCAGGTCGTTCTTGATGCGA
This sequence comes from Pseudomonas sp. UBT, assembly GCF_050915955.1. Lineage (NCBI taxonomy): Bacteria > Pseudomonadati > Pseudomonadota > Gammaproteobacteria > Pseudomonadales > Pseudomonadaceae > Pseudomonas > Pseudomonas sp. UBT. Next base: position 344,253 of record NZ_CP168081.1, on the reverse strand, counting down.
GTAGCCAGGCTATCCGGATCACGGTATTTGACCAGGATGTTGGCCGGCGCATGCGCGAGAAAACGCTTGAGGTCCTCCGGGCTGCGCTTGATCGGCAGGTCCAGGCAATCGGCAGAAAAGATCATGCGCGTGCGCGGCCGGTCAAACCGCAGGTTGTCGGAGAACATCACCCGATAATCGTCACAGAAGTCCGGCTGCGAGCAACGCAGCTCAATGGCCAGGATCGGAATGCGTCGCCCCGCGAGCCAGCAGGCGACGCCATGGACGATCATCCAATAAGTGAAATAGGTAAACGCCCGCTTGGGCTCCAACTCGGGCTCCAGCAACACAATTTCTGCCAGGCTTTGCTGGCGCACCAGTTGAGCGGGCATCTGCTCAAGCATCAGCGACAGAAAACCCAGGCCGGTTTCCAGGCTTGTGTCCAGACTGGGCTGCGCCATTGCGGCGCGGCACAGGAACGCCAGGCTGCCGGACTTGAGCTTGCGCGGGTCCATGCCGAAGAACTCATCATCCAGGCGCCGCGCCAACAAGCGCCACAGGCGCGCGTACGCCGTTGCCGGCACCCGAGCATTGGGCTGCTGCAGCCATGCCGGGGCGATCCCGACCTTGCTCAACGCTTCAACCGTGGCCGCGCCGGGTGCGCAACTTTGCAGTAAGGCCTCACGGACAAGATGGATGGAGATGGTGTCTTTTTCCGCCATGGGGGTTGGGCTATTCAACGCTACAAAAGAGGATGAGCATCATAAGGGCGGTTGCGATTCGCCACCACCGTTCAGCCGCAGTTCAGCAAAGGTCGACATTCAGTGTTTAGTAATGAGTATCATTATGTTACAAATTAGCATCTTCTACAGTCTTGATGCGGTGCCGAATGCTCGTTCCCTTTTTAATCATGCTGCGCGAAGGCATTGAAGCCGCATTGATCGTTGGCATCATCGCCAGCTACCTGCAACAAACCGGTCGCGGCCAGTGGATGCCCGCCGTGTGGATCGGCGTGTTCCTTGCCGCCGCCCTCGCCTTGCTGGTAGGCGGTGGCCTGGAGCTGGTCAGCGCTGAATTCCCGCAAAAACAACAGGAACTGTTCGAAGGTGTCGTAGGCCTGGTCGCCGTGGGCATTCTCAGTTCCATGGTGTTCTGGATGCGCAAGGTAGCGCGCTCGATCAAACATTCCCTGCATGCATCCCTGGACCACGCGCTCACAGGCTCCAGGCATCAGGTGATTGCGCTGATCGCCATGGTGTTTTTCGCCGTGGCCCGCGAAGGCCTGGAAACGGTGTTCTTCCTGCTGGCGGTGTTCCAGCAGAGCGAAGGCCCGGGCGCACCGATTGGCGCCCTGCTCGGCCTGATCCTGGCGATCATCGTCGGGTTCCTGATCTACAGCGGCAGCATGCGCCTGAACCTCGGCGCGTTTTTCCGCTGGACCGGCCTGTTCATCCTCGTGGTAGCCGCCGGCATTCTGGCCAATTCGGTGCAGGCCCTGCACGAAGCCGGTGTGTGGAACCACCTGCAAACCGTGCTGTTCGACTTCAGTGCCGCGCTGCCGATGGACAGCCCGCTGGGCTCAGTCCTGGCCGGTATGTTCGGTTACCAGGAAGCGCCAACGGTCAGCACCCTGGGCGCCTATCTGATTTATCTGGTGGTGGCGCTGGTGATGTTCTTCCTGCCCTCGCCCCCCGCCAGGCCCGTCGCCAACCCCTCTTCCGTTTCCAGCCAGTAAGGACCGTCTCTTGTCCAACCAAACCCCTCAATCGGCACCGCCTTCCCGCGCCTTGCGCTGGGCGGTGGCCGGCTCGGTGGTGGTGATGATCGCCGCCGGCGCGCTGTTCTACTACGCCTCACAGTTGGCCGCGGCCAAACGCCAGACCAACCACGATGAAATTGCCGTGACCATCCATGGACACGCCTGCGAACCCAACGAACTGACCGTGCCCGCCGGGCGCGCGAGTTTTCGCATCATCAACCGTTCCGACCGCGCGGTGGAATGGGAAATCCTCGACGGTGTGCTGGTGATAGAAGAGCGCGAAAATATCGCCCCGGGTTTAAGCCAGATCATCAACGCCAACCTGCTGCCCGGCGACTATGCGATCACGTGCGGTTTACTGAGCAACCCGCGCGGTACCTTGCACGTCACACCGACGGCGGCGTCCGATGCCCAGGCCAAGGCCAAGCCGTCGATGGTGGCCTTTATCGGCCCGCTGTCGGAGTTCCGCGTGTACCTGAGCAGCCAAGGCAGTGCACTGATCAAGGCGGTGACCGCGCTGCAGCAAGCCATTGAGGCCGGCGACCTGACCCAGGCCCAGGCACTGTATGTGCCGGCCCGCGAGGCGTATCAGCGACTGGCGCCGGCCTCGCAACGCCTGGCCGAGCTGGATAACGCGATCAACGCCCGCGCCGACTACTTTGAAAAGCGCGAGCAAGACCCTGCCTTCAGCGGCTTCCACCGCCTTGAATACAGCCTGTTCAAGCAGCGCAGCCTGGATGGCCTGGCGCCGGTTGCTCAACGCCTGGTCAGCGACGTCACCGCGCTCAAGCAACAACTGCTGGCCCAGTCGCTGCCACCCGAGCAACTGGTGAGCATTGTTGTGCGCAACCTCAATAGCCTGGCGGATGTTCGTGCCGCCAGCGGTGAAGAGGAACGCTACAGCCATATCGACTTGAACGGCTTTGCCGCCAACCTTGAAGCCGCCCACAAGGTGGTGGAGTTGATGCGACCGTTGTTGACCAAGTCCGCTGCTGACGTGCTGCCGAAAATCGACAGCGCCCTCGAAGCGTTCGATGCCGAACTCAATGGGTTCAAGGTCAACAACGGCTACAGCGCGTATGACAGCGTTACCGCCGATCAGCGCAAGCAGATCGCCGACAAGGCCAAGGCTCTGGCCGTTGCACTCGATGGAATCGACCCCGCCCTTGGCCTTTCCGGCCTGCAGTGAAGACGACCTAACACATGAGTGATTCAGAACAATTTTCCGCGCAACGCCGCCGGGTCCTGCTCGGCATGGCCGCCACCGGCGCAGCGATTGCCGGCAGCACCCTGACCTGCCCGGCCATGGCGGCCGCCGCCGCCGAACAGGTCACTACCGCACCGCGCAGTGACAAGACCCAGGACCATCAGGACTTTTTCGGTAAGCACCAGAGCGGCATCGTCACTCCGCGCCCGGCCTGCGGCATGCTCGTAGCGTTTGATGTGCTGGCCAGCGACCGCGAAGATTTGGAGCGCCTGTTCCGCACGTTGAACGAGCGCATCAGCTTCCTGATGACGGGCGGCACCGTGCCGCAAGTCGACCCGAAACTGCCACCCACCGACTCCGGCATCCTCGGCCCGGTCGTGACACCGGATAACCTGACGATCACCGTCTCCGTCGGCGAGTCGCTCTTCGATGAGCGCTTCGGCCTCACCGCCGTCAAACCCAAGCGCCTGATCCGCATGGTCGGCTTCCCCAATGACGCGCTGGAACCGGCGCAGTGCCACGGCGACCTGAGCCTGCAATTTTCCTCCAACACGCCGGACACCAATATCCACGCCCTGCGCGACATCGTGAAGAACCTGCCGGACCTGCTGCTGGTGCGCTGGAAGCAGGAAGGCAGCGTACCGCCCCAGGCCCCCGCCAAACCGGGTGAGCCTGCGCAGAGCGCGCGTAACTTCCTGGGCTTTCGTGACGGTTCGGCCAACCCGAACTCCAACGACGACAAGGCCATGGACCAGATTGTCTGGGTGCAGCCCGGCAGCGACGAACCCGCCTGGGCCGCCAATGGCAGCTATCAGGCCGTGCGGATCATCCGCAACTTTGTCGAGCGCTGGGACCGTACTCCGCTGCAAGAACAGGAAAGCATCATCGGCCGCGTCAAACCCACGGGCGCGCCGATGGATGGCGACAAAGAAACCCAGGTCCCCGACTACAGCAAGGACCCGGAAGGCAAGTTGACCAAGCTCGATGCCCACATCCGCCTGGCCAACCCACGCACCCCGCAGACTCAGGCCAACCTGATCCTGCGTCGGCCGTTCAACTACTCCAACGGCGTCAACAAAAACGGTCAGCTGGACATGGGGCTGTTGTTCATCTGCTACCAGGCTGACCTGGAGAAAGGCTTTATCAGCGTGCAAACCCGCCTCAACGGCGAGCCCCTGGAGGAATACCTCAAGCCGGTCGGCGGCGGGTACTTCTTCACCTTGCCAGGGGTGGCGGGCCCCAAGGATTTCATTGGGCGCACGCTACTTGCTGCAACGCACCCTCAAACCACTGCCAACACTTAAAACAAACTCAGAGCGGATACGTCACATGAAGAAGTCGATTATCGCGTTGTCGTTGTTAATGACCCTTTCGCCGCTGGCAGCTTTCGCCGCGACTGCGCCGCTGGACCTGGTAGGCCCGGTATCGGACTACAAGATCTACGTCACCGAAGAAATCGGTGAGCTGGTCACCCAGACCAAAGCGTTCACCGATGCTATCAACCAAGGCGACCTGGCCACCGCCAAGAAGCTCTACGCGCCAACCCGCGTGCACTATGAGTCCATCGAGCCGATAGCCGAGCTGTTCAGCGACCTCGATGCCTCGATCGACTCACGCGTTGATGACCACGAAAAAGGCGTGACCGCCGAAGACTTCACCGGCTTCCACCGCATCGAGTACGTGCTGTTCTCCCAGAACACCACCAAAGGCCTGGAAACGCTGACCGCCAAGCTCAACACCGACGTCAACGACCTGAAAACACGAGTCGATGGCCTGACCTTCCCGCCCGAAAAAGTCGTCGGCGGTGCCGCAGCATTGCTGGAAGAAGTCGCCGCCACCAAGATCTCCGGTGAAGAAGACCGCTACAGCCACACCGACCTGTATGACTTCCAGGGCAACATCGACGGCGCGAAGAAAATCGTCGACCTGTTCCGTGGCCAGCTCGAGAAGCAAGACAAGGCCTTCCTGGCCAAGGTCGACAAGAACTTCGCCACCGTGGACAAAATCCTGGCCAAGTACAAAACCAAGGATGGTGGCTACGAGACCTACGACAAGGTCAAGGAAACCGACCGCAAGGCCCTGGTGGGTCCGGTCAATACCTTGGCTGAAGACCTTTCCACCTTGCGTGGCAAGCTGGGTCTGAACTGATAACAAACTCCCGCGCCATGCACCTGGACGAGTCGTAGAGTGCATGGCACGGGGCCTGTGAGCGCTTAACTCACCGGTGAGTCCGGCGTGAAGTCTTGCAATGGAGCGCCAGTGGGCTGCTGCGTGACGGGGTCAATCGCGTACCACAGTGTGTCTATTTGCACCGCGCGCAATGCGCAATTTTGACTCACTCCCAACTGGCTTGACGGGTACGTACTGGCCTCCTGCCCCACGGGCTGAGGGTACAACGTGTCATAGACCCCAAGCCCCCATCGGCACTTTTCAAAGGCCGTGGTCGTCAGATAGAAACCTTTCCCGACAGGCACCAACTTACCTGCCAATACTTGTCGGGTTGCACCGATTGCTTTGGGGCCGATCCTCAAGACATCAGAAACTCCGTCGAGCGGATTGAACAGACTGCGAAAGAATGGCGCAACGCCTTTCACCGCCCGCAGGGTGAATGCAGTGCCGCTGAACGGAACAATCGCCTTGAGCCCCTTGAAAAAGTTTCTTGCCCCGGCCAACCCTCCAGTAAATGCGAATGAAGCGAAGTCGATCAACAACCCTTTGAACCCTGCGCCAATGTTGCCGTCGCCGATATCGGCAACAGCCCCCACAAACGGGATAAGGCTTAACACCGTTCTCAGGTTTTCATGGGTAAAGACTTTCCCGGAATCAAACGGATAGGTGCGTCTTTTCCGCAGCTTTGTCGGCTCGTTGGCGTAATCGAGCAACGCCTGGCGTTTGCCATCGAACGTGGCGGCGACGATAGCCTTGGCTATATCGTTGGTTTTTCTCGAAGCCCAACTGTTGGGCACATAAACAGGTGTGACGTTGGACCGCCTCGGCGCAGCCTGACCCGGCAACGTTTGCCCGAACTTTTCGATAATGGCCTTGGTTCGCACCCCAGGGCGCAGCTCGCTCCCCGTCTGGTAGGCCTGGAAGTCAAAGTCAACCGGTGCCGCCTTACGAAAGTCCACAGATATGTGTGCGAAAGGGCCATAGGGAACCGAATCTTTTTCAACCACACCGTCCAACTTGAGCTCAGAGAACAGCAGGTGGCGTTTGGACACCTTCATTGAGCCTGGGAACATTTCGAGATAGGTGTATCCCCCTTCTTCTCCTTTGTTCTTGTAACGCAGCAGAACGCCGCGCTTGGCCCTCTTGTCGGCAACCTTCGAGTCCTTCCCCTGATCCCGTTCCAGGGGCTCCCCGGTCTCTTCCCGCAATGTGAAGATCTCCACATCACCGGACTCCAACCCCTGGCGCACATCCAGCGGTGCGTTGGCGATCATCAGCTTGATCACGGTTTCTTCTGCACGACGACTGTCGGCCAGGTATTGATCCACAGCAGGCGTCACCAGCGACGCAATTGACGCAAGCTTGCTGACCCTATCGTTAAAGGTTTCCTGAGAAACCTTAGGGTGAATGAATCTGTATGTTTTGTCTTGGGCAAATACCTTGTTCAACACTTCGCCCAGGAGCGTCAGAGGGTCCAGACTCGCTTGTTGTGTGAGAATCACATCGGTCAAGCGCAGCTGGCGTGGCTCCAGGTGCCCTTCATTTCTAGGGTTGTACGGCGTGTCGGTATCAAGTTCGAGTTTGAAGTTGGCGATTTCTTCTTGGGTCATTTCAGGAAACAGCAGCGCCAATTGATCGATCAACAGGCTCGTCTGGCTGGGCGGCTCACTGGTCAGGCTCTGGAAAGCTGTGTGAGTACTGTTTTCTCGGTCGGCGAACGCCTGCGCGGCGGCGCTGTAATCCCCAGCAGAGTAAAACCCATCGGACCTCTTGGGAAATACACCACTCATCACGGCCCAATCCAGCAGCATCGGTGCCCCGAGGCATTTTATCAACGTCTCGTGTTCCAGCCCCATGGGATTGAGCCGGGTAAGGGCCTGAGCCTGGGTGATATTCAACGATCGTGAACTACCCGCCCCACCCAGTTTATCCGCCATGGCACAACCAAGGCGCAGGTTCATCCAAGCGGTCGAACCCATGCTGACTTGCCCGGGTGACAACTTGAGCGACTCAGGCGCCTGTGCCGACACGCCGGGGTCGGGTTTAACCAGAAACTCGGGGGCCGCCTGTGCCAACAACAGATGGGCGATCAGAGGTGCCATCTTGGCGTCGGCAACGTTACTTTCCAATTGGGTTTCAATATCGCCGCGTACCTCGTCCAACGTGCGGCCAAGGTTGTTGGGCTGATAAATGTCGTAGCCGGCAACCACCCCAGGCTTGCCGGGCAGCTCGGCACCGGCGCCGGCCTTGATGGCGGCCGCCAGGAGTTGATGACGGGTTGCCCGTGAGAGCGGCTGGCCACCTTTGACCTCCGCCATATTCAGCCGCTGGGCCAGTGCCTGGGCCTCGGCGACAGCGTGGGCCGAGTCGAAAAACCCTTGCAGTTGCAGGTCCCGATCATTCGGCAAATCTGTTCTGGCCATATGGCTGCCCAACAGTTGAGTCACCGAGCCAGGCCCGATAGATGCCGCCTTCAACACGATCAAATCATTCGACGACAGCGCACCTGGAGCCCAGGTATAGGGTGACAATCCGCCAAAGTCCCCTGCCGTTGGCGGGGGTGGCAACCGAATGGTCAGCCAGGCAATGGCCGAGTTCACTTGCGCAACCGTTTCGGGGCTCCCCAACCCGGAAAAACTCAGCAGTTGCCGTAGGTCGTACAGGGGGCGCGAATACACGACGTTTCCGGTTGCCTTGCTCCTCTCTACGAGTTGATTGAAGTCGTTATTGAGGCTGTGGATAGCGGCTTTTTCGGCCGGACTACCGCCCACTGAAACTTTGCTGATCTCATCGTCCAGAAAGACGTGTAGAGAGATCCATTGATTAGCGGCGTCACGCAATTCGAGGTTGCCGTTGGATAGCCTGTAAACGGTATCCGCGCCGCCAAGGCCCGTCTTCTCTATGAAGGTCTTGAACGCTGGCATCGCCAGCCATTCAACGAAGCGTTCACGGGGTAGCTGGCTTTTTTGCGCCAACGTCGATTCAGGGTAAATGACTGCGGGCAGGTCGCTCAGGTTGAGCGTGTCTCCTTCGTTTTTATCTGTGACCTGTGCCTGCAGTTGTGATGCCAGTTGCGAGCGAACATCGACGTCAGTGCATTTCTGCGAAAGCTGCTCGAACCGTTGGCGCCATTCGTTACGTGTTTCGTTGGATATAGCCGGCCAACCGGCTTTTTTAAGCCGCTCGCCAAGCTGCTTTCCATCTGTTGGGGCGCTGGGCATGTTTACACCGTAAAAATGCAGGATCGCGTTTAAATCCCGGAACGGGACCGCATCATTTCCCGGCAGCAATACCCCTAAATCATCCGGGCGCAGCTTTTTCACAGCCTCGCTGACTTTTGCGCCGACCTGCCACCAACCTGACCCGTCGGTAGTGGTGAACCTTCGCGTTACCGTTTCGCCCTCAACCACCACCGAGCCTGCTACCCCGTCGCTGAAAACACGCACCGTCGATACATCCAGGCCTTTGGCGTTAAGCCACGCCTGCACCGGCGGCTCGCGCACTGCGTCGATGAAGGCCTCAATGAAAGGGCTGATCGAGGCGTTTGGAGGAAAGGGGTTGGCTCTGAGCTTGCCGGTAAGCAGCAAGTGGGTGAGGGTTTTCTGCAGATTGGCATCGGCTTGTTTTGCGGGCTCGGACGCTGGGTAAACCATGGGTTTGCGCACGGGGTCTGCCGAGGGAGCCTCGCGCTTTGAGCGTATCGAGTGTTGTTCGAGCCCCACTTGTTTCAGTTGGCCGCCCCACTGCTGTAGCGCGCCGGCAACCGATGACTGTTCACTCGCATCCGGCCGGTCCTGAGCCCTCGGCGCGCTGGAGGGATTAAGCGGTTTCGCCTCACCATTGCTAGCTGCCGAAACATAAGCAGGCATAGCTGTACGGCTTACAGAAACTGTCGACATTTCAAGTTCTCTTCACGTTTAACCGCAAGAGTTCTTGTCCTTAAGAACTACCAACAAAAAGCCTAAGAGAGAACCCAAAGGCAAGGTGTAGGAGAGATCTCAATGCATCGACGAAAGTAAACTGGAAAGCCGGCGATTCCGGAGAACCTATGCGCGCTTACAAAATGCGGTAAAGCAACCGCTCGATCCGCACCCTGCTGACCCGCCGCAGGAACTTGCCCACGGCCGGCGGGTACTCCAGCAGCGTCTGCAATTGTTGGTAACGTTCGATGCGCGTGGTGTGCTGAAAAATCTCTGCCAGCTCCGTACGCCTCGGCGCCAGCCACTGGCCTTGCGGGTCATCAATCAGCAAGGCGTTTTCCAGATCGAGGCGGAACGCACGCGGGTTGAGGTTATTGCCCGTGAGCAAGGTGTAACGCTGGTCGACCCACATTCCCTTGAGGTGGTAGGTGTTGTCACCGTCGCGCCACAAGTGCAGGTTCAACTGGCCGCTGTCGATCATTGGCTGATGACGTTTGGCGAATCGGCGCAGGCTGATTTCATACAGGTAAGGCAGTGCCGAGATCACCTTGAATGGCTCGCTGGGCGGTATGTAGAAATCGTTGGCGGTTTTGTCGCCGACGATGATGTCGACCTTCACCCCGCGCGCCAGGGCCCGGTTAATTTCCCGGGTCACTGGCAGCGGCAGGTTGAAGTACGGCGTGCAAATGGTCAGTTGATGCTGGGCACTGGCGATCAGCTCGAGGATCACCCGGTTCAACGGGTTGTTCTTGCCGACACCGAGCAATGGGCTCACCGACAAATGGCCATTAGGCAACAGCCCCGTGGTGGTGTCATAGGCCGCGTGCTTCAAGCGGCTGCGCAGGTCGCCGATATCGTTGCGCAGGCTGCGGGTGGTCGGCGGGTTCGGCAAGTCCAGGCGGTGCACGGCCTTGGACGCTACCAGCCCGTGCTCCACCAGGTGTTGCATCGAGTCAGCCAACGCCGGGTTGTGGATCAGGTGATAGCGGTCAAAACGGTACTTGTCGAACTTGTGCAGGTACACGTTGTTCAGGCTGGCGCCGCTGTACAGCACACTGTCGTCGATCACAAAGCCCTTGAGGTGCAACACGCCGAACAGTTCGCGGGTTTGCACCGGCACGCCGTAAACCGGCACTTCGCTGGCGTGGGTTTGGGTCATGGCCTGGTACCAGGCGCTGTTGCCCGGCTGCTTGCCGGCACCGATCAAGCCGCGCTGGGCACGCAATGAATCGACCACCACCACAATGTCCAGCGCGGGCCGCGCAGCCTTGGCGGCGTGCAAGGCGTCGTAGATTTCCTGCCCTGCTTCGTCCTGCTGCAAGTACAGCGCAACAATGTAGATACGCTGCGTGGCCTGGGAGATTTTTTCCAACAGGCAACGGCGAAATGCGTCGGCGCCGGACAGCACGTCGATGGCATCGGGAGACAGTGGGAAACCGCGCAGCTTGGGCAACAGGGAGCGTTTGAAGAACGACGGCATAAGGCTCGCAATGGTCGAATCCGAAGAGGCCCCGAGCTTACACCATGGGGGTGCTCAGGTCTCGCTGTCACACAGGGGAAAAATGTAATTGACCAAGAAGAACGATCGTTCTACTGTAGCCAGCATGAACGATATGACCCTGAGTGAAACCCGCGACATTATCCTCGACGTTACCGAAAAGCTGATCTATCGCCACGGCATCGCCGCCACGGGCATGGAGTTGCTGGTGAAAACGGCCGGTGTCTCGCGCAACAGTATTTACCGTTACTTCGCCAACAAAGATGAGTTGGTGATCGCCGCGCTGCAGCGCCGTGACGCGCGCTGGATGCAGTGGCTGCGCGATGAAGTGCAACGCAGCGAAGGCAGTGGCGAACGCCTGCTGGCGCTGTTCAGCGCCCTCAAGGCCTGGTTCGGCTCGGCGGACTTTCGTGGTTGCGCCTTTATCAATACCAGTGGCGAAACCGGCAACCCGCAAGACCCGGTGCGCCTGCTGGCCAAGGCGCATAAACAGAAACTATTCGAGTACGCACGTGAACTGTGTCAAGCCCATGGCACCGCAGCCCCCGAACAGCAGGCCGCGCAACTGCTGATCCTGATCGACGGCGCCATTACCGTTGCCTTGGTGATGGGCGATTCAACGGCTGCTGATAACGCGCAATGCATGGCGCGAACGTTATTGGGGCTTTGAACGCACATGCGTTGCAACTTTCGATAACCCTTTTTGTGTTCAGGAGCTGCCCCATGTCATCCAACGCCGAAGTACGTCCGCCACTGCCTCCATTTACCCGTGAGTCCGCCATCGAGAAAGTCCGCCTGGCCGAAGACGGTTGGAATTCCCGGGACCCACAGCGGGTGTCGCTGGCTTATACGCCGGACACGCAGTGGCGAAACCGCGCCGAGTTTGCGCACAACCGCGAAGAGGCCAAAGGTTTCCTCACCCGTAAATGGGCCAAAGAGCTGGACTATCGGCTGATCAAGGAGTTGTGGGCGTTTACCGGCAACCGCATCGCCGTGCGTTATGCCTATGAGTGGCACGACGACTCCGGCAACTGGTTCCGGTCCTATGGCAATGAGAACTGGGAATTCGACGAGAACGGCTTGATGGCGAATCGTTTTGCCTGCATCAACGACCTGCCGATCAAGGAAAGCGAGCGCAAGTTTCACTGGCCGCTGGGCCGGCGCCCGGATGATCACCCAGGCTTGTCTGAGCTGGGTTTATAGACCCACGCTGTCAACAGGTGGGAGCTGGCTTGCCTGCTCCCGCCTGCCGAGGTTGTTCAGTCCTGATTCAGGCCTACCCGATACAGCACGCCATTGTCCTCATCGGTCAGCACATACAGGTAGCCGTCCGGGCCCTGGCGCACATCGCGAATCCGCGCGTGCAAAGCGCCCAACAGGCGCTCCTCATGGATCACCTTGTCGCCATCGAACTGCAGGCGGATCAGCTCCTGGCTGGATAACGCGCCAATAAACAGGTTGTGCTGCCACGCCTTGAAACGATCGGCGTCATAAAACGCCATGCCACTGATGCCCGGCGATTTTTCCCAGACGTGATGGGGCGCCACTGTACCCTCCACGGTCTTGCCCTTGGCCTCGGGAATTGGCGTGAGGGAATAGTTGATGCCATGGGTTGCCAATGGCCAACCGTAATTCTTGCCACGCTCAATGATGTTGATTTCATCCCCTCCGCGCGGCCCATGTTCATTTTCCCAGATCGTGCCGCTCCACGGGTTCATCGCCAGCCCTTGCGGGTTGCGCTGGCCATAGGACCAGATTTCGGGGCGTACGCCCTCCTGACCGACGAAAGGGTTGTCATCCGGCACGCGGCCATCCGGGAAGATCCGCACCACCTTGCCTTGCAACTTGTCCAGGTCCTGGGCCGTCGGCCGGTCGTTGTTTTCACCGAGCGTGACGAACAGGTAGCCATCGCGGTCGAAAGCCAGACGTGAGCCGAAGTGGTTTCCGGTCGAGAGCTTGGGCTCCTGGCGCAGAATCACCTTGAAGTCTTTCAAACCGCTCAAGTCGTCGGCCAGACGCCCACGCCCGACGGTGGTGCCGGCTTTGCCACCCTCGCCGCCGCCTTCGGCGTACGACAGGTAGACCATACGGTCCTGCTTGAAGTCCGGCGAGAGCACCACATCGAGCAAACCGCCCTGCCCTTTGGCCCACACCTGCGGCACACCAGTCAGTGGCGCTGAAAGCTGGCCGTCCGGGCTGACAAACCGCAGATGCCCCGGGCGCTCGGTCACCAGGAAGCCTTGTTTGTCTGGCAGAAACGCCACCGCCCACGGGTGGTCCAGGCCTTTGGCGATCGGGGTCGCCGTGATGCTGCCTTGCTCGCTCGGGAACTGCTGGGCATCAGCCGCCCAAACGGTCGTCATGGGCAGCAGCGTGGTTGCGCAAAGCGCGGCTAGAAGGGTTTTGCGTAGAAACATAAGACAGAGTCCTTACCGGCGATTGCCGTTGGCATCGTAAGTGGGCGCTTTGGTGTCAGTGGCGGGACGGCTCGGGGCGGCATCCCGTTTCGGGTAGCGATTGCCGATACCACCGTTTTCCACGGTCGGCGCGGGGCTGGTCGGCCCGGTCTGGACACCGCGAACGGCCGGCGTATTGGGCTGGGTGCCCTGCATGCTGTTGGGGTTGGCCCGATGAATGGGGCTGTTGTTGGAATCGTTGCTGACGGGCAGGTTTTGCGCCTGGGCAAATGGCGCGAGCGCCAGGCCCAACGCGAGCACTGCGAGATGACGCACACAGCTGTTCATGACAAAGCCTCTTTGGGGCGAGTGGTACCTGCTTTCGATAACACGCTACGCCTTGGGTTCGGCTTTCGACATTAAATAGTTTCTCATCAGATGTAACACAATCTGTCCGCGCATCTGCCCGTCGAAACTTTTGCCAACGCCTGCGAGTCACCAGAACACTGACTCTTCTCAAGGAACGCAGCCATGCCAAGGGCAATCTGGAAAGGCGCCATCAGTTTCGGCTTGGTCCATATCCCGGTCTCGCTGGTCTCGGCGACGTCCTCCGAGGGCGTCGATTTTGACTGGCTGGACAAACGCAGCATGGACCCGGTGGGCTACAAGCGCATCAACAAGGCCACCGGCAAGGAAATCAGCAAGGACAATATCGTCAAGGGCGTGGCCTACGAGAAAGGCCGCTATGTGGTGCTCAGCGAAGAAGAAATCCGCTCGGCGCACCCTAAATCGACCCAAACCATACAAATCATCGCCTTTGTCGCCGCCGACCAGATCCCTCTGCAAAACATCGACACGCCCTACTTCCTGGCCCCGGACAAACGCGGCGGCAAGGTCTACGCCCTGCTGCGCGAAACGCTGAAGAAAACCGCCAGGGTGGCACTGGCCAATGTGGTCCTGCACACCAAGCAGCACCTGGCGGCGCTGATGCCACTGGACTCGGCGCTGGTACTGGTGATGCTGCGTTGGCCCGCCGAGGTACGCAGCCTGGACGAACTGGAACTGGGCAGCGACGTGACCAAACCGAGTTTGACCAAGGGCGAGTTGGACATGGCCAAGCGCCTGGTGGAAGACATGAGTGCCGACTGGCAGCCCGACGAATACCGCGACAGCTTCCAGGAAAAGATCATGGCGCTGGTCGCGAAAAAGGCCAAGGCCGGCAAAATCGAAGATGTGGAAAGCCAGGAAGGCAGCGAGGAACGTAAATCGGCCGATGTCATCGACCTGACAGAGCTGCTCAAACGCAGTCTTGCCGGCAAAGCCACCGCCGCCAAGCCCGCGACGAAAAAGGCCGCGCCGAAAAAGCCTGCCGCGAAAACGTCCTCCAAAAAGGCCTCAAGAGCCTGACACCCGCCGGAGAACGTCATGGCGAAGCCCCTGAGTGAATACAACCGCAAGCGCGATTTTGAGATCACCGCAGAGCCCGCAGGCGACGCGCCTGCTGGTAAACGCAAGGCTTCGGCCCTGTCATTCGTGATTCAAAAACATGACGCCCGCAACCTGCACTACGACTTTCGCCTGGAGCTCGATGGCGTACTTAAAAGTTGGGCGGTGCCGAAGGGGCCGAGCCTCGACCCCAGCCAGAAACGCCTGGCGGTTCACGTTGAAGACCACCCTCTGAGCTACGGCACCTTTGAAGGCAGTATTGCGCCCGGCCAATATGGTGCCGGGGATGTGATTGTGTGGGATCGCGGTGTCTGGCAACCCCATGACGAGCCGCACAAGGCGTATGCGGCCGGCAAACTCAAGTTCACCCTGGTCGGTGAAAAACTTTCCGGCGATTGGGCGCTGGTCCGCACTCGGCTCAAGGGCAGCGGCGATAAGGAACAGTGGTTGCTGATCAAGGAAAAGGACCCGCAGGCCAGGCCGACCGCTGACTACGACATCGTCCAGGACCAGCCGAAAAGTGTGCTCAGCGGCGCCGTGGTTGGTACTCCCAAGCCGCCAAAGAGACGCGAGAAAGCGCCCACTGCCCTGCCCGAACAACTCACCCCGCAATTGGCGACCCTGGTTGACCGCGCACCGCCCGGCGACTGGCGGTATGAAATCAAATTCGACGGTTACCGCATGCTGACACGCATACGCGACGGTGAGGTGCGCCTGTTTACCCGCAACGGCAATGACTGGACCGACCGCTTGCCGCGTCAAGTCAAAGCGCTGCAAGCCCTCAAGCTCAAGGACAGCTGGCTGGACGGCGAAGTGGTCAGCCTCAATGCCGACGGCTTGCCAGACTTCCAGGCGCTGCAAAATGCGTTCGATATCGGCCGCAGCCTGGACATCGTCTATTACCTGTTCGACGCGCCTTTTCTGCAAGGGCAAGATCTGCGCGAAGCCCCCGTGGAGGAACGCCGTGCCGCGCTCAAATCCGCGCTGTCCGGCAGCCGCAGCAAATTGCTGCGGTTCTCCGAAGCCTTTACCGCCAACCAGCGCGACATCTTCGAAAGCGCCTGCGACCTGGCACTGGAAGGCGTAATCGGCAAGCGCGCAGGCAGCCCTTATGTTTCCAGCCGCAGTGCCGACTGGATCAAACTCAAGTGCCGCTTGCGCCAGGAGTTCGTGATTGTCGGCTACACGCGCCCCCAAGGCTCACGCAGTGGGTTTGGTGCGCTGCTGCTGGCGGTCAATGACGACGCCGGGCTGGTCTATGCCGGACGCGTAGGTACCGGGTTTGATCAGGCGGCGCTGAAGTCGATCTACGCGCAGCTCACGCCGCTGCAACGCAAAACCTCACCGCTGGAACAGCCCTTGACCCGCACTCAGGCACGCGGTGTGCACTGGGTTGAACCCTCACTGGTCGGCGAAGTGAATTTCACCGAATGGACCCGCGAAGGCGTGGTGCGCCAGGCGTCATTCGTTGCGTTGCGCACCGATAAGCCGGCGACGCAGATCAATCGTGAGCAGCCACGTAAGGCCAAGTCCCTCACGAAGGCTACGCCGTCGAGAAGCGCCAGCAGCGCTGTGAACATCACCCACCCCGACCGCGTGATTGATCCGCAAAGTGGTACACAAAAACAGCAATTGGCCGCCTACTACGACAGCATCAGTGAATGGATCCTGCCCTTCCTGCGCCACCGGCCCGTCTCGCTGCTGCGTGCACCGCAAGGCATCGAGGGCGAGCAGTTCTTCCAAAAGCACTCTGAGCGACTCGCCATTGCGCATATCAAACAGCTGGACCAGAAGCTCGACCCGGGCCATGCACGCCTGATGGAAATCGACACGGCGAGCGCCCTGATCGGCGCCGTGCAGATGGGCACGGTCGAGCTGCATACCTGGGGCGCCACCTCGGACCACATCGAAACCCCCGACCTGTTTGTACTTGACCTGGACCCGGACCCGGCACTGCCTTGGAAAACCATGCTGGAAGCAGCGCAACTGACACTGTCGGTATTGGATGAGCTTGGGCTCCAGGCCTTCGTCAAGACCAGCGGCGGTAAAGGTCTGCACCTGGTTGTACCGCTCGCGCGCCGGGATGGCTGGGAGACCGTGAAGGCGTTTGCCAAAGCCATCGCGCAGTTCATGGCGCTGCAATTGCCCGAACGCTTTAGTGCTACCTCGGGCCCAAAGAACCGGATCGGCAAGATCTTTATCGACTACCTGCGCAACGCGCGTGGCGCGAGCACCGTCGCCGCCTATTCGGTCAGGGCACGACCTGGCTTGCCGGTATCGGTACCGGTGAGTCGAGAGGAATTGAAAGGGTTACGCGGAGCCCAACAGTGGACGATCGCCAACCTGCACCTGCGGTTGAACAACCTCAAGGGCGATCCGTGGACCGGTTATGCGCACCGGCAGAAGATCAGCAAGACGATGTGGGACAAGCTGGGCGCGAAACCACCGCAGTGATTCGCGCCCGCAGGGCAATTTAGATCAGGATAAAGATCAGCGCCAAACCGGCGAAGATTGCCCATTTTTCCAGGTAGTAGCGTGCACGATTGCGCTTTTTGAGCTCTTTACCACGCAGACGGATCTTGTACAGGCGCGTGAACGCGCGGTTCAAGCCCCCGGTCTTGTCGCCATCATCATTGGGCGAACCGGCAGCTGCCATCACGTTACGGCTGAACCAGCGGTTGAACGCCGCCGCCCAGCGGTACTTCATTGGGCGTTCGATGTCGCAGAACAAAATGATGCGGTTGTGCGGTGTGGTGTTTTCCGCGTAGTGAATGTAGGTCTCATCAAACATCACCGGCTCGCCGTCGCGCCAGTAATAGCTTTCGCCATCCACATTGATGTAGCAGCCAGGGTCATTGGGTGTATCCAGGCCCAAGTGATAGCGGTAGGAACCGGCGTACGGATCGCGGTGGCGTACCAGCTTGGAGCCCGGCGGCAACTCGGCAAACATCGCCGCCTTGATCGAGCCGATGCTTTGCACCAGTTCAGTGGTGCGCGGGCACAGCTTCATCGCCGACGGGTGACTGTCGCCATACCACTTGAGGTAAAAACGCTTCCAGCCGGACTTGAAGAACGAGTTGAAACCCACGTCGTTGTACTGGTCAGAGCGCTTGATCTCGCCTGCCCGCATCAGGTTCTGGCCTTCCTGGCGGATTTCCTCCCAATGCTCCTGTAGCGGGCTCAGGTCCGGAAAATCGCTGGGCGACAGAAAGGGACGGCTTGGCTGCTTGGAAAACATGTAGAGGAAGCAGTTGACCGGCGCGAGGAACGTCGAGTGGTCGCTAAGCTGGCGGCCCAGCTTGTGTCGCACCCTGCCACGCAGGTGAACATACGCAATGGAGGCAACGTAGAGAACAACAATGATGAGTTTCAAGGGATTCGTCACAAGTCAGAAGAGAACAGGCTGCTCCTGCATGCCCACAACGGCCGAGGATAAGTAAGCAGCACCTGAAATCACGATTACACATTGGCAGTTAGTCGCGGGTTTACTGTCCGGACCAATGCCATTGGTGGTTATTTAGCCACAGTTTGTAACCAAAGGTTAACTAAGAATTGTGAAAAGCTGTCTACTAAACGTCATAAGCAAGTATGGACCGGCCTGGTTACCGGCCCATTGCAGGCGTGTTTACCGCGGCGGCTGACCGTCTGTGCGCTCGCCACGTTGGAAACGGCCACTCCCCACAAAGGCGTACGGTTCAGCCTGGCGGTGCACGAGTATAAAGTGACGGATCAGCGCCACCAGCAAGCCCAGGAACACGCCCATCACCAGACTCACCGCGATGATCAGCAGTTTTTTCGGCTTGATGGAGGCCAGCGGCTCCTGGGCGCGGCGGTCGACGGCCACCAGCTTCAAATGGCTCATATCGATGTTGAGGCCGCGTAGCCTGGCGGCTTCCGCCCGAAGCGGTTCGACATCCCGCAAGAAGATATCTTCGTTCCCACGTTTTTGCAGAATCTCAACTTCACGGTTGGATTCCAGCAGTTGAAGCTCTTTGCCAATTTCAGCGACACGGCTATTGGTGAAGTCATCGCTGGTACGCTGTTGCAAGGCAGTTCGCTCGGCTTCCAGGGCTTCAGTGCCGAGGAAATACAACGGGACCTTCTGGTTGCTGATCTCGGTGCGCACCACCTGATTTGAGCCTGCTCGCGTGGTATCGGCCATGGACGATGGCGTCGTCGGCTTCCTGATGCCCATGGTTTTGGCAATCGAGATCGCCTCGGCCAGTTCTGCCAGGCGGTCGGTGCGCTCCATTTTCATCTGCAGGCGCAGCCCACTGAGCTCATCCTGCAATCGGGCACGCTTGAGCCTGTCGGCCTCAAGCAGCATGGCGATTTTTGATTCCTTTTCCGTTTCATAATTGGCACGGGCGGCGTCGATTTTGCCCTTGAGCTCGCTCAGGCGGTTATTAACGATCACCTTGAGGTCGGCGCCGACTTGCTCACGCTCCGCGGCAATGGCGTAATCGACAAAACCGTTGAGGATCGCAACGCCGTCGACGCCAGCCGGGTATTGCAACTCCAGGCGGATAGAATTGCTCAGGGAATCGGCTTTCTTGGGGTCCGACAGGATCACGTTGATTGAGCTTCGATTGAAATCTTCAAAACTCTGCTCGAGGCTGCGACCCGGCTTCTGGTAGGCATTGAACAGTTGTTCATGACTTTTAAAGAACGCCAGGCGAGCCTCATAGGAATCCAGCTGCGCGCCTACTTTCGCCAGCGCATCAGCGGCAGGCAGTTTGTAAACCTCGGAGCGGTTCAGCGCATCCAGCTCATTGATCGCCGCCGGCCGCAGCACGCTGCTGACCTCATACTGCTTGGGCGCCATAAACGCGTAACCCGCTCCCAGTAGGCCTGTAAGAATCGTACAACCCACTATCAACTTTTTTTGCCGCCACAGGGCATGGAACAATTCAAACAGGTCAATTTCATCTGGCGTTGCCGGCGAATTGAGCGGAGAAGTTTGGTTCAAAATAAGAACACTCTAAAGTTGACAATAGAAAGCCACCGCCCCTGAAATTCGGACTTGAAGCCCGAGAGGCATGGAAACTCAGAGACAACGCCCTGAATACGAATGACCTATGGCAGTCAGACCACTGGGTATGGCGAAAAATCCGATGCTATTAGAGATTGTTTCTGTTTCATGTCGATGAACAGGCAAGGCCGTCCCTTATGTATGACTAAGAATGTCACCAGCGTAGTCAATAGATGACTAAATCGCTGTCAGCCCACAAAAAAAGGCTGTTTGCGCCGCCTGTCAGTAGCGTTACAGTTACACATTGGCCGATTCACTCCCCGTAATGTTGTGCTCACACGGCACCTCAACCTTCAGCAATAAGGAATTTGCATGCAAGCTCTGTCAGACCCGGACTATCAAATGCTTCAGGGCGCTTGGGAGCAGACATCCCTGGAAGACAATGGCGTGGTCAACCCAGTTGATGCACACAGCGCACCAGGGGCGATTACCACGATTAGCGGGGATCAATTCGAAGTGAGAACCGTCAGTGGCGAAATATTGCTCGCCGGCAGCTTTTCTCTGGACAGCAGCACTCAGCCTAAAAGCATTACCTGGGTTGACTCCATGGGCGATGACGCCGGCAAGCCCTTGCCCGCCAGCTATCGTCTGGAAAAGAATGACTTTGTGTTTATCGCCGCGGACGAAGGCATGCCGCGCCCGGCTGTATTCAGCACCGGGCCCGGGCAAACCATGCGCACTTTTGTACGCCGAGCCTGAACCACGCGCCATCCGAACTTGCGACACGGTTTTCACATGACCTTCACTTTCCGGCCTATAGGGTGAGGCCTACCTACTCCAGTGAATCACTTGGCCCGCCTCTTCTCGCGGGCTTTTTTTTTGCGCGGTCAACCGGCTCAGACGAGACGTTTGCTGGCGGTCAAGGTGAAGCACAGGGGCAACTGGGCCGATTGGTGCTCGTATTGGTCATACAACTCTTCACGATTTGAATGCGGATACTCTCGCAGATGGTCAACCTGCAACTGCGCCGAGATCAACCCGCTTACGATGCTGCCCAGGGTATGCACGTACCAATAAGACGTCGGCCCGGGAACCTCGTCCAGCCCTTCATAGACAATCGACTGCTGTAACACGAACGGATCGCGCTGGAAGTACGAACTGGTGGGCAACAGCGGATTGGCGGCCCGCGGGTCGAACACTTCGAGGAACGGGTGAGTCTCGTAGATCACCAGGGTGCCACCGGGTTTTAGCGTACTGGCCGCATGCCGCATAAACAGCGCCACATCCGGCATCCAGTTCAGTACGCCAATCGTCACCAGGGCCACATCGAAACGCCCCTGCAAGCCCTCAGGCAGATGATGGATATCGGCTTCAATAAACTCCGGGCTGTGGGGCGAAACATCGGCCAGTTCCCGCGCTTGCAGGAGAAAGGCTCGAGATTGATCGACGCCCACCACGGCGCGCGCGCCCAAGGCGAACAACGACAGGCTTTCGCGACCGTTGTTGCAGCACAATTGCACCACGTCCTTACCGGCAACGCCGACGTCTTGCAGCAGTGCAGTGATGGTCGGGTCGAGGCAGGAAAAGTCCGCGTGGGCAATCGAGGCCAGCAGTGCATTCCAGTCAGGGCTGTCTTTGTGCAGCGTGGCGGATGCATCCCAGGCGTCTTTGTTGCTGGCGATGGCCTGTTGGGCTGAGGGCATGTCCATTGCGTCTCCAGATAGTCGTTAAAGCAATCTGCGGAAAATAAGCCAATTACCTGTCGGACGAAACCCTCCACGGAAGCGAAACTTCTCCACACGCCAACAGGTCACTAAGCCAATGAGTGTTCAGCCCTTGAACGCCCCTCCCGAAGAGTTCGCCGTGGCCAATCACGCTGACCTGCGTAATACCTTATCCCTGGACAGCCTGAATTTCTTCCTGGCCGACGTCCGCGACGGGCTGGGACCTTACCTGGCGATCTACCTGCTGGCCGTCCATAAATGGGACCCGGCCAGCATCGGTGTGGTGATGACGCTCGCGGGTATCGCCGGCTTGCTCACTCAGGGCCCGGCGGGCGCACTGATTGACCGCACACGCAGCAAACGCGCGGTGATAGCCGTGGCCGCCATCCTCGTTACGGTCAGTTGCCTGACGCTGCCGTTTGTCAGCGCTTTCAGTTGGGTAGCCTTGACCCAGGCCGCCAGTGCCGTCGCCGCCTCGGTGTTCGCCCCGGCGATTTCGGCGATTTCGTTGGGGATTACCGGGCCGCGCGCCTTCACCCGCCGTACCGGGCGCAATGAAACCTTCAACCACGCCGGCAATGCCGTGGCGGCGCTGTTGGCCGGCGG
Source organism: Pseudomonas sp. UBT (assembly GCF_050915955.1). Taxonomy (NCBI): domain Bacteria; kingdom Pseudomonadati; phylum Pseudomonadota; class Gammaproteobacteria; order Pseudomonadales; family Pseudomonadaceae; genus Pseudomonas; species Pseudomonas sp. UBT. The sequence continues at coordinate 322,577 of NZ_CP168081.1, read as the reverse complement.
GTTGGCGTACCTGTTCGGCCCGGTGGTGGTGTTCTACCTGATGGCCTTTATGGCGTTGGCCAGTATTGTGGCGGTCAGTTGCGTCTCGGCCAAGGCGATAGACCATGAGGTCGCTCGGGGCTTTGACCCGGCCCACACCCGCGATCACGAACAACCCTCCGGCATGAAGGTATTACTGGGCAATCGCCCGCTGCTGCTGTTCGCCATCTGTTGCGCCCTTTTCCACCTGGCCAATGCCGCCATGCTGCCGCTGGTCAGCCAGAAGCTGTCACAGATCAACCTGCAAATGGCCACGCCGCTGACCTCGGCGTGTATCGTCGCCGCACAATTGGTGATGGTGCCGATGGCGTGGCTGGTTGGGCTCAAGGCAGACCTGTGGGGGCGCAAGCCGCTGCTGTTGGCCGGTTTCATGATTTTGCCGCTGCGCGGCGTGCTGTATACGTTGTCCAGCGACCCCTATTGGTTGGTCGCCGTGCAGATGCTCGATGGCATCGGCGCGGGGATTTTCGGCGCGCTGTTCCCGGTCATCGTCAAAGACCTGACCCAGGGCACTGGCCGTTTCAATGTCAGCCTCGGCGCGCTGTCCACGGTGTTTGGGCTGGGCGCGGCACTGAGCAGCAGCCTGGCCGGTTTCGTCGTGCAACAGGCCGGCTATAACGCGGCGTTCCTGACGCTGGCGGGCGTCGCTGCGGTGGCGTTAGCCTTGTTATGGCTGGCCATGCCGGAGACGCTGATGAAACCATCCCTCGCTCGCCATACAACTGTCGCCTGACATATGCGACAATGCGCGCCAAATTCCAACACACATCCAAAATTTTCTGCTCAGCGACCGGGTTTCGCGCCTTGATGTCGCTGTTGACGCATGCCTGAAGGCTCCTGCCGCCACGCTCGCAACCCATTGATAGGTAAAGTAATTGATCTCCACAGCTAACATCACCATGCAGTTCGGCGCCAAGCCGCTCTTCGAGAACGTCTCGGTCAAGTTCGGCGCCGGCAACCGTTATGGTTTGATCGGTGCCAACGGTTGCGGCAAGTCGACCTTCATGAAAATCCTCGGCGGCGACCTCGATCCGTCCGGTGGCCAGGTCATGCTGGAGCCGAACGTACGCCTGGGTAAACTGCGCCAGGACCAGTTCGCCTACGAAGAATTCACCGTACTCGACACCGTGATCATGGGTCACGAGGAACTGTGGAAGGTCAAGGCCGAGCGCGACCGCATCTACTCGCTGCCGGAAATGAGCGAAGACGACGGCATGGCCGTGGCCGAGCTGGAAACCGAATTCGCCGAGATGGACGGCTACACCGCCGAATCCCGTGCCGGTGAGCTGCTGCTGGGCCTGGGTATTCCCCTGGAACAACACTTCGGCCCGATGAGCGAAGTGTCGCCAGGCTGGAAACTGCGCGTATTGCTGGCCCAGGCGTTGTTCTCCGACCCTGAAGTGCTGTTGCTCGACGAACCGACCAACCACCTGGACATCAACACCATCCGCTGGCTGGAAAACATCCTGACCCAGCGCTCCAGCCTGATGATCATCATCTCTCACGACCGTCACTTCCTGAACAGCGTGTGCACCCACATGGCTGACCTGGACTACGGCGAGCTGCGCCTGTTCCCGGGCAACTACGACGAGTACATGACCGTGGCAACCCAGTCCCGCGAGCAACTGCTGTCGGACAACGCCAAGAAGAAAGCGCAGATCTCCGAACTGCAATCGTTCGTCAGCCGCTTCTCGGCCAACGCCTCGAAAGCCAAGCAGGCCACTTCCCGCGCCAAGGCGATCGACAAGATCCAACTGGCCGAGGTCAAGCCTTCGAGCCGTGTGAGCCCGTTCATCCGTTTCGAACAAACCAAGAAACTGCACCGCCAGGCGGTCATCGTCGATCGTATGGCCAAAGGCTTCGACGGCAAGCCGCTGTTCAAGGACTTCAGCTTCCAGGTTGAAGCCGGCGAGCGCGTGGCGATCATCGGCCCGAACGGTATCGGCAAGACCACCCTGCTGCGCACCCTGGTCAATGAACTGACGCCGGATGCGGGTAGCATCAAATGGACCGACGCCGCAGAATTGGGCTACTACGCCCAAGACCACGCTTCGGACTTTGAAGACGACATGAGCCTGTTCGACTGGATGGGTCAATGGACCCAAGGCGAGCAAGTGATCCGTGGCACCCTGGGCCGCATGCTGTTCTCCAACGATGAGATCCTCAAGTCGGTCAAGGTGATTTCCGGTGGTGAGCAAGGTCGCATGCTGTTCGGCAAGCTGATCCTGCAAAAGCCGAACGTGCTGATCATGGACGAACCGACCAACCACTTGGACATGGAATCCATCGAAGCGCTGAACCTGGCGCTGGAAAACTACCCGGGCACGCTGATCTTCGTCAGCCACGACCGTGAGTTCGTATCGTCCCTGGCCACCCGCATCATCGAGTTGAGCCCAAGCGGCGTGATCGACTTCAGCGGCACCTACGACGACTACCTGCGTAGCCAAGGCGTGGTGTTCTAAGTCACTTAGAGCGCCATTGTGGCAAGCGGGCTTGCCCTGCGTTGGGCTGCGAAGCGGCCCTAAAACCAGACACCGCGTTCTGCCAGGCAGAACGCGGTGTTTTTTATGGCGGCTGCTGCGCGGCCCAACGCAGGGCAAGCCTGCTCGCCACAAAAAAGCCGACCGGGCACACTCCCCTGCGAATCAAACAAACTAGTTAGCCTGCTTCCTTTTCCCCCAAGCCCTTGCCATCATGCCGTCACCGCCCGCCCGCGAACGAGTGACCATGCCTGCCGCCGCCCCCACGTCCCTGTCGATCACCCGGCAGATTGTCTCCATCGTCTTCTACACCTTCATCGCCTTTCTCTGCATCGGCCTGCCGATCGCGGTCATCCCGGGCTATGTGCATGAACAATTGGGCTTCAGCGCCGTAGTGGCCGGGCTTACCATCGGCTCGCAATACCTGGCGACCCTGCTCAGCCGTCCAATGGCCGGGCGGATGTCGGACAACGTCGGCACCAAACGCGCGATTGTGCTGGGCCTGTCGGGCATCCTGGCCAGCGGCGTGCTGACGTTTTTCGCGACATTACTTGAGAGCGTGCCTGCCTTGAGCCTCGGCATTCTGATCGTCGCCCGGTTGCTGCTCGGCGTAGCCCAGGGCCTGATCGGCGTGGGCACCATCAGTTGGTGCATGGGTGCGGTAGGCGTCGAACACACAGCACGCTCGATTTCCTGGAATGGCATCGCGTCCTACGGCGCCATTGCGATTGGCGCGCCGCTGGGCGTGGTGATGGTGGCGGACTACGGCTACACCAGCCTCGGAATCGCCCTGTCAGTATTGGCGGCAGTGGGCCTGGTGCTGATCCGCAATAAACCGTCGGTGCCGGTGGTGCGCGGCGAGCGGCTGCCATTCTGGGCGGTGTTCGGGCGCATCGCCCCGTTTGGCGCCAGCCTGTGCCTGGCCTCAATCGGCTACGGCACGCTGACCACCTTTATCACCCTGTATTACCTCAATCGCGGCTGGGCTGGCGCGGCGTACTGCCTTACAGTGTTTGGCGTGTGTTTTATCCTCTCGCGCCTGGTGTTTATCTCGGCCATCAGCCGCTTTGGTGGATTTACGGCGGCGATTGCCTGCATGACCATCGAAACCATGGGCCTGACCCTGCTGTGGCTGGCGCCCTCCACAGGCGTCGCCCTGATCGGTGCCGGCCTGACCGGTTTCGGCTTGTCGCTGGTCTACCCGGCGCTGGGCGTGGAAGCCATCAAACAGGTGCCCAACAGCAGCCGTGGCGCCGGGTTGAGTGCCTATGCCGTGTTTTTTGATTTGGCCCTGGCGATCGCCGGGCCATTGATGGGCGCCGTAGCGCTGAACCTCGGCTACAGCTGGATCTTCTTTTGCGCGGCGCTATTGTCCGTCACAGCGCTGGGCCTGACCGTACTGCTCAAGCGTCGAGCTTACTGATCAGCCGTCTGCAAACCGGCGCGGGTCGATTGCCCGAGGGTGTGGACGAAGAAGCGCCCCGCCTCTGAAATAAGGTCGCGGTGGATGCCTTCGCGGTCTACACCGTCGGCATCTGTACAGATGGCCGGCATTGTCGCCAATTGATCGCTGTCACACGGCGCCATGAATACGAAGTGCCCTGCTCCGGCCAACAGTTTGAAATCCGGTGGCTGCGGCAGTTTGCGGGCCAGGGCGGCGGCATTCTTGTCCACCGCCACCAACTTGTCGCCATCGCCACTGTAGAGCAGCACCGGCACATGCACGTCGGCCAGGGTATGGCGGCCAAACATCAGGCTCAACGGTGCCATCAGCATCAAGGCGTGGATTCGTGGATCGGCCTGCGGCTGCAAGTCATCGCGATCGACCACTAACTCGCCGTTGGTGGTGCAGGCGTCACGGTCTTCCGGGCGTTCGTGGCAATAGCGACGCAGACGGTCAAAATCCGGCTTGGCACCCGCGAGGATCAATGCAGTTTCGCCGCCGGCGGAATAACCGATAACACCTACCTGATCAACGTTCACGAACGGCGACAGCATCGGGTCGCCGAGGGTGGCCGTGATCGCTGCGGAAATCTGGATCGGCCGCCCATACAGGTTGCTCACCGTGCCCAGTCGGCTGTGGTCCTTGTAGTTGTCGCCAGGGTGCAAAACAGCCACCACCACAAAGCCTTTGCGCGCCAGCGAGGTGGCCAGGTCATGCAGCGCCAGCGGTGTGCCTGTGTTGCCGTGGGACAACATCAGCATGGGGAAACGGCCAATGGCGACCTTGGAGTCTTCCGTGGCGGCGACGTGATAAGGCCCCATCTGCGTGCTGTGATCATCGTCGGTAGACGGATAGAACGCGATGGCTTTCATCGGCTGCTGATCCAGCGGGTCGAGAAAACTCATGCGGTGGAAGCCCACACTCCAATGCGGGTGCGGTGCTGGCGCGGCGTGCACTGAAATCAGGCTACCGAGCAGGGAAAGAACCAAAACGGCACAAAGACGCATCATGGGGATGTCCACCTTTGCTGCGCGACCACGATCAACACCCGCGGCATATCGATTTGAAAAGTCCATGGTTCAAGGCACTCGCACCGGGTGATTAACCCATACCTGCATAACCTGGGCCAAAGTAGTGACAGCGGGTAAACGAAAAAACTCCGTACTCCGATCGTTTGAGGCGATCAGAATACAGAGTTTAGGCGCCTGGGCTCAGATTGGAACCGAGCAAAGGCGAAATTTACACAAGCCTTACGCGGCGGCGAACAATTGTTCGTTGATGACGACGTTAGCGTCGCTCAGTGCTTTGCTGCGCACTTCCTCACCGTAGGCCAGGCCTTGGGCGCGGACAAACTCAATGTCAGTGATGCCGAGGAAGCCAAACACCAGCTTCAAGTAGTCTTCGTGGCCGACATTGCTCGCCTGGCCGGCGTGCAGGCCACCTGCTGTGGACACAATGATCAGTTTCTTGCCACCGCACAGGCCTTCAGGGCCGGCTTCGGTGTAACGGAACGTCTGGCCGGCGACCGCGATGCGGTCGATCCAGGCCTTGAGCTGCGAAGGCACCGAAAAGTTGTACATCGGCGCGCCAATCACCACAGCGTCGGCAGCGATGAATTCAGCCAGCGACGAAGCGCTCAGCTCGGCTTCGTGCTTTTGTACGGCGTCACGCAACTCGGCAGCGGTGCCCAGCGCACCGAGGGTCACGCCGGAAAAGTGGCTGATGCCTTCGCTGGCCAGGTCGCGGTAAGTCACTTCCACACCCGGCTCAGCCGCTTGCCAGGCCTTGACCACACCAGCGCTGAGCTGACGGGAAGCCGAGTTGTCGCCGAGGATGCTGGAATCAATATGCAACAGTTTCATGTGGGATCTCCAAGTGAGGATCGCGACGAGGCGACCGAGTGAGGTTGATGCTACACATGAACCCAATGTTCGATTAGAGGGCTGAAATGCGATTGTTTGTCCTGCCAGCAGGACAATCCAAATTCAGCAAAAACCCAATCCCACACCGTCGCTGCCCAAACCTCTGCGACGCTGGATTTAACGCGCGCTTCACTTCATTCTCGCCGCAGATTCGACAGCCACCGGGCACGCCATGCACGCACACTCCCCCACCCTGACCAAAGGGCTGACCCTTCTTCTCGCCATTTGCTGCGGGTTTTCGGTCGCCACGATCTACTACAACCAGGCCATGCTGCCGCTGATTGCCAACACCTTCGAGGTGTCCACCGCGCATGTCGGGCAGATCGCCATGCTCACGCAAATCGGTTACGCCTGCGGCCTGCTGCTGTTTGTACCGCTGGGCGATCGCATCAGCCGGCGCACCTTGATCCTGGCGGTGCTGTGCATCAACTTCATCAGCCTGCTGGCCTCGGCCACGGCGCCGTCTTATGCCTGGCTGCTGATAGCGAGCTTGCTGTTGGGGCTGTCGGGCATCAGCGCGCAGGTGATCATTCCCGCCGCCTCGGACCTGAGCGCGCCCGAGCAGAAAGGCGCGGTGCTGGGCCTGATGGTCAGCGGTGTGGTCAGCGGCTGGCTGGGTTGGCGCGGCATGTTCGCGATGGCGGCGGCATTGGATGTGGTGCTGTTCCTGGCGATCCTGACGCGCATGCCCGTGTCGATTTCCACCAGCAAACTTGCGTATGGCGCCTTGCTCAAATCCCTGTGGGGCCTGGCCAGGCAATACCCGACCCTGCGCCAATCGGCGATCAAGGGCGCCCTGGTATTTGGCGCATTGAATGTGTTTTGGGGCTCTATGGCCGCGCTGCTGGCCTTGCCGCCGTATGGGTTTTCCAGCGCGCAGGCTGGGCTGCTGGGCCTATCAGCTATCGTCGGCATTCTCTGCGCCTCGACCATCGGCCAACAAACCCGCCGCCATGGCCGTCTGCTGGAGCGCGTCGGCATCACCACGGTGCTCGTGGCGTTTATCCTGATTTACACCCTGGGCCCCCAAGGCTGGTGGTGGCCGATCCTGATCGCGGCGACGTTTCTCGACCTGGGAAACCGGACCAACCAACTGGCTAACCAGACCCGCGTATTGGCACTGGAGCCGTCAGCCACCAGCCGACTCAACACGGTGTTCATGGTGGTTTATTTTATCGGTGGCGCCTTGGGTTCCGCAGCCGGTGCTTTCGCCTCGGAACTCTACGGCTGGCAGGGCCAGGCACTCACCGGTGCGGCGTTTGCCGGGCTCGCCCTGTTGCTCACGGTGTTCAGGGCAAGCGAATAAGCCTGTGGCCGGCTTGCAGTTCTGAGCCTTGCATGCCTGTCATAGCCAGCGTCCACAAGGCGCTGGCTTTTTTGTAGTGGATTTGCCTTCGTCAGACGCGGATAGTTCGTCCCACTGACAGGACAACAGGTTGACCATGCAAGACCTCAACGACCTCTACTATTTTGCCAAAGTCGTCGAAGCCGGCGGCTTTGCGGCCGCCGGGCGGCTGCTCGGGATTCCCAAGTCACGGTTGTCGCGACGGATTGCCGAGCTGGAAGAACGCCTTGGTGCACGCCTCTTGCAGCGCACCACTCGCCAATTGACCCTCACCGCCGTCGGCGAGCGCTACCTGCGCCATTGCCAGGCCATGCTGCTGGAGGCGGAAATGGCCGACGAAGCCGTGGCGAGCATGTCCAGCGAACCGCGCGGGCGCTTACGGGTCAGTTGCCCGGTGGGCATGGCCCAGCACATGCTGCCGGACATGGTCGCCGGTTTCCTTGCCGCTCACCCGCTTGTACAACTGGAAATGACCCTGGTTAACCGCCGTGTCGACCTGGTGGCCGAAGGCATCGACGTCGCCCTGCGCGTGCGCGAGTTAGGCGATGAAGACCCGCTGCTGGTGACCAAGCGCCTGCGCCAGGCCCAGACTATCCTCGTCGCCAGCCCTGAATTCATCCAGGGGCGGCAAATCAACAGCCTCGAAGACCTCAAGCAACTGCCGGTGCTCGGCGCACTTGAAGCTGACCGCCTGGTGCACCTGCGCCTGATCGACCCGCAAGGCAATAGCGAAGACCTGGCGCTGGAAGCCCGCCTGGGCATCGACGATTTCATCGTGCGCAAAGCCTGCGCCTTGAAGAGCCTGGGCTTTACCGTGCTGCCAATGATGTATTGCGAAGAGGAATTGGCCAGCGGTCAATTGGTGCAGTTGTTGCCGCAGTGGTCGTCACCCGGCGGCTGGCTGCAGGCGGTCTACCCGCACCGGCGTGGCGTACTGCCGGCCATCCGAGCCTGGATCGACTACCTGGAAGAAGCCTTCAAGGGTTGCGGAGACCGTTTGCTATGAAAATGACCGAAGAACAAGTCGCCACCTTCTGCCTGAGCCTGCCCGGCGCGCGGGAAGACTACAAATGGGGCGGCGTGCGGGTGTTTTCCATCGCCGGCAACAAGATGTTCGCCGTGCAGCACCTGCGGGGCGATTCATTGGCGTTCAAGGTCGACAAAGAACTGTTCCTGGGCCATGTGGACCGCCCCGGCATCCACCCGGCGCCGTACCTGGCACGGGCGCAATGGATCATCATGAACACGCCCTACCCGCTGAACGCCGAGGAACTGCGTGGCCTGTTGCAACGCTCGCACCAGTTAGTGGTGAGCAAGCTGCCCAAGCGCACGCAAGTGGGACTCAAGCTGGAGTGACCGCTCAAAGCGGGAACGGCAGCGCGCGCTCAATGGCCGCTGCCGCCGCCAACGCGAGATGCTCGTGCCAGGGTCGCGCGACAATCTGCACGCCAACCGGCAAACCGGCGTGATCAGTTCCGCCGCGCACCACCACACAAGGCCAACCCGCCAGGCTGTAAGGCAACGTGTGACTGAACAGCCCTGGCCGAGTCTCTCCCAGGCGGGTTGCCGGCGCCGCGTCGACAGGGCACAGGATAAGGTCGTAGTCGGCCATGAACCCCAGCATGGCCGTGCGAAACTGATCCCAATCTGAAAGCAACTGTATCGACTGCGCGCCGGTGCCTTTACTCATTGCCCAGTAGCGTTCGGTAATGTCGCGGGCATTGCTCAACGCCGATGGAAAGGCCGGACGGATCAAGGCGCCTGCACGTTCCAACAGAGCGGCCACTACCTGCAGTGTCTCTTGCGTGATTGCGTCGACGGACTCAATGCCGCCATCGCTGTACCAGGCGACTCGCAAACCCTTCAGCGTTTGAGTCTGCATACCGCGCAACGGCATCGGAATCACCCCGGCATCGCGCCCATCTTCACCGGCAATGACCTGCAGCACCAGGGCCAGGTCTTCGACATGCCGGGCCATCGGGCCAATCTGACTGCGATAGTCACTCAACCCGCCCGGGTGATCAAAGACACCGGTGTTAGGCACACGGCCGCTGGTGGGTTTCAACGTACAGACACCACAAAAATGTGCGGGGACGCGCAAGCTGCCACCGGAGTCGCTGCCCAGCCCCAACGGTGAAAGCCCAGCAGCAATCGCCGCCGCTTCGCCACCACTGCTGCCTCCGGGGCTATAGGCAAGCGCATGCGGGTTGCGCGTGGCGCCGTAGACAGGATTATGGGTGACACCGCCGCCGCCACCCGGCGGGCAGTTGCTTTTGCCAAGCAAAATGCCGCCGGCGGCTTTCATGCGCGTCACCACCACGGCGTCCTGTTCCGGCAGGTAGTGAGCCCGCTCAGTCAAACCCACCGCCGACACCACGCCGCGCGTGTCGATAACATCTTTGACCGTAAAGGGAACGCCGTGTAACGCGCCCCAATACTCACCGTTGGCGACTGCATGATCCGCCGCCCACGCACTGGCCAGCGCCGCCTCGGCACACACTTGAACCAAGGCGTTAACCGAAGGGTTGAGCGCCTCGATACGTGCGAGGTAGGCGGAAACAATGACGGTAGATGAGAGCTTGCGCTGTTGAATCAATGCGCCAAGTTCGGTAGCAGAATGGCGTAGCAATGAATCCGATAAAGACATCCGTATTACCCCACTGCGTTCAGTGCTTTGAGCATAACGCCGGTGTACCGCCCATTCATATGGTCGATTGAGTGAGGCGCTTCCCGCAGGCTTGTAGGGTATATCCCAAGCGCCTCTACCCTATAAAACCGCCAGCAACGTGCCGCCCAGGAATAGCTGATCGAGCCAGAACACCTCGTGCAGCAACACAATCACCCAGAACAGCACCTGGTAAGACACCTTGCGCGTTTTGTGGCGAAACACCTGCTGGGCAATCAGCGCCCCCGGCCATCCGCCCGCGAGCTCCACGGCGTGCAGGATATTTTCCCGAACGCGCGGGCCCTCCGATTGCGCCTTGCGCTTGTCACCCCAGTACAGAAAAAACGCCACCACACTGACGACGCCGTAGGCCGCCAGCGGAATCACCGTCTCGCCGCGATACCACACCAACGCCGCCCCAATCAGCGGCGCGGCGCACAACAACACAAAGATCAGCGCCTTCAGGCGCGGGTGCTGAATGTTCATGGCTTGACCGCCGTCCAGTCGATCCAGCCAAACTGCCAGGTCGCCAGGATCACCAGGCCGAACGCGATCCGATACCAGGCAAAGGCCGCATAGCTGTGGCTGGCAATAAACTTGAGCAAGGCCTTGACCGCAATCATCGCGAAGATGAATGAAGTGACAAAACCGATGGCAAACACCGGCAAATCATCGGGCTGGAACAGATGACGGTACTTGTAGCCCGAGTACACCGCCGCACCGACCATGGTTGGCATGGCCAGGAAGAACGAGAATTCGGTAGCGGTTTTGCGCGACAGACCGAACAGCAAGCCGCCAATGATGGTGGCACCGGAGCGCGAGGTGCCCGGGATCATCGCCAGGCATTGAGCAACGCCGACTTTGAGCGCGTCTTTCCAGGTGATTTCGTCCACTGTTTCAGCGTGGACCGCATGTTGGCGGCGCTCGGCCCACAACATGATCACGCCACCCACCACCAGGGCGGTGGCCACGGTGATCGGGTTGAACAGGTAGTGCTTGATCAGGTCGGCAAAAATCACCCCCAACACCACGGCCGGCAGTACCGCGATGATCAGGTTGACGGTGAAGCGCTGCGCGTTGCGCTGGGTCGGCAAGCCGATCACCACGTCGAGGATCTTGCGCCGAAACTCCCACACCACAGCCAGGATCGCGCCCAACTGGATGATGATGTTGAACGCTTCAAAACGTTCGCCGCCGAAGCCGATCAAGTCGGCGACGATGATCTGGTGCCCGGTGCTGGAAATCGGCAGGAACTCAGTCAGCCCCTCCACAACGCCAAGAATCAATGCCTGTATGGCGGTCCAAAAGTCCATATTTCCCCCAAAGGTCATGCGCGGCGGCATGCCTTGTCTGTTTTTTTAATAGTTCACTGACGACGAGCACACTCAAGGCCCGGTGTGGATTTTCACCATCGGGCCGCAAAAATTTCGTGAAAAATCAGGGAGTACTCAGGTTTTTCGATTACAGGCCGAAAGCCTATCAGACAAGCCGGAAATGTCGATGCAGCGCCCATTATTATAAAAAGCACGGAGTGACAGGACGATGAACAGTTTGCGCAGCATGTCGATCAGCCGCCGTCTTTGGCTGATCCTGATAGTCGCCGTGTTGATGCTGCTGACCCTCGGGTTGCTGATGCTCAAACAGATCCATGGTGACCTCTACCAAGCCAAAAGCCAGCAGACACAACACGTGGTGCAGACGGCCAGCGGTGTATTGGCTTATTACCAGAACCTCGAGAAAACCGGCGTATTGACCCGCGAAGCGGCGCAAAAGCAGGCCCTGAGCGCGGTGCGCGGCCTGCGCTACGACCACGACGATTATTTCTGGATCAACGACCTGACGCCCGTGATGATCATGCACGCGGCCAACCCCAAGCTGGATGGCCAGAACCTCTCGGCGATCCGCGACCCGGACGGTTTTGCGGTGTTCAACGAGTTCGTGAGCCTGGCCAAGGCCAAGGGCGCCGGCATCGTTAACTACCGCTGGCCGAAACCGGGTGCTGAAGCGCCGGTGGAAAAGACCTCCTATATCCAGCTGTTCGAACCCTGGGGCTGGATTATCGGCTCCGGCGTCTACGTGGATGATGTGCAGGCCGAATTCAAAGGCCAGGTGTGGAAAACCTCGCTGATCGGCCTGGTCATTGCGCTGATGATGGCGGTGCTGGTCACGTTGATTGCCCGCAGTATCGTGCAGCCGTTGCAGGCGGCGGTGAACGCGATGGCCAATATTGCCAGTGGCGAAAGCGACCTGACCCGCAGTCTCGACACCCACGGGCGCGATGAAGTCACCCAGCTTTCGCAGCACTTCAACAGCTTTACGGCAAAGTTGCGCCAGGTGGTCAGCCAGCTGCAGGTGTGCGCCAACGCCCTGGGGCAGTCCTCCACGGAGTTGGGCACCAACGCCCAGCAGGCCCATGACCGCAGCCAGCAACAATCGCAACAGATGGAGCTGGTGGCGACGGCGATCAATGAAGTGACGTACGGCGTGCAGGACGTGGCGAAAAACGCCGAGCACGCCGCCAGCGAAATGCGTGATGCCCAGGCCCAGGCGCAGCAGGGCCAAGTGAATATCGACGGCAGCTTGCAGCAGATCGACCAGCTCTCCGGCACCATCAGCCAGGCCGTGGAGGTGATTCGCACGCTGTCCAGTGAAAGCACGCAGATCGGCGGCGTGCTCGAAGTGATTCGCTCCATCGCCGACCAGACCAACCTGTTGGCCCTCAACGCCGCCATCGAAGCCGCACGCGCCGGTGAGCAAGGCCGTGGGTTTGCCGTGGTGGCCGATGAAGTGCGGCTGTTGGCCCAGCGCACGCAAAAATCCACCGCAGAGATCCAGGCGATGATCGAGCGCCTGCAAGGTCACTCGGAAGCGGCCGTCAAGGTGATCAGCGACAGCCATAGCGCCTCGCAACTCACCATCGCGCAAGCCGGCCAGGCCGGTGCCAGCCTGACTGCCATCGGCCAGGCGTTACATAACCTCAATGGCTTGAACGCCTCGATTGCCAGCGCGACGTTGCAACAGGCGCATGTGGTGGAAGACATCAACCAGAACGTCACCCAGGCAGCCGGTTTGTCTCACAGCACAGCGCTGGCGGCGGAACAATCCAGCGTGGCGAGCGCACATCTGCGCGAGTTGAGTGAACAGCTCAATGGGCTGCTGCGCCAATTCAAGGTCTAGCACCGTTCAACAGGTGGGAGGCGGCTCGCCCCTCCCACATTGGTCCTTCGACATTTTGAAGTTACAATCCCCGCCCTCTCCCACCTCCCCAAGGAACCGCCATGTCCGGGCTTGAACTGTTCGCCGCCGCCCTGGGGGTGATCGCTGTCTGGTTGACGGTCAAACAGAACCCCTGGTGCTGGCCCATCGGGCTGGTGATGGTGCTGCTTTACACCTGGGTGTTCTTCGACGTGAAACTCTATTCCGACATGCTGCTGCAGGTGGTCTACGCCGCCCTGCAACTCTACGGCTGGTGGCAATGGACCCGCGCCGGTGACGTCAAGCAAGGGCGCCAGGTCAGCAGCCTCGGTTGGCCTTCGATCATGACCAGCCTGGCCGTCGGCGCAGTCTTCAGCCTGCTGCTCGGCGCCGCCATGGCCCATTGGACCGATGCCGCCCAACCCTGGCTTGACGCCGCCCTCACCGGCTTCAGCCTGGTGGCACAAATGTGGATGGCGCAAAAACGCGTGCAATGCTGGCCGCTGTGGATTGCGGTGGACGTGATCTTCGTCGGGCTGTTCCTCTATAAAGGCCTGTACCTGACGGCCGCGCTTTACGCGCTGTTCACCGTGATTGCCGTGCAAGGCTGGCGTGAATGGCGCGCCGACCCGGCATTGCACGCATGAAAGTTGTGGTACTGGCCGGTCCTGAATCCAGCGGCAAAAGCTGGCTGGCGGCTGAACTGCATACACACTTCGGCGGGCTGATGGTCGGTGAATACGTGCGGTACTTCATCGACCACTATCAGCGTGACACCACCCTGGCGGATATCCCCGCCATCGCCCGGGGCCAACTGGCCTGGGAGGACGCCGCGCGCGCCGAGCAACCCGGGCTGCTGATCCTCGACACGCACCTGCTGACCAACACGCTGTGGAGCCAGACGCTGTTCGGCGACTGCCCGGCGTGGCTCGACAGCGAGTTGCTGGCGCGGCATTACGACCTGCACCTTCTGCTTTCGCCCGAGGATGTGGAATGGACCGCCGACGGCCAGCGTTGCCAACCGGAACTGGCAGACCGCCGGGCGTTTTTCCAGGGCAGCCTGGACTGGCTGCAACAGCACCGGCAGCCCGTGGTAGTGATTCGTGGGGGTTGGCAGGCACGCCGCGACCAGGCCTTCGCCGCAGTCGAACAACTACTGCAGGAGCAAGCTGGCTCGCTCCTGCAGTAATTGACGGCGTTTAGTAGCCCAAAGACAGGCCGGTGTTGCGACGCGGGTCGTTAGCCCCGTAGAAACGGTTGTTGCCTACCGGCTTGCCACCCAGTGACGGTGCGCCCACCAGGATCGCGGCCAAGTGATTGGCGTCCTGTGGACCGGCAAACTTGTGGCCCCAGCTTTCCAGGATCTTCTGGGTGTCCGGGCTGACGGCGAAGGCCTCGAGGTTGGTGGTCTCAGGCATCCACTGCTGGTGGAAACGCGGGGCGTCGACGGCCTCCTGGATGTTCATCTTGTAGTCGATGACATTCAGGATGGTCAGCAAGGTCGCCGTGATAATCCGGCTGCCTCCTGGCGTACCCACCACCATCACGGCCTTGCCGTCTTTGGTCACGATGGTCGGGCTCATCGACGACAAAGGCGCCTTGCCCGGAGCGATGGCATTGGCCTCACCCTGGACCAGCCCGTACATGTTCGGTACGCCGACCTTGACGGTGAAGTCGTCCATTTCATCGTTGAGGATCACCCCGGTCTTGCTCGCCATGACGCCGGCACCAAACCAGTCGTTCAGGGTGTAGGTCACCGAAACGGCGTTGCCCCACTTGTCGACGATGGAGTAATGCGTGGTGTTGTTGCCTTCATGGGGCGACACACCCGGCTTGATCGCCTGGGAATCCCCGGCTTTCTGCGGCTCGATGGCTGCGCGCAGCTTGGCGGCGTAGTCCTTGTCCAGCAAATGAGCGACCGGGTTCTTCACGAAGTCCGGGTCGCCCAGGTAGCTGTTACGGTCCACGTAGGCGTGGCGCATCGCTTCGATCTGGTAGTGCAGGCCTTGGGCCGAGTGATAGCCGAGGTCGGCCATCGGGTAGCCTTCAAGGATGTTCATGATCTGGCAGATCACCACGCCACCCGAGCTCGGCGGCGGTGCCGAGACCACGTGGTAGCCTCGGTAGTCGCACTCGATGGGCGCCAGTTCACGGGTCTTGTACTTGTCGAGGTCAGCCTGGGTGATGATGCTTTTGCCGGCCTGGCTGGAATCCACCAGCGCCTTGGCGACCCAGCCTTTATAGAAACCGTCGGCGCCCTTGGCGGAGATTTCCTTGAGGGTCTTGGCCAGGTCTTTCTGCACCAGCTTCTGGCCGACCTGCATCGGCTGGCCGTTGTGCAGGAAGATTGCGCGCAGGTCCTGGTCTTTTTCGAACTCGCCGGTGGCGGTGTGCAGCAGGTCGATATCACCCTGCTCCAGTTCGAAACCGTTTTCCGCCAGCTTGATCGCCGGGGCAATCACCTGGGCGCGCTTGAGGGTGCCGTATTGGCTCAGCGCCGTTTCCATCCCGGACACCGTGCCGGGTACGCCGACCGCCAAATGGCCCTTGGCGCTCAGGCCGTCGATGACCTTGCCGTCTTTGTCCAGGTACATGTCGGCCGTCGCCGCCAACGGGGCTTTTTCGCGGAAGTCGAGGAAAGTCTTGCGCCCATCCGCCAGTTGCACGGTCATGAAGCCGCCGCCGCCCAGGTTGCCCGCCGCCGGGTAGACCACAGCCAGGGCGTAGCCCACGGCCACAGCCGCATCGACCGCGTTGCCGCCGGCCTTGAGCACATCGACGCCCACGTGAGTTGCCAAATGCTGGGCCGTGACCACCATGCCATTTTCACCGGCCACCGGGGCCTGGGAAGCGGCTTGCACACCGCTGACGGTCAACACCAGTGCGGTGGCAATCAGGGTACGGCTGAAGGGTTGGTATTTCATCCATGGCTACTCTAGTTATTGAGACGCACCAAAATAGCCCGACTGGATTCCAATCCCCAGCGCAATGGCGTTTTTATTACAGAACTTGTCGGTCACAGAACGGCCGCAAAAATGCCCATGCTATATTTCGCGCCTTGACTGTCGGTAAGGCGCTTTTTAATGGTGATCAAGAAGACCGGTATTCGCGCCCAACAGGCCGACCAGACACGTGCGCGCATTCTGCAGGCGGCGGTCCAGGTGTTCACCCGCGACGGCTATTCCGGTGGGCGCGTCGATACCATCTCCAAGGCGGCCGACTCCAACGACCGTATGCTTTATTACTATTTCGGCAGCAAGGAACACCTGTTTGTCTGCGTGCTGGAGCACATCTACGAGCAGTTCAATAAAGCCGAAAGCAAACTCAAGCTGAACCTGGATGCGCCGGTGCAGGCGCTGCGCGACTTGGTGGCGTTTATCTGGAATTACTACGTCAAACACCCCGAGTTCGTGGCGATCCTGAGCATCGAGAATCTGCACCAGGGCAAGCATGCCCAGCAGTCCGGCGAGATGCGCCGGCTGTCGGGAGAAGCCGTCGGCGTATTGCGGCCGATCATAGAAGCCGGCCAGGCCCAGGGCGTGTTCCGCCTGGACATCGACCTTAAGCACGTGTACTTGATGATCGCCTCGCTGTGCTACTTCTATAACTCCAATCGCCACACCCTCAGTTCCTTCCTCGGTGAAGACCTGTCGGCTAAAGGGCCGCAGCAGGATTGGCTGGGGTTTATCAGTGATTTGGTAGTGCGTGGGGTCACGCCGACCTCGCTGTAGAAACCGGCTCAAACAGTGGGAGCTGGGTTGCCTGCGATAGCCATAGGTATCTACACATCTTTTTTTACGGGTTGAGTGCTGTGGTTGTCGGGGGGGGGGCGCTGAGTGCATATCCGTTGTTTGGGTCACGGCTGACATGGGTTCCGCCCTTACGGCGGGTCACTTTTGAAAAGAGCCCAAAAGTAACCATGGACTTGCTCCCTCAAAACGTACGCCATAAAGCGAGCGTTATGCAGTCTGCTTCAGTTGCTTTGCGTAGTCATTAGGTGAGCTGTATCCCAGCGCCGAGTGCAGCCGTGTCGGGTTGTAAAAACCATGGATGTAGCTCGCGATAGATGCGTGAGCCTGTGCTTTGCTGGGATACACACCGGTGGCTTCCTCCTTTTTAAGTGTGGCAAAAAAGCTCTCTGCTACGGCGTTATCCCAGCAGTTACCCTTGCGACTCATGCTTTGTACGAAGCCTCTTTCCATGATCATGCTGCGAAAACCGCTGCCTGTGTACTGCCGGCCTCGATCGGAGTGAAAAATCACACCTTGATCAACCGGCGTTTTCGTCCAGGCATTCAGGAATGCCTGCTGTACCAAACCCTCAGGCATACGCTCCGATAGGCTATAACCGAGTACCTGACGCGTCTGGATGCTGAGCACCACAGCCAAGTACAACCACCCCTGACGCGTCGAAATATAGGTGATATCTCCCACCCATGCGGGTGTTGGGCTTGTCACAGAAAAGCGTCTTTTCAATACGTTGTCAGAAATTGGTTGGATATACCGGTTATCCGTCGAGTGTTTGAACCGAGCCTTGATCTTCCCTCGCAACATTTCTTCTCGCATCAGCCGGGCTACTCGCTTGTGACCAATCGCATATGACCGGCTATGAAGCGCCTTAACCATGCGTGGACGCCCATAAGTGCCGCGACTGGCATGATGAATCGCACGAATTTCCAGGCGAATCACCGCATCTGGATCAGGGCGCTCCTGGCGCTTCAAATAGCCGTGAAAGCCCGACACCGAGACCTCCATCACTCGACATAACAGCCTGACCGGAAAGTGAGTCCGTTCACGGGCGACAAAGGCGTATCTCAGTTGGACTCTCTGGCAAAGAACGCCGTCGCTTTTTTTAGGATTTCTCGCTCCATTTTGAGCGTGGCATTTTCAGCTCGAAGCCGGGCCAGTTCGCTTTCCAAGTCAGAGACCGGGTGCCGAGCGGGAGAACTGAGAGGACGCCCGTTGCGTGCGGCGTCCAGCCAATTCCCTAGGGTTTTGACCGAGATATCCAACTGTCGCGCAGCTTCTCCTCGACCAATGCTTTCAGCAAGTCTCACTGCTTGGGCTTTGAAGTCGTCGGTGTAACTGCGGCGGGTTTGCTGTGACATAGGTGCCTCCAAGGTTGCGATTAAAATATCGCTTCTTGGCGTCCGCTTGGGCTTTGAAGTCGTC
>NZ_CP168081.1:0-304216 GCF_050915955.1 Pseudomonas sp. UBT | reverse complement strand
TGGACTTGCTCCCTCAAAACGTACGCCATAAAGCGAGCGTTATGCAGTCTGCTTCAGTTGCTTTGCGTAGTCATTAGGTGAGCTGTATCCCAGCGCCGAGTGCAGCCGTGTCGGGTTGTAAAAACCATGGATGTAGCTCGCGATAGATGCGTGAGCCTGTGCTTTGCTGGGATACACACCGGTGGCTTCCTCCTTTTTAAGTGTGGCAAAAAAGCTCTCTGCTACGGCGTTATCCCAGCAGTTACCCTTGCGACTCATGCTTTGTACGAAGCCTCTTTCCATGATCATGCTGCGAAAACCGCTGCCTGTGTACTGCCGGCCTCGATCGGAGTGAAAAATCACACCTTGATCAACCGGCGTTTTCGTCCAGGCATTCAGGAATGCCTGCTGTACCAAACCCTCAGGCATACGCTCCGATAGGCTATAACCGAGTACCTGACGCGTCTGGATGCTGAGCACCACAGCCAAGTACAACCACCCCTGACGCGTCGAAATATAGGTGATATCTCCCACCCATGCGGGTGTTGGGCTTGTCACAGAAAAGCGTCTTTTCAATACGTTGTCAGAAATTGGTTGGATATACCGGTTATCCGTCGAGTGTTTGAACCGAGCCTTGATCTTCCCTCGCAACATTTCTTCTCGCATCAGCCGGGCTACTCGCTTGTGACCAATCGCATATGACCGGCTATGAAGCGCCTTAACCATGCGTGGACGCCCATAAGTGCCGCGACTGGCATGATGAATCGCACGAATTTCCAGGCGAATCACCGCATCTGGATCAGGGCGCTCCTGGCGCTTCAAATAGCCGTGAAAGCCCGACACCGAGACCTCCATCACTCGACATAACAGCCTGACCGGAAAGTGAGTCCGTTCACGGGCGACAAAGGCGTATCTCAGTTGGACTCTCTGGCAAAGAACGCCGTCGCTTTTTTTAGGATTTCTCGCTCCATTTTGAGCGTGGCATTTTCAGCTCGAAGCCGGGCCAGTTCGCTTTCCAAGTCAGAGACCGGGTGCCGAGCGGGAGAACTGAGAGGACGCCCGTTGCGTGCGGCGTCCAGCCAATTCCCTAGGGTTTTGACCGAGATATCCAACTGTCGCGCAGCTTCTCCTCGACCAATGCTTTCAGCAAGTCTCACTGCTTGGGCTTTGAAGTCGTCGGTGTAACTGCGGCGGGTTTGCTGTGACATAGGTGCCTCCAAGGTTGCGATTAAAATATCGCTTCTTGGCGTCCGCTGCGAGGGAGCAAGTCCACCAAAAGGTCTTTGCCCCACCACTCGGTGCCTCGCCCAGGCTCGGCATGCCCTCACTCCGGCTTGAATCCGTGGGCCGCCGCAATGGGCCATCCTTGGCCCAGTGCGGCTAACCCGGCGTCCTGCCGGGTTACCCACGGATTCAAGCCTGCGTTCGGCCAGCGTGGTTAACGGGGCCTGTCAGATCAAAAGCAGATCAAGATCAAAAGCAAGAGCACGGCGGCCTGGTAGCCGACCTGAGTGGTAGAAGCGGAAGCAGGGCAAAAACAGGGCGAAAGCAGAACTGCTTTTCTGTGGGAGCTGGCTTGCCTGCGATGCCGGCACCTCGGTACATCAGGCATGCCCAGCTGATGCCATCGCAGGCAAGCCCGCTCCCACATTTGATTAGGTTCAGCTTCCAAGATCAGGTCGGCTGTCAGGCCGCCTCGGTTTTGCTTTTGATCTAACCACTCAGGTCGGCTACTAGGCCGCCGTGCTCTGCTTTTGATCTTGATCTGTTTTTGATTTTGATCTTGGGCGCCCCGTCAACCACGCTGGCCGAACGCAGGCTTTGGAGCGTGGGTAACCCGGCAGGACGCCGGGTTAGCCGCGATGGGCCAAGGATGGCCCATGGCGGCGGCCCACGGTCCAAAGCCTGCGTGAGGGCACACCGAGCCTAGGCGAGGTGCCGAGTGGTGGGGCAAGAGCCCTTTGGTTACTTTGGGGCTTTTCCAAAGTGACCCGCCGTAAGGGCGGAACCCATGTCAGCCGTGACCCAAACAACGGATATGTACTCAGCGCCCCCCAACAACCACAGCACTCAACCCGTAAAAAAATGTGTAGATACCTATGGCTGTCGCAGGCAAGCCAGCTCCAACAAGGGCGCCTCATTGTCTGAAGGATTTGTTTCAGGCTTTGTTCGCCAGCTCCTCCAGGTGATCCATCAGCTCCTGCGGCTTGAGCACCAGCACATCGCCTTCCACCGCATCCAGCACCACTTCCGCCGTATTGCCGATCAACGCCCCGGAAATACCCGTGCGCGCCACGGTGCCGATGATGGTCACCGCGGCCTGCAAGGCATGTGCAGCATGTGGGATCAATACATCGGCCGGACCTTCTTCGATATGCAGGTGCGCGTCATCCACGTCGAACTCGGCCTGGAACGCCTTGCACTGCTCGCGATAGCGCGCCTCAATGGTTTCCTTGAGCTGGAATGTGGGATCTGCCGCCGACAACATCGGCGACGGATGGGCGCTGATCACGTGCAATTGCGCCTTGGCCAGGCGTGCAATGTCGAAGCCATGGTCGATGATGGTGTTGTGCAACGCCTGGTGTTCGCTGTCACGGTTGCCCACATCAATTGCCGCCAGCACGACCTTGTCGGCCCAGGGCGTTGACGTTTTCACCAGCAGCACTGGGCTGGGGCAGTAGCGCAGCAATTTCCAGTCCGCCGGCGTCAGCAGGGCCTTTTTCAGCGGGCTGTCCGCGAAATGTTGCTTGACCACCAGGCCACAGCCCTCGGCCTGCTGCACATCGATGATGGTTTCGTGCAGGCTGTCATTCCACGCTTGCTCGGTGGTCACGCTGTAGCCGTCTTCGTGCAAGCCGGACTTGAGCAGGCTCAGCATCGCCGAATGCTCGTGTTTTTTGTCGCAGACCAGCAAATGCAGGTGCGCGCCGGTTACCCCGGCGATCAACTTGGCGCGCTTGAGGGCCAGGCTTTCCGAATGCTCGGGCTCGATGACCACGAGGATGCTGCGGATGGCTTGCATGGACGGATCTCCAGAGACGGAAGAAGAGGGGCCTGGGACAACTATAGTTGCTGCCCGCCAGACGTCATGTTGATGCACATCAAAGCCTGCGGCTGGTGGTCTGCAGCGGGGTCGGTATAATCGGCGCCCTTTTGTGATCCTTTTGCCCGTGAGCCCGATGAACCTGCCCGAAATCCACGAATTCCTCGGCTGCCGCACCCCCGACGCTTGGGTCCAGGCCGCGTTGGCCGATCAGGAAACCCTGCTGATCGACCACAAGAACTGCGAATTCAAAGCTGCCAGTACCGCCTTGAGCCTGATCGCCAAGTACCACGCCCATGTTGACCTGATCACTATGATGTCGCGCCTGGCCCGCGAAGAACTGGTGCACCACGAACAAGTGATGCGCCTGATCAAAAAGCGCAAGATCGAGCTGCGCCAACTGCACGCCGGCCGTTATGCCTCGGGTTTGCGCAAAGTGGTGCGCAGCCACGAGCCGGTCAAACTGGTGGATACGCTGGTGGTCGGCGCCTTTATCGAAGCGCGCAGTTGCGAGCGTTTCGAAGCCTTGGTGCCGCATTTGGACGACGAACTCGGTAAGTTCTATTTCGGTTTGCTCAAAAGCGAAGCGCGGCACTTTCAGGGTTACCTGAAGCTGGCGTACCAGTACGGTGACGCCAAGGACATCGCTCAGGTGATCGAGCGGGTAAGGGCAGCCGAGCAGGAACTCATCGAATCACCCGACGTCGAGTTCCGCTTTCACAGTGGCGTGCCAGCCTGAAGCCACGGCCACGCCAATCAGTGCGGTGATGCCGGCTATCAGCAGGATCACCGTCTGCGTGCCCAAAGGCGCGGCCAGCACCGCAATCGCCAGGCCCGCCAGCGGCTGGGCCAGGTTGTTCAATAATGTGATAACGCCCACCGTCTTGCCAAAGTCCTGTACCGGAATCACCCGCTGACGGGTGCTGCGCAGGTACACGTTGAACATCTTGTCGAAGCCGGTGACCAGCAGGAAACCAACCGTGTAGGCCCCAACCCCGGGGCTGATGGCCGTGATCAACGCGCCCACGGCAATCATCGAGTACGACAGCCCGCCCACTACCTTCAACGGCAGTGTGGCGCGAGCCAGGTAAAACAGAATGGCGATCGTCACCACCGCGCCCGCCGCCTGCAGCAAGGCATAGGCATCCTTGCCCGCTGCAAACTGGCCGGTGACCATCGCCGCCGAAGTCGCCAGCGTCACACCGATGATCAGGTTCACACCCACTGCCAACGTGATGATGCGCTTCAATTCCACCAGGTTGCAGATATGCCCGAATGCGATGCGCAGGGGGTGCAGCCAGATATCGTGATGCTGTTCATGACGCTCTAAATTCACCGTGGTGTTGCGCTGCCACACCCGCATCGCCAGGTCCGCCAGCACAAACAGCCCGGCAATCCCGATGACGACCCAATGCCAGGGCCAGACTTCCAGCATCAGTGCCGCTACCAGCGGCCCCAATACCAGGCCGCTCTGGTCGGCGATTTGCGAGTAGGACAACGTTTTGGCGTAGGTGTAGTGCTTGAAGATATGCGGCATGACCACTTCCCGCGCCATGATGCCCTGGGTGGTCAACACGCCGCACAGCGCAGACAGGATCACCAGCCAGTAAATACCGTCGAACACCCCGTACAGCGCCACCGCCACCACGCACGCCAGCGCCCGGTAAACCTGGCTGATATGCAGAATGCGCACGGGTGAAAACTTGTCGCACAAGGCGCCGCACACCGGGAACGCCAGGTAACGCGGCAGTGATTCGACAAAGAATGCCAGCCCCGCCCATGAAACACTCTGGGTGGTCTGGAACACGATCAATGGCACGATAAACAATAGAATCTGGTCGGCCAGCCGCGACAGGAACAGCGAAACAAAAAACGCCAGGTAATCCTTGCGCATACAACTCCCTGTGAATGGCGTTAAAGATTGCGGGGTATTTGTTAAAAACTCTTAAAAGCATGAAGCTTCGTCGGCCCGTAATGGCCGGTTGCTTCTGTTGTTCAGCTTGCCACCTATAATGCCCGCACTTCAATCCGCGCATCCACACTGAGAATTTATGGAAAACCTGGGTCTGGGCAAGGTCCTGCTCGTTGAGGACGATGAAAAGCTGGCAGGGCTGATCGCGCATTTCCTGTCACAACACGGTTTCGAGGTGCGCGTTGTGCACCGAGGCGATCAGGCCCTGGCGGCATTCCTCGACTTCAAGCCGAAGATCGTCGTGCTCGACCTGATGTTACCCGGCCAGAGCGGCCTGCACGTGTGCCGCGAGATTCGTAATGTATCCGACACGCCCATCGTGATCCTGACCGCCAAGGAAGATGACCTGGACCATATTCTGGGCCTGGAGTCCGGGGCCGACGACTATGTGATCAAACCGATCAAACCGCCGGTATTGCTGGCACGCTTGCGCGCCCTGCAACGCCGCCAGGTGCCCGAGCCCACCGTGCGTGGTTCACTGGAGTTTGGCCGGTTGTCGATTGATCGCAGTTGCCGGGTGGTCAGCCTGGGCGATGAGAAGATCGACCTCACCACCATGGAATTCGAGTTGCTGTGGTTGTTGGCCAGCAGCTCGGGGAAAATCCTCTCCCGCGACGACATTCTCAACCGCATGCGCGGTATTGCCTTCGACGGCCTTAACCGCAGCGTCGACGTTTACATCAGCAAATTGCGCGGCAAGCTCAACGACAATCCTCGTGAGCCGGTGTGCATCAAGACTATTTGGGGCAAGGGTTACCTGTTCAATCCGTTTGCGTGGGAGGTTTAGATGCTGCGCCTGTTTCTGCGCCTGTATGTGATTCTGGCGCTCGGTTTGGCGGGGGCGATCTGGTTGGTCAACTACACCTTCGACGAGTTATTGCCCGAGGCCAACGAAGTGTATAACCGCGAAGCCCTGCGCGGCCCGGCTTACGGGCTGGTGGAGCAACTTCGGCCTCTGCAAGGGCCGGCCCGGGACGCTCGCCTGGCAGAGCTTCAACCCCATTACGGGTTGCGCCTTAAGTTGGTGTTGCGCGATAGCCTGGCGCTGGATGAGCGCGAGCAAAAACTCCTGGCGGACGGCCAACTGGTGGTGCGTGGGGACTTTATGGAGTTCATCACCAATATTGACGACGGCCCGCAGTTGCTGGACATCAAGTTGCCCGAAGAGCCCAAATGGTTATACCTGTGGGCCTATGGTTTCCTGGGGGTGAGCCTGGCCATCGTGTTGTATTTCTGGGTACGCCCGCACTGGCGCGACCTGGAGCATATTCGCCTGGCTGCGCAACGCTTTGGCGACAACGACCTGGCGTCGCGCATCCTGCTGCCGCGCCGCTCCACGGTGCGCGAGCTGGCCGGGCACTTCAACCAGATGGCCGAGCGCATCGAAAGCCTGATCGCCAACCAGCGTGAACTGACCAACGCCGTCTCCCACGAGTTGCGCACGCCGATTGCGCGCTTGTCGTTTGAACTCGATCAACTCAAACAACAGGCCGACCCGCGCCAGAGCCGCGCGCTGATCGCCGACATGTATGCCGACCTGGGCGAACTGGAAGAAATGGTCTCCGAACTGCTCACCTACGCCAGCCTGGAGCGCGGCGCCACCCAGGTCACCCGGGAAAATATCGAGGCCCACAGTTGGCTCGACAGTGTCATCGGCAGCGTGGCCCTGGAGGCGGAAGCGGCGGGGGTGCAGCTGACGTTGCGCACGTGCGAGGTCGACTTTATCCAGATCGAACCGCGCTTTATGGCCCGCGCGGTGATCAACCTGCTGCGCAACGCCATTCGTTATGCCGAGCGTCGTGTGGAAGTGTCGTTGGTCAAGTTCGGCAGCGGTTACGCGGTGCAGGTCAATGACGATGGCCCGGGTGTGCCGTTGGACGGCCGCGCCAAGATCTTCGAGCCTTTCCTGCGTCTGGACACCAGCCGCGACCGCCGTACGGGTGGGTTCGGCTTGGGCCTGGCGCTGGTAAAACGGGTCAGCCAGTGGCACGGCGGGCAGGTGGAAGTGCTGGATTCGGAGTGGGGCGGAGCGTCGTTCCGGATGACGTGGGCGTATGCCGAGTAAGGCTTGAGGCAAGCAGGGTGTTGTTCTGTTAACCGATTCAGTGTGGGCGCTGGCTTGCCGGCGATAACGGACGGTCAGCTAACATTTGTATAGCTGACACACTGTCATCGCAGGCAAGCCAGCGCCCACATTTTTATCAGGCTACCCGATCAGAACGTATATTCCACAACCCCCATCACCGGCGTCTGCAACCGTCGCTCCACAATCGGGCTTTTGCCCGCCTCATCTGCCAGGTATTGCACATCCAGCAAGGTCGAGAACTGGGTGTGCTCACTGATCGGCAGGCTCCACACCAGGTTCATGCCATTGCTGATATTGCCCGCACCGGCCTTGTATGCCTTGAACCGGCTTTGCGCGGCCTGGCCGGTGGTCACGCCGTACCAGGTTTGCAGGTAATTACGGTCGCCGAAGTGGCTGCTGAGGCCGGCATCGACGGAGCCGAAGCGGCCCTCATAAAGCGTGGTTCCCAGGTTCAGTTCCAGGTGGGTGTAAGCCTTGCCGGTGTCCTTGTGGTCATCTTCCTTGAGCGCGTGTTCCAGGGTTGCGCCGACTATCACACCGCCCAGGTTGTAGGCCGCACTCACGCCCAATTGCGCGCGTGACTTGATCTCGCCCAGGCCTTTGAGGCGGTTGGAACCGGCATGCAAACTTTGGCTTTTATCCTTGCGTGAGGCGCTGGCACCGACATAGGCGCTAAAACTCAGGGCATTGCCTTCGTAACCCCAGCCCAAGCCCTTGCTCGTATCGAGGAAAATCCCCCAAGGGCTGACGATTTCGCCGCCCAGCACTGGCGCGGTCATGCGTTCGTCGCTGCCGCTGTAGCGTGGCGCGTTGGCCACGCCGGCCTTGAGGCTGTATTGCCAGTCTTCGGCAATCGCGGTGTCGGCGGCGGCGAGCAGGCACAGTGAGGTGAATGACAGGCACAGGTTTTTTGAGCGCATCAGGCGGTTCTTCCGTGTTAGAAATTCAATAGGTTGTGGGGCGATTGCGTGCGTTTGAAGGAGTAGCCCGAAGCGCTGAGGCCGTTGACCTGGCGGCTCACGGTGTCGCCCAGGCCGTAGCCATTGCCGGCCAGCACGGCGTGGGCGTTGTCGACCGGGAGCAGGATGTAGTCGGTCAGCGGCTCGTTGTGCAATTGGCCGCGAATCACCAGGAAGCCTTCTTCGAGGCGCACGCTGATACCGCTCAGCGGTGCATCGGGCTCATGGGTGTTAAGCACCTGGTAGGTGCCGATGGTGTCGGCCCAGGCCACTGGCAAAGGCGGCGGTTCGATGCGCTCGCCGATGGCGAGGCGCTGGCCGTGGCTACGGGCAGTGAGCATCTGGCGACCTTGCACCGTGACCACGTCCAGCTGCACCCGGCCCAGTTCGCCGAGGTCCTTGAGCCAGACACCGAGGACTTTTTTCTGCGCGCGCAGCCAGCCGTGCTCATCGCGCAACAATTCGAAGTCGAACCCGGCCAGCTCGCCGGACAGCCGATTATTGTCATCCTTGATCCGGAACACTCCCCAGGCCGTGGCATAAAAGCCGGCCAGACGCTTGCGGTCGATGGCGGCCGGCACGTGACGCAACTTGAGCCCTTGGTTGGGTGCCTGGCAGTCGTCGGCGCAGATGGATTGGCCGGTTTGCGCCTGGAGCATCAGGCGCAGCGTCTCGGTGGCCATTCGGGCGACCAGTTCTTCGGCGTTGCCGTCATTGGCCATGATGATCACCGCCAATTGCTGGTCCGGCAGCACGCTCAACTGCGCCGCAAAATCGTCGCCGCCGCCACTGTGCTGATAGGTGCGCACACCGGGGCCGATCGGTTCATCGCCGCACGGCGCCAAAAACCAGCCCAGGCCCATCTGGCAATCGAAATCCAGGGCATTGCCGGTGTTTTGCTGGGTGAACATCTCATCAATCGATGCGCTGCCCAACACGCGATGACCTTTATAGAGGCCTTGGGCGAACAGCATCCGCACGTAGTGGCTGAGGTCTTTGGGGCTTGCCCATAAGCCCCCGGCGGCGAGGTCCCGGACGTGTGCATCGGTACTCGCCACACCGTCTTCGTAGCCCAACGCGCGGAAGCTCAACTGCGTACCGGTGCCGACAAAACTCGACTGGTTCATCTCCAGTGGCTTGAGCAGGCTGCTTTGCAATTGCGCTTCGAAACTTTTGCCGCTGCTGCGTTCAATGGCGGCGCCGACCAACGAATAACCCAGGTTGGAATAGGCGACTTGCGAGCCCGGCGGGCTGCTCAGCCAAACGCCGGATACGCGCATCGGCATCTGGCCCATGGCGAAAGTGCTGCGCACGTCACGCAGGTGTTCGCTGGGCAAACCGGACTGGTGGCTGAGCAAGCGGCGCAGGGTGATATCGCGGTCGGCGGCCGCCTGGTCGCTGTGAAAGCGCGAGCGCACGTGGAACTCGCGCAGCGTCTGCTGGATCGGCGCATCCAGCGCCAGGCGCTGTTGCTCGACCAGTTGCAGCGCCGCCGTGGCCGTGAGCAGTTTGGCGATGCCGCCGGCGCGAAACGCCGTGTTGGGTGTCACCGGCACACCTTGGGCCTTGTCGGCCACGCCGAACCCGCGCGCCCAGATCAGCTCCTGGCCATTGACCAGCGCAATCGACAGGCCGGGTACGTTCTCACGTGCCATTTCCTGGGGAATGCGGGTTTGCAGGTAACGAATGATCGCGCCGTAATCGCCTTTGGGAATCGGCGGCGGGGCAGGCGGTTGCACATGGCAACCGATACTGCCGAGCAGGCAACCCAATAGCGGAATACCGCGCAATGTGCGAAACATGAAGAGCACCCGGATGGTGGTTTGGATGCTCGAATGCTAGGGTGCCGCCGGCCAACAATCTTTGAGAGCTTTGTCGGGAAACTGTCAAAGACTGTTAACGCGTCAGCCCTAATCGCTCATGCCACTGGGCAATGGACTCTTCGGGGTATTCATCGAACTGTACGTCGCCTTTTCGCACGCTGACTTCGACCCATGGGGCCTTGGAACCGAGCATCAAATGCGTGTGTTGCGGCGGTACCGGCAACGGCGTGTCGATGGCCGAGGCGAAGGGGTGGATCAGTTCCGGCCACTCTGGGCTGAACAGCCACAGGGCGCTGCCGCATTGCGAGCAGAAATGCCGTTCGGCAGTGCTTGCATGGGCGCGGCTGGCGCCGTCCGGCTTGAGGCGGGCGTGGTAGATCGAAATGTGTTTGCGACCTTGAACCTTCAGGCTTTGCGTATCACCGGCCAGGTTGATCGCATAACCGCCGCCGCCCTGGGTCTTGCGGCAGATCGAGCAGTAGCAGCGTTGGTAGGGGTAGGGGTGCTGGCTGGTCAGGCTGAACGTGACGGCGCCGCAATGGCAGGAACCTTCAAGTTGCATGGGAGTCTCCTCTGGCAAGGTGACTGTTGAGCTTAGGCGCTTTGCGGCATCAATGTGGCAATCAATGCCCGAATAGTGCCAGGCAGCGCTTCCAGTTCACGCACCAGGATACTGCGTTCGCGAATGGTCCAGGGCTCGTCCAGCTTCACCGAGGGCTGATTGGCCAGCGGGTGGTCTACCGGGACCATTAACACCCGCTCATCCGTGCTGAAGTGCAGCACCTGCAAGCCCGCGGCTTCTAACGGCTCGGCAATGATGCCCATGTCACTGGTGCCATCCAGCACGCCGCGCACGATATCGCGGGACAGGCGTTTCTTGCAGGTCGACGGTCACGCCCGGGCGCTGGGACAAAAAGCCCGCCAGCACCCCCGGCAGAAACGCGGTCACCGCCGTGGTGTTGGCAAAGATGCGGATATGCCCCGCGGAGTCCACGCCGTACTGGGTGAATTCGCTTTTCAGGTAATCCACCTGGCGCATGATCAGCCGCGCAGGGTGCAGCAACCGATCGCCCGCCGGGGTGATTTCCACGCCACGGCTGTCGCGGTACAACAGGCGCATATCCAACTGGCCTTCCAGCGCCGTGATCCGCGCACTGGCAGCGGCCGGCGAGTGAAACGCACGCTTGGCGCCCTGGCTCAGGCTGGGGGATTCGGCGATATGGATAAACAGGCGCAGGTCGGCGAGATCGAAGTGCTTGGCGGCGTCGGTGTGTACACGAATCTCATCACAATAAAGATCCAAGTGTGGGAGCGGGCTTGCTCGCGAATACGGTGTATCAGCCACAGATGTGTTGACTGACACGCCACCCTCGCGAGCAAGCCCGCTCCCACATTTGGTTTTTGCCAGGCGTTAGTGGTCCATCGCGCTCAAGATCGTATAGGCCAACTTGACCCGCTCAGAATTCGGGTAGTTCTTGTTTGCCAGAATCACCACGCCCATGTCCTTGCTCGGCACGTACACCACGTACGCCCCAAAACCACCGGTTGAGCCGGTTTTGTTGTACAGCACGTTGGCCGGCTGCGGCTGTGCGGGTGTCAGCCAAGTGACCTTGTGCGGCTCCATCGCCATTGGCGTGGAGTTGCCGTCCAGCAATGCGTTCAGCGTGATCGGGTAGGGGTAGCGTTCCCAGCCCAGGCCCTGGGTCATGCCGTTCACGGTGTAGTAACCGGCGTGAGTCGCCGCGATGGCTTGTTGCAGCGGCTTTTCCAGGGTTTGCGGGTGCATGTTCACCATCACGTAGTGAGCCAGGTCCTGGGTGCTGGTCTTGATGCCGTAGGCTTCGCTGTCGAGTGCGCCAGGGCTCACGCGCACGGGTTTCTGGAGCTTGTCATAGCCTTGGGCGTACTGGCCGGACTTGTCGGCGGGCACGCTGACGTGGGTATTGGTCAAGCCCAGTTTGGGCAGCAGGGTTTTCTGCATGGCCACGTTGAACGGCTGGCCAAGGCTTTGCGCCGAGAGGTAGCCGAACAGCCCGATGCTCGGGTTGGAATACAGGCGTTGCGCGCCCGGTGCGTAAGTCGGTTTCCAATGCTGGAAGTAGCCGAGCATGTTCTCGGCGCTGTCGGCGGCGTCGGGAAACTGCAGGGGCAAGCCGCCTGGCGTGTAGGTCGCCAGTTGCAGCAGGCTGATCTGGTCGAAGGCGCTGCCGTCCAGTGCGGACAGGTGCTCGCTGGCCTTGTCCGAGAGCTTGAGCTTGCCGGTCGCCTGGGCATAGCCGCCGAGGGTGGCGGTGAAGGTTTTGCTCACTGAACCGATTTCAAACAGGGTGTCCTCGGTCACCGGCTGTTGTGTGTCTTTGTTCGCTACGCCGTAGTTAAAGTATTGCGCCTTGCCTTTGTTGACCACGGCGATGGACAGGCCGGGGATGCCTTGTTGTTGCATCAAAGGTACGACGCTGGTGTCGACGACCTGGCGAATATCGGCGTCTGCCATGCAGGTGCCGGAGCCGAGCAATAAGGCCGATATCAGCATTTTTTGTAGTGCGTGGTTCATGGTGGTTCGCTTCCCTATAAATGATGCTCTGACAATCGAGGCCTGCGCAGGCGCCGCAAATCTAAGTGGATTTTGCCCCTTCGACAAACGATGATATCTCGCACCAGCCATTAGAAAAATTTGGGGTAAGCCATGCTGCGTTCCCACTTGCCGCTCAATGCCCTGCGTGCATTCGAGGCGTCGGCCCGTCACTTGAGCTTTACCCGGGCAGCCATTGAGCTGTGTGTGACCCAGGCGGCGGTGAGCCATCAGGTCAAAAGCCTGGAAGCCCAACTGAATGTCACCTTGTTCAAGCGCCTGCCACGCGGCTTGATGCTGACCAGTGAGGGCGAAACCCTGCTGCCGGTGTTGCGCGAGTCCTTCGACCGTATTGCACATACCTTAGGCCAGTTCGAGGGCGGGCATTACCGCGAAGTGCTCACCGTGGGCGCGGTCGGCACTTTTGCCGTCGGCTGGTTGTTGCCGCGCCTGCCGGAGTTCCAGAGCCGCTATCCGTTTATCGACCTGCGACTGTCTACGCACAACAACCGCGTCGACGTGGCCGCCGAAGGTCTGGATTACGCTATTCGTTTTGGCGCAGGCGCTTGGCATGGCACCGAGGCCTGCCAACTGCTGGAAGCGTCGTTGACGGTATTGTGCGTGCCTGCACTCGCCGAGCAATTACACACACCTGCCGATGTGCTCAAACATACCTTGCTGCGCTCCTACCGCGCCGATGAGTGGAACCTGTGGTTCCAGGCCGCCGGGCTGCCGGCCGACACCCTGATACCGCGCAATATCGTGTTCGACTCCTCACTGGCAATGATGGAGGCAGCCTTGCAAGGCATCGGCGTGGCGCTGGCGCCAGCGATGATGTTCTCGCGGCAACTGGCGACGGATGTGATTCGCCAGCCGTTCGACGTGGGCATCACCACTGGCAGTTATTGGCTGACGCGCTTGCAGTCGCGGGCTGAAACCTCGGCAATGCAAGCGTTTAAAAGTTGGCTGACCGAGTGTGCACAACAGCAGTGAGATTTTTCCTTGAAACAAAATGAAACATTCTCGACGGGCTACCCTCTACTGTCTCCCTCGTCACGAGTTCACCCATGAAAACCCCGCGTCCCTCCGATCGCATGCCCCACCTCACGCAATTGCGCAACTTGAAGATGGCGCGTTCCGCCCACGCCTACGTGCGTGGCAGCACGGTGCAGTTCTATGAATGGCTGCACAGTCTCCCTGGCCGCCGTTTGCCCCACGGCCCGGCGATCTGGATTTGTGGTGATTGTCACGCGGGCAACTTGGGGCCTACCGGCGACAACAAGGGCCGTATTGACATGCATATACGTGACCTTGACCAGACCGTGATCGGCAACCCGGCCCACGACCTGGTGCGTCTGGCCTTATCCCTGGCCACCGCCGCGCGCGGCTCGGACCTGCCGGGGGTGACCACCGCGCGCATGCTCGAAGAAATGATGGTGGGCTACGAGCAAGCCTTCAAAGACGAACCCGACGAAGTGCCGCCACGCCCCTCCCAGGTCAAGGCCGGCATGCGCAGCGCGGTGGAGCGCACCTGGAAAAACCTGGCGCGTGAACGCATCGAAAATGCACGGCCGACGATTCCACTGGGCAAGCATTTCTGGTCGTTGTCGCGGGCAGAGAAGAGCGCCTTGCAAACGTTGTGCGCCTCCGATGAGCTTCATCAGTTGGTCACCTCACTCAAAGGCCGGCCCAAAGACGCCAAGGTTGAGCTGCTGGACTCGGCTTATTGGGTCAAGGGTTGCAGCTCCTTGGGCTTGTTGCGCTATGCGGCGCTGCTGGGCGTAGGCGACAAGGACGATCAGGAGTATTGCCTGATCGACATCAAGGAAGCCGTCGGCGCTGCCGCACCCCGCGCAGCACGGGCCAAGATGCCCCGCGACAATGGCCGGCGTGTGGTGGAAGGCGCCCGCCAGCTGTCACCGGGCCTGGGTGGGCGCATGATCGCGACGCGTTTTCTCGACCATGGTTTTTTCATCCGTGAATTGCTGCCCCAGGACATGAAGCTGGAGCTGGACGAACTCAGCGAGACCGACGCCATGCACGCCGCCGGATACCTGGCCCGCGTAGTCGGCATTGCCCACGCACGGCAGATGGACCGCGAGACGCGCAAGGACTGGATGGCAACATTGCAGGAAAACCGCTCTAAACAACTGGATGCACCGTCGTGGTTATGGACCAGTGTGGTGCAGTTGGTCGGCAGCCATGAGCAGGGTTATCTCAACCATTGTCGGCGGTATGCGTTGGAGCACTAACGACGCTAAGGCGTCGCACTGGAACACATTAGGGTGTTCCAGTGGATGCCCTTCATCACTTGAAGTTGAGGTGCCGCAACGGCGGAATGTGAGAGTAACTTTGTTACTGTTTGTGTTTTTTAAGACGTTTCGCGCAAATCCTAGGCGATCTCCTATTTAAATTTTTATTATTTTGTGAGTGTCAAGTGCTTGTCATTTGCCGTTCATCTGAATTAGTAATGGTTGTTTAAAGTGATAAATTAAAAAAGTGATTATAAATCAATAGCTTAATAAATATTCTAACGTAAATATCACGGTTGCCAGAATCTTGGCATGCTCCAGGTTCGATGATAGCTTGCCGCCATTGTTTTTCGACGGAACGAAATATGTACCTGCTCACGCCATGGACTCGGCCATTACTGTGCCTGACGTTATTGTGCCTTAGTGCCCCTGACAGCGCCTTTGCCGCGACCAATCCTGGTGACCAGGACTTGATTCGCGACCGGCAAAACCGCCTGTTGGAAGAACAACAACGGCGTCTTGAAGAACTCAAGGACCTGCCTGGCAAAGAGGTAAACCCGGTGGCTCCCGCCGGCCCGGTGGACACCCGCTGTTTCCCCATCCAGCACATCGAACTCAAAGGTGCCGACAGCCTTTCTGGCGTTGAGCGCGAGCGCCTGCTCAAGTCCTATGTTGATCAGTGCCTGGGCGTTTCCCAGCTCAATCAACTACTCAAGCGCGTTACCGACTATTACATCGTCAAAGGCCTGGTCACCAGCCGCGCCTACTTGCCGCAGCAAGACCTGTCCAGTGGTCGTCTGCAAGTCTTGGTAGTGGAGGGCAAACTTGAAGGCGTAAAAGGCGCCGACAACAGCAAGCTGTCCGATCGCGAACTGGCCATGGCCTTTCCCGGCAACAACGGTGACTTGCTCAACCTGCGAGAAGTCGAGCAAGCCATCGATCAGCTTAATCGCTTGCCTTCCAACCAGGCACAAATGGAACTGACGCCGGGCAGTGCTGTTGGCGGCAGTACCGTGTTGGTCAAGAACAACCCGCAAAAACCTTGGCGTGCCAGCCTGTCGCGCAATAACGATGGGCAGCGCAGCACCGGCGAGCAGCAGTGGGGCACCGGCTTTGAGTGGGATAGCCCGCTGGGCCTGGCTGATCAACTGGTGCTGCGCGGCGGCCACGACGCCATCAGCGACCACCAGAAAACCTCAAAAAACGCGATGCTCTACTACAACGTGCCGTGGGGTTGGTGGAACTTCAGTTACAGCTACAACCAGAGCGATTACCGCTCAGTGGCCAAAGGCGACGGCTTTGACTTCAAGCAAACCGGCGACAGCCAAAACCACCAGTTGCGCGCCGAGCGCGTGATCCACCGCGACGCCCTGAGCAAAACCTCGGTGAACGTTGGCCTGGCCCACCTGCGCACCAACAACTACATCAACGACAACCACCTCAAAGAGAGCAGCAATCGCCTCAGTGAGTTGCAGTTGGGCATCAACCATGGGCGTCGCATTGGCAGCGCCTTCGTCAACCTCGACGTCGGTATGCAGAACGGCACCGGCGCCTTCGACGCCCAGGGCAATCACAACCCGGGGCCTGGCGTGCCGGACGCGCGCTACCGCAAATACACCGCCACCGTCAGCTACCTGCAACCGTTCAAGCTGTGGGGCGAGTCGTTCAGTTTTATCAGCCTGGCCACCGGCCAACGCAGTGAAGACGTGTTGTTCAGCCCCCAGCGCATGAGCCTCGGTGGCGCCTCATCGGTACGCGGTTTCAAAGACCAGCAGCTCAATGGCGACAGCGGCGGCTATTGGCGCAATGACCTGCGCTGGAGCCGCCCGGTGACGCTCGACTGGCTGCGCCCGGTGTTCGGCGAATACGGCGCCAGTGTCGGCTATGACCAAGGTGTTATCCGTAACGCTCGCTACAACCGGGAAGTGCATGGCCGGGTGTCGAGCAATTCGTTTGAGCTGTTCGCCCGTGGCCAGCACGTTAGCACCAGCGTGACCTTTGCCCACTCGCTGGAACGACCGGCCGCGCTGCTTGACCGCGAAGCGCCGATCTACTTTCGCATGGATTTTTTCCTCTAATTCAACGCCCAGTTGCATCGAGAATTTGAAATGGATGTTCGCCAGTTTGCCTTCCTCGCTCGCCAGCCTTCTGCTGCCCTGAAACGCCGTGACTCGTTCATCGGCCTGCCCAAACGCGGGCTGGCGCTGATCCTGGCCAATGCATTGTTCTGGCAGCCGTTGTTGGCCAATGCCGAAGGCATCGTGGTCAGCGCCCCGGGCACCAGCCTGGGCGCGGCGGGCAATGGCGTGCCGATCGTAAACATCGCAGCACCCAATGGCAGTGGCTTGTCCCACAACCAGTTCAAGGACTACAACGTCGGCACCAATGGCGTAATCCTTAACAACGCCACCGACCGCACCCAATCGACCCAACTGGGCGGGATTATCCTCGGCAACCCGAACCTGCAAGGCCGCGCCGCCAACATCATCCTCAACGAAGTCAACGGCGGCAGCCCCAGCCAATTGCGCGGCTACACCGAAGTGGCGGGGCAGTCGGCCAAGGTTATCGTGGCCAACCCGTACGGCATCACCTGCAGCGGCTGCGGTTTCATCAACACCCCGAATGTGACCCTGACCACCGGCAAACCGGTGCTCGACAACGGCCGCCTGGACCGTTACCAGGTCGATGGCGGCGCCGTGACCATCGACGGCCAGGGCTTGAACGCCAGTAATGTCGACCGTTTCGAAATCATCACCCGTTCGGCCAAGATCAATGCCCAGATCAACGCGCGCAACTTGACCGTGGTCGCCGGGCGCAACGACGTTAACGCGCAGACCTTGAATGCGACGGCGCGTGCCGATGACGGCAGCGCCAAGCCGGAACTGGCGATCGACTCGTCGGCATTGGGCGGCATGTACGCCGGTGCGATCAAACTGGTGGGCACCGAAGCCGGCGTGGGCGTGAAACTCGACGGCACACTGGCGGCCAGCGGCGGCGATATCCAGCTGGATGCCAATGGGCATTTGAGCCTGGCGCAGACCGCCGCCACCGGCAACATCAAGGTCACCGCACAGAGCGTCAACCTGACCGACAAGGTCTACGCCGGCAGCAGCGTGCAGGTCACCAGCGCCCAAGGCCTGGTCAACCAGAGAAGCCTCGCCGCCCGCGACAGCGTCACCCTGGCCAGCACTGGCCAGGTCACCAACACCGGGATTATCGAGGCTGGCGTCAACGCCGATGAAACGCGCAATGCCAACGGCGATGTCAGCGTGTCCGCGGGCAGCCTTAAAAATACCCAAAGTGTGGTTGCCAGCCGCACCCTGACGGTGACGGCTGCACACAACCTCGACAACCAGAACGCGACGTTGAGCGGCGCGAGCGCGGTGGTCAGCGCAGGCCAAGTGGATAACCGTGGCGGTCGCGTGCTGGGCACGGCATCCCTCAAGGTCAATGCCACGGGCCTGGATAACCGCGCCGGTGGTGTGTTGCACAGCGACAACAGCACCGACGTCACGGCGGCGACCCTGCAAAACCAGAACGGCCGCGTGATCGGCCTCAATTCCCTGACGCTCATTGCCGGGCAAGTGGGCAATGAAAACGGCTTGCTGGCCAGCCAACAACAGGCCCACGTAACCGCCGGCCTACTGAGCAACCAGGCAGGCGAAATCTCCGCCAACCAAACCACCGTTACCGCCACGACCCTGGATAACCGCGCCGGCAAACTGCTGGGCGCCAACCTCACTGTGCTCGCCAGCGGCGCCATCGACAACCGTCTGGGGATCTTCTCGGCCACCAGCCTGCTGACCGTGCAGGCGGCCAGCCTGGACAACAGCGGCCAAGGCACTGTCGCCAGTCAGGGCAACCTGACCGCGAACATTGCCGGGCTGTTTGATAACCACAATCAAGGCAACCTGATCAGCCAGGGCGCTCAACAGGTTAGCGTCGGCCAACTCAACAACGCCCAGGCCGGGCTGGTATCGAGTAAAAACACCCTGGTACTGCACGGCGATACACTCGCCAACCAGGGCGGCCTGGTGATTGCCGACGGGGCGATGACCCTTACCGGCGGTAGCGTGGACAACAGCCAGCAGGGCGTGATCAGCAGCAAGGCCAACACCCGCATCGAACTGGCCAGCCTGAACAACAGCACGGGCGGCCGACTGAGCAGCGACGGCGGCCTGACCCTCAGCGCCAGTCAAATCGAA
Source organism: Pseudomonas sp. UBT (assembly GCF_050915955.1). Classification (NCBI taxonomy): domain Bacteria; kingdom Pseudomonadati; phylum Pseudomonadota; class Gammaproteobacteria; order Pseudomonadales; family Pseudomonadaceae; genus Pseudomonas; species Pseudomonas sp. UBT. The sequence continues at coordinate 285,325 of NZ_CP168081.1, read as the reverse complement.
AACGGCGCCGGGCGTATCAGCGCCAAGGGCGACCTGCTGGCAACCGTCGGCGTGCTCAACCAACAAGCTGGCGAATTGGTCAGCGAAGGCGTGCTGAGTTTTACCGGCACCGCCCTGGATAACCGCAACGGCGGCCTCATCGCCGCCACCCGTGGCGTAGACCTGTACAGCCCGAGCATTCTCAACCAGCAGGGTGAAATCTCCAGCCAGGCCCGCGTGCGGCTGGGTGCCGATCAACTCACCAACAGTGGCGGCAAGGTCATTGGTGACGGCGGCCTGGTACTGACCGTGCAACGCCTGCTCAACCAGAACAAAGGCCTGTTGGCGGCACGCCAAAGCCTGCAATTGAACGGCGGGCAACTGGACAACAGCCTGAGCGGGCGGGTCATCAGCCAAACGGGCGTGAACATCAACCTGAGCGGCGATTTGCTTAACCATGGGCAGGGCGTGTTACTCAGTGACGGCGCGTTAACGCTCAATGCCCGCACGCTGAACAACAGCCAGGCCGGTGTGATCAGTGCCAAACAACAGCTTGACCTGCGCAGCGCGGGCCTTAACAACAGCCAGCGCGGCAGTATCAGCAGTGACGCCGGGATCCTGCTTAAAACCGGGCAACTGGACAACAGCCAGCAAGGCTCGATCTTCGCCAAGTCCACGCTGCAGGCAAACCTCGCCGGGCTGGACCAGCATGACCGCGGCGAACTGGTCAGCAATACCAGCATCGACCTGGACCTGAACCACGGGCAACTGATCAACCGTGACCACGGCCTGATTGCCACCCCTGGCCAATTACTGCTGCGCAACCTCGGCAGCGTCGACAACAGCCAGGGCGGCGAGCTTTCCAGCACGCAATCATTCCTGTTGGCGGCCGACACGCTGAATAACCGTGGCGGCAAAGTCATCAGTGGCGACAGCTTGCAGGTGCGCATCGCCCAGGCGCTGGATAACAGCGTCGAAGGCGTGGTGTCGGCCAAGAACCTCTTGCAGGTGGAGGCGGGCAGCCTTAACAACCAGGCCGGTGGCGCGATTGCCAGCCGTGGCGCTTTGGACCTCAAGGTCGCTGGCGCCCTGGACAACCGTAATCAGGGCCTGATCAGCGCTGCGACCACGTTGGATGCAACGGCGGGCGCATTGAACAATAGCGACAAAGGCCGGCTCTCGGCCGGTACCCGCCAAACCCTCAGCACCGGCGCGCTGGATAACAGCCAGGGCGGCCAACTGGTCAGTGATGGCAACCTCACGCTGACGGCGGCCGATGTGAGCAACCGCAACGGCGTGATTGGTAGCCAACAGGCCTTGAGCCTGAACGTCGCTAACCTCGACAACACCGCAGGCCTGATCAACAGCCAGGGCGACCTCAGCCTGGCAGGGCAGCGTGTGGACTCAAGCCTTGGCGGTGAAGTCTCGGCCAAGGGCAACCTGCAACTTGTCGTGCAACAGCTGATCCAGCGCCAGGGCCGCCTGATCGGCGAACGCGCGGTGACCATCGACCTGCAAGGCGGCGACCTCGACAACAGCGCCGGCCTGATCAGCGCCAAAGGGCCGCTGAGCTTTGCGCGCCTGGCTAACCTCACCAACCGCGAACAAGGCGAAATCTCCAGCAATATCGGGTTCAGCGTAGCGGCCCAGCGTATCGACAACAGTGATAGCGGAGTCATCCTTAGCACCGATCAACTGCGTGTCGAGGCGAACACGCTGATCAACGCCAACAAGGGCCTGATCTCCGGCTGGAACGGTTTGACCGTGGCCGGCGGCAGCCTCGACAACAGCGCTGAAGGCACGCTGTCGAGCAAAAACGGCAGCTTGCAAGCCAACCTCAGCGGCGCCCTCGATAACCACGCGGCGGGCGCCCTGGTGAGCCAGGGCCTGCAAACCATCAGCGCGGCGAGCCTCAATAACGCCCAAGGCATTATCTCCGGCCAGGGCGATGTGGGCCTCAGCATTGCCGGGCGCCTGGATAACAGCAACAACGGCTTGATTTCCTCTAGCCAGTTGCTGGGCTTCAATCACGCCCAAAGCCAGATCCTCAACCGTGGCGGCCAGATCAGCGCGGCCAACATCAACCTGATCGGCCAGAGCCTGGACAACAGCGCCGGCCAACTGATCAGTCAGGGCAGCCTGCAAGGTACCCTCAGCGGTGCGCTGATCAACGCCAACACCGCGCGCCTGGCCAGTGGCGGCGCGTTGCTGCTGAACGCCGCCAGCCTCGACAACCGTGGCGGCCAACTGGTCAGCCAAAATCGGCTCGACCTGACCCTCGCCAGCGGCGATTTGGACAACAGTGGTAAAGGCACACTCGCCAGCCAGCAAGACCTGCTGATCAAACTGCTGACCGGTGACGTCAACAACCAGCAAGACGGCCTGATCTACAGCCAGAAGGGCAAGCTGGAACTTGCCGCACGCACCCTCGATAACCAGCAGGGCACCTTACAAAGTCAGACCGACAACCTGCTGCGTCTGAGCGGCGCCCTCAACAACCAGGGCGGTCGAGTCGACAGCCTCAACGGCAACCTGGACCTGAACGCGGCCAACGTGGCCAACACCAGCGGCGGCATCCTCAACAGCGGCAAAGGCTGGATCAAACTGGTCAGCGGCCTGTTCGACAACGGCGGCGGCATCACCCAGGCGCAATCGCTGGATATCGACGCCAAGGGCGGTGTGCTCAACCAGCTGGGGCACCTGTCGGCCCTGGGCGGTGAAAACCGCATTGTCACCAGCAGCCTGAATAACCAGGGCGGCGGCGTGTATGCCAACACCTTGCTCAAGGTCGCGGCCGCCGATTTCGATAACCAGGGCACGGCGGCCAACAACGGCGGCAAGGTCGGCGCCCGCAGCATCGACTTCGGCCTCACCGGCACCTTGAGCAACCGCTTCGGCCTGATCGAAAGCGACGACACCCTGCGCCTTGCCGCGCAAACCCTCAACAACGCTGGTGGCAACCTGCGCGCCATGGGCCGCGCGGGCAACACCGATATCAACGTGTCAGGGCTGTTGGATAACCGCTCCGGCGCGCTGGAAAGTGCCAACGAAAATCTCAACCTGCAAGCCGGCAACCTCGACAACAACGGTGGCCGTATCGTGCACACCGGCAGCGGCAAATTCGACCTGACGTCTGATCAAGTCACCCGCGCCGGCGGCAGCTTTGTCACCAACGGCCAGCTGGACATCAAGGCCGCGAGCTGGACCAACAGCAGCGTGATCCAGGCCGGGCGCTTGAACCTCGACATTGGCCAGTTCACCCAGACCGCCAGCGGCCAGTTGTTGGGCGCACAAAGCCTGACCGGCACGGGCGACACCTGGACCAACGACGGCCTGCTGGCGAGTGACGGCAGCCTCAACCTCACGCTCAGCGGCGGCTACAGCGGCAACGGCCGGGTCAGCAGCCTCGGCGCCATGACCCTCACCAGCGCCAGCATGGACCTGGGCGAAAACGCCCGCATTGCCGGCGGCGCGGTCACCCAGGTCAACAGCAGCACCCTGAACAACCACGGGCGCCTGACCGCCCTCGGCGATCTCACGGTAAACGCCACCACCCTGAACAACTCCGGCACCTTGGGCGGCGCGGAAAAAGTCCGCCTCAACGCCACCCACCTGCTCAACGACAGGGGCCTGCTGTTCAGCGGCAACGACATGACCTTGCGCGCCAACGATGTGCGCAACAGCTACGGCGACTTCTATAGCCTCGGCGGCCTGGACATAGCCCGCGACGATGCGGGCGCGCGCAGCAGCCTGATCGAAAACCTCTCCGGCAGCCTGGAAAGTGCCGGCAACATGCGCCTGCTGGCCGACACCCTGAGCAACCGCCGCGACCAGTTCAGCACGGAAAAGAAACTGGTCTCGGGCAACCTCAATATCTATTCCAACGACTTCTGCAAGGGCAAAGGCTGCGAGCTGTACTTCACCTCCGTAGAGAAATACGAAGACGTGCTGGTCGGCAGCTCGGCCTCGGCGTTCATCAACGCCGGTGGTGACCTGACCGTCGGCAGCCAGACCTTCGATAACCTCTACAGCTCGGTGTCTGCCGCCAAGAACATCCTGATCAACACCGACGTGCTGACCAACCGTGGTGCGGCCGGCGGCGAAGAAGTGCACCTGAATTCGGGCTTTTATACCCGTGACCGCAGCTTCTACAACACCTTCATGGAGCGCCAGAACCAGTTCAACGTCTATAACAACCCCAACTCCGGCGACTACCGCCCAGGTGAAATGACCCTGGCCAAGATCATGGCCGGCATCGGTAACTTCTACGAAACCAGCACCTACGTGGTGCCGACCGCCGGCAGCGTTATTGCTCAAGCGGTGATTCAGGCGGCTGGCTCGGTGACGGTCAACGCCACGCAAAAAATCGACAACAGCGTGATTCGCCCCAACGCCACCGACATCAAGGCCCCGGCGCAAAACCACAACACCAACTCCGACGTGTTCGCCTCCACGGTGAAACCGGCGATTACCGCGCAACTGCCGCCAGACCTGGCCCAGCGCCAAGTCAACCCGGCCACCTTGCCCGGCTTCAGCCTGCCCACCGGCCAGAACGGTCTGTTCCGTTTGAGCGGCCAACAGGCCAAGGCGGACAGCGCCGCCAGCGCCTCCACGGGCAATGGCGACTTCAGCGTCGGCGGCCGCCAGATTGCCGACAAAGACCGCGAAAAACCGCTGGACTACAGCGCCGTGCAAGAGCGTGGTTTCAGCGTCGATGGCCAGCCACTCAGCGGCGCAGTCAATGGCCAGGGCCCGCTGAATCTGGACAGCCGCGCGCCGTCGGTAACCCGCGTGCAAGGGTTGCCGCAAATCGCCGCGGTCGACAACAGCCACAAATACCTGATCGAAACCAACCCGGCGCTCACCGACCTCAAGCAGTTCATGAGCTCCGATTACCTGCTGGGCAAACTGGGCTACAACCCTGATACCGCCTGGAAACGCCTGGGCGATGGTCTCTATGAGCAACGCCTGATCCGCGAAGCCGTGGTGGCGCGCACCGGCCAGCGCTACATCGACGGCATCGCCAGTGACGACGCGTTGTTCCGTTACCTGATGGACAACGCCATCAGCTACAAGGACTCGCTCAAGCTGCAACTCGGCGTATCGTTGAGCGCCGAACAAGTCGCGGCGCTGACCCACGACATCGTGTGGATGGAAGAAGCCGAGGTCAACGGCCAAAAAGTCCTGACCCCAGTGCTCTACCTGGCCCAGGCCAACAACCGCCTGGCACCCAACGGCGCACTGATTCAGGGCCAGGACGTGAGCCTGATCACCGGCGGCGACCTGCATAACAGCGGCACCCTGCGCGCCACCAACAACCTGAGCATGGTCGCCGGCAACATCGACAACAGCGGCCTGATGCAAGCCGGCAACCGCCTGGAAATGCTCGCCACCGACTCGATCCGCAACACCCGTGGCGGCATCATCAACGCCCGCGACATCAGCGCCACCGCCGTGACCGGCGACATCCTCAACGAGCGCACCGTCACCACCTTTAAACAGCAAGGCGACGGCTACCAACTGCGCAACGACGTGGCCAGCGACGCCTCGCGCTTCGAAGCCACCGACACCCTCAAGCTCAACGCCGGGCGCGATGTGCTCAACATCGGCAGCGACCTCAAGGCCGGTGGCAACGCCAGCGTGACCGCCGGGCGCGACGTGGTGATCGCCAGCCAGACTGAACAGGACGACTACGCCTACCAACGCCGTCGCGTCAAAGGCACCGAGCAAACCACCCTGCAATACGGCTCGAACGTGGACGTGGGCGGCAACCTCGCCATCGACGCCCGCCGCGACATCGCCGTGGTCGCCAGCACCGTCAGCGCCGCCAAAGACCTCAGCGTCAAAGCCGGCGAAAACCTGACCCTGGCCGCCGCCGCCAACGAGCAACACGACTACTCCAAAGGCAAAAAAGGCGGCACCAAAACCACCACCCAACTCGACACCGTCACCCAACAAAGCGCCGAACTCAAAGCCGGCGGCGACCTCATCGCCATCGCCGGCACCGACCTGACCCTGGTCGCCAGCAAAATCAGCGCCGGCAACGAAGCCTACGTACACGCCGACAACGAACTGCAACTGCTGGCCGCGCAAGACAGCAACTATTCGCTGTACGACATGAGCAAAAAGGGCGGTTGGGGCAGCAAGAAAACCCAGCGTGATGAAGTCACCCAGGTGACGAATGTGGGGAGTGAGATCAAGACCGGTGGCGACCTGACGTTGCAGAGCGGCGGGGACCAGAAGTATCAAGCGGCGAAGCTCGACAGTGGCGGGGATATTGCGATTGTCAGTGGTGGGGCGGTGACGTTTGAGGCGGTGAAGGATTTGCACGACGAGAGCCACACCAAGAGCAAGGGTGATCTCGCCTGGACTAGCTCCAAGGGCAAGGGCAACACCGACGAGACTCTACGCCAGACGCAGATAGTTGCAGAAGGCAACGTCGTGATTAAAGCCGTCGATGGCTTGAAGATTGATATCAAGCAGATCGATCAGAATACGGTTAGCCAGACGATTGATGCGATGGTTAAAGCCGACCCGCAGTTGGCTTGGCTGAAAGAGGCCGAGAAGCGCGGAGATGTGGATTGGCGCCAGGTTAAAGAGCTGCATGACAGTTTCAAATATAGCAATTCAGGCTTAGGCGCCGGCGCGCAAATCATCATTGCAATCATCGTGACGTACTTCACGATGGGTGCCGCCAGCGGTGCAATTGCTGCTGCAGGGACTGGGACGTCGATGGCAGGGGCGACGGCTGCTGCCACCGCTACCTCTGCTGCGGGCTGGGCCAATGCTGCGGGGAGCGTCGTTCTCGGCGGCATGGCGAGTAACGGTGCAATCAGCACCATCAATAACCGTGGCAACCTGGGCGCTGTCTTGAAGGATGTAACTTCGAGCGATGCGATGAGGGGCTATGTGGTATCCGGTGTCACTGCTGGCTTGACTGCTGGTGTTTATGACAAGTGGACCAGCACTCAGACCGGTACTTCCACCGCACTACCCAACACTGGCGCTGTTGCCACCGTAAGTCCGTTGAGCACTTGGCAAGGCGTGGGGCAGTTCACGGCCAACCAAGTACTGCAAAACGGAACATCCGTCTTGGTGGATCGCGCGCTCGGAGGGGAAGCCCGTCTTGGGGAGGCGTTGCAAAATAGCTTGGCCAATGCATTTGCGGCTTATGGATTTAACCTGGTCGGGGATGTTTCCAAGGGCCGGTTTGCAGAGGGTGGCATTACCAAGATTGGGTTGCATGCGTTGATGGGCGGGTTGGCAGCTGAGGCTTCTGGAGGCGATTTTCGCACAGGAGCGCTGGCAGCTGGCGTAACTGAGGCATTGGTAGATAGCCTCGCCAAGAACTACGCCGCCATGCCCGATGACCAGAAGAAAGGTTTGCTGGTCATGAACTCGCAGTTGATTGGTGTGCTTGCGGCTTCGGTACTAGATGGTGCTGATGCGAAAAGTCTGCAAACTGGGGCATGGGTGGCGGGTAATGCAACACAGTACAACTACCTCAATCATGAGGAAAATCAAGAGCGCCGCGAGGCTAAGAAAGACTGTCAGGGAGGGGATAAGGCTGCCTGCGGTCGCGCTGACGCCCTGGACAATCTGGATAAACTTCGTGATCTGGAACTGAAAACCGCTTGTACTGCGAACGGCGCCAGCAGTACCTGCCGCGGTTTACGACAAAAAGCGGAAGAAGCCGCGCGGAGCCTTGTGGCCGCCAGGTTTGGTCCTGAAGCCAAAGAGCAGGCTAAGGAAACCGCCCAAAACAAGGAACTTGCTGCTTATTCGATTGAGGCTGAGCTTCGCAGTATCAAGGAAATAAACAACCCATTTGCTGCGGCACAAACGGCGCGGCTGGCGAAGGAACTTGCTGAGTTCGGTTCAGACTTTATCCCCATCTACGGTGACGCAAAGGGATTCTATGAGGCGCAGGATCCGTTCGATTATGCGATGGCAAGCGTTGGGTTGATTCCCGGGCTTGGAGATGCAGCTCAGAAAATTTTGGGTAAAGCGAAAAAGCTATACCTTGAAGGGAAAGTGGCCGAGTCGGCGGACTTGGTGGAAGGGCTAGCGAAGAATTTACCATCGGGAGCAGGTCCTAAAAACCCACTTCTTGGCGATTCGATACCGCGAAACGGTGAGCGTTTGGTCGTGAATCAGGGGCCAGTACCCACCTGCGGGCATAACTCCTGTGGAATGGTTTTGGATACCATGGGGAAAAAGGTTGACATAGGCAATTTGATAGAGAAACTTCCACCCGGAAAAGACGGTATTTTTCCTAACGATGTTGCAAGCTTAATGAAATCCGAGGGTATTAATGCTGCCGCCTATGCTGGCCGTAATGTTGCTGACTTGTCGAGATATACCTCAAATGGAACACCTGTCGTTGTTCAGGTGGTAGATAAAACTAATGGCACCAACTTTTCCCATTTTGTAGTGGTAGATGGCGTTACTCGGAGGAATGGTATCGATGTTGTTGCGATACGAGACCCCCATGGAAAGCAGTATTTTAGTCCGGTAACTACTTTTGAAAAGAATTTTTCCGGTTATGTTGTTGTCCCAAAGGAAGTGTTGAAATGAAATTAAATATTGTTTTTCCTCGGACGATGGTTGCCGAAAGCCTGCTTGCCCAGAGACTAATTCCGTGTGTGTGTAAAATATCAAAAGAATTTGAAATATGTTTTTTAGATCCGCTTCCTGAGGTGACAGGAGTCGTTTCGGAATGGGACCGTTCAGAACTCGAATTAAGAGCAATTTCCGGCGTGGGAGGGCAGTATTCGCACTATGCGCACAGTCGAGTAACATTAAAGAAAATACAAACTGATGTGTATCAAATTCTGGATCTTGAAATGTTTTATAGGCTTTTTGGATGGTGCAGTGTATTAAATGATGGCATCTATGCGCAGCCAGGAAAATTTTGGGATGATGAGTAGCAGGCGGAAATGGGGTGGGTTTATTTAGTCGCAAAAAAATGAAAAACGGGGTCAGACCCTGAGGGATCCCCACAAATTTACTCCAAGCTCTGCGCCTGATGATGCACCTCATCACGCAGAGCATGCTCCAATATTTCCAAGTGTCCTCGGCCCCCAAAATCTGTGCAGCATCGCCTGGAAAAGGGCACAGATTTATTTGATTTTCATAGGGTGTTGGTGTCTAAGGTAGGCGAGTTTATTTAGGTGTAGTGTACTTTTTTGGAGTTATACGTGTTTTTTCGTTTGAGATATTAAAATCTAGTTCTTTAATAAATTGGCTTTTGTTTTTTACATCTTGAGGAAAAACGGGGTCACGGAAAAACAGCGAAAAACAGGGTCAGACCACTATTCTTCTGACGGAGCACTAAACGTGGTCTGACCCCTATTTTCCCTAAAAGAAACAGGGAACATGTGATGACTAGTAAATATGCTGCTGTTACAGGGAGTGAGTCCTTATTTCCTGAGAGGGACTATCTGATTGGCCAGGCTTGGGGTGATGTGCCTGTATCCTACGTCCAAGATAATGAGTGCATTAATGAATGTAGTTTTTTGGATTTAAAAATAAATAAGTGGGAGATGAATAAAAGGTGGAGCGATAGGCAGAGTGTTGAGCCTTGGATAAGGATTGAAATACTTAAAGGTCTGCTGATTGATGAGTATTTAGAAAATAAAAAATATCCGTTTTATATAGATTGCGCATGCGAATCCCTCATTGTTTTTGAACTTGATGAGGGCGGAATTGCTATGGATGAATTGCTTTTGTTACGCTTGGTGTCGGTTTTTTTTACGCAATCAAAAGTCTATAGATTGACCGACCGATTTGAGGAGATCGACTCAAGAGCAATATCTGGTTTACCTACTAAAGAGGTTGTTCGCGAGAAGCTCGTTAGTTGTGACTGAAAAATTTGCAGGAATGGAATAAAATCACTATTTTTCTGACTGAGTATTGTACGTGGTCTTACCCCGATTTTCCTGTAATCACCTGCGGTCATAACTCCGAAAATCGGGAATTCCTCAGGGTTAGACCATGATTTAGTTGTTCTCGAAGTTTTTAGTTTGTTTGGTTGTGGTCTGATCCGTATTTTTCTACGAGAATTCGAAAATTCGTATAACAGTGCTCCGCTGCTGGATTTTTTATTGAGGGATTTAGCTTCGGTCGAGTGCCTTGATGGCTCCACTTTACAGGTGGTATTCAGTACGGGAGATACCCTCGTAATTGAAGGCGGCGAGGGAGCAGGTTATGAGTCTTATTCAATTTCTATGGACTCTAGCGAGGCCTTGGTTGTGTGGGTACTAACAAGAGAAAGAGGATTGGTCGTGAGGTTTAATATATTATTGGTTTTGCTTTTAACCGGCTGCGTCACCAATCAACTGCACTTCGCCGCCTTCACTACAGACGCAGAACTATCTGCAATAAAAAATATTGCCATTCACTCGGCGGTAACCAGTGTGTCCGGCTATGAACGCTGCACTCACTGTTCCGAGAGCAGTAAGGTGGTGTGGCATGCAGCCAACTATAATGTGGGTCTGTACGAGGATTTCGCTAATGTACCGGTCACCGATTGGTCTGAATTTACCAAACAGTCTATCGGGTCTGATGCTAGTGCGAGTATAAAGACCAGAGTCGAGATCGACCGGGTTTTCGTCAAGACTTGGAACAGTCCTGATTATTATGCGTGCGAAGCCAGGCTCTCGGTTTATATTGGGACGGCCAAATATACCGGGCAGTCGCGTGTAAAAATAAAAAGGGCAGGCCAGGAGCTAGTTCGTCAGGATCTAGCCTATCTGAGGTCCGAGACACTTAATACTGTCAGTCTTGCATTGAAAGCTGCTTACATAGATGCCTTGGGCGACATTGGAAAAGTGCCGCAATAAAGTAACAAGAGAAAAAATGGGGTCAGCCCCTGAGGGATCCCCACAAATTTACTCCAAGCTCTGCGCCTGATGATGCACCTTGGAGAAATGGGGTCAGACCACTATTCTTCCGCTCGAAGGTTTTAGCTTATTTAATTGTGGTCTGACCCCTATTTTTCAATATTCCAGTTGGCATGCCAGGCTCGAAAGAAAGGGTGAATTTTGGCGGGCCTATAGGGACGTATATAGATGGAGCAGGGGTGGCAACACCTACAGCGAATGGAATAATTCACTACTCTAAGGATGGTATCCACATTGTGCCAGCGAGGCCGTGAATAATGTGTTCTCTTGATGATTTGATCGTGATGGCCCGTCTGAATATTCAAAGGGCATTGTTAGGTGAGGTTTCAGGGAAGCTTCGTGCTGTTATATTTTCAGTATCGGGACTGATTCTGAATATTAGATTCTATTTTGACGGAGAAATCGATGATGATGATTTTGAGTCTGCCTCCTGTGTTGAAACTGAGATGATTGCTGATTATGAGGATGACTGGACGGTTATAGTGAAGTGCTTGCGGCTAGATGCCTCGGAGCCGATACTTGATCAGGGAGTTTGGGTATTTAAGCGGCGTGAAATTTAAGAATAATTAGGTTGGTGCAAAAGCAATTGATAACTCAGTCATAGGAAAGCCAAGTAGAAAAATGGGGTCAGACCACTATTCTTCTGACGGAGCACTAAACGTGGTCTGACCCCTATTTCCCCGCGCCCAAACCCCCGCAAGGCATCAAAGTGCTGGCCCACGCACAACGGTTCACGTATTCGTCCCCGAGGCCGATACCCAGGCGATGATTAAACGCATCAAAGAACCCGCGCCGGCCAATCGCCGGGGCTCTCAACCCGCTCTACCGTCACACCACAAGGAAGAAGTACATGATCAAGCTGTTCTGCAAAGCTGCTGTTGTATTGTCCCTGGCCACGCTGTTTGGCTGCTCCTCGACGCCGTCGGTGGAGAAGATGCAGGCTGACGTGGCGAACTACTCGTTGCCCAAGGCCGCGGTCGCCGATAAAGGCCTGGTGTATGTCGTACGCCCAAGCAACGTGGGGATGATGGTGCGGTTCAACGTGTTCCTGGATGACAAGGAAGCCGACTCGGAGATGGGTTACAACCGTGGTAACCAGTACATTTATTTCTTCGTGACGCCGGGTCAGCACGTGATCAGTTCTAAAGCTGAAAACTGGGCTGACATGCCGATCAACGTCAAGGCCGGTGAGGTGGTTTACCTCAAGCAGGAAGTCGAAATGGGCTTCGCCGTGGCGCGCAACAGCCTCAAAGTGCTGAGCGATGTGGAAGGCCGTTATCTGGTCAAGGACGCGTCGTTGGGTACCGTGGCAAAAGAAAGCAAGTGAGTTAAAAAGCGCTTGAGGCGGCCGGGCGCAGAGCTCGGCCGTTGTTGCTGTTTACATAAGCCGGAGTGACACCGTATGGACGCAATTGCCCCCGCTAAACGGCCGACCATTCTGGCCAGCATCGGCCGTCGCCTGCTGGCCCGAATCATCGATTCTGGCATCGCGGTGCTGATCTTTTTCATTGTTAAGTTGGGCGCCGAGGTGCTGTCGGCGTTCGTCCCCGCCGTGACGGCCAAGGGTGGGGTCCTTGCGGCGTTTTTGAGAAATAAATCTGTCACCTTTGCTGCCTCGTACTTTTGAAGTGTGACAAAGAGGGCTGGAAAAGGGCGGCAGAGTTATTTGATTTTCTCAGAGCTTTTTTAAAGTAATTAATATAAAGGTGTCTGGGTGTTAAGTGCGATGTTCAAGTGCGTAAATGATGCGAAGAAAAAATATCCTTTAAATAAGTAATCTATGTGAGGTTGTGAAATTGAAAAAATTAATATTGGTCGGCCTCGTTGCTTTGCATTTGACAGGTTGCACGTGGACGGATGCCAGTAAAATTGCACCGGGTGAGTATATGATTACCAGCAGTGGTAGTATTTTCAATTCAAGGGCGGGGCTATTGGAAAATATTAATCAAGAGGCTAAAAAGGCCTGTGGTGGTGCGGATTACCATTTAGAAGGAGACAAAGACGCCAATATGCTCGTTAGCACCGTATCTCATTTGGGGCCTACTCCAACTACAATGCTTGGGCTCAAAGCAGTGTGTGAGGGACGTAGTGAGTAGTTGGAGTGCAAAAAGGATAAGCAGATGTTTTTCTGACGCCTGCCTGTCAGGAAGTCGGGGTTAGACCCTGAGGGATCCCCACAAATTTACTCCAAGCTCTGCGCTTGATGATGCAAAAAATGCGGTCAGACCACTATTCTACTGGCGGAGCACTAAACGTGGTCTGACCCTTATTTTCCTCGGTTTTTCTGACAGACCCAAGTGATGCCATCGCAGGCAAGCCAGCTCCCACCTTTGTTTTGTGCCGTGTCAGGGGGCGCTGGCTTATGCCCTGGGCTGCAGGCAATCCAGTGCGCGGTCGGCAAGTGTGCGGGCCATGTCGATCAGGTGTTCGGTTGCGCCAGCCATATGGCGTTGATCGCCGCTCAGGCCTTGGGTGATGTCGGCAGCGGTGGCCGCAGCACAGCGCAGTAGGTTGCAGATTTGGGCGAGGGCGTCTTCGAAGCTTAGGTCTTGATGTACTGTAAAAGATTGCGGTGAAGCGGGTTGCAGATAGTGACTCAGGGCGCGATCAAAGATCTCGCGGTCGGGGGTGAAGCAAGTTGAATCCGAATGGCTTTTGCTCATACATAAGCTCCTGATAAGGGGGCCTACTTGTTCTCAGGTTTCCACTCCTGTTCGCTGATAGGCAGCGACAGAGCGAAGGCTAGCCAGTGGCGTGAGCAGGCGCAAGGCCAAAGGATTGTCTAGGAAACTTCCTGCAAATTAAAGCGATATGGATTGCTGGCCTTTGACCATGCATGGCGAGCGGGCAACACCGATCAAATGTGGGAGCTGGCTTGCCTGCGATAACGCCGGGCCGGCCAGCACATTTGTCACTGTAAGACCGCCATCGCAGGCAAGCCAGCTCCCACCATTCAGATCATGATCAGGCCAGGTATTTGTTAAACCAGCCGAGGGTTCTTTCCCACGCCAGGTTCGCCGCCGCCTCGTCGTACCGTGGCGTCGAATCATTATGAAACCCATGATTGGCGCCTTTGTAGATATACGCCTCATAGGTCGTGCCTGCGGCCTTCAACGCTTTCTCATACGCCGGCCAACCCTCGTTGATCCGCGTGTCCAGCTCGCCGTAATGCAGCATGATCGGTGCTTTTATGCGTGGCACGTCCTTGGCCTCTGGTTGGCGCCCATAGAACGACACCGCCGCACCCAGTTCCGGATAGGCCACCGCCGCCGCATTGGTCACGCCGCCGCCATAACAGAAGCCGGTGATCCCGACTTTGCCGGTGCTGCTGTCGTGGTGCATCAGCCATTCGATGGCGGCGAAGAAGTCGTTCATGAGTTTTTCGGGGTCGACTTTCTGTTGCAGCTCTACGCCTTTTTCATCGTTGCCGGGGTAGCCGCCCACTGAGGTGAGGCCGTCGGGTGCCAGGGCGATGAAGCCGGCTTTGGCCAGGCGGCGGGCGACGTCTTCGATGTAGGGGTTCAAGCCTCGGTTTTCGTGGACGACCACCACGGCGGGCAGTTTGCCGCTGGCTTTGGACGGGCGCACGAGGTAGCCGCGCACTGTGCCGTTGCCTTTGGGCGAGGGGTAGGTGATGTAGTCGGCGATGATGTCCGGGTCGGTGAATTTGACTTGTTCGGCCAGCGCGTAGTTGGGGCTCAGGGCCGCCAGCAGCGCGGAGGCGGTGAGGCCACCGAAGGTGAACAACGCGGCGCGGTCGAGAAATTCGCGGCGGTTGAGCTTGCCGTGGGCGTAGCCGTCATAGAGTTCCAGCAGTTCGGGGGCAAAGTCTTTCGCGGTGAGACGAGTCATCGGAGCAGTCCTCGATTAGCAGTGGCATTCAATGTAGACCAGGATCAGCCTTCGCGGCCATGGGCGGCGGCAGCCAATTGGCCGGTGTCGACGCGCACAAAGACCGAGTCGCCGATGGCCGTGAGCACGTCACCGGCGTACACCTCGCAGACCACGCGGCTTTTGCGCCCCACGTCACCTTCGACCCGTGCGCGCAGGCTCAGCGTTACGCCCATCGGCGTCGGCTTGATAAATTTGATCCCCAGGTTGCCGGTCACGCAGTCGATGCGCGGCAGGCTGCCTGGCGCGCGTTGCTCGGCGCGGTAGTGGTAGGCCATGGCGGTCCAGTTGGAATGGCAGTCCACCAGCATGGCGATCAGGCCGCCGTAGACCAGGTCGGGCCAGCCGCTGTATTTGGCGTCCGGCTGATGCTCGGCAATCACATGGACGCCATCGATGTCCCAACGGCTTTTGATGTGCAGGCCGTGCGGGTTGCTGCCGCCGCAGCCGTAGCAGATGCCTTCCGGCGCGGTGGTGTCCTGCAGAGACGGGGTGTGCATGCAAAGTCCTTATTGTTCTGGGGCGACTACTCTGTTTAACAGGACAAACGCCTGATGGGAATACATCCATGGCGTGGCGTGTAAGCTCAGCACGCGTGTTCTTTTCTCCTGCGGAGTTTTCCATGAAGCGTCGAACGCACCCGGTCGTCATGCTGGCTCTGGTTGTGGGTTGGTTTTCCAATGCCCAGGCCGTGGAGTACAAAGACGTCAACCGCACGGCCAGCCAGATCAGCTTTACCTTCCAGCAATTCGGGCAGCGGGTGTACGGCACCTTCAGCGACTTCGAGGGCAGCCTGACCTTCGATACGCAAAAGCCCGAGGCGGCGCACGCATTGCTGAAGATCCAGCTCGCCAGTATCGATGCCGGCAGCCAGGACGCCAACATCCAGTTGCAGCAACCGGCGTGGTTTGACACCGCAACCTATCCGGTGGGCGTGTATGAATCCAACGGTGCCCGCGCGCTGGGCGACAACCGCTACAGGATCACCGGCAACCTGACGATCAAGGGCATTACGCGGCCGGTCAATATTGAGGTCGTGCTCAAGGAGCAAAGCGGTATCGGCGTGTTCGACGGTGAGTTCATCCTCAACCGTGACGACTTCAAAATTGGTGAGGGCGAGTGGGCTGGTAATAGCGTGGTGTCCAACGGCATCAACATCAAATTCAAGATGGTCGCGCCACAACGCTAGGGCCGTTAACGGGCGAACCGCTTCGCGCCGGCCACGCAGCCGATCACTGCGACCGTCACCAGCACCATGCCCAGGCTGACCGGCTCATGCAGCAGGCCCGCCGCCAATGCCAGCCCGAAGAACGGTTGCAGCAACTGCAACTGGCCGACGGCGACAATGCCGCCTTGGGCCAGGCCGCGATACCAGAACACAAAGCCGATCAGCATGCTAAACAGTGCCACGTAACCCAGGCTCAGCCAGGCCGGCAGGCTGATGCCGGCCAGGGTCGAAGGCGCCAGGATCAGGCTCAAGGGCGCCACCACCGGCAGCGACACCACCAACGCCCAGCAGATCACCTGCCAGCCACCCAGGCTGCGCGACAGCTTGGCGCCTTCGGCATAACCCAGGCCACAGGCCAACACCGCCAACAGCATCAGCACGTCACCGGCGGGGGCGGCGCTCAAGCCTTGGGCCACGGCGTAGCCCATCACCAGCAGGCTGCCCAGGCTCGAAAATAACCAGAACACCGGGCGCGGACGCTCGCCGCCGCGCAGCACGCCAAACACTGCGGTGGCGAGGGGCAGTAAGCCGATAAACACAATGGAATGTGCGGAAGTGACGTACTGCAAGGCCAGGGCGGTGAGCAAGGGAAAGCCGATCACGACGCCGAGGGCCACGACCACCAGGGGCAGCCATTGATTGCGCGCGGGGCGCTTCGCCTGGAACAGCCGCAGCAGGCATAACCCCAGCACGGCGGCGAGGGTGGCGCGGATCATGGTCAGGAACACCGGGTCGAATTCCATCACCGCCAAGCGTGTGGCCGGCAATGAACCGCTGAAAATCACGACGCCGATAAAACCGTTGATCCACCCTTGGGTGCTGCTGTCGAGGGGGTTGAGCGCTGAGGTACGTTCCATGGGCTGTGCTCGAAAGGAGGGGTTGCGTGACGGGCATCCTAGGGTCGAATATCAGCACAATCAAAAAATTGTAATGGATACACCGCCTATGCCGCGCGCCCGCTATAAGTCGCTGGTCGACACCTTTGCCGAGGACATCCGCAGCGGGGTGTTGCCGCCCGGCACGCGCCTGCCCACCCACCGGCAACTGGCCGCCGACCACCGCCTGGCACTGGTGACCGCGAGCCGGGTGTACGCCGAACTTGAGGCCATGGGCCTGGTCAGCGGTGAAACCGGCCGTGGCACGTTTGTGCGCGAGATTGCGTTGCCGCCAGGGCAGGGCAGTGGGCAGATGAGCGTCGCGACGGGGATGCTCGACCTTAACTTCAACTACCCGTCGCTGCCGGGGCAGGCGGAGCTGTTGCGCACGGCCTTGCGCCAACTGGCGTTATCGGGCGACCTGGAAGCGTTGCTGCGTTACCAGCCCCATGCCGGCCGTTTGCATGAGCGCGCGGCCATGGCTCGCCACCTGTTGAGCCGAGGGCTGGCGGTGGAGGCCGAGCAGGTGCTGGTGGTCAGCGGCGCCCAGCACGGTTTGGCGGTGGCGATGATGGCGTTGCTCAAGCCAGGGGATGTGATCGCCGTCGACGCGTTGACGTATTCGGGGTTCAAGGTGCTGGGGGAAACCTTGCACCTGGAAATCGTCGCAATCGCGGTCACTGCCCAAGGCCCGGACCTGGCGGCTTTGCAACGCCTGTGTCGCCAGCGGCCGGTGCGCGCTGTGTACAGCATGCCGACCCTGCATAACCCGTTGGGCTGGGTGATGAGCCTGGAGCAACGAACACAACTGGTGGCCATCGCCCGCCAGCACCACCTGATGCTGATCGAGGATGCGGCCTACGCGTACCTGGCCGAGGACGCACCGCCGCCACTGGCGGCCCTGGCGCCTGAACGCACGGTGTACGTCGGCGGGCTGTCCAAGAGTGTCGCCACCGGCTTGCGCGTCGGTTTTGTTGCGGCGCCTGCGGCATGGGTAAAGGCGATTGAACGCACCATCATGGCCACCACCTGGAACGTGCCCGGGGTGGTGAGCGCAATTGCCGTCGCCTGGATCGAGGACGGCACCGTCGCCCGCCTGGAAGCGCAAAAGCGCCAGGATGCCCAGGCGCGACAAGCCTTGGCCGCGCAGGTGTTGGCTGGGGTGCATTACATCAGCCACCCCTCGTCGTATTTTTTGTGGTTGCCGCTGCAAGAAGAAGCGCGGGCCGATCAGGTCGCCATGACCCTGCAACACGAGGGCATTTCGGTGTCCACCGCCGAGCCGTTTGCCGTCTCGGCGTGTGTGCCGCATGCGCTGCGCCTGGCGCTGGGCTCGGTGGACATGGCGGCGCTGCGCACGGCGCTGGTGCGCGTGCGCAGAGTGGTGCAGTGGTGAGCCGAGCTTGGGCGGCTCACCGTGGTCATCAGTATTTGTACGCCTGACGCCCGATCAGCAGCCACTTGCCTTTTTGCTTCTGCCAGACCTGAAAGTTGTCGATGTCGGTCGGCACGTCGACGCCGCTGTTCACGGCCAGCGCGTGAAAGTGGTTGCGCACCAGGGCGGTGTCGCCTTGCAGGGTGATGGTCTGGTTCTGCATTTCGAGGGTCTTGAAGGCGCTGGTGTGGGTTTCCAGATCGGCGATGAATTGCGCCTTGTCCTGCACTTTGCCACTGGAATGGCCGTAGGTGAGTTTGTCGGAAGTCAGCGCGTGAAGCTGCTTGAGGTCCAGGTGCAGCATGGCTTGGGTCAGTTGGTCGACCGCTTGAGCCACATCCTTTTCAGCGGCGGCAGGCGCCGCTGCGACATAACAGGAAAACAGGCACAGAAAACCGATCAGCACTTTGACGTTTGGCATGGGTGTTTCCTTATTGTTGTGGGGGGCGCAACGACCACTTTAGTCGTCGTACAACCATGCAATATTTTCGTCTGGGAAGGAAAGTGAAATTTTTAAAAGTCTTAAAAAGTTAAGGCCTAAAGGCTTCATGGAAATAAGACTGTCTTATACGACGTCCCAACACATCAAATATGCGCCAAGGCGTGCGCTTGCCACTTCCTGCACCAGTAGCACATCGCTATGCTACTGCCGAAACAACAACTCGCCCGAGGTGCAAAATGGATTTTGACTGGCACAGCGGCGTCATGACCCGCGCCACCCCCGTGACGCCACACTATAAAAATACCCAGAAAGTTCGCCGATTCATGCTTGAACACTGCGGCCCGTCGTTCAAGTTCGACCGGCCGTTGATGGCCTGGATTCGCAACGACATCCCCAAGACGCTGGGCGATGTGGTGGATGAATGGCAACGTCGCCAGGAGGATTCACACGCATGACACCGGATCAGAAATACCAGGCCGCGCAAGAGCGCATCGGCTATCTATTGGAAACATTCAAAATCGGCGGCAACTACACGCCGCTGGTGCGCGACGGTAACCACCTGTACATCAGTGGCCAGATTCCCCGTGTCGGCGACACCATCGTACTGCCGGGCAAAGTCGGTGAAAGCCTGACCCTGGCCCAGGCGCAAATCGCTGCGAGTATCAGCGCATTGCGTTGCCTGGGGTTGCTCAAGCAGGCCTTGGGTTCGCTGGATCAGGTCAAGGCAATCCCGCGCATTGCGGTGTACGTGCGCAGCGCTGAAGATTTCGACCAGCAGAGCGAAGTGGCCAATGCGGCCTCCGACCTGCTGCATGAAATCCTCGGTGCCGCCGGGGCGCATACACGGACATCGGTTGGTGTGATGCAGTTGCCAAAATCAGCGGCGGTTGAAATCGAAATGCTGGCCATTGCTCACGCTTAACCTGCGGGAATAACCGTTGATGATTACCTCAGGCATGGTGGTGCTGGTCAACTACGCACACTACCTGGCACCCGGCGTGCTGCTGTTTGGCTTGTGGTTCGCGCTTACGCCCAAAGCGTTGGCCGCGGTACGCATCCTTATCTTGCTGATGGCATTTGTGTTGCTGCGTGATGCGATGACGCCGTTGGGCATCTGGTCGTTGAGCGGCGATGTGCAGATTGCATTCAGCGGCAATGCCTTTGTGTTGGCGGCGCTGGGTGGTTTTTCGCTGCTGTTGATAGTGCTGCTTGCACGGATAGCACCGGAGCTGTGGCAGTGGGTGCGCTGGTCCATCGGCAACCCGACGGTTGGCCTGGCTGTCGCGCTGGCCGTGGGCTGCTTGATCGGCGTGCCGTTGCGGGTTTACCAAGGCATCGAGGCGTCCGCGATCCACGGCTACTGGGTGTGGCTGCCTGGCATGGTGGTATTGGCGTATGGCGCCAATGCGTTGGAGGAGGTGCTGTTTCGCGGCTTTTTACAGGGCTATCTGGAGCAGCAGGTCACCCCGTTGCGGGCGGCGTTGATCAGCGGCGTGGCCTTTGCAGCCTGTCATGCTTTCCTGGCCTTAAGCGTCACCCAATTGGGCTGGCCGGTGTTGCTGTTTACCCTGATCGAAGGCCTGGCGTGCGCGCTGGTGCGCATGCGTTATGGCGTGTTACCGGCGACGATCGCCCATGGCACCGCGATCCTGCTGATTGCCGTGCCGCACATGGCGTGATCTGAAACACAGCTCCCACCTGGCTCGACTTGAAATACAGTCAAAATGTGGCAGCGGGCTTGCTCGCGAAGACGGTGTGTCAGTCACCAGATGCATCACCTGACACTCCGCTTTCGCGAGCAAGCCCGCTCCCACAGGTTGATCGCGTTCAGGCCGTTGTGGCGCTGCATGCCCTGATCTAAAACACAGCTCCCACCTGGCTCGACTTGAAATACAGTCAAAATGTGGCAGCGGGCTTGCTCGCGAAGACGGTGTGTCAGTCACCTGATGCATCGCCTGACACTTCGCTTTCGCGAGCAAGCCCGCTCCCCCAGGTTGATCGCGTTTAGGCCGTTGTGGCGCTGCATGCCCTGATCTAAAACACAGCTCCCACCGAGCTCGACTTGAAATACAGTCAAAATGTGGGAGCGGGCTTGCTCGCGAAGACGGTGTGTCAGTCACCAGATGCATCACCTGACACTCCGCTTTCGCGAGCAAGCCCGCTCCCCCGGGTTGATCGCGTTTAGGCCGTTGTGGCTCTACATGGCTTGATGTGAAATACAGCCAGCTCCCACAACTTCTATAGCGGCGGTGTGCGCGGCGGAATCAGGCGTTTGCTGCCGGTGGCTTCATACGCGCTGGCCAAGCTCAGCAGCGCCGAGTCATCGTATGCCCGCCCGGCAAAGGTCAGGCCGACCGGCATGCCGATATCGGCCATCACGCCCATCGGTACGGTGACGGTCGGCACGCCCAGGTGGCGGATGGCGAGGTTGCCGTTGGCGACCCAGACGCCATTGCTCCAGGCGATGTCGGCACTGGCTTCATTCACGTCGGCATCGGCCGGGCCCACATCGGCCACGGTCGGGAACAGCACGGCGTCGAGCCCCAGGTTGTCCATCCAGTCTTCCAGGTCTTGGCGCCGGGTCTGCTCCAGGCCACGCAGGCCATCCGGTACAGTGCTGATCTCGTTCCACGGCGTAATGCCGCGTTCGGCCATGCGCACGTATTCATCCATGCCGGCGGCCAGGTCATCTTCACGGTTGGGCAGGGTGCCAGGGTCGTGGGGGAAGATCTTCGGCCCATCGACGTCCGCCAGGCGGTTCAGCGCTGGGTCGCCGTTGGCGCGCAGGAAGTCATCGAAGGCCCAGGCCGACAGTTCCCACAATTCATCGTGCAGGAACTCCTTGGACACCAGGCCGCGAGTAAACACCGTCGGCGCGCCGGGGCGGTCGCCTTCGCAATTGGACACCAGCGGGAAGTCCACCTCGATGACTTCGGCACCGGCGGCTTCGAGTGCCTGGCGTGCGGCGTGCCACAGGTCGATGACGCTGGCCCGGGTGTTGATCTTTTGCCCGGTCGGCCCGCCGATCCCGGGCTTTTCGCTGGTGCCGGCCTCGGGGTCAGCGTTGATGTACATGCGCGGCACGCCCAAACGTTTACCGGCGAGGGCTTGGCTATTGACGGCCAGCTCGGCGTACGACGCCGGGCGCACCGAGGCCACGCTCGGGATCGGCACCCAGGGTTGCAGGCGCCACAGGTCGCCACGGGTGTCGGGGTCTTCGGCGACGACCACGTCGAGCACTTCCAGCAGGTCAGCCATGGTGCGCGCATACGGCACTACGACGTCCATGGTTGGCGTCAGCGGCCAGTTGCCGCGCACCGAAATCACCCCACGGGAAGGGGTGTAGGCGCACAGGCCATTGTTGGAAGCCGGGCCGCGCCCGCTCGACCAGGTTTCTTCCGCCACGCCGAATGCCGCGAAGCTGGCCGCCGTGGCGGTGCCGGCGCCGTTGGACGAGCCGGAAGCGAATGGTGCGGTGAGGTAGTCGGCGTTATACGGGCTTTCGGCACGGCCATAAACCCCGCGTTGCATCCCGCCATTGGCCATCGGCGGCATGTTGGTCTTGCCCAGGCAGATGGCGCCGCCGGCCCGCAGGCGTTCGATCGTGAACGCATCGCGCTGCGCGACCAGCTTGGCGAAGGCCGGGCTGCCCGAAGCTGCCGTCAGGCCCTTGACCAGGTAGCTGTCCTTGGCGGTATAGGGAATGCCGTCCAATGGCCCCAGGGTTTTACCCTGCGCCCGGCGCGCATCGGACGCCTCGGCTTCTTTAAGGGCCTCGGGGTTGCGCACGACGACGGCGTTCAACGCGGTTGCGGTCTGCGGGCCGTCATAGGCATCGATCCGCGCCAGGTACGCCTTGACCAGTTCAACGGCAGTGGTCTGGCCGGCTTCAAGCGCCGCGCGCAATTGGGCAATGGAGACTTCGGTAACTTGCATCACGTTTTTTTCGCCGCCTTCAAGTGGGAGGTATGGCGGCAGTCTACGGACAGATATTTCACAAAACCAGCGCCGCATAATCCGCGTAGGCAGCGCGCATGACTTGCCACGTGGGCTCATCGGCGGGAATCAGATGTTCGATACGCAGCGAGGTCAGGGTGATGTCCTGGGGCATGCCGAAGGTGGTGAAGGTCGACAAGAAGTTCAGCTCGCCGTGGGGCGAACGGATGCGCGTCAGCACCAGCGGCGGCATTTCCCTGGGCAGTTCGGTGCTGGCGGGTGTCGGCAAACTCGCCAGCAACGTCGCCAGGGCCGGGTTGCTCAGTGCCTCACGGCTTGCGCGTTGCCAGGCCAGGGTGCGGATCTCATCGGCATTGAGCAGGTGGTCACCCAGCCCGCCGGGTTGCAGCAAAGTTGTCAGCAGGTTCAGCCCGTCAGCGGCATCTTGCTTGAGCCCCACCTGTTCAAACAACAGCCCGGCGCTGGCATTCGCCGCCAGCACTTGCCACTCGCTGCCCAGCAGAATCGCCGGGGCGGGGTTGTTGGCGTGCAGCACATGGCTGACCGCTTCGCGAATGGCGGCCATGGCTGGCGAGGCGAGTGGGGTGGCGGTGTAGCGTGGGGCGTAGCCGGCGGCGAGGAATACGCGGTTGCACTGCTCAAGCGGTGCGTCCAGCGCCGTGAGTAACATGTGCAGCGTGCCTGGGCTCGGCTTGGCGCGGCCGGTTTCGAGGCAACTGAGGTGGCGTTGCGAAACGCCGGTGATCAGCGCCAGGTCCAGCTGGCTCAGCCTGGCGTGGCGACGCAATTGGCGCAGGTGTTCGCCGGCGGTAGAGGGGGCGTCCATGGCGTAATGATGACCTCCGAGGTCATTGCGAGAGGCACGACCATATCACTATCGTGAGCCTCGATCACGTCAAGGAACAGACCATGCAAAGACCCTATATCGCCTGGGCCGGCTTGCTCGGATTTTCGCTGTACACCCTGGCCACACTGCTCACTGCTGAACAATCGCTGCTGGCCTTCGGGTGGGAATTGATGTCCCGGCCGGACACCGCGCAGGTGGTGATCGACCTGTACCTGATGGCAGTGCTGGCGTGTGTGTGGATGTACCGGGATGCGCGCAAGCGAGGGCGCTCGGCGGTGTCACTGTGGCCCTATTTTGTACTGACGGCGGTGTTCGTTTCGGTGGGGCCGTTGCTCTATATCGTGGTGAATGGGGACCGAAATGAATGACCTGTTGAGTGTCTACGCAATCTGCGTGCTGGTGCTGTGCCTGAAGATGTTTGCGATTTCCTGCTATCAGGGGTTCTTCCGAATTCGTGGGCTGGCGTTCACCAATGTTGAAGATGCAGCGCTCTTCAGCCGCGCCGCGCGACCAGAGGAGCTGGCGCCCGTCAGTCGAGCGAAACAGGCCTGGGCCAATGACTTGGAGAACATTCCGCTGTTTTTTGCAGTGGGTGGGTTATGCGTGGCGCTGGGCAGTGCCGAGGTTGTCACTGGCTGGCTATTTGGGTGTTTTACCCTGGCCCGGGTGGCGCACACGGTAACCTATCTGACGGGGCTTCAGCCCTGGCGCACGCTGACGTACGCAGTGGGCGTGGTTTGTCTGTTCGGGCTGGGCAGCCAGGTGGTTGCCAGGCTGATATGAATCACGGTTTTCGTGGCAAGAGAGCGTGCTTGAGATGGCGGCATGGCCGCCTTGTCAAGGAACACCCTTCAGCACCCCCATGCCTGGCGCTGGGGCGCATGTGCGCCAAGCGCCAGGCATGATCGACCGGTCAGACGCCTTTGGTCGAGGGCAGCAATACCGTGAGGATGCCCGCCAGCGGCAGAAACGAGCAGATCTTGTAGACGTACTCGATGCCATGGTTATCGGCGAGCAAGCCCAACAGCGCGGCGCCGATCCCGCTGAAACCGAACATCAGGCCGAAGAAAATACCGGCAATCATCCCCACATTGCCCGGCACCAGTTCCTGGGCGAAGACCACGATAGCGGAGAAGGCCGAGGCGATGATAAAGCCGATCACCACGCTGAGCACCGCGGTCCAGAACAGGTCGACATAGGGCAGCGCCAGGGTGAAGGGCGCGGCGCCGAGGATCGAGAACCAGATGACTTTCTTGCGGCCGATCTTGTCGCCGATAGGGCCGCCGGCAAAGGTGCCGACCGCTACCGCGCCAAGGAACAGGAACAGGTACATCTGCGAACTGGCCACCGACAGCTGGAACTTTTCGATCAGGTAGAAGGTGAAGTAGCTGGTCAGGCTGGTCATGTAGAAGTATTTGGAAAACACCAGCAGCGCCAGTACCACCAGGGCAAACGTCACGCGTCCTTTGGACAAACCATGGGTGGCTTTACCGCCTTGCTTGAGCTTGAACAGGTTGAGGTGGTGGCGGTACCAGCGGCTCAAGCCATACAGCACCAGAATCGCAAACACCGCGAACAGCCCGAACCAGGCAATGTGGGTTTGGCCGTAGGGAATGATGATCGCCGCCGCGAGCAACGGGCCGAAAGCGCTGCCGGTGTTGCCGCCGACCTGGAAGGTCGATTGCGCCAGGCCGTAGCGGCCGCCGGAAGCCAGACGGGCCACGCGGGATGTTTCCGGGTGGAAGGTCGACGAGCCGACGCCGACCAGCGCCGCCGCCAGCAGTATCGCCGGGAACGTGCCGACAAACGCCAGCATCAGAATGCCGATCAAGGTGCACACCATGCCCGCCGGCAGCAGCCAGGGTTTGGGATGGCGGTCGGTGTGGTAGCCGATCCAGGGTTGCAGCAGGGAGGCGGTCAGCTGGAAGGTGAGGGTGATCAGGCCCACCTGGGTGAAGCTCAGCCCGTAATTGGCCTTGAGCATCGGGTAAATCGACGGCAGCACGGCCTGGATCAGGTCATTGATCATGTGCGCCAGGGCGCAGGCGCCGAGAACGCGCATGACCAGCGGGCTTATTTGGGGCGCAGTGGTTGCAGCGGCGGGTGACGCGGTCAGGGTCGACATGCAGGCATTCCATACAAGGCAGCGAACAGGGGCAGCCAGTACGATGCCGGCTGCCCATTTCTAATTGTTTCGGCGTTCATGCTAGATTCGACAAAAATGCCTGTCTCACGAAATTCGGGAGGCAACTGTCGCAAAAAGGGCGAAATGATAAAACCACTGGATTTATTTCTGCAGGAGATCGACGCGGGCGATTGGGCGGTCATCAGTTCCGCCACCGATTATCCCGAGAATTGGGTGATACCCGAACATCGCCACGAGAAGCATCAACTGCTGTACGCCATCGAAGGCGTGATGGTGGTGCACTCGGCGCAGAACCAGTGGACAGTGCCGTCCAGTCGCGGCTTCTGGATGCCCAGCGGGCAAGTCCACTCGCTGCGCTGCGTGGGCACATTGAAGATGCGCAGTGTGTTTGTGCGGCCCGATGCCTTCCCGAACCTGCCGACCGAGACCAAGGCGGTGAGTATCTCGCCGTTGCTGAGCGAGCTGATCAAGGCGTCGGTGAGTTTGAAGCCGCCGTATGCCGAAGATTCGCGCGACGCCAGGATCATGCACCTGATCCTCGACGAACTTGCGATTCTTCCGGCGTTGCCCTTGTCGCTGCCACAGCCCGTCGACCCACGGATCAACCGGGTTTGCCAGGCGCTGCAACACGACCCTGGCGATGCGTCGACGGTCGCTGATTGGAGTGATCGACTGGACCTGGACCAGAAGACCATCCAGCGCCTGTTCCGCAAGGAAACCGGCCTGACGTTTGGCCAATGGCGCCAACAGGCAAGGTTGCTGCTGGCGCTGGAGCGCATTGCGGTAGGGGAGAAGATTATTGATGTCGCCATCGAGTTGGGCTACGAAAGCCCGAGTGCCTTTACCAGCATGTTCAAGAAACAGTTTGGCAAGACACCGAGTCAGTTTTTCAGGTAGTGCGCGTTGCCACACGTGTCACCGAAACACGCCGTGAGGTCAGGTAAGCCAGCAGGCCAGCGATACCCAGCAAACCCGCGCTCAGTTCAAAGGTCGCCCGGTAGCCACTCAGGTCGAACACCACACCCCCAAGCGTGGCGCCGCAGGCAATCGCCAATTGGATAATCGCCACCATCAGTCCGCCTCCCGCCTCGGCATCGTCAGGCAGGACCCGCGACAGCCAGGTCCACCAGCCCACCGGCGCGGCGGTGGCAACCAGGCCCCACAGGCCCAGCAAAACAGTGGTCGCCACCGGCGAACTGCCCCATGCCACCAGCGCCAGGGCAATTGTTGCCATCAATAACGGGATGGCCGTCAGCGCGTGGTACAGGTGGTTTTTCAGAAAACGCTCAATCAGGAACGTCCCGGCAAGCCCGGCCAGGCCGAGCACCAGCAACATCAGTGACAGCATGGAAAGACTGACCTGGGTTACCGTTTCCAGGAACGGGCGCAGGTAAGTGAACAGCATGAACTGACCCATAAAAAACCCACTGGCGGCCAGCATGCCCAGGGCTACCCGGGCATCCTTCATCAGGCGAAACACATTGCGCGTCTTGACCCTGTCGTCGTGCTTGAGCGAAGGCAGGCTCACCAGCAGCCAGGCGCCGGCCACAACGGCGACCGGGATGACGCAAAAGAACGCGCCACGCCAACCGATCAGCCCGCCGAGAAAGCTGCCCAACGGTGCCGCAATCACGGTCGCCAGCGCGTTGCCGCCGTTGACGATCGCCAAGGCGCGCGGCACCTGCGCCAAAGGCACCAGGCGCATCGCGGTAGCGGCTGACAGTGACCAGAAACCACCAATGGCCACGCCGATCAGCGCGCGACCGAGCATGAATGTCAGATAGTTCGGCGCTAACGCCACCACGGTGCCGGACAGAATCATCAGCGAGGTCAATGCCAGCAGCAGGCGTTTGCGTTCAACCCGCGCTGCGACAGCAGCGATGATCAGACTGGTGAGCAAGGCAAACAACCCGGATACCGAAATACCCTGGCCAGCCTGGCCTTCAGAGATGTGCAAGTCGCTCGCCAGGGGCGTGAGCAAGCTTACGGGCATGAATTCGGAGGCCACCAGGGCGAATGCCGCCAATGACATCGCGAACACGGCACCCCAGTTGTGCGTATGAGTGTTATCGGACATTACTTCAAGTGGCCTTTGAAAAAGGTGCTGAGCTTGGCAAACGGGATGAGGTCGACCCGGTCGTACAGGTCCACATGGCCGGCACCCGGGATAATCACCAATTCCTTGGGCTCGGCAGCACGCCGATAGGCGTCTTCACTGAACTCGCGGGAGTGGGCGTCGGCGCCGGTAATCAACAACAGCGGGCGCGGGGAGATGGTCTCGATGTCGTTGAACGGGTAGAAATTCATGAACTTCACGTTGCTGGTCAGCGTCGGCCGCGTGGTCGTTTGGGGCGACGCACCGGCCGGGGTAAATTCGCCGCGCGGGGTCCGGTAGAAGTCGTAGAACTCATCGCCCACCGCATCGCCGGTGAGGGTCAGCGGGGTTCCGCCGGTATAGGCGGTGTTGCCACCCTGGAATTCCACATAGCGCTGGTTGGCGGCCTGGCGAAGCAGCTGTTGGCGCTGCTCCAGTGTCACCCCATGCTTGAGGCCGTTGCGATTGGCCGCCCCCATGTCGTACATGCTGACCGTGGCGATGGCCTTGAGGCGTGGGTCGATCTTGGCGGCAGCGATGGCGAA
Organism: Pseudomonas sp. UBT; assembly: GCF_050915955.1. Classification (NCBI taxonomy): domain Bacteria; kingdom Pseudomonadati; phylum Pseudomonadota; class Gammaproteobacteria; order Pseudomonadales; family Pseudomonadaceae; genus Pseudomonas; species Pseudomonas sp. UBT. Next base: position 256,981 of record NZ_CP168081.1, on the reverse strand, counting down.
GCTGCCACTGCCACAGATACCGATAATGCCGATGCGTTCTCGATCAACCAGTGGGCGGGTGCCGAGGTAATCCACGGCGGCGCTGAAGGCTTCGGTGTAGAGATCGGGCAACACCGCGTTGCGCGGCACGCCTGCGCTTTCACCCCAGAACGACAGGTCCAGTGAAAGGGTGACGAAGCCTTGTTCGGCCATTTTGGTGGCGTAAAGGTTTGCGCTCTGTTCTTTGACGGCGCCCATCGGGTGGCCGACTATGATTGCGGCGTTCTTCGAACCCGAGGCAAAGCCCTTGGGGATGAACAGATTGCCCGCAACGGGCATGCCGTACTGGTTGTTGAAGGTGACCTTTTCCACCGTCACCTTGTCGCTTGTGTAGAAGTTGTCAGCACCGTTGGACATATCGGCTCCAAGTGAAGAAAAAGACGTGACCAGCACACACAGGGCGAGCAAGAAGCGTTTCATGCGTTGATCCTTGAGGAGGTTGGTGCGCACATTTTCCCGATGGGGGCGGGGCTTCTGTAGTGCGTTCCACTGGATTACTTGCCTGATCCTCTGAGTCTTGCCACATGTCGGGGACGCTCAGACCCCGACCGGGGTAAAGTTCACTGAAGAGAGGACAGAGCCCGCTATGAAGATCAATCCATCGCCCCTGGAGGCGCTGATCCAGTCCATTGGTTCGCGGGTTTCAGCACCGGGCGATTACCCCATGCCCATTCCCGGCCTGGGCTTTTATCGGCGCGAGCAGCCGGCGACGCCGGTGGTATGCATGGTCGAACCCAGCATCGTGTTGGTCGCCCAGGGCGAGAAGCAGCTTTGGGTCGGCGGCGAGGGCTACCCGTATGACACGTCGCGCTTTCTGCTGACCTCGCTGGACATTCCGGCCAACTCAGAGGTGCTGGCCGCCAGCCCGGCGAAACCTTGTCTGGGGCTGACCTTCAAGCTGGATGTGCGCATCCTGGCCGAATTGATCGCCCAGAGTGATATGCCGCCAACCCGTCAACGGGCGGTGATGAAGGGGGTCGGCATCGGCACTGTCACCGAAGGCATGCTGACGGCGTTTGCACGCCTGGTTGCGTTGCTGGATGAGCCTGAGGCGATACCGGTGCTCGCCCCCTTGATTCAGCGCGAGATCCACTATCGGCTGTTGAAGAGCGATCAAGCCGGTCGACTGCGCCAGATCTGCGCCGTGGACGGGCAGGGCTATCGGATTGCCAAGGCGATCGATTGGCTGAAACTCAATTACGACGCGCCGTTGCGCGTGGATGAATTGGCTGCGCGCGTGCAAATGAGCGCCGCCACCTTTCACCATCACTTTCGCCAGCTGACGGCGATGAGCCCGTTGCAGTATCAGAAGTGGTTACGCCTGAACGAGGCGCGGCGCTTGATGTTGAATGAGCATCAGGATGTCTCCAGCGCCGCGTTCAAGGTCGGTTATGAAAGCCCGTCACAGTTCAGCCGTGAGTACAGCCGACTGTTTGGTATGCCGCCCAAGCGCGATATGGCCGCGCTGCGCGGCAAAGTCACTGATCAGCCGCCGTCAAGTTAGCGAAGAAAATACAGCCAATCAGCCGCGCAAACAGGCTGAGGGTTTCCGGCAGATTGGGGTCGTCAAACAGCATCGCCCGCGAATCCAGTGCGCACAGTGCGCCGAACAGGCGGCCGTCGGGCAGGAAGATTGGCGCGCCGGCATAGCTCTCGATGGCGTATTGCTTGACCACCGGGCGCGCCGCAAAGCGGCCGTTCCGGCTGACTTGCGGGATGAACAATGTTTGCGGGTTGATGCAGAACTCACTGCACAGGGTGGTTTCCAGGTCGAGTACGTCATCGACATGAATCCCCATTTGCAGCGGGTCATAGGCTGAACACACCACCCATTCCAGATCGGTGAATTTGGCGATACCGGCGAAGCGCATGCCGGTCAGACGGGTGACCAGCTGCAGAATGCTGGTGGTCGCTTCTATTTCGGCGATGGCCGCGCGTTCAGCGGCGCTGAGTAACGAATGTGCTGCGGTGACGCTTGGAATCATGCTGAGCACTCCAATGGCGTGGCGGCGCGAACCACCACGCACGGTCAGGTGTTAGTTAATCCGAGGATGCTGCTGCACCAGGTTCTGGCGCTTGGCTTCGAGTGCGGCAATTTCGGCGTCGATGTCTTCGATCTTCTGCTCGATATTGTCGTGGTGCTCTTGCAGTATCTCCTTGGCTTCTGCCATGTCCGAGGCGGCTGGTGCCGCGCCGCGCAGGGGCTTGTTGGCGGTTTCCTTCATGGTCAGGCCGGTGATCAGGCCGACCACGGCAAACACCATCAGGTAGTAAGCAGGCATGAACAGGTCGTTGGTGCTTTCCACCAGCCAGGCCACCGCCGTCGGTGTCAGGCCGGCGATCAATACCGAGACATTGAACGCACTGGCCAACGCACTGTAGCGCAAGTGAGTGGGGAACATCGCGGGCAGGGTCGAGGCCATGACGCCGATGTAGAAGTTCAGGATCACGGCCAGGATCAGCAAGCCGGCGAAGATCAGGCCGATCTTGCCGCTGGTGATCAGCATGAACGCCGGGATGGCCAAGAACAGCAGGCCGATGCTGCCGGCGATGATGAAGGGCTTGCGGCCGATTTTGTCGCTGACAAAACCAATGAACGGTTGCACGAAGAGCATGCCGACCATGATCGCGATGATGATCAGCACGCCGCTGTTTTCTTTGTAATGCAGGTTATGCGAGAGGTAGCTCGGCATATACGTGAGCAGCATGTAATAGGTCACGTTGGTGGCCGCGACGATACCGATGCAGGTCAGCAGGCTGCGCCAGTGCTGGGTGGCCACTTCTTTGAACGATACTTTGGGGCCGTGTGTCAGGCCTTCGCGGTCGCCTTGTTCAAGTTTGTCCATGTGCTGCTGGAAGGCCGGGGTTTCTTCCAGCGCATGGCGCAAGTAGAGGCCGATCATGCCCAGGGGCAAGGCGAGGAAGAACGGCAGGCGCCAGCCCCAGGCCTCGAAATCGGCTTCACCCAATATCGTGGAAATCAGTACGACCACACCGGCGCCGAGCACGAAGCCTGCGATGGAGCCGAAGTCCAGCCAACTGCCGAGGAACCCGCGTTTACGGTCCGGCGCGTATTCGGCGACAAAGATCGAGGCGCCGGTGTATTCACCGCCCACCGAGAAACCCTGGGCCATTTTGCACAGCAACAACAGGATCGGCGCCCAGATGCCAATCGATGCGTACCCTGGAATCAGGCCAATGGCGAAGGTGCTCAGGGACATGATCACGATGGTTGCGGCGAGGACTTTCTGCCGTCCGTATTTATCGCCCAGGGCGCCGAAGAACAGGCCGCCCAGGGGGCGAATCAGGAAGGGCACGGAGAACGTGCCCAAGGCCGCGATCATTTGTACGCTGGGCGATGCGTCCGGGAAGAACACCTTGCCGAGCACATAGGCGACAAAACCGTAGACGCCGAAGTCGAACCACTCCATGGCGTTGCCCAGTGCGGCGGCGGTGATCGCCTTGCGCACCTTGGCATCGTCGACAATCGTGATGTCTTTTAATCCAATGGGTTTGACGCTTTTCTTACGTAATTTCATGCGGGCCACTCTAAAACTGAACAGGGGAGGTGCCATCGTTGCGATGGCACCGCTCTGTCAGTTCAGATACAAGCCGACACGAAATAATTCACCACTAATTGCGTTTTTTTGCAGATGCATTGAACTTCACGGTTTAACCAGGGAGTTATCAGAATGCCCGACACTGCCCCGCGGCTGGTCTACCGCAAACCATCGCCCAGCGACGTGCAGCGATTGTTCGCGATCTTCGGCGATCCACAGACGAACCTGTTCAATCCTGTCGGTCCCATGACCCGCCTTGACGATGCCCATCGCTTGCTCGACCGCTGGCTTGAACAGTGGGCCACTCAGGGTTACGGCTGGTGGGCGATTGCGCGCATCGAAGCACCGCACCACCTGATTGGCTTCGGCGGTGTCGCGCCGCTCAATTACCTGACCGAGCGGCGCATCAACCTGGGTTATCGCTTTGCGGTCGAGGCCTGGGGGCAGGGCTATGCCACCGAACTGGGTCGTGATGCGCTGGTGCTGGCGTTCGAAACCCTCAATTTTCCCGAGGTATTCGGGCTGGTACGGCCCGATCACGCGGCCTCGATTCGGGTGCTGGAGAAGCTTGGGCTGAAGCCTTTCGGCGTGCTCGATGATGTGCCGGGCAAAGCGCCGAGCCGGGTATTTCGTGTTTGTCATCCTACAACTGTGCCTGGTTGAATATTTCTATATCCGCCTGATACCTCAATAAACGGCAATCTTTCAGATTGACAGCGTGTAGGGAGCCCGCTATAAAAGTTATGGTTGTACGACGACATATGACACTGCGTATGTCCTATCTAACAAAAATAAAAAGTGATGCCATGAATTTGAATGAGCCCCTCAACGCCCATCGCGTCGGCACGGCCGTCGGCAACTATCGCTGGACCATCTGCGCGATGTTGTTCTTCGCCACGACCGTCAACTACCTCGACCGTCAGGTGCTAAGCCTTTTGGCGCCGCAGCTGTCGACACAATTTGGCTGGAGCAACACCGATTACGCCAACATTGCGGCGGTGTTCCAGTTTGTCTATGCGATTTCCATGCTGTTTGCCGGGCGGTTTGTCGACAAGATCGGCACCAAGGCCGCCTACGTGGTGGCGATTGCCATTTGGTCCACCGGCGCGATCATGCATGCGTTTTCGGTGCCGATGGGCGAGGGGATCGCTGCGCTCAGCGGCGCAATCGGCCTGGCAGTGATTCCGGTGTCGATTGCCGGCTTCATGCTGTCTCGCGCCGTATTGGCGATTGGCGAGGCGGGCAATTTTCCCATCGCGATCAAGGCCACCGCTGAATACTTCCCCAAGAAAGAACGCTCGCTGGCCACTGGTATCTTCAACTCCGGCGCTAACGTCGGTGCGATCCTGGCGCCGATCTGCGTGCCGTTGATTGCCGGCCTGTGGGGCTGGGAAGCCGCGTTCATGGTGATTGGCATGTTGGGGTTTGTCTGGGTGGCCGTATGGTCGGCGCTTTATCAGAAGCCGGAGCAGCAAAAACGCTTGTCGGCTGCAGAACTGGCCTATATCCGTAGCGACCAGACGGTGCAGCCTTTCACCCCGGAGCCTGCGGGTGCCACCGCGAAAAAAGTCTCCTGGTTCAAATTGTTGACCTACCGCCAGACCTGGGCGTTCGCCTTCGGCAAGTTCATGACCGATGGCGTGTGGTGGTTCTTCCTGTTCTGGCTGCCCACTTATCTGTCGGCGCAGTACGGCATGAAAGGCGCGGATATCGTGATGCCGCTCGCCGTGCTGTACAGCATGACCATGGTCGGCAGTATCGGCGGCGGTTGGTTTCCCAGCTACTTTATGGCACGTGGCGATGCACCGTATGACGGCCGCATGAAAGCCATGCTGGTGATTGCGTTGTTCCCGTTGGTGGTGTTGCTGGCGCAACCGTTCGGTTACCTCAGCTTCTGGGTACCGGTGTTGCTGATCGGCGTTGGCGCTTCGGCGCACCAGGCGTGGTCATGCAACATCTTCACCACCGTGTCGGATATGTTCCCGCAAAAAACCGTGGCCTCGGTGGTCGGTATCGGCGGCATGGCGGGCGGCTTGGGCGGTGTGGTGATGACCAAGATCGGTGGCTGGGTGTTCGACTATTACAAGTCCATCAACGACATTCACACCGGCTACATGATCATGTTTGCGATCTGTGCGCTGGCGTACCTGGTGGCGTGGAGCGTGATGAAAGCGCTGGTGCCACGCCACAAGGAAATCACTGATCTGTAACTCAGTTAAGCGGACGCAATTCTCTGAGCAGCGAAGATCAACTGTGGGAGCGGGCTTGCTCGCGAAGGCGGTGGAACAGTCACACATCAGTCGACTGACACTCCGCTTTCGCGAGCAAGCCCGCTCCCATATGGCAATTGCCTTACAGCTCGCGGGCCCAGGTTTCACTCACCAGCGACTTGCCGAAACTGACCGTGGCCTCTTCTTCAACCAAGCTGAACCCGGCTTTCTGATACAGCTTGCGTGCATCGGTCAGCGCGTCCACCGTCCACAGCAGCATGCTTTTATAACCGGCATGCCGGGCAAAGCGCAGGCATTCCTCCACCAAACGCTGACCTATGCCCATGCCGCGCGCACTGGCGTCCACGTAGAGCATGCGCAGCTTGGCGGTCGTTTCGTCATGGCGCACCACGAAGACTGAACCCACCACCTCGCCATCCTTTTCCGCGATCCAGCAGCGCTCGCACGTTGGGTCAAATTCGCGCAGATATTTGGCGACGATCTCCGCCACCAAAGCCTCGAACTCCCAATTCCAGCTGTATTCACGCGCATACAGCGCCGATTGCTGTTGCACCACCAAGCCCATATCGCCCGGTTGCGGATCGCGCAGCAGGTAGCTCGGCGTGCGGCCTTGCAGCAGCGTCTGGATCCGCTGCATGGCGCCGGTCAGTTGCTGTTGTTGCGGTTCGGGCAGGGTTTGGAGCAAGGCGATGACTTCTTGCTGGGTCTTGTGTTCCAGCGGTGCCAGCACCGCGCGGCCGAGGTCGCTGAGGTGCAGTTGCACGGCCCGCGCATCAGCGGTGGACCGGAATTTCTGGATCAGGCCCTTCTTTTCGAACCCGCTGATCAGTCGACTCAGGTAGCCCGCGTCCAGGCCAAGCATCTGGCACAAGTCGGCACTGGTCAGGTCGCCACGGGAGGAGAGTTCGTACATCACACGGATTTCGGTGAGCGAGAAGTCGCTTTGCAGCAGGTGTTCCTGCAGCACGCCGATCTGGTGGGTGTAAAAACGGTTGAAACCGCGAATGATCGCGGCGCGTTCTACAAGGGGCGCGGACATGAGGATGCTCGGTTGGTTGTCTGAGGCAATTATATTGTTGCCTCAGGCAACCAAGTCAAACGCTTTGTTTAACGGTTCCGCGTCACCCGCCAAACGGTATTGGCCAAGTCATCCGCGATGATCAGTGCGCCTTTAGGGTCCACCGTGACGCCCACGGGGCGCCCGCGCGTCTTGCCGTCATCACCACGGAAACCGGTGGCGAAATCAATCGGCTCGCCGGCGGGTTTGCCATGGCTGAACGGCACGAAAATCACCTTGTAGCCCACCGGGTTCTCGCGGTTCCAGCTGCCGTGCTCGCCGACAAATACACCCTCGGCGAATTTCTCACCCATTTCGGCAATGGAGAAATCCACGCCGAGTGCCGCCACGTGGGAACCCAGGCTGTAATCCGGCTTGATCGCAGCGGCGACTTTCGCCGGGTTCTGCGGTTGCGCACGCGGGTCGACATTCTGGCCCCAGTAGCTGTAGGGCCAGCCGTAGAAGGCGCCTTCACGCACGGAGGTCAGGTAGTCCGGCACGAGATCCGGGCCGAGTTCATCGCGTTCGTTGACCACCGCCCATAATTGTCCGGAACCGGGCTGAATGGTCAGCGCGGTCGGGTTGCGGATGCCGGTGGCGTAGGGCTTGTGTGCGCCTGTCGCGGCGTCGATCTGCCAGACCATCGCCCGGTCGATTTCCACTTCCATGCCGCGCTCGGTGATATTGCTGTTGGAGCCAATGCCCACATAGAGCTGGCGCCCGTCAGCACTCACGGCCAGGGATTTGGTCCAGTGGTGGTTGATCTGCGCCGGCAGGTCGGTGATTTTGGTGGGTGGGCCACTCGCCTTGGTCTGGCCGTCGGCATAGTCGAAGCGCACCAGCGCGTCCTGGTTGGCCACGTAGAGTTTGCCGTCGGCGAAGGCCAGGCCGTAGGGCGCGTTGAGGTTGTCGGCGAACACCGTCTTCAGTTCATAAGTACCGTCACCATCGGCATCGCGCAGCAGGGTCAGGCGGTTGCCACCCTTGACCTTGGTGTTGCCCTGGGCCTTGATCACACTGGCGATCACATCCTTGGGCTTGAGCTTGGCCGCGCTGCCGCCACGGCCTTCGGCGACCAGAATGTCGCCGTTGGGCAATACCAGGGTTTGCCGCGGGATGGCCAGGTCGGTGGCAATGGCGGTGACGCTGTAGCCTTCAGGCACCGTGGGTTTTTGCGTGCCCCACGGCGTGGGCTCGGCGATTTTCATGCTCGGCAACAGGCTGCTTTGCTGTTCCGGCAATTTAGGATCGGGGCCGCGGGCCTGGGACTTGTCGCCTTCGCCGCCACAGGCGGTCAATAACAGGGCAGCGCTGAGTAAGGTCAGTGTGTGGGAGGTTTTCATTTGGTGGCTCCTGTGCGCAGTCCGGTCCAGGTCGCGGCAATCGTCAGCACGGTGACGACCACCGACAACACCAGGCCGGCGGGCATGGCGGCGTAGGCGTCCTTGGCATGCTGGAACGCATTGACCAGGCCCAGCACCCATGTAGCCAACAGCAGCAGGGCATACACAACCGGTTGACCCGACTTGCGCTCGGCCCGCACCAGATTGACCAGTGCAAACAACAGTGCGAACCCACAGAACACCAGCGCACCGGCGATCAGCCAGGAGGCAAAGTTGGCCCATTGAATCTGATAGGTCTGTGTGTAGGTGATGTCGCTGAGCAAGGCGCCTAGAAACAACGGCACGGTGCCGGCCAGCAGGGTCGCGTGCAGCGGGCCCGGGAGGGAGTGTCGGTAGACGGGAAGGGTAGTCATGGTGATGGCGGCTCCTTGTTGTACAACGCCCCTGGGGTTGGGGCAGCGCATAGGAAAGGAGCCTGGGGTTCGTCAGATAGTTCAGCATATTTCGTGTCGAAATATTATGAACACGCGGGTCCGGCTCATTACCCGCTTGTCATTCCACCCAGGCCATTAGGAAAAGAACCTGGCGCCGCTGGCATTTTATAAGCACTGGCAACGTCGTTCGGCCTGAAAAAATGCCATGCTTGTGCGCCAGACATAAGGAACCGACCCATGCCCACCCTGCATCTGCTTTGCGGCAAGATCGCCTCCGGAAAATCCACACTGGCTAAAACCCTCGCCGCCGAGCCCGCGACCATCGTGCTCAGCGAGGACCACTGGCTTGCACAGCTTTACCCCGGTGAGATCCGCTCGATTACCGATTACGTAAGCCGTGCCCAGCGCGTTCGCGGTGTACTGGGCCCGCTGGTGATTAACCTGTTGCAGTCTGGTGTCAGCGTGGTCCTGGATTTTCCCGCCAATACACTGGCCAATCGCGAATGGCTGCTCGGCCTGGCACAGGCGGCGCAGGTGCCCCATCGCCTGCATTACCTTGAACTGGATGACGCCACCTGCCGCGCTCGCCTGCATGCGCGCAATGCTCGGGGCGAGCATGATTTTGCCGCCACCGATGCCGAGTTTGACCTGATCACCCGCCACTTCTGTGCTCCGAGTGAGGAGGAAGGCCTGGTGATTGAGGTGCATCGCCCATGAGCATGGTGACCGGTGTTGATGCGCAGGGCTTTGTACAAACCGTTGGCGATGCTGCCCTTCAGCCTGAATTCCAGCCCGTGCTGACGGATGTGTGTGCGACCCTTTCGCAGGCCGGGTTGGGGCTGGAGGCTATTTTTGTCTATGGCAGTGTGGCCAGGGGCGACGCCCGCCCGGGTGATTCGGACCTTGACCTCACGCTGGTAACCCGCGACCAGCCTGGTGCGCAGGTGCTTGAGTCGTTGGAAGCGCTGCGCCAGGTGCTGGAGCAGCGACATCCGGTCGTCAGCAAAATCGACTTCGACCTGGGTTATCGCGCCGACGTGCTCGTGCCTGAAAACACCAATAAATGGGGCTTCTGGCTCAAGCATCATTGCCGTTGTGTGTGGGGCGATGACCTCTCTCTGCACTTCGAGCGATTCAGGCCTTCGCGTGAAATCGCCCGGGCCTTGAATGCTGACTTCGAACACGCGTTGAGCGCTTATCTCACACGCATCACGCAGGCCGGTACTGAGCCAGAGCGACTTCGCTTACAGCGAGAAGCGGCACGCAGGTTGATCCGGGCCACTCACACGTTGCGCGCCGATGATGCATTAGGCTGGCCGCACACTCTGGAAGAGCATGTTGCGTTGTTCGTGCAGCATTACCCGACGATGGGCATTCAGATCGCGTACTTTCTGTTTGAGGCACGCAACCCAAGTGCCGAGCGCGAGCCCTTTAACACGCGGCTGCAAGCCTTTGTGAGCTGGATGGTTTCACAGCAGGCGTAGGTCGGTTGGTTGGCGTTCAACGTCCTGTTACAAACGCCACGCCCATGGATCGTCCTTGATCAACGGGAGTATTTCGACGTCAGGACTTGAAACGCCCCACCAAGCCGTTCAACTCTTCCGACAGTTTGGCCAGTTGCCCCGAATCGTCCTGGGCGGAGTTGGCCAGGCTCTCCACCAGCCGCGCCTCGTCATAGATCTGCTGGATATGCCGGTTGATTTCTTCGGCCACGCTGTGCTGCTCCTCGGCGGCGGCGGAAATCTGCAGGTTCTGGTCGCGGATTTCATTCACTGACAATTGGATGCCCTCAAAACTGTCCCGCGCGTTTTCGATGGACGATACGCTGGCCCGCGACAGGTCCAGGCAGCTGCTCATCTTCTGCGTGACTTCCTCGGTCTTGCTGCCAAGGGTGCCGAGCAGTTGCTCGATCTCGCCGGTGGAGTCGGACGTGCGCTTGGCCAGCGCCCGCACTTCATCTGCCACCACGGCGAACCCACGGCCTTGATCGCCGGCCCGGGCAGCTTCGATCGCGGCGTTAAGCGCCAGCAGGTTGGTTTGTTCGGCGATGGCGCGAATGGTGCCGAGTATCTGGTTGATGCTGCGGCTGCCGGCTTCCAGTTCGACCATGGCCTGGGACGACTCGGTCAACCGCCGGCCCAGGCGATTGACGTTGTCGGTGGTCACTTCAATTTGCTGCTTGCCCTCGGCCACGCGGCGATGGCCGTTCTCGGCGGATTCCGCCGCGCCGCTGCACGAACGCGCCACTTCGTTGGCGGTGGCGACCATCTCGTTGAAAGCGGTGGACACCAGCTCCACCGCCTCACGCTGACGCCCGGCAGCCTCGTTCATGTTGTGCGCCACCTGGCTGTTGACCCGTGACGCGTCCTGCAAGTTGGTCGAGGCCGCGCCGATGTGCTGGATCAACTGGCGGATCGCGGCGAGAAACTTGTTGAACCAGCCCGCCAGCTCGGCGGTTTCATCCTTGCCTTGTACGTGCAGCTCATGGCGCAAGTCGCCTTCACCCTGGGCGATGGACTGCAAGCCGGTACTGACCTGGCCGATCGGCTTGACGATTACCTTGGAAAAAGCCGCTGCGATCAACCCGAAAATCAGCACCAGTACCGCCACGATTACCGTGGTCAGGTAGGTCATGCGGGTGGCTGCAGTCATCACTTCGCTGTATTCGATCAACCCCACATAACGCCAGCCAAGGCCGGGCGAGGTCCACACGTTGGCCATGTAGCGCACGCCATCGATCACCACCTCGGTCGAGCCCTGGGGCGTATTGGCCAACTGTGCATACGGCGCGCCGAGGTCTTTGAGCGGCTTGAAGTTGTGCGCGGCGTTACGCGGGTCGACCAGCACCACGCCGTCCTCGATCAACATCACATAGCCGCTTTCACCGAGCTTGATGCTTTTGAGCAGTTCGGTGAGGTTTTTCAATGACACGCTGACCACGAACACGCCTTTGGCTTTGCCGGCAGTGTCCAGAAGCGCCCGCGCGGTGCCGACCAGGGCCACGTCGTCTTTGTCGTAATAGTAAGCGGGCGTGCGCACGGTCTTGCCGGGGGTGGCCATCGCGGCCTTGTACCACGGACGGGCGCGCGGGTCGTACTTGGCCAACTGCGGGTCGTCGGGCCATTTGGCGTAGGTGCCATCTTCCAGGCCAATCGACAGAATCGCCGCCGACGGGTGCGTGGCGCCGAACCGGGCGAACTGGTCGATCACCTGTTGTGCCTGCGCCGGCATCGGTTGGCTGGCAGCATCGGCGGGTTGGTAATTTTTCAGAGTGTTCGCGGAAGTGTATACAGGATCAGCGGACATTTGATCGACGTTCTGCATCGTGCCATCGAAAAACTGGCGGATATTGCCATCGATCTGACGAATTTCGCGGGTGCTGCCATCAATGAACTGCTCGACGGCCTGGGTCCGGGTGTTCAGCACGGAGATCACCGCGACCACGCTGACCGGGATAAAAGCGACGGATACAAACGCGAGCACCAGCTTATTTTTTATTTTCATCGAGACGACCATCAGCGGGGAGGGCGGCCAAACCGTCAACTCATGGGGCAGGAGCGGCGATTTGCTATCACTGCTATTTCGGCGCGTGCTCGGAAAATCTTTAGCGATATTTTGTGTACAACAAAAATTGTTTTTGTTGTGTAAATTCGGCAGGTCGATCAGCGTGGTCTCGACGTGCTTGAGCGCAACAGCGTGTGCCCGGAACACCGGTTATCGATACTTGGGTCATGTAAGCTCAGCGGGCAAACGCCGGATGAATTGCGGTGCAAGAGACTGAATGGACGTCACTATTGGGGACACGGCATGCCGCTGATTTCGCAACGCGTAGAACTGGCCCGCAACGGTGCCAACGATAAGGTGATCTGCCGCATGGCGTCGGGCTGGGCGGTGATGGGTGACGTGCAGTTTCTGCCGGGTTATTGCCTGCTGTTGCCCGATCCTGTGGTTGCCAGTTTGAATGATTTGGACGAGCAGACCAGGGCAACGTACTTGCTCGACATGGCCCGGATCGGCGACGCCGTACTGCACGTCACCGGTGCAGTGCGCATGAACTACGAGATCCTGGGAAATTCCGAGCCGGAGTTACACAGCCATATTTTCCCTCGATACGCCTCGGAGCCGGACGACAAGCGCAAGATGCCCGTCTGGTTCTATGACTGGAAAACCGCAACGCCTTACGCTGAAGAACAGCACGGTGAGCTGCGCAGGAAGATTGCCCAGCGACTGAGTTAACCCGCAATGGAAGCAGGTCCATGATGAAGAGAAATAAACTGGTCCCGGAGTTGATGGTGACCGATCTGAACAAGAGCCTGGCGTTCTGGGTGACGTGCCTGGGGTTCAAGGTTGCCTACCAACGTCTGGAAGACGGCTTTGCCTACCTCGACCTGGACGGCGCCCAGGTGATGCTTGAGCAAGTCGACCCCCAGGCCAATCAATGGCTGACCGCTGCGTTGTATCGCCCGTTTGGACGCGGTATCAATCTGCAGATTGACGTCGCGGCGGTAAGCCCGGTTATTCAACGACTGGAGACGGCTGGCTATCCCTTGTTCAAGGCCAGCCAGGACGTGTGGTACCGGGCGGGCGAGGTCGAGGTTGGGCAGCGTGAGTTTCTGGTGCAGGACCCGGACGGCTATTTGGTGAGACTGGTCGAGCGGCTTGGCGAACGCGTATGTAAGGCTTTTGAAGAAGGAATCACGTCCCATGCGTGAGCGAAAAGCCGCTCGGCTGCTGGTTATCAGCCCTTCGCGAAAGGTGCTTCTTTTCAGGTTCGTGCATAAAGAGGGGGCGCTGGCCGGCAGAAATTACTGGGCTACACCCGGCGGCGGCGTTGAAGAGGGAGAGACCTTCCAGGCGGCTGCACTCCGCGAGTTGCGTGAAGAGACCGGCATTGTGGTCAGCACTGTGCAAGCGCCGGTGGCAGACCGCCGGTTTTCGCTGATGTTACCCAGTGGCGAAACCGTGTTAGCCATTGAGCAGTATTTTGTTGTTCATGCGCAAAACGAAGTCCTTTCCCGAGACGAATGGACGGTACAGGAAGCCCAGGTCATGGCGGATCATCACTGGTGGTCCGCTGACGAGCTGCAATCGACGGCGGATACGGTATGGCCGGAGGCACTTGTCGACATGCTGGTGAACGCAGGCGTGTTCTGAGCGTTGGGCACTCAAACGACGCTTCGCTTGCCAGCGCCCTTACTCATCTCCCTTCCCGGCTTGACAGCGGGCCAACAGGTCGCGTGTCTCGATAACCGTGGCGTAGTCCATCGCCAGGTTACTCAGCGACAGCGTATGCACGTCCTCAGCGGGCCAAAGGCGGCCGGACAAATCGGTTTGATCAAAGGTATAGCAGGCATCTGCCGCGACTATCACCTCAAAGCCCAGGTTGCCGCCGGAGCGTGCCGTAGACTCGACAGAGTTATTGGTGATTACCCCAGCGACCACCAATTGCTTGATCGAACGCACATGCAGCCAGCGCTCCAGGCCTGTGGCGGTGAACGCATCCGGAACGTTTTTTTCCAGCACATGCTCATGCTTGAGCGGTGCGAGTGCGGGCTGGAACTCGCAGCCCGGCTGGCCGGGCCAAAAGACCGAGCCCGGAGTGCGAGACATATGCCGGACATGGACGATGGGGCGTTGCGCCTGCCTCCACGCGTGGAGCAGGTGCTGAATCTGCAACTCGGCCTGCGGATTATTGCGTCGCCCCAGCTTGGGATCGTTCATGCCCTGTTGCATGTCGATGATGATCAATGCGGCGTTTATGTCTAGCGGTTCCATGGCACATCCCTTCGCTGGCGAGGAGCGAAACATAGCAGCGAATGCCGGTGCCATGGAATGCGCCGTGTGTCAGCGCAGCTTTTCCAGCATCTGGTAGTACCACATGCCCACCGTCAGCATCGGGTTGCCGAACACATCGCCCAGCGGCACCTTGATGTGCTTGCACCCGGCAAAGGTGTCGAACGCTGACAGCGTGCCGGTCAGCGCTTCAGCCATGATCTCGCCCATGATGTGGCTGGTGGCGATGCCATGTCCGGAGTAGCCCTGGCAGTACCAGACGTTGTCGGAGAGTTTGCCCAACTGCGGGATGCGATTCATCACAATGCCCATGGCGCAGCTCCACTGGAACTCGATGTCCACGCCTTTGAGTGCCGGGAACGTGCGCTCGATGCACGGGCGCAACTCCGCTGCGATGTCGCGTGAGTCTCGCCCGGAATAATTGGCGCCGCCACCGAATAACAATCGCCCATCACCCGTCAGGCGGTAGTAATCGAGGACAAACCGGCAGTCGTACACCGCCAAGTCCTGCGGGTTGATCTGGTGCGCCAGTTCGCCCAGTGGCGCCGTGGTGACAATCCCGCCCATCGCCGGGAATATCTTGCCCTTGAGTTGCCTGGGTTCGAGTTGGTGGTACACATCGCCGGCCAGCAGCATTTGGCGCGCGTCGATCCGGCCTTGCGCCGTTATCACGGCAGGTCGGTCGCCATGCACGATTTGCAGTACCTCGGAGTTCTCGAAAATCAACGCGCCGAGGCTCTGCGCCGCGCGCGCTTCGCCCAGGCACAGGTTGAGCGGGTGCAGGTGCAGGTTGCGTGTGTTTTTCAGCGCGCCCAGGTACAGCGTGCTGTCCAGATGCTGTCGCACCGCAGTCTCATCGAGCAGGCTGACGTGCTGGCCCATGCCGCGCCGTTGTGCTTCATCGTGAAAGGCGCGCAGTTCGGTCAAGTGCGCGGGTTTCATCGCGGCATGCAGGTGGCCGTGCTTGAGGTCGCAGGCAATCGCGTATTTGTTGACCCGCTGCTCGATGATTTCATGGCCTCGCCAGCGCAGGTGCCAGATGAAATCGTCGACCTCATCGCCCAGGCGCTTGCGCATTTGCGCGCGCATAGCTTCGTCACCCGACAGGCTGCCGGTGACTTGCCCGCCATTGCGCCCGCTGGCGCCCCAGCCGATACGGTTAGTCTCGACAATCGCGACTTTGAGCCCGCGTTCGGCGAGTTCCACAGCGCTGGCGACACCGGTGAAGCCGCCGCCGATAATCACCACGTCGACGCTGACCTGGCCTTGCAAGGTCGGGTATTGGGTGGCGTCGTTGAGGCTGGCGGTGTAATACGAGTCACTGCGCTGGGCAGCGCCGATGACGGGGCGCATGGCTGCGGTCATGGGGTGATCCTTCTGATAAATGAATGCCGGCGAGGCGTATTCGACTTGAATCAGAGGCGGGTGTCGGGCGGGCGCGCATGGCGGCAATGCCACAGCGCCCAGAAGGCCAGGATGATATGGACCAGAGGGTTTTCGCAGGGGCGCGCCTGCACCTTCGCGGAGGAGGGGAGCAGGTGACGACGGATCAAGCTTAAGCGCGCAATCATGGTCGTCGATGCTCCCATCGTGCGCAGGCGCGTTCAATTGTCGTTTGTGAACCTTCAGTTATGGCTTTGTTAAACAATCAACGCGTCGACGCAACGACTGTTCACACCACGCTTGCGCGATACAGGCTGCTGGTATGGCCTACGCCTGCGGCCTTCAACCGCTCCACCAGATCTTCCCGCGCCGCGCGCCCACCGGATCGCACGTACTCCAGCTCCGACGCGGTGATCAATACCACGGGTACCAGCCGTACGGGCGATAGCGGCATGTCTTCCAGGCGGGTCGGGAAGTCGGGTTCCGGCCCACCGAGCAATACGCCGGTGGCATCGTCTTCAGTGACGAACAGCTTAGGAACTTGCTCGCTCATCTGGTGTGACAGGCTGAACCCCGGCAGTTCCAGGGACAGTACGCCATGGTTGTCCAACTGATGCGTGATGCCGCCTGCATTGGCCACGGTTTTGGCCACGTGTTCGAGCAGTTCGAACGCCCAGCTGCGGCGTAGAGGGTCGACATTACCCAGCTCACCACGGGCATCGTTGGGTATATCTGTGGTTTCCAGGAACAACTCCATCTCGAACCCATTACCCAGCCCTTCGGCATCGTCGAACGGGTCGGACAGGCCCTCGGTGGCGAGAACGATGGAGCCGTCACGGCGCACCACTCGGTAGGCCTGGCGGGTGGACGGCCAATGAGGACCGCCGGTAAAGCTTGGGCTGATCATGTACGTCAGCACGTCGCGCTCCACAGTGCCCACGGCCTGCCAATGCCGGTCCAGGCATTCTTCGCTAGCAATGCGGGCTGCCATATTGGCGGCATCCGCTGGAGTTTCAACCGGGTCAACCGGCGTCGACAGGGTCGCTTCGGCTTCGGGCTTTTTGGCAGCGCCGAACAACTTCTTGAAGAAGTTCATGTGCATTCCTTTGCTGGAGATGAGTGCATTACAGATGATTGAGCGCGTTCACGTAGGCGCGAAACATATCAGCCATTCCATCGGCGTAAATAGCTATTTCTGCTACGGTACGCGGGCTGCTGGAAAAATCCTTACCCACCGAACTGAGCGTGGTCAGGATCAAGTCGCAGGCCAGCGCGCGGGTTGGCTCAGGTAATTGCGGCAGCAACTCCAGCATGAAGGTCTCAAAGGCCTGCTGGCCCGCGGCGCGTACTTCCAGCGCTTCGGGCGCATCCCGATACAGCGGCGCGGCGTCGTTCAACGCCACGCGCATCTGCGCTTCCTCGCACTCAGAATGGATAAAGGCATGCACCATGGTGCGCAGGCGAGTCAGCGCTGGCACGTCGGTTTCGTCGAGAATGTCGCGCAGCATCTGCGTGGTCTGCTGCCACTCATCGCTCTGCAGCCGAAACAGGATTGCGGCCTTGTTGGGGAAGTATTGATACACCGAACCGACACTCACACCGGCCTTTTCCGCCACCCGTGCGGTGGTGAAACGTGTGGCACCTTCCTTGGCCAAAACCTGAATAGCCGCTTCGAGGATCGCTGCCACCAGCTCGGTGGAACGCGCCTGCTGCGGCTGTTTGCGTGAGGAAATACGGGGCGTCTGGCGGGTTGTCATGCTGGGCTCCGGCCGCGGGGCTAACGCGAATAGCGAAGGCGATGAATCACTCGCATACTTTTAATGCGACGAATTAATCGCATTCTAGTCCCGACCACACGGAAATCCATCATGACCACCCTGACTACTGCGCCCTTGGCGCCCTTGATCGAACGGCTCTACCAACAAGCGGGCGCTGCCACCAGCCCGAGCCTGAACAGTGTCAGCGACGAAGAGCGCGACCGCCTGATGCACAGCAAAACCGACTACGTGGCGCTCTACACGATGCTTAAGGATTTGTGGCTGCCGGTTTCCCGCGACACGGGCAATCTGCTCTATTTGCTGGCGCGCAGCACTCAAGCAAAGGCCATCGTCGAGTTCGGCACTTCGTTCGGCCTGTCCACGTTGTTCCTGGCCGCAGCCCTGCGCGACAACGGCGGTGGGGTATTGATTGGCAGCGAGTTCGAGCCGTCTAAAATTGCCCTGGCGCGGCAGCATTTCATCGAAGGCGGCGTGAGTGATCTGATCGAAATCCGTGAAGGGGATGCGCTGGTCACGTTGGCCACGCACCTGCCCGAAGTGGTCGACCTGCTGCTGCTGGACGGTGCCAAGGCGCTGTATGGCGAGGTGCTGAACCGCGTGGAAAAGCACTTGCGGCCCGGTGCGCTGGTGGTGGCCGACAACACCGACTACTGCCCGGAATACCTGGCCCATGTACGCTCGCCGCAGAACGGCTACTTGTCGGTGCCGTTTGCCGATGACATCGAACTGTCGATCCGCCTGCGCTAACGGCCACTCGCGCTCAGCGCTTGCTGAAAGCCAATCGCGCGGCAAACAACACGAATACCATTCCAGTGGTGCGGTCCATCCACTGGATGACCTTCTCCCGGCGCAGGAAACCCGACAGGGGGCGGGTGGCCCCAATCAATGCCAGCGACCACACCAGGCCCAGCACCACGTGAATGCTCACCAGGCCGAAGGTCCAGGCAATCAACGAATGCCCTTGGGGGATGAATTGCGGCAGGAACGACACGTAGAAAATCCCCACCTTGGGGTTCAACACATTGCCCAGCATGCCCTTCAGAAACCAGTTGCCGCCCGGCTTGCCGTCGGCCTCGGCGGGTGACAGTGAACGGCGCGGACGCAGCAGCATGTTGAGCCCCAACCACGCCAGGTAAGCCGCGCCGCAATACTTGAGCAGGTTGAACGCCAGTTCCGACACTGCGATCAACGCGCCCAGCCCAAAGGCCACGGCCGCGCCCCATAACAAACAGCCGGCGTTGATGCCCAGCGTGGCATGCAGCGCCTGGCGTTTGCCTTCTACCGTGGCGGTGCGCAATACCAGGGCGGTGTCGAGCCCGGGCGTGAGCGTGAGCAAGGTGGCGGCGAAGGTGAAGGCGAGGAGGTTATCGGCGATGGACATGGGCGGATGACTTCAACGAGAGGTGGCTGGACGTTAGCACCGATCGGCAGGCAATTCTGAAAACCCTGAGACTTCCCGCTGAAAATCCTCATAATAGCGGCCAATTTGTTTAGCTCGTTATTCTGGTGTGCCCGCATGGAAATTAAGGTCAACTTTCTCGACAACCTTCGGCTTGAAGCCAAGTTCGATGACTTCACGGTGATTGCCGACCAGCCGATTCGCTACAAAGGCGACGGTTCGGCCCCGGGTCCGTTCGATTACTTCCTGGCTTCGTCGGCGTTGTGTGCGGCGTACTTTGTGAAGCTGTACTGCGAAACGCGCAATATCCCCACGGACAATATTCGTCTGTCGCAAAACAACATTGTTGATCCGGAAAACCGCTACAACCAGATCTTCAAGATTCAGGTCGAGTTGCCGGCGGATATCTCCGACAAGGATCGCCAGGGCATCCTGCGTTCCATCGACCGTTGCACGGTAAAGAAAGTGGTGCAGGCCGGGCCGGAATTTGTCATTGAAGAGGTGGAAAACCTCGACGCTGATGCCCAGGCGCTGTTGATGCCCGGCTCGACGTCAGAGGCGGGCACCTACATCGCGGGCAAGGACCTGCCGCTGGAGCAGACCATCGCCAACATGTCCGGCATCCTGGCTGGCCTGGGCATGAAAATTGAAATCGCCTCGTGGCGTAACATCGTGCCTAACGTGTGGTCGTTGCATATCCGCGATGCGCACTCGCCGATGTGCTTTACCAACGGCAAGGGCGCGACCAAGGAAGGCGCACTGGCGTCGGCGTTGGGCGAGTTTATCGAGCGGCTCAATTGCAACTTCTTCTACAACGATCAGTTCTGGGGTGAAGAACTGGCCAACGCGCCGTTCGTGCATTACCCGGATGAGCGCTGGTTCCAGCCGGGCCGTAAGGATGAGCTGCCAACGGAAATCCTCGACGCCTACTGCCTGAAGATCTACAACCGCGACGGCGAACTGCGTGGCTCGCACCTGTTCGACACCAACTCCGGCAATGAAGCGCGCGGCATTGTATCGCTGCCGTTTGTACGCCAGTCCGATGGCGAGGTGGTGTACTTCCCGTCCAACCTGATCGAAAACCTCTACCTCAGCAACGGCATGAGCGCGGGCAATACCCTGGCCGAAGCCCAGGTGCAGTGCCTGTCGGAAATTTTCGAACGCGCAGTAAAACGCGAAATCATCGAAGGCGAATTCGCGCTGCCGGACGTGCCTGCCGAGGTGCTGGCCAAGTACCCGGGGATTCTGGCCGGTATTCAAGGCCTGGAAGCCCAGGGCTTCCCGGTATTGGTCAAGGACGCGTCCCTGGGCGGTGAATTCCCGGTGATGTGCGTGACCCTGATGAACCCGCGCACCGGCGGCGTATTCGCCTCGTTTGGCGCGCACCCGAGTCTGGAAGTGGCGCTGGAGCGCAGCCTCACCGAATTGCTCCAGGGGCGCAGCTTCGAAGGCTTGAACGACTTGCCGCAGCCGACCTTTGAAGGCCACGCGGTCACCGAGCCGAACAACTTCGTCGAGCACTTCATCGACTCCAGCGGAGTGGTGTCGTGGCGCTTCTTCAGTGCCCAGTCCGATTATGAGTTCGTCGAGTGGGACTTCTCGGGCCAGGGTGAGAACTCGAATGCCGAAGAAGCTGCGACCCTGTTCGGTATTCTCGAAGGCATGGGCAAAGAGTCCTACATGGCCGTGTACGAACACCTTGGCGCCACCGCCTGCCGCATCCTGGTGCCGGACTACTCGGAAATTTACCCGGTGGATGACCTGATCTGGGACAACACCAACAAGGCCCTGTTTTTCCGCGCCGATATCCTCAACCTGCACAGCCTGGGCGATGACGAACTGAAGGCACTGGTCGAGCGCCTGGTGGAAAGCGAGCTGGACGATTACACCGATATCACCACCCTGATCGGCATCGAGTTCGACGACAACACCGCGTGGGGTCAACTGACGATCCTGGAGCTGAAGCTGCTGATCTACCTCGCCTTGCAGCAATATGAAGAGGCGAAAGAGTGCGTGGAAATGTTCCTGCAGTACAACGACAACACCGCCGATCGCGGCCTGTTCTATCAGGCGGTGAATGCAGTGCTGGAGATGCACCTGGACGAGGACCTGGAACTGGCGGACTACGAGGCCAACTTCCGCAGGATGTTTGGTAGCGAGCGGATGGATGCGGTGATCGGCTCGGTGAATGGCACGGTGCGGTTCCATGGCTTGACGCCGACCAGCATGAAGCTGGAAGGGTTGGACCGGCATTTGCGCTTGATCGAGAGCTACAAAAAGCTGCACTCGGCACGGGCCAACATCACCTCAGCCTGATGCCGATCCCTGTGGGAGCTGGCTTGCCTGCGATGCAGACGCCTCGGTTTATCAGCTGCACCGAGGTGATGCCATCGCAGGCAAGCCAGCTCCCACATTTGATCGGGTTTTGCCGTTGGATCAGCGCCAACACCAAATCGGCGCGTGCCCACATCACTTCAGCCTGATGCCTATCCCTGTGGGAGCTGGCTTGCCTGCGATGCAGACACCTCGATTTATCAGCTGCACCGAGGTGATGCTATCGCAGGCAAGCCAGCTCCCACACTTGACCGAGTGTTGTTGGATCAGCGGCAACGCCAAATCGGCAGTTGCCACCATCACTTCAGCTTGACGCGTACCCCTGTGGGAACTGGCTTGCCTGCGATGCAGACACCTCGGTTTATCAGCTGCACCGAGGTGATGCTATCGCAGGCAAGCCAGCTCCCACATTTGACCGAGTGTTGTTGTTGGATCAGCGGCAACACTAAACCGGCAGTTGCCTCCATCACTTCAGCTTGACGCGTACCCCTGTGGGAGCTGGCTTGCCTGCGATGCAAACACCTCGGTTTATCAGCTGCGCCGAGGTGATGCTATCGCAGGCAAGCCAGCTCCCACATTTGATCGGGTTTTGCCGTTGGATCAGCGCCAACACTAAACCGGCAGTTGCCACCATCACTTCAGCTTGGCGCCTACCCCTGTGGGAGCTGGCTTGCCTGCGATGCAGACACCTCGGTTTATCAGTTGCACCGAGGTGATGCCATCGCAGGCAAGCCAGCTCCCACACTTGACCGGGTTTTGCCGCTGGATCAGCGGCAACGCCAAATCGGCGCGTGCCCACATCACTTCAGCCTGACGCGTATCCCTGTGGGAGCTGGCTTGCCTGCGATGCAGACACCTCGGTTTATCAGTTGCACCGAGGTGATGCCATCGCAGGCAAGCCAGCTCCCACACTTGACCGGGTTTTGCCGCTGGATCAGCGGCAACGCCAAATCGGCGCGTGCCCACATCACTTCAGCCTGATGCCTATCCCTGTGGGAGCTGGCTTGCCTGCGATGCAGACACCTCGGTTTATCAGCTGCACCGAGGTGATGCCATCGCAGGCAAGCCAGCTCCCACATTTGACCGGGTTTTGCCGCTGGATCAGCGGCAACGCCAAATCGGCGCATGCCCACATCACTTCAGCCTGACGCTAAACCAACTGTGGGAGCGGGCTTGCGCGCGAAGGCGTTGGGTCAGTTGATACATCAGTTGACTGACACTGCGCTTTCGCGAGCAAGCCCGCTCCCACAGGGGTAATTCATTGTTGGGCGATTGGGTTAGATAAGTGCCAACGCCTGGGCCAGGTCTGCCCTTAGATCCTCCACGTCCTCAACCCCCACCGACAACCGTACCAACCCATCACCAATGCCCAATTGCGCCCGCGTCGCCGCCGGGATGCTGGCATGGGTCATGATCGCCGGGTGTTCGATCAGGCTTTCCACACCGCCCAGGCTCTCGGCCAGGGCGAAGATCTTGACGTTCTCCAGAAAGCGCCTAGCGCCAGCCAGGTCAGTGTTCAAGTCCACTGAAATCATCCCGCCAAACCCGCGCATTTGCCGACGCGCCAGCGCGTGTTGCGGGTGTGACGCCAGGCCCGGGTAGTAAACCCGTGACACTTGCGGCTGTTGTTCCAGCCAGGTCGCCAGGTCCAGGGCGTTGCTGCAATGGCGCTCCATGCGCAGCGCCAGGGTTTTCACGCCGCGCAGGGTCAAAAAGGCATCGAACGGGCCAGCGATGGCGCCGACCGAGTTTTGCAGGAAACCCAGGCGCTCGGCCAGGTCCGGGTTGTGGCCGACGATGGCGATGCCGCCGATCACGTCGGAGTGGCCGTTGAGGTATTTGGTGGTGGAGTGCACCACGATGTCGACACCCAACTCCAGCGGCCGTTGAATCCACGGGCTGGCGAACGTGTTGTCAGCCACGCAGAGGATGCCACGGTCACGACAGATGCGCGCGATGGCGCTGAGGTCGGTGAGGCTCAGCAGCGGGTTGCTCGGGGTCTCGACCCAGACCATGCGCGTGTCATCCTGCAACGACGCTTCAAACGCGGCCAGGTCAGTCAGGTCGACAAAGCTGAAACGGTGCCCGGCGCTGCGTTTGCGTACCTTGTCGAACAGGCGGAAGGTGCCACCGTACAGGTCGTTGCCGGAGACCACGTGCGCACCGGCATCCAGCAGTTCCAGCACGGTGGAGATCGCGGCCAGCCCGGATGCAAAGGCAAACGCCTGGCTGCCGCCCTCAAGGTCGGCGACGCAACGCTCCAGGGCAAAACGCGTTGGGTTGTGCGAGCGACCGTAATCAAAGCCCTTGTGCACGCCGGGGCTGTCTTGCAGGTAGGTGGAGTTGGCATAGATCGGCGGCATCAGCGCTCCCGTGGTCGGGTCGGGTGATTGCCCGGCGTGGATCACGCGGGTGGCAAAGGCGCTTTTATCGGGCTGACTCATGCAAGGGATCTCCGTAGGTGATTGAGCAAGTCGACGCGGGTTATCAGGCCGTGGAAGCCCGCCGCGTCGGCGATGATGGCGACCAGGCCCCGATCCAGTTCCGCCTGCAATTGGGCCAGGCTGGCGCCGGGGGCGAGGGTTTGCACGGTATCGGTCATGGCACTGGCGACGGTCATGGAGAAGTCCGCGGCGTCATTGTGCAGGCCCAGCAGAATGTCGGATTCATCGATCACCCCCACCAGCGCCTGGCCGTCCACCAGCACCGGCAGTTGTGACACGTCCGCCAGGCGCATGCGCTGAAAGGCGGTGAGCAAGGTGTCGTCGGGGCTGACGCTGATGACTCGGCCGTCTTCAAAACGGCGCGCAATCAGGTCGCGCAAGTCGCCGTAGTGTTTGTATTGCAGCAGGCCCGCGTCCTTCATCCATTGGTCGTTGTAAACCTTCGACAAGTAGCGGGTGCCCGTGTCGCAGACGAAGGTGACCACCCGTTTCGGTTCGGTTTGTTCGCGGCAGTAGCGCAGGGCGGCGGCCAGCAGGGTGCCGGTG
This sequence comes from Pseudomonas sp. UBT, assembly GCF_050915955.1. Classification (NCBI taxonomy): domain Bacteria; kingdom Pseudomonadati; phylum Pseudomonadota; class Gammaproteobacteria; order Pseudomonadales; family Pseudomonadaceae; genus Pseudomonas; species Pseudomonas sp. UBT. The sequence goes on along the minus strand of NZ_CP168081.1, from coordinate 232,640 downwards.
GATGAGCCGCCCAGGATACCTTCGGCCTTGAGTAGCTGGCGGGCGTGGTCGAAGCTTTCTTCATCGCTGATGGAGTAGGCGTGACGCACGCTGGAGAGGTCGGCAATCGACGGAATGAAGTCTTCGCCAATGCCTTCTACCGCCCACGACCCCGGCGTCTCCAACTGGCCGCTGCGGCTGTATTCGGCCATCACCGAGCCCACCGGGTCGGCCAGCACCATGGCCAGGTCCGGTTGCACCCGCTTGAAGAAGCGTGTCAGGCCGGTGAGCGTGCCGGCTGAACCGACGCCCACCACAATCGCATCCACATCATGCTGGGTTTGCGCCCAGATCTCCGGGGCGGTGCTGGTTTCGTGGGCGAGGGGGTTGGCCGGGTTGTTGAACTGGTCGGCGAAGAATGAATCGGGAATGTCCTTGGCCAGGCGCGCGGCGACATCCTGGTAATACTCGGGATGGCCCTTGCCGACGTCGGAGCGGGTGATATGCACTTCGGCGCCCATGGCCTTCAAGTGCAGCACTTTTTCAGTGGACATCTTGTCGGGCACCACCAGCACCACGCGGTAGCCTTTGGCTCGGCCGACCAGCGCCAGGCCCAGGCCGGTGTTGCCGGCGGTGGCTTCAATGATGGTGCCGCCCGGGCGCAGGCGACCATCACGCTCGGCGGCGTCGATCATGGCCAGGCCGATACGGTCCTTGATCGAGCCGCCGGGGTTTTGCGATTCGAGTTTGAGAAACAGCGTGCACAGGCCGGTATCAAAACGGCTGACCTTGACCAGCGGCGTATTGCCGATCAGCTCAAGTACGGCGGGGCGGGAAAGCGTGGGCATGTCGTCACCTGGGCACGGTTTAGGTGTAGGGAGGGGGACAGCAAAAATGCAAAGCATGGCTTGGAACATAGGCCGGGATCGCGCCGGTCGCAACCGGGCGGTCCGCTGGATGTCTTTTTTTGGCGCATGAGCCGGGTCGGTGCATTACACCATCAGGCTTAATGCTTGCTGCACCCGTGCACTGGCGGCTTGCATCGGCGCCCGCAACTCACTGCCGATCAACCCCTTCAGGGCCAGCGCAGCCTTTACCGGCGCCGGGTTAGGCTCCATAAACAGGGTGTTGATCAGTGGCAGTAACTTGAAAAAAGTCGCCCGGGCCTCGACGAGCTGGTTATCCCGCACTTGCTGGCACAGCGCCACAAAGTCTTCGGTCTGCACATGCGCCGAGGCCGCAATCGCGCCACTGGCACCCAGGCACAGCGCGTTGAAAATCTGCATGTCTTCGCCACACAACACAGCCACCTCGCCACTGGCGATCAGCGCCAGGGTATTCGCCAGGTTACCGCCACAATCCTTGATGGCGACGACTCGCGGGTGCTTGATGATGCTCAGCAACGTGGCCTGTTCGAAGGCCACGCCCGTGCGGTAGGGAATGTCGTAGAGAATGATCGGCACGCCGGACGCATCGGCCACGGTGTGGAAAAACGCTTCAAGGCCCGCCTGAGAAGGGCGGATATAGCTCGGCGCCGGCACCAGCAGGCCGGCCACCGGGCGCTCGAGGATCTCGCTCTGAAACTGCAGCAGTTCAATCTGGTTGTTGCCCGACAGGCCCATCACCACTCGGTGCGCCGGCACCTGTTGCAACACTGCATCCAGCACCGCCAGCTGTTCGGGACGACTCAACGAGGCGGCTTCCCCGGTGGTGGTGCACACCATGATCCCGGCCACGTGCTTTTCCAGCAAATGGCTGACCAGCCGGCGCAGGCCGATAAAGTCGATGGCGCCGTCATGAAACGGCGTGACCACGGGAACCCAGATACCTTGAAACGATGACATGCACTTTCTCCTGATAGTTGACCGCTGAAGTCACCGTCAGAAGGGCAGAGGGAATTGTGCAAAGAGGAGGGAAGTCCGTCGCGCTCAATGTCCTGTCAGCTCATCTGACGGGACAGCGCGCCCCGGTCAAATGAGCGACTGTTTCTTCGATTTGAGGGTGCGCGCAACGCAAGCTTGCGCCTTGGCAATCAGGCCAATGACGAAAGCGTTAGCGAAAGACGTTGCGGACATGAGCTGACACACCCTGGATATGACCTCCATCTTCAGGGTGTGTGACTGAATGTGTCAACCCCGCTGCAGCTGCGTCCGCACAAATTCTGCGACCTCGGCGGCCAACTCTGCATCTTCCGGTGCACCCATGAAACCGCCATGGGGCATCGCCTCGAACACATGCAGCAGCGCAGGCACCCGCGCCTGGCGCAAGGCGCGGTGCAGGCGCACGGTGTTGGACAGGAACAGGTCCCGCGTGCCGCTTTGCAGGAAGGTCGGCGGGAAGCCGGGGGCAAAATCGCCAAACAATGGCGACAGGTACGGGTGCGACAGGTCGGCGCCGTTGGCGTACAGCAGGTTGGCGCTCATCAACGGGTTGGGCATTATCACGTCGACGGTTCGGTTGACCTGGAAACTGTCACCGGACTCGGTAAGGTCCACCTCCGGCGACAGCAGCACCAGCGCCGCCGGTAGAGGCAAACCTTCATCGCGGGCGCGCAATACCATGGCCGCCGCAAGGTTGCCGCCGGCCGAACGGCCGCCAATCACGATGTGTTCCGCAGCGTGGTGCTGGAGCACATGGCGATAGGTGGCCATGCAGTCATCCAGCGCGGCGGGGTAAGGGTGCTCGGGTGGCATACGGTAATCAATGCCATAGCAGATCACGTTGTGCAAATCGGCCTGCTTGCCTGCTGCGATGCGGCAGTTTTCCCCGCCACCGAATACCAGCGCGCCGCCGTGCAGGTCGATGTAGGCAAAGTCAGTTGCAGCAGCCGGAGTGGCCACGTGTACGGTGGCATTTTCCACGGTGATGGTGTGCAGGCTGGCGCGCAGGGTGGCCGCTTGCCCGGCGTTGGCCGTGGCGTAACGCTCGGCAACGGCGGCTTGCAGATGGCGCCAGCCGTCGTGGTCGTCGGGCGCGGGCATGGCGTGCAGCGCGTTGAGCGGCACGCCGTCCGCGCCGACCAGGCGTTGCAGCGTCGCTTGGGCTTCAGGGCTGATCGACGGCGGGACCGGGATTGTGCGTGCTTCGAGTTTGACGCCGTGGTTCATGGGCCTACCGCTCGCGTTTGACGACTGGGGGCGGTAAGGATGCCAGAACGCTGACGTATGTGGGAGCGCTCAAGCCCGCGCCCACCCGCGATCTTTGGAGGCTTTCAGCGCCCGGCCACGGCGGCCTCGATGGCGGCAATCTCGATTTTGGTCATGGTCATCATCGCGTCAAACGCGCGCTTGGCCGTCGCCGGGGCGGGATGGGCTCCATCGCCTCATCCATCAAGCTGTTGCTGAATCGCCGCTTTATCGATCACTGACCAGACGTGCGCGATTTTCCCGTCGACGCATTCATAGAATACGTTCTCATCGAAGGTCACCGTCTTGCCATTGATTGGCAGCCCGAAGAACTCTCCTTTGGGGCTGACGTTGAAATTCAACCGGCTGGCGAGGGTGGGCGGGTCGGCTACCAACAGTTGGATGCGAAACACCAGATCGGGGATTTCACGGAAGTCCCGCTCGAGCATGGCGCGGTAGCCGGCGAGGCCGATTGGGGTGGTGTTGTAGGTGACGTCCGGGTGGACGAAGTGGCCCAACTGGTCCCAGTCCTCACGGTTCAGGCAATCGATGTAGCCCTGGTAGAAGTCGGCGAGTTCGGTTTTGGTCATAAATGGGCACTCCGTTGGAGGCGAAACGGCTCAGGCCCTGCGCGCCATCAACAACACCGTTGCTGCCGCTGACAACAGCCCCGCACAGCACCGATTGAACATCCGCTGGCCACGTGGCTCGGCAAACCAACGGCGCATGTGCAGGCCCATATAGGCGTAGGCGCTGATGGCGATCCATTCCAGCATCAGGAACATCGCGCCCAGCAGTGCGAATTGCGGCGTAATCGGTTGGCCGGGTACTACGAACTGCGGGAGGAAGGCGGTGAAGATCAGAATGGCTTTTGGGTTGCCTGCCGCCACCAGAAACTCCTGACGCGCCAATGCCCACAATCCCGCCTTGGCCGTAGCCGCTTCAGTCTGCGCCGCCGGATTGGCCCGCCACAACTGAAACGCCAGATAAAACAGGTACGCCGCCCCCAGGACCTTGATCGCGTAAAACAACAGCTCCGAGGTTTGCAGCACCACCGCCAGGCCGGCTGAGGCGAGGGCGATCATGCCGGCGAAGGCCAGCAAGCGGCCAATACCGGCGAGGCAAGAGGTGCGATAGCCATAGCGCGTGGCGTTGCTGACGGACAGCAAGTTGTTCGGCCCGGGCGCCATGTTCAGGGCAAAGCAAGCCGGGAGGAAGAGGCTGAGGGTGGCAAAATCCATGTGAACTCCGATAGCGACTCGGGTTGAGGTGCTCACAAGAGTAAGAGATGGGCAGGCGTGATGACAATCGAGGCATTCAGTGTCGCGGGGCCCGCGTCGATGATGACGAGATGCTGGCCCCGCGTGATTCGTGGATTACTGCTTCATGGCATCGCGTGCGGTGCTCAAGTTGATGTCTCGACGGTTACCGCCGCTTTGGCCGTCGCCGCTGGCATTTCCCCTTCACAGATGATCCGCGTCCATCACCGCCTTGGCGAACGCCGCAGGCGCTTCCTGTGGCAAGTTGTGACCGATGCCGCCACTGATGAGGCGGAATTGGTAGTTGCCGGTGAAGCGCTTCGCATAGTCTTCCGGCAGAGGGTGCGGTGCGCCGTTGGCGTCGCCTTCAAGGGTGATGGTCGGTACGCCAATCGACGGTGACTGGGCGAGTTTCTGTTCCAGTGCGTCGTAGCGGGCCTCGCCTTGCACCAGGCCCAGGCGCCAGCGGTAATTGAAGACCGTGATAGCGACGTGGTCGGGGTTGTCCAGGCCTTTGGCGCTGCGTTCGAAGGTGGCGTCGTCAAACGCCCATTTCGGCGAAGCGGTCTGCCAGATCAGCTTGGCGAAATCATGGGTGTTTTTCTGGTAGCCGGCGGCGCCGCGGTCGGTGGCGAAATAGAACTGGTACCACCACTGCAATTCGGCTTTGGGCGGCAACGGGTTCTTGCCGGCAGCCTGGTTGCCGATCAGGTAGCCGCTCACTGACACCAGCGCCTTGACGCGTTGCGGCCAGAGCGCCGAGACAATATCCGCCGTGCGTGCGCCCCAGTCGTAGCCGCCGAGCACTGCCTGTTTGATGTTCAGCGCGTCCATGAAGTCGATCACGTCCTGGGCCAGCGCCGCAGGCTCAGCGTTGCGCAGGGTGTTATCCGACAGGAAGCGGGTGTCGCCATAGCCACGGGCGTACGGGATCAACACGCGATAGCCCTTGGCGGCGAGCAAAGGCGCGACGTCGGCGTAGCTGTCGATATCGTACGGCCAGCCGTGCAGCAGGATGACCACCTGGCCGTTGGCCGGACCGGCTTCTGCGTAGGCCACATCGAGCAGGCCGGCCTTGATGTGCTTGAGGGCGCCGACAGCCGATTGGGTGTGCGATACCGGGGCTTGCGCCTGGGGCATGTCGGCGTGGGCCATGCCCATGGCAGCGAACGGCAACAGGGCAAAGGTCAGGAACAGTGGGTGACGTTTCAACGGCGTATGCATGGCGAGCCTCCTACGGCGGGATGTGTGCCTGGCTCACAGTTGAACGCTGCGTTGTATCGGCTGTGTTTCAGAAACTGTCTCGGGTTAAACGCCATGTATCGCAGGCGGTGGCGTACACAGTGCGATACATACGCCTCACTTAGGTGAACACGATTTCGTAAGGCTCGCGCATGCGCTCCAGCAAATCCTGGGCGAGTATCGGCGCCAGCCCGATTTCCGGGTCGCCGACCAATTGGCTGGCATACGCATGGGCGGCGTGCAGTTTGCGTGCGACGCTCCAGGTGTCCAGGCGCACTTTACGCGCGCGTTGCCAAGGGATCACCGAGCCTTCGCGAGCAGGCCAGTGCCATGCCCAGACCGGCAGCTCGTACAGGCGCGCGCCCGTCAGTGTGCAGGCTTTGGCACTGGCGCGGCCGACGGCGTCATGGTCGTCGTTGCCGTCGTGGCGCCAAGTGGTGAAGACCACATCACTGGGCTGCAGGTAGCGCGCGATAAATTGGCTCAATGGCTGTTCGCGGGCGGCGAGGGCGTTGTCACTAAAGCCGCCACGAATCCACTTCAGGCTGTGTAATGGCATCCCCAGGCGGCGCAATGCCTCGGCGCTTTCCTGGGGCCGAATCACACTCAGGCGGCTCGCTGGCCATGCGTTTGAGCCCGGATGACTGGCACTGCCATCGGTGATCGAGATCAGCAGCAGTGGGTGTTCAAGGGTGCTGAGCAGTTGCAGCAAGCCCCCACAGGCCAATACCTCGTCACCCGGATGGGGGGCGATGACTACCACTCGCGCCCCTCGGGGCACCAGTGAAGAGGGATTGATGGCGGGGGTTTGCGCCAGCTGGGGCGCACTGTTCCAGATTTGCGCAGGGCCGCGACGGCCCTCGCTTACGCAGGCAGGCTTCATGAATAGTACGTCCTTGTCGATTGATGCTGGGTCGTGCCCCCGTCGGGGACGACTTCTTATATTCAGCTGTGTTTTTTCACAGCAGGCTCCGCTGCAGTGAAATGCGGCCATCCAACCCTGGATGGCCAGCAAGGCGTTTTCAGCATAGACAAGGATTCGTCGCTTTTACATCGTGTAATGTCGATTTTTTTCAGGTGGCCTGCATCAGGCTTTTCAAGTAATCGCCAAACCCGCCTTGTGCACGGCAGTCCAGGCGCGCGCTGGTCGTCACCTGCGGGGTGTGGCTCCAGGCGATTGATGCGCCGCACCGCTCCAGGTTGCGCACCAGTTGCACATCTTCGTGGCAGGCCAGCGGCTCGAAGCCACCGGACTGCACATAGGCGCTTGCACTCACACCCAAGTTGGCGCCGTGAATATGGCGATGGCCGTCGCGAGCTTCATAGGCCTGGTGGTAGCGAATTTGGGCGGCGGGGCCGAAGCCCTGGCTCCAGGCGTCTACGGTCACTGTGCCGCATACCGCGTCGGCGCCCAGCGCCAATTGCGCCACCAACCAGTCGGGGGCGACACGACTATCGGCGTCCGTACACGAAATCCAGCGCGCACCTTGATTCAACAAATGCCGCGCACCCACCCCGCGCGCGTGGCCGACATTGCGCGCTTGTACCTGCAGGCACTGCACCGGATACGCTTGGGCAATCGCCGCACTGCCATCGCTGCAGCTGTCGAGCACCGCGAGGATCTGCACGGCCTCACCGAGCAATCCAGGGTGGCTTGCAGCAATCATTGCGGCTTCGAGGCACTCGGCCAGCAGCGTTTCTTCGTTATGCACCGGGATCAGAATGCCGATCATCGCAAGCCCTCATGGGTGGCGACCGAGGTGCCGTCGCGGCTCCACAGGTCGAGTAGGAAATCACTTTCGTGATGGTGCACGACGTGGGGCATGTCCAGTCGCTGTTGCAGTACGGCATGTACGTGTTCGGCGGTGTGCGGGCAGCCTTCGATCGTTGGGCGCCAGTGACAGGCGAGCAACTGCCCGTCGTCCGTCAGTGAACCGAGGACGCAGTCAACCAGGCGGTGCAAGTCATCGGCGTCGAGGTAGTAGCACAGCTCGCTCAACACGATCAGTTCGAACCGGCCTGTCGGCCATTGTTCGGGCAGGCGGCCCTGGTAGACCTGGGCGTGGGGGAACTCCAGCAACCGGGTTTTCGCCAGCGCGACGGCGGCAGCGGCGGTGTCGCAGCACACCAGGCGGTCGCAGCGCAGCGCCAACTCGGCACTCAGCTCGCCATTGGCGCAACCGGGTTCAAAAATCGACGCATAGCGCGGTCGTGTCAGCACCGCCCCGGTCAGCGCGCGTTTGCGTTGCTCGTACCAGCGTTGGCGAAACGCCCAGGGGTCGTCATTACCCGCGAACAATTGATCAAAATAAGGCGTGGCCACACTCATATGAACACCACTTCAAAAGGTTGCAACAAGCGCTCCACCACGAAGGGCGCCAGCACCGGCGCGAGACCGATCTGCGGGTCGCCCTCCAACTGGCTGGCGAAGGCGTGGATCGCGTGCCGTTTGCGCGCCACCGCTTGGGGCGTCAGCAGGATTTTACGTGCCCGGTGCCATGGCACCTGGCTGTCCTCGGGGGTTGCCCAGTGCCAGGTCCAGACCGGCAACTCGTAGAGGGTTGCGCCCACCGCGAGGGCGGCCTTCGCGCTGGCCCGGCCGACGGCTTCATGGTCGCAATGACCGTCTTCGCGCCAGGTGGTGAACACCACGTCGGTGGGCTTGAGGTAGCGTTGGATAAACGCGCTCAGTTCCTCTTCCCGTTCCGCCACCTTGCTGTCGGTGAACCCCGCGCGCAGCCAGATTAAACTGTGCAGCGGCACGCCCAGGCGGTGCAGGGCCTGCGCCGATTCCTGCGGGCGTATCACGCCCAAACGCGCCACCGGCCAACGGGTGGAGCCGGGATGGCTGGCGCTGCCGTCGGTCACGGAAATCAACTGCAGCGGCCGGCCCAGCGCCGCCAACCCCTGCAGCAGCCCCCCACAGCCGAGCACTTCGTCGTCCGGGTGTGGGGCGATGATCACGGCGCGATGGCCGGCAGGCACCAACTCTTCAATGCTGATATGGGGCAGCTCGGCCATGTGAGACGAGGCTTGCCACTGATGCAGCGGCGTACCCTGGCCTACGATCGGGTTGGGTTTCACAACAGCCACCTCCCTGCAGGTTGCTCGAGCACCAGCTCGCCCAAGGCTGCCAGGTCACGTTCGGCGTGACTTTGGCGCACATACACCGGCAAGTCCGCCATCAACTGGGCGAAGTGTGAGTCTTTGCAATAAGGCCCCGCACCGACCGCGCGACCGACATGACGGATCACCTGTTCGACGGTGTCTTCAATGCATGCCCGCGCCTGTTGGGCCAACTGTCGAGCATTCGCCCGGGGTTCGCGGTCAATCTGTTCAGACGCATCACGCAGCACACAGGCAGCACTGTTGAGCAGGCTGTCGACCGCACCCAGATGGGCGAGGGCATGGGGTTCGGGCCGTTTGCTGCATTGCGTGCGCAACACTTCGGCCAAACGTTGGGCGCCGCCATACCAGCACGCCGCAATGCCGACGCCGCCCTGCCAGAAGCCCGGGCGCGACAAGTAATCGCCCGGGCCGCCGACCGCGATGCCCCTGGCCGAGTTGAAGACAATCTCGACACTGGCCGTAGCCGCCATGCCGACGGCGCTCCAACCTTCGTCCGTCACCGTCACGCCAGGCTGGTCAATCTCTACTGCGACCAACTGCTGATGGTCGTCTTCGTCCCAGGCCGTCAATAGGCCATGGCTGACCACGGCCGCGCCGGAACACCAGGCTTTACGCCCGTCGACAATTAACCGATGGCCGTCACGCCGCACCCGAACCTTGGCGGTGGGCGGCTCGGCGGCCCACATGCCCCAAAGGCTGCCCAAGGGCGGCAAGGGGCTGTCGAGTTCGGCTATGATCGCCAAGGCATCGGTGTGGCCTTCGAACAGCTTGCACAGGCGCAGATCATGCCCTGCCACCTGTGCCAGTTGGCTGAAGCGCTCCAATGTATGACCGCTGCCGGGCAACGGCAGCTGGTCCAGGCCTTCCTCCTGAAGCGCCCTCAGGGCATCCCCCAGCGCCTGCGTATTCGCATAGCTGCGGTTGCCTTGAAGGAATCCATGCAGGGCCATTTCACACCTCGTCGTGCTGCAGTTCGAACAGCAACAGTGAGCGGCCGGTGACGGCGTACTCATGCTCGAAATCAAAGCGTTCCTGGGCACGCACCGCGGTGTCGTTGGTATCGAGCATGCAGGTCCAGAACTCGCCCTCAGGCACCGGCGGCAGGCGGAAATTCACCATGTCGTGGTGGGCGTTGACCACCAGCAGCAGGGTGGCATCGCCACCCGGGCGACGAATCCCGGTCTCCTGAGCGCGGCCATCCATCAGCATGCCCAGGCAACGGCCATGGCTGTCCTGCCATTGTTCGGTGCTCATCTCGTTGCCGTCCGGCGCCAGCCAGGTGACATCCTTCACGCCGATATCTTCGTTGTAATCACCCACGAGGAACCGGCCGCGACGCAGGATCGGGTAGGCCATGCGCAGTTTGATCAGGCGTTTTACGAACTTGAGCAGCGCCTTGCCGTCGTCGTCCAGGTCCCAGTTGACCCAACCGATCTCGCTGTCCTGGCAATAGGCATTGTTGTTGCCGTGCTGGGTGCGTGCGAATTCGTCCCCGGCCACCAGCATCGGCGTGCCTTGGGCCAACAGCAGGGTGGCGAAGAAGTTACGCATCTGGCGCAGGCGCAGTGCGTTGATCTCCGGGTCGTCGGTGGGGCCTTCGACGCCATGGTTCCAGGACAGGTTGTTGTTGCTGCCGTCCTGGTTGTCTTCGTCGTTGGCTTCGTTGTGTTTGTCGTTGTACGACACCAGGTCGTGCAGGGTGAAACCGTCGTGGGCGGTGATGAAGTTCACCGAGCTGTAAGGCCGGCGCCCGCGATGGTTGAACATTTCCCCGGAGGCGGTCATGCGCCCGGCGAAGTCCGCCAACTGGCCGTCATCGCCTTTCCAGAAGGCGCGCACGGTGTCGCGGAAGCGGTCGTTCCATTCCACCCAGCCCGGCGGGAAGTTACCCACTTGATAGCCACCGGGGCCGCAGTCCCATGGCTCGGCGATCATTTTCAGCTGGCGCAGCACCGGGTCCTGGCGGCAGGCCACGAGGAAGCTGTGGCGCTCGTCGAAGCCGTCCCGATAGCGGCCGAGAATCGTCGCCAGGTCAAAGCGGAAACCGTCGACGTGCATCTCGGTGGCCCAGTAACGCAGGGAGTCGGTGACCATCTGCAGTACGCACGGGTGGCTTAAGTCCAGGGTGTTGCCGGTGCCGGAGTCATTGATGTAGAAACGCTTGTCTTCAGGCATCAGCCGATAGTACGAAGCGTTGTCGATGCCGCGCATCGACAGGGTTGGACCACGCTCGTTGCCCTCGGCGGTGTGGTTGTAGACCACGTCGAGGATCACTTCCAGCTTGGCTTCGTGCAGGTGCGCGACCATTTCCTTGAACTCGGCGATTTTGCCGCTGGCCAGGTAGCGTGGGTCCGGCGCGAAGAAGGCGATGCTGTTGTAGCCCCAATAGTTGGTCATGCCTTTTTGCAGCAGGTGCTGGTCATTGACGAACGCATGCACTGGCAGCAGCTCCACCGACGACACGCCCAGCTGGCGGATATGCTTGAGCACGTCCTCTTCCATCAGCCCGGCACACGTGCCACGCACTGCCTCGCCTACCGAAGGGTGGCGCATGCTGATGCCGCGCAAGTGTGTTTCATAGATGATCGTGCGGTCCCACGGCACGCGCACCGGCTGGTCATTGCCCCAGGTGTGCGCCGGGTCGATGACCTTGCACTTGGGCACGAAGGGCGCGCTGTCGCGTTCGTCGAAACTGAGGTCGTCATCCGGGTGGCCGATGGTGTAGCCGAACAGGGCCTCGGACCATTTGAGTTCGCCCACCAGCTGTTTGGCATAGGGGTCGATCAGCAATTTGTTGTGGTTGAAGCGGTGACCATTGGCCGGGTCGTACGCACCGTACACGCGGTAGCCGTAAATCAGCCCGGGGTGGGCGTCGGGCAAGTAACCATGGAAGGTCTCGTCGGTGTATTCGGGCAGTTCTATGCGTTCCAGTTCCACCTCGCCGGTATCGTCGAACAGGCACAGCTCGACTTTTGTGGCGTGGGCCGAGAACAGCGCGAAGTTAACGCCCAAGCCGTCCCAGGTGGCGCCGAGAGGGAAGGGCAAACCTTCACGAATCCGCGACGGCTCGTTTTCCGGCGTCGGTTGGGTTTTATCGGGTTTGCTCATCGAGTTGCTCCTGCAAAGGGTCTTTTTTCGGGCCGAACGCGGCCGTGCCGACGATCGTTCAGCTGACGCAGTAAAAAGTGAAAATGGCCTCCCGCCGACAACGCGCCAGGAGGCTCATTAGACAAAGTGGCTTAAGGCTTGGGCTTTTTCGGTGCTGCCGGCTTTTTAGCCGCCGGGGGCGCCGGTTTGCCGGCAGCCGGTGCCGCAGGCTTGGCTTTTGCCGCAGGCTTGGGTGCGGTTTTGGGCTTGGCGGCGGCCTTGGGCTTGCTCGGCGTCAGCGCTTCGGCTTCGGCCAGCTTGCGCGCCATTTCCCAGTGGCGCGTGTCCTCCCCATGGGGTTTGCCTTCGGACTCCCAGATCTGATGCGCTAACTCGCGAATGCGTTTGTCTTCAGTACTCATCGAAATGCTCCTCACAGAAAATTTTCAGCTTTATAGACCATCAGGATTGATAAAGACATTGACCGGGATATCCCCCAGGGCAGCGCTGATCAACAGCTCCTTGTCTGGTGTGACTGCGCCTGTATGAAAAAGTCCCTTCCAGTTTTGTGTTGTGGCGGCAAATGGTAATTTCACCCGCGTATCGCCCCAAACCTGCGCATTGAAGTGGGGCTGCACAGGCTTTTCAGGCGCATTTCCCAGCAGGCGATGGGGCCAACGTGGCACCACCACCAGCAGGCGTTTGCCTTGATGTTCACGAGCGAACGCGACGACGTGGTCCGCGTGTTTGCCGGTGACCTCCAGTGGCGTGTAACTGCCGTACTGAAAGATCTCGGGATCAGCCTTGCGCAGGGCCAATACCTGGGCAATCAGCGCTTGTTTGATACGCCCGTCACGCCAGTTGAACAACAGCTCGCCGGTATCCGGTGGTGTGTTCAGCGCGTGTTGCCGTGCGTTGAAGTCCACCGGGCGCCGGTTGTCCGGGTCCACCAGGCTGAAGTCCCAGAACTCATCGCCCTGGTACAGGTCCGGCACACCCGGTACGGTGAGGCGAAGCAAGGACTGCGCCAGACTGTTCACGGCACCGGCCGGGGCGATGGCGTGGGCGGTGGCGGCGAGGGCGGTCCGCAGCGCGTGGCCTTCCTCGCTGAGCAACAGGCGTGACAGGAACGCTTCGACGGCCTGTTCATAAGCCTCGTTGGGCGCACTCCAGCTGCTCTGCAACTTGGCTTCGCGCAAGGCTTTTTGCTGCCATTGCCAGAGGCGTTGCTGGTAGTCCTCAACGTCAAGCTCCAGGTCCAGCGGCCAACTGCCCAGCAGCACTTGATAAAGGATGAGTTCATCGCCTGCCGATGGACTTTGGGCATCGTCGCGCAATTTGGCAGCGAGGGTACGCCAGTGCTCGACCTGCTCGGCATACCACGGCGCACATTCGCTGAGCACCGCCAGACGCGCGCGGGAGTCTTCGCCGCGCTTGTGGTCGTGGGTGGCGGTGGCCAGCAAGTTGTCCGGGAACGTCTGCAAGCGTTGTTGGTTAACGGCGTGGAACGCGTCCACCGGCGCGCTGAACTGCTCGGTGCTGAAGCCCACGTCATTGCGCGACAGCAGCACCGCCGAGCGATAGAACGCGGTGTCTTCCACGGCCTTGGCGGCGGCAGGTGAGGTCAGTTGCTGGAAACGCACGCAGGCATGTTTGAGTATCTTGCGCTCACGGCCCACCGGGCGATTGCGCCATGGCTGGCCGCCGAGCCATTTTTCCAGATGATCGAGCACCGGCCAGTCACCTTCGCTCAAAGTGCTTCGGGCACCGGCCAGGGCTTGCAGGAAAAACACATCGTCACGTTCGCTGCGGCCCCGGGCACTGATGTAGGTGCGGTACACCGGGAAGTGCACAATCAGCGCCTGCAAGGCGCGGCGGATGGCGCCCAAGGTCAGGTCGCGGGTCATCACGTCATCGCGAGCCACTTGCAGCAGGGCCTGGGCCACGCTTTCAAAGTCACCGGCCAGCGAACCGTTGAGGATTTGCCGGCGCGCCAGCCAAGCCTCTTCGATAAAGGCCGAGGGCCGCTCGCTGTGACGCGTCCACAGGTCGGCGAGGGGGCCGAAGCCCTCAGGGTCATGTTGCAGCAACGACAGTTGATTCATGAATTCGTAGCCGGTGGTGCCGTCCACTTGCCAGTCTTCGCGCAGCGTCTCGCCTTCGCCGAGGATTTTTTCGACGAAGATCGGCAAGTGCCGCTCGGGTGACAGCGAATCCACTCGACGGCGCAGCTTGCGGCAATAACCGCGTGGGTCGGCCAGCCCGTCGATATGGTCGATGCGCAGGCCATCCACCAGGCCCTCGCTGATCAGCTGGAAAATCTTGCCGTGGGTGGCCTCGAACACGGCGCTGCGTTCTACCCGCAACCCGCCCAGCTCATTGACGTCGAAGAAGCGCCGCCAGTTGATGTCGTCTGCCGCCGTGCGCCAACTGGCCAGGCGGTAGGCCTGTTGCTCGAGCAGTGAGTGCAGGCGGTCAAAGCCTTCAGGCTGGCGCCCGTCGAATTCGCTGAGCCTGCGCTCGATGGCATGCAGCACGTCATCCTCGGTGGCCCGTTCGGCCAGCGCCTGTTTGAGCCACGCCGCTTCGGCATAGGCGTCGTCTTGATAGGCAAGGGCACTGAAGCGGTCGGACAGTGGCTTGAGCAATGCATCGGTGCCCAGAATCATCGCGTAATCGCGAGGGCAGATGGGGAACCGGTGTTCGTAATGCTCAACGTAGAATGCACCGTGCGCGGCGTCGAAATGCAGGGCCAGGGTGCCGGTTTGCAATGCTTCGCCGTAGTCGCTGCCAAGAAATGGCATCAGCAGTTGGCCCTTGAGCAGCGGGTCAGGCGAGTGCCACTGGATATCGAAGAATTCGCTGTAGCGGCTTAAGCGACCCCATTCCAGCAGGTCCAGCCACCACGGGTTATCCGCACCGCCGACGGCCATATGGTTGGAGACGATATCGAGGATCAGCCCCATGTCGTGCTCACGCAGCGCGGCGATCAGACGGCGCAACGCCGGTTCACCGCCCAGCTCGGGGTTGACGGTGGTCGGGTCGACCACGTCGTAACCGTGCATGGAACCGGCGCGTGCGGCGAGCAGCGGGGATGCATATAGATGGCTGATGCCCAATTGGGCGAAGTAGGGCACCAAAGGCACCGCATCATCCAGGGTGAAATCTTTATGAAATTGCAGGCGCTGGGTGGCGCGCAGGGGTAAGGCTTTCATCGGTCACGCTCACGGGCTTGGTTGCGAGCGACGGCCAGCAGCTCGAGGCGGCGGGCGGCGCCGGCGTTGTCGAGCAGGCTTGCCGCTTCACCCGCCAGGCGGCGGCGCCAATTGGGGTGGGTATCGAGCGTGCCGGGCAGGTTGGCTTGTTCCTCGACGCCCAGGGCGTCCTCCAACGGCAGCAGCACCAGCGGCGCGCGGGTGTGGCCCAGGTAGCGCACGCTGGCGTCGATCATGTGGTCCGTGTCATTGCGAATTTCATCGACAAAGTTCTGCGGGTCCTGGCTCAAGGCCTGGCGCAGTGCCTGCCGTTCGCGCAGGCGGTGTTCGCTCCATTGCTCCACAGTCGGCGCATCGATCAGGCCCAACTGGATGTTCCACTCGATATCACGGCTGTGCCACCAGCCATTGAGGGTCGGCAAATCGTGGGTGCTGGTGGTTGCCAGGGCGTTGTCCGGCCAGTCGAGGATGGGCTTGAATTGGCCGTCGTGGCCCTGTTCGAAGAGCAACACGCGCATGCCCAGAATCGAACGGCCGATGAGTTTTTCGCGCAGGCCATCGGGTACGGTGCCCAGGTCCTCACCCAGCACAATCGCCTTGTGTCGCTGGGATTCCAATGCCAGCAGCCGCAACAGGTCGTCGACCGGGTAATACAGGTACGCGCCTTCACGCGGCGAAGCATCCATCGGGATGACCCACAGGCGTTTCAGGCCCATGACATGGTCGATACGCAAGCCGCCGGCGTGGGCGAAGTTAGCCCGCAGCATTTCGATAAAGGCGCGAAAGCCGTTTCGCTTGAGGCCTTCCGGGGAAAACGCCGAGATGCCCCAACCTTGACCGGCACGGTTGAGGATGTCTGGTGGCGCGCCGACAGTCAGGCCGGCCAGCAGCTCGTCCTGACGGCTCCAGGCCTGGCTGCCGCCGCCGTCCGCGCCAACGGCCAGGTCGGCGATCAAACCGACGCCCATGCCGCTGCCTCGGGCGGCTTGCTGGGCGCGCTCCAGGCAGCGGGCGATCAGCCATTGGCTGAAGGCGAAATAGCCGATTTCATCGCGGTTCTCCTCGGCGAACTGCGCCAGTGCCGGGCTCTGCGGGGTCCGCCATGCTTCGGGCCAGTGCCGCCAGTCGAGGTCTTCCCCGGCGGCGGCGCGAACGGCCTGCACGGCCTCGAAGCGGCAGTGGTTTTCCAGGGCTTCGCCGCCCGCCTGTCGAAAGCTCAGGAAGTCGGCATGCTGTGGATGCTCGCCGTGACGGAAGTCTTCATACAAGGCGCGCAACAGTTGTTGCTTGGCCTTGGCGGCGGCGGGCCAGTCGATCAGGGTATGTTGCTCGAGTGTGTGCAACTCATCGGCCAATCCGCAGGCTTCTATGGCGTTGCGCACTTCGCGCTCGCCAAGAATGCAGCCGGGCGACGCATACAGGCTGTTAAGGAACAAACGGCTGGAGGGTGAATACGGGCTGTAGCGCGTCGTATCGGCACTGAACATCGCGTGCATCGGGCTGATTGCCAGGGCATCGGCGCCACGTTCGGCAGCGCAGCGCGCCAGGTGTTCTAGGGCCAGCGTGTCACCGAAGCCGCCATCGCCCAGGCGGCGCAGCGAATACAGCTGGGCACTCAGCCCCCAGGCGCGGGCAGGTTGGCTGTCAACCGCTTGCGCCACGCTGTAACAATGGGTGGGCGCCACGGCCAGGGTGAAAGTCTGGTCGTCGATATGCACCTGGTGGTAGCCGAGCGCGATGACGCCCGGCAGCACCGCGTTGCTGTCGAGGCGCAGTTCCAGCGTCTCGCCCTGTTCCAGGCTGACGCGGCACGGCGTGTCCGGGGCGAAGTAGCGCGCCAGGTCCAGGCCATCGCCGGTGTCGACGGTCATCAGCGGCGGCAAGTGTTTGTCTTGTTGCACCCGCTCCAGTTCCAGCAGGCTGGAATCGATCTCGGCGTCAGTATCGGCCGGGTGGCCCAGGCCTTTGAGAACGGCACGCAGGGCAGCGGGTTTCACATGTTGCGGGCGGCCGTTTGCGTCGATCCAATCGACGGCCAGGCCCGCGCGGCTGGCGAGTATTTCCAGGTTCGCTTCGCTCAAAGGTGCTCTCCAACAGGGGATAAGGCGACGCGTGCGCTGAACGGCGGCAGGTG
Organism: Pseudomonas sp. UBT; assembly: GCF_050915955.1. Lineage (NCBI taxonomy): Bacteria > Pseudomonadati > Pseudomonadota > Gammaproteobacteria > Pseudomonadales > Pseudomonadaceae > Pseudomonas > Pseudomonas sp. UBT. The sequence goes on along the minus strand of NZ_CP168081.1, from coordinate 215,470 downwards.
CGCCTCATCAGTGGCATGCGTTTCGAATAACAGGTGGCGCGGCGCGGGGTGATCCAGCGGTGTGGCACTCAGGTTCAAGTCAATTTGCAACACGCTGCCGTTACCCAGGCGCCAACGCGCAGTCACGGCGCCTTCAGCCAGCACCTGTGCGCCGAGGGGAACGCTCCCCGGCAAATGCGGCACGATATGCAGGTGGCGCAGGCTCAGCAGCTGGCGGTAGAGCTGGGCGTGCGCGTTCTCGGCAAAGCTGGGCGCCGATTGCAGGAAGGTCGGTAGGGCATTCGGGTCGGGGATGCGTTCGCGTCGTTCGGGGTCAGCAAAGGCGGCGAAGTCGGCAAACTCGCTGCGCCGGCCTTCGCGCACCGCTTGCGCCAGTTCGCCATGGTGGTCAGTGAAAAACAGAAACGGTTCGCTGGCGTTGGTCTCATCGCCCATGAACATCAGTGGGATCATCGGCGACATGAGCAGCAAGGTGGTCGCCGCCTTAAGTGCCTGGGGCGAGCAGAGCTGGTGCAGGCGTTCGCCCAAGGCGCGGTTGCCGATCTGGTCGTGGTTCTGCAAAAACGCCACGAAGGCGCTCGGTGACAAGTCACCACTGGGTTCGCCGCGCTCATGACCATGGCGTGTGGTCTGGCCTTGATAGATAAAACCTTCGCCCAGGCAGCGCGCCAGCTTGTCGGTAGGGTTTTCTGCGAAGTCGCTGTAGTAGGCGTCGGTTTCGCCGGTCAGCAATACGTGCAGGACGTTATGGAAGTCATCGTTCCATTGCGCATCGAAATCGTTCTTTAACAGGCTGGCCTGGTTGAGTTCGTTTTCCAATACCAACCAGACATGACGGCCGGTGTCCACCTGCTGGCGAACCCGATGTGCCAATTGCTTGAGAAACCCCGGGTTGTCGATGGCGTGTACCGCATCCAGGCGCAGGCCATCGAAGCGGTATTCCAGCAGCCACATCAACGCGTTGTCGAGGAAGAAGTCGCGGACTTCCCGGCGATCAAAATCAATGCCTGCGCCCCAGGGCGTGTGCACTTCTTCCTGGAAGAAGCCTTTGGCGTATTGGCCCAGGTAATTGCCATCGGGGCCGAAGTGGTTGTAGACCACATCGAGGATCACGGCCAGGCCATGCTCGTGTGCGCTGTCGATCAGCGCCTTGAGCTGTTCGGGGGAGCCATAGGAAGATTGGGGTGCGTAGGGCAGAACCCCGTCGTAGCCCCAATTGCGCTCGCCGGGAAATTGCGCCAAGGGCATCAGTTCAATCGCGGTCACGCCGAGTTCGGCGAGGCGCGGCAGTTGCTTTTCAACAGCAGCGTAGCCCCCCAATACGCCAACATGCAGCTCGTAAATCACGGCCTCATGCCAGGGGCGGCCCTGCCAGTTGCTGTGTCGCCATTGATAGGCGAGCGGGTCGACGACGACGCTCCAGCCATGCACATCCGCAGCTTGAGCCCTGGACGCCGGATCGGGAACATCCGTTTCGCCGTCGATGTTGTAGCGGTAGTGAGTGCCCGCCGGGCACTTCACCTCTACCTCAAACCAGCCATCGGCCTGGGGCAGCATGGCAATGGACTTGCCGTCTTCCAATTCAACGCTGACATAAAACGCGTCTGGCGCCCACAAGGCAAAACGCGTGTGTTGCGCGTCCAACATGATTGCGCCGTGGGGCCAGGTTTCCAGATTCCGTGACGGCATCTATGAAGCCCTCCCTTGATTATTTAGCCGATTTCCCCAGCGCCTTGGCGACAAGCTGTTCGTACAGTTCGGCGTAGGGTTCTACCGCCTGGCACCAGTTGAAAGGTTGAGTCATGGCGCGGCTGCGCATGGCATTGAGCAGGCCTTTGTTGGCAAATACCCTGAACGCGCGGCTCAACGCTTCTTCGTAGCTTTGTGCGGTGGATTCATTGAACAGGAACCCGGTGACGCCATTTTCAATGGTGTCCGCCAGGCCGCCGGTATTGCGCGCCACCGGCAACGAGCCGAAGCGTTGCGCGTACATCTGGCTCAGGCCGCACGGTTCATAGCGCGAAGGCATCAGCAGGAAGTCGCTGCCAGCGAACATGCGCCGCGCATCGGTTTCGTTGAAGCCGATGCGTACGCCGATTTGGCCGGGGAAGCGCAAGGCCAGTTCACGCATGGCTTGCTCTTCTTCCGGCTCGCCGCGGCCGATAATCGCGATTTGGCCACCGTTTTCGACGATATAACTGCTGACCGCTTCGGTAAGGTCCAGGCCTTTTTGATACACCAGGCGCGAGACCACAGCGAACAGTGGACCGGTGGAGTCGGCCAGGCCGAACAACTCACGCACGTGGGCGGCGTTAATGCCTTTGCCGTCCCAGTCACCGATATTGAAGTTATGGGTCAGGTGCATGTCGGTAGAGGTTTCCCAGCTTTCATCGATACCATTGGGAATGCCGCTGAGCAGACCTTGCTGGGTCTTGCTGGCCAGGAAACCATCAAGGCCACAGCCGAATTCCGGGGTGGTGATTTCCTGGGCGTAGGTCGCGCTCACGGTGGTGATATGGCTGGAGTACGCCATGCCCGCCTTGAGGAATGACATTTTGCCGTAGAACTCCATGCCTTCCTGTTGCAGGGCATGCGGCGGGATGCCCAGCTCAGGCGTGGAGGCCAGGCTGACCACACCTTGATAGGCGAGGTTATGAATGGTGAACAGGGTGGGCGTACGCGACCCGCGCCAGTGCATATAGGCAGGCGCCAGCCCGGCAGGCCAGTCGTGGGCATGCACCAGGTCAGGGCACCAGTGGATCTGTGCCAGGTTGGCGGCGATGTCGGCGGCGGCCAGTCCCAGGCGGGCGAAGCGAATATGGTTGTCCGGCCAGTCACGGCCGTTATTGGCGCCGTACGGCGTACCTTCACGCTCATAGAGCTCAGGGCAGATCAATACGTAGATGACCAGACCGTCCTTGAGGTCCATGCGCCCGATCTTGCAGGGCGGCAATGCAGCGTGACCGCCCAGCTCGCCAATGATATGGATCGGGTTGTCGCTTTCCATCACCTGCGGATAGCCCGGAATCAACACCCGCACATCATGCAGGTGGGCCATGGCGCGGGGCAGGGCGGCGGACACGTCGCCCAGGCCGCCGGTTTTCACCAGGTCGGCGAATTCCGAGGTCACAAACAGGACTTTCTTGCGATTAGGGTTCTGACTCACGATCGGCCGCACAGTGTTGGGCAGGTCGGCCAACGTAGTCGGTCCCCCTGCCGGCTGACTAAAACGCTCTCCCTGAGTATCTACAGCGGCACTGATCATAGTTCTCTCCCACATATTTGGTTGGCTAATGGCCCGCTGCCATCGGCTCCGATTGGCCACATCCTGCGGCCAGGCGCACAAGCACTGTACAAACTGGCAAGGCGTATGCCAGTTGCACTCATTGCTAAAAAAGATTGGATGGACGGGCATTTGGTGTGAGCCGCGTGCACTCGCCTCCCTTAAAAACTGGACCTATGGCAGAGTTGGAAAGTTTCGATTTTTTGCGGGGTTTTTGTTTTGGAACGGACCCATCGGTCATGAGTCTAGGCGAGATCCCAGAGCCTGTACGGTTTATGTGGGAATTTTGTAGGACAAAAAAGTTGTAACGATATGCAAGGTTTGAAACGCGCGCTGATTGAGGGGATCAGCGCGGTGGTTGTGGTGAGGGAGCAAGTCCGCTCTCCACAGGAGTGCGTATGCCCTCGATTGGTGCGTCAGCCAAGCACGCGAATGGGCGCGGCTTTTGCCCACGCCTGAATATCCTCGATCATCTGCTGATAGAACTGCCGATAATTCTGCTCGCTCACATAACCGACATGAGGGGTCGCCAAGACATTCGGCAAACGGCGGAACGGATGATCAGCCGGTAGCGGCTCTTCGCCATATACGTCCAGGGCAGCCCCCGCCAATCGACCCGCTTGCAGCGCCTGCACCAGGGCCTGCTCATCCACAATCGGCCCGCGCGCCGTATTGACCAGGCGCGCGCTCGGTTTCATCCAGCTCAATGCCTGGGCATCCACCAGGCCGCGACTGCGATCGCTGAGTACGAGGTGTACGGTCAGGATATCCGCCTGCTCAAACAGTTCACGCTTGCTGACCCAGGTGACGCCTGACTCGGCAGCACGTTCAGGGGTGAGGTTTTCACTCCAGGCAATCACCCGCATGCCGAACACCTGGGCAAACTGCGCGACCTTCTGGCCAATGCTGCCCAGCCCGAGCACGCCCAGGGTTTTGCCATACAGATCACCACCCAGGCCAACCTGCCATCCACCCTCCCGCAGCGAGTTGGCTTCGGCCAGCAGGTTGCGGGTAGAGGCCATGATCAACGCCCAGGTCAGTTCCGGCGCCGCCTGCTTATAGCTGTCGGTGCCACAGACCTGGATGCCCAGCGCCTTGGCGGCAGGGATGTCGATGGCGGCATTGCGCATGCCGCCGGTCACCAGCAGTTTCAGATTGGGCAAACCTTGCAGCAGGGCTCTATCGAAGGTGGAGCGCTCGCGCATAACGCAAATAACCTCGAACCCCTTCAAACGCTCGACCATCGTGGCGGTATCCGCCGGGTATTCGTGAAGAAAATGCACTTCGCCGACTGATGCAAGAACCGACCAATCCACTACGCCACTGGCCACATTTTGCCAATCATCAATGACTGCGATCTGTACCGACATTCACGAGTGCCTCGAAAAAGGTTGGATTAAAGGGCGTTCAAGCCCTGTAACAGCGCTTGGTGAAACCGAGCCGGTTCTTCCATCTGTGGTGCATGCCCCAGGCCCGGGAATTCAACCAGGGTGGCATGGGGGATCAGATTGGCCACTTGTTTGCCCAGCACGTCGTAGTGACCGAGCTTGGCCTTGACCGCAGGCGGTGCGATATCGCTGCCGATGGCGGTGGTGTCGGCCGTGCCGATCAGCAGCAGGGTGGGCATCTGCAAGTCCTTGAACTCGTAGTACACCGGCTGGGTGAAGATCATGTCGTAAATCAACGCCGAGTTCCAGGCGACCTGGGTATGCCCCGGCCCCTTATTCAAGCCGGCGAGCATGTCGACCCAGCGCTCGTATTCAGGCTTCCAGCGCCCGACGTAATAGGTGTTGAGTTCATAGTGGCGGATGCCGTCGGCGCTGAGTTTCAGTTCGCGCTCATACCATTGGTCGACGCTGCGGTAGGGCACGCCCAGGGCTTTCCAATCTTCCAGGCCGATGGGGTTCACAAGCCCCAGTTGCTCGGTTTGCGCCGGATAGAGCAGCGCGTAACGGGTGGCGAGCATGCCGCCCGTGGAGTGGCCGACGAGGGTGGCCTTTTGGATGCCGAGGTGTTCAAGCAGTTGGTGGGTGTTGATCGCCAATTGCTGGAAACTGTATTGGTAGTGATCCGGCTTGCTGGAGGTGCAAAAGCCGATCTGGTCCGGCGCAATCACGCGATACCCGTCGGCGCTGAGGGCTTTTATCGACTCATCCCACGTGGCGCCACAGAAGTTCTTGCCGTGCATCAACACCACAGTGCGCCCGTTGGCCTTGCCCTTGGCGGGCACGTCCATATACCCCATCTGCAAGGTTTTACCTTGGGACTGGAAGTTGAAATGTTCGACCGGGTAGGGGTATTGGAAGCCTTGCAGCTCAGGCCCGTAGGCAGGGCTTTCGGTGGCTGCGAGAGCGGGAAGGGCGCTGCCCAGCAGCAGGCCGGCAGCGCACAGTGAACGGATCAACGTCATGGGGTCAGGCTCCGAAGGCGACAGTGTCCGGATGCTGTGGCGAGGGGATTAAGCGAGGATTAACGGAGCGCGGCGAGATAGGCCGGCGCTGCGGTAGCGATCAGTCGAAGGCTTTCAACCCTGGTTATGCGGTTGCCAGGTGGTTCACCGTCAGCAGGGCCAGTACGCAGTATCGGGCGCCTTTTGCAACGGTGACCAGCAGCAGGAATCGCCAGAACGGCTCGCGCATGACCCCGGCCACCAAGGTCAGCGGGTCGCCGATAATGGGCACCCAACTGAGCAACAACGACCAATGCCCCCAGCGCTGATAGTGCGCGCGGGCCTTTTCCAGGTGCCGTGGGCTGACCGGAAACCAGCGCCGTGCCTGAAAGCGCTCAACCGAGCGCCCCAGCCACCAATTGACCACCGAGCCGAGTACATTGCCGACGGTGGCGATGCAGAGCAGCCCCCACAGGCTGTAATGCCCGCTGATCAACAGGCCCACCAGCACCGCCTCCGATTGCATCGGCAACAGCGTGGCAGCCCCGAAGGCGGCGAAAAACAGCCCCAGGTAACCGGCGAGCATCAATCAACGGGCCGGGTAGTCGGCCACCACCACGTCTTTACCTTCCCGGGTCAGGCCGATGACCTGGTAGGCATCGCTCATTCCGTCCATTTCCATACCCGGTGAACCCATGGGCATGCCTGGCGCTGCAATCCCCAGCAAGTCGTCGCGCTTGCGCAGGGCCAGCACCTGCTCGGCGGGCACGTGGCCTTCGACGAACTTGCCGTCGATCACCGCGGTATGGCACGAACCCAGGCGCGGCGCAACGCCCAGGCGCTGCTTGACGGCGCTCATGTCGGCTTCCACATGGTCATTGACCTTGAACCCGTTGCTTTCGAGGTGGCTGATCCACTTTTTGCAGCAGCCGCAGTTGGCATCGCGATGTACGTCAATGGGAATCAGGTCGGCAGCCTGCGCCAGGGTGGTGGTGAACAGGGCTGAAAGCAGGGCCAGTCGCAAGGTGGTTTTCATGGGATCTCACTGAATGCAGGGCAATAAGCCGGGCATTCTCCCTGCTTTTTCGAGCAGGACGCGGTGGTAATGTTTCAAAATTATACGGAGGTGGTGTTTTCCAACCGATGTTTGAGCTGGTCCAGCGCAATGGCTGACAGAGCGATCATGCGCTCATGCAAGGTGGCAAGCTGCAGCTCGGTCTCGTAGGTCAATACGCGCTTGAACAGGGTGCCGCCGCGATAGGCCTGCAAGAAATAGTGAATGGTGCCGTCGACGGCCAGGGAGGTGAAGACGGTTTTGAATTCACTGGGGCGGCAGGCTACCTGCACGCGATAACTCAAGGGCACGCGCACGCCCAGCAAGTCGATGATTTCGGTAAAGCGCGCGCCGACCGCAAGGGAACCGGTGGTCCCGGTGTCGGCGCTGAGAGAAGTGGGGTGCCACTCGTGCCAGCGATCAGGCTGGGTCACATAGTCGTAAACGATCTCGGGAGGCGCCTGAATAAAGCGTTCCTGACTGATTTGCTCCAAGCGGACCGAAGGCTCAGCAGCGTGCATGACACACCTCCTGTGTGGCGAGTTTTTGCACCGTATCGGAGTTGTCAGAATAGTCCGACTCCCGCGCTTTGCACGGGAGTACTGAGGCAAATGATCAGCGGACTTTGAAGCGACTCATCAGCGCGATCACCCGGCCATTGGCATTCAACAGGCTTTGCGTATTGGTTTCAGTGGCATGGCCACTTTCCACCAGCTCGTCGACCATATGTCGGATCTGCACCATGCTGCGGTTGATCTCCTCGGTCACCGCGCTTTGCTGCTCGGCGGCCGTGGCGATCTGGGTGCTGAGGTTGTTGATATGGCTGACCGAACCCGCCATCTCGTCAAGCCCGGTGTTCACCCGTGCCGTGGCATCTGCCGCCGATTGGCAGCTGGCCTGGGTGTTTTCCATGGCGGCCACCGACGAACTCACCCCGGTAGTCAGGCGTGCCAGCATCTCATTGATCTGCGAGGTGCTGGACTGGGTACGTGCGGCCAGTGCCCGGACTTCGTCGGCCACCACCGCAAAACCACGGCCTTGCTCACCGGCGCGGGCGGCTTCAATCGCAGCGTTGAGTGCCAACAGGTTGGTCTGGCCGGCAATCGCGCCGATAACGCCAAGGGTTTCGGTGATGCGCGCAGCATCCTGGCGCATATTTTCCACGGTGTGGGTAGCGCTGGCGACTTCGCCGATCAAGGCGCTGACGCTGCTGGACGCTTCGCCCACGACCACGCGGGAGCGGTCGGCATGCTCGTTGGCGCGCTGGGTAAACGAGGCGGTTTCGGCCGCGTTTTGCGCGACGGTGTCGGCGGTGGAACTCATTTCGGTGATGGCGGTGACGGTCTGATCGGTCTCCGAGGCGTGGCGGACCAGGATCTGATTGGTGTGGGCCGAGGTTTTTTGCAACTGCTCAAGGCCGGAAGACATGGCCCCCGTGGCCTGGGTCACCTCACCGATCATGTTCTGCAAGTAGACGATAAAGTGGTTCACCGAGTGGCCGATGGCGCCCAGTTCATCTTCGGCACGAATGGTAATGCGTCGCGTCAGGTCGGCATCGCCGGCAGACAGTGCTTCGATATTGGTTCTCAGCGACTTCATGCGCTGCACCAGTTGGCGGATTGCAAAGTACGCCAGCAGCACCAGCAGGAGCACCATGGGAATTTGCAACAGGGCCAGGCTGCCGAGCACGTCATCACGCTGGGCGGTGATCAGCGCCGTCGGGAGGGCTGTGGCGAGGAACCATGGAGTGCCTTCGATCGCACGCAGATAGAAGGTGCTGGCCACGCCCTGGTTGTCGAACTCAGCGCGTTGCAGCCCCTGGTCGCGATGGGCGAGGGCCTTGCTGACCTGAGCGGCAAACGCCGAGTTGCCGGCCAGTTCGCTGATGTTCTTCAACACCACGGGGCTGCTGATGCGCGAACTGTTGCTGATGATCTTGCCGTCGCCCTCGACGATCAGCATCTGCCCACCGATGTCTTTTTCCTTGTTGGCCACCAGGTCATTGAAGAACCCCAGGGTCACGTCGATGGTGGCGACGCCATAGGCTGCGCCGTCACGCTGGATGGCCATGGCGCAATTGGTGCGCGGCTCCTGGCTGGCATCGTCTTTATAGGCGGCTGCCCAGGCGCATTGCCCGCGCGGCGAGGCGAGGCCGCCTTTGTACCAGCTCTGGTCGTAGTAATTGGGCGCAGCGTCGCTGTTCCAGAACGTATTGACGGCCAGCTTGCCCGAGGCATCGCGGTGCCAGAAGGTGCTGTGCTTGTTGCGCCCGGGCGTACGCTGGTTAGGCAGCGGCCAGATGCCACCTCCGAATACTTTCAGCTCGCCGTACTGGTCCACCAGGCCGGGCAGGACTTTGTCGATGGCATCGCTGTCGAGTAGGGGAATGGTTTGGGTGATGCTGCGTTGCTGGGCCTGGACCTTGTTCAGTTCGCCCTTGATCTGTTCGGCCACCTCCGCGACGCGGTTGAGCACTACCTGCTCTTCCGTTTGCTGCAGCTTGGGTGCCACCAACTGGCCTATACCCACGACAGTCAGTACAAATAGCACCAGGACGAACAGCACCAGGAACAGGGTATAGCGGGTTTGGATAGAGCGAATTGGGGGCATGGGGTCGTCCTTACGAAGCGTTTATTATCGACGCGGCTTTGTTAGAGCTTCATCAGGCTATCGGCTTGGTAAGGCGGAGCTTTAGGTAACATCGTGCAACAAAAATCGGGCGCACCCTGAATCGGTGCGCCCGGGCCACACCGGCTACTGATTCACCAAGCCCATCGAGGCCTCGGTGTAGCGCAAACCGGCCGTGGCGCCGGCGGGGAAGATCGACGCCAGCGCTGCCGCTTCGGCAGGGCTCAGGACGATATCGACGGCCGCGACGTTCTCTTCCAGGTACTTGCGCTGTTTGGTGCCCGGGATCGGGATCAGGTAATCCCCTTGAGCGAGTACCCAGGCCAAAGCCAATTGCCCGGCAGTCACGCCTTTTTCGGCGGCCAGCGCCTGCACTTTATCCACCAGCAGCAGGTTTTTTGCGAAGTTCTCGCCCTGGAACCGTGGGCTGGACCGGCGGTAGTCGTCGGCAGCGAAGTCCTCCGGGCTTTTCAGGGTGCCGGTGAGAAAGCCGCGCCCCAGCGGGCTGTAAGGCACAAAGGCGATGCCCAGGCGCCGGCACGTCTCCAGGCAACCGTTGTCTTCCTGGTCGCGGCTCCACAACGAGTATTCACTTTGCAAGGCGCTGATCGGGTGCACCTTGTGGGCACGCTCCAGGCTGGCGGCGGAGGCTTCACTCAGGCCCAAGTAACGCACCTTGCCTTGCTTGACCAGCTCGGCCATGGCGCCGACGCTTTCTTCGATGGCCACCTCGGGGTCCACGCGGTGCTGGTAGTAAAGGTCCAAGGTTTCCACGCCCAGGCGCTTCAATGTGCCGTCAATCGCCGTGCGGATGTACTCAGGGCGACCATTCACACCGCGTGCTGCCGGGTTTGCCGGGTCCCGCACAAAACCGAATTTGCTCGCCAGGAACACCTGGTCGCGTTTGCCCGCGATGGCTTTGCCGATCAGTTCTTCATTGGTGTAGGGGCCATACATGTCGGCGGTGTCCAGCAAGGTGACGCCCAGTTCGAGGGCGCGGTGCAGGGTCGCAATCGCTTCCCGGGTATCAATGCCGGTGGTGTAGAAATCGGTCATGCCCATGCAGCCGAGGCCGATGGCGGAGACGTGAGGGCCGTTCTTGCCGAGTTGACGTGTGTGCATCGGAGCAGCTCCTTGGAGGGAAAGGCCCATTGTTCTCCTCGACAACTCAGGGATAAAGCCGCTAAAACCGCTATCACTATTATAATTTTCTAAACAATCCCCGGAGTTCACCCCGCTTTGGACCGATTTAATGCCATGCGCGTGTTTACTCGAATCGTCGAGTTGGGCGGTTTCGCCAAAGCCGCCGACAGCCTGCAATTGCCGCGTGCCTCGGTGACGATCGTGATCAAACAACTGGAGGCGCACCTGGGTGTGCAGTTGTTGCAGCGCACCACACGGCAAGTCAGCCCCACACTGGATGGTGCTGCTTACTACCAGCGCTGCGTCAGCCTCCTGGCGGATCTTGAAGAAACCGAAGCAGTGTTCTCCACCCGTGGCAGCCCGCGCGGTACGTTGCGTATCGACATGCCGTCGGGGATCGGGCGATTTCTGGTGATCCCCGCGCTGCCCGAATTCAGCACGCGTTACCCGCAGATCGAGTTGGAGATCGGCCTGAACGACCGTCCGGTCGACCTGATCCGCGAAGGCGTGGACTGTGTGTTGCGCGGCGGCCTGGCCCTTGACGATTCCCTGGTGGCACGGCCCCTGGCAATGATGGACCAGGTGACCTGTGCCAGCGCCGGCTATCTGCAGCGGTTCGGCGTGCCCGAGTGCCTGGAAGCACTGGCCGGCCATCAAGTCGTCGAATACTTTTCCAGCAGCAGTGGGAAACGCTATGGCCTGGAGTTTCAGGTGGGCGAGGAAATTCGTTTGGTGGACTTGCCCAAGCAGGTCGCCGTCAACAGTGCAGATGGTTATCTGGCGGCGTGCGAAGCGGGTTATGGCCTGGTGCAGACGCCGTTCTATCACGCCAAACTGCAGCTGGAAGCAGGCCGCCTGGTGGAGGTGTTAAGCGCCATCAAACCACCCCGATTGCCACTGACCGCGCTGTACCCGCCGCACCGCCAGCTATCGCCGCGGGTGCGGGTATTGGTCGATTGGCTGGTGGAACTCTGCGCCCGGCCGGGCAATGGTTTGCGCCGCTAGGCTTGGGCCTTGCGATAGGCCCCAGGTTGTTGCCCGGTGACTTTGTGGAACGCCCGGGTGAACGCCGCAACCGACTGGTAACCGACCGCCAGCGCTACCTCCGCCACGGTCTGGTCCTGCTTGAAGAGCTGGCACGCATGGCGCATGCGCATCATCAACAGCACCTGCCCGGGCGACTGGCCACACAGCTCGTTAAACCGTTTGAAAAACGCCGAACGCGACAGCCCGGTACAGGCGGCCATGCTTTCCAGGGTCCAGGCCTCAGCGGGGCGGGCGATAAGCTGTTCCAGCAAGTGGGCAAATGCCGGCTGCCGTCCCAATGCCGCCAGGCCGCCGAGCTCGTTGTTGTCGATCACTTGCTGGCGCAGCACATAGAGAAACAACAAGTGGCAAAGACGCTCGAGCAAGGCCGAGGAGGGCGCGGGCATGCGCTGGCATTCTTGCAGGATCAGTTCGAACAGGTTGCGTGCGGCGGTTAACGATGGGTCGCCGGCCCGCAAGATGATCCAGGCGGGCAGGGTGTCGACGATCATCGCCGACAGGCCGGAATGGAAGTGGAAGAAACCGCAGACCAGGCCCACGCCATCGCTGGCCTCGTTATCCAGCGGCAGCATGGCACGGCGTGGACATTCCTGTGCGCCCTGCGCCGTCGCTTCGCCGGACAGCCGATACTCAAGGTCGCGCAGCAGAAACACCGCGTCGCCATTGTTCAAGTGTTGGGGGGTGGATTCTGCGTCGATATGCAGCCAGCACTGGCCTTGCACAATCAAGTGGAAACTCGCGCTGGCCAGGCCATGAGTGCTCGCATGCCAGTCGCCGCAATAGCGCCCGACATGGAACAGACTGGTGTTGAGTTCGAGGCTGTCTAATAACCAATCGACGAGAGCACTGGACGAATTCATCTAACGCAAAGACTCAAGAGCAAGTAATCGCTACTTTAGCCTATTGAGGGGATTTTTTATAACCAACAGACTGGAGACATGAACCCACCAGGAGACCACTCCATGTCCCGTGTACCGTTGCTGACCCCTGAAACCGCACCTGAAGCGGCCAAGCCGTTCCTCGAAAATGCCCTCAAGGGCTCGGGTTTCATTCCCAATCTGCTCGCCGTGCTGGCCAATGCGCCGGCCGCTCTGGAAACCTACATCACTGTCTCCGGCCTCAACGCCAAATCTGAAATGAGCCTGGCCGACCGCGAAGTCGTGCAGCTGATTGCCGCCACCACCCACGGCTGCGATTTCTGCGTCGCCGGTCACACGGCCGTTGCACGCAACAAGGCCAAGCTGCCGGAAGACGTTATTGATGCCTTGCGCCAGCGGGGTGAATTGCCCAATGCCCGTTATGAGACACTCGCCGCGTTCACCCGTGAAGTGATCGCCACCCGGGGCGACGTCAGCGACGCCGGTTTCGAGGCATTCCGCGCCGCCGGCTATTCCGATGGCCAGGCGCTGGAAGTTATTTTGGGCGTAAGCCTGGCAACGTTGTGCAACTTCGCTAACGTGTTTGCCCGTACCCCGCTGAACCCGGAGTTGGCGCAATACCGTTGGGAAAAACCGGCAAGCTGAATGGGCGATCGCCCACCTGCAGTAACAAGGAGAAACACGAATGCTTGACCCAATCTTGAGCCGTTGGCTCGATGTTCAAGCGCAGGCCCTGGATGTGGGCAGTTGCGATCCACAGGAAGTGCTGCCACGGCTGGCAGAAGCCAATGTATTACGTATCGGCGTGCCGAAAGCACTCGGCGGGCTGGGCGGCGATGTGACCGGTGCGGTGGACGCCATCGCCAATGTCGCCAGCCATTCCCTGGCGGCCGCATTTGTCTGTTGGGGCCAGCGATCCTTTATCGAGTATTTGTTGCAGAGCCCCAATGAGCGGCTGCGCGAGCAGCTGTTGCCGGACTTGCTCAGTGGCAAACTCGCCGGTGCCACGGGGCTGTCGAATGCGATGAAGTTTCTGTCGGGGATCGAGGCGCTGCAAATCAGCGCCGAGCCGACTGACGACGGCTGGACCCTCAACGGTCGGCTGCACTGGGTGACGAACCTGCGCAAGAACGGGTTTGTCGCGGCCGCGGCGATCGAGCATGCCGGTGGCGGCGCGCCGTTTATCCTGGCGATTCCCGATTCAGTGGCGGGCTTGCAGCGTTCCCGCGACCTGGAGCTGATGGGGCTGCAATCGAGCAACACGGCAGCGCTGGGTCTGGAAGGTGTCGAGCTGAGCCGCGACTGGTTGCTGCACGAGGACGCGCGCCAGTTTTTGCCAGCAGTACGCCCGGCGTTTCTGGGCTTGCAATGCGGCATGTCCATCGGCCTGGCCCGCCGCTCGCTGGCGGAAGTGGCCAACCACCTGGGTGCGAGCCGCACGGTGTTGCGTGATGAGTTGGAAGCGTTGCGGGTGACACTGGACCATCTGGTCACCGAGCTGAAAAAGGGTTTACTGGCCGGACGGTTTGCGGCAGAGCCGGTGCCGCTGTTCAAACTGCGTATTGGCCTTGCGGAAACGGCCGCCAGTGCCGTGCAACTTGAACTGCAGGCCAGCGGCGGCAAGGCGTACCTCACTGCACACGGCAGCGGCTTTGCCCGGCGCTGGCGCGAGTCGGCCTTTGTGCCGATCGTCACGCCAAGCCTGGTGCAACTGCGCACAGAGTTGCACCGACAGGCCAATCTATGACCGCAACAGTATTGAGCGCCCAGGGGGTTTGCCTGGGCTATGCCAGCGGGCCGGTGCTGCAAGGGTTCGACTTGCACCTGCGGCCTGGCGAAGTGGTGTCGATCCTTGGGCCCAGTGGCGTCGGCAAATCCAGCCTGTTGCGCGTACTGGCCGGTTTACAGACGCCCCAGGGCGGAACAGTGCAGGTGCTGGGCGAGCCGTTGAACGGGCCGCACCCGAGGGTGGCGGTGGCCTTTCAGGACCCCAGCCTGTTGCCCTGGTTGAATCTGGAAAAGAACGTCGCCTTTGGCCTGGATTTCGCCCGCCAACCGCACGTGAGTCATGAAGAACGTCGCCGCCGCGTCGATCACGCTATCGCGGCGGTCGGGCTGGAACATGCCCGTCAGCAGTTCCCCGCGCAGTTGTCTGGCGGTATGGCCCAGCGCACGGCGTTGGCCCGCTGCCTGGCACGGCAACCGCAAGTGTTGCTGCTGGATGAGCCCTTCGGCGCGCTGGATGAAGTCACCCGCGCCGACATGCAGCACCTGTTGCTCAAGGTCAACCGCGAGCAAGGTTCGGCGGCGGTGCTGATTACCCACGATATTGATGAGGCGCTGCTGCTCTCCGACCGCATCCTGCTACTGGGCAACCGCCCGGCGCGGACCCTGGGCGAATGGCACATCGACCTGCCGCAACCGCGCGAAGAACAGGTTGAGGCCATCGGCGCACTGCGTATCGAGATTCTGAAAACCTTACGGCAGGCGAGCCGCCCTCAACCCAACCCTCTTGAACAATCGGAGTTCTCACATGTGTCTGGATGACCTCACTCACTCTCGCCGTGACTTTCTCAAACTTTCCGCCGTGCTCAGTGCCGCCGGTGCCTTGCCACTGCTGAGCAGCCTGCAAGCCCGCGCCGCCAGCGAGCCGGATGCACCGGTGCGTATCGGCTACTTGCCGATCACCGATGCCACACCGTTGCTGGTCGCGCACAACAACGGCCTGTTCGAAGCCGAGGGCATCAAGGCCGAGCGCCCCGTGCTGTTGCGCAGTTGGGCCCAGGTGATCGAAGCGTTTATTTCCGGGCAGGTCAACGTGATTCACCTGTTGTCGCCAATGACGGTGTGGGCCCGCTACGGCAGCAAAGTCCCGGCAAAAGTGGTGGCCTGGAACCACGTCGGTGGTTCCGGCTTGACCGTTTCGCCAGGCATTACCGAGGTGAAGCAACTGGGCGGCAAGTCAGTGGCGATTCCATTCTGGTACTCGATTCACAACGTGGTGGTGCAGCAGCTGTTCCGCGACAACGGCCTCACACCCGTGGCGCGAGCTGCCGGTACTGAGATTGCGGCCAATGAAGTCAACCTGATCGTACTGCCGCCCTCCGACATGCCCCCGGCCCTGGCGAGCAAGCGTATCGACGGCTATATCGTCGCCGAGCCGTTCAACGCCCTGGCGGAAAACCTCAAGGTCGGGCGCGTGCAACGGTTTACCGGCGACGTCTGGCGCAACCATGCGTGCTGCGTCGTGTTCATGCACGAGCATGACCTGACCAACCGCCCGGAATGGTCGCAGAAGGTGGTGAATGCCATCGTCAAGGCACAGGTGTGGACGCGTGATAACCGAGAGGAGGCGGTGAAGCTGCTGTCCAAGGACGGCCCGAACCGCTACACGCCGCATGCTGAACCGGTATTGAGCAAAGTCCTGGCCCCGACGGCTGCCGACCGCGCGGCTTACCTGGCCGACGGTGCAATCCAGCACGCCAACTGGGACGAGCACCGCATCGACTTCCAACCTTATCCGTTCCCCAGCTACACCGAGGAATTGGTGCGGCGCTTGAAGGACACGTTGATCGAAGGCGACAAGAAGTTTCTTGCCGACCTGGACCCGGCCTTTGTGGCCAAAGACCTGGTCGACGACCGTTTCGTCCGCAACGCGATCGAGTCGGTGGGCGGCATGAAAACCTTCGGCTTGCCGGACGGTTATGAGCGGCACGAGGAGATTGGCGTTTGAACAACGGCAAAACCGTCATATGGCCTGGCTGGTTGCTCGGTATAAGCGGCCTGGCAGGTTTGCTGGTGTTGTGGTGGCTGGGGGTGAAGGTGTTTGGCGCGGCCGACGGCTTGTCGGCACGTTTCTCACTGGCCGCTACCTTAAGCAGCCTGTGGGAATTGCTCGGGCGCGGTGAGCTCTATCTGCACATCGCCGTTAGCCTCAAGCGTATTTTTGTCGGGCTGTTTCTCGCGTTGTTGGTGGGGGTGCCATTGGGCTTGCTGGTGGGCAGCTCGCGCAACCTGGAGGCAGCAACCACGCCGGCCTTTCAGTTTTTGCGAATGATCTCGCCGCTGTCCTGGATGCCGATCGTGGTGATGTTGATGGGCGTGGGTGACCAACCCATTTACTTCCTGCTGGCGTTTGCCGCGGTGTGGCCGATCATGCTCAATACGGCCGCCGGCGTGCGGCAGTTGGACCCGCGGTGGCTGCAGTTGAGTCAAAGCCTGAGTGCGACACGCTGGGAAACCTTGCGTCGGGTGATTATTCCCGGCGTGGTGGGGCATGTGCTGACCGGCGTGCGCCTGGCCATCGGCATTCTGTGGATTGTGCTGGTGCCGTGCGAAATGCTCGGGGTCAGTGCGGGGCTGGGGTATTACATCCTCGACACCCGTGATCGCCTCGCCTATTCGGAGTTGATGGCGATGGTGCTGTTGATCGGGCTATTGGGCTTTGCCCTGGATGCGTTTGCGCGGTGGCTGCACCAGCGGTGGGTGCATGCCGGCTGAACGGCAAGGGTCTCGCTTTGCGCAATGCAAAGCGAGACGCGCAGTGTATCAGCGGCGTTCGTAGCCTTGGCCGCCGTCATAGCGGTGGTCGTGCCAGCCGCCACCGCCGCCGTGGGGGAAAAAGAAGCAGCCGCTCATGCTCAGCATGATCAGCAATGGAATCAGCAGTGTGATTCGACGGAGCATTTTGAAATCCTCTAAAGTACCGACAGGTTCAATCAGGCGTGGAACAAGCCAAAAATTTTCAGCGCCTGTAACATAGGACCCTGCCGACCCCGCGCCATCCCCGTTACTGGGTATGAGCTTGGCATGCTCGGCGATACAAAGTGGATACATTTACCAGCTTCAGGACCCCGTCATGACCCAAAAGCAACGTTTGAAATATTCGATTCTGATTTCTCTGGTGGTACTGGGGACGATGTTTGGCCTGTCCTACCTGCAGAACACCGGCGTCATCAGCGAGAAAACGTTCCAGTACATTGCCATCGCCGTAGCGGTCACTGTGGTAGTGATCAACGGCATCATGCGTCGCAAGGTCAAGCCTAACTTCTGATTCAGGCACACGATTCAGCGTAGAGCGTCATGCGTGCCCGTTGAGTAGTTTGGCGGCCTCTGCATGGAGGCTGTAGCTTTTATCGGCATTGAGGGTGATCACGCCCTCGGTGCACAGGCGCTTGAGTACCTCACGCACGCTCAGAAACGACAACGGGATGCCCAGCTCCAGCAAATGGCTGTGCACGCCACGCACTCCGAGGGTGCGCTGGTTGTCGGCAGCGGTGAGGAGGGCGTCGATGACCTTCAGCCGAATCAGGCTGGTGCGCAAACCGAAACACTTGAGCAAGTG
Organism: Pseudomonas sp. UBT; assembly: GCF_050915955.1. NCBI lineage: Bacteria > Pseudomonadati > Pseudomonadota > Gammaproteobacteria > Pseudomonadales > Pseudomonadaceae > Pseudomonas > Pseudomonas sp. UBT. Next base: position 197,704 of record NZ_CP168081.1, on the reverse strand, counting down.
GCGAATGCGCTGGTTGCCTTGTTGTTCGGGCAGTTTGCTCGGCGCTTTGCCGAATGCGTGTGCGCCGCCGCCGAAATTGGCGTCGGCAGCCGGTGAATGTCCGTCCGTGGGCAGGTGCGAGTTGTACATGCAAAAAACTCCTTATCAGAGCCTGATCAGGAAAATGATGGCGCTCTTGATTAATTAGACGAACCAGCCACGGAAATCATGAAGTCCTTCATGTAGAAATTTTGTCGGTATCCTGTTTGTCACAGGTCAAACCCCGTCAATAAACATCCCCTCGTCTAAATTATTCCCGGTTGTCTGCGTTCTTACGTGGGGGGAACAGCCCCGTGTGAGGGTGTTCAATTTGACTGTGGGGTTTGCGTGATTATTTCCAACGGGTTGTCCAGGGCGTGTGTGGCGGGACTGTTGCTGGGGCTGAGCCTTGCCGCATCGGCGCGGGAGCAAGTGACACCGACTTCGGCGGATATTCGCCGTACCACGTTCGGCGTACCGCACATTCGCGCCTCGGATGAGCGCGGCCTGGGGTACGGCATAGGTTACGCGTATGCCCAGGACAACCTGTGCCTGTTGGCCAATGAAGTGGTCACGGTGAACGGTGAGCGCGCGCGGTTTTTCGGCCCCGACCAGTCGACCGTGGAAGCGCGTAACAACCTCGCCAGTGATGTGTTTTTCACCTGGCTGAATACGCCACAAGCCGTTGCCGCTTTCTGGAAGGCGCAACCCCCGCAGATGCAGCAGCGTATTGAAGGTTATGTCGCTGGCTACAACCGCTACCTCAAAGAGCAGGGCGCGCCGGCGCAGTGCCAGGCGGGGTGGGTACGGCCCTTGAATGTTGAAGACCTGGTCAAGCTGACGCGCAGGTTGTTGGTTGAAGGCGGTGTCGGCCAATTCGCCGAAGCCTTGGTCGGTGCGACACCGCCTCAAGCCACCGCCAGCGTGCCTCCCAACACCAGGGCCTTTGAATTGGCCGCCGCGCACCAGCAACGCTTCACCCTGGACCGCGGCAGCAACGCGGTGGCCGTGGGCCGTGATCGTTCGTTCAATGGTCGCGGTATGTTGCTGGCAAACCCACATTTCCCTTGGGTCGGTGGCATGCGCTTTTATGAAATGCACCTGACCATTCCCGGCCAATTGGACGTGATGGGGGCCGCGTTGCCGGGCTTGCCGGTGATCAACATCGGTTTTAACCAGCATGTGGCCTGGACGCACACGGTTGATACGTCCAAGCACTTCACGCTGTATCGACTCACCCTGGATCCCAAGGATTCGACGCGCTATATGCTGGACGGCAAGTCCATTCCCCTGGATCAGGCCTCCGTCAATGTGCAGGTCAAACAAGCCGATGGCAGCGTCAAAGGTGTAACCCATACGGTCTACAGTTCGCAATTCGGCCCGGTGGTGCAGTGGCCCGGCAAACTCGACTGGGACAGCCACTACGCCTTCAGCCTGCGCGACGCCAACCTGGGCAATGACCGCGTGCTGCAACAGTGGGACGCGATGAACCGCGCCGGCAGCCTCAAGGCGCTGCAAACCTCGGTGCACACCCTGCAAGGCATCCCGTGGGTCAACACCCTGGCCGCCGATGACCAGGGCCAGAGCCTGTACATGAACCTGTCGGTGGTGCCCAACGTCAGCGCCGCCAAACTTGCGCAATGCAGCGATCCACGCGCCGGCCTGCAAATGATCATGCTCGATGGCGCCCGCAGCGTCTGTGCCTGGGACATCGACCCGCGCGCGGCGCAACCCGGCATCTTCGCGGCCGACCAACTGCCGCAATTGCAGCGTACCGACTACGTGCAACACTCCAATGACTCGGCGTGGATGGCCAACCCCAAGGCGCCATTGAGCGGTTTCTCCCCGGTGATCAGCCAGGACCGCATCGGCCTCGGCCCCCGCGCGCGATTTGCCGTGCAGCGCTTGCAATCCCTGGAAAAACAACCGATCAGCGTGGCCGACCTGCAAGACATGGTCATGGACAACGAGGTGTACCTCGCGGGCCTGGTGATGCCCGACCTGCTTGAATTTTGCGCCAAGCACCTTGGTACTGACGCGGCTGCGCTGCAACCCCTGTGCACCAGCCTGAACACCTGGGACCGGCACGCCAACCTCGACAGCGGCATCGGCCTGGTGCACTTCATCAACCTGGTCGAACACCTGCAGCAGATCCCAGACGCATGGCGCGTCGCCTTCGACCCTGCACACCCCCTGACCACGCCACGCGGCCTGGCCATCGAGCGCAAACCCGTCGCCAAGGCCCTGCGCGACGCCATGCTGGCCTCCACCGCAGACGCCAGCACACTCGGCCTGACCCGCTGGGGCGACATCCAAATCTCCGGCCAAACCCCCATGCACGGCGGCCCGCAACAACTGGGTATCTACAACGCCATGCAAACCGTGCCACGTGCCGACGGCAAACGTGAAGTGGTCAGCGGCACCAGCTACCTGCAAATCGTCACCTTCGATGACCAAGGCCCCCAAGCCCTGGGCGTGTTGGCATTCTCCGAATCCAGCAATCCCGAGTCGAACCACTCAAAGGACCAGACTCAAGCCTTCTCCGAGAAAAAACTGCGCCCGCTGCCCTTCACCGAAGCCCAGATAAAGGCCGACCCGCAGTACCGCGAGCACGTCATCAAGGAGTAGGGCAGGTACGCAACCCCTTGATGCCAATACGAAATATTTTTGAAATCAAGGGGTTGCAGCCAAAAGCAAATGAGTACATAATGGCGCCCATCGAACGCAACGAAGCATTAAAAACTTCAATGTATTCAATGAGTTAGAGTAGAGGCAGGGTTATATAGCCCACTCAAGTTTTTATGCGGTGAATGTCGGCGGTAATGGCATTGATCGTTTGAGGCCGAGTAGCAAAATGGTTATGCAGCGGATTGCAAATCCGCCTACGCCGGTTCGATTCCGACCTCGGCCTCCACTCTTAGAAACCCCGTAGATTAACGTCTACGGGGTTTTTTATTGGGCGCAGGAAAGTTAGAAGGCAATGGGTTGCCGTCATTTTTCACTGTTCAACGTTACCGGCAGCAGCGAGCAGGGTAGGTATACAACGGTGTGAAAAACCTCGGCTATGGTTGTTGCTCATTAGGCGAGGGTATAGATATGCGCAGCAGATCCAAGCAGCACACAGACATTTCCGACTATAAGGAATTTGACATCGCTGTACGCATTACCGGTCCATCCGACAAGAACACTGACGAAGGTTTCACCGTCACTATCAGTATCAGCAAAAACGGGCACGAGGTCATTCCGACGTTTAGAGAATCCGACATCTTGCACAAAGCCTATGAGGATGCGCTAAGTATTGGAATCACGATTGCGAGACAAGAGATCGATAAGTTGGATTGAGCCTCAACTGAAAAGCGAGGTCAGGCTACTTTTTCAAAGAGAATAGTGGTGTGACCCCGTTTGCTGCTGTGTGTAGTTAAAAAAATAAAATTATGGGGCGAGGTGGTGAGGTGCCATGTACGTTCGTTGCTTTCCTGAGGGATGAAAATGAAAACTTGGCCAGTGCTTTTAGTGATAGCGATGCTTGCAGGGTGTACAGACAGCGGACCTATAAAGGTTGGGCCTGATACTTACACCATCTCGACGAGAGTTCCTTTCGGTGGTCCCGCCTCTGCGAAAGGCCAGGCGCTGAAAGAGGCGAACGTATTCTGTGAGTCCCAGGGACGAGAAATCTTGCTTGACCATATGCAGGCGAGCGAGTGCGCATTGCATGGTGGCTGTGGAGAGGCGGAGATATTTTTCTTTTGCCTGGCCAAAGGTGACCCCCAGTTGAAACGCCAAAAATACAGCCCAGATCCAACGCAGAAGATTGAGATTGATCAGCGCTGATGCCGAAGAAATGGAGTCAGACCACATTCTTGACCACTCCATTCATCCACGGAGCACCAAGCCCATGTCAAACACGGCCAGCATGTTCACCCGCCAGTTCTTTCATGGCACACGGGCAGACCTGGAGCCAGGCGACTTGATTCGCGTCGGCTACCCGTCCAACTTCACGGAAGGTGAGCCGCTGTCCTGGGTATATTTCGCGGGCACGCTGGATGCTGCAATCTGGGGCGCTGAACTGGCGCTTGGCAGCGGGGCAGAGCGGATTTATGTCGTAGAGCCAACGGGGTCAATGATGGATGATCCCAATTTGACGGATAAGAAATTTCCCGGAAATCCCACGCTGTCCTATCGTTCCGCCGAACCACTGCGGGTTGTTGCCGAGGTGACGAAGTGGCAAGGGCATTCGCCCGACCGTTTGCAGCAGATGAAGGACAACCTCGCCCGTTTGAAGGCGGAAGGCGGCGACGTCATCATCGACTGAAAAAATGGAGTCAGACTAAATTTTCAAAGAGAATAGTCGTCGTTAAAGTGAGTGGCAGGGTGTTCTGCTGATCAACAAGGAGTGTGGGAGTGGTCAGTAAAAAAATTGAAGCGTTCCGGGCGTGGTTCACCCCCAAGCGTCGACGGCATGCAGGAGGCGCTTTGCTTATTGCCTCGTTGGTCGGTCCCTTTTTATACCCAAGCGGTTATTGGGTCAGCGTGATGACGCCTGGGATCATATTTTTCTTCAGCGCGTGGCCGTCCGTCGCTCACGATAAGTCTTGAAACGGCGCTAAAACCTCTTCTGCCCGAGCCCCCGCAAGCGCCCTCGCACCGGTAATCGCCGCGCGGGCCTAAGCAACCGGGCATTGTTCACGGGGCCTCTGCCCGGACGATACGGTGCACTTTGACCTCTTCAGCGTACACACCAAGCTTTTCCTGTTGAGCCACCAATAGCGCGCACACTTTCATCAACGCCACGGCTTCATCCGGCGTTCTGCCATTTTGCGCCATGGCCGTCAGCTCAACCACCGACCAGCCGATAACAGCGGTCGCGTCTTCAAGGTCGTAAAACAGTTCCTGCTGAGCTGTTCTGGGCCCATCGAGCCCATGGATCAATTCTTCCATTTGTTTCCCCATTTACGGCTTCAATTCAAGCGCCATCACCACCATTCCGATTTCAGCCAGGTCCGTACTGAACGGGATTTCGCCGATGCGTTGAAACCCGACCGTCTCATAAAAGCGCTGCGCATTTGCATTGGTTTTGAGCACGTCCAGCCAAAGCAAGCGTTCCCCGCGCTGGGCGGCTTTTTCACGAATGAACTGCAACAGTCGTTTTCCGTAACCCATCCCCGCGGCGGATTTCAGGAAGTAGATTTTCTGCAGCTCTGTACCCACTTCACCGGTTAAAGGCGCAGGCGTTGACCAGTTGACCTTGGCAAATCCAACGGCCTTGCCACGTTCGTCTGAAGCAATCAGCCAGACCTGCCTTTCGGGCAATTCGAGTGACCGGCCCAGTGCACTGGCTGAGAAGTCTTGATCGAGGAAACCCTGCATGCCGGCAGGAGACCATAACGTCGAAAAATGTTCGCGGTAGGTCTCGCAACCGACTTCGCGCAGCGTATCAATATCGGCGTTAGTCGCTTCACGAATGTGGATCATGTGCTTCCCTGGTTGATGAGTTTGCAGCCCTTTACAGCGTCCAGCCTAACCCAAGCGCTTTATGCAGGGAGGCGAAATCCTTGAGCAACTCCGCATCCCCTGAAATCCGACTCTCTTGCGCTTGATAGCGTGTACGTTCCGCATCCAGCCAATCGAGCGTGCTCGCCGTGCCGGCACGATAACGCTGGCGTGTCAGGTCGGCTGCACGCACTGCCGACGATTCTACATTGCGCAACAGCACGACATTCTGGCGTTGATGACCATAGCGCGCCAACGCCACATCCGCATCGCGCAGCGCACTCAGCACCACACGCTTGTACTGCGCAAGCGCCTCATCACGTCCGGCCTCTGCGCCGTTGACACTGGCAGCAACACGGCCGAAGTCCAGGGCGTTCCAGGTAATCCGCGGCAGGATCAACCAAGTGCCGTTGTCCTTGCGCGCAAGGTGCCCAGGGTCGCTGGCCGAAAAGGACAGGTCGCCCATCAGGCTGAGTTTTGGAAACCAATCGGCGGTTTTTTCACCGATCTGCGCCGTGCTCGACGCCAGTTTGCGCTCGGCCATGCGGATGTCCGGGCGGGCCTTCAAGAGGGCCGCCGGGTCGGCAACGGGTACGGCGCTGGGGATGGCGGGCAGGGCGTGGGCGGTGGCGAGCTGGCTGTCCACGTCGCCGGGTTCCAGGCCACAGAGCAGGCTGAGTTGGTCGAGGGACTCGACGATGGCGGCTTGCAGTGGCAAACGCTGAGCCTGGGTGTTTTCGGCTTGGGTCAGTACCTGCTCCAGTTGCAGTTGCGAGGCAACGCCCCGGTCGCGGCGTTGCTGGGTGAGGTCCAGGGCCTGGTTTTCGATGTCGATGCTGGCTTCGACCAGCGCAAGACGGGCTTGCTGGTCGCGCAGGTCGGTGTAGGCCTGGACGATTTCGGCGGCGAGTTGCACTTGAGCATCGGCCAGTTGCGCCTCGCTTGCGTCGGCTTCTGCCTGGGCTGCTTCGACGGCACGCCGGGTGCCGCCGAACAGGTCGGCTTCCCAGCTGGCGTCGAAACCGGCGAGGTACAGGCTCAATGGGCCTCGGCCGCCGCCACTGCTGCCACCCAGTGCCGAGGTGTCGGGCGAGCGAAGTTTGAGCATTGCCGCGTCGCCCGTGACCTTGGGCATCGCGTTGGCGTGTGCGCCACTGAGGCTGGCGCGGGACTGTTTTAAACGTGCCTGGGCGGTAGCTATGTCCGGGCTGTTTTGCAGGGCCTTGGCGACCAGTTCATTGAGTTGCGTATCGCCGAGTGTCCGCCACCATTGCGCTACTGCGGGCGTGGCCGAGGCAGAGTTATCGGCATGCGGCAAACGCCCGGCCGCCAGGGTTTTCGATGCCACGCTGGGCGCGCCATGGTAGTCCGGGCCTACGGTGCAGGCGGACAGCAGCGCGACGCTCAGGAGGACGGTAAGGGTGCGAGGAATCATCGTGGTACCGTGCGCTTTTTCAGGATGAAGATCAGGGGCAGGCACGCCAGCATCGCGAGTCCCAGTAGATAAAACGAGTCGTTGTAGGCCATCACCGAGGCCTGTCGCGCAATGTCATTGGCCAGTTGCGCAAAGGCTTGTAACTGTGAGGTGGACGCATCGCCGGTTTGTGCCAGGTAGCTGGCGGCGCTGCTCGTCATATGGTCCTGGGCCAATTGGCTGTTGGCCTGGATGCCTTCGCGCAACATGTCGTCGTGAAAATGGCTGCGCCGGTCCATCAGCACGCCCAGCAATGCCAGCCCGATGGTGCCGCCGAGGTTGCGCGACATGTTGTAGAGCCCGGCGGCATCACCGGCATCGCGGGTCTCCACCGAGCGCATCGATAACTGGCTGAGGGGCATCATCACCAGAATCTGCCCGAAGCCACGCAGCAGTTGGGACCAGACGAAGTCATGGCCGACGCTGTCCGTCGTGAGTGTGGTGTCGACGAAGCAACTGGCCCAATACAGCAACAGGCCGGCACCGACCATCCAGCGCAGGTCGTAGCGGCCGAGCATCCTGGGCAAGACCGGCATCAGCAGAAACGCCGGAATCCCCGACAACAACATGATGGCGCCCGCCTGTTGAGCGTTGTAGCCGGACACAATGCCGAGGAACTGCGGCACCAGGTACGCCGTGCCATAGATCCCGGCACCCACGGCGGTACCGATCAGCAGCACGCTGCCAAAGCTTTTGTTGAGCACCAGTTGCAGGCGCAGGATCGGCGTACTCGACCTGAACTGGCCGACGGCAATCAGGAAGAACCCGGTCACGGTGGCGATGCTCAGCCAGATAATCAGCAGCGAATCAAACCAGTGTTCACGCTGGCCTTCTTCCAGCACCACAGTGAGCGAACTCAGGCCCATGGCCAGGCCGAGAATGCCCAGCCAGTCGGCGCTGATAAAGCGTTGCAGGTTCATCCGTTCGGTTGGCAGGCCGGTGATCAGCAAGGTGATCAGGGCGACGCTGATGGGCAGGTTGAGAAAGAAACACCAGCGCCAGTTGATGTTTTCCGTGAGCCAGCCACCAATCACCGGGCCCAGCAAGGGGCCGAGAATCACGGTCATGCCGAACATCGTCGTGCCGATCGCCAGTTGGTGCGGGGGCAGGCGGGTACGCACGATGGTCTGGGCGGTCGGGATCATTGCACCGCCGGCAAACCCCTGGCCGATGCGCCCGGCGATCATCGCGCCAAGGCTTGAGGACAGGCCGCAGAACATCGAAAACGCCGTGAACATCAAGGCAGTGCCAATCAGGAATCGGCGCAAGCCGAATACGCGGGTCAGCCAGGCGGCGAGGGGAATCATGACGATTTCCGACATCAGGTAGCCGGTGGCGATCCACGTGCCTTCGGTGCCGGTCGCGCCGATCTGGCCCTGGATCTGCGGCAGTGCCGAGTTGGTGATCGATACGTCCAGCGTCGCCAGCAAGGCGCCCAGCGCCCCGGCGGCGACGGCGATCCAGTCGGTCAGCGAGGCGTTGCGCGGCTTTTCTGCGACCGCATCGGCCATCAGCGCCTCAGCCATGATTGGCATCTGCGGCGTGGGTGCGGGTGTCGACTTCAACGGTCGCCGACAGGCCTGGCATCAATGCCGCACGCAGGTCATCCGGTATATCCAGGGCAATGCGCACCGGTACACGCTGCACGATTTTGGTGAAGTTACCGGTGGCATTCGACGGCGGCAGCAAAGCGAACTGCGCGCCGGTGCCGGGAGACAGGCTGTCGATATGCCCCTGCAGATTGCGCCCCGGCAATGCATCCACATGCATCGTGACGGACTGCCCGGGATGCATTTCGCCGATCTGGGTTTCCTTGTAATTGGCCGTGAGGTAAATCGCGCTGATCGGCACCACCGTCAACAGGCGGGTGCCCGGTTGCACGTACTGGCCGACACGCACGCCCCGATCGGCCACACGCCCATCCAGCGGGCTGCGAATCACCGCATCATCGACATCCAGTTGGCTCTGCGCCTCACTGGCCTTGGCCACGCCGAGTTGCGCCTGTGCCTGTTTGAGTTGGGCCTCAAGCGTGCCGTAGCGGGTCTGGCTGGAACGCAAAGCCGTTTGTTTGGCCGCCACGGTGCTGCGCGCTTGAGCTAATTGGTTGTTGAGTTGCGCCAGGCGCTCTTGCGGCTCGGCGCCCGAGCGGGCCAACGGCGCGTAGCGCGCAACTTCGGTTTGAGCATGTTGCGCATCGGCTTGTGCGCCTTGCAATTGGGCGCGGGCCTCGGCGATGGTCGAGTCCTGTTGCACCAGATCGGCCTGGGCTTTGGCGTAGTCGGCATTGCGTGCGGCAATCGTGGCTGACGCTTCATCGCTGACCGCCTGGTACTTGCGCGCATCCAGGCGCACCAGCACGTCGCCGCGCTTCACGTTCTGGTTGTCGCTGACCAGCACGTCGGCCACATAGCCGTTGATCTTGGGTGCCACGCTGATGCTGTCGGCTTGCAGGTAGGCGTCATCAGTGGTCTCGATGAAGCGCCCGGTGAGCCACCACCAGGCGGCCCAGCCCAGGCCGATCAACAGCGCGACGGTGGCAATGCCCAGGAGTATGCGTCGCGCCTTGCTGCGCTGGCCATTGACGGTGTCTTCAGGAATGACCTGAGGGGAGGGAGGTGCAGCGGACATCGGGTCACTCCAGTTTTATAACGGATGGAATAAATTCTATTTTTCGCGAATTTTTGTCAACTGGTATATTTTGGTCCGGTATTCGAAAGGAGCTGCACATGGCACGACATAAACCAGCCGCCGAAGGTGGCTACCAGCGTGGCGAAGAAACCCGCGCGCGCATTGTCGAAGCGGCGGTTGCGGTGTTTGGTGAACGCGGTTACGACCGCGCGTCCACCCGCGACATCGCCACGGCGGCCGGGGTCAATGCACCGGCGATCCAGTATTACTTTGACGGCAAGGAAGGCGTTTACCTGGAGTGTGTCGAGCACTTGATCACGCTGTTGTGGCGCAAGATGGCGCCAAGCGTGGAAGCCGCCGAAGGCGCGCTGGCCGATGCAGAGGCGGACGATAAAACCTTGATCGACGTGTCGTTAGGCATTTTGGGCACTGTGGTTTCGACCATTCAGGACAGCCCACAGACCACCGCCTGGCGCGCGTTTCTGGATCGCCATCAGGCAGGCTTGTGCCCACAAAGTGCGACCACCGCTTTTGAAGACCGTTTCAAGGCGCGCATTGGTCGGGTAATCCGCCAACTGATCGCGCGCCTGGCCGGCTTTGCAGTGGAGGACGAACGCACAGTGATTCATTCCATGGCGCTGTTCACCCAAGGGCTGGCGTTTCGGGTGCAGAAACCCAAGTTGCTGGAAGCGCTGAACTGGGCCGAGGTCAATCAGAAGGAAATGGAACTGGTGCGCGACGTGGTGCTGACACAGGCACGGTTTACCCTCGAAGGGCTGGTCAGGCAGCGCGATGTGCGAGGCGATGCCGCTGATTGATCAAGCACTGCAAGCCCCCGGCGGTATCGTCAGACGACCGGTAACGCTTACGCACTTTGCCGAGCAAAGCGGACCCTGTGCCGCCCAGGTTTGCGTCCTTGCGCAAGGCCTGGATGACGCAAGAATTGTCGTGGTTAAACCACCGAATACGCGGCGAAAACCGGCCTGCCGTTGTGAAATGTTGTGAAGCGTGAAGAATGGCCCTTTGCCCATGCTAACGTCCGCGTCGGGGTATCGTCAGCACGACGATTTCATTCGTTCCATTGAGGGAGCAGCGCCGATGTCTACTACCGTAACGCCCACGGCCGGCGGGCCGAACACTCCAAAGTCCTCACCGTCTACGTTCGATGACAAGTTGAACATTGCCAAGTCCAGCAAGGTCATTGCCGACTATATGCGCCAGACGGGCAAGTCAGCGATTACCAAGCAAGAGCTGACGCAGTTGGCCAACAATGCCTCCGGCAAGGTGCCCACGGAGGTATCCGACGCTGCCAAGTACATGGAGCGCCATCCGGATGTGTTCACCGCCATCGAAACCCACGATGTGGCCGGTGCTGATAACCTTTCGGGGGTGTGGAACTTCGATTGGGCCGCCAATGGCGGGTTGAACGGCACATCGACCGACGCCATTGCCAAAATGCAGGACACGTTCGATTTCGCCATCGCCAAGTCCGCGCAAATTACCGAGATTTCCACGGGTAAAAAAGCCGAACTGGACTCGACCAAGCAACGGCCACAAAACTGAGCCACGTGTGTTGTCAGCCAAGATAAACGGCTCCCGGTGCAGTCGTCGGGAACCGTTTCCAGTCGAGGTGAAGCCTCGTTATCCGTGGTAAACCTGATGGACTATTTTTGACTAGGGCCAAAGTGTATTCCTCGATCCACCCCTAGCTGTACGGGGCGGTTGTGACCGCAACCGACTACTGTCGCAGGCATACCATCACCGCTTGGATGCCGCGCCATGTTCATGTCTACCAGCCTGCTGTCAGCCTTTGTGCTGTTTGCCTTCGTGTCTTCAATTACCCCAGGGCCCAACAACACGATGTTGCTCGCGTCAGGGGTGAATTTCGGGTTCCGCCGGTCGATTCCCCATGCGTTGGGGATCAGTATTGGTTTCATGCTGTTGGTGATATCGGTAGGCCTGGGCCTGGGTGAAGTGTTCAAGCTCTTCCCTTGGGCCTACACCGTGTTGCGCTATGTGGGCGCGACGTACTTGCTGTACCTGGCGTGGAAGATTGCGACGTCCGGGGGCATGTCCGACAGCAGTGGTGAGCACGGCAAGCCCATGACCTTTTTAGGCGCAGCCGCATTTCAATGGGTCAACCCCAAGGCATGGATCATGGCGCTGGGCGCGATCACCACCTATACGCCGGCTGAGGGTTACGTGACCAACGTGCTGGTGATTGCCCTGGTGTTTGCAGTGGTCAACTTGCCCAGCGTGTGCGTATGGGCAGGCTTCGGCACCGGCCTGCGTAATGTCTTGCGCGAGCCACGCTGGATAAGAGTGTTCAATTGGTCGATGGCCGGGTTGTTGGTGTTGTCGTTGTACCCGATGCTCTTTGTCAGTTGATCGGGTGCGTAGATGACCCCGCAAGCGGCCCGGCCGGTTTCGGGGTCACACCGGCGAGATGGTCGCCAGCAAGCCAATGCCGATGGTCAACACCAAAAAGCCGAACAGAAAAATTGCCATCTTGGTCATAAGGCCTCCGAAGGGAAGGGGAGCGACGGGAATGTCGGGATGGCGCCCATTGTCCGCTTCGGCGTCATTTCGATACAGGCGCAGATAGCAAAGAAAAAACCGTATCAGATGGTCCGACAACTGCGAGGTTGCGGGGCCGAAAGGCCGGCGGTTTTCTAAAGATCAGGCATTACCCTTCGCGGCAATGCACTGGGACAGCTCCCGCATTTGCCCCTAAGATAGCGCCCACTGCATCAACAATAAGAGTGGGCCAACCCTCGATGGAAAGACGCCAGTTCAGCGGTGGCATGCAAGGCAAGAACCTGCGCTACCTGAATGAAAACGCCCAGCCGCCGTCGCAGGTCACGCGCGTCGGTTTTTTGCTGCTCGAACACTTCTCCCTGCCCGCATTCACCCAGACCCTCGATACGCTCATCACCGCCAACCTGCTTCGCCCCGAGCTGTTTGCCACCCGTACGTTTGGTTGCGGCGATGGCGAAGTCATCAGCGACCTGGGCCTGGTGATCCGCCCCGATGCACGCCTGGCGCTGTCGGTGCTGCCGGACCTGGACTTATTGGTCGTCTGCGGCGGCTTTCGCACCGAACTCAAAGCGGGCGACGATTTTATCCATCTATTGCGCAGCGCCGCCGAACAAGGTGTCAGCCTCGCCGGTTTGTGGAACGGCTCCTGGTTCCTGGGCCGCGCCGGGCTGCTGCAGGGCTACCGTTGTGCTATCCACCCGGAGCATCGCCCGGCGCTGGCGGAAGTGTCCAAGGCCGCCCAGGTCACCAGCGAACCCTACGTGATCGACCGCGACCGACTGACCGCGTCCAGCCCCTCGGGCGCTTTCCACATGGCGCTGGATTGGATCAAAGGTTTGCACGGCAAGGCGTTGGTCGAAGGCATCGAAGACATCCTCGCCTTCGAAGAATCGCGCTACCGACGCATCAAACCGACGGAAAATGTCTGCGTTAGCGCGCCGCTGCGTGAAGTGGTCAAACTGATGGACGCCAACCTCGAAGAACCCCTGGAGCTGGACCAACTGGCCGTTTACGCCGGCCGCTCGCGCCGCCAGCTTGAGCGACTGTTCAAAGAGCAACTGGGCACCACACCACAACGCTATTACATGGAACTGCGTGTAACCGAAGCGCGGCGCTTGTTGCAGCACACAGAACTGTCGCAAGTGGATGTGCTGGTGGCGTGCGGGTTTGTCTCGCCGAGTCATTTCAGCAAGTGCTATAGCGCGTATTTCGGGTATCGCCCTTCCAAGGAGAAGCGGTTGGTCAAGTAGCATGAGCACGCTTGGCTTTTTATTTGGACGGATGTTTATCAAGGATTGCTGATGTCTATAACGTTTTCAGATCGCTTGCCGTGCTCGCCGCCGCGAATCTGGGGGATGATGCGGATACCACGGCGGCCATCGTCGGCCAGTTGGCGGGCGCTTACTATGGCGTTCAAGGTATCCCGGCAGGCTGGCTGGAAACGCTGTGGATGCGCGATGAAATCCAAGCGACGGCCGATGCTTTATTGGCCGCATCCCCAGCCGGTCACTAAAAAACTTCACGCAGCGGGTTTGCCTGGAAGCGGTCCAACCGAAAGCACTCAAGCGCCGGCAGGCCCGATAGCGACGGCGTTGAGGCTGCCAGCTGCACCACGATTTCCGCGGTCACCGCGGCCTGCGTCAAGCCCAAATGCTGGTGCCCGAACGCAAGCAACACCTTGCCATTGCACACCCGATCAATGATCGGCAGCGAGTCAGGCAGCGACGGTCGAAACCCCATCCACGGTGTGGCGCCTTGTACGTTGAGGTCGTGGCGAAACAAGCCCTTGCTCAGCCGGTGCAACTGCCACGCGCGTTGCATATTTGCCGGGCGATCGAGCCCGGCGAATTCGACGGTGCCTGCCAGGCGTAAGCCTGTGGCCATGGGCGTCATGATGAACTTGCGTTCGAACGAGGTGACGGCAAAGGGCAGGCGGTGTTGCTCAAACGGCAGCATCAGGTGATAGCCGCGCTCGGTGTCCAGCGGGACTTTTTTGCCGGTCAGTGCAGCGGTGAGTTTGGCCGAGTGTGCGCCGCAGGCGATCAGTACCTGGCGCGCAGTCAGCGTGCCTTGTTCGGTCAGCAGCGACACACCCTCTGACTCCAGCCGCCCATCCAGGACGTGCTGCTTGATAAATTGCACACCGTTGGCCCGGGCGGCATTCACCAGTTCGCACACCACCGTGTAAGGGTCAAGAAAGTGCCCGGTACCAGGGAAGAACAATCCGCCTTGTATCTCATCGCTCAACTGTGGCGCCGCGTTGCGCACCGCTGTACCCGACCAGTCATCCACCGGCACATTTTGTTGCTGCATGCGCTGGCGCAGCGCATCGATCGCGGCACGTGACGCTGCGCGCTCAAACACCAATAACGAGCCGTCTTCGCGCAACAGGTGTGCCCGGTCGATGCTGTGCAGCAAGCGTTGCCACGCGCCCAGGCTGGCCTCATTCAGTGCGCGAATGCCTGCGACCGTGCGCCGATAGTTCGCCGGACGCAGGTTCAGCAGCAGGCGCACAAACCAGGGCAGGGCGCGGGGCAGGTATTTCCAGTCCAGGCGCAATGGGCCCATAGGGTCCATCAGCATGGCGGGCAGGCGTTTGAGGATTGACACGTCGGCAATCGGAAAAACCTGCTCGGTCGCCAGGTGCCCGGCGTTGCCGTAGGAGGCGCCCATGCCGGGGTCCTGTGGGTCGATGACGACCACCCGCCGACCTTGACGCGCCAATTGCAGGGCGCAAGCGACGCCAATGATGCCGGCGCCGATGACCGCGATATCTGCTGAGTTGGAGTCAGGCATGGCCTAAGCCTCTCTCTGGCCATTGAGCAACCGCCGCAACAGCAGCGGGTTGCCGTGTTGCAGGGCGCTCGGCAGCAAACTGTCCGGGACATCCTGGTAGCACACCGGGCGCAGGAATCGCAGGATCGCCGCCGTGCCAACCGAAGTGCTGCGTGAATCGGACGTCGCGGGGAAGGGTCCGCCATGAACCATGGCGTCGCAGACTTCCACGCCCGTCGGCCAGCCGTTGACCAGCAGGCGACCGGCCTTGCGCTCCAGAACAGGGAGCAAAGCTTTGGCCCGTGCAAGGTCATCTTCATCCAGATGCAACGTGGCGGTCAGTTGGCCTTCCAGGTGCTCGGAAACCTGATGTACTTCCTCATCGTTGGCGCACACCACCACCAGGGAGGTCGCGCCGAACACTTCCGCTTGCAGCTGTTCCTGGGTTAAAAACGCGTCGGCCCGGGTGATGAACACCTGTGCCTGGCCTTGGTTGGGACCTTCGGCCGCCAAGCCTTTTGCGGCGATCTGTGCGTGTTCTGCCAGTGCGCTCACGCCGGCGGAGTAGGCACTGAAAATGCCGGGCGTCAGCATGGTCTGCGCCGCACAGCCTGGGAGCCGTTCGCTCACGGTGGTCACGAAGCGCTCCAGTGCCGCGCCGGCGATCGCTATCACCAGACCAGGATTCGTACAGAACTGCCCGGCGCCTTGGGTCAACGACGCCACAAAACCCTCAGCCAGGCTTTGCGCGCGCGCCTCCAGGGCGGCAGGAAACAGGTACACCGGGTTGATCGAGCTCATTTCCGCATACACCGGAATCGGCTCCGGCCGGGCCTGTGCGGCCTGGGTCAGCGCGATACCGCCGCTGCGCGAACCGGTAAAGCCGACGGCCTTGATACGCGGGTCGGTGACCAACGCAATGCCCACTTCGCGGCCTGAACCGTACAGCAGCGAAAACACACCTTCCGGCAAACCACAGTCTATGACCGCCTTGGCCACTGCGCGCCCGACCAGCTCACTGGTGCCGGGATGAGCCCCGTGGGCCTTGACGATCACCGGGCAACCGGCCGCGAATGCGGAGGCGGTATCACCGCCCGCTACCGAGAACGCCAGCGGGAAATTACTCGCGCCAAACACGGCCACGGGCCCCAGCGGGATATGCCGTTGACGAAGGTCGGCACGTGGCAGTGGCTGCCGTTCAGGCTGCGCCGTGTCCACGCGCACATCCAGCCATTCGCCGGCGCGCACCGCACGGGCAAAGGTTCGCAACTGCCCGCACGTACGGCCGCGTTCGCCCTGAATGCGTGGGCGTGGCAGGCCGGTTTCGGCCACGGCGCGTTCGATCAACGCATCGCCGAGGGCTTCAATATTGTCCGCAATGGCGTCAAGAAACGCGGCGCGATCCGCCAGTGAGGTTTCTCGGTAAGTGTCGAAAGCTGCCCACGCCAGCGCGCACGCGTGCTCAACGTGCTCGCCATGGCCGCCGGCGTAGGCAGGTTCCATTGGCGTGCCGGTCGCAGGGTTGATGGCCCGGATCGCTTCGCGATTGCCGGAAATTGCGCGCTGACCGATCAGCATCTTGCCCGTCAGAGTCATGGGGTCGTCCTGGTAAAAAAGGGTTGGCCGCTGTGAGCGCCACAGCGGCGCTAAGCGATCAGTCGATGTTCTGTTCAGCCGACCAGTTGCTGTACCACTGGCGGAACAGCGCGTACTGGTTCTCGGCGTAGTGCCGCTGGGCATCGCTGAGCGTGTCGGTTTGGTTGAAGTGCAGGGCGTAGCCCTGGTCACCGTTGAGCACCATCAAGTGCTTGTAATACAGCACCAGATCGCAGCCTTCATCGAAGGACGACAGCACGGCCAGCGCGGCTTCCAGTTCACGGGCCAGGCGTCGGGCCTTGGCGTCGCCTTTGGCCGCCAGCTTGCTCAGGGCAACCAATTGCAGCACTTCCCGTGGCAAGGCGTTGCCGATGCCGGTGATAGCGCCGGTGGCGTTGCAGTTGACGAAACCGTGCACCACTTGGGTGTCGACGCCGACCATCAGGGTCACGTTATCGTCCTGGGAGGTGATGTTTTCCGCCGCGTAGCGCAGGTCGGCAGCGCCGCCGAATTCCTTGAAGCCAATCAGGTTCGGGTGTTCGCGGCGCAGTTCGAAGAACAGTTCGGCGCGGGTGGCGAAGCCGTAGTACGGGCTGTTGTAGATCACCGCCGGCAGGTTGGGCGCGGCCTTGAGGATGGCCGAGAAGTGCGCTTTTTGCGCCGTTGCAGACGCACCACGGGACAGCACACGCGGGATCACCATCAAGCCATGGGCACCGACGTTGGCCGCATGGGCTGCGTGTGCCACCGCCTCACGGCTGTTCACCGCGCCGGTGCCGACGATGGTCGGCACACCGGCGGCAACCAGGCGGGCCACACCTTCCTGGCGCTCGGCTTCGGTCAATAGCGGCCAATCACCCATGGAACCGCAATACACCACGGCGCTCATGCCGATATCAACCAGCTCGCGGCCCTTGGCAACCAGAGCGTCGAAGTCCGGCTTGCGCTCGGCGGTGCACGGGGTCATCAGCGCGGGGATGCAACCGGTGAAGATGTTGTCGCTCATGGTTCTAACTCCTTGGACTATAGATCGGGGGCTCAGATGCCCCAGGCGAAAGGGTCTTGCTCGTCGATCAGCAGGGTGCTGTCGGCGGTCATGTACGCGCGGCCGGTGATGAAAGGGCGAATGCGCTCGCCATCCCATTCATAACGGGCTTCGAATTGGCTGCCGGTGATGCTGGCTTGTAACCACGGCGCGCCGGGGGCGAGTTTTCCATCGGCGGCCAGGCACGCGAGTTTGGCGCTGGTGCCGGTGCCGCATGGCGAGCGGTCGTAGGCCTTGCCGGGGCACATCACAAAGTTGCGGCTGTCGGCATGGGCGTCGTCGGCGAACAGCTCGATATGGTCGATCAGCGCGCCCTCTGCCCCGTGAATGCCTTGAGTCTCCAGGGCCTTGAGCATCGCCCAGGTGTAGTCGGTGAGGGCGTCGACATTGTCCATTTGCAGCGTTTGGCCATGCTCCGACACCAGGAAAAACCAGTTGCCGCCCCAGGCGATATCGCCACAGATCGTCCCATGGCCAGGCACGTCTACCGGCACCTGCTGGCGATAGCGGTAGGCGGGCACATTGCGCAGGGTCACGGCGCCGTCTTCGTGCAAGGTGGCTGCAACGGGGCCGACCGGCGTGTCGATGGTGTGCACGCCAGGCTCGATGCGCCCCAGGTGGTGCAAGGAGGCGACCAGGCCGAGGGTGCCGTGGCCGCACATGCCGAGGTAGCCGGCGTTATTGAAAAAGATCACCCCGCACGTAGCCCCCGGCGTGACCGGCTCGCAGTACAGCGCGCCGACCAGTACGTCATTGCCGCGCGGTTCCAGCAGGCAGGCGCGCCGCCATTGATCGTGCTCGGTGCGCAGGTTGTCGAGCTGGGCGGCGATGGTGCTGCCCGTGAGCTCAGGAAAACCGGTCATGACCAGGCGCGTGGGTTCGCCGCCGGTGTGGGAGTCGATAACGTGCAGCCGTTTCATAAGACGCTCCATTCAGTTTGTGGCCGGGGACAGGGAGGCGTTGTGGTGAGGCTCGCTGACGGTCTCGCTTTCGTCGTCTTCATGTTCCAGGCGCACGAGGTGCGCAGGCACGCCGGTTGCGGCGCCCCAGTAATAAATACCCAAGGCGCAGACCGCGACCACCAGCGTGTCAAACGGGTGGCTGATCACCCCGATACCGCCGAAACTGCCGAGCTTGGACAGCAGGATGGTCACCGCGTAGAAGCCGATCAGCCAAGCCGACGAGCGCACTTGTTGTTTGAGGTTCAGGTGCGCAGTCGGCACCCAGCGCGCGCACAGCAGGTACACCCCAAACATGAGGATTTGCAGGCCAAGCAGCCATGACACAGTGCTCCAGCCCGACCAGTAGACGATCAGTGCCGCGATGATGAACGACAGCGGACCCAGCACCGCCATGCCCTTGACCCGGAACGGCCGCGCCATGCCCGGAGCATTGCGGCGCAACGCAGCCACGGTGACCGGGGCGACGGCGTAACTGAGGATCAGCGCTGCGGACACCACATTAATCAGTGCTTCCCAGGACGGGAACGGCAGGGTCCAGAACACCGACAGGCCAAAGGTCAGCCACAACGCCGGGCGCGGGATGCCGGATTTTTCATCGATACGCGTGAAGAGCTTGAAGAACGTACCGGTCTGCGCCCAGCCGTACACCACACGCGGGGTGGCGTTCATGTAGATATTGCCGCAGCCGCTGGGGGAGATCACCGCATCGGCCACCACCAGATAGGCCAGCCAACCCACGCCCAAGGCCAGGGCGATATCGCGATACGGCAGCGCCAGTTCCTTGCTGATGCCAGCCCAGCCGTCGGCGAGCATCTCGGTGGGCACGCCCCCAAGGAACGCGGTTTGCAGCAGCACATAAATGGCCGTCGACAGCAGCACCGACAGAATCAGCGCGATCGGAATGGTGCGTTGCGGGTTCTTCACTTCACTGGCCACCGAGATGATCGGCGTCAGGCCCAGGTAAGCAAAAATCACCCCGCCGGCCGACACCGCCATTTCAATGCCCGACAAGCCGAACGGCGCAAAACCCTGTACCTGAAAGTTCGCCGGTTTGAAGAAGGTGAACAGCACGCCGATCACCAGCAACGGCACGATGAACTTGAACACGCTCACCAGGTTATTGGCGATGGCGAAGGTCTTTACGCTGCGGTAGTTGAGGATAAAAAACAGGCACAGCAGGGCGAACTGCACCAGCCAGCCGAGGGTGGTCGGGTCGCTGGAGCCGACCTTGGTCAGCTCGGGAAACCAGGCCGCGGCGTATTGGCGCGAGGCGACCACTTCAATCGCCACCAGGCTTGAGAACGCGATCAGCGTGATAAAACCCATCAGGTAGCCCAGCAGCGGGCCATGGGAGTACACCGGGTAACGCACTACGCCACCGGCACGGGGCAGGGCGGCGCCGAGTTCGCAATACACAATGCCCAGCAGCAGCACGGCGAAACCGCCGATCAACCAGGAAATAATCCCGGCAGGCCCGGCGATCGCGGACACGTGGCTGGCCGCGAACAACCAGCCCGAACCAAAGATGGCGCCCAGCCCGATAAAGGTGAGGTCCATCAGTGAAAGTTGTTTCTTGAACTTGCCTTGAGCAGACATGGCGGCGCCTTCTTGTGAGTTATTGGATAGGCATGCAGTGGCGCTATCGTGAACCCATGAATGTGGCGGCGATTGATGTTTTGCACGGTGATGGATGACGAATTCAGCACAATTTACCGTGCTCGACAGTGCCTCGCAGATGGCGCAATCTGCCTGGCGTCGACGAATAAATGAGCAATCAAAGCCATGGTGCAGAGCGCGTTTGCGGCCCTTTTCCAGGGGGATCGCCCCCACAGCATCGAACAGCTATTGGCCGGAGCGGTGCAGCTATTGCCCCTGCTGGACGTGATCCCCAATGCCGCGATTTTCATCAAGGACATCGACGCCCGCTACCTGCTCGCCAACCGTACCCTGGTGCAACGCTGTGGCCTCAAACAGCTGCAACCGCTGCTCGGCAAGACCAGCGCCGAGGTGTTCCCCGCACAACTGGGGCCGGGTTACACCGAGCAGGACCGGCGCGTGCTGGAGCAGGGGTTCGTGCTTGAAGATCAGCTTGAACTGCATCTCTACGGCAGCCGTGAACCGGGCTGGTGCCTGACCCATAAATGGCCGCTGTATAACCATGTCGGGCAGATCATCGGCTTGGCCGGTATCTCGGTTGACCTCCAGTCCGCCAGTGAAACGCACCCGGCGTACCAGCGTCTGGCCGCTGTGGATGAGCACATCCGCCAGCATTTCAACCGGCGCGTCACCCTTGGCGAACTGACGCGAATCGCCGGGATTTCCGTGGCGCAGCTGGAACGCTATTGCAAACGCGTGTTCCACCTGACGCCACGGCAGATGATCCAAAAAGTGCGTCTGGAGCATGCGCATCGGTTACTGCACACCGACATGCCCATCACCGACGTGGCGTTGCACTGCGGGTACACCGACCACAGTGCATTCACCCGCCAGTTCAAGGCGTTGACCGGGTTTACGCCACGGCAATATCGCCAGCTGGAGTAGTTGCGCGCATTGCGATGCAACGAATCGCCCCCGTCGCCCCTCCTATGCTTACGAGTAACCTTTTCACGAACACAGGTATTGGGCTTATGACGGCGGCTGACAACGATCATGTGAACTGGCTGGTGCAACAATCGATGCTCAACGCGGCGCGCCAACGGGCCAAGCTCTATTCGGGCCAGGGGCGGTTGTGGCAGCAGCCGTATGCGCATACCCGGCCCCGTGATGCCACCGCCTTGTCGTCGGTGTGGTTTACCGCGTACCCGGCGTCGATTGTGACCCGTGAGCATGGCACGGTGCTTGAGGCGCTCGGGGATGAAAGCCTGTGGCATGCGTTGTCGAAGATCGGCATCCAGGGCATTCACAATGGCCCGCTGAAAAAGTCCGGCGGGCTTTCCGGCACACGGCATACCCCGACCATCGACGGTAATTTCGACCGCATCAGTTTTGACATCGACCCGCGACTGGGCACCGAGGCACAGTTGCAGGCGCTGACGCGCATGGCCGCCGCGCACAATGCGGTGATCATTGACGACGTGATTCCGTCCCATACCGGCAAGGGCGCCGATTTTCGCCTGGCCGAGATGGCGTATGAGGACTATCCCGGCCTGTACCACATGGTGGAAATCCGCGAAGAGGACTGGCCGCTGCTACCCGAAGTAGCCGAGGGCCGTGATGCGCAGAACCTCAGCCCGCTGCAGGTGGATGCGCTGCGCGACAAGCATTACATCGTCGGCCAGTTGCAGCGGGTGATCTTCTTCGAGCCCGGCGTAAAGGAAACCGACTGGAGCGCAACACCAGTGGTTATGGGCGTGGATGGCAAGCCGCGCCGCTGGGTTTACCTGCATTACTTCAAGGAAGGCCAACCGTCGCTTAACTGGCTGGACCCGTCGTTTGCGGCGCAGCAGATGATCATCGGCGACGCCCTGCATGCGATTGATGTGATGGGCGCCAAGATCCTGCGCCTCGACGCCAACGGATTTCTCGGCGTGGAGCGCAAGTTGGATGGCACCGCCTGGTCGGAGAGCCATCCGCTGTCTATCACCGGCAACCAGTTATTGGGCGGGGCGATCCGTAAGGCGGGCGGGTTCAGTTTTCAAGAGCTGAACCTCACCGTGGACGATATCGCGGCCATGTCCCACGGCGGCGCCGATCTTTCCTATGACTTCATCACCCGGCCGGCTTATCAGCATGCGTTGCTGATGGGCGACACCGAGTTCCTGCGCCTGATGTTGCGTGAGATGCACAGCCAGGGGATCGACCCCGGTTCGCTCATCCATGCCTTGCAGAATCATGATGAGTTGACCCTGGAACTGGTGCACTTCTGGACCTTGCACGCCCACGACAGCTACCTCTATCAAGGCCAGACCTTCCCCGGCAACATCCTGCGCGAGCATATTCGCGAGCAGATGTATGAGCGCCTCGCCGGCGACCATGCGCCGTATAACCTCAAGTTCGTGACCAACGGTGTGTCTTGCACCACCGCGAGCATTATCACCGCCGCCCTTGGCATTCGTGACCTGGAGGCGATTACACCGGCCGATGTCCAGCAAATCCGGCAGATCCATTTGTTGTTGGTGCTGTACAACGCCATGCAGCCCGGGGTGTTCGCCTTGTCCGGCTGGGATTTGGTGGGGGCGTTGCCGTTGGCGGCCGATGAGGTTGCGCACTTGACGGGCGATGGGGACACCCGCTGGATCCATCGAGGTGCCTATGACCTGGTGGACTTGAACCCGGATGCCGAGCTGTCCGCAGGGCAAATGCCGCGCTCTAAAACCTTGTATGGCAGCCTCAACAGCCAATTGCAGGACCCGGAGTCATTTGCCTCACAGTTGCAGAAGATCCTCGCGGTGCGCAATGCCTACGGTATCGCCGCCAGCCGCCAGATTCTGGTGCCGGATGTCGAGCATCCTGGGTTGCTGATCATGGTTCACGAGCTGCCGGCAGGGAAGGGCACGCAAATCACTGCGCTTAACTTCGGCGCCACACCGATCACTGAAACCCTGCATTTGCCCGACATCGCGCCGGGGCCCGTGGTGGACATCATCAATGAGCGGGTTGAAGGCGATCTCACCGCCGAGGGGGATTTCACCATCACGCTGGATGCCTACGAAGGCCTGGCGCTGCGGGTGGTCAGCCATTCACCGATGCTTTAGGGGCCGAAGGCGCTTATTGACTCGTCGATGAACGCCCCAACGCCCGATGCGCTGCATCGGGCGTTGGGGCGCAACAGGTGTAAACCTATTTCAGGACTGCGCAGCGTTCAACGCTTGCAGAAACTGGGTGTGTTTTAGCGTCTGCGAAAACATCGGTAGAGTGAAGTTCTCGGCGGCATGTTGTTGCTCCTGACTGAAGGTCGCGGTGCAGTCGGTCAACGTGACGACGTCGTAGCCCTTTTCATAACCTGATCGAACCGTGCCTTCGACACAGCAGTTAGTCAGAAAGCCCGCGACAACCAGGTTCTGGATGCCATTGTTACGCAATACCAGGTCCAGGCCGGTGGTGGCAAAAGCGTCCAGCCCGCGTTTGCCCTCTACCACGATATCGGCAGGTTCACGCTTCAGCGCGTCGCTGATCTCGGCGCCCCAGCTGCCCGCGCGAAAGGCGCTGCCGTCTGCCACGCCTTTGAGAATCCCGTAGGAGCGGTTCGTCAGCTCGGGGTAGCCCTCGGCAAATTGGATCGGCATGTGAATGATCTTCACGCCCAGCTTGCGTGCCTGTTGGAGGGTGGTCGCGGTGTTCGCCAGCATGTCGGTTTGGTGCATGACGTCTTTGACGGCGTCGTGAAAGACTCCGCCTGGGGTGGTGAAATCGTTCTGGAACTCAATTAAAACCAGCGCGGTCTTGGTCGGGTTCATCGTGATTCTCCGATAGGTGGGTGTTTGCACGGCTGTGCGATGGCACAACAGTTATAGGCTTTTAATGCTGGAGAAGGGGCGTTTACGAACAGCTTCCGTCACGAGATCGCAATTGGGTGATGGCAAAGTGGCGGCAACGCTACTCGGCTGTACCCTTTCCAGGATTGAATCATGCTTCGATACATGGGTGTTTTGTTGGGACTGTGTGTGCTGTTGCCCCGTTTGACGCTGGCTGAGCCCGCAGGTTTTGCAACACAGGACATTATCTTCACCAGTGCGGGTATTTCACTGGCCGGCACAGCCTTCTTGCCCGAGCACCCTAAGGCTGGCGTCGTGCTGGTGCACGGTTCTGGCAAGGAAAAACGCATGACAAACTTCGCGACGCTGTTGGCCGGGCGGGGGATCGCAGTGTTGACCTATGACAAGCGCGGTGTCGGGCAATCCGGTGGCGTTTATGCAGGCCCGGAGGTCGGCACCAACAACCTTGATGCGTCCAACCTGACGGTGTTGGCGGGTGATGCGAACGCATCGGTCGCGGCCTTATCCAACACGCTGGCGGACAGTCGGTTACCGATTGGGCTGGTCGGCTTCAGCCAGGCTGGCTGGATCATTCCCATCGCAGCAGAACACAACCCCGGCGTGCGTTTCATGGTGTTGTTCAGCGGGCCCCTGCTCACGACACGTGAGCAACTTCGGTTTCAGTTCCTGACGCAGGGCAAGGCGGACTTCTGGAATAACCACAGCGAAACCGACGTACGCAAACATATCGCTGAAGACCCTGACCGCTACCCATTTGCCGACACTGACCCCCGCGACTCGCTTGCCAGGGTTTCGATTCCGGGGCTCTGGTTATTGGGGGGCAGGGACCTGCAAACCCCGGCGTTCCTGGCGATGGAACGGTTGGACGCAATGAGTGCCAAGGGCCAGGTATTTGCATACCGGCTCTATCCCGAGCTGGGGCACAACGTCACGCCCGGTGGCGTCGGTCAATCGGTTGAGGACGCGCTTCAATGGATCATCTTGCGCTAGTGCATCTGGACCGTATGTTGAACGTCACGCGACGTCGGTCTTCATCAGACCCATGCAGCGCGCTTTGTTTGACAGGCGTGGCCCGGTAGCGGTTTGCCGAGCCAACTCAAGCAGAATTCATCGACTTCCACCCATGATTTGCCAGGCGATTGTTGGCATCGAATGAGCCCTGAGCAGACGCCGTTTTGATCAATTCTGACAAAGGAGCGGAATTTCGGGCTAGTGAAGAAAAGTAACCTAAGGCACAGCATGATGTTCCCCTGATTGAGTGCAATTTAGGTATAGCTTTATTTCAGGTTAAGGCCAGTAAGCTCAGGGTTTTATGCTGGGTATTTCGCTTCGGTTGTCTTACGTTCGCGGGTTCTGCCGGGCGCCGCTTGGATGGCGTTAGCCAGCTAGCATACGGGACGAAGACGGTCATTCACGGTCCTGAAAATGACAGGCTTTCTCAGCGTGAGCAGGCGAGAGCTGGTTTCAGTGCACCGGCTGCGGCGCTGCGTGGCGATACGTTCTCTATTGCGGCAGGCCCTGATGCAAATTCTTCAAAGGCACAGGGGGATTAGTCCCCGCGCCCATTTCTGCTGACAGTCAGGCCGTCGTGTTGACGAGCGTACCTATTGATCCCGAGGTTGCTTTGGGTTGTTCGACTTCACCTGGGGTGCTGCCGTCATGATCGCCGTCGCTGTCTGCTTGCACGGCGGGGCGAACTTGGGGCTTGATGGCTGCCGGTTGAGGTTGTGTGATGTGGGTTGAACCCGTGATGGCCGATGTCATGTTGATCCCCTTAAGAAGTTGCAGTGTGAGTGAATACTATCGGCGGGTTTTTTTAATGTTTAGGTCTTTTGGTCGACGAACGTATGAATAAAAATAATTGAGATCGTTTCCCAGACTTAAGTTTGATTTGGCAACTTAGCGCTTATTAATGATGTGTGAAAACGTTGTGATAAATGTGTGAAGGCTTACGCGCCGCTACTGTCGATTTATGCGGCAATCGCGTTGCCCGGTTAATGATCAAGATCTGGACGGCGCCAGGGGTCCACGTGCGTCATCAGGTTCAAAACACGCGGTATGCGCATCACATTTTCCCTGGCGCGCACTGCAATCGCATGGCCTTCTTCAACGCTAATCGAGGCGTCCACTTCGATATGGGCGTCGACAATGATCATGTCACCCATTTTTCGAGTGCGTAGATCATGGACACCTTTAATGCCTGGTGTGTTGTGGAGCGTCTCGCGAATAGTTGCGACTTCCTGCTCATCGGCAGACCGGTCCATCAGGTCGTGCAATGAGTCCCAGGTAAAGTGCCCACCCATCTTGGCGATCATGCCTCCGACAACAAGCGCAGCAATGGGATCAAGAATCGGGTAACCCGCCAGGTTACCCACGATGCCTACGCCGACAACCAAGGAGGACGCAGCGTCGGACCTGGCATGCCAGGCATTGGCAACCAGCAAACTGGATTTCACTTTTTTGGCGACCCTCAGCATGAAGCGAAACAACAGCTCCTTGGCCATCAGGGCAGCGATAGCCACCCATAGGGCCGCAATGTGCACCGTAGGAATCGACTCAGGGGTTTGCAGCTTGAACACTGCGGAT
Source organism: Pseudomonas sp. UBT (assembly GCF_050915955.1). Lineage (NCBI taxonomy): Bacteria > Pseudomonadati > Pseudomonadota > Gammaproteobacteria > Pseudomonadales > Pseudomonadaceae > Pseudomonas > Pseudomonas sp. UBT. The sequence goes on along the minus strand of NZ_CP168081.1, from coordinate 171,157 downwards.
ACGATCATGCCGATGCCCACGATCAACAATAATAGGCCCAACACCATGGACGCGGCGTTCTCGAAACGCAGGTGCCCATACGGGTGGCCGTCGTCGGCATCCTCTTTGCCTTTATGGCTGGCGAACAGCACCACAAAATCAGCGATCAAGTCGGAGAGTGAATGAATCCCATCAGCTACAAGCCCCTGGGATTTTGACAGTACGCCTACTGCAATCTGGGTGAGCGAGAGCACGGTATTGACGATGACGCTGACCCAGGTGCACCGGGAGGCGGCCGCTGCACGCTCGAGCTGACTATAAACTTCGTCTTCAGGTTCGTCAGAGAACTGTTCATGGATCATGTGTTGTTTCTCTAGTTGAAATGGAGACTCGTCTCGCCGTGCGAAAACACCGCTTGCACGGTAGTAGTTAGACTTTATTGGGGGGGCGAGGGTAAGGTTTATAGCGCTATTAAAGCAAGCCGCTGGAAGCGTTAAATAGAGCTATCTAAGCTCGATATAGTACGGCTGCGGTTACAGATGTTAATGCTAATGTTTCGCGTAATTAAGACGCCGGCCCAGCTGCAGGTCGAAAACTGCCCAACTGTTGTAGAGCGCGCATGAGCGAGCGCCGCTTTATGGGACTTTATAATGTAGGTGCGGTGAGTTTTATATCGAACTTGAATCGTGTGCTGCCCGCCATAACCGATCCCGGTGATTGCTCGCCGGTGGCACGCCGATAACGGTGCTTGCCGCGACAGCGGCTGCCGTTGACGTGCGGATTTACAGTTCAATAACAGTTCAATAAGTGCAGAGCTGAACCGTTTCGCTCAGAATCGGCTACCCGCCCGGCCATGACGCACGAACGATCACCCGGCGTCAGGCCGTCGGGCGGGCAGTGTTTGCTTGTTCGGGTGCAGCGAAGGCTGAGCTCGGGCTACTCAGTCAGTTCGCTCAAAGGGTCAGGTGTTGAAAGTGTTTAAGGGATACAGCACGGCGTTGTTGACGTTGCTCATGTCGACCACGGTTGCCGCCGATGAATTGCCGGAGGGCCCGTTACTCCAGCGATTTGGTGCGGCCATCAATGAGCTGCCTAAACCGGCAGCGCCTCCCGAGGCGAAGCCTGTACCCCGTGAATTACCTAGCGAGGGGCTGGAGGCGCTCAACCACCCTGGTACGCCCGTCAGGCGCGAGTTCGAAAAAACCGGAAACCCCACTATCGACAACATGCGGGCTCGCGATCAGGATGCGTGCCGCAGGGTTCGAGGCGCGGCCATTTGGCTGGGCAACGCGCAGGCTCTTGGGTGTGAATAGGAGGCTTAACGATGGAGCAGCAATTTACTGAAAGTGAGTCTATTTATCTGTCGGATAAGTTGGCGTCCTATGTCGACGAGTTGGTTGAGCAGACGATGGACTTGATTGCCGGTGTAGAGGCGAGCGCAAACAGTGAATTTGCTTCCCAAGGACTGGTTTTTGTTGAGCATTCGCCCGCCAATGCGGACTTTCTGACGGTTGCCCTGATGGAAGCGTTATTCCATAAACTGCATCAGGGAGACCCGGCGGCGGCGGAATTGATGTTGACCATGATGGCCAAACAGACGGGCATTGGCTTGCACGTAGACGCCTGCGGTTAATGGTCTAAGACCGATCAGACCTGCCAGGCGTCCTTCACGCTATCGCCGGCTGATTGGCCGGATCAGTTCCGGCCCTTGTTTGCGCACGTTGCCCACGGCTGGGTCAACCTTGAACCATTCGAAGGCCTCTGAGGGTTCGCCCTGGTGCAGCACCATCTGCTCGGCGCGCGCCTTTGGCGTGGCCGGGTCCAGCCATTCGCGCGCGAGTTCCGGCGTCAGCACCACCGGCCGGCGGTCGTGAATGTCGACCATACCGCCAGCACTGTCGGCGGTGATAATCACGAAGCCGTCATGTTCGCTCGGACCTTCATCGGCATCCGGCAGTTGGCCAATGGACGCACACAGGACCGGGCAGCCATCCCGTCTACGGATCAGGTAAGGCTGTTTCTTCGGCCCACCTTCATCTACCCACTCAAACCAATTGTCGATAGGCGTAATTGCCCGGTGTGGCCAGATCGCCCGGAAGAACGGGCTGAGTGCGACCTTCTCGACGCGCGCATTGATTGGCGTGGCGCGGTCCTTGGCCCAATGCGGCCTCCATCCCCATCGCACCGGATCGGCCAGCAGCAACTCGCCCTGGACGTGCAGCAGGGCTACCTGGGTTGTCGGCGCCACGTTGTAGTGCTCGATCGGCTGGTCACCCACGCTGCTCGCTAAAGCATTGGGCATGCCAAGCGCGGCAACGAAGTCGTGAATGCCCCGGTACTGTGAAAGTCTTCCGCACATGGCCCAGCCCTCAGTCGCTTTGAGCTTAGACAATCGTGGTCGGACGGGGCCTCATTTCATTTACGACTGCCGCTATTTCTTAGCGTGGTACTTACTCACGATGGCCAGTGTGGCATCAGGCTATTTGGCGCATGTGGTCAGTTGTTGCGCCGCGTTCTTGAGCAGCACCAACGAACCGGCCATCAACACCAGGTCCTTGATCAGAAAAGAGCTGGCGCCGCCCATGGCCGGGAAGCCACCCGCCGAAGCCTCCCAGCCGCCCGGAGTAGTCAGGAGCAGACTGGCGGTTGTCAGATAGGTCACAGAGGAGGCGGCGGCGGCAATCAGCGCGATCCTTGGCGACCATGCACCGATGGCCAGGCCAAGGCCGATAGTCCATTCAGCGGTGCCTAGCGCATAACTTGCGCCCTGAGTGCCAAATACACCGTACATCCAGGAAAGAAGGGGGCTGTGACTGATCAGCGGAATCAATGCCTGGGCTTCGTAATCAAACCATTTTGTGTAGCCAAACATAAGGAATATCAAGACCAGCACCCAGCGCATGAACTCGACTTCAAACGGCTGGCGGAGAAAACGGGAATACATTGATGAAGGCATGGGATTTCCTATAGGTCAGTGAGCGTTGTAGACCTAGAGTTCGCTAACAGCGCTGCGTTACAGATTTTGTAAGCGTTTTGAAAAGAAATTATGAAAGGGGGATTTTCGGCCGGCCACCATGCCCACCAAACCTTAATGGGCATGCGCCGCGAAGTGATTGGCCAGAGCTGGACCAGTAAGCTGGACCGTGGCCCGTCATTTGAGATATTCCAGCACCATGAAGATTTGGTGTTCGTTCGGCAGGACGCCGTGGAGGGACCGCTGCGAAGCGGGCTCTGGAATTGCGGAGCGGAAAAGATAAGGGCCTGCATGAAGTTCATCATGCAAGCCCTTGATATCTATGGTGCCCGAACCCGGAATCGAACCGGGACGCCCTTACGAGCGGGGGATTTTAAGTCCCATGCGTCTACCAGTTTCGCCATTCGGGCGGCAGCGCGGTGCAGCAGGGTTGGGAATATATAGACCCAAGCGTTTGGATGCAAGGTTGAAAGCTCGTTTCTTGCACTGATGCAAAGCTGAAAAAGCTTGTCAGATCAGTGATCTACACCGGTAGCCTGGCTTTATGGCGAGGCTTTTCGCACCTCCCGTCATGGCGATAAGTGACGCGCGCTTGATCCGCCGGCATCACAACGGGCTGGCCGTCGTAGCCAGCAACCGTTCAGCGATCCTGGCGTTTCAAGTGGATGATGTGGAGGCGCTTCTGCTCCAGGCCAGCAACGCGGAAGTGATGATGCCTGTGACGAAAATGCCATGGGGCAATACTTCCGCGCTGATTCAGGATCCTGATGGGAACCTGGTGATTATCTTTTCAGCACCTGATGAGTCGAGCAGTCAAACAAATGGCTGCCCGCTGAATCCGCGTGGCAAACGCTGCAATCCGGGCAGGTCGGTCAGGCGTTGTGTCCATGCACTGCGCCAGTCACTGGCGGTATGGGGTTTGGCTTTGCGCGCGGTGCGGCGGGCGGCATTGCGCTGGGTACGACGCGCTTCTTTGTAGGCGTCGGTATTACGGCAGGTACGGCATTTGACTCGGTTCAGCTCGGTGCTGGAAGGGAGGTCGGTGCCGTGGTGGCCGCAGGCCAAATGCCCGGCGACCTTGAAGTGAGTGACCATGTAAGCGTCTCCTTCTTATGGGGGAGCGCGCATCCCAAAAGCAGCGGTTGCGCGCAAGCGGGGCGGGGCAGTAACCCCGGCGCCTTATAGTTACGACCCCATGTGCGGCGCAGCGTTCGGTTTTGCCCTTGCGCGGGTTTACGTTAGCCTGTCAGGCCAAAAAACATAAAAAAGGAATGAATGATGAGCGTCGAAAACCTGCCGCTGGAAGGCAGTTGCCGCTGTAACCGGGTGCGTTTCAGCATCAGCCTGCCACCCGTTATCACCATGGCGTGCCACTGCAGCGGTTGCCAGAAAATGACCTCCAGCGCGTTCTCCCTCAGCGCCCTGATTCCCGCGGCCGGCTTCACCGTCACCCAGGGCTGCCCGGTTATCGGCGGCTTGCACGGTGTGGACCGTCACTATTGCTGCCCGCATTGCATGAGTTGGCTGTTTACACGCCCCCATGGCATCGACGAGTTCGTCAACGTGCGTGCGACCTTGCTGGATAACGCCCGCGACTACGTGCCGTTCATGGAAACCTGGGCCTGTGAAAAACTGCCTTGGGCCGCCACGCCTGCCGTCGAAAGCTTTGCGCAATTGCCCGAGCCGCAAGACTTTCCGCGCTTGATGCAGGCCTACGCCGCGTTCAGCGCCGGCTGAAATCAGTCAATCAGTGCCAGCAGGTCCGTATCGCCGACATCCACACCCGCCTGGGTCAGCAGCGTCGTTGCCTGGCCCCGGTGGTGGGTCTGGTGATTGAAAAAATGCACGAGCAAGCTGAAGAACGGTTTGTTCGCCCGCATACCGCGCATGTTGTGGTAGTGCAGGCGATGATCCAGGTCGAGCTCGCGAAGGCTGTGTGCCCAATCAATGATCAGTTGATCCAGCCAGGCGCGACGGTCCGACAGTTCGCCAAGCGTGCCGAAGGCCACCTGCTTCAAATCCACAGGCATGGCCAGGCTACTTAGCGGCGCCAGGGCCGCAAAGCCTGCCGGGTGCTGGGCAAACCGCTTGAGCCAGACCGTATCGCCTAATGTCAGGTGGTTCAGCGTGCCAAGGATCGAGCCGAAAAATGCGTGTCGGTCCGCCGCCAACTGCGTTTCTGTCAGCGTGCTCGCGGCGTCATACAGCTTGCGGTTCATCCACTGGTTGTAGTTGGCCATCAACGCAATGTGCTCGATGCGGTTCACAGGTGTGCTCTCTTGGCGGGATGACCCCATCATAAAGCGTGCCCGCCCGGCGGTCATGGTGTTCCCGCCGGAGCGGTCTATGGTTGATGAACGCCACTACTACGCTCCGGGAGAGCAACACGATGAACACCAGCGATCTACTCGAACAATTGCTACGCGCCGGGCAGCCAAGCGGCACTTCCTCAGGCGGCGGCCTGGGTGGGCTGTTGGGTGGTTTATTGAAAGGTAACAACACCGGCAGTGCCCCGGCCGGCGGTGGTCTGGGTGGGTTGCTCGGCGGGCTTGGCGGTTTGTTGGGCGGTGCGCCCGCCAGCGGTACGACGCAAGCACGTGCCGGTGGGATGAACTACGCAGCGCTGGCATCCCTGGGGATGGCGGCTTTTCAGGCATACCAGGCTTGGCAGCGCCAACAGGCAACCGCCCCGCAGCAAGCCTTCCAGACGGTCGACCAACTTCAAGGCCCGGAAGCCGAGGCCCACAGCCATGCGCTATTACGAGCCCTGATCGCCGCAGCCAAGGCGGATGGCAAGATCGACGATCAGGAACAACAGATGATTTCTGCCGAGATCGGCCGCCATACCGATGACCCGCAGTTGCAACAGTGGCTCGACGCCGAAGTCGCCAAGCCACTGAGTGCAGCCGATTTTGCCGAGTATGCCCATGACCCCGCGCTGGCGTCGGAGATCTACCTGGCCAGCGTAATGCTGGTCAATGATCAGCAGGGCGCGGAGCGCACCTACCTGGACGAACTGGCGGGGCAGTTGCAACTTGACCCACAGTTGCAACTGCACCTGGAGCAGCAGGCCAAACCTTAGAAGCGCACGGTCGCGCCGGTGGTCAACCACTGGTTACGGTCCCCGGTCAGGCTTTGCCCGACGACCACGTCCACATCGACCAGTTTGCCAACATGGAACCGCGGCCCGGCCTGCCAGGCCTGGTCGCCGCCTTCCTGGCCATAGCGCTCACCGATCAGCGTCAGTGCATCCGCCACCTGATACTCGAAGCCGGTGCCCCAGGTCAGGCGATGGTTTTGCTCGCCGCCGTTATAGGCATGTGTCCAGCCACCGTTGAGGTTCAGGCGCAGTGCTTGAATGGGTTGCCAGGTCAACGGCACATTCAAGTCCGCACCGTCGAACGCATGTTGGCGGTCCAGCGCAAAATGGCTGGTGGCAGACACTGCTATCTGCAGCCCCAAGTCTTCTTGTGACCACACCTGCGCCTTTACTTGCGGGCTGACCTGGGTCTCGGCATCGCCTGCATTGCTGGCGCGCGACAGCGCGGCGCTCCATTGCACATAGGGCAGTGCGCTGAACGTGCAGGCCGGGTTCAGGGTTTGGCTATGGATGTTGCCCTGGTGGCGATCGGCTGTGTACCAGGCGTCAACATTGCATTCGCCCGGCTCGTTAACCGCACCGTCGTCGACTACATAGGCGCCGCCGGCCGCCTGGGCTTTCGAGAACAGGGCGGTCAGCAAAATAAGGCCCAGGGTTGTGCCAATAAAGATCAGGTTACGTTGCAGCGCGCGGCGCTTGGCCGGTGGCAACAGCAACAGGGTCTGGCGGGCTCCGCGGTAATGACGCGCGCGATATTTGGCAAACCCGTCCGCGTGTTGAGGGGTGTGTTTTTTGTGCATGATGCACCTCGCTTGAATTCAGCTTTCTACGGTCAGCACCGAAATGCCGCTGGTTTTGGCTTGGCAGACCAACTCCGATGTGTCGTCACCACCCGGCAGGGCGATGATCACGTCGGGCCGGCTGTCGGTCAGCATGAAATGGTTGCGCTGGCGTTCCGCCTGCTTGCCATGGCGTTGCCAATTGGGCGGGTAGCGCACCACGTCGATGCCGATTTCTCGCGCCCATTCCTCGATGTCGCTGCCCAGGAATTGGTTGCCGCCGTGAATCAATACCTGCACGGGGCGCAGGCGGTGGTAAGCGTCCAGCACTTGGCGGGACTTTTTGGTGTCGGCGTAATGACGACCTGCACAGATCAAGACGCGCATAGGGAGTGTCCTTGTGTTGCACGGTGGCGGCCGGGCGACCGCCACCGTTTAAACGGCGGGGGTGATCAGTACCACTGCTTGAAGCGGCGGATGTAGATCGTCTTCATCAGTTGGGCGACGCAGCAGTAGGCGAGCAGGGTGCCGACCAACCATGGGAAGTACGCCAGCGGCAACGGCTCCAGGCCCACCAGGGTGCCCAGCGGCGAGAACGGCACGTAGATCCCCAGCCCGATGACGATGGCGGTCATCATCAACACCGGCCAGGCGGCCGTGCTCTGGAAGAACGGGATCTTGCGTGTACGCAACATGTGCACGACCAGGGTTTGCGAGAGCAGCCCCTCGATAAACCAGCCGGACTGGAACAGGGTCTGCATTTCCACGCTGTTGGCGGAGAACACGTACCACATCAATGCAAAGGTGGTGATGTCGAAGATCGACGAGGTCGGCCCGATCCAGATCATGAAGCGGCCGATGTTTTTCGCATCCCACTTGCGCGGTTTGGCCAGGTATTCCTTGTCCATCTTGTCCCATGGCAAGGCCAGCTGGGAGATGTCGTACATCAGGTTTTGCAGCAGCAGATGGATCGCCAGCATCGGCATGAACGGGATAAACGCACTGGCGACCAACACCGAGAACACATTGCCGAAGTTCGAGCTGGCCGTCATGTTCAGGTACTTCATGATGTTGCCGAAGGTTTCGCGGCCCTTGAGCACGCCTTCTTCCAGCACCATCAGGCTCTTTTCCAACAGGATGATGTCGGCGGATTCCTTGGCGATATCAGTGCCGCTGTCCACCGAAATGCCCACATCGGCATCACGCAGCGCCGGTGCATCGTTGATGCCGTCGCCGAGGAAGCCCACGGTGTGGCCGTTGGCTTGCAACGCTTTGAGTACCCGGGATTTCTGCAGCGGCGTGAGCTTGGCAAACACTGTGCGCTCTTCCACGCGGCGCAGCAGGGTTGCGTCATCCATCGCTTCGATTTCCACGCCGAGCAGCGGCTGGCCAGGCTCGAGGCCGACCTGACGGCAGATCTTGCTGGTGACCACCGCGTTGTCGCCGGTCAGCACTTTTACCGCTACGCCGATTTGTTGCAGTGCGGCAATCGCCGGGCCTGCGGTTTCCTTCGGTGGATCAAGGAATGTCAGGAAGCCCTGGATCACCAGATTGCGTTCATCGGCCGTGGTGTACTGCTGGCGCGCCAGTGCTTTCGGGATGTTGCGGGTGGCGACGACCAGTACACGGAAACCATCTTCGTTGTAATCGTTCGCCAGCGTCAGCAACTCTTCACGGCGGCGCTCATCCAGCGGGACGGCGTCGCCACCTTCCATGACGTGCGTGGAAATGCTCAGCATCTCTTCCACCGCGCCCTTGCACACCAGCAACTGGTCGCCGGCGGCATCCTTGACCACGATCGACAGGCGACGGCGTACAAAGTCGAACGGCAGTTCATCGACTTTGCTGTAGGCAAACGGCACCTGGAACTTCGGGTTCTGTTCCGAGAACTGCACCACGGCCTGGTCCATCAGGTTTTTCATGCCGCTCTGGTGAAAGCTGTTGAGCCAGGCCAGGGACAGCACTGCATCATCACGTTGGCCAAAGGCGTTGACGTGATGCTCGAGGATGATCTTGTCCTGGGTCAGGGTGCCGGTCTTGTCGGTGCACAGCACGTCCATTGAGCCGAAGTTCTGAATCGCGTTGAGGCGCTTGACCACGACTTTGCGCTTGGCCATGGCGTTGGCGCCTTTGGCCAGGTTGGCGCTGACGATCATCGGCAGCATTTCAGGGGTCAGGCCAACGGCGACCGCCAGTGCAAACAGGAACGCATCGCCCCAGTCACCTTTGGAGAAGCCATTGAGGAAGAACACGATCGGCACCATCACCAGCATGAAACGGATCAGCAGCCAGCTGACGCTGTTCACACCACGATCGAAAGCGGTTTGCACCCGCGAGCCGACAATCGCTTTGGCCAGGGAGCCAAAGTAGGTGCGTGGGCCGGTGGCGACTACTACGGCTTTGGCGCGACCACTGACGACGTTGGTGCCCATGAAGCAGATGTTCGGCAGGTCCAGCAGGTTGCCTTGGTCGGCCGCTGCCGGTATCGCGGACTTTTGCGTGACGTCGCCGAGGGTGTCGTACTTCTCGACCGGCAACGCTTCGCCGGTCAGCACGGCCTGGCTGATAAACAGGTCGCGGGACTCGATCAGGCGGATGTCGGCCGGGATCATGTCGCCGGCGGAAAGCTGCACGATGTCGCCCGCCACCAGGTCGCGCATCGGTACTTCACGCAGGGTCGGCTGGGCGCCGACTTGCTCACGACGCAGCACCGTGGCCGTGGTGCGCACCATGGCTTTCAGGGCTTCGGCGGATTTGGCCGAGCGGTGCTCCTGCCAGAAACGCAGCAGGCTGCTGAGCAAGACCATGAGCATGATGATGATGACTTTGGTCAGGTCGACTTCTTCACCGGCCTGCAGCGGCAACCAGTAGTCAGTGACAAAGCTGATGCCGGCCAATGTCAGCAGTACGTAGATGAACGGGTTGTTCAGTGCCTGCAGGAACTGGACGATGGCGTGAGGCGGCTTGTCATGGGCCACTTCGTTGTAGCCTTCGCGTTGCAGACGCGCCGAGGCGTCCAGTTCGGTTAAACCATCCTGGGTGGCTCGCACATTGGCAAGGGTGGCCGATAGGCCGTTCTGGGCTTCACGGGCGGCACGCATCGACAGTTTGGTGTCGGTAGCGGTGCCATTTTTCTTGTGCAGAGGCGTGTTTTTTACGGCGCTCATTGTCTGTACTCCTGTCGCCAATTCTCGACAAAACATACCTGGTACTTACCTGAATACAGGCGAGCGAAAGCATGCCGAGCCGCGGACTTCGCGATCGGTTTAAATAAGGTGTCTACATAACTTCTAGTGTGCCCGCCAAGCGCGCGTTAATTAACTAACGCGCAGCGGGCTACTACTGGACGTGTTCATAAAGAACTCCAGAACATCAATTAGAAAGTTGCTGTTTCCAGCCGGGTTAAGCGGCGCGAGTGCTCACGTAAAGTCCGAGCATCAGGCCAGCGTGTGCCAGTCTGGAAACCTTCGGTCTCTGCGGGTCTTGAGGGTCGGCGTGATCCCATTGCTGCAGCAATTGGCCGCTGGCAGGGCAGACACGCCAATGCGCCAGCGGGGGAGCCGGGCGCGCTTGGTCTTTACTTGCTGGGGGGAAGGGTGCAGCAAAGGCTGCGCGAGTAGGCGAAAAGCCCACGGGCTCGCGGCACAGCTTGGCGCGCAAGGCTGCGGCCAGCGTACGAACATCAGGTAAAGCAATGAGTTGGAAGGTCATAACACACCTCGGGACCGGACGAGCGACCGGTGAGGCAGTTACGGTGGAGCATCAAGCTCTAGCGCAGCTTACCGGACCTGGAAGGCGAGTCCTGTCATATTCTGGGTTTGGCGCCCGATGCCCGCAATAGCGGTGCTCGGACAGCGACTAGATACTGTGTCCATTGGCTTCTTTTGTGAGGTTTAAAAAAGGCCCCAGTTGTGGGCAGGGGCAATCTACTCAGACGGTTACAAAATGTCAACGCATGATTAATTAAAATACCCTGTGTTCAGAGTTCATTCAGATTAGCCGCGGCGCAAGTTACGCACTATATAACTTCATATGCCATGTACCGCCAGAACGGCCAGATAGATCAATACCCCACCACACGTGCCATAACTGATGCGCTGCCACAACGCTGATGCGTTCTTGCGCAGCAGGTTGACCAGCGCGGCAATCAGAAAGCATGACAGCACCGACGCGAGCATGAACCCTGCAAAAAACATCAGGGTTTGCCCGTGGCTGGGCGTGGCGCCGACGATGCCGGACAAAGCGCTGCCCAGCGCACCCCAGTAAATAATGTTCTTCGGGTTAGCCAGGGAAATGGCCGCCCCCACCGCCAGCGCATTGCGCCCGGAACTGGCCGGTGCGTGACTGGGTTCGGGCAAATGCCAGGCATCGATCAGGCTGCGCACGCCCAGCCAGGCCAGGTACAGCGCGCACACGATGGTCAGCGGCACGCGCACTGCATCATGTTGAATCAGCAGGGCGATGCCGGTGAGGCCGATCACCGCCCACACCGCATCGCCCACCAGTGAGCCGATCTGCACCAGCAGGGCTGGCGTAAAGCCGTGGAGCAAGCCACGGCGCAATGTCTCTGCCAGCACCGCGCCGGGAGAAAGGCAAAACACAAACCCGAATACCAGCGCGTAAAAAAAGATCGTCAACATGCCCGCTTTCCTTCAAAAGAGGCGGGCAGTGTGGTGTCTGTCGAGGCAGGCGTCTTGAACCAGATTGCGCTGTTCAGCGTTTCAACACGCTTTCATAGCGGCCAGGAGTGATGCCATAGGCGGCGCGGAAGTGTCGATTGAGGTGGCTTTGGTCGGCAAAGCCCAGGCCATGGGCGACGTCACTGGCCGAGATGCCGTTGCGCAACAGTCCTTTGGCGCGGCAGGTACGCAGTTGCATGGCCCACTGCCTGGGGCTCATACCGGTTTCTTTTTGAAAGACACGCAACAGATGGAATTTGGACAGTCCCAATTCATTGCCCAGCTCGTCCAGGGGCAGTGACTGATGCAGGTGCGAGGCGAGCAATTCCTGGGCGCGACCGATCATGCGGTTGCCGGTGTTGGTGCTGCCAGGCAAGCGTACACCGCTGACGCCGACCACTTCTCCCAACCGTAACACCAGGGCTTCCTCATTGAATTCGCGGACCCACGTATCGTTGCTCAAGGCGCCTTTCACGGCCGCGGCCACCCGTTGCGCGAGGTCAGGTTGAAAGCAGAGCGAGCGATCAAACTCCAGGTGCGACAGCCCCAGGTCAGCCGCCAGTTGATCCGCGGTGACGTACAGGCTGACAAAGTGCCAAGGCGCTCCCTCAGCCGCGCCGCCGCCCTGGATCTGACCCGGGTTGTACAAGGTGATGGTGCCCGGCCCGGCCTCGAACTCCCGGCGATCGAGCCAGACTTTTTCCTCACCGACAAGGTTGACGCCGATCACGCACTCATCATGGCTGTGACGGGCAAAGGTCAGGCCGGTGCAGGTGGTGCTGCTGACTTCGTAGTTGCCCAGCCAGGCGTGTTGAATGGCGCTCATCATTCAGCTCGGGAAGCGGTTTGCTTGAGCATACGCTGGTAGGGTCGATCAAATCGACCGTTGGTTGACCCGCTGCGACAGCTCATCAGCGCTTTCCTTGCGCTCCGAGTAACGGTCTACCAGGTCCGGGCGGTCGCGCAGTAACAAGGTGAACTTCACCAGCTCCTCCATCACATCGACGACGCGGTCGTAAAGCGCCGACGGTTTCATGCGGTCCTGGTCGTCGAACTCCATGAATGCTTTGGGCACCGAGGATTGATTGGGGATGGTGAACATGCGCATCCAACGTCCGAGCACGCGCAGTTGATTGACGGTGTTGAAAGATTGCGAGCCGCCCGACACTTGCATCACTGCCAAGGTCTTGCCCTGGGTGGGCCGCACGGCACCCAACGCCAACGGCACCCAGTCAAGTTGCGCCTTGAACACTGCCGACATCGAGCCGTGACGTTCGGGGGAGCACCAGACCTGGCCTTCGGACCATTGCATCAGGTCCAACAGCTCCTGGACTTTGGGGTGATCGTTGGGTGCATCATCAGGCAGAGGCAGCCCGGACGGGTTGAAAATCCGAGTGTCGGCACCGAAGTGGCGTAACAGGCGCGCGGTTTCCTCCACCAGCAAACGGCTGAACGACCGCGGCCGGGTGGAGCCGTAAAGCAACAGGATGCGCGGCGGGTGAGTCGGCCCGGTATGCAAGGGTGTTGACAGGGTTGTGTCTAGGTTAGGCAGCGTAGTCATCAGGTTCTCCGGCTACAACCGTGCGATGCGGTCGAGCTCAGCCTTCAGTTCAACAGGGCCCAGCCGGGCAAAGGGCAGGGCGAAAAACGCCTGGCAGCGGGTGGCGATGATGCCCATCGTTGCGTTGAACGCGGCGTTGAGATGTTCATCGTCGCCCTGAACATCGGACGGATCTTCCAACCCCCAGTGCGCCTTCAGCGCCGGCCCGAAATACACCGGGCATGCCTCTCCGGCAGCCTTGTCGCACACGGTAATGACCAGGTCCGGCGGGCTGCCTTCAAAGGCATCATTGCCCTTGCTGTACAACCCTTCGGTGCTGATGCCCGCCGCCTGCAACGCGCTCAGGCTGCGCGGCAGGACCTGGCCCTTGGGGAAACTGCCGGAGCTGATCGCCTCGAAGCCTTGCGGCGCCAAGTGATTGAATACCGCTTCGGACAGGATGCTGCGACAACTGTTCGCAGTGCACATGAACAGGACTTTCATTTCGGTATCTCCTTCAGATACTCAGGCGCAAAGCGAGGGCGGCGAGGGTGATCAACAGCACCGGCAAGGTCAGCACGATCCCGACCTTGAAGTAGTAACCCCAGGTAATGGTGATGCCTTTGCGCGCCAGGATATGCAGCCACAGCAACGTCGCCAGGCTGCCGATGGGGGTGATTTTCGGGCCCAGGTCACTGCCTATTACGTTGGCGTAGATCATCGCGTCCTTGACCACACCGACCGCATGGCTGGACTCGATGGACAGCGCGCCGATCAATACCGTCGGCAGGTTATTCATCGCCGATGACAAAAGGGCCGTCAGCACACCGGTGCCCATGGCCGCGCCCCACACGCCGTAAGTGGCGAAGGTATCGAGCCAGGTCGCCAGGTAGGTGGTCAAGCCGGCGTTGCGCAGGCCGTAGACCACCAGGTACATGCCCAGAGAAAAGATCACGATCTGCCACGGCGCGCCTTTCAACACTTTGCGCGTGGAAATCTTGTGGCCTTTGGCGGCGATGACCAGCAGCAATACGGCGCACACGGCGGAAATCGCACTGATGGGAATGCCCAGCGGCTCCAGGGCGAAACAGCCGACCAGCAAAATGCCCAGTACCCACCAACCGGCGCGAAAGGTCGCGCGGTCATGGATGGCACTGGCCGGGTCTTCCAGGTCGGCCGGGTCGTAGGCCTGGGGAATGTCGCGGCGGAAAAACCACAGCAGCACCGCCAGGGTGGCGGCAACACTGACGAAGTTCACTGGCACCATGACGGCGGCGTATTCGTTGAAACCGATCTTGAAGTAATCCGCCGAAACGATGTTCACCAGGTTCGATACCACCAACGGCAAGCTCGCCGTGTCCGCAATAAACCCGGCGCCCATGACGAATGCCAGGGTCGCCGCCGGGGAAAAGCGCAGCGCCAGCAGCATCGACATCACGATAGGTGTCAGGATCAGCGCCGCGCCGTCGTTGGCAAAGAGTGCCGAGACCAGTGCGCCGAGCAGCACCATGTAGGCGAACAGCCGTCGACCACGCCCCCGGCCCCAACGCGCCACATGCAGCGCGGTCCAGGCAAAGAACCCGGCTTCATCGAGTAACAGGCTGATGATGATCAGCGCGACAAAAGTGCCGGTAGCGTTCCAGATGATGTGCCACACCACCGGAATGTCAGACAGGCTGATGACCCCGCACGCCAGGGCCAGGATCGCCCCCATTGTTGCACTCCAACCCACCCCAAGGCCCTTGGGCTGCCAGATGACCAGGACAATGGTGAAGATAAAAATCGCAATTGCGACAAGCATGAGTAAACGCTCCGATGGCTCAGCAGCAATTGCTGGCGCGTTGTGGTCTGTCGCCCATTGCATCCAGACGCAGCGCGTCGTTTTGCAACCATGGCTGGTTGGCTTGCAAAGTGGTGTCGAGCACCTGTGTCACCCAGGCGGGCAATGCCGGATTGATGCGGTAATAGACCCATTGGCCCTGGCGACGGTCCTGCAACAACCCACAACTGCGCAGTTGCGCCAGGTGGCGGGAGATTTTTGGTTGACTGTCGTCCAGAGCATGGATCAGTTCGCACACGCAAAGTTCGCCCTCGCGCAGGATCAATAACGTCAAGCGTGCGCGGGTGGCATCGGCCAGGCATTTGAACAGGGTGGGCGGGGAGAGGAGGTCAGACATGATCAAGATCTTTATATATATGATTATTCGAATATACGTATAGCCATATATGTAGGTCAAATCCTGAATTCGTTTGATGTGGATCAACCGCCGGCAAAACAGCCACAACTGACTGAAATTAAACTGAAACACGCATGTCCTAAAGTGCCAGCCATTACTGATGAAGGAAGAACCCGCGTGACCCGTGCCACTCGCAACCTGCGCAAGACCCTCGATTCCGTCGCGGATAACAACGAAACCGCGGCGTTTGACCTGATGCGCGCCGTCGAAAAACTCAGTGATGAAGTGCTGCGCCAACGGCTGCTCAATACTATTCACCGGCTAAACCAGGATGCCTACGAGCTGCGCGAAGCGCGCGACTCGGTTGAACAGGTCTCGGTAAGGCTCGCCTGAGCACGATCGTTCAAGACAAGCTCCGTATGACGCTGGCATGCTTGTCGACTGTCTGTCGATGAGCCGTCTCCATGCCTACAGCCTTACCTCATTACGCCTTCGGACGCGGCGCAATTGCCGTTATTCCGCTGTCCCTGGCCTGTGCCCCTTGGGGGCTGCTGGCCGGCTCCATGGCCATTGATGCGCAATTTACCCCGCTGCAAGCCCAGGGTTTGTCCGCCATTGTCTTCGCCGGTGCAGCCCAGTTGGTGGCTATCGGTATGGTCAAGGGTGGCGCCAGCCTGATTTCGATTGTGCTGACCACCTTGCTGCTGACTTCCCAGCATTTGCTCTATGGCATGCACATGCGCCCGACACTCTCATCGCTTAACACTCGCTGGCGCATGAGCCTGGGGTTTCTGCTGACCGATGAGTTCTTCGCCCTGGTCAACCACTATGACCGTGAGACCTTCAACCGCTGGTATGCCCTGGGCGTTGGCCTGACGTTCTATATCATCTGGAACCTGTTTACCCTGGCCGGCATTGTGCTTGGCAAAAGCATTCCCGGCCTTGATCAATTGGGGCTGGAGTTTTCAATCGCCGCGACGTTTATCGCGTTGATCACCCCCGTAGTGCGCGACTTGCCCACCGTGGTGTGCGTCGCAGTTTCCCTGCTGTGCTCGGTATGGCTGAGTTACCTGCACTGGGAGTCGGCGGTGGTGGTGTCCGGCGTGCTGGGGATGAGCGCAGGGTTTGCCTGCAAACGACTGGGAGTAGGGCTGAAATGATCTACATCATGATCGTGGCCATGGGCCTGGTGGTGTTTCTCAACCGTTACCTGTTTATCGAGCCACGCCTGCCGGTACGCCTCAACCGCGGCGCGCGCGAGTTTCTTGGGTTTGCGGTGCCGGGCATGCTCACGGCGATTTGCGGGCCGATCATTTTCCTCGCGGATCACACGCTCAACCTGAGCCCGGCCAACCCCTACTTGCTGGCCGGCATCTGCGCCGTGGCATTGATGTTCTGGACGCGCAGCGTATTGATCACCGTGCTGCTGAGCATGGCGTTGTTCTATCTGTTTCGCTGGTGGCTCTGAATCAGGGGCGAAAAAAAGCCCGCGGGAGAGCGGGCAGAAGGGAGACTTCTTAAAAATGAGCCTGTTGACTATAGGCGTCGTGGTGTCCCTTCACAGTGAAACTAAATTCATTCGGCGGCCGGTAACGGCTTCTTCTTGGCCTTCGCTTCAGCCGCCAGGCATTCCAGGGCGAACTGCTCGGTGTAGGTCATCTGGATCGGCGTGCTTTCGCCCTTGACGGTGCGCTCGCCATCGAGAATGTAGCGGATGCGCTTGTCCGTGACGCCGATACGCTTGGCGATCCACGCGGGTGTCTGGCCAATGCGGCTGACCAGCTTGTCGGCGTAGTCGGTGGAAGGGTTGTAGCGCTCGGCGTTGGGGGTCATCGGGTTTCCAGGTAGAAGCGAGGTTGCAAGTAGGCGACAGGGTGACTGAATAATCCTTGGGTGTCGCTGGCTAATGGTAGAGTCGCATTTTTTACAAGGAGGCGATGGCATGCACAAGGTGGTAATTGGCGCATTGGTAGTGGCTGCACTGTCCGGTTGCGCGGGCTCGAAGATGAAAGACGCGCGCGCAGGTCAGCCTTACAAGACCCTGGCGTCGGACAAGGCCACGCTGGTGGTTGCCCAATGCATTCAGTTCGGCTGGCAGGACGAAGCGGTATTTGGCGTAGACGCCGGGGGCTTCAAGGAACCTCTTGAGGCGGGTGGTTTTACCGTCTACACCACCGGCGGCGATTATTTTGTCGACGTGCGCGCCGCAGGCGCGGGTTCCAGCGTGAACTACTACGCGGCCCAGGACACGATGCCGGCTAAACGCCGTTTGGCTGCACTCGCAACCTGTCTGTAATCCTTTGCCTTAGTGATATTCGGAAATGCCCGGCGGGACAGCTGGCAGGCATTGGCTTATCATTCTTTCCGCTCGCTCGACGTGATAGCTCTTTACCAGTACACGGATGTCGAGGCCGAAACGTCGGGCGGGCCTCCTTTCTTCTTAGCGTGGCATGTAGCCCAGGTGCCAGCGCCGAGGAATCTTCAGCGACACCAACCCCAGCAAGGCGGCCAATGCGCCACTGACCAGCAGCGCCTTGAGGCCAAGCTGATGCTCCAGCACCGCGCCGATCACCGCGCCCACAAACATCCCGGCCCACGGCACCAGTTGCACCCGCCAACCGTTGCGTCGCTCCCCGAGCATCCAGCGCCCGAGCCCGCGCCCAAAACGTGACAGCGCACCGGTCACATACGTCAGGCCTACCGGCAGGCCGTTGACCTCTTCCACCGCGGCATTGAGCATGCCCATGGCCGTAATCGCTGCCAGCAGCGCAGGCAAGGCATCGTCATAGGGCCACACGGCTGCGCCACACAACAAGGTGGCGATGCACATCAGCAACGGCAGTGCATGCCGCCGACTGAGCCGGCTGACCACCACGCCCAAGGCGTTGCCAACCACAAACACCAGCACCAGCAACAGCAAGCGCCCGGTCAGGCCGAGGTCACCTGCGCTGATCGCCACCGCCAGGCGCGTGGTGTTACCGCTCATGAACGAGACAAAATCACCGCTGGCCATAAAGCCAATCGCATCGGTCATGCCTGCCAGCACGGAAAGGCTGGCCACCAGCATCAAACCGACCCGCCCGCGCCAGCGTTGGCGATGGGCGAGCGCCGCATTAGCGTAAGGTCTGTGGGATGAAGGCAGCATGGGGCCGGGCTCCTCGGTGAGATTATTCGGCCACCACCGTAGTGCGCTTTGGTTGCGCATGCAATGACCTCAGACACACACCAGTCGCCATCCCGCTGGCTGCCAGATCAAGTGATGGGTTGGCCGAATCGCCTGCACAAACGCTTCGTCGTGTGACACCGCGACCACTGCGCCAGTAAAACCTTGCAGTGCCTGTTCAAAAGCCAGCACCGATTCCAGGTCCAGATGGTTAGTCGGCTCGTCCAGTAGCAGCAGTTGCGCCGGTACTTCACGCCACAAGGCAATCGCCATCGCAGCCTTCAAACGCTCACCGCCACTCAGTCGGCCGACGGGTTGAGTGACGCGCACGGCATCCAGTTGCAGCAAGGCCAGGCGCGTGCGCAGTTGCGCTTCGGCCAGCGGAGTGTCGAGTAGATTGAGCTGCTCCACGATGCAACGCTGATCGTCCAACAGCGCGAGCTGTTGATCGATATACGCACAGGGTACGTGCACCGCACAGTCGCCGCTGACCGCCTGCCATTGGCCCGCAAGCAGTTTGAGCAACGTGGATTTGCCGCACCCATTTGGGCCGCGCACGGCCACGCGTACCGGGCCCATCAGGTCGAGCGTGACGTACGCCGAAGGTTGCCGTGGGTCGAGCCATGGCAGTTGGGCGTTTTCCAGCGTCAATACGTGTCGTCCGTTGGGCAGGGCCGAACCGGGCAGTGCAAGCAGGGTGGGGCTTTCATCGACAACACGCGCATAGGCTTCGCGAACGTGCCCATCAAGCTCGTTTTTATACGCGTGATGAGCGCTGCGGACCGTGCTGACGATTTCTTTGGCAGCGCCTTTCCAGCGGGCCTTGGTAAACCGCGAGACATTGGCGGTCTCCGCGTGTTTGCGCGCGTGGGCGGCACTGCGTTGCAGGCTGTCGTGATCCTTTTGCAGGCGCTTGCGTTCGCGACTGCGATCCAGGCGAGCGTGCTCAAGTGCGGCAACCGCAGCCTGTTGTTCGGTGTCGCGTTGCCGGCGATAGGCATCATAATTGCCGCCGTACACCCGTGCGCCGAGGGGCGAAAGCTCGATGATGCGCGCCAGGGTATTGAGCAACTGCCGATCATGGCTGACCACCACCAGGCCACCACGCCAATCGCCCAGGATGTTCAGCAGCCATTCGCGGCCGGCGCTGTCGAGGTGATTGGTGGGCTCATCCAGCACCAGCAAATCCGGCGCCGCCAGCAGCGCACCTATCACGGCGACCCTGGCCTGTTGGCCGCCACTCAACTGATCGGCCGGGGCGTCAAAACTGAGCGCTTGCAAACCTGCGCTATCAAGTGCTGCGCGCAGACGTTCGGCAAGGTCCCAACGATCGTCGATCACTTCGAGGTCATCGGCCTGGGGTGCGCCCCCGGCCATGCGCTCAAGCGCGGCCAGGGCCTCGGCGGTGCGGGTGAAACAGGCGACGCTTGCTCCCGCTTCAACCACCGGGTTCTGTGCGACGTACGCCACGCGGGCCTTACGGTCGAGCATGCCGAAGGAGGGCGTCAGCGCCCCGGCGATCAACTTCGCCAGGATACTTTTGCCCCGACCATTACGGCCGACAATCCCGGTGGGCGTGTGATCAATCGACAGGTTCAAATCTTCCAGCAGGGTCTCGCCATTGGCGAACTGGAAGGACATGTGTTGCAGGGATACGAGTACGGGCAGCCGTTTGACGTCAGTCATCAGCACCTCCAAAAAAATGTCGAACAGGCCAACAAGCACGCAGGGCGGCTCGTTGCAGATACATTTTGGAAGGCTTAGTTGTTCACGTCGGCGGTCATCCCGTGAGTCAGAAGGGACGCGAAGGCTAACGCACCTTGGCGTTCTTCGGCAAGTCAGCGGCCAATTGTTCGAGGAACATCGCCAGGGCGACTTCCTCGGCTTTCAAGCCCGTGCGCTTGCGCGGTTTTGGCAAACTGGACAGTTCACCCAGGCTGAAATGCTCCAGCACCGCCGGGTGGATATAGCACTTGCGGCACACTGCCGGGGTGTTGCCCAGTTGCTTGGCGACATCCTTGACCATGGCCACCACATGCCGCTTGGCGTCGGATTCCGGTTGCCACGCCAATTCTCGCAGCACCGCCAGCGCCATCGCGGTACCGGCCCAGGTGCGGTAGTCCTTGGCGGTGAAGTCGGCGCCGGTCAGGCTGTGCAAATACGCATTCACGTCGTGGGAGCTGACCGTGTGGCGCTCGCCGGCTTCGTCCAGGTACTGAAACAGGTTCTGCCCCGGCAATTCCAGGCAACGCTTGACCACCGTGGCCAGGCGTCGGTCCTTGACGCTGATCTGATGCTCGACGCCGCTCTTGCCGCGAAACTGGAACTGGATCTCGCTGCCCTTGACGTCCACATGCCGGTTGCGCAGGGTGGTCAACCCGTAGGATTTGTTGTCGCGGGCGTATTGGGTGTTGCCGACACGGATCAGCGTGGCATCCAGCAGCATCACCACCGTGGCCAGGACTTTCTCGCGCGTGAAGCCTGGGGCGGCGATTTGCGCCTCCAGTTGCTTGCGCAGTTTGGGCAAGGCATTGCCGAATTCCTGCAGCCGCGAATACTTGTCGGTGTCGCGCACCTCACGCCAGCGCGTGTGGTAGCGGTACTGTTTACGACCGCGCGCATCGCGGCCGGTCGCTTGCAGATGGCCACGCGGGTCGGCGCAGATCCACACGTCGGTGTAGGCAGGCGGCACGGCCAGGGCATTCAGGCGTTTGATTTCCTCGGCATCGGTGATGCGCTGGCCTTTGGCGTCGACATACTGAAATTTGCCGCGCAGCTTTTTACGGCGAATGCCGGGCTGGGTGTCGTCAACGTAATGCAGGTCGCGGGGCAGGTCGGCAGTCAGGGCAGAGTCGGGCATCGTGCAAATTCCTTGGCAACGGATCAGGCCGGTATGTCTGATTGACCGCAGGGTTTTGCGCGCGTGCAAAAAAGTTAAGCGAGTACCGCCACTGCCTTGATTTGCGCCCACAGCGTCTGGCCGGGATGCAGTTGCAACTGGTCGCGGGAGAAGCGGGTGATGCGCGCCAACAGCGGCGTACCCCCGGCGTCCAGGCGCACCAGCACATGGGCGCTGTTATCCGCCGAAATGTCCTGAGTGACCGTCACCGGCAGGCGGTTGAGGATGCTGGTGTGTTCCTCAGCCTGCAGGCTGAGGCTGACGTCTCGGGCCTGCACCTTGATGCGTAGCTGTTTGCCCAACGCCAGCGGTGTATGGGCGACGCGCATGCTCAACGCACTGTCGGGCAACTGCAGGGTGAGCAACTGATAATGCTCGTCATATGCGCTGACGCTGCCATTGATGACCACGCCGGCGTCATCGCCCAAGGCCAGGGGTAAATCCAGGCGCGCCAGGGTCTCGCCGATGGGGCCGCTGGCCAGGGCCTTGCCGTCGCTGAGCAATACGATGTGATCGGCCAGCCGCGCCACTTCGTCCTGGGCATGGCTGACGTACAGCACCGGGATTTCCAGTTCGTCGTGCAGGCGCTCGAGGTACGGCAGGATCTCGCTTTTGCGTTGGCTGTCCAGGGCCGCCAGCGGTTCATCCATCAACAACAGCCGGGGGCTGGTGAGCAATGCGCGGGCGATGCCGATGCGCTGGCGCTCGCCGCCGGACAAATGCTGCGGGTGGCGCTCGAGCAGGTGGCCGATGCCGAGCAATTCGGTCGCGTGGGCCATGTCCACATGACGCAGCCTGCGTGGGATGCGCTTGAGGCCGAACTCCAGATTGGCGCGTACCGACAGATGAGGAAACAGGCTGGCTTCCTGGAACACATAGCCCAAGGCACGTTTGTGCGGCGGCACAAACAGCCCCTTGCGACTGTCTTGCCAGACCTCATCATTGACCTGGATAAACCCGTCTTCGGCGCGCTCCAGCCCGGCGATACAGCGCAGGCAAGTGGTTTTGCCGGAACCGGAATGGCCGTACAGCGCGGTGACACCGCGGCCGGGCAAATGCAGGTCGACGTCCAGCGCAAAGGCGGAATAGTGAAGGTTCAGGCGTACCTCAATCATCGATCAGTTCCAGCCCATCTTGGTTTTACGGCTGGAGTAGAGCGCCAGCAACACGAGGAAAGCGAAGACCACCATGGAACCCGCCAGCCAATGGGCCTGGGCATACTCCATGGCTTCGACGTGGTCGTAGATCTGCACCGAGACCACGCGGGTTTTGTCGGGAATGTTGCCGCCGATCATCAGCACCACGCCGAACTCACCCACGGTGTGGGCGAAGCCGAGAATCGATGCAGTGATAAACCCTGGGCGCGCCAGAGGCAGGATCACCGTGAAAAAAGTATCCCAGGGATTGGCGCGCAAGGTTGCGGCCACTTCCAATGGGCGAGTGCCGATGGCGGAGAAGGCGTTTTGCAACGGCTGCACCACAAACGGCATGGAGTAGATCACCGAGCCAATCACCAGCCCGGCAAAACTGAAGGTCAGGGTGCCCAGGCCCAGCCATTGGGTGAACTGGCCGAAGTAACCATGGGGGCCCATGGTCAACAGCAGGTAGAAACCGATCACCGTCGGTGGCAACACCAACGGTAACGCGACAATCGCCCCGATGGGGCCGCGCCACGCGGAACGGGTGCGCGACAGCCACAGCGCAATCGGAGTGCCGATGACCAGCAGGATCACGGTGGTCAGTGACGCCAGCTTGATGGTCAGCCAGATCGCGGAAAAATCGGCACTCGACAGCGGCATTTAGTTGGCCAGCTCGTAACCGTAGGACTTGATCACCGCGGCGGCTTTCGGACCTTTGAGGTACTCGACCAGGGCTTTGGCAGCGGCGCTGTCTTTACCTTTGGCGAGGATCACGGCGTCCTGTTTGATCGGGTCATGCATGGCCGCCGGGACGATCCAGGCCGAGCCGCTGGTGACTTTACCGTCTTTGTAGATCTGCGACAGGGCAACAAAGCCCAGTTCGGCATTGCCGGTGGACACGAATTGATAGGCCTGGGTGATGTTCTGGCCTTCGACGATCTTGTCCTTGACCTTGTCGGTCAGGCCTTCTTTAGCCAGCACTTGAGTGGCGGCCAGGCCATACGGGGCGGCTTTCGGGTTGGCGATGGACAGGTGCTTGAATGCATTCTTTTTCAGCACGTCACCTTTGGCATCCACATAGCCTTCTTTCGCCGACCACAGTGCGAGGGTACCGACTGCGTAGGTGAAGCGCGATCCTTTGACGGTGTCGCCTTCGGTTTCGAGTTTTTGCGGGGTGGTGTCATCAGCGCTGAGGAACACTTCGAACGGTGCGCCGTTCTTGATCTGCGTATAGAACTGACCCGTGGCGCCGTAGGCCGCGACCAGTTTGTGGCCGGTGTCTTTTTCGAAGTCAGCCGCGATCGCCTGGATCGGGGCGGTGAAGTTGGCGGCGACGGCGACCTGCACTTCATCGGCTTGGGCCGAGCCAAAGGCAAAGGCGGCAATAACGGTTACCAGGGCAGTGTGGGCCAAGCGTGAGGCGCGGATCATCATGAAGCAGCTCCTTTGGGCGTTGTACGGCTTGTTATAGGGAGAAGGGGTTACCGCTATGTATGGGAATATATAGCGGTTGGCCATAGCCGGTACAGTGCAAAGTTGTTCCCAGTGTCAGTCGCGCTTGAGCTTGGCCAGCGCCTGCTCGGCCAACTGGCGCGTCAGGTCATAAGTGGAAAGCTCTTTACCCAGGCGCAGCGCCTGGCCTGACCACAGGTTGCTGAAACCCGCTTCATCCTTGGCCTTGAGCGGCATCAAGGCGCCGCCGGAGGTGGGGAAGGCAGGGGCCGCCGGGTTGATCGCGCCGAGTTCACGCATTACGCGGTTGACGATACCGCGTGCCGGGCGGCCGGTGAACAGGTTGGTCAGGGCCGTCTCGCTGGCCTGGGCGTGACGCAGTGCAAAGTGGTGGGAGGCGGTTACGTTGGCTTCGGGGGTGAACAGGTACGCGGTACCGATTTGGACGGCCGACGCCCCCAGCGCAAATGCCGCGACAATCCCGCGCGCATCACCGATACCGCCGGCAGCAATCACCGGCACGCTCACGGCGTCGACAATTTGCGGCACCAACGCCATCAGGCCGATCTGGGTATTAAGGTCGTCGCTGAGAAACAAACCACGATGCCCGCCAGCCTCTATGCCCATCGCAATGATTGCGTCGCAACCATGCTGTTCCAGCCAGATGGCCTCTTCTACGGTGGTGGCCGATGACAGCACCTTGGCCCCGGTGGCTTTTACCCGGTCGAGCAAGGCTTTTTCCGGCAGGCCAAAATGAAAACTCACCACTTCGGGACGAAACTCCTCGACCACTTTGCAGGCGGCTTCGTTGAATGGCTCGCGGTTGGAAACGGGGGTTGGCGCATCAAAATCGGCGCCGAGTTCGCGGTAGTAGGGCTCCAGCAAATCCTTCCAGTGGCGATCACGCACTGCATCAGCAGCAGGCGGTTGATGGCAGAAGAAATTGACGTTAATGGGGCGCGAGCTTGCCTGGCGGATGGTGGTCAAGGCGTCGCGCAGTTGCTCGAGACTCAGCGCGGCAGCCGGCAGAGAACCCAGCCCGCCTGCGTTATTGGCGGCGATGACCATGGCGGTGGTGGTCCCGACAGCCATGGGCGCCTGGATAATAGGCACTTCAATGCCCAGCAGGTCGAGAATTCGGGTGTCTGGCCAGGTGCTCATGGGATGCGTCTCCAGCAGTAGTAGGTCTTTTCGCTGTTTTAACAGGGCCCTTGGCACCCGGCCAGTCTGTTTTATTCACTGGACGAAGTCGAGATTTCGTGTAGCGCCGTCAGTCGATGGCCTCGCCCAGCACCGCATGAATGCGCTCAGCGATATGCGCCGCATGGGTTTCCAGGGCGAAGTGGCCGGTGTCCAGTAACTCGACCACGGCATTCGCGTTGTCCCCTTTGTAAGCGTGGGCGCCAGGCGGGATGAAGAACGGATCGTTCTGGCCCCAAATCACCAGCGTGGGCACCTGTGTGGCTTTGAAGAACGCCTGGAACGCCGGGTACTGCGTGAGGTTGTTACGGTAATCGAGGAACAGGTCCAGTTGGATCTCGTCATTGCCGGGACGCTGCATCAACAGCACATCAAGCATGTAGGACTCGGGCGCAACCCGCTCCGGCTGACTCACACCGTGCAGGTACTGGTAGCGCGTGCCCTCCAGGCTGATCACCGCCGTGCGGATCACCTCGCGATTGGCCTGGCTCGGCTCGGCCCAATAGGCCCGAATCGGTGCCCAGGCATCGCCCAAGCCTTCCAGGTAAGCGTTGCCGTTTTGCGAGACCAGCGCGCTGACCCGCTCCGGATGTGCCACTGCCAGCCGCAGGCCCACGGGTGCACCGTAATCGAACACGTATAGCGCGTAGCGGGACAGCTTCAGCGCATCGACGAAATGCCCGACAGTGACCGCCAGGTTATCGAAGCTGTAGTGATAAGCACGCTCGGCAGGGATTTCGGTGAAGCCGAAGCCCGGCAAGTCTGGCGCGATAACCCTGAAACGTGTGGCGAGCAGCGGGATCAGGTCGCGGTACATATGGGAGGAGCTGGGAAAACCATGCAGCAGCAATATCACGGGTACGGCCGGGTCGCCGGCTTCACGGTAGAACATGCGAACGCCATCGGCATCGACGTGGTGGTAGCGAACGACAGGGGCTTGGATAGACATGACTGGATCACCTTTTGTAACTTGATTAAGTATTATTACGGGTTACCTTTTTAAAAAAGCTGCGCCAAATTATGTAACCTGTCAAATAAATAATTCAGGTTAGCTATTCGTCTGGTGTAACTACCCTTGCATGAAAATAGCGGTTACGATTGCGCGGTGATCAAGAGGACGAATCATGGCCATCCCTACGCCCCCAGCCACACCCTTGGAACCCTATGTGCTTGCCGATGACCCGGTGTTGGACATGCTCAATACCCTGGCGAATATCGACGGCATGCCGTGGGATTTCTGGCAGGCCGATGCTGACGTCCAGCGCTGGTTAGTGCGTTTGGCGTGGGTTCAGGAAGGGCGTCTTCCCACGTTTGAGGAGGGCGCCTTACTCGCTGCCGCACGTGAGTTGCGCGAGGTGATTCGTGACCTCGTCGCGACACGCAAGCACGGTCAAGTGGGCGATCCTGCGGCGCTCAACAGTTTTTTGCGCAAGGCGGTCAGCCATCCACAGCTGGTCTGGCCGGCGTCCGGAGCGCCTCTGTTGGAGCGCCAACGCAAATTGCAGACGGCGGAGCAATTTTTGTCGCCGATTGCCGAAGCCGCAGCTAACTTATTGGTGGCCGGCGATTTCAGTTTGATTCGCCGGTGCGAGCATCCGGAATGCGTCCTGTGGTTTTATGATCGGACCAAGGCCCACAAGCGTCGTTGGTGCAGCATGGCCTTGTGCGGTAACCGGCATAAAGTCGCCGAATTCCGTAAACGTCAATTGAAGCGTTGAAAGGAGAGGGCTTTGCAAGCAATCAAGGAACAGGTCGTGGCGGCAATCAGGGTGTCGGGCTTGCAAGTGCGGACCCGAAATGCCGATGAAATGCAGCCCGCGAGCGCGAAAATCGGCCCAATGTGGCAACGGTTTTTTGAGGAGGGGCTGTACCAGGCAATCCCGGGCAAGCACCCCGACTCGCCGGTGTACGGGGTGTACAGCGGCTATGAATCGGATGCGAGTGGTTTTTTTGATGTGACGGCGGGTGTTGCCTCCGTTGCACCGGCGCAAGGCTTTGAAAGCCTGGTGATCGAGCCGGGCCGTTATTTGGTGTTTGAGGCGCGCGGGCCAATGCCGGATGCAATCATTGCTACCTGGCAACAGGTCTGGGCTTATTTCGCAAAGCCGGGTGTCGAGTCGCGGGCGTTTGTCACCGACTTCGAGGTCTATCAGGCAGACGAAGAGGCACGGATTTATATCGGTATCCGCTAGCGCATTACTGACGTTCGCGCTCCAGCAGCTGCCGCTTGCGTTCTACGCCCCAGCGGTAGCCCGACAACTCACCGTTGCTGCGCACCACGCGATGGCAGGGAATCGCCACCGCCAGGCTGTTGGCTCCACAGGCCTGGGCCACGGCGCGAAAGGATTTGGGGGCACCGATACGCTCGGCAATCTGCGCATAGCTGGCGGTGCTGCCCAGCGGAATTTCGCGCAGCGCCCGCCATACTCGCTCCTGAAAGGCCGTACCGCGTAAGTCCAGCGGCAAATCCAACCCCAGCGCAGGCGCTTCGATAAAGCCCACGACGTGGGCAATCAGCTGTTCGAAGTTGCGGTCCGCGCCCACCAATTGTGCCTGGGGAAATTGATCCTGCAGGTCACGCACCAGTTTGTCCGGGTCATCCCCCAGCAAAATCGCACACACACCGCGTTGACTCTGCGCCACCAGAATCGCCCCCAATGAGCATTGGCCCACGGCAAAGCGAATCTCGCTGTTAGTGCCGCCGGCCCGGTAATCAGTCGGCGTCATGCCCAGTAACTGATCGGCGGACTCATAAAAGCGGCTGTTGGAGTTGAAGCCGGCGTCATACAGCGCTGCTGTCACGGAATGCTCGCCCATGAGGCCGTCGCGCATTTTGCGCGCGCGCAGGGCGCTGACATAACCTTTGGGGGTCAGGCCGGTGATGGCTTTGAATACGCGGTGGAAATGGAACGCGCTCAACCCGACCAGGCAGGCGATTTCATCCAGGCTGGGTGGTGTTTCGGCCTGTTCTATGTAGCGACAAGCCGCTGCCACCAACTGCGCATGGTGCGCGGCCAGTTGGGTCTGGTCACCGGAGGCGCGTTTGCTCGGGCGATAACCGGCAGCCTCGGCCTGCTCGGGGGTGTCGAAAAATTCGATGTTTTGCGGGCGAGGCAAACGCGAGGCACTGCTGGGGCGGCAATACACGCCAGTGGTTTTTACGCCGTAGACAAACAGCGTGTCTGCCTTGGCATCGCGGGCGATGATGGCGGCCCAGCGGGGGTCGTGTTCGTTGTTCATGGCCTGCACTCTTGACGGATCAGGGGCAGATTAGCCGCACCGGTCATACTCGGCACTCCGAAGCTTGCGGTCAAATCAGCCGGCGGTACGAAAGGTCAGGTTGATGCGTTGTGGGCCCATGACCGGATGCACGCCTTCCTTAATCGGCATCACCCCATGAAAACGCAGGCGATCGACGCCGCCCCAGACCACGATATCACCGTGGAACAAGGAAATTTTCTGGGTCTTGCTGCTGCGCTCAGGGCCGCCGAACAGGAAAATCGCCGGCAGCCCCAACGACACGGAAACCACCGGGGCGTTGTAGCTGCGCTCGTTTTTATCCTGATGCAGGGACATCTTGGCCCCGGGCACATAGCGGTTGATCAGGCAGGCATCCGGGGAAAACTCGCTGAAGCCCGCCTCGGCTGCCGCAAGCGTGGCGAGCTCGCGCAGGGCGCTGGGCATGGCTGGCCAGGGTTGCTGGCTGCGCGGGTCGAGAGGGCTGTAGCGATAGCCGGCGGTGTCGGTGGTCCAGCCCAGTTCGCCGCAACTGCTCAGCGCTGCTGACATGGTAAAACCGCCGGGCGTGACCATTTGCCGAAACGGCGATTGGGCCAGCACCTGCCGAAGCTCCGGTAGCAGGCGTTCAATCCAGGGCAGGGCATAGCCCCTCAGTACGTAAGACTCTTCGCCAATCTGTTCGCGCCTTGCAGGTTGCTGCAACGCATCCTCGGCGAACAGGTCGGCAGTCGGCCCTGGCATGACTTACAGCGCCTTACTCACATTGATGTCAGTGATTTCGTCGCTGGCATCGTGGATTTTCGCCAAGGCCTGTTTGGCCTCTTCGACGCTGTTGGTGAGCAATTGTGCGAACTCAAAGCGACGTTCGCCGTTGAGCTTGTACTTGATGACGTATTTAGTCGTGGTGGTCACAGCTATTTTCCTGTCGAGGGTTCGGATCAGCTCAGTTTGGTGCTGGTGCGACGAACGATGCGGATCTTGTGGGACAACGCGGGTTTGCGGGTAACGCTGATGGCGCGACGCGTTACTACGTCCAGGGTGATGTTCCAGAAACCAGTGCTGGGTGCAGTGATTTTCGCCGGGAATTTTTCGAAGGCGCCGCCGTGGTAGGTGTGGCGGCCGCCGTTCTTGAAGCTGCGAAAATTGGCATCGCTCATCAGGCGAATATTGCAGGTCTGCGAGCATTCGATGACAACGATGTCGCCCTCGTTGAGGTGCTCGCGCTGGTGGATGAATTTCATGGGGTGTCTCCAGAAGGGCTTTTTCTGAAAAATCAGAATGATACGTAGGTTAAGATAGAGTTTATCAGCCCCAGCGCGTTTATTATCGGGTCGTCGTCGACGACTTCGACAATTTAAAACAGTTATTTACCGAGTTTTCAGAGATAAATCCTACATTGGCGGGAGAAATTTACTCTCTAAGCTGTCGTAGGGTCTTTATCGGAGGTTTTAGTATGAAGTGGAGTGTGTTGGTTCTGGCCTTGGCGATAGGTGGATGTGCTTCGGTTGCAGATATCAAGCAGACCCCGCCAACGTTGGTGGTCATTTCCGGGAAAAAACCGCCGGAATATGCTGCGTGTGTGGTGCGCAAGCTGGCTGCGACCCGTCGCCCGCCGCAGATCGAGCCACATAAGGAGGGTGTACAGGTGATTGTGCCGCAGAAATTCTCGGCCGACCCTTCGGCAATTTTCGAGATTGAAGAGCGCTCCAGCGGCAGCAGCATCAAGCTCTATGAGAGCATGTCCAATGTCCCGATCCGCCCAGGTGATATCAAGAAAGCCGCGGAGGATTGCATTTCCGGCTGAGCCTGAGGCTCACCCACGCCGTTGAATCCGATAGAAAAGCCTGACGCTACGATAGCGGCGTCAGGCTTTTTTTTGCGTTGATGTCAGGTGTTGTCGACAAAGGATCATTACCCTGCGATTTGTAGATCCGTTAAACTGTCGGTCATCCAATCCAAAAAAATGCCGCGCAAGCCTTGAGAATGCGCGGCATTTGTCTTTTCTGGAAACCGTCATGAAACGTGAACACGTCACCGCCCGCCATGCCGAGGGCCAAATCTCGGCCACCCATGTCATCCAGAACCCCGCGCACCTGGGCGAGTGGATCGTATTTTTCAAGAAAAGCGGCGGTCGCAGTTTTTTCCTGGTGGATGAGCACGATGAAGTCGAATCATTTGCGCGCCTGGATGACCTGATCGAAATCCTGCGCGGCCTTGGCATCAAGTTCGCTGAAATTCATCTGTAGCCATCGGGTTTACTTGCAGACGACAACCACGCTGCGGCTCTTGAAGTTACCCACGTCTTTGCCCAGGGTCTTGTCGCTTTCCTTCAGTGCCGGCGTGCCTTCAGTGCCGACGATGCGGTAGCCGGTGCCTGCGCAGGAAGCATCGGCTTTTTCGTAGCAGCTGGCCCACGAGTTCGCCTCGCCCGAGCAGTCGATGGTCAGGCCTTGCTCGCCATTTTTCAGGTAAGTGTCGGAAGTGGTGGTGCAGCCGGCCATCAGCGCCAGTAGTGCAGGCAGTGCCAGAATCTTGTTCATAGTGGAATCGTCGTCGAGGGTGTTGGAGGGGCGCTGACACTGTCGTGGGGCGTTTGTGCAAGATTATAGCGAACTGCCACCTAGGTACAGCCAATCACAAAAAAGCCCCGATTACCGGGGCTTTGTGCAAAGGGCTTTGATGCTTACTTACCCTTTGGTCTTTTGCTCGACGCGTGGCCGGCTTCGTCCACAAACACTTCGGCTACTGCAGCAGCCTGGCTTTCGGTCGCAAATGCCCCGGCGACGCTGTCTCCGTGGAAGTTGATCAAGTGCCAGCCGTCCGCTCGCTTTGTGATCAGGTAGCCGTTTACGCCTTTGGGTTCTGACATCTATCAATCTCGTGGTGTGGTTCAAGCGCGTAATGATAGCGCCAAACGCCCTGCAAGCGCGCAAGTTGTTGCAGGTCAGTGCCTTGCGTCGAAAAGCGTGCTAAAACGGTTACAGCCCTTTTAAACAAAGGGGTCAAGGCGTGTTTTGTCGTGCCGTTGGTAATGCCCCTTGTAGGATCAGCGGAACTTACGCGCACATTTTTTCTCTATGTTGACATCGCAACGCCAGCAGGACCCATTGTAAGGTGACTGCGGCCTCATTAGACTGCGCCGAATTCCGTACGCACAGCCCTTTGTAAGGACTCATATGATCAAGAAATGCTTGTTCCCAGCAGCCGGTTACGGCACTCGCTTCTTGCCAGCGACCAAAGCCATGCCTAAAGAGATGCTGCCGGTGGTGAACAAGCCACTGATTCAGTACGGCGTCGAAGAGGCACTGGATGCCGGTCTGAACGAAATTTCCATCGTTACCGGCCGCGGTAAGCGCGCGCTGGAAGACCACTTCGACATCAGCTACGAGCTGGAAAACCAGATCAAGGGCACCGACAAGGAAAAATACCTGGTCGGTATCCGTAAATTGCTCGACGAGTGCTCGTTCTCCTACACCCGTCAGACCCAGATGAAAGGCTTGGGCCACGCGATCCTGACCGGCCGCCCACTGATCGGTGACGAACCGTTCGCCGTGGTACTGGCGGATGACCTGTGCGTTAACCTGGAAGGCGACGGCGTACTGACCCAGATGGTCAAGCTGTACCAGAAATACCGCTGCACCATCGTTGCGGTTCAAGAGGTCGATCCTCAGGAAACCAACAAGTACGGCGTGATCGCCGGTGATGACATTGGTGATGGCCTGATTCGCGTGCGTGACATGGTTGAAAAGCCAGCGCCGGAAGATGCACCTTCGAACCTGGCCATCATTGGCCGTTACATCCTGACCCCGGACATCTTCAAATTGATCGAAGAAACCGAGCCAGGCAAGGGCGGCGAGATTCAGATCACTGACGCCCTGTTGAAGCAAGCCAAAGACGGCTGCGTGATTGCCTACAAATTCAAAGGCCGTCGTTTCGACTGCGGTGGCGCTGAAGGCTACATCGAGGCGACCAACTTCTGCTACGAGCACTTCTACAAAACTGGCAAGGCTTACTGATTCACGGTTGCCTGACCTGTTTTAAGAGAAAGCCACCTTCGGGTGGCTTTTTCGTTTTTCAGCCCCATCTAAATCGGTATGCTGATGTCCTGCCGAGGAGAGTGAAATGGCCTACGATTTTGATCTGTATGTAATTGGTGCCGGTTCTGGCGGTGTTCGCGCGGCGCGCTTTGCCGCAGGCTTTGGTGCCAAGGTGGCCGTGGCGGAAAGCCGCTACCTGGGCGGCACGTGCGTTAACGTTGGCTGCGTGCCGAAGAAGCTGTTGGTGTACGGCGCGCATTTTGCCGAAGACTTTGAGCAGGCCAGCGGTTTTGGTTGGTCGCTGGGCGCAGCGAACTTTGATTGGGCGACCTTGATCGCCAACAAGGACCGCGAAATCAATCGCCTCAATGGCATCTACCGGAATCTGCTGGTTAACAGTGGCGTGACCTTGCATGAAGGGCACGCACGCCTGGTTGATCCGCACCAGGTGGAAATCAATGGCGAGCGTTACACCGCCAAGCACATTTTGATCGCTACGGGTGGCTGGCCGCAGATCCCGGAGATCCCGGGGCGTGAACACGCCATTGGCTCCAATGAGGCGTTCTTTCTGAAAGAATTGCCTAAGCGCGTGCTGGTCGTTGGCGGTGGTTACATTGCAGTTGAATTCGCGGGTATTTTCCATGGCTTGGGCGCACAGACGACGCTGCTGTATCGCGGCGATCTGTTCCTGCGCGGCTTTGATGGCTCGGTTCGTACGCACCTTAAGGAAGAGTTGACCAAGCGCGGCCTGGACCTGCAATTCAATGCCGATATCGAGCGTATCGACAAGCAAGCAGACGGCAGCCTCAAGGCGACCCTGAAAGATGGGCGTGTGCTGGAGGCCGATTGCGTGTTCTACGCCACCGGTCGCCGTCCGATGCTGGACAACCTGGGGCTGGAGAATACCGGTGTCACCCTGGACGAGCGCGGTTTTGTTGAAGTGGATGACCTTTACCAGACCGCTGAGTCGTCGATCCTGGCCATCGGTGATGTGATTGGTCGTGTGCAATTGACGCCGGTGGCCCTGGCTGAAGGCATGGCGGTGGCCCGTCGTCTGTTCAAGCCAGAACAGTACCGCCCGGTGGATTACGCGATGATTCCGACGGCGGTGTTCAGCCTGCCGAACATCGGCACCGTCGGCTTGAGCGAAGAAGAAGCGAAGAAGAACGGCCACAAGGTGCAGGTCTTTGAAAGCCGCTTCCGACCTATGAAGCTGACGCTGACCGATTGCCAGGAAAAAACCCTGATGAAACTGGTGGTCGATGCCGACACCGACAAAGTCCTGGGTTGCCACATGGTCGGGCCGGATGCCGGCGAGATCGTTCAGGGGCTGGCGATCGCGCTCAAGGCGGGCGCGACCAAGCAACATTTCGACGAAACCATTGGCGTGCATCCTACGGCGGCGGAAGAATTCGTCACCATGCGCACGCCTGTGGCGGACTGATCAGGTATCGGGCGTTGCCTCTGGCGTCGTTGCAACGACGGCCGCCAGGCGCAATGCCTCGATACTGGCCTGGGCCTTGATAAGGTCCAGTTCCAGGGTTTTGTTGGCCTGCTGGTGTTCGCTCAGCGCTTGCTGGCGTGACTGGCTCTCCAGTACGGCAACCCGCAGGCGCTCCTGAAGCAGGGTGCGCTCGCTCTCTATCAGGCTTGCCTGTTCGTTCAACTTAAGCTGCAAGGCCTGGTCTTTGCGGGTTTGCTCCTGCAGGGCGGCCAACTCTTTCGCCGTCACACGGTGTTCAATCAATAGCCGCTCATTGTCGCGGTGCAGTTGGGTGATTTCATCCTGGCGCACCATTGCGCTTTGCTGGGCTTGGCGCAGTTCCGCCTGGACCTGCTGCAACTGGCCTTCATGACGTCGCTGTTCCTGCTCGCGCTGCTCCTTGATTGCATTGCGGTAATGCTCAAGGGCTTCCCGGGCGTGCAGGTGCTTTTCTTCCAGCGAACGAATTTGTTCGTCCTTGTCGTTGATGCGTAATTCGTAATCGCTGCACGCCTGGCTGAGCCCGGCGTTACGGGTTTGCTCGGTTTGCAGGCTGGTGCTCGCGGTTTGCAGGGCAGCACTTTCTTCTGCGAGGGCAGCGGCCTGGATCGCAAATTGCTGATTGAGTTGGCTGTGAGCCTCTTCAAGCGCTTCCACCTGGGCGAGTAGGGCGGCTTTCTGCTGATCGAACTGCGCCAACGCCAGGTCAATCGGCTCCTGGGCTTTTTCTTTAAGGCGCTGGGCCAGGCGTGCGACCAGCTCACCCAGTTCGTCGTCGATGGGCGCTTCGGTGATCGTCAGCCGGGTTTCGCTCTCGTCCAGCTCCTTCAAGTAACGGTGAATTGTGGTCTTTGAGCCGGTATTGCCCATTTCGATGCGGACTGCGTCGATGCTCGGGTTCTCGCCGCGGGCAAGGATCGCCAGGCGTGCCGTTTGAACTACTGCTTTGTTTATGCCGCCGCGAGCCATGGAGTCTCCGTCGATTTAGTACTGTGTTATGTAGTATGTATGTACATACTGTAACACGAATAAAAATTCGTTTAAATTCATGATTTAACAGATGGGATATTGGCGTATTATCCCGTGTCATTGCGGTTTTGAGCACCAATACACCCGTCTGCAGTACGAATAGGCCTTTCATGAGCGATCTGGATCGTTATCTCAATGCCGCCACCCGCGACAACACGCGGCGCAGCTATCGCGCGGCCATTGAGCACTTTGAGGTAAGTTGGGGTGGGTTCCTGCCCGCGACCAGCGATAGCGTGGCGCGTTATCTGGTGGCACACGCCGGGGTGCTTGCAGTCAACACCTTGAAGCTACGGCTCTCGGCATTGGCGCAGTGGCACACGAGCCAGGGCTTCCCTGATCCGACCAAGGCGCCGGTGGTGCGCAAGGTGCTCAAGGGCATTCGTGCGGTGCACCCGGCGCAGGAGAAACAGGCCGAACCGCTGCAGCTCAAGCACCTTGAGCAGGTGGTTGCGTCTTTGGCGGCGGAAGCGATTCAGGCACGTATTGACCAGGATCAGCCGCGATTGCTGCGCGCCAAGCGCGACACAGCGTTGATCCTGCTGGGCTTCTGGCGCGGTTTTCGCAGCGATGAGTTGTGCCGCCTGACGATCGAGCACGTGCGGGCGGTACCGGGCGCCGGCATCAGCCTGTATCTGCCGCGCAGTAAAAGTGACCGCGACAACCTCGGCAAGACCTACCAGACCCCGGCGTTGCTTCGGCTGTGCCCGGTGCAGGCCTACAGCGAATGGCTCAACGCGTCGGCGCTGGTGCGTGGCCCAGTGTTTCGCGGGGTAGATCGCTGGGGCAACCTGGGCGAGGAGGGGCTGCACCCCAACAGCGTTATCCCGCTGTTGCGCCAAGCGCTGGAGCGCGCAGGCATTCCTGCCGACCTATACACCAGTCACTCGTTGCGCCGAGGCTTTGCCACCTGGGCCCATCGCAGCGGCTGGGATTTGAAGTCGTTGATGAGCTACGTCGGCTGGAGCGACATGAAATCCGCCATGCGCTATGTTGAAGCGACGCCCTTTCTTGGCATGACCTTGGCCACCCAACCGCTGATTTGAGATTTCTTCTATTAATAGTGTCACTTGATAGCGAAAACCAATCGTCAGCATCAGGTTTGCCAATGAGCCATCGTCGGAGAGAGTGGGTAGGATTCATCTCATCAACTTACTAACCCCTGACGGAGAGTCATCGATGCCTATCATCAACAGCCAAGTAAAACCGTTCAAAGCTACCGCCTACAAAAACGGCAACTTCGTAGACGTGTCGGATGCTGACCTGAAAGGCAAATGGTCCGTAGTGTTCTTCTACCCGGCCGACTTCACCTTCGTCTGCCCAACCGAGCTGGAAGACCTGGCTGACAACTACGCCGAATTCCAGAAACTGGGCGTCGAAATCTACAGCGTCTCCACCGACACCCACTTTGCTCACGCTGCCTGGCACAACACTTCGCCAGCCATCGGCAAAATCCAGTACACCATGATCGGCGACCCAACCCTGACCATTTCCCGCAACTTCGACGTACTGATCGAAGAAGCTGGCCTGGCTGACCGCGGCACGTTCGTGATTGACCCAGAAGGCAAGATCAAAATCGTTGAGCTGAACGATGGCGGCGTGGGCCGTGACGCTTCCGAGCTGCTGCGCAAAATCAAGGCCGCTCAGTATGTTGCTGCCCACCCGGGCGAAGTGTGCCCAGCCAAGTGGAAAGAAGGCGAGGCCACCCTGGCTCCGTCCCTGGACCTGGTCGGCAAGATCTAAGTCTGTGAAACACCTCAGGGCGGATTGTGCCGCACCTTAAGTAAGCTGCACCGCCCTCAAAACGCCCGGGCGAGTTTCGCTCGGGCGTTTTTTTGTCTGCAATAAACCGAATTAATAGGAAATCGCCCGTATGTTGGACGCCAATCTTAAAGCTCAGTTGAAGTCATACCTGGAACGGGTCACCCAGCCGATCGAGATCGTCGCCTCCCTCGACGACGGCGCGAAATCCCAGGAAATGCTCGCTCTTTTGCAGGACGTAACCAGCCTCACCACGCTGATTACCCTGAAAACCGATGGCGATGATGCGCGCAAGCCATCGTTCTCCATCAACCGCCCGGGTGCCGATATCAGCCTGCGTTTCGCCGGCATCCCGATGGGCCATGAATTCACTTCGCTGGTGTTGGCCCTGCTGCAAGTCGGTGGCCACCCGTCGAAGGCCAGTGTCGAAGTGATTGAACAGATTCGCGCCTTGAAAGGCGAGTTCAGCTTCGAGACTTACTTTTCGTTGTCATGCCAGAACTGCCCGGACGTGGTGCAGGCGTTGAACCTGATGGCGGTGCTCAACCCGAACATCCGTCACGTCGCTATCGACGGCGCGCTGTTCCAGGCTGAGGTCGATGAGCGCAAGGTCATGGCAGTGCCCAGTGTTTACCTCAACGGTGTGAACTTCGGCCAGGGCCGCATGGGCCTGGAAGAAATCCTCGCTAAACTCGACACCAGCGGCATCGAAAAAGCCGCCGAGAAAATCAGCGCCAAAGATGCCTTTGATGTGCTGGTCGTCGGCGGTGGCCCAGCCGGTTCGTCGGCTGCCATCTACGCCGCGC
Organism: Pseudomonas sp. UBT; assembly: GCF_050915955.1. Taxonomy (NCBI): domain Bacteria; kingdom Pseudomonadati; phylum Pseudomonadota; class Gammaproteobacteria; order Pseudomonadales; family Pseudomonadaceae; genus Pseudomonas; species Pseudomonas sp. UBT. The sequence goes on along the minus strand of NZ_CP168081.1, from coordinate 133,723 downwards.
GTAAAGGCATCCGCACCGGTGTGGCGGCCGAGCGTTTTGGCGGCCAGGTACTGGACACCATGTCCATCGAGAACTTCATCTCTGTACAAGAGACCGAAGGGCCGAAACTGGCCAGTGCCCTTGAGGCACACGTGCGTCAGTACGACGTGGATATCATGAACCTGCAACGTGCCAGCAGCTTGATCCCTGCGAAAAATGCCGGTGGCTTGCACGAGATTCGCTTTGAAAGCGGTGCGACCCTAAAGTCCAAGACCGTGATCCTGGCCACCGGCGCCCGCTGGCGCGAAATGGGTGTGCCGGGCGAGCAGGAATACAAAGCCAAGGGCGTGTGTTTCTGCCCGCACTGCGATGGCCCGTTGTTCAAGGGCAAGCGTGTAGCGGTGATTGGCGGTGGTAACTCTGGCGTTGAAGCGGCCATCGACCTGGCCGGTATCGTCAGCCACGTGACGTTGCTCGAGTTCGACAGCAAGCTGCGCGCCGATGCGGTGTTGCAACGCAAGCTCTACAGCCTGCCGAACGTTGATGTCATCACCAGCGCGCTGACCAGTGAAGTCAAAGGCGATGGCCAGAAAGTCACCGGCTTGGCATACAAGGATCGCGATAGCGGTGAGTTCAACACCATCGACCTGGAGGGCATTTTTGTTCAGATCGGTTTGCTGCCCAACACGGATTGGCTCAAGGGCACTGTGGAGCTGACGCCTCGTGGCGAGATTATTGTCGATGCCCGTGGCGAAACTTCCCTGCCAGGGGTGTTCGCTGCCGGTGACGTAACCACCGTGCCGTACAAGCAGATCGTGATTGCGGTAGGCGAGGGTGCCAAGGCTTCCTTGAGTGCTTTCGATCACCTGATCCGAACCTCCGCTCCGGCATAAATTCGCGCTCGAAAACGAAAAACCCCATGAGTGATCATGGGGTTTTTTCGTTCCTGCGCGCTGCGTGGGAATGCATTCAGTGACGCTCTGCACCCACCCATAAGCGGCTTACATCGGCGCCGGTTGAATAATTTCAACCCAGTACGCGTCCGGGTCTTTGATGAACGCCAGGCTTTTCATGCGGCCATCGGTCAAACGTTTTTGGAAGTCGCAACCCAGGGCTTCAAAGCGCTCGCAGGCAGCCACGATATCCGGCACCGAAATGCAGATATGGCCAAAACCACGAGGGTCGGTGTTGCCGTTATGGTAGGCAAAATCGGCATCGTTTTCGGTGCCATGGTTGTGGGTCAGTTCCAGGATGCCCGGGATCGATTTCATCCACTGGGTACGTTCAGCGGCATCTGCCGGGATCTGGGCTTTGTCCACCAGGGCCAGGAAGTACAGGCTGAATTCGGCTTCCGGGAAGTCGCGCTTTTCAACCAGGGAAAAACCCAGGACGCGGGTGTAGAAGTCCAGCGATTTGGTGATGTCTTTGACCCGCAGCATGGTGTGGTTGAACACGAAGTTCGTGGTCGCGGTGTCGGGTTGGGCGGTGACGCCCGGGAAAGTGTTCAGATCGTGCAGGCTCATGGGCCCTCCAGAAAAATGGGGCAAACGCGGCTTGAAGTGAGAATAGCGTTCCCTTGGCGTGCGGCAAGCATCCATGCAGCCCGGCCATGATACGCAAGGCCTGCCTGCTGCGCCAAATGAAAAGGTCACACAGCGCTTGCGACTTGCGGGTATCGGGCGTCAAACTTTGGCGCTTGAACCTTGGGTGTTTTTCGCAATGATTGAATTCCGTAAACCGCTGTTGAGTGCTTTGTGTTTGCTGTTTGGCCCACTCTTGGGCAGTTCATTCGTGCAAGCGGCAGACCCGGAAATTCATTGGCCCAGCGGCTGGCAAGTCGAGGAGGTGGTGCCCGACGACGCCGCGCCGGTAACCCCCCTGGCGGCGTCTCGGCAACGCGCGATCAAGAATGATGAAAATGGCAATACCTTGATGGTCATGGAGTTGACCGGCACACCGATTGAGGCCGGGCATAAAGTTAATCTTCAGGGTGTGTTGCTGGACATGCGTAAATCCATCCAGAAAGCATTTGCCCGCAGTGGTTATCAAAGCGTGTGCAGCAAAATGCACCCAACCACATTGAGCCGTCTTGAGGCGATGGAAACTACTTGCGTGATTACCGAGAACGGACGGCACGTGTTGTCACAAACATTGGTGGGCGCGGTAGATACCGATAAAGCGTATGTTTTTTCATACGCGGGCCAAGCCGAAGCCTACGAGGCCAGCCAGGGTGAAGTGAGTTCGGTGCGCGACAGTCTGAAACTTTGAACACACCCTTTTGATCGATAGTGAACAAAGTGAAACGGTAGTTAGATTCGTTTTCGAACCCTCAAACAAAAAGCCCCGCGTAGGCGGGGCTTTTTGCTAGTGACTTTTGATTAGCCGCGAAGCCAGGAATCTACAGTGGCGGCGCCATACTGTTCTTTCCAGGCTTTCAGGCCGCGATGGTTGCCGCCCTTGGTTTCGATCAGTTCGCCGGTGTGCGGGTTGTGGTAAACCTTGACCACGCGCGCGCGACGCTGTTTGGGGGCGTTGGTGGCGGCACCGGCTTTGCCTGGGTTTGGATCAAGGATCGAGATGATGTCGCGCAGGCCTTTGCCGTAGTGCTTCATCAGGCCTTGCAGCTTTTCTTCAAATTCGATTTCTTTTTTCAGGCCGGCGTCGTTCTTCAGGGATTCCAGCTGGGCAAGCTGCTCTTGAAGGGCTTTTTCTGCTGCGCGAAATTCGGCGAGTCTGGACAAAATCTGTACTCCAATAGTGTAGTTGGCTGATATCAACTGCAGACAAAGCTAGTAAGCCAAGAGCTTAAGGTGACTCAAAGAAAGAGGCCTTTCTGCGAGTTCAGCACAGGCAGGAAAAATTGTAGTAGTTAATGTCGCACGAGTAAATCACGTTGTTGCTTTAATAAGATTATTTCATCGAGCGCAGTAGATGGCTATTCAATGGCTGGTCAGGGACTTAATGAACTCTTCACAGGGTAACGGTCGACCGAAGAGATAACCCTGCAGGAAATCCACACCTTGTGCCGCGAGATATTCGCACTGCTCTGCTGTTTCCACACCCTCGGCCACAATACCCAGATCCAGCTTGCCGGAGAGTTCGATGATGCTGTCAAGAATATGCCTTGAGAGTGCATCGGCCCCAATCATGGCGACAAAGCTTTGATCGATTTTCAAGTAGTCGACATTAAAGTTGCGCAAGTAACCCAGGCTCGAGTGGCCGGTGCCAAAGTCATCAATCGCGATCATCACGCCCAGTTGATGCAGGGCGTCGAACAAGCGGCGGGTGATGTCGGTAGGCTGGATCAGATCGCGTTCGGTCAGCTCCAGCACTAGCGTCACCTGGCCTGGGGTAAAGGCGGCGAGAAACTCCTGACAGTCTTGTACCAGCTCCAGATCCTGGCAGTGGTGTGCCGTGATGTTCACGCCGATATGAAAACCAGGGCTGAAGCGCCCGGCATGTGGGGCGAGTTGCGCGGCGGTCTGGCGCAGCAGTGAGCGGGTCATCGGTACGATCAGGCCGGAGTGTTCGGCCAGCGGGATAAAAAGGTCAGGGCGCACCAGGCCTTCTTTCGGGTGTTGCCAGCGCATCAACACTTCACAGCCAGCCCATTCGCGGGTATCGCCGCGTACCACGGGTTGGAAATAGGGAATGAACTCGTTGGCACCCAAGGCGCGCTGCAGCTCGTGGGTGGGTGCGGACGAGCGCTTTTGCAGCCAGTGCGCGAGCATGCCCGCCAGTACGCCGAAGAACACCAGCAGGCTGAACAGGGCCGGGTAGCGCGCTTCCATATAACGCCAGACCTCGCCGTCGGGCATGCCTGCGTCGACACTGTAGTGATAACGCTCAGAGGCCAAGTGGTGATGGGCCACGGCATACTCCGGCACAGCGGTGTTGTGTACTTTGCCGTCCGCATCCAGCCAGTTGGGGCCGACTTGCAGGATCAGGTACGCGTAACGGCTGATCAGGCGCAAGGCGTTGGTCAGGTGGTAGCCGTCAACAGAGGCAAATGCGGCTTTATCGCCTTCGACCAAGCGGTAAACCAGCAGCGCGGTGTCCGGCGTCACCGGGTTGCCGTTCATCAGCCACAACGTGCCATCAACGTAATCATCCGGGTTAACCGCTGACTGGTAAGTACCTCCGAATAACGAGCTGCAATAAATGTTTTTCTGCCAGGACAGGGTCGTCGCTCGCACAAAGGGCCGACGCGTCACCTGCTCACGCAGGGCCAGTTGCGTACCGTTGTCGCAAGGGTGGCCGGCCAGCGGTAGCAATGTGCGGGCGGCGAGGGCGGTATTGTCGAGCATCAAGTCGAATTGGCGAACGGCTTCGTGGGCAGTTTGGTCCGTGCTTTGTTCAAGGGTGCGTTCGGCCTGCCAATAAAGAATCGCAACGCCCAGTAAAACGGGGAGCACGCCGCAGACTCCGCTGATAAACGCGCGTACGGTTCGGCTTCGTGGGCCTTTGGCGGTGAGGGGCATAGGGGCAGCCAATAACGAAATGAAAACAGAGGTGTATGCCGATGATAGATGGCATTGCGCCGGTGTGCTCAGTTGTTTGAGGCCCATCCACCTAGCCGTTTGGTCAGTTGTTGCGGGCACTTCACCTTGGCAAGATAAACATCGTTGCAAAAAGTAAGAGACTCAGGAACAACACCCCCTCCAGCCTCTCTCTCAGCCGTTCAAGCCCAACTTTGGCGGGACGGTACGACCTCGTCTTTCAATAATTGAAATTCGTCTTGCAACCCGTTAACGCTACTTATGAGGAAACACCCGCAATGAAAAAAATCCGACTGGCCGCCGCCTTGCTGGCCGCTACCGGCGTTGCCACGCTGCCTGTGTTTGGCGCAGATGGCACGATCAGCCTGACCGGTGAAATCACCGGTACAACGTGCAGTATCAGTGGCGGCTCCGGCTCCGCGGCTGGCACCAGTTCGAACTTCGCGGTGGCGCTCAGCAAGGTCCAGGCCAGCGCGCTCAAGGCCAGAGGCCAGACGGCCGGCACCACGCCCTTTTTTGTGCGAGTGGGTGCTTGCCCGAAGGACACGGCCGTGGCCGTCTTGTTTGAGAGCAGCAGCCCTGCCATCAACCCGGCTACCGGTAACTTGAAGAATCAAGCGCCTGCCTCGCCGAAGCCCGCTTCTCTGGTTGAAGTACAGATTGTCGACGGCACCACTCACCGCCCTATGGACCTTCGCCTCGCCCTTAATTCGAGCGCCGCAAAGGTCCCTGAAAACGGTGAAGTGTCGTTGCCGTTCGCAGCTCAGTATTTCGCCACCGGTGTTGCAACCCCTGGCCCGGTCAGCACGCAAGTGCTGTATTCCATCACGTTCCCCTGATCAAGGCCCAGGTGCCTGGCGATTCGCCAGGCACCGGACAGCGCCTTGAAGGACCGATCCATGCTCGCCCGACCCTTGCTTCTGAGTTGCCTGCTGATGACCCTTTCGATCAGCGCGGGATGGCCAAGCGCCGCCCACGCCGGCGTGGTGATTGACGGCACTCGGCACATCTACCCGCAGCAGCGCCGTGAAGTCACGCTACGCCTGACCAACGACGACCCGCGGGCTCCGCGCCTGGTGCAGGTGTGGCTGGACCCGGGTGACCCAGCGTCAGCCCCGTCAGGCAGTGAAGTGCCTTTCATTCTTTCGCCACCGGTATTCCGTCTGGACCCGGGCAAAAGCCAGGCGGTGCGATTGGTCTATACCCAAGAGCCGCTGCCGGCTGACCGCGAGTCAGTGTTTTGGCTGAACGCGCTTGAGATTCCGCCCAAGGTCAACGCTGAGCAGTCCGCTCAGGACGACGCTCCTGCGAGCCACCTGCAGTTCGCCTTTCGCATCCGCACCAAAGTGTTTTTTCGGCCGGCCCATTTACCCGGCAGCACGGACGAGGCGCCCGCCCAATTACGCTGGACCCTGCACCGCAGCGCCCAGGGCGCGCTCCTGGAAGTGCACAACCCATCGGCCTATCACGTGACATTCAACGAGGTCGCGCTGGCCATGGGCGCGCAACCTGAAGCGCGCCTGCTGCCGGCGGGAGAGGGCATGGTGGCGCCCGGCGGTCATCTGACACTGGCCGTGCGCGAGGTCGTGCATGCAATTCCCGCTGATGCCCAGGTGCATTTTAAATACATCAATGACTACGGCGCGTTTTCCCCGCCGCAGCGTGCGCCCCTGAAGTTCTGACTATGCCTGCCTCATTACAATTTACGTTCTACCAATGCGCCTGGCTGTTTTCCCATCCTCGGCTGGTGGTGTTGTTCGGCCTCCTGAGTACGCTGGTGATGTCGGTCGAGGCTGCCCCATTGTTGTTTGACATAGAGGCTTTCAGCAGCGGCCAGTCCAGCCCGGCGGACATCACGCGTTTCAATGCCGTCAATACACTAGCGCCTGGCGTTTATCGCGTAGACGTGATGCTCAATGGGCAATCGATTGGCCGCCACGCGCTCAATTTCGTGCCCCGCAATGAGCAGGATGGCGCGCAGCCGTGCGTGAGTGCGCAACAGCTTGCCGAACTCGGGGTGGTGCTGCACCAACTCGACGGCGCCTCGCAGGCTGCCTGCCGCGATTTCGCCGACTGGATCCCCATGGCCAGCAGCCGCGTCGACACCGAGTCGCTGACGCTGGACCTGAGTATCCCGCAGGTCTACATCAACCGCTCCGCACGCGACTACATTGACCCTGCCCAGTGGGACGAGGGCATTGATGCCGCACTGCTCAATTACAACTTCAGCGCCGCAGCGGTGACGTCGGGCGCCGGTGAGGACCGGGGCTACCTTGGCCTTAACGGCGGCGTCAACCTGGGTGACTGGCGACTGCGCCACCAGGGAGGGCAAGCCTGGGCATCGCGAAGTGGCCGGTTGCCTTATCAACAAACGGCCACCTACCTGCAACGCTCCCTTGCAACCTGGCGTTCGCAACTTACCGTTGGCGACAGTTTCAGCAGCGGCCAGATCCTCGACGGCGTGCGCGTACGGGGTATTACCCTGGCGACCGAGGACCGCATGCTTGCGCAGTCGCAACAAGGCTATGCACCACAGGTTCGCGGCGTCGCCGAAAGCAATGCCACGGTGACGGTGCGCCAGAATGGCTACACGCTCTACGAAACCACGGTGGCTCCCGGGCCCTTTGTGATCGATGATCTTTACCCCACCGGTTACGGTGGCGACCTCAACGTTAGCGTCACCGAGGTGGACGGGCGGAGTAGCACCTTTGTCGTGCCCTATTCGGTTGCCCCGCACCTGTTACGTAATGGCGCTACCCACTACACCGTGACCATGGGGCGCGTGCAACAACGCGGGCTAGCCGGCGCCAGCCCCACGGTATTCCAGGGCACCCTCCAGCAGGGGCTCACGAATAGCCTGACCGCCTACGCAGGCAGCACGCTTTCCCAGGGTTATGGTCAAGCCAAGGTGGGTGTGGCGATGAGCACGCCTATCGGCGCGTTCGCCCTCGACAGCACGCGCTCGCGTACTCAGGTGCCGGGGCAAGGGCTGTTCGGCGGACAAAGCTGGGGCCTGGCCTATAGCAAGAACGTGCCGTACTCAGGGACACATTTTATGTTGGGGGCCTATCGCTTCTCTACCGAAGGCTATCTGAGCCTGCCTGACGCACTGACTGTACGGGAACTGGGGCATCACGGCGGGAGCATGGGCAGTTATACCCGGCAGAAAAGTCGATTGGACCTGACGATCAGTCAGCAGGTGGGCGAGGGCACGCTGAGTGTGTACGGCAGTTCCATCGACTACTGGGCCGGGACGCAAGGGCGCCAGACTTCATTCACTGTCAGCTATGGGGCCCATTGGAAGAAGCTCAACTGGAACCTCTCGGCGCAGCGCTCGAGGGTCAGTGAAACGCATCGCTCGAGCGACCGAGAACGCAGTGACGAGATCTTTTTTGGCCGGGCCACGCAAGCAGGGCGTGTCGATAATCATCTGGTACTGACCCTCTCCATGCCGTTGGGCGATGGCGCGCACGCACCGACCCTGAGCAGTTCGCTTTACCGGGACGCCGGTGATTCGCGCGGCAGCCAACAGCAAGTCGGAATCAATGGTTTGCTGGGGGATTCAGATCACACTCACTACGGGCTGATCGGCAGCCACGGCACGGGTAACCAGCACGGCTCAAGTTTCAATGCCTACACGGGCTATCGCAGCAACACCGCCAGCCTGCGCGCCGGTTATGGCCAGAGCCGGGACAGCGCGCAAGTGTCCATGAGCGCCGATGGTGGGCTCATCGCCCATGACGGCGGCGTCACGCTCTCGCCAAGCCTTGGTGAAGCCTCGGCGCTGGTTTATGCGCCGGATGCGCAGGGCGCGCAGCTCGGCAGTTCCGGGGTGCGTATCGACAAACACGGCTATGGCGTCATGCCCTCGCTCAGGGCGTACCAGCGCAATGAAGTGGCCATTGATCCACAGGGCATGCCCATGGATGTGGAGTTGAAAGCGTCCAACCATCACGTCGTCCCCACGATGGGGGCGGTGTCGCGGGTCAGGTTCGAGACCGTCAGCGGCCGGGCGGTGGTGATCAAGGCGACCCATCCAGACGGCAGACCCGTGCCGTTCGCCGCACAGGTGTTCGATGAACACGGTAGTGAAGTCGGCGTTATCGGGCAGGCCGGCAAGGCGTTTGTGCGTGGCGTTGCCGAGCACGGCACGCTGACCGTCCGCTGGGCTGAGGCCGCCGGCGAGCGCTGCTTTATCCAGTATCGCTTGCCACCCCGAAAACCCGGCCGGCGCCAGCAAAACGCGGACCAGTTGATCAGCCAGTGCAAGGGCGACCTGGATAGGCAGGAGGAGAGCAGTTGATGTTTAACAGGTGGTTGAAGACCGTATTCGGTCTGGCACTGGCGGCTCAGATGTGGCCGGCGCACGGGGAAATCGTCATAGATCGAACCCGCATCATCTACCCCGCCGCCGCGCGGGAGGTGACGGTCAACCTTCGCAATGAGGCTGACGGCCCGAGGTTGGTGCAGGTATGGATTGATCGCGGCGACCCTGAGGCCTTGCCGGAGTTGAGTGACGTACCGTTTACGGTCAGCCCGCCGATCCTGCGGCTGGAGGCCGGCACGGCACAGGGGTTGCGGTTGGCTTACCACCCCGCTGAGGAGCAGGCGAACGCACGCCCTCAAGAGTCAGTGTATTGGCTGAATGTACGAGGTATCCGGCCCACGGCCAGGACTAGCAATCAACTGCAATTTGTCTTTCGCACACGAATCAAGCTGTTCCTGCGCCCAGAGGAGCTGACAGGCCGGGAGGTGGACGCCGTGCAGACCCTGCGGTGGCGGCTGGGCGGCGACAGCCCGGTGCTACGGGTGCATAACCCCAGTGCCTTTCATGTGACGTTATCCAGCGTCGTGCTGACCCTGGAGGGCGTCGAGTACCCCAGTGAGGACCCGCCGATGCTGTTGCCACGCACCACGGCAAACCTGATGTTGAAAGGCCGGTCAGCACCTTGGCAAGGCTCGGCGACGCTGCGCTTTACCACCCTGGATGACCACGGCGTGACGCGCGAGCATTCGGTGTCCCTGGCGGGTCCTGTTACAGAGGATGTGGCGATATGATCAGGTTTTTTCGCATGAGCGCACTGTTGGCGGGTTGGGGACTTGCGATGGCGGCCCATGCTCATTTCAGTGCTGGCACGTGTACGCCACAAGCGACACTGAACCTCTCCATTGCGCCGATCACCTTGCCGGTCAACCCGCAAGTGGGTCAGGTGATAGGTGCGGCGAACGGTTATGACTTCGGCAACAATAGCTTTGTGATGCTGTGTCGATATCAGGACTGGCCCGTCGAGCAACCGGTGTCTGTGAACATGAGCGTGGTCAATTCGCCAGTCAGTGGCAGGACGTTCAGCGCCTCAGGCGTGTCAATGCCGGTGTATGCCACCGGCCTGCCCGGGGTCGGGTTTGCCATGATGGCCAGGGACCCGGGCCAGCCAATGCGTGCGATCAGCCACACCGGCACCACACTGTTAACCACCAAACATAACAAACCCAATGGCTGGGGGCTTCAAGGGCGGGTCTATCTGGTTGCCACCGGGCCGGTATCGGCCGGTACGATTCCCTCCCGCAACATCGCCAGGTACACGCTGACAAATGTATCGACCGCAGGTCCGGGCTATGTGGCGGTCAACTTTACCCCTGCGGTCATAGCTCCCCCGCGCAGGCCTACCTGCCGTGTCTCTGCGCCGTCGATTGCGATGCCGGTGGGGCGTATAGCCAGCCGTGATTTCAAGGGGCCAGGCAGTTTCGCCGGCAGCGTGACCCAGGATATTACCTTGGAGTGCGCTGGCGGAACCGGTGGTACCCAGGATGTATTCATCACGATAACCGACCAGACTGACAACGCTAATCGCAGCGACCGGTTGACCCTGACCCGCACTTCAAACGCCCGTGGCGTGGCGCTGCAACTGCTGCATGGCGCCCAATTGGTGAGGTATGGCGCCGATTCCGCGGCCGTGGGCAACCTGAATCAATGGCAGGTGGGCAGCACCGGCAATGGCAAGGTGACGATCCCCCTGACCGCCCGTTACGTCCAAACCGAACAAACGATCACGCCCGGCGTCGCTAACGGGTTGGCCTCGTTCACCATGAGTTATCGCTAAGTCCCGGCGTGGTGCAGCTTTTGCGCCAGCGCGATGAACGCCAGGGTGGCAGGTGAGGACTGGCGGCGGTCAAGCACGGCCAGACCGATCCGGCGTGGCACCGCGGGAGACAACGGCCGCGCTGCATAGCGTGGGTCGACGCGTTCCGGCAGCGACGCTTGCGCCACGATACTCAGCCCGTCGCCACGGCTGACGGCTTCCAGCGTGCTGAGCAATTGGGCGCAGCGATAACGCACTTTAGGCCTTAAACGGGCCTCGCTGAACAAACGCATCACCAGTTCCGAGGAACCGGCCTCGGTGAGAATAAAAGGGTCATCACACAGCGCTTGCAAGGGCAGCGCCGCGTTGGCGGCCAGTGGATGACCGGCGGGTAGCAGTGCCACCAGTTGGTCCTCGAACAAGGCCACGGTGTCGAAGCGCTCCTGATCCAGCACCACAAACCCGACATCGATCCTGCGCTCATCCAGCCACTGGATAACCTGTCTGTCGGGCCCTTCGTCCACGTGCACTTCGATGCCCGGATAAGCCTGTCGAAACTGCCGCAGGAGCGTGGGCAAGATGCGGATTGACGCCGTCGGCCCGAACGACCCAATCCGCAGTGTGCCGCGTTTCATCCCGCGGGCATCGGCCGCTTCCTGCTGCAAGGTATTGGCCAGGCCCAGCATTGCACGCGCGCGCCCGAGTAATTGCGCGCCGATATCGCTCAGTTCCACCAACGACTGGTGGCGCCGGAACAATTCCACGCCCAACTCTTGTTCCAGGGCCTTGATCGCATGCGACACCGCGGATTGACTGATGCCGAGGCGGTGAGCTGCACTGGTAAAACCCTGCAGTTCGGCGACTAACGAAAATATTTCCAACTGCGTCAGGGTCATGAGTAAAGGCTCATTTTACGATTACCGATCATTAGTCGAAGAATACGCCAATCCTTCAGTACCCTGAGCACCTCCTCATGCACCCCCTGTCCGATCGACTGACCTATCTGAAACTTGCTGCTGTGACCATGATATGGGGCGGCACGTTTGTCGCCGGGCGCTACCTGGCCGATCGGGTCGACCCGTTACTGGCCGCCAGCCTGCGGTTTATCCTGGCCAGCCTGGCGCTGCTGCTGTTTATGGTGTGCGCGCGGATTCCTCTGGCGCGACCCGATCCTTGGCAACTGGTACGGCTGAGCGTGCTGGGTTTCTTTGGCATCTTTTTCTATAACCTGTGTTTTTTCTATGGCCTGCATTACGTCAACGCATCGCGCGCCTCGTTGATCGTGGCGTTGAATCCGGCGGTGATCGGCCTGGCCTCATGGTGGCTCTTCAAAGAGCGCCTGGGTGTCGCCAAAGTTATGGGCATCGCCTTATGCCTGGCGGGCGCCGCCGTGGTGATCGTCAGTCGCAACCCTGAGTTGCTGCACAGCACCGCGAGCAACTGGCGGGGCGACGTGCTGATTTTTGGTTGCGTAGTGGGGTGGGGGATTTACTCGCTGTTTTCCCGTGAGCTGAATCAGAGCCTCGGCCCTTTGCAAACCGTCACCTGGTCCGTGCTGCTGGGCACCTTGATGCTCACCGTCCTCACCCTGTTCATGGGACGTTTCACCGCAGAAGGGCTCGGCAGCCTCCAACTGGCGCAGGCATTGAGTTTGTTGTACCTGGGCGTGCTGGGCTCAGCACTGGCGTACATCGGCTATTACGACGGCATTCGGCGCATCGGCGCGACCCGTGCCGGTGTGTTTATTGCGCTTAACCCGCTGACAGCGGTGATGTGCGGCGCACTGCTGCTGGGCGAACAACTGACTGCGCCCATGGTGCTGGGCGGCGCGGTGATCCTGTCTGGCATCTATCTGTGCAACAAACCCCTTGCGCAGGCCAAGCCAATGGGGATTTGATAAGAGTGCGGACAAATATGGTTACGCTGTGTAGAATCGATTTACGCATACAAGAATATGGACTTGCGCTCACGCAAGCCTCGGCCGTCAGAGACTGATGTAACCATGAAGCTATTCGGCTCCCCCCTGATCTTTGGTGACTTCCTCGCACGCAGTGTGCGGGGCCTCTCTTGTGCGCCTCCCTCCGACCTCATCCTTGCTCGCAAATAACTATTTGTTCACTACAAGAATGAGGCGCCGAAAATGGCCGACCAATACGAAAACCCAATGGGCCTGATGGGCTTTGAATTTATCGAATTCGCATCGCCAACCCCGGGCACACTGGAGCCGATCTTCGAGATCATGGGCTTCACCAAAGTCGCGACCCACCGCTCCAAGAACGTCGACCTGTTCCGCCAGGGCGAGATCAACCTGATCCTCAACAACGAGCCCGACAGCCTCGCATCCTACTTTGCGGCCGAGCACGGCCCATCGGTGTGTGGCATGGCGTTCCGCGTCAAAGACTCGCAACAGGCGTTTAACCGCGCGTTGGAGCTGGGCGCCCAGCCAATCCATATTCAAACCGGGCCCATGGAACTGAACCTGCCGGCGATCAAGGGCATCGGCGGCGCGCCGCTGTATCTGATCGACCGTTTCGGTGAGGGCAGCTCAATCTATGACATCGACTTCGTGTACCTCGAAGGCGTCGACCGCAACCCGGTGGGCGCCGGCCTCAAGGTCATCGACCACCTGACCCATAACGTGTACCGCGGGCGCATGGTCTACTGGGCCAACTTCTACGAGAAGTTGTTCAACTTCCGTGAAGCGCGTTACTTCGACATCAAGGGCGAATACACCGGCCTGACCTCCAAGGCCATGAGTGCCCCTGACGGCATGATCCGCATCCCGCTGAACGAAGAGTCCTCCAAGGGTGCCGGCCAGATCGAAGAGTTCCTGATGCAGTTCAATGGTGAGGGCATTCAGCACGTGGCGTTCCTCACCGACGACCTGATCAAGACCTGGGACGCGCTGAAGAAGATCGGCATGCGCTTCATGACGGCGCCCCCGGACACGTACTACGAAATGCTTGAAGGCCGCCTGCCGAATCACGGCGAGCCGGTGGACCAACTGCAAGCACGCGGCATTCTGCTCGACGGTTCTTCGATTGAAGGCGACAAACGTCTGCTGCTGCAGATCTTCTCGGAAACCCTGATGGGCCCGGTGTTCTTCGAATTCATCCAGCGCAAGGGCGATGATGGGTTTGGCGAGGGCAACTTCAAGGCACTGTTCGAGTCGATCGAGCGTGACCAGGTGCGTCGTGGTGTACTGACCGCCGACTAAGCGTAAAAAAGCCCGCCCGAGGTTAACCCTCGGGCGGGCTTTTTATTGCCTGCGAATCACGCTCTGCGCTGACGCACCAAGTGCTTGAACCCTTCATACACCAGCACCATCACCGCCAGCCAGATCGGGATGTAAGTCAGCCATTGGCCGCCCTTGATGCCTTCTCCCAATATCAACGCCACCGCCAGCAGCAATACGGGCTCCACGTAGCTGAGCAAGCCAAACAGGCTGAACGCCAGCAAGCGGCTGGCAACGATATAGCTCACCAGGGCGGAGGCGCTGATCAAGCCCAGCATCGGAATCAACGCGTACAGCTTGGGGTGCACATCGAGCACGGCAAACCCCTGTTCACCGCTCTGCACAAACCACCAGGCCACCGGCAGCATCAGTGCCATGTCCAGCCACAAGCCGCCCAAGTGATCGGTGCCCAAGTATTTGCGCACCACAAAATAGATCGGGTAACCGATGATCACCACCAATGTCGCCCAGGAAAAACCCCCGGCCTGATACAACTCGTTAAGCACCCCGAGCGCGGCAAAAAATACCGCGATCTGCTGCAGGCGTGACAGCTGTTCGCCGTACACCAAACGCCCGGTCAGCACCATGGTCAGCGGCAGCAGGAAATACCCCACCGACACATCCAGGCTGCGCCCATTCAGCGGTGCCCACATAAACAGCCAGAGTTGCACACCTAACAGGACCGACGACAGCAGCACACCGCCAATCAGCCTCGGCTTGGCCACCAACATCCGCACCAGTTCCCACACGCGCCGCCATTCGCCACTGACGATCATGAACACGGTCATGCAGGGTACGGTCAGCAACATGCGCCAGCCAAAAATTTCCAGGCCGCTCAATGGCGTGAGCAACGAAGTGAAGTAATACATCACGGCAAACAACACCGAGGCCAATACCGATAACACAACACCTTTAGACACACTGTCCTCGCGAAAACCGATTGCTACAAAAGAGAGAGATTTCAGGAGGGGATTATGGTGCTTTTGGCGGAATACGGTTGCGCTGTTTTGGGGCGTTTGCGGGAAATTTTTCACGACACGCGGTTTTGGCCAATCCCTGTGGCAAGCGGGCTTTTATGGTGACCCCGGCTCGCCACACCCTGCTACTGGTCACAGGCGGCGGGCGAGCCGGGGTACACGCTAAGAACGAGCTACGCGACCCGAGACAAAATGGCCCACATCATTAAACCCCGGCGTAGACGAATGCCCCGGCGTCACCAGTGAGTCAATAAACGCCTCATCTTCAGCGCTGATCTTCACATCCAGCGCCCCGGTGTACGCATCCCACTGCGCCTCGGTACGCGGCCCGACGATCGCTGAACTGACCGCCGAGTTGTTCAGTACCCAGGCAATCGCAAACTCCACGATCCCCACGCCGCGCCCCTGGGTGTATTGCTGAATCTGCTGGGCAATACGCAGTGACTCAATTCGCCATTCGGTTTCCAGAATGCGTTTGTCCTGGCGCGCCGCGCGGCTGC
This sequence comes from Pseudomonas sp. UBT, assembly GCF_050915955.1. NCBI lineage: Bacteria > Pseudomonadati > Pseudomonadota > Gammaproteobacteria > Pseudomonadales > Pseudomonadaceae > Pseudomonas > Pseudomonas sp. UBT. The sequence continues at coordinate 118,453 of NZ_CP168081.1, read as the reverse complement.
CGGCTTCGGGCGTCACATCAGGTGCGTACTTGCCACTGAGCACGCCACGGGCCAGCGGGCTGTAAGGCACCACGCCCAAGCCATAGGCGCCAGCGGCGGTGATTTGTTCGATCTCGGCCTGGCGATTGACGATGTTGTACAACGGCTGGCTGATGATCGGCTTGTCTACGCCCAAACGCTCGGCCACGCGAATCACTTCAGCGATGCGCCAACCCCGGTAGTTGGACAGGCCCCAATAACGAATCTTGCCTTGGCGGATCAGGTCGCCTATCGCCGACACCGTCACTTCCAGCGGCGTGTCGTGGTCTTCGCGGTGCAGGTAATAGATGTCCAGGTAGTCGGTGTCGAGGCGGGTGAGGCTGGCTTCCAGTGCGTTGAAAATGCGCTTGCGGCTCAGGCCATTGCGGTTGGGTAAACCGTCCAATGGGCCGATGCCGACTTTCGACGCCACCACCCAATCCGAGCGGTGGCGGGCGATAGCTTCACCGACGATTTCTTCGGAGCGCCCGCCGGTGTAAACGTCGGCGGTGTCGATAAAGTTGATGCCCTGGTCCCAGGCCTTGTCGATGATGCGCAGCGAGTCTTCGGTGTGGGTCTGTTCGCCAAACATCATGGTGCCCAGGGTCAGTGCGCTGACCTTCAACCCGGACTGGCCCAATGTGCGGTAAATCATGCAAAGATCCTCATGGCTGGGAAACGTAAGTGATGCAATACCAGACTCAAGGGCTCTGGAACAACCCCAGCACGGCTTTCTTCATGCGCTCAGCAAGGTCTGACAGCGCTGCTGTAAAAAACGATGCAGCACTTTCACCCGTTCCGACACTTGCAGGCGGTGAGGGCACATCAGGTTGAACGGGGTGGGCTCGCCTTGCCAATCGGGCAACAGCGGCACCAGGCGCCCGGCTTGGATATCCCGGGCGATATCCAGGTTGGCCTTATACGCGACCCCGTGGCCAGCCAACGCCCAACGCCGCACAATTTCGCCATCGTCGCTCAGGTAATCGCCCGTCACTTCGACTTCCTGGAGCAGTGCGCCCTGGCGAAAGTACCAGGTGTTATTCGGCTGCCCCCGGCGCATGTAGCGCAGCGTACTGTGTTGCGCCAGGTCCGCAGGCGTACGCGGCGTACCGTGCCGCGCGAGGTAGTCAGGGCTCGCGCAAGGAATGCGATGGTGGCCGGGCACGACGGGTAATGCCACCAGGCTGGAGTCCCGTGGCACACCAAAGCGCAGGGCGATGTCGACGGTGTCGCGGAACAAATCGGCGTTGCTGACGTTGAGCAACAACTGCAAGCGGATGTTCGGGTGCTCGACCTTGAATTCATCCAGCCAGCCCAGCAGCACATTGCGCCCGAAATCCGAGGGGGCGGCCAACTGCAACAGGCCGCTGAGGCTTTGGCCTTGTTGTTTGATCGCTTGCTCGCCCTCGGACAAGGCTTCCAGGGCTATGCGTACGCTGTCCAGGTACCGCCGACCTTCTTCGGTCAGGCGCATGCTGCGGGTGGAACGGGCGAGCAGGCGGATGCCCAAGCGGGTTTCCAGCCGTTTGAGGGCGATACTGGCTGCTGCCGGCGTGAGGTTAAGGCTACGCGCGGCCGCCGAGAGGCTGCCTGTGTCGGCGGTGCGCACAAACACTTCCAGGTCCAGGGTTGAGCTCATTTGTAAAAATCCTTTAAAGATCTTGTCGTTTTACCGGGATTTTTCGCTGATTGCCAAGCTGAGAAGATCAACGCTCACTTTCTCAATCAGGTATCAACCTCATGACATCCTCCCTCAGCGGTAAAACCGTCATCGTGATTGGCGGCAGCAGCGGTATCGGCGCAGCAGTGGCCAAGGCCGCCGCCGCGCGTGGCGCGCAGGTGGTGCTGGCCGGGCGCCGCTTGGCCTCCAGTGTCGACAACGGCGTGCGCAGCGAGCCGGTCGACGTGACCGACAGCGTCTCCCTGCAACGTTTGTTCGAAGCGGTCGGACGCTTTGATCATCTGGTCTATACCGCCGGGCCGTCGGTGTGGGCCAAAACCCTCAGTGAAACCGACCTGACCGAAGCCCAGGACAACTTCAACGTAAAACTCTGGGGCGCGCTGCGGGCAATCCAACAGGCGCTGCCGTTTTTGGCTGAGCACGGCAGCATCAGCCTGACCTCGGGCCAACTGGGCCGCAAACTGGCGCCCGGCCAGTTGATCAAGACCGGCATCAACGCTGCAACCGAAGCGCTGGGCAAGCAACTGGCAAAAGAATTGGCGCCCCGTCGGGTCAATGTGATCAGCCCGGGGGTGATTGATACACCGGCTTATGCAGGGCTGACAGAGGAGCAGCGGCTGGCGATGTTCGCCAAGGCTGGCGGGGCCTTGCCGGTTGGGCGAGTGGGGCAGGCTGAGGAGGTTGCGGCGGGGTATGTGCTGGCCATGGAGAACGGGTTTATGACCGGTGCCGTGATGGATATCGACGGCGGCGGTGTGTTGTAAACACAGCGCAAAATGTGGGATGGGCTTGCACCCTCCCACATGGACTGGGTTTTATACTTTGAGAGTACGTGTCATGCGCAGCGCCAACAGGCTACCGGCGACAATCACCGCCGCCAGCAGGTACAACGCCATGTCCGTGGACCCGGTGGCATCCTTCACAAACCCCACGATGTAGGGGCTGAGGAAGCCGGCCATCTGGCCCATGGAGTTGATCAGCGCCAAACCGCCTGCCGCCGCGCCCGCGCTGAGCAGGGCGGTTGGCACCGGCCAGAACATCGGCAGGCCGGTGAGGGCGCCCATGGTGGCGATGGTCAGGCCGAGAATCGCAATCGCCGGGGTGGTGGCGAAATTCACCGCGATCAGCAGGCCGATGGCGCCCATCAACATCGGCACCACCAAATGCCAGCGACGCTCCTTGCGCAAGTCGGCGGAGCGGCCCACCAGCAGCATGAACACGGCGGCCAGCAGATACGGAATCGCACTCAGCCAGCCAATCACCAGGTTATCGCTGAAACCCAGGTTCTTGATGATCGACGGCAGCCAGAAGTTGATCGCATACACACCGCTCTGGATGCAGAAGTAGATCAGGCCGAACGCCCAGATGGCCGGGTTCTTGAACACTGCGCCGAGCGAATCGGTGGTGGTCTTCGGCTTGTTGGCCAAGTCCATCGCCTGATCGGCTTCCAGCACTGCACGCTCATGGGGCGTGAGCCACTGGGCATTGGCAAAGCTGTCGCTGAGCAGGAAGTAAGCGAGTGCGCCAAGTATTACGGTCGGGATGCCTTGCAGCAGGAACATCCACTGCCAGCCCGCCAGGCCACCCTGGCCTGCAGCAAAGTGGTTGAGGATCCAGCCGGAGAACGGGCTGCCGAGCAAGCCGGACACCGGAATCGCCGACATGAACAATGCCATGATCCGCCCGCGGCGAAAGGTCGGGAACCACTGCGAGAGGTACAGCACCACGCCAGGGAAAAAGCCGGCTTCAGCGGCGCCGGTCAACAGTCGCAGCCCATAGAAATGCGTCGGCGTCGTGACAAACAGCAGGCACGTGGACAAGGTGCCCCACACGATCATCATCAACGCAATCCAGCGGCGCGGGCCGAATTTGGTCAGCGCCAGGTTACTCGGCACGCCGCACAGCACGTAGCCGATAAAGAAGATCCCGGCACCGAGGCCGTACACCGTCTCACTGAATTTCAAGGCGTCGAGCATCTGCAACTTGGCAAAGCCAACGTTCACCCGGTCAAGGTAGTTGAACAAGTAGCAGATAAAAATGAAGGGGATCAGGCGCAGGGTAATGCGCTTGTAGATGGCGTTTTTATCGTCATCGGTGGCCAGTGTGGCAGCGGCGCTCTGTGACATGGCAGTCTCTCTTTATTATGATTTTTTGCGATGCGAGGGTAACGTTGATCGCCCAAAGAGTCTCGGCCACCGGCCGGGGTGCTGTCTTTGTGCTAGCGCACAGTGAAGCAGGCTTTGCGCTGTGCCTATGAACAACCCTGCCTTTCAAGGAACTTAGCCCCATGTTCGAGCTGGATCATGACCTGGCGCAGGATATCGTCAATCGCACCATGGCCATCCTGCCCTACAACGTCAACGTCATGGACAGCCAGGGCTTGATCCTCGGCAGCGGTGAGCCGGAGCGCATCAACACGCGTCATGAAGGCGCGCAGTTGGTGCTGGCCAACGGTCGGGTGGTGGAAATCGACGGCCAGACCGCCAAACACCTGAAGGGCGTGCAACCCGGCATCAACCTGCCGCTGATGCACGACCAGCGGCTGATCGGCGTGCTCGGCATTACCGGTGAACCCGAGTTGTTGCGCACTTACGCTGAGTTGGTGCGCATGACGGCGGAAATGCTGGTCAGCCATCGCCATCAACAAGCCGAACAGCAATGGCGGCGCCAGCGCTGTGATGATCTGCTGGCGTTGCTTTTGGCCGACGCCGGCGACTCGCCACGTCTGGTCGATGAGGCGCAACAATTGGGGCTCAAACCGCAAATGACGCGCACGCCGTACCTGTTCGAGCTGGGCGTGGGCCAATCGGCGGACGCGTTGAGCGCCTGGCTCACCAGCCGCTACCCGGACAGTTGGTGCGTCAGCTCCGCGCAATTTTCCCTGCTGTGGTGCCGACCGGCAGCGGTGCACGTGGATAACCTGCGCTTGCTGGAGAAGCTTGAAGGCCTGGGCTGGAATATCCTGCGAGTGGCCGTGGGCGGTCAGGCCGATGGCTTGGCGGGGCTGCGCCGGTGTTACCGTCGCGTGGGGGACTTGCTCGCCTATGGTCGCGATATTCTCCCGCAATCACGGCTGTTGACGCTCAACCGTTATCGTTTGCCCGTGATGCTCTGGCGACACCGCAATGAAGACGCCCTCGACGAATTGCTCAACCCGTTGCGCAAAGTGCTGGCCAAGGACACCAACGGTCAGTTGCTGGCGACGTTGCGCAGTTGGTGCGAACACGACGGCCAGAGCCAGGCATGTGCCGATGCGTTGGGTATTCACCGCAACAGCCTGCGTTATCGGATGGAGCGCATAGCCGAGTTGAGTGGTGTCGACCCACTGACCCTCGACGGCATGCTTGCCCTTTACCTGGGCGTACAGTTGTTGCCCCAGGCTTTGTCGAAATGAACAACAAACCTCACTCACACTTGTGCATCTGACCGGCGTCATTGCCGCAGCCAACTGGCAGCATGGGCGTTATAAAAAACGGAGAAACCCCATGAAAATCATCATCGCCCCCGACTCATTCAAGGACAGTCTGAGTGCCGAAGGTGTCGCCCAGGCGATTGCCGAAGGGTTGGCCCAGGTGTGGCCGGATGCACGCTTGATCCAGTGCCCGATGGCCGATGGCGGTGAAGGCACCGTGGATTCGGTACTCGCCGCCTGCAATGGCGAACTGCGCAGCCACACTGTGCGAGGTCCGTTGGGCGGGACGGTTGAAGCGCGCTGGGGCTGGCTGGCCGACAGCTGCACCGCGATTATCGAGATGGCCGAAGCCAGCGGCTTGCAACGTGTGCCGCCGGGTCAGCGCGATGCCTGCACCAGCACCACGTACGGCACCGGCGAACTGATACGCGCCGCATTGGATGCTGGCGCCCGGCGCGTCATCCTGGCGATTGGCGGCAGCGCCACCAACGACGGTGGTGCAGGCGCGATGCAGGCGCTCGGCGTGCAACTGTTCGATGCCCAGGACCAGATACTTGCGCCCGGTGGCCTGGCCTTGGCAGGCCTGGCGCGCATCAATCTTGAACAACAGGACCCACGGCTGGCCCACGTACGCTTTGAGATTGCCGCCGACGTGAACAACCCGCTGTGCGGCGCACACGGCGCCTCTGCCATCTTCGGCCCGCAAAAAGGTGCGAATGCGCAGCAGGTCGAACAACTGGACGCCGCCCTCGGCCATTTTGCCGATCACTGCGCCAAGGTTCTGCCCAAAGACGTGCGTGATGAGCCCGGTAGTGGTGCAGCAGGTGGCTTGGGGTTTGCCGCCAAGGCCTTCCTGGACGCGCAATTTCGCGCCGGCGTTGAGGTCGTCGCCGAATTGGTGGGGCTGGACGAAGCCGTACGGGGCGCCGATCTGGTGATTACCGGCGAAGGCCGCTTCGATGCCCAGACGCTGCGTGGCAAAACCCCGTTCGGCGTGGCACGCATTGCCCGCCAGCACAACGTGCCGGTGATCGTGATCGCCGGCACACTGGGCGATGGCTACGAGCAAATGTACGCCCACGGTGTGGACGCCGCATTCGCCTTGCCTTCGGGCCCGATGAGCCTGGAACAGGCTTGCAGCGAAGCGCCGCGTTTATTACGCGAGCGGGCCTCGGACATCGCGCGCTTATGGCGGCTGGCGGCGCCCAGGGTTTAATCGATAAGCCCGCGCGCCAACTGCTCGATCCATTGCTTCTGGAATGTCAGCAACGTCGCGTTGGGTTGCTGCAACTGGACAAATTCCAGCATCGGGTCTTGCACCGCTGTGCGCACACCGCTTAACTCCTCCAGGGTGGCCAACCCGCAAAACGGCACATAGGCTTCGCTGTAGCCGCCCTCATGCACCAGCACCAGGCGGCCCTGGCACAGGCGCTCTGCCGCCAGGCGTAGCGCGCGGGTCATCAGCCGGAAAGAGTCACTGTGCAGCAGCATGCGCGCCAACGGGTCGACGGCGTTGGCGTCATAGCCGCAAGCAACGATGATCAGCTCCGGTTGAAACCGTTCCAGCGCCGGCACCACGATGCGCGCCATGGCATGCAGGTACGCGTCGTGCCCACTGCCCGGCGGCAATGGAATATTGATATTCGCCCCCAGGCCGGCGCCACGGCCGCGATCCTGCTCGCCGCTGTAACCCGGCGGATAACAACCGTCCTGATGCAGTGAAATCGTCAACACATCGCCCCGGTCCTCGAAAATCGATTGGGTGCCATTGCCATGATGGACGTCCCAGTCGATCACGGCGACCTTGCCCAGCCCGTTGCGCGCCTTGGCCACTTCGATGGCAAGCGCAATGTTGGCGAGGAAACAGAAGCCCATCGCGCTGTCGGCCAAGCAATGGTGCCCCGGTGGCCGCGACAGCGAATAGGCATTGTGTGCCTGGCCGTTTAGGACTGTGTCCACCGCGGCGATGGTCAAGCCGGCGGATAACTTGGCAATTTCGTAGCTGCCCGGACCTATCGGGGCCTGGGGGCCGAGTTCACCACCGCCGGCATCGCTCAGGGCCTTGAAACGTTGCAGGTAGTGGCTGCCATGCACCCGCAGCAGATCCTCTTCACTGGCGGGAGGAGCGCTGTGCAGGTGCAAGTGGCGACTCAAGCCGGACACGTCCAGCAGGCTTTTCAAGCGTCGCTTGGTGTCCGGCGACTCGGCATGCCCGCTGCCAGCCGGCGGCTGCACCCATCCGCCCACGGGCAAGGTCAGCGCGTGGGCACTGGCGCTGTGCCACAGGGTCATTTCATCAAAGAAAAACGCGGTGGTTCGGTTCATACAGGCTCCAGTTCAACGGGGTTGTGATGGGCGGCTGGCGAAGGTCATCGCCAGGGACAGCAAGGTGATAACGGCAGCGCCGACCAGCAGCGCGGTAAACCCGCCACTGGTCTCGATCAGCCGGCCGGCGACGGCAGGGCCGATGGCCAGGCCGCCGCCGATCACCAGGTTGGAGGCGTTCATCAACTTGCCGCTGTGGTCCAGGTCGGCCAGGCAGGCGAGGATCAGCGGCAGGATGAAGGTCCAGGTGAACTTGAACAGCAGCGCCGCCAGCGCAAAACGCAGCAGCGCGGGTTGGCCGAGCAGTAGCAGCACGGCGGTCGCCATCAGTGCATAGCCCGCGAGCAACAGCACCCCACGCGGCAGGCGCGCACCGATCAGCGCAGCGCACGTCGCCCCGGCAATGCCCATCAGCGTCGCGACGGCCAACACTTCACCGCTGTGCTGTGGCGAGATTCCGGCACGCGCACCCAGGGCACCGATGAAGGTCCAGACGCCGCCGAGGCTGATGTAAAAGGCCAGGACCGCTGCGATCCCCAGCGCGGCCTTCCAGGGTGAGCGGTGCAGCGAAGGGCTGTCGTTCGCCTTGTTCGCCGGGCTGGCACGGGGAAAACCACGGGCCAGGGGCAAGAGTATGGTCATCAGGACCGCCAGGATGAGGTAGCAGGCATTCAAGCCGTAGCGTTCGAATAAGCCCGGAAGTACCGCAAGGCCCAAGGCGCCGACCACCAGTTGCCCCATCACCCATAGCCCGTAGACCCGGCTGGGGTTGGCCGTATGGGCGGCACTGGCCAGGCAGATGATCATCAATGAACCTCCGGCCAACGCACTGGCGAAGCGCAAGGCAAGCAAGCTGGCGTAGGTGTCGGCGAGCATCGACAGCAGATTGGCCGCGATGAACAGGAGTGCGGCGCATAAGGCCGCCACCCGCCAGTCGACCCGTTTGAGCCACCAGAGCGCGGGCAGCGTCGCCAGGCTCATGGCGCCCAGTTCGACGGAAAACAGATCACCGATTTGCGCAGGGCTCAGTTGCCATTGACTCGCCAACTGTGAAGCCACGGCGGGGGCGGTCATCAGGATGGTCGGGGTGATTGCGGCGAACAGCACGATGGCTGCCAGCAGTGCCCAGGAGGACGATGAGGCTGAGGCCTCATGTTGTGCGGCATGGGTTTGAGTGTGCATCTTCTTGCTCCGGGAAAAGGGGCTCTGGAAAGCGCGTCAGAACACGTGGACCAGGCGCAACAGCGCATCGGTTCCGGCGTAACCGTTTGACGCGGCGACATTTTGCGAAAGGCCGAACATCAGTTGGTTCTGCTTGTCGAGCCCGTGCCCGACCTCGAACCCGACCTGGGTGTAGCGTTTGTGGGTGTCGTCGAGTTGACGGTTGTTGAGGCGCAGCGCCCCACCGTCGGCCTGGATCAGGCGCAACGCACCGTAAGTGGCGGGGCTGAAGTCGTAGGAGGCAAATGCTTGCAGGCGATACAGCGGGGCTTGCTTGAGCTGGCTGCCGAAATAGTCGTCATTGGGGGCGTAGAGCTGGGCTTCCAGATTGGCTTCCAGCACCCATTTTTCGCCGATGCCTCGCGTGTAGTTGTAGACAAAGGTTGCGCCCCAGCGATTGGCGCCCGCAGACACGTCCGGGTTGTTGCTGTGGTATTCGCCCACCGGCACGGTGATCAGGCTCAAGAGGCCGCTGTAGGTATGAGAGGCCGGGTCGTTGATGAAAAACACGGTGCCGCCCACTTGCGGATCGCCCAGCCCACTTTCGCCGGTGCGTTGGCTGGCGCCTGGCAAGCGCGCATTGATGTCGGCGAAGGGCACGATGACTTGCGGCGTGCACAGCGTGCCGCAGGCGTCGGTGAAATACACTTGGCGGTATGCCAGGGCGTTCACCCTGAGGTCGGCCTTGCCGGTGGTATCGGCAGGCCCGTGGAAATTTCCGGCACGCGTCGCAGGCAAGTACAGCACGCCCAGGCTGGTGCCTGGCGGTGCGCTGAAAAAGTCGCGGGCATTGAGGTCGGCAGCCTGGCTATCGAGGCACAGCAGTGTGCCGCCGAGCAGCACCGTCAGGTTACGCACGGTTGTTGGGGTCATGGCGAGGCGTCTCTTGAATGGAGCGTCAGGGCGAGTGCAGCAGCGGTAAAAAAATGGGCAAAAGAAACCCGTGACCGTCAAAACGACAGTGCAAAACGCTGCGATAAACCGGTGTAGATCAGTCGGGTGGGGCGTGCACCAAGTGCGCTATACGCGCCTTGTCCTTGACGCCGAGCTTGGTGTAGATAGCGCGAATATGATGGCGTACGGTATTGGGCGACAGGCCGAGGTCGCGGGCGACTTCCTTATAGGTCTTGCCCTCGCCAAAGCCTTGGGCGACGTCGTTTTCCCTTGGGCTGAGCTGGGGCAGGGCGCGGTTGATGCGCGCCGCCAGCAGAAACTGATCGCCCACCGCCGAAACCTCAATGTGGATCTGCTTGCCCTCGTAGCCGCGCTCATCCAGGGCCACCGGCAGGGTAGGGCCGCTCCATTGCGGCCATTCACTGAGCAGTAAATCGGTAAAGCCGCGCTCGGCGCACTGCAGGACGCCGCGCGGGCCGCACACCGCCAGCGCGAGATTGCGTGGGCTTGTGAGCGTTTCGCGCATGGCCACCAGGGTGCGGATCTGGTTCGCCGAAACCGCCGCCACCAAGTGCAGCATCAGGTTGTTGAGCAGCAGGCAGTCCTGCTCGTTGAATTTCGCAGCCGCAGGCTTGCGGTACAAGGTCAGGTGATCGCTCAGACAAGTGAGCGGGTCGACATGGATGACGCACAACAACTCGCCGATCCCGTGCCGTTCGCCGAGCCAATTCAAGCCGGCGCCGCTGGCGCAGTCGCGCATGTCGATGATGACGGCCTGGCCTGGCGCCGCATGTACCTGCTTGATCGTCACATCCATATGGCGGATCGATTGCCAGTCGTCCAAATAGCCCGGCGGCAACTGGTACAGATAGCTGCTGTGCTCTTCCGGCAAGCCTCCTATCAGCGCCGCGCGCCCCCACCAGGCGCTGTCAAACGCCAGTAACTGGCTGATACGCGTCAGTGCATGCTGCTGAAAATGTTCGATGTCCTGGCGCTGGGCAAGTCGCTGCAAATCCAGGGTCAGGGTGCTGAAGGCCTGTAACAGGCCCGAGGGATCAAGACGATTCATGGGCGTTCCTCTGTGGGACTTTTTTTGTTGTTTTCGTCACAGGGTTAAAGGCCGAAACGTTGGATTGACGTGGCAGGGCCTGCGCCAAGTATCCGCGCTGCCGGGTGCGATCGCTATCGTACAGATGCAGGATACAGCCGGTTGATTTGCGGGAGGATTCCGGGCTCGTCAGAGAAGCTGGTTTGCCCCTACACTGGCCTGCCACTTGTCTTTCAAAGGATGAAACACAATGCACACGCCTGAACCCCACATCGTGATCCAGCGCTTTACCGAAGCCCACCTTGAAGGTGTGGCTGCGCTCTATAACGAACCGGCTGTGTGTCGTCAGGTGCTGCAAATGCCTTTTCAGTCGATCGAGGCCTGGCGCAAGCGGTTGGTGATGGATAACGAGCGCCGGCTACAGCTGGTGGCGATGCATGGCGGCGAGGTGATTGGTCAGCTCGGCTTGGAACAGTACCTGCGCGTACGCCAGAGCCACGTCGGTTCGTTCGGCATGGGCGTGGCGACGGCCTGGCAGGGCAAGGGTGTGGGTTCCAGGTTGTTGACGGCCGCGCTGGATGTGGCCGACAACTGGATGAACCTGCACCGCGTGGAACTCACGGTGTACGCCGACAACGAGGCGGCGCATAACCTGTACCGCAAGTTCGGCTTCGAAGTTGAAGGTCGGTTGCGCGATTACGCCCTGCGTGACGGTGTTTTTGTCGACACCCTGAGCATGGCGCGCCTGCGCAAATCGGCTTAATCCTCCAGCGCAAACGCCACCGCGGCCTGCGCATGCAGCTCGGTGGTGTCCAGCAGCGGCAGGTCGCTGTGTTCAGGCTTGATCAGCAGGCCGATTTCCGTGCACCCGAGGATGATTGCCTGGGCACCCCGTGCGGCCAGGGTGGCGATTACGCGCTGATAGACCTGGCGCGAAGCCTGGTTGATCACCCCGACACACAACTCCTCATAGATGATCCGGTGCACGGCCTGGCGCTCGTCCGCGTCGGGCACCAGCACGGTCAAGCCCTGGGCGGCCAGGCGCGCTTTGAGAAAATCCTGTTCCATGGTGAACGCGGTGCCCAGCAGGCCGACCGTCAGCGTGCCGCGCTCAACGGCCGCTGCCCCGGCGGCATCGGCAATATGCAGAAACGGAATCGACACCGCCGCTTCAATGCGCGACGCCACCAAATGCATGGTGTTGGTACACAGCACCACACACTCGGCACCGCCGGCTTGCAGGCGGCGCGCGGCATCTTCCAGAATCAGCGCGGTGTCATCCCAGCGGCCGGCATGCTGAGCCTGTTCCACCGGGCCGAAATCCACGCTGTACATCAACAATTGCGCAGAGCGCAGTGGGCCAAGTTGGTCGCGCACGCGTTGGTTGATGATGCGGTAATACTCGGCGCTGGACTCCCAGCTCATGCCGCCGATTAGGCCAATGGTACGCATGCGAAGCTCCTGACAAGGAATGTCGCGTTACCTTACTCACCGCCTGCGGATTAGTCATATGCAGTTACCCGCTAAATGACCGGAGCAGTTTTAAGCCATACGGCGAGCCGCCACTTCTGCCATGATCCTACTTCGCAACCTGGCTCACCCAAGGAAATCTGCAATGGACGATGTACAGCAACTGGGCGAGATGCTTCGTCATTACGCCGATAGCGAAGCGCACAAGAAACAGCAATTCGACGTGCAGTCGGCGCGCTGGGCGCAAAAGCTCGGTGAGTTGTTCGGGCAGATTGAACAGTGGCTGGAGCCGGTCAAGACCGTCGGCCTGCTGGACGTCCATCGCGAAGCGTATGTCGCCAGCAACCCGAGCCTGCCGGTCGAGAGTTCGACCTTCAAGACCGAGAAACTTACCGTGCAGATCACCGGCAAAGCCGTTGAGTTCGTGCCGGAAGTCATGGGCGCAGGCGGCTTGATTTCCGTCTCGGTGATAGGCCTGACCGCTGCTCGGCACGGCAGTATCTCGCTGGTGCTACCGCCGGATAAACAGGACTGGCTGTGGAAGAAAACCAATGGCCTGAAAGACCCGGACACCTTCGCCTTCGACGCCAACTTCCTGGCCGCGCAGTTACAAAGCCTGATCCCGCGTGAACGCGGCTGAGCAAACTCCTTCAGCATTGGCTATACATAGGGCTCGTTGTTTAAATGATGGTCGCCAGGGAGTTCAATGATGAAACTAAGGCTAATGGTCAGTGCGCTGTGCGTCGCTACTATCGCAGTGTCCGGGTGTGCCTCAAAGGCCCCCCAGCCGGACGAGTATTCCGGTTTTCTCTCGGACTACAGCCAACTTAAAGAGGCCAAGTCGCCCTCGGGCGCCGAGGTGATGCGCTGGGTCGATCCCAACCTGGACCTCAAGCGCTACACCGCGGTGTACATCGAACCCACCCAGTTCTATCCCAAACCCCAGGCCACCGCCAAAATTCCGGCCAGCACCCTGAACGGTATCAACAGTTACTACACCGCAGCGCTCAAGCGCGAGCTGAGCAAGTCAATGCAGGTGGCCAATGCCCCCGGCCCGGGCGTGATCGTGCTGCGCGCAGCCATTACCGCCGTGAGCAGCAAGACCGAAAGCCTCAAGCCTTACGAGTACATTCCCGTGGCCTTGGTGGTGGCGGCGGTGAGTACCGGAGCCGGTATTCGTGATCAGGAGACGACACTGGGCACTGAGGCGCAGTTTCTGGATGGCGCGACTGGCAAGGTGCTCGCACAGGTGGTTCGCAAAGGCACCGGCAAGCCTTTGTCCAACGATGCTCAAGTGATGAAGGCGGATGACGTTAAAGGCGTCATCGATGGCTGGGCGTCGGACGTGTATCAGTCTTATGTGAAGCTGAAAAACCGCTGAGGGTTCGACGCATTCCCTGCGCCAGGGTTGTTATAGCGGGACAGGGCGGCGCACTTATCATCGAGGAGGGACGTACCCGGCCGAATCGAGGTTTCGGCCGGGCACCGGGTGTTACTTGAGCGGTGTCAGCGGTGGTAACTGCCATTGAGTCGCGTCAGGCTTGGGCAGGTAAATCCGCAGTACGGCATAAAACGGACCAGGCGGGGCCGGCAACCAGTTGTTCTGTTCGGCTTTGGGCGGCTCGTGGTGCTGTAATGCCAGGGTCAGGCCGCCGTCGGCGTCCAGCTTGAGGTCGGGCAGCATCCGCGAATTGATCTGGTAGCGTTTCTTGAGGTTGGGCGCCAGCAGCTTGGTCTTGGCGTCGTACATGGTCAGCGACCAGAACGCATCGGCCGGCGGCAATTGATCCTTGTCAAAGTGCACGGTGTAGCTGTGGCGTGCGCCGTTGGCCGGCTTGCCTTCGCTGTCAACGGCGTAGTTCAGGTAAATGGCTTCGTCAGGGGAGTTGCCGAAAATCCCCAGATCGGCCCCGGCGTAGCGGTACAGGTAATTGTTTTTCAGGCGATCGCGGCTGCCGTACAGGTCACTGCTGGACACTTGATGAGTGTCGATCTTGTCCTTCTTGAATGCCGCAAACTCAGCCCGGCCATCGGCGATGCCATCTTCCAGCGCCTTGCGCTGTTCGACGGTCAATGCCTTGACCTTGAACGGCGCGCCAGGGGCGATACCGATCTTGGCAAAGCGTGCCAACAGGTCTTTTTCGCTGTCCTGGGGCGCGGCAAACGCCAGCATGAAGTTCAGGTAGCGAAACAGCTGCGGGCCTTCGGTCATGGTCGCCGTAGGCTTGGGCCATTCGATCTTCGGCACCGGAGCCGGTGCAGGCTGTTTTACATAGCTGCTCAGCGACTGCACTTTGTAGCCGTTCTGAATCTGCTTGACCTTGTTCAGGTCCTTGTCGTCCAACAATTGCGTGCGATACAAGGCGTAGGCGATGTTGCTTTCGCTGTAGACCACTCGGTCGATGTCAACCGGCTGCTGACCCTTCCAGTCCGGGCCGGCGATCATGTAGTGGCCGCCATTGTTGCCGGTGCTGCGGGTGCCCAGGTACGCCATGTTCTGCGTATAAAGGTCGATCAACTGCACCGAGTAGTAACGGTTGTCTTCGATCTTCGGCAGGGTCAGTACCAGAGGTTCTTTGCGCAGGTCCATCCACACGAACGAGTAGGGCGTGTCTGCGTTCGGGGTGGCGAACGCCGTGTCCTTGGGCGTGAAGACCTGGGCGGTATTAGCGATATGGTTGAACGGCGCCTTGAATTTGGCACCGCCTTTATCAACGGCCTGGGTGTAAAGCCTCTTGTACATTGCCACTACCGGGTAGCCATATAAGTAGGCTTCCTTGGCAATGGCCCGGGCTTCGGCAGGGGTTGCCGTAAAATCGGCCCAGGCGCCGGTACTCATGAGAATCGAGAGGCTCGCCAACAGCAGGCGCGTCGGTTTTCCAATCATGTTGTTGCGTCCTTCCAGAGTGCTTTATAAAGGGCGTGGGATCAAAGTGCTGAGTGTCCAGCTTTATTGGCCGAACGTCACGTTAATCCCTGCAAACAAGGTGAACTGAGACTATAGCCGTCATGCGGGTCAGGGCAGGTGTTGAGGCGCAGAGCGGCCCTCGCAATCGCCGCGATGGGCCGATGATGTTCGCCAGGGCTACAAAAATGAGGAGCGTGCTGCCGCGAATGGGCAGCGTCAACGTCAGTTCAGACGATCAGCCAGCATCGATTTGACCTTGTCGCGCAGTTGATCGATAGAGAATGGCTTGCCGATCACCTGCATGCCGGGCGGCACATCGATACTGTCGGCATAGCCGCTGGCAAACAGGATTGGCAGAGCAGGGCGCAGCTCACGCACCTTCTTCGCCAAGTCTTTTCCATTCATATCAGGCAGGCCGACATCGGTCATCATCAGGTCGATCACCTGATCGGTGTTTTCCACGATCACCAGGGCTGCTTCCCCGTCCGCCGCTTCTACTACCGTGAACTCCAATTCTTCGAGTACATCGACGATCAGCATGCGCACGATGGCGTCGTCTTCGACTACAAGGAGGGTGGAGGCGGTAGCGGACATAATGAAAATTCCCGAAAAATGGAGGGGCAGGTCTTGATCGTTTGAAAGACCATTCTCTAATGAGTCGCGTCAATCTCGGCAAGTTCCGTAGGCTGCGGCATTGTGAAGGGAATCAGAGAAAATGTCGCGTTGCGCACGAGTGGGTGGCATCGAGAGGGGCAGGGCGTCAATGGTACTTTCCAAAAGCACCATTGACGCACGTTGATGGTCGCCAGAAAAACGACCATCCTAGCGACAACGCTGGATCTTCAGACCGGTTTACAGGGTGGTTTTAAACAAATTGTCTCGGTAGAAAAAGGACAAATCAACGCCCGTCCCCTTGATCGTACTGTTCAGGTTCGCGTCCTCGAATACCGACATCTTATACTCACGTGTGCCGCGAGTGGTGCCTGTAAAGTGCGGCATCAGGTGTGAGCTAAGACCGCTGTTTAATGTACTTTCCAGCGCAGCACTCATCGCCGCTTCAGTCGTAAATGTCGCTTTCCCAAAGTTAGGGTCGAAATAAAACCATTCTCTCGTCCTGGCGTTGTATCCGGCCGTAATACCATGCCCTGGGCCATGGATTAATAGCGTTTTTGAGGTCGAGGACTTGCCGGCTTTGGCGAGCTCCGAAATGATGACCGCGGGTGTGACTTGTCGTGCCTGCATTGTGTGATGGAATTTGTCGCCGAGTACCTCTTGAATCTGGTTCAGCTGTTCGCGGAACTTGTTTACGTCGGCTGACCGGCGTTGTTCAATGATGGCTTTGTTCGGATTGATTTTTCGTAATTCGGCGATTTCGCTGGGGCTAAGCGCAGGCACCATCGCGGCGTACATGTTTTTCATAAAGATGTCCTGTTTGCCAGGGGCCGGGTGCGCAGCAGCGGCTGCCATCACATTGGAAATCGCTGCACACTCGCCCTCCGATAGCAGGGAAACCTGGCTTTGGCTGAGGTAAAAGCTTTGCGGCATGGGAACTGCTTTGCCACCCGCAGCGGTTATCTCCGCGTGGAATACCCTGTAGTTTTCCAGATCAACGTCAATTCTTCGTTTTTCCATATACTTGACCAGGCGACCAAGCTCTTCAGGTGTACGCCCGCGCGCGATACCCAGTTCTGCATACTGATTCAGGCTCAACGTTTTCGAGAACCCACTGATACCTTCTGGCCCACCCGCGTCATACCCTCTCTTATAGCCGTCAGCGTCAATGACTTGCGCCGTTTCACGGGCTGTTTTGAATCGCTCGGGGAGTGCTTCAAGTTCACCTATACGTTTCACCAGGCTGCCGAGCTCCGTCGGCGTACGACGTTCAGCTACCGCAAGACGCTTCAAATCATTGATTTTCAGCGCTGGGGAGTAGCCATAGATAGCCTCTGGTTTTCCCGTGTTCTGGCCCCGTATATAAGCGGCCTTGTCCTCAGCTTTGGCTTTGGCTAACGCCGATACAAAGTCATCAAGGAAATTGGGATTTACTGCCGCAGGCGCGACGACAGCCCCTATCATTTTCCCCAGCCAGCTATCGGTGACTGCCCGTATGTCCCCATCGTGTGCGGCGACCGTTGGCTTGAAGTCCTTGAGCGCAGGACCATACCGGCGGTCGCTGACAGGGTCATAGGCATACCATTTGCCCTCCTGAAACACAGCGCCGCCCTCGATGGTCTGCCCTGCAACCTTATAGGTGCCTGTCGCTGCGACACCATGGGTTTTACTGGCTGCTTTGAGCCCATCGTAACTACCTGTGAGGCCCTTGAGCTTGATGATGGCATCGCGACCTTTGGACGAGAGATAGCTGAAACCTTTGCCCAGCAGCCCGCCAACGCCAACAGCCAAATCGCCCACGCCACCAAGTGGATTGAGTGCCTCAATGGCGGCCACGCCAAGGAATTTGACCGTTTTCACGGCCTTGGTGGCTGCGTGTAGGCCTGTACCCAAGATTTTTGTGGCTTGCGCGGCCTTACCCGCGCCAAGTGTGACCAGTCCAACGACGTCAAAGAACAGGTCAAATAACCCCTCACCGATCTTGTGATTTTGGAAATTGACGATGGCAGACCGAAGCGGGATCAGGTTGAGAAAGAACTCACCAATCGCCGCGTTCAACGAACGGTTTTTGTCAAACGACGTCACGCCCTTGGCGTGGTTCAGGAGATCCTCGTTATCCAGTGCGAGCGATTTGACGAAGACATCGGCGATAAACGAAGTGCGGTCTGAGTTATAGCTGTCGGGGATCGCAGGAGGGTTCTTTATCTCGTCAGCGTGCGTGCCGGCGTAAGGGGGGGCAAACAGTTTCGTACGGGATACGATATTTGCATTTCGTTTATCCAGTTTTTCACCACTGTAAGGCTCGGTGAACTTACTTTTCAGGTGGTTCGCTTTCTCAAAGGTTCCCTTACTGGTATCAAGGCAGTAAATATTCACCTCGCCCCCGCGAGTGGTTTTAACATGCAGCGTATTCCCACGTTTTGACAGCGCGAGCGGCGACGTGAAATCCATGTCCACCTTGTAATCATTGGTGTGGAAGAACTCGAGTTTGCCGGAATCGAGGTTCCTGCGATCTTCCAGTGACAATGTCGAGGTCAGGTACTTCACCCTCTCGTGGTGCCCATCGGCTTGTGCTTTTAAGGTGTTTTTATACTCATCTTTGAATAGACGGGCGGCATGAAAGTTATCGGACTGGACATAGGCGTTGAAACGACTGATTGGAATTCTTGTGTCGTCGGTGACCCAGCTGTGATTTTTTTCGAGCCTTTCACCTTCCATTGCGATGTCGAGCATGGAACGCCGCTCGGGGAAAACGAAGGGCGCCTGACTGCTGTTCTTGTGGAGGAGTTTCAAGACTTTGGCTTCAAAAACCGCTGGATCAACCCCCGGGAATTCCGCTTTAAGGCAGTTGAGCGCGATCTCCTTTCGACTGGGCCAAGGTGTCTGCATCAACGAAGAAGCGTTGGTCAATGCTTTCAACTGATTGTTATAGGCATTCCTGACCTTCTCGATTTCGGGCTCCGAAGGTTGGGTGCCGAAGAGATCCAACATGCCACTGACCACACCCCAATTTCTCAGGGCTTCGCGCTGGGCAGATTGAACTGCATAGCTGTCGGTCGGCATGGATTCTGCGGCGGCAATAACCTCGGCATAGGTCATGTTTGGTACCCGACCAGGCGTCTGCGCTTCGATCTTGGCTACTGCAAGGGTCAGTTGCGTCCAGACGGTGCTGCCGTACGTCACAGTGGGCGGGATATCTTTGATGAGAAATTGTGGGTAACTGCGGGCTAACAGAAGGTGCGTTGCGAGTTTAACGGTGGTCGCTGTCGCTTTGCTGTTGGCAACAAGTTGATCGCTCACGGATTTAACCGCCAGCGAGGGTGACGCGCCCCAGTACGAGGATTCATGCAAAACAACACCGGCTACCTTGTTACGCTCGGGATGCCTACTGGACGCCTGATCGAGTCCAAGATGAATGGCGGCCAATACATAGTCGTAAATACTGATGTCCGATGACGCGCCATTCAGATGCGTTTGCAGGGCTTTCCCCAGTGCCTGGCCCTTGGGTGAGTCGATTAGTTTTTGTAGCGCCAGGGCGGGGTTGTGCAGGTCGCTTGACGTCAGCGAACTGCCCCTCAACAGGTAACCAATGGTGCTGTCGCCATCTCTGGGCAGCGGTAAGCCAGGCAGCCCCGTGTTGTTTGAGTGGAGGAAGTTCACGATGCGGATCTGGTCTTGTTGCGATATCGGCATTGGCCAGGACAGCGCGCCACCGAAATCTCCCAGAGGATGCAATGAGGCCTTTTGCTCCAGCTTTTGCGCCAACGCAGTGAATTCATCCGCAGTACGCGGCAGGTCATAACCGAGGTCAGTAATGACGCTGGTAAACGTTTGAGGCGTGGTCTGGGCTGAGGCTTTGGACGAATGCTCATGCAGCCGCAGTGTGTTTTTGTTCAACCAGTCTGAAGCTAAGAAGCCGTCTTTAACCCAGGGAACAATCCCCCGCAGCCTGCTGGCCAGGTTTTTCAGGTTTTCCTGGTCAGCGAGAAGTCGCTGCAAGGAACTGGTAGTGGGCGCCTGAACGGTGGCAGTGGTCGTTGTTGAAGTGCTTGAGGCGTTTTGCGTTTTAACGTCAGGCTCTGTGACAGTGTGGTTGTGAGAGGTGACGACTGGCTGCAGTGCAGCGTGGGTGATGCTCATGTGAATTACCTTGGTGGGTCAGAAAAGACGCCTTCCAAAAGATCTTCCGTGTTCCTGAGGCGCAATCTTGAGTGCGAAAACCTTGTAGGTCCGTTCCGCTGAAGTCCCAGTCATCTGTTTTAAGGTGTGTAAATGAGTTGAAGAAACCGGCCGAAATCACCTTGAAATTCACGTGCAGTGAGTAGGCTATTGCTTCAAATCCACGCAGAAACGTAGCCCTTGGCCCTGGTATTCGGGCAAACTCCCTCTTTTTCCGCACTTGGCCAAGGCATGCCCATGACTCCCGCTTCGTCTGTCGATGAAAAGAGCTTCCGTAAACTCCTGAGCCGAAACGTGGCCTTGCCTCTGGGCGTGGGCGTGCTCAGCGCGGCTTTTTTTGTCGTTTTGATCACCTATCTGTTGTCGGTGATCCAGTGGGTGGAGCACACCGATCGGGTCATCAATAACCTCAATGACTCGTCCAAATTGACGGTTGACCTGGAAACCGGCTTGCGGGGTTTCCTGATTACCGGCGATGAGCATTTCCTCGACCCGTATGAAGTGGCAAAGCCGCGCATCATTGGCGATTTACGTAATCTGCAGGAGCTGGTTGCGGATAACCCGCAACAAGTGGATCGCCTTAAACGCCTGGAGTCGATGCAGGCCGAGTGGAACAAGTACGCCCAATCGATGATCGACCTGCAGCGCCAGAGCGGGGATTACCGCGGGGCGGTCAAGTCCGGCCGGGGCAAGAGCCTGACCGACGCCATTCGCCAGGAATATGCAGATGCGGTGGACATGGAGCAGCAGTTCCGTGTCACCCGCAACGCAGATGTCACCCGCACAACAGTGGTCAGCGTGAGCCTGTACCTGGCCTTTGTGCTCGGCCTAAGCGGTTTTTTGGCGTACAGCGGCAGAAAGAATTTAGTATCCCTATCAGATAGTTACAGCGCAAACCTCGCGTCACAACAGAAGATCGCCCGGCGCCTGGAACAGCAGGCTTGGTTACGCAACGGTCAAACCGAGCTGGCCGAACAAGTGCTGGGGCAACTCAGCGTGAATTTGCTGGGGCGCAACATCCTGCATTTCTTCGCCCAGTACATGGGCTCGGTCGTGGCTGCGCTGTATGTGCGTGAAGAGCACGGCGGCCTCAGACGTGTTGCCACGTATGGCTTCTCCCGTGAACAGGAGCAGCAGGAACAGTCGATCTACAGTGACGAGGGCATCGTTGGGCAGGCCGCCCAGCTTGATCGCCTGATTCGCCTGGACGATGTGCCGGTGGATTACTTCAAGGTCAGTTCGGGCCTGGGCGAAGGCTCAACCCGCAGTGTGCTGGTGATGCCGACCAGCGACGACGACCGTGTCAACGGTGTCATCGAACTGGGCTTCCTGCGCCCGCTGGAAGAGCGTGATGTCGAATTGCTGGAATTGATTGCCGGCAATATTGGCACGTCCATCGAAGCTGCCCGTTATCGCCAGCGCCTGCAAGAAGTGCTGGCCGAGACCCAGCAACTCAACGAAGAGCTGCAAGTGCAGCAGGAAGAGCTCAAGACCGCCAACGAAGAGCTGGAAGAGCAGTCGCGCATTCTCAAGGAATCCCAGGCTCACCTGGAAACCCAGCAGGCCGAGCTTGAGCAGACCAACGAGCAGTTGGCCGCGCAGACGCAAACCCTGGCCGAGCAGCGCGATGCCATGGACCGCAAAAACGTCGAGCTGAACCGCGCCCAGATCGAACTGGAAGACCGCGCAGATGAATTGCAGCGCTCCAGCAAGTACAAGTCCGAGTTCCTCGCCAACATGTCCCATGAGTTGCGCACACCGCTGAACAGCTCGCTGATTCTGGCCAAGCTGCTGGCGGAGAACCCTCAGGAAAACCTCAGCGCAGAACAAGTCAAGTTCGCCGAATCCATCTATTCGGCCGGTAATGACTTGCTTAACCTGATCAACGACATCCTCGACATTTCCAAGGTAGAAGCCGGCAAACTGGAGGTGCGCCCGGAAAACTCCAGCGTCGCGCGGCTGGTCGATGGCTTGCGTGTCATGTTCGAGCCGCTGACCGCCGACCGCAAGCTGGGCTTCCAGGTTGAGGTACAGGCAGACTCACCGACGATGCTGTTTACCGACCGCCAGCGTCTGGAGCAGATCCTCAAGAACCTGCTGTCCAACGCCGTCAAGTTCACTGAGCAAGGTGAGGTCAGCCTCTCGGTGTCTCGTGCCGGGGAGGGCGGCATTGCCTTTACCGTGCGGGACTCAGGGATCGGCATTGCGCCGGACCAGCAGGAAAGCATCTTCGAGGCGTTCCGTCAGGCGGATGGCACGACCAACCGCCGTTACGGCGGGACCGGCCTGGGCTTGTCGATCTCGCGTGACCTCGCGACGTTGCTCGGCGGCTATATCAGCGTGACCAGCGAGCCGGGCAAGGGCAGCGTGTTTACCCTGGTGTTGCCGGAGCAGTACGTGGAACACGCGCAGAACGACGCGCCGATCGAGCCGCCACGCCAAGTCGTCGCAGCGCCTGCACCGAAGCCTGTTGTGGTCTCTGCGCTGCCGATTGCCGACGCACAACAGATCCCGCGTTTTGCCGATGATCGCGACAAGGCACCGTTCACCACCCGTTGTATTCTGGTGGTGGAAGACGAACCCAATTTTGCGCGCATCCTGTTCGATCTCGCCCACGAGCTGGGCTACAACTGCCTGGTCGCCCATGGCGCGGACGAAGGCTACAGCCTGGCCGAGGAGTTCATCCCCGACGCCATCCTGTTGGACATGCGCCTGCCCGACCATTCCGGGCTGACCGTGCTGCAACGCCTCAAGGAACACGCCAATACCCGCCACATTCCGGTGCATGTGATCTCTGTGGAAGATCGCGTCGAGGCCGCGATGCACATGGGCGCCATCGGGTATGCGGTCAAACCGACCACCCGCGAAGAGCTCAAGGATGTGTTTGCGCGTCTGGAAGCCAAATTGACCCAGAAGGTCAAACGCGTACTGCTGGTGGAAGACGATGACCTGCAACGCGACAGCATTGCCCGCTTGATCGGCGACGATGACATTGAAATCACCGATGTAGGCTACGCCCAGGCCGCTCTGGACCTGCTGCGCACGAATATTTACGACTGCATGATCATAGACCTCAAACTGCCGGACATGCTCGGCAATGAGCTGCTCAAGCGCATGGCGACCGAAGACATCTGCTCGTTCCCGCCGGTAATCGTCTACACCGGGCGCAACCTGACCCGTGACGAAGAGGCGGAGCTGCGTAAGTATTCGCGCTCGATCATCATCAAAGGCGCGCGCTCACCTGAACGCTTGCTGGACGAAGTGACACTCTTTCTGCACAAAGTCGAATCCCAGCTGTCCCATGACCGCCAGAAGATGCTCAAGACCGCCCGCAGCCGCGACAAGGTCTTTGAAGGTCGCAAGATCCTGTTGGTGGACGACGATGTGCGTAACATCTTCGCCCTGACCAGTGCCCTGGAGCACAAGGGCGCCGTGGTGGTGATCGGGCGTAACGGCCGTGAGGCGATCGACAAACTCAATGAAGTTGACGACGTGGACCTGGTGTTGATGGACGTGATGATGCCGGAAATGGACGGTTACGAGGCTACCACCTTGATCCGCCAGGACCCGCGCTGGAAAAAGCTGCCAATCATTGCAGTGACGGCCAAGGCCATGAAAGACGATCAGGAACGTTGTCTCGCGGCGGGCTCGAACGACTACCTGGCCAAGCCGATCGACCTGGACCGTTTGTTCTCGCTGATTCGCGTATGGCTACCGAAGATGGAACGCATTTAAGTGGAGCGAAGTTTTTTGGATAAAAGCAGCGATATTGAGCTGCGCCTGCTGATCGAGGCGATTTACCTCAAGTACAGCTATGACTTTCGCGACTACTCGGGTGCGTCAGTCAAGAGACGTGTGGCCCACGCCTTACACCAGTTTGGCTGCGCCACTATTTCCGCGCTGCAGGAGCGCGTGCTGCACGACCCCGCCGCGTTCATGCAGTTGCTGCAATTTCTGACGATCCCGGTGAGCGAGATGTTTCGCGACCCGTCGCACTTCCTGGCGATCCGCCAGGAGGTGGTGCCGTTGCTCAAGACCTACCCGTCGATCAAGATCTGGATCGCCGGTTGCAGCACGGGGGAGGAGGTGTACTCCATGGCCATCCTGCTGCGCGAAGAAGGCTTGCTGGAGCGCACGATCATCTATGCCACGGATATCAATCCGGCATCGCTGGAAAAAGCCAAGCAAGGCATCTTCTCCCTGGAGAATGTGCGGGCCTACACCGCCAACTATCAGCAGGCCGGCGGGCAGCGTTCATTTGCCGATTACTACACGGCGGCCTACGATTATGCGATCTTCGACAAGACACTGCGCGAGAACGTCACCTTTGCCGATCACAGCTTGGCAACCGACAGTGTATTCTCAGAAACTCAATTAATTTCATGCCGCAACGTGCTGATTTATTTCAATAAAAAATTACAGGACCGAGCGTTCGGGTTGTTTCATGAGTCGCTGTGCCATCGCGGTTTTCTGGTGCTGGGCAGCAAGGAAACCCTGGATTTTTCCGCTTACAGCAAGCAGTTCGAACCCTTGGTCAAGCAGGAACGGATCTACCGAAAATCATGAGCGACGCCGCAACCAGCCCGATCAGCGGGATTGAAGCCATCGTCGTCGGCGCTTCCGCCGGCGGTGTCGAGGCGTTGCTGAGTATTTTTGGCACGTTGCCCGGTACCTTCAGTGTGCCGATCATTGCCGTATTGCACCTGCCGGATGAGCGCCGTAGCCAGTTGGCCGAAGTCTTTGCACGGCGCCTGCGCATCCCGGTGCAAGAAGCACGAGACAAGGAAGTGATAGTGGCGGGCACCTTGTATTTCGCCGGGCCCGGCTATCACCTGTCGGTGGAAAACGATCGCAGCCTGTCCCTGAGCCAGGAAGACCGCGTACACCATTCCCGACCCGCGATCGATTATTTGTTTGCGTCCGCTGCCGATGCCTATGGCACCGGTTTGATGGCGGTTCTGCTGACGGGCGCCAACCATGATGGCGCGCGCGGCCTTGCCCACGTCAAACAATCGGGTGGCACCACCGTCGTACAAGAACCCACAGAAGCACGCATCGCCGTGATGCCCCTGGCGGCCCTGGCCTTGCATACACCTGATCATATTCTAACGTTGAGCCAGATTGGCTCACTGCTGGCTTCCCTGGAACCTTCCCCATGTTAAGTACTGTCCAGGCCAAACTGCTGATCGTCGATGATCTGCCGGAAAACCTGCTGGCCCTCGAGGCGCTGATCAAGCGCGAGGATCGCCAGGTCTTCAAGGCATTGAGCGCCGACGAGGCCTTGTCACTGTTGCTGGAGCACGAGTTCGCCATGGCGATTCTCGATGTGCAGATGCCCGGCATGAACGGTTTCGAGCTGGCCGAACTGATGCGCGGCACTGAAAAAACCAAGAATATCCCGATTGTGTTCGTCAGCGCTGCCGGCCGTGAACTCAACTATGCCTTCAAAGGCTATGAAAGCGGTGCCGTGGACTTCTTGCACAAACCGCTGGATATCCATGCGGTCAAGAGCAAGGTCAACGTGTTCGTAGACCTGTATCGCCAGAGCAAGGCCATGAAACTGCAGGTGGAAGCCCTGGAGCGCAGTCGCCGTGAGCAGGAACTGTTGCTGACGCGCCTGCAGGCCACCCAGTCCGAGCTGGAGCAGGCCGTGCGCATGCGTGACGACTTCATGTCAATCGTCGCCCACGAAGTGCGTACGCCGCTTAACGGGCTGATCCTGGAGACCCAGCTGCGCAAGATGCACCTGGCGCGTGATAACGCCGCTGCGTTTACGCTGGACAAGATGCACGCTATGGTCGACCGCGATGAACGCCAAATCCAGAGCCTGATTCGCTTGATCGAAGACATGCTCGACGTGTCGCGCATCCGCACCGGCAAGCTGTCGATTCGCCCGGCGCGTTTCGACCTGACCCAACTGGTGCGTAACCTGGTGCAGAACTTCGCGCCGCAGGTGGCCGCGGCGGGCTCGACCATGGACCTGGAGGCCGAAGAGGGCGTCGTGGGCAATTGGGACGAGTTTCGCATTGAACAGGTGGTGACCAACCTGCTCACCAACGCGTTGCGCTACGGGGCCAAGAGCCCTGTGTATGTGCGGGTGTATACCTCACACGGTGAGGCGCGCGTCGAGGTGCGTGACCGTGGCATTGGTATCAGCGAAGACAACCAGAAGCGTATTTTCCAGCAATTCGAGCGTGTCTCGGCCAGCCATGTAGCGGCAGGCCTGGGCTTGGGGTTGTTTATCTCCGAGCAGATCGTGACCGCCCACGGCGGCGCCATCGAGGTCGAAAGCCGCATAGGCGAGGGCGCCTTGTTTCGGGTGTGCCTGCCTCTTGAGGCGTCGGTATGAAATCAATCGTCACCTCGACGCAACCTCTGCGTGACCCCATGGTCGTACTTGCAGCAATTGACCGGACAAAGGCTTCCCATGAGTGAAGATGCACAAGATGTCGTACTGATCGTCGAAGACGACGAATCCATTATGTTCGTGCTGGGTGAATACCTGGCCGGCCTGGGCTACCGGGTATTGAAGGCGATCGATGGGGAGCAGGCCTTTGAAATCCTTGCGACCAAGCCGCACCTGGACCTGATGGTGACGGACTACCGTTTGCCGGGTGGCATTTCCGGTGTGCAGATCGCCGAGCCGGCGATCAAGTTGCGACCGGAACTGAAAGTCATTTTTATCAGCGGCTACCCGCAGGAAATTCTTGACTGCAACAGCCCGATCACGCGCAACGCGCCGATCCTGGCCAAGCCTTTTGACCTGGACACGCTGCAAGAGCATATCCAGCGTTTGCTGGCCTGAAGCTCGCCAGGGCTGCCATGCAGCCCTATTGCTTGATCATCTCCCGCACCTTTTCCGTCAGTAGGTCAAACGTGAACGGTTTGGTGATCAGCTGCATGCCCGGGTCCAGGAAGCCACCTCGCACGGCTGCATGCTCGGCATAGCCGGTGATAAACAGCACTTTCAGCTCCGGGCGCAGTTGCCGCCCGATTTCCGCCAGTTGCCGCCCGTTCATGCCGGGCAGTCCGACATCGCTGATCAACAGGTCAATGCGCTGGTCAGACTCAATGATCGGTACGGCGGTGTTGGCGTCACCTGCTTCCACAAAGGCATACCCCAATTCCGTGAGTACGGCGCTGACCAGCACACGCACGGCGGGGTCGTCTTCGACGATCAATACCGTCTCGCCAGGATTGGCAAACGGCAACAGCGCCGGGTTAACGGCTGCGGCCGTCACCGGCTCACCGATAAAGCGCGGAAGGAACAGGCTGACGGTCGTGCCCTTGCCAACTTCACTGTGGATGATCACATGGCCGTGGGATTGCCTCGCAAAGCCATAGATCATCGACAGGCCGAGGCCCGTCCCCTGGCCAATCGGCTTGGTGGTGAAGAAGGGGTCGAAGACGCGTCCAATCAGGCTCTCAGGGATACCGCAACCGGTGTCACTCACACTCAGTTCGACATAATCGCCTGGCATCAACGTGCCGTAGGCGGCGGTGAACACACTGTCGAGGTGGCGGTTGGTGGTCTCCACGATAAGGCTGCCGCCGTTGGGCATGGCATCGCGCGCGTTGATCACCAGGTTGAGCAGGGCACTTTCCAGTTGGTTGGGGTCGGCTTCGGCGGTCCACAGCGCCTCGGTCAGGCGCATATCCAGGCTAATGCTTTCGTTGATGCTGCGCTGCAGCAGTTCGCCCATTGAGGCGACCAACTGGTTGATCTCCACGGGCTTGGGATCGAGGGATTGGCGACGGGAGAACGCCAGCAGCCGATGGGTCAGGCCGGCGGCGCGGTTGGCGGAGGTGACACCCAGGTCGATCAGGCTGTCCAGATCATCCAGCTTCCCGCGCGAAACGCGCCTGCGCAGCAGTTCCAGGCTGCCGATGATCCCGGTGAGCATGTTGTTGAAGTCATGGGCGATGCCGCCTGTCAGCTGTCCCACAGCTTCCATTTTTTGCGACTGACGCAGCGCTTCTTCGTTGCTGCGCAACTGCGCCGTGCGTTCTTCGACCTGCTGCTCAAGGGTCTCGAGGGTACGTTGCAGGCGCAGTTCACTCTCGCTCAAGTCGATCAGGCGGTCACGCGCGTCATATTGCCGACGCCGACCGCGCAGGGCCGCGCTCACCAGGCTGATCAGGGTCACGGGATGGAAGGGCCGCTCCAGAAAGGTCACGTTGCCCAGCAGCCCGCTCAGATGGGATGAGCCATTCTGTTCGCTGCCACCATGGTGGGTCATCAGTACGATGGGCAGGTCTGACCAGGCCGGTTGTTCATGCAGGTATTCCAGCAGCGGTTCCAAATCGACACCGCGCAGGGCTTCAGCGGCAATCAACAGCATACCGGCGCCTTGCTCCAGTGCCTCGCAGAGTGCCGTCAGGTTGCCGGCAATCATGCCGCTGTAGCCGGCTTCGTTGAGCATCTTCAGCGCCAGAGAGCTGTCACGGCCCAATGGCGCGAGGATGATTGCGCGTTCGGAGAGGGGGGAAAGACCGGTCACACGCCGTCTTCCTTGAGCAGCGGGGAACCGGCGCCCATATAAGTCGGGATGCCGCGCAGTACGCCTTGGAAATTGTCGAGGGGTTCGCCAATAGTCAGGCCACGCGCGCTGATTCGATACTCGCGAATGGTCGACTCATGGGCGCCGGTGCGTTTCTTGATAATCGAAATGGCCCGGCGAACTTTGCCGAGCGCTTCGAAGTAACGCAGCAGAATCACGGTGTCGGCCAGATAGGTAATGTCCACGGGCGCCTGCATATCGCCGACCAGCCCGTGCTGGGCCACCGTCATGAAGGTCGCGGCGCCCCGGCGGTTGAGGTACAGCAGCAGTTCGTGCATATGCAAAATCAGTGAGTTTTCTTCCGGCATTGCGGCCTGGTAGCCGTTGATACTGTCGATCACCACGGTTTTGATCCCGCGCTCGTCGACGCAGCGCCGCACGCGGTGCGAAAACTCGCCAGGAGAAAGCTCGGCTGCGTCCACCTGTTCGATCAGCAGGTTGCCCGTGGCTTGCAGGGCGGCGAGGTCGATGCCCATGTTGTTCATGCGCTCGAACAACAAGCCCAGCTCTTCGTCGAAAATAAACAACGCGGCTTTCTCGCCACGGGCCACGGCGGCTGCGGCAAAGATCATCGAGATCAGGGATTTGCCGGTACCGGCAGGGCCGAGGATCAAGGTGCTGGAGCCGGTCTCGACCCCGCCGCCCATCAAGGCATCCATTTCGCGGATGCCACTGCTCAGGGTCTCACGCACGTAACCACCACGGTGCTCGGCCGCTACCAGGCGGGGGAATACGTGAATGCCGTCGGCCATGATGGTGAAGTCATGAAACCCGCCGCGGTATTTCTGGCCACGGTATTTCACAATCCGCACGCGACGGCGCTCGGCGCCGTAGGTGGGCGTCAATTCTTCCAGGCGAATCACCCCGTGGGCCACGCTGTGTACGGTCTTGTCCAGGGATTCGGTGGTCAGGTCGTCCAGCAACAGCACCGTGGCGTTGTAGCGCACAAAGTAGTGCTTGATCGCCAGGATCTGCCGGCGATAGCGCAGCGAGCTTTGCGCGAGCAGACGGATTTCCGAGAGGCTGTCGATGACCACCCGCGACGGTTTGACCCGTTCCACCTCTTCAAAAATCTGTCGAGTGGCTTCCCCCAGTTCCAGGTCGGAGGAATACAGCAAGCTTTGTTGGTGATCGGCGTCGAGCAGGCTTTCCGGCGGGGTCAGTTCGAAGATATGGATATTGTCATCCAGGTCCCAGCCATGGGATTCGGCGCCTTGGCGCAACTCCCGTTCGGTTTCGGACAGGGTGATGTACAAGGATCGTTCACCGTTCTTTGCGCCGTCCTGCAGAAAGTGCAGCGCTACGGTGGTTTTACCGGTGCCGGGTTCGCCTTCCAGCAGGAACAGGTGGCTGCGCGAAAGCCCGCCGGAAAGAATGTCGTCAAGACCTTCGATGCCGGTGGCCGCCTTTTCACTGAACAGCTCTTTGGATGTAGACAAGAAGTGCCCTCGGGTCACGTACAAGTAGAGGAGCGCACCGCCTTGGGCGCGCCATATTTACTTGACCGTAGTGGTCCGTGGCGGTTCAACGTTTTGCACAATTTGTACAAGCCTGGCTAAGGCTTACATCTTTTTAGCGCGGGCTACAGGCCTTGCTGCAGGGCGGGATCATCCGGATTTTGTTGCTCAAGTTGGGCGAGTAACACCTGGACGTTCTGCAACTGGCCGCTCTCTTTCCAGTAATTGACCAGCAACACCCGTGCCTTGCGATTGGCCGGGTGGCGCTGAATGATTTCTTCCAGCTGACGCTGGGCGGCTTCCAATTCCTCCTGGGCGTGCAGGGTGGTGGCGAGGTCGTAGCGGTAATCTTGATTGTCCGGTTCAAGCTCTACCGCTTTGGACAAACCGAGCAGGGCATACGGCCGTTCGCCGTGGTGCAAGAGCCACATGCCCAGAGCATGCTGCAAGTAAGCCGACTCGGGATGGGCCGCCAATTGGCGTGCCAGCAACTGACGCGACTCATCGGTTTTGCCTTGTTTGTCCAGTAGCTCGATTTGTGCGACCACGGCCTGCAGATTGTCTGGCTGCAAGCGCATGGCCTGCTCCAGTGCGTTTTGCGCCTCCGGCAGCAAGGCACTGTGGATGTACAGGCGCGCCAGTTGAATCCAGCCTTCAGCCGTTTCGGGCTCGCCCTTGAGCTTTTTCACAAACTCATCCAGCACTTGCTGCAAGGGCCCGAAATACAAACCCAGGGTATCCGGCGACAGGCCGAGCAAGGCATTCGCGGCGGCAAAGCGCACGTCTTGTTCAGGGTCATCCAGCACAGGGCCGAGCAACAACGTGCGTTGGCCGCTGGGTACCAGGCCGACAATGCTGTGAATGGCCGCCTCGCGGACCAATGGAGACTCGTCGGCCAGGTCTTTATCGGCCAGTTTCAGCGCTTGTGGGCTGGGGTAATTGGGCAGTTCGGCGTGCAACGCAGCGCGACGCTGGGGAGTCAGGTCCGGCCGGCCGAGCTGTTGATACAGCACGCGCGCGGCCCCTGGCTCGCCGTTATGCGCCTGCTTCAAGGCTTTGGAATAGCCGTGGGCAATCGCCGGCGGCACGGCCACTGGACTGGAGCGGGAGAAAAACCAAGTGACCAACACAAGCAACAACAGGGCGCACAGGCCGATGATGGAGTAACGGCGTGACTTTGACATGCAGGCGTCCAAAAGCTGGGGCAGCTATCGCAAAGCCATCAGCTTCGGTCAGACCACGGCGAGTGTCAAACCCGCGTCAGTTCAGCACGTATTCAACCGGCTCCAGCGCCGGTGGCAGGTCGGATTCGCCGAGGGCGGCGAGCAACTCGCGCTCCAGGGTGCGTACGATCGCATTGCACGGCAAGTCGTTTTCGTCAAAACCGAACGGGTCCTCCAGGTCGTCGCCGATTTCATCCAGGCCAAAGAAGGTGTAGCTCACGATGGCGGTGAACAGCGGCGTCAGCCAACCCAATGGCTCGGCCATGGCGAACGGCAGAAGAATGCAGAACAGGTAGATGGTGCGGTGCAGCAGCAGCGTATAGGGGAAGGGCAGCGGCGTGCTTTTGATGCGCTCACACGACGCTTGCACCTGGCTCAGGCTGACCAGCCGGGTTTCGAGCTGGGTGTAGCGCCATTCGCTGATCACGCCCCGTTCTGCCAGCAGCGAAAATCGGGCGCCCAGTTGTTGCAATACGCTATCGGGCAGGTTGGGGTGCGCCTGCTCGACGCTGATCCAGGGCTTGATGGCCCGGGCCTCATCTTCATGACGCAAGCGCGCGATCAAACCATGGGCAAAGCCGCACAGACCGCGCAACACGCCCGCGCGCTCAGCCGGATCAGCCAGCACCTGGGTTTCGCGATTCAGCGAGCGCACCTCAATGATCATTTGGCCAAGTTGCTTGCGGCCTTCCCACCAGCGGTCGTAGCAGGCGTTGTTGCGAAAACTCATGAAGATCGACAACGACAGCCCGAGCAACGTGAAGGGCGTGGCGTTGACCTTGGAGAAATAGGCCGGGTGCAGGGTTTCCACCAGCACGATCACTGAGGCCAGTAGCGTGACCAGCAGGCTGCGCAAGGCGATGCGCTTGGCAATCGAGCCCTTGAGGGAAAACAGGATGCCCAGCAGGTTGGGTTTGGGGCGAACGATCATGGAAGGCTTCTGTGGTGGCGCAGGCCATCAGGTTAGAAGCAAGCGCTGGGGGCGTCCAATCACTTGGGCTGACCGGCTGATCAGCGCAATCAATGATTGGCCAAACCAGTCAGTCAAGTTGAAGGCTTTGACCATTGCTGCTGCGCCGCTCCAGAGCGACTATTTCAGCGATTCTTGTCCTCAAAACCGTCATCAAAATAAAAATACAGAAGGATTTGAAGCAATGCGTGAGTACCTGGCTGCCATCACCGAATTCGATTATCAGCACACCGTCGATGCCGCACTGGCCGGCAATCTACAGGCGCTCAATGCCTGCGTGGAATGCTGCGACCGGCACGCGCTACCGGGGCGCATCGCGTTGTTCTGGGAGGGCAAGGACGGGCAGAGCGCCACGTCTACCTTTACCCAACTGCAGGACCAGGCGGCCCGCTTCGCCAATTTCCTGCAGGCCCAGGGCGTCAAACGCGGTGACAAGGTGGCGGGCCTGCTGCCCCGCACGGCTGAATTGCTGGTGGTGGTGTTGGCGACCTGGCGCATCGGCGCGGTCTATCAGCCGTTATTTACTGCGTTTGGCCCCAAGGCTATTGAGCATCGTCTGAGCAGCTCCGCCGCGGCGCTGGTGGTCACCGATGCGGTGAACCGCCCGAAACTGGCGGAGGTGCAGGGTTGCCCAACCATTGTCACGGTCGCGGGTGCCAAGGGTGAAGGCCTCGTGCGGGGCGATTACAGTTTCTGGGCCGAATTGCCCAACTATTCCCCGGTGTGCGAGCCGGTGTTGCTGGGCGGCGATGACCCTTTCCTGCTGATGTTCACCTCGGGCACCACCGGCCCGTCGAAAGCGCTGTCGGTGCCGCTCAAGGCGATCGTTGCGTTTCAGCGCTACACCCGTGACGCGGTGGACCTGCGCCCTGAAGATGCGTTCTGGAATGTGGCCGACCCAGGCTGGGCCTACGGTATCTATTTCGGCGTGACCGGGCCGTTGTCCATGGGCCACCCGATCACCTTCTACGATGGCCCCTTTACCCTCGAAAGCACCTGCCGGGTGATCAATAAATACGGGATTACCAACCTGACCGGCTCTCCCACGGCGTATCGCCTGCTGATTGCCGGTGGTGAGCAGTTCGCCCGCTCGATCAAGGGCAAGCTGCGCATCGTCAGCAGCGCCGGCGAGCCGCTGAACCCGGAGGTCATCCGTTGGTTCGCCGATAACCTGGGCGTCACTATTCACGACCACTACGGCCAGACCGAACTGGGCATGGTGCTCTGCAACCACCATGGCCTGGCGCACCCGGTGCACGTCGGCTCGGCCGGTTTTGCCTCACCGGGGCATCGTATCGTGGTGCTGGATGACGATTACCAGGAGTTGCCCGCCGGGCAACCGGGAATCCTGGCCATCGACCGTGAACAATCGCCAATGTGCTGGTTTGCGGGGTATGACGGGGTCAAGACCAAAGCCTTCGTGGGCAAGTACTACCTCAGTGGCGACACCGTCGAGCTGAACCCTGACGCCAGCATCAGTTTTGTCGGGCGCAGTGATGATGTGATCACCACTTCCGGTTACCGCGTGGGGCCGTTCGACGTGGAAAGCGCGCTGGTCGAGCACCCGGCTGTCATCGAGGCTGCGGTGGTCGGTAAACCCTGCCCGGAGCGCACCGAACTGGTGAAAGCGTTTGTGGTGATCAACGAGCAATACCGCGCCACCCCGGAATTGGCCGAAGAGCTGCGCCTGTATGTGCGCCAACGCCTGGCCGCCCATGCCTACCCACGAGAAATCGAATTCGTCAGTGACTTGCCCAAGACCCCGAGCGGCAAGCTGCAGCGCTTTATTTTGCGTAATCAGGAAATCGCCAAGGCCCAAGCGGCACTGGCTTGATCAACTTTTAAGGAAACAATGATGCAGATTGAAAACAAGGTATTCCTGGTCAGCGGCGGTGCCTCGGGCCTCGGCGCGGCCACCGCTGACATGCTCATCGCGGCCGGTGCCAAAGTGATGCTGGTGGACCTGAACGCCGAGGCCGTGGCGGCCAAAGCCCTACAGCTCGGCGAGAACGCCCGCAGTGCGGTGGCAGATATCAGCCAGGAAGCCGCTGCTGAAGCTGCCGTTCACGCCACCGTTGCAGCCTTTGGTGGTTTGCATGGCCTGGTGAATTGCGCCGGTGTCGTACGCGGCGAGAAGATCCTCGGCAAGAACGGCCCCCACGGCCTGGCCAGCTTTGCCCAGGTGATCAACGTCAACCTGATCGGTAGCTTCAACCTGTTGCGCCTGGCTGCTGCGGCAATGGCCGACACCGAGGCGAATGCCGACGGTGAGCGCGGTGTAATCATCAACACCGCATCGGTGGCCGCCTTTGACGGGCAGATCGGCCAGGCGGCGTATGCCGCCTCCAAAGGCGCCATTGCCAGCCTGACCTTGCCCGCCGCGCGCGAATTGGCACGCTATGGCATTCGGGTGATGACCATTGCCCCCGGCATCTTCGAGACGCCAATGATGGCGGGTATGACGCCGGAAGTGCGCGATTCCCTGGCTGCCGGCGTGCCATTTCCGCCGCGCCTGGGCAAACCGTCCGAATACGCTGCGCTGGTGCGGCACATCATTGAAAACAGCATGCTCAATGGCGAGGTGATCCGTCTCGACGGTGCCTTGCGCATGGCGGCCAAATAAGGAGAATTATTCATGAGCGATCCGATTGTCATAGTCAGCGCCGTGCGCACGCCCATGGGCGGTTTCCAGGGCGACCTCAAAGGTCTGACCGCACCGCAACTGGGCGCCGCCGCGATTCGCGCGGCTGTCGAGCGCGCCGGTATTGCGTCCGATGCCGTGGATGAAGTGTTGTTCGGTTGTGTGCTGCCCGCAGGCCTGGGCCAGGCGCCTGCGCGTCAGGCGGCCCTGGGTGCCGGGCTGGACAAGGCCACCCGCTGCACCACGCTGAACAAGATGTGTGGTTCAGGCATGGAAGCGACCATGCTAGCCCACGACGCGTTGTTGGCCGGCAGTGTCGAAGTGGTGATCGCCGGTGGCATGGAGAGTATGTCCAACGCGCCGTACCTGCTCGACCGTGCGCGCAGCGGCTACCGCATGGGCCATGGCAAGGTGCTCGACCATATGTTTCTCGACGGCCTGGAAGATGCGTATGACAAGGGCCGCCTGATGGGCACCTTTGCCGAAGACTGCGCCGAGCACAACGGGTTTACCCGTGAAGCCCAGGACGCGTTCGCCATCGCCTCGCTGACCCGTGCGCAAGCGGCGATTACCGGCGGCAGCTTCGCTGCGGAGATCGTTCCGGTGCAGGTCACCGTTGGTAAAGAGCAAAAAACCATCGTGCATGACGAACAGCCACCCAAAGCCAGGCTGGACAAGATCAGCAGTCTGAAACCGGCGTTTCGTGAAGGCGGCACCGTGACGGCGGCCAACTCCAGTTCGATTTCCGATGGCGCGGCGGCGTTGCTGCTGATGCGCCAGTCCGAGGCGCAAAAGCGCGGTCTCAAGCCGCTGGCGGTGATCCACGGGCATGCTGCATTTGCCGATGAGCCGGGGCTGTTCCCGGTGGCGCCGGTGGGCGCAATTCGCAAGCTGATGAGCAAGACCGGCTGGCACCTGGGCGACGTAGATTTGTTCGAGATCAACGAAGCCTTCGCGGTCGTCAGCCTGGTGACGATGAGCAAGCTGGATATCCCCCACAGCAAGGTCAACATCCACGGCGGCGCCTGTGCCTTGGGGCATCCGATCGGCGCCTCCGGCGCGCGCATTCTGGTGACCTTGCTCTCGGCCCTGCGCCAGAAAGGCCTCAAGCGTGGCGTTGCCGCCATCTGCATCGGCGGTGGTGAAGCCACGGCCATGGCCGTCGAATGTCTGTATTAAGGACTCAACATGCTGCCCAATGACGAACAACTGCAAATCAGCGAGGCGGCCCGGCAATTTGCCCAGGAACGCCTGAAACCGTTCGCCGCCGAATGGGACCGCGAGCACCGTTTCCCCAAGGAAGCCATCGGCGAAATGGCCGAGCTGGGCTTTTTCGGCATGCTGGTGCCGGACCAGTGGGGCGGTTGCGACACCGGCTACCTGGCCTATGCCATGGCGCTGGAAGAAATCGCCGCCGGTGACGGCGCGTGCTCAACCATCATGAGCGTGCACAACTCGGTGGGTTGCGTGCCGATTCTCAAGTTCGGCAACGATCAGCAGAAAGAACTGTTCCTCAAACCCTTGGCCAGTGGCGCCATGCTCGGTGCTTTCGCATTGACCGAGCCACAGGCAGGCTCTGATGCCAGTAGCCTGAAAACCCGTGCGCGCCTTGAAGGCGACCATTACGTGCTCAATGGTTGCAAACAGTTCATCACCTCCGGACAGAACGCCGGCATTGTGATTGTGTTTGCGGTCACTGACCCGGCAGCCGGCAAACGTGGGATCAGCGCGTTTATCGTGCCTACCGACTCACCGGGTTACACGGTCGCGCGGGTGGAAGACAAGCTGGGCCAGCACGCGTCCGACACGTGCCAGATTCTGTTTGAGGATGTGAAGGTGCCCGTCGCCAATCGCTTGGGCGAGGAGGGCGAAGGCTACAAGATCGCCCTGGCCAACCTCGAAGGCGGGCGTGTGGGTATTGCCTCGCAATCGGTGGGCATGGCCCGCGCCGCGTTTGAAGCGGCACGCGACTATGCACGTGAGCGCGAAAGCTTTGGTAAAGCGTTGATTGAGCACCAGGCGGTGGCGTTCCGCCTGGCGGACATGGCCACTCAAATCGCGGTCGCCCGGCAAATGGTGCATTACGCCGCCGCGCTGCGTGACAGCGGCAAGCCGGCGCTGGTCGAAGCGTCGATGGCCAAGCTGTTTGCCTCGGAAATGGCCGAGAAAGTCTGCTCCGCCGCCTTGCAAACCTTGGGCGGTTACGGTTACCTGAGCGACTTCCCCCTGGAGCGGATCTACCGCGATGTGCGGGTCTGCCAGATTTACGAAGGCACCAGCGACATTCAACGCATGGTCATCTCACGCAATCTTTAAGGAGCCAATACATGAGTTATGAAACCATTTTGCTCGAAGTGCAGGGCCGCGTCGGGTTGATTACCCTTAATCGCCCGCACGCGCTGAATGCCTTGAATGCGCAGTTGGTCAGCGAGTTGAACCAGGCGCTCGACAGCCTGGAAGCCAACCCGCAAATCGGTTGCATCGTGTTGACCGGCTCCAAAAAAGCCTTCGCCGCCGGTGCCGACATCAAGGAAATGGCCGAGCTGACTTACCCGCAGATCTACCTCGACGACCTGTTCAGCGACAGTGACCGCGTGGCCAACCGCCGCAAGCCGATCATTGCGGCCGTTAATGGGTTCGCCCTGGGCGGCGGCTGCGAACTGGCGTTGATGTGCGACTTCATCCTGGCCGGTGATACGGCGAAGTTCGGTCAGCCGGAAATCAACCTCGGTGTATTGCCGGGCATGGGCGGCACTCAGCGCCTGACCCGCGCAGTGGGCAAGGCCAAGGCCATGGAAATGTGCCTGACCGGGCGTTTTATCGATGCGGTGGAAGCTGAGCGCTGCGGGATTGTCGCGCGCATTGTGCCGGCCGATGAACTGCTGGAAGAGGCGCTGAAAGTCGCCACACTGATTGCCGGCAAGTCAGTGCCGATCAGCATGATGGTCAAGGAAAGTGTGAACCGCGCGTTTGAAGTGAGCCTGTCCGAAGGCGTGCGCTTTGAACGCCGGGTGTTCCATGCGGCGTTTGCGACGCAAGACCAGAAGGAAGGCATGGCGGCATTTGTGGCCAAGCGCGCGCCTGAGTTCAAGGACCAGTAAGCTGACCCCAAAAACACGGTAGACCCCATGGTGGGAGCGGGCTTGCTCGCGAAAGCGGTGGGTCAATCAACATCAATGTTTGCTTCAGGCCGCCTTCGCGAGCAAGCCCGCTCCCACATTTGATCTTCGCTGCATTGAGCATTCCGTTCGCTTAACTGACTGGCATTAGGGCAAGCCCGCTCCCACAGGTGGGAGCGGCGTATCTGTCAGAGCTGGTAGTGCTTGAGCTCTCGGGCAATGACCATCCGCTGAATCTCACTGGTCCCTTCGTAAATCTGCGTAATCCTGGCATCCCGGTAGTAACGCTCCACCGGGTAATCCTCAAGATATCCATAGCCGCCATGAATCTGCATCGCTGAAGAGCAGACCTTTTCGGCCATTTCCGAGGCGAACAGCTTGGCCTGGGAGGCTTCCGACAAGCATGGTTTGCCGGCACTGCGCAGGCGCGCGGCGTGCAGGATCAGCAGGCGTGCGGCATTGAGCCGGGTTTGCATGTCTGCCAGCAGGTTGGCGATGCTCTGGTGCTCAATGATTGCCTGATTGAATTGCACGCGATCACGGGCGTACGCCAGCGCCGCCTCAAACGCTGCCCGTGCGATGCCTAACGCTTGGGCGGCAATACCGATGCGCCCGCCTTCGAGGTTGGACAGGGCGATGGCCAGGCCTCTGCCGCGTTCACCCAGCAGGTTGGCTTCGGGCACTGTGCACTCGCTGAGTGTGACGGCGCAGGTATCCGAGGCGCGAATGCCCATCTTGTGTTCCGTGCGATCAACCACAAACCCCGGCGTCTGGGTGGGCACCAGGAACGCGGAAATACCTTTTTTGCCCAACGCCGGGTCAGTCACCGCAAACACAATGGCTAACTTGGCGCGCTTGCCGTTGCTGACAAACTGCTTGGCGCCATTGATTACCCACTGGCCATCACGCAGCTCAGCGCGGGTGCGCAGGTTGTGGGCTTCGGAGCCGGCCTGGGGTTCGGTCAGGCAGAAGCAGCCAATGGCCTGGCCGCTGGCAAGGTCGGGCAGCCAGGTTTGTTTCTGTTCGTGTGTGCCGTAGTTGAGGATTGGCCCGCAACCCACTGAGTTGTGGATACTCATCAGCGCGCCGGTAGCACCATCACCGGCAGAAATCTCTTCTACCGCCAGCGCATAAGCCACGTAGTCGACATAGGTGCCGCCCCATTCCTCAGGGACCACCATGCCCAAAAGGCCCAATTCACCCATTTTTGCGACCAAAGCGTCATCGATCCAGCCGGCCTTTTCCCACGCTTGCGCATGCGGGGCGATTTCGCCACGGGCAAAGTCGCGCGCCATGTCACGGATCATTACCTGTTCTTCAGTGTATTCAATATCTTGCATGGCCTATTTCCCAGTCTGCACGAAGTCGCGGAAGAAGCTGTCGACATGGCTGGCGTCCAGCCCGTGGACAGTCGGCGGGTTCCAACGGGGCGTTTTGTCTTTATCGATGATCAGGGCACGAACCCCTTCGATCAGGTCGCCGCGTTCGAACCACTGGCGATCCAGGTGCAGTTCCAGGGCAAAGCACTGCTCCAGCGGCAGGCGGCGGCCACGGCGCAGCATTTGCAGGGTTACGGCCATGGCCAGCGGCGAGCGGGTTTGCATCAGGTTAACGGTAGTCAGGGCCCATTCGTGGCTGTCGGCGACGGTGACTTCCTGCAGTTGCTCAACGATGCTCTGCACGTCCGGCAAGGCGAAGAAGTGGTCGATAGCAGGTCGCAGCGCGGCCAGTGGTGCATCGGGCAATTGCTGTACGGCCAGTTTGGCCAATACGCCTTGCAGGTCCTTGAGCGGCGAGTCCTGCCACTGCAATTGATCGAGCTTGCGGTCCAGCTCGCTGAGTTTGGCGCTGTCGATAGACCAGTCCGCCAACCCGCAATACAACGCATCGGCCGCGCGAATCTGTACGCCGGTCAGGCCGAGGTAAATCCCCAGTTCGCCCGGAATGCGGGGCAGGAAGTAGCTACCGCCCACATCCGGGAAATAGCCGATGGCCACTTCCGGCATGGCCAGGCGGCTGCGCTCAGTGACTACGCGCAGGTCGGCACCTTGCACCAGGCCCATCCCACCGCCCAGCACAAACCCGTCCATCAGGGCCAATACGGGTTTGCGGTAATGATGAATGGCCAGGTCGAGGGCGTATTCTTCAACGAAAAAATCTTCGTGCAGGTTGTCGCCGTTCTTGAAGCTGTCGTACAGCGAACGGATGTCGCCACCGGCGCAGAAGGCTTTTTCACCGGCGCCGCGCAGTACCACGGCGTAAACCTGAGGATCATCCGCCCAGGCCTGTAACTGCGCCGTCAGGCTGCGGACCATCTCCAGGGTAATGGCGTTCAAGCCAGCGGGGCGATTGAGGGTGAGGTGGCCGATATGGTTACGCACGTCGGCCAGCACCTCGTGCTTAAGGGCCTCCTGCTGAAGAGCCTCGGCGCGGCTTGCTTCGGATGAAACCTGAGCAGTCATCTGTAACTCCCTGCTTTTATTGTTCTTTATCAAGATGTTCGCGAACGAACCCTCTCGCGATCGTACCAGTGCAAATTTGCCCCGTACAACCCGGAATCATGCAGGTCGTTTTTGCATTTATGCAGATGAGGTCAAGCGACGCGACTGGCCAGTACCTGGCCAATGCTGCGACGCCGTGCATGGCCTTCGGCCGCGTGGATCAGTTGTTCCAGCTCTGTCGGTTGCACATCGTAAAACTGCTCCATCTCGGCCATGGCCAGCTTCAGGTCGGCTGCGGTGATGGCGGCGTCTGCCCCCGATGGCGCAGTGCCGATGATGACCGCAGGTGATTCGCCCGTACCCTTGGGATAACGCGTGCGCGTGGCGTTGTTATAGGCCAACGCGCACACCAGCAGGGCACACGCGCCGAGCATGACCGGGGCCAACTCCTGCCAACCCAGCGCAATAGAGGCGGGGTCGGCAAGCACCAGGGTCATGGCCAGGCCACCGGCGGGTGGGTGCAAGCAACGCAGCCAGCACATCAGGATGACGGTCATGCCGGCCGCCAGGCAAGCGCTGCCCAGCGTACGGCCCAATACCCGAGCGACCAGCAACCCCACCACGGCGGCGCACAAATAGCTGCCAATAATCGACCAGGGTTGGGCCAGCGCACCGGACGACACCGCAAAGAGCAGCACGGCCGAAGCGCCAAGGGGACCGAGCAGGTGCAGTGCGACTTCCATTCCAAATAGCCGGGCACACACCCAGACACTGAACAGCGTGCCTACGGCCATGCCGACTGCGGCGCGGCTCCATTCGGCAGGGCGGGTATTGATTGCAGCGGGTAACCAGCGAGCGAGCATCGAAGCAGTCCATCAATAGCAGGCGAAAAAAAGGGCTTGGCGGGTTTCCCGCAAAAGCCCTTTGAAAGTTCCAATAGTTGGGGGAGGAACACTGAACAGTGTGCCGACCTGGGCACCCTGGCGCCACTGCATATTAATGAGGGTTGAATGCAAAAAAAGTGAAGTTATAGGGCTTAATCAAAAGCGATCAGGCGTGTCTGCTGCGCGAACGGCCTGTTGATCCGTCCGAGAACACGGGTATCAGCCTCTTCATTGAACAGCTGCCTTTGCAGGTTCGCCTGCAGCGCAGTGTTATCGGCCAAGGGTCCCTTCAACGCCACCAACGCGTCGCGCAGCTCCATCAACCGATCCAGCCTCGGCGCAGGCATAAGCAACAAATCTTCTGGCACGGTATTGCCCTTTTAATGATGGCGGCCACTGTGCGTTGAAGGGATGGCAGCGTCCTGTAGTAGATAGTTAACGCACTTGGCGAACGAGTCTACATTTGGGTTCCAGGCATCGGAAGGCAAAGCGCACCAGCCTTTACGCATAGCAACGTAGGTGCTTTCCGGGCGCTAATAACGAAAAACGCCCACTCTTTGAGGAGTGGGCGTTGTTTCCGTCAGACTGCTGTGACCGCGATCAGTGAACGCGATCAAGGCGCTGAGACTTTCTCCAGATGCAGCAACACATAAGGATCTTTGTCGAACTCTCCACTGAGCGTCGGTGTGATCGAGCGCAAGCGTGGATCTTGCAGTTTTTCGAAGTCCTGAGCACTCATTACCAGCCAGGCCGGCCCTTGCAACGGGGCCAGATCTGCGGACGATTGGGTAAACAGTGGCACCTTATCGCAGTTGAAGTTGACCATGAACTTGATGGCTTTCGCATCTTTACCCAAGCCATGCAGTACCACCGGTGCCGGTTGCTGCAGGATTTGCGCTTTGACCGCAAGGCTGAAGGTGCGGGTGTCGTAGAGCGTGCGTTCCAGCGGTTCGACCACCACGATGTAGGTCGACCAGAGCGCCAGCACTGCCGCGAAGGCGGGCCCCAGCGGCCGCAGGCGTGCTTTGAGGAGTGATAGCAACGCCAGCCCCTGAAGCACACCCAGCAACGTGAAGATCAGCCCAAGGTTGTCCAGCTGCGCCGGGTAACGCTTGCGCGCCACCACCAACCCGATCACCAGGAGCGCTGGCAGCAGCGTCCAGATACCCAGCATCAAAGCGCGTAGCGCCGCGAACAGTCGCCCCTGGGTGACCTGGAACGGGTAGGCCGCAATGATCGCCGCCATGGGCAGCATCGGCAGTATGTAGCGGGCCTTTTTGGCCTGGGGTACCGACAGGCCCAGCATCACCAGCAGACCGGCCGCCGCGCAATACAACACCAGTTGCAACGCCGGGTCCGGCGCTCGGCGCCCGCCGACGACGACCGCCAACAGCACCAACAACGCCAGCGGATAGGCCAACGCATAGTTGCCCATGGAGCTGGTGAAGTAATACAGCACGCCGCTGGAACCTTCGGTGCCGTCCATACGCCCCAGGAACTGCATGCGGATCACGTCCTGCATGAAGTCTTCGCCACCGCTGAGCTTGGCCAGCAGCAGCAAGAGGCCGACGCATGCCACCAACAGAGCCAGTGCCAGCACACCAAAGGTGAACAGTTGGCGCCATTGCCGATTGATCAGGTAATAGCTGCAAAGTACGCCGGTCGGGATCACCAGGCCGATTGGCCCACGCACTGCAAAGCCTAGAATCACTAGCAGGAACAACCAATGCAGACGTTTGGCGGCACCGAAGTGATCGTGGGCGTAACCCAGGTAGAACACCGCCAGGGCGATGGCGGCGAGCATCTGGTCCAGGGACACCGCACGGGTTTCACTGATGAAGGTGCTGCTGAGCAGCAACATCGCGATGCTCAACAGGCCCCAACGCGTGGAGTAGGGCGCCGTGAGGCGATACACCAGGGTTACGATCAGCGCTGACGCAATAGACGTAGGCAGCCATGCCGTCAGGCTGGTGACCTGGCCGAACGGCAAGGACAACAGCCACGTCAGCAGTGTTGAGGTCGCCAGGTAGTCAGCGTAGGGCTGGCCATAGGTGGTGGGAAAGAAGCTCGGCCCATGGCGCAGCATCTCCTGAGCAAACACCACGAAGCGCGAGTCGAAACCGATGATGGCCTGGTGCCAATTGCCGACGATAAACAG
This sequence comes from Pseudomonas sp. UBT, assembly GCF_050915955.1. Classification (NCBI taxonomy): domain Bacteria; kingdom Pseudomonadati; phylum Pseudomonadota; class Gammaproteobacteria; order Pseudomonadales; family Pseudomonadaceae; genus Pseudomonas; species Pseudomonas sp. UBT. Next base: position 75,231 of record NZ_CP168081.1, on the reverse strand, counting down.
CACCAGTGCCAGGAGCCCAAGCCCCAGCGACTGGTTGCGGATCGTTGCAGTAAGCAAGGGCGGTTGAGCTTTGTTCACGTGTCAGTCTTCCTTGACCGGCGCTACCCAGTTTTGCTGAGGAATCGGCAACTCGCAGGAATCACCACGACCCATTGGGAAGTATTTGAAGCCTTTGCGCGCCAGGCGCTCGCCGTCGTACAGGTTGCGACCGTCGAAAATCACCGGGTTTTTCAGGCGGTCGAGGATCAGCTCGAAATCCGGGGCCTTGAACTGCTGCCATTCGGTGCAAACGATCAGCGCATCGGCGCCGCTCAAGGCGGACTCCGGTGTGCCCAGCAGCGTCAGGCGCGACTCGTCACCGTAGATTCGCTGGGTTTCCTGCATCGCTTCAGGGTCAAACGCACGTACATTGGCGCCCGCCGCCCAAAGGGCTTCCATCAGCACGCGGCTCGGTGCATCACGCATGTCATCGGTGTTGGGCTTGAAGGCCAGGCCCCACAACGCGAACGTCTTGCCTTTCAGCTCGCCCTTGAAGTAAGCATTGATACGTTCGAACAGCTTGCTCTTCTGGCGCTGGTTGATGGCTTCGACCGCTTCCAGCAGGTCGCTGGAGCAGTTGGCTTCCTTGGCGCTGTGGATCAGGGCGCGCATGTCTTTGGGGAAGCACGAACCGCCGTAGCCGCAACCCGGGTAGATGAAGTGGTAGCCAATTCGTGAGTCGGCGCCGATGCCCAGGCGTACGGCTTCGATGTCCGCACCCAGATGTTCGGCCAGCTCGGCGATCTGGTTGATAAAGCTGATCTTGGTGGCCAGCATGCAGTTGGCGGCGTACTTGGTCAGTTCGGCGCTGCGCAGGTCCATGAAGATGATGCGGTCGTGGTTGCGGTTGAAGGGCGCATACAGGTCGCGCATCACTTCACGCACTTCTTCACGTTCGCAACCGATGATAATACGGTCCGGGCGGCGGCAGTCGGCGACGGCCGTGCCTTCCTTGAGGAATTCCGGGTTGGAGACGATATCGAATTCCAGGTGACGGCCCGCGATGTGCAGGTTTTTTTCGATATGGGCGCGCAAGGTGTCGCCGGTGCCGACGGGTACGGTGGACTTTTCCACCAGAATCACCGGTTCCACACGATGGCGGGACACGGCATCACCTACCGACAGCACATACTTGAGGTCGGCCGAGCCGTCTTCATCCGAGGGCGTGCCCACCGCGATAAACAGCACTTCACCGTGTTCAACGGCGAGTTTTTCATCAAAGGTAAAGTGCAGGCGGCCACTTTCCAGGTTTTCCTTGACCATGGCAGCCAGGCCCGGTTCGAAGATGGTCACATGGCCTTTCTGAAGCGACTCGACCTTGCTCTTGTCAACGTCCATGCAGATCACATCGTGACCGACTTCGGCCAATACGGTGGCCTGTACCAGACCGACGTAACCGCTACCAAATACACTGATTTTCATGGGGCATTCCTGGGGCTTGCAACGCTAGCACGACGAGAGTTAATAACCAGAACACCGAGGATGACCAGCGCCACCCCCAGGGTTTTTGAAAGCGAAAAATGTTCGTTGAACACCGGCAGGCTGGCCGCCAGCAGGTACACCAGCGCGTAGCTGATGCTGAGCAGCGAATAGGCGCGACCCAGGGGTAAATGCTTGAGGGCGCCGAGCCAGCACACCATCGAGAGCGCATAGGCGATGATCGCCAGGCTGACCACGCCCAGGGCGCCCAGATCAATGGCGTTGCTGTTGAATGCGCTCAGCCACTCGTCCGGCAGCGGCAGGCGCGTCATGCTCCAGCGCATGCCCAGTTGAGCGGCGCTCACCAGACCGACGCTGCCCAGGGCCAGGGCAAACCCTTGCGCCCGGCTCATACGTGACGCCCCAGCAGTACAACGCCGCCGATGACCAGCGCCACACCGAGCCAATGACGGCCATCGATGTGCTCATGAAACACAAAGCGCGCCATCAGCGTTACCAGTGCGAAATTCAAGCTGAGCATCGGGTAGGCGATGCCCACCTCCAGACGCTGTAACACCAGCAGCCACACCAACAGGCCCAGGCCCAGGCAAACCAGCGCCGACCACAGCCACGGGGAGCGCAGTTTCGGCGCCCAACCGTCCGGCTGGTCACGCCAGCTTTCCACGGCAAATTTTTGCGAAACCTGGCCCATGCAGGTGAGCAGGCAGGCGCTTAATAGCAGAAGCAACGTGATCATTGCGCAGCCTGTGGGAAAATCAGGATCACGATATTGCCTTGCTCATAACGCTTGCCGTCCTGGGGCAGCAGGTTCACTTCAGCAACTTCATCGTCGCCCTTGACCCGCATCACCACGCCGACAGAACCCTTTTTGCGCGCTTCGCTCATCCATTGCTGGACTTCGCTGGTATCGATCTTGCGATGGGCGGTGTCCGGGTAGGCGATGCCGTATTTCACTTCGCCGACGGTGTTGTAGAGGCTGACGTCCGGGCGGCCCAAACGCCATGACAGGGCCGACGCGGCGCCCAGGTCATTGCTGAGCAGAGCGGTGGTCGGTTGCAGTTCTGGCAGGTGGTCGATGATGAACTGATCCGGCGTCTTGTTGTACACCACCGAATGGGGCAGGGCGGCCGGCACCAGAGCGACCAGCAACCAACTGCCGATCGCCGGCGCTGCCCACAGTTTCAAAGGGCGCGCGGCCTGCAGCAGGTTGACCACAATCCAGCCGAACAGGAAGGTAAACACCAGCACCAGGCTGAGGGTTTCTTGTCCGTGTTCGTACACCGGGTTCTTCAATTGAAACCAGCTGATTGCCAACAAAGCCGCGATACCGATACCCAGGTTCAGCCAGCCGTTGATGCGCAGTGCGCGACTATGGCCCCGGGCAAGTTTGTCGCTCAGGGTCGACCCCATCAGCAGGGCCAACGGCAACAGGCAAGGCATGATGTACGACGGCAGCTTGCCTTTGGCCAGGCTGAAGAATGCCAGCGGCATCAATAGCCAGAGCAGCAGGAACGCGGTTTTAGGCAGGCGTTTTTCCAGCCAGGCGCGTTTAACCGTGGATGGCAGCAGGGCAATCCATGGCAACGAGAACGCGACCATTAGCGGCAGATAGAACCAGAATGGCTCGGCATGCTGGGCGTCATCCCCGGCGAAGCGTTGGATATGCTCGTGCCAGAAGAAGAAGTTCCAGTAGTCCGGCTCTTGCAGGTGCACAGCCAGGGCCCACGGCAGGCTGACCACAATCGCAACGACCACGGCGACCACGCCGTAAGCCAGCAATTCACGAAAGCGTTTCTGCCAGATTGCGTAGGGCAGTGCGATCAACACCGGCAGCAGCCAGGCCAGGAACCCTTTGGTCATGAAACCCATGCCACAGGCAAAACCGAGCATGGCCCAGGACCATAAACGGCCGCGGCGCGTGGTGCTGTCGAAGCAGAACCACAGCGCCACACCGGTCAGGTTGACCCAGAAGGTGAATTGCGGGTCCAGGTTGGCATAACCGCCGAGCAAGGCCACGCTGACAAAGCTCATGTACAGCACCGTGCTGACCAGGCTTTTTTGCGGGTCGTTCCACAGTCGGCGAGACACAAGATAGACCAGCAGGATGCTCAACCCGGTGCTCAGCGCGGATGCAAAGCGCACGCCGAACAGGTTTTGCCCGAAAATCGCCTGGCCCAGCGCAATCATCCAATAGCCGGCGGCGGGTTTCTCGAAGTAGCGGATGCCCATGAAGTGTGGCGAAGCCCACTTGCCGGTCAGCAGCATTTCCTGGCTGATTTGTGCATAACGGGTTTCATCCGGAATCCACAGGCCATGACTGGCCAGCGGTAACAGATAAAACACACCAAACGCCAACAGGAGCAGGGGCAATGCCCAGCGCCGGATCATGCCTGCTGTACTCCGAGCCATCCCTCGCGGCCGCTCAGCGCGCCGCGCACCAGGTGTTGCTGGGGCAGGGTGGTCACATCCGCGGGCAGCAGATCGCCCAAGGGTTTGAAGTCGATGCCGCGCTGCCCGGCCTGGGCGAGCAACTGGCGAAAATCTTCAGCCATCAGAATCCCTTCTACTTCTGCGTGGATCGTGTAGACGTTCAGCTTTGACGCGGTAAACCGGTCAAGAATAAAGCTGTTGAAATCTTTGGCAGCCACCACCGGACCGACGACTTCGTCGAAGGTCGGCAGGTCTACCGGAATTTGTGGGGTGCCCGCACTGCCATCGGCCAAGGTGGGTCGAAACAGGCTGCTGCCACGGCAATCACTGTTGTAGCGAAAGTTGAAACCTTGTTTGGCTTGCACCACGCGTTCATCGGCACGCCAGCCGGCGGCGGCGGAACAGTCGATGCGTTCACCGAGAATGTCGCTCAAGGTGTCGACGCCGCGACGAATCTGCTCTACCAGTTGTGCGTCGCTCCAGCGCCCGGTGTTGGCCTGCCAGCCGTGGTGGTCCCACGCGTGCAGGCCGACTTCATGGCCGGCGGCCTTGGCCTGGCGCATCAAATGCCCCAGGTCACGACCAATCGGCTTGCCCGGCCAGGCGGTGCCGGCCAGCAAGATATCCCAGCCATACAGCCCGGCGGCATTGGAACGCAGCATCTTCCACAGGAATTGCGGACGGATGAGGCGCCACAAGTGGCGCCCCATGTTGTCCGGCCCAACGCTGAAGAAGAACGTCGCTTTCACCCCGGCTTCATCCAGGGATTCAAGCAACCGCGGCACACCTTCACGGGTGCCACGGTAGGTGTCGACGTCGATGCGAAGACCTGCCTGCATCAGCGCTTGTCCGCGATTTCGAGCATGGCTTCTTTAAGGAAGAAGTCCAGGGTGTTACCGATGGTTTCGCTCATCTCAACGGTTGGCTCCCAGTTCAGCAGGCGCTTGGCGTTTTCGATGCTTGGCTTGCGGTGCGCCACGTCCTGGTAACCGGTGCCGTAGAACGCCTTGCTCTCTACGTCACGGAAACCGGCGAACGGAGGGAAGTTGCTACGCAGCGGGTGAGCTTCGAACTGACGCAGCAGCTCTTCGCCCAGCTGACGAATGCTGGCTTCGTTTTCCGGGTTGCCGATGTTGATGATCTGGCCATTGCAGACATCGTTGTCGTTATCAATGATGCGTGCCAGGGCTTCGATGCCGTCAGCGATGTCGGTGAAGCAACGCTTCTGCTCGCCACCGTCGAACAGGCGGATCGGCGTGCCTTCTACCAGGTTCAGGATCAACTGGGTGATTGCACGGGAGCTGCCGATACGTGCCGAGTCCAGACGGTCCAGGCGCGGGCCCATCCAGTTGAACGGACGGAACAGGGTGAAGTTCAGGCCTTTGTCGCCGTAAGCCCAGATCACACGGTCCAGCAGTTGCTTGGAGACCGAGTAGATCCAGCGTTGCTTGTTGACCGGGCCAACCACCAGGTTGGAGGTGTCTTCGTCGAAGTACTGGTCCTGGCACATGCCATAGACTTCGGAGGTCGACGGGAAGATCACACGCTTGTTGTACTTGACGCAGTAGCGAACCAGTTTCAGGTTCTCTTCAAAGTCCAGTTCGAACACGCGCAGTGGGTTACGGGTGTATTCGATAGGGGTAGCGATGGCCACCAGCGGCAGGACCACGTCGCACTTCTTGATGTGGTACTCGATCCACTCGGAGTGAATGCTGATGTCGCCTTCCACGTAGTGGAAGTTCGGGTGGCTGCGCAGGCGCTCGATAGCGTCGGAACCGATATCCAGGCCGTAGATTTCGTAACGGTCGTCACGCAGCAGGCGCTCGGACAGGTGGTTACCGATGAAACCGTTCACACCCAGGATCAGTACGCGAGTACGACGTGGCTTGCGGCCGGACTCGGCGCCGCGCAGTACGGAACCGTCCACCAGGCCCAACTCGTCGGCCAGGGAAGGACCGGCCAGGTACAGGCCGTTTTCGTTGCGCTGGCCAAACTTGACCACCAGGGAATCTTCACCGCAGGCGATGCGCAGCGGGTTGACGCTGATCACACGGCCCGGGGCAATGCCTTCGTTGCCCTTGACCACATCGGCTTGCCAAACGATCAGTTTGTGCTCGCCTACGGCGCAGAAGGCGCCCGGGTAAGGTTGGGTAACGGCGCGAACCAGGTTGAACAGCTCTTCAGCCGGCTTTTTCCAGTCCAGTTTGCCATCGGCAGCGGTGCGGCGGCCGAAGTAGGTGGCCTGGCTTTCGTTCTGGGCAGTTTCCGCCAGCTTGCCTTGGGCCAGTTGTGGCAGGGCATCACGCAGCAGGTTGGTGGCCGCTTCACGCAGTTTGGCGTGCAGGGTCAGGCCAGTGTCAGTGCGCTCGATAACGACTTTTTGCTGGGCCAGGATCGCGCCGGCGTCGGCACGTTTGACCATGCGGTGCAGGGTCACGCCGGTTTCGGTTTCGCCGTTTACCAGCACCCAGTTGGCCGGGGCGCGGCCACGGTACTTAGGCAGCAGCGAGCCGTGCAGGTTGAACGCACCTTTCTTGGCGGTGGCCAGCAGGGCTTCGCTCAGCAGGTTGCGGTAGTAGAACGAGAAGATGAAATCCGGGTTCAGCTTGGCAATGCGCTCGATCCACAGTGGGTGGTTGGCGTCTTCCGGTGCGTGTACCGGGATGCCGTTGCGGGCACAGAGTTGGGCGACGGAGCCGTAGAAATTATTTTCCTTGGGGTCGTCGGCATGGGTGAACACGGCAGCAATGTCGTAGCCGGCGGTCAGCAGGGCTTCAATGCCTGCACAGCCAATATCGTGATAAGCGAAGACAACAGCTTTTGAATTCATGACGAAACCTGATCGGAAGGAGAAGTGGAAGTGTGAGAACTTGTCAGGCCGTCGACCACGACGACCGGAGCAGGTGCTGCGGGTTGGTTACGCAGCACTTTTTCAATAAAGAAGCGTGGGCGGGCGCGCACGTCACTGTACATGCGGCCCAGGTATTCACCCAAGAGGCCCATGCCGATGAATTGACCGCCGGTGAACACGAACAATACCGCAAACAGTACAAACGTGCCTGAGCCTGCCCATTCGGCACCGAAGACCAATCGCAGGAATACCAGTGCAAAGGCAAACAGCATGCCCAGCGCCGCCAGGCTGAAACCGACGATGCTCAGCAGGCGCAGCGGGGTGGTGGTCATGCAGGTCAGCAGGTCGAACATCAGGCTGATCAGGCGCATCGCGCTGTATTTGGACTCGCCGTGCTCGCGCTCGGCGTGATGCACCAGAATCTCGGTGGTGTGCCGGGCAAAGCCGTTGGCCAGGATCGGAATAAAGGTGCTGCGCTCACGGCAGGCGAGCATGGCGTCGACGATGGTGCGGCGGTAGGCGCGCAGCATGCAGCCGTAGTCGGTCATGGCCACGCCGGTGGAGCGTTGCACCGCCAGGTTGATCAGGCGCGAAGGCCAGCGGCGGAAGGCCGAGTCCTGGCGGTTGTTACGCACGGTTGCCACCACGTCGTAACCCAGGGCAGCTTGTTCCACCAGGCGCGGGATCTCTTCGGGCGGGTTCTGCAGGTCGGCGTCGAGGGTGATGACCACCTCGCCCCGGCACTGCTCGAAGCCGGCCATGATCGCCGCATGCTGGCCGTAGTTACGGTTGAGGATCACCGCCACCACGTTGCTGCCGTCTTCAGCGGCGGCGTCTTCAAGCAATTGAGCCGAGTTGTCGCGGCTACCGTCATCCACCAGGATGATTTCGTATTCGTAAGCCAGTTGCTTGCAGGCTGCCGTCGTGCGACGCAGCAATTCAGGCAGGCTCTCTTGTTCGTTGTAGACCGGGATAACGATCGACACGCAATGAATAGGGTAGGGTTTCAAAGATTCATGACCTCGGGGCTAGAGCAATTGAAGCGTGAAAACAGCAGTAATCAGTCGGTAAAACGCTGACTGATTAAACGTAGCGTGGGTTTGCGGCATTCATTCGACTTTCCTGAAGACGGGCAACGGATTCTTCCATGGGTATCAGATTAAAGACGAAATATATGAAAGGTAAAGCGTAATCAACAGGTTAGTCGGTAAAAACGCGGTTTGTTCTCAAGTTCTGCGGCCAAGGTTAAGCGGAAAAATGTTGAACGAATATGAAAGGCGGATGAAAAACTCGTTTATTTGACAGGTAGACAGCTAGGGTTCAGCTAAGTGACTGAAGCGCCAAGCAATAGGTTTACCGGGTAAAACTGCTGGGTTATTTCAGCGTTGTGCCGCCGACCGATTGTAATTCAACAATCTTCTCTGCATTGCCCTTCAAGTGCCGGTAAAGTAAGCCATCTCTTGCCAGGGTACTCGGATGAATAGCGTGCAGCTTTTTCGCGGCCAATTACGGCCTGCGTTGATGGGATTGTTGATGGCCGTGGCCTGTGTCACGACCGTACGGGCCGACGACGGGGTAGTGCTCTCGCGCATCGAGCAGGTACCGGAGGGCGTGGAAGTGCGTGGCAAGCAGGTCGCCGCCTATACCTGGGACGACCGCCAAGGCAAAAACCTGTTGGTACTCGCCGAGCAGGTTGGCGAGCGTGACGATGACGGCACCCAGTCGGCCTTCGTCTATGCGGCCCAATACCTGCTGGCGGGCGACCATCCCAAACGCGTCTGGATGCTTTATGACGACGTGCAGCATTGCCAATTCGATGCAGCGCTGCGCTTTGACATGGCGGCGACCAAGGTCACCGACCTGGCCGGGGATGGCATGACCCAGGCGACCGTGGGCTATTCGCGAACGTGCACCAGCGACGTCAGCCCCCGTGAATTCAAACTGATCATGCATGTCGGCAAATCCCAGAAGTACCGCCTGCGCGGTGTCGATCGCGTCGGCGCGAGCTGGTGGGACGAGGAAGCTGGCGCCCTGCGTGGCATGCCGCTGCCGACGGACTGCTCTATTGCAGCGCAACAGGCGCTGGTCAGCCAGTACAAGGAGCAGGGCACTGAGTTGCCGCTTCCCGGCTGCTATGGCGATGAGAGTGATTTCGCCAAGGCGCCGGACGGCTACCTGGCGTTCATGCGCCAGCATTGGTTTGGGCTGATGCAGAAACAGGACACTGAATGGAGCCAGACCCAAACCCAGCCTCAGCCCGAAGACGCCACAGAGGATGACGAATCGGCCCAGTGATTTTGTGCAAGGGCCGGTCGTGCGTTAAACTCGGCGCTCGCCAATTCACTAAATACCTCGATTAAACAATGAGTTGGTCGAGGTATTTAATCCAAAGGCTGATCTACCTTGACTGAGTCTATCCGCAACCCGCTGACCCTCTACCTCACCCGCCTGGCGCCCTCCAGTCAACTGACCATGCGTTACGTGCTGCAGGACGCCGCCGACCGACTCGGTTTTGAAGACATCAATCTCGAAGAGATCGACTGGCACCTGCTGCAACCCGAACACGTGATTGCCCTTGTCGCCGCGTTGCGCGAGGACGGCTATGCGCCGAACACCTCTTCGCTGTATGTAAATGCGGTGCGCGGGGTAATGAACGAGGCGTGGCGCATGAGCTTGATCAGCCAGGACCACCTGTTGAAGATGCGTTCGGTCAAGGCTGCGCCCGGCACCCGCCTGGGGCAGGGCCGTAACCTGCGGCGCACACTGATCCGCGAAATGATGGACGTCTGCGCCGCCGACCCACGCCCCCAGGGCCTGCGGGATGCGGCGGTGATCGGTATTTTGTATGGCTCGGGCATGCGCAAGTCGGAGTCGGTCAACCTCGACCTGGCGCAGATCAACTTCGACGAACGCAGCTTGCGCGTGACCGGCAAGGGCAACAAGGAACTGATCAAGTACGCACCCGCCTGGGCGTTTGCCAAGCTGCAAGCATGGCTGGAGTTTCGCCGCGAACACCTCAAGGAAGGCGAACAGGACGATCCATTTCTGTTCAATCGTATCCGCCGGGGCAGCCATATCACGCGCGAACGGATTACCAAGCACGCGATTTACTACATCGCCCGTCAGCGCGGCGAACAGGTGGGCGTGAAGATCATGCCCCATGATTTCCGACGGTCCTTCATCACCCGGGTGATCGAAGAGCATGACCTGTCGATCGCGCAGAAACTGGCGCATCACTCCAATATCCAGACGACCGCCAGTTATGACGTGCGCGATGACAACGAGCGGCGACGGGCGGTGGACCGGTTTGATTTGTAAGTGAGCTTAACTGTGCGGGCAGGTGTCACCGACCCGCCTATAGTCCAGTTCGTGACGCACGCCCTGGCTGTCAACGTACACAACATGGCCCTTGACCGGGCCGCAGGTGGCGGACGCGGCGTTGGTATTACGCACGGCCTTGGCGATGTCCAAGTCTTCGGCGTAATTGTCGGCCTGATTGACCGGTTTGTCCGCGCCCGGATTAGGGGCGCCCTGGGCGGCGGCGAAAGTGCTGACCACGCTCAGCAGTGCAATAAACAGGTAACGCATGACGACCTCCAGCACCGATCGGTGGCGGTTAGACTGTGGTCGCCATTCTATAAAGCCTGGCCCCGCCCCAGAACGGATTCCGGCCAATAACGGCTATCAGTCAAAACAATGTCAGGACCTGGCGCGGGCCAGATGAGTCGGTAAACGACGCAGGGTCCACAGGGTGACCAGCATCGCGGCGACGGCACACAGCGCGATGCCAATCAGCATGGGGGCAGGTGTGTGGTCGGCAAACACACCAACCAGGGTCATCGAGACGGCCGCCGTGATCATTTGGATAGCACCGAGCAGCGCCGACGCGGAACCCGCCACGGCACCATGATCTTCCATGGATAATACCCCTGCGGCCGGCAGTAACAGGCCGAGAAAGCCGAAACCGATAAACAGCAGCGCCATCATCAACGCCAGGTTGTCGCTCCATAGCGTGGTGGTGGCCAGCAATGTCATGACCACGGCAACGCCTACAACCGACCAGCGAATCAGCGGGGCCAGGCCAAAGCGCGCACTCAGGCGCGCCGTCAGTTGGCTCATGGCGAAGAATGAGGCAGCGTTTACTGCAAAGCACAGGCTGAATTGCGTCGGCGTCAGTCCGAAATACTCGATGTATACGAACGGTGCGCTGCCGATAAACACAAAGAACGTCGCCAGGCCAAAGCCACACACCACCGACAGGCCAGTGAATACCGGGTCACGAAGGAGGGCGCCGTAGCTGCCGAACGCATTGCCCAGGGTCTTGCCCAAACGGCGTTCGGCCGGATGGGTTTCCGGCAGTTGCACGATGGTCATCACCAGGCACAGCACCGCCACGACAGCCAGCGCCACGAACACTTCACGCCAACTCCAAAGGGAAATGACGACGCTGCCGGCCAAGGGCGCCAGGATCGGTGAAACACTCATCACCAGCATCAGCAAGGCCATCAAGCGCGCCGCTTCATGGCCGGTATACAGGTCACGAACGATGGCCCGGGGAATGACCATGCCGGCACACGCACCAAACGCTTGCAGGGCACGAAAGCCGATCAGCACTTCAATAGTGGGGGCCAGCGCACAACCGACGCTGCCCACGGCAAAAATCACCAACCCTGCATAAATCGGCGGCTTGCGACCGAACACATCGCTGATGGGCCCGTAGAACAGCTGGCACACGCCAATGATCATGAAGAACACCGTCAAGCTCATCTGCACGGCCGCCGGCGACGCCTGCAGGCTGGCCCCGAGGGTGGGCAGCGCGGGCAAATAGCTGTCGATGGCGAAAGGGCCTATGGCGGTGATCAACCCCAGCAGCAAGGCGAGGTGGGCAATACTTCGAGGCATGGGGATTCCGGGTTGCATCAAAAAAGATCGGCCAGCTTAGTGAGCGCTCCCCGGGGACACAAGGTGACGCTTACACACACGCTACATAATTGCGACCTTGCCCTATTTGAGTCGGGCTATGGAGCAGACCCGACGCAGTCGATCAGCGACTGCTTAAGGGCGCTGCCGACCATGTGCACACTCCGTTGATCTCTCATCGCAAAAAAAAGATTGAATATTCACACATAATGTTATTTAAATAACAAAACAAGAGCGCCACAACCTGCCTGGTCGTGCCGCAACAAGGTGGAATAGCAATGAGCAAGATCGCAGTCATCGGCAGCAATATGGTGGATTTGATTACGTACATCGACCGCATGCCGGGCCAGGGCGAAACCCTGGAAGCACCGGGCTTTGCCCTGGGTTGCGGCGGCAAAGGGGCCAACCAGGCGGTGGCGGCAGCCAAGCTTGGGGCGGATGTGTTGATGTTGAGCAAGGTCGGGGACGACATGTTTGCCGACAACACCCTGGCCAACTTCCAGCACTTTGGTATCGACACTCGTTATGTGCAGCGGGTGCCTGGCGTTTCCAGCGGCGTGGCGCCGATTTTTGTCCGGGCCGACTCCCACAACAGCATTTTGATCGTCAAAGGCGCCAACGCGCATTTGTCGCCTGCGGATATCGATGCGGCAGCAGCCGACCTGCGCGCGTGCACGTTGATCGTGCTGCAACTGGAGATCAACCTGGAGACGGTCTACTACGCCATCGAATTCGCTCACCGGCATGGCATTGCGGTACTGCTCAACCCGGCACCGGCCATGGCCGGGTTGAGCGCCGAGCATTTGGCCAAATTGGATTTCCTGATCCCCAACGAATCGGAACTGGCGCTGATCACCGGCCAGACCGTGGACTCGCCGGACTCAGCCCGCACCGCCGCAAAAACCCTGGTAGCCAGCGGTATTCGCCACGTGATTGTCACCCTTGGCGAGCAAGGCGCGCTGTACGTGGGCGAGGAGGGCGAATTCCAGGTGCCGGGCCAACGGGTTGCCGCCCGTGATACCACCGGTGCCGGTGACGCCTTTATTGGCTGCTTTATTCAACACTGGAACCGCAACGATGGGATTCGTCATGCCATGGAACAGGCAGTGGCGTATTCCGCCTGCTCGGTGATGGCGCTGGGTACGCAGACCTCCTATCCCGACAGCGAAGCATTCGCCCGCTTTCAGCAACAGCGGTAACACCCCCATCAGCCCGGAGAACAATAATGAACAAACCTGCGCTGCAACAAACCCCCGACGGTTTTTACCTGAACCGCACGCCCTGGTTCGCCTTTATCCTGCTGTGCAGCATCTTTGCGCTGTGGGCAGCCGCCGCGAGCATGAACGACGTGCTGATCGCACACTTCAAGAAAGCGTTTTTGCTCAGTGATTTCCAGACCGCCTTCGTGCAGTCGGCGTTTTACCTGGGCTATTTTTTTGTAGCGATTCCGGCCGCGATGGTGGTGCGTCGCTTGAGCTACAAGAGCACGATTCTGATCGGGCTGTTGTTGTACATGTTTGGCTGCCTGCTGTTTTTTCCGGCGGCCTCCACCGCCAAGTACGGCATGTTCCTGCTGGCACTGTTTGTGATTGCCGCCGGCCTGTCGTTCCTGGAGACCGCGTGCAACACCTACTCGACGCTGATGGGCCCACGGGAAACCGGGACGCGACGTTTGAATATCTCGCAGACCTTTCACCCATTCGGCGCGATGGCCGGGGTGTACGTGGGCAGCTTTGTGATGTTCAAGGACTCCGACGCCACCACTGAACAACTGAAGCAAATGAGCGCCTCCGAGGCGGCGGTGCAGCAGTTGCAAATGATCCAGTCCACGTTGCTGCCGTACAAGTGGATGATCGCTGTACTGGTGCTGATGTTTATCCTGATCGCCATTACCCGGTTCCCCGCCTGCAAGGGCAATAAGCCTGCCGACAGCAAACCTGGCAGCCTGCGTCAAAGCCTGGGGCGGCTGTTGCGTAACCCGCGTTTTACCTTTGGCGTACTGGCGCAGTTTCTCTATGTGGGCGCACAGGTGGGTGTGTGGAGTTTTACCATTCGCCTGGCCATGCAAATGGGCGGTATGAATGAACGCAGCGCCTCGTGGTTTCTGCTGACCACTTTTGCGGCGTACTTTGTTGGCAAGATGATCGCCAACCTGTTGATGCGCAGGCTGCACCCGGCCAGAGTGTTGGCGATTTACGGCGTGCTGTGCATTGTGCTGCTGGCCTACACGATTATGGTGCCGAACATTTCGGCGGTGTATGCAGCGGTTGGCGTGAGTATTTTTCTCGGCCCATGCTGGCCGACCATTTACGGCCTGACCATCGATGGCCTGGGTGAAGACACCGGCGTCGGTGGTTCATTGCTGGTGATGAGCATCGTCGGTGGCGGGGTCATCCCCATCTTCCAGGGCCTGTTGTCCGATGCCAGTGGCGGCAACATGCAACTGGCCTACAGCGTGCCGTTGCTGTGCTTTATCGTGATCGTGATGTACGCGGTCAAATGCCTGCGCCAGTCAGACACCTTGCCAGCGGGCGCGGCAGCGGCGGTGGCCTCATGAACACACGTATCGCGCTGTATCGTGCGGTGTTTGGCGAGCAGGAAAAGATCCTTTTGCAGTCTGAGGATTTCAAGGTCAGTGCCTGGACCTACCCGTCCGGTGTGTTGGCCCTGAGCCTGGAGAACAGCCGTGGACGCCTGGTGGTGCTGCCTTATCAAGGGCAGATGATCTGGTCGGCCGTGTTCGAGGGGTGTGACCTGACCATGCGCAACCTGTTCGAGCAGCCCCGGCCGAGCCCGACGGTCATTGATACCTATGGCTGTTTCATGTTTCACAGTGGCTTGCTGCGCAACGGCTGCCCGGCGCCGGATGACACGCATGCCTTGCACGGCGAAATGCCCTGCGCGCATATGGACACCGCCTGGCTGGAGTTGGGCGAGGGCTTTGTGCGCCTGGGCGGGTCATATGAATATGCCAAGGGGTTCGGCGATCGCTACCGGGCCTGCCCCAGCGTGACACTGCGCGCTGATTCGGCCTTGTTCGATATCGAGATGGATGTGACGAACCTGGCCGGCAAGCCCATGGACCTGATGTACATGGCCCACATGAACTACGCCTATGTGGACGGTGCCCGGTTCGTCGAGCCGCTGGGCATGCAGCGTCTGCGCCTGCGGACCAGTGTGCCGGACCACGTCAAGCCGACACCCGACTGGAGTGCCTACATGGCGCAACTGGCCGAGCATCCCGCCCAGTTGGCCTGCCTCGAAGCGCCTGCGCTGTATGACCCTGAAATTGTGTTTTTCCTCGACGGCGTCGGCACCGACGCCAGCGGCCACGCGCACTTTCTGCTCGAGCATCCCGATGGCGCCGCGTTCTACACCCGTTATCGCCCCGAGCAATTCGAGCACGCCGCACGCTGGGTCCTGCACACACCGGATCAGCAAGTGGCCGCGTTCGTGCTGCCGTCGACCTGCGAGCCCGAGGGCTACAACGCTGAGAAAGCCAAAGGCCACGTGAGGCAGCTGGCGGCCGGGGCGAGCGCCTCGTTCAGCGTGACCACCGGCTATTTGAATAAGAAGGAACGGCAGAGGTTGTTGGGTTAAACCAGCAATTGCGCACCGCGGGCCTGGATGACTTCTTTATAGGCGCGGGGGATTTTCTTGTCGCTCACCACGTACTGGAAGTCTTCAAGGCTAGCGAAATGAGCGGTGCGCACCGTGTCGAACTTGCTGAAGTCGGCGAGCAACACGCGTTGCTGGGCCTGGCGCAGGACCTTTTGCTTGACCTCGACTTCATTGAAGTTGAAGCACGTCACACCGAATTCCTGACTGACACCCGCCGCAGTCACGAAGGCCCACGTCAGGCGCACGCTGTCGAGAATGCTGCT
This sequence comes from Pseudomonas sp. UBT, assembly GCF_050915955.1. Taxonomy (NCBI): domain Bacteria; kingdom Pseudomonadati; phylum Pseudomonadota; class Gammaproteobacteria; order Pseudomonadales; family Pseudomonadaceae; genus Pseudomonas; species Pseudomonas sp. UBT. The sequence continues at coordinate 59,667 of NZ_CP168081.1, read as the reverse complement.
TTCGGCGCTGCTTTCGAATACTTGGTTCTTGCGGTGAAAGGTGCCGCCGCACAAGACGATGTGGCAGTTGGGCTTGTTATGCAACTTGAGCAGCACGTTCAACGAACTGCACACGGCCGTGAACTCCAGCTCATCGGGGATGAAGTCTATGACGAAGGGCGAGGTGGTGCCGCAGTCGAAGAAGACCGTGTCACCCGGCTGTATCAAACCGGCAGCGAGCTTGCCGATGCGGCGTTTCTCTTCGACGTGGCGCGTGCCTTGGTCGGCGACCCGGTATTCGCTGACCTCACTGCCGCCCCGGGTTATGTAGCCGCCCAACAGTCGCAGGTGATCGCTGAAGTGATTGAGATCACGGCGCAGCGTCATCTCGGAGACGTCCAGCAACGCTGCCATTTCCCTCAGGTGAATGGCGTTCTGGTCCTGCAAGGCTTGTTGGATAAGCTTGAGTCGCTCGGCTTTTTTACTGTCCACGAGTATTCCAGGGCTTGATTGTTGTTGTTAAATACGCAACATTAAGTGTGACTATTGTAACGTATTATTGTGAGCGCTGTGACAAGCGGCACACGATCATTGGCAACATACAGGCAAGGGCCCGTTAAATGAACACTCTTCAACCCGCAGCATTGGCAAAGTACATCGATCACACTTTGCTGTCTCCCGACGCCTCCCGTGAGCAGATTCGCACCTTGTGCGAAGAAGCCCAGGAACACGGCTTTTATTCGGTGTGCCTGAATTCGGGACAGGTACCTTACGCCGCGTCGTGCCTGACCGACGATACCGTGGTGATTTGTGCGGTGGTGGGCTTCCCGCTGGGCGCGGGCCTGAGTGACAGCAAGGCATTTGAAGCCGCACGGGCGATTGCCGCCGGGGCAGGGGAGATCGACATGGTGCTCAATATCGGTTGGTTGAAGGAAGGGCTGCTGGACGCGGTGCGCGATGATATTGCCGTGGTCCACAAGGCCTGCGGCACCGTACCGTTGAAGGTCATCCTGGAAACCTGCCTGCTCGACGACGCACAGAAGGTCCAGGCGTGCGAAATCTGCCGGGACTTGGGTGTGGCTTTCGTCAAGACGTCTACCGGGTTCAGCCGAAGCGGCGCCACGGTCGAAGACGTGGCACTGATGCGCAAAACCGTAGGCGCCGGGGTTGGGGTCAAGGCATCCGGTGGGGTGCGTGATTACCCGACGGCGGTGAAAATGATTGAAGCCGGGGCGACGCGCTTGGGCAGCAGTTCAGGGATTGCGATCGTGGGTGGGGCGATGACGGCGGCGAGCGGTTACTGAAGGGTCTCCGGTCTAGTATGTACTTGCAGTCCTTACGGCGGCGGTCAGCTTCAGCTTTTGCCAGCCGAGAAAAAGCTGGCCTCAAGGGCCAGCTTTTTTACATAGGGCGATTTTAGACGTGTATGGGCGCAACCTAATCAAGCAATTCGCACGTTAAGGCTGTTGGAGTTGGAGCCGAGCGTGCTCGCGTCATCCTTCGGCACGACGTACCCCTCGCCGTCACCGACTGCGGCACGGTAGTAGCTGACCACCGAATCGTTGATGACTTGCGCGTTGGTGGTTTTCTTCAGCCCGTAGACATTGCCGTGCTCATCCCGCGCCTTGATGCTGTCGGGTGCGCCGCTCACGATGTCCTTCAGTGTGCCGGACACCGGGCCGCCCGAGCTCGGTTCGATGGTCATACGGGCGTTGTTGCCCTCGATATAGCTGACGTCGTAGAAAGTCTGCTTACCGTCCGCTCCACCATTGAAAGCCACTTCGCCAAGTGTGGCGTTGACGCCATCGCCGGTCGAGGAGCGGAAGTTACCCGACCAACCTTCGGGGAAAGACTGCGCCAGTGTTTCGCCGGGTTTGAGTGTGACGGAGGGAACAAGGGGCTGGCCGGCATTGGCGGTGAACACGATAGTCATCGGCGTGTCACGCTCGTTGGTGAAGTTCAGCGTGTTACCCGTCAGCACATCCCAGGGGCGCTCAGCAACGGCGCTCGATGGGGTCGGCAATGATTTCGAAGTTGGCAGAGGTGGTGCTGTGTCCAGCACCGAGCTTTTCGAAGGTTCTGATTCGCTGGCACCTGCCAAGGGTGGCGTAGCGTCGCTTGGTACACCCTCCGGCATCATCAGTTTCAGGACATCCAGTTCGTTTTGGAAGTGTTGCGCCAACGCTTCATTGCCCGATGCCTTGGCCTGGTCGCGCGCCGCCTCGCGTCGTGTCCACTCGTTTTTCCAGGCACCGTTGAGTGCAGCATCGAAGACCGAGCCGCTATCGCCTTGCTTGGGCACCGTGTTTTTCCCCACGCTTTCAACTGACATGGCTCGCTCCTTCAGTAACGTTAAAGACGGCTTGGATAGTCCTCCAAGTGTGTCCCGAGCGGTTGTGAAAAGCTGTTAATCAAGACTATCTGTAAAGACGATGGCGGCCTTCCTGGCAATGGTACTGACTCGCTAACGGCTCGACTTCCACGGCACGATGTATTTGATTATGTACAGGCCTAACAAATGAGCCAGGGAAGGGGATCTGCAGAACTGGCACGTCACGTTATCAAGGAGGGCAGGCATACAGACACCTCATCGATGGGACATAAGGCAGGTAAACAGCCCATTAATGCCTCTAAAGAATAAAAAAATAAATGTCTATTTATTTTAGTTATAAATGAGAGTCATCAAAGGGGGAAGGGTCGCTCACCAGATGAGCACTTCCCAGGCTGGATGCTTGAAAGCGCTCATAGCTACCTGAAAGCAGCCGAGTTGCTTGACGCTCAACACTTGCCGCACGTAGCACAAGTCAATGCAGCAATCGGCATGGAGATCCTGCTCAAAAGCTTCATCTCGTTGCCTGATCAGAACCCAGGGACATCAGGCGAAAAGTACACGCTTGATCCCGCAGCGCTTGCCAAGGCTCACCAGCAGCTGCTGAGCATCGGCAAAACTAACCGCAAGAGTCCTGACAGGCATGATTTGCTGACACTTTTTCATGCCGTTCCTGACCAGATCCGTTGCAGTCTGGCCTTGGACAGCCAAGAAGATTGCTTTGAGAGATACTGCGATGTATTCACCAACAGCCGGTATCCGTATGAGTCCGACAGCGCGAAATTTTCTGACTCGATTCTTATGATGCTGATCAAAACTACTAGCTCGCCCGTTAGACTCCTCTGCCTTTAGCCAATCGATCGGATACCGCGACACGTGCCATTAGCGGCGGAGCATCCGATCTTGATCTCCAATAAACAGCGTTCGAGGTTACTTTCTTTTAGCTCAGTTAATTGACCGATTGGATCTTGAAATTATTCGGGGTAACGCGGGTCGCTCATGGCACCTCCTTAAGGCATGATGGTGCCTAGAAAACCAGGTGCGATTCAGGTTTCTACGGAGGGCGGCGGTGCAGTAGCGGTGACTCTGACGAGAGCATTTAAGATGTGATCGAGGCTCAGCCTTGCCGGCTCAAGCTCCAGTTCTACCGCTACCAGCACCGGATCGGCACCGGTGTTGGGCATCGCAGACAGCACCTGAGCCCCGTTTGAGAGGCCGCAACGGACTAGGCAGACCGGCAAACGGTGCGCGATTGCGCAGTGCATCCGGCTTGCGTTCGAAGGCTGGAATGTAATGCGGCCAGTCAAATTAGCCGTCCGGCCATGTCATCTACCCAGCCCCGCACTACGCCGTGTTCGGCGCTGGGACCAGCGCAGCGACGAATTCGACATGGTTCCTGATGAGCCAAGACGCAGATGGCGTTCTGATTCACGGTGGCCCAGAGGAGCATCTGACGTGCTACCGCTCCGGCGGCACCTTGCCCAGCAGCAGGTCCGAGGCTTTCTCGCCGATCATGATCGCTCCGGCGTTGGTATTGCCGGTAATCAGAGTCGGCATGATCGACGCGTCCGCCACCCGCAACCCTTGCAGGCCGTGGACACGCAACTGGTCATCGACCACCGCCATGGGAGCGTTGCCCATTTTGCAGGTGCCAACCGGGTGAAACACGGTACTCAGATTTTCCCTGATCCACTGCTCGATCTGTTCCGTGCTGGTGACCTTCGGCCCAGGCACCAGCTCGCCTTGCAAACGCTCGGCAAAAGCGGGGGTCGCCGCCAATCGGCGCACCAGGCGAAAGCCTTCGACCAGGGTTTGCAGATCGTCCGGATGGCTGAGGAAGTTGCCGTCTACCTGCGGTTTATCCTTCGGATCCGCCGAGCGCAAGCGTACTTGGCCACGGCTTTTGGGGTGCATCACCGCCACATGCAAGCTGATGCCGTGGCCTACGGGAATAAGGCGTTGAGGCTGGTTCTTCAAGGCAGGGGCGACGATCAGCCCCAACTGCGGTGCAGTATCTGTGGGGTTGAGGCGTAAAAAGGCACCTGACTCCACGGTGTTCGAGGTCAACGGACCTCGTCGCGCCGTCAGATACTGAAAGGGCGAGGACGCCAACGGCAATATCCCACGCAGAGACAGCCCGTAACCCAGGTCGCTGTCGCTGCGGTACATCAAGACAATGTCCTGGTGATCCTGCAGGTTTTGACCGACGCCGGGCAGTTCGTGGTGCTGGGTAATGCCGTGCCGCGCCAACTCCTCAGCGGGGCCGATACCGGACAGCAACAACAGCTGTGGCGAGTTGATGCTGCCGGCGCTGAGGATCACTTCACGCCGGGCCTTGAGTTCAAACACCTGTCCCCCTTGGTTGACCTCGACACCATAGGCGCGCTTGCCATCGAGCAGGACTCGATGCGTCAGTGCTTCGCTGAGTACGGTTAAATTTGGCCGCGACAACGCCGGGTAGAGAAATGCCCGGGCAGCGCTGCAACGCTCGCCATTGATCTGGGTGACGTGAAACGCGCCATAGCCTTCCTGCTCCTCGCCGTTGAAGTCGGTGTTGTAACGCCAACCCATTTGCGCCGCCGCCTCATAGAATACTGAGTTGACCGCGCTTGGGCTGCGCTGGTGGGCGACGTTCAGTTCGCCGTTCTGGCCATGCCACGGCGAAGGTCCGGGCTCGAAATTCTCGGAGCGCCGAAAGTATGGCAATAGATCGTCATAACCCCAGCCCCGATTGCCGGCCGCCCCCCAGCGATCGTAATCGCTGCGGTGGCCCCGCACATAAATCATGCCGTTGATCGCACTGGAACCGCCCCAGACCCGACCGCGAGGGCAGGGGATCGGTTGCTCACCACTGGCCGGTTGGGGTTCGAACTGATGCATCCAGTTCCATTTCGGATTGGCGATCAAGCGGATGATGCCCGCCGGTGTGCGTATGTAGGCCCCGGGAAACAATGTGCGATCACTGGGCCCTGCTTCGACCAGGCACACCGAAACCCCGGGTTCGGCAGACAGTCGGTTGGCCAGCACACAGCCGGCCGAACCTGCGCCGACCACGATGTAGTCGAACGTGCGCGCGGGGGATTGGGTCATGACAATTACCTCGTTGACGATAGAAAAACAGCTTCAGAGCCCCAGCATCGAGCCGACATCCAACATCACTTGCAGCCCAACAACAAAGCCATTACCGCTCAGCTCTCGGGCACCAGGGTTGTAGAAGTTGTCCGGATTGATCAGGTACTGCACGCTCGGCTCAATGGACACGTTGCGGCTAAGGGCAAAGTGACCGTTAGCTTCCAGCGCATAGACATCCCGGTCACCCAGGCGCGGGTCGCCGCCGTTGTCGGTGCGCATCCGCTGCTGAAATTCCAGTTGGTGCGGGTTGATCCGCAGGTAACTGGTCTTGAAATTGAGCTTGTCCTGGGGGCGGTCGAAGGGCGCGAGGTAGGTCAGCCCGGCTTCGGCGAAATGGCTGAAGGGTTGTTTGTCATCAGCGGCCGCCGACAGCGAACCGAACACTTGCACACCTTGCAGGTTGGCGCGCCACAGCGTTTGACGGAACTTGAAGAACGCGCCGGCGGTGCCGTGGTCACTGACACCGGTCAAGGGATCAACCTGCTTTGATGAGTTGAAATAAGCGTTGAGTTCGTACTGGGTGGTGTCGTCTCCCGGCTTGCTGCCGACCCCCAGCAGGAAGCTGGTACCGCTGGCGTCGTCGGTGTTGAAGTCCAGGCCCTTGCGCTTTTTCAGGTAGTCCACCGGGTTGGACTCGAACGCCCCCGCGTGTACGTAGAGGCTTGGGTTCACCTGGTATTTCAGGTAGCCGCCCCAGGCGCCGTAGGGCGGTGGCAGCACGCCGGTTGAGGAGTCGATGATCGGGTCATTGCAGGTGACCACGGTGTCGCAGTTGTAGATGTAGAAATAGCGCCGGGCATTGGTGCGTCCCAGGTGCAGGTCGAGCCGGCCATCGAGCCATTTTTGTTCGAAGGTCAGCAGACTCAGTTGGTTGCTGGTGATGTCGTTGTGAATCGGTGCTCCGCCGAAGTAACTGCCGGCGGCACCTTGCCAGTTGCGTGAGGTGGGTTGTCCGGTGCCCTGATCGAGGATGAAGACCGTTTCTTCGACATGAAATGCCGAGCCTTCGAGGCCGGCCAAGGTGCCGAGGTTGACATCCGCACCAACGAACAGGTCGCCACTGTTGCCAAAACTGTTAGGCCTTGGGCCGGTGTCGAGGTTCTTCATCGACAGGCTCCAGAGTTGTACGTGGGGACTCACGCCGTTCAGCTCGAGTTGTTCACCGAGTCCGGCCAGCGGCCCGCTGCGGGTGTTCTCGGCGCAATACGCAGACAGACTCAGGACGCTGGTGCAGAACAGCACCGGCAGAATGCGAAGGGTTTTCATGGCAAGGTACTCGTCTTGTTATTGTTTTTTTTACGCACGTCCGCCTGCGCCACGCAGGCGGTTCCGGGCGATGGCCAGCCCGTTTCGATAAGGCGTCAGACGCAGAGGTAGCCGCCGTCCACCGCCAGCACGGCGCCGGTGATGAAGCTGGCGCCGGGGCTGCAAAGGAACGCGGCGGCACTGGCCACTTCAACCGGCTCGCCCCATCGCGCCAGCGGTGTACGTTGCATGATCCGGCCGGTGGCTTCGACGTCAGCCTTGAGGCCGGCACCCAACGGCGTGTCGATCCAGCCGGGTGCGATGGCGTTGACCCGAATGCCTTCGGTGGCGTACTCGCCTGCCAGCGACTTCGTCAGTTGCACGATGGCGCCTTTGCTGGCGCTGTAAGCCGGGCGATCGGCTGAGCCGAAGGTGCTGAACATCGACGCGATGTTGAGGATACTTCCGCCCTGTTTCGCCAACAGAGGTCGGGCCAACTGGCTGGTGTGCATGGCGGCGGTCAGGTTTAGGCGCAGCACTCGCTCGAAGGTCGCCAAGTCGTATTCGTCACGGTCGCGGCTGATGCCGGCGCTGTTCACCAGCACGTTCAGGCCCGGCAGTTCGGCGAACACCTGCTCCAGTTGTGGGTGGTCGGTGATGTCCAGTTCCAGGTGTCGGACCCGTGGGTGGCGTAGTGCGTGTTCGCCGTCAGCGGCCAGGCCAACGGCCAGGACCTCGGCGCCGAGCTCTGCGAAATGGACGGCAATCGTGGCACCGATGCCGGAGGTGCCGCCGGTGACCAGCACCTGCTGCTGCGAATAGAGATTGTCCTGAAATACCATACGTTGCTCCTTAGGCGTCGGCCAGGTCCGGATTGGGGTTGACCAGTATTTTGATCTGCGACTTGTCCCGCAGCAGCGCTTCGAAACCGTGCTCCACCGCTTGTTCTAGGGATACGCTGCGAGTCACCGCACGGGTCAGGTCGAGATGGCCGTCGGCGATCAGGGCAATCAGTTCGGGATAGACGTCCCGGTAGCCGACGCTGCCAAGCAGGCGCAGCTCGCGGTTGACAAGGTCGAAGGCGTCCAGCCGGATCTCGCCCATCAGGCTCACCAAGACCAACTCGCCGCCCTTGCGCAAGCTGGCCAGGGCGGCGTTGAGACTGGCCTGACTGCCGGCCGCCTCAAAGGCGCAATCCATGGCGCCGCCTTCTCGCAGCCGGGCTGCCACGTCGCCGTCCCTGGCGTCGAGCACCTGGGTGGCGCCGAATTCACCGGCCAGGGCCAGGCGTTCCGGGCTGAGGTCAACGACGGTGATGTCGTCCACGCCGCGAAGGCGGGCCAGCATCACCAGCAGCAAACCGATCGGGCCGAGGCCGAACACCACGCAGCGTTGCCCGGGCGCCAGGCTGCTGCGGCGCAAGGCGTGCAGGGCGACGGCCGCCGGTTCGAGCACGGCTGCCTGACGCAAACTCACGGTCTCCGGCAGACGGTGCAGCATGTAGGCCGGCACCCGTGCCCGTTCAGCGAATCCGCCGTCTCCCATCAGGCCGATGAAGCCCATCGACTCGCAGAGGTTGTAACGACCTTCCCGGCAGTAGCGGCATTCGCCGCAGCGGTATTCCGGCTCTACCGCTACCCGGTCGCCGACCTTCAGGTCTACGACGCCGGCGCCCAGGCCGCTGACCACGCCGCAAAACTCGTGACCGAGGGTCAGCGGTGCGCGGCAGCCAGAGAGGGGATGAGGCTCGGCTTGGGGAATCGAGTGCGGTCCGTCTTGGTACTCGTGCAGGTCGCTGCCGCAGATTCCGCAGTAGGCGACCCGTAGTTCGACTTCACCAATACCCGGTTTTTGGAGTTCCAGGTCGCTCAGGCGCAGGTCGCGAGCAGCATGCCAACGCAGTGCTTTCATGATTGGTTTCCTTGCATGGCGGTGGTAACCGGGGCGCCGCGGCGAGCGAGTACGGCCGGTGCGGTTTCTCGCAGGAACAGCGAGAGGACTGCGGCGAGCAGGGCGCCGCCGCAGGATATCCACATGACGATAGACAGGCCGAAGCGGTCCGCCGCGAAGCCTGCGATGGTGGGTGCGACGAAGCCGCCGATCAGTTCCCCCAACCCCATGATCAGACCGAGGGCCGTGGCAACAATTGCGCGCGACACGGTCTCTGCTGGAATGGTGGCCATGAAGAGGGTGAAGCAGCCGAGCCCGGTGTAAGTCAGCAGCAACAGCAGGCCAAGGCTGGTGGCGTCCGGTGCGTAGAGCATGGCCAATGGGCAGCAGGCGGCGAGCAGGGAGAAGATCACCAGGGTCGGCCGACGGCCGATGCGATCGGAGATCGCCGGCACGGCAAACCCCCAGACCACCCACGCGGCGCCCAGGCAGCTCATCAGGTTGCCCATGGTGGTAGGGCTGAAGCCGCGGGTGTTAACCAGGAAGATCGGGGTAAAGGAGATCAGCACGATGAACCACGTGACGAACACGCAGCTGATCAGGGTGCAGAGCAGGATATTGCGGCTCTTCAACAGCGCCAGGCGACTGCCTTTCGAAGCGTCTGCGCTGACGGCCGGCACCTTTTCGCGGGCTGGGTCCGGGCGTACATAGCGCCAGATCAGCCAGGCGATTAGCAGACCTGGCAGCAATGAGACGATGAAGGCATGGCGCCAACCGAAGGCCTGGGCCAAGGCTACGAGCAACGGCGGGCCAATGACCGCACCTAGCAGACCGGCTGCCGACCCCTGCAGCAAGCCCATATTCAAACCGCGCCGATGCGGTGAAGAAGCCTCCACCATCAGCGACTGCGAGAGCGGCAGGATCGGTCCCTCGGCGAGGCCCATGATGCCGCGGAACAGCAGCAGACTGAAGAAGCCGCCAACGAGCCCGGACAGCGCCGAGCACAGTGAGAACAGGATCACCGCAGCGACGAGCAGCGGCTTGCGCTGGCCGCGGCGGTCTGACCAGGCGCTGACCAGCGCGCCGGACACCGCCCAGGCCAGGGCGAGCACTGAGGAGAGCATGCCTAGATGGCTGTTGCTCAGTTGCAACTCCTTCTGCATGAAGGGGAACAGGAACGACAGCGCGAGGCGGTCGAAGAAGACGAATCCGAAGGTCAGGAACAGCACGCTGAGGAGGACGTTTTCGTAACTGGCGGATTTTTTATTATGTGCCATGTCGGTCTCCAGGCCGGGTTGGCCGGCCAGCAGGGAAGGGCGCGTCGGTAAGGAACGGCGCGCGCCTCAGGTCAGCGAAATAGGGAGTCGATATAAGCGGCACCAACGCCGATCTTCTCGTAGTGCTCGCGGCACATAGCGATGTAGTCGTGGACGTCGAAGAAACCATCAGGGTTACCCTTCTCGTCGAGCCAGATCAGCGGGCCCTTGACGATGAAGAACGCGCGCATCGGCTCTTCGTGCTCGTAGGCAACCAAGGTGTGGCCTTCGCCGGGTGTTTCGTAGACGAAGTCGCCAGCGGTGGCGGTCCAGTCATGCTCCAGGTAACCCCACTTGCCGCTGATGGTGTAGGCGAACACCTCGTGAGGGTGGTAGTGGCGGTTGACCAAGCCCGCTGTCGTCGACATTAGGATGTCGCACCAGCGGTTCTCGCTCGGCGAGATCCACAGCGGCCGCGACTTCACGGTTTCCGTGAAGGGCACGTAGAGCCTCTCGTCCTCGGTCGGCGCGTTGTGCAGATAGACTTCCGGTTTTGCGTCGGGCTTGAAGCAGTTAGGGATGGGTTGCAGGTCTTTCCAGAATTCACGGTTGGCGGCTTCGGGCATGATTGGCATCTGATGTTGTTATGGGTGGGGCGAATATAACTAGGACCAGATGAGCGAGTTTGACCCTGGCGGCCGGGATGCTTACCTTTTTCAGACATCGCTAGTACGGGAGCGACGCCGCTCCCCGCCGTCGATCATGCGGACGATTGACGGCGGCCTTGATTAAGATATTAATGTTCGTACGCCACCAAACATTCCTGCCGATCGAGAAGCGTCGGCGGCTTGACCCGGACGCCTTGCCTGAAATCCGGGAGGTCCACGTAGCGTTCAACGAGAAGAATAAAAATGACCGCAAATGCCTTGCTCGAAATCCGACGGGCCAGCACCCAGGACACTCCCTTGGAACAGCGCCTGGAGTTCTGGGAGAACTACAATTCCGCCATCCTGGTTGGCCTGAAATGTTCGTCGTATTCCCAATTCGGCTTCACCGCGACCCAGGATAACTTGTGTCTCGAACGCCTACGGGTGGCCCGCATCGGCGGCAACGAGCACGTGGTAGAACGCGACCACTCGATGGTTCGCGCGGCCCCCAAGGAGTCGATCTTCGTGTCCCTGGTCCTGGGCAACCAGTCGTTCTTCTACCAAGACAACGGCTGCAACCTACTGCAGCCGGGTGAACTGGTGATTTACCGAACCGATAAACCCTACGTATTCGGCTTTTCGGGACCGATGCGCCAGTTCATCTTCGACATTCCCCAAGATGACTTCGCCGAGCGCTGTCTGCGAGGCTTCAAGGGGCCGCTGAAAATCGGCGGCGAGACCTCGGTGCAACGCCTGCTGGTGCGTGCCCTTGGCGAATGCACCCAGGGATTTTTCGAAGCTCCTCGGGAGGACGGCGCAGGACGCTTCCAGGAAGAGGCTTACAACCTGCTGGCGAGCATCATCAGTGACCACACCGGCGAGCATCGGGCCAGTGCACTTAGCGCCTCCTACCTGCTGGCAGCCAAGCAGCACATCCAGGAACACCTCGACGACCCGTCGCTGAGCTGTGAGCAAGTGGCCGCCGCCGCTGGCATCTCCAGCCGGCACTTGGCGCGGCTGTTCGCCCAGGAGGGCGGGGCGCCCAGTCGCTACTTGCAGGAGAAGCGCCTCGAGCGCGCCCGCCAGTTGCTTGCCTCGCCCCAGGGAGGGCGCTTGGACATCGCCGAGATAGCCTATCGCCACGGCTTTTCCAGTCAGGCGCATTTCGCCCGCGCCTTCAAGGGGCGATTCGGAATGACTCCCAGCGAGGCGCGCGCTCGCTAGATGTGATCGACACAGGGAACGAAATTGTTACCATTCCCTTCGCGCTGCTGTTGCCGGCTGGTTATCGCTGCCCGGGGTTTTCGTTCCTCGACAACTTCAGGGCAGCCTTCAAGTAAAACAATTCGACGTCCTACGTAGTGTCAGATGAACCAGTGCGCGCCTACCGTGTAATCCCTCATTGTGCGCGGCTAGAGGAACTAATTGCAGAAGGTGTGCTTTGCTCAATTAATTTTGTCGCTTTGATCAGGGGAGGGGAGAGTGGCGTCTAGTCAGGCTTAGGCTCTTTGAGGTTGGGCAAGACCATCAGCGCATGTTCGTCATAATGAGAAAAAAATCGCTGCCATGCACGAAGGCCGCCCAACTCGCCGACAGCTAGGATAATAGCTTTGTGCGAGGCCGTGAGCAAAGCGACTTGCCGCTCTAAATCTTCTAAGCGAAACTACTTTCCGGCTGGCTTTGTTGGCTCATCATTGCTGCCTTTAGCTGTGCTTCATTGGATGCTAGCACGGGCTTGATTCGACGTAGTTCTGGCTCGACACCTTGTCGATTTAGCAGCTAAATTTCAGAACGATCCTTCTGGCGTTCAACCGGCTTTTCACCGTGAAAAGCTGAGTATCTTGTTATAACTAAACTAAAGAACTATTTAGTTTAGTTATAATGTAATGAAATATGTAGAGTATGAATATGCAGGGAACTGAAAAGCAGAAAGCGTTGGCCACCTTGATTAAGGCTGAAGCTATTCAGTCAATTGCGGCTGCGGGGCTTTCGGCTCCCCATTTCCGTGGCGCGTGTGCTGCCTTGTCGGAAGCGGTCGAGTCTATTACAGACTCATCCTGGATCATTTCCAACCGCTTCAACCTTGGACTTAAAACGGGCTTTATTTATGGCACGGATCGGCCCACGATTACCGCTCAGGAAGTCTCATATCATCAGTTGTTACGCAACGAGCATTGGCGAAATCCCTACCTGCGCAAAGGAACCTCCAGCTTCACCAAAGAGCATCAGATTGCGTTAAAAGCCATGTTCCAGGAGGCTTGGCGACTTGAACGGATTTCTCCCGAGGTCATCCAATGACAGAGCTGAAGTAACCTCAATAGCTCCAACCTGATAAATGGGAGTTGCCATGGTTCAATCGCTATTTGAAGAAATTGGTCTCGATAAAGTTTCGGAGATAATGGCTGCTGCCACTGCGAAAGCTGCGAATAAAGCTGACCAGCTCGGCTTGCCCCATGCAGAACAAATCAACGGTAAATGGGTGTTCCGCTATCCCGATGGCTCTTCAGAGCCAATCCCTGTCGGTAGTTGCACACATGATTATGATCCTGCGGACTCGCTGGTTGATTCAGAGACCATAGCTATCTTTTTGGCTGATGCTTACGAAACCGGTGACGTGGCTTTCATTGCCGAAGCGATGGCCGTTGTTGCACGCGCCAAAATTCGTATCGACGCAGATGACGAAGGACAGAAGCCATCGTTCTGAAGCCGTGTTGCTACTAGCAACACCTGATCACCTGGTGAAAAGCAGCCTCCAGAGCCCCCCAGTCCTGTATAGGACGGTTCGCATAATGTATATTATGTTAAATTATGTGTCATGATGGAACTACTTAACTGTTGTCCATTTCCGCTTATTGCGCCAATCGCGGTTTAAGTGGAAAGCCCCTTGCTATTCCCCTCAAACCCTTGATTCCCGGGGGCTTGAGCGCATTCAGCATGCCAATGCGCCAGGTTTTTTTTAGAAATCAGTGGAAAAATCTGTTAGGCAAAAGTTCGTAAGCTGCTGATTAACAACAACATTTATTAATTAAGTTCAGATGTAATAGCTCCCTAGCCCAAGGAGAAATCAATGGACTGAGATCCGAAGGTGCGGATCCATGGCTGCCCTGAAACCCACGAAAGACAGGGGGTTCATCGATTTTTGAGGTAATGAGTGGACATTCACACCCTCCGTTTCCTGAGACGAAACAAGTGGACATTCCATGCCAACAGAGCGCTGCCAAGGTCTTTCCGTAGACCTGCTGAAACTCAGCGTCCGCTTGCACACCAGCCCCTAAACCGAAGCCTCTCAAAGCCGCTGCGACTTCCTCAAAGCCCCGTAATACCGGGCCAGCGCCATATCCACCTCGTTCGTGTTGCAATCATGCACTGATGCATGCCTGCTCGCCGCCGCTCCTGAACGACATGATCAACAACACGTAGCTGGATCGTGGCCTCCCTCAATGTCGCCGTTGTTTATTAAAACAATAAGTGGAAATGCCATGTGCTAATCGTACTTAAAATCCGTGAAACACACGAAAACAGGGCTCTCTCAGGTATTCAACGAAATAAGTGGATGTTCCAGAGGGCGTTTCCATTTAAAGATTTAAATGGAAAAACCCTTCGTGCTTTTTTACTCATTTATTGAGACCTTCTTGGACTACGTTGCCGAGCATATCATTCGGTCAATGCAGAGCCTGAAGCATGAATTACACAACAATTGCCACTGACCGAGTGCCGAGAAAAGCCGCTCCAACAAGTCTAACTCCGCTTTAAGCCCACAAACCCCAAAGAAGCAAAAAACAGAATTCGCATACTCTGACAATATTAGGTTAAATGATTTTTGGAGTAGTGCAGAAATATCTCAATCCATAATGGTGCTGAGAATTAAGCTGGATCTGACAATAAATAGTTAAATAAAAAATCCCGAGCACGACATAAAGAAAAAAATCCACACAAAGAAATTAGCGGATAAACCAACAGAGCAATCGCTCTTAGTGCACGCTTCAGGCTTTTGTCAAGCTGAAACTAAAAACTATCTCCGCTGAGCAAGGGGAGTTGCAGCGGCGTCTTTCAGGGGCTACCATCGGTCAATGTTCATCAGTTCAGATTAGGGAAGATGAAAAATGCAGCCGCCCTGCCCTAACTTCCAGTTACTTCCATAACTGGAAGTTATTAACCAGAGACAAATCATACGGTAGTGCACCAGCATGTCTACGCAACCAATGCCTATTTTTGAGACCTACGAAATCTTCATTGATATGGATTTTAGCTTGCGTGAACCTTGTATGGCTTGCGTTCGTCAGTACATTGAAAGTTTTCCCGCTTCAGTGGAGGCTAACAAGGGTTATCTAACGACACGGGATTTTCTTCGCGCCTTTTCGGACAATAGTCTTACTTTTACTTCTTATAGAACTCATGTTGAGAGGTTATTGTTATGGACACTCATTATCAAGCAAAAGCCTTTTTCTCAGCTCAAACGCCAAGATGCGGAAGACTACCTGGAATTCTGCCGTAACCCTCCAGGAGACTGGATTGGCCCAGTCGTACGCGGCCGTTTCGCGACCAGCGATCAGACTGAATCCGCTTGGGGTGATCTTGTCATGCCCAACGAGAAATGGAGGCCATTCAGCCTGAAGCAATCAAAGGACTCATCGAACGAGCTGAAGTCAACGCCCGACGCCACTTCCCAGGAGGCAGAGCCTGGCGTGGCCTCGAGCGTCACTCGTTACAAGCCTTCTCCGAGCACCCTCAACCAGATCTACACGATCTGTAGCAGGTTCTTCGAGTACATGATCGAAGACGGGACGGCTGCGGCGAACCCTTTCCGGATGATCAAGAAGCGCACCCTTAACCGTGGAACGCCACAAGAGGAAGGCTCGAATCGGGCCCTGACGCCCTTGCAGTGGGACTACGTGCTGGAGACCGCTGAACGGATGGCCGAGGATGAACCAGAGCGGCACGAGCGCACTCTATTCATCGTCGCCACACTGTTTGCGATGTATCTCCGTGTCTCCGACATCGTTGGCCGGTCGAACTGGCATCCGGTCATGGGGGATTTTCGCCAGGATCCAGAGGGCAACTGGTGGTACCACGTGATCGGGAAAGGCAACAAGGCCGGCAAGGTCGCAGTCAGGGATGAGTACGTCTCAAGGTATCTGAAGCGCTACCGCCGGTTTGTAGGCCTTTCGTCCTTGCCAGAATGGAACGAGCAGACACCTCTGCTAATGACGCTTCGAGGTCGCTCAGGACTGTCGGGGCGACAAGTGCGCACCCTCCTCCAATCAGTCTTCGATAACGCTTTGGCGCGCATGCGCGATGAAGAGCGCGAAGAGCATGAGATGAATAGCCTGCGTGCAGCGTCTGCGCACTGGCTTCGGCATACCTCTGCAACGTTCGATGCGCCTCTGCGCAGTCCAAAGGATTTGCAGATGGACTTGCGCCATAGCAGTCTCAGCACCACTCAGAACGTCTATTACCACTCGCATGACCAAGAGCGTAGTCTCTCCGTGCGTGGCGTTGGCATGCGCGACAGGGGTTAAAAGCCCCCGCCGCCTCCAGCACTTACTTGTTTCAGGCTACATAGTGGTTCTTAATCAAGTGAACACAGTCAGTCACCACTGTGCTAACCACCGTTCAAGAGTGAAGACATCAATGCCAGGTCGTTTAGGGATAAGCTGCACCGCCTGGTTAGATAATTGGCGATTGCATGGTCATCGTTAGGCGATACGCTTAACACTTATGGGATTGCGCCTACTGCTGCTCCATACTTAATAAATCAGTATGCGATCGATAACAATGATCAAGGTACTTAAATGCCAGATGCGGAATCCAAATGCTTTCGCGTTCGAACCAAAAAATTGTTAGGCTCCCGCCCGTTATTCGCCGCCCAGAAAAAATTTGTAAGGCTTAGCCAACTCCAAGCGATTAATTTGTTTTTCAAAGCCGCCGACATCATGGTTTAAGCATCCTTGATGGGTCAGCTGAATGGGATTTTCTGTTTTGAACGCGAAGTTTATCAGCTCGGCATCGGAACTGACGCCCCAATATATCTAGTATGCTGCTAACTGAGGCGAGAGATTCTTCATGGAAGTGAATCAAGTAAAAATCGGCGCACGGGTGCTGAGAAAGATGGAATAGCTTCGGTTTTTCAGAATGTTCGCATAGCACTTCTCGAACTTGGCGAATGTTCCAGCAGAATACTTGCTGTCTAACACTGACTACCACTGGTGATGAACGACAGCGGCACTCGGCAAGGACGCCGCTGAGGCGATTTCAAATCGTTGATAATGCCATCGATCGCAAGGCGCGCCTCGACCTCAGATTGAGGTGTTCATGGTCACGCCTCGATCAGACTTACTCTACGATTGATCTGATTCGAAACGCGAGGAGCGCTACTGCAACCACGCCTACCCATTGAGACCAAAAAGGCTCGAGCCAGCCGTAGGCATCCTCGTCAAGCCAAGCGCTGAATGCGGGCATGAGTGCGATCCAGGATAGCCCGAGGCACACTGGCCAGCTGTAGCTGAGGCCCACGCCTAGTAGCCCTCGGCCCATGCAGTACCCTAACAGCCAGGCCAGACCCAGCCTTCCCAGGACAGCACCGGTAATGGCGATGTCCAGATGTACCTGGTCGGCCAACGTGACCACGGCACAGATACACAAAACCACGGCCAAACAGATCAAGATCCCGGCAGATGAGCTGCTGCTGTAACTTCCACGCATTGTTGTACCTCACTGATGAACGGTGATGTATCAATGACCCTAAGCTGTTTTGATTTCAACTCAACCTCGAACACTTTCTCCCAGGTCTCCTGAAACCGCTTAATGCCGGTGCCCTTGCGGGGCATCCGCCCTACCCTCTATCTCTCATGCCCCCTGCCCGCTAATCGACAAGAACAAGATCTCGCGCGAGGAAGCCATTCAGGCCTTGGACGAAGCCTGCGCTAAACTTGAAAACCCACGCACTCGCGTGAACTTCTACGAGTTCCTGACCGACAAGCTCGGGCACACCATCGCAGCGTAACGCTTGCGGTAGTGCTTATTGGACTGGATGCGCACTGTCTGAGTCAGCATCCAGTCTTTGTCGCTCGATATGCTTAAGGGATCTGTACAGCGACCACCGCAATCTTCCCGGGTGCCCCATATTCAGGAGCGCGGTTTAGCCATTCGCTCACGCGTCGAGCTCATTGATCACCCACCCCTGCGCTTCCAGCGCTGCCCTTCGTTCACTTCTTGCCTCTCCTTCACCCAGTGCACTGGTTCGAATGGCCAGGCACAGCAAGTGTGTAGGTCTGGTCATCCCAACGTACATGAGCATTCTGTTCTTCCGGTAAGTCACCTGATGTTCTTTCTTCAGCAGTGGCTTACCCTCCAACCAGGGCAACATCATCTCCAGAAAATGTTGTCCACTGAACGTTTCTACGATCAGTGTCGCCGAATGAGTCTTACCTTTGACGGCGTGCATGGATGACAGTTGGACGTCGACGGGGTCATGCTCACCTTCGTTGGATCGGTATGTGTTGATAGTTTGACGGGGTATCTCGGACTCGTCCGTATCACGCGGCTCCGTCCACGCCAGGTACGCCTCTACCTCGGGTTCGTTTGAAATTGTCTCGCCAGGATGCAGCTCTGCGATCAGACGCTTAAGCAGTACGGCATGCCTCTGAACCCAACGCTCCTCCCGCAGCGGATGGGCATAGAACAAATAGAGGTAGATTCCCCGCTGGTAGGCTTCCAGAAGAGTCGTGTTCAACGCCAAGCTGCGCTCTATGAAGCGGTGGAGCCTCGTCCTGATCTGGACAGGTCTCCTCAAGCCCGCACGTTCAGCCAGATGAAGCAAACACTTGGCGATCATTTCAACGCTTTCGTGTGCATGACCGCTAACGGCCAGATGCGCTCTCGCCCTGCGAATACCTTCAACGAATGTTTCGGGCTTATACCGCGAGCTGTTGGCATCTGAGCGGTAGGCGCGCCAGTAGTGCTCCAGAGCCTTTGGGAATTGATCATCCTTGTAGTTCTTCAGCCGGTGAACGGCGCCGATTACATGCACCCCATCCTTGCGCTCCGAGACAGGCAGGTACTGGGAGACCAGCTGCGCAAACGCACCGAGCACACCGCTTGTGTCGTCGTCTGGGAAGACGAAGATGGTATTTGGACAAACATCGCTAACCCTGCCCCTCCCGATCAATCCCCCGGCAATTGGAGCGACTGCGAAGTTGTTCGCCAAGGAGGCAATAGCCTGGTTGAATCGAAAGCTCGTGGAGATATCAATTGTGTCTCCATGAGGAAAAGCGCCATCGGACTGGCCGTCACCCTCAAAGATCTGCTGATTGGGATCCCCAACCCTGACCACGACGGTGTTTACGGCATGGCGTGGAAACACGTGGTTCAAGAGCAGATTCTGTACTGCATCCGTGTCCTGCATCTCGTCGATCAGCACACAGGGGAACCGAGCTTGCAGCGACTGAGCGACATTCGACTCCTGCTCAATCATAGCCTGGCCGAGCGTGAAGACCTCGTCATAGCAAAAGTAACCTTCCGAAGCGGCAGCGCCCATGGCCCTACCTAGTGTTCCGTATGAGGGAGCCTCGGGTGAGCAAATGTAGTGCACGCCCCCGAGCGGATCCGAAAAATCCGCCGTTTGAAGACGAAGATCAGCAAGCGTTTTTTCCTTTTTGCCAAGGAAAGTCTCCATATTTCTCCGCTCGCGTCCCAGCGCCCTTCCCCTGGCACGCCCGGTTGCCTCGTCATCGACCATCACCAGTGGATGGCCATTCGATCGCAGCCAGGGTGACGCCAGAAACCGCATGACAAAACCATGGATGGTGTCGATGAAATGGGGGTATCGCAGCAGCCGCTGGCCAACCTCCGTGGCGCCCAGCCGACGCTCGATCTCCTCGCGCGCCGCATTGGTGTGCGAGAGCACGCAAATCCCCTGAGTACGGCTACGCCAGTGACGACCAAGGATGGCGAGCTTGGCAACCACCAGGGTGGTCTTGCCGCTGCCTGGGCATGCCGCTACATCGAGCGTATCGAGACGTTTGAGAAACGCCCGCCGTGGCTCATCCAGGTCGCGTAGCGACATAAGTCCGCTCACCCATTCGATGTCTAAATCTGTTACTGGCGGGACAAGATCCTGGAGCCGCATTATGCAAGTTCCTCCATCCCATCTGCTTGTTCATCGGCCGTGGTTGTGGGAACAGCAAGTGACTCTGGTGTTTGAGCCAGGATCGGGCCGCCTGTGGCGTAGTTGATTGCGTCAACGACATAGGTCGGCAGCGCTATACGCAAGCTCGCCTGATCGAGCTCACCTTCATCAAATGCCATCTGCAGCAGGTCGACCAGGTGCTGTGCGGTGATCGACTTGGAGCCGGAGTCCACAAGACGGTAGATCTCGGTAGCTCGCTCTTCATCGGTGGGGTACCGAGTCTTGAGGGCCTCCAGCGCCTTGCTTGCCCTATCGAGGACTTTCTCTCGTGTCAGCTTTCGCTCGTTGATCTTCGCGTCATGCAAAGCCAGCATGGCGGCTTGATGTACCCAATCCATGAGTCCCTCGACGGCCAGGTCATACTCAAGCGTCCAATGATTGGCCACGAAGGTTTTCACGTACTGGCCATCGCCGCGTGTCCGTTTTTGCCGATGAGCCGCTAGCTTAGGTTCTCGCTCAACATCAGTAGCGCCGAAGTCGCTCAGCATGCGCCACCGACGAGGCACCGGCTTACCATTGGATGTGAGCTTATTTGGGCTCAGCCCCATGATGGCTGGCGCGCAATCGGGCATCACGTCCATGTCGGTGATGCAGGCTGTGGGGATTTGAATGGCGCCTTCAGACTCGTCGGCGCGTTGCATGATGTGAGCATATCGACGTAAACCGACCCCACCGACGTCGACGATCGACACACCATGCTCGGTCAGGTCACGCCCAAGCAGCCGGGCCAATGCAGGCAGAAGAATTGCCTCCGCAGCCCCTTCAACGATGAGCAGCCCCTTGGCAAAGAACAGGCTGGCTTTGGTGACATCCAGGAAACGACTCAAAAACCGATAGTCATCAACCGACAGTTTGGTTCGCCCCTGCGCCATGGAGAACGCACGCTGACCTTGAATGAGAACGAGGTTTTCCAAGGCAGTCTTAGAGCTCAGGTTGGGGCTGTGTGTTGTCAGAATCACCTGCACGGGCCGTGTCCGCACTTGTTCTTGAGCGTGTTCCTGAGCTTGGGCTTGAGGCTGGGAGGCTCGCTCAAGGAACTCCATCAGTCTTAGTTGGCGCTGCGGATGAAGGTGCGCCTCCGGCTCTTCGATTAGCAGCAGTGGCAGACCGTCTGGCTCCTTGCCCAGCAGGAGGAGCTCGCAGCCCATGAACAGCAGATTATTGGAGCCCAGGCCGTAGCTGCCCTTTGCTAGCCCCGAGCCCTTGTCCAACAGCCCCAATTCCAGGCGCTCAAGAATCTGTTTGAGCTTTGTGGTCTCACTGCCGCTGTCGCCGAAGCCCAGATGGCTATGAAGTGGTTGTCCAGCCAGTGAGAGAGGTTCCAGATAGCGCTCGTTGATCGTCGCTTGGGCAACCCTGATTGCTCCATGTCCTCTGACGAGCTCACGCATGTAATCGCCCATACCGGCAATGCTAAGGCCGGAAGCCTCGGCTGTTGACGCCGGCGGTGTCTTACCTTCGTAGGACTCACCAGTTTCAATTCCCGGAAAGCTGGACAGAACTTGGGACAAGCGAGAGTTACGACCCGGCGACATCTCACGTTCAGCATCCCGCAAAGGCTTCAAGTAGGCGGTCGCCAGTAACTGGCGCGCTCCAACGTCCAGGGCTGGCCCCTCTCCGCGCGCCCCACAACGGACTTGGATGTCGACCCAGCGACGTGACGCAGCCGGCAACGCGAGCCGACGTGCTGACCAGTGCACATGAAGCAGGCCCTCGCCACCAGAAAACGTTACGTACTCAGCAAATGCTCCGAGTTCCAGCGTGGATAACCCGGACAGCGTGCAAACCAGAGTGATGTCGGTTGTAGGCTCGCCACTCCCTGTGACATGGAAGTCCTCCAGTTCAAGCCGAAGGAAGTCCGAGTCACGGGTCTGCAGGACGTGCCGGATGGCGTCGATTACTGCGGTCTTGCCGGCATCATTCTCCCCTACAAGCGCAGTGACGCCCTCGTTAAAGTGGATTAGAAAGCCTGGAGTCAGATCGCCAAACTGCCGGAAATTACGTATAGACAGCGCTGAAAGGTACATCCCCACTTCTCACTAAGCTTGGCTTCAATCGGACTCTGGGCTTCCAAGCCGAAGGCAATGTGACTGGCTATATGCCACAGACTGGGGCAAGGCGCTATCTCGAGTAACTGCTATCTGCGACGGAGAGTAATGGATTATAGGAATTGTAGAGCGGTGGAAGTTGGTCAGAACGGTCAGTGATCGAAATGAAGGGCAGCAACCACAAGACCCTCAGGGAATGGAAGGGCTAGTTTGGTGCCAAGTAAGCAGAGAGCTGGTTGGCTCAGTAAGACTTTTTTGAGTATAACCGAAGGGCCTCGCAATGCCCTTTTTCCACTTCAAAATCTTTGCAGGCTGTCGGAATAGAAGGCCTAAAACCTGAGACGCTCTATGGGAGGCGACATCGAGTGCATCATTTCGCCCCTCTTCAGCAACAGGTCTGCTGCATCCTGAAGCCGGTCATTTTGCTTAAGGAACCATGTACGGATACCCACGTGTGCCTGCATCTTGCCCGCTCCTGGACGTTGGCTGTGGCGACAAGCTATAAGAGGATCATACGCCTCGCCAAGCAGCCACCCCGTAGGAGCTAGTGTGTAAAATTATCCAAAAATGCACGCTCACAATCACTGAGCTTAAACCTCATAGCTCCCCTTCCGCTGACGGTGTCTCTGTCTAAGCTCGCTGCGTCATGTTATATACCCGCTGAATGTCAAATTTGACATGGAATTCTTTAGACTCACAGCATTGAGGGATCAAAGTGTACACCTATTCATTTGCGGCTAAGTTAACCGATCACGCCCTTGAGATCTCAGCGCCTCAGGAGATATTCGACTCCTGCAGCAAGCGAGTCACGGTTAAAAGAATGGCCAATGATATATTTCTCATCTCATCGGACGGTTATTCAGACAAGCACGAAGCCGAGCTGGAATTGGCCGGGATGATGATGAAGCTTAAAATCACCCTGTTAAAGCTCAAGGTTCCACATCAAGACTGGATTTCTTTCAATGATGATCAACGAATAGCCACTCTGGCCATAGGTGATATTTTTAGAAAGGCCAATGTCACACCAATCAGCTATCAGCCCCAGGTGTATGAGACGTCTCAGCGGACTCACTGGCCAGCGGCAGCGCCAGCGCCATTGGCACTCGATCTCAAAACACTTAGTGACATTACCCTCCCCGATTCTGAATTCAACTACGGTACCGTACGCACTTTAGAAGCACTGACGGTGCTAGGCTTGGCTTTAGCCGCGCCACATGTAAAATCGAAACTGATTTTGTCGATGACCGCAGTAGAGATCCTCTGCACCAGAGGCGTTGTAGAGCAGAATGTTGTGGATGCTCTTGATGCTCTAGCTGATAAAATTCCGGAGATAGGGTGCTCACTGGAACTTGGCAACAGGCTGAAAACATTATTGGAAGATGCTAAGCGCGAGTCGATTTCAAGGGCCTGCAAGCGGCTGGTTAAGAAGTACTTAGGTAGTGGTAAAGCTAGCGAGTTTTACGACCTCTACAATGTGCGCTCTCAACTCGTTCATGGAAATCCTGCGCAGCTAACCATTGACTTAGACGCTCATGCGGCCATTGAGAAACTTGCGGAGGACGGCTATGACCTGGCTTTGGAATTGACCTTGGCTTTTGAGGACGACGTCGAAGATGCGAGCGCTAGCATTGGCTAATGCCGTTGAAAAGCCGCAAAGTGTGGATAGTTTTGTTAAAGGCGCCTCTGACGCTGAATAATATGTGGCGCACTTGCGCCACAGCCCGCTTGCCAATGCCCCGCCTCTGCAATTCTAAAAAGACTTCTCGCCCGAGCGATCCGCTAGCCATTCGGCCCGCACTATCCCGCCGTCACTCGCAACTGGCTTTTAGTCGTTGAATAGACCGTGTTGTAGTGGTCATGGGGGCCCATCCTTAGTTCGGTATATCGACTCAACGCCTGTCAGGGGCTGGCCTGTCGTTATTCCCAGGAGTACAGCCTCCTCCCGGTTGGCATGACTGCGTCGAACCAGTGTTCAGAGTTGGTGACGGGCACGCTGAGGCGTTCTTGGATAATGCGATAGACGGACACACTGTCTCTTATCCAAGCCCCGATGCCAGGCATCTATACGACCCGCCAATCGCGAAATTGGAGCTGCTGTCGCTACGCCATCACACAGGGGGCTGGGAATTTAGTTTTCAAGCCAAAAAAAACCACAATCCCCTCCAACCTATTATGACCCTGTGGCATCTCAGAAGGGGATTTCTGAGCAACATCATTGCGGCTTCGGAGATGGCATACCCATCGCCCTCAGTTGGTAATAAGATACGGCCTGAAAAAGGGTCTCTGCCTCAGTCCGCAAACGCTCCACCTCCTCTGCTGGAAGCCCGGCAGCCATGGCCTCGTGGTATCGTACTAGGGCGTCCACCGCCTGGTGAGATCGCGGTTGGCTGTCCACATAGATCTTTAGAAAGTCTCGTTTCATGATCCGCTCCAGCTTTCTACTCCTGATACCTGAACGGCGCCGGCAGCCAAGTCTGCTGTTCGTCCGTCCAGGCCAATTTCAGGTTGGGCTATTTGGCTTCGTTTGTTGAACACCACAGTACGCTTGGCCTCATACCTCACAACCCCTACAAACCCACGACGTTTCAGCGCCTCGACCAGCCGTCTGACGTCTGAGGACGGCGGAAGGTGTGCACGCGTCTTCCCCACAAGCTCCGCATGCTCATCTCCCAGCAGAGGCAGCGCCTGGGCCACGTCAGTCCAGGCACAATTCATCTGCAACGCCTGGATGACCATGTCTGTCCGCTGCAATGTGCTCAGCGAGACATCCGAAAGACAATGCCGGATAACAGGCAGGTAGCTGCCCGGGAATGTGGCTTGCTCCCTGTTTGCGCGAACGCAAGTGTTGGCCAGCTCTACGACCGAGCCCTCCCAACTGCTGAACATCTCTGCGGTGATGCCCTGCCACATCGTCATGGTATCGACCAGAGATGCAACACCTGAGCGGCTGAGGGCTGTAACCAAGCCAATCGGCAAGCTAGAAAGACTGAGCGTGTCACGTGCGTCCCGCCAATGGTGGGCAATGTAACTTGCCTCCAGGGAGGAATCATGCTGGGCGAGAAGCTGCCTGATTTCTGAGCTGTATGGGACGAAGGAGGAGGTGGAGAACCAGGGCCACCGGCTCGTCGGGACGGAGTTCTTCAAAAGAACGATAGGCGCCAACACGATCGACGAGAACAGGGTCGTCAGTGTGTCATTGGTGAGCTGCTCTTGCTGGATGAAGAATGTTTGCAGTTGCTCATCTCCATCGCCCCCCCAAAGTTCTTTGGCCAGGCTTGCTGAATGACATGTGACAAAATCGAGGAAGCTCGGAATAACAGACTGACCAAAATCTGGTCGCTCTACCTCGGACGACGAGGCGTCTCCAAGGCTCGTGATGACGCTGTTGAACAATGTCCAAACCGTATCCCCGAGGTTGCACAGGCGCGCAGACTTCAGAGCCGGCAACCAAAGTGCATGAGGAAGCTTTTCAAGATCGGTGATCAAGCAGTCGGTGTGTTTGAAGAGCGCTTGCTGAAGCGTCTCCATGTTTTTGGTACCGTCCACCAATGCAAACAGATCAACCAGTGAGCTCTCCGTTTCAGGTAGGGTACCCTCCTGACTCAGCAGTTCATGCACGTATTCAGAGGCTGATTGCCCGATAAGTTGATCGAAGCCCACGAGCTCTAACTGGGTAAGCTGCTGATGCGAAACCATGACTGATTCGGTGCCAGGTTCCAGGGTGCTGCATAGCAGCTCCAACATCCGCAATGTAGGCTTCAGGCACCCCCACTCCACCAGCGCTCTGAGCTCTTCAAGGGTGCAGGTTTCGCTGACATTCCAGAACTGCGCGGGCCTCTCTCTGAGCCAAGCCCATCCCATCTGGTTTGAGGTCAGTCCGGGAATAAGTTTCGAAACATGGCGCAGATCGTTGATGGTTTTGAAGAGCGTATCGCTGCGCCCTTCAAGCTGTGTGACCTGGTCAGCCATCAGACTGTCCAACACTATGATCACCAAGTCTTCGCGCACCAGGTTCGACTTGTCGTAGGCGACGAGTTCATTGATGACGTTGGGATGATGTTTGAACAGAGCCTTGATGAACCCAGTTTTCGCCTCCTCCGGCAGCAGTTCGACCACCTCCGCAAGACGCGGCAAGTGCTGAAAGCTGCTTTTGATGATTACCGACAGCTTTTCTTCCCTGACGCGGACGTCGTCGTGCCGAGGGCGAACGAGCTCGGCCATCAAGTGCACCAACAGCCCTTTGCCCTTGTTGATCGAGTCGAAATCCAGCTTGCTCACTACGCGCTCGGGATTTCGGATGGGTGAACCAACATCAAGCATTTCGCCCCGGGCAAGGGCCATGGTGAGCATTTTGTCCGACTGGGTCAGCGAGCCCTCGTAGAAAAAGCCGAGGTAGTCAGTGTAATCGGTGTCCAAGTTGCCTCGGCGCAGCAGGAAAGTGATCAGCTCATAGCCTTGGAGCCAGGTGCCAAATGACTCTCCATAGTTACCGCTGCACGCCTGCCGGAACGGCATAGTCTTTAGCCCGGTGATTTTTGCTTGGATGACGCTGATTTCGTCATCAATCTCGTCGAGGGATACCTCAAGGCCTGTAACACGCTCAGGATATGACAGCTCCTGTAGCACCGCCTTGGGGTTCAAAGGCTCCCCTCTCTGATTTCCCAACGATCTGGAGTTCACGAACGGATAGACGAATCTCTGACTGACTACGCGCTCAAAGACACTGTCCGTGACAAAGTCCATCAGTGAAATCTCTGTACGGTCTTCAAGCCACAAGTTGTTGGCGTGGTGGAGGGTTCCCGTACGGATTAATGCAAACCAGACACATGCACGAAGGCTCGCAATGTCACTGGCGACTTCCGCCTCTCGTTCCTCTCGGCGTTGTTTCAGCTCAGCGATTGCGGTCTGGTCACGCCGGATCTCAGATTTGACCCACGCGGGATAACCTTCGATGACCTGGTATACAACACCTTTGCGCTTGAGTAGATCCGAGTACACCTCTGGATGGAGATTCCTCAACGCCACCATCGCAAAGAGCTTGTTCGGATCAAGCGGCAAGCCGTCATTCGCGAGAATGTTCGCGTAGATGTCGAACTCGTTCACGATGTTTTTGATCAACCGCATCTCGTCGATGTGATACCCCACGGTCTCGATCAATTTGGGCTTGAGACCTGCATTCAGCGGCTGACCACCCATATGTCTTTGGCCCAGCAGTTCGACCAGTTTTTCACGGGAGTTTTCCGAGTTCACCACAGGGATGATAGGAATGATCAGGTCGAAAAACTTCGTCTTGTCTGTGACGGTGAACATCTCATCCCGCAGCGCATAGATGAAATGGATAGGACGCTTGACCTGGGGAGACTGGCGGATGATGAAGTTGATCTCGCGCAGCCTGAAGAAGATTTCCTGGATGTCGAACCTGTCCAGATCCTCGATCACTACGACGTCGATGTCGCTGCGCTCGAAGCAGTAGATGATCTCGTCAATGTTCTTGTGCAGTACCGAACCATGATGAGTTGCCTCAAGCTTACCCCCCTTGAGCGTCAGGCCATCGACGCTGAAGAGTGAAAGAAGCTTCAAGCCTGAATACAGGGCCCACACACCACCTGCCACTACGACACCAAGGGCGATGAGTTCGGGGAGCCACATCAGCCCTTTCAATGCCCAATCCTTTGCTACCTCGGATAGAGTCTGCAACTTCGGTACCGCCAGGCGCAGTGCGGCGAACCCGATCACTGCGACGCACAGGGTACGCCAACAAACGCGGAGCGTTGACGCGTGAGAAATGCGCTTGAGCCGTGTCTTGGGTAGCTGCTTTGCTTGTACCGCGTAAAGGAGCTGTTGGACGATCGTCTCTTCGATCCGGTTGATCAGGTCGCCACTGGTTGTAGTATCGGAGCCGCCCACAACCGGTGCCGGCGAAGCTAATTCGGGCGCTGTAAACTCAGACGCGTCATCAAGCGGCTTCACCGAAACAGCTGTAGGCGCGTTCGCCTTGGTGAACGTGGCCAGCGATACGAAAGTGTGTTTGAAGCTGCGATGGTGTTCGAAAAACGTCTTCAGGACACTGCTTTTACCTGCCCCATAGCCACCGGTTATTGCTATGTTGAGTACTTCATCGTTTTGCAGTGCTCGCAAGAGTTCACGCTCATATCTTGCCGCTCTGTCGTCCTCCACCAGAATGGGAGTCAAGGGCTCGAAATAGAGTCCATCCTCACTTCGCCAAGCTGCGAATGATCGCCGGGCTGCACGTCCACCGGCGACTAGCGCCCACCAACAGCGGCTGGCGCCGCGTACGATTTTCCCTGACATTTCCTGATCCTGGTTCTCGGCCCGCCGCCCAGCGCTGGGCCGCAATCGCCTTCAATACACGCGTCGACGTAGTCACAATGAAAACCTACGCGCCACTTCGTTAGCGGCTATATGCCACATATGAAGGCTTTGCGCTATCCGGGTGCGGGGCTGGCTGGTACTGATGCCCTTAACGTCGCCGAGTTAGTTTTGCCTGCGGAGTATCTTGGCGTCTTGGTTTTCCGGGCTTGTACTTGCAACGAGGAAAGCTTGAGCAGGATTTGAAATCACCGAACTTCCCGGTGCGCTGAAGCACGACCCCATGTTGGCACACAGGGCATCGTTCCTCCTGGATTGGTTCACCCTTGATATCTGTAACTATTACCACCCCGTCCTTTACCAGCTCGGTGAGGAATGGTGAATTTCTGGCAGACACAGTGAACATCACTACAGACCTAAGAGCCCGGGTCAACGCCACGTAGAAAAGTCGGCGCTCCTCGCCATGCAGGTAGGTGTCTCCTTCGGGCATCACTAGGCCGAAGACCGGATCGTCCCCTTTCATGCTCGGGAATCCTCCAGCCATCATTCCGGGGAGCAAAATGTAGTCGGCCTGATCACCCTTTGAGGTGTGAATGGTTTTGAATCTGATCTCAAGTTTGTTGCCGTAGCGTTGCTCCCACCCCTGGGGTATGAATTGCGCATCGGTTTTGTAGCGTCCAAGTACGAAGACTGTTATCAGCCGACCATTTGCCCCGGGGACTACGCCGGTCGAAAGCTGCTGGTAAAGATCGTCCAAATACTGGCGCAAGCCATCCTGGACCTGATCCCTACTCGATAGCTGAAATGCCTGGAATGCGGGGCCGATGGGCTCCGTCACAGAAATCACGGTCTTCTGCAACTGAGCAGGGTTCTTAGCCACGAACTGGCTGGAGGCGTCACAGATAGCCTGAGGGCAGCGATAAGTCTTCTCTAATCGGAATACCTCACCGTGGCCATACCATTCAACGAAACCAGTCATCACACTCACATCCGCGCCAGCGAATCGATTGATTGACTGCCAGTCATCACCCACCGCGAACAGGTGACTATGGGGCTCTTGAACCAACGCCCGGCAAAGCCGCGCACGTGCGCGCGAGGCATCTTGGTATTCGTCAGCCATGACCAAGCGATAAGGCGACTGGTAGCCACGCTCTAGGCAATCTGCGGCCAGGTTAATCATGTCCTCAAAATCGATCCCACGGTCTTCTTTCAGGGCGGCATCCCAGCCTTCGATCACCGGAATCGCGAGTTCCAGGAACATTTTGTACCGGAACTTGAAAACGCTGATCGGAAGATCGTCGTACCGTTCGTGCAGCATCGCCGCCGTCAGGCTATTACTTTTGAAGTGAGAGATGAACGATCGGAGCACCTTCACCAAGTCAATATGTTCCAGTGGTACTAGGCCGGAGTCCGGGATCGGACGGTCGGGGTTTGGATCTAGCTCCACGCCCCGCGACGTCAGCTCTTGAGAGAGATGAGCGAAGATCTCACCCGTCCGCAATTGGAGTGAAGTCGACTCGATCAGCTGCGTACCATAGCTGGCATGGGTCTTCCGCTTCCAATCGGCCCCTTCCGCATAATTCACGAAATGCGCGGGTGCCTGGCCCTCTGCATCGAAGGCAAAGTGCTCGTGATAGAGGTTCAGCTGCGGGTAATAAAAGTCGGGCGCATATTGGCGGTGATCGGCAGTTGCAGTGTCGTGTTCGTAGGGGCGCTCATAGGCGTACTCGACGCCGTTGTAGAAAAGCCAGTTGGCAATCAAGCGCTCTTCCTGACTCGCGACATGCTCACCATTGAGTGTGATTAGCCGAGCTTCCCCTTCCCTGTCGAAAGCTTCCGCCACATCTCTCAACGGCGCAGTGGAGTGATCCCGCCCGAATACCAAGCGGAAAAGATCCCACTTGGTGCGAAACTCGTCTGACCTGTCTTTAAGCGTGTCAACGATCACACCAAGTTTCTCAAGCCCAAGATCCGCCTTGGTAGCCCACTTGGGGACGCTAGGTTTTTTGCCTGTCGCACCGCCAATGATTTTTAGGCCCAGTGAATGAAACGTCAGTGCATTGATCGTGACACCGGCCATACCTAGCCTTCCGAGAGACTGAGCGCCCCTTTCCTGCAGCTCCTGTGCAGCATCTTTGTTAAAGGCCAGCATGATGATCTCGGATGGGGCCACGAAACCGCGATGAACCGCGTAAATCGCCTTGGCAACCATCGTAGAGGTCTTGCCGGAGCCGGCGGAGGCAATAAGCTGAACCCGATTGTCGAAGCAAACCACAGCTTTTGCTTGCTCATCATTAAGCTCACGGGACTCGACGTTATCCAGAAGATCTGAGCAAGCATCCAGCTCGCGGATCATGTGCGCTTTGTTACGAGTCTGCCAATGCGTTGGCCAATCCTGAGACCATTGGCGCAACCGCCCTAACACGCGTGTCTTGTTGTCACCCAATGCAGTTTGGATAACTGGAGAATCAAACAGTGCCTTGAGATCAGCATCGTCGATTTTCAAAGCATCCTTCTCGGAAAGAAGCTCCTGCTGCATGTCGTGTGTCAGCCATCGATGTTCTGCGTCTACCGTCAGCGCAACTTGATCGACCAATTTCAGCCAACCCATGATCCTGGCGTAATAAGTACGGAAATTCTGCCTGCTCGTGACGGCTCGAAGCTGCTCACTCAGCGTGTGACGAGCCGACTTTGGCAAGCCGATGAGATGAATCTCGTAACCAACCCAAGCAGTGACGTTTGTCCATAACAGGCCATCGCGAAAGCGCAGTGAGGAAAACGCTTCGAGAGGTATCGAATACGTTTGCTCATTCAACGTGACGCTGAATTGATCATTCTCGATCTTCATACGCCATGATGCCGCCCTTCTGAACAGCCGCGAGAGAAAAGAAGGTTGCCACTCCATTGTAATCCGCCAATCACACCGCAAAAAACAGGTAGTTTACCCATCAATGCGGCATTCGACATATAGCAGCTAGCTCATGGCACCTACATCGGTGCCTGTGTAATCTCCATGCCTTCCCTGCGTGAGATTACATTCAGCGCCTCGGATGCTGTCTACAACAAGCTGCACGTCTTCAACGGATAATCGTAACTACGCCACTCCATGCAGGGGTTGAGGTTTTTTCAAACGTGAGCTAGCCATGCTAAGTTGTCCATGAAGGAGCAGGCTACTCCTCTTACGGTCTCTCAAGCAGAGCTAGCAAGTATCCTCCTACGCACAGCTGTTCAATCAACCACGAAGCGTCCTCCACGCTGAACTTGAATACCCTATCTTCGATCCCCAAGATCGGTGCGAATAGCTCGTCGTTCACCCCTATGAAAAGCTGAAAATAGCTTTGCGAATCTGGATAGCGAAACGATCCAGATGCTCCAAAAAACATTCCGTCCAAGTCGTACCCGTGGTTGCACAACCAATCCTGCTGTGTGGACTGAGTACGAGACACAATCAGTTGGTGAAATAGTTTACCAAAATCCAATATCAGCGGATTAGGGATACCAGTGAGGATTGCGCTCCGTTGATAGAGCGTTTTGACCAGGGTCGACAGCCCATCAGCTAGCTCCCCACATTGCTGAGCAGTGAAGTCATATTCAGACCCGTCTAGAACGAGCCTGACGTGGCTATTTGCGAGTTCAACAGATGCCTCGAACCACCTAGCTTCCTCACCGTCACCGTCACCGTCATGAGATAAAAATGCGCGCTCGGCCCTGAATCTAACAATTTCTGCAGAATCATGCTCTTTCAACATTGCCCACTCAGCCCTTTCCCGTGAAATACAAACTTAAACGGATTTTTTCGAGCAAAACTTTAGCGCTGCGCAAAATTACTTTTCAGGCAGATGTCTTTTAAACCCACCACTCAAGTTTCGAATTTCGCCTCCGTTTAAATACTCATGCGACATATTTTCTGAGGACTATCGAGACCATGAGTACAAAATTGCCGCCGAACAGATTCTTCACGTTCAAGGATGGTTCGCCCGAAGGTGACTCAGACGAAATTAGGCTCGCCGTCTTCACTCGGCCCGGTATTGCCGAGTGCGAAGTCATAGACGATGACAACAGTTACGCTGTTCTCCTGGATACGGAATCCAACGGCGTAATTTCGATCAAAATCGATGAGTCGCGCTTTAGGTTCACGCCTCAGCAGGCGACGGCGCTAGCCTCAGCACTCACTGAGCTTTCAAGAGATGAAGGATGAGTCTCCGTCCCCCCTTACACGGGAGTGCATCTAAGAGTCAGCAATCTTCATCATGGAGAGGTGACCATTACGCGCAAGAAAACCTTAAAGGCTTGCTGAGGAGATAGCGATTGCACGGGTTACCAGTTTGGGTATAAGCGTGCCCCTGCGGGGATGGTTGTCGTGAACCGAGCCTGGCGGAGCCAAGTCTCGGCCCTGCCGGGCTTCAATCCTCACGCCTGCCCGCTCCGCTTGCCTTTTTATGTTTTTTGGTGGTCATAGGATGGTACATCTCGACGATGCTGGCGCTCGATACGAACTCCATGCCCCAGGCCGCACGCTATGTAATTTTCTTGCGAAGTCAACGCTACGCATGGCGCTTAATGATCGATAAGATAGGGCCCTATATCAGTTGTGCGAGCCAGGTATGGCAAGGCCTCCAAAGGCAAAGGGAGAAAAAGCTCCCAACCCAAAACCGAAACCCCAGCAGAAAAAGGTCGCAAGCCCTATTTCAACTGGCGGGCGTGGCGGTGCGTTTGAGCAACGCGTACAGGCGGTGCGGTTACTCGCTATGTGCCTAGGCATCCCATGTGCCGGGCTGCGCGAAGGGTTTGCCATCGTCGGGTTGCTGTTCCAAGGTCGAGGATTTGACCACAATACTGACGACCTCGTTGTCCATGCTGCGTCGGCGAGCACTGGACAGAAAGCAACCATCAGAATGCAGATGAAGCGGTCACTCAAGGCGACTGCCAATGACGTTTTTACCGAAGCCGTAGGGCTTGCGTGGCTCGATTTCATCAAGCCAACATTCCAGCGTGGACTGGACGACAATTTGATCGTCTACCACGTGTCTAGCTCGTCATCCATGGAAGGCGCGGTAGAGGTTGTCAGGCTGGCCTTGGCGTCTCTTTCACATGAGTCCTGGTACACCCGTGTGCATTCAGAGGGTCTGAGTAACGCTCGGAACCGGATTGCTTACGCCGCCATCAAGGCTGCAGCTGAGCAATACAATGAGGCCACGGTTAACGACGAAGACCTGCGCCAGTTCGCGCTCCACCTGAAGTTCGTCCCCCACGACCTAGACTCGGATCGCACTCAGGAAGCCGGATACCAAAAGCAATTTATCGCCCAGGCATTACCTAGCCGGGACAGCGGCGCAGTGTGGTCGCAGTTATTATCTGTGTGTGCTGAGCTCAATGGCACGGCCGGAGAAATCGATCTCTCTTCCGCTTCAGCCCATCTGGGTGAGCTTGCCAAGGAATTTCATACGGCCAAGCTGATACGCGAGAGTGTGCGGGCCTACCAAATGGGTACGATGCCTGTCAGCCATGAGCGCGCGTCAGAGCTTACCCCGCTGGCGGAATATCTCGCTCCCCTCCTCTCCGTTGGTCGCGCTGCCGGCAGCACACTGCTGACTGATGACCTCCCCATCGCAATCCAAGGGTCGGAAACTACATTTGCTACGCGCCAACTCGACCGCATCAGCACGCTGCACAACGATCGCCGATACAAGGATGCCTTGACTCAGCTGGAACTCCTCGAGGACGAGCTGGACACGTTTGATATTTACCAGAAGGCCCGTTGGTATTTCCTTCGTGGGATGTGCTTCTGGCATCTTGGGGACGATGAGATCGCCTCGACAGATCTTGAGGCAGCCGCAAACCTTTATACCGACGATGACCGTATCGCTGCGGGTCATGTCCGGGCTCACATGCTCAAAAATGATGTGCAGGCTGCCCTCCAGGTTGGCCAGGCGGCACAGGCTCGCTTTCCGGAGTCGTATTCGGTATGGATCGCTTACACCAACGCAAGAGTCCTCAATAGAGAAGAGCTAACTGAAGACGAGATCCCCGAAGCCTTTCGCGATAAATCCGGGGCCTGGCAGATGGTGGCCAGTTCCAGGGCTGGCGCCGGGGACGATCTTGGTGCCGTCAACGCTATCAAGAAAGCTTTGGAGCAGCCTGACAGTTCCATTTTCATCGTCGAAAACTATCTGCGTTTTACGCTGCGACTCGCTACGGACAACCCGTTCCACGTGAACACGCGATCTCAGCCCCTGGATCGACGTGAGCTCATCATGGACGCCATGTCCAAGTTTGAGGATCGCGAGAATGCTCTATGGGCCGAGCAAAGTCCCAGGACAAAGACTGACGTCGTGTTTCACCTTGCCTATGCGTATCTGCTATTGGGGCAGGCGGCTCAGGCGTTGGACATGATCGAGCAGGGAAGACAGCGCGGCGTCCCAGAACATGAGACCTCGGCCCGAGTGGAACTTGAGGCCCTATGCGATTTGAATCGTGAAGGTGAAGCTGTTGATCGCTTCTCCGATCACCTTGACCAGCTTCCTGATGACGCACTGGTTATCTTCGGCCAAGCATGCTTGGTTGCGGGTAGAGAGCCAAAGCTCGAGTCTGCCTACGGTGTACAGGTGCAGCGGCCTGTCACGGAGGAGTCGGCGAAAGTGCTGCGGATACTCCGCCACATGCACTGGGAATTGTTGCTGCGTCAGCAACGCAATGATGCAGTTCAGCAAGAGCTTTTGCTGCTAGGTGTCACTCCCCAGAACAGCAATATTACCGATGGGGTTTTCGCTGCTCGGGCCTTTATCGATAACGAAGCAGTGCGCCAGGCATTCGAGAATCGTGTGGCTGAACTCGCACCGCAAAGCAGCGATTTGCTGGAGCTGTCCATGGCATCGCAGTGGATGCTCCATGCACGGCGTCACGATGATGCTATCGCGATGCTCGAACGCGTGCTTCCTCGCGACTCGTTCACTCCATTGCACGTTGATCTTCTTCACGCATACGCCCTAACTGATCAGCGCGCGAAGGTTCGAGATCTGCTGGAGTCGCTTCCAGGGGAATGGCGCCAGTCCGCAGATGTCCGAAACGTGGCTTTGAACGTTTACGGTAACGCCGGTGATTGGCCCAGGATGCGTGAAATCGCAGAGATGATCGTTTCTGAGAGCCCCCTTGATGCCAGTGCATGGTTGTTGCTGATCCAGGTTCTAGCCAACATAAACCCTGGGCAGATGGACGCGTGCATAGCCACGCTTCCTGTCTTTCTCGAAGGCTCCGCTCAGGATCAATTGAAACTTGCTAACGCAGAGATAAGTCGGGGGATGCATGATCGAGGCATCGCTCGCATTTACCGCACCATGCGAGTGAACTTGGGCAATCTTGAGGCTGCGGCCGGTCACATCTCACTCATGGTCATGGCATCCGGCACGGTGGACACTTTCCTCACCAACCCAGTTGAGGTCGCTTTTGGTACTTCAGTCGAACTCGAAGACAGCAACGGCGGCAGCGGTTACGTTTCAATAGATTTTGACATTGACCCACCCTTCTCACCGAGCGCGGAGTTCATCGCTGCGGACTCCGCGCAGGCTGTCGCGCTTATTGGTCTCAAAGTTGGCGAAACCACAACAATCCGCAGCTTGATAGGAGAGCAGACGCTCAAGGTTAGGCGGATAGTGACCATTCACCGACGTTTGCTCGACCTATCATATGGGCAGGTCTCAAGCGCGGTCGTTCCGAGCAAAAGTTTAGTCGCCATGACCATCCCCACGCGTGAGGATGGTGAGCTGGATTTCTCCTTCTTCATTGAGCAAATCGAACGAAAAAAAACACAGGGCCTTAACACAATTGGGCTCTACAGCCAGCACATGGCTACGCTTGGACTGATCGCGCAGATGCTCGGTGTGGATGTGATCGATCTCGTCAGAGGCTGGCCCGATGAGGGGCCATTGCTGGAGGTCTCGATGGGTGTGGGCCAGACCCACGATGAGTTCCCGGTTATCGCTGCCTCCGATCACTCTTGGGTGGTAGATCTTCCCATGCTGGTAGAGCTTGCGACGCTTGGAATGCTCGATGTACTGGAGCACATCCCCAGGCTGTATGTAGCTGCTGCCACCAAGCAAGCGCTAGAAACGAAGATCGAGTCGTCAACGCGATTTCACAAGGGAGGGACGCTCTTCTCGCACGATGGGCAACTCGGTATGCAGGAGCAGACAGAGGAAAATTGGCATCGGGAGCGTGCCTTTCTCGACTCAATCTATGCCGCTATTGATGAGTATTGTGAGGTGGTACCGGCATATGGCCCACCCACACTGGCGGCACAGATGCATACACTCAAAGACATTCTGGGTGAAGGAGAGTATGCAACCCTGCTTGTTTGCCTGGAATACGGTGGTGCCCTACTGTCGTTAGACGCCCGCTTCCGAGCTATAGCAGGGTTCCTAGAGATCAGGGGCGCATCTCCTCAAATGCTACTGACGAATGAACTGATATCAGAGCGTTTGACGCGTGCTGAGTACTCTCGTGCAATTGTTCAATTGGTGATGACCAGGCGCAGCTTCGTCTCGATCCAAGCTGCAGACCTTATAGCCATGATGGATCAGGGTGAGACGTTTGCAAATATAGGGATCAACCGGTTGCGAAGTTACTTAGCCGAACCGAACCTAACATTTGATACTGCTGTGCCCGTCATAGCCGATTTTGTCTGTCTGATGTTCCTGCAAGTGCGCTGTAACCTAGGTGTGATGCTGCAGCTGATCGAGTATTGCTTTGAACCGATGTTCCGCCACCCAAGCTGCCCTGACGATTTTCATCGGTTGGCGTACACACGGCTCCTGCTCACGTTAGCTGGTGTGGAAATCAATTCCGTGGCCCGCAAAGCGATAAGGCAGAGGCTACATGTTGCGATGCAGCGCGCAGAGCGACCTAGCAAGCCGGTGACACTGGAGGCAAAGGTTTCCTTCGCTTATGCAGTCCCTTTCTGGGCGGTCGCGGTGCCCTCACCACTGGCCTCTATTCGGCTAGAGGCCCAAAATCCTGCACCAGCATCGGTTGAGAGCGGCCATACCGAGGAAAGCAGGAAAGCAGGAAAGTGGATTAGCATCCATATAGGCGAGCATGTACAAGGAAGGCATTGGATGCACTAGACCAGCATTAGCCACGAATCCAGTTCACAACTTCCGTCTATGCAAGACTCACCAATCATCTGGTGCTTCAGGATCTACAGCTAGATTTCCTTTACCGGCTGCTGCCGCGCCCTGCTCCTCGCCTTCCTCATCAGTATCCGTTACAGCCGAATCGAAGTATTCCTCATCCATACTGTCAAACTCGAAATCACGGTCGATTTCGTCATCCGAGTCGAAATCAATAGCCTCCGCTGCTTCGATCTTGACTTGGAATATAGCCGGTAGCCTGGCTTCCTGGTCATAAAAACTAACGTCAGCGTTTAGCAGTGCTGCGAAGCAGGGGTCGGCTTCTATGAAAGCGATATCTGGATTTCCGAGCCACAGCCGGCGACCCCCTTCGTAAGCCAGTAACCAGTTGTTCCCTTTGAGTGCCTGATCTGTGAGCGGTAGACCCGTTAAAGCCGCAAGATCTACCTCACCGTCGACTAAATTTGAATGAATGAGATCCAGAGCGATGAGCGAACATACGGAGCTCTCCATCTGAAGCACCTGACGGATCAAAAGGGCGTCAAAATGGATGCTGAGCTCCTTGCACAGCCAAAGGAGCCAGGCAGCCTCACTGTGGTGATTCGCGGCGGCAGCCGACTCCAACAGATTTCGGCTGAAAGCGCCGAGCGCGTTCATATTCAATGGATAACCATAGCGATGGTAGGTCGCGAGGATTTGGGTAATTACCTGCAACGTGTTGGGAAATCCATACCCACATTTGAGAAAGTACGCTTCGGCGATCGCCCAGTTGGACTTCTTGACGATGGATGAGGACAGCTGCTTTAGGCCATATTTGACTAGGCTCTCGTCCTTGAACCTTGATTCAAGTGAGAACAACATCTCGAAATAGTGGTGAATATCGTCTTTCTGCTGACGCTTTTTCGCTGAGACGGTCAGTTTCTTGAGGCTGTATTTCCAAGATTCCTGGACGAGCTCTCGCACTTCGACGATCTTCGTCTTGGAGGCGTTGATCTGGAGCTCGTAAGCACTGACGCATTTGATGATGATTGCCAGAGCCCTCTCAGCTTCCTCACGTTTGTTGAAGAAGAAAGTGAAGTCGTCGACGTAGCGAAACCCCTTCGGCCATCCACCCAGTTCAGCGCAGATGGCCTCATCAATCGACACCCCGATGATTTCCGCGATGATGTGGGAAGTGTCGGGGCCAATAGGCAAGCCAATGGTTTGGCCATCCTGTGTCCCCATGCAACGACCATCAAGGATATTTCCAAAAAATTCAGGAGTTTTTTTGGTTTTGTTCGCCTTGGCAACCGGCTTGGTGTGCAGTGCCCACGGGATGGTGTGCGTGTACACAGTTGGGAAATAGCTCGATATGTCGGTGATCAGCGCGTAACGGGCCCCTGCAGATTGGCATACGCGCTCCTCATACAAGTCGCTGAACTTCGTCAGCTCGATCGCTCTGAGACTACCGTCGGTGCCGGGTATGCTGCGAGAGATTTCGCTTTTATCGTAATGCGCCCGGATCTGAGGCCAGTACTCACAGATCTCCTTAGCCAAGGCATAGAAACTAACAGGATTAGGGATCGAGGTTGTGCGCCTGCTGTAGGAGGATCTAGCGACCGAGAATTTCTCAGACTGAGAAGCGCCGGCCTGTTTCCCCGGCGCGCCGTCCCATACAGCCTTGATCTGCTCAATGCTGTCCGCGAGTCGCTTCGTGCCGAATCCCACCGGTAGCTGAATTGGAAAATATCCTTTAGCAAGCAGATCCTGCAGCTGCATAACACTCATTCGCTCTGTATTTGAGGCTGATGATTTGTTCTTGGCGTAGGCGGCACACTGCCACCGCAGTACCGTGCCGCCAAAGCCGGATTAAGCGTATTGAGGTCTGACGAGATGTGAAGGTGTTGCCGTCAGAACAATGGACAAGCAGTACGTGGCTGTCCTGAGATTCTCAACTTGATCATTGAGTGTGTCGAGCGACTTGAGCCCATGGAAGAGGTTATTTCGCAGCCTGTAGATAATGATGAGCGTTGCCAGCAGCACATCATGCGGTTCATCGTTCTGCCCCAATAGAACACTTTCTACCAACACCCTGCGATCTCTAGCGCGAAACTCCAATCTGTCGAATCTGGGCAGTATGCCCTCTTCATTCGCATAGCGAGACCGCCAGAAGGCCACGCAACCACAAACCCCCTGATGCTGATCAGCGTTCGGTCGATACAGATCTGCAACGCGTTCGAAGGCAGCGATATTCCCCTCATTGCGGCACAGATTCCCCTCGAAGAAATTCCACATGGTGGTGAAGTCAGCGATGGAATGCTGAGTTTCAGGGGTAAGGCGCGAGCCGCCCGCGGTGTTATCGGAGAACCACTGTGCGGCGTTGAACTCGGCGGGAACAGCCATAAATAAATTCCTTTTACAATCGAACGTGAAATTCGAATAGCCTCGTAAGTCCATCACACGAGGAGCTATCGTACGTGCCCAATGGCCTGTCGATTGAGCCGCGATGCCGCAAGCTACTCGATACGATGCTTCCTGACTACCTCGCCTGCCCAATACTGGTACGCATCATGGACGTCTCCCCCGCTCTGCTCGGCAAGCATCTTCAGGAACCGCCACACCCGATCGCTGCGGCCTGATGCCCTCGACCGATCAAGAGTCTTGTTGATCAGCTACAGGGTTGGTGCCCTTTTAGGTTCTAAGTCTTGTCAAGGGCTTTACGCCGCTTTGTGCCCGAAGAAGATTCGCCGCTTGGCCCGCAGCTTTCCGGTCTGGCCCGGTGGATATCTGAGTGCCTTTGGCACGTCCACGCGCTTGCGTCCGACTGACGCCTGTTTGTGTCGGCACAAAAAAAATTTTTATACGGCTCAAGGTTTTTCAAAACGAACCGTTTTTCATATCTATGACATCTAGAGAAACCGGTTTTGAACCTACCAACGATCGCATTTGCACGCTCCTTGAAAGGGGCCGTGCCGTTTGCCGAGACCATCCAGGGTAATCGTCAACGCAGGGCGTGGAAGCGTTTAGTCAGCTACATCGACTCCTCTGACTCCCCTTCCGACTTTGACAGAGCTGCAGCCTTCGCTGAGGGCTATGCGCAAGCGCTCGTCGATGGCGAGCAGATCGAAATCTCAACAGAGCGTGACTTACTGATCATCTCAATCGTTGATGAGTGGCGGCGTTATTTCATCCGCACCAATGGTTCGTCCACCTTTAGCACTCCCCTCCTCCAAGGACATTCATGACTTCCAAATTTCAGCGCTACGCGGACGACGAAATTTCAGATCCAAGCATCCGAATGCCTCGTCAAATTTTGGCAACCAGCACCAACCAATATGCAATTGATATCCTAGTTTCTCGCTGGGAAAAATACCTGGTCGAGCCATCTGTTGCTCACGAGAAGTACCCTTGGGCTGCGGGGTTCGTAATGGGCATTCCAGTTCCGTCTTGGCATCGCCCAGTAGTATGGAATCTGGGGCAAAAGGCTCGGTTCATCGTGTCTGTCTGGTCTGGAGGGGATCTCGGAAGCTATCTGACTAATGAGTGGTGTGATTCGGGTGCGGGGCGAGCAATGGCTGAGAGCAGCGATATTTTGATCGATGGCTTGCAGCGGTTGCATAGCCTTGAGGAGTACCTTCTTGATCGCTTGGCAGTCCCAGATGCTCAAGGGCAACCAAGGGTTTGGTCTGAGGTTGGCAATGGCGAACGGAAGCGTTTCTTGTCGACAGTCTTCATGCATGCGCATGTATCGTCTGATGACGAATTGTTGTTGCGAAAGACTTATGATCTTTACGCCATGGGTGTAGCTTCTCGTACGAACGAACAGCGTGCGGTTCGATAACCTATTTTATTTTTCGGGCATGCCCCTCTGGGGATGGCTGTCGTAAACCAAGCCTCGTCTATCGACAGGTCTTGGCCCTGCGGGCTTCCATCCTCATGCCTTCGACCTTCCTGGTCTGCGCGCTCCGCTTACATAATGACCAAGGTCACCACCTAGCTTGGACATTTCTTTCAGCTGCCACATACTAGCCTCATCCACTAAGGAACGAGGCTCAGCGAATGGCGTGGTCATTTTGGAAAGACAAACGTCCTGAATGGATACGGGCTGAAGAGCGAGCCTTCATCAAGGCAGCCAACGGTCTGAAAACTTTGCAGACAACTCCTCGCGGCGGGATGAGGATTGATCCTGAAGAGCTCAGAGACCAGATTCTGGCCTCTCGAGAACGATACAAAGATCTGGTTAAGAAATAGGGCTACCGGGTGGCCAGCCAGTTTGGAGCCTCACCGAGCGTAGGCTGAATTGCTTTTCATCCTCGCCTGCGCCACAGGACAAACACCAGCGAGGCTCGTGCTTATTTCACGAGCTGACGCTCTAGCGAGTGGTAGTCGAACACCTCTTTGTGGCCCACGCATACTTCAGTAAAGAGGCTCCATAACAGCTGCAGGCGTTTTCCTCATTGCTGCGCCGAACGCATACGACCTGCCTTGATTGCGTACGGGCATCATGGATGAAGTTTGTTCCTGGCTGTTCAACCTCGTGACGTTGTCATTGCAGTCATTTTGTGCGGAAAATCTCTGGATTTAAGGCTTCGCGATTTTTTGGCAGGCCCTAAGCAAGCCCTCGCTCAGCCAGAACGCATCATCTTCAGTGAACGAGTAACACATAAAAGGAAATACCAACTCATAACCCCCACTCTCAATTGTGCAGACCACGATTGACGTGGTGCCTGAAGGTGACTCCTCACAGACGTCTCCGCTCGCATCTTCAAACTCAATCTCGCCAGAAGCCGAGTATTGAAGGCCGCGTATTCCAATAAATCTGCGAACCTTGAACAATCCAGCCGGACGATGTTCGCCTACGGCTTGATCACCTTCCTCATCACCACCAATAGCCAGTGCTTCTCTCAGGCATGACGAAATCTCTTGTGCGACGTCAGGAGTGACACTGAGCCTCACGATGTCTAACTCGATCATGATCCGCGCCGACGGTAGCACTTCGATTGCGCATTCGTATTTCTCGTCAAAATCTAGTCCGCGCCAGCAGTCGAACTCTCTACAAAGACGAAAATCAGAAGATGCTTTTGAAGTCGGATGAAGCTTCATGGAAACGCCTTATATATTTGCTCTTGTAAATACAAACGGATGCGTTTCGAGAAACTTGAGATGCTTTCCTAGATTTTTTCGTCGATGGCTGATCGGTACGCTTCTAGGCGCTGATTTTCCTGCGCCCAAAGATTAATA
The DNA here is from genome assembly GCF_050915955.1 of Pseudomonas sp. UBT. NCBI lineage: Bacteria > Pseudomonadati > Pseudomonadota > Gammaproteobacteria > Pseudomonadales > Pseudomonadaceae > Pseudomonas > Pseudomonas sp. UBT. Next base: position 17,279 of record NZ_CP168081.1, on the reverse strand, counting down.
AATTTTTCAAAATCATTGAGGAAAGGGCCTGCTTCAACCCGAGTCGATCCGATGCTTGCTTGAAGGAATCGCTCTCGCCACGGTTGCGGAATGCTCCCTTGTCGAACAATTTGGAGGCCGCTCGAGCGAGGTTCGGTAACCACAAGGTCGCGAAGATCCTCAAGTTTCGCCACATCTCTCAGCACGCTGTCGGCTTCATCCTGGCGCGCGATTTCGTCAAGCATAGACACGACTGGAATGGCCTTGGGATCGCCTGGCAGAAGATCAGATAGCGCCCACAAAGCTTTCCTCCTGATCTTCTCTCGCTCACGCAGATTCTGATCAACAGCACCGCTTGACATTAGGTTCTCCTCATTAATGCGGACACCCTGACCTCTTCTTAAGGTCGCGGGCTTCGTTGGCTGAGCTATTTCAATGTGACCGCCGGCCAAATCCGCCAGCGCCGCAGAGTTGCTCCTCCACGAACTCAATTGACGAGCTCAGCTCGTGCTGTATTTTTTCAAAGACTGAGTCTAGCTCGGGATGAGCACCTGACTTTCTAAGCTCCGCAACTAACCGCGAAAGCTCCCTCCCCTTGGCCATCGGCATTTGAACATTGCAGTACACCGTGTCTTTGTCATCACGACTCATAAGTCCTCTAAACTAGGAAGCTGAAACCGTGATGTTGGTATGTACCGATGCTGCAATCAAGCCTCGTTGGGAGCGCTATGTCTTACGATCCGAATGCAGCAGTGGATCGGCGATTGATTGACGTTAGTTTTGGTGCGCGCCCCTGCCAGGGACGGCTGTCGTAAAACAAGCCACCCGCCAGGGCGGCGTCTTGGCCCAAAGAGCCCCCATCCTCGCGCCTCGGCCTCTCAGCCAGCGCGCTCCGCTTGCCACCACACTGCCAGCTGATTTTTGGTGTCACGGCCCCGAAGAATTTGATACTTCTCTTAGCCTATCCTTGGTAAAACTTGCTCTGGTTCGTACTCAGCCTCTGAGGAGTCGCAAATGAATGAAACTCAACGGGTAAAAGGGAGGGCTTACCAGTCCGCTCGAGATCCTGGGCGCGTGCTGATCGAAGAGCGCGCTAAGGCGCTCTCAGCAGCCGGTTACCCGCTGCCTGAGGATGACTCGGCGATGTACGCTGAGCAAAGACTGCAAGACGCTAGAGAAGCGGCGCGGGAACCCCAACATTGTCTGGTGAGCGAAGCCACTCCAATCGACATACCGTGTTTGGCTCCCCATAGCTAAAATGTCTCATAAAGCGCAACCACGCTCAAAGAGACTGGCTGATTAGGAACGTGTTCATGACGCTCAAAACTGCTTTTGCTGCTGTGCTAAAAGCGATGCGCGCGGGCAAAGGATTGACCCAGAGAAATCTCGCTGAAGTCAGCAGTCGAACATACGTTTCGAAACTAGAACGGGGCCAGTCAAGCCCCACGCTGGAGATGATAACGGCTTTGAGCGGCCCGCTCAGGGTGAGTCCTATGACCTTGGTCGCCATTACTCTATGCGCTGAGTCGGGAGAGTCCGTTGACGCTTTGCTGCGTCGCACCCAAGAGGAACTGGCGAGCCTAGGCCATGAGGGAGTTCTCAAAAACTTGGCGATTTCGTCGGGTGATGAGTTGTCAGCGCGACATCTCTCTCCAGTGCCCACAAGTCATCGCTCAGTGATGAAGTCCCAGCAAGTCGAGTTTTGTTTCGCTGAATAAACGCTTTTCATTGCCACGTAAGCAGACGGCTGACACGGCTGCGGTTGTGGCCAACCTTTAAGGATCCAAGAGGTCGAGTGATGCGTAATTTCGATCTTGACCTGAGTAGGGTTACCTATGAGCACTTCATCACCGGCAAGGCAGCCATAAATTTCCCGAGGCCTCACGCCACTTCGGGCGGATGGCACTACCTAGCATATTGGAACAGCAAGGTCGGAGAAGCGAAGGTGTCGCTTGCAGGTATTCACTACCCCGACACGAGATTTTGCTTTGGTGACACGGGTATCTTGGACGCTACCGATGAGCTAGATCTGCGGGGATGGAAGATCGATCGCCAGATCTATATGGCAGACCACTTCCGCGCGACCGGGGATATGGTTCTCAAATGGGTGTTCAGCCGTTCAGAGTTTTGCAACGTCGAGCTGTCAGAGTGGTTTCCGGACGATCATGATTTAGAAGCCATGGTCGGAATGCTCAGAGGTGCCATCAACAAGCTGGAGTACGTTCCCGGTGATCGTCTCAGTCGATGGCTTGGTTCGCAGCTCCTGTAAGATGTTAAGAGCGTTGTCTTTTTGCTTAGGGACAATGCATCACCCTTCACTCCTCCGCCCGTTAGCTCGTCAGGTCGCCATGATCAATACACAACTGCAGCAGATTCTTCCCCAGGTCATCGAAGTTGTGGAGCGGGCGGGTGTGTTATTGGCAGAGGAATGTTTCCGTCCGGAAGGCCGTAGGGGGTACGGTGATAAAGCTGAAATCGACGTCGAAATTGAGGTGTTTCTCCGTGAGGAGTTGCTGAAAATTTTGCAATGCGATTGGTGGGGTGAAGAGACCGGCCACGTACTTTCCGGCAACTCCTTCTGCTGGGTTGTTGACCCGAACGACGGCACCAGTGATTTCCTCAAAGGACTAGATGGATCAGCAGTTTCAGTAGGATTGCTTCACAACAATCATCCCATTTTGGGCGTAGTACATGCCCCAGTCACGCCAGGCGGGAGTCCAGACTGCATCAGTTGGGCGCTCGGCATGGATCACTTGATTAGAAATGGAAGTCCCGTCTATGTAGACCTCTCAAAGCAGGAGCTTACGGACACGAGCTTGGTCATGGTTAGCGCTGCTGCTGGCAACAAGCCGCAGACCAACCGCGAGCTCTGTGCGCCCGCAGGCTTTTATCCGATGCCATCGATTGCGTACAGACTGGCTAAGGTCGCTGCTGGTGATGGAGTTTGTGGACTGTCTCTGTATCCTGTGTCAGCCCATGACGTAGTTGCCGGACATGCACTGTTGATTGGTGCCAAAGGCATTTTGGTTGACGAATCCAGTGACCCGATCCAGTACCGTACAGAGGTAGAGATGCTTGAGGTTTGCCAGCAATGCTTTGGGGGAGCTCCAGGCGTTTGCGCGGAATTGGTGGGGCGTGATTGGGCCAAGGTATTTGATCCGAGAGCGAGCTAGAGTGAATCCCGAGGCACCTGATGATTTGAGCAGAGATTTCCAATCATTTCTTTGGATTTTGCCGAGCAATCTAAACGGGATCTTCTGATTGGGCTCAGCCCACCAGGTGCGGCCATTTCAACATCGCTCAGCTCTAAGGAAACCACAGTTGAAGCACCTTGCAGTGACACTGCTCATCTTGCATTTGGATACTGCTTTGCCGTTTTCCCAAAGAATTTCTCGTGCAGTGCTTTCTGAAATGTCCGAGCAAAAACGGGGCTACACTCCCCCTGAATTTACGTCCTTCTTCAGGAGCTGAAGCTTGGCCGTATCCTATTCAGGTTTGCAGTTATTACCGCATGGAGACATCTGATGAAAGGCGAAGACCCGATCAATATCTATTTCAACGAACCAGCTAAGAGCCTACTTTTCTCTCTGGCAGATAGGAAAGATCCAAACGGCTTGGCTACAGGCTCGGACGATACTTTCAAGCACAGCATTTCAGCGGTCTTCACATTGTTTGCTTCGCTGTTGGATGAGCATACGCCTGACCTATATCCAGCAGAGTGGCAAATCATTGTGGATGCTCAGATCCCACTCCTTGATATGCACCGACTTCCGAGCTCTTTTCCCGAAATGAAAAGCAACTTAATCGTAGGAGTCGAAGATCTCACTGGTCGTGATGGCGAAATCCATAGTGGGCTTTTGGCGAATAAGCTCGCTGGCTTCTCCTCTATCCAGCTTTGTGCAATTTCGGTGCATGTGCAGCGGTATTTGGTAGCTAGGAAGCGAGGCCAGGATTACAAATTTCCGGAGATTCAGTTCAAGGGTTGATCGACTGAGAGGCTGCGTTATCTTCGCGCGGACTGCAAGGGAGCGACCTGAACGTCCGTCGAAACCTTCATAGAATCTCCGAGGTTTTGGATCGGCTGGACACCTAGACGGATCGGTGCGCTCAAGTAAAAAAAGCGTTTTTTCCAAGCAGATTTAGCTTGCCTTTCGATTCGCTAGCTAGAAAAATTTTTGGCGTAGTAATCAATCAGTGCCGACGCCTGCGTTCCTTTCCGAAATGCGAGCTGGCCCTCAATGTCTAACGAGGGCAGCATATGGATAAGCTGGTCATCGGTATAAAGTCCTAGCACTGCTCCCGGCTCAAGACCATCGCTGATACGACCAGTAATTCTTTGCGCCGCCTCAATAGCCGCACCAATCATCACATCGGCGATCTGCACGGCGGGGCTACTCTTAGAGTCGACCTGAATGACCGACGTCAGCTTGAGTGGAAAGCGGATACTCGCGATCTGTGATTGTCGAAACTCCGCTTTGCCAACGTGGTTGATCTGCCGTTGCAACAGATCGTGGTATGTCAGCAGGTTTTTCGACTGGTCATGCTCTATTCGATAAGGCCCATCCGCCATTACCTCCATTCGAGAGATTAGTGCAATCACAATCTCGAGAGCGATATCTGTGGTTACGCCAGGTGTGGCGATAGCTTCCAGGCACTCTGGGGCTGCATCGTGGGCCAATGGCCCCATCGCTTCGGGTAACTCCTGCCAACGGGTTTTGCGGGCGCACAGAACGAGATTGTCGATCGCGGAGGGGGTCTTGAGCTTCATCGCGTCTTGGAACGCTTTCTCCAGGTACATCATCGGTTGTCGGCCTAATAATTGCGGGCCGATGTAGTAGAGGATAGAGGCCAGGGAATAATTCTGGCCGTCGGCGTAAAAGTCGATTCCTCTCTCGTGATAAAAGGGTTCCACTGCATAGTCGAGAAACTTCAGGAGCAACATGAAACGTTTGTCGCATACATGTGTTACGCATTTGTACTGACTGAGGATATCGCCCATCAGTCCCAGTAATCGAGGATGGTTACCCGGGCGACGGGATAGCGCGCGATATTTCAGTTCGGGCGCCTGGAGCTTTGGGAAGTGCTCGCGAATCAGGCGAGCAGCTTCATTGTCATCGATGGCTATCGCCGTTGCCCCTTGGAACGGTTGATCGTGGTTCAGAAGGTCAAAGCCCGTATAACCACTCTCGTCAATTCGGAAGCATTCCATGCGTGAACCTCATTGCTCGATGATGAAGGTGATTATGACAGCCTAGCCCACCCTTTTCTTCAAAGCATCCAGGCGGCGCTTCACCCCTATTTTGGGGTTCAGCGTGATCGCTTCCTCATAAACCTCGATCGCCTGATGAGCTTGCCCGAGGATCTCATGCGCAAAGCCCTGCATTTTCAATGCATTGGGTTTCCATGCAGGATTGGAATCAGCACCAAGTGACCTAGCTCGCATCACAGCTTCAAGAGCCTCAGAGGCGCGCTCATTCGATATGTCTTGTTCCCCCAAGATCTTTTCAGCTGCGCGGATGATACGGCTGTAGTCGGAGGACTCAAGATTGGCCTTACCCAGATTATTGCCATCGACGAAATCACCGGTGCTGTCATACCTGAATTTGCCCACGCCCTTTACGTCCGCGATCAGGAGTTTCCTCTCTTCGTCGAAGATATAGGTTTCGAGGCCTTGTGTGCGGGGCGTCACACAAAACAGTTCTTTACCTGTTTCTAGGTCAAACAGGATGACTTTATAGCCGTGTTCAGTCTTGCTATTGGCGGTGGCGCAATAAGCGAGCTTTCCATTTTTTGAGATGCCACTCCCGAAGATGTTGGCCGTCAGCTCTTTGCTGACAATGGAATTGCCGGCGCAATCGAACACGTTGAAAGTACCCGACAAAGAGCTCCCCAAATGCCAGTCTTCGAGACAGAACGATCCGTTGTCGGCAACTGAGCCATTGTTTGGTCGTTGCATCTGCCCTTGCGCCGACACCACATCGCCGACCAGATCAGCTAAAACATATTCCCCATAACCACTTTCTCGATGTCCGGCGCGGCCAGCGGCAGGATCCGAGTCTCTCCAAGAAATCGCCCACTTCCTGGATTTGGAAAGACTGTAGAGCCCTGCGTAACCGATCGAGCTGACACTCAAAAAAGGCTTGGATACCTCTACCGTCTGAGTGCTGGATTGAATCGCTTTTCCTTTCGGTGGAATTACTTTCTTTTTCTTAAACAGCCAGTCGAAAATCCCCATCTGTGCTCGGCTCCTTAATCCTTGACCGTGTTTGCGCGTTGGTGGAGCGGTTCTTGGAGCTCGCACCTGAGTTTGGCAATCAATGTCCTAATATCGAATGCACCAACCCAACTGCCTCAGCATTAGCATACAGGGAGCGTCACTCTCTGGAACGATGGCCGGAGCGCTCAGGATTCACAGCAGCCATCGATCCAACTTTGCAGCCCCAATGCGCATTCCTGTTGACGTATGACTGCTAGTAACAGAAATGGCATATGGCAATTTTTTTCGAAAAAAATGATTTCTTTTGGAATCAAAAAGTAGCCGCGACTGACGTCGCAAAGGTGCGATCAGCATACACAACACTGGCTTCGCCGCCCTCCATCATGCTTTCCAACGCAGAGAAAACAGAAGCCAAAAGATCAAAAGCAACAGGAGCGCAAGCCCATAGAGCAACAGCAAGGCAATCGGGTCGATTGCCCTAAAGCTCAAGGCAGGCCAAAAAACGGGAGACTTTTGGAGAACGTCGCTTTTTGTTTGTTTTCAAATATAAGTTCTCCGGTTTGAAATTTTACTTTCAAGGGGGCGGGGAATTATATTTTCAGTTTGTGTGGCGCAAGCGTCCTGATGATCCAGTTTTCTTACCCATGAGAGCAGAAAATCAGAGGCCGAAAAGCCGCTGCAGTAACTGCTCTGTCTGCGTCCCGCTGTACCTTGCCTTCAGGTCATCAAGCTTGGAAGCTCTGCGCTCGCCAGTAAGTAAGCTAAGCCCGTGCAACGCGTTAATGAACTTCTCAGATTCCGCGTCCTGACCTCTCATGGTGATCCACGACGAGTTCACTTGCTTGGCCAAGGCTTCAGCCTTTCGGCTAAGGCTCTGTGACTCAATCAATCTGTTTCCATTTACTTCTGTCTTAAGCTGACTGATGACGTGTTCGAGCTCCTGTAGCTGCTCTGAAATGCTCTCTGCGCCATCAAGCGACACTGGACGCCCATCCACATAGATAGCGTCTTCTTGGACACAGTAGATTGCCAAGGGGCCGTCCCCTCCTCCCGTGCAGTCAAGCGCGAGAAAATTTCCCAGTCTCAGCGGTTTCGGAATCCACGTATGTCCCGTACAAACTCTCCAGATGCCTGGAACACCATCACGATAATGCTTGATGATCCGTTCCCTGCCCCACAGAGCGATCTCTTCGATCTGAGCATTGTCTAGACTGCCAACGAACTCCTGCCAAGAAATCCCTGCCGGCACATCGGCATGAACGACACCGACCAGGCCACGTGCGGACTGAATTTCTATGGCGATGGGAAGACGTTCCAGCTTCTCGATCACCATTCCTTTCGATTCATCGGCGATCGTCGCCCACCATCCCGCACCGTGGGAGCTGTAACGTGCTTGTGGGTTCTCACGGTAAGCGTTGATCAGCATCTGTTCGTGATTGCCTTGGACACAAAAGAACCAAGGTTCGCAGAGCAGCTTTAGGCCATCCAGCATCCCGGGCCCACGGTCGATGAGATCGCCTACAGCAATAACCCGATCAACCGCACTGTCAAAGCTTAGCGCGCGAAGCCCCTTATGGAGCTCGATGGTTTTGAAGTGGATATCACCGACTACAAAGTCACGGCCCACTTCATTCTTGGGGAGTCGCAAAACCGTCTGCTTCATCTGAGATCGGTACTCCGGAGCATTTGCCGATGGATTGACTGAGTAGCACCATTGTACTCGCTCGTTGGGACACATAATTGGTCGCCGGCGAACCTGCCCTTGTCTGCACCGTGTGAGCCAGCGGTGAGATGAACTAGGCTCTGTGCATCATCCCAAGGAAGACCGCCATGCCAGAGAATTCTAACTACAAGATCGCCACGGCGGACGCCCTGACATAGCTGCTGCATAACCAGCACGCACTAGGTGCAGCAATAGAAGAAATAACCAAGTGGCTTTCAGAAAATGGTGTGGGAAGCGTCGCCGCTCATGCTATGTCGGCCATGGAAGCGCTGGGCGCAAATGCTCAAGCCATCACCGATTCCATTTTGAGGATTCGACAGTCTTAGGTGCTGCTACCACGAGCCCTGCGCAGCTATCGCACACTGCCAATTCGACTGAACGATAAGGAAAAGAATGTTCCCACCAATGGCGAATCCCAACCTCGAAATTACCGCCACTGAATTCGAGTTATTGGTCAGAGACTGGATCCTCAAACAGGGTGGTGAACTGAAATCGCTGGGAGTGAAGCACGACGTGAAGGTCGAGGCCTACGACTCAACCTACCAAATCGACGTGCTGGCGAAATTCCAAGCCTTTGCAGGCGCCGAATTCATCGTGCTGATTGAGTGCAAAATATACCGTAACGCAGTCGAACGGGAGGTGATTCAGGTACTCCACGACAAGGTGAGATCTGTGGGCGCTCATAAAGGAATGCTGTTCACCACATCAGGATTTCAATCCGGAGCGATAAAATATGCGACAGCGCACGGTATTGCACTGGTGTCGATAATTGACGGGATGGCTACCTACGAAACCCGCTCGGCCTTCCCAGTTGCAGCAAAGCCACCGACCTGGCTCAACCTTCCGAAATTTGCGCTCTGGCACGTCGGTGAAAATGACGCCGGCAACATCACGATGAAATCCTTGGGGCGCGCTGATACGGAGCTCAACGAGATCTTCGGCGACTAGATCTATCTCGAGTAAGGATTCTTGGGATGCAGAGCTCTGAAGGCTCTACTGGCGTCCTCATTGGCACCAAGGGCCCCAAGAAGGTGGATTCTCGATGATGTCAATGGATGTACTGAGTTCGTGCTGCATGTGCTCGAAGACTTTATCGAGGCTGGGATGTGCTTTCGATTCTCGCAGTGCATTCACTAACACCAGCAAGTCTCGACCTTGGGCTACCGGCATCTGAATGTCGCAGTACACAGTGTCATGGTTGTCTTCTGCCATGTCCGTCGCCCCCTCAATCTGTTCCAGGTTTGAGTCTCTCGGCCCTATGCTGCTCCAGGTGCCGCATCTCCGCTTTCCACCTGGCCAAGAATTTATCCCAGTCCGACGCATATGGCGCTTCGGGGAGTCGCGTTGATCCGATGCTCGCTTGGCGGAAACGCTCTCTCCATGGCTGAGGAATGTTTAGTTCCAGGACTATGTCGATGCCGCACTGATGATGGTGCACGGGTACAGAATTGCGAACCTCATCGAGGTCGAGCGGCTTATCCATAGAGGACGCGCCGTTTCTTTCTTGGTCATCGAGCTCATCAAGGATCGTAAGGAGCTCGGATGCTGTGGGATCACCAGGACGGAGGCTGGCAAGTGCCCACAGAGTCCTTCGCCTGGCGCCCTCAAGTTCACGGAGTTCATTGCAGATCATTCCAACTGACTCCCGGTTGGCTTGATGTTGAGCAGGAAATGATGGCGTGCCGCCTATGGCGGAGGGCTGATGTAAACCGAGCCGTGGCAAAGCCACGTCTCGTCCCTACGGGCTATCATCCTGCACGCCTGCGCGCTCCGCTTGCCGGAGCAGCCCGGTGAATCGCGCCTAAACTCCGAGCTCAGGTTCCAACGACATGGTGCCGGGCGCCCTTCTCATCTCCCGCTACCAGCTAGTGGGATTATTTATAAAACTTGCTGAAGCGGCTTGATAGCGTGGCAGGTGCCATAACTTCCCAAGATTCAGGGTCTAACGTCAAACTGAACATTACCCATGCGCGCCATAGAAGAAACAGCGCAACCAAACTGCCCTCGACCACCGCAAGAACGGTAGCGTTATACATGTAGTTTTGATCTTCGCCGAAAAAGAAAATCAATGCGAATAGCGAGGGGAACCAGCCTGCGACAAACACTATGCAGAATGCAATAGCTGCTGTAACGGCCAACAACAGCGGCACCAAATACCTGTATTGAGTCGAGAACGCTTTCACTCCATTTTCTTTTTGAAGACCGTAAAGGATGCCGTCGTTCTTTTCCTTTTTATTACTGTTTTTGAATATGCCGTACAAAGTTACCCTATCGCCAACTTCAAGCTCCTCATATAACTGACTTGTCATCTGCAAGTTTGGGATGACCGAACCATCGATGCTGATTGTAGCTTTGTAACCTCCTTTCATGGGTGTAATTGTCCGGACGAAGTCAAGCTTTCCGGAAACTTTCGCGCAATCAAACTTCATTCCTGCATATCCCTTACGTTTGCTTAATAAAGTGCATGGAGCGGTGACTCCCTCTTCGCTCTCTTGGTGTGAACGTAGATAACGTGGGAGCTATGGAAAGCCCTTCCGCGAGGTACACCCAGAGATTTCCTGCAAAGCGGTTTCGGCCTGAGATATCAACTCGCCATACCCATAACGGAATATATTCGATGGAATGGGTTTTCGCAATGTGGCTCTATCCTCGCATTTGGGGATTTCGAATGCTGGCTAGGGACTCACTTGCCGCTGTGCTACGCGTTCTCCGGCGCGCTCGCGGCCTGAAGGCAGAGGACTTTTCCGGTTACATCGACCCAACGCACGTGAACAACCTAGAAAATGGCAAGGTCAGCGTGACGCTGGACACTCTGGAGTCTGTAGCGAGTGTGCTTGACCTTAGAGGGGTCTCCCTTCTTTTACTCGCGACAAGCCTCCGCGAAGAGACTCATCCCCTTGAGCTCTTGAATAAACTCAAAGCTGAGATCGACTCAGTTCTCGCGCTTGGTGTAGTTGCTGATTTCGAAAATCAGATAGAAAATGATCGCTTGGTACCTCGACCATCCGGAGCTCAGGTTTTTGAGGATAGGTTGGCTGCGGTTCGAGAGTGCAAGGTTGCGGGCATGACTCAGCGTGAGACAGTAGTGAAGCTCGGTTTACCTGCTTCCACCGTGCAAAGGTACTGGCACAAAGAATAATTCCCTCACTGCAGCGCAGGTACGATACGCAGCGGCCTTGCGCATCAGCCCCTCCTGATTTACCCGTGCAGCATTACTGATCAGAGCGTTCTGATATCGTTGCAGCAATAATCCTTGGCTCTACTTCAGTCCTGAAGATCAGCAATGGATAGAACGCTATGCGTACCAGGCCGTGAGAGAATTCGATGAAGCATGTCAGGTTAATCCGACACGGGGAAAGTGCGGCTAACGCCGGCGAAGCAAGCCTGGATCACGCGACCATCCCTCTTACGCCAAAGGGCGTGGGACAAGCGAGCCTAGTGGCAGGGTCATTCGCCCAGGCCCCAGATCTGATTGTTGCGTCTCCATTTTCCAGAGCTCAAGCAACTGCGATGCAGACAGTGGCTGCTTTCCCTTCAGTGCCGTTTGAAATATGGCCTATCCAAGAGTTCACCTACCTTGAGCCCGCACGGTGTATCAACACGACCGTTGCTCAGAGGCGAGATTGGGTGGAAGCATATTGGGCCAAAGCAGACCCCGCATTCACGGATGGTGAAGGTGCCGAGTCTTTCCTGGACTTTATATCTCGGGCTCAGTCTTTCTTGGATCGACTTGCAGAGCATCCTGCTCATGACATCGTAGTGTTTTCGCATGGGCAACTTATCAATGCGGTCGCGTGGCTGATCGAGCGCAACCCTCAGACAATCGATAGCCAGGCGATTACCGAGTGGCGCGAGTACGAGATCACCAACCACGTGCCTAACTGCTGTGGCTACAAGCTAACCAAATACCCAGACGACGCTGGCTGGAAAGTGAGTCCTGGGGAGCCGCTAATTGACGTAACTCAGCGCGTGCTAGGCAGAGCCTACCAAGCAGTTCGCGATCCCGAGCGTTTGCTCATTGAAGAGCGCGCCGAAGCTCTCTCAGCTGCAGGCTATCCGCTGCCAGTTGATGATCCGGCTATGTACGCTGAGCAAAGGCTGAAAGAGGCCAGAACGGCAGCTCGTTCATCCCAGGTAGGTAGCGTTAGCGGAAACACTACGGCGGAGATCTCAGCGAGAGAGGTATGCCAATTATTGCGAGAGGTCATCTTCGAGCGACGGTCGATGACCAGGGTAGGCAAGACGTCTTGGGATGAGATTTATGCGGGCCATTTCGTGGTGAGCGTCGAGGGTTGGCGGATATCGATCTACAACGACTGTGACACGCTCGACTACTGCGAAGAATGCGTCAGTCCGGATGGACGGCGATGGTCGTTTGACGCGGGGGATAGATTTGGAACAGATCCCATTGCGTTGCTCAGCACATGGGAACATCAGACGCTTGAGCGTCTCCTGAAGGCGCTCTAGGGAGCCAATGTCGAGCGGGCCTCTGCGAGGACGGCTGTCGTGAACCAAGCCTCGCCGTTGCCGAGTCTTGGCCCTGTGGGCTTCCATCCTCCCGCCTGCGCGCTCCGCTTGCTACTGACCCCATGTCACCTTTCCACGAGCCAAGAGGCCCAACAGCCTCGTCTTAATTCAGACGCGGTGCTTGGATGGAAGTGAGTCGGGCACACGAGACTTCACGAATGAAGCGCATCAACGAGCGCGGCAAGCAGCAAGCAGACGCTCGCCACGAAGGTAAGCCGTAATCGCATCGGCAGGTACCAGGCGGGCAAGCTCATAACCCGCAACAGCTGCCTGTCCTGCCGGAGGTGGACAACAAAGCCGATGACCAACAGCAAGCAACCCAATGGCATTGGCAATAACGTGGCAATCCAAGCAATAAGCGCAGGAATGACACTCCAGATAAACCGGTCGGAGCGCTGCTCGGCGCTTATGTCTTGCACGCTCATGGCGAAGCCCCAGTGCAAGGCTCCGACGAAGCTCAGGATGACTGCGCCATAGTTAACAAGCGCAATTTCAAACAATGGCCGATAGTCGAGAGAGAACGGGATCAGCAGCGCCAGAAAAATAAACGGCAACAGACCGCCATAACCCAGCAGGCTTACGTGCTTTGGCACAGAGGTTGAAGGCAACGCGTTCATTTGTATTCCTTGCAGTGAGCGACACTCAAGACTGTAGCCACAAAAGCCCTGCTTGGGCGAGATATTGATGGCGAGGTGGGCTCCATGAGAGTCCGCTTAAAAACGGGAGACACCATCGCTCCAAATACTGGAGTTCGGTAGGTGTGTTCGACATCCTCTTACGACGGCCCCCCATACGGATCCGGTTTAGGTTGAACCTCTGTTACTTAGGTGGACTCCCAAATCTAAATCCAGGAGAAACGTATGACCCAGACAGCTTTGGTTGTAGGCGCCAGCGGCATCGTCGGCAGCGCCATCACTCAGTTACTCATCGAAAACAAGTGGCAGGTTGCCGCGCTATCGAGGCAACCGTCGCAATCGCAAGGCGTGATCCCCGTCGCGGCAGACCTCCAAGATCCAGCTTCGCTGGAACATGCGCTTGCGGATCTGAAACCTACTCATGTCTTCATTACCACGTGGTCACGGCAAGCCACGGAGGCCGAGAACATTCGTGTTAATGCAGCCATGGTTCGCAATGTGCTTGCCGCCGTTCGACCAGCCAAGAGTGTTGAGCACGTAGCACTGGTTACTGGCCTGAAACACTACCTCGGCCCTTTCGAAGCCTATGGTAAAGGCAGCCTTCCGCAGACACCGTTCCGCGAAGAGCTGGGTCGTTTGGACGTCGAAAATTTCTATTACGCCCAAGAGGACGAACTCTTCGCCGCTGCTGAAAAGGACGGCTTCACCTGGAGTGTTCATCGCCCGCATACCGTCACCGGGGTTGCCGTAGGCAACGCGATGAATATGGCAACCACCCTCGCCGTCTATGCCTCAATTTGCAAACAAACCAATCGCCCCTTTGTGTTTCCCGGATCAAGAGTGCAGTGGGACAGCCTCACCGATATGACGGATGCCCGGCAGTTAGCGAAGCAACAACTGTGGGCGGCCACCACGCCGGCTGCAGCCAACCAGGCATTCAACGTCACTAATGGCGATGTGTTTCGCTGGAAATGGATGTGGAGCAGGATCGCCGAATACTTCGACTTGCCTGCTGCCGATTATCCCGCCTCACTCTCACCTCTTGAGAAGCAAATGGCGGGAGACCAAGCCGTGTGGACGCAAATAGTCGCGGAGCACGACTTGAAAGAATCCGATATTGGTCGCCTGATATCTCCATGGCATACCGATGCAGACCTTGGTCGACCCATCGAAGTCGTCACTGATATGTCGAAAAGCCGTGTAATGGGCTTTACCGCCTACCAAGCGAGCGATCAAGCATTTTTCGATGTGTTCGACAAACTACGGGAGATGCGCTTGATACCCTAGGTCGTGCCACACCGGACAAAGCACTGTGAATAGGTAAAGACCGCAAGGTGCGGGCCCCTTATAGGGGCCCGCAGTCTTGCACCAAGTAAATTGCTCCACTTTTACCAATGCTCACTGGAGCAATGTCGTGCGCAAGCGTCGCGTCTACTGAGTAATCTGAGGGAACATTGCTTTACGCGCGTCAGCATCCATCTCAGTCTTGTAACTGTGCTGGTTCTTCAGTTCTTCGGTTCGCTGTGCTGCCGGTCGAGCATTGATGTCATCAAGGAGCCGTTTTACGTTTGGAAGTTTTACCCAAGCGTCATTGCCTAGGATGAAAGGCACCGCGCGCGCCCAACCCCATACGGCCATGTCCACCAGCGTGTACTCACTTCCGAGCATGTAAGGCTGTTTAGCCAGATGCTCGTTGATGATCGTCCAGTGACGCCAGGCTTCGAAGGTGTAGCGGGTAACGGCGTAGTCTTTTGGCTCGGGTGCGAAGTGCTTAAAGTGAACAGCCTGTCCAGAGTAAGGGCCAATACCGGTCGCGACGAACATCAGCCAGGAATACATCTCCCCTCGCGCCTTGAGATTGTCAGCAGGCAGGAACATCCCGGTCTTTTCGGCCAGATAGAGCAGTATGGCGTTGCTGTCGAATACCACGTTGTCACCATCAACCAGAGCCGGTGTCTTGGCATTCGGATTGATCTTGAGAAACGCCGGGTCGTGCTGTTCACCCTTGCGCGTATCAACAGGAATGAGTTCGTACTCAAGGCCTGACTCCTCCAAGAACAGCGCAACCTTCGCGGGGTTAGGAGACGGGTGATAGTAGAGTTTGATCATATTGACTCCTTGCAGTGGTTTTCAGTGAACATTGCTAAAGCCAAGGGAGGAAGACCAAGGCTTTTGATTGCAATACCAATGGCGTTTGTTACACATGCAGGATCGGGATTAATCCGTGCCAAAACTCGAATGCCCAGCAACACACTGAGCAAATGATGCGCCCCCTGCTTCACATCTATCTCGACAGCGTCGACAGATTGCAGGCGGAAAGTTTGCAGGCGGCCTTCAAAAAAACTGCGAATGGCCTCGAATTCTTCTGCGACGGCCTGTCGCAAATCCGTGTCTTCTGCATTTGCTTCGAGGGCAGAATTAACCAACAGACACCCACGATGAAAAGGATCGTTCAGTGTGCGACTCAACACTTCTGCGAAGAAACAAGTTACAGCCAATCCAGCGTTTGGGAGAGCTTCAAGACGCCGGATTCGATCACGCACACTGCACTCCAGATAGTGCACCAGTGCGCGACGATAAAGACTGCGTTTGTCGCCAAACGCGTTGTAAAGGCTTGGCTGATTGAGCCCTGTGCGATTGACGAGGTCTCGGGTCGAGGTGCCCTCGTAGCCTTGCGTCCAGAACGCTTCAGCGACTGCTGTTAATACAGTCGACTCATCGAATGTACGGGGACGGGCCATGGTTTTCGCACGCGTTTGAGAACTGTAGTTGACCATAGCACAGGTTTTGTATCGGTCACCACAAAACAAATTCCACACCTCCGAGCTTCACTGACCAAAGATGCGCACGGAATAATGCTCGAATGGAAGAACAAGAACTGGCCAATTTTTGATATCGGCTCGCACCCTTCCACATCCAGTGAATAGGCGGCGCACGTGAACCAACCATTCAGCACCAGGGTTATCTACCGCCGCATGCAATCGGTAGACCTGCCTTTTGAGAGGCGAAGATCACTCTTTATCAAAATGATGAGTATGGGCCAGTAACGAATCGGGGATCCCGTCGCGAATCAATCCGCCCTCTTCTATCCAGGCTTGGGTCGACTGATAAGCCCGCTGCAGCAATTGGTCTGTCTGGTTGAAGTCGAACACTGAAGCGTCTAGTGGGCACAACGGCGGGACGACATGGATGGCTGCGCGTGCGCGGTACAACTCGATGTCACGCACCAGTTGACGCATGCTCATCAAATTGAGCGTGTGCAAGGCCAGCGCAACGAGTCCACTGGGCGGACATGGGCAGGCACAACCGAATCCGGTAGGAAGAACCAGAACCCGTGTTGACCCCAATGCCACCGCACTGGCAATCGGCGTATTGCTGCTGACTCCGCCATCGACCAGGAACTTGTCTGCGACTCGCACGCTGGGAAACACCAGCGGAATCGCAGCACTGGCGAGCAAAGCCTGTTCAGCACTGCCACTGGACAGAAGCTCTTCGGCACCGCTGAGCAAATTGGTGGTGACGATATAAAGCGGTAACTCGGTGTCTTCGATCAATTTGACCGGCAGTGATCGGCTCACTAAACGATGCAATGCGGATGCGCTCAGCAAGTGCCCACGTCGATTAAGAATGCCCTTGAGAGTATCAAGCGCCGAGAACGGAAACACATCCGACTTACGTAAGCTGCGCCAGAAATCCGCAAGCTCGCTCACGCCTTTAGCATGCGGTCTGGCTGCGAAGTAGGCACCGTTGATGGCGCCGACCGACGCTCCCACCACCAGGTCGAATACGACATCAGCCTCAACCAGAGCCTGCAGCATCCCGACCTGAACCGCCCCGAGGCTTCCACCACCAGCAAGTACAAGAGCAGTTTTTACCGTTGGCATAGACATACCCCCACTGATAACGCCCTTCTGACATTACAAGCCTAGCTGGCTGACGGGCTTTGCCATGAGAATGATTTTGACTCGACGTAAATCGCTCGATCCTGCTTCGAGCTTTAAGTCCCCCTTCAACGTGTTCCGCTTTTCATCAAGACGTCAATTTGCCGGGGTCAATTCAGGCTTTTCGGATGGACGCTATCTGCCTCATAAGCATATTGGACGCAGGAAACGCTTCGCCCACCTCGAAGGAGCGTCGTGTTTTGAGTTAGCGTCTACACTCGATCAAATGGTTATGACGTTATTCCTGTTTGGAGTCT
>NZ_CP168080.1:315671-315846 GCF_050915955.1 Pseudomonas sp. UBT | reverse complement strand
CCAGACCGTGGCGCTGCGCTTTTCTGTGGGAGCTGGCTTGCCTGCGATGCAGACACCTCGGTACATCAGGCATAAGCCGTTGATGCCATCGCAGGCAAGCCTGCTCCCACAATTTGACCGAGTTTAGCTGCCAGGCGCGGCGCTGCGCTTTTCTGTGGGAGCTGGCTTGCCTGCG
>NZ_CP168080.1:302091-315571 GCF_050915955.1 Pseudomonas sp. UBT | reverse complement strand
GTTTAGCTGCCAGGCGCGGCGCTGCGCTTTTCTGTGGGAGCTGGCTTGCCTGCGATGCAGACATCTCGGTACATCAGGCATAAGCCGTTGATGCCATCGCGAGCAAGCCCGCTCCCACAGTTTGACCGAGTTTAGCTGCCAGGCGCGGCGCTGCGCTTTTCTGTGGGAGCTGGCTTGCCTGCGATGCAGACACCTCGGTACATCAGGTATAAGCAGTTGATGCCATCGCGGGCAAGCCTGCTCCCACAATTTGACCGAGTTTATCTGCCAGGCTGTGGCGCTGCGCTTTTCTGTGGGAGCTGGCTTGCCTGCGATGCAGGCACCTCGGTACATCAGGTATAAGCAGTTGATGCCATCGGGGGCAAGCCCGGCTCCCACACAAGCCAGTTCCCACATAGGCTTTGTGGTGTGAGGCAGCCCGGGATTTACTTGGGATACAGCGGCGGCAGGCTGGTGGTATCCGTCGCCGGGTCTTGTTCGCGTTCAGCCGTAGGAATGGCTTTTATCGCGCGCCACAAGTCTTCGCCCAGCCAATATTGGCCGCTTTCGCTGTACAGCGCGCCGTTCAGCCCATCCAGCGCATCCGACAATGGCACAAACCGCGCGGCCATATCCGCCAGGGTTTCCGGCTGTTGCCGCGCCCAGGCGTCCAGTGCCTGGCGCGTGGCCTGCGGGTCGTTGGCCTGGGTGGCGCGCTTGAGGTCGTCGAGCAGGCTGCGCGGGCTCGGGCCGGTTTGCGCGGCACGTTGCACGGCCGGTTGCCGACGTGCACGCCACCACAGGCCGAAGCCCAGCAGTGTGGTGCATACGAAGATCAGTGTGCTCAGTTGCCACAGCCACAGGCGGTCATCGTCTGGCGCAGTAATTACCGTCGGCGTGGCGGGGGTGTCCACCACCAGGCTCGGGTTGGTCGCCACTTGCAAGGTGCGCGCGGGCAGGCTGGTGCGTTCGAGGTGGTCTTCGTGGGTGTTCCACCACACCACTTCCACGGCCGGCAGTTCGACAGCGCCGGCGCGGGTCGGCACCAGCGCTTCGCGGTCTTCGCGGCTGCCTGTCAGGCCGTGGTCGTTGCTCTGGTTGGCGAGCACCGGTTGGTCGGGGTAGCGGCGCAGGCCATTGATGTCGGTGCTGGGCAGCGCCGGCAGTTGCGCGCTGGAAAGGCCCTCGGCCTTGACTGTGAGGCTGCGGGTCAAGGAGTCGCCGACCTGCACGTGATCAGGCGCGGGGTTCCAGGCTTCGCTCAGGTTCAGGCTGCGCGCAGGCAACCAGGGCGCATCGGCGGGGTAGAATTCCGGCTTGGGTTTGACCGTCAACGGCAACTCGGCCGAGCTGACGTGAATCAACTTGCCCGGTTTGGTGCCTTGCAGCGTGTTCTCTTGGGGCGGGCGCGATTCCACCAGGGTCGCACTGAAGGTCTGCGCCGGAATCATCAATGCGCCGCTGTGCTGCGGGTAGATCGCGTAGCGGGTTTCGATCACGCCATGGCGAATGCTGTTGATGACTTTCTCGTAGGTGCGCGACTCACCCAACTGCTCGATGCGTGCATCCGGAATCTGCAACGGCGTGAGGCTGCTGTCGTCATACAGTGACACCGAATGATAAACGCGCACGGTCAACAGGGCCTGGGCCTGGACGTACACGCTGGTTTGGTCGAGGTTGGTTTCGATGAACACCGGGGCCAGTTCGGCGCTGGTGTTCTGGCTGGCCGTTTCGACCACTTGCAGGCTGATCGGCTGGGTCTTGAGCTCACCGACTTGCAGCGGCGGAATCACCACGGTGCCGTTTTCCTTGGGCAGCAGGGTGATGATCCAGCGCGTGGTGGCGTGGTTATCGCCGCCCAGGGTGGTGAGCTGGTTGATCTGGCGGGTGCCGCTGACTTCGAACTGTGCGTCGAGGGGCGACAGGTCGGGTTTGCCGAATTGGGTGACGTCGCTGGACTCCACCGTCAGTTCCACCGTTTCCCCGGAATTGACGCGGCTGCGGTCGACGCTGGCGACGAGGTTCGCCGCCTGGGCGTGGCCTGCCGACAACGCAAGCAGGAGCAGAAGGGTGGTGCGGCGGCTCATCGAGTCTTGTCCTGATGTTGTTGCTGTTCGTACCAGAATTTGCGGCGCAGCAGTTCGCCGGGGTTGTCCGGGATCTCCTGCAGCCATTGCTCCAGGGCCTGGCGATGCTCGCCGTCAATGCTGGCATCGGCAGGGCGCAAGGGCGGGGTGGTGGTTTGCTCATCCCCTAACTCGCTGCCCGGTACGTCGTTGCCGCCGGTTTTTGGCGCAGTGCCTGATTGGCTCTCGCCGGTGCCGGTCTCACCCTGGCCCTGGGGCGATTGTTCGCCACCCGTGGCACTTTGCCCGGTATTGCCCGGTTGCGCAGTTTGGCCGGGTTGGGTGGTTTCGTCATCTTCGCTTTTTGCCGGCTTGGTCTGTTCGGGCTGTGCTTGTTGCTGCATCA
Source organism: Pseudomonas sp. UBT (assembly GCF_050915955.1). Lineage (NCBI taxonomy): Bacteria > Pseudomonadati > Pseudomonadota > Gammaproteobacteria > Pseudomonadales > Pseudomonadaceae > Pseudomonas > Pseudomonas sp. UBT. The sequence goes on along the minus strand of NZ_CP168080.1, from coordinate 313,120 downwards.
CGCTTTCCACCAAGGCTTTGTTTTTGAGCGCCGGTTGCAGGTCGGGCTGGGCCTCCAGCGCCTGTTCGTAGGCGTCGATGGCCGCTTCCAGTTCGCCGGATTTGGCCAGGGCGTTACCACGATTGTAGTGGGAGTAGGCGTCATTGCCTTGGGCAAAACGCTTGATAGCCTCGGCATAGTTACCGGCCTCGTACAGCGCCACGCCTTGCCATTGCGGGTCGTCGAAGCGCTCGGCCGCTTCGGCGGGGCGCTTGTGCTTGAGCAGGTACTGGCCCTGCTGGTCGGGGCGCAGCCACAGGTCCTGAAGTTCAAAGGCGTAACTTGGTTGCGGCGCCCCGAGTAACAGCAAAGGCAAACAAAACAGCCAGCCACGGCGCCCGGCGCAGGCAGCGAGGAGCAACAGCGGCAGGAGCAGCCAGTAGCCCTGGTCGGCCCAGGCGTCGAGGTGCAACAGTTGGCCATCGTTGCGCAGGGTTTGCGGGCCGTCGAGCAGGTTGAGTTGACGCAGGTCTTTGTCGTCCAGGCGTGCGGCGCGGTAACGGCCGCCCATTTCACTGGCGAAGGCCTTGAGGGTTGGGCTGTCGAGGCGCGGCACCAGGATCGCGCCTTGGTCGTCCTTGAGGAACTCGCCGCTTTCCTGGGTCACCGGTGTGCCTTCACGGCTGCCGATGCCGAGGATCGACAGCGTTGGCGCCTGCCCACCTTGCAGCTGCAGCCGAATGCCTTGGCGTTCCTGTTTCGACAGCGACGAGCCCACCAGCAACAGGCGCCCCTGACCGAGGCCGCCCTGTTTGAGCAAACCCAGGGCCTTTGCCACTGCCAGGTCGGCGCGATGGCCGGGCTCGGGCATGATCGAAGGGCGCAGGGCCTCGAGCAGGTTACGGCTGGTGGCCAGGTCATCCGACAGCGGCACCAGGGTGTGGGCGCTACCGGCATACACGACGATTGCGGTCGGCGCATTGTCGCGTGCTTGCAGCAAGTCATACAGCTTGCGCCGCGCTTGCTCCAGGCGATTGGGCGGGCTGTCGGTGGCGAGCATTTCCGGGGTCAATTCCAGCAGCACCACGACCGGGTCGGAGGGTTTCTGGCTGGACTGTTCAACCCTTTGCCAGCTGGGACCCAACAAGGCCAACACGGCCAGTAGCCAGCCGACACCCAGCAGCACCCACGGCGATTTGCTTTCGCGACCGTTGCCACCACTGAGCAACACCGCATGAAAGGCCGGTGGCAGGATCATCTGCCAGCGCCCGGCGCGTTTTTGCCGATGCCAAAGCTGCCACAGCAGCCAGCCGAGCAGCGGCAACAACAACAGCCACCAGGGACGGAACCAGTGCGGCCACAGGTCGATCATCGACGCCTCCGCAAACGCAGGCGTTTGAGGCGTTGGCGCCATTCGGGGTGCTGTTGCAGGAAAATGCCCTTGGTCGAGAGTTTATTGAGTAAGCGTTGCAGCGCGTTGTTGGGCCAGCGTTCCTGGACCACCAGCAACATGCTCAGGATCAACGCCAGGGCCAATGGCGCACTGTAAAGCGCCTGGGCCGGGCGGGCTTGTGTCGGTTGTTGCGCAACAGGCTCAAGCTGATCGAGGGTGTCCTTGATCTTTTGCAGCTCGTTGCCGTCGCGGGCGCGGAAGTAGCGGCCACCGGTCGCGTCGGCAATCGCCTTCAACGCGGGTTCGTCGAGGTCGAGGCTCGGGTTGACGCCGAGGATGCCCAGGGAGCCGGTTTGCTCGGGGTCGGCGCCAATGCCGATGGGGTAGATTTTCACGCCTTCTTCAGCGGCCAGGCGTGCGGCGGTCAACGGGTCGATTTGCCCGGCGTTGTTGGCGCCATCGGTGACCAGGATCAGCACGCGGCTTTGCGCCGGGCGCTGGCGCAGGCGTTTCAGGGCCAGGCCAATCGCATCACCGATGGCGGTGTTCTTGCCGGCAATGCCGATGCGCGCTTCGTCCAGCCAAGTGCGCACGGTGCGCCGGTCGAAGGTCAGCGGCGCTTGCAGGTAGGCCTGGCTGCCAAACAGGATCAGGCCGACGCGGTCGCCTTCGCGGCTTTCCAGGAAGTCCCCGAGCAGGTGTTGGACCAGGCTCAGGCGGCTGACGTCATCGTCTTGCCAGTGCATATCCGGGAAGTCCATGGAGCCGGACACGTCCACCGCCACCAGCAAGTCGCGGCCGCTGGCGGCAATCGGCAGCGGTTCGCCGAGCCATTCCGGGCGGGCGGCGGCGCTCAACAGCAGCAGCCACAGCACCACGAACGGCGCCTGCTGGCGCCAGCCCGGCAGGTTGACGCGCGCGCGACGACGGGCCAGGCCTTCGAGGTCGGCGAGGTAGCTGACTTTCAGGGCTGGCTCGCCGCTGTCGGCCACGGGCAGGATCAGCCGCATCAGCCAGGGCAATGGCAACAGGGCGAAGATCCACGGCCAGGCGAACTCAAACATGTTTGCGAATCCAGGTGTCGACGGCTTGGGTCAGGCCGGCGATGGCCTTGTCGTCGAGTTTGCATTCGGGTTTGTAGGCGCCTTCCACCAGCACCATCCAGCGGGTCAGGCCGGCAGCAGGGCAGCGGTTGTCGAGGAACGCCAGCCATTTGCGGCCGTTGAGGGTGTGGCTCTGGCTGTAGGGGTAGTCGTTGCGGCACAGGCGCTTGAGCAAGCCGTTGAGCTGTTGCAGCCAGGCGCCGGCGGGGGCGCCGTCGTAGGGTTTTGGCATCAGCGCAAGCTCTGCCAGGGCGGTGATGCGCAGTGGGTCCAGCGGTTGTTCGGCACGCGCGACCGGGCGGCGCGCCGGCAGGAAACGGCGCAGCCACCACAACCCCCAGGCGCACAGCGGAATCACCAGCAGCAACAGCCACCAGCCCGGCGCAGGGGGCCAGAAGCCAATGGCCGGCGGGGCGATCAGGGGTTGCAGTTGGTCGAGGCTGCTCATTGCTTTTTAACCGGGCGTTGCGGGTTGAGGTATTCGCGCAGCTGCTCGACCATTTCGCTCTGGGTACTCAAGGGCATCAATAGAATCCGCAGTTTCTGTGCGAGCAGTTCCCAGCGGGCGATGCGCGCTTCGGCCTGGGCCTTGTAGGCCTGGCGTAAGTCGAAGTTAAGCGTGTCCAGTTCCAACTGCGCGCCGCGTTCGGCAAAGCGCAACAACCCTGCGGCGGGCAAGGCGTGGTCCAGCGGGTCGGAGATGGGCAGCAGCAAGAGGTCGCAATGCCGAGACAGCAGGCTCAGCTGCTGTTCGGCACCTTCGGTGAGCGCGCGTTCATCGCAGATCACAATCACCAGGCTGCCCGGGCGCAACACTTCGCGGCCACGGCGCAAGGCCATGCCGAGGGCGTCGGCTTCGGGTCGGCTTTCGGTATTGAGGCTCTGGTTGACCCGCACCAGGCGGTTGAGCAGTTGCAGCAGGCTTTGCTTGCTGCGCCGGGGCTTGATTTCGTAGTGTTCGCTGTCGCCGAAGACCAGCCCGCCAACGCGGTCGTTATGCCCCAGGGCTGCCCAGCCGATCAGGCTGGCGGCTTGCGCGGCCAGTACCGACTTGAACATCTGGCCGGAACCGAAAAACAGCCGGCAGCTTTGCTCGACCATGATGAAAATCGGTCGCTCGCGTTCTTCGTGGAACAGTTTGGTATGCGGTTCCTGGGTACGCGCCGTTACACGCCAGTCGATGGTGCGCACATCGTCCCCGGCCTGGTACACGCGCACCTGGTCAAAGTCCACGCCACGCCCACGCAACTTGGAATGGTGCAGGCCGATCAACGGGCTGCGCTGGCTCGGCGTGGAAAACAACTGCACTTCGCGCACACGGTGGCGCATCTCAATCAATTCGCTGAGCGTGACGCGGATTCCATCGCTGGCATTCATGGGTTTCAAGCGACGGCAACGACATCGAGAATACGTTGCACCACGCGGTCCTGGTCAATGCCGGCCGCTTCGGCTTCGAACGACAAAATGATGCGGTGGCGCAGCACGTCGAACAGCACGGCCTGGATATCTTCCGGGCTCACAAAGTCGCGGCCGGCCAGCCACGCATGCGCGCGGGCGCAGCGGTCCAGGGCGATAGAGCCGCGCGGGCTGGCGCCGTACGCGATCCACTCGGCCATTTCCGGGTCGAACTTGGCCGGGGTGCGCGTGGCCATCACCAGTTGCACCAGGTATTCCTCCACCGCATCGGCCATGTACAGGCCGAGGATTTCCTTGCGCGCTGCGAAAATCGCCTGCTGACTGACGCGGCGTTCGGGCTTGGTTTCACCGTTGAGGGCTTCGCCTCGGGCTTGTTGCAGGATGCGTCGCTCTACCGCTGCATCCGGGAACCCGATTTTGACGTGCATCAGGAAGCGGTCGAGCTGGGCTTCGGGCAACGGGTAGGTGCCTTCCTGCTCGATGGGGTTTTGCGTGGCCATCACCAGAAACAGTGGCGACAAGTCGTAGGTGCTGCGCCCGACGCTGACCTGGCGCTCGGCCATGGCTTCGAGCAGTGCCGACTGCACCTTGGCCGGTGCGCGGTTTATTTCGTCCGCCAGCACCAGGTTGTGGAAGATCGGGCCCTGTTGGAACACAAAGCTGCCGGTTTCCGGGCGATAGATCTCGGTGCCGGTGATGTCGGCAGGCAGCAGGTCGGGGGTGAACTGGATGCGATGGAACTGCGCTTCGATGCCTTCGGCCAACTCTTTGATGGCTTTGGTCTTGGCCAGGCCCGGTGCGCCTTCGACCAGCATATGGCCGTCGGCAAGCAGGGCGATCAGGAGGCGATCGATGAGTTTTTCCTGGCCGAGAATCTGCGTAGAAAGAAAGGTTCGCAGCGCGAGCAGCGCTTCACGATGTTCCATCGATGACGGTTCCTGGAGAGGTGAGCCTGGGCGTCGAGAAAAAACGCCGGGCCTGGGGCGCTTACTTTAATGCATCGAGGGGGGTGGCGACTAACGGCGTGACGGCTATTTTTGGCAAATCTTGTAGGAAATTTGTATGGGAACACGGTCAATGTGGGAGGGGGCGCGCCCCCGATAGCGGTGGATCAGTTTATACGTCTGTGACTGATCGACTGCTATCGGGGGCGAGCCCCCTCCCACATTTGATCGTTGGTGCGGTTTAGATTCGGGTAAAGGTGCCTGTGCCCTTAAGAATGTTCTGCAAGGTTTCCTCAACTTCAGCCAAATCCGACGCAGCGGTGCTGTGGAGAATTTCCAGATGATCCTTGCCACCCAGTGCATCGGCATCGCCCGCAGCCAACTCAACCCGCAACGTCGTGTCGCTTAGCGTGACCTTCAGCCCATCCAGGGTCGACGGCTCGTAATCCCAAGTCAGTTCGACTTCATCTTCGTCCGGGTAACGGGTGAGCATGAACATCTCGCCGTTTTTACCGTGGCAGCAGAGCATGGCCATGTTGTCTTCTTCGTCGTCGCACGGGGTGGCCATCAGCGCGTCGGTGTTCAGTTGCAGCATGGGAAATCCTGTTTGGGGGAGGGCACAGCGGGGCAATTGTGCCATTGCGGCGAATTTTGTGCTGCATTCTGTGTCAGACCCAGGGTATGACCTGACGGGCTCTATCAGTCATTTTCGGTACTCGTGAGCTGGAAAATAGCGGGTTTTTCTTCGGAAAAATACGGGTTGCTCAAGTCGCAACCCCAGGCCTGCGTACCGATGACCGAATATGTCGCAGCGTCGCAAGCAGCCGTCTTCCTACACTCGTTAAGCTGCGCAACGGATGTGCCCTGTGCCGGGAGTCTGACCTGCCCGTCGTACCGTCGCCCTGCATGCTGCACATCTTATGGGAGTTGTATGTGACCTCATTGTCTTGTCCAGCTTCACCCACCTGTCACCCTGATTCGTTTATGGTGCTTGTTATCAGTACCTGCGAACAGCGCTGACGGTCTCCCCGCAAGGGGAAAACGCGACGCTTCCATCAATAACAAGCCCAAGCGGAGTACCACAGATGGCGTTCTTCACCGCAGCCAGCAAGGCCGACTTCCAGCATCAACTGCAAGCGGCACTGGCGCAGCACATCAGTGAACAGGCACTGCCACAAGTGGCGCTGTTCGCTGAACAATTTTTCGGCATCATTTCCCTGGACGAACTGACCCAACGTCGCCTTTCCGACCTGGCCGGTTGCACTTTATCTGCCTGGCGCCTGCTTGAGCGCTTTGATCACACCCAACCGCAAGTGCGGGTCTACAACCCCGATTACGAACGTCATGGCTGGCAGTCGACCCATACCGCCGTCGAAGTGCTGCACCATGACCTGCCCTTTCTGGTGGACTCGGTCCGTACCGAGCTGAACCGTCGTGGCTACAGCATCCATACCCTGCAGACCACCGTCCTCAGCGTGCGCCGTGGCAAGAAGGCCGAGCTGCTGGAAATCCTGCCCAAAGGCACCCAGGGCGAAGGCATCCAGCAAGAATCGCTGATGTACCTGGAAATCGACCGCTGCGCCAATGCCGCCGAACTGAGCGTGCTGAGCAAAGAGCTTGAGCAGGTACTGGGCGAAGTGCGCGTGGCCGTGGCCGATTTCGAACCGATGAAAGCCAAGGTCCAGGACCTGCTGGCCGGTATTGATGCAAGCAAGTTCAGCATCGACGGCGAAGAAAAAGCCGAGATCAAAAGCTTCCTGGAATGGCTGGTGGGCAACCACTTCACCTTCCTCGGCTATGAAGAGTTTGTGGTACGTGACGGGGCGGATGGCGGTCATATCGAATATGACGCCAATTCCTTCCTCGGCCTGACCAAGCTGCTGCGTGCCGGCCTCACCGCCGAAGACCTGCGTATCGAAGACTACGCCGTAGCCTACCTGAACGAGCCGGTTGTGCTGTCGTTCGCCAAGGCTGCGCACCCAAGCCGCGTGCATCGCCCGGCTTATCCGGACTATGTGTCGATCCGCGAGATCAGCGCCGACGGCAAAGTCATCAAGGAACACCGCTTCATGGGCCTCTACACCTCTTCGGTGTACGGCGAAAGCGTGCGGGTGATTCCTTATATCCGCCGCAAGGTGGCGGAAATCGAACGCCGTTCGGGCTTCCAGGCCAAGGCTCACCTGGGCAAGGAACTGGCGCAAGTCGTTGAAGTGTTGCCGCGCGATGACCTGTTCCAGACCCCGGTCGACGAGCTGTTCAGCACCGTGATGTCGATCGTGCAGATCCAGGAGCGCAACAAGATCCGCGTGTTCCTGCGCAAAGACCCGTACGGTCGTTTCTGCTACTGCCTGGCCTACGTGCCACGTGACATCTACTCCACCGAAGTGCGCCAGAAGATTCAGCAAGTGCTGATGGATCGTCTGAAAGCCTCGGACTGCGAATTCTGGACCTTCTTCTCCGAGTCCGTGCTGGCCCGTGTGCAACTGATTCTGCGGGTTGACCCGAAGAACCGCCTCGCCATCGACCCGCTGCAACTGGAAAAAGAAGTGGTGCAGGCCTGCCGCAGCTGGCAGGACGACTACTCCAGCCTGGTCGTGGAAAGCTTCGGCGAAGCCCAAGGCACCAACGTGCTGGCGGATTTCCCGAAAGGCTTCCCAGCCGGTTACCGTGAGCGTTTTGCTGCGCATTCGGCTGTGGTCGATATGCAGCACCTGAACAGCCTGACCGAAGCCAACCCGCTGGTGATGAGCTTCTACCAGCCGTTGGGCCAGGTCTCCGGCCAACGCGAGCTGCATTGCAAGCTCTACCACGCCGATACCCCGCTGGCGTTGTCCGACGTGTTGCCGATCCTGGAAAACCTCGGCCTGCGCGTGCTGGGTGAGTTCCCGTACCGCCTGCGTCATGCCAATGGTCGCGAGTTCTGGATCCATGACTTTGCGTTCATCGCCGCCGAAGGCGTGAACCTGGATATCCAGCAGCTCAACGACACCTTGCAGGACGCGTTCGTGCACATCGTTCACGGCGATGCCGAAAACGATGCGTTCAACCGCCTGGTACTGACCGCCGGCCTGCCTTGGCGCGACGTGGCGCTGCTGCGTGCGTACGCGCGCTACCTGAAGCAGATCCGCCTGGGCTTCGACCTCGGTTACATCGCCAGCACCCTGAACAACCACACCGACATCGCCCGCGAGTTGACCCGGTTGTTCAAGACCCGCTTCTACCTGGCGCGCAAGCTCACCGCCGATGACCTGGAAGACAAGCAGCAACGTCTGGAGCAAGCGATCCTCACCGCCCTGGACGACGTTCAGGTGCTCAACGAAGACCGTATCCTGCGTCGCTACCTGGACCTGATCAAGGCGACCCTGCGTACCAACTTCTACCAGACCGACGCCAACGGCCAGAACAAGTCGTACTTCAGCTTCAAGTTCGACCCACGCGCCATCCCTGAGCTGCCCAAGCCGGTGCCGAAGTTTGAAATCTTCGTGTACTCGCCACGCGTTGAAGGCGTGCACCTGCGCTTTGGTAACGTCGCGCGCGGCGGCCTGCGTTGGTCCGACCGTGAAGAGGATTACCGTACCGAAGTGCTCGGCCTGGTAAAAGCCCAGCAAGTGAAGAACTCCGTGATCGTGCCGGTGGGCGCCAAGGGCGGCTTCCTGCCGCGTCGCCTGCCATTGGGCGGCAGCCGGGACGAGATCGCGGCCGAGGGCATCGCCTGCTACCGTATCTTCATTTCCGGCCTGTTGGACATCACCGACAACCTGAAAGACGGCGCCCTGGTGCCGCCGGTCAATGTCGTGCGTCATGACGACGATGACCCGTACCTGGTCGTGGCTGCGGACAAGGGCACTGCGACCTTCTCCGACATCGCCAACGGCATCGCCATCGACTACGGCTTCTGGCTGGGCGATGCGTTCGCCTCCGGTGGTTCCGCCGGTTACGACCACAAGAAAATGGGCATCACCGCCAAGGGCGCGTGGGTCGGTGTGCAGCGTCACTTCCGTGAGCGCGGCATCAACGTGCAGGAAGACAGCATCACGGTGGTGGGCGTCGGCGATATGGCCGGTGACGTGTTCGGTAACGGCCTGTTGATGTCCGACAAGCTGCAACTGGTCGCGGCCTTCAACCACTTGCACATCTTCATCGACCCGAACCCGAACCCGGCGACCAGCTTCGTCGAGCGTCAGCGCATGTTCGAGCTGCCGCGTTCGGCGTGGACCGACTACGACACCAGCATCATGTCCGAAGGCGGCGGTATCTTCTCGCGCAGCGCGAAGAGCATTGCCATCTCGCCACAGATGAAAGAGCGCTTCGACATCCGGGCCGACAAGCTGACCCCGACCGAACTGCTGAACGCCTTGCTCAAGGCGCCGGTGGACCTGTTGTGGAACGGCGGTATCGGTACTTACGTCAAGGCCAGCACTGAAAGCCACGCCGACGTGGGCGACAAGGCCAACGACGCGCTGCGCGTCAACGGCAACGAGCTGCGCTGCAAGGTCGTGGGCGAGGGCGGTAACCTCGGCATGACCCAGCTGGGTCGTGTGGAATTCGGCCTCAATGGCGGCGGTTCCAACACCGACTTCATCGACAACGCCGGTGGTGTGGACTGCTCCGACCACGAAGTGAACATCAAGATCCTGCTCAACGAAGTGGTGCAGGCCGGTGACATGACCGACAAGCAGCGCAACCAGCTGCTGGCGAGCATGACCGACGAAGTCGGCAGCCTGGTGTTGGGCAACAACTACAAGCAAACCCAGGCGTTGTCCCTGGCCGCACGCCGTGCCTACGAGCGTGCTGCCGAGTACAAGCGCCTGATGAGCGACCTGGAAGGCCGTGGCAAGCTGGACCGCGCCATCGAGTACCTGCCGACCGAGGAGCAGCTCTCCGAGCGCGCCGCAACCGGCAAGGGCCTGACCCGTCCGGAGCTGTCAGTGTTGATCTCCTACAGCAAGATCGACCTCAAGGAAGCATTGCTCAAGTCGCTGGTGCCGGATGACGACTACCTGACCCGTGACATGGAGACCGCGTTCCCACCGAGCCTGGTCGCCAAGTTCGGCGAAGCCATGCGTCGCCACCGCCTCAAGCGTGAGATTGTCAGCACCCAGATCGCCAACGACCTGGTTAACCACATGGGCATCACCTTCGTTCAACGACTCAAAGAGTCGACCGGCATGAGCCCGGCGAACGTAGCGGGCGCGTATGTGATTGTGCGTGACATCTTCCATCTCCCGCACTGGTTCCGTCAGATTGAAGCCCTGGACCACCTGGTCTCCGCCGACGTGCAACTGGAGCTGATGGACGAGCTGATGCGCCTGGGCCGCCGTGCTACGCGCTGGTTCCTGCGCAGCCGTCGCAACGAGCAGGACGCTGGCCGTGACACCGCGCATTTCGGTCCACACCTGGCGGCGTTGGGCCTCAAGCTCGACGAATTGCTGGAAGGCCCGACCCGCGAAGGCTGGCAGAACCGCTACCAGGCCTACACCGAAGCCGGCGTACCGGAATTGTTGGCGCGCATGGTTGCAGGTACTACCCACCTGTACACCTTGCTGCCGATCATCGAAGCCGCCGACGTTACCGGGCATGACGCCGCTGAAGTGGCCAAAGCCTACTTCGCCGTTGGCAGTGCCCTGGACTTGCCGTGGTACTTGCAGCAGATCAGCGATCTGCCGGTGGCCAACAACTGGCAGGCCCAGGCACGCGAAGCCTTCCGCGACGACGTGGACTGGCAGCAACGGGCGATTACCATCGCGGTCCTGCAAATGGCCGATGCGCCACAAGACATGGAAGCCCGCGTGGCCCTGTGGCTTGAGCAGCACCAGGACATGGCCGATCGCTGGCGCGCAATGATGGTGGAAATTCGTGCAGCTGTCGGCACGGACTACGCCATGTACGCGGTGGCCAACCGTGAGTTGTTGGACCTGGCGTTGAGCGGTCAGTCGGTGCTTGCGCCGGCTTGATCCCGCCGTAAAACAAAAGCCCCCGTATCGTGAGATACGGGGGCTTTTTGTTGGAACCCTATTTATCAAACACCTGGGTCAATGGGGGGAGCTGGCTTGCCTGTGATAGCCATAGGTATCTACACAACTCTTTGTGTCGCTTTAAGTCTGTGAGGGGGTTGAGTAGATTGAGTATATATCCGTTGCTGCGGTAACGGCGGCTTAGGGTTCCGCCCTTACGGCGGGTCACTTTTTTACAAA
>NZ_CP168080.1:301769-301991 GCF_050915955.1 Pseudomonas sp. UBT | reverse complement strand
ATATCCGTTGCTGCGGTAACGGCGGCTTAGGGTTCCGCCCTTACGGCGGGTCACTTTTTTACAGACGCCCTAAAAAAGTAACCAAAAAACGCTTTGCCCCACCACTCGGTGCCTCGCCTGCGTTCGGCCATCGTGGTTAACGGGGCCTGTCAGATCAAGATCAAAAGCAGAGCACGGCGGCCTGGTAGCCGACCTGAGTGGTAGAAGCGAAAGCAGGGCAAA
>NZ_CP168080.1:301587-301669 GCF_050915955.1 Pseudomonas sp. UBT | reverse complement strand
CCACTCGGTGCCTCGCCTAGGCTCGGCATGCCCGCACTCCGGCTTGAATCCGTGGGCCGCCGCGATGGGCCATCCTTGGCCC
>NZ_CP168080.1:281604-301487 GCF_050915955.1 Pseudomonas sp. UBT | reverse complement strand
GGCTCGGCATGCCCGCACTCCGGCTTGAATCCGTGGGCCGCCGCGATGGGCCATCCTTGGCCCAGTGCGGCTAACCCGGCGTCCTGCCGGGTTACCCACGGATTCAAGCCTGCGTTCGGCCAGCGTGGTTAACGGGGCCTCTCAGATCAAGATCAACAGCAGATCAAAAGCAGAGCACGGCGGCCTGGTAGCCGACCTGAGTGGTTGAAGCAAAAGCAGGGCAAAAACAGGGCTGCTTTTCTGTGGGAGCTGGCTTGCCTGCGATGCCGGCACCTCGGTCCATCAGGCATACCCAGCTGATGCCATCGCAGCGGTTCCGCGGTCCGACAAGTCAGCTCCCACATTGACTGAGTACAGCCTGAAGAGCCGCATACCCTCTGCCTGATGTGCTGAGTTCAAAATGTGATTAACAGGGCCTGTCAGATCAAAATCAAAAGTAGAGCACGGCGGCCTGGTAGCCGACCTGAGTGGTTGAAGCAAAAGCAGGGCAAAAACAGGGCTGCTTTTTTGTGGGAGCCCATTCTCCACTGAGAGACGGTTATCGCAGGCAAGTAGCTCTCACAGTGTGTTTGATCTCAAAAACTAGCGCGGGGTCGCGCTGGCAATACCCTGGCAAGACTGGATGATTTTTTTCAACCCGTTGTTGTTTTCCGGCAACGCGAACGTTGCGGTCAACCGCTCTGCGCCTTCTGTGGCCGGGGCTAATGAAAGTTTTAGCGCTTGGCCTCGCGAAGCATCGCTGACCCAGTAGGCTACTTCATCGGGCGGAACAGAGGTGCTGAGCGCAAAGACCGTACCGATCTGGAAAGCCCCGGCGTAAGTCCAAACGCCATTTACCGGGCGTTCGATGCTCGCGCGTGTTCCGGTGGTAATACGCAACGGGCCGTTTGCGCTGGCATCTTTGCCTTCAAACGGATCGCTGTCGAAACCCAGTGATTGCGGGGTGATCTGCAGCGCAAGGCTGGCCGTCGGGTTCTGCGGGTGACAGCTGATTTCCAGGCTGGCCTTGACGTGAAAGCCGCCGTAGGCGCTGACACCAAAAGTACGCGCGGTGAGCATCGGGCTGTCTGCGTAGGGTTGCTCAAGCAACCACACAGGGTGCGCTGGGGTGATGATGGCAGTTCCGATACCTGACTCGTCGCCTGCCTGTGCTTGAGCAATGAGAGGTAGAGCGAAAATGGCAGCGAACAACGTAAAGGTGAAGGCTCGCATAGAGGTATTCATCCGCGTGTAAAACTTGAGCTAAGGAATGAATGCATTTTGCCTGTCAGCGATAACCGGTTCTGTCGGGTTTTTCGCAAATGCAGCGCGGCTCAGTAGCTTGGTTTCCAGGTGATCCAGATGCTCGGTCATCAGGCTGACTGCGCTGTTCACATCCCGTTGCTCGACGGCGTCGACAATGGCTGCATGCTCCTGCCACGCACAGTACGTGCAGGCGTGCGCCTCATATTGGGCGATGATCAGCGAGGTCAGCGGTACCAGGCTGTTGAGAAACTGAGCCAGCGGAGCATTACGCGCCATCGCGGCCAATTGCAGGTGGAATTCCCCGGACAGGCGAATCGCCGGCCCGCGTTGATCGCGCTCGATGCACTCACGTTCACGAGCGATCAGCTCATGCAAGTGCCGAACCTGGGTCGGTGTGGCGTGCACACAGGCCAACTGCACCACGGTGATTTCCGTCAGGCGTCGCGCTTCCAGAATCTGTCGCGTCTGCAGGGCATCCGGCGCGGCCACTTGGGCGCGCTGGTTGGGGCGCAGAATGATGACTTGCTGATGCGACAGCTTTGCCAGTACCCGGCGAATCACGCTGCGGCTCACACCAAAGGTTTCGCCCAGGCTTTCTTCGGTAAAACGGCTGGCGGGTGCGATGCGTTGTTCCAGAATGGCGTCGAACAGGCGCGGGTAGATGTCTTCCACCGACGGCTTTTTACCTGCCACCAGGCGCATCGCGGGCAGGGCGGTGAGGACTGATTTGCGGTGCAGCGCGTGAGCGGTCATGGCCTGTCTCCAAAAAGTCAGCTGCCCAGATGGTCGTCCGGGATGTTCAAGCGAATGCCCATGCGCAGGCCTTCCTGAAGGATGTGCCGACGCATTTCGGCACTCGCCAGGGCGCTGTTCTTGTTGCGGATCGCGCGCACCACGGCCTCGTTTTCCTGCAGGCGTTCCGCCAGGTGTTCGGGTGAGTTACGCAACACCTGGGCGCTCTGCTTGAGGGCGTTGCTGGTCTGTTGCACCACGTTCTGGAAGATCGGGTTGGAGGTGAGGGCGAACAGTTCTTCGTGGAAGCCTATGTAGGCGTTCATGCCCGCTTCGGCATCGCCGGCATCCAGGGCTTCGCGCATGTCCATGAGTGTCAGGCGCAGTTGGCCGACTTCCTTGCTGCTGATGGACTGGGCGACCAGGCCGACGATGAAGGGCTCTAGGGTGTAGCGCAGTTGCAGGATGTCTTCGAGGCTTGCGTCCGCCACGGCGTCGCTCGATTGCGGTTCGCTGAGGCTGGTTTCCAGCACCACCACGCCCTTGCCCGGCATCGAACGCACCAGGCCGAGGGTTTCCAGCACGATCACGGCTTCACGCAGGCTCGGGCGACTGATGCCCATCTGCTCGGCCAGTTCGCGCTGGCCGGGCAGCATTTCGCCACGCCGCCACTGGCCCCGGGCCAGGGCCGCGCGCAGTTTTTCTACGACTGAGTTGACGACGGTTGAGGTGCTGATCACGTCTACGTCTCCTTGAGAGTGCAAATACAATGGTGAGTCTTGTGACGATCCAGTGTGGGAGCTGGCTTGCCTGCGATAACGGTGGGTCAGTCAACATCTCTGTTGCTGACCCACCGTTATCGCAGGCAAGCCAGCTCCCACCTTGGATTTGTGTCGTGCTTGAGCGCTGGTCAGAACTCCTGATGCGCCGGCAACACCGGCTTCTTGGCCTGAAAGGCATAGCCTTGCTCGCCGTGCAGCACCTTGTTGGCGCGCTGGATATCGATGTCTTTTTCCCAGCGTGCAATGGCCACGGTGGCGACACAGTTGCCGATCAGGTTGGTCAGCGCGCGGCCGATGCCCATGAACCAGTCCACCGCCAGCACCAGCACCAGGCCCACCACCGGAATCGCCGGAATGGCCGTGAGGGTCGCCGCCAGAATCACCAGCGCCGAGCCTGGAATCCCGTGGGCACCTTTGGAGGTGATCAGCGACACCAGCAAAATGGTCAACAGGTCGGTCATCGACAACGGCGTGCCGGTGGCATTGGCGATAAACACGATGGCCAGGGTCAGGTAGATCGAGAAACCGTCGAGGTTGAATGAGTAGCCGGTTGGAATCACCAAACCGACCGTCGAGCTGCCGATGCCCAGGTGTTCAAGTTTGCGCATGATCTGTGGCAGCACGGCGTCGGACGACGCGGTGCCCATCACGATCAGCAGCTCTTCGCGCAGGTACTTGAGCAGCGGCAGCATGCGCAGGCCGGACAGGCGCATTACCAGGCCAAGCACCAGCCCGACAAAGGCAAAGCAGGTCAGGTAGAACAAGCCCACCAGGCTGCCCAGGTGTTGCAGCGAATCCAGGCCATAAGTGCTGGTGGTGAAGGCGATGGCACCGAACACGCCGATGGGCGCCAGGCGTACGATCATGCCCATGATGCGGAAGATGACATGGCTCAGTTCATTGATCAGCCGCGAGATGCCGGAAGCGGCTTCACCCACCAGGTTCAGCGCGCTGCCGAACAGCACCGAGAACAGCAGCACTTGCAGCACATTGTTGTCGGCGAAGGCGCCGATCACCGAGTTGGGAATCAGCTCCATCAGGAACTGGCTGGTGCCGCGGATATGCTGGCCCTTGTCGGCCAGTTCATTCAGGCCGGCGGAGGACAACTGTTCCAGGTGGATATTGGCGCCGGTGCCGATACCGGTGCTGAAGGCCATGATCAGGCCGATCACCAGGGCGACGGTGGTGAGCACTTCAAAGTAGATCACCGACTTGAGGCCGATACGGCCGACTTTTTTCAAGTCGCCGGCGCCGGAAATACCGCTGACCACCACGCAAAACACGATCAGGCCAATCAGCATCTTGATCAGCTTGATAAAGCCGTCACCCAGGGGTTTGAGTTGCGAGGAGAATTCGGGAAGGGCCAGGCCGCAGACGATGCCGAGCATCAGGCCAATCACGACTTGCAGGAAAATCGAACGCGAGCACCATCTGAGCATGGGAGGGATCTCTATTCGGTGCCCTGGTGGTTCCAGGGCTTAATTGTTGTGGTCTTACCGGTAAGTCCAGTGCGCGGCCAGTCTACGCCGGGTTTTTTTGAAACTACAAGTAAATATTCAGTGCTTGACCGGTCCCGGTCTGACCAGTTGGTCGGTGATTGCGATGCTTGAGCGGTTGGCGGGTCGGAAAAATTTTCGCTTATCATCCGCCGCTTGTTACGCGAGGTGATGATGGACAAACCAGGACTGACCACGAATGCAGCAGGGCTGACTCACTGCACCTGGCGCACGGCGGCGCCGGAGTACCCGCGTTACCACGATGATGAATGGGGCGTGCCGGTAGCCGACGATATCCAGCTGTACGAGAAGATCTGCCTGGAAGGTTTTCAGGCGGGCATGGCCTGGATCACCATTTTGCGCAAGCGCGAGCAGTTTCGGGCCGCGTTTGAGGGCTTTGACTTTCGCCGCGTGGCGCAATACACCGAGCCCGACATAGCGCGGCTGATGAATGACCCGGGCATCGTGCGCAACCGCGCGAAGATCGTCTCTACCATCAACAATGCGCGCAGAGCGTGTGAACTGGTGGATGAAACCGGCTCGCTGGCGCGCTGGCTGTGGGCATTTGAACCTGTGGATGATGAGCGTCCGCAGGTGGTGGACATGGCTTACTGGACAGGCAACCCGACGTCACCGGCTTCGGTGCGTTTGCCGAAAGCCTTGAAGAAACGCGGCTGGACCTTTGTCGGCCCGACCACGATGTATGCGCTGATGCAGGCCATGGGCATGGTCAATGACCACTTGGAAGGGTGTGCCTGCCGACCGCGGATCGAAGCGCTACGCCAACAGTTCAAGCGCCCCTGAACCAATCGGCTTCAAGCTTGCGCATGATGGTGCTGTGCCGGTCAATCCAATGGCTGGCACGCCGCTGTCGCGGGCGTGCCAGCTCTCATAGGGATGTGGTTGTGCCTGGCGGGTCAGGACAGGAAACCACCGTCCACATTCAGCGATATACCGGTGGTGTAGCTGGAGGCATCGCTGGCCAGGAACAACACCGCGCCGGCCATTTCGCTCGGGTCCGCCACGCGCTTGAGTGGGATCTGCGCCAGGGCCATTTTCAGGATCGCGTCGTTCTTCACCAGCGCCGAAGCGAACTTGGTGTCGGTCAGGCCAGGCAGCAGGGCGTTGCAACGGATGCCGAACGCCGCGCACTCTTTGGCAAATACCTTGGTCATGTTGATCACGGCGGCCTTGGTCACCGAGTAAATACCCTGGAATACACCTGGGGAAATACCGTTGATCGACGCCACGTTGATGATGCTGCCGCCGCCGTTATCGCGCATGAGCTTGCCGGCTTCCACGGACATGAAGAAGTAGCCGCGAATGTTGACGTCAACCGTCTTCTGGAAGGCGCCGAGGTCGGTGTCGAGCACGTTGCAGAATTGCGGGTTGGTCGCGGCGTTGTTGACCAGGATATCCAGGCGCCCGAACTGTTCACGGATGCCGGCGAACACCTGGGTGATCTGTTCCATTTCGCCGATATGGCAGGCCACGGCGGTGGCCTTGCCGCCTGCGGCGATGATCGCATCGGCCACGTGCTGGCAGCCTTCAAGCTTGCGGCTGGAGACAATCACATGGGCGCCTTGCTGGGCCAGGAGCTTGGCAATGGCTTCACCGATACCGCGGCTGGCGCCGGAAACAAAAGCAATCTTGCCGTCGAGGTCGAACAGGTGAGTCTTGGACATAAGGTTTCCTTCAGAGGGCGGATTTGTCGATGACATTCAGGCTCATTTGCTCCAGCAGCTTGTTCATATGGATGAACTGCGCAAAGCGTTTGTCCTGGGTTTGGCCGTGGAAAAAGCGGTAGTAGATCTGCTGCACGATACCGGCCAGGCGGAACAGGCCGTAGGTGTAATAGAAATCGAAATTGTCGACCTGGATGCCGGCGCGCTCGGCGTAGTAATCGACGAACTGGCGGCGCGTGAGCATGCCGGGGGCGTTGCTCGGCTGGCGGCGCATCAGTTGCACGGGCGCGGGGTCAGCGGCTTCGATCCAGTAGGCGAGGGTGTTGCCCAAATCCATCAACGGGTCGCCCAAGGTGGTCAGCTCCCAGTCCAGCACGCCGATGATCTGCATCGGGTTGTTGGGGTCGAGGATCACATTGTCGAAGCGGTAGTCGTTGTGCACGATGCTGGAGGTAGGGTGGTCGGCCGGCATCTTGTCGTTGAGCCATGCGCGCACCGCTTCCCAGCGTGGGGCATCGGGGGTCAGGGCTTTTTCGTAGCGGTCGCTCCAGCCGCGAATCTGGCGCTCTACGTAGCCTTCAGGCTTGCCCAGGTCGGCCAGGCCGCAGGCGGTGTAATCGACTTGGTGCAGTTCGACGAACTTGTCGATAAAGCTTTTGCACAGGGCTTCGGTCCTGGCCGCATCCAGGCCCAGCTCGGGCGGCAGGTCGGAGCGCAGAATGATGCCGTTGACCCGTTCCATCACATAGAACTCGGCGCCGATCACCGACTCATCGGTGCAATGCACATAGGCTTTAGGGCAATAGGGGAAGCCGTCTTTCAGCTGGTTGAGAATGCGGTACTCGCGGCCCATGTCATGGGCGGACTTGGCCTTGTGGCCAAACGGCGGGCGCCGCAGCACGAATTCCTGGCCCGGGTATTCAAGCAGGTAAGTCAGGTTCGACGCACCGCCGGGGAACTGGCTGATTTTGACCGTGCCGCTCAAGCCCGGAATGTGGGCCTTGAGGTAGGGATCGATCAGGCTGGCATCAAGTTCTTCGCCTGGGCGAATCTGGGTCGATTGGTCGTTAAGCGCCATGCTTATCCCTTCTGCTTATTCTAAAGGCCTTGGACTATTGGCTAATCTAATGCGCACCACCGCCCAGCGACAAGGTCGGGGCGGCTTAATAGGTTAGCGTGTTGGATGATGATCAGCGGGCTTGATGTGTTCAAATCACCAGCATCGCCCGGCCACCGGGGTTGCAGGACAGGTTGGCACCTATTTCGACTTTTGCCAGGTCGATGCCCAGGCCCGCGAGCAGGCTGTTGACCAGTGGGTCGAGCAATGGGCTGAGCAGGCTTGAGATGATACCGCTGAGCAGGTTCAGGACCTCGGTCAGTATGCCGACCACCAGGCCGAGCACTAAGCCTAGAAGCCCGTCGAGCGTCGGTGTATGGCTGGTCAGCCGAATTCCGTTAAGGGTGTTGCTCAAGCTGCCGATGACGTTATTGGAACTGAAGCTGAAGTAGCTCGGTGGCTGTTTCACCTCCGGAGGCGCCACGTAGACATGGTTGCGCGTGGTCTCGGCCACGCTGCTGTCGACCCTCAGGCTGAGGCCGCCGACTGCGTAGGGCTGCCTAGGCTCGCACACGCCTTGGCTGCATTTTTTGACGCCAAGGTCGAGCAGCGGAAAATCGTCGACTTTCAGGGTTTCGGTGGAGGAAAACAGGTTTTTCGGATCTATCTGGCCCACCATCAATCGCACCGCAGACGTGCTGCCTGACACGGACAGTGATTTGTCTGCGGGCCCGTTGCAGCGGTAGCCGGTGACGTAACTGCTACCGCTGGCGGCCTCGAGGGCAATGTCTATTTGCGTGCCCGGCACAGGATCGAGTGAACTGCCCAGCAGCAAACCCACCACATCGGTGACCAGGCCGATCACTTTATTGAGCACGTCGATGACGGGCAGCTTCAAGGAAATCCAGGTGCGGACTTGCGCGGTCCTGACAAAAATCGGCTGGGTATCGATCAACTGCGGGTTGCCAATTGCAGAAATCTGCGCGGGTTCGATGACACGGGTCTTGACCGTGATATTCAGCAGCCCCAGTACGTCCACCGGCAATTCGACGGCCACTGCGCTGGCTTTGTTGGATAGCTGCACAAAGCCCTGAATCAGGTTGAACAGTTGCAGGTTGACGTCCAGGGCGCTCTTGTCCGTGCCGTTTTGTATATTGATCAGGTCGCCCAGGTGCAGGATCTGTGTGCCTGGCGCAATCAGCTTGATTGCTTCGAGGTTATTGATCACCACCTTGACCGCATCACCGCCCAGCTTGAGCACATCGATGGCGGCCTGGATCAACTGGCCGACGGTCGCGTCGGTCTTAAGCAACTGGTCGTAGTTGCCGGCGCTGACATTCAGGCGGATAGCCAACGCGTCCAGGTAGCTGAGCAAGCTGATGTCCGTGTTGATCAAGCCTTTCCAGCCCACCGCATCGATTTGCAATTTGCCGCCCAGCAAACCGCCGATCAAGCCATTGAGTGCCGCCGATTTGGTGCTGTCCACCGTCAACAAGGTACTGCGAACGGTGAGGGTCGCCACGGGCGGCGAGGGTGCGGCAGCGACCGCCGTGGCGCTCAAGAGAGAGGTCTGGCTGAGGGTTCGTCCCGAGAATAATGAGTGGATGGCGTGGCCAACGCTGGTCGTGACGCGATGGGTGGCGATGACCCGGATGGCGTCGGCCTTGTTGGGATCGGCGCTGAAGGTGCGTATAAAGTCAGCACCGGTGGCCAGGGTGCCGCAGGCGATTGCCAGCGTGCGATCGGCGTCGACCTTGAAGTTGTTGCGTTCCGCGCTTTGCGTTGCGAATTGCGCTGCATTGTTATTGGGCGCCGCGCATGTGCCGCCGCGGCTCACCGCTTCCAGCGCCGCGGTATCGGCGACGCGCTGCAACTTGCGCTTCTCCAGGTACAAGCGACCGCTGTCGATCACCAGCAACAGAAACAACAACGCGATCCCGAGGGTTACAGCGCCCACCAGGCCGATGACCCCGCGTTGGAGGGCCGGGCCGAGTCCATGGCCAAACATTGTGCGTTCCTTCGCCGGTCCTGCACCGACGTCCTGAGCATCCCCGAAAACAGTGTAGTCAGGTTTTGCGCAGGCGCTGGCTAATCGCTACTAGTTGCGTGGCGGCAAGGTAACGGGCGTCAGAACGGGGCGGCCCGCGAAGTATTCCACCAGGTTGTCGGCCACGCGCTGCACGGTGTCATGGGCCGCTTCCGGCGACAGGCCGGCCACATGGGAGGTGAGCACGGTATTGCTCAGGTGTTTGAGGGCGTCGGGCACTTTGGGCTCATCGTCGAACACATCCAGTGCGGCACCGCCGATACGCCGCTGCTCAAGGGCGGTCACCAGGTCAGCGGTCACAACCACACTGCCGCGCCCGATGTTCACCAGGTAACCGTGCGGCCCCAGGGCGTCCAGGGCGTGGCGATCAATCAGGTGACGGGTACTTGCGCCACCGGGTGTCGCCAGGATCAGGAAGTCCGATGTGCGCGCAAGCTCCACGGCCGTTGCGCAGTAGGTGTAATCCACGTCATCGCGGGGCTGGCGGTTGTGGTAACTCACCTCCATGCCGAACCCGAGGGCGGCGCGCTTGGCGATCTCCATGCCCACCGCGCCAAGGCCGAGAATGCCCAGGTGTTTACCGCCCAGGGAAGGACGCATCACCTTCGGCCATTCGCTGCGCCGTACGGCCGCGTCCGTTTGCGGAATGCCGCGCACCAGCGACAGCAGCAACGCCATGGCGTGGTCGGCCACTGACGGTGCGTTCACACCCGCGCCGTTGGTCACAACAATCCCGCGATTGCTCGCCGCCTGCAGGTCAACATGCTCGTAGCCAGCGCCGATCACGCAGATGATCTCCAGCAGCGGCAGCGCGGCGATTTCCTCGGCATACAAGCCCAACGGCCCACGAGTCAGCACCGCCTTGATCTGCCCACCATGGGCCTTGATCGCTTGGGCGCGCTCGGCCGGCGTCGGCGCCAGAATCACGTGAAAGTCGTTGCTCTCAATGATTTGCAGGTATTCGTTGATGGTTTCAACCAGGACCAGAACAGTGGTGGACATCGGAAGGCTCTTCCTGAAGGGTTTGAGAGAATGAGTATGCGGGATTTGTAAGACGGAACGTTTTGTTCAGTCACAAAAAATCCCGCATAGGTATCACTGGAACTCAATAGTCTGCGCTGTCACCCGCTTCACAAATGCCCCGGCCAGGGTCGCGTTGTGATGCTCGATGATCGCCTCGGCCGACAACGTCGGAGTGTCCATGCAAGTATGGCCGTCCTGCGTCAATACCACCGAAAACCCAAGCTCCACCGCTACTCGGCAAGTGGTGTCGATGCAGAACTGGGTTTTCATCCCGACAATCACCAGTTCATTGACCTGCGCGGCGGCCAACTGATTCGCCAGATCAGTCCCCAGGAAGCAGCTGGGGCGGGTTTTATTGAACAGGTGGTCGCGCGCTTCTTCGACCTCCAGGCCGTGCCACAGCTGCCAGAGTGGGCTGCCGGCTTCAATCGGCGAGCCCGCGGGGCCAGTGTGCCGGGCAACGAAGATCGGTGCGTTGGCGCTGCGGGCGCGATGGATAAGCTGGTTGATGGTGTCGAGCACACGTTCGCGCTCGAAGGGTTTTTCCGGCCCGTCGTATAAACCGGTTTGCATATCGATGATCAGCAGGGCGTTTGCCATGGTCTTGCTCCTTGCAGTGGCCAGAGGGCGGAGCAATAAAAAGGCCCCGTCCATTGCTGGCGGGGCCTTGGGTTGTTTCTGGGTGTCTCTAGTTCACGCACCCACAGCAACCGCACGACCCGCCATAAGCGGTCGTGGTGATGGTGCGGGTGAGGCGTCGCTGAGTAAAGTTCATGGCCCGATCATGCTGGCGCGTACGCGAGTCTGTCAACGGGTGCGTCCAATCGCTTTGGTGTAGTGCACGGCCTCAAGGAACTCGTCTCACAAACCTGCTGCTGCGTATCGTGCGAGCGAGCGAGGGTGACGCCATAACCGTTCAGCCGCGAGGTGTCCCTATTGAGCCGCGCCAGCCTTCCGCGCCTTGATTTGCTCGGCCTGTGCTATCGGCATGAAATCATAGGTGGGGAAGAATTCCGTCTTGTAAACGCCCCAGGCGGTGTTTTCGATCGCTAAATTGACCTCAGCCAGGCGCGATGCCGGAAGGCGCAGGACGATGACCTGTCCGATGCCCATGGTGATATTCCAACTCACGACTTCCACGCCGGCAGGCGGAAATACTTTGTGAAACTCCTGCTTGGCCAGTTGGGCTTTCAACGCACTTAACGGCCGTGACTGATCGTGTTTAAGAAATACGGTCAACATAACGGCGTTGTCGGCTGTGGCGGTAATATTTTTTGCGCTGGAACTTGCGCCGGTCTGCGCGGTGACCACGCTTGGCAGCAGGATAATCGCGAGCAGTGCAGGTATTAACAGTGACGTACGAGGAGTGAGTATGTTCATGTGTCGGTACCTTGCTTTTTTTATAGAAAGGCGTGCTCATATAGCCAAGTGAGGGCAGTGCGCGCCAATAACATTGCGGTGGGTATGCCGAGTCAACGTGGCATTTTAATGCAGTGTTTGAGTTCGCTTAGTTCGACATGGCTGTCTTTATGGGGCCGTTGTAAGGGGCGTGCACCACATAAATTCGAACCGTTGGCTGATTGGCTACCATGTCGCGAGGTACTTATCGAGAATAGGTGAACTCGCTGCTATCCAGCTTTTCCAGCCGTCTGACAACGGTTCTGGTAGGTCCAGCGTCAGGCACCAGAATGTGGGTTTTCCTGTCGCCCGTGACCAGGAAATACCCGCCACCGCCATCCGCGTATTTTGATCGCCCGGTATCGGTATAAAAGAACTCATAGCGGTTTCGCTGAGGGTCCCACATTGATATGCCCACTACGCCGGGGTAGTTTGCCTTGACGTCTTTTTCCGGGGCCCCTTCGATATAGACTTTGGTGGTCAACCATTGAGGGGAGGACGCCAGCGCACGGATATCCCGTTCAGGCTCCGCTTGTTGTGCGTAACTTTTGGATGGATTGAATATCCCAGCCAGAAGCAGGCCGGCCAATACAAAAGTGAGTCTTCGCATGTTTAACTCCTGGGAGTTTAGTCAGTGTTTACCTCCAGTGCGTGGGGATATTAGTGTGGGTGGCCGAGTTTGCTCAATAGCTATGAATGTTCCTGTTACAGTTATAGTGGTGTTTTAGTGAAAATATAATTTAGATGCAGGCAGTGTCTTGTCGTGCTGTAGGGTACTTCTTGAAAAGCTCGAACTCCTAAAGGGATGCGCGCTGTGGGTGTGCAGTGATTACGCGACTCCTCAGTGTTCGAAAACCGCAGCCAACGCTGTCTGTGAACGGCTGCCGTGCCTAACCATTCCTCTGCTAAGTCTTTGCTTATTCACAAGAATCCCGGACAATCGCGTCCCTGTTGTGGTCGGGGCGCTGCCTGTCAGGTTTTTCTGACTCGCCCCGGCCGTGAAAATGCGGAGATCCGACCGGATGAATGATCAGGCCAATAGCGTCGACGAACGCTATGCAACGACACCTGCAACCCTCACAAGCTGGAGCCGCCAGGACACCACCTGGATGCTTGGGCTATTCGGCACCGCCATCGGCGCCGGTACTTTGTTTTTGCCGATCAACGCGGGCTTGGGGGGCTTTTGGCCACTCGTGATCCTGGCGCTGCTGGCATTCCCGATGACATTCTTTGCCCACCGTGGGCTAACCCGTTTCGTACTGTCCGGCCGCGAAGGTTCCGACATTACCGACGTGGTTGAAGAACATTTCGGTGTCAAAGCCGGTGCGTTGATCACCTTGTTGTACTTCTTCGCCATCTTCCCGATCCTGCTGATCTATAGCGTGGCGCTGACCAACACCGTCAGTAGCTTCATGGAACACCAACTGCACATCCTGCCGCCGCCGCGCGCGATCCTGGCATTTGTGCTGATTCTCGGGCTGTTGGCCGTGGTGCGTTGCGGCGAACAAGTGATCGTCAAGGCCATGAGCCTGATGGTCTATCCGTTTATCGTCGCCTTGCTGTTCCTGGCGGTGTACCTGATCCCGCATTGGACCGGCGGCATTCTCAGCACCGCCAGTGAGGTGCCGGCGCCGTCGGCGTTGCTCAGCACGCTGTGGCTGGCGATTCCGGTGATGGTGTTCTCGTTCAACCATTCGCCGATCATCTCGGCCTTCGCGGTTGACCAGAAGCGCCAGTACGGCGCCAACGCCGATGAGCGCAGTTCGCAGATCCTGTCCCGTGCGCACCTGTTGATGGTGGTGATGGTGCTGTTCTTCGTGTTCAGCTGCGTGCTGACCCTGTCGCCGGCGCAGTTGGCCGAAGCGAAAGCGCAGAACCTGTCGATCCTGTCGTACTTGGCCAACCACTTCGACAACCCGACCATCGCCTTCGCCGCACCGTTGATTGCGTTCGTGGCGATTGCCAAGTCGTTCCTGGGCCACTACATCGGTGCCAGCGAAGGCCTCAAGGGCCTGGTGCTTAAAACCGGTCGCCGTCCGGCAGCCAAGGCGCTGGACCGCATGACCGCTGCGTTCATGCTGGTGGTGTGCTGGATCGTCGCCACGCTTAACCCGAGTATCCTGGGCATGATCGAGACGCTGGGCGGCCCGATCATCGCGTCGATCCTGTTCCTGATGCCGATGTACGCGATCCGCAAAGTGCCGGCCATGGCCAAATACCGTGGGCAGGCGTCCAACGTGTTTGTCACGGCGGTAGGCTTGGTTGCGATTACTGCGTTGATCTACTCGCTGCTGTCCTGACGGCAGGCTGCACGCTCCAGGGCCGATTCGCGCACAGCGCGAATCGGCTTTTTTTTCGCGCTGAAAAAACTGGCCAATCAATGAAGGCTAAGCTGTCGGCTTATTGGTTCCCTTTTTGGAGACGCCCATGGCCCGGCCCCGTCCGCAACTGGTTACAGGCAAGCTGGAAAAACTGCACCCCACTCAATTGACAGTGGGCCTGGCTGAAGTCGCCACCAAGCGCGAAGCCTGGACCAAACTCAAGCGCAAGGAGCGCGCCGCCGCGCTCGACAAGCACTGGTTTCCTTGCGTGCTCGGCCCGGACGAGCGCTATTACATCACTGATCATCACCATTTTGGCCTGGCGCTGATGCTGGAGGGCGTCAAGAGTGTGTCTTTGTTGATGCTCAAGGACCTGTCATTTGTGGACCGCAGCACGTTCTGGAACGTCATGGCGTTCAATCAATGGGTGCACCCTTACGACGCGCGTGGTTTACGGCGTACCTACGAAGCCATTCCGCGCAAGATTACCGATTTGCAGGACGACCCTTACCGCAGCCTGGCGGGCATGTTGCGCACGGCCGGCGGCTACGCCAAGGACGCGACGCCATTCAGCGAGTTTCTGTGGGCGGATTTCTTGCGCAGCCGCATTGGCAGCGACGTGGCCAGCCAGCCAAACCCCAAGTTGTTGAGCAAGGTCATGGTCCTGGCACGCAGCCAGGAAGCGCGTTATTTACCAGGATGGGTTGGGCCGATTGAAAACTGAAACCGAAACGCCTGTTGTTGCACCGCCCAATCGTACTCAGGACATCCTCGCCGGGTTATCCATTGCCGGTTTGCTGCTGCCGGAGGCCGTGGCGTATTCGAGCATTGCCGCGCTGCCGCCCCAGGCCGGTGTGATTGCCTTGTTTGCCGGGCTGGTGTGTTACGGCCTGTTCGGCACCAGTCGCTTTGCGATTGTCTCGGCGACGTCATCTTCTGCGGCGGTGCTGGCGGCGGCTACGTCGAGTCTGGCGGGCGATGACCCGGCGCTGAGACTGTCCCTGGCGTTTGGGCTGGTGTTGATCACCGGGGTGCTTTTCCTGTTGGCCGGGTTGTTCAAGCTGGGCGGTGTAACGTCGTTTATCGCCAAGCCGGTGTTGCGTGGCTTTGCCTTCGGCCTGGCGCTGACCATCATCCTCAAGCAGTTGGCCAGCGTGGTGGGCGTGCACCTGGTCGACAACAACCTGATCCGCTTCCTGCCGCAGTTGCTGGAGCAACTGCCCCGTTGGAATTGGCCGGCTGCGTTGGTTGCGGCGGCTGCGTTGGTCGTGTTGTGGCTGTGCGCGCGAATACCGCGCCTGCCAGGCGGATTGTTGGTGGTGGTCCTCGGTATCGGCGCCGGGCAGTACCTGGATCTACAGGCCCACGGCGTAGCGTTGATCGGCCTGATCGACCTGCGGCTGGAATTGGGCCACTTCCCGGTCCTGCCGTTCGCGGACTGGTTGCGCCTGGGCGAATTGGCGTTTGCCCTGGTCATGATCCTGTATGCGGAGTCCTACGGCTCCATCAGTTCGTTCGCGCTTAAACACGGCGATCGGGTGTCATCCAATCGCGATTTGCTCGCGTTGGGTGCGGCTAACCTGATCTCGGGATTGTTCCACGGCATGCCGGCCGGCGCGGGCTACTCGGCGACGTCGGCCAATGAAGCCGCTGGCGCCGGCTCGCGGCTGGCAGGCATCGTTGCCGCGCTGGTGGTGTTGGTGATCGTGTTGACGGTGCTGCCGTATGTAGCGCTGACCCCGGAGCCGGTGCTCGCCGCCATTGTCATCTATGCGCTGGGTCGCGGCTTGAGCCTGCAACCTTTGGGGCGCTACTTCCTATGGCGGCGTGACCGTTTGCTGGTGATCTGTGCCGTGGCGGCCGTGCTGTTGCTGGGCGTACTGGACGGGCTGTTGGTGTCCGTGGCGATCAGCGTGGTGTTGATGTTGCGCCAGATGTCGTCGGCAGATATTCAGGTGCTTGGGCGTTTGGCTGACAGTCACGACTTTGTCGATCGCCAGCACCATGCCGATGCGCTGGACGTACCTGGCGTGTTGATCGTACGGCCCAACGAAGCGCTGTTTTTCGCCAATGCCGAACGCGTCCTCGGCGCGGCGTTGCGCCTGATGCGTCAATCGCAGGCCGAGGCCGTGGTGCTGAGCCTGGAAGAGTCCCCTGACCTCGACGGCACCAGTATCGAAGCGCTGGCAGCGTTTTTCGCGCAAGTGCGGGGGGAGGGCAAGCGCCTGGTTCTGGCGCGCGTGCGGCATGAGGCCCGGGAGGTGTTGCAGGCGTTGCCTGAAGCCTCGGCGCCACAGGTATTGCTCAGCGGCTTGAGCGTTGACGACGCAGTACAGCTTGCGCTGAGCGTCAATTCACAGGCATAAAAAAACGCCGCGCATCTTTCGATACGCGGCGTCCTTTACGTCAACACACCTTAGGCTTGAATCACCGGGATGTTGGCGCTTGCTGCGATTTTACGGAACTCGGCGATCTGGTCGAAGTTCAGGTAGCGGTAAACGTCACTGGCCATGGTGTCCAGTTTGGCCGCGTAGCCCATGTACTCTTCGACGGTCGGCAGGCGACCCAGCGTGGAAGCTACAGCCGCCAGCTCAGCCGAAGCCAGGTAGACGTTTGCGCCATCACCCAGACGGTTCGGGAAGTTACGGGTCGACGTCGACACAACCGTCGAGTTCGGCTCTACACGTGCCTGGTTACCCATGCACAGCGAGCAGCCCGGCATTTCCATGCGCGCGCCAGCCTTGCCGTAGATGCCGTAGTAGCCTTCCTCGGTCAGTTGGTGAGCGTCCATCTTGGTCGGCGGCGACAGCCACAGACGGGTTGGCAGCTGACCCTTGACCTGTTCCAGCAACTTACCGGCAGCGCGGAAGTGACCGATGTTGGTCATGCACGAACCGATGAACACTTCGTCGATCTTCTCGCCGGCAACGCTGGACAACAGACGAGCATCGTCCGGGTCGTTTGGCGCGCAGAGGATCGGCTCGTTGATTTCGGCCAGGTCGATTTCGATGATTTCGGCGTATTCCGCGTCGGCATCGGCTTCCATCAGCTCCGGGTTGGCAACCCAGGCTTCCATCGCTTGGGCGCGACGTTCCAGGGTCCGTGCATCGCCGTAGCCTTCGCCGATCATCCAGCGCAGCAGGGTGATGTTGGAGTTCAGGTACTCGGTGACGGAGTCTTTCGACAGCTTGATGGTGCAACCGGCAGCCGAACGTTCAGCCGAGGCGTCGGACAGCTCGAAAGCCTGTTCCAGCGTCAGGTCGTTCAGGCCTTCGATCTCCAGGATGCGGCCGGAGAAGGCGTTCTTCTTGCCTTTCTTCTCTACGGTCAGCAGGCCAGCCTGGATCGCGTAGTAAGGAATGGCGTGAACCAGGTCACGCAGGGTGATGCCAGGTTGCATTTTGCCTTTGAAGCGCACCAGGATCGATTCCGGCATGTCCAGTGGCATAACGCCAGTGGCTGCAGCGAACGCCACCAGACCGGAACCGGCCGGGAACGAGATGCCCATCGGGAAACGGGTGTGGGAGTCACCACCGGTGCCGACGGTGTCCGGCAGCAGCATGCGGTTCAGCCAGCTGTGGATGATGCCGTCGCCTGGACGCAGCGATACACCGCCACGGGTCATGATGAAGTCAGGCAGGGTGTGGTGGGTGGTCACGTCGATCGGCTTTGGGTAGGCCGCGGTATGGCAGAACGACTGCATTACCAGATCGGTCGAGAAGCCCAGGCACGCCAGGTCTTTCAGTTCGTCACGGGTCATAGGACCGGTGGTGTCCTGAGAGCCTACGGTGGTCATCTTCGGTTCGCAGTAGGTGCCAGGGCGAACGCCTTTGCCTTCTGCCAGACCGCATGCACGGCCGACCATTTTCTGCGCCAGGGTGAAGCCCTTGTCGCTTTCAGCCGGCGCTTCCGGCAGCTTGAACAGGGTCGAAGGCGGCAGGCCGAGTTCGGTGCGAGCCTTCTCGGTCAGGCCACGGCCGATGATCAACGGGATACGGCCACCGGCACGCACTTCGTCCAACAGCACCGGGGTCTTCATTTCGAAGGTGGTCAGGACTTCGTCAGTGCCGTGTTTGCAGACTTTGCCAGCATGCGGGTACAGGTCGATCACGTCGCCCATGTTCATGTTGGTAACGTCGAATTCGATTGGCAGTGCGCCCGCATCTTCCATGGTGTTGTAGAAGATTGGAGCGATCTTGCTGCCGAAGCAGAAACCGCCGGCACGCTTGTTCGGCACGTAAGGAACGTCGTCACCGAAGAACCACAGTACGGAGTTGGTCGCCGACTTACGGGACGAACCGGTACCGACCACGTCACCGACGTAGGCGATCGGGAAGCCCTGGCCGCGCATCTCTTCGATCTGCTTCATCGGGCCGGTCTTGCCTTGCTCGTCCGGCACGATGCCTTCACGGGCCATTTTCAGCATGGCCAGAGCGTGCAACGGGATGTCTGGACGGGACCAGGCATCAGGCGCAGGGGACAGGTCGTCGGTGTTGGTTTCGCCAGTCACCTTGAACACGCGCAGGCTGATCTTGTCGGCCAGGGTCGGGCGGTTCTTGAACCACTCGCCGTCGGCCCAGGACTGGATCACGGCTTTGGCGTGTTCGTTGCCGTTCTTGGCTTTTTCAGCCACGTCGTGGAACGCATCGAACATCAGCAGGGTGTGCTTGAGTTGGGCGGCAGCTACCGGTGCAAGCGTGGCGTCGTCCAGCAACTCGACCAACGTCACGATGTTGTAGCCGCCTTGCATGGTGCCAAGCAGTTCAACAGCGCGTTTCTTGTCGATCAGGGGGGAAGTGGCTTCGCCCTTGGCCAGGGCAGACAGGAAACCGGCCTTGACGTAGGCAGCTTCGTCAACGCCTGGTGGAATGCGGTTGGTGATCAGGTCAACGAGGAATTCTTCTTCGCCAGCCGGAGGATTTTTCAGCAGCTCGACCAGGCCTGCGGTTTGTTCGGCGTTAAGCGGCTGGGGAACGATACCCAGTGCTGCGCGCTCTTCGATATGTTTGCGGTAGGCTTCAAGCACAGTTATTACCCTCATCAGTGGTCCCACGGGACGCTCATCCAGAAATGAACGGCACGCATGCGCTCGGGGGCTTTTTGGGCCGCAAAGCCAGCGCTGCCGGCATTCCTCACAGAAGCTGCTTTCAAAGTTTTACGCCTGCAGAACGGAGCTGATGAGGGTTGGCGCGGGCTCTGACCTACCGGGTCAAATCCACGCCAACACCGTTCTGAAGGAACGACTGTGCTCGTGACGCTTTGAAAACAGCTTCCAGCGGATTATTGGCGCCTTACAAGGCCGGATGATTCTACGGCAAAAAAAATCTAAAGGTAAGTTGCCTAACCAAGTTTGCTGGGTGATGAATCTTAGACAAAGGGCTAACATGGCGCATTGTTTCGCTGATTTGCGTGTCGTTACCCATGCCCAACCAAACCATCAAGACCCCTTGCGTCGGCCTGTGCTCCACGGTGTACGGCGATCTCGTGTGCCGTGGCTGCAAGCGCTTCCACCATGAAGTCATCCAGTGGAATGGCTATAACGAAGAAGAAAAACGCGCAGTCTGGCTCAGGCTCGAGCAACTGCTGGTGCTGGTAATGGCCGGTAAACTGGAAGTCTTCGACCCCAAGATGCTGCGCGGGCAACTGGAGCAGCGCAAGATTCGCTTCGTGCCGCATCAGTCCGAGTACTGCTGGGCCTATCAGTTGATCGCCCGTGGCGCACGGGTGATTTCCAACCTGGAAGCCTATGGCATGGTGCTGTTGCCGGAGTTTCGTGACTGGGCGTTGCCGGAGTTGCGTGATGCCATCGACCGGGAGTTTTTTATCCTGTCCGAGGCGCATTATCAGCGTTATATCGCGCCGGGGTTTTTGAAAGACGCGCTGGGACACTGACGGCAGAGGTCAATGTGGGAGCTGGCTTGCCTGCGATGGCTGTCTGCCAGGCGACACATCTTTGACTGATCTATCGCTATCGCAGCATAGGTATCTACGCAATTCTTTATGTTGCTCTGAGCCTGTGAGGAGCTTAGATAGATTGAGTACATATCCGTTGCTGCGGTAACGGCTGCTTAGGGTTCCGCCCTTACGGCGGGTCACT
>NZ_CP168080.1:281362-281504 GCF_050915955.1 Pseudomonas sp. UBT | reverse complement strand
CGGTGTGTCAGTCAACTTATTTGTAACTGACACACCGCTTTCGCGAGCAAGCCCGCTCCCACAGTTGATTGAGTTCAGTTTCCAAGATCAGGTCGGCTGTCAGGCCGCCTCGGTTTTGCTTTTGATCTAACCACTCAGGTCG
>NZ_CP168080.1:281135-281262 GCF_050915955.1 Pseudomonas sp. UBT | reverse complement strand
GTCAGGCCGCCTCGGTTTTGCTTTTGATCTAACCACTCAGGTCGGCTACTAGGCCGCCGTGCTTTGCTTTTGATTTTGATCTGCTGTTGATTTTGATCTTAGGCGCCCCGTTAACCACGCTGGCCGA
>NZ_CP168080.1:280953-281035 GCF_050915955.1 Pseudomonas sp. UBT | reverse complement strand
TTTTGATTTTGATCTGCTGTTGATTTTGATCTTAGGCGCCCCGTTAACCACGCTGGCCGAACGCAGGCTTTGGAGCGTGGGT
>NZ_CP168080.1:280762-280853 GCF_050915955.1 Pseudomonas sp. UBT | reverse complement strand
GCAAGAGCCCTTTGGTTACTTTGGGGCTTTTCCAAAGTGACCCGCCGTAAGGGCGGAACCCATATCAGCCGTTACCCAAACAACGGATATG
>NZ_CP168080.1:204838-280662 GCF_050915955.1 Pseudomonas sp. UBT | reverse complement strand
TTTCCAAAGTGACCCGCCGTAAGGGCGGAACCCATATCAGCCGTTACCCAAACAACGGATATGCACTCAGCGCCCCCCGACAACCACAGCACTCAACCCGTAAAAAAGATAGGTAGATACCTAGGCTGCGATGGCATCACCGCAGAACGTCTGAAACACCGCGCCGCCTGTATCGCAGGCAAGCCAGCTCTCACACGTGTGTGCCGTTCAGACGGCTGGCTGCAGGGTCAGTATTTCGAATCCCGAGGCTGTCACTGCTACCGTGTGTTCCCACTGCGCTGAGAGACTGTTGTCCTTGGTCACCACTGTCCAGCCGTCTTTGAGGCTGCGCACTTTGGCGCTGCCCTGGTTGAGCATGGGCTCAATGGTAAAGACCATGCCTTCGCGCAGTTCGAGCCCGGTGCCAGGCCGACCGAAGTGCAGGATCTGCGGTTCTTCGTGCATTTCACGGCCGATACCATGGCCGCAATATTCACGCACGACGCTGTAGCCGTTGGCCTGCGCATGGCTCTGGATCGCATGGCCGATATCTCCCAGGCGGGCGCCGGGCCGAACCTGGCGAATGCCGGCCCACATCGCCTCGAAGGTCTTTTCCACCAGCCGCTGCGCTTTGGGCGCCACGTTGCCGATCATGTACATCTTGCTGGAGTCGGCGATAAAGCCGCCTTTTTCCAGGGTAATGTCGATGTTGATGATATCGCCGTCCTTGAGGATTTCCTTGGCGCTCGGCATGCCATGGCACACTACCTCATTGATCGAGGTGTTGATGCAAAACGGGTAGTCGTATTGCCCGAGGCTCGCCGGGCGGGCGTTCAAGTCATTGCGGATGAAGGCTTCGACAGCGCTGTCCAGCTCCAAAGTGGAGCGTCCGGCGGCGACAAACCCGTCGAGCATGGTGAACACCTGGGCCAGCAGGCGCCCGGATTCGCGCATGACGGCCAGTTGAGCGGCAGTCTTGATCATCAGCTGCGCCCCCGGATCAGGTCGGGTTTGTCCAACAACAGCTTGTTGATCAGCTCGTTGTAGGGCAGGTGCGGGTTGAGTTCGGCGAGCAGGCCAATCTTGATCCAGAACTCGGCCTGGGCGTTGATGGAGCGGTCCATGGCGGCGCTGGCCAGGCGCAGTTGTTCGTGCAGTTGGTCGGTGATCTTGACGATGCCCATGAGGTTCACTGTGCTATGTGGATATACAAAGCGTATACGTTTCGTATATCCCTCGTAAACCCCGGCGCGCTGAAAGGTGGTTGAGCATTGACTTGCCCGGTAATCGCCGGTTAATTTCGTTGCATGACTTTTCAAGCCTTCCGCAGCCAGCCAAGCATTATTACCGCCATTCCTCATTTGGCGGGATAGCGCACGGCTGCACCCAAACCCGCCCTAGAGGCGGGTTTTGTTTTTCCGTCTCCAGTGCCCTTTACAAAATGCCAGGAGACACCCATGAGCACCTGCACAGCGACCCACTCCGCCGACCCTGGACTGCTTGAGCACTACGTGAAAAAGATCCTCGCCGCCCCGGTCTATGACCTGGCGGTGCGTACCCCGCTGCAACTGGCTCCTGCGCTGTCGATGTTGCTCGGCAACCAGGTATTGCTCAAGCGCGAAGACCTGCAACCGACTTTTTCCTTCAAGATTCGTGGCGCCTACAACAAGCTCGTGCAGCTTACGCCTGAGCAAAAAGCCCGCGGTGTCGTGACGGCATCGGCCGGTAACCATGCGCAAGGCGTGGCGCTGGCGGCGCGGGAGTTGGGGATCAAGGCCCGTATCGTCATGCCGTGCAGCACACCGGAGTTGAAGGTGCTGGGTGTACGCTCGCGGGGTGCCGAAGCGGTGTTGTATGGGGAGAGCTTTCCGTTTGCCCTGGCCCATGCGTTGCAATTGGCCGAGAGCTCGGGGTGCACGTTTGTCTCGCCTTTTGACGACCCGGACGTGATCGCTGGCCAAGGCACCGTGGCAATGGAAATCTTGCGCCAGCAACAGGGACCGCTGGACGCGATCTTTGTGCCGGTGGGCGGCGGTGGCCTGATTGCCGGGATTGCCGCTTACGTGAAATACCTGCGCCCGGAGGTACGCATCATCGGCGTCGAGCCCAAAGGCTCCAGTTGCCTGTTGGCGGCCCTGCGCGCCGGTGAGCGAGTGGTGCTGCCGAGTGTCGACGGGTTTGCCGATGGCACCGCAGTGGCGCAGATCGGCGCCTTTGGTTTTGAAATCTGCCGTGACTGGGTGGATGAGGTCGTCACCGTCAGCAACGACGAATTGTGCAGTGCCATCAAATTGATCTACGACGACACGCGCTCCATCACCGAGCCCTCTGGCGCGCTGGCGGTAGCAGGCATTCGCCGCTATGTCGGCCAAAAAGGCGTGCGCGGGCAGACCCTGGTGGCGGTGAATTCCGGTGCCAATATCAACTTTGATAGTTTGCGACATGTTGCTGAAAGAGTGGCGGCGCAAGGTGCAAGTTAGTGCATAAACGTTTAATCGACGCTGTTCGGCGATGATTCGCGCTGCGTAAACTGAGTTATATAAATGGGCCTGCCGCTTATGAGGAAAAGTTACAACAAGAGTCGATTTTGCCGAGTACGCTGATGAAGGTAAGCGCCTTCCAGGGTCGGTAAGGCGCGGCAGGCAAGCGTCTGCCGGATACACAATAATCTGTTGGCAGTCTCATAAAAGGAGAGGTTGGCCATGCTTTCGGAATTAGAACTTCGCAGCATTATTGAAGGAAGTTTCCTGCCCAAACGGTGCGAATGCACCAAAGCCGAAGATGCTTCGCTGACGATCAGGGTCTATGACGACCGTGACCGCGACCGAGTGGATTTGGAAGTCAAAGGCATAAACGCCGATAAACTCGACAGCAGTCGAGCCATTTGCAACCTCATCAGCGGGTTGCGCGAAGACCTCAAGCACACCCATGCACCCGCTCTGCAAAGAGTCGGAGCGCGCGGCTATTACTAGGTGGTAGTTTGAGGTTGAGTCACCGAAGACCTGTGGGCCTGGATAAACGCCAGGCCCAATACGGGTTTTTTCGCCGCATTTCAGCTCTGAAACAGGCAAGCCTGGGACATCTTCGGGTAGCTCACGTAGTGCACTTCGCCGGCCTTGTCCACGAACTTGATTGATGCATTGATCACCTGGCATTCAGTGACCTGAGGCTCGGTCATGGCAATTACTTTTTGAACGTCCATGGTCTTGCCGTAGTGATAAGGCACCGGTTGCTCATTGGCTTGGGTGAACGCCGATACGGCGGCCAGCGCCAAGGTGCTGGCGAGGGTAACCAGGGTTTGTGTTTTCATCAGTGTTCTCTTCCACAGTGGTCTGTTCATCGACGTGATGAACGGGAGGCCCGACCCGGGTAACAGCAGAGGCTGCCAGGGGCGGTAGGACGCACTGTTGTTTACCGATATTAACTATGGATTAACGTAACGATTGGCAGACAGGTCCTACATGCCATTCAGTTTTTTCTTGGCGGGTAGCCGAAAATACCCACGTATTTGTAGGAGATCTGCTCGTTTGAGTGAAGTGGCGCAGGCCCGCCCCGGCTCTTTTCAGGGGCCGGGTGGCGGAGCGCCGTTAAAGGAGAGCGTCGCTACCGTCTCAATTCTGAAAATCGCAGGCTTCGGACATCTTCCGATAGCCCACATCTTCGATTTTGCCGGCTTTATCGACGAACTTGATATCAGCGTTGATGACCTTGCACA
Organism: Pseudomonas sp. UBT; assembly: GCF_050915955.1. Taxonomy (NCBI): domain Bacteria; kingdom Pseudomonadati; phylum Pseudomonadota; class Gammaproteobacteria; order Pseudomonadales; family Pseudomonadaceae; genus Pseudomonas; species Pseudomonas sp. UBT. Next base: position 276,968 of record NZ_CP168080.1, on the reverse strand, counting down.
CATTAGTGTCGGTCTCGTGCATGGCAATCACTTTGTCGATGTTCAAGGGCATGCCGTATTGATAAGGCACTGGCTTGCTGGCAGCCGTCTGGGTGTCGGCCTGGGCCATGCCCGAGACCGCTGCCAGGGCCAAGGTGCCGGTAAAAACTAAAGTACGCAGTTTCATGAGGGTTCTCCGCAAGTCGTTCGCGGGCGCATCAACACGATGCACCGGCGGCCGCACGGGCCCGGGGGCGGTGAGTGCGGTCAACTTCACGATCGGCTGGCGGGATTAACCTTGGATTAATTGTGGCCTAACTGACAAAACCTTCATGAACGTGTGTTCAGCCGAGCTGTTTTCGATACGGCAAGTCCGGCCCGGTCTTGCTGCAGGTCAACGCCGCGGCGCGGATCGCAAAGCCCAGCATACTGTCGATCTGCGCACGTGTGAGCTGGTGCAGGCCTTGCACCGAATCCAGCTGCTGCTCGGTCAACCAGGCAATCAACGCCGCCTGGAAGGTGTCCCCGGCCCCGACCGTATCGGCCATCACCACGTTGACCGCCGGAGCAGACCATGTGCCGTGCTGGCGGCTGAACACCGTAGCGCCTTCGCCGCCACGGGTGAGGAACACCAGTTGGCAGCGGTGTTGCAGCCAGCCTTGCAGGACACTTTCCGGCGATTGATCGGGGTAGAGCAGGTGCAAGTCTTCATCGCTGACTTTGATCAGGTCGGCGTGCTTGACCAGTTCGGCCACGCGGTCACGCCACAGCTGGATATCCGGCTGCGGGTTCAGCCGTACGTTGGGATCGAGGCTGATCAGGCGCTTGCCGCTTTCGCGCTTGACCAGGCTCAGCAACGTGTCACCAATCGGCTGCACCACCAGCGAAAACGAGCCGATATGCACCCCGCGAATCTCGTCGCCTAGTGTGGGCAGGTGCGCGACCTCCAGCTGGCGGTCAGCGCAGCCTTCGCCGCGAAAGCTGTATTGCGGCGTGCCATTGGCACCCACGGCGACCATCGCCAGTGTGGTCGGCGCGGCGAACTCCACCAGGAATTGCTCACTCACCCCTTCGTCCCTGAGCACTTGCAGCAAGCGGCGCCCGAGGAAGTCGGTGGACAAACCGCCGAACAGCCCGGCCTCGATACCCAGGCGGCGCAAACCCACGGCCACGTTGAACGGCGAACCGCCGGCAATCGCTTTGTAATTGACCTTGGAGGCCTGCCCGCTGGCATCCTCTTCACTGAAAAAATCGAACAGCGCTTCGCCACACACCAGATACATAGTCGTTCGCTCTTAAAGGGTTGCCACGAGCTGTTGATAGCGCTCGTAGGCGTGTTGATAGGCGCTTACATTGTCGGCCGACGGCAGCGTGCGGCTGGCCGGATCGACGCTTACGCATTTGTCGCACAGGCTGGCCAGGGGCTCGCCGGATTGGCTCCAGGCTGCCTGGATCGCCGCGCCCAGGGCCGCCGCTTCACTTTGTTCAGTGCAGACCACTTCGGTGTTCATGATATCGGCAACCATCTGGCGCCACACCGGGCTTTTCGAGCCGCCGCCGATCAGGCGGATGCTCTGGCCTTGCAGGCCGGTCTGGCGCAGCAGGTCCAGGCCATAACGCAGGCCAAAGGTAGTGCCCTCGACCACCGCGCGGCACAGGTTGGCGCGGGTCAGATTGGTCATGGTCAGGCCGTGCACACTGCCGGTGGCGTGGGGCAGGGCGGGCACACGTTCGCCGTTGAGGAAGGGCAGCATGCTCACGCCATCGGCGCCGATCGGCGCTTGGGCGACCAACGCGTTGAACGCCGCCAGGTCCAGCTCGAACAGCTCGCGAATCACCCCGGTAGCGTTGGTCAGGTTCATGGTGCAGATCAAGGGCAGCCAACCGCCGCTGGAGGAGCAGAAGGTCGCGACCGAGGCTTGCGGGCTCACATTCGGCTGGTCGGCAAACGCATACACGGTGCCGGATGAGCCCAGGCTCATGGTGATGACACCGGGGGCGATATTGCCCGTGCCGATGGCGCCCATCATATTGTCGCCGCCACCGCTGGAGACGACGGCGTTGGGGTTGATGCCCAGGCGTTCGGCGATGGCGGGCAGAATCGTGCCCACCGCTTGATGTGCTTCGATCAAGGCCGGCAGCGCCGCTTCCAGGCGGCCGCTCGGGTCGATGTGTTTGAGCAGTGCCACATCCCATTCACGGGTGCGCACGTTGAAGTAGCCGGTGCCTGATGCATCGCCGTACTCCGCGACGGCACGGCCGGTCAGCCAGTAGTTGAGGTAGTCGTGGGGCAGCAGGACATGGGCGATGCGGGCGAACACGTCCGGGTGTTGTTCGCGGGTCCAGAGCAGTTTCGACACGGTGTAACCCGGTGCAATCGCCACGCCGAGGCGTTCCAGCGAGCCATTCTCGCCACCCAGATACGCCAGCAGGCGGTCGTTTTCCGGCGCGCTTTCGGTATCGCACCAGAGTTTGGCCGGGCGCAGCACCTGGCCTTGGTCATCCAGCAAAACCAGGCCGTGTTGCTGGCCGGAGACGCCGATGCCGAGGATGTCCTGGCCATCCACACCTGCCTGTTGCAGAGCACGGTGGGTGGCCTCGGTGAAGGCGTCCAGCCATTCCTGGGTGTGCTGTTCGCGACGGCCATTGGCGCCGCTGATCAGCGTATGCGCGGCGGCGCCCAGGCCCAGCACCTTGCCGCTGGAAGCGTCGAGGACGATGGCCTTGGTACCTTGGGTGCCACAGTCGATGCCGAGGTAGAGGTTTTGCTGGGTCATGGTGGAGTGCTCAGCAGTATTGTTGGATTGAAAATGTGATCAATGTGGGAGCGGGCTTGCTCGCGAAAGCGGTGAGTCAGTGAAGAATAAATTGACTGAAACACCGCATTCGCGAGCAAGCCCGCTCCCACATTTTGATCCGGTTCAGTCAGTTAATCTTGGCGAGCAGACCTTCCAAGGTCTTCGTCACGCCCTGATCTCGAAGGCTTTGATAACACCGCTCGAACGCTGCCACAAACTCCGCTGACTTGGGAATAGCCGTGCCAAAAATCTCCTCAACACCCAGTAACCGTTGGCTGATCAGTGCCTCATCACTGACCAGGCCCTGGCAGAACTGTGCGCGCGGGTCCGGAATCGTGTAGGCCACGCCATTCTCATCGACACCTTTGAGGTACAACGCCCAAGCGGCCACAACCAGTGCGGCACGCTCCGTCTCGCGCCCGTCCGCGATCAAACGATTGATGGTTGGCACAGTGAATTTCGGAAACTTCGACGAGCCATCGGAACACACGCGCTCCAACTGGTCGGCAATTGCCTGGTTGGAGAAACGATCCACCAGGGTTTGCTTGTACGCCGTCAGGTCGATGCCCGGCACCGGCGCCAGGTTCGGTGTGACGTCCAGGTCCATGTAGGCACGCATGTAGGCGACAAACACCGGGTCATTCATGGTTTCGTGAACAAACCGGTAACCCTTCAGAAAACCCAGGTAGGTCAGGGCCAGGTGGCTGCCATTGAGCAGGCCGATCTTCATCTCTTCGTAGGGCGTGACGTCGTCGGTGAACTGCACGCCGACTGTTTCCCAGGCCGGGCGACCGTTGACGAATTTGTCTTCCAGCACCCACTGCACAAAGGGTTCGCACACCACTGGCCAGGCATCGTCGATGCCGTGGTCATCATGCAACTGCAGACGGTGGGCGGTGCTGGTCATGGGCGTGATGCGGTCGACCATGGCGTTCGGGAAGCTCACGTTGGCCTTGATCCAGTCATGCAGCTCGGCGTTGTGCAGGGCAGCAAAGGCCAGCAGTGCCTTGCGCGTGACGCCGCCATTGTGCGGCAGGTTATCGCAGGACATTACGGTGAACGCCGCAGTGCCGGCCGCACGGCGCTGGGTTAGCGCCGCGCAGATAAAGCCGAACACGGTTTTCGGTGACTCAGGGTGCGCCAGGTCGTGCTGGATCTGCGGCAGGTGGGCCATGAATTCGCCGTTGCTGTCGTCGATGCAGTAGCCGCCTTCGGTGATGGTCAGCGAGACGATGCGAATCTCGGGGCTGGCCAGCTTGTCGATCAGTGCTTGAGCGCCGTCTTCGGCCAGCAGCATGTCGCTGATGGCGCCGATCACGCGCACCTCGGTGTCGTCGGTATCGCCCAGCTCATACAAGGTGAACAGGTAATCCTGGCCGGCCAGGTCGTCGCGAGCCTTGCGGTCCTCGGCACGCAGGCCGATGCCGCAGATGCTCCAGTCAAGGCCAGCGCCGGTATTCATCAAGGCATCGGTGTAATACGCCTGGTGTGCGCGGTGGAAACCACCGACGCCGATATGCGCGATACCCTGCGTAGTGCTGGCAATCGCGTAGGCCGGAATTTTTACTTCCGGCGCCAGTTGGGTGAGGTTCTGTTTATTCAGTTTCATCACAAATCTCGCGAAATCAGGCGGCAGCGCGCAGTGGTCGGGCCACGGCCACGCCGTCGGTGTCGAACAGATGGCAGTGCGCCGGGTCCAGGTGCAGGTGCAGCGTTTCGCCATATTGGCTGGCCATGTCGCCGCGAATCCGCATCGTCAACGGCTCGCCGTTGGCAGTGATGACGTGGCAGAAAGTGTCGCTGCCCAGGCGTTCGCCGACGTCGGCAGTGACGGTCAGCGTGGTTTGGCCGGGCGAGGCAATTTCCAGGTGTTCCGGGCGAATGCCCAGGGTCACCGCGCTGCCCACGCTCAAGCTGGCACCACTGAGCGGCAGGCTGATCCGGGTGCCGGCGTCCAGCTGTACTTCGCAGCCCTGGCCCTCAACGCGGGTGACCTTGCCCTTGAGGAAGCCCATTTTCGGCGTGCCAAGAAAACCCGCCACAAACAGGTTGGCCGGCTGGTGGTACAGCTCCAGCGGCGAGCCGACTTGTTCGATACGGCCACTGTTCAGCACGACGACTTTGTCCGCCAGGGTCATGGCCTCGACCTGGTCGTGGGTCACGTAGATCATGGTCGCCTGCAGTTCTTTATGCAGGCGCGCCAGTTCCAGGCGCATCTGCACGCGCAGGGCGGCGTCGAGGTTGGACAGCGGTTCGTCGAACAGAAAGATCTTCGGGTTACGCACAATCGCGCGGCCGATGGCCACCCGCTGACGCTGGCCGCCGGACAGCTGCTTGGGCTTGCGCTCCAGCAACGGGCCGAGTTCGAGGATGCGCGCCGCTTCGCTGACTTTGCTTTCCACCAGCTTCTTGTCCACGCCGGCCAGGTCGAGGGCAAACGACATGTTCTTGCGCACGCTCATATGCGGGTACAACGCGTAGGTCTGGAACACCATCGCCAGGTCGCGCTTGGCCGGGGTAACTTCGGTGATGTCGCGGCCATCGAGTTCGATGGTGCCTTCGGTGACTTCTTCAAGGCCCGCGATCAAACGCAGCAGGGTGGATTTACCGCAGCCGGACGGGCCGACAAAGACCACGAATTCCTTGTCGTTCACTTCCAGGTCAATGCCCTTGATGATGGAAAAGCCTTCGAAGCCTTTTTGCAGATTCTTGATTTTCAGGTTGGCCATGGGATGGGCCTCCACGTCTAAATTCGTTTTTGTTAGAGAGCAGCCGTTATTTCACGGCGCCGAAGGACAAACCGCGCACCAGCTGTTTCTGGCTGATCCAGCCAAAAATCAGGATCGGCGCACAGGCCAGGGTCGAGACGGCAGACAATTTGGCCCAGAACAAACCTTCGGGGCTGGAGTAGGAGGCGATCAGTGCGGTCAGTGGCGCGGCGTTGGACGAGGTCAGGTTCAACGACCAGAACGCCTCGTTCCAGCACAGGATCAGCGACAGCAACACGGTGGAAGCCAGGCCACCCTTGGCAATCGGCAGCAGCACGCGGACCATTTCCTGCCACAGCGTGGCACCATCCAGGCGGGCGGCTTCGAGGATGTCTTTGGGGATGTCCTTGAAGTAGGTGTAAACCATCCACACCACAATCGGCAGGTTGATCAGGGTGTAGATGATGATCAGCGCAATGCGCGTATCGAGCAGGCCAAAGCTCTTGGCCAGCAGGTAGATCGGCATCAGTACGCCCACCGGCGGCAGCATCTTGGTCGACAGCATCCACAGCAGCGTGCCCTTGGTGCGCTGGGTTTCGTAGAACGCCATGGAGTAGGCGGCCGGCACCGAGATCAGCAGGCACAGGGCAGTGGCGCTGAACGAAATCACCACCGAGTTCCAGGCGTAGGCGAAGTAGTTGCTGCGCTCGTTGATGTGCAGGTAGTTCTCCAGCGTCGGCGTGAAGATGAACTGCGGCGGCGTGGCGAACGCGTCGATTTCGGTCTTGAAACTGGTCAGTACCATCCAGAAGATCGGGAAGAAAATCAGGATCGCAATGGCCCAGGCCAGGGTGCCGAGCAGCAGGCTTTGCAGGCGGCGGGATTGTTGAAGCGTCATGGCGCGGCCCTCAAGGCTTGTCAGTCAGGTTTTTGCCGATCATCCGCACCAGGATGATCGCCGCGATATTGGCGATGACCACGGCAATCAAGCCGCCGGCCGAGGCCATGCCCACGTCGAACTGCACCAGCGCCTGGTTGTAGATCAGGTAGGCGAGGTTGGTCGAGGCGTAGCCGGGGCCACCGTTGGTGGTGGTGAAAATCTCGGCGAACACCGAGAGCAGGAAGATGGTTTCGATCATCACCACCACGGCAATCGGGCGGGCCAGGTGGGGCAAGGTCAGGTGCCAGAAGATCGCGATGGCACCGGCACCGTCCAGGCGTGCGGCTTCCTTTTGTTCCTGGTCGAGGGACTGCATGGCGGTCATCAACAGCAGAATGGCGAAGGGCAGCCATTGCCACGACACAATGATGATGATCGACAGCAACGGGTAGTGCGCCAGCCAGTCCACGGGCTCGGCGCCGAACAACTTCCACACGGCGGCGAGCACGCCCGACACCGGGTGGAAAATCAGGTTCTTCCAGATCAGCGCACCGACGGTGGGCATGATGAAGAACGGCGAAATCAATAACACCCGCACCACCCCGCGACAAAAAAACTCACTGGCCTCGAGCAGGGCACTGATCAGCACGCCGAACACCACGCTGATCAGCAGCACGCTGCCAACCAGCAACAGGGTATTGGTGGCGCCGGGCAGGAAGCCCGAGTCGGTGATGAAGTAGGTGAAGTTCTCCAGCCCCACGAATTGGTTTTCGCCGGGGTAGAGCAGGTTGTAGCGGATCAGCGAAAAGTACAGCGTCATGCCCAGCGGCACGATCATCCACAGCAGCAGCAAGGCCACCGAGGGGCTGACGAGGAACCAGCCGGGGTTGGCCAGGCGGCTTTTGCGCGGCTTTTCCTGCGTGGTGGTTTGCACTTGGGCAGTGTTGGTATTCATAGGGTCAGAACCAGTCAGGTACATGCAGAACGAGAGTCGAAGCGCGGTCAATGTGGGAGCGGGCTTTTGTGGGAGCTGGCTTGCCTGCGATGGCATCCACTCGGCTTAACTGACAGACCGAGGTGTCTGCATCGCAGGCAAGCCAGCGCCCACCTAAAGCAGCTCCCACATGAAACGGGTCCCCACATTGACAGTGGCTAGCCTGCTTTACTTGGGATAACCCGCCCGCTTCATTTCACGCTCGGTGGTGGTCTGCGCGGCGGTCAAGGCTTGATCCACCGTTTGCTGACCGGTCAGCGCGCCCGAGAAGAACTTGCCGACCTGGGTACCAATCGCCTGGAATTCAGGAATGGTCACCAACTGGATACCGATATACGGCACTGGCTTGAGGGTCGGTTTGGTCGGGTCGGCGACTTTCAGCGATTCGAGGGTCACTTTGGCGAACGGCGCCGCCTTCATGTACTCGTCGCTGTAGGTCGACTTGCGCGTACCTGGCGGTACGTTGGCAATGCCGTCGGTCTTGGCGACCAGTTGGCTGTATTCCTTGGAAGTGGCCCAACTGGTGAACACCTTGGCGGCGTCCTTGGCTTTGGAACTGGTCGGAATAGCCAGGGACCAGGAGTACAGCCACGACGTGCCCTTGTCGGTTTTCTCGTGTGGGGCGAAGGTGAAGCCGACATGATCGGACACCTTGCTCTGGGTTTTGTCGGTCACGAACGAGCCGGCCACGCTGGCATCGACCCAGATCGCGCACTTGCCGCTGTTGAACAGCGCCAGGTTTTCGTTGAAACCGTTGCTGGAAGCTCCCGGTGGGCCGGATTTCTTCATGTTGTCGACGTAGAAGTTCAGCGCGTCCTTCCACTCTGGGCCATTGAATTCCGGCTGCCACTTCTCATCGAACCAGCGCGCACCGTAGCCGTTGGCCAGGGTGGTGATCAGCGCCATGTTCTCGCCCCAACCGGCTTTACCGCGCAGGCACAGGCCGTATTGCTCTTTGGTTTTGTCGGTGAGTTTTGCCGCGAATTCACCGATCTGGGTCCAGGTCGGGTGCTCAGGCATGGTCAGCCCGGCGTCATTGAACAGGTCGGTGCGGTAGTAGGTGATCGAGCTCTCGGCATAGAACGGCAGGGCGTACAGCGAACCTTTGACGGATAAACCGTCACGTACTGAAGGGAACACATCGTCGAGGTCGTAGGACGCCGGCAGGTCTTTCATCGGCTCCAGCCAGCCCTTGGCGCCCCAGAGTGCAGCTTCGTACATGCCGATGGTCAATACATCGAACTGTCCGCCCTGGGTGGCGATGTCGGTGGTCAGGCGTTGGCGCAGCACGTTTTCTTCGAGCACCACCCAGTTCAGCTTGATGTCCGGATGCTCGGTCTCGAAGGTTTTCGAGAGTTTTTGCATGCGGATCATGTCGCTGTTGTTGACGGTGGCAATGGTCAGGGTTTGCGCGCCAAGACTGACGGCGCTGAGGGTCATGCATACAGTCATGCAAGAACAGGTAAGCAGAGCTTTTGCTGTGAACTTCATCGCGCACTCCATTTCCGCGCCCAAGGGCTACGGAAGGACAGTTATTGTTGTTGTGTCTTCCTACAAGCAGTCAGGAAGAGTGTGCGTTGATTACAGCCTTCAAATGGGGATATGACAAATCCTTGGGCGCACTGGGACTGATACTTTTTTGCACTCCTCGCGGGCTTGGCTGAAACGGTTTACCCGGGACCGAGCGAAAAGCACTGTCATTTCGCAACAGTCGCTTTTGCCCGGCGCGGTTGGGTTTTAGGTGCGGTTGTAACCGTGAGAGTAGGGCGTCTTTGGTTTGACGACGAGCGCGTTCATCCAGTTCTTGTCCAGAGGGCTGATTGGCCCACGCCCCTCCAGGATCTTCAGACCTTCATCTGCCCAGCGGGTCATGACCTCTTTCACTTTCTGCGTGTACTCGCGGGCGGGGCACGCGATATCCGCCCACGGGTCGACAATCCAGGCATCCGCCCAGGCAGGGCCCGAGAAGTCGACGGTACCTGCCGGCAATTCAGAGGGGCCACCTACCACGGTGAACACATGAGCGTCTGACGCCGTCCATTCGTAAGCGCGGCCACCGCTTTTTGTAATAATGTCTTTTGAGACCAAGGCCATTTCTCCACAGTTCCCGGCGCCGGACTTCAACACCAGGTTTGAGTAACTCAACGCATCAGGAGCAACGGTATGACGCAACCAATTAAGGGTCATATTCGCAGCGTCCGCGCGCGCTTGATCTGCCGCTGATCGCACTTGGTTGCTGGGGCCTAACCCTGTGGCTTTCAGGTCACGGTTCACGTTGGATTTGGCTTGTTGCGCGTAGAATTTGTTTTGCTGCTCGGCCGTCCACGTCGCGAAGCCGGCAGGCTTGGTCAGTGCTTGCACTCGAATCGGCTTGAGGGCGATATCCGCCTTACCGATCGCTTTAGTTCGCTGGAGTTGGTAGAGAACTTCGCGTTGCTGTTCCTTTGTTAGGCTTTTGCTGAAAGCTTTTAATTCATCGATCTCGCTTTTCGAGTAACCCGAACGTTCAAGCTCTTTAAATGCGGCGTCGAGTTTCGGCAGTACGATGAAATTGGCGTCAAATGGCGTCTTGGAGGCACCTTGTCGGATGCTGAGTTTATTCCTGTAGCCCTGGACCAGCGGTAATTCGAGGGGCGTGCATTTTGTAAACGTCAGTTCGCCAGTGGCTGCGTTGTTCAGTTTCGCGTAGTAGAACTCGGCTGTATCCGCTTCTATCACCAGGTATTTATCGGCGCTGCCGGCGCGCAAATCGTCAATGATTATGCCGCGCACTTCGCGTTTGTCGTCGCACATCGTGCTGATGCTGTTGAGCTTGACCACGCGGCTCTCGCGCGCCAGTGCATCTGACGTTTGGCCGGCGTAAAGGCCAAATTGAGGGTCATGCTTAATGCTGCCTTTAATCTGCGTTTTATAGGCAATGGGCTTGTTATCCAGCACGGGTTTAAGTTGGGGGCCCATTTCGCCGTCGACCATTTTGAAACGGCGTCGCTCGAAAATGACAAATTGATCTTTCTTAAACAGCTTTGGCTCCGAGGGAAACAAGCGTACGTGTTCAAGCGCTTGAAGTTCCCGGTTCGGTTCGCCGCTGACGTTGCCGATTACCTTGGAGAAACAGGTGTCATTGGCTCCGCGCCTGACTCTGCCGTTGCCTACCGAGGGAATTGGGCAGAACGCCTCAAAGCCGTCCAGAGGCTTGTAGTGATCGGCTGACGTCAGGTCGGTGAGGATGTTGGGCTTGCCGGAGTCGTAACGGTAAACCGTGCCCTCATTGACCAGGTCGAAGCCATTGGCGCGGGGAATGGTGTAGGCGTCTTCAGTCAGGGGTTTCTCAGCCACCAGCGCTTGGGCACCGTCTGAGAAAGTCTCCTGCCGCAGGGCTGACGATGTATCCGAGACAAAGCCTTTCAGGGCTGGTCCGTCAGTCGCCATGGTTTTGGGGTTATAGAAATACCATTCTCCGTCCTGGAGCATGGCGGTGAGCTTGATCCGTTCCCCTGCACGACTCAACATGCCATCTGCCATGTTAGCCGCTGGGGTCAACGTGTCCGCAGTCTGCTCGGCAATATGGCCGCCCTGCATTCGGCTCAATGCGTTAAGAGATTCCGAGGTGTGGGCGGCGGTCATGTCCGTCAGGGCAATACTTTCGGTTTCTTTAGCCCCGAACTTATCGATGAATTTGGCGGAGACTTTGGCCGCCGCCCAGCTCGCGCCTGATTTTGCCAAGGTCCACAGTTTGCCGGCGCCCTCTGTGGCGACGTAGATCGCAACATCAATGGCGAGGTCTACGCCTGCCTTGAGGAACTCACCGTGGTAAAGGTCTTCGAGGCTGCTTGCCCCAGGCAGGGAATGCCAAACAGCTTTGAAGAAATCACTCGGTTCTGTAGCGGTTTCAAGGGTGTTGCTCGACCAATTGCGATGCAGGTTTAGAAACTGAGCTTTGTTCAGGTAGGTCGAGTCGACCATGACGCGGGCCAGCTTGGATATTCGCCCGCTCGCGTAGTGGGGGGAGAACGTGTCGGTTTCAGTGCGGGCCGGGAAAGAGACTTCCAAAGGCCAGGGTTCGTTGTTGTCATCGAGAAGGTGCTGGTCAGTGATGCTCAATACAACGTCGGATTTAACGCCCTGTTGGGGGTCAGTACCATTTTTGAACGCTTGCGCATCGATTTCGAGGCTGACCTTTTTGCCAAGTGGTGTTGAGGGGTCAATGTCGGCAATTCTTACGATCTGGCCACTTGCCGGATACACCGCAAAATCCCTTCTTAAGCCCTTGTAGACAGACGTCATCACCATGCCGCTAGCGGCACCCTCAACATTCAAAAACTCCACTTCGCCATAGAGCAGACTATTGCGCTCTTCTACAGGCAGTTTTCTGAGCATGTGCTCGAACAACGTCACGGTGTGACGCCTGCGCAGGTTGAAGTCTTGCTTTATGGCGTTGTCGAAGTCGTTGTTGATAACCGGGAAATCGGGCTCTTTTGCTCTGTTACGCAGGCGGTCGAAATCCACATGATGACCTTCCTGTATCCAGCTTTCATCCAGTCTGCCGGCTTCATAGATTTCTGCGAGGCTATAGTGGCGGCCGGTGATTACACCCCAGGCTTCGTTTTCCACCATAAACCGAGATTCATAATCGATGTCGGCGCCCAATTCTTCTCTTAGAACCTTAAGTGTCATGCTCCGTCTATTGGGCGCTTCAACCTGGCTCAGCCAGCTTATCGCTTCGGCGGTTGCTTTCGTTTGTGCCTGAAGTTTTACCTGGCTGTCTTTCAGTTGTTCTAATGTGTAGTTGTCCTTGTTGACGTCGTTATTGAGGGCCGCCCAATCCAGCAATGGGTTCATCTGCGCGTAGCTCTGGATCTGCGCTTCCAATGCTGAAATGGGGTTGATGTTGTGGTAATTCATGACCTGTTGGTAAGTCATGCCTAGCGTGGCGCCGGGGGCTGCCCACTCAATCCGGTTCACTGCTGTCGTAAAGCTGACCCATTCCGGGGAGCCGAGGGTCACGGTGTTTGGTACCTCTTTTACCAGCAGTTGTGGCGCCATACCCGACATCATCAACCGCCCGATGACGGGCTCAAGGTTGGCGGGGATGCGTTTTTTTGCAGCCAAGTCCCGGATGAACTGGTCATGAATAAACTTGGCACTCTGTCCTGAGTAAGCAGCCCCCATCAAGTCAATACCGGCGACAGTCTTATGTTGAGCGCCGGCCGTCGGGTCAACCTCCAACACCAGCGCGGTCAATAACCATTGTTTCAGGCTGATCACGGTGGCAGCGCCCCTCATCTCGGTTTCCAGGTTACTGGCGAGCTCAAGCGCTGCACCGCTGGAGAGGAGTTGAGCCAGCGCCTGTTCGGGGTCGGCGCTGAGGTCGGTAACGTTGGCGCTCAGATAACTGAGAAGGTTGTCATGCGCGCCAATGGACGTTTTCACGAACTCAGCCACCGCAACGCGTTGCTCTGTACTCAGCGATAGTTGTGTGGACAGAAACCCCCAGCGATTACCCAGGGGAGGGGACTGTGGGACAGGCGCTTGCAGTGCTGCGAGCAAGTTATCGTTGTCTGCCTTGGAGGTCGTTGGGTACCAGCCTTTGTGGGACAGGAATGCTGCAACGGTGGTCACGCTTTTAGGCTGGTGGTCTGAGTACGGGTCGACAATAAAGCGTCTTGAGCCGCTCTCGGAGCTCCAATTCTTTAACTCATGGATCAACGCATACCGGTCGTTGCTATTGCCCAGTGCTGTTTTTTGCTGGTTCAGCCAGGTTACGACTTTTTGTGGGTTTTCAGGAGGCCTGGGGAATTGTTGAGAGCGGCCTATCAGCGCTGTTTGTTGCTCGAATGCGTCGCTGCCGGGGGCGGTACTGATGCTGTAAAAAATGGCCACTCGTTCGAATGGCGCGCTGTTGCTGTTGACGTTAACCAGCGCGATCGGTTTGCCAGGCGCCGCGAATACAGCAGCGGCTTCCAATACAGGATTGAGTACATCAAAATGCTCAGGGTGCTTTTTCGCAAAGTCGGTGGCGGTAAAGCGCTGGTCAACGCCATTGACCTTGGCGATCAGCGCATGGCTTGTGGGGTCATAGCGCAGGGACGTCAGGTCAATATTCTGTTGGCTGGCCCATTCAATGAAACCATGCCCCTTGAGCGCTTTGCTTAGGTAGTCCCTCCACTGGCCAAACAGGCTGTTAGCCGGGATCGGTTGGATGGTTTTTGAGGCGGCCTGGGTCGGGTTGGTTTTCAGCTCAAGCATCGTACCGTGCAGAGTGGTTGCCAGTTCACTTTCGGCGTTAGCCAAAACGTCTGCGCGTGTCTCTTCGGTTTCTACTGGCGTGCTGGTGTTGGCCTTGACGGCGGCGGCCAGGGTTTCAAGGGGGGAGGCCGTAAGCGGTGTGTCTGCAAGTTGTTGTTTCACTGCCTGCTGGCGCTGCTGTACGGCGATGGAGGCGGGGTCGCTGGGGGAGGCGTCGAACAGCGCCTTGAAAGCTTTGTTTTGGCTCATCTCATCTATGCGGGCCAGCGTGGCCGCAAGCTGGCGCTGCTGCCAGCCCTGTCGCCGAGTGTCCTCTTGGTGAGGAGGCGGTTCGTTGTAAAACGCCATGACCTCATACAGGCGCGCAGACTTCCTGGCGGGGTAGGTAACGTCATCCTCAGAACCGGCGGCCATCTGTTGTACCGCATTCTGTATCTCGCCCCAGACATCGGTCCAACCGGATACATCGTTCAAGGTGAACGTGGTGTTGACGCCATTCACTTTGCCCGTGAGCACACCGCTGACTGGGTTGATGCGCACGCTGGTGGGGTCGAGGTTGTTCTCTTGGGCAAAGGTGCTAAAAGTGCTGCCGGTCAACGCAGTCAACAGGTTTTTGCGCACCAGGTTGAAGGTTGAATACTCTGGAATGTCCTGCAGGGTGACCGAAGTCTCGTAGTCACTCGTTTCGGGTACCAGTTTCATCATTCCACGGCCGACCAACTGCGCCAATGCCTGGTCGGCTTCCTCAACTTTTTGAGCGGCTGTGGGCGGTGCAAACTGTGCAAGCCGTTGGTTGAGTTGTTGCGGTGACAAATCCACGATCCGCTGGCGGGCTGCTCTTTGTTTCTGTTTGATGGGGGCGTCGAGTGGGTCGTTGCTGTTCAGCGTGCGGAACGTTCCATCACGCAAGAGTTGTTCGATGGTGGAAAGCTCGTCGTCGCGTGTGATGTTGCCCCATGGTATTCCATAGTATCTCGCCACTGTCGTCGGCGATGCGAGATCCGGGCCGAAGAAAGCAACCGCGGCGGCATTACCGTTCAATTTTTTTGCAGCGGCCAGGACCGCAGAAGATGCGGCGGCCCAGTCGGCATCTCGTTCCAGGTAGAAGTCGACGGGTTTGTTATTCGTTATTGCACTCAACATTCCACTGGTATTGATAAAGAGCTTCAGAGGATCAATGTTCTTGGCGTATGCAAACGATTTGAAAGGCTCTGAGTTCAACGCATCAGCCAGCTCCCCCCAGGCCTTGCCGAAAGTCGAGTCGGGGGGCACATCAATCGTGTCTAAACGACCGTAGAGGCCTTTGTCTTTGTTGAGCCTGTCGCGGATCAAGCCATTGCCGGCGGCTATGGCCAGTTGCCGGTCACTTTGGTCGACCAAGGCCCCGGCGAACTGACTCACCGACGCTTCTAATGGACGAGGTGCGACGGTGGGGTTCTGCAAGTCTCGACGTGAGCGCGACGAGATAGGGCGAACGTCAGGTGCACTGGGCGGGAGGCTGTCGATCGTTTCCTGACTCTGCGGGGCTTTGGTTTTTTGCGGGTTGAGTTCAGTGGGACGAATGATGGTGGTGTTAGCAGTAAACAGCGGAACATTGATCATGGCGTTGCCCTTTTACCAGCGTGTCAGAAAGCCCATCCCTCAGATGAATGAGTGATGTTGCCTACGCTGAGTAACAGGGGGCCCGGAAAGGTTCCTTTAACGGCGGTGGTAGTGGGGTGTTGCTGTCTCACCCGAATTTTTGTTCCAGATGTTTCACTTCCATCCCGCTCAAGCCGGGTTCTGTTCAGTAAGCCGCTGCACCGCCAGCCGGCGGTAGTGGGAAGGGGTCATGCCCTTGAGCTGCTGGAAGCGTCGGTTAAAGTTGGAGATGTTGTTGAAACCCGACTCAAAGCACACGTCCGTCACGGCTTTATCGCCGTCCGCCAGCAACTCGCAGGACTTGCTGATGCGCAGGCGGTTCACAAACTCGATAAACGTTCGCCCCGTCGCCTGTTTGAATACCCTGGAGAAATAGGTGGGCTTCATTCCCAGGTAGTCCGCCACTTCTTCCAGTGACAACTCGCGGGCGTAATGCGCGAAAATGTAGTCCACCGCGCGGTTCGTGCGGTCGATGCTGTGCTCATCCGCCAGTTGCGGCGTGGTCACGCCGGACAACAATTGATAGTCCTCACACGCGCTCAGCACTTCCAGCAAGATAAAGAAGTGCCCCAGGCGCGCCATGCCTTGGGCCTCCTCGATGCGTTGCATCAAGGTCATGGCCTGGGCGATGGTCTTTTTGCAGCGAAATTCGATGCCGCACTGCGCCCGTTCGAGCAGCGGTGCCAGGGTCTTGAGTTCGGTGAAGATCTGGCTGCCGCCCTCAAACAGTTCATCGGTGAAATTCACCAGCATGTCGCGCTTGGGCACTACCTCGTCTTCATCCACCTGGCTGATCCAGTTATGGGGCAGGTTGGGGCCGGTGAGGAACAGGCTTTCCGGGTAGAAATTACCGATGTAGTCGCCGATAAACACTTTGCCGGAGCTGGCCACGATCAGGTGCAGCTCGTACTCCTTGTGGAAATGCCAGCGCACCAGCGGGCAGGGGAAGCCGTGTTGGCGATAGATGATGGACAGACCGTTGTGATCGTCCATCAGCTCGTAGGAAGGG
This sequence comes from Pseudomonas sp. UBT, assembly GCF_050915955.1. Classification (NCBI taxonomy): domain Bacteria; kingdom Pseudomonadati; phylum Pseudomonadota; class Gammaproteobacteria; order Pseudomonadales; family Pseudomonadaceae; genus Pseudomonas; species Pseudomonas sp. UBT. The sequence continues at coordinate 260,713 of NZ_CP168080.1, read as the reverse complement.
TCGGTGATTCGCGCTGCTCGGGTCATGCTGCCGTCGCTTTATTGTGGTTGCTGCTTGGGATAATGCCCCCTTGCGCGTGACCTCGCCAGCGTCGGTGTTTATACGGTGCGGTTTTTTGCCTCGATCCACTGGGACATGTACTGCGTACTTTTATGCGCGTGATGGCGCAGCATGCTGCCGGTGAAGTTGTCCCGGCGATGGCTGGCAAGTTGGCTGCGGCAACGCTCCAGGCAGTCCACCAGTGCGGGGCCGTGCAGGGTTTGGTCGTAGCGACGGGCCAGCAATTGGCGGCCGTCTTCCTGGGCTTGGGTCCAGCGTTCGTGGTCTTGGTACAGCGCCACGGCCGCAGCGGCCAGGCCCGTCGCGCTTTGCTCAATCGTGCCCGGCCACGGCTGTTCATCCCCCATGGCCTCGGCGCCAATCGGCGTGGTGATATTCGGCGTCCCGCAGAGCATGGCATCCGCCAGTTTGCCCTTGATGCCGGCGCCAAAGCGCAATGGTGCCAGGCAGATACGTGCGGCCGTCATCACTTGCAGGGCATCTTCAGCCCAGTTCATCACATGAAAACCCTGCGCCGGGTTGTGCAATGCGGTGGCCTTGGGCGGTGTGTAGGAACCATAGATATGCAGTTGGGCGCCGGGCAATTGCTGGCGGATCAAGGGCCAGAGGCTGTTCTTCATCCACAGCACCGCATCCCAATTGGGCGCGTGGCGGAAGTTGCCGATGCTAAGGAAGTGCGCGCGGTCTGCGAACGGTACAAAGGCCTCGGTCGGCGGCTGCAGCATCAACGGGCACCAGTGGAGCAGGGCGGCGGGCACCTTGAATTGTTCGGTGAGCAGGCGGATTTCCACGTCGGAAATCATCAGGCTGATATCACAGCGGTAAATGGCCGCGATCTCGCGCTTGGCGACATCCGTGTTGGCCATCAACTGGAATTCTTCCGTCAGCGCCGGTGCAAACAGCGCGCTGAAATCATCGCTGTCGGGGTGGGCCTTGAGGTGGTCCTTGAGGCGCTGGTGGCGGGCATCCCGCAGGCTTTGCAGGTCGGAGGTTTCCAATACGCGCAGGGCGTCGGGGCAACACTTTTCGACGCGCCAGCCGAACTGTTCCTCCATCATGAAGCGGTCGAACAGTACGATGTCCGGGGCCAACGCGCTGACAAAATCATCGAAACTGCTGTTATTAAGTTCGATCGCGCATTCGGTAATACCCAGCGCCGGCAAGTCTGCCTTGTGCTCGCCTACGGTGGCCGGGCTGCTGAATGTGATGTCCCAGCCCTGGTCCAGGAAGCTTTGCAGAATCTGCATCATATGCCCGCCGGCCGCCGAGGAGCGCGGCTCCGGCCAGACATAACCAATGACCAGGACTTTGGTGGCGGGCTGATTCATCTGCAACGGATTCCTTGAGGGGCGTGCGAAAAGCGCGCAATTAAACCATAGGCCCGTGTACTTGGCGCGCCATGAGAATTTATGTCTGGCGGTAGGTAGCCACCTCAGTTTGTGGTTAACTTCGGGCTCTCGAATTCGTTCAATCAAACCCAGTATAAGGATTCCGTTCATGGCTCAAGTCACCCTTCGTGGTAACCCTGTCCAGGTTGAAGGCGAATTGCCGAAAACCGGTTCCGCCGCTCCAGCGTTCAGCCTGACCGCCGTTGACCTGTCGCAAGCAACCCTGGAAACGTTCGCCGGCAAGCGCAAAGTGCTGAACATCTTCCCAAGCGTCGACACCCCGACCTGCGCCACCTCCGTGCGCAAGTTCAATGCCGAGGCCAACACCCTGAGCAACACGGTTGTGCTGTGCATCTCCTCTGACCTGCCGTTTGCCCAGAAGCGTTTCTGCGGCACCGAAGGCCTGGACAACGTGCTGAGCCTGTCGGATTTCCGCGACGCCCACTTTGCCGTTGACTACGGTGTGTCCCTGGCCGACGGCCCGCTGCAAGGTCTGACCGCCCGCGCAGTTGTGGTGCTGGATGAAAACAACAACGTGCTGCACAGCGAGCTGGTCAGCGAAATCGGTCAAGAGCCGAACTACGAAGCAGCCCTGGCTGTTTTGAAGTAACTGTTTCAGCGCATTACTGTCGTTTTGCAGTAACACGCTTGATGCATGCTTGCGGCCTGGCCTAGTCCAGGCCGTTTTTATTTGCCCGTCAGCAGTTTAGTGAAATAGCGAACGGACTAAGGCCAGAAGTTAAAAGTTGTAAGTCCAAGGTAAATAGCCGGTAAAGGCGCTTTTCTTAATGCGCTCCAGTGCTTATCTTTCAGCCTCCCAAAGAAGAAGCTCTCGCGCCCAATGGTTGATCAATCCATGCAATCCTCCCCCCGCAACTCCCGCCGCTGGCTGTTTGGCCTGCTCGTGCTGCTGGTTATCGCCGGCCTGTGCTGGAAATTCTGGCCCGGCAGCACCAAGGATGCCGCCGAGAAAAAGCCGGCCGGGCATGCCGGCAAGTCGGGGATGATGCGCCCGGGCTTCGGGGGTTCCACCGGCCCGATTCCGGTGCGCGTGGCGCCGGCGGTGCTGGGGGAGTTTCCGGTGTACTACAAGGCCTTGGGCACGGTGACTGCGCTCAATACCATTAATGTGCGCAGCCGGGTGGGCGGTGAGTTGGTGAAGATCGCCTTTGAAGAAGGGCAGATGGTCAAGGCCGGTGACTTGCTGGCGGAAATCGACCCGCGCAGTTACCAGAACGCCTTGCTGCAGGCTCAGGGCACGCTGTTGCAGAACCAGGCCCAGCTGAAAAACGCGCAAGTAGATGTACAGCGTTACCGCGACCTGTATGCCCAGGACAGCATCGCCAAACAGACCCTGGACACCGCCGAAGCGTTGGTCATGCAGTACCAGGGCACGGTCAAGACCAACCAGGGCGCGGTGGATGACGCCAAGCTGAACCTCGAATTCACCAAGATTCGCGCACCGATCAGCGGCCGCGTCGGCTTGCGTCAGGTCGACGTAGGCAACCTGGTCGCCGCCAACGACACCACGTTCCTCGCGGTGATCACCCAGACCCAGCCGATCAACGTGGCCTTCACCTTGCCGGAAAACACCCTGGATACGGTCCTCAGCCGTTATCACGCCGGCAACAAGCTGCCCGTGGAAGCCTGGGACCGTGGCGATGTGAAAAAGCAGGCCGTCGGCGTGTTGCAGAGCCTGGACAACCAGATCGACGTCACCACCGGCACCCTGAAATTCAAGGGCCGTTTCGATAACAAGGACCAGGCACTCTTCCCCAACCAGTTCGTCAACGTGCACCTGCTGGCCGATACCCTGCATAACGTCGTGCTGGCGCCATCCGCGGCGATTCAGTTCGGCAATAATGGCACCTTCGTCTACAAGCTCGATGGCGACAAGAAGGTCAAGGTTCAGCCCCTCGTGATTGGCGACACCGATGGCGACAATACGGTGATCAAGGAAGGCCTGGGGGCTGGCGACCGTGTGGTGCTGGAAGGCACTGACCGCTTGAAAGACGGCAGCGAAATCGAAGTGGTCAACGACAGCAGCGAAGTAGAGACCACGCCGACCGAACACTTGCAAGGCAAACCCGCAGCAAAAGGGGAGACCGGCGATAAGACGGGCAAGGCGCAAAAGGTCGGTTCATGAACCTGTCGCGGCTGTTTATTCTACGCCCGGTTGCCACCACGCTGAGCATGCTGGCGATTGTCCTGGCCGGTATCATCTCGTATCGACTGCTGCCGGTATCGGCCTTGCCTCAAGTGGATTACCCGACCATCCGGGTGATGACCCTGTACCCCGGCGCCAGCCCGGACGTAATGACCAGCGCGGTCACGGCACCGCTGGAGCGTCAGTTCGGGCAAATGCCCGGCCTGACCCAGATGGCGTCCACCAGTTCCGGCGGTGCGTCGGTGCTGACCCTGCGCTTCAACCTCGACATCAATATGGATGTCGCCGAGCAACAGGTGCAGGCCGCAATCAACGCCGCCACCAACCTGCTGCCCAAGGATTTGCCGGCGCCGCCGGTGTACAACAAGGTCAACCCGGCGGATACCCCGGTGCTGACCCTGGCCATTACCTCCAAGACCATGCTGCTGCCCAAGCTCAATGACCTGGTCGACACGCGTATGGCGCAAAAGATCGCGCAGATCAGTGGCGTCGGCATGGTCAGCATCGCCGGTGGCCAGCGCCAGGCCGTGCGTATCAAAGTCAACCCCGAGGCCTTGGCCGCCAATGGCTTGAACCTGTCGGACGTGCGCACCCTGATCGCCGCCTCCAACGTCAACCAGCCCAAGGGCAACTTCGACGGCCCGACCCGGGTGTCGATGCTCGACGCCAACGACCAGTTGGTCTCGCCCCAGCAATATGCCGAATTGATCCTGGCCTATAACAATGGCGCACCGTTGCGCCTTAAAGACGTGGCACAAATCGTCGACGGCGCGGAAAACGAACGCCTTGCCGCCTGGGCCAACGAAAACCAGGCGGTGCTGCTCAATATCCAGCGTCAGCCGGGTGCCAACGTGATCGAGGTGGTCGACCGTATCAAGGCGTTGCTGCCGAGCATCACCGACAACCTGCCGGCCGGCCTGGACGTGACGGTACTCACCGACCGCACCCAAACCATTCGCGCGTCGGTGAAGGACGTGCAGCACGAATTGCTGATCGCCATTGCGCTGGTGGTGATGGTCACCTTCCTGTTCCTGCGCCGTGTCAGCGCGACCATTATTCCGTCGATTGCCGTTCCGCTGTCGCTGGTGGGCACCTTCGGCGTGATGTACCTGGCGGGTTTCTCCATCAATAACCTGACGCTGATGGCCTTGACCATCGCCACCGGTTTTGTGGTGGACGATGCCATCGTGATGCTGGAGAACATCTCGCGTTATATCGAGGAGGGCGATACGCCGCTGGCAGCGGCCCTCAAGGGCGCCAAACAGATCGGCTTTACCCTGATTTCCCTGACCTTGTCGTTGATCGCGGTATTGATCCCGCTGCTGTTCATGGCCGATGTGGTCGGGCGGCTGTTTCGCGAGTTCGCCATCACCCTGGCGGTGGCGATCCTGATTTCCCTGGTGGTTTCGCTGACCCTGACGCCAATGATGTGCGCGCGTCTGCTCAAGCGTGAACCCAAGGAAGAAGAGCAAGGCCGTTTCTACAAGGCCAGCGGCGCCTGGATCGATTGGTTGATCGAGGCCTACGGCCGCAAGTTGCAGTGGGTGCTCAAGCACCAGCCGCTGACCTTGCTGGTGGCCATCGCCACCCTGGGCCTGACCGTGGTGCTGTATCTGGTGGTGCCCAAGGGGTTTTTCCCGGTGCAGGACACCGGGGTGATTCAGGGTATTTCTGAAGCGCCACAGTCGATTTCGTTTGCCGCCATGAGCCAGCGCCAACAGCAGCTGGCGAAGGTCATCCTGGCCGATCCGGCCGTTGAAAGCCTGTCCTCCTACATCGGTGTGGATGGCGATAATGCCACCCTCAACAGCGGGCGCCTGTTGATCAACCTCAAGGCCCACGGCCAGCGCGACTTGAGCGCAGCCCAGGTGATTACGCGCTTGCAGCCGGAAATCGACAAGCTGGTGGGTATCCGCCTGTTCATGCAGCCGGTGCAGGACCTGACCATCGAAGACCGCGTGAGCCGCACCCAGTACCAGTTCAGCATGTCGTCGCCCGACGCCGAGCTGTTGGCGTTGTGGAGCGACAAGCTGGTGCACGCCCTCAGCCAGTTGCCGGAACTGACCGACGTCGCCAGCGACCTGCAGGACAAAGGCTTACAGGTGTACCTGGTGATCGACCGCGATGCGGCTTCGCGCCTCGGGGTGAGTGTATCGACCATCACCGACGCGCTGTACGACGCCTTCGGCCAGCGACAGATTTCCACTATCTACACCCAGGCCAGCCAATACCGCGTGGTGCTGCAGGCTCAATCCGGTGAAACCCTCGGGCCCGCCGCGTTGAACCAGATCCATGTGAAGACCACCGACGGCGGCCAGGTGCGCTTGTCGAGCCTGGCCCACGTTGAGCAGCGCCAGGCGCAGTTGGCCATCGCGCATATCGGCCAGTTCCCGGCGGTGATGATGTCCTTCAACCTGGCCCCCGGCGTCGCGCTGGGCAAAGGTGTGGAACTGATCAACCAGACCCAGAAAGACATCGGCATGCCGGTGGGCGTGCAGACCCAGTTCCAGGGTGCGGCCCAAGCATTCGAGGCCTCGCTGTCGAGCACCTTGCTGCTGATCCTGGCGGCGGTGGTCACCATGTACATCGTGCTGGGTGTGCTGTACGAGAGCTACATCCATCCGATCACCATCCTGTCGACCTTGCCGTCGGCGGCGGTGGGGGCCTTGCTGGCGTTGCTGCTCAGCGGCAATGACCTGGGCATGATCGCGATCATCGGCATCATTCTGCTGATTGGTATCGTGAAAAAGAACGCGATCATGATGATCGACTTCGCCCTCGACGCCGAACGTAACCAGGGCCTGGACCCGCAGACGGCGATCTATCAAGCGGCGCTGCTGCGTTTTCGACCGATCCTGATGACCACGCTGGCAGCGTTGTTTGGTGCAGTGCCCTTGATGCTGGCCACCGGTTCGGGCGCTGAACTGCGCCAGCCGCTGGGCCTGGTGATGGTGGGCGGCTTGTTGGTGAGCCAGGTTTTGACCTTGTTCACCACGCCGGTGATCTACCTGTACTTCGACCGTCTTGGCCGTCGCTGGCGCAAAGAGCCGCAAAGCCTGGAGCCGGTTGAGTCATGAACCTCTCCGGACCGTTTATTCGCCGGCCGGTAGCCACCATGCTGCTGAGCCTGGCGATCCTGTTGCTCGGCGGCGTCAGCTTCAACTTGCTGCCGGTGTCGCCGCTGCCGCAGATCGACTTCCCGGTGATCGTGGTGTCGGCCAGCTTGCCCGGCGCGAGCCCCGAGGTGATGGCCTCCACCGTGGCCACGCCGCTGGAGCGCTCATTCGGCGCGATTGCCGGCATTACCACCATGAGCAGTTCGTCGAGCCAGGGTTCCACCCGGGTGATCCTCGCGTTTGATTCCGACCGTGATATCAACGGCGCCGCACGGGAAGTGCAGGCGGCGATCAACGCGTCGCGCAACCTGTTGCCCAGCGGCATGCGCAGCATGCCGACCTACAAGAAGATCAACCCGTCCCAGGCACCGATCATGGTGCTCTCGCTGACCTCCGACGTGCTGAAAAAGGGCGAGTTGTACGACCTGGCTTCGACCATCCTCTCGCAAAGCCTGTCCCAGGTGCCGGGTGTGGGTGAAGTGCAGATTGGCGGCAGTTCCTTGCCGGCGGTGCGCATCGAACTTGAACCCAAGGCCCTCGACCAGTACGGCGTGGCCCTGGACGATGTGCGCAACACCATCGCCAATGCCAACCAGCGTCGGCCCAAGGGCTCCCTGGAAGACAGCGAGCGCAACTGGCAGATCCAGGCCAACGACCAATTGGAAAAGGCCAAGGACTACGAGCCGCTGCTGATTCGCTACCAGAACGGTGCGGCCCTGCGCCTGGGCGACGTGGCCAAGATCAGTGACGGCGTGGAAGACCGCTACAACAGTGGCTTTTTCAACAATGATTCGGCGGTGCTGCTGGTGATCAACCGCCAGTCCGGCGCCAACATCATCGAGACGGTCCGGCAAATCAAGGCACAGTTGCCGGCCTTGCAGGCGGTGCTGCCGTCCAGCGTCAAACTCAACCTGGCCATGGACCGCTCGCCGGTCATCACCGCGACCTTGCATGAAGCCGAGATGACCTTGCTGATTGCCGTGGCCCTGGTGGTGCTGGTGGTGTACCTGTTCCTGGGTAACTTCCGCGCCTCGTTGATTCCGACCCTGGCGGTGCCGGTATCGCTGGTGGGCACCTTTGCGGTGATGTACCTGTTCGGCTTCTCGTTGAACAACTTCTCGCTGATGGCGCTGATTCTGGCCACCGGCCTGGTGGTGGACGATGCCATCGTGGTGCTGGAGAACATTTCCCGGCATATCGATGACGGTGTGCCGCCGATGAAGGCGGCCTACCTGGGCGCCGAGGAGGTCGGCTTTACCTTGCTGTCGATGAACGTCTCGCTGGTGGCGGTGTTCCTGTCCATCCTGTTTATGGGCGGCATTGTCACCAACCTGTTCCGTGAGTTTTCCATCACCTTGTCGGCAGCGATCATTGTCTCGTTGATCGTTTCGCTGACCTTGACCCCGATGCTCTGTGCCCGTTGGCTCAAGCCCCATATCAAAGGCCACATGACCGGCTTGCAGCGCTGGAGCCAGCAGGTCAACGACCATATGGTGGCCGCCTATGCCACCAGCCTGGACTGGGTGCTGCGCCACCGGCGCCTGACCCTGCTCAGCCTGTTTGTCACCGTGGGCGTTAACGTCGCGTTGTACGTGGTGGTGCCGAAAACCTTTATGCCTCAGCAGGACACCGGCCAGTTGATCGGCTTTGTGCGCGGCGATGATGGGCTGTCATTCAATGTGATGCAGCCGAAGATGGAGACCTTCCGCAAGGCGGTCCTCAAGGATCCGGCAGTGCTCAGCGTGGCCGGCTTTATCGGCGGCAACAACGGCACCAACAACGCGGTGATGCTGGTGCGCCTCAAGCCTATCGCCGAACGCAAGATCTCGGCCCAGGCGGTAATCGAGCGTTTGCGCAAGGACGTGCCGCTGGTGCCGGGCGGGCGCCTGTTCCTCATGGCCGACCAGGACCTGCAATTTGGCGGCAGTCGCGATCAGACCAGTGCGCAATACTCCTACATCCTGCAAAGCGGTGACCTGGCCGCGCTGCGCCTGTGGTACCCGAAAGTGGTCGCCGCCTTGCGCGAGTTGCCGGAGCTGACCGCCATCGACGCCCGCGAAGGGCGGGGTGCGGCGCAGGTGACGCTGGTGGTCGACCGCGACCAGGCCAAGCGCCTGGGTATCGACATGAACATGGTCACGGCAGTGCTGAACAACGCCTACAGCCAGCGGCAGATCTCGACCATCTACGACAGCCTCAACCAGTACCAGGTGGTGATGGAGGTCAACCCGAAATACGCCCAGGACCCGATTACCCTGAACCAGATGCAGGTGATTACGTCCACCGGCGCGCGGGTCCCGTTGTCGACCATTGCCCATTACGAAAACAGCCTGGCAGACGACCGCGTCAGCCATGAAGGCCAGTTCGCCTCGGAAAACATTGCCTTCGACATGTCTCCCGGGGTGACCGTGGAGCAGGGCACTGCCGCCATTGAGCGCGCCATTGCCAAGGTGGGCTTGCCCGAAGATGTGATCGCCAAGATGGCCGGTACCGCCGATGCGTTTGCGGCGACCCAGAAAGGCCAGCCGTTCATGATCCTTGGGGCATTGGTGGCGGTTTACCTGGTGCTGGGCATTTTGTATGAAAGCTACATTCACCCGCTGACCATCCTCTCGACCTTGCCTTCGGCCGGTGTAGGGGCATTGCTGTCGATCTACCTCCTGGGGGGGGAGTTCAGTCTGATTTCCCTGCTGGGGCTGTTCCTGCTGATCGGGGTGGTGAAGAAAAACGCGATCCTGATGATCGACCTGGCCTTGCAACTGGAGCGTCATGAGGGCATGAGCCCGCTGGAATCGATTCGCAGCGCCTGCCTGTTGCGCTTGCGACCGATCCTGATGACCACGCTTGCCGCCATCCTCGGCGCCTTGCCTTTGCTGCTCGGCGCCGGTGATGGCGCGGAAATGCGCAAGCCGCTGGGCCTGACCATCATTGGCGGCCTGGTGTTCAGCCAGATCCTGACCCTTTACACCACTCCGGTGGTTTACCTCTATCTTGACCGCGCGCGCCACCGCTTCAATGCCTGGCGCGGTGTGCGTACTGATGCTGCCTTGGACACTGCGCTATGACCGATTCAACGTTTGCCAAATTGGCCATGAGTATGCCCCGTGGTTCCCGCGTCGCCAGCCTGGTGCTGTGCGGCGCGCTGCTCAGCGCGTGCGCCATCGGCCCGGATTACAAGCGCCCGGCGGTCATCGAACCGGTGCAATTCAAGGAAGCCCAGGGCTGGCGTCAGGCCATGCCCAGCGACTCCCTCGCTCGCGGTGCCTGGTGGGAGTTGTATGGCGACCGCCAGCTCAATGATCTGGTGACACGCCTCAACAATGCCAACCAGACCGTCGCCCAGGCCGAAGCGCGCTTCCGTCAGGCGCAGGCCCAGGTGCGCAGCGCTCGGGGGGCGTTTTTCCCGACGGTGGACCTGAGCGTCGGCAAGACCCGCGCCAGCCAGGGTACCGGCAGCAGTAATGCCAGCCTGAGCAGCTCCAGCAGCGGTATCCGCGACACCCTCAACACGCAATTGGGCGTGAGTTGGGAGGCGGATGTCTGGGGCAAGTTGCGCCGCGGCCTGGAAGCCAATGAAGCCACGGCCGAGGCCAGCTCGGCGGACCTGGCGGCGATGCGCCTGAGCCAGCAGTCCGAGCTGGTGCAAGACTACTTGCAACTGCGCGTCATGGACGAACAGACCCGCCTGTTGCAAGCCACGCTGGACACCTACCAGCGCTCGCTGCAAATGACCGAAAACCAGTACCGTGCCGGTGTGTCCGGCAAGGATGCGATCGCTCAGGCGCAAACCCAGCTCAAGACCACCCAGGCCAGCTTGATCGACCTGATCTGGCAGCGCGCCCAGTTGGAAAACGCCATCGCCGTATTGATCGGCGAGGCGCCGGCCAACTTCAACCTGGCGGTCAGCAAAGACATTCCCACACTGCCGCAAATTCCAGTCAGCCTGCCGTCGCAATTGCTGGAACGTCGCCCGGATATCGCCTCGGCCGAACGCTCCGTAATCGCCGCCAACGCCAATATTGGCGTGGCCAAGGCTGCTTATTATCCAGACCTGACCTTGAGTCTGGCGGGCGGTTATTCCAGCAGCACCTACGCCAACTGGATCAGCCTGCCGAACCGTTTCTGGTCGGTTGGGCCAAAGTTGGCGATGACCCTGTTTGACGGGGGGCAGCGCTCTGCGGAAGTCGACCGAACGGTGGCCTCGTATGATGAGACTGTGGCGAAGTACCGCCAGACGGTGCTGGATGGTTTCCGCGAAGTGGAAAACTACATGGTGCAGTTGAAAGTGCTGGAGGACGAGGCCGTCGTCAGTAATGAAGCCTTGGACGCGGCGCGGGAATCGTTGCGGTTGACGCAAAACCAGTACAAAGCCGGGTTGATTGCCTATCTGGATGTGGTGACCGTGCAGGCGACGGCGTTGAGTAACGAGCGCACGGTGCTGACACTGTTGCAAACGCGGTTGGTGGCGAGCGTGCAGTTGATTGCTGCGTTGGGCGGCGGGTGGGATGGGGTGACCTCGGTAGCCGATAAGGAGTGACCGGGGTGCCTGTGCGTTCTTGCGGTAACGCATAGGCACACGACTCCAGCGCCATTAAGCCCGGCACTTTAAAGCCAGTGGATTGGCGTCAAAACGTCGATGCTGGCATTCTGATAATTAATCAACGCGCCAAGATTTTTTCTCGCTACAATCGCCCGCTTTGCCACCTGGCACGGGCGTCCCACGCCCGTCAGTCTTGAGAAACCCCATGCTGATCGGTAGTTATTCCCCCTCCTTGGTCGTGATCTCCCTGTTCGTCGCGATCCTGGCGTCCTACACGGCGCTGGACCTGGCCGGCCGCCTTGCGACCGCCCAAGGCCGCGCCGCATACGTGTGGATGGCGGGTGGCGCATTGGCGATGGGCACAGGCGTCTGGTCCATGCACTTTATCGGCATGTTGGCCTTGCGCCTGCCGTTTGCCCTCGGGTTTGACCTGGGCATTACCGCGCTATCGCTGCTGATCGCCGTGTTATCCAGCGGCTTCGCATTATGGCTGGTCAGCCAACCCCGTTTGCCTGCGTGGCAACTGGCGTTTGGCGCGTTGATCATGGGGGCGGGCATCAGCAGCATGCACTACACCGGCATGGCGGCGATGCGCATGACTCCCGGGATCGACTACGACCCTACCTTGTTTGGCGCTTCGTTGTTGATTGCGGTGGTGGCTTCGGGGGCTGCCCTGTGGATCGCCTTCAACCTGCGGCGCAACACCCCTTATGTTCGCCTGGCACGCGGGGGCGCGGCAGTGGTCATGGGCATTGCAATCGTCGGCATGCACTACACCGGCATGGCCGCTGCGCGCTTTGCCGACGACAGTTTTTGTGGTGCCGTGCTGACCGGGTTGAGCGGCAAGGGCCTGGATAACCTGGTGCTGGTCACCTCATTGGCGGTGTTGATCATCGCATTGCTGACCTCGCTGCTGGATGCACGCCTCGAAGCGCGCACCGCCGTCCTGGCGGACTCCCTGACCCTGGCCAACCAGGAACTGACCCACCTGGCCCTGCATGACATGCTTACCGGCCTGCCCAATCGCACCTTGCTCGCCGACCGTATTCAACAAGCCATCCAGACAGTGACGGAGCAGGGCGGTTGCTTTGCCCTGATGTTTATCGACCTGGATGGCTTTAAACCCGTCAACGATGCCTTCGGCCACCACATGGGCGACCAGTTGCTGCGGGAGGTGGGCCTGCGTCTGCGCGAGGACCTGCGCAGTCAGGACACCCTGGCCCGTATCGGCGGCGATGAGTTTGTGCTGCTGGTGCAATTGCTGCAGCCGGATGATGCGATGGGCCTGGCCGAACGCCAGGTCGGACTGATCAATCGTGCGTTCAAGGTCGCCGAACATGAGCTGAATATTTCCGCGAGCATCGGCATTGCCCTGTTCCCTGGCAACGGCAACACCCCTCAAGAACTGTTGATGAACGCCGACGCCGCGATGTACCACGCCAAGGGCATGGGCAAGAATGGCTACAGCTTCTTTGATGTGTCGATGAACACGAACGCGCGCAAGCAACTGCAGTTGTTGCAGGACCTGCGCAGCGCCGTTGAGCACGAGCAGTTTCGGCTGTATTACCAACCCAAGTTCGATGCGGTCAGCGGTATTGCGATTGGCGCCGAAGCCTTGCTGCGCTGGGAGCATCCGCAGCAGGGGTTGATGCTGCCGGCGACCTTTATCGAACTGGCGGAAAAGACCGGCTTGATTATTCCCATCGGTGAGTGGGTGCTGAACGAAGCCTGTCGCCAGATGCGCCTGTGGTACGTCCAGGGTTACGAAGACTGGCGCATTGCGGTGAACCTGTCGGCGTTACAGTTCTGCCATGCCGGGTTGGTAAAAAGTGTCGCCGCGGCCCTGGACCGTCACCAGTTGCCGGCCAACAGCCTGACCCTGGAAATCACCGAAACCACCGCCATGAGCGATGCCGATGCAAGCATGACGGTGTTGCAGCAGCTGTCGGACATGGGCGTTGACCTGTCCATTGATGACTTCGGCACCGGTTATTCGAGCCTGATGTACCTCAAGCGCCTGCCCGCCAACGAGCTGAAGATCGACCGCGGTTTTGTGCGCGACCTGGAACACGACAGTGATGATGCCGCTATCGTTTCGGCCATCGTTGCCCTCGGCCAGGCGCTGGGGCTGCGAATCGTCGCCGAAGGTGTGGAGACCGATATGCAGCAGAGTTTCCTGACTCGACTGGGTTGTAACTCGCTGCAAGGCTATTTGTTGGGCCACCCGTTGCCGGCTGACAGTTTCATGGCCGACATCCAGCGCGCCGAAGAGGCGTTAACGCCTGACAAACGCGGTGGGTGACGGGTATTCTTGGATCCAACCCTATACATCAGGTTGACTCAGGAGACCGCACGCATGGACAAAGTCGTCATCATCACCGGGGGCAGTCGTGGCATCGGCGCCCAGACCGCGTTGCTGGCCGCTCGCCAGGGCTATCGCATTTGCCTCAACTACCAGTCCGATGAAGCGGCTGCCCAGCGTGTGCTGGAGCAGGTCCGTGCCCTGGGTGCGCAGGCGATTGCTGTGCGTGCCGATGTGAGCATCGAAGATGAAGTGATCGCGTTGTTCGCCCGTGTGGATGCCGAACTGGGCCGTGTCACCGCGCTGGTCAACAACGCCGGCACTGTCGGGCATAAGTCGCGGGTGGATGAGATGTCTGAATTTCGCATCCTGAAAATCATGAAGACCAACGTGCTGGGGCCGATCCTGTGTGCCAAGCACGCGGTGCTGCGCATGTCGCCCAGGCATGGCGGGCAGGGCGGCAGTATCGTCAATGTGTCGTCGGTGGCGGCGCGCCTGGGTTCGCCGGGTGAATATGTCGACTATGCCGCTTCCAAGGGCGCATTGGATAGCTTCACCATTGGCCTGTCCAAAGAGGTGGCAGGTGAGGGGATTCGCGTCAACGCCGTGCGCCCTGGCTATATCTTTACCGACTTCCACGCCTTGAGCGGTGACCCGGATCGGGTCAGCAAGCTCGAGTCCGGCATCCCCATGGCCCGGGGTGGGCGCCCGGATGAGGTGGCGGAAGCGATTATCTGGTTGTTGTCGGATAAGGCTTCCTACACGACCGGAACATTCCTGGATTTGGCCGGTGGGCGTTAACGTCCCGGCTCGTCAGGTTGGCTGGTTGCGCAGCTCTTCATATCCGTACCAGGAAAACCGTCTGAGCAGGCTGGCCTCGGAGTTTTCCACGCGGGCGTAACCGCTGTCGGAGAACCCGTCGATATAGCCATTGCGGCTGACGCTCGTGTGCAGGGTTTGGTCGTCTACGTTATCGATAAAGCGTAATACTTTGTCCAGATTGTAGGCTGCATCGGCCCTTGCTTCCGGGTCTGGATTCGCGTTAGTCCAGTCGCCCACCTGCAACTTGAGGTCATCGCCTACCTGGTAATGATCGCGGCCATCCAGGAAACGCCGCGTTACCAGGCTTTGTTCGATGATTCTTTGTGCCGAGCGATGATCTCCGGCAGGGCGGCTAACAGGCCCCGTCATCTCGCGTACTTGTTTTTGTTCCGCTGCGCGCATGTAGTGGGGCGGGATGGGGGGCAGCCTCAGGACTGCGGAAGTGACAGACGTGCACATGGAAAGAAACCTGTAGGTTGAACCAAAGGAAACACACATTTCGATGGAAAAGTGTGCACCTTTGTATGTGGCTCTTCCTTCATCTCGGTTCCTGCTTAAAACGAGCGAACAATTCGCCCCAATGTCTCCATGGCCTTTTCCGATGCCTCGGTCCAGGGGCTTCCGTAGTTCAAGCGAATACAATTCCTGAAGCGCTGGGTCGCCGAGAAGATCGGCCCTGGCGCAATGCTGATGCCCTGAGCCAGGGCCATCTGGAATAACTTCAACGAGTCCGTTTGCGCCGGCAATTCCAGCCACAGGAAATAGCCTCCGGCCGGCTGGCTGACCCGTGTTTGCGCCGGAAAGTAGCGGGCGATCGCCGCCAGCATGGCGCTTTGCTGTTCTTCCAGGGCGTAGCGCAATTTGCGCAAGTGCCGGTCATAGCCCCCGTGTTGCAGGTAGTCGGCAATGGCCGCCTGGGCCGGCATCGACGGGCATAACGAGGTCATCAGCTTCAAGCGTTCGACCTTCTGCGCAAAGCGCCCGGCCGCCACCCAGCCTACGCGGTAGCCCGGGGCCAAACTTTTGGCGAAGGAACCGCAATGCATCACCAGCCCCTCGGTGTCGAAGGCTTTCGCCGGTTTTGGCGCGTGTTGCCCGTAGTACAACTCGGCGTACACATCGTCTTCGATCAGCGGCACCTGATGGCTGCGCAGCAGTTCCACCAGTGCCTGTTTTTTCGCCTCCGGCAGGGTGGCGCCCATGGGGTTCTGAAAGCTGGTCATGGTCCAGCAAGCCTTGATCGGGTAGCGTTCCAGGCTTTTCGCCAAGGCGCTCAGGTCAATGCCGTCGCGCGGGTGCACGGGGATTTCCACCGCCTTGAGCTTCAGGCGCTCCAGCACTTGCAGGCAGGCATAAAACGCCGGTGCTTCAATGGCCACCAGGTCGCCCGGTTCCGTCACCGCCTGCAGGCACAAGTTCAGCGCCTCCAGGGCGCCGTTAGTGATCAGCAGCTCCTCCATGGGCAGCATCAGACCGCCGACCATATAGCGCAGGGCAATCTGTCGCCGCAATTGGGGGTTGCCCGGCGACATGTCAGTGACCACCAGGCGCGGGTCCATCTCACGGCTGGCGCTGGCCAGGGAACGGGCCAGGCGTGGCAGCGGGAACAGCATCGGGCTGGGGAAGGCCGAGCCGAAAGGTACGGTATTGGGGTCCTTGATGGAGTCGAGTACCGAAAACACCAACTCACTCACATCCACTTCGGTGGACTCATGCACGTGCTCACTCACCACTGGCTCGGAAAACGGGCTCGGTGCATGGGTGTTGACGAAGTAACCGGAACGCGGCCGCGCGCGAATCAGGCCACGGCGCTCCAGCAGGTAGTAGGCCTGGAACACCGTGGACGGGCTGACGCCGTAGGTCTGGCTCGCATAGCGCACCGACGGCACCCGCTGGCCGGGCCCGAGGACGCCGGAGCGGATCAGTTCTGCGATGTCATCGGCGAATTTTTCGTAGCGTTTCATTGGAACCTTAAACAATTTTTCAGTAGGTACACCGAACAAGCCCGCTCACGCTTTTGGATCTCGGCATATTCAGCCACACCTCAGCGGTTAATCGGCGCTACAAAGCGGCTATCGGCCGCACTGTAGATCCAGGGCTCATCCACATCCGTCACCTTGAATCGCAGGGTTTGCGAGCTGCTCGTCGGCTGGTCGGACAGCAAGGCGACCGACACCGGTACATCGCTGATTTCCCCCGGCGCCAGGCTGATCTCGGTTTTGCCTTGCAACTGGAAGCCGTCGGCGTCTACCAGCTCCAGACGATAGTCCTGGCGCTGCTGGGTCTTGTTGATGACCTTGAGGCTGTAGATGTTCTCGATCAAGCCCTGGCTGTTTTCGCGGAACATGCCGCGGTCCTTGGTGACGTCCAGTGACACCATTGGACGTTGCACCAGAGCCACCACCAATGCCGCGATCATCACCAACAGCACGGCACTGTAGCCGATCAGCCGTGGCCTGAGCAGGTGCGTCTTGCCACCTTGCAGTTGGTGTTCGGAGGTATAACTCACCAGGCCACGGGCGTAGCCCATCTTATCCATGATCGAATCGCAGGCGTCGATGCACGCCGCGCAGCCGATGCACTCCATTTGCAGGCCGTCACGGATATCGATACCGGTGGGACACACTTGCACACACAACTGGCAGTCGATGCAATCGCCCAGGCCGACGTCGGCCGGCCTGGCCTCGCGCTTGCGTGGCCCGCGCTGTTCGCCGCGTGCCGTGTCGTAGGAAATGGTCAGGGTGTCCTTGTCGAACATCACGCTTTGGAATCGCGCATACGGGCACATGTGCATGCACACCGCTTCGCGCAGCCAGCCGGCATTGAGGTAAGTGGCGGCGGTGAAAAACAGCACCCAGAACAGACTCACGCCGCCCATTTGCCAGGTCAGCAGCTCTGTGGCCAAGGGCCGGATGGGGGTGAAATAGCCGACAAAGGTCAACCCTGTCAGTACGCTGATGCTCAGCCACATCGTGTGTTTGGCCGAACGCCGGGCGAGCTTGGCCAGGCTCCACGGCGCCGCTTGCAGCTTGATGCGTTGGTTACGCTCGCCTTCGGTGACCTTTTCGCACCACATGAACAGCCAGGTAAACGAGCTTTGCGGGCAGGTGTAGCCGCACCACACGCGACCGGCAAACACGGTTATCGCAAACAGGCCGAAAGCGCAGATGATCAGCAGCGCCGACAGCAGGATGAAATCCTGGGGCCAGAAAGTGGCGCCGAAGATGTGGAATTTGCTTTCAGCCAAGTCCCAGAGCACGGCTTGGCGCCCACCCCAGTTCAGCCACACGGTGCCGAAAAACGCCAGGAACAGCAAAGCGGCGCCGCTCACACGCAAGGTACGGAACAGGCCGGTGAAGCTGCGGGTATGAATCAGGTTGTCGCTGGATTTGGCCTTCACCTTCTTTGGGTGCAGGGGCTCAAAGGTTTCCACGGTTGGGATTCTTTCGCTCATGGTCGTTCGCTCATCAGCCTCCATCAGGCCGATGAACTATGAGCGTCGTACTGTTTGCATAACAGACTCAGGTATGGCGATAAAAAGCGGATCAGATGGGCTTTTTACACGGTGCTGCGACAATCTGCTGCACTCCGTAGCACATAGGGTGCAGCAGTATTGAGTGTGAGCTGATACAGATCAATTAAATCGCCGAACCAGGCTCAGTGACTTTCTTGTGCTGGCGCCCATCCGTCGCTCCGGCCACTGTGAGCGCATCGGCCTCCGCTTCGGTGATGTAGATCTGCTCGCCGTTCAGCGCCACGTAGGACATGGCCTTGGCAATGTCGGTGCTGACCGTTACATCACGTGCCGGTAGGATCTGTTCCTGGCCGTCGTCGTTGACTTTGAAATAGCACGTCTGATTTTCGATACGGACTGGCATGGTGATCTCCTTTTCAAAGGCTGGTGATCGTTAGGGTGCGGTGCGTTGCCAGGCGTTCCAGGCAACTGACTGGCGGTCGCTGCTGTCCATGCTTTGACGGCAATCTTTACCAACCCCTACAAAGGACCGCATCCATGGACGCCTGGTGGCAAGAAGTCCTGCAAACGCTGCAAGCCGAGTTCGCCGATATCGGTGACGCACGGCAGCTCACCCAGATTACCGTGCGCCTGCTGATCGCCGCGATCCTGGGCGGCATCCTCGGTTTTGAGCGAGAACAGAAGGGCAAGGCGGCCGGCGTGCGCACTCATATGCTGGTGGCAATGGGGGCCGCATTATTTGTGTTGGTGCCGCAGATGTCCGGTAGCCAGGCGGATGCCATGAGCCGGGTGCTGCAGGGCGTCATTGCGGGGATTGGTTTCCTCGGGGCGGGGACCATTCTCAAGGGCAAGGAAGATGAGCAGGGCCAGCACGTCAAAGGCCTGACCACCGCCGCTGGCTTATGGATGACCGCCGCCATTGGTGTGGCGGCGGGGATGGGGCGTGAATCGACGGCGGTGCTCAGTACATTGCTGGCGCTGGCGGTCTTCAGCGTGATGCCGATGATCGTCAAGCGGCTGGAGAAAAACGAGTGAGTGCCTATCAGGCCTTGATGTCTCGGTATCGCACTTCGCCAGACACTTTCAGTTCGAACGGCGGCTCTCCCGGGTTGCGGGAAATCGTCACGAAACTGGTGTTGCTGCCTGCATAGTAGTTAATCGTCATTTCGCCACTGACGCCGGAGAAACGTTCGACCAATGACAACGGCTGTTGGCCCAGTTGCGTGCGAATGCCGGTCAAATCGATCTTGTCGGTACCTGACGAAAAGTTCATCACCTCGCCGGGCGCCGCGTTGATGTCGTTATAGCTGAAAATTTGCGGGGTGCCTTCAGCGGGGGGCAAAGGGGTATTGCCGGGCGCGGTGGGCGCACGGTCGGGCGGTGAGTCGGGCGCGGGCTGGTCCTTGTGGGCGTCTTCAAGCGGTTTCCCTGGCTCTGGAATGGCCTCGGCTTCGCGTTGCAGCGCTTCCAGGTTGGCCGGACTAAATATTTGGCGGATTATATTCTGAATCTTTTCCCGCTTTGCTGGATCAGGCTCCAGGGTTTTAAGTGAGTCTTCGCTCAAGAGTTCACGGAGCTCTTGTGCTCGCTGTGCGGTTTCCTTGGAATTCGGTTCGCGCATCATCTGGATGAGGCTGTCTCGGCTTAACAACTGCTCAAGTCTGTCCTTCTTTGCGGTGGCTTCGGCTGAGGCTCCGGTATTTGAATCAGCCTGGCTTTCGTCGATATTGGAGGGCTTTTTGGTACCCTCAGATTGGAGAGGTTTCGACGTTGCCAATGGGTTGCTGTCTGGCTCGGCAGGTGTACTTTCGGGCGTTGTATCGGCCTCGGCCGGCTGAAACGGCTTGCCAATAGCTATCAGGTTTTTGCTGAGGGGGGTGCTCAGGCGAGTGCGCTGCAGCGTATTGGCTTTCTCCTGTTGTCGTTCGATTTCGATCTGCTTGATAGCTACGTAGCTTTCTGCGGGATCGACCTGGCTAGTGCGCTCCTGGATCCTTTCAGGGGTCAGGTCTGGGTTTGGAATCCATGCGGCTTCAGCCTGTCCGGCCTTGATGTTTTTCTCGCTTAATGTCCGGCCGATATTATCCCGCAGTTGTGACATAACGGCCGGATCACTGGTCAGGGTGTTAAGTGAGTCCTCGCTCAACAGCGCACGCAGGTCCTTGAGGCTCTGCGCGGTGTCCTTGGAGTATGGCTTGCGCAGCATCTGGATGAGGCTGTCCGCAGTTAACAATTGGGCGACTCTGTTCCACTTTGCGATGACGTCTGGCGAGGGTTGAGAGGTTGCTGCAGCCTCGGCGGTAAAGGCGCTGTCGGGCGCCTCATCTTGTAGCTGTTTTGGTGGTTCGAGGCTGTCGCGGGGAAGCCCTTCGGGTTGCTTCTTTTGCGAGGGATCATTCGAGCCCGCCTGGAAGGAGTTTGACAGCATGGGCATGGGAGCTTGGTGGGACAACGATGTTATCGACATGATCAGCACTCGCGTTGTGATTGAAGCGGACCGCGCCAAAGCCAAAACAGCTGTCTGGCCTGGGTCCACGCGAGCGAATTTTCTGATAACGAGGAAGGGGAAAGAGTTAAGAGCTCTCTTTACCGCTGGTAGGAAGTTTCTGTAGTGCTTGCCCGCAATCTGCTGGATTGCGGGCAAATGCACGTTCGCCAGGTTTATTTCAAACAATCACCGGCGGCAGGGTCGTTGGCGGTTCTTCCACCGGTGGCGGTTCATTTTCCGGTGGTTCTTTCTCCGGAATCGGTTGCGGTTCGCTGGGCGGCAGGGTCGGGTTGTCGATATTCGGGTCAGGGGTTTCAGCCGGGATCGGGATATTCATCGGTGTGGCCTCCTTTGTGCTTTGCTCTATCGGTGGACAACCGCAGGGGAGAATTGATTCCCCGCCCAATGGCGGCATATCCACCTGAACTTTTCACCTGGGCACAGGCTCGGACCTAGTACGGCCCTGCTCAGGGAGAGCGCCGCCGTATCAGAATTCGGATCAAGCAAAGAGCGTCCACAGGGCGTAAGGGGAAGATGCTCGATGACTGCTGAAACACTGGCTCCAGACCATTCAATATTGCCGCTGTCCCAGGCGTTGCTGTTGCCCAGGATCGCTATCGAAAGCACCACGCCGGTTATCGACGGCGGCGAGTTCGCCGTAAAAGCGGTGGTTGGCCAACGGGTAACCGTCACCAGCAAGGTGTTCGCCGACGGCCATGACAAGCTCGCCGTACTGATCCGCTGGCGCCCGCTGCAGGATGAAAGCTGGCACAGCGTGGTCATGACCGATGTGGGTAACAATGGCTGGGAAGGCGCGTTTACCGTCACTCAGCAAGGCCCCCACGAATACTGCATCGAAGCCTGGATCGATACCTTCGCCAGCTTCTGTTACGAACTGCGCAAGAAACATGAGGCCGGGGTACCGGTCAGCCTGGAGTTGCAGGAGGGTCGCAGCCTGGTGTTGCAGGCAGCCGAACGCAGTGACAACGAGCTGCGCGATCGCCTGATGTTGTTGCACCACGAGCTCGCAGGCAGGCTGGAAACCGAGCAGGTCGCGCAGTTCCTGCACGAAGAAAGTGCACACTTGATGACCCAGGCCGACCACCGCGCCTACTTGAGCATCAGCCCCGCCTACCCGATTGACGTTGAGCGCACCGCCGCACAGTTTGCCAGCTGGTACGAGTTGTTCCCCCGCTCGATCACCGACGACCCGGCGCGCCACGGCACCTTCAACGATGTGCACTCACGGTTGTCGATGATCCATGACATGGGGTTCGACGTCCTCTATTTTCCGCCGATCCATCCCATTGGCCGCAGCCATCGCAAGGGCAGGAACAACGCCCTGACGGCGGGCCCGGATGATCCCGGCAGCCCCTACGCCATTGGCAGCGAGGAGGGCGGCCACGACGCCATCCACCCGCAATTGGGCAGCCGTGATGACTTCCGTCGCCTGGTCAAGGCCGCCGCCGACCATGGCCTGGAAATCGCGCTCGATTTTGCCATCCAGTGTTCCCAGGACCACCCGTGGCTCAAAGAACATCCGGGCTGGTTCAACTGGCGTCCGGACGGCACGATCAAATACGCGGAAAACCCGCCGAAAAAGTATCAGGACATCGTCAACGTCGACTTCTACGCGGCCGACTCGATTCCCAGCCTGTGGACCGAGTTGCGCGACGTTGTGGTGGGCTGGGTGGAGGAGGGTGTGAAGACGTTCCGTGTCGACAATCCCCACACCAAGCCGCTGCCGTTCTGGCAATGGTTGATCAGCGACGTGCGCGCCAAGCACCCTGACGTGATCTTCCTGGCCGAGGCATTCACCACGCCGGCGATGATGGCGCGCTTGGGCAAGGTCGGTTACTCCCAGAGCTACACCTATTTCACCTGGCGCAACACCAAAGCCGAGCTGAGCGAATACTTCGCGCAGTTGAACGAGTCGCCGTGGCGCGAATGCTACCGGCCGAACTTCTTCGTCAACACACCGGACATCAACCCAGGTTTCCTGCATGAGTCCGGTCGCCCGGGCTTTTTGATCCGCGCGGCGCTGGCCACCATGGGCTCGGGCCTGTGGGGTATGTATTCGGGGTTTGAACTGTGCGAGGCGGCGCCGGTACCGGGCAAGGAAGAGTATCTGGACTCAGAGAAATACGAGATCCGGCCACGGGACTACACGGCGCCCGGAAATATCATTGCCGAAATTGCCCAGCTCAACCGTATTCGCCGGCAGAACCCCGCGTTGCAGACCCACTTGGGCCTGAAGCTGTACAACGCGTGGAACGACAACATCCTGTACTTCGGCAAGCGCAGTGACGACGGCAGCAATTTCATTCTGGTCGCGGTCAACCTCGACCCTTTCAACGCCCAAGAGGCGCATTTTGAGTTGCCGTTATGGGAAATGGGCTTGCCGGACGATGCCCAGACCCAAGGCGAAGACTTGATGAGCGGCCACCGCTGGAGCTGGTACGGCAAGACCCAGTGGATGCGGCTTGACCCGCAGATGCCGTTTGGTGTCTGGAGAATCACCACATCCTGAACTAAGCCTGATCTTCACATCGATGAATCAGATGTGGCAGCCGGCTTGCCTGCGATAGCGTTCTATCAGTGACACATTTATCTGCTATCGCAAGCACGCCAGCGCCCACCTCGAACCCGCCCCTTCAGGTCAATGTTCAAGCATTTCAGGAGTTTCCAATGGCGAAGAAACCCAAGGCTGCCACCTTTATCAAAGACCCGCTCTGGTACAAGGACGCGGTGATCTATCAGGTTCACGTCAAATCCTATTTCGACTCCAATAACGACGGTATCGGCGACTTTCCTGGCCTGATTGCCAAGCTCGATTACATCGCCGACCTCGGCGTGAACACCATCTGGCTCTTGCCGTTTTACCCCTCGCCACGCCGCGACGACGGCTATGACATCGCCGAGTACCGTGGCGTGCATAGCGACTACGGCACCATGGCCGATGCCAAGCGCTTTATCAGCGAGGCGCACAAACGTGGGCTGCGGGTTATCACCGAACTGGTGATCAACCACACCTCTGACCAGCATCCCTGGTTCCAGCGGGCGCGCAAGGCCAAGCCGGGTTCGGCCGCGCGGGACTTCTATGTGTGGTCGGATGACGATCAGAAATACGACGGCACGCGCATCATTTTCCTCGACACCGAAAAGTCCAACTGGACCTGGGACCCCGTGGCCGGCCAGTACTTCTGGCACCGTTTCTATTCTCATCAGCCGGACCTCAACTTCGACAACCCGCAAGTCATGAAAGCCGTGCTGTCGGTGATGCGTTACTGGCTGGACATGGGCATCGACGGCCTGCGTCTGGACGCCATTCCGTACCTGATCGAACGCGATGGCACCAACAACGAAAACCTGCCGGAAACCCACGACGTCCTCAAGCAGATCCGCGCCGAGATCGACGCTCACTACCCCGACCGCATGCTGCTCGCCGAAGCCAACCAATGGCCGGAAGACACGCAGTTGTATTTTGGTGACAAAAAAGGCGATGACGGCGACGAGTGCCATATGGCTTTTCACTTCCCGCTGATGCCGCGCATGTACATGGCGCTGGCCCAGGAAGATCGCTTCCCCGTCACCGATATTCTGCGCCAGACCCCGGAGATCCCCGCCAATTGCCAGTGGGCGATCTTCCTGCGCAACCACGATGAACTGACCCTGGAAATGGTCACGGACAAAGAACGCGACTACCTGTGGAACTACTACGCCGCTGATCGCCGCGCGCGCATCAACCTCGGCATTCGCCGGCGCCTCGCGCCGCTGATGGAGCGCGATCGCCGCCGCATTGAACTGCTCAACAGCCTGCTGCTGTCCATGCCCGGCACGCCGACGTTGTATTACGGCGATGAAATCGGCATGGGCGATAACATTTACCTGGGCGACCGCGACGGCGTGCGCACGCCGATGCAATGGTCCATAGACCGTAACGGCGGTTTCTCCCGCGCCGATCCGGCCAGCCTGGTGCTGCCACCGATCATGGACCCGCAGTACGGCTACCTGTCGGTTAACGTCGAAACCCAGGCCCAGGACCCGCATTCGCTGCTGAACTGGACGCGCCGCATGTTGGCGGTGCGCAAACAGTCCAAGGCCTTTGGCCGGGGCAGCTTGAAAATGCTCTCGCCGAGCAACCGCCGCATTCTGGCGTATACCCGCGAATACACCGGGGCAGACGGGCGTAATGAGCTCATCCTGTGCGTGGCCAACGTGTCACGCAGTGCCCAGGCGGCGGAGCTGGATTTGTCAGCCTTTGCGGGCATGGTGCCGGTGGAGATGCTGGGCGGTAACGCGTTTCCGCCCATTGGCCAGCTGAATTACTTGCTGACCCTGGCGCCGTACGGTTTCTACTGGTTCGTGCTCGCAGCGGAAAACCAGATGCCGAGCTGGCATGTAGAGCCGGCCCAGAGCATCCCGGACTTCACCACCCTGGTGTTGAAACAACGCATGGAAGAGTTACTCGACGAACCGTGCCGCACCACCCTGGAGCACACTTCACTGCCGGCCTGGCTGCCCAAGCGGCGCTGGTTCGCCGGCAAGGACACGGCCATCGACAGTGTGCATATTGCCTACGGCGTGCGCTTCGGCGACCCAGAGCATCCGGTATTGCTCAGTGAAATCGAGGTGAGCAGCGGCGGCCAGGTCAGCCGCTATCAGCTGCCGTTCGGCTTTCTGGGTGAAGACCAGCTCACCAGCGCGTTGCCGCAGCAATTGGCCCTGGCCCGGGTACGGCGAGCACGTCAGGTTGGCCTGGTGACCGATGCGTTCAGTCTTGAGCACTTCATCCGCGCGGTGATCCACGGCCTGCAGGCCGGCACGGTATTGAATACTCACGAAGGCGATTTGCGCTTCGAGGCCACGTCGCAGCTGGCCAAGCTGCAATTGAGCGATGAGCCGCAGGTGCGTTACCTGGCGGCCGAGCAGTCCAACAGTTCGGTCGTGGTGGGCGAGAGTCTGGTGCTCAAACTCATCCGTAAAGTCAGCGCCGGGGTGCATCCGGAACTTGAAATGAGCGCTTACCTGACCGAAGCCGGTTACCCGAATATTTCGCCGCTGTTGGGCTCGATGATTCGCCACGACACCGCGGGGCAAGACAACCTGCTGATGATCGCCCAAGGCTATCTGAGCAACCAGGGCGATGCCTGGGGCTGGACCCAGAACAACCTGGAGCGCGCGATTCGCGACGAACTCGCAGAAGCGATTTCCGAACAGGAACAGCATTACAACGCGTTGGGTGAACTGGCCGATTTCGCCGCATTGCTCGGCCGGCGTCTGGGTGAAATGCACGTGGTACTGGCGGCGAAAACTGCCAATAAAGACTTCAAGCCTGAAGTCACTACGGCCAAGGACACCCAGGCCTGGGCCAAGGATGTCGGGGCGCAGATCGACCGCGCGCTGCAATTGCTCAAGCTTCATCAAAGCCAATTGAACCCTGCCGATCAGGCGCTGGTCAGTGATTTGCTGGCCCATAAAAAAGCCATTGGCAGTCACGTGCAGGCCCTGGCGAAAGCCACGGCGGGCGGGCTGCGGATTCGTGTCCACGGTGACTTGCACCTGGGCCAGGTACTGGTGGTGAAAGGCGATGCCTACCTGATCGACTTTGAAGGGGAACCGGCGCGGCCGCTGCATGAACGACGCGGCAAACACAGCCCGTATAAAGATGTGAGTGGCGTTTTGCGTTCGTTTGATTATGCAGCGGCCATGGCCCTGAATGTGCAAGGAGTGGATCACTCGCCCGATGCGGACATTGCCCGCAAGCGTGTGACTGATCGATACCTGAGTGAAGCGCGTGCGGCTTTTACTCAGGCTTATCATCAGGCTACGTCTACACTGGCGCATGACTGGCAGGATGCCAACGGCCAGAACGCCGCGCTGACGTTGTTCAGCCTGGAGAAGGCCGCGTACGAAGTGGCTTACGAAGCGGAAAACCGCCCGACCTGGTTGCCGGTGCCGTTACAAGGTTTACACGGCCTGCTCAGCGGGCTTACACCTATATCGAAAACTGCACGCGGTGGGGAGACGTCATGAGTTTTACACAGAGAGAACCGCTGCAACCAAAATTGACCGCAATGCCGGCGCCCAAGGACATTGAAGCCTTGGTACGTGCCGAGCACCACGACCCATTCTCGATTCTGGGGCCGCACGACGATGAGCAGGATGGCCAGTTTATCCGCGCCTTTCTGCCGGAGGCCTTGAGCGTTCAGGTACTGGCGCGCGACAGCGGTGAGCCGATCGGCAGCCTGGACGCGACCCAGGTGCCGGGCTTGTTTGTCGGGCATTTCAACACTCGCCAGGGCTACCTGCTGAAAATCCAGTGGGCCGGCGGTGAACAGATCACCGAAGACCCTTACAGCTTCAACCAATTGCTCCTGGGTGAAATGGACCTGTACCTGTTTGCCGAAGGTAATCACCGTGACCTCAGCAGCTGCCTGGGCGCGCAGGTAACCAGCGTCGATGGCATACAGGGCGTGCGCTTCGCCGTTTGGGCGCCGAATGCCCGGCGTGTGTCGGTAGTAGGCGATTTCAATATCTGGGACGGCCGCCGCCATCCGATGCGATTGCGTCACCCATCGGGCGTGTGGGAAATCTTTATCCCGCGCCTGCAACCAGGTGCCGCCTACAAGTACGAAATTCTCGGCGCCAACGGGATTTTGCCGCTCAAGGCCGACCCCATGGCACTCGCGACCCAATTGCCGCCCGACACCGCCTCGAAAGTCGCCGCGCCGTTGCAGGTGGACTGGCAAGACCACGAGTGGATGCAGGCGCGTGCCGACAAGCAAAAGTCCACGGCGCCGTTGTCGATCTATGAATTACACGTTGGCTCCTGGCAGTGCGAGCTGGATGAGGCCGGTGAAGTGTCCCGTCAGTACGGCTGGCGCGAACTCGCTGAACGCTTGATTCCCTATGTGCAGCAATTGGGCTTCACCCATGTTGAACTGATGCCGATCATGGAACACCCGTTCGGCGGCTCATGGGGCTACCAGGCGTTGTCGCAGTTCGCACCGAGTGCACGCTTTGGCTCACCGGAGGATTTCGGGTTTTTCGTCAACGCCCTGCATCAGGCTGACATTGGCATCATTCTCGATTGGGTCCCGGCGCATTTTCCTACCGATACCCACGGCCTTGCGCAGTTCGACGGCACCGCGTTGTACGAGTACGCCAACCCGCTGGAAGGCTTCCACCAGGATTGGGACACACTGATTTACAACCTTGGCCGCACGGAAGTTCACGGTTTTATGCTGGCCTCGGCGTTGCACTGGCTCAAACACTTCCATATCGATGGCTTGCGTGTGGATGCGGTGGCTTCGATGCTGTATCGCGACTATTCGCGCAAGGCCGGCGAGTGGGTGCCCAATCGCTATGGCGGACGTGAGAACCTCGAAGCCATCGACTTCCTGCGCCATTTGAACGATGTGGTCGCGTTGGAAGCACCGGGTGCGTTGGTGATTGCCGAAGAATCCACAGCATGGCCGGGTGTCAGCCAGAGCACCCAGCAAGGTGGCCTGGGCTTCAACTACAAGTGGAACATGGGCTGGATGCACGATTCGCTGCATTACATCCAGCAAGACCCGGTGTATCGCGCTCATCATCACAATGAACTGAGTTTCGGCCTGGTCTATGCCTGGTCCGAGCGTTTTATCCTGCCGATCTCTCACGATGAAGTGGTGCACGGCAAACACTCGTTGATCGACAAGATGCCCGGTGACCGCTGGCAGAAGTTCGCCAACCTGCGGGCCTACCTGAGCTTCATGTGGATGCACCCCGGCAAAAAACTGCTGTTCATGGGGTGCGAATTCGGCCAGTGGCGCGAGTGGAACCACGATCAGCAACTGGACTGGTACCTGCTGCAGTATCCCGAGCACAGGGGCGTGCAGAAGCTGGTCGGCGACCTTAACCGCCTTTATCGTGAAGAACCCGCGCTGCACGAACAGGATGATGCGCCCCAGGGCTTCCAATGGGTGATTGGCGACGATGCAATCAACAGCGTTTATGCCTGGTTACGGTGGAGCAAGGACGGCAAGCCGGTGTTGGTCGTCGCCAACTTCACGCCGGTGCCTCGTAAGGCCTATTCCGTGGGTGTGCCGTTTGCCGGGCGCTGGAGCGAGGTGATCAACAGTGATGCCGACACGTACGCCGGTTCCAATTACGGTAATGGGGGAGCGGTGTTTACCCAGGATCAACCGCACCACGGGCAGCCGGTGTCGCTGTCGCTGAATTTGCCGCCACTGGGTGTGCTGATTTTGCGCCCGGAAGCGCTTTAAGGGCTCTGGTAGGCGGATTCGGTTGTCCGTGCTACTGGCAGGGTGCCACAATGGCGCCTTTGTCGCGGCAGTTGAAACAGGCGTATTTCATGAACGGCCTTGGGCGTGCGCAGGACCAGGATGGCTTTATCGAAGAGCAGGTGCGAACGGACCGTTTGCACCAGCTGTTTCGCCAGTCGTTCGCCGCCATTTTCGGCAGTTACCTGGGCGCCGTCATGCTGTGCTGGCTGTGTTGGGACCGCTTTGATCACACGGTCATGGAGGTCTGGCTGGTGGTGCTGGCGGTGACATCACTGTTACGGCTCAAGATGTTCATGAACTGGTTTCGTTGCCCTAACAGTGAGCGTACGCCTGTTCGCTGGGAGCGCCGCTACTGGGTTACGCTGATGTTGTCCGCGGGCACCTGGGGCATCGGCGCGCTGGCCGTCATGCCGCCTGACGATCGTGTGTCCCAAGTGTTGGTCATACTGTTTGCCGTGGGTATGTCCGTCAGTGCGGTCTCCTGTTATTCGGCCTACCGCTATATGACATTGGGCTCGATGTCCCTGGTGTTATTGCCGTGCACGCTGTGGTTGCTGTTCCAGCCCTCGCCCATGCAAGTAGGCGTGGCCATTGCGGTGCTGGTGTTCTCGACCTTCGTGGTCAGCGCCACGCGCAAGCTGTCGGATGCCCTGGAAAAAGCGTTTCGCCTGACCCGGCAAATGGAGCGCGCCCACACTATTTCCACGCGCGCTGCCCAGACTGACGAACTCACCGGGCTGATGAATCGTCGCGCGTTTTTTGAACATGCCCACGTGTTGTATGCGCAGTGTCGCCATAACCAGCAACCGCTGAGCGCGCTGATGATGGACATGGACCACTTCAAGAACATCAACGATACCTACGGCCATCAGGCTGGCGATCAGGTGTTGCGCCAGATTGGCGGGGTGATCAGCGCATCGTTTCGCCAGGCCGACGTGTATGGTCGGCTGGGCGGCGAGGAGTTTGCCGTGTTGCTGCCCAATACCTCCCTGGAGACCGCGCGCGATATCGCCGAGCAATTGGTCAAGGCGATTTCCGGCCTGGCCTCCGAGCCGGTGCAAGGCTTGACCGCCAGCCTGGGTGTTGCCACCACTCGCAGCCTCGATCAGGACCTGCACAGCCTGATGAACACTGCCGATAAAGCGCTGTATCGCGCCAAGGCCATGGGCCGCAATCAGGTCGTGGCGGCAGAGTAGGGGTCAGTCTCGCTGCATCGACTTGGCCAATGCGCGCGCCACCTGGTCGGCCGAGTAGGGCTTTGCCAGGAAGTCGACGCCCTCGTAGGCACTGTCAGCCAGCTCTTCGCTGTAGCCCGAAGTGAGCACCACCGGCAGGTCGGGGCGCCGTTGGCGCAGCAGCTTGGTCATCGCCACGCCGGTCATGCCCGGCATTACCACATCCGAGAAAATCGCGTCGAACCCACTCACATCCGGACCGGCCAGCGCCAGTGCCTGTTCGGCGTTGGTGGCCCAAGTAGTCTGGTAGCCCAGGTCCTGCAAGATCTGGTTGGCGAAACGGCCCACTTCGAGGTTGTCTTCCACGATCAGGATATGGCGCAGCGCGGTGTCGGGTGCCGGGCCGGGGTCTTCCTGGGGTGGGCAGGGCTGCCCGGCCACAGGCTGCGCTTCGGGCAAATACAGGGTAAACACGCTGCCTTGGCCGATGGCGCTGGTGACGTCGACGTTGCCCCCGGACTGATTGGCAAACCCGAACACCTGTGACAACCCCAGGCCCGTGCCTTTACCCACGGCCTTGGTGGTAAAGAACGGTTCGAAAATGCGCTCGACGGTGTCGTCGTCAATACCGCTTCCGGTGTCGGCCAGTTCAATGCGCACAAACGGCTGGTGTGCTTCGGCATCGCCACGGATGCGCGGTAGCGCCGCCACATTCGCCACGCGCAGGGTGAGGGTGCCTTGACCCTCCATGGCGTCGCGGGCATTGAGCGCGATATTGATCAGTGCCGTTTCGAACTGGCTGGAGTCGACGCACACATGGCAAGGCCGTTGCGGCAACTGCACCTGCACATGGATGCGGGCACCGGTCACGCTTTCGAGCATCTCGCCGATGTTCTTGACCCGCTGGCCCACGTCGAAAACTTGCGGGTTGAGCGGCTGCCGGCGGGCGAAGGCGAGCAGTTGGCTGGTGAGCTTGCTGGCGCGTTCGACGGTGTCTGATACGGCGCCCATGTAGCGTTGACGGCGTTCTTCGGACAGACCCGGTTGGCGCAGGAAGTCCACCGAGGAGCGGATGATCGTCAGCAGGTTGTTGAAATCGTGCGCCACACCGCCGGTCAACTGGCCGATGGCCTCGAGCTTTTGGGACTGGTGTAACGCGGCTTCGGCCTGGGTCAGGGCGGTGGTGCGTTCTTCTACGCGCCGCTCCAGGGTGGCGTTCAATTCGGTAATGGCCGCCAGGCCCTCGCGTACAGCGGCGTCGGCGCGCACACGTTCGATATGGGCCCAGGAACGCTCGGTAACTTCGCCCATCAGGGCCAGGTCATACGGCGACCACACACGTGCGAATTTGTGGTGTACGGCCATCAGCGCGGACAGGCGGCCGTTCTTGATCAGCGGAAAGCACGCTGTCGCCGTGACGCCCAGTGCCTGAAAGCTGGCGGACTCCTCGGCGGGCATTTCCAGGCGGTTGTCGCCAATCACAAACGGCTCACCCGCGCGCAGGCGGCTTACGGCCAGCTCGCCGAACGCCGCCAGGCTGTAACGGCCGACGATACTGGGCGAGCCAGGCGCCGCCCAATTGTCGCGAATGGTGAAGCCGTCTTCATCGGCCTCCATGTCGGCGTAGGCGCAAATGGACACCTGCAGGTGCTCGGCCAACAGACGCGTGGTGGTGGTCATGATGGCTTCGGCATTGCTGCAATTGGTCACGGCGCTGCTAATGGCATCCAATACGGCCAGGCGGCGGGAGAGGAATACGGTAGCGGTGGTTTCGGTGACGGTATCGAGCATGCCCACGATCTGGCCTTGCGGGTCACGCACAGGACTGTAGCAAAACGTGAAGTACGCTTGCTCCGGATCGTTGCCACGCTCAACCACCAGCGGGTAGTTTTCGATGTAGGTCGCGTGCCCCTCAAAGGCGGCTTTGGCGATGGGGCCGATGTCATCCCATGCCTCACGCCAGATTTCGCTGAACGCACGCCCGAGCGAATAAGGTTTATCGCCAAGAATAGGAATAAACGCATCGTTGTAGAGCGTGATCAGGTGGGGGCCCCAGATGATGGACTGGGGGAAGCTTGAGGCAAGACACAGCGCAACTGTGGTTTTGAGTACGTCGGGCCATTGTTCCAGCTCGCCGAGCGGCGTACTGGCCCAATCATGCTGACGAACACGCTCAGCCATCTCGCTGCTGCCTTGCAGCCAATTCATCATTGGGTGGATACCTTATTGCCACGGTCTTCAGGGGGCGCTGATTGTATCAGCGCATCCAGCTACAGACCGGAATCACCGCGACCAGTTCAGCGAAATGATCGCGGTGATGGCAATTTGATGTTTTCTCCAAATGAATAGATCGACATGCCTGGCTCGCAGGCGCGGCCTGCCAACTATTGCGCGCCGAAAACCGCCGTCCAATAAATCCCCGCGTCACTCTTCGGGTCCATGGCATAGGCTGCCCCCAACTCGCGAAATTGCGGGTTCATCAGGTTGGCGCAATGGCCGGGGCTGGCGAGCCAGCCGTGCACCACCTTGCGCGGGGTGTCGAGGCCGGCGGCGATGTTTTCGCCGATGTTCTTCGCGATATAACCGGCCAGTTCCGCGCGGTCGCCGGGTGTGCGGCCATCGTGGTCCAGATGGTCGAAGAAATTGCCGTTGGCCATATTGCGCGTGTGGCTGTTGGCGGAATTGGCCAACTCCTCGTTCCACGACAGCGGTGTGGTCGCGGTAAATGCCTGGGTGCCGCACTGGCGTGGTTGTTCACGGGCGGTGTTGATCAGGTTGAGGATTTGCTTGCCTTCGGTCTGCCAATCCCCAAGTCCGCTGGTCAACAACGGCCGGGCCAGCACAATGCGCCAATCCTGGCCGCTGTTGCTCACGCCGATATCGACAAACTGCGGGTCCAGCACCACGCGACAGAAACTTTCGCGCACCGCCTTCATCGCCGCCTCGGCGTTTTTGGGGCCGGAGAGGCTGATGGCCTGCACATTCACCATCGGGTACGCGGCCCGCGCCAGCGCCTGCTGCAAGTCGCCGACATTGGTCGCCGGCAGCACCAGCCGCGTGTCGCTGGCCAACGGTGGCAGTTCCTGGGAACCCTGGTTACCGCAGCGCTGTACCTGGCTGCGGTATTCGTTGATCTGTTGCACTAACTGACTTTCTTCATTCGCCATCGCGCTGGCGCAGAACGCCAGACTGGCGGCCAGCGTCGTAAGACCCATCATCAATGACAGCACGCGCATGGACGTTACCCTTGAGCTTGAAAGTGCCCATGATGCGCGATGTAACCCGGTCAGGCGCAACGCCTTTTTTGTTTTTTTGCCTCAACGGGTGTTCTGCGGGCAGTTCTCGGCGCTGGTGCGGCGCCAGGCAAAGGTGCTCGCGGTGACGATTAATGCCAGCGACACGCCGAAGGTTACGTGCAGGCCATTAGCCACGGTTTGCGCCGTCGCACGGGTCACGTCGGGGCTGGCCCAGGCAAAGACTGCGCCCAGGGCCCAGGCACCGAAAATCAGGCCGAGGTTGCGTGACAGGTTCAGCAGGCCGGAGACCGTGCCGCGGCGTGATGGCTCGACATCGCTCATCACCGCGGTAGTGTTCGCGGCCTGGAACAGGCTGTAGCCCATGGTCAGCAGGATCAGCGAGCCCAGGTAGGCGATCAAGCCCGAAGCCAACGCCAGCGAGAGCGCGCCAAGCCCCATGATGCCCAACCCCGCGAGGGTCATGCGCGGGCTGCCCAGCCGGTCGGTGAGGAGGCCCGCCGGCAGGCCATTGAGCGCCGAGACACACGGGCCGACGGCCATCGCCAGGCCCATCCAGGCCGAATCAAGCCCCAGGCCACGGGACAGATAGAAAGGCCCGACCACGAAGGTGGTCATGATCACCGCCGACACCAGTGCACTCATTGCCAACCCTGCGCGCAACGCCGGGTCTCTCAATGGCAACCAGAATGCATCGCCCGAGGTGGAGGCGTGGGCCTGCCGATCAACCGGCAAATAACGCAAGGCGAGGGCGCCGGCCAACACGCCCAGCGGCACACCCAGCAGAAACAACGCGCGCCAGCCCCACAGGCTGAGCAATATTCCGCCGACGCTGGGCCCCATGGCGGTGCCGACGGCCGACATCGTGCCGAGCAAGCCCATCACGCGGCCGGTACGCTCCCGGGTGACCGTTTCGCCGACCATTGCCAGCGTCATCGCCATCATGACCGCTGCCCCCAGGCCTTGTAGGACGCGTGCACCCATCAGCCATGGCAATGACGGTGCGACACCGCACAGCGCGCACGCTGTAGCGAACAGCAGCAAGCCGGTGAGCAATAACCGGCGCCGGCCCAGGCGATCCCCCAGGCGGCCGGCGCTGACAATGACCGCTGTGATCGCCAACAGATAAGCCAGCACCACCCACTGCACTGCATGGAAGGAAGCATTGAAGGCTTGCGCCAGCGCGGGTAAGCCGACGTTGGCGATGCTGGTCCCCAGAGAGGCCAGCAACATAGACAGGGACAGGCAGACGAGACCGCCGCGAGAAGAGGTGTGCATGGAGGATTCCTTGAGTGAACGCCGCTGTCACAAATCTACGGCGTCGCCTAACATGGCGGAAGACGCATGGGTTGCAGCTAATACATGCAGCCAACGCCTGATAGGAGCGCCAATGCCGGATCTGAATTTGCTGATTACCCTGGATGTCTTGCTCAGCGAAGGCAGCGTGGCGCGCGCCGCCAAACGCCTGCGTCTGAGCCCGTCGGCCATGAGCCGTGCGCTGGCACGGCTGCGTGAAACCACCGGCGACCCCTTGTTGGTGCGTGCCGGGCGTGGCCTCGTGCCGACACCGCGCGCGCTGGCGCTGCGCGAGCACGTCGGCCGTTTGGTCCAAGACGCCCAAGCCGTGCTGCGGCCCGCGCAATCCCTGGACATGAGCCAGGTGATACGCACTTTCACGCTGCGCTCCAGCGAAGAGTTTGTCGAAAATCTTGGCCCGGCATTGCTGGCGCGCATCGCCCAAGACGCGCCCGGCGTGCGGCTGCGCTTCGTCAACAAGACGGACAAGGACAATGCCTTGCTGCGTGACGCCAGCGTGGACCTGGCGATCGGCGTGGTCGACGCCAGTGCTGGCCCCGAGGTGCTGACCCAGGCGTTGTTTCGCGATCGCCTGGTCGGCGTGGTGCGCAGCGGCCATCCTCTGAGCCAGGGGGATGTCAGCGCCGAGCGTTTTGCCGAGGGCCAGCACGTCTACGTGTCACGGCGCGGGTTGGACCGTGGCGAGGTCGATGACGCGCTCGAAGCCCAAGGCCTCACGCGTCACATCAGTACCATCGTCGCCGGTTTTGCCACGGCGATCGCCCTTGCCCGCGACACTGATCTGATCGCCAGCGTGCCCGAGCGCTACACCGCCAATCAGCGCGCGGGTCTGTATAGCTTCCCACTGCCGGTCGCAATACCGACTTTCACCCTGTCCATGCTCTGGCATCCACGCCTGGATGCCGACCTGGCCCATCGCTGGCTGCGTGGCTGTTTGCGTGAGGTGTGCGGGCACTGAAGCGGCCGCAACAGGTACAATCGCGGCTGCCTTGACGCGAAACCCCAGGAATTTGCATGTTCAGCCTTACCCGCTATACCGCGCCGTGCCCCGAGTCGGTCAACAGCCAGATCCTGCAGATGGTGGTGGACAACCTCACCGACATCAGCAGCGTCGCGCTGGCACCGAGTAATTTGCTCTACAACATCTATCAGTACGCCACCGGCTTTGAGGTGCACCTTTACCTGCAGGCGCTGGATGGTTCCAAAGGCATTGCCGTCGAGCTGGTGGTGGCGATGGATGAGGAACAGGTGATTGGATTTTGCCTGTATCTGCCCGTGAAGGATGATCCGCAGGCCTGCGGTATTGCCTTTATGGCCGTGCAAGCCGGGCGTCGGCGCCAGGGCGTGGCACGCGCGATGATGCACGAGGTGCTCGCGTGCTATCCCCATGCGGAACTGGCGTGTGCGGTGGAAAAGGTCTCGGCTTTTGAAGCCATGGGCTTTCAGGTTCGCGGCGCGCGGGGCACCCAGGTATTGATGAACACACGCGATTACGGCACCGATGGCTTGATGGGCGTGCTGGACGTGGCCTCGATCTATACCTCATTGGAGGTCCGGCAGATTCATACCTACCTGCTGCAAAAACACGGCAAGCGCGCGATGGTCGACGCGGAGAAACAGCGCGATCGCCACCTTGATCAGCTGACACGCAAGGTTGAGCGGTTTGTAAGTGAGCGTCTGGCCTGAATAAAAAAACCTCCCAAGGGAGGTTTTTTATTGCCGCGTCAAATCTCATGGCTTGGTCAGGCGCCTGTTCCCGGCGGGCTGCCGTCATCACGGGTAATCACCTTGTAGCGGTCGGCATCGGGGTGAAGCGTGATTCAACCCCGCGCCCGTTTGATCATCGCCAGAATCGTCGCCAGCAACTCCTGCTGCGCCTCTTCGCGGCTGATCTCGCCACTGGCTGCCGCATGGGACAAGGCTTCCGCCGCGCCGAGCATGGCGCGCATGGCGGCCTGGGAAACATTGGCGCCGGGTGCAAACGGCGCCAGGGCATCCCGGCATTTATCGAGGAAGATTGCCTCATATTTGCGCTTGAGGGTTTCCAGCTCCGGCGAACTGCTCAAGGCGGCAATCACGCCCGGGATTTCCCGCCCTTGCAATAACACGCAATCGACATAGGACGAGGCAATCACCCACGCCCGATCCTCCAATGTTGCGTCGCTGGCGTCCAGGGCATCGGCCAGCACCTGGTTCTGGCGCCCGTCGAAGTCCTCGTAAAGCGCAGCCAGCAACCCGGCGCGGGTGACGAAATGGTCATAGACCACCGGTTTGGTCACGCCCGCCAGTTCCGCCAGGCGGCCGAGGGTCAGGGCTTCGGTGCCTTCATCGCTGACCAGTTGCCAAGCCACGTCCAGCAATTGGCGAAGGCGATCTTCGCGTGAAAGGCGTCGACGTGGGGCAGGGGATTCATCGCTTGACATGCTTATATACCAAAAGTAACTTAAAGGTCGTAACTTACTAAAAGTAGCTAAGCCCAGACTAAACTGAAAGGGAGTCAATGTCATGCACGCACTGCTCGTCGTTGCCCATCACGACCCAAAATCCCTAACCCACAGCCTTGCCGTGCAAGTGGCGGCGGGCCTGACCGCTGCCGGCCATACATACGAGATCGCCGACCTCGCCGCTGAAGGCTTCGACCCGCGCTACACCGCCGCCGACCACCTGGTACATCGCACGCGCGCCGAACCGCCGGCTGACGTGCTTGCCGAACAGGCCCGCATCGACCGCGCGGATGCACTGGTGCTGGCGTTCCCGATCTATTGGTGGTCGCTGCCGGGCCTGCTCAAAGGCTGGGTCGACCGTGTGTTCGTCAACGGCTGGGCGATTGATTACGGCCCGGACAGCCCGGTGGTGAAAAAACTGCGGCATTTGCAGGTGCATCTGCTGGCGGTTGGCGCAGCGGACGCAAGCGCGTTTGAACGACATGGTTATGCCAAGGCGATGCGCACGCAGATTGACTACGGGATTTTTGATTACTGCGGCGCGCAGGTGGTGACGTCGAAGTTGCTGCTGGAGTCGGAAAGCGGCTCGGCGCAGGCGCATTTGCAGACGGCGAAGGCGCTAGGGCAGGGCCTGTTTGCAAACGAGACGGTCGCCGGGTAGTCAGCCTTCGCGAAACAAATCGTGGGCGTCCAGCAGGCGGTAGGCAATTTCCGGGCGTTTTTCCATGCCTCTGCGAATCGCCGCCGGAATGGCTTGTCGGGTTTTACGGCACATACCGGGCAGCTCATCGAGGGTGATCAGTATCCCGCGCATGCTCTTGACCTCGGTGTGCCCCGGCGCGACATGCACGCGGATACCCAATAGCTCGTACATCCGCTGTTGCATGTGCTCCAGGTCCTGCAGGCTTTTGAGGTCTTCAAGGCGTTCGATCAGCTTCTTCTCTTCCTGACGCGTCAGGTTGAGGACGCGCAGGTCGGCGTCGGGGACTTGCAGCAGTTGTTCGCGATCGCAGACACACACGCCGGGTGGGCAGGGTTGGCGAATTGTCATGATCACTCCCTCCCCATGCCGACGCGTTGGATCAGTAGCTCAGCGCAACCCCAAGACTGCCCAGGGCCTTCCAGTAGTCAGGGTAGGTCTTGGCGACGCAGTCCGGGTCTTGAATACGCACCCCCGACACCTTCAGGCCGGCCAGGGCAAAGCACATGGCGATGCGGTGGTCGGCGTGGGTGTCGATCAGCGCAGTGCACGAGGTGCCGGCCAACGCAGGATCACTGGCGACGAGCAGGTCGTCACCTTCGATGGTCGCCAAACCCGGGCGGATTTCGTTGAGACCGTCGTGCAGCGCCTGTACGCGATCACATTCCTTCACGCGCAGGTTGGCCAGTTCGGTAAAACGCACCGGGGTGTTGTTGAACGCGGCAAGCACCGCGAGGGTCGGGATCGCGTCCTGCATTTGCGAGCCGACGACGGTGGCCTGCATGTGCGGGAACTGGGCGATCACGGCTTGTGCCTTGGCGTCCGGCTGGGTGAAGTCTTGCGCGGCGACGCCAATGTCGATGTGGCCGCCGGTCAACACTTCAGCGGCCCACAAGTAGGTGGCGGCGGAGGCGTCGGGTTCGATCAGGTAATCATGGGCGGTGTAGCCGGTCGGGGCCACGCGCCAGGTGGTGTCGTCAACCGCGTCCACTTGAGCGCCGAACGCGCGCATGCAGTCCAGGGTCAGGTCCACATAGCCACGGGCGCCAATGTCTTTGCCGGTCAACGCCACTTCAATGGGCGCTTCGCCGCATGCGGCAAGCATCAGCAGGGCTGACACATATTGGCTGGACAAACCGCCATCGATTTCAAACCGCTTGGCCTTGATCTTGCCCACGCCATGCACGGTCACGGGCGGGCAGCCGGTCGGGCTATCGACGCGGATGCCGTTCTGGCCAAGGGTCGCCAGCAGCGGGCCGATCGGGCGTTTTTGCATGTAGTCGTCGCCGTCCAGCACCACCGTGCCTTCGACCGTCGCCACGGCAGCGGTGAGAAAACGCATCGCGGTGCCGGCATTGCCCAGAAACAGCGGTTGCGTTGGCAATTGCAGTTTGCCTGCGCCGGTGACCACGAAGGTGGTCTCGTCCGGCTCGTCGATGGTCACGCCCATCTGGCGCAGGGCCACCGACATGTGGCGGGTGTCATCACTCTTCAAGGCGCCGCTCAGGCGGCTGGTGCCCTTGGCCAGGGCTGCCAGCAACAGGGCACGGTTGGTAATGGATTTGGAGCCGGGCGGCGCGACCTTGCCGTTCAGGGGGAAATTAGGCGGTGTAACGGTCACGGTTTTCTGCGAACTCAAGGTACAAGGCTCCTGATCAAGGCAAGGTGGTGCGCAGTGGCGCGACGGACGGACCGAATAATCAGCCAAACACGCCACGCTTGTCGAGCAGGGATCGTTGTACGGCGCGTATTACGGCGCCATCAGCCCATTCACTGCACCGTAGGTGAAGGCCTTGAGGTCTTGGGTGTGCAAGGTGCCGGTGCGCAGGAAACCACCCGCGAGCTGGTGCATGGCCCCATAGAGGAACTCGGCGATGCTGGAACCCGCCGTCAAGCGCCGCACACCCAGCGCTTGCAGGCTTTCGGGAGTGGGCAGGTTGGCCCAGGCCAGTACATTGACGGGCAAGGGCGTGGCCTGGCACAGCTGCCGGATTTCGTGTTCAAGGTGGATGCCGGCCGCGAACAAGCCGTCTGCACCTGCCTGCTGATAAATGCTTGCGCGGCGCACAAGCTCTTCCAGGCGTTGAGCCTCGGGGACCAAGCCCTTGAGGTACACATCGCAGCGTGCATTGATAAACAGCTTCACCCCGCAGCGATCGGCGATCTGGCGCGCTATTTCGATCTTGCGCGCCAATAGTTCAGGCGAACCGGCACCGTCTTCCAGGTTGATGCCCACGGCGCCGGCCTCGATCAGCGCTTCCACGAGTTGGCCGACCTGCTGCGGGTCGTCCGAATAACCGCCTTCGATATCGACACTCAGGGGGACGTCGATAACCCGCACGATGGAGTGCACAGTGCTGACCAGCAGCGGCTGCGGCAACTGGTTGCCATCCTTGTAACCATGCGCCCACGCCACGGCTGCGCTGCTGGTGGCAACGGCCTTACTGCCCAGTTGCGCCACCAGGCGCGCACCGCCGGCGTCGGCGACATTGGGCAGGATCAGCAAGGTGTCGCGGTGAAGGGCGTGGAAGGCGTCGGCGTGTGCGGGCATGGTCAATCAGTCCTTTGAGCGGGCGTTTTTTATTGAAGGCGCTTTTGATACCAAGAATCGGAGGACGGCCGCAACGAATAACCTAATCCAGGTCGACATTTCCTACATCGGTGTCGACTTGGTGTCTTATCCCTAACGCAGCGTGTAGCCGTACCGCTCGTTACCGGGTAGGACTACTGCCAAAATTGATGCAGGACAAAGGCCTTTACTCCGCGAAACTGAGGCGAAGTATGAAGTTTCCGAGAGAAGTGCCTGCTGGACAATAAAACGCAGCGAGGTAAGTTCGAAGCGTGCCCCATGACGGGGCATATTCAATCAAGGAGTGAATGAAATGAACAAACCCGAGACTCAACTCAGACATGGTCGCGTCGTGACGCCGGCCAGCCGTGGTTCCGTGGCAGTGGAACGCGGGCTGTTGGGCAACTGGCAAGTCAACGAAATGGAAGGCGGCAAGAACTTCCCGGCACTCACCGCCGGGCCTTTCCCAGCACCCTATGAAACCGACGACCCCAGCGTAACGCCACCTGCCGATGGGTATATCCTGAGCGGCGGTAAAACCGACGACCGTGACTGCATCAACTTCACCGACGAGGAAATGAGCAAAAAGCTCAATACCCCGTTTAACTGGCCGTTGCTGAATGTCGAGGCCGGCCAGGTGTTCAAGGTGCAGTGGGAATACACCGCCGCCCACGTCACCCGTGGCTATCGTTGGTTGATCACCAAGGATGGCTGGGACCCCAAGCAGCGCATCAGCCGCGCTCAACTGGAGGCCAAGCCGTTCTTTGAAGACTTTTACACCCAAGTGCCTTACTACCAGCACGCCGACGAAATGAAAGCCAAGGTCGAACACCAGGTCACCCTGCCCAAAGGCAAGAAGGGCCGGCACGTAGTGGTGTTGATGTGGATCGTGGCCAACACCGGCAACGCGTTTTATCAGGCGTTTGACCTGGACTTCAAGTAAGTCCGATTAACGCTTGCTCAACCAGTAATCATGTAACGCCCGCACGGCCGGTTCGATTTCGCTGACCTGCTGTTGATGGGCGTTTACATCCAGGTCCGCCGGCAACTCGAAGTTATCCTGCTCGGCGCACCAGGAAATTTTCTCCAACTGCGTGGCCTGTTCGGCCGGCAGTTCCGGCCAGTTGCCAATCGCGGCACCACGGATATAGCCAAAGCACCATTCTTCAGCGAGCGTTACGGCCTGGCCTTGATGTTCGGTGTCATCGAAGCGTGCCTTGAAGTTTTGCGTATCGGTTGCCAGTTGCGCCGCCAGGGTATTCATATGGCGCACGCACAGCTCCAGGAAGCGCTGGGCCTCTTCGGCACTCTCCCACGCCGGGTTCTGCCCACCCCAGATCGCCGGGAACCACTCACCGACTTCCACTTGTGCCGGGCTGGACACCAGCGCGGTGAAATAGCCGTCGAGTTCGGCCAGGTTCAGCACCGAATGATCGTCGCCGTACTTGAGCAAGGTTTCTTCGATGAATTCGAAATCGGCAGGGGCGAGAGGTTGGGCGTGCATGGCATTTCCTTTGAGCGTCGAACGCCGCTGATGGGCGGCTTAAAGCGCGAAGGATGGCGCCTGGGCCGGCTTTTTTCCAGCGTTTTTGCCGGGTTTTAGCTGCGACGTTGGCACAGCTTGCTCACGCACGTTGCGCCCACCACTGCGAGAATGATCGGCACCAGAAAGTCATGGTCGATGCGGGTAAATTCCGCCACCAGCACAATCGCGGTCAGCGGCATGCTCATGCTGGCCGCCAGGAACGCCGCCGCGCCGATGATCGCAAACGCCCCCAGCGGCACGCCGGGCCACAGTAGGCTCCAGGCGCCGCCGAGGATGGTCGCCAGCAATGCGCCGTTGGCCAGGCCCGGCGTCAGCAGACCGCCTTCGGCCCCGGCGCGCAGGCTGCTGGCGGTGATCAGCACCTTGACCAGCAGCAGAATGGCGGCCAGGCCGATGCTCAGTTCATTGTCGAAGCCCAATTGCGCCGGGCCTTTGCCATTGCCGAGAATTTGCGGCAGCAGCATCGCCAGCCCACCGATAATCGTGAAGTTGATCACCGACAACACCGGTAAACGCCAGCCGCGCGCGGCATTGGCCCTGGCGGCGCCGGTAAGGCGGGTAAAGCCATAGGCGGCCACGCCAA
This sequence comes from Pseudomonas sp. UBT, assembly GCF_050915955.1. Classification (NCBI taxonomy): domain Bacteria; kingdom Pseudomonadati; phylum Pseudomonadota; class Gammaproteobacteria; order Pseudomonadales; family Pseudomonadaceae; genus Pseudomonas; species Pseudomonas sp. UBT. The sequence continues at coordinate 218,476 of NZ_CP168080.1, read as the reverse complement.
ACACTGGCCCGCAGACCACCGCCCAGGCGATTAATGCCGGGCTCAGCGCAAAGTGCGGCACCTCATATTGCGATTGCGCGCCCAGACCGATCCACGCCACTGCCGCGCCCAGCGCCGAAGTCGTCAGGGCAATCACGGCCGCCGGCCAACTGAATGCCCCCACCAGCACTTCCAGCACAAACACCGCGCCGCCCAACGGCACGTTATAGACTGCCGCCAGCCCGGCGCCCGCACCGCACGCCACAATCAAGCGGTGCATGTCGGGTTCAAGCCGCGCACGTTGCGACAACCACGTCGCCGCCAATGCGCCGACTTCACGCGGCGCCACTTCACGCCCCAGTGGCGAGCCAAGGGCCACGGTGATGATCTGCAGCACGCTGTGGGCGAGGGTGGTCTTGGGCGGCATGCTCGGCATGCTGGGCGATACCGCCTGCTTGATACTGACCAGCGGGCGACCGTAGCGATAAATCGTCCACCAGCCCAACCCCGCCACCACACCGCACACCACCAGCACCCACACGCGGCGCTCCGGCGGCGCAGCGGTCACGCCCCATAAAAAGGTTTCATGGCTGACCAGGCTGTCGAGGCTGTAACCGTAGGCCAAATGCTGGATGCCATGCAGCAGCAACGCCAGGAGCATGCCGCCCAGACCCGCGCCAATCCCGGTCAGCACGACCACCAGGGCCAGAATCAACGATGAACGAAACGTGGACGGCATACACGGCTCCAGGCAAGGGCCCTGATTGTATAGCCGATAAGTCGCGCTTTCGGGATGAAATGTATCGGCGCTGCATGAACCTCTCGCCCACATCCTTTCATTACGTTTGCCAGTCCCGTTTTTGGCTGATGCGCCGTCGCGCTCCCTTGTTATAGTTCGGGCCTTATCACTCGCCAGTCAGGGATCACTGCCATGTCCGAATACCAAGCCTTCGTCGTCGAACTCACCGGCAACGTTGCCCATGTGCAGATCAACCGACCGGAAAAGATCAATGCGATGAACGCGGCGTTCTGGACCGAAATCATCGACATCTTCCAATGGGTCGAAGACACCGACGCCGTCCGCGCCGTGGTGCTCAGCGGCGCCGGCAAGCATTTTTCCTCGGGCATCGACTTGATGATGCTTGCCTCGGTGGCCAATGAGTTCGGCAAGGACGTAGGCCGCAATGCACGCCTGTTGCGCCGCAAGATCCTGGAACTGCAAGCGTCCTTCAACGCCGTCGACAACTGCCGTAAACCCGTACTGGCGGCGATCCACGGCTACTGCATTGGCGGCGCTATCGACCTGATCAGCGCCTGCGACATGCGCTACGCCGCCGAGGATGCGCAATTTTCCATCAAGGAAATCGACATCGGCATGGCCGCCGACGTCGGCACCTTGCAACGCCTGCCGCGTATTGTCGGCGACGGGATGTTGCGTGAGCTGGCTTATACCGGCCGCCAGTTTGGCGCTGAGGAAGCGCGCAGCATTGGCCTGGTCAATCGCGTGTATTCGGACTATGAAAGCCTGTTGGCTGGCGTCATGGAAATTGCCCAGCAAATCGCCGCCAAGTCGCCGATTGCCGTGGCCGGCACCAAGGCCATGATCAGCTACATGCGCGACCACACGGTCAATGATGGTTTGGAATACGTTGCCACCTGGAACTCGGCTATGTTGCAATCCAACGACCTGCGTGTGGCCATCGCGGCCCATATGAGCAAGCAGAAACCCGAATTCGTGGATTGACCGACATGACCCCAGGCTGGATTACCACAACGCTGCTCGACAACGACGCCCCCGGCGGCTGGGCCGTCGCCCGCAGCCGCGAAGGCTTTTTGCATGACACCAACGGCCCGCTGTTTCCCCGGGAATGGCTCAAGCGCCAGGACCTCTCGGTGTTCGCCGAACATGGCATCGGCCACCTCGATGGCGAGCCGGTGTACTTGCTTGAACTCAACTCGGCCAGTGATGTGCCGGGTTGCAGTTGGCAGGGTTTGCGCGGCTTCATGCTGCAAGGCGACCACACGCTGTACAAAGTGTTGGGTTACGCCGCGCAGATCGGCACATGGGCGCGGGAACATCGGTTTTGCGGCAGTTGCGGCCAGGCCATGGTCCAGGTGCCACGGGAGCGGGCGATGTATTGCCAGGCGTGCGACCTGCGCAGCTACCCGAGGATTTCGCCGAGCATGATCGTGCTGGTGACGCGGGGCGACGAGATCCTGTTGGCACGCTCGCCACGCTTTGTCAGCGGTGTCTACAGCACCCTGGCCGGGTTTGCCGAGCCGGGTGAATCCGCTGAAGACTGCCTGATTCGCGAAGTACGCGAAGAAGTGCAGGTGGAGGTCAAGAATATCCAGTACATGGGCAGCCAATGCTGGCCGTTCCCACACTCGATGATGCTGGGGTTCCATGCCGAGTACGCCGGCGGCGACATCGTGCCCCAGGCCGACGAGATCGAAGACGCGCAGTGGTTCAACATCCACGACCTGCCGCCGTTGCCGGCGTCACGCTCGATTGCGCGCTACCTGATCGACCTCTACCTGGCTCGGCGCTTAGGCCACGCTGAACCAGTGCTGCCAGGCTAGGCGCACGGTCAGGCCGAGCACCACGGTGATAAACACCGGGCGAATGAATTTGGCGCCGCCGCTGATCGCGCTGCGTGCGCCAAAGAACGCGCCACCCATCACCGAGAAGCCCATCGCCAGGCCGACGATCCAGTCCACCGAACCGTTGAAGATGAACACCGACAGTGCCGCCGCGTTGCTGACGAAGTTCATGCTGCGCGCCACGCCGCTGGCTTTGACCAGGTCGATCGGGTGCAGCAGCATCGTGCTCACCGTCCAGAACGCGCCGGTGCCGGGCCCGGCCACGCCATCGTAGAAGCCCAGGCCGAAGCCTTGGGTGGACTGCCATTTCTTCTTGATGGGTGCATCGGCATCCAGCGGCGCCTTGGGCGTGCCGCCGAACAGCAGGTACACACCGCAACCGAACACGATGACCGGGAGCATTTTGTTCAGGGTTTCGGCGGGCAGGTAGTGGGCGACCACCGCACCGGCCAGGGCCCCGATCAGGGTGCCGACGATGGCATGGACCCATTGGCGCGGGTGAAACAGTTTGCGCCGGTAGAAGGTGAAGCTCGCGGTGGCGGAGCCGAACGTCGAACTCAGTTTGTTGGTGCCCAGTACCAGGTGTGGCGGCATGCCGGCGGTCAGCAGGGCCGGCGTGGTGAGCAGGCCGCCGCCGCCGGCGATGGCGTCGATGAAACCGGCGATAAAGGCAACGACGGCGAGAATGGCGAGGGTGGTCAGGTCAACGCTGAGTTCGAAGGGCATGGGCAGGGCTTATTATTGGCAGGGCGCAGCGAAGGGGCTGTACCGAAGGCCAGTATCTTACCTGTCTGATGAAGGCAGAACCAAATGTGGGAGCGGGTTTGCTCCCACCTTTTAAATCCTGCCCACTTTATTAACGGTGTGTGCCTAACCACTCCAGCGCGGTGCGCCACACACAAATCCCGAGGAAGTAAGCCGACATCAGCGACCACAGCCCGAACGTCCACGGGTTGGTATTCGGATAATCCACCACCATCAAAAAGCTGCACAGCAACCAGATCGTGGTGACTGCGATATTGATCGGCATGAACCGCTTGACCCGGAACGGGTGCAGGAACTTCATGGGGGTCACCGTCAACAGCGCCAGGCCGATCACGGTCAGCAACGTGACCCAGGCTTGCGGCTGGATGATGTAGACGCACAGGGCAACCACGTTCCACGCGGCGGGGAAGCCGACAAAGTAGTTGTCCTTGCTCTTCATATTCACGTTGCAGAAGCAGAACAACGACGACACCAGAATCACCGAAACCGTGAACAGGTGCGTAAAGTCCGGCAGGTCGATATAGCGGTAGATAAACAGTGCCGGAATAAACACGTAGGTCAGGTAATCAATCACCAGGTCCAGCACCGAGCCATCAAAGCTCGGTAATACCGTACTCACATTCACTCGGCGCGCCAGCGAGCCGTCGACACCATCGACCACCAACGCGAGGCCCAGCCACAGCAGGCAAGCCTTGGGTGAGTTTTCCAGCAGTGCCAGGGTGGCCAGGAAGGCCAATACCACACCGGTGGCGGTAAAGCCGTGGGCGCCCCAGGCTTTGAGTCTGGCTACATGCAGGGTCGATATCACGGGCGGTTCTCCAAAAGGTCAAACGGGGCAGCCGACGACGTAACGCCGTCGAGTCTGGCCAGGGGGTGCAGGTATCGACCGGGAAGGGGGGGATAAGGTTCACCCTCCCGGTATATCACTTAGCGTAGCAAGCGTAGGACGTTTCGGCATCAGCCCTGACGGAACACCAGCGCCTTCAGACCACTTTGAGGGTCGATATCCGGAAATTCCGGTGGGTTCTCCAGCCGCTCGACAAAGCGCAGGCCCGGTGCTTCGCGGGTTACACCGTCAATCAGGAAGTCTTCGCCGAAGGCCGGGTCGTTCATGCAGGCCAATACCGTGCCTTGCGCCGTGAGCAAATCCGGCAGGCGGCGCAGTACGCGCTGGTAGTCCTTGGTCAGCAGGAAGCTGCCTTTCTGGAAAGAGGGCGGGTCGATGATCACCAGGTCGTAGGGGCCACTGTTGGTGACTTTGGCCCAGGACTTGAACAAGTCGTGGCCCAGAAAGGTGACCTTGCTCAGGTCGTGACCATTCAGGCGATGGTTGTCGCGCCCACGGCTCAGGGCGCCACGGGCCATGTCCAGGTTCACCACATGGTCCGCGCCACCTTCGATGGCGGCCACCGAAAACCCACAGGTATAGGCGAACAGGTTAAGCACGCGCTGGCCCTTGGCCTGCTCGCGGACCCAGTTGCGGCCGTAGCGCATGTCAAGAAACAGCCCGCTGTTCTGTTTTTTACCCAGGTCGATCAGGTAACGCAGGCCACCTTCGGTGATGGTCAGCTCATCCATCGCTTCGCCCACCAGCCATTCGGTGGTGCTCTGCGGCAGATAGCGGTGTTGCAGGGCGACCGTATGAACACCGAAGCGAGCCCAATCAATCTGCACCAGTTGCTGCTTCAAGGCATCCAGTTGCTCCGTCTCTTTGAACAGGGCAACCAGCACCACGCCTTGCAGCCAGTCCACCGTCAGTTGTTCCAGCCCCGGCCAGCAGCGGCCACGGCCATGGAACAAACGCCGGGTTTCAGCCGGCGCGCCGGCCAGGGCGGTGAGCAAATGGGCGTGCAAGGTAGCGAGTGCGTCTGGGTTCATCATTCAGCGTCGGTCTTTGAGCGGGCGGCATTTTAAACACAGTTACGGGTTTCAGGGGGGTTGGAGCACATCGTGCTGGGAAAAAGCGGATGGGCAGTGATTCATGCTCAAAGTGCTCAAGCGCACGGGGTATAACAGTCAAAAAAACCTCTGGCACCGACATAAACTGGAAAAAAGCCCGGAGGTGCCCATGAACGGTTTCGCGCGTGCAGTCAGTCACACCGCTGTGGATCAAGTAGAGCAGGACGAATGGCGTGACGCTCTGGCGTCGCTGGTGGCCAATGCCGGGCCTGCGCGGGCGCGGCAGATTCTCGACCTGCTGGCACGTGAAGGCAGCGCCCCGGCTATCGACTGGAAACCGCGCCACGGTACGCCGTATATCAACAGCATCAGCGTTGAGCAGCAGCCGGCCTTTCCCGGCGACCTCGCCACCGAAGAGCGGGTGGCCTCGCTGGTGCGCTGGAACGCCCTGGCCATGGTGGTACGGGCTAACCAGGCATATGGCGAACTCGGTGGTCATATCGCCAGTTACGCCAGTGCGGCGGATTTGTTCGAAGTGGGCTTCAACCACTTCTTCCGCGCCCGCAAAGACGGGTTCGGCGGCGATCTGGTGTTCTACCAACCGCATTCTGCACCCGGCATTTATGCGCGTGCCTTTCTCGAAGGGCGCTTGAGCGAAAACGACCTGACCCACTATCGCCAAGAGATCGGAGCGCCAAAAGCCGGCGCACGCGGGCTCTCCAGCTACCCCCACCCGTGGTTGATGCCCGACTTCTGGCAGTTCCCCACCGGTTCCATGGGTATTGGCCCGATCAGTTCGATTTTTCAGGCGCGATTCATGCGCTACCTGCAGCATCGCGGCTTGCTGGACACTACCGACCGTCACGTGTGGGGCGTATTCGGCGACGGCGAAATGGATGAACCGGAAAGCATGTCGGCCCTGACCCTGGCCGCCCGCGAAGGCCTGGACAACCTGACCTGGGTGGTCAACTGCAACCTGCAACGCCTCGACGGCCCGGTGCGCGGCAATGGTCGAATCATCGACGAGCTGGAAGCGTTATTTGCCGGTGCCGGCTGGAACGTGATCAAACTGGTGTGGGGTTCCGACTGGGACGCCTTGCTCGCCAAGGACAGCGACGGCTCACTGGTGAATACCCTGTCGCACACCGTCGACGGGCAATTCCAGACCTTCGCTGCCAAGGATGGCGCCTATAACCGCAAACATTTTTTCGGCCAAAGTGCGTCTCTGGCCAAACTGGTCGAGGGCATGAGCGACGAACAGATCGACCGCCTGAAACGCGGTGGCCACGATATGGTCAAGATCCACGCCGCCTATCACGCCGCGCGCCGCGTCAAAGGCCAGCCGACGGTAATCCTGGCCCAGACCAAAAAGGGCTTCGGCATGGGCGAGGCCGGGCAGGGCAAGATGACCACTCACCAGCAGAAGAAACTGGATCGCGAGGCGCTGCTTGCCTTTCGCAATCGCTTCCAACTGCCGCTGTCGGATGCGCAGACCGAATCGCTGAGTTTCTTTAAACCGTCGGATGACAGCCCTGAACTGCGCTACTTGCGTCAACGTCGCCATGCCTTGGGCGGTTATGTGCCCAGCCGCAGCCAGCTCGCAGCACCGGTAAGCGTACCGCCAGTGGCGGGTTACGCCGGTTTCGCCACGGCGGCGGCGGGCAAGGAAATGTCCACCACCATGGCTTTCGTGCGCATGCTCACCAACCTGCTCAAGGACAAGGCCCTGGGCCCGCGTATCGTGCCCATTGTCGCCGATGAGGCGCGCACCTTTGGCATGGCCAACCTGTTCAAGCAGATTGGCATCTATTCCAGTGTCGGCCAGTGTTACGAGCCAGAAGACATTGGCTCGATCCTCAGCTACCGCGAAGCCACCGACGGGCAGATTCTTGAAGAGGGCATCAGCGAAGCCAGCGCCATCAGTTCCTGGGTGGCAGCGGCGACCAGCTATTCGGTGCATGGCCTGCGCATGTTGCCGTTCTACATCTACTACTCGATGTTCGGTTTCCAGCGCGTCGGTGATCTGATCTGGGCTGCCGCCGATCAACGTGCCCGTGGCTTCCTGCTCGGCGCCACCGCCGGGCGCACCACCTTGGGCGGCGAAGGGCTGCAGCACCAGGACGGCAGCAGCCACCTCACTGCCGCCACCGTGCCCAACTGCAGGGCCTACGATCCGGCGTTTGCCGGTGAGTTCGCGGTGATTCTTGACCACGGCATGCGCCAGATGCTCGAGCACGATGTGGACGAGTTCTACTACGTGACCCTGATGAACGAAAACTACCCGCAACCAAGCCTGCCCGAGGGTGTAGAGGCGGCGATTATCAAGGGCATGTATAGGCTGGAGGGCGCCGTCGACGCTAAGGTGCGCCTGCTCGGTTCCGGCACCCTGGTGCGTGAGGCCCAGGCCGCCGCGCAGTTGCTGGCCGAGGATTGGCAAGTGGCGAGCGAGGTGTTCAGCGTCACCAGTTTCAGCGAACTGGCGCGGGAAGCGCGGGACGTCGAGCGGTGGAATCGCCTGCACCCGCAGGCTACCAAGCGTTGCAGCCATGTGCAGGACTGCTTGCCCCAAGGCGCACCGGTGATTGCCGTATCCGACTATGTACGCGCGGTGCCGCAGATGATCGCTTCGTACCTGGATGCCAGCTACACCGTGCTCGGCACCGATGGGTTCGGTCGCAGTGATACACGGGCGGCGTTGCGTGATTTCTTTGAGGTCGATCGGCACCACATAGTGCTGGCGGCGCTGACGGCGTTGGTGGAACAGGGCAGTGTGGAGGCGCGGGTGTGCCAGGAAGCGATTGAACGGTATGGCTTGCAGACGGAGCGGGATGCGTCCTGGGTTTGCTGAATGGCGATAATCCAAATGTGGAAGCGGGCTTGCTCGCGAAAGCGGTGTGTCAGTCGCCATCTACAGTGACTGATACACCCCATTCGCGAGCAAGCCCGCTCTCACATCCGCATCAATCAGTCCCAGCTTAAAGCGCCGCCAGTTTGATACTCGATCACGCGGGTTTCGAAGAAATTCTTCTCTTTCTTCAAGTCCATGATCTCGCTCATCCACGGGAACGGGTTAGTCGTCCCTGGATACTCTTCCTTCAAGCCAATCTGCGACAGACGGCGGTTAGCGATGAACTTCAGATAATCCTCCATCATCGCCGCATTCATGCCCAACACGCCGCGCGGCATGGTATCGCGAGCATATTCAATCTCCAGCTGCGTCCCTTGCAGGATCATCTGGGTCGCTTCTTCCTTCATCTCGGCATCCCACAAGTGCGGGTTTTCGATTTTGATCTGGTTGATCACGTCGATACCGAAGTTCAGGTGCATCGACTCGTCGCGCAGGATGTACTGGAACTGCTCGGCCACGCCGGTCATCTTGTTGCGGCGACCCATGGACAGGATCTGGGTGAAGCCGCAGTAGAAGAAGATGCCTTCGAGGACGCAGTAGTAGGCGACCAGGTTGCGCAGCAGTTCTTTGTCGGTTTCGACGGTGCCGGTTTCGAACTTCGGATCGGAGATCGAACGGGTGTACTTCAGGCCCCACGCGGCTTTTTTAGCCACCGATGGGATCTCGTGGTACATGTTGAAGATCTCGCCTTCATCCATGGCCAGCGATTCGATGCAGTACTGGTAGGCGTGGGTGTGGATCGCTTCTTCGAAGGCCTGGCGCAGGATGTACTGGCGGCACTCCGGGTTGGTGATCAGGCGGTAAACGGCCAGCACCAGGTTGTTGGCAACCAGAGAGTCGGCGGTGGAGAAGAAGCCCAGGTTGCGCATGACGATGCGGCGTTCGTCGTCGGTCAGGCCTTCGGGGTTTTTCCACAGCGCGATGTCGGCGGTCATGTTGACCTCTTGCGGCATCCAGTGGTTGGCGCAGCCGTCGAGGTACTTTTGCCAGGCCCAGTCGTACTTGAAGGGCACGAGTTGGTTGAGGTCGGCGCGGCAGTTGATCATGCGCTTTTCGTCAACGGCGACGCGGGCGGCGGAGCCTTCCAGCTCAGCGAGGCCTTCGGCGACGTCGAGTTTGTCCAGGGCGGCCTTGGCGCGCACGATGGCGGCGGAGTCACTGGCGGTGACGGCGCGGGCTTCGATGGCAGCAGCGGCGCCGGCACCGTCGAGGCGGTCCATGTTGGCTTCGCTGGCGTGGCCGGCGTTGGCGCCTTTGATCACCGCTGCACCGGTGTCTTCGTTGTCGACTTCATCCCAACTCAGCATTGAAATACTCCTTCCTGTTCTGTTTTGACGGCGTCTAAGCCCGTCCAAAAATATGCGTTTTGCAGGCTACTAGGCATTGAAATACTGCGCGTAGTGTGGTCAGTAAATACCGGTGCTGCACACTATGTAGTGGTCTGTTCTGTTTGTGGGCACACTATATGGTGTGTAACAAACCAGGTCAACGGCACAAGCGGGCACCGATCGTCGCAGGGGCCATGAGCAAAACTCACACCCCTATGACTTTTAATGGTTACGGCCGCCTCAACGCCCAGTGCTAAAAATTCGCCAACAAGCTCCCCATAACAACAATGAGCGTTTGCGAAAATGAAATCACTTGATCTGTACATCGGCGAAGGCTTCGAAGGCCCAGGCGTCAATGCTGCCCACATCAACATCCTGATCGGCCCACGCAATGGCCCTGCCGGCCAAGCGTTCGCCACCAGCCTCGCATCCCCAAGCCAGGGCCATTGCCCGTTCATGGTGATTGCCCAGCCGAATATCCCGGTCAAACCCATGACCCTTTACGTCAACAAAGCCGCCATCGGCAGTGATCTGCACGGCAATGCCACTTGGGGCGCGTCCCAGGCCGGGATCGCCAAGGCGGTGCTCGAAGCCTTGCTCGACGGCACGTTGCCGCCGGAAGCCGAAGACGAGTGGGCCATCGTTACCGCCAACTGGGTCAACCCGGCCTGCGATGACCTGGACGCCGTCTACCTGAATAACTACAACGCCTGCCGCACCGCGATTCGCGCCGCCTTGACCGGCACACCGCACACCGCGCAGTTGGCCGACGTGGTCAACCACATCAGTAACCCTTTCTACACGCCCAAGGCCTGAGGAGACTGCCATGCACTACATCCGTTTGGGCAACTCCGGCCTGCAAGTCTCGCGCCTGTGCCTGGGCACCATGAACATGGGCACCCCGGATTGGAAACCGTGGATCTTCGATGAGAAGCAAAGCGAGCCGATCGTCGCTCACGCTCTGGACAACGGCGTCAACTTCATCGACCTGGCTGACTTCTATTCGGCGGGTGTCGGCGAAGAAGTGGTGGGGCGCATCCTCAAGCGCGTGGCACGGCGTGAAGACATCGTGGTCACCACCAAAGTCGGTTATGGCACCCGCAATGGCATCAACGCCAGCGGCCACTCGCGCAAGCACATCATGGACAGCATCGACGCGTCCCTCAGCCGGCTGCGCATGGATTACGTCGACGTGTTCATGCTGCATTACTTCGATGTCAATACGCCGGTCGAAGAAACCATGGCCGCGATGAACGACATTGTGCGTTCCGGCAAGGCCCGTTATATCGGCGTATCGACCATGCTCACCGGCCAACTGGCCAAGATCCTCATGGCCTGCGAGCGCAATGGCTGGGTCAAGCCCATCAATATGCAGCTGCAACTGAACTGCGCCTACCGTGAAGAAGAGCGCGAGATGATCCCGTTCTGCCGCGACCAGGGCCTGGGTGTCTCGGTGTTCAGCCCGCTGGCCCGTGGCTTGCTCACCGGCGAAGTGCAGTCGACCCGCAACCAGACCGACTTCTTCACCCAGCAGATGTACAGCGACCAGGCGTCGTTCGACATCGCCCATTCGGTGCAACGCGTGGCACGTGCCCGTGGTGTGTCGAATGCGCAGATCGCCCAGGCCTGGGTCGCCAACCATCCCGGCGTCGATGTGATGCTGGTAGGCGCCGACACCACCGCGCAATTTGACAGCGCACTCGCGGCCCTCGACACCCAGCTGGATGCCGAAGAACTGCACGAGCTGGAACGCAACTACACCCCGTGCGATGTGATCAACGACTACACCGCCGGCAAGCGCATCCTGCGCGAGGCCCGCCCGGGCCTGGACCGTTTCAACCTGATCGAGGCCGTGGCATGAACCCGCTGATCCGTACTGGCAACTACATAGATGGCCAATGGTCCAGCGGTGGGCCGACGTACCCGGTGCTCAATCCGGCCAATGGCGCCTTGATCGCAGACGTCCAGCGCGCGGGCGCGCAAGCCACCGACCTGGCCATCCAGGCCGCCAACCGCGCTTTGCCGGCCTGGCGCAAGCTCACCGCCAAGGAGCGCAGCCAGCGCCTCAAGCGCTGGAGCGAACTGATGCTGGGCCACCAGAAGGACCTGGCCCAACTGCTGAGCCTGGAACAGGGCAAACCCCTGGCCGAAGCGATGGGCGAAGTGGTCTACGCCGCGAGTTTTCTGGAGTGGTTCGGCGAAGAAGCCAAGCGCGCCTATGGCGACGTGATCCCGACCCACAAGGCTGATGCACGCATCATCGTGACCAAGGAAGCAATTGGCGTGGTGGCTGCCATCACCCCGTGGAACTTCCCGCTGGCGATGGTCACCCGCAAAGTCGGCCCGGCGCTCGCGGCCGGTTGCACCATGATCCTCAAGCCTTCGGAAGAAACCCCGCTGTCGGCATTTGCCCTGGCGGTGCTGGCGGAGCAGGCGGGTATTCCGGCGGGTGTGTTCAACATCGTCTCCGGTGATGCCGTCGCCATTGGCGGCGCACTGCAAGCTTCCAGCGTGGTGCGCAAACTGTCATTCACCGGCTCCACCCGCACCGGCAAACTGCTGATGCGCCAGGCCGCCGACACGCTGAAAAAAGTTTCGCTGGAACTGGGCGGCAACGCGCCCTTCATTGTGTTCGACGATGCCGACCTGGAGGCCGCCGTCAAAGGTGCCATGGCCTCCAAGTTCCGCAACACCGGGCAGACCTGTGTGTGCGTCAACCGCTTCTTTATCCAGGACGGGGTGTATGAGGCCTTCACCCACAAATTGGCGGAGGCGGTCAGCGCGATGCGTGTGGGCAGCGCGTTGGACGGCGAAACCGAACAGGGCCCGCTGATCAACGCGGCGGCGCTGGCCAAGGTTGAAGCCCATGTCGGCGATGCGTTGGAGAAGGGCGCCAAGCTGCTGTGTGGCGGTCGTCGCCACGCGTTGGGGGGCACCTTCTTCGAACCGACCATCCTGACTGAAGCCCATGGCGATATGTTGATCGCCCGGGAAGAAACCTTTGGGCCGGTGGCGGCGTGCTTCCGTTTCAAGGATGAGGCCGAGGTGCTGCAACGTGCCAATGACACGCCGTTCGGGTTGTCTGCGTACTTCTACAGTCGTGATATCGGCCGGGTGTGGCGCATGGCTGAAGGTCTGGAAGCTGGCATGGTGGGTATCAACGAAGGGATTATCTCTACTGAAGTCGCGCCGTTTGGCGGTATCAAGGAGTCTGGGCTGGGTCGTGAAGGTTCCAGGTATGGGCTGGATGATTATCTGGAGATCAAATACTTGTTGATGGGGGGGTTGTAAGACAACGTCGCTCTAAGGTGGGCGCTGGCTTGGCTGCGGTAGCGGGGTGTTGGGGGTGTTGGGGGTGTCGGGGGTGTTGGGGTGTTGGTGTACATATCCGTTGCTGCGGTAACGGCGGCTTAGGGGTCCGCCCTTACGGCGGGTCACTTTTTTACAAAACGCCTAAAAAAGTAACCAAAAAACGCTTTGCCCCACCACTCGGTGCCTCGCCTAGGCTCGGCATGCCCGCACTCCGGCTTGAATCCGTGGGCCGCCGCAATGGGCCATCCTTGGCCCAGTGCGGCTAACCCGGCGTCCTGCCGGGTTACCCACGGATTCAAGCCTGCGTTCGGCCATCGTGGTTAACGGGGCCTGTCAGATCAAGATCAACAGCAGATCAAAAGCAGAGCACGGCGGCCTGAAAGCCGACCTGAGTGGTAGAAGCGAAAGCAGGGCAAAAGCAGATCAAAAACAGGGCTGCTTTTCTGTGGGAGCTGGCTTGCCTGCGATGCAGACACCTCGGTACATCAGGCATACCCAATTGATGCCATCGCAGCGGTTCGGCGGTCCGACAAGCCAGCTCCCACATTTGACTGAGTTTCAGCTTCCAAGATCAGGTCGGCTGTCAGGCCGCCTCGGCTCGCTTTTGATCTAACCACTCAGGTCGGCTACTAGGCCGCCGTGCTCTGCTTTTGATCTTGATCTGCTGTTGATCTTAGGCGCCCCATTAACCACGCTGGCCGAACGCAGGCTTTGGAGCGTGGGTAACCCGGCAGGACGCCGGGTTAGCCGCGATGGGCCAAGGATGGCCCATGGCGGCGGCCCACGGTCCAAAGCCGGAGTGAGGGCACACCGAGCCTAGGCGAGGTGCCGAGTGGTGGGGCA
>NZ_CP168080.1:118124-204738 GCF_050915955.1 Pseudomonas sp. UBT | reverse complement strand
GGGGCAAGAGCCCTTTGCTTACTTTGGGGCTTTTCCAAAGTGAGTCGCCGTAAGGGCGAAACCCATAGCTGCCATGACGCTTATAACGGATATGTACTCCGTAGCCCGGTGACAACCATAAGGCTTGCAGATAGTTATCCCCTGATAGTGCCCACATTTCATCTCAGCAATGCTCCACTAATGGCGTAAAGCTAGCATTCATTGAACGCTGCAAATCATTCCTTTGGCTGATTTAGCTGAAACATAAGCGCTCTAAAGTGCAGGTCTTCAAGCCAAGACCGTGCAGTCAGATAAGGGATTCGTATGTTGCAGACCCGTGTTATCCCGCCCGCCGAAGGCGCTTACCAATACCCGCTGTTGATCAAACGCCTGTTGATGTCCGGGGCGCGCTACGAGAAGACCCGGGAAATCATCTACCGCGACAAACTGCGCTACACCTACCCAACCCTGATCGAACGCGTTGCCCGCCTGGCCAATGTGTTGACCGAAGCCGGGGTCAAGGCCGGTGACACCGTCGCCGTGATGGACTGGGACAGCCACCGTTACCTGGAATGCATGTTCGCCATCCCGATGATCGGCGCGGTGATCCACACGATCAATGTGCGCCTGTCGCCGGAACAAATCCTCTACACCATGAACCACGCCGAAGACCGCTTTGTGCTGGTCAACAGTGAGTTTGTCGGGCTCTACCAGGCCATTGCCGGCCAGTTGACCACGGTCGACAAGACCCTGCTGCTCACCGACGGCGATTCCAAAACCGCCGAGTTGCCCCATTTAGTCGGCGAGTACGAAACCCTGCTGGCGGCCGCGAGCCCCAAGTACGACTTCCAGGACTTCGACGAAAATTCGGTCGCCACCACCTTCTACACCACAGGCACCACCGGCAACCCCAAGGGCGTGTACTTCACCCACCGCCAGTTGGTGCTGCACACCATGGGGGTGGCGACCATCATGGGCAGTGTCGACAGCGTGCGCCTGCTGGGCACCAACGATGTGTACATGCCGATCACACCGATGTTCCACGTCCACGCCTGGGGCTTGCCGTATGTGGCAACCATGCTCGGCTTGAAGCAGGTGTACCCCGGCCGCTACGACCCGGAATACCTGGTGGAGTTGTGGCGCAAGGAAAAGGTCACCTTCTCCCACTGCGTGCCGACCATCCTGCAAATGGTGCTTAACGCCAAGGCTGCCCAGGACGTGGACTTTGGCGGTTGGAAAATCGTCATCGGCGGCAGCGCGCTTAATCGCACACTGTATGAAGCGTCCAAAGCGCGAGGCATTCAACTGACCGCCGCGTACGGCATGTCCGAAACCGGGCCGCTGGTGTCTTGCGCCCATCTCAACGAAGAGCTGATGGCCGGCAGCGAAGACGAACGCACCACCTACCGCATCAAGGCCGGCGTGCCCGGGCCATTGGTGGAGGCGGCGATCATCGACGGCGACGGCAACTTCCTGCCCGCCGATGGCGAGTCGCAGGGCGAATTGGTGCTGCGTGCGCCCTGGCTGACCGAAGGCTATTACAACGAGCCGCAAAAGGGCGCCGAGCTGTGGGAAGGCGGCTGGATGCACACTGGCGATGTGGCCACTCTGGATGCGTTTGGCGTGATCGATATTCGCGACCGCATCAAGGACGTGATCAAGACCGGCGGCGAGTGGATCTCGTCCCTGGCCCTCGAAGACCTGGTCAGCCGTCACCCGGCGGTACGCGAAGTAGCGGTGGTGGGCATCGCCGACCCGCAATGGGGCGAGCGTCCGTTTGCCTTGCTGGTGGTGCGTGATGGCCATGTGATAGGTGCCCGCGAGCTCAAGGAACACCTCAAGCCTTTCGTCGAGCTGGGCCATTTGAGCAAGTGGGCCATTCCTAGCCAGATCGCCGTTGTTACTGAAATTCCCAAGACCAGCGTCGGGAAACTCGACAAAAAACGTATCCGCATCGACATCATTGAATGGCAGGCCAACAACAGCACGTTCCTGTCCACTCTCTGACGCCTCTCGCCGCGCCCGTTCGGGCGCGGCAATGCTCTATCTCGCGCCTTCACTTGTGATTTATCGATTTTCAGCCATCCTTGCCTCGCCGGCCTTCGTCGGCGTGGCGAAAGGGTTGTGGCAGACGGGTCGGTGATGCAAATCACACTTTAGAGGGATCAAGCGATACCCCCCGCTGGCTATAGTCCCTTCCAGAGTTTTTCAAGGATGTTGTGCTTCGGGCCATGGGGGCTCGGTTGCCGTTCAGCATTGGAATCGTTGTATTCCGGCCGTTACAAGCATCCAGAAGAAAGAACTCACTGCCATAACAATAATGCACATGGAGTAGCGTCGATGACCTCAGTAAACCAGTTCTGGCGCCGGGCAAGACTGCCCCTGGCCGTCAGTCTCGCTTCTACGCTCGCCGGGCCCGCATTCGGCGTCAGTTTCAACATCGGTGAAATCGAAGGTAGCTTTGACTCATCCCTGTCCGTAGGGGCGAGCTGGTCGACTGCCGGTCGCAATAAAGACCTGATCGGTGCCAACAACGGTGGCAGGGGTTTGTCGCAGACCTCTGATGACGGCCACCTGAACTTCAACAAGGGTGATGCCTTCTCGAAGATCTTCAAGGGCATCCATGACCTTGAGTTGAAATACGGCGATACCGGCATCTTTGTGCGTGGCAAATACTGGTACGACTTCGCGCTGCAAAACGAAGACCTCGACTTCAAGAACGTCAGCAACGACAACCGTAAAGAGGGCGCCAAGTCCTCTGGCGGGCAGATTCTCGATGCCTTCGTCTACCACAACTACACCATCGCCGATCAGCCGGGTAACGTGCGTCTTGGCAAGCAGGTCGTTAGCTGGGGCGAAAGTACGTTCATTGGCGGCGGTATCAACTCGATCAACCCGATCGACGTTTCTGCATTCCGCCGTCCGGGCGCCGAGATCAAGGAAGGCCTGATTCCGGTCAACATGTTCTACGTGTCCCAGACCCTGACCGATAACCTCTCCGCAGAGGCGTTCTACCAGTTGGAGTGGGACCAGACCGTGGTGGATAACTGCGGTACGTTCTTCTCCCAGCCGGACGTGATTGCCGATGGTTGCAGCAATAACCTGCGCGTCTTGAACAAGCGTTCCACCATCCCTGGCGCGGCCTTGCCAACCCTTAACGCGCTTGGCGTCGATGTGAACAACGAAGGCGTGCTGGTGCGTCGCGGCGGTGACCGTGATGCACGCGACAGCGGCCAGTTCGGCGTGGCCATGCACTACAACTTCGAGCCGCTGGACACTGAGTTCGGCGCGTATTTCATGAACTACCACAGCCGTGCGCCGATCTTCAGCGCGACAGGTGCGCCAAACTCGGCCTACACCCGTCCGCTGGGGCCATTGGCGGCATTGCGTCCGTTGATCGTGGCGGGCAGTTCGAATTACTTCGTTGAGTACCCGGAAGATATCCGCCTCTATGGCTTGAGCTTCTCCACCACGCTGCCTACCGGCACTGCCTGGAGTGGTGAATTGAGCTATCGGCCAAACGCGCCGGTACAGCTGAGCACCACCGATATTCTGTATGCGGGCGTCACGCCGATTCCGGGCTTTGGCAATGCTTCGGTGCTCAAGGGCACGCCGGGCCAGGACCTGCACGGTTACAACCGCAAGGAAGTGACCCAGTTCCAGACCACCTTTACGCACTTCTTCGACCAGGTGATGGGCGCCACCCGCCTGACAACCGTGGGCGAAATCGGCGTGACCCATGTGGGCGGCCTTGAGAGCAAAAACGTTGCACGTTATGGCCGTGATCCAGTCTTTGGTCCCGGCACCCTGCCTGGCGGTTTCTGCACCGCACTCGACAATTCGACGGCTCAAGGTGCCGGCCTGCCCAATGCGTCCGGCCTGAACACCAACTGCAACAATGACGGCTACACCACTGCGACGTCTTGGGGTTACCGCGCCCGGGCAATCTGGGAATACCCGGATGTGTTTGCCGGTGTGAACCTCAAGCCCAACGTGGCCTGGTCCCATGACGTCAAAGGTTACTCGCCAGGCCCTGGCGGCAACTTTGAAGAGGGTCGCAAGGCCGTCAGCCTGGGTGTCGATGCCGAGTACCAGAACACCTACACCGTCAGCCTGAACTACACCAACTTCTTTGGTGGCAAATTCACCACGGTGGATGATCGCGATTTCATCGCTCTGAGCGCCGGCGTGAACTTCTAAGCACACTCTTTTCAGATGCATGTAATTCAGGAAGAACCAGAACATGAAAATAACTAAAAGTCTGTTGCAGGTGGGTGTGCTTGGGCTGTCGATCATGGCGGGTAGCGTCATGGCGGCAGTCTCGGCGGATGAGGCGGCCAAACTGGGCACGACCCTGACGCCGATGGGCGCCGAAATGGCCGGTAACACGGCCGGCACCATTCCGAAATGGTCGCCACTGCCGACCAATGCCGGCGCTGTGGACGCCCGTGGTTTCCTGGCCAACCCGTATGCCAGCGAACAACCGCAGTTCACCATCACCGCGCAGAACGTCGAGCAGTACAAAGACAAGCTGGCGCCTGGGCAGTACGCGATGTTCAAGCGTTACCCGGACACCTTCAAGATGCCGGTCTACCCGACGCATCGCGGCGCTACCGTGCCGGCTGATGTGTTCGCCGCTATCAAGAAGAACGCCACCCACACCAACCTGGTGTCGGGCGGCAACGGCCTGGAAAACTTCGAAACCGCTGTACCGTTCCCGATTCCCAAGAGCGGCGTCGAGGTTATCTGGAACCACATCACCCGTTATCGCGGCGGCAGCGTGACCCGTCTGGTCACCCAGGCCACCCCGCAAACCAACGGTTCGTTCAGTCTGGTGTACTTCCGCGACCAGTTCGTGTTCCGCGACAAGATGAAGGACTACGACCCGAAAAACCCAGGCAACGTGCTGTTTTACTTCAAGCAGCAAGTGACCGCACCGGCGCGTCTGGCCGGTGGTGTGCTGCTGGTGCACGAAACCCTCGACCAGGTGAAAGAACCGCGTTCGGCGTGGGTCTACAACGCCGGCCAGCGCCGTGTGCGCCGGGCACCGCAAGTGTCCTATGACGGGCCGGGTACCGCTGCCGATGGCCTGCGTACCTCGGACAACCTCGACATGTACAACGGCGCACCCGACCGCTACGACTGGAAGCTGGAAGGCAAAAAAGAAATCTACATCGCCTCCAACAGCTACAAGATCGACGATCCGAAACTCAAGTATGTCGACATCATCAAGGCCGGCCACATCAACCAGGACCTGGCTCGCTACGAGCTGCGTCGCGTCTGGCACGTGGTTGCGACCTTGAAGGAAGGCCAGCGCCACATCTACGCCAAACGTGACTTCTTCATCGACGAAGACACCTGGCAAGCAGCGGTCATCGACCACTACGACGGCCGTGGCCAACTGTGGCGCGTCGCCGAAGCCCATGCCGAGAACTACTACGACAAGCAAGTGCCGTGGTACGCCCTGGAAACCCTCTACGACCTGCAGTCCGGCCGCTACCTGGCGCTGGGCATGAAGAACGAAGAGAAGCAGGCGTATGACTTCGGCTTCACCGCCACCACCAGCGACTTCACCCCCGCGGCCTTGCGCCAGGACGGTGTTCGCTAAGCCGCACTCGCTCGACAATGTGGGAGGGGGCTTGCTCCCGATAGCGGTGGGTCAGTCGATGTATTAAGTGACTGACACAGCCTTATCGGGAGCAAGCCCCCTCCCACTTTTGTTCGTGGTGCTCTGGCTGGGATATTTTTTGTCGCAGTTCTTTTTCAGGCAAATGTTGCAAAGATCTACAAACCTGCCGCTTTTACCGCTAGTCTGCGGACATCTGCAATGCCGACAACAGCCTTCTACAAGAGCCCGGCGATGACTGATCTGTCCCGAATCCAAGGGCCTGCAAGCGCTGTGATTCCGACGCTGGAAGCGCGCTTCTACAGGCCACCGTTGCCTGACGGCTATGTGCTGCGCCCGCGCCTGTGCGAGCGGCTGAGCGCGGGGCTGGAAGGGCGACTGTTACTGGTCAGCGCCCCGGCCGGGTTCGGCAAGAGTTCGTTAGCGGTGGAGTTCTGCCAGAGCCTGCCCGCCCATTGGCAAAGCCTGTGGCTGGGCCTGAGCCCTCGGGATAACGACCCCGGCCGCTTCCTCGAGCGCCTGCTCGACGGTTTACAACAATACTTCCCACAGCTCGGCGCCCAGTCCCTGGGCCTGCTGAAAATGCGCCAGCGTCACCAACCCTTTGCCTTTGAAGAATGGCTCGATGGCTTGCTCGATGAGCTGACGCTGCACCTCTCCACGCGCGCGCCGATATTGCTGGTGCTGGATGACTACCACCTGGCCCAGGGCCCGGTGCTGGATCGCTGCCTGCAATTTTTCCTCAACCATTTGCCCGATGGGCTGTTGGTCATGGTCACCAGCCGCCAACGTCCGGACTGGCATCTGGCGCGACTGCGGTTGTCGCGGCACCTGCTGGAACTGCATGAACAAGACCTGCGCCTGACCCATGACGAGTCGCTGGCTGTGTTGGATCGGCACAGCAGCTCGTTGCGCGGCGAGGCCCTGGATAACTTGATTCGTCGCAGTGAGGGCTGGGTGGCCGGCCTGCGTTTCTGGTTGCTGGCCATTTCCGAAGCCGGCAATGAGGCCGTGTTGCCGCAACACTTGCACGGCGGCGAAGGGCTGATTCGCGATTACTTGCTGGAAGAGGTCATCGACTGTCTGCCGGTTGACGTGCAAGCGTTTTTGTACGACACCGCCCCTCAGGATCGTTTCTGCAGTGAGCTGTGCGACGCCGTGCGTGAGGCCCATGACAGCGCGGAAATCCTCGGGTATTTGCAGGCCCACCAAGTGTTTCTGGTGCCGCTGGACGAGCAGGGCCACTGGTATCGTTATCACCATCTGTTTTCCGACTTGCTGCGCACCCGCCGTGCCAGCAATGCCACATTGCCGATTGCCAGCCTGCACCTGCGGGCCTGCCGCTGGTTCAACGCCCAGGGTTTGATTGATGAGGCGGTGGAGCAGGCGTTGCGCGCCGGCCACCTGGATGTGGCGGCGAACCTGGTGCAAAACCTGTCGGAGGAGCAACTGCTGGCTGAACAGAATGTCGGCATGCTGCTGCGCTGGAAGATGGACTTGCCCGACAGCCTGCTGATCAGCACGCCGCGGTTGATCGTGCTCTACAGCTGGGCGTTGGGGCTGGCCTGCCAGTTGGATGCGGCGGAAGAATTGTCCGGCTATCTCAGTCGGTTCCTGCCGGCGCCGTCGGCCACTGCGCAAAAATCGATGCTGGCGCAATGGTTGGCGCTGAGCGGGATCATCGCTCGCGGCCGAGGCGATCGCGAGTTGACCCAGCGCTATTGCAGCGAGGCGTTGGAAAGCCTGCCGCACAAGCGTTACGGCCAGCGCCTGATGTGTTTGTCGACCCTGTCCAACCTGGCCATCGTCGACGCTGATCTGTGGCGCGCCCGTGGCCTGAATCGCGAATCCCTGGAGTTGGCCCAGCGCGTCGGCAACCCGCTGTTTGAAGCCCTGGCCCACTACGACCGGGCGCGTGTCTTACAAGCGCGCGGCGAAATCCTGCGTTCTCTGGATGAGGTTCGCCAAGGCTTGCAGCGCTTGCATGGCCTGGCGCCCCAGCGCCTGTACGCCGTGCGTGCGCGGTTATCGCTCTACGAAGGTTATTTGCTGCTGGTGCGCTACCAGCCCGAAGCCGGCCTTGCACGCTTACGTGCTGGCTTGAGCGAAGCCCGCGCCTGCCGGGATATCAGTGTGTTGATCGGGCATTGCGTCATCGCCAGCTTTGAAGGGCGGCGTGGCGATTTCCCGAAGGCCTTCGCCGAACTCGCCGAAGCCGAGCGCTTGATGCATATCTGGGATGTGCCGCCGATCTACTACCTGGCGATGATCACCCTGATCAAATGCGAGCTGTGGCTGGCCCAGGGGCGCACTGACCTGGCCGACGCCTGGCTGGCTCGGCTGGGCCAAACCTACAATGGCGAGCACGCCGCCGCCGCCCCGGAGTTTCACCCACACCTGCCGCAACACATCGGGCTGCAACAGGCCGCGCTGGACGCTACTCGGCATCAGCCCGCCGCCGCATTGGAACGCCTCGAAGACCTGGCGCAACAGGCGCATAACAGTGGGCGCCAGATGATTGCGCTGATGGCCCTGACCCAGCAGGCGTATTTACTGCTGGAATGCGGCCAGGAAGCCAAGGCGCGGGCCATAGTGATTCAGGCCCTTGAAGCCGCCGCCGGTGGTGCGTTGCAGCCGTTCCAGCGCCTGCTGGAACGTTACCCGGACTGGATGCGTGAGCAACTGGGCAAAGACCCCCATGGCTTGCTGAACCAGAGTCTGTTGGCGCTGCTGCCGGCAGTCGCTGACGCGCCGGCGGCGCCCAACCACGAAACGCTGAGCACCCGCGAACTGGCGGTGCTGCAACTGATTGCCCAGGGCTGCTCGAACCAGGAAATCAGCAATCAGTTGTTCATCTCTCTGCACACGGTGAAGACCCACGCCAGCCATATCAACAGCAAGTTGGGCGTGGAGCGCCGCACCCAAGCGGTAGCGCGGGCCAAGTCGATGGGCTTGCTGGCCTGAAACTACCGCGCGGTCGGGCACTCTTTCAGTGATGTGTCGACCGCTTGGCTGACCAGGGCGGCGAAGCGCTTGACGTTGTTTTGGTGCGCCGCCACGAGGTCGTCGATGCTCGGGCCTGCGGGCGTTTGCAAGGTGGTGCGGCAGTTCAACGGCGGGCGGTCACCGCCGCTGGTTGGCCTCAGGCGCCAGCGCACGTCGAGCAACGCGTACTGCCCGGGCACCGAGTCAAAACGTTGAACCTCAAGGCGCAACGACACGGCTTGCCGGGAATGACTGTTCGCCAGTTGATCCACCAGCGCACTTTTCAGCTCATCGGCCAGGCTGGCGGCCCACCACTGGGTTTCCAGAATCGCCACGCCACTGTCACCCTGACGAATCACGATCTGCGGCCGGTCAACCTGTGGCGGCACGCTGATGCTTTCAATGCGGATATCGCTCGCCTGCGCTTGAGTGGCGTTACTCCAGTGCGCCGGCGTCAGGGTGTGGAATGCAATCGGCTCACTGCGACACGCCGCGAGTAGCACCAGCGCGGTAACCAGAGTGATTTTCAAGGGACGGGTCATGGCGGCTCCATTGCTCATTTGCGCGGTGGCCCTTGCAGGTCCAGGGGCGCGGCGTTGTCGGGGCGACCGCGAATCAGCGACTCCGGATGTCGGCCGAGGTAGTCCGACAGTTCGCGCAAGGAGCGCGACATGCGCGCCAGTTCATCCAGGGTCTGGGTCAGTTGTTCGCGTTGCGGCGAGTCGTCGGCCAGGGTCGAGTTGGCCGATTGCAGCGTCTTGCTCACGTCGCCCAGCGTGGCCTGTACACCGGGCAGGGTTTTGGCGTTGAACTGGGCGAGCCCTTTGCGCAGTTCGACCAGGCTGCTGTCGAGGTTACCCGCAATGCGCTCGACGGGCAGTTGGTTGAGCTTGTTGACGATGCCTTCGAGTTTTTCCTGCAGTTGTTCCAGGTTGCCGGGAATGGTCGGAATGTTGATTGGGCGCAGGTTCGGGTCAAACGCAACTTTTTCGGCTTTCGGGAAGAAATCCAGGGCGATGTACAGCTGGCCAGTCAGCAGGTTGCCGCTGCGAGCCTGGGCACGCAGGCCGTTTTCGATAAACGTGCCGATCAAGCGAACGCCGCCCGCTTCGTCGTTGGGGTCATGATTGGTGGCCTTGAGCAGCTTGGTATTGGCTTCCCCGAGCAATTGCGGATAAATCACGATGCCGACATTGATCGGAAAGCTGCGTTTCTTCGCATCGTAATCCAGGTTGATCGACACCACTTTGCCGAACTCGACGCCGAGGAACTCCACCGGTGCACCGACTTTCAGGCCGCGCAGGGCCTGATCAAACCGCAAGGCCATATATTGCCCTTTGCCATTGGGCGGGGCGAGGGCGCTTTGCTGGTCGTCGAACAGCTCATAGGCGTGATCTTCAGCGGCCG
Organism: Pseudomonas sp. UBT; assembly: GCF_050915955.1. NCBI lineage: Bacteria > Pseudomonadati > Pseudomonadota > Gammaproteobacteria > Pseudomonadales > Pseudomonadaceae > Pseudomonas > Pseudomonas sp. UBT. The sequence goes on along the minus strand of NZ_CP168080.1, from coordinate 194,741 downwards.
GCTTGTCGTTGGGGCTGTAGGGCGGCGCCTGGAAAGCGATGCCTCCAGCCAGCATTGACGACAGCGACTCGGTTTTAAGCGCGAAGCCATTGGCGCCGACGCTCAGGTCAATACCACTGGCGTTCCAGAATCGCGTGTTTTCGGTGACATACACATCATTGGGCGCATGCACGAAGACTTCGATATTCACGCCTTTGCCGTCGTCATCCAGCTCATAGGCCACCACCTGGCCGACCGGAATTTTGCGGTAATACACTGGCGAGCCGATATCCAGCGAACCCAGGCCCTGGGTATGCAGGGTAAAACGTTTGCCCGGTTCGCCATAGGTGATGGGCGGCGGGTTTTCCAGGCCTTTGAACTGTTTGGCGCGGGTGTCGGACTGGCCGATATCGGCACCGATGTAGTCGCCGGACAGCAAGGTGTCGATGCCGGACACGCCACCGGCGCCGATGCGCGGGCGGACAACCCAGAATTTTGAGTCTTCTCGGGTGAAGCTTTCCGCCTGCTTGGCCAACTTGATCGTGGCGTTGACGCTTTTCTGGTCGTCACTCAAGGCTACGTCAGAGACCTGGCCGATCACCACATTGCGATATTTGACGTCAGTTTTGTTGGCGACCAAGCCGCTGCCGGTCTTGAAATTGAGGACGATGGTCGGTCCCTGTTGCAGCACGCTGTGAACCACCAGCGAAATCCCCACCAGCACCGCCACTATCGGCACGATCCACACCAGCGAAACGCTGAAACGTCGTGTCTTGATCGCGGGTGAGCCGGCCGGCGTGTCAGTGTTGGGTGAGCTCATCCGAGGTCTCCTCATTGTGTGGGTTTTCCCAGATCAGCCGTGGATCAAAACTCATGGCTGCCAGCATCGTGAAGACTACCACCAGGCCAAAGAACAGGATGCCCAGGCGCGGCTCGATGGTGCCCAACGCCTGGAACTTCACCAGTGCGGCCACCAGTGCAACCACAATCACATCGAGCATCGACCAGTAGCCGATCAGCTCGACAAACCGAAACAGCTTCGAGCGTTCCTTGCGCGCCCACAGGCTGTTGCGCTGCACGGTGACCAGCAGCAGCGTCAACGACACGAACTTGATCCCCGGCACTGCAATGCTGGCGATGAAAATGATCAGGGCGATGTCCCAGGCGCCGTGCTGCCAGAACTCCAGTACGCCACTCATGATGGTGCTGTCCGCCCCCGAGCCGAGCATCGTCGTATTCATCACCGGTAACAAATTCGCCGGGATATAAAACGCGAGTGCCGTGAGCATATAGGCCCAGGTGCGCGTCAGTGAGTGAATCTTGCGCCGGTGCAGGGGCGCGCCGCAGCGTTCGCACTCGCTGGGCTCGTCGCGCATGTCGCACGACTGGCCGCAGGTGTGGCATAGGCACAGGTTCAGCTCGCGGGCGGTCGGTGGCGAATTCATACGGTGTCCCACAAGTCGCGCACATCGCGCCCGGCGATGCGGATCAGCAACAGGGCCAGGGCGGCAAGGGCAAACAGGCCGGTGCCGGGTATCACGTCGAGCATCCCGGCCAGTTTGAACACGGCCACCATCGAGCCCAGCAAGCAGACTTCCAGCATGCTCCACGGCCTGAGCGCTTCCAGCCAGCGCATGCACAATTTGAACGCCGGTGAGCGCTTGCCGGACAAGGCGAAACTCAAGACCCAGATCAGCAACAGCAGTTGAAAAACCGGCGCGATGATCATGGAGATCGCCGCCACCAACGCAATAAAGGTGATCGGCCCCAGGCTCAATGCAACCACCGAATCCCACAGGGTCGCGCTGTTTTTCAAGCCTTGCAGGCTTATGCTCATCACCGGGTAAAAGTTGGCGAAGGTCCACAATACTGCCGCCGTGACGGTCAGCGCGAGTCGCTGTTGCACTGACAACCCGTTGTAGCGCTGCAATACGCCGGCGCAGCGTGTGCACAGGGCTTTTTGATGTTTGGCGAGCGTGACCTTTTCATACACACAGTCGCAGTGTTCGCAGATGACCCGGTGATTCGCCATAAGTCTCGCTCCAGACGCGACGCTGCGGTGTTGGACGTGCTACGGGTTTGATGGCGCCTGAGTAGATTAGCAGCTGAAGCATCCCAAGCTTGATCCCTTCCTGATCAAGGGCAAGGTCAACCATACTGCGACTGGAATGTGCCATAGAGTTTGCAGGAACGCCCATGAATATCGAAAAAGCCGCACTGATCCGCGAAACCTTCCCCGTTGGCCCGTTGCAGTGCAACTGCACCATTATCGGCGACCCGATCACCAAAAAAGCCATCGTGGTCGACCCGGGCGGTAATCACGAGCTGATCCTGGCACGCCTCGACGCGCTGGGCTTGAAGGTGGTGAGCATCATCCATACCCATGCGCACCTCGATCACTTCCTGGCGTCCGGCCAGTTGAAAGAGAAAACCGGTGCGACCCTGCATTTGCACAAGGAGGACCAATTCCTCTGGGACAACCTGGAAATGCAGTGCCAGATGTTCCGCGTGCCCTACACGCCGGTGCCGCCGCCGGATCGCTGGCTGGAAGATGACGAGGAGTTGGCCTGCGGTTGCGGGGTGGCGCTGCATACGCCGGGGCACACACCGGGCTCGATGAGCTTTTGGTTTGCCGATGCCAGGTTATTGATTGCCGGAGACACCTTGTTCAAGCGCGGCGTGGGGCGTACGGATCTGTGGGGCGGGGACCAGGCGACCATCGTGCGTTCGATCAAGCAGCGTTTGTATACCCTGGATGAGGGCGCAACCGTCGTGACGGGGCATGGGCCGGACACGCGTCTTGGGGATGAAATGCGTGAGAACCCGTTCGTAAGGGCTTAGGTATCTTCGCGGATACCAAGTGGCAACCGTTCGACGATCCCTATAAAGAAAATGACAATTCCCGTTCAGGAAGTCTCTGCTAGGGTTTTAGAGTGCTCATCGGTTGTAGAGCGCGGGCCTGCCGGGCATGGAATTTTTACCGTTTGTCGTGTTCCAAACTCGGCACAGGTCTATTGCCAATGTCCTCTGCATCACAGAATGCAAAAGTAGGAGCTTTCTTCATGTTCACTTCGCGTCGTCTGCTTGTCGTTGCCACGGCTGTTGCCTTGTTGTCCGGCTGTGCGTCTCCTAACCCTTATGATGGAAGCCAAGGACAGGCAAACGGCTCATCGGGCATCAGCAACACGGCCAAATACGGTGGCCTGGCTGCATTGGCCGGTGGTCTGGCCGGTGCTGCGATCGACCACAATAACCGTGGCAAGGGCGCCCTGATTGGTGCTGCCGTTGCGGGCCTGGGTGGTGCGGGCTATGGCTACTACGCCGACCAGCAGGAAAAGAAACTGCGGGCCAGCATGGCCAATACCGGGGTTGAAGTTCAGCGCCAGGGCGACCAGATCAAGCTGATCATGCCGGGTAACATCACCTTTGCTACCAACTCGGCGGATATTGCCGGCAGTTTCTACACGCCGCTGAACAATCTGGCCAACTCGCTCAAGCAGTTCAACCAGAACACTATCCAGATCGTCGGCTACACCGACAGCACCGGCAGCCGCCAGTTGAATATGGACCTGTCCCAGCGTCGTGCGCAAAGCGTGGCCAACTACCTGACCTCCCAAGGTGTCAGCCCGACCAACCTGAGTGCACGCGGTGCCGGCCCGGATAACCCGATTGCCAGCAACGCCGATGTGAATGGCCGTGCCCAGAACCGTCGCGTGGAGGTTAACCTCGGCCCGATTCCGGGTCAGCAATACGGTCAGCCTGGGCAACAGCAGCAACAGCAACAGGCGCCACAGCAGAACAACCAGTTCCAGGGCAACCCATACCAGCAGTACCAGTAAACACCGGCCACAAAAAAGGGCGCCGTGCAATCAATGCACGGCGCCCTTTTTTTGTGGCTGTCGTTTATATCAGTCGATGTATTCGAACACTTTCACGATTTTCTGCACTCCGGACACACCCTGTACCAGATTGGCCGCACGGGTGGCTTCCGCCTGGGTCAGCAGGCCCATCATGTAGACGATGCCGTTGTCGGTGACGATCTTGATGCGTGAGCCAGGGATCGCGTTGTCGGTCAGCATCTGCGCCTTGATCTTGGTGGTCAGCAGGGCATCGTTGCTGATGGCCAGCAGCGTGATCGGGTCCATGACTTGCAGTTCGTTGTGAACCTTTTTCACCCGTTGCACGCTGGAGGCCGCTTGTTCAGCCTGCGCCTTGAGGTCGGCACGCGGGGTTTGGCCGGCGAGCAACACCACGCCGTTGAAGCTGGTCACGACAATGCGCGACGCACCATTGCCCAGGTCGGTGGCGGCCTTGGCGACGTTCACTTCAACTTTGGTTTCGATCAACGAGTCGTCAATCTTGCTGCCGAAGGTTCGTGTGCCCTTGTCGTCCTGGATGGGGGTGTCACGTGTCGCAGTGATTGCCGTGCTGCAGCCGCTGATGGCGAGGCACAGCGTAATGGCCAAAAGGCTGATGCGGTTAACGGTCATTCTTCACTCCCGAACAGTTGGCTGTCGATCAAATCGCACAGGCAGTGGATCGCCAGCAGGTGGACTTCTTGAATGCGTGCAGTGACATTGGCCGGGACGCGGATCTCCACGTCTTCAGGCAACAGCAGCGAGGCCATGCCGCCGCCATCGCGTCCGGTCAATGCTACGACAATCATTTCGCGATCATGTGCGGCCTGGATCGCTTGAATAATGTTTGCCGAGTTGCCGCTGGTGGAAATCGCCAGCAATACATCACCCGGCTGGCCAAGGGCACGGATCTGCTTGGAGAAGATTTCGTTGTAGCTGTAGTCATTGGCGATCGAGGTGATCGTCGAGGTGTCGGTCGTCAAGGCAATGGCCGGCAGGCTCGGGCGCTCGCGCTCGAAGCGGTTGAGCAGCTCGGAGGAAAAATGCTGGGCATCACCGGCCGAACCGCCGTTGCCGCACGAAAGCATTTTGCCCTCGTTGAGCAAGGCATTGACCATGACCTGACTGGCTTGCTCGATGTGCGGTGCAAGTACGTCCATCGCCTGTTGCTTGGTGTCGATGCTGGCCTGGAAAAGCTGGCGAATTCGGGATTGCATGTCCATCTGTGTGACCTTAAGTAGCGCGGCTGTGTGGCACAGGAATGTGCAGCCCGCAAAGCAAAGAGCAAAAGTGTGTGGTGAAGATGTCCGGTGAATCAGCTGTCGAAGGCATCTTTGAGCCAGTTCGGATCAGCAGGACCAGACGGTGTGCTTTCTATGGCAACCACATCGAAACGGCAGGGATAGTCAGCCCAGCGATGCTCTTTTTGCAGGAAAAACTGCGCAGCGAGTATCAGCTTCTGACGCTTGCGCCCGTCGATACTGGCGAGCGCGCCACCCCATTGTGCGTGTTTTCTGTAGCGGACTTCGACGAATACTACTGTATCGCCGTCAAGCATGACCAGATCAAGCTCACCGCGTTTACACAACCAGTTCTGCGCCAGAAGGCGCAGACCCCGTTGTTGAAGATACTCGAGAGCTTGCAGTTCGGCGTCCTTGCCGCTTTGTGCGCTGGACCGCTCGGGCATCAGCGCGGGGTGTCCGGCAGGCGCTGGATATCGCCGCCGACGAACTTCGCCCACGGCATCTGGCGGTCAACGCGCTGGTTGGCGCTGATGCCCAGGTTGCCCGAGAGACCGTCAACGCGCGTGTCCGGCAGTGCCTTGAGTTGGCCCAGGCGCGGTGCCAGGCGGTAGGCGTCCACGCCCATCGCATACAGGCGGCCGAGGCTGCCATTGGCCTGTGGCCATTGCGCGGCAACCTGATTGCGCAGTGGGTCAGTGGTGTTGAGCAACCAAGGGGTTTCGCAGAACATCACGTTAGTCATGTCCAGGTACTGGTTTTTGTCGCCACTGGCGCTGAACACGTGGGACGTCGCATACACCGGCACATCACCGGCGTACTGGAAGTTCAGGGTCGGCTTGATCTGCTGGGCCAGTTGCGGTGTCACGGCCAGGAAGATGAACTCGATGTCCTGACGGCGCGAAGGCTGCGCCGCTACGTCGGTGCCGACGGTGCTTTGCAGGCTCTTGGCGCGGCCTTCGCTTTTACGCAGTTGGAACAGGTCGGCAATCTGTTGGGCGAGGGCGACCGGCTGATCGACATACTCGACGCCGACGACGGTGCCGCCATTGGCTTCCCAGTCCTGACGGAAGGCCTTGTAGACACGTTCACCCCATTCGCCACGGGGCACCATGGCGGCGGCGCGATGCAAGCCGTCGGCGCGGGCGCGGCGCGAGACTTCGCGGGCTTCGTCTTCAGCTGCCAGGCCGAACTGGAACAGTTGCGGCGGGTTTTGATCGACTTCGCTGTAGTTCAACGCCAGGGTGGTAATCGGCAGTTGCGGGCGCGCGGCCAGTTGTTTGACCAGCGGCTTTTCCAGCGGGCCGACCACCAGTTGTACGCCGGCGGCCTGGACCTTGGCGTAGAAGTCGTCGATGGAGCTCAAGCGCGAACTGTCATAGAACTCGATGACTGGCGGCTTCTGTCCGGCTTGTTCAGCCTGGTAGTGCGCGGCCATGAAGCCTTCGCGCAGTGCCTTGCCGACCGAGGCCAGCGGACCTTCCTGCGGCAGCAGCAGGGCGATTTTGCTCAGGGGCTGGCTGGCCAGCTCCTTGAGCTTGGTCAGCGGGGTTGGCAGATCCACCGCCGCTGGGTGGCCTGGGTTCTGAGCGCGCCAGGTATCGATAGCGGCTTGCTGCTGCTCCAGGGTCCCGGCGCCTTTGACGGCCTTGGCCAGGCTGATCCAGCCGTCGAGTGTCGGGTTGCCGCTGGCTTGCAGTTGTTCGGCCGGCAGCGCGGCAATCAACGCCCAGATGGCTTCGTGGTTGCTCTTGGCGGCGTCACCTGTCAGCAGCGGGGCCATGGCGACACGCTCGCGAGCGGCTGCCAGGGTCTGGCCATCCGCTTCATAGGCGCGCGCATGCACGGTGCCGGTGCGGACCTGCTGGTCTGTCGGCAGCTCCTTCAGGCTTTGCAGGCTGGGGTGGTTCAGGGCGGCCAACGCAGCCTTGGGCTGGTTGCGCGCCATGGCCAATTCGGCAGCCAGGGTGCTGGCAAATACTTGCGCGGCCGGCTTCAGGACATCCAGGGGCACCTGCGCAAGAATCTGCGACGAACGGCCAGGGTTGTTCTGGTGGTAGGCCAGGTCTGCCGCACTCAGGCGCAATAACGCGGCCTTTTCTGGCGTCTTGGCGGAAGTGGCCTGTTCGAGCAGTTGCTCGATACTGGCGTCCGGGGTCCGGGGGAGGTCGCCAAGGCTGGACGAGGGCGAGCTGGCGCAAGCGGCCAATAAGGCAGCGAGGCAGAGGGCGGAGAGCAGCCGCAGGCAAGCGATCATGTAAGTGTTCCTGATACCGATCAAATTAGCGTGGAATTGTACCCAAGCACTGGCCCAGGCGCGATGTTAGTGGTGTGAAACCGTCGATTTAGGTCATGTAAATGTTGCTATTCGTCATCGGCGGCTGAAAAGGCATCAGCGCTGATGGCATATTTTCGAAGCGCCTACGCGTTACAATGCGGCTTTTGCCAACCATCGAGGTGTGCGTTTTGACTGCTCCAGGTCCTTTGAATTCCACTGCAGGCTCGCTTTTTGTCGTGGCGACGCCCATTGGCAACCTGGACGACATCAGTGCCCGGGCGCTGAAAGTGTTGCGCGACGTAAAACTGATCGCGGCGGAAGACACACGGCACTCCCAGCGTTTGATGCAGCATTTTGGTATCAGCACGCCATTAGCCGCGTGCCATGAACATAACGAGCGCGAAGAAGGCAGCCGTTTTATCACCCGCTTGTTGGCCGGTGATGATGTGGCGTTAATCTCGGATGCCGGAACCCCGTTGATTTCCGATCCCGGCTACCACCTGGTCCGCCAGGCCCGTGCCGTAGGTATCAATGTAGTGCCTGTTCCGGGGGCTTGCGCGCTGATTGCTGCATTATCGGCGGCCGGGTTGCCCTCAGACCGTTTTATCTTCGAAGGTTTCCTGCCGGCCAAGGCGGTTGGGCGTCGGGCGCGTCTGCAAGCCTTAAAGGAAGAACCGCGCACCTTGATCTTCTACGAAGCCCCGCACCGCATTCTTGAATGCCTGCAGGATATGGAACTGGTGTTCGGCGGTGAGCGCCTGGCGCTGCTGGCCCGGGAGCTGACCAAGACCTTCGAAACCCTCAAGGGCTTGCCCCTCGAAGAGCTGCGAGCCTTCGTCGAGGGTGACAGCAATCAGCAGCGCGGCGAATGTGTGGTGCTGGTGGCCGGTTGGACTGCCCCGGAAAGTGAAGATGCCGTGAGCAGCGAAGCCATGCGTGTGCTGGATTTGTTGCTCAAGGAGATGCCGCTCAAGCGTGCAGCAGCCCTGGCGGCTGAAATTACCGGTGTGCGTAAGAATGTGCTTTATCAGGTCGCACTGGATAAACAGAAAGCCGAATAGTTCCGGGGTTAAACCTGTATTCCGTCTGAACGTGATGGCACTGCTGCACTTTAATACTTGTCCTGAGCCCGCCGTGCCGTTAACCTGCGCGGCGGAGAGTCGATTGGACAGTCGCTGCCCTCTATGAAAATTAGGGGGGGGAGGAAAGTCCGGGCTCCATAGGGCGAAGTGCCAGGTAATGCCTGGGAGGCGTGAGCCTACGGAAAGTGCCACAGAAAATAACCGCCTAAGCACTTCGGTGCCGGTAAGGGTGAAAAGGTGCGGTAAGAGCGCACCGCACGACTGGCAACAGTTCGTGGCTAGGTAAACCCCACTTGGAGCAAGACCAAATAGGGTCCCAAGGCGTGGCCCGCGCTGGGACCGGGTAGGTTGCTAAAGATGTCCAGTGATGGCCATCGTAGACGAATGACTGTTCAAGACAGAACCCGGCTTACAGATCGACTCTCCACCTTTTTTCCTTCTGTTCGAATCTCGTGCAGAAACCCGGTAGTAACGCAAGAATCCCTCCCTGCCAAATCATTGGCAGATGCATCTTCGTAATACCAAAAAAATCTTACTCTTAATAAATTACTTTAACTTTAAGCCATAGCTCTATGAGCTATCTGCGGTTGTTGAGTCAAAAACATCGCCAAACTCTCGTTTCTCCTCCTTTTACGTTCCTAAATCTCCGTTCTGTAAGGCTTTTCCTTGAATCCGCGCCTTGACGGTGTGGTGGGCGCATTCCTATAGTGTGCGCAAGTGGCGGAAAGTGGCACAAAGTGGGTTTTTTGAACGTAAAACGCTAAAATTTGGAGAAACGCATCTGTGTTTCGCGGAGCTAACGCTATCAGTCTCGATGCAAAAGGCCGTCTCGCTATGCCGAGCCGGTATCGTGACGAGCTCGTTTCGCGAAGTTCAGGCCAGTTAATCATCACGATTGACGCCGTTGACCCTTGTTTGTGTGTTTACCCGCTCGATGAGTGGGAGTTGATCGAAACCAAGTTGCGCGCTCTGCCTTCATTGCGTGAAGAAAACCGCCGCCTGCAGCGTCTGCTGATCGGTAATGCCGTCGACCTAGAGCTCGATGGCAGCGGTCGTTTCCTGGTGCCTCCGCGTTTGCGCGAGTACGCCAAGCTGGATAAGCGCGCAATGCTGGTCGGCCAACTGAACAAGTTCCAATTGTGGGACGAAGATGCCTGGGATGCTGTTTCTGCAGCTGACCTGGCTGCTATTCAACAACCGGGCGCTATGCCTGATGAACTGCGTGATTTGATCCTGTGACTATTGATAGCGGCTTTAACCACATCACCGTACTGCTTGACGAAGCCGTTGAGGCTCTCGCCGTACGCGCGGATGGCTGCTATTTGGATGGCACCTTCGGCAGGGGCGGGCACAGCCGGTTGATACTCAGCCAGCTCGGGCCTGACGGCAAACTCCTCGGGTTTGACAAAGACCCTCAAGCGATTGCCACCGGGCAAGCGCTAGCGGCCGAAGACGGCCGCTTTGTCGTTGTGCAGCGTAGCTTTGCCGAGCTGGGTGCCGAAGTGGCCGAGCGCGGCATGGCAGGCAATGTGGCCGGGGTTCTGCTCGACCTGGGCGTGTCTTCGCCACAGCTTGACGACCCGGAGCGCGGCTTCAGTTTCATGAACGACGGCCCGCTCGATATGCGCATGGACCCTACTCGCGGCATCAGCGCTGCGCAGTTCATCGCCACCGCACCCCACGAAGAAATTACCCGTGTATTCAAGGAATACGGCGAAGAGCGGTTCGCTGGCCGTATGGCGCGCGCGGTTGTCGAGCGCCGCGAAATCCAGCCGTTTGAACGCACCGCCGACCTGGCTGAAGTGCTGAAAGTCGCCAACCCGGCGTGGGAAAAGGGCAAGAACCCTGCGACCCGCGCATTCCAGGGCCTGCGCATTCACGTCAATAACGAACTGGGTGATCTGGAAGTCGGCCTCGAAGCCGCACTGGAAGCCCTGGAAGTGGGCGGTCGCCTGGTGGTGATCAGCTTCCACTCCCTGGAAGACCGCATCGTCAAGCTGTTCATGCGTCGTCTGGTCAAGGGCGAGTCCGATAACCTGCCGCGCAACCTGCCGGTACGTTTTGAAGCCTTTGTGCCGAAAATCAAAATTCATGGCAAAGCGCAGTTCGCTTCCGAAGCCGAACTCAAGGCCAACCCACGTTCCCGTAGCGCCGTCATGCGCGTCGCGGAGAAGCTGCGGTGAGCAAGCTTTTCGCCAAGCCCCTCCCGGGCGGCAGCTTCTTTATGTTGCTGCTGTTTGTCGGCGTGCTGGTGTCCGCGATTGCGGTGTCCTACAGCGCCCACTACAACCGCCAATTGCTCAATACCCTTTATGGGGAATTGAGTGTGCGTGACAAAGCGCAGGCGGAATGGGGCCGGTTGATCCTTGAGCAAAGTACCTGGACGGCCCATAGCCGCATCGAAGTATTGGCCACCGAACAGCTTAAAATGCATATTCCGGGCGCGGCTGAAGTTCGCATGGTGGCGCCATGATGAAACTTGAAGGCGCACTCTACCCATGGCGCTTCCGTCTGATGCTGGGCTTGCTGGCACTCATGGTTGGCGCGATTGCCTGGCGGATCATCGACCTGCAAGTGGTCGACCGTGACTTCCTGATCGGCGAGGGCAATGCCCGTAGCCTGCGGCATATCCCGATTCCTGCGCACCGCGGCCTGATCACCGACCGTAACGGCGAGCCTCTGGCCGTCAGTACGCCGGTGACCACTCTGTGGGCCAACGCCAAGGAACTGCAAACCGCCAAGGAAAAGTGGCCAGAGCTTGCTGCCGCCCTGGGTCAAGACCCGAAAGCCCTGGCCGAACGCCTGGAAGCCCAGGCTAATAAAGAATTCATCTACCTTGTTCGCGGGCTCACCCCCGAGCAAGGCCAGCAAGTGCTCGACCTTAAAGTCCCCGGTGTCTACGGCATCGAGGAGTTTCGTCGTTTCTACCCGGCCGGTGAAACCACCGCGCATATGGTTGGTTTTACCGACATCGACGACCATGGCCGTGAAGGCGTAGAGCTGGCCTACGATGAATGGCTGGCCGGCGTTCCCGGTAAGCGGCAGGTCATCAAGGATCGGCGCGGCAGACTGATCAAGGATGTCCAGGTCACCAAAAACGCCAAGGCTGGTAAGCCCTTGGCGTTGTCGATTGACCTGCGCCTGCAATACCTGGCCAACCGCGAACTGCGTAACGCGATCATCGAAAACGGCGCCAAGGCCGGCAGCCTGGTGATCATGGACGTGAAGACCGGCGAGATCCTCGCCATGGTCAACCAGCCGACCTACAACCCGAACAACCGTCGCAACCTGCAACCGGCGATGATGCGTAACCGCGCGATGATCGATGTGTTCGAACCTGGTTCGACCATGAAAGCCATCTCCATGAGTGCCGCCCTGGAAACCGGGCGCTGGAAGCCGAGCGACAAAGTCGAGGTTTACCCGGGCACCCTGCAACTGGGCAAGTACACCATTCGTGACGTATCCCGTACCGAAGGCCCAGTGCTGGATTTGACCGGTATTTTGATCAACTCCAGTAACGTGGGCATGAGTAAGGTCGCCTTTGATATCGGCGGCGAAACCATCTATCACCTGGCGCAAAAAATCGGCTTGGGTCAACCCACAGGCCTGGATTTCCCGGGTGAGCGCGTGGGCAACCTGCCGAACTACCGCGACTGGAAAAAGGCCGAGACCGCCACGCTGTCCTACGGCTACGGCCTGTCGGTGACCGCGATCCAGTTGGCCCATGCCTTCTCTGTATTGGCCAATAATGGCCGAATGGTTCCCTTGAGCCTGATCCATGTCGACGAAGCGCCGAAAGCCACCCAGGTGATCCCGGAAAACGTCGCCAAGACCATGCAAGGCATGCTGCAACAAGTGATCGAAGCACCGCGCGGCGTATTCCGTGCCCAGGTGCCGGCGTATCACGTGGCAGGCAAGTCGGGTACCGCCCGTAAAACGTCGGTGGGCACCAAGGGTTACGCCGAAAACTCATACCGTTCGCTGTTCGCCGGCTTTGGCCCGATGAGCGACCCGCGCTACGCCATTGTTGTCGTGATTGATGAACCGAGTAAGGCCGGCTACTTCGGTGGCCTGGTATCGGCGCCCGTGTTCAGCAAAGTGATGTCCGGCACCCTGCGCCTGATGAACATCACGCCGGATAACTTGCCGCCGACTCAACAAGCGAACGCCGGGCCACCGGCCGCTGCTGCCAAAGCCAATGGAGGGCGCGGCTGATGTCTCTTAGTCTGAACAAGATTTTTGCCCACGCCGGTCGCGATCTGCTGATTCGCGAGTTGAGCCTGGACAGTCGTAATGTGCGCGCCGGTGACTTGTTCCTGGCGGTGCCTGGCGGCAAGTTCGATGGCCGTGCGCACATTGCGGATGCCTTGCAACGCGGTGCGGCCGCCGTCGCTTATGAAGTGGAAGGCGCCACCGTACTGCCTATCACCGATGTGCCGTTGATTCCGGTCAAGGGTCTGGCTGCGCAGCTGTCGGACATTGCCGGGCGTTTCTATGGCGACCCGAGCCGTCAATTGAACCTGGTGGGCGTGACGGGCACCAACGGCAAGACCAGCGTGACCCAATTGGTCGCGCAAGCCCTTGACCTGCTGGGTCAGCACTGCGGCATTGTCGGCACCCTGGGCACCGGTTTTTATGGCGCGCTGCAAAGCGGCATGCACACCACACCGAACCCGATTGCCGTGCAAGCCACCCTGGCCGACCTGAAAAAGGCCGGTGCCAAGGCCGTTGCCATGGAAGTCTCCTCACACGGTCTGGACCAGGGGCGCGTGGCTGCCCTGGCGTTTGACGTGGCGGTGATGACCAACCTGTCCCGCGATCATCTGGATTACCACGGCACCATGGAGGCTTACGCCGCCGCCAAGGCCAAGCTGTTTGCCTGGAATGACCTGAAGTGCCGGGTGGTCAACCTGGATGATGCATTCGGTCGTCAGTTGGCTGCCGAAGACAGCGAAGCGCGCTTGATCACCTACAGCCTGGAAGATTCCAGCGCGTACCTGTATTGCCGTGAAGGCCAATTTAATGATGAAGGCGTGCTCGCCACCTTGGTCACGCCGCAGGGCGAGCACCACTTGCGCAGCGCACTTCTCGGCCGTTTCAACCTGAGCAACGTGCTTGCCGCCATCGGCGCACTGCTCGGCCTGGATTACGCGCTGGATGAAATCCTGCGTGTGCTGCCGAAGCTGGAAGGCCCGGCCGGTCGCATGCAGCGCCTGGGTGGCGGTACACAACCGCTGGTCGTGGTCGATTACGCCCATACCCCGGACGCCCTGGAAAAAGTGCTCGAAGCCCTGCGCCCACACGCCAAGGGCAAACTGCTGTGCCTGTTCGGCTGCGGCGGTGATCGCGATCGCGGCAAACGTCCGTTGATGGCCGAGATCGTCGAGCGCCTGGCCGATGGTGTGGTCGTGACTGACGACAACCCGCGCAGCGAAGCCCCGAGCCAGATTTTCGATGACATCCGTGTCGGCTTTAAAGACGCCTCCAAGGCGAGCTTCGTTGCCGGTCGCGGCGCAGCCATTGCGCAATTGATCGCCAGCGCCAGCGCTGACGATGTCGTGGTGCTGGCCGGTAAAGGTCACGAGGACTATCAGGAAATCAACGGCCAACGCCATGCCTTCTCTGACCTGGTCGAGGCCGATCACGCGCTGACGGCCTGGGAGATCGCCCATGCTTAAGGCGATGAAGTTCAGCGAACTGACCCAGGCCTTGTCGGCCCGCGTACTGTCGAGCGATTGCAGCTTCGACGGTGTCAGTATCGATAGTCGCAACATCAAACCGGGGCAACTGTTTGTCGCATTGGCCGGCCCGCGTTTCGATGGCCACGATTACCTGAACGAGGTCGCCGCCAAAGGTGCCGTAGGCGCCTTGGTACAGCGCGAAGTGGCGGATTCCACTTTGCCGCAGTTGTTGGTCGCTGATACCCGCCTGGCTTTGGGCCAACTTGGGGCTCTGAACCGCGCTGCCTTTAACAAGCCGGTTGCAGCCATCACCGGCTCCAGCGGCAAAACCACGGTCAAGGAACTGCTCGCTGGCGTCCTGCGCACGCGCGGGCCGGTCCTCGCTACCCGTGGCAACCTGAACAATGATTTCGGCGCTCCGCTGACCTTGCTCGAACTGGCCCCGGAACACACGGCGGCGGTGATCGAGCTGGGCGCTTCGCGTATTGGCGAAATTGCCTACACCGTGGCGCTGACCAAGCCCCACGTTGCGATTCTCAATAACGCCGGTACCGCCCACGTTGGCGAGTTCGGCGGCCCGGAAAAAATCGTCGAAGCCAAGGGCGAAATCCTTGAAGGCCTCGATGCTTCGGGCACCGCTGTATTGAACCTCGACGACAAGGCGTTCGAGACCTGGCGTGTACGCGCCGCCGGTCGCAAGGTGCTGACGTTTGCCGTGCTGAACGCGGCGGCTGATTTCCATGCCTCCACGATCACTGTTGACGCCCGTGGCTGCCCGTCCTTCACCTTGCATACCCCGCAAGGCAGTGAGCATGTGCAACTGAATCTGCTGGGCAACCATAACGTCGCCAATGCCTTGGCCGCCGCCGCTGCCGCCCATGCCCTGGGTGTGTCGCTGTTCGGAATTGCCACTGGCCTGGGCGCGGTGCAGCCGGTTAAAGGCCGCACGGTCGCACAGTTGGCTACCAACGGCATGCGCGTGATTGATGACACTTACAACGCCAACCAATCCTCGGTCTGTGCCGCCATTGACCTGCTCAAAGGCTTCGAGGGGCGCAAGGTATTGGTGCTGGGCGATATCGCCGAACTGGGCGACTGGGCCGAACAGTCCCATCGCGAAGTCGGCGCCTACGCCACAGGCAAAGTCGATGCGCTCTACGCCGTCGGCCCGAACATGGCTCACGCGGTAAACGCCTTCGGTCTCGGCGCGCGGCATTTTGCAACCCAGGCCGAGCTGATCCAGGCGCTGGGCGTGGCTGAACAAGACAAACACACAACCATTTTGATCAAGGGATCGCGCAGCGCGGTGATGGAAAACGTCGTCGCGGCCTTGTGTGGCTCAAGTACGGAGAAACATTAATGCTGCTGCTGCTGGCTGAGTATCTGCAACAGTTCCACAAAGGCTTCGCGGTCTTTCAGTACCTGACCCTGCGCGGGATTCTGGGTGTGCTGACCGCGCTGTCTCTGTCGCTGTTCCTGGGGCCGTGGATGATCCGCACCCTGCAGAACCTGCAAATTGGTCAATCGGTTCGCAATGATGGCCCGCAGTCGCACCTGTCCAAGTCCGGCACCCCGACCATGGGCGGCGCGTTGATCCTCTCGTCCATCGGCATCAGCACCTTGCTGTGGGCCGACCTGCATAACCGCTACGTGTGGACGGTGCTGCTGGTGACCCTGTTGTTCGGCGCCATTGGCTGGGTCGATGACTACCGCAAAGTGATCGAAAAGAACTCCAAGGGGCTGCCGAGCCGCTGGAAGTATTTCTGGCAGTCGGTGTTCGGCCTTGCGGCGGCGATCTTCCTTTACACCACCGCGCCGAGCGCCGTGGAAACCACCCTGATCATCCCGATGCTCAAGGATGCGAGCATTCCACTGGGCATTGGCTTCGTGGTGCTGACCTACTTCGTCATCGTCGGCTCCAGCAACGCCGTGAACCTGACTGACGGCCTCGATGGCCTGGCGATCATGCCGACGGTGATGGTGGGCGGCGCGCTCGGCATCTTCTGCTACCTGTCGGGTAACGTGAAGTTCGCTGAATACCTGCTGATCCCTTATGTGCCGGGCGCGGGTGAGTTGATCGTGTTCTGCGGCGCGCTGATCGGTGCCGGCCTGGGCTTCCTGTGGTTCAACACCTATCCCGCACAAGTCTTCATGGGCGACGTCGGCGCACTGGCGCTGGGCGCAGCCTTGGGCACCATCGCCGTGATCGTTCGCCAGGAAATCGTGCTGTTCATCATGGGCGGTGTGTTCGTGATGGAAACCCTGTCGGTGGTCATCCAGGTGGCCTCCTTCAAATTGACCGGGCGCCGCGTGTTCCGTATGGCGCCGATTCACCACCACTTTGAACTCAAGGGCTGGCCCGAGCCGCGTGTGATTGTCCGTTTCTGGATCATCACCGTGATTCTTGTACTGGTCGGCCTTGCCACCCTGAAACTGAGGTAGAAACGAGTGTCCCTGATCGCTTCAGACCACTTCCGCATCGTTGTCGGCCTCGGCAAGAGCGGCATGTCCCTGGTTCGCTTCCTCGCGAACCGGGGCACGTCGTTTGCCGTGGCCGACACGCGGGAAAATCCACCGGAGCTGGTCACGCTGCGCCGTGACTACCCGCACGTGGAAGTGCGTTGTGGCGAGTTGGATGTCGAGTTTCTGTGCCGCGCCGATGAGCTCTACGTGAGCCCCGGCCTGGCTCTTTCGACACCGGCCCTGCAAGCGGCAGCGGCGCGTGGTGTGAAGCTGTCCGGCGACATCGACCTGTTCGCACGTAACGCCAAGGCGCCGATCGTGGCCATCAGCGGCTCCAACGCAAAAAGCACCGTGACGACCCTGGTCGGCGAGATGGCGGTTGCGGCCGGCAAGCGCGTGGCTGTGGGCGGCAACCTCGGCACGCCGGCGCTGGACCTGCTCAGCGACGACGTCGAGCTGTACGTGATGGAGCTGTCGAGCTTCCAGCTGGAAACCACGCACGACCTGGGTGCCGAAGTGGCCACCGTGCTGAATGTCAGCGAAGACCACATGGACCGTTACAGCGGCCTGCCGGCGTATCACCTGGCCAAGCACCGGATCTTCCGCGGTGCCCGGCAAGTGGTGGTCAACCGCCAGGATGCCCTGAGCCGTCCGCTGATGGGCGAGGGCCTGCCATGCTGGACCTTCGGCCTGGGTAAACCTGATTTCAAAGCTTTCGGCATTCGCGAAGAGAACGGCGAGAAATACCTGGCCTTCGAATTCCAGAACCTGATGCCGGTCCGCGAACTGAAAATCCGTGGCGCACATAACCAGTCCAATGCCCTGGCGGCCTTGGCGCTGGGCCATGCTGTGGGCCTGCCGTTTGATGCCATGTTGTCCAGCCTGCGCACATTCGCCGGCCTTGAGCACCGCTGCCAGTGGGTGCGCGACCTCAATGGCGTCAGCTATTACAACGATTCCAAGGCCACCAACGTCGGTGCTGCCCTGGCGGCCATCGAAGGCCTCGGTGCTGACATCGAAGGCAAGCTGGTGCTGATCGCCGGTGGCGATGGCAAGGGTGCCGACTTCAAGGACCTTAAAGGGCCGGTGGCTGCGCATTGTCGCGCCGTGGTGCTGATGGGGCGTGATGCCGACCTGATCGCCGCCGCCCTGGGTGACGCTGTGCCGCAAGTGCGCGCCACGTCCCTGGACGACGCCATTGCCCAGTGCAAAGCCATGGCCCAGCCGGGTGATGCCGTGCTGCTGTCGCCGGCGTGCGCCAGCTTCGACATGTTCAAGAACTACGAAGAGCGCGGCCAGCTGTTCGCCCGCGGCGTGGAGGCCTTGGCATGAATTTCAGAAATATCATCAAGCCGTATCCGTCACCGATCATCACCGGGCGTGGTATCGACCTCGACTTCCCGATGCTTGCCGGTTGCCTCGCGTTGCTGGGCCTGGGCCTGGTGATGATTACGTCGGCGTCCTCCGAAGTGGCCGCCGTGCAGTCGGGCAATACGCTGTACATGATGATCCGCCACCTGGTGTACCTCGTGATCGGTCTGGGCGCGTGCATCGTCACCATGATGATTCCGATTGCTACCTGGCAGCGCCTGGGTTGGCTGATGCTGATCGGTGCGTTTGGTTTGCTGGTCATGGTGATCCTCCCCGGCATCGGCCGCGAGGTGAACGGTTCGATGCGCTGGATCGGCTTCGGTGCGTTCAACGTGCAGCCGTCTGAAATCGCCAAGGTTTTCGTGGTGATCTACCTCGCCGGTTATTTGGTCCGCCGTCAGAAAGAAGTGCGCGAAAGCTGGATGGGCTTCTTCAAGCCGTTCATCGTGCTGCTGCCCATGGCCGGCCTGTTGCTGATGGAGCCCGACTTCGGCGCCACCGTCGTCATGATGGGCGCGGCTGCAGCCATGCTGTTCCTTGGGGGCGTGGGCCTGTTCCGTTTCACCTTGATGGTGGTGCTGGCCGTGGCCGCCGTGACGGTGCTGGTGCAGGCGCAACCCTACCGGATGGCCCGTCTGATTACCTTCACCGACCCCTGGTCCGACCAGTTCGGCTCCGGTTACCAGTTGACCCAGGCGTTGATCGCCTTTGGTCGCGGCGAGTGGCTGGGCGTGGGCCTGGGCAACAGCGTGCAGAAGCAGTTCTACCTGCCGGAAGCGCACACCGACTTCGTGTTCTCGGTACTCGCCGAAGAGCTCGGCGTGGTCGGTTCGCTGTGCACTGTCGCGCTGTTCGTGTTCGTGTGTGTACGCGGCATGTACATCGGCTTGTGGGCCGAGAAGGCCAAACAGTATTTCGCCGCGTACGTGGCCTACGGTTTGTCGTTCCTGTGGATCGGCCAGTTCCTGATCAACATCGGTGTGAACGTCGGCCTGCTGCCGACCAAGGGCCTGACCTTGCCGTTCCTCAGTTATGGCGGCAGTTCGTTGGTGATTTGCTGCGCGTGTCTCGGGTTATTGCTGCGCATCGAGTGGGAGAGTCGAACCCACTTGGGCAGCGAAGAGATGGAATTCAGCGAGAGCGATTTTGCCGAGGAGCCGAACCATGGGCGCTAACGTGCTGATCATGGCGGGCGGCACCGGGGGCCATGTGTTCCCGGCCCTGGCTTGCGCGCGTGAATTCCAGAACCGTGGCTACACCGTGCATTGGCTCGGTACGCCACGCGGCATTGAAAATGAATTGGTGCCGAACGCCGGCTTGCCACTGCATTTGATCAACGTCACCGGCCTGCGCGGCAAGGGCAAACTGTCCCTGCTCAAGGCGCCGTTCGTGTTGCTCAAGGCCGTCTGGCAGGCGCGCAAAATCATCCGTGAATTGAAGCCGGTGTGTGTGCTGGGTTTTGGCGGTTATGTGACCGGCCCTGGCGGTGTCGCCGCCAAGCTCGCCGGTGTGCCGGTGATTGTGCACGAGCAGAACGCCGTCGCCGGTACCGCGAACCGTTTGCTGGTGCCGTTGGCCGCGCGAGTGTGTGAGGCTTTCCCGAAAACCTTTGCTGGCTCGGACAAGCTTCGCACCACAGGCAACCCGGTGCGTACCGAGCTGTTCATGGATATTGCCCGCCAAGCGCTGACAGGCCGTAAGCCGCACTTGCTGATCCTTGGCGGGAGCCTGGGTGCTGAGCCGCTGAACAAGTTGCTGCCTGAGGCACTCTCGCAGCTGCCTGTGGAATTGCGGCCAGAGGTGTTTCACCAGGCTGGCAAAAATCATGATGAAGTCACTGCCCAACGCTATCGCGAAGCGGGTGTGGAGGCTGATGTACAGCCCTTTATCAAAGACATGGCCCACGCCTATGGCTGGGCCGACCTGGTGGTCTGTCGCGCAGGCGCGTTGACCGTCAGTGAACTGGCTGCGGCCGGTCTGCCGTCCTTGCTGGTGCCTTTGCCCCACGCCATCGACGATCACCAGACCCGCAACGCCGAATATTTGGCCGGGGAGGGCGCTGCCTTCCTGCTGCCGCAAAGAACGACTGGCGCCGCCGATTTGGCCGCACGCCTGACCGAGGTTTTGATGCAACCGGAACGACTCAACAGCATGGCGAGCACCGCAAGCCGCCTGGCTAAACCTGACGCAACCCGCACCGTGGTCGATATCTGCCTGGAGGTGGCCCATGGTTGAGAATCAGAAAGCCATGCCACAACCCGAGATGCGCCGCATCCGTCGCATTCACTTCGTCGGCATCGGCGGTGTGGGCATGTGCGGGATTGCCGAAGTGCTGCTGAACCTGGGTTATCAGGTGTCCGGCTCCGACTTGAAAGAGTCGCCGGTGACTGATCGCCTGAAGAGTTTTGGTGCACAGATCTTTATCGGCCACCGTGCCGAGAACGCCGCCGAGGCTGACGTGCTGGTGGTATCCAGCGCCGTGAACACCTCCAACCCGGAAGTGGCCACTGCCCTTGAACGTCGTATTCCGGTCGTGCCGCGTGCCGAAATGCTCGCCGAGCTGATGCGCTATCGCCACGGCATCGCCGTCGCCGGTACCCACGGCAAAACCACCACCACCAGCCTGATCGCTTCGGTGTTCGCGGCCGGTGGCCTGGACCCGACGTTCGTGATCGGTGGCCGTCTGAATGCAGCGGGTACCAATGCCCAGCTCGGCACCAGCCGTTACCTGATCGCCGAAGCCGATGAAAGCGACGCAAGCTTCCTGCATCTGCAACCGCTGGTCGCTGTCGTCACCAACATCGACGAAGACCACATGGCGACCTACGACGGTGACTTCAACAAGTTGAAGAAAACCTTCGTCGAGTTCCTGCACAACCTGCCTTTCTACGGTTTGGCCGTGGTGTGCCTGGACGATCCGGTGGTTCGCGAAATCCTGCCGCAGGTCAAGCGTCCGACCGTGACCTATGGCTTCAGCGAAGACGCTGACGTGCGCGCGATCAATGTGCGCCAGGAAGGCATGCAAACCTTCTTTACCGTATTGCGCCCGGATCGCGAGCCGCTGGATGTGTCGGTGAACATGCCGGGCAACCACAATGTGCTCAACTCCCTGGCGACCATCTGCATCGCGTCCGATGAGGGCGTCAGCGATGAAGCCATCGTCGAAGGCCTGTCGCGCTTTGCCGGTGTCGGCCGTCGCTTCCAGGTCTACGGCCAACTGCCGGTAGACGGTGGCGACGTGATGCTGGTGGACGACTACGGTCACCACCCGACCGAAGTCGCAGCGGTCATCAAAGCCGTACGCGGTGGTTGGCCGGAGCGCCGCCTGGTGATGGTTTACCAGCCGCACCGCTACAGCCGCACCCGCGATCTGTACGACGACTTCGTCAATGTATTGGCCGATGCCAACGTGCTGCTGCTGATGGAAGTCTACCCGGCCGGTGAAGAGCCGATCCCGGGCGCCGACAGCCGCAAGCTGTGCAACAGCATCCGCCAGCGTGGCCAGTTGGACCCGATCTACATCGAGCGCGGTGTGGACCTGGCGCCAATCGTCAAGCCGCTGCTGCGTGCCGGCGACATCCTGCTGTGCCAGGGCGCCGGCGACATCGGTGGCCTTGCGCCTAAATTGCTCGCCAGCCCGCTGTTTGCAGCCGTGCAGGGGAAGTCGAAATGACCACGAACTACGACGCCCTGTTCTCCACCATTACGCCTGCCGACCTCGGCCGCGTGGCCGTGCTGTTTGGCGGCAAGAGCGCTGAGCGCGAAGTGTCGCTCAAGTCCGGCAATGCCGTGCTTGAGGCGCTGCAAAGCGCCGGCGTGAACGCGTTCGGTATCGATGTGGGCGATGATTTCCTCGCCCGCCTGCAAGCCGAGAAGATCGACCGCGCCTTCATCATCCTGCACGGCCGTGGCGGTGAAGACGGCAGCATGCAAGGCCTGCTCGAGTGCGCCGGCATCCCTTATACCGGCAGCGGCATCCTTGCTTCGGCACTGGCGATGGACAAGTTGCGCACCAAGCAGGTGTGGCACAGCCTGGGTATTCCAACCCCGCGTCACAGCGTGCTGTGCAGCGAAGACGATTGTATTTCTGCAGCCAAGGAACTGGGCCTGCCTTTGATCGTCAAACCTGCCCATGAAGGCTCCAGTATCGGCATGGCCAAAGTGAACTCGGCCGCCGAATTGATCGACGCATGGAAAGCGGCAAGTACCTACGATTCGCAAGTGTTGGTGGAACAGTGGATCCAGGGTCCCGAGTACACCATCGCCACCCTGCGTGGCCAGGTATTGCCGCCTATCGCATTGGGCACGCCCCACACCTTTTATGACTACGACGCCAAATACCTGGCCTCCGATACTCAGTACCGGATCCCATGTGGCCTCGACGCAATCAAGGAACAGGAATTGATGGACCTCACGGCGAAAGCCTGTGAGGCGCTGGGTATCGCCGGTTGGGCGCGGGCAGACGTGATGCAGGATGACCAAGGGAATTTCTGGTTCCTTGAAGTCAACACTGCTCCCGGCATGACCGATCACAGCCTGGTACCTATGGCAGCCCGTGCCGCCGGTTTGGATTTCCAGCAGTTGGTGCTGGCGATCCTGGCCGCAAGCATTGAGCCAAGAGGCTAAGCACATGAACGGCGCATCGCTTCGTCATCAGCCCCCACAAGCTCCCGGCCGCAAGCCGGTGCCGCGGGGTGCCAGCCGGATGGTGGCTAAAGAACCGATGTCGGCGCGCCTGCCGAAAGCCAACTTTGGCTTTATCAAAGCGCTGTTCTGGCCGGTGCTGCTGGTGGCGTTGGGCTTCGGCACTTACGAAGGCGCACAGCGTCTGTTGCCGTATGCCGACCGGCCGATCACCAAGATCAGCGTGCAGGGCGACTTGAGCTACATCAGCCAGCAAGCGGTACAGCAGCGCATCGGCCCGTACCTGGCGGCGAGCTTCTTCACCATCGACCTGGCCGGTATGCGTTCGGAGTTGGAACAGATGCCATGGATCGCGCATGCCGAAGTCCGCCGCGTATGGCCGGACCAGGTGACGATCCGCCTGGAAGAGCAATTGCCTGTTGCCCGTTGGGGCGATGGCGCGCTGTTGAACAACCAGGGTCAGGCGTTTACCCCGCGTGAACTGGCCAACTACGAGCACCTGCCGCAGTTGTTCGGGCCGCAGCGGGCGCAACAGCAAGTGATGCAGCAGTACCAGGCCTTGAGCCAGATGCTGCGGCCACTGGGCTTCTCCATCGCACGCCTGGAATTGCGTGAGCGGGGCAGCTGGTTTTTGACCACCGGTGCAGGCAGTTCCGGCCCCGGTATCGAGTTGTTGCTGGGACGCGACCGCTTGGTAGAAAAGATGCGCCGCTTTATTGCCATCTATGACAAGACCTTGAAAGAACAGATTACGAACATTGCGAGCGTCGACCTGCGTTACGCCAACGGCCTGGCCGTCGGCTGGCGTGAACCGGCTGCGCCGACGACAGCCAAACCCGCTGTCGCGAAGAATTAAGAAGAGGCAGGACCCATGGCAAACGTGCAAAGCGGCAAAATGATCGTCGGTCTCGATATCGGCACCTCCAAAGTGGTGGCGCTGGTGGGCGAGGTCGGGGAAGACGGCGTTATCGAAATCGTCGGTATTGGCACGCATCCGTCCCGGGGCCTGAAGAAGGGCGTGGTGGTGAACATCGAGTCCACCGTGCAATCGATCCAGCGCGCCATCGAAGAAGCGCAGCTGATGGCCGGTTGCCGGATTCACTCGGCGTTCGTCGGCGTGGCCGGCAACCACATCCGCAGCCTGAACTCCCACGGCATCGTGGCGATTCGCGACCGCGAAGTCAGCGCGGCCGACCTTGAGCGCGTACTCGACGCTGCCCAGGCCGTGGCGATTCCAGCTGACCAGCGTGTGCTGCACACACTGCCGCAGGACTACGTGATCGACAACCAGGAAGGCGTTCGCGAGCCTCTGGGCATGTCGGGCGTACGTCTGGAAGCCAAGGTTCACGTGGTGACCTGCGCCGTCAACGCCGCACAGAACATTGAAAAATGCGTGCGCCGCTGCGGCCTGGAAATCGACGACATCATTCTCGAGCAGCTGGCTTCGGCCTATTCGGTACTGACCGACGACGAAAAAGAACTGGGCGTGTGCCTGGTGGACATCGGCGGCGGCACCACCGACATCGCGATTTTCACCGAGGGTGCGATCCGTCACACCGCCGTGATCCCGATTGCCGGTGACCAAGTCACCAACGACATCGCGATGGCGTTGCGCACGCCGACCCAGTACGCCGAAGAAATCAAGATCCGTTACGCCTGCGCCCTGGCCAAACTGGCCGGTGCCGGTGAAACCATCAAGGTGCCAAGCGTGGGCGACCGTCCTCCGCGCGAGCTGTCGCGCCAGGCCCTGGCCGAAGTGGTCGAGCCTCGTTATGACGAGCTGTTCACCCTGATCCAGGCTGAACTGCGCCGCAGCGGCTACGAAGATTTGATCCCGGCCGGCATCGTGCTGACCGGTGGCACCTCGAAGATGGAAGGCGCGGTCGAACTGGCCGAGGAAATCTTCCACATGCCGGTCCGTCTGGGCGTGCCCCATGGCGTTAAAGGCCTGGGCGACGTGGTGCGCAACCCGATTTATTCCACCGGTGTGGGCTTGCTGTTGTACGGGCTGCAAAAGCAGACCGACGGCATTTCCCTGTCGGGCCCGAGCATCCGTGACAGCTACCGCAGCGACGACGAGGCCAAAGCGCCGTTGTTCGAGCGGCTGCAGGCTTGGGTAAAAGGAAACTTCTGATGAAGTTAGCTTCAAGCGACAAGTTTTAAGCTTCAAGTAACACGCTTCAAGCTTGCAGCTAATAGCTTGCAACTTGGAGCTGATGTAAAGCAGTAGGCGAAAAAACTAGAGAAAACGAAAGGAGAGGGAACATGTTCGAACTCGTAGACAACATCCCCGCAAGCCCGGTTATCAAAGTAATCGGTGTCGGCGGTGGCGGCGGCAACGCTGTCAACCATATGGTCAAGAGCAACATTGAAGGCGTTGAATTCATCTGCGCCAACACTGATGCCCAGGCGCTGAAAAGCATCGGCGCGCGGACCATCCTGCAATTGGGCACAGCCGTGACCAAAGGCCTTGGCGCTGGCGCCAACCCGGAAGTCGGCCGTCAAGCCGCGCTGGAAGACCGCGAGCGTATTGCTGAAGTGCTGCAAGGCACCAACATGGTGTTCATCACCACTGGCATGGGCGGCGGTACCGGTACCGGTGCAGCGCCGATCATTGCCGAAGTTGCCAAGGAAATGGGCATTCTGACGGTTGCTGTCGTGACCCGTCCGTTCCCGTTCGAAGGTCGCAAGCGCATGCAGATTGCCGACGAAGGCATCCGTCTGCTGTCTGAAAGCGTCGACTCGTTGATCACCATTCCCAACGAGAAACTGCTGACCATCCTGGGCAAGGACGCAAGCCTGCTGTCCGCGTTCGCCAAGGCTGACGATGTGCTGGCCGGTGCCGTTCGCGGTATCTCCGACATCATCAAGCGCCCGGGCATGATCAACGTCGACTTCGCCGACGTACGTACCGTCATGAGCGAAATGGGCATGGCGATGATGGGCACTGGCTGCGCCAGCGGTCCGAACCGTGCACGTGAAGCCACTGAAGCGGCCATCCGCAACCCGTTGCTGGAAGACGTGAACCTGCAAGGCGCACGCGGCATCCTGGTGAATATCACCGCCGGTCCTGACCTGTCCCTGGGTGAGTACTCCGACGTGGGTAGCATCATCGAAGCCTTCGCTTCCGAGCACGCGATGGTCAAAGTCGGTACCGTTATCGATCCGGACATGCGTGATGAACTGCATGTAACCGTGGTTGCTACCGGCCTGGGCGCAAAAATCGAGAAGCCTGTAAAGGTCATCGACAATACCGTTCACACCGGCCACAACAGTCACGCCAGCCAAGCGGCTGCCGCTCCAGCGCCTGCGCGCCAGGAACTGCCGTCGGTGAACTACCGTGATCTGGACCGTCCGACCGTGATGCGCAACCAGGCTCAGGCCGGTGCTGCGGCGTCCCGTAGCCTGAATCCGCAGGATGATCTGGATTACCTGGACATCCCGGCATTCTTGCGTCGTCAGGCCGATTAATGGAATGTATCAGGGCTATGAAGGTGATTGGTGTTCAGCAAAGGTCTGGTCTGCTATTATCGCCAGCCTTTGTTGATACCAGTTCGCAATTTGCGCTGAAGCGGTCCAAGCCATGATTAAACAACGCACCCTGAAGAATATTATTCGTGCCACAGGTGTAGGTCTGCACTCCGGGGAGAAGGTATACCTGACCCTCAAGCCTGCACCTGTCGACACCGGCATCGTGTTTGTGCGTGCCGACCTGGACCCTGTGGTGCAGATTCCTGCTCGCGCGGAAAACGTTGGCGAAACCACTATGTCGACCACATTGGTCAACGGTGACGTCAAAGTGGACACGGTGGAGCACTTGCTCTCGGCCATGGCTGGCCTGGGCATCGATAACGCCTACGTCGAGCTCTCCGCGTCCGAAGTCCCCATCATGGATGGCAGCGCTGGTCCCTTCGTATTCTTGATTCAATCTGCCGGCCTGGAAGAACAGGACGCAGCCAAGAAGTTCATACGCATTCTGCGGGAAGTGACAGTAGAAGACGGCGACAAGCGCGCCACCTTCGTCCCGTTCGAAGGCTTTAAAGTGAGCTTTGAGATCGATTTCGATCACCCGGTATTCCGTGACCGCACCCAAAGTGCAAGCGTGGATTTTTCCAGCACTTCGTTCGTAAAAGAAGTCAGCCGCGCCCGTACCTTTGGTTTCATGAGTGACATCGAGTACCTGCGCAAGCACAACCTCGCACTCGGCGGCAGCGTTGAAAACGCCATTGTGGTCGACGCGGATGGTGTACTGAACGAAGACGGCCTTCGCTATGAAGACGAATTCGTGAAGCACAAGATCCTCGATGCAATCGGTGACCTCTACCTGCTGGGCAATAGCCTGATAGGCGAGTTCAAAGGCTTCAAGTCGGGCCACGCCCTGAACAACCAGCTGCTGCGCAAGTTGATTGCACAGACAGATGCTTGGGAAGTCGTGACCTTCGAAGATGCCAGCACCGCACCGATCTCTTACATGCGTCCCGTTGCGGCGGTGTAAGTAACAACTCTCTTCTTTAGTTTTGAAAGGCTGCCTTCGGGTGGCCTTTTTTTAT
Source organism: Pseudomonas sp. UBT (assembly GCF_050915955.1). Classification (NCBI taxonomy): domain Bacteria; kingdom Pseudomonadati; phylum Pseudomonadota; class Gammaproteobacteria; order Pseudomonadales; family Pseudomonadaceae; genus Pseudomonas; species Pseudomonas sp. UBT. The sequence goes on along the minus strand of NZ_CP168080.1, from coordinate 167,595 downwards.
GCCCGCCTTTTCTGAGAGCGCAGCCATTCCATGTGGGAGCTGGCTTGCCTGCGATAGCATCACCACGGTGTCTAAGTAATACCGAGGCGCCTGCCTCGCAGCCTCGCTGAAGCTCGACATCTCCCACATCGATTGGCTGCGCACTCACGAATCTCAAAGCGTTGCAGCATCCACAATCCGATTACGCCCCGTGTGCTTGGCCTCATACAGCGCCTGATCGGCACTCAGCAACAATGCCTCCAATGTAGTGCGGCTGCGTTTATCCCAGGTACTCATGCCGATACTCACGGTAATCGGCCGCTCGGCGCCGGCCACCCGTGGCAAGTGCTCGACACTGCTGCGGATGTGCTCGGCAATCACCCACGCGCCCTTGGCGTCGGTGTGCGGCAGCACCACCGCAAACTCCTCCCCGCCAAATCGTGCCGCCAGATCGGCTGGCCGGCGGATGTTGTCTTCGATGACGTGAGCCACCGCGCGCAAGGCCTCGTCGCCACCGTGATGGCCATGGCGATCGTTGAAGGCCTTGAAGTGGTCAACGTCGATCATCAGCAGTGTCAGCGGCTCGGTCGAGCGTTGCGCACGGTCCCATTCCAGGTGCAGACGCTGGTCCAGGGTGCGGCGGTTGGCCAGGCCGGTCAGTGCGTCGGTGGCTGCCAGTTCTGACAGCACCTGTTCGGCGCGATGGCGGCGGCGCAGTTCTTTGCTCAGCATCCAGGTCAACCACAATAGGCCAATGCACAGCACGCCCGTCGCGAAGCTGATCAGCAGGGCGGCTCGCTTCCATTGGGCGAAAACTTCGTCGCTGGACAGGGCCACCGCCACGATCAGCGGCAAGTTGCCGACGCTGGAGAAGGTATAAAGCCGCTCCTGCCGGTCAACGCTGGAAATGCCTCGAAAGTTGCCCTCACGTTCCTTGAGCATCCGCGTCACGTTGGGACGCTGGCTGAAGTCCTTATTGATCAGGTCCTGAGCCAGCAGGGGGTGCTGTGCCAGCACAATGCCTTCGTGGTTGATCAGGTTGATGGTGCTGTTGCTGCCGATATTCAGGCTGCTGAACAACTGATGGAAGTACGACAGGCGCATGGTGGCCACCGCGACGCCCTGGAAGCGCCCGTCCGGCCCGGATAAGCGGCGGCTGAATGCAATACGCCACTTATCGTCGCACACGCAGCGCGCCATGAACGGGCGGCTGATATACAGCCCGAGGTCCGGATTGTTCCGTTGAGCCTGGAAGTAGTCACGATCAGCAAAATTTTCTTTCTTTGGCGTGAGTAAGGAAGCGTCTGCGATGACCTCGCCATTGGCATCCAGCAGCAGGGTATCGCCCTTGTATGGCGCGGCAGCGGAGCGGTCGAACAGTATGAGGTGGCGAATACTGGCTGAGACGTCTTGCAGGTCACTGCGTTCGGTGGCGGCGATCAGCCCCTTGAGTGCCATGTCGTAGAGCTCGATGTTGCGCAGCACATCGGTGTCGATCAGTTGGGTGATGTTGTTCGCGGTGCGTTGGGCGGTCTGCAGGGTATTGGCGTGTTCGCGAATCAACAGCGCCGCCACCATCCCCACGATCAACAGGGCCGTGAGGACGCTGCCCAGGATCAACAAGCGTTCCGGGCGACGTGTGGGGCGGGAAAGGCGTGGGCTCATCGGGCTTACTTCTGCTTCGAGGATGCCAATAGCGTAGTCCTTGTATGGCTGTGCAGGGTCAGTTCAGCGCGCGGCAGCCTCCACAACCCGGTTGCGCCCACTGTGCTTGGCCTCATACAACGCCTGATCCGCCCGCAGCAGCAAAGCTTCCAGAGGCAAGCGGCTGTGTTTGTCCCAGGTACTCATGCCGATACTCACGGTAATCGGATGCTCGGCGCCGGCTACCCGTGGCAAGTGTTCGACACTGCTGCGGATATCTTCGGCGATCACCCAGGCGCCCTTGGCATCCGTGTCGGGCAGCACCACTGCAAATTCTTCTCCGCCATAGCGTGCGGCCAAGTCGGCCGGGCGACGGATGTTACTGCCGATGACTTGGGCGACCGTGCGCAATGCCTCGTCGCCACCGCGGTGGCCATGGCGGTCGTTGAAGGCCTTGAAGTGGTCAACGTCGATCATCAGCAGCGTCAGCGGTTCGGTCGAGCGTTGCGCACGGTCCCATTCCTGACGCAGGCGCTGGTCCAGGGTGCGGCGGTTGGCAAGCCCGGTCAGGGCATCGGTGGCTGCCAGTTCAGACAGTTCCTGTTCGGCACGATAGCGGCGGCGCAGTTCGTGGCGCAGCATCCAGGTCAGCCATAGCAGGCCAATACACAGCACGCCGGTGGCGCCACTGGTCAGCAGTGCGGCGCGCTTCCAGGGCGCGAACACGTCCTCGCTGGCCAGCGCCACTACTACAATCAGTGGCAACTCGCCGACATTGGTGAACGTGTACAAACGCTCAGTACCGCTGAGGGTCGAGATCGCCCGGAAGCTGCCTTCGCCTTCGCGCAATATACGTTTGAAATTGGGCCGATCGCTCAGGTCCTTATCAATCATGTCGCGCTCCAGCAACGGCTGCTGGGCCAGGAGAATGCCCTGATTGTTCAGCAGGTTGACGGAGCTGCCATTGCCGATGGTCAGGCGGTTGAACAATTGATCGAAATACGCCAGGCGCATCGTCGCCACGGCCACGCCAGCAAATTCGCCGTCCGGGCCCGTTACCCTGCGACTGAACGCGATGCGCCATACCTGATCGCAGGCGCAGCGGATCTTGAACGGGCGGCTGATAAACAGCCCCGCCTGCGCGTTTTGTTTATGGGTCTGGAAATAATCACGGTTGGCGAAATTGCGCGGCGTCGGCCAGAGGGTCGAGGAGTCGGCGATCACGTTTCCATCGGCATCCAGCAACAGCACTTCACCTTTGAAGGGCGCCGCGGTGGATTGATCAAACTGCACCATGTGGCGGATGTCCGGGGACGCCTGCGACAGGTCCTTGAGCTCGGTGGCCGAGATCAGGCCCTGCAGCGCCAAGTCATAGAGTTCGACGTTACGCAGCACATCGGCGTTGATCAGTTGGGTAATGTTGGTGGTGGCGCGCTTGGCCGCCTGCACGGTGCTGGCGTGTTCGCGGGTCAGCAACGCGGCGACGATAACCACAATCAGAGTGACGGTGAGACTACTGCCCAGAATCAGCAAAAGCTCTGGGCGTGCAGGCATTGTAGGAGTGCGGGGTGGACTCATCGCGCAGGCTTCAGCAGGGAAGATGCTGGCAGTTTAGTTCTACGCGATGAAAATTAAATCATGGGTGAAAAAGAAAGATCAGTGCCTTAGAACACGTTGATCGGGTAGTCCACGATCACCCGGTATTCATCCACATCCCGGTCCACTGCCGAGTAGCCGTTGCCGCCGCGGTTGGTCGCCCACTGCAGCCGCACGGCCAAATCCTTGGCTTTGCCGCCTTGCACCACGTACTTCAGGTCGATATCCCGTTCCCAGTGTTTCGCGTCCTTGCCATCGGCGCTGTACCAGGCGCTGTAGCCACGGCTGTTCGGGTCGACTTTGGTCAGGTCGGTCTTGCCGCTGATATAGGACACGGCGGACGTCAGCCCGGGCATGCCGAGGCCGGCGAAGTCATAGGCATACTTGAGTTTCCACGAGCGCTCGTTGGGGCCGTTGAAGTCCGAGTATTGCTGGGAGTTGTCCAGGTAAATGCTGTCGCCCTGGCTGATGTAGTCGAACGGCGTGTTGCCGTTGACCCGCTGGTAGGCAGCGGTGACGCTGTGGTTACCCACGCCGACGGTGAAATGCAGGCTGTAGGTGTTGTTGTCGATAGTACCCAGCAGCGACTGGCCGGTGTCCTCGGTGTGGTAGTAGTGCAGGCCGGGGTTGAGGCTGACCAGATCATTCAGCGCGTAGGTGTAGTCCAGGTCGTAGTAATACTGATGCCATACATCCTTGAGTTCGGAGGCATACAGGTTGCTGGTCAGGCCGGGAACACCGCTGAACGACACGCCGGCCCAGTTCAGGTGCTGGCTGTCGGCGTGGTCCGGCAGCGTGCCGTAGCTGGTGCCGATGCGACGGTGGCCGCTCTGGTTGTAGAGCTTGGTGAAACTGGCCTGGCCGCCTTCGAGCATCCAGCCGTCGAAGCTGTGGTTGGTCAGGCTTACGCCACGGAAGTCCTGCGGCAACATGCGGGTCATGCCGCCGGCGATGACCGGGTTGTTGAGGAACAGGTCACCGGCCTTCAGTTCGGTGTCGAAGGCACGCATTTTCAAGGTGCCGCCAGCGGTGGAGAACGAGCCTGGGGCTTTGCCGTTGCCGGAGCCTACGGGCAGGATGCTGGAGCCATCGGTGCCGCCACCGCCGTCAAGCTTGAGGCCGAGCATGGCGTTGAGGTCGAGGCCAAAGCCGACGGTGCCCTCGGTGAAGCCGGACTCGAAGGTGCCGATAAAGCCCTGGCCCCATTCCTTGCTGTCATCGGTGTGAATGTCGCGACGGTCGCGGTTCATGTAGTAGTTGCGGGTGTTGATTTTGAAGCTTGAACCTTCGACAAAGCCGTCAGCTTTAGGCGTGTCTGCCGCGTGGGCAAGGGGGATGATCGTTGCTGCAATCGCGAGGAATAACGGGGTGAACGTCAGCGAGTTCTTCACCGGTGGAGCTCCTTTGGTCAATCGAAAACGGCCAATGTCGTGGGGGTATGCCTGGCCTTTTTTAACGGCAAAAAAAAGCCGCTGAAGTCAGCGGCTTTAAACAGATTCCCAGTGTAGAGCCCTGGAAATAAGTCGAGGGAAATTCGGGTGAGCGGGGAAGCTGTCTTTGCCGTCGCGCTCATCGGTGCGTCAAAGTAACGCAGGCGAGCGGTGCGATACAGAGTGTAACAAGATAATGACTGTTGCCCAAACCGCAACAGTCAGGACGTCGGGAGGTCAAGGTGGGATTGGCGTGTGTGGGAGCTGGCTTGCCTGCGATAGCATCGCCGCGGTGCGAAAAGGTGTACCGAGGTGCCTGCATCGCCGGCAAGCCAGCTCCCACATTGGACTGAGGTGTTCTAAAGATCTAAACCGGCAACGTAATGCCAAACGTATTGCCGCCACCGTCACTGCGCACAAACACATCCCCGCCATGCATCAACGCAATTGCCTTGACGATGGCCAGCCCCAACCCGTGATTGGCCCCGCTGTTGCTGCGCGACGCGTCCACCCGATAGAAGCGTTCGAACAGCCGTGGCAAATGCTCGCTGGCAATTTCATCGCCAGGGTTGGTCACCCCGATGGCCACCTGATGCGCCTGCACTTCGATGTTCACTTCGATGATCTGTCCTGGCGCGGTGTGCTGTACCGCATTACTCAGCAGGTTGATCAGTGCGCGGCGCAGGTGGGCTTTTTCGATCTGCACCACGGCATCGCCGCGCACCCGAACCTTGACTTGGGCGTCTTCGAGGATGAAGTCCAGGTAGTCGAGGGTGGTGGCAACTTCATCGGCCAGGGAGCTTTCAATCAGCTTGGTGGCCTTGCTGCCCTGGTCGGCGCTGGCGAGGAACAGCATGTCATTGATGATCGAGCGCAGGCGTTCCAGCTCTTCGAGGTTCGATTGCAACACCTCGAAGTAATGCTCGGCGGAACGGCCGCGCGTCAGCGCTACTTGGGTCTGGCCGATCAGGTTGGTCAGCGGCGAGCGCAGTTCGTGGGCCACGTCGGCGTTGAATGACTCCAGGCGCGAGTAGGCCTGTTCAACCCGATCCAGCGTTGAGTTGAACGAGTTGACGAACTGGCTCAGCTCCGGAGGCAACGGCGACAAGTGCAGACGCCCGGAGAGTTTGGGCGGTGCGAGTTTTTGCGCTTCATCCGAGAGTTTGCCCAGCGGCTTGAGGCCGATACGCGAGACCCAGAACCCCAGCAGCGCCGCCAGGACCACGCCGACGAACGCCAGGCCGATCAAGGCCATCAACAGGTGGTGCTGGGTGGCGCGGAAGTTTTCGGTGTCGATGGCGATCATAAAGCGCAGCGGCGGGCGTTGTTCTTTGGCCGGGAATTGGCTCAGCAACACCTTGAACGGGTATTTATGCCCAGGCAGGCGCAAGTCGCGTTTGCCGGTCGGCCCTTGGGCGAAGGCGCGGATCTGCGCGTCGGGGTTGCCGTACTCGTAGTTCGGGTCGCTGCTCACCACCCAGAAGCGGATGCGCTTGTCTTCCTCGCCGAGCAATTTCAGTTTGGCGGTGATTTTCGCCCAGTGGTCCGGCGTGCCGAAGCGGTTCACCGACGATTCCAGCACGCTGTAGCGCGCCTCCAGCTCGGCCTCCGGCAACAACCCCAGGCCCCGATCCACTTGCTGGTACAGCGCGCCGCCGATCAACACGAAGATCAGCAGCGCCACCAGGGTGAACATGCCGCTCAGGCGCAGGGCGATGGAGTTAGCCGACACTGCGGTTCTCCAGCACGTAGCCCATGCCGCGAATGGTGTGCAGCAGCTTCTGCTCGAACGGCCCGTCGAGCTTGGCGCGCAGGCGCTTGATTGCCACTTCGACCACATTGGCGTCGCTGTCGAAATTGATGTCCCAGACCATCTCCGCAATGGCGGTCTTGGACAGGATCTCACCCTGGCGCCGCGCCAAGACGCTGAGCAGTGAGAACTCCTTGGCGGTCAGGTCCAGGCGCAGGCCGTTGCGACTGGCCTTGCGGCTGATCAAATCGATCCACAGGTCGGCGACGGTGACCTGCACCGGCTCATGGCCGCCGCTGCGACGGGTCAGGGCTTGCAGGCGCGCCACCAGCTCCAGGAACGAAAACGGTTTGCCCAAATAGTCGTCGGCACCTTCACGCAGGCCACGAATGCGGTCTTCCACGCGCTCGCGGGCGGTGAGCATGATCACCGGCGTTTGCTTGCGCGCACGCAGTGCTCGCAATACGCCGAAGCCATCGAGGCCGGGCAGCATCACGTCGAGCACGATCACCGCGTAATCGTTCTCCAGCGCCAGGTGCAAACCCTCGACGCCTTCGCGCGCCACATCGACGGTGTAGCCTTGCTCCGTCAGGCCGCGGTGCAGGTAGTCCGCGGTTTTTTCTTCATCTTCAATAATCAGGACGCGCATGAGCCTTTTGCTCCAGGACGGGGCCTGAGCCTCAGTGTGTGGTCGCCAGCTCAGGGGCTGGTTTGGGCCGGTGGAAAAACCGTTCAAGGTACAAGTATATGACCGGTGTGGTGAACAGGGTCAGCGCCTGGCTCACCAGCAAGCCGCCAACCACTGCGATACCCAGTGGCTGACGCAGTTCCGCACCAGGCCCGGAACCCAGCATCAACGGCACCGCGCCGAGCAAGGCGGCGAGGGTGGTCATGATGATCGGTCGGAACCGGGTGACGCACGCTTCGTAAATCGCCTCCTCAGGCGCCAGCCCGCGTACGCGTTGCGCTTCCAGGGCAAAGTCGATCATCAGGATGCCGTTTTTCTTCACAATCCCGATCAGCAACACCAGGCCGATCAAGGCCATGATCGAAAAGTCCTGGCCCAGCAGCCACAGCATGATCAGTGCACCCAGGCCCGCCGAGGGCAAGGTGGAGATGATCGTCAACGGGTGCACGAAGCTCTCATACAGCACACCCAGAATAATGTAGACCGCCACCAGCGCGGCGAGGATCAGCCACGGCTGGCTGGCCAGCGAACTCTGGAACGCCTGGGCCGCACCCTGGAACGTGCCGATCATGGTGGCCGGCATGCCGATTTCATTCTTGGCCTGGTTGAGCATGATCACCGCATCACCCAACGCCACGCCGGGGGCGAGGTTGAAGGACAGGTTGGCGGCGGGGAACATGCCGTCATGGCTGATGGACAACGGCCCCACGGTCGGCGGGTCGACCTTGGCCAGCGCCGACAGCGGCACCATCTCGTTGGTCAGGGGTGAACGCAGGTAGAAGTAGTTCAGGCTTTCGGCCTTGCCGCGTTGCTGGCTGTCCAGTTCGAGCACCACTTGATACTGGTTGATCTCGGTCTGGAACTCGTTGATCTGACGCTGGCCGAACGCGTCATAGAGCGCCTGGTCGACATCGGTAGCGGTCAGGCCAAAGCGCGCAGCGGCCTGGCGGTCGATGCTGATGTGGGTAATGCTGCCGCCCAGTTGCAGGTCGTTGGACAGGTCGCGGAAGGCCGGGTTGGCGCGCAGTTTTTCGGTCAGGCGTTGGGTCCAGGTGTTCAGCGTCGGGCCGTCGTTGCTCTTGAGCACATACTGATACTGGGCGCGGCTGGGGCCGGAGCTGAGGTTGATGTCCTGGCCGGCGCGAAGGTAAAGCACGATACCCGGCACCTTCGCCAGTTTTGGGCGGATGCGGTCGATGAACTGGCTGGCGGACACATCGCGATCACCGCGGTCTTTCAAGGCGATCCAGAAGCGGCCGTTGGCGATGGTCTGGTTGCTGCCGGTGACGCCCACCGAGTGGGAGAAGGCTTCCACCGCCGGGTCGGCCTTGATGATTTCGGCCAGGGCCTTGTGCTTGGCGACCATGTCCGGGTACGACACGTCGGCCGCCGCTTCGCTGGTGCCGAGTACAAAGCCGGTGTCCTGTACCGGGAAGAAACCCTTGGGGATAAACACGTAGCCGACCACGGCCAAGGCCAGGGTCACCATGAAAATGGCCGCCATCGTGCGTTGATGGGCCAATGCACGGCGCAGGTTACGCGCGTAGCCGGCGAGCAGACGTTCGCTGAAGCCGGGTTTGTCGTGGGCGTGATGCGTCGGCGCGCGCATGAACAACGCGGCCAGGGTAGGCGCCAGTGTCAGCGAGACCACCACCGAAATCAGGATGGTCGACGTGGCCGTCAGCGCAAACTCCTTGAACAGCCGCCCGACCACGCCGCCCATGAACAGCAGCGGAATAAACGCCGCCACCAGCGAGAAGCTGATGGACACCACGGTAAAGCCAATCTCGCCGGAACCCTTGATCGCGGCTTCGCGCTTGTCGAGCCCTGCTTCCAGGTGGCGGTGAATGTTCTCCACCACCACGATGGCATCGTCGACCACAAAGCCCACGGCGATCACGATCGCCACCAGCGTCAGGTTGTTCAGGCTGAAGCCCATCAGGTACATCAAGGCGAAACTGGCGATCAGCGACACACCCAGCACGCTGGACACAATCATCGTCGCGGATAACTGGCGCAGGAACAGTGCCATCACGGCCACCACCAGCAAGATGGCGATCAGCAAGGTGACCTCCACTTCATGCAGGGAAGCGCGGATGGTCTTGGTGCGGTCGGTCAACACGCTGACCTGCACCGACGCCGGCAACATGCCCTCCAGGCGCGGCAGCTCGGCTTGAATGCGGTCCACGGTCTCGACAATGTTGGCGCCGGGCTGGCGCGAAATGACCAGGTTGACCCCCGGTGTATCGCCGGACCAGGCCTGAACGTAGGCGTTTTCCGAACCATTGATGACTTTTGCGACATCACGCAGTTGAACCGGCGCGCCATTTTTGTAGGAAACGATTAACTGGCCGTATTCCTCCGGCTGAAACAATTGGTCGTTGGTCGACAGGGTCGACACACTGTTCTCGCCGTAAATCGCGCCTTTGGCCAGGTTCAAACTGGACTGTTGAATAGCCAGGCGCACGTCGGCGAGGGTCAGGCCGATCGCCGCAAGTTTATCCGGCGAGGCTTGTACACGAATCGCCGGGCGCTGCTGGCCGGTGATGTTGATCTGGCCGACGCCGTCGATCTGGCTGATCTGACGGGCCAACAGGGTTTCTACATAGTCGCTCAGTTCGGTGCTGGGCATGTTGTCGGAGCTGACGCTGAGGATCAGCACCGGGCTGTCCGCCGGGTTGACCTTCTTCCAGGTCGGCAGGCTCGGCATATCGCTGGGCAGTTTGCCGGACGCGGTGTTGATCGCCGCCTGCACTTCCTGGGCAGCGGTGTCGATGCTCTTGTTCAGGGTGAATTGCAGGGTCAGGAGGCTTGAGCCCAAGGCACTGCTGGAGGTCATTTGGGTCATGCCGGGGATGGCGCTGAATTGCACCTCCAGCGGCGTAGCAACCGACGACGCCATGGTGTCCGGGCTGGCGCCGGGCAGGGTTGCGGTCACCTGGATGGTCGGAAATTCCGCTTCCGGCAGTGGGGCGATGGCCAGTCGCGGGAAGGCAATCAGCCCCAGCAGCACCAAAGCAAAGGTCAGCAGCAGGGTGGCAACCGGGTGGTCAACGCACCAGGCGGACGGCGAACGGCTGCCACTCATGGCTGCACCTTGGCGTCGACGGTACGGATGACTTGAGGCGGTTCTTTGAGCACTTCCACCTGGGCGCCGGCCTTAAGGCGCGACTGGCCGTCGCTGACCAGCACATCGCCGGCCTGCACGCCCTTGATGATGTTCACATCGCTGTTCTGATAGGTGATCTGCACCGGCACAACCTCCACCTTGTCACCGTTGATGCGGTACACGAAATGCGAGTCCAGGCCGCGTTGCACCACGGTCGGCGGTACCACCAGGGCTTTTTTGTCGAGGGCGATCTGGATCTTGATGGTCACCAGTTGCCCCGGCCACAGGCGCTGCGAGGCGTTCTGGAATTCAGCCTTGGCGCGCAAGGTGCCGGTGGTGGAACTGATCTGGTTGTCGATCAGGCTCAAGTGGCCTTCGCCGAGCAGGTCGCCGGTCTGGCCGTCGGTGTCGGCCCCCATGTAGGCGTCGACGCTGGCTTGGGTCGGCGCCGAGATCAAGCCTTGCAGGGTTGGTAGCATTTGTTGCGGTAAGGAAAATTCGACGGCAATCGGGTCGATTTGCGTCACGGAGAACAGGCCCTGGGTGTCACTCATGCGCAGGAAGTTGCCCTCATCTACCGTGCGAATACCGACGCGGCCAGTGACCGGCGAGCGAATCTGGGTGTAGGAAAGTTGTACTTGGGCCGAATCAATCGCGGCCTGATTACCTTGCGCCGTGGCCTTGAGCTGGTTGACCAAGGCTTGTTGCTGGTCATAGGTCTGCTTCGAGACGCCGTCGTCGATGCTCAGTTCTTTGTAGCGTTTGAGGTTGACCAACGCCACTTGCAGCTGCGCCTGGCTTTCCCCCAGTTGCGCCTTGGCCTGGTCGAGGCTGGCGCGGATCGAGCGGTCATCGATGGTCGCCAGCAAGTCACCGGCCTTGACCAACTGGCCCTCTTTGACCAGCAGCTTGGTGAGGATGCCGTCGATTTGCGGGCGGATCACCACGCTGTGCAACGACAGCACCGAGCCGATCCCGCTGACAAACCGGGGAATGTCCTGTTGCGTGACACTCACCACCCGCACCGGAATAGCGGTCGACGCCGCCAGTTTGCTCTTGGCCGGTCGGTTGAATGCCCAAGCTGTAATTGCCACGACCACGAGGGCACCCACGATCAGGGCGGTTTTTCGTTGAATGTGCATGGGGTGGGGCGCCGAGGCAAAGGGGTGGGAGAGTGAAGGTCATTTATAGCCTGCCGACCCGGTCAGCACGGTGACTGCTAACTGACAGGGCTGTCAGTAAACTCCGACCATTCGTACCAGCGGTGGTTAAAGATCCCAGGCGCGCAGGTATACTGCGCGCCAGCGTGGCCCGCAAGTTGGCCCTGCCTCATTTTTTTGCACGCCCCGGAGCTTTCATGACTTCCCCGACACAACCCCCTGTTGAAGCGGCCGACCTCGTCGATCCGGCCAGCGCTGAAAGCGTTGAGAAAGCCGAGATCCCGGCGTTCAAGTTTCCGTTCAAGCCGGGTGAACTGGCCGGGGCCAAGAATGCCGCCCAGCCTTGGTATAAAAATGGCGCCAAAAACGGCCACACCAAGTCGCCAGGCATGGCCCCGCCGGGCACTCGTCGCTCCATGGGTAAACGCTAAGAATAAGTCAGCGAACGCTATAGCGGCGTTTGCCTACAGGTTCTGCTTATATTTCTGATTGTAGGTCCGCGACCGTTTCTTGAAAGTTTGCACAGCCGCTGCACCGCCCCCATTAATTGAACGGAGCTGGGTGCAGTGAGGCTGGTCTTTCAGGAAAAGGACGTTTCCCGTGGCACTGATACAGCGCTTTGCACTGCTTGCCCTGTTGTTCTCGATTGATGCCGTTGCGGTTATTGAACCGCCTCGGCGCGAAATCCGCTTCGCTGTTGCCGCGCAATTCCCGCCTTTCCAAAGCCGCAACCTGCAAGGCCAACTGGTCGGCCTGAATATCGACCTGGGTAACGCCCTGTGCCAGCAACTGAAGGTGCGCTGCACCTGGGTCGACCAGGTGCTTGTCGAAAACATCCCCGCGCTTGATGCCCGGCAATTCGATGCGATCATGGGGATGGCTCCCACGTCTGAGCGGCGGCGATGGGTGGGCTTCACCGATAACCTTTATCCCTTCACTACGCGTTTGGTCGCCCGCAGGTCCTCAGGCCTGATGCCGACCATCAGTTCGCTCAAGGGCAAGCGAGTGGGGGTATTGCTGGGCAGCAACCGCGAAGCTTTTACCCGCTCGAAGTGGGCGCCCGAGGGCGTGATCATCGAGAGTTTCTGGCTCAATGACGAACTGGTCCGCAGCCTGGTGGCCGGCGATATCGATGCAACCCTGCAGGGCACCGTGGAAATTCGGGGCGCGCTGCTCGACACCGACGCCGGCCAGGATTTCAACTTCCTGGGCCCTGCCATTTCGGCCGAACTTTTGGGCGACGGCGTGGCGATCGCGGTGCGCAAGCCCGATACGGCGTTACGCAATCAACTCAACCGTGCCCTTGAAGAGCTGATGCAAAACGGCCAATACCAACGGATCCTCGCGCCCTACCACTTGGAAGCGCCGTGACGGTTCATTAATTGCGCGCGCTGGCGCAGGACAGGTTCATAGCCAGCCTCTGACGCCTTGCAACCTGTGTGCTCAAGCCGTGCGCAAGGAAATAAACGCGTAGTTGGCCGGCACCTCGGTAGCAATCTGTGCGCCGGCATCCAGCAACTGCTCGGCGATGTCCAGGCCGGACACATGAAACACCCACTCACTGGCCACGGATGGCTGGTCAACCGCCAGCTCGATGGCCTGGGCAAAGGCGTGCATGTCGGGAAGGTACGCGGTAAACCCATCGCCCTTTAGCGCGGTGGTGCGAATGCCCAGCAGCGCACACACAGCCTCTTTGGTGTGTACGTCGTCACGGTCTGCCTGCCGGGAGCGGCGGATCAGTTCTGCCAGCTGCTGGTCCACCAACTCGCCTCCCACGATCAGCGCCGGGCCCTGTTCCCAGGATTCCGGCGGGCAGTCCTTGGCGGCAGGGTTCAGCGGGATGTGCGGGTTGATTTCCATCGGGTAGATACGGCACACCAACGGGCGGCGCTCATAAATGCCGCAGCGGTTGTCTTCGTCAAGATTCCGGCAGCGCCCGGCGTTGTAGGCGGCAAACGTGATGGCCACAAACGCCTCGGTATTGCCACTGGGCACCACCACCGAACGGCGCTCGGCGTGTTCGCGTTGTAGCACGGGCAAGCCCAGGCCATTGCCGAGAAAACCCTCTACCAGAACAATAACGTTACCGCCGTCAGCCGCCCAACTCCGGGCCTCTTCGAGGGTCAGGGGCACATGATGGTCGGTGCAGCATTTGCCGCAACCCACGCAGGAAAAATGAGTGTTCATGGAGGATCTGTCACCAGGCAAGGTCAGAGGGCACTCTTGAACAGTGGCGGGATTTTGCCTCTATTCACTGTTCAGGCACTGTGGAAGCAAGTTATGCGCCAGTGCCTGTCAGTCTGCGGGGACCAGGTCGCGCAGCACAAAGACCATGCCTGCACTTTCATACAGTTGCCGGGCGCGCAGGTTGCTCTCGCGCACTTTGAGGTCTACGTAGGGTTCGCCGCGCTGCTTGAACACCTGAAAGGTGTGCAGCAGCAACGCGCGACCCAGCCCCTGGCCTTGGGCGCAGGGGTGTATGGAGAGGTTCTTGATAAACGCGCTGGTCCAGCATTGAGCCACGCCGAGAATACCGTCACGGTGACTGGCCACCAGGCACAGCGTCGGGTCGAACTCGGCATCGGTGACGAACTGCTGCCGCCAGTGTTCCAGGCTGGCGACACGACCACCGCCTTGATCCTGGGTCATGCGCAACACCGCATGAATCGCCGGGGCCAGCTCGTCGCGGTAATGCTCCAGCCGGGTATCCGCTGGCCACTGCGGCGCAGGCAGGCTGGCGGTAAGGTCGCGGCGCAGCAGTTGGAAGTATTCCGCCACCGGTTACAGGCCCTTTTGCGCCACAGCCTTGGCAGCGATAACCAGGCACTTGGTCAGCTCGGGCGACGAAAACTTGGTCAGCACCGCGTCGGCGCCGGCCAGACGGGCTTTTTCACTGTTCATCGCGCTGTCCAGGGAGGTGTGCAGCAACACGTACAACTCCTGGAAATCCGGGGTTTCGCGCAGGGTGCGGGTGAGGGCGTACCCGTCCATTTCGGACATTTCGATGTCCGACACCACCACGTTGATCTGCTCGACCGTGCCTTGTAGCTCCAGCAGTACGTCGATGGCTTCCTTGGCGCTGCGTGCGGTATGGCACGTCAGGCCGAGGTTGCGCAGGGTGTGCACCGATTGCTGCAGGGCGACCTGGCTGTCGTCCACCACCAGAATCCGCGCGTTGCCGAGTACTTCGGCCTCTTCCATGGTCAAGTCGGTCGGCGCCACTTCAATTGGCGCCGGGGCGATGCCATGAATGACCTTTTCGATATCCAACACCTGCACCAGCCCGCCTTCGACCTGGGTCACCCCGGTGATAAACGAGCGATTACCGCCGGAACCATAGGGCGGCGGGCGGATGTCGGTGGTCAGGCAATGCACGATCTTGCTCACCGCCTGTACGTGCAGGCCCTGCTTGGAGCGGCTGACGTCGGTCACAATCAGGCAGCCGCCGTTCGGGTCTTGCAGGGGCATTTCGCCGAGGGCGCGGCTCAGGTCGATCACTGAGAGCGAGGCACCGCGCAGCGTGGCGATGCCTTTGACGTGGGGGTGTGACTCCGGCAGCTTGGTCAGCGGCGGGCACGGGATGATTTCACTGACTTTAAGCAGGTTAATGGCCATCAACTTGCCGCTGCGCAAGGTAAAGAGCAGAAGCGAGAGTGAATCTGCGCGGGCTTTGGTGGTGGACATAAAAACCTTCTGAGGATCAGGAATGACGATCTATAGAGGGTTATCGACTTGGGCACGCCAGGCTTTAACCGGATTTATGGAATGCAGCTGGTTGAGATGAACAGGCGTGTGTGGGAACTGGTTCGCCTGCGATAGCGTCACCTCGATATCACTGATACACCGAGGCGCCTGCATCGCGGGCAAGCCCGGCTCTCACATGGGGCCGCTCCTGCATTGGTCAGGTGTCAGCCCTTCCACACCTGCGGGTTCACCAGATCCTGCGGACGCTGGCCGAGCAGGGCGCTGCGCAGGTTGTCCAGGGCGCGGTTGGCCATGGCCTCACGGGTTTCATTCGTGGCCGAGCCGATGTGCGGCAGGGTCACGGCATTGCTCAGCTGGAACAGCGGCGATTCAGCCAGCGGCTCCTGTTCATACACATCCAGCCCGGCGCCACGGATTTTCTGGGTTTGCAGCGCTTCGATCAGCGCCGGCTCATCCACCACCGGGCCACGGGAAATATTGATCAGGATCGCGCTGGGCTTCATCAGCCCCAACTCGCGGGTGCTGATCAGGTGGCGGGTCTTTTCGCTCAACGGCACCACCAGGCAAACGAAGTCCGACTCGGCCAGCAACTGGTCCAGGCTGCGAAATTGCGCCCCCAGCTGCTGTTCCAGCTCGGTCTTGCGGCTGTTGCCGCTGTACAGAATCGGCATATTGAAACCCAGGCGTCCACGTCGGGCGACAGCCGCGCCGATATTGCCCATGCCGACGATACCGAGGGTCTTGCCATGCACGTCGCAGCCGAACAGCGGAGCGCCGACGCTGGCTTTCCACTGGCCGGCCTTGGTCCAGGCGTCCAGTTCGGCCACACGGCGCGCGCTGCTCATCAGCAAGGCGAAGGCCAGGTCGGCGGTGCTTTCGGTGAGTACGTCGGGGGTATTGGTGAGCATGATCCCGCGCTCGTTGAAGTACGGCACGTCGTAGTTGTCGTAGCCCACCGAGACGCTGGAGACCACTTCCAGTTTGCTGGCGCCCTCAAGTTGCGCGCGCCCGAGTTTGCGGCCCACGCCGATCAAACCGTGGGCGTGGGGCAGGGCTTCATTGAATTGAGCATTGATGTCCCCGCGCTTGGGGTCGGGCGCGATCACCTCGAAGTCCTGTTGCAGGCGTTCGATCATGTGCGGGGTGACGCGGCTGAAGGCGAGGACAGTCTTTTTCATTGCAGGCGGGCTCATCGACTACGGAAGAATACCAAGCACGCTAACATTCCTGTCGACAATTGTCAGGACGACCCTTTAACAGTGGGAGCTGGCTTTACCCCACCACTCGGGGCCTCGCTTAGGCTTGAATCCGTGGTTAACGGGGCCTGTCAGATCAAAAGCAAGAGCACGGCGGCCTGGTAGCCGACCTGAGTGGTTGAAGCAAAAGCAGGGCAGAAGCACAGCGGCACACTCTCTGTCTGATGTATCGAGATCCAAATGTGGGAGCGGGCTTGCTCGCGAATGCGATGGGTCAGCCAGCTTATCTGTAACTGATACACCGCCTTCGCGAGCAAGCCCGCTCCCACAATTTGACAGAGTTCAACTGCCAGCACCGCTGTGCTCTGCTTTCTGTGGGAGCTGGCTTGTCGGACCGCTCCCACATTTGAGTTATATCGACGAGCAGAAATCAGTTCGCCAGGCGAGCGCCGCTGAGGCTGCGACTCAATTCATACGCCACCAACTCCGCCTGATGCGCCGCCAGAATCTCCGGCAACGAACCGCGCAGGTATTCCACCCAGGTCTTGATCTTCGCATCCAGGTACTGGCGTGACGGGTAGATGGCGTACAGGTTCAGCTCTTGCGAGCGATAGGTGGGCATCACGCGCACCAGTGTGCCGTTGCGCAGGCCTTCGATGGCCGCATACACCGGCAACAGGCCAACGCCCATGCCGCTGGTGATCGCGGTTTTCATCGCATCGGCCGAGTTGACCAGAAACGGCGAGGTGTTGATCGCCACGCTTTCCTGGCCTTCGGGGCCATTGAAGGTCCATTTATCCAGCTGGATAACCGGGCTTACCAGGCGCAGGCAGGCGTGGTTGAGCAAATCCTGCGGCCGTTGCGCGCAGCCTTTGGCCTTGACGTAGTCCGGCGAGGCGCACGCGATGCTGTAGGTGATGCCCAGGCGCTGGGACACGAAGCCCGAATCCGGCAATTCACTGGCCAGCACGATGGACACGTCGTAGCCCTCGTCGAGCAGGTCCGGCACGCGGTTGGCCAGGGTCAGGTCGAAGGTCACGTCAGGATGGGTGCGGCGGTAGCGGGCAATCGCGTCAATCACGAAATGCTGGCCGATACCGGTCATGGTGTGCACTTTCAACTGCCCGGCAGGGCGCGCGTGGGCGTCGCTGGCTTCGGCCTCGGCCTCCTCGACATAGGCGAGGATCTGTTCGCAGCGCAGCAAGTAACGTTTACCGGCTTCGGTCAGTGCAATGCGACGGGTGGTGCGGTTGAGCAAGCGGGTTTGCAGATGGGCCTCAAGGTTGGAGACCGCGCGCGAGACGTTGGCGGTGGTGGTGTCCAGTTGCACGGCGGCGGCGGTGAAGCTGCCGGCTTCGGCCACGCAACTGAAAGCGCGCATGTTTTGCAAAGTGTCCATGGAGTGTTCTCAGGGGAGATAACAAATTGTGACAGAAAGTTACGCCGTCCAGTGATCCCTACCAACGGATTATCGCCTGAACGGTAACAAAGATTCACAGGAATGCCAGCTTATCGTCCTCCATCGCGCCCCCTAGAATTGCGCCACCTTCCCCGCAACACCACCTCAGGAATACGCTTGCCGTGCCGCGTCGCATCAACAGAGAGCTGAAGGCTCTCAGTGTTTGGGCCTTATCGTTAGCAATCAGCGGCTGCATCGGAACCGGAGGAATCGCCCCTCAAGGCCAGGCCCTCAACGCCAATAACCTGGTCACCGACGAAGCGATCCAGAGCGCCGCCCGGGACGCCCACTGGCCCACCACCCACTGGTGGCAAGCCTACGGCGATCCGCAATTGAACCGCTGGGTGGAACTTGCCACGCAAAACAGCCCGAGCATGGCCATGGCCGCCGCGCGGGTGCGTGAAGCGCGGGCCATGGCCGGGATTGCCGAGTCGGCCGAGTCGTTGCAGATCAACAGTGACACTACCCTCAAGCGCCACAATTGGCCGAAGGATCAGTTTTACGGTCCGGGCGAATTGAGCGGCGCCAACACCTGGGACAACAATTCGTCCCTGGGCCTGAGTTACGCCCTCGACCTGTGGGGCCGCGAAAGTAACAGCACCGAACGCGCCGTCGACCTGGCCCATATGAGCGCTGCCGAAGCGCGCCAGGCCCAGCTCGAATTGCAAAACAACGTGGTGCGCGCCTATATCCAGCTGTCGTTGCACTATGCCAACCGCGACATCGTTGCCGCCACGTTGGCCCAGCAACAGCAAATTCTCGACCTGGCCAACAAACGCTTGAATGCCGGGATCGGCACCCATTTTGATGTCAGCCAGGCTGAAACGCCGTTGCCGGAAACCCATCGCCAACTCGACGCCGTGGACGAAGAAATCGCCCTGAGCCGTAACCAACTGGCGGCGTTGGCGGGCAAAGGTCCGGGTGAAGGCGCGCAACTGCAACGGCCGAGCCTGGCCCTCGCCGCGCCGCTGAAATTGCCATCGAGCTTGCCGGCGCAATTGCTTGGTCAGCGCCCGGACGTGGTCGCCAGCCGTTGGCAAGTCGCCGCCCAGGCCCGAGGCATTGATGTGGCCCATGCCGGTTTCTACCCCAATGTCGACCTGGTCGGTAGCCTGGGTTTCGTCGCTACCGGCGGCACCATGCTGGGCTTTCTCAGCGGTCAGAAATTCAACTACAACGTCGGCCCGGCGATCACCTTGCCGATCTTCGACGGCGGCCGTTTGCGCGCGCAGTTGGGCGAGGCCAGCGCCGGTTATGACCTCGCCGTGGCCAAGTACAACCAGACTCTGGTCAATGCGCTCAAGGGCATCAGCGACCAGTTGATCCGCCGCGAATCCATGGACAAGCAGTCGGCCTTTGCCGCGCAGTCGGTGGCCTCGGCACAGAAAACCTACGACATCGCGATGATCGCCTATCAGCGCGGCCTTACCGACTACCTCAATGTGCTGAACGCCCAGACCCTGCTGTTCCGCCAGCAACAGGTGGAGCAACAGGTGCAGGCCGCGCGCCTGAGTGCCCATGCCGAACTGGTGACCGCCCTGGGTGGCGGGCTCGGCGCCGGTAACGATATGCCGCAAGATGCCAAGAGTCTCCCCGGCAAAACCCCGGCGGCGCTTGCCGTGTTTGATCACTGAGTAGGCGTTCATGACTTCCTTGCCTGCACCGCTGCGCTGGTTGCACTCCCTTGAGTGGCGCCGTGGTTTTTTCGACTGGGCACGCAGTGATGGCGTGACCTGGGTCTATATCTTCAAGGTGCTGATCGCTGCGTTCCTCACGCTGTGGTTGGCCATGCGCCTGGAGCTGCCGCAACCGCGTACCGCGATGATCACCGTGTTTATCGTGATGCAACCGCAGAGCGGCCAGGTGTTCGCCAAGAGCTTTTACCGCTTCCTCGGCACCCTGGCGGGTTCGGCGGTGATGGTCTTTTTGATTGCCTTGTTTGCACAGAACACCGAATTGTTCCTCGGCGCGCTGGCGATCTGGGTCGGCATTTGCACCGCTGGCGCAACGCGTAACCGCAACTTCCGCGCCTATGGTTTTGTGCTGGCCGGCTACACGGCGGCGATGGTGGGTTTGCCCGCCCTGGCGCACCCGGACGGCGCGTTCATGGCGGCGGTGTGGCGGGTGCTGGAAATTTCCCTGGGGATTCTCTGTTCCACGCTGGTCAGCGCCGCGATCCTGCCGCAGACCAGCAGCGCGGCCATGCGCAACGCCCTGTATCAGCGCTTTGGCGTGTTCGCGCTGTTCGTCACCGACGGCCTGCGTGGGCGCAGCCAGCGCGAAGGTTTTGAGGCCAGCAACGTGCGCTTTATCGCCGAAGCCGTGGGCCTGGAAGGCTTGCGCAGCGTCACCGTGTTTGAAGACCCGCATATGCGTCGGCGCAACGGTCGGCTCAGTCGCCTCAACAGCGAGTTCATGAGCATTACTACGCGTTTCAATGCGCTGCACCAGCTGTTGGAACGGCTGCGCACGGTTGAAGCCGATCATGTGGTCGCGGCGATCAAGCCCGGCCTGCAGGACCTTGCCGAAGTGCTCGACGGCTTCTCCGGCCGTGCCCTCACCAGCCCCGACGCCGCGCGCCTGGTCAACCAACTGAGCGCCTACAAGGACGGCCTGCCCGCCAAAGTGCGCAGCCTGCGTGCCACCTTCCAGGAAGGCAACCCGAGCGAAGCCGAGCAGCTGGATTTTCATACGGCCTACGAGCTGCTGTACCGCTTCGTCGACGACCTGCACAACTACGCGCAGACCCACGCCTCCCTGGCTGATCACAGCCATGCACGCGAGCAGTGGGATGAAACCTTTATCCCCAAAACCAACTGGCTGGCCTGCGCCGCTTCAGGGATTCGCGCGTCGTTCATCCTGATCGTGCTCGGCAGCTACTGGGTGGCCACCGCCTGGCCGAGTGGCGCGACCATGACCCTGATCGCCGCCGCCACCGTTGGCCTGTCCGCCGCCACGCCCAACCCCAAACGCATGGCGTTCCAGATGGCCTGCGGCACCTTGATCGGCGCATTGGTGGGCTTCGTCGAAATGTTCTTCGTGTTCCCCTGGATCGACGGTTTCCCGCTGCTGTGCGTGATGCTTGCGCCGGTGATCATCTTCGGCGCCTTCCTCGCCTCACGGCCAAAATATGCGGGCGTCGGTGTGGGCCTGCTGATTTTCTTCAGCACCGGCTCGGTGCCGGACAACCTCACGGTCTACAACCCCTACACCTTTATCAACGACTACATCGCCATGGTCATCGGCATGCTGGTGTGCGCGGCGGCGGGGGCGATAATCCTGCCGCCCAACAGCCGTTGGCTGTGGCGCCGCCTCGAGCAGGACCTGCGTGAGCAAGTGGTGTATGCGATCAGTGGCAAGCTCAAGGGCCTGGCGTCGAGTTTCGAAAGCCGCACCCGCGACCTGCTGCACCAGGCTTACGGCCTCGCCGTCGGCCAGCCGCAAGTGCAGCGCGACCTGCTGCGCTGGATGTTCGTGGTGCTGGAAGTCGGCCACGCGATCATCGAACTGCGTAAGGAGCAGGCGATTTTGCCGGTGCACCCGGCCTATGCCGAATCCCAGCCATGGCGCCAGGCAATCCGCGTGATGGGCCGCTCGCTGGTGCGGCTGTTCCTGCAGCCCAGCGCGAGCAACCTGGAGCGCGGGCTAATTGCCGTCGACCATGCGATCAGCCGCGTGCAGGCCACCGACGAACCTTTCGCCCCGCACTTCGACACCTCGGCCCTGCGCCGGGTGAAAAGCTACCTGCACTTTATTCGCACCTCGTTGCTTGACCCGCAATCGCCGCTGGCTGCCCTCAAAGGATCTCCACATGCCGCGTGAAATAGCCTTTCACGGCCTCTACATGCCGACCATGACCCTGATGTTCTTGATCGCGGCCGCGCTTGCCTGGGCCCTGGATCGCTTCCTGGCCGGGTTCGACCTGTACCGTTTTTTCTGGCACCCGGCGTTGCTGCGCCTGAGCCTGTTCGTTTGCCTGTTCGGCGCGCTGGCGCTGACCGTCTACCGTTGAGAATGCCCCGATGAAAAAGTTTTTCAGCCTGCTTGCGACCTTGCTGGTACTGGCTTTGGCGATCTGGATTGGCCGCACATTGTGGGTGCACTACATGGAAACGCCTTGGACCCGCGATGGCCGCGTGCGCGCCGACATCATCAACGTCGCCGCCGACGTTACCGGGGAAGTGGTCGACGTGCCGGTGCGGGACAACCAGTTGGTGAAAAAGGGCGACCTGCTGATGCAGATCGACCCCGAGCACTACCGCATTGCGGTCAAGCAAGCCCAGTCCCTGGTAGCGTCCCGTAAAGCCACCTGGGAAATGCGCAAGGTCAACGCCCACCGCCGCGCTGACCTCGACGCGTTGGTGATCTCCAGGGAAAACCGCGACGACGCCAGCAACATTGCTGACTCCGCCCTGGCCGACTATCAACACGCGCTGGCGCAGCTGGAAGCCGCTGAACTTAACTTGAAGCGAACGCAAGTCGTGGCGGCGGTGGACGGCTACGTCACTAACCTCAACGTGCACCGTGGCGACTACGCGCGCATCGGTGAAGCGAAGATGGCTGTGGTCGATATGAACTCGTTCTGGGTGTATGGCTTCTTCGAAGAAACCAAGCTGCCCCACGTCAAAGTCGGCGACAAGGCCGATATGCAACTGATGAGCGGCGAGACGCTCAAGGGCCATGTGGAAAGCATCTCGCGCGGCATCTACGACCGCGACAACCCCGAGAGCCGCGAGCTGGTGGCGGATGTGAACCCGACCTTCAACTGGGTGCGCCTGGCCCAGCGGGTGCCGGTGCGGATTCACATTGATGAAGTGCCGGACGGCCTGTTGCTGGCGGCGGGTATCACCTGCACCGTTATCGTTGACCCAGCACAACACTGAAAGGTGGAGCGGGCTTGTGTGGGAGCTGGCTTGCCTGCGATAGCGCACTGTCAGTAGAAAGATGTGCAACTGACCCACCGCTATCGCAGGCAAGCCAGCTCCCACCGTTTTGAGCGCGTCAGGCCTTGATGAAGGTTTCATGCAGGTGGCGCCACAGCAGCGCGCCGCTGGCCTGCTTTTCGAACACCACGGTGGCGCGTCGATCGGTCTGGGTGCCGCTGTCGTCAACCTGATGTTCGCGATAGGTCACGATGGCACCGCGCGCATGCCGGTCAATCCCGACCATTTCACTCAAGGTGATTTTCAGCCCCGGGCGCATGCCGCCCAGGCGCGTGAACAAGGCATTCAATCCGGCTGCATTTACCCTCGCGCCGGTGGCGGGGGCAACCATGCTGAATTCAGGCGAGAAGCGCGCCAGCAAACTCTGCAACGTGCCTTCTGGCGCAACCCCGGCAAACCACTGTTCGATCTCGACGTGGGTCTGGGTCACTTCCTCAAAAAAATCGCGGTAATCAATCATGGCTGTGGCTCGCTGGCAGGGTGAAGCAGTGTGCTGACTCTGGACGCATCCAGGCGCAACACTGCCAAGAGGGGCAGCAGTGTCAGGGCTGCCGCTATCGTGAAGGTTATGGCGAAGGAATCCAAGGCCGACAACAACGCACTGAGTGCGGCGGCGCCGAGGCAGAAACTCACTTGCCGATTGATATTCCACAGGGCGCTGGCGTGGCCCATGTGTGTATCGGGAATGTCGAGAAACGCCAGCGTCTGCGCGGTGCTGCTGCACAGGCTGCCACCCAGGCCCATCAAGGCGTAGGCCGCAATAATCACGGCGGGCTCGGGTTTGGTCAGCAGGAGGATTCCGATGCATTGCAACACCATGCCCGCCAGCAGCAACGGTTTCGGGCCGCAGCGGTTGAACAGCTTTTTGCTGAGGAAAATCGCCAGCGCCGAGGCCAGCGCCCACGGCAACATCAGTGCGCCGGTGTGTGTCGCGTCATAGCCCAGGCCGCGCAGGTAGAGGATGGCGATCAGGCAGGTGCCGATGAATACGCCCGGGATGAACAGATAGATCAGCATCGCCACCCGCAACAGCGGGCTGCGGATTTGTTTGAAAATGCTGCCCAGCTCCAGGCCCGGTCGAACGGTTGTCGGGCTATCAGGTTTTATCCACAGCAACGCCAGCAGCAGGGTCATCAGTGCCAGTGGCAGGTTGGCGTAAAAGATCCAGCGCCAGGCCATGGTGTCGACAATCAACCCACCCAACGCCGGTGACAGCGCCGGAACCAGCAGGGCGACCGACATCACGCGTGCCGTCAGTTGGCTGCGTTCTGCCGGTGGAAAGTGCCGATAAGCCATGGCCTGGCCCACGGGAATCAGCAAGCCGCCGCCCAGCCCTTGCAACGCACGCCAGCCAATCAGTGTTTCGATGGAGCCGGCCTGGCCGACCATTACCGACGCGCCGGCAAACACCAGCAGGCTCACGGCGATCAGTGTTCGCTCGCCCAGGATCGCCGCCAGCCAGACGCTCAAGGGAATAATCACGGTCAGCCCGAGCATGTATGCGTTGCTGATCCACGCCAATTGCGTGACCGAGGCGTGCAGTTCGCGGGCGATATCCGGGTAGGCGACTGTGGCGACAAACATGTTCACCAAGTCCAGGGCGAAGCCCAGTAAAAAGATCCAGGCGACTTTCGAGCGGTAGGTCATGAACGCGATCCTGCGAGTGAAGCGGGCAGGGTAGGCGCGATGCAGGGTTTGGGATACGCCGGTTTGCCTGTTAGTTTGTCAAAAATATTTTGACAAAGGAGGGCGTGGCCGATGGTCAGCCTGGACCGTTTCGACACCTTCAAGGCCGTGGTCGAGGCCGGCTCGCTGACCGCGGCGGCGGACCTGTTGGGCCAGACCCGTGCCGTGGTCAGCTTTAACCTCAAGCGCCTGGAAGCAGAATTGGGCGTGACCCTGCTGACCCGCAACACCCGCCAACTGGCACTGACCGATGCCGGCGAACGCTTCTACTTGCGTTGCACGCGCATGCTTGAAGAAGCGCGTCTGGCGGTGGAAGAGGCGCGCTCCGAACATGCCCAGCTCAAAGGCACGTTGCGCATCACCACCACCGTGGAATATGCGCTGGCGGTAGTCGCCCCGGCGGTGGAAGCCTTTCGCCGCGCGCACCCGGACCTGAACATTCACTTATCCACATCCTCCACCCATGCCGATTTGATCTCGGAACGCTTTGACGTGGCGATTCGGTTGGGCCGCCTGCTGGACTCCACCCACCGCGCGGTGCAGCTGTCGACGTTCGAAGTATTTGCGGTGGCCGCTCCCGGGTTTGCCGGCGTTCAGACGTTGGATGAGTTGGAACGTGTGCCCAGGTTGGGCCATGGCCGTTTGACGGAACTGAGCGTGACCGACCCGGCAGGTGCCGCGCATCAATACCGCGCCGGTCAAACGGCGCTGGTGGCCGACAGTGCTGCCGTCCTCCAGGCGTTCGCCGTGCGTGGACACGGCGTGGCAGTACTGCCGCAATGGCTGGTGCAGGAGGATCTGGAGGCGGGGCGGCTGGTGCGGTTATTGGCCGACCATCGCTTCGCCCCACAAGGGGTTTATGCGATGTACCCGGATACCCGGCATTTGCCGTTGAAGGTGCGGGCGTTTATTGATTTTATGAAAGGTTAGAGTGAACCCGTCAGGCCGAAGCGCTTTTTCAACACCGCCTCCAGCAACGCCTTGGGCAACAACGCCGCCATCAACGGCAACGCCCGGCTGCCATTGCCCGCGCGCAACAACCGTGGCGGTTTTGACTGCTGCACCGCTTTCAGCACTTGAGCGGCAAAGTGCTCGGCTGAGGTCGGGTTGTCTTGCGAGGCCTGGGTGCGCGCACGAATACCGTCGCGCAACGGCCACCACGGCGATTTCTCGTTGATCAACAGTTCGGCCTGGGCGCCTGCATTTTTCGCAAAGCTCGTGTCGATAGCCCCCGGCTGTACTTCCATGACCCTTACACCAAATGGTGCCAGTTCCATGCGCAATGCATCGCTCAGGGCATGCACCGCGGCTTTCGACGCGCAGTACGCCCCGGCAAACGGTGTAACCAGCACCCCGGAAACGCTGCCGATATTGACCACCAGGCCTTTACCGCGACGCAGCGCGGGGAACAGCGCCTGGGTCACGCCGACGATGGAAAACACGTTGGTCTCGAACTGGCGTTGCATCGCTGCGGTGCCGCCGTCGAGCAGCGGGCCCATGGCGCCGTAGCCGGCGTTGTTGATCAACACATCCAGCTCGCCCCACTGTTCGGCGAGGTGCTGCAAGGCGGCGTTGTCGTTGACGTCCAGTTGTACCGTGTTGAAGCCGGCTGCAGCGAGGGCGGCGACGTCTGCCTCGCGGCGGGCACTGGCCCAGACCTCAAAGCCTGCAGATTTGAACGCGTCGGCCAGGGCGCGGCCGATGCCGCTGGAGCAACCGGTGATGAGTACGTTGGGCATGGATCAGTCCTTTGTCAGTCCGAGAAGCTGCCTTGCAGGTGCTCGGCGCGAAATTCCAGGGTTTGCGGGCGGTAGCCAGGGCGCAATGGAGGTGTGGGCAGGCAATCGTCCCAGGTAGCGCCGGCCTGCAGTTCGCCGGGGCCGCGATAACGTGGCGCCGCATAGACGTTGTCGGCCAGGTTGACGGTATCGCCCGGTGCATAAGCGGCGAGCCGCCAGCGCAGCTCGGTGAGGGGCACGTCGTTGCCGTTGTTCAGCACCAGTTTCAAGGGGCGGTCGGCCGGGCATTCCTGTGGTGCATAGCTGATGCGCAATTCCAGGCGCGACAGTTGCGAGGCTTCGCGGTTGTCCAGCCACACCACCCAAATGGCCACAAAGCCCAGGCCGACGGCAGCGGCCAGCGACACCGGCAACGCCTTGGCGGGGTAGCGCAGGAGCAGGATCAGCCAGGTGATGATCAGTAGAACGCCGAAGAACATGATGATGACCTCGCGAAGGGATAGACCATCGTACCTGTGGCTGGGCTGGGTTGACTATCTGCGGGCACAGACAGGGTATGTGCGCTGCATTGAACACATGATCAAACAAGTTTTTTTAGCGGTTTTTGTACGAATCGACACTCAGGAAGTACCGAAGCCTGTCGGAACAGAGCGCTTCAACAGGTCCTATTTCCAGTCCTTTTATGTGAGAAAGAGTCGATGATTAACCTCCCCCTCAGTCCAGGCAATCTGCAACCGCTTTTGGCTATAACGCCACCCTCTTCATTGCCGGTTGAACCACCTGCGGCGGCGGTGGGCTATGAAACGTCACAAGCGCCTTCGGCTCCCCAAACGCCCACGTTGCCTCGGTTGCGCAGAGCCCCATTGGAAAACCCTCCGGCCCGCGACACCTCTAAGCCTTCGGCGCTGACGCTCAGTCAGCGCCAAGAATTGGCAGGGAACATTCATAACAATTATTGCCTGACGGTGGCGTTGGAAGATATTCAGGCGGCCATCGCCGAGGATCCGAGTCTGGATGTTGCAGCGTTGCTCGAAGCGAAGACGTTTTCCGCTCATTACGTTTCAACCTTTGGGCGCGCCTATAAAATCGCGCCGGGCGAGGATGTGCCGCTGGCGTGGTTCCTGCGGGAAAATCAATTGCTGGTCCCCAAGGACCTCGGGCAACTGGCCAACCTCATCGCCGTGTGCAAGGAGCCGCTGCCCGAGCCGGTTGAGCACGGCAATTACTGGGGGCTGTTATCCCAGCCCGCCACATTGGACAGTGGCCAGCGCACCCGGCTAAGCGAAATGGCGACCGCTGAAATGGCCAAGTTGTCGCCTGGCAAAGGTATCTTCGCTGCTTTTTATGAGACGCATGGGGCTTCGCTTCAAGGCATGAGCGCCGCGCAGATGCTTGAAAGCATGCTGGGCAGTGCTCAGATCAGACACTTGGGCCAAGCGCTGGAAACGGCCTTCAACAGTGACGCGTCACTGACCAGCAGAGATGCAAATTGGGCGTTGGCGGCAATGGTGCTGGCGCTGGATCCACAGGCCGGCAGCAAGCGTGGCGTCGTGGCCGGGTATGACCTTTACCAGCCAGCCAATCGGGACGTCCATCCTTCGGTGGTGGTCTCGCGCCTGGAGAAACATCTGGTGGACCAGGGCAAGGTACCTGCCGAGCTGGCATCGGCCGCCGCGCGCTTGTTGCTTGCAGGCGCTGACCCTGCCTTCATTGCCGAAGATATGCCCAGCAACCTAGTGGTCAAGTCGGCGGCTTTTGCCAAGCTGTCGGCGGTTGTGCAGGCGCAAGAGTTTTGGGCGCCGGGCATCGCGACATACACCGATTTTCAAACGTTCATGGGGCTGGCCAACCACAGTCCAGTCTCGGAGGCCGAGGTGGTTGTCGAGGCCAAGGCTCAGTCCAATGCGTTGATTCAGTGGGGCGTTGCCCAGGACAAAATTGCAGGAAAGGACGATGAAGCCTATACGTCGGAAGACGTGGCCGGGTTACGCGACGCTTTCAATGAGGCGCTCTCCTCACTGAAAAAAGCCCAGGAGCAGATAAGCGCTGCCATGCCTGTCCGCAAGAACATCGCACTTGAAAACCTGAAGGCTGCCTACGGCGCCGATCACCCATTTGATGTGCGTAATATCAGCATTGCCAACATCGATGCCAGCGAAAGCCAGCACCACTCGTTACTGGATATCTACATGTCTGGAAAGATGGACCGTATCCCAAGAGGGGAGCGGTACGATTTTCAATTAGGTAACCGTTTCCCCCGGGTCAAGCCGCTTCCTGATGTTAACCAGACATTCGACAGCCAGTTCGATAGCTACTTCAACAACTTGAAGGAGGGCGTGACAACCACCTCCAGACACCAACTATTGCAGCTGTCTGCGCAAGACAAACACACCATTGCGTCGGGTAAGGTCGAGTTTTTTTCTCTACGCAAAGCCAGTGTTGCGCAGGCTGAGGGGGCGCAGACCCCGGAGCAGGCACAAGCGGCCAAGGCGCGTTACGGATTGTTGATGCGGGTGCTGACCAAAATCGACAAAAACGGCAGTGACCGGGACGATAAAAACCTGCGCCATGTGTACTACGAAGTGTTCCCCTTGCAAGGCGTCATCCGCCGTCGCGACGACCTGCCCCGGTATCTGCCTAACCCGCCTCCACGAGTGGCCAACGCTCAAACCTACGCCACGACTCAGGCTAAAGGGGTCAGTGTTCCGGTCGATTATGAGGCCTATGAAAACGGCACCCCGTCACAGGCCGGCAAGGTTTCGACGGGGCTGCTGACTCAGCAGCTCAACGCACCTTATTTGCCTGAGCCCAGGCAAGGGCAGGACGCCAGTTCCACGGTTTCCGTGAATGCTCGGTTCAACACGATCGCCAAGGTGATCGCCGACCACCTGTTACATGATCGCGATGCCATAAAGGCAGGCGCCAAAGACGTGACCGAGGTGGAAAAGGAAGAGGTCGGCATCCAGGCCGGGCATGATTTTGTGACCGGACTGATTCCGTTCAAAAATGCCATCGAAAACGCAGTCAAGGGCAATACCGGCGCGGCCCTCAAGGACTTTGCGCTGGATATCTTTGGCTTCATCCTTCCATTCGGCAAAGGGCTGGGGCAGGCGAGCAAGGCGTTGGGCAAGTTGGGTGAAAAGCTCGGAACACGGGCGTTCAAGGTGTCCGATGGTGTTTTGCGCTCAGTTGCCAGTGGCCTGAACCCCACCGATGGTCTGGGAGACCTGGCAGTGGGACTGGCAAGGGGCGGGAAGACCGTGTTGAAAAGTAGTTACAGGGAGCTGAAGCAACTATTGCAGGAGCAGTCTGTCAGTGTTGGCGTCTCTGGGAAGGTATCGAACGCGGTATCCGACATCGCCGGCACCGGTCGCCAGCTGCCCGACTACAGTGCTCACTCACTGCCTGATAGCCTGCTTGAGGGCCGTAATATAAAAGGGGATGGCACTTACCAAGTCGGTGATCAGCACTATGTTCGTTTCACCGATGGCACGGCCACCAGCCGAGTATTTGAAATCAGCCGGAACTATAAAGTTGCGGGCGGCCAGGTTCGGGTTATTGATCCTGTCACCCAGAAAACGGTGATGTTCCTGCAGCCAACGGGCACCGGCGAATGGCGACTGAACAGCATGCTGGGGGGCGTCAAGCCCGAAACACTGCAACGCATGAGTGGGATCAGGCCTCAGCCGCAAAAACGTCCTGCCGGGCATGGCAGCTCTGGTTCATCTGCAGGCGTGGGGGTATCCGGCAGTCAGCCGGCCTTTAAACGACCCAAGGTGCCTGAAGCTTTCCCGGGTGAAAAGGCGCTGATGGATCCGCCCGTCACAGGCGAGAACCGTTTCTACCATTACACCGGGGCAAAGTCTCATGCCGCAATTAACAGCGATTGGCATCTGCAGTCCTCGGTGCTTAACGTGGATGGCAAGCCGTTACCGGGTGGGCGAGCCAGGCATTACTTCACGGATCTGGCGCCTGATGATGCGGCAACCAAAGAGATCTCCACGACTATTTTTGGGCGCCGTCGACATGGCAACCAATTGGACAAGATGACGCATTACTACGAGGTCAATACCTCGGGGCTGACGGTCATGAAAACCGATAACCCGCATATTTTTTATGTGGAGACGAAATTTGCCCTGCCCTTGAAGTACAGAGTAGAGGGTGAGCAGGTGAGTCGAATCATTACCCACGGTCAAACGCCATTCACCGCGTAGCCTCTACGGCCCCTCCCGCATTTAACCGCGTACCGCCTTTGAGATACGGCCAACCGCGGGAGGGGGCTTGCTCACGATGACTTGCTTACTGCGCAGAAGAATCCGCCTGCAAGCCTTCGATGGAAGCCTCAACCAATGCCAAGCCGGTTTCGGCCAATTGCAGGCTGGCCCAATTCAGGTAGCTCTGGTGTTCTGTGCATAAGTCTTGAGCCGCCAGGGTGAGCACGCGCGCAGTGCCAAAAACATAACTGGCATGTTCCAGTGCATGTTCGATGGGAATGCCGGGTTGTACGCAAAACAACGGTTCTTCACTGCGCTCGCTAGGGCCGAACGGGGTGGGGCGGGTGGTTTTTTTGGACATGATGGATCTCCTGATGAAAATGGGATCCTATGAGTTTCCGAGGCCGTCAAACCTCATCACGAATGCGTCGTGACAGGCGCGAGGATAGGCAGGATGGGGGCAAGGGTCAATGATGGCGGTTGTGCTTTCGGGCGCCATCGCAGGCAAGCCAGCTCCCACAGTTGACCGGGTACATCCGTTGGAATGCATTCCCCTGTGGGAGCTGGCTTGCCTGCGATGAGGCCTTTACAGGCACCACAACGCCCAAACAAAAAGCCCCCACCCGGCCCACTGCGGATAGGGGACGCAATGGGCTGGGCGAGGGCTTCTTCTACGACCGTTTTACTGCGCGATAGTTTTCACCGACACACCACGTTCAATCGGCGTGGAGCGCCCGTAGATATCTTCAAACCGCTCGATATCGTCTTCGCCCAAATAGCTGCCCGATTGCACCTCGATGATCTCCAACGGGATCTTGCCCGGGTTGCGCAGGCGGTGCACCGAAGCGATGGGAATGTAGGTGGACTGGTTTTCGCAGAGCAGGAACACGTTCTCGTCACAGGTGACTTCGGCCGTGCCGCTGACCACGATCCAGTGTTCGGCGCGGTGGTGGTGCATTTGCAGCGACAGGCACGCCCCCGGCTTGACCGAGATGTGCTTGACCTGGAAACGCCCGCCCATGTCCACCGAGTCGTAGGAGCCCCACGGCCGATAGACTTCGCAGTGGTTCTGGGTTTCGCTGCGGCCCTGTTCGTTGAGGGTCGAGACCATCTGCTTGACGCCCTGGACCTTGTCCTTGTGGGCAATCATCATCGCGTCCTTGGTTTCCACCACCACGATATTGTCCAGGCCGATCACCGACACCAGCTTGCCGTTGCCATGGATCATGCAATTGCGGCTGTCCTGGATGACCACGTCGCCTTTGCTGACGTTGCCGTTGACGTCTTTGTCATTGACCGCCCATAACGAGGCCCAGCAACCTACGTCGCTCCAGCCGGCACTCAGCGGCACCACGCAGGCGCGCTGGGTTTTTTCCATCACGGCGTAGTCGATGGAATTGTCCGGGCAGCAGGCGAAGGTGGCTTCGTCGAGCGTTACGGTGTCGGCATCCTGCTCGCTGCGTTCCAGGGTGAGTACGCAGGTGTCGTAGATGTCCGGATCATGTTTTTTCAGCTCTTCAAGGAAGCGGCTGGCGCGGAACAGGAACATGCCGCTGTTCCAGAAGTAGCCGCCGCTTTTGACGAACTCGATCGCGCGTTTTTCGTCGGGCTTCTCCACGAACTGTTGCACGCGGCTCACCCCTTCGGGCAGCAGCGAGTCGTTGGTGGACTTGATGTAGCCATAACCGGTTTCCGGACGGGTCGCCGGCACGCCGAACAGCACCATCTCGCCACGCTCGGCGGCCACGGTAGCCAGGGCCAGCGCACGTTGCAGGGCTTTCTGGTCGTCGATCACGTGGTCGGCCGGCAGCACCAGCATCAGTTCGTCGCGGCCTTCGTTGACCAGCATCATCGCGGTCAGGGCCACGGCCGGCGCGGTGTTGCGCCCGAACGGTTCCATCAGGATGCGCTGGCATTCGAGCTTACGCGTGCTCAGTTGCTCGTTGACGATAAAGCGGTGGTCCTTGTTGCAGACCACGATTGGGGAGTCCATGCCTTCAAACACCAGGCGCTCCAGGGTTTGCTGGAACAGCGTGTGCTCGCCGGTCAGGGCCAGGAATTGCTTAGGGAACTGTTTGCGGGAAAGCGGCCAAAGACGTGAGCCGCTACCACCGGAAAGGATTACTGGGATCATGGATGTTTCTCCTTGAATCGATTTGGGTCAGAGCTACGAAGGTTTGTCGTTTCACTCTTGTTTTTGTCTCGGTCTCTGTGGGAGCTGGCTTGCCTGCGATGCAGGCGACTCGGTCTGTCAGTGACACCGAGGTGATGCCATCGCGGGCAAGCCCGGCTCCCACAGGGAAATCATCAGCGGGTCGACACCGGGCGTTTTACCCAGACTGGCGAGATGCTCGAACCGGAACCGGTGACATACAGCACCGCCGCTTCACCGCGCTCCAGGGCTACCGGCTTCACGTCGCCGACCTTTTTGTCACCGTCATACAGCGCCAGGCTGACTTTCACCGGGTTGATTTCGCGCTCGCCACGGCTTTTGGCGGCCACCGACTTGACCACGTCGGTCTTGCCGTCGGCGGTCTTCAGGGTCAGGGCCTTGTCGCTGAGGTTCTGCACGCGTACCAGGGATTTCTGCTTGTTCTTGAACGGCGGTTCTTCGATCAGTTGTGGCTGGCCGCTGCCGCTGTTAACCAGGGTGTAGTAGTGGTCGGCGGCGAGTTTGACCGGCACGGTCTGGCTGCCGACCTTGGCGCTGTAGTCGCCGCCCGGCATGAAGCTGAAGTCGCTGCTGGCCAGCGGTGCAACGTCGTTCAGGTTGGTGGCGCCGACGGTGGCGCTGACTTCCTGGTTACTGGCGTTGTAGACCCGCACGAAGCTTGAGCCTTTTGGCGCGGTTGGGCCGTAGAGGGCGGCGTCGCCCCCGGCGAAAGCGGACATCGATACGAAGCTCAAGCCGGCAGCAATAGCCAGGGTCTTGGCGAGACGACGCGGAGTAGTAGTGAAAGTCATGTGAGTTACCTCTCTTTCAGTTTTGCGCCCGGTCGGGCGTCTCGGATTTTTGGTGTTTAACTGGGGTGTTCAGTGCCATGTTTTGTTGGCGCGAACCGGCTTGTTTAAGCTGCGCAACCCACTGCGGGTCGGCGTCACCGATTTCGTTGTTGACGGGCAGATAACGTTCAGGAAATTCCCAGATCAGCACCTGTGGCGGGCTGTTCTTGAAGTCGTCGCTTTTCAGGTAGCTGAGCATCGGCAGAATCGGGCCGTGGCCGTCTTCGGAGTAGTTGATGACGTCGCTGTGCAAGGCTTGCTTGAGCGCGCCGACGAAGTTCCAGTTGGGGTTGGCGCTGTAGCTGGTGCCGACCAGTGCCACTGGGGTTTCGCTGTTGCTGAACAGCGCGTCGTCGCCTTGGTTTTCAGCCAGGTGCGTCACGCGTTTTTGCAGCGGCTCCTTGGGCGGCATCAGGTTTTCAAACAACGGGTCCAGCGGCAGGAACAGACGCAGGTCGCCTTTGTGCGGCTCCGTCTTCTCGGCCTCGGTCACAAAGCGTTGTCGTTCACCGCTGAGCGGCGTCTTTTCGCTAATCACCTTGGCCAGCTGTTTGGCGGCGATTTCGGCGCCGTCCGGCGTCCAGTGGGTGTCGGTGCGCAGGAACACTTGCTTGCCGCCAAGCTTGGCCTGTTGCAGCGGGCCTAGCAGGTCCGGGGCGATAATCTTGTCGGCAGCCACGCGGGCGTGGAAGTCCTGGTACAGGTTGGCGTGGATGCTCGCCGGTTTCACGTCACCCAGGTGTTCCGGGTACAGGCGCACCTTGGCCGGCACAATCGCCATGACCAATTGAATGCCTTGGGCTTTGAGCTTCTGGCGTACGCCTTCGACCAGCGCGTAGTTGCCCTCCAGGTTCTGGTCTTCATTGACGGCGGGGTTGAACTCCTCGTCGCTGTACAACCAGTGATCGCGGCCCAGCACCACGCCAGGGCGGCCTTCGTTGAACAGCTTGTAGTCCAGCGCAGCCCACAGGTTGGTGCCAATACGCTTGATCGGGAACTGGTCGTCGTAATGCGTTTCGACGGCTTTGGTCCAGCGACCATTGAGCACCGTCGCGTCGGGATTGGTGCTGAAGCCGAAGAAACTGCGCATCGACCAGGCGCCCAGGGCCAGCAGCACCAGCAGGAACAGCGCGATATAGAGGACGCGGAATGAACGGGTCATGGTCGGCTCCCTCAGAATTGGAAGTAAAGGAACGGCGAGAAACTCTGCGCCGACAATTTCAGGATCGACGCCACGAACAGCAGCAGCACTGCGGCGCGCATGGCGTAGCGTGGCCAGTCAGCGGTCCAGTAGGCCGGTTGCACGGCGGCGTCCTGGCCGACGGTGAAACCTGGCTGATGGATGCTGCCCGGGTTGTCGCCCGGCACGGCCTTGATCAGGCTCGGGTCGGCTGGCTTGGCTTTCTCGGCAGGGCGGTTGCTGTAGAAATCGCGCAGGCCAAAGAACGCCAGTGTTGCGTAGGCCACCACCAGGGTTGCCACTTGCAGGCCGGTAAGGTTGGCGCGGTTGAGTTCCGACAGCGACCACTCGCCAAAGCTGAACATCGCACCGTACATACGGCCGGCGACGTGCAGGTTCTCCGAGCGGAAGATTACCCAGCCCATCACCACCAGCAGGAAAGTGAAGGCCCAACGCACCACGTTGAAACTGCGCGGCGCGGTGTTGAGGCCGATGGCTTTTTCAATCGCCAGCCACATGCCGTGCCAGGCGCCCCACACGATGTAGGTGATGTTCGCACCGTGCCACAGGCCACCGAGCAGCATGGTCAGGAACAGGTTGCGGTAGGTGGTCAGCGTGCCTTTACGGTTGCCACCCAGGGTGATGTACAGGTAATCGCGCAGCCAGGTGGACAGGCTGATGTGCCAGCGGCGCCAGAACTCGGTGATCGACTGGCTGATGTACGGCTGTTTGAAGTTTTCCATGAAGCGGAAACCCATCATCAAGCCCAGGCCGATGGCCATGTCGCTGTAGCCGGAGAAGTCGAAGTACAGCTGCGCGGTGTAGGCCAGCGCGCCGAGCCAGGCATCGCCGGTGGTGGGGTTTTGCAGGGCGAAGCAATGGTCGGCCACCACCGCCAGGGTGTCGGCGATGAAGACTTTCTTGATGAAACCCTGCATGAACCGCGTGCAGCCCTCGGAGAACTTGTCGAGGGTGTGTGTGCGGTTGTTGAACTGGTCGGCCAGGTCGCGAAAGCGCAGCACCGGGCCGGCAATCAAGTGCGGGAAGATCGCTACGAACGCCGCAAAGTCGATGAGGTTGCGGGTGGCCGGGGTGTCGCCGCGGTACACGTCGATGATGTAGCTGATGGACTCGAAGATGTAGAACGAGATCCCGATCGGCAACAGCACGTGGGTGAGAATGAACGGCTCCAGGCCCGCCGACTTCATCATCACGTTGATGCTGTCGACACCGAAGTTGGCGTATTTGAAGTAGCCGAGAATGCACAGGTCGACCGCCACGCCCAACAGTAGCCAGCGTTGAGCCGGCTTGGTGCGCACGCCTGCCGCACCGACCTTGAGGCCGATCCAGTAATTCCACAGCGTGACGGCGGCGAACAGCGCCAGGAAGTCCACTCGCCACCAGGCGTAGAACACGTAGCTGGCAATCAGCAGCAGCAGGTTGCGATAGCGTTGCCCGCTCAAATAGTACAAGCCGAGGAAAATCGGCAAGAACAGAAACAGGAACACATTGGACGAGAAAACCATCCCGATCTCTCCATGTTTAACCAACAGTCAAGGGCCAGAGCCCCCCCAAACCCCCCCACGATTTCGGGGGAGGTTGTATTGCACTCTCACTGAAGGAACCGGGTCAGTGTGGGAGCGGGCTTGCTCGCGAATGCGGTGGCTCAGTAACGGATGTGTCGACTGACACACTGCATTCGCGAGCAAGCCCGCTCCCACATTTGGAGCCGGTTTCTTCAGTTAGCTTTGTTGCCTTTTTCATGCGTCGGGTCGTAGACCTTGGTCAGGTCACCGCCCAATCGGAAAGTCTTGAACGGTTGCATGCCATGCTTGCGCTCGAGCACATCCGGGGCGCAGGTGTAGAGGGTGCAGAAGGGTTCAAGCCAGGCAAATTTCATGTCCTCCTTGAGGTCCTTCATGTCCTGCTCTTTGCCGTTCTGCTTCTCGAAGATTTCCGGGTCTTTGACCCCGGCGAGCACCTTGTCACCCAGGCGTTTCAATGCACCGTTGTTTTCCTGGCGCAGGTCCACGCCGTTGACCAGGGCGAAGCTGGCGATAATCGACAGCGGCGGCAGCGCGTAGTTGTGGTACGACAGGGCACGTTGCTGGCGCTTCAATTCATTCGGCAGGAAGCCCTGGTCATCGACCTGGTTGGCGCCGACCTTGTATTCCTTCACCGCCCAATCAAACAGGTCGCGGCGGTTCACAGCGACGGACGTGGCCATCACCGACCAGGCCGCCCAGTAGGAGTGGTTGTTGGTTTTTTCCAGCGGCAGGTTGTCCCAGTCGCTGACGACCTGATCGGCCATTTTGCTGAACCAGGCTTCGATCAACTGCGACTCTTGCTGGTGGTTGGCCAGCGGGTGCGAGTCGGAGAACTTCAGGCGTACATAGGCCGAAGCCATGCTGCCCAGCGCCCATTTGCGCATGGACTTGCCGGTGTGGTTGAAGTCCTTGGACATCAACGCATCCGCCTTGGCCCAGCTCGTG
The DNA here is from genome assembly GCF_050915955.1 of Pseudomonas sp. UBT. Taxonomy (NCBI): domain Bacteria; kingdom Pseudomonadati; phylum Pseudomonadota; class Gammaproteobacteria; order Pseudomonadales; family Pseudomonadaceae; genus Pseudomonas; species Pseudomonas sp. UBT. The sequence continues at coordinate 130,622 of NZ_CP168080.1, read as the reverse complement.
AGCCAGTTCAAGGTGCATTCCAGCTGCTGCGGACGACCGTCGCGCATGAATTGCATCACGCGCTTGCTGGTGTCTTTTTCCAGCTTGGTGATGTCGGCGGTGCTGTCGCGAAAGGCTTTTTCGGATTGCACATTCAGGGTGGAACGGGCTTTGTCCGAACCTTCGTACTTGCTGCGAAATTGCAGCGAGCCGGTGTACGGCGCCGGCATGGCGTCGCAGTCATTCTTGAAGTCGCCGGTCTTGAATGCTTCCACCGGGGCGAAATAGCCCTGGGGTGGACGCAGTGGCGCGGCGGCATTCACGGAGCCGGCGAACATCGCCAGGCCCAGTAATGTTGGGATCAATAACTTCTGCATAGGTAACCTCATTGCCCGGTTGAGGCGGTCTGTTGACCACCGGCGGGGAATACGTTGCGTGTGCAAATTTTCGCTTCGACTTTCTGCGCGGCAGCGCCCTTTTCTGGGCCCTGCACTTCCACGGCCAGCAAGTTTTGCGAGGCCCAGTCTTCGTCGGTGCGCAGTTCAAAGGCGAAACGCCCGTCTGTATCGGATGTTTCGGGTTTGTCGATCTTGATGTCCTCGTGGCGCCCGTTCATGTACCAGAGGGTGGCTTGCAGGGTTTTCACCGACGGGTCGGCGAAGCGGATGTCGACCTGATGGCTGCTGTTGCGCAGGTCTTTGTTCGAACTGTTGACCATTAATTCGTTCTTGCCGGGTTTCAACGTGGTGCTGGCGCTCATCTGCGCGGTCTTGCCTTCGCAGCCGTTGTCGAGCAGCGACATCATCTGGCGGTAGATGGTCTCCTGGTCGAGGCGATACAGTGGCGAGAATTCCCAGATCAGAATTTTCGGCGGGGTTTTCTGGAATTCATCGCTGCCCAGGTACTGGATCATCGACCCTTCCAGGCCACCGCCGGGGAAGGCGACGTTGAGGATGTCGGCACCGATTTCCTGTTCAAGGAAGCCGGCGAAATTGTAGTTCTTGCCGCTGTGGCTGGTGCCCACCAGGGTGATCTGCGGGTTGCCGGCATCGCTGAACAGGTCGCCGTCGCCCGCTTCGCCTTTGGGCTCGGTGGTGAATTGGTCCATGTACTGGATCGCGTAGCTGGTGCCGCACAGCTGCCCGGCCATGTTGTGCAGGGTGCCGGTCTTGCCCATGCGCCCGGAGCGCTTGGTTTCGAACTCACGCTGGGGGATGCCGGCAAACTCCGGCATTGCACGCACTTTGGCACCGACGATTTTCGCCGTGCGCTGGGCACCGTACGGGGTCCAGTGTTGGTCGCCACGGAAGTAGAAATCGTGGGCGGGCAACTCATCCGGCAGTTGCTCGTTGGTAAGCGGCGACAAGTCCGGCACCACGTAACCCATCTTGGCAAAACGCCCGAGCATGGTTTTGTAATTGCCCAGCGCTTTGTCGAAATCGAAACTGGCTTTCTCTGCGGGGTTGAGCTTGTTGCGGTTCACCAGGCCACGGGTCGGCTGGTAGACCACCACCAGTTCCACGCCTTTGGCCTTGAACGCATCGTGCAGTTGTTGCATGCGCTTGTAGCCGGCGGGGCTGGTGTCGAATTCAGTGCGCAAATCTTCCTGGGTACGGAACAGCCAGTCGCCCTGGGCTTGCACCAGCGTGGTGAAGTTCTGCTGGTAGCGCGTGGTGTAGTTCTTCGCGTCATGGGCGGCCGGGCACAGGCTGCAGCACGGCTCGGCGCTGAACGTAGGCGCTTTCACTTCATCGGCGCGCACGCCCTGGCTGGCCGACAGCAGGCCGAGGGTCAGACCCGAGAGGCTCAGCAGTTTGATCATGTGTGGGTGCATAAGGGTCATCCTCAGTCCTGCATTTGGGTCTGGCGTTCGACAGGATCGATCAGCACGGCTTTCTGCTGGCGAACCAGCAGGTCGAGAATTTCTTCCTGACGGTCACCCAGCACGCCGTTGAAGCTGATGCCGCTTGATTTGGTCGGCGCCAGCATCGCTACGCGGTACAGCTCGACGCTCAACGGCGAGTCGATGGACAGCGGCCCGCTGCCGTTACCCGCGAGTTCACCGCCGACCACAATCAGCGAGACCTTGGTGTCGAACGGGTCGAGGGCGATGTCGCGGTCGGTGTCGGTCAAATCCTTGATGTGGCCGTACACGCCGGTCAGGCCGTTGGCCATGGCGCTGTTCTCGTACAGGCGAATGTTCACGCTGTTACGGATGCGGATACCGTGGCGACGATTGGCAATCACCTTGTTGCCCCACAGCAGGTTGTCGCCGCTCTCATAGAGGGTGATGCCGTCGGTGTGGTTGCGGTAGATCTCGTTGTCGGCGATCAGGTTGTTCACGCTGTTACGGTCGATCACCAGGCCTGAAAGCTTGTTGTCATAGCTGCGGTTATTGAAGATGAAGCTGTCGTTCACTTCCCGCGAAATGATGATGCCGTGCTTCTTCTTGGTGCCGTAGACGGTGTTGTCCGCGATGATCAGGCCGTGGGAACGGTCGTGCGGGTCAATCCCGTAGACGATGTTGTCTTTGTAGGTGTTGCCCTTGATCACGAAGCCGGTGGTTTCGTAGCAGTAGAAGCCGTACCACATGTCCGAGAATTCGGAATCGATGATCCAGCCGGTCGGCTCGGAGCGCTTGAGCACCTTGGCCATGTTCGGCGTGTACTGGGAAATACTCACCCCGTACGACTTACTGTTGGCGTAACCGAAGCTGGCCATCTTGCTGTTGGCGATGTAGGTCTCGGTGCCGCCCCAGGCCAACAGGAACGGGCGGAATTCCTTGGGCGACTGGAAGGCCGCCGGTCCGTTGGCCTTTTCGTTCCAGCCGGTAATCCGGGTGTCGCGCACAAACAGCTGGCCGTCGTTGATCAGGAACGAACCGGCCTGCTGGGACAGGCGCAGTTCCTGAGTCTTCTTGTCGATTTCGAGGATGCCCTTGCGGCCGACCACGATCGGCAGCTTGGCCAGGAACACACCCGGCGACGTTTCGCTGAGGTACTGCTTGGGTACTTTGCCGAGCAGGTCCTTGAGGTTCATGTAGCCGTCGTCGACAAAGATCGCCTGGGGAATACCGTGTTGGCGCACCACCCATTCGGCCATCTTGTTGTCGCCGCCGATAAAGTCCTTGAGGGCGTCTTCTTGCATCATGCGGCGGATGCTGACTTTGCCGGGTTTGCTGCGCACGATCTTCTTTTCCATCGCCGCAGCGGTGTAGCCCGACAGGTCCGGCAGGGCCGGTTTGGCCATTTCCAGTGGCGCGGTTGGCGGGCTGGAGATGGTGTAGGTTTTGGCCTGTTGCAGTTCTTTGGCGATGGTCGGCGCTTTCACCGCCGCACCGTCGGCAAAGGCCGAAGTGCTGGCCAGCAGCATGGCTGCGACCAGCAGGCTGACCGAGCCTTTGAGGGCTTGAGGGTTCATCGCGCAGGCTCCCATCAGAATTTCCAGATCACGTCGACAAAGGCGCGGTGCATGTACGAGTCGACGCCGCTGCCATAGGCGTCGCCCGGCTTGAACACGCCCGCCCGCAAGCGCACCAGGGCCGACGGTTCGTTGATCGACTGGCTCAGCGCGGCCGGCAGCAAGCCTTTCTTGAAGTATTTGGTGACCACGACGTCCATCTCCTGGCCCAGGTCCTTCTTGCCGTCTTCAAGCGGCAACGAGGTGCTGGAGAGGATTGCGCCGGTCACGTCATCGGTGTTGTTCTGCACGGCATCGATGCCGTTGCTGCCCACCGGCTTGTTACCGTCTACGCGCCAGAACTTGTGGTAGACCAGGCTGGCGTCATAGTCCTCGCGCAGCTGCCAGGAACTGAACAGGCTCATGGACTGCATGTTGTTCATCTCGCCGCGAAACGCCTCGCCGAAGCGGTGCACGCGCGATTGGGTGCCGGTCCAGTTCGAACGGTTGCTTTGCAGACCGTTCTGCTCGTAATTGGCACTGGCGCGCGAGTAAGCCGCGCCGACTTGCCACTGCGGGTCGAGGCGCAGACGGATACCCAGGTCGGTGGCCCAGCCGCTCACGTCATCGCTGCGCTTGGCTTCTGTCGGGCGGGAGCCGTCGGCGTTCAAGGCGTTGACCGTGTCGCGGTTGCCTTTCATGCCAGTGACGCTGGCCCAGTAGTTGACGGTGTTGGTGTTGCGCCAGTTATAGGCGTCGCTGTTGGCTTCGATACCGAGCCAGGTCATGTCGCCGTTTTCGCGCTTGTCCAACGGGTCGCTGGCCACACCCGGTTCGGCATAGTCGAGCTTGCCGTCGTCATGGGTGTGGTGGCCACGCAGGCCGATCCACTGCCCTGGCGTCCACTGGTAGGCGGCGTCGGCGTAGAAGTGCTTGCGGTCTTTGTCTTTAGGCGACAGTTCTTTCAGGTCGGTGCGGTATTCGCTGAAGCGTTCGGCGGCGCCGACATTGGCCTTGAGCAAGGTGGTGTCGAAGGTCCAGTTCAGCGCTTCGATATTGGTATCGCGCCATTGGCCGTCGTCATTGTTCAGGCGCTGGCGACCGAACTTGAGGAGCTCGCCAGGGTAGGGCGTGAAGCCGCTGTAGCCGACCCAGAACTCGCGCATGGCCAGGTAGTTTTTCTTGGTCTTGCGGTCGTTGTTGCTCGATTGTGAGGCGCTGTCATCGGAGGACTGTTGCAGGGTGTCGGTCTCGATGATGTCGCTCGACGTCACGGCCTGACCCATGGCATAGGCGCTCCACGCGCCGCTTTCGCCATAGACCCATGGGCGCAGGTCGAGGCCGATGCCGTTGACGTCGCCGCCGGGCTTGGTGCCCAGGTCGCGGTCGTCTTCGGACTGGCCGGTGATTTTCACTTCCAGGCCGAAGTTCTTGGCTTCGGTCAGCGCGGCCAGGGTCGGGCATGACCACAGCAGGGCGCAGGTCAGGCCGATGCCGGCCTTGACGAATGGGTTGAGCTTCATAGGGATTCCTCGCCGTCTTCTTCTTGCAGGGCGTGCAGTTGCAGCGTGCTCTGGGCCAGGGTGCCGCGGGTGGCCAGCTCCTGTTGCACCAGGCGTTGGCCTTCGGCGCGTTGCTCTGGCGTCAGTGGGGCTTCGAGCTGCGTGGCCAAGTCGTTGGCCTCTGGCGTGTCCTGGGCTTTAGCCAACTGGCTGAAGACGTAGGCGTTCAATGGGTTGGGCTGGGTGCCCTTGCCTTGGGAAAACAATTGGGCGATGGCGAAGTCGGCGCTGTTCTGGCCATTGCGCGCAGCGGTCAGCAAGTGGTCGAGGGCTTTTTGCGAGTAAACCTTGCCCAGGTAGCCACGGCGGTAGATCTGGCCGAGGTAGTAATCGGCGGCGACTTCCTTGCCCACGGCTTTTTCGAAGTGCGCTTCGGCGGCCTTGGCGTCCGCCGGCACCCACTTGCCTTCGTAGTAGAGCTTGCCCAGCAACAGTTCGGCGCGCGGCTGGTCGGCGGCGCGGCCGTTGTCCAGGTACTTCATCATCTGGTCGACATCGCCCAGTTCGGGGAAGTCGTAGAGCAGTTGCGCCAGGCTGACCCAGGAGGCGGGGTAGCCGGGGGCGATTTTTTCCAGCAGGGCCTGGGCGGTTTTTTCGTCAGGCTTGCCGAGGGTCGCGTCGCCCAATACACGTGCAACGCTGTCGACGCGCTGGGCAGTGACGGTGCCACGGCTGTAAGCGGCTTCCATCTGCTTGAGGAGTTCGGCCTGTTTTTCCGGTTCGGCTTTTTTCTGGTAGACCGTGGCCAACTCGACGTAGCAGATGTCGGTGGTGTTCAGCGCGGCCTTGCAGATGCGCTCCACATCATCCAGATGCTGGTCGTAGGTGTCCTGGGTGCGATACAGCAGCACCTGGGCCAAACCTGCTTCCGGGTAACCCGCCGCCTGCCACTTGCTGATCTGTTGCTGGGCATTCACGTTGGGGAAGCTGTGCGGGCATTGCAGGTAAAGCATCGCCAGCGGGATCAGGGTGTTGCCTTCGCCATTGGCAAAGGCTTTTTTCAGCAGCCCTTCGGCTTCGTGCTGCTCGGCCTCGGTGGCGCCCGGCTTGGCCACCAGCAGCCGACCCAGACGGGCCTGGGCTCGCGGCGAGGTATCGGCGGCGGCGCGGTAGGTGGCCTCGGCCTGACGGATTTGCTCGGGGTCGCGGGTGGTCACCTGGATATCCGCCAGGCCGACTTGGGCCTCGCTGTAACCCAGGTTTGCCAGCTGCTGATAATTCTGTTGGGCGGTGACCGTGTCGCCACGTTTGAGGGCTTCGTTGGCCAGGCGCTGGTCGGGCAGGCCGGCGCAACCGGCGAGGCTGACCGCCAGTGCCAATGTGCAGAATGCAGAGGCGAAGTGCGACCCGCTCTGTGTGGGAGCTGGCTTGCCTGCGATGCGGGCAACTCGATCTTTCAGGTGCACCGAGTCGATCCCATCGCGGGCAAGCCCGGCTCCCACAGTGCTCTGTGTTGTGCTTGAAATAGGGTTCACAGGCATGTCCTCGCTTACAGACCGTGAGCCATGGCTTTATCGATCAGCCAGTTCAGCGAAGGGCCACGGTCGCTGGTCACTTCTACCGGGCGGCCGGCGTAGGTGCTGTCCAGCGGCGCATCCGGCTTGATCTGTACGCGGATGTCCGAGGACAGGTCGTCGCTGTTCAGGCTGGCGCTGCTGACGATGGTGCCGGTGCGGACCTGTTCTTCGTCGGCCACCTGGAAGCTCACGGCGGTACCTGGGCGCACGTCGGCGAACTGGCGATAGGTGAAGCGCGCTTCTACATTGGCCAGGCTGCCGCGTGGCACCAGTCGGAAGATCACATCGCCCTTGCTGGCGTACTGACCGTCGGCGACCAGTTGCTGGGCGACGACGCAATCACACGGGGAGGTCAGGGTGCCGGTCATTTGCTTGCCGAACAGTTCTTCGACCTTGGCCGGTTGCAACTGCTCTTCGTCCAGATGGCCCTTGAGCACATCGAGCATGCTGGTGCTGAACGTCGCCAATGGCGCGCCTTTGGCCGCTACCGCGTCACCTTTGAGCAGGCTTTGTACGGTACCGTCGCGCGGCATGGTTACGTTCATGCCGGGCACGCTGACGAGGCCGGCCTGGGCGTGGCTGACGAAGTACATGCCGTAGACCGACTTGAAGACAAAACCGAACGCGGCGAGGCCGACAATGAAGATCCCGGCGCTGAACACCACGGCGCGCAGGCGACCGAACGCGGTCATGCCGCTGCCGCCATCCTTGACCTTGCGCGCCTTGGTGAAGTTGTCCCGTTGCAGGGTCGCCAACACGTCGCCCATGGTCACGATGTCGCCCGACAAGTGCGAGGTGATCAAGTGGCGCAGGGTGGAAATATCCTGGGCATCGAGGTTCTGGAACTGACAACCGGTGCGGCCGCTCTGGCGATCGTAGGAGCGAATCTGCAGCTCTACATCCATGGCCAGGCCGAGGTTGTCGATGACGAATTGCAGGCGGCCCTTGTGCACTTCACCCACGGTCAGCGGCTGCGTGGCGGTGAACGCCAGGCCGCCGGCGGACAGGTCGATTACCCGTGCTTCGGTCTGGGTACGGTCGGTGTTGAAGAAGCGCAGCTTGGCCGGGATTTTGACCCGGGCATGTTGGCGCTGGGCTTCGGATTCGTGGACAACATTGGCGTTTACTTGGCTGTTCATCAGGGCAATTTCCTAGAGTTAATTCAGGCTTGGCAGGGTCAGACCATCATCAGCAACACGGCGACGAAAATGCTGCCGGCGGAGAAGGTCATGGTCCGAGACGACCAGGTGTTGAACCAACGTTGAAAGCTGGCCAAATCGCGGGTCAGTTTGGTGTCCTGGCGGGTCCAGGACTGTTGATCAAGGCGGAAGAACACGTAGATCTTCACCAGCGCGCCCATGATCTGGTTGTAATAGAGAATCACCGGGTACGCCGGGCCGATGGTGTGGCCGGAGCACGACAGCAGCAGGGTCAGGATCAAGCGGGTGATGCCGATCCACAGCAGGTACGCGAGGATGAACGCGCCGCCGTACTTGAAGGTGGCGATGACGGCCACGGTCAGGCCGAGCAGGGACGTCCACATCGACACGCGCTGGTCGAACAGCACCACGCTGGTGAACAGGCCAAGGCGGCGAACGCCCAGGCCGAGAGCGCGGGAGTTCTGGCGCAGGTTGTTGCCGTACCAGCGGAACATCAGCTTGCGGCTGGCCTTGATAAAGCTCTTTTCCGGTGGGTGTTCCACGGTGTTGATCGCGGCGTCCGGCACGTAGAAGGTGTCGTAACCGAGGCGCATCAGGCTGAACCAGCTGGACTTGTCATCCCCGGTCAAAAACTTGAAGCGGCCCAGGCGCCAGTGTTGCAGCGAGTCGCTTTCCACGTCGGCGATAAAGCCCGGGTCGGTGACGACGCTGGCACGGAACACCGACATGCGCCCGGTCATGGTCAGCACGCGCTTGGACAGGGCCATGGAACACATGTTGATGTGGCGCTGGGCGAAGCGCAGTTTGTGCCACTCGCTCATGATGTAGCCGCCGCGCACTTCGCAGAACTCGTTGGTGGTCAGGCCGCCGACATTGCCGAACAGCTGGAACCACGGCACGGTCTTGCGGACTACGCCTTCGGCGAGCACGGTGTCGCCATCGATCACTGCGACCACTGCACGGTCATCCGGCAGGTGGCGGGAGATGGCGCGGAAGCCGTAGGCCAGGCCGTCACGTTTGCCGGTGCCGGCGATGCGGACGAAGTCGAGCTTCACGTGGTCCGGCGGGTTCATGCGCTCCCACAGGCTTTTCACCAGCAGCTCATCGGACATTTCCACCAGCGAGCAGACCACGGTGGTGGGGAAGCCGCATTCGATGGCCTCGCGAATCACCGAGCTGTAGACCTGGGCGGTGGTCAGTGCATCGATACGGAAGCTGGTGACCATCAGGAACACATGGGACGGGTCTGCCGCCTTGCCCAGCTTGCGCACCTTGCGCCGCAGGTGTGGGTAGACCACATACAGGAACAGCATGCCGCGAAAGAAATGCGTAGCACCCATCGAGTAGCGCCAGATACCGACGGCGCCAATCAGGAAAATAAAATTCTTCGACTCGGAGTCGAATGTGCTGGCTGGCAAAGCCAGAGCTAGAAGCGCTAAAAGCCCCAGAAATAATAGCCAGCCAGTCGCTTGGTTTAACCGTTGCATATTCATGTCCGTCACGGAGGAGTAGGGCTTCAAGCTGCAAGCTACAAGCTGAAAAAAGATCGCTTCTAACTTGCAGCTTGCCGCTTGAAACTAGCCGCTGCTCCTCACCAACAAATACCTTCGGTACGGCCACTTACGCTGGTGGCCTTGGACATGAAGCCCACCAGGTCGACCACTTGCTTGCCGTGCGGTGCGTTATGCGCCAGGGCACGGAATTTCTCGTCACGGTTGCCGAGGATGATCACGTCGGAGTTGTTGATCACCTCATCGAAGTCCGAGTTGAGCAGGGACGACACGTGCGGGATCTTGCCTTCGATGTAGTCCTTGTTCGCACCGTGCACACGGGCGTATTCGACGTTGCTGTCGTAGATGCTAAGGTCGAAGCCCTTGCCGATCAGCATTTCCGCGAGCTCTACCAGTGGGCTTTCGCGCAGGTCGTCAGTGCCGGCCTTGAAGCTCAGGCCCAGCAGCGCGACTTTGCGTTTGTCATGGCCGGCGACGATGTCGAAGGCGTTCTGTACCTGGGACTCGTTGCTGCGCATCAGCGAGTTCAGCAGCGGCGCTTCCACGTCCAGGGCACCGGCGCGGTAGGTCAGGGCACGCACGTCTTTTGGCAGGCACGAGCCGCCGAACGCGAAGCCAGGGCGCATGTAGTACTGGGACAGGTTGAGGGTCTTGTCCTGGCACACCACTTCCATCACTTCACGGCCATCGACGCCAACGGCCTTGGCGATGTTGCCGATCTCGTTGGCGAAGGTGACTTTGGTGGCGTGCCACACGTTGCAGGTGTACTTGATCATTTCGGCGACGGCGATGTCCTTGCGGATGATCGGCGCGTCGAGTTCTTCGTACAGCGACTGCAGGACATCGCCGGAGGCTTTGTCGAACTCGCCGATGACTGTCATCGGCGGCAGGTCGTAGTCGGCGATGGCAGTGGATTCGCGCAGGAATTCCGGGTTGACCGCGACACCGAAGTCGACGCCGGCTTTTTTGCCGGAGCAGTCTTCGAGGATCGGGATGACAACGTTGGCCACAGTGCCCGGCAATACGGTACTGCGCACCACGATGGTGTGGCGGGTGGTCTTGTCACGCAGGACAAAACCGATCTCGCGGCATACCGATTCGATGTAGTTGAGTTCCAGATCGCCGTTTTTCTTGCTCGGCGTGCCGACGCAAATCATCGAAAGGTCGGTATCGCGGATGGCGTCGGCGAAGTTGGTCGTGCCGCGCAGTCGACCGTTTGCGATGCCTTGGCTCAACAGTTCGCCCAGACCCGGTTCAACGATGGGCGATTTGCCGGCATTGATCAGGTCGATCTTATCCTTGGAGATGTCTACACCGACCACTTCATGGCCACGGGCAGACAGGCAACCGGCACAGACTGCGCCGACGTAACCTAGACCAAATATGCTGATGCGCATCGCATTTACCTCTTTGTCATTGAAGACGATATTAATCATGCCAATTAGATGGCCGGAGTTCATGTTTGCAAGCGTCACTGATGCCACGAAAGTTGGGCGAATAGACGCCGACTTGCCGTGTATAGGCATGTTAAATAACGAGTGACTCATCATTGCACTCAAGTTGTGCGAAACGTGGCCTTGTTATTGGAGCCTGCCCTGAAATGCAGCCAGCCTTCTTGGGAGAAGGGCCTGGCGCCAGTGCCGCAGAGCCTTGATAGAGGCTTTAAGCCTTTAATTATCAATGCCTTGGGTTGTCTCACTGACCCATTAGGGGAGGTTGAGCCTTGGCCTTATAGTTCGTGGCAATTCTTCCTTGTCGCCGCTATTAACTAATCGGTTGGTAATATGACCCCTGAGTCAAAGTTAAATATGACAACTTTGCTACTTCCGTTGGTCGCCATGTAAGTCATCTCTTACAGCAACAGAGAATTTCGTTACCGGTGGTATGAGCGGTGCATCAGGATGAAGTTCCTGGCCGCTCATCCTGTTTCCAGAAATTTCTTGAAATATTAGAAAAGATGGCACTGGCATTACAGTGATAGCACTTGCTACTTGGGCGAGTCGTAATAGGGAGTTGGTGAGGCAGGATAGTTTTGTGCCACTACCGTTTGAAAAAAACGGTGCCACTACGAAAAAAAATTTGAAATGTCGAGTGAAAGATTTGTTAGGAATGTGTCTTTGTGTTTTTTGACGTCAAATAAATGACGATTTAGGGTTTGGAATGCAAACAAAAATGTGGGAGCTGGCTTGCCTGCGATGGCGCAATTTCAGTCAGAGAACAGTCGACTGATACTCCGCTATCGCAGGCAAGCCAGCTCCCACATTAGAGTGTTAGCGTTTGTGAGGGCTGAGCAAGGCCTTATTCCGGTGCGTGATCGCGCAAAAACACCAAATTGTCCGGCTTGGACTGCTCTGCGTTGAAGCGATAACCCTGCACATCAAACTGCTTGAGCTTGGCCGGGTCGTTGATGCGCTCTTCGATCACAAAGCGGCTCATCATGCCCCGCGCTTTCTTGGCGTAGAAGCTGATGATCTTGTACTGACCGTTCTTCAGGTCCTTGAATTCGGTGTTGATGATCCGCGCGTTCAGAGCCGTGCGCTTGACGGCCGATAAGTATTCGTTGGAGGCCAGGTTGAGCAGCAAATCATCGCCTTGTTCGGCCAGTGCTTCATTCAACCACTCGCTGATGCGCGTGCCCCAGAACGCGTAGAGGTCCTTGCCACGGGCGTTGGCCAGTTTGGTGCCCATCTCCAGGCGGTACGGCATCATCAGGTCCAGCGGGCGCAGCAGGCCGTACAGGCCCGAGAGCATGCGCAGGTGGTCCTGGGCGTAGCTGAAGTCGGCATCGCTGAAGGTTTCGGCGTTGAGGCCGGTGTAGACGTCGCCCTTGAATGCCAGCAGGGCCTGTTTGGCATTGGCCGGGGTGAAGGCGGGCGTCCAGCTGCCGAAGCGGGCGGCGTTGAGGCCACCGATTTTATCGGAGACGTGCATCAACTCGCTGATTTGCGCCGGGCTGAGTTCGCGCAGTTGTTCGATCAGCTCCTGGGAGTGGTCGAGGTACTGCGGCTGGGTGAAGCGCGGGGTGACCGGCTTTGACTCGAAATCGAGGGTTTTGGCGGGGGAAATCACCATCAGCATGAAATCGTCTCCTTTAATCGTGGCGTGTCGCGTGGGCGGGATTCTAGGGGGTTGGGGGGTTAGACTCCACCTATGATGGTGATAGAGCGCTGCTTTGTCGTTGGTGTACATATCCGTTGCTGCGGTAACGGCGGCTTAGGGTTCCGCCCTTACGGCGGGTCACTTTTTTACAAAGCGCCTAAAAAAGTAACCAAAAAACGCTTTGCCCCACCACTCGGTGCCTCGCCTGGGCTCGGCATGCCCGCACTCCGGCTTGAATCCGTGGGCCGCCGCGATGGGCCATCCTTGGCCC
>NZ_CP168080.1:117803-118024 GCF_050915955.1 Pseudomonas sp. UBT | reverse complement strand
AGATCAAAAGCAGAGCACGGCGGCCTGAAAGCCGACCTGAGTGGTTGAAGCAAAAGCAGGGCAAAAGCACAGCAGGGGCAGATCAGAAGCAGAACTGCTTTTCTGTGGGAGCTGGCTTGCCTGCGATGCAGACACCTCGGTCCACCAAGTACACCGAGTTGATGCCATCGCAGCGGTTCGGCGGTCCGACAAGCCAGCTCCCACATTGACCGAGTACAGCC
>NZ_CP168080.1:38867-117703 GCF_050915955.1 Pseudomonas sp. UBT | reverse complement strand
CATCGCAGCGGTTCGGCGGTCCGACAAGCCAGCTCCCACATTGACCGAGTACAGCCTGAAGAGCAGCACACTCTCTGCCCGATGTACCGAGTTCCAAATGTGGGTGCGGCGGTGCGACGATTCGACTTGCTCGCGAATGCGCTGGGTCAGTCACCAGATGCATCAACTGACACGCTGCTATCGGGAGCGAGCCCCTTCCAACATTTAACCGAGTTCAGCTTCCAGGATCAGGTCGGCTGTCAGGCATCCTCGGCGTTGCTTTTGATCTACACCACTCAGGTCGGCAACCGGGGCGCCGTGCACTGCTTTTGATCTTAGGCGGCCCGCTCTGTACAGGCTCTATCAAACGTGACCCGCTGTAAGCCCGGAACCCTGAGTGGCCGTTACCCAAACAACGGATATACACACCAACCCAGTAGCTCCCCCAGGTGATCGGCTATAGTGCCCGACAACTCTGGAAAGGGAGACCCTGTGTGCGAATTGCGTTTTTACTGTCGGCTTGTTTGCTGTGCTTGGGCGCCCAGGCCGCGCCGGTGGATGTGGCAAGCCTGGACCGTGGTGTCTGGCCGGAGAAGCTAAGCAGCCCCGCGCTGTTCGACGTCGCCTCACGCGCCGAAATCCTGATGTTCGCCCATAGTTTGATCGCCAGCGAAGCCCAGGATGAAGCCGTGCTCAAACAGCGCCTGGGCCTGAAGATCATCAACCTGGCCGCAATTGACGACCTGCGCCGGCAACTCTGGCAGCGCCTGCTGGAGAACTACACCTTTGCCGAGCAAAGCTGCGAAGAAGATGCCTCGTTCTGCTACCTGGTGGAAAGCATGGACGACCTGCGCGAACAGGCCGGCAAGTTCCAGGTCAGTGACAACTCTTTCTATATAGGCTGGGCCAACCCCAGCCACAATTTCCACGAGCGCTACCTGGACGAACTGCTGCGCAAAGCCGCGTTGTTCCCGCAGATCAGCAGTGAAGTCGCGCGTTTTGGCGACCACGAACGCAATGGCGACGAATTCAACGACCGCATGTTCCTGCTGACCTTCGACGGCGGCCCGGCACCCGTCAGCGGCAATACTGACTGGCTCACTGACTACCTGCGCAAGCAGAAGCTCAACGCCACCTTCTTCGTCCTCGGCAGCAGTTTGCAAACCCGCCTGGAGCGTAGTTCGGCCGCTGACGTACAAGCGCTGTACCAGGGGCAGTGCGTGGGCACCCAGGGCTGGCAGTATCGCTCCCACAGTCATTGGGTCGAGTGGCAAGGCTCGATCACGCGCAGTGCATCGCTGGCGCAGAATCTGATGCCGGAGAACTACGTGCCGCTGTTTCGTCCGCCGTACGGCCAGCGGCGCGCCGACAGCCAGGGCTTCTTCCAGTCCCAGGGTTTGCAGGTGGCACTGTGGGATATCGATTCCCAGGACGAGCCGGGCAAACTCAAGGCCGATGAGGCGGCGCAACGGGTATTGACGTTGATGTTGCTGTGGCGCAAAGGGGTGATTGTGTTTCACGACACTCAGGACAAGGCGCGGGTCGCATTACCGATGTTGCTACAGGCCACGGCGCAAAGCGGGTTGGGTTGGCAGGACTGCCGGGAGGCGTTTCGCTGAAAAAGATGAAGTGCCCGGCCCTGTTGGGGATAAGGCTTTTTCGGGGTGATTTTGTGCGACATTTCGATGCAGGCGGACTTCCGACTTTAACGGGGTCCATGGCACTCGGCTAGTGCTATTCGTCATCCTGAAAAATAAACTTCAGAAAAGTGTCAAAGTGCTTTTTCCTGTCATCGTTTTTGCGGTATTACGAAGTCAGATCGCCGAAACCTGCAACACAGGTGGCGTCTTCCAAGACTCCTCATGTGGGCACTGCGCTTGACGTCACTGCGGTGCAGTCGGTGGTCGAATCGAGGCGCAGCACTGTTGTGGTATTGCGTCGACTGGCTCCCACAAAGGTGACCGAGTATGGATGATCATGGACGTAACCCTTCTTCCGACCAGCCAATCCTTTATGTGCTTGATACCAACGTACTGATTCACGATCCAAACGCACTGCTCAACTTCGAAGAACACCACGTCGCTATCCCGATGATCGTGCTTGAGGAGCTCGACAAACTCAAAAGCGGGCACCACAGCGTTGCCGCCGAGTGCCGCCAGGCCATTCGCCTGATCGACAAGACCCTGGGTGAAGCCTCACCCGAGGACGTTGAAGTCGGCGTGCCTATCCAGCGCGGAAAAAGCGGGCCCAAGGGCTTGCTGTCGATTCTGATGAACAAGCGCAGCGAGCCCAACAGCCTGCTGCCGGAGAATCTGAACGACAACAAAATCATCAACCAATTGATCGACCTGCACGCGCGTGACAAGGACTTGCGCCTGGTGCTGGTGACCAAAGACATCAATATGCGCCTCAAGGCACGAGCGTGTGGGATCGCTGCCGAGGACTACAGCACCGACCAACTGGTCGACGACGTGTCGATGCTGTCCCGCGGTTATCACACGATGACCGGCTCGTTCTGGGACCGCGTCAGCAAAGTCGAAACCCGTCAGGACCATGGCCGCACCTGGCACCAGGTACAGCTGACCGACAACCTGCCGGCCGTGCATATCAATGAGTTCATCATCGACGAACAGGGTTTTGTCGGCTGGATCAAAGAGATCCAGGTCGACAAGCTGCTGATCCTCGACCTGCATCAGGAACCCCTGTTGCACCAGGAAGCCTGGGGCCTGAAACCGCGTGACATCTACCAGAGCCTGGCGCTGTATGCGCTGCTCGACCCGGATATCCACCTGGTCAACCTGACCGGGGCTGCAGGCTCGGGTAAAACCATCCTCGCCCTGGCGGCCGCCATCGAACAGACCATGGTGACCAAGCGCTATCGCCGCATCATTGCCACCCGCAGCGTGCAGGGCCTGGACCAGGAAATCGGTTTCCTGCCCGGCACCGAGGCGGAAAAAATGGAGCCGTGGCTGGGGGCGATCACCGACAACCTCGAAGCCTTGCACATGGATGACGAAAACACCCATGGCAGCGTCGATTACATCCTCAGCAAAGTGCCGTTGCAGTTCAAATCCCTCAACTACATCCGAGGTCGCAGCTTCCAGCAAAGCCTGATTTTGATCGATGAATGCCAGAACCTGACGCCGCACCAGATGAAAACCATCATCACCCGTGCCGGCGCCGGTTCCAAAGTGGTGTGCCTGGGCAACCTGGCACAGATCGACACCCCTTACCTGTCCGCGACCAGCTCCGGGCTGACTTACCTGACGGAACGCTTCAAAGACTTCCCGAACGGCGTGCACATTGCGCTGCAAGGGGTGCCTCGCTCGATTCTGGCTGAATACGCCGAGTCCCATCTGTAAAACACGCCGATGTCGTAGTTGGTGGCTAAATGCCACGAACCACCCCGGATTTCTCACGAAATCCGGGGTTTTTGTTGTGGGCGACATTTGTCTTCGTTAATGCGTCCAGGGTGCTTGTAGTCTTTGTAATTATTTTGTTACATTTTTTGCCGCCGCAAAAACAATAACAACGCTGTGTGACTCCCGTCGAAACACCACCTCATTGATTCGACGACGTTTTGAGAACCCCTTCGGGTTTTCCGCGTGACCCTGCCTATTACAAAAAGCCCGATACATCGCTCATTGACGACGCACATATCCAAAGGGAAAGGAATAATGGACGTAGCAGGTAATGGCTTCACTTTGTTTCATCGCAAGCGCAGCACCGGTTCCAAATCAATCCCCCTCACGCCCATCGCACTCGGGCTGGCCTTATGGCTGGGTCAGGGCTCAATGGCCTGGGCGGATGACAGCAACCCCTACACGGCTCAGGTGCTGGAGTCGGCCTTCAGGAAAGCCGTTGCATCGTTCGGCCCCAACACGGATGTCTACAAGAACCTGCGGTTTGCTTACGCAGACATTGTCGACCTCGCGGCCAAGGACTTTGCCGCCCAGTCGGGCAAGTTCGATTCGCCCCTCAAGCAATACTACGAACTGCAGCCGGAAAACCTGACCATCGGCGCCATGCTCGGCGATACCAAGCGTCCGCTGGACTATGCCTCGCGCCTGGATTACTACCGCAGCCGACTGTTCAGCAACAATGGCCGCTATACCACCAATATTCTGGATTTCTCCAAGGCCATCCTCGCGAACCTGCCGGCTGCCAAGCCCTATACCTATGTTGAGCCGGGCGTCAGCAGCAACCTGAATGGGCAACTGAATGCAGGCCAATCCTGGGCGGGCGCCACGCGTGACTGGAGCGCCAACGCCCAAACCTGGAAGACCCCGGAAGCCCAGGTCAACTCCGGCCTGGACCGCACCAACGCGTATTACGCCTATGCCCTGGGCATGACCGGCAAGGGCGTGAATGTGGGTGTGCTCGACTCGGGCATCCTCACCAAACACTTCGAGTTCCAGGGCAAAAATGCCCAGGGCCAGGACCGGGTGCAAGCGGTGACGTCCACCGGCGAGTATTACGCCACCCACCCGCGCTACCTCCACGACACCCCGGACGGCGAGTTTCAAAAGGGCGAGCACTTCAGTATTTCCGGTGAGTACGACCCGATCATCAATGACGGTCACGGCACGGAAATGTCCGGGGTACTGGGGGCCAGTCGCAACGGCACCGGCATGCATGGCATTGCCTTTGACGCGAATATTTTTGTCGCCAATACCGGCGGCACCGACGACAACCGTTTCCAGGGCTCCAACGACCTCGACTACAACGCGTTCATGGCCAGCTACAACGCCCTGGCGGCGAAGAACGTGTCGATCGTCAACCAGAGCTGGGGGCAAAATTCGCGCAACGACGTGGAGAACCACTTCGGTAATGTCGGCGACAGTGCGGCCGACAACTTGCGCGACATGACCGCCGCCTATCGCCCGTTCTGGGACAAGGCCCACGCCGGGCAGAAAACCTGGCTGGATGCCATGGCGGACGCCGCACGGCAAAACACTTTTATCCAGATCATCTCGGCGGGCAACGACAGCCACGGTGCCAACCCGGACACCAACGCCAACCTGCCGTTTTTCAAGCCGGACATCGAAACAAAATTCCTCTCGATCACTGGTTACGACGAAACCAGCGCCCAGGTGTACAACCGCTGTGGTACCTCGAAGTGGTGGTGTGTGATGGGGGTTTCGGGCATTCCGTCCACCGGGCCGGAAGGCGAAATCATCCCCAATGCCAATGGTACGTCCGCCGCCGCACCGAGTGTTTCCGGGGCGTTGGCCCTGGTGATTCAGCGCTTCCCTTACATGACCGCCAGCCAGGCGCGGGACGTGTTGCTGACCACTTCCAGCCTGCAAGCGCCGGATGGCCCGGACACGCCTGTCGGTAACCTGACGGGTGGGCGCACCTACGACAACCTGCAACCGGTGCACGATGCCGCGCCAGGCACGCCGCAAGTGCCGGGAGTGGTCAGTGGCTGGGGCTTGCCTAATCTGCAAAAAGCCATGCAGGGGCCGGGGCAGTTCCTCGGTTCGGTGGCGGTGGCATTGCCCACCGGTACGCGTGATATCTGGGCTAACCCGATTTCCGATGAAGCGATTCGCGCCCGTCGTGTAGAAGACGCCACCGAACAGGCAACGTGGGCGGCGACCAAACAGCAAAAAGGCTGGCTGAACGGGCTGCCTGCCAATGCCTCGGCGGATGATCAGTTTGAATACGAAATCGGCCACGCCCGGGAACAGGCGACGCTGGCACGCGGTAAGGATTTGCTCACCGGCACGACCTATGTCGGCAGCCTGGCCAAGTCCGGGGACGGCGAATTGGTGCTGGAAGGCCAGAACACCTATTCGGGCAGCACGTGGGTACGCGGCGGCAAGCTGTCGGTCGACGGCTCGTTGACCTCGGCCGTGACGGTGGATGGCAGCGCCGTGGGTACGGTGAACGCGGATAACGGTGTGCCGACCACCCTGGGCGGCACACTGGCCGGTAACGGCAGCGTGGGAGCCTTGACCGTGAACAATGGCGGCCGCGTGGCGCCGGGTCATTCGATCGGCACGCTGCGCACCGGTAACGTCACCTTCAACCCGGGTTCGGTGTATGCCGTGGAGGTCGGCCCGAACGGGCAGAGCGACCAGATCCAGAGCAGCGGCGTCGCCACGCTCAATGGCGGTGTTGTCACTGTGTCCCTGGAAAACAGCCCCAACCTGCTGTCCGCCACCGAAGCCCGAAGCCTGCTGGGCCAGCAGTTCAACATCCTCAGCGCCAGCCAGGGCATCAACGGCCAGTTTGCGGCGATTACGCCCAACTACCTGTTTATCGGCACTCAACTGAACTACCAGCCGAACCAACTGAGCCTGGCGGTGGAACGCAACCAGACGAGTTTTGCCAGCGTCGCGCAAACCCGCAACGAACGTGCCGTGGCAACCGTGGCCGATACATTGGGCAGCGGCAGCCCTGTGTATGAAAGCCTCCTGGCCTCGGACTCCGTCGCCCAGGCGCAGGCCGCGTTCAAGCAGCTGTCGGGGCAGCTGCACTCGGATGTGGCGGCGGCGCAAATGGCCGACAGCCGTTACCTTCGCGAAGCGGTCAACGGTCGCCTGCAACAGGCCCAGGCGCTGGATTCCAGCGCGCAAATCCAGACCAGCGATAACGGTGGCTGGGTGCAACTGCTGGGGGGTCGCAATAACGTCAGCGGCGACAACAACGCCAGCGGCTACTCCTCGTCCACCAGCGGTGTGCTGCTGGGTCTGGACACGGACGTCGGCGACGGCTGGCGTGTAGGCGCGGCGACCGGCTACACCCAGAGTCATCTCAATGGCGAGTCGGCTTCGGCGGACAGTGACAACTATCACCTGTCGGTCTACGGCGGTAAACGCTTCGACGCCATCGCCCTGCGCTTGGGTGGCGCCACCACCTGGCATCGCCTGGACACCTCGCGGCGTGTGGCTTACGCCAACCAGTCGGACTATGATAAAGCCGACTACAACGCCCGCACGGATCAAGTGTTTGCCGAGATCGGTTACACCCAGTGGAACCTGTTCGAACCCTTCGCCAACCTGACGTACCTGAATTACCAGAGCGATTCGTTCAAGGAGAAGGGCGGCGCTGCAGCCTTGCACGCCAGCAAGCAAAGCCAGGACGCCACGCTGTCGACCCTGGGCCTGCGCGCGCATACCCAATTGGCGGTCAGCTCGACGTCGGCAGTGACGTTGCGCGGGGAGCTGGGTTGGGAGCATCAGTTTGGTGATACCGATCGCGATGCCTCGCTGAAGTTTACCGGCAGTGACACCGCCTTCGCCGTCAACAGCGTGCCCGTGGCCCGTGATGGCGCGGTGATCAAGGCCAGTGCGGAAATGGCGTTGACCAAAGACACGCTGGTGTCCTTGAACTACAGCGGTTTGCTGTCCAACCGGGGTAACAACAACGGGATCAATGCCGGATTTACGTTCCGCTTCTAATCCCGCGTTGTTGGTTATGAGGGGCGCACTGAGCAATCAGTGCGCCCCTTTTTTGATGGGATAAACAGCCCTGCGCAAAATTGACTCACAGGTTTACAATTGCCGCTCCTGATCAGGAGTATCCCTGTGCTGACTCATCTCGATTCCCAAGGTCGCGCCCATATGGTCGACGTCACCGACAAAGCCGTGACGTTCCGCGAGGCCGTGGCCGAAGCGCGGGTGCGCATGCTGCCCGACACCCTGAAAATGATTGTCGACGGCGCCCACCCCAAGGGCGACGTGTTTGCCGTGGCCCGTATTGCCGGGATCCAGGCCGCTAAAAAAACCAGTGATCTGATCCCGCTGTGCCACCCGCTGATGCTCACGGGCGTCAAGGTCGAGTTGAGCGCCGATGGCGTCGACGCCGTGCATATCCTCGCGCGTTGCAAACTCAGCGGCCAGACCGGCGTGGAGATGGAAGCGCTGACCGCTGCCAGTGTCGCAGCGCTGACGATCTACGACATGTGCAAGGCCGTGGACCGTGGCATGACCATCGAAAGTATTCGCCTGCTGGAAAAGCTCGGCGGTAAAAGCGGGCATTTCAAGGCGGACCAGGCATGAGCATCAACGTACTGTTTTTTGCGCGCTACGCCGAGGCGGTGGGTTTCGATTCACTGGAGATGGAGGGCGATTTCGCCACTGTCGATGCTGTGCGTCTTGCGCTGGCCGGTGACCCGGAGTTTGCCGTGCTCAACGAACCCAGCCTGATGTGCGCGCGTAACGAAGAACTTTGTTCGTTGGACGAGCCACTGAACGATGGTGATGAAGTCGCGTTTTTCCCGCCTGTGACCGGAGGCTGACCATGGCCATTCGGGTGCAGGCTGAGGCGTTTGATCCGGGCTTCGAAGTCAACGCGATGCATGCGGCCAATGTCGGCGTGGGCGCGGTGGTGAGTTTTGTCGGCTATGTGCGCGATTTCAATGACGGCCGCGACGTGTCGGGCATGTTCCTTGAGCACTATCCCGGCATGACCGAAAAAGCCCTGGCCAAGATCGCGGTGGAAGCCGAACAACGTTGGCCGTTGCTCAAGCTGGAAGTGCTGCACCGCATCGGCGCGCTGGAGCCGGGCGAGCCCATCGTTTTTGTTGCGGCAGCCAGTGCGCATCGCCAGGCCGCGTTTGATGCCTGTGCGTTTGTGATGGACTACCTGAAGACCCGGGCGCCTTTTTGGAAGAAAGAGAACACCCCTGAAGGCCCGCGCTGGGTGGAAGGGCGGGGCAGCGATCACGCGGCGGCGGATCGCTGGAAGTAAACAGCTGACTAAATGTGTGTGGAGATCCAAATGTGGGAGCGGGCTTGCTCGCGAAAGCGGTGTCTCAGTCAGTACATCTTTAACTGACAGACCGCATTCGCGAGCAAGCCCGCTTCCACATTTTTAATCGCATTCCGGCTTACGGGCGTTTGCGTTCCACAGCCCGCAGCAAATGCGTCGGCGGCGTCTCGCAACTGATCTTGCGACCCAGCAACGTCTCGATCGACGGCAGCTGGTACGAGTCATCTTCCCCGGCAAAGCTGATCGATACACCCGCAGCGCCTGCACGGCCGGTACGGCCAATGCGGTGCACGTAGTCATCCGGCACTTCCGGCAGGGTGAAGTTGATCACATGGCTGATGCCATCAATGTGAATTCCGCGCCCGGCAACGTCAGTGGCCACCAGCACGCGAATCTTGCCTTCGCGAAAGCCTTCCAGGGTCTTGATGCGCTTGTGTTGCGGCACATCGCCGGACAGTTGCGCAGCGTTGACGCCATCGCGTACCAGGCGTTCTTCGATGCGGCGCACTTCGTCCTTGCGGTTGGCGAACACCATCACGCGTTCCCAACCATTGTCGTTGATCAGGTTGTAGAGCAGCTTGTACTTGTCGGCGCCGGCGACGGCGTAGATGTGCTGTTCGACGTTTTCGCTGGCGACGTTCAGCGCTTCGATCTCGACGATGGACGGGTCGGTGGTCCACTGCTTGGCGAGGTTCATCACGTCTTCGGTGAAGGTCGCGGAGAACAGCAGGGTCTGGCGCTCGTTTTTCGGCGGGGTCTGGCGAATGATCTGACGTACTTGCGGGATAAAACCCATGTCGAGCATGCGGTCGGCTTCGTCCAGCACCATCACTTCGACCATGTCCAAATGCACGTCGCCGCGCTGGTTGAAGTCGAGCAGGCGGCCCGGGGTGGCGACCAGGATGTCGCAGTGACGGGCTTCGAGGTGCTTGAGTTGCTTGTCGAAGTCCATGCCGCCGACGAACGTCATGACGTTGAGGCCGGTGTACTTGGTCAGGTCGGCGGCGTCCTTCGCGATCTGCACCACCAGCTCCCGGGTCGGGGCGATGATCAGTGCGCGCGGCTCACCCATGTAGCGTTCTTTGGGCGGCGGCGTTTGCAGCAGCTGGGTGATGATCGAAATCAGGAACGCGGCGGTCTTGCCGGTACCGGTTTGCGCGCGACCAATGGCATCTTTGCCGGCGAGGGTGAAACCCAGCACCTGCGCCTGGATCGGCGTGCAGTACGGGAACCCCAGGTCCTGGATGGCGTGCATCAGTTCCGGGGCCAGTTTGAAATCGTGGAAGCGGGTTTTGCCTTCCAGGGGCTCGACGGCGAAGTCTTCGAGTTTCCACGGGGTCACGGGCGGTTTTGGTGCGCGTTCGCGGCGTGGTGCTTTCGGCGCAGGCGCCGGCGCCGGGGCCGCCTCAGCAGGCAGTACCTGTTCAGGTGGCGTCACCGGCGGTTTCTTCGGCGAGGCGACAGGTGCGGTCCGGCCTGGCTGTTGACCGTCATTGCGGCTGTCGGAGGAGGGGACAGGAGCACTGGGAACAGGCGCGAACGGCTCAGCCTCGCTTTTGCCGAACATCTTCTTAAGTGCTTTGAGCACGGTGATCTCATTAATTGGTTAAGGAATGTACGCCGGCCAGTGTAATGCAAGAAACGGGCGCGGCGTAGTGCGTCTGTCATACGGCTACATAAACGCTGGGTTTCAGCCCAGGCGTGCGGTCAACCAGGCACCGATATCGCGTATCTCTTCAGGTAACACTTCGTGACCCATTGGGTATTCCTGCCATGTCACGGTGACACCACGGCTCTTCAAGTGCTCGTAGGCGCTTCGGCCCATGGCGTTTTGCACCACGTCGTCGTACTGACCGTGCAGGCACAGGGCAGGCGTGCGCTGTTGGCTCGCAGACAATTCCAGCTCGTCACCAAAGGTTGGTGCATAAGTAGAGAGGGCAATCACGCCGCCCAAGGGCCCCTGCCATTTAAGAAAAGCGGTGTGGAAGACCACGGCGCCACCTTGGGAAAAACCGGCGAGGAAAATCCGCGAGGCGTCTATCCCGGTTCTTTTTTGATCTTCGATCAAGTCCGTGACCATTTTGGTCGACGCTTCCAGCTCTTCCAGGCTGATGGAACGGGCTGGGCTCATGGCCTTGATGTCGTACCAGCTGGGCATCTCGTAGCCACCATTGATGGTCACCGGGCGGGTCGGTGCCTGGGGCAATACAAAGCGCGTGGACAGCAAGTTTTCCTGCAGCGCCTCGGCCACCGGCAGGAAGTCGTAGCGATCGGCACCCAGGCCATGCAACCAGATTACGCAGGCGTCTGCGGGCTTGGCGGGCTGTAGAATCAAGGGTTCGGTCATGTCTGCTCCATATATGTGCGTGCGCTCCGATTGGGTGCGTCGGAACGGTGCGCGACGGGTTGATCTGTTAAGAGAATGTCGCAAGGTTGAATCTTTTTCTATTGACCATGGGCTGAAACGACTCAGCCTCCACTCTGGTACGCGCCTTGCTATGTGTAGGTCGATGTCAGAACTATCTTAGGACGGTAACACTATCAGTGACTGCCGCTTGTGGGATAGCAACTGGAATTACCGCGACAACTTCATGCCGCTTGACCCCAAAAAAAGCCAACACGGGTCGATATCGCCTCATAAGGGTGCGCTGAGGTTGGAGCTCCGACACAACAAGAGCAACTGGAGGTTTGAATGAAGGTATTGAAATCCACCCTGGCCATCGTAACCGCGGCCGCTGTACTGGGTGTCAGTGGTTTCGCCCAAGCCGGCGCCACCCTGGACGCCGTGCAGAAGAAAGGCTTTGTGCAATGTGGCGTGAGTGACGGCCTGCCGGGTTTCTCGGTACCGGATGCCAGCGGCAAGATCCTCGGGATCGATGCTGACGTTTGCCGCGCTGTGGCTGCCGCCGTTTTCGGTGACGCAACCAAGGTCAAATTCAGCCAGTTGAACGCCAAGGAGCGTTTCACCGCGCTTCAGTCCGGCGAAGTCGACATCCTGTCGCGCAACACCACCATGACCAGCTCCCGCGATGCAGGCATGGGCCTCAAGTTTCCGGGCTTCATCACCTACTACGACGGTGTTGGCTTCCTGGTTAACAACAAGCTGGGCGTGAAAAGTGCCAAGGAACTGGACGGTGCAACCATCTGCATCCAGGCCGGTACCACCACCGAGCTGAACGTTTCCGACTACTTCCGCGCCAACAACCTCAAGTACACCCCGATCACCTTCGACACCTCCGATGAAAGCGCCAAGTCGCTGGAATCCGGTCGTTGCGACGTGCTGACTTCCGACAAGTCGCAACTCTACGCACAGCGCAGCAAGTTGGCCTCGCCGAAAGACTACGTGGTGCTGCCGGAAACCATTTCCAAAGAGCCGCTGGGCCCGGTCGTACGTAATGGCGACGACGAGTGGCTGGCCATCGTGCGCTGGGTTGGCTACGCCATGCTCAACGCTGAAGAAGCCGGTATCACGTCGAAGAACGTTGAAGCTGAAGCCAAGTCCACCAAGAACCCGGACGTTGCACGCCTGCTGGGTGCTGACGGCGAATACGGCAAAGACTTGAAAGTGAAAAAAGATTGGGTCGTGCAGATCGTCAAGCAGGTCGGTAACTACGGTGAAGTGTTCGAGAAAAACCTCGGCAAGAGCACACCACTGGAAATCGACCGCGGCATGAACGCACTGTGGAACAACGGTGGCATTCAATACGCACCCCCTGTGCGCTGATAGCTGATGGTTCTGTCACCCGGTGGGCCAACCACCGGGTGATGTTCTGTTCCATTCTTTCCGGGGCACTTCATGCAAAATCAAATCGGCGCACCAAAGCAGAAGCTCAGCTTCAGCGATCCCAAAGTGCGTGCGTGGCTCTTTCAGATCATCACGATTGTGGCGGTGGTCTCGCTGGGCTGGTACCTCTTCAACAAT
The DNA here is from genome assembly GCF_050915955.1 of Pseudomonas sp. UBT. Lineage (NCBI taxonomy): Bacteria > Pseudomonadati > Pseudomonadota > Gammaproteobacteria > Pseudomonadales > Pseudomonadaceae > Pseudomonas > Pseudomonas sp. UBT. The sequence goes on along the minus strand of NZ_CP168080.1, from coordinate 105,081 downwards.
ACGCAGACCAACCTTCAACACCGTGGCATTACCTCGGGTTTCGACTTTCTTGAGCGCAGTGCCGGCTTCGGCATCGCGCAGCATTTGATCGACTACACCGAATCGGACAGCTATGCCCGAGTCTTTGTGATCGGCCTGCTCAACACCTTGCTGGTGACCGTGATCGGTGTGGTCCTGGCGACCCTGCTCGGCTTCATCATCGGCGTGGCGCGCTTGTCGCCCAACTGGATGATCAACAAACTGGCGACGGTGTACGTGGAAGTGTTCCGCAACATCCCGCCGCTGCTGCAGATCCTGTTCTGGTATTTCGCGGTGTTCCTGACCATGCCGGGGCCGCGCAACAGCCATAACTTCGCGGACACCTTCTTTGTCAGCAGCCGTGGTCTGAACATGCCGGCAGCGATTGCCGCCGACGGGTTCTGGCCGTTTGTGATCAGCGTTGTCGTCGCGATCGTGGCAATCGTGCTGATGGCCCGCTGGGCCAACAAGCGCTTTGAAGCGACCGGCGTACCCTTCCATAAATTCTGGGCGGGCCTGGCGCTGTTGATTGTGATCCCGGCGTTGTGCGCCCTGATCTTCGGCGCGCCGTTGCACTGGGAAATGCCCAAGTTGCAGGGCTTCAACTTCGTTGGCGGCTGGGTATTGATCCCCGAACTGCTGGCGTTGACCCTGGCACTTACCGTCTACACGGCAGCGTTTATTGCCGAGATCGTGCGTTCGGGCATCAAGTCCGTCAGCCACGGCCAGACCGAAGCCGCGCGCTCCCTGGGCCTGCGCCCCGGGCCGACGCTGCGCAAGGTCATCATCCCGCAAGCCCTGCGGGTGATCATTCCGCCGCTGACCAGCCAATACCTGAACCTGGCGAAAAACTCGTCACTGGCCGCCGGTATCGGTTACCCGGAAATGGTTTCGCTGTTTGCCGGCACGGTGCTCAACCAGACCGGCCAGGCCATCGAAGTCATTGCCATCACCATGAGCGTGTACCTGGCGATCAGCATCAGCATTTCCCTGCTGATGAACTGGTACAACAAGCGCATTGCGCTGATCGAGCGGTGAGGAAACGCACATGAGTTCGCATACGTTCAAACCTGATATGCCGCCGCCGAGCAAAGTCTTCGGACCGATGGCCTGGATGCGCGCCAACCTGTTTTCCAGCTGGCTCAACACCCTGCTGACGCTGTTGGCGTTCTACCTGATTTACCTGATTGTGCCGCCCATCCTGCACTGGGCCATCCTGGACGCAAACTGGGTGGGTACTACGCGCGCTGACTGCACCAAGGAGGGCGCCTGCTGGGTGTTTATCCAACAGCGCTTCGGGCAGTTCATGTACGGCTACTATCCCGGCGACCTGCGCTGGCGCGTAGACCTGACCGTGTGGCTGGCCATCGTTGGCGTGGCGCCGTTGTTCATCTCGCGTTTTCAACGCAAGGCGATCTACGGCCTGAGCTTCCTGGTGTTGTACCCGATCATTGCCTACTTCCTGTTGCACGGCGGGATCTTCGGCCTGACCAACGTGGCGACCAGCCAATGGGGCGGCTTGATGCTGACCCTGGTGATTGCCACGGTCGGCATCGCCGGCGCCTTGCCGCTGGGCATTGTGCTGGCGCTGGGGCGACGTTCGAACATGCCGGCGATTCGTGTGGTCTGCGTGACCTTCATCGAATTCTGGCGCGGCGTGCCGTTGATCACGGTGCTGTTCATGTCCTCGGTGATGCTGCCGTTGTTCCTGCCTGAAGGCATGGGCATCGACAAGCTGTTGCGGGCACTGATCGGCGTGATCCTGTTCCAGTCGGCCTACGTGGCTGAAGTGGTGCGCGGTGGCTTGCAGGCGATTCCCAAGGGGCAGTACGAAGCGGCCGCGGCGATGGGCCTGGGTTACTGGCGCAGCATGGGCCTGGTGATTCTGCCGCAAGCCCTGAAGCTGGTGATCCCGGGCATCGTCAACACGTTTATTGCGTTGTTCAAAGACACCAGCCTTGTGATCATCATTGGCCTGTTCGACCTGCTCAACAGCGTCAAGCAAGCCGCCGCCGACCCTAAATGGTTGGGCATGGCCACTGAAGGCTACGTGTTCGCCGCCCTGGTGTTCTGGATTTTCTGTTTTGGTATGTCGCGCTATTCCATTCATTTGGAACACAAGCTCGACACAGGCCACAAGCGTTAGGAGTTGTTGTTATGAGCGAAGCGATCAAACAGCCTGTGAGCCCTGAAGGCATTATCCAGATGCAGGGCGTCAACAAGTGGTACGGCCAGTTCCATGTGTTGAAAGACATCAACCTCAACGTCAAGCAGGGCGAGCGTATCGTGCTGTGCGGCCCGTCGGGTTCGGGCAAGTCCACCACCATCCGCTGCCTCAACCGTCTGGAAGAGCACCAGCAGGGCCGCATCGTGGTCGACGGCGTGGAACTGACCAACGACCTCAAGCAGATCGAAGCGATCCGCCGTGAAGTGGGCATGGTGTTCCAGCACTTCAACCTGTTCCCGCACCTGACCATCCTGCAGAACTGCACGCTGGCGCCGATGTGGGTACGCAAGATGCCCAAGCGCAAGGCCGAAGAAATTGCCATGCACTACCTGGAGCGCGTGCGCATTCCGGAGCAGGCCCACAAGTTTCCGGGGCAACTGTCCGGCGGCCAGCAACAGCGTGTGGCGATTGCCCGTGCGCTGTGCATGAAGCCGAAAATCATGTTGTTCGACGAGCCGACTTCGGCCCTCGACCCGGAAATGGTGAAGGAAGTACTCGACACCATGATCGGCCTGGCCGAAGACGGCATGACCATGTTGTGCGTGACCCACGAAATGGGCTTCGCCCGCACCGTGGCCAACCGCGTGATCTTCATGGACAAGGGCGAAATCGTCGAACAGGCGGCGCCGAATGACTTCTTCGACAACCCGCAGAATGATCGGACCAAGTTGTTCTTGAGCCAGATTTTGCATTGATCGATGTTTGAAACGATAAACCCGGCCTGGTGCCGGGTTTATTTTTGCCTGTCTAGGAGGCTTTGAGAGCGTCTTGTGTTTCGTTATTGATGGTGCAGGTGAACGCGTTGCGCAGGTCTGCGCCTTCGGACAAGGCCTTGGCGTCAGCGAGTAGATGAGGATAGCGATCCAGCAGGCGCATCAGCACCATCAGCGACTTGGGTGGCGTTATCTCGCCCCGCTCGTAGCGTGAAAATGCGTTGTGCCCGCCACCGGACAGCAGTTCCACGGTTTCTTTTTGCGTCATGTGCAGCTTGCGACGTATACGCTTCAATTCGGCGCCGATCATCCGTCGAGCGGCGTGGAGCAAGTCATCACCGGCTTTAGCATGGCGCTCGGAGCAATCGGGGTCATACATTCCGTCCTTGCACAGTTGGCATTCCCAGCCCGAAAGATCATCAATGTGCCGCTCCATACCTTTGACACGCAGGGTTTCACTGCGGCCCTCGAAACGCACCATGGCGTCGGGTGCCCCGCAGATGAAGCAATGTTGGGTTTTCATGGGTTCATCCCTTTGAAGGAGATTACCGGTGGGTTACTGCCTGAGCAGTAAGTGACCTTGATGTAAATCTCCAGACCGTGTGAATGGATGTGGTAGACGTCTTGCCAGACCCGATGATCGGCGTAGGTGGTCATCGACTTGTACAACATCCTGTTTTGTAATTCGAAAACTACCGCTTGCATCTCGCTGATATCGAGGTCGAGATTCTTTCCAGAATCCCTTGCGGCGCGCGTGAATGCCTGTGCTCCAAGCCGCCTCATATCTGCCTTGACCACCGCCAGATCGTAATGAGGTGTGTACTTTTCCATAAGACACCTGAGTCCAATAATTACCCTATAAGGGTAATTTTACCAGTCGAAAATACTGCTCCTTTACCTGCCCAAGAACCCTAGTGCGTTGCCTTTGTAGGCAACTCCGAATAGGCTGTGGGAAAATTCATCCTATGATTGGACGAAAGCGCAAAACCCATGACAGACATCGCTCCTTTGATCAAACGCTCGCTGGTTGACCAGGCCCTGGAGCAGTTGCGCCGGCGCATCACCGAAGGCAGATGGGCCATCGGCGAGCGCCTGCCCACCGAGCCCGAGTTGTCCGCCGAGCTGGGCATCAGCCGCAACACCGTGCGCGAAGCCATGCGCGTGTTGGCGTTTTCCGGCTTGATCGAAATCCGCCAGGGCGACGGCAGTTACTTGCGCTCGATGACCGACCCGCTGGGGGCGATGCGCGCGCTGTCCCACTGCACCCTGGAACAAGCGCAAGAGACCCGGCAGATTCTGGAAGTGGAGGCCATTGGGCTGGCAGCGCTGCGGCGTACCGAGGCAGACCTTCGCGCGTTGCGCGCAGCACTCAAGGCCAGCGCCGAGCTGTACCACGGTGACCTGGAGGCCTATATCAGCGCCGACCTGGTGTTCCACAAACACTTGGTCGATGCCGCCCACAACCCGTCCTTGAGCGAGCTGTACCAGTATTTTTCCGCCGTCGTCGGTGCCCAGTTGCGCCAGACCCTGAACATCTCACCGCGTCGCCAGGCCGTGTTCGACTTGCATATCGCCCTGCTCGACGCCGTGGAGCAACAAGACCCGGAACGCGCCAAATCCCTCTGCCGGCAGTTGATCAATGAACCTTGAAGCCAAACGCCCGACCGAACTCGAAGAACTGTTGATCGACGCCGAAGCAGACGACGAGGTGGTGCAGCACAATCACCCTATTGTCACGCGGCCGTGGCTGTTGCTGCTGGGCCTGATCCTGGTGGCGCTGAACCTGCGCCCGGCGCTGTCGAGCCTGTCGCCGCTGCTGGCCGAGGTTTCCCAAAGCCTCGGTTTGTCGGCCGCCAAGGCCGGTCTGCTGACCACCTTGCCGGTGCTGTGCCTGGGCCTGTTCGCACCGATGGCGCCGATCCTGGCGCGGCGCTTCGGTGCCGAGCGAGTGGTGCTGGGGATTCTGCTGACGTTGGCGGGCGGGATCATTCTGCGCAGTTCGTTCGGTGAAGTCGGCCTGTTCGCCGGCAGCCTGATTGCCGGTGCGAGCATCGGCATCATCGGCGTCTTGCTGCCGGGTATCGTCAAGCGCGACTTCGCCAAACAGGCGGGCACCATGACTGGCGTCTATACCATGGCGCTGTGCCTGGGGGCGGCGCTGGCTGCGGGCTCCACAGTGCCGTTGAGTCGCTACTTTGGTGACAGCTGGAACATCGGCCTGGGTTTCTGGATTCTGCCGGCATTGGTGGCGGCGCTGTTCTGGTTGCCACAGGTGGGGCACAAACACGGCGCCCATCAAGTCGCCTATCGCGTGAAAGGTTTGCTGCGCGACCCGCTGGCCTGGCAGGTGACCTTGTACATGGGCCTGCAATCGTCCCTGGCGTACATCGTGTTCGGTTGGTTGCCGTCGATCCTCATCGGGCGCGGCCTCACACCGACACAGGCGGGGCTGGTGCTGTCCGGTTCGGTCATCGTGCAACTGGCCAGCTCCCTCGCGGCGCCCTGGCTGGCTACGCGGGGCAAGGACCAGCGCCTGGCGATCGTGGTGGTGATGCTGCTGACCCTCGGCGGGTTATTCGGCTGCCTGTATGCGCCACTCGATGGCCTGTGGGGCTGGGCGATCCTGTTGGGCCTGGGGCAGGGCGGCACCTTCAGCCTGGCGCTGACCTTGATCGTGCTGCGCTCGCGTGATGCCCACGTGGCGGCCAACCTGTCGAGCATGGCCCAGGGCATTGGTTACACCCTGGCCTCCATGGGCCCGTTCGCGGTCGGCCTGGTGCATGACTGGACCGGCGGCTGGACCGCTGTGGGCTGGATCTTCGCGGTGATCGGCATTGGCGCGATCATCGCCGGGCTCGGCGCCGGGCGTGCGCGCTATGTGCAGGTCACCAGCGAAAAGGTCTAGGGCTACAAGTACTTCAGCGCTCAGGTCGGCTGGGCCTGCTCGCGCAATGCCCATGCCTGGGAGTAACGCCAATGCTTGCACGGGGCATCGCAGGGTTACAGGTATCGCAGCTCCACGGTTGCCGAGCCGTCGATGTTCACCTCATTGCTCAGGTCAAGGCCGTCGGCGCGGTTAATGGCGGTCTGCACTTGCAAGTCGACCACCAAGTCCTTGGCCGCTAGTGGCTGCAGATCACCGCCTGCCGTGGCGATTGAAATATACAGGCCAGGATCCATGAACCGTTCACGCCACCACGTGGTGCTCAGGTCATAGGTGCCAATCGTCTGCACTGGCACGCTGTCGGCGATCGGATTGGCCAGGACCAGAGAGTAGTCCCCCAACTTCTGATCACCGTTGATAAAGCCCAGGCCGTAGGAGCTGCTACTTGCACCGGCCGAACTCGCTCGGTTGTCGACCGTTTGCAGGGCAAACGTAATGGCCGTTTCACAGTTGACGGTCATGTTCAGCGTATCGTTACCGATGATCGTACGCGCGGTCAGGTTCAAGTCCTTGGAGGAAATCTTGCCGTGGTCGATCACCCCGCCATTAGACAAGGTTGGGGTGCAGGCACTTGGGGTGATGACGCCGCGTACGCTCAGGTCGGTGCTGGATGCCGCGACTGCTTGGCCGACGCCGGTGAGCAGCAGAACGGCGATCAGGGGGTTGATAGACTTGCTCATGGGAACTCCAGTTTTTAGGGAAAAGTGTTGTTGCAGGGCTATAGGTAGATCACTTCCAGCGTGGCGGAGCCGTCCATGAGTGTCTCCACACTCAGGTCCAGGTTCTGCTTGGCGTTGATCACCGCCTCCAGGGTCAGGGTGCTGGTCAGGTTCTGGATCGCCGAAGGCCCGGCGGTGCTGCCGACCACGTCGGTAAAGCCCAGCAAACTGTTGGAGCCGATATCGATGGGGTTGCTGTTGGACGTGCGCCATGCCAGGCCACCGGTGGTGGATTCGGTGCCGTAGGTCACCGCCAGGGCATCGGCCACGGTCTGCTTGGGATCGAACTTCACCGAATACACCCCGAGCTTGTTGCCCGCGCTGTCCAGCCCCAACCCGTAATAGATCTCGCTGTTGACGTGGGCGGTGCCGTCGCGGTTATCGCGCATGCGCAGGGCGTAGCGGCCGGGGGCGTTGCAACTGACCGTCAGTGTCAGCGACTTGAGTGGCAGGCGCGTGCCCGTGGCCTGGTTGAGGTCTTTTTGAGAGATCTTGCCGAAGTCGATCATCCCGCCACCGGACAGCACGGGGGTGCAGGCCATCGGGGTTACTTCTCCGCTCACGGTCAGTTCAACGGTGGCGGCGGCGTGTGCTGCAGATACGCAGGCCAGCCACGCACAGGCCGTAAGAGCGCTCAATAGCGTTTTCATGGTTCAGTTCCTAAAGGTACTTCACGGTCAGGGTCACGGACCCGTCGATGGGCACTTCTTCGGTCAGCAGCAGTGTGTTGGCCGGGGCGATGCTTGGCTCGATAGACACAACGGCAGTCAGCTGTTGTACCGGCGCCGGGGCATTGCCTGCCCTGATGGGCGTGAAGGCGGTAAGGAAGTGTGGCGACAGAATGCTTGTCGGCGACCAACTGGAGGAGTCTGTAGAGCCCAGGGGGTACATTTCGACGCCGTCGCCCACGATCGAATGGATGCCCAATCTCGTGGAGCCAAGCTTTTGGTTGCCGTTGATCAGACCCAGGCCGAATGTAGCTCCCAGATTGACGTCGTCGTAATTGGAGCCGAGGCGGTTATCCCTTGGCTCCAGGGCCAACAAGGTCGGCGCGTCGCAGTTGATTGCCAGTGGCAGGCCGTGAGCAGGCAACTGGGTGGGGGCATCGACGCTCAGGTCCCTGGCGGCAATTTTGCCCAGGTCATACACGCCACCATTGGACAGGCTGGGTGCACAGGCATTGGGGGTGATCAGGCCTGAAACGTTCAGGTCAACGCTGGAAGCTGCCTGGGCCGGCAAGCCTGTGACCAGGCAGGCAAAGGTGGCCAGAGAGATCAGAAAGGGTTTCATGGTGTGCTCCTATAAATAGTGAATTTCGAGAGTGCCCGAGCCATCCAGCAGCACCTGATTGCTCAAATCCAGCGAGCCCAGAGGCGCAATGACCGCTTCCAGGCTCAGCGTGGTGTTGAGCGTTTGAATGGCACTGGGGCCGCTGGTGCTGCCGGACGTAGCGCCAAAACCCAGGTAGCGATTGGCGCCGACGGCAGCGACGCCTGTACTGGCGCCACTCCATGGCAGTGCGCCGGTGGCGGAGTCGGTTTGAAAAACCTGGGTGAAACTGTCGGCAGTGGTGCGCGTCGGGTCGAACAACAACCGATAGCGGCCGATCTTCTGCTGGCGAGCGTCCAGGCCCAGCCCGTAAGTGCTTTCATCGGCGATACCGGTGGCCGAACCCTCGCGGTTGTCCTGCATGCGCACCGCAAAGGCGGTCGGCGCATCGCAGGTCACACTGAGCGACAAGGCGCGTGAGGCCAGGGCGGTTTCCTTGTCGAGATTCAGGTCGCTGACCGACAGCTTGCCCAGCGCCACATGGCCACCGTTGGACAGGGTGGGCGTACACGCCGCCGGCGCAAAGCGCGCTTGCAGGCGCAGTTCCCGCGAGCGGCCCGCAGCGAGGGCGTCGAACAGCCCGGCGGTGTCCCACGTCACGGCGTCGCGCACGCGCGCGGCGTCCTCGCGGGCCCAGGCGCTGGCGTCGATCTGCACCGACAAGTTGCGTCCGCTCACCGCGACGCCTCCGCGCATCGGCACGATGCCATGGTCCGGTTGCCAGGGCAGTTGGGCGCTGACGGTGGCGGGCGGCTGGCCCTGGCCCGCAATCAAACCAAGGTCCACCGCCTGGCCGTCCAGCACCGCTTCGCTGATGCGCAGGCCGTAGCTGCCGAGTTCGGTAAAACGAAAGCGCTCGAGCCCTGCGCCCAGCCCGCGATAAAACACGCTCATGTCGGTGGGCTGCGGGCAGTTCAGCGTCAGGCTGATACGCCGCTCCCCCAGCAAGCGTTCGGGCGCGGGGACCAACGCCACGGCGCGGTTCATCAGGCCAAAGTCCAACTGCGCCTGGCTCAGGTTGAGCTGGCATTCTTCGGCGCCCCACGCGCCGCTGCTCAGCAGCACAAAACCCAAGGGATACAACGTGTGTTTCAGGCCCATGGTGAAAGTCCTCATGGCTGGCGGCACCGGGCCGGTGCGGTTTCGAAATACACCTCTGGGTCAGCGTCTTTCGGCAGTTCAAAGTCCAGGTGGCAACGTGGCTGCCCCGGCGCCTTGATCCACAGGGGGCGTGGGTCGAGCACATCGGGCAGGAACACTTGGCTGCCTTCCTGCACCAGCGTAATGAACTCGCCGTCGGCGCTGCTCACGGTCGCCCCGCGTGGCAACGGTTGGCCGTTATCGGTGATCACGTTCAGCAGCGCACGACGGGTAAGGGCCACGCCGAAGTGCACCTTGTCGACCGCCCCGCGCCCGGCGGCGATCACCGCCAGGCCGTTGTGGATATCGGCGTTGCGCGGCAACGAACGCGTCTGCACCTCCACCGGGCTGCGACCGTAAGGGCTGACTTGCGGCACCACCGCCTGGCCTTGCCAGTCGGTCCATACCGGGCCGCTTGGGGTGGTGACTTTGATCCCGGCCATCTCGCCCACCGACATCACGGCAAACGTGTCGCGCACCGGATACGGCGAGAAGGTCACGCCGTCGCCATGTACCACCACCCCACCGCGAGCGCCCCCTTGATAACTGGTACGCTCGTCGTCGCTGCGGGTGTAGTTGAAATCCAGCTGGCTGTACCACGGCAGCGCCGACACGCCGAACGACGACTCCACTTCACGGTCACGGCTGTCGCGTTCCACGCCTACCCGGTAGCTCAGTTGGTCGTTGATTTGCTCACTCACGCCTGCACCGAGGCGATGTTCACCGCCGGTGTTACGTGCCCAGGCACGACCGCGTCGGCTTTCACCCAGCGGCACACTGATGTTCAGGTAAAGGCTGTCGTCATGTTGCTGGCGACCGCCCACTTGCCATTCGGCACTGGCTGATACCGAGACACGGCCAAAGCTGGTGCCCCAGGACGCCAGCGCGCGGCTGCTGCTTTCACCGTTATACGAGGCCGTGCGCGAGACGCCGGCGCTGAACGCACCCAACGCCGGATGTGTCCAGGATGCGGTCAGGCTTTGCTGGTCGCGGTAGCGCGTACGTTGTTGATCCTGGCTATTGCCGACGTAGGTTGAGTCCTCAAGGTCGCGGTAACCCTGGGAGCGCCACGACCCTGCGGTGCCAACCGACCAGCTGTCATTCAAACGCTGGGACCAGGACAGGTCGGTCTGCACCCCGCGCTCTGTGCCCTCGCGCTTGGGGCTGGCTTGTGCCGCCTGCGCCGAGAACTGCAATTGGCTGTCTTGCCAGGGCAACCACCCCAGGCTCGCACCCGCCGAGCGATAGGCATCCGCCACCAGCCCGCCGGCGCTGACGCTGAGTTGCGGGTGCAGCGGGCCGCTCCAACCCGCACTGATTACCCAGGGTTCGCGGCCGTCGCTGTCACCGATCTGGCGCACGCGCCCGGCGGCCACCGAATAGCCCGGCGCCGGCAAGCCCAGGCCGAGCATGGCAGCGGGCACGGTAAAGCGGCGCTCTTCGCCGGTGGTTTCCTTGACCGTGACTTCCACGTCGGAGCGGCTGTTCAAACGTCGTACATCGGTGAGGGCAAACGGCCCGGCCGGCACCACGGTGGAGTGGATCAACGCGCCGTTCTGACGGATCTCCACTTGGGCCGGGCTGTTGGCGATACCGGTGATGGTCGCGCCCTGGTTCTGGTCTTGCAGCGCGGTTTCGGTCAGCACTTGGGCGCCGGTGATCTGCGTACCGGCCAGTACCGGGTTGTAGAGGCTGATTTGCCCTGCCTGCAACACCGCCTGTTGCTCGGCAAACGTGCGCTGGGCGTAGGCGTCCAGGTGGGTGGTGCGCGAACTGCTGTCCTGCCAGGTCTTCACCTGCCGACTGCGCACGATCCAGTCGCCGGCGTTGAAGCCGACCTCGGTGTTGGCCGAACCGAAGCGACTGCTGTTATCGCCAAACTCGTTGTAGAGGCCGGTCAGGTCGTAATTGAGCAGGAAGGCGTTGCCGCCGGTCTGGTAGCCAGAGATGTCCTGCTGGGCGGGGCGCAGTGCATCGGTCGGCACCACCAGGGCCAGGCCCAGGCCTGCCGGGTCTTGCTCGATCACGGTTTGCGGGTAGCGTTCGATAAAACGCTGGCAGGTGGGCGCGCCATCGTCATCGGGCACGGTGAGGTTGCCCGCATCCAGCAGGGCACGGTTGAAGCAAAGGCCGCCCTGGCGGTCGAACTCCACATCCACTCGCCCACGGCGCTGGCCGTTGATACTCAGGTTGACGGCATGCCGTCCTGCTGCAAAACGCGGGGCTTGCAGCAACAGGTTGGCCAGCTCCGGGTCGATGCCGCGCCGGGACAGCGTCTGGGGGTCGAAGGAACCGGCGATCAGCATCTCATCCGCCAGCACCGCCTCGCACGGCAGTGCGCCACCCAGGGTCAGCGCCAGCCCCGTCAGTAGTTTGCGTGCGCGGTGGGGTGAAACGCCAGGCGCGGCGCTGCCGTCGCGATCAGTCATTGCTGTGCTCACAAGGTCGTACTCAAGTGTTGGTGGCTTTGGCAAGCCACTCTTTTTTATAGGGTGATCGGTGCTTCGTAAGGCGCCACGGCAAAGCCGTACACCGTGGCCGGTTGCATCTGCACGCGGTTGGCGTCGGTGCCCGTGCCGGTAACCGTCACGTTCAGGGTTTCACCCGGCAGCACATAGGTGCGCGGCAACAAGGCCGAACCGCTGCCGGGCAGCAGCCGCAGTTCCTGGGCCATGCGAACCACATAAGGGGTCGGGTTGTGCACGCTCAATTGGTGGCTGTTCAGGCGCCACTCCAATCCGGTCCAGGGTGTGCGGTTGGGCGCCAGGCCCTTGGGGTGCAGGATCACTGGCAGGTTCTGGCGCACCGTCACGCCCACCTGTGCGTGCCCGGCCTGGGCCGTCGAGCGGCCTTGGGGCATGCCTTCGAATATCGCCCGTTTCAAGCGTTGGGTGGTCAACGGCTCGGGCGATTGCAGGATGAAGCGGATGAGCTGGCTCTTGCCCGGTTCGACCCTGGCCAAAGGCGGGGTGACAAACAGCAGCGTCGCCGTGTCTTCGGGAATGTCTTCCAGCGTTACGTGCAGCAGGGCCAGCTTGTCGTCGGTGTTGGTCACGGTAACCGAGGCTTCGCCATCGGCCTCGTTGACGATGACCACCGAGGTGTCGGGCACCATGCCGTCGGCGAGTACCCACTCAGGGGCGCTGATCGCCAGCGCCAGCGCCAGCGCAGCGAAGTACAAACCTGCAAGGCGAGCGAAGGTGAAGGCTCGGGTGAAAAAGGGCAGGGCAGTCATGGTCACAAATACCTCAGGTCAAGCACGATGGAACCGTCCAGCGGCACTTCCTGATCGAGGGTCAAATAGGCGGCGGCATTGATGGACGTATTGATTTGCAGGGTGGCGTTCACCAGGCGATGGGGCTCCGGCACCAGCGTGCCTGGGCGGGCGAACCCCATATAGTTGTTCGGGAAGGCATTGGACTCGGGGAACCAGGTCTCGCCTTTGTTGCTGGAAGCCAGTACGAGTACGCGCTCGCCGTCACCCATGGCCTCGCGAAAGGCCAGGGCAATAGTGCCCAGCCGTTCGGTGGGCGCATGCATATTGGTGCCCAGGCCGTAATAAAACCCCGGCCCCAGGGAAGAGTCGGCGCGATTGTCCACGCCGACCAACACGAACAGCACGGCTTCGTTGCAGCTCACATTCAGGTCGAGTTCTTGAGTGGGCAGGACGCTGAACTCGTACTGGTTGAGGCTTCGCGCCGGCACCCTGCCGTGGTCGACGATACCGTCGGCCGACAAGGTCGTGTTGCAGGCACTGGGGGTAATCAGGCCGCTGACGTTCAGCTCGGTGCTGGACGATGCCAATACCAGCGAGCTGGCGCCGAGCAGGTAAAACAGGGCAAGAAGGCGTGAAGAGAAGTGCTTCATGGGGGAGGTTCACCGGTTGCCTGGTTCAGTGTTGAGTACACGACAAGGGCAGGCGTGAAGGCCTGCCGTTGTGCGATCTGGAGGCCGTTACAAGTAGCGCACGGTGATAGTCACCGAGCCGTCGATGGCGACTTCGTTGGTGAGGGTCAGGCCGCTAGAGGGGGCAATTCTCGACTGCACGACCAACTCTGCGGTGAGGTTCTGTACCGGGATGGGAGCCGAACTGCCGGTGAGCGCGACTGAGTTAATGACGTCGCGGCCCATGTTTTCCCAGCCGATCCAGTTGTTACCCTCGTCTTGGGAACCGATGACGTCGACCGATACACCGTCGGCCAGCGCCGACACCAGCCATAGCTCCATGGCTCCGAGCTTTTCGGTACCGTTGATCAGGCCCAGGCCGAAAAACATCTTGTCGTTCGTGTAGTCCGAACCTTCGCGGTTGTCCTTGGCCTCCAGGGCTATCTGAGTGGTGGCGTCACAGGTGACGACGAGTTGCACGGATTGGCGGGGCAGATAGAACGGCGTGTCGATGTTCAGGTCCTGGGCCGAAATCTTGCCGTAGTCCACGGCCCCGCCGTTGGACAGCGCCGGGGTGCAGGCACTTGGGGTAATCAGGCCCTTGACCGTCAGGTCGACACTGGATGCGGCCAATGCGTTGGCACTGCCGAGCAGCAACAGGGCGGTAATTGCGGATTTGAATGCGGTGTTCATGGTGTGGGTTCCTGAATAGGGAGACGAGAAAAAGGGCTTACCAATACTTGAGTTGCATCACGGCCAGGCCGTCGATGGGCACCTCGTCGAGCAAGGTCAGGCCGGAGGCGGGCGCGATCGTGGTGAACGCCCGCAGCCGTGCGCTCAGGGTTTGCAGGGCCATCGGTGCGTAGGGGCCGCTCGCGGGGGCGAACGAGCTCAAGGCGGTGTGGCCCAGGTACGAAGAGGGGTACCAGCTCGCGCCGCCGTCGCGCGACAAAATGGCCTGCACCGGCACGCTGTCGGCCACCGGGTCGAACAGCCCGAACGCCACATTGCCGAGTTTCTGGTCATCGTTGACCATGCCCAGCCCTTGGTGCGCGGGGTTGAGCGCTGCGCTGCCGGCGCGGCTGTCCACGGTGGTCAGGGTAAAAAATGTCGGCCCTTCGCACTGCACCTGCAGGCTCATTTCCGCGACTGGCAGGCTGGTGGGCGTGTCCGCGTTCAGGTCCCTGGCCGTCAGCTTGCCGTGGTCGACGATGCCGCCGTCGGACAAGGTCGGCGTGCAGGACGCGGGGGTGATGATCCCGCTGACGCTCAAGTCCGTATTACTGGCGGCCAATACCGGGCCGGCGCCGATAATCAGCAGTGTCGCGGCGAGAGTAGAGAGGGGTCGAACCATAGCTTCACATCCTGTGGGTTAGAGGGGGTTTACCCGTCGTTCAAGTACGCGCCGGCCTGTTGAGTCACGCCGTGGTGGCACCCGCTTAAGGTGTCGACGCAGGCAAGGCGGCTTTCATATGTTTCAGGACTGCTCGCGGGCGGCGAACCGTCCCTGGCAAGAGTGGGCAGTAATCTAGCGACGGGCTGGCGCCGGTGACATGCAACTATTACGACAATGGTGTCGGGGAGGGAAAAAGGACTGATTTATGTCAGATAAATGAACAGACAAATGTAGGTAAACAGTCAGTTTCGTAGTTGTTGTATCGCCAAGCACACATTTGAAGAGATAGGTTCTCTTTGCGATGGCGGTCATTTGTGCGTCAGAAGGGCGCTGCAAAAGTGCTCTGCCTTTGATTGTCGCGTCAGCGCTCCTCACCCCGTCCCATGCGATGTTCCTGGACCACGGGCGCTGCACCACCGACAACCACAACGAGGTGAGCGAGAGTGCTTTCGAGCGATGTCTCTTCGCAGCACGTTCCTTTGCATTTGTGCCCCCCGGATCACTGGAAACACATGGCGGTACTGGTGGCGGAAGATCACCCGGCCTATCGGGCGCTGTTGGGCTGGTTTCTGGAAAAGCTCGGGCTGGGCCACGAGGTGGTCGGGGATGGCTGTGAAGGTTTGGCCGCCATCACGCGCACACGCTTTGACCTGGTGATTACCGACTGCCATATGCCGCTCATGGACGGCTATGCCCTGGCCCGCGCGATACGCCTTCATGAGCAGGCGAACGGCCACCGACGGGTTCCGATCATCGCGCTTACCGCCAGCCTGCGGCTCGATGATCCCCGGCGTTGCCGCGATGCCGGAATGGACGCCTGGCTGCTCAAACCTCTGACATTTGCACACCTGTACGAGGTGCTTGGGTGTTGGCTGCCCGGGCCGCCTTGCAACATGTCGCCGCCCGAGTCCGGCAGCTCAAGGGGCTGGCCAACTCGAGCGGACATGATCCAGACCTTCGGCAGCGAACACGTGGTGAACCTGATGCTCGGCAGCCTGCTGCGCGAAGCTCGCAAGGACTGTGCGGCCCTGGCCCAAGCGCGCATTGCATCTGACACCCAGGTCGCGGCTGAGCGGCTGCACCGTCTGTTGGGAAGCCTGGCGTTTTTAGGCTGCGACGATCTGGAGGCGCGGGGGGGTGTGCTGATTGAGCGGGTCCGCACACAGGGCGTGGGGGCGAACCTGTCCAGGCTGGAGGCGTTTGAACATGACCTCAAACGTTACTTCGCTTATGTGAGCACGCTATGACGCTTCACTGGGTGGGCTGCGCTGTAGGAATTAATACCGTTGAACTGTAGTTTTTGGATGTGGGTAGTTTCCTTTTATTTTGTAAGTTTAAAGTCGTCCGCTATCTGGCATTGGGCGCGGCTGAAAAGTGCCTCCGCCGGGCGGTTGTTGATGAGCGCCGGTGGGGGTATTTTGCGCGAATTCAATTTGCCATCATCCGTGGGTAGCTATGCTTCGTGTAATTATTGCTGACGATCATCCCCTCGTGCGTATCGGGCAAAGGGTGGTGATTGAGGCGGGCGGTAAATGCAAAGTGGTCGGTGAGGCCGGCGGTCCCGATGAGCTGCTCAGCTTGTTGGCTGAGATCCCTTGCGACGTACTCGTGACTGACTTCGCCATGCCCGGCGGTCAGCAGCCCGACGGTTACTCGTTGCTGAGCCTGTTGCATCGCCAGTACCCGGAGTTGCCGGTGATTCTGGTGACGATGTTTGCCAATATCGCCACCTTGCGCGCTTCTTTTGCTCATGGCGCCCGAGCCATCGTGGCTAAAAAAGCCTCGGCCAAGGAGTTACCCCTCGCCATCAAGGCGGTGTGTGCGGGCCAGTCCTTTGCCAGTGAGTGCCTGCGCGAGCAACTGGTGGAAGCGGGTGCAGGCGATCAGTCGCAACAGCCGCAGTTGTCCGGTAAGGAGCGCGAGGTGGTGCGCATGCTGGCCAGCGGCATGACCGTCAGCCAGATCGCGGCACGGGTCAATCGCAGTATTTCCACAATCAGCAAGCAGAAAAGCACGGCCATGCAACGGCTGTGCATCTCGACGGATGTGGACTTGTTCGCGTATGCGCGTGCGGCGGGGATGGTGCCGTAGAAAGTTGCAGTTTTATGACGACTCATCACGTAAAAGCGCAGCGACCAGGATTCGTATTACTTGTATGTAGTTTGAACTAACAATTCTTTAACTTGTCACGGTCGCCCTGCCATGAGTGTGGTGGGGGGTATAACATTCCTGGTTTATTAGTTGAGTCGAACTTACAGGTTGGCGGCGTGCCTCTGTGCGTGTGTTTAACCTGCTAATAATCGACCGAAAGTGAGCATTGATATGCAACCCTCTCGTGTACTTATAACGGCTGCGCTTTTGTTGGCGGGTGTTTCCAATGTGATGGCCGCGTCCAGTGTGGACCTCGGTGTAGTGGGAGTGATAACGCCGTCGGCGTGTACGCCAACCTTGTCCAATAATGGGGTGGTGGACCATGGGAAAGTCTCGGTTCTGGACTTTCCCGAGTCGGGCAACAAGGCGTTGCCAAAGGTGACGCTGCAGTTGGTGGTGACCTGTGATGCGCCGATATTGATGGCCGTCAAACCTACGGATAACCGCGCCGGTACAGCACCTTATAGTTGGCCGGAATATTTTGGTTTGGGCCTGGCAAGCGGCGGTGAAAAGATCGGTTGGTACCAACTGGTAACATACAATGCTAGCGCTGACGACACACCGGGTGCCTTTATCGACTCCGATGATGGTAAGTACTGGTGGGAGGCCGATAATACGTATTGGGCGGCTGGCATGATGCGCACAGTCAAAGGCGCGGGCTGGGCTCCCTTGCCGTTGACCACCTTCAAGGCAGATCTGGAGGTGCAGACCACCCTCGTGGACAAGAACAATCTGCCAATTTCCGAGGAAATCCAGATAGACGGCAGCGCCACGCTGGACGTCGTCTACCTCTAACCCCGCCGGTATCCAATTAGTTGCGTCGAACTGACAGGCCGGCAGCGCGCTCCTGTGCGCCTGTTTAACCTGTAAATAATCGACCGAAAGTGAGCATGACTATGCAACCCTCTCGTGTATTTATAACTGCTGCGTTGTTATTGGCGGGTATTTCCAATGTGGTGGCCGCGTCCAGCGTGGACCTCGGTGTTGTCGGGGTGATAACACCGTCGGCGTGTACGCCAACCTTGTCCAATAACGGTGTGGTGGATCACGGCAAAATCTCCGTTCAGGACTTTCCAGATTCAGGTAACAAGCAACTGCCCACGGTCACGCTGCAGTTGGTGGTGACCTGCAATGCGCCGATGTTGATGGCTGTCAAGCCTACGGATAACCGTGCCGGCTCAGTGCATGTGAATCCTTATGGGGACTTTTTTGGTTTGGGCCAGGCGAGCGGTAATAAAAATATCGGTTGGTACCACCTGCTAGTGGCCAATGCTACCGCTGACGATACGCCTGCTGCCTTGATCGACTTCGTTCAAGGCCAGTGGATGGATGCAGAGAATACGTGGTGGGGGGTAGGTGTGATGCGTACGGTCAAAGGCGCGAGCTGGGCGCCGTTGCCGTTGACGACCTTCAAGGCAGATGTGTCTGTAGAGACAACCCTCTTGGACAAAAACACTCTGCCAATTAGCGAAGAAATCCAGATAGACGGCAGCGCCACGCTGGACGTCGTCTACCTCTAACCCCGCCGGCATCCAATTAGTTGCGTCGAACTGACAGGCCGGCAGCGCGCTTCTGCGCGTCTGTTTGGCCAGTTAATTATCGACCGAAAGTGAGCATGACTATGCAACCCTCTCGTGTACTTATAACGGCTGCTTTTTTGCTGGCAGGTATTTCCAATGTGATGGCCGCGTCCAGCGTGGACCTCGGTGTTGTCGGGGTGATAACGCCGTCGGCGTGTACGCCAACCTTGTCCAATAACGGTATGGTGGATCACGGCAAAATCTCGGCTCAGGACTTTCCTGATGCAGGTAACAAGCACCTGCCAAAGGTGACGCTGCAGTTGGTGGTTAGCTGTAATGCGGCGATGTTGATGGCTGTCAAACCGACGGATAACCGGGCGGGCTCTACCTTTTATGATTATCCGGAATATTTTGGTTTGGGCCTGGCGAGTGGCGGTGAAAAGATCGGTTGGTACATGCTGGTAACGCGCAATGCTATCGCTGACGATATAACGCGCTCCGTTATCGAATCCGATGATGGTGAGTCCTGGAGGTTTGCGGATAATACGTACTGGGGAGTGGGCCGGATGCGCACTGCCCAGGGCACGGGTTGGAACCCCATGCCGTTGACGACCCTCAAGGTCGATCTGGAGGTTTACACCACCCTCATGGACAAGAACACTCTGCCGATTACCGAAGAAATCCAGATAGACGGCAGCGCCACAATCGACGTCGTCTACCTCTAACCCCACCGGGCATCACTCATTCCCAAGGCGAATAGCCATGGCTTTCCACCGCCGCGCGGACTATCGTTCAGCACCCCTGACCACCGTGCGAAACCTGCCCATGAGTGATGCCCACAACGCCCTGATCACCGAGTTCTACAGTGCCTTCCAACGCCTGGACGCCGACGCCATGGCCGCCTGTTACACCGACGACGTGGTGTTCAGCGACCCGGCCTTCGGCGAGCTGCGTGGCCGTGATGCCGGGGACATGTGGCGCATGCTCACTACGCGGGCCAAGGACTTTTCCCTGACGTTCGACCATGTACGCAGTGACGAAACCACCGGCAGCGCGCATTGGGTGGCGACGTACCTGTTCAGCGCCACCGGCAATACGGTGGTCAACGATATCGGCGCACGCTTTGTATTCCGTGATGGCAAGATCTGCGAGCACCATGACCATTTCGATCTGTGGCGTTGGTCGCGCCAGGCGTTGGGCCTCAAGGGGCTGTTGCTGGGCTGGTCGCCTGCGCTGAAAAACGCCGTGCGTGCCCAGGCGCTTAAAGGCTTGAAGGCATTCCAGGCTGGTCGTTGATAAGATTGGCGCTCTTCTGGTTTGCCGAATAGACCCGTGACTGATCTTCCTGAACCCAAACCCTGGTTCGTCTACCTGGTGCGCGCCGCCAACGGCTCGCTGTATTGCGGCATCAGCAACGACCCGGTGCGCCGTTTTGCTTCTCATCAGAGCGGCAAGGGCGCGCGGTTCTTTTTGTCCAGCCCGGCGGTTGCGCTGGTGTACACCGAGCAATGTGCGAGCAAGGGCGAGGCGTTGCGCCAGGAACGGCTGATCAAAAAATTGAAGAAAAGCGCCAAGGAGTGCCTGGCGGCGAGCGGCTCATTGATTTGACTGATGGGTTCCCATCGCCCCCGCGCGTGTTTTTGCAGGCTAAGCTAGTGGCTCACTTATTGGGCGGAGCCTGGCATGTCTGAGTTGATCCTTCACCACTACCCGCAATCACCCTTCGCTGAAAAAGCCCGGCTGATGCTTGGGTTAAAGGGCTTGTCCTGGCACTCCGTACGCATCTCGCCAGTGATGCCAAAACCCGACTTGACGGCCCTGACCGGCGGCTATCGCAAGACGCCCGTGCTGCAAGTCGGCGCCGATATCTACTGTGACACTGCCTTGATCGCCCGCCGCCTGGAACAGGAAAAAGCCGCCCCGGCGCTGTTTCCCCAAGGCCTGGAACTGGTCACCCAAGGGTTTGCCGCCTGGGCGGACTCCGTGGTGTTTTCCCATGCCGTGGCGCTGGTGTTCCAGCCGGAATCCCTGGCCGTGAAATTTGCCAACGTGCCCGCGCAAATGCTCCAGGTGCTGGTGGCCGACCGCAGCAAGTTGTTCAGCGGCGGCACCGCAGCCCGCTTGCAGTTGGACCAGGCCAGGCATCAATGGCCGGCGATCATCAGCCGCATCGATCAGCAATTGCAGCACCAGGCTGGGGATTTCCTGTTCGGTGAACCGTCGATTGCCGACTTTGCCCTGGCCCATCCGCTGTGGTTCCTCAAAGGCTCTTCGGTGACGGCGCCGTTGGTGGATGCGTATCCGACCGTTGCCGCCTGGCTGGACCGGGTGCTGGGCTTTGGCCATGGCACCGCCAGTGAGATGACTGCCGAACACGCGCTGGAAGTGGCGCGCAACGCCACGCCTGCCGTCTTGCCTGACGAACGGTTCGAGGACTTGAACGGCTTCAAGCCCGGGCAACAGGTGACTATTTCGGCCACCGACTACGGCACCGATCCGGTGGCCGGAGAGCTGCTGTTTGCCGGGCGTGAAGAGCTGATCCTGCGTCGTACCGACGAGCGCGCGGGCACCGTGCACGTGCATTTCCCGCGCCTGGGTTTTCGCATCCAAGCGCAATAAGTAAAAATATTTGCAAACAAAGGTGAGGTAAATCCACCGCTCAACCGTGTAGTGCTTGAAACTGCGATTAATTCGCATTAACAGCGTTTTCTACACGGGTTCTCACAGCATGAAGTCGACGGCGGGCGGTTGGGTAAAACAGTGGCTGGGAGCCTCGGTATTGACGGTGTCGGGGCTGGCGTTGCTGCCCCTGGCCGTGGCGCAGGCGCAGGAACAGCAAAGCGCCCAATTCAACTTTGCGCTGGCAGCCAAACCGCTGCCCCAGGCCCTGAGCGAGTTCAGCCGGGTGACCGGCATCAGCGTGATCTACACCGACGAAGCGCCCTACGGCCTCAGCGCCCCGGCGGTCAGCGGGCAGATGAGCGCGACCCAGGCCCTGCAACGCCTGCTCGGTCATTCAGGCTTTACCTTCCGCCAGATCGACGCCCGCACGCTGGTCCTCGAGCCCGCGCCCACTGACGGCGCGGTTAACCTCGGCGCCACCACCATCAGCGGCGCCAGCCCGGCCCAGGACAGCACCAGCTACCAGCCACCGCCCACCAGCTCAGTGATGCGTTCCCATGGCCTGCTGTTGGAAACCCCGCAAACCGTCAACGTGGTGCCTGCCCAAGTGCTGCGCGACCAGACCCCGCGCAACCTCGATGACGCCCTCGCCAATATCAGCGGCATCACCCAGGCCAACACCTTGGCCAGCACCCAGGACGCGGTGATGCTGCGCGGTTTCGGCGACAACCGTAACGGCTCAATCATGCAGGACGGCATGCCGGTGGTGCAGGGCCGTGCGTTGAACGCCACCGCCGAGCGTGTTGAAGTGCTCAAGGGCCCGTCATCGCTGCTGTACGGCATCCAGGACCCGGGCGGCGTGGTGAATATCGTCAGCAAAAAGCCCGAGTTGGTGCAATCCACCTCCCTGACCGCGCGTGGCTCGACGTTCGGCAACGGCAAAAACGGCAGCGGCGGCAGCCTCGACACCACCGGGCCCATCGGTGACAGCGGCCTGGCCTATCGCTTGATCGTCGACCATGAAGACGAAGATTACTGGCGCAATTTCGGTACCCACCGCGAGACGTTGGTGGCGCCGTCCCTGGCCTGGTACGGCGACACAACGAAGGTGGTCTTCGCCTATGAACACCGCGAATTCCTCTCGCCGTTCGACCGTGGCACCGCCATCGACCCCAAGACCAACCATCCGCTGAACATCCCCACGACGCGTCGCCTGGACGAGCCGTTCAACAATATGGAAGGCCGCTCCGACCTGTACCGCCTGGAAGTCGACCACGATTTGAACGACGACTGGAAAGCGCACTTCGGCTACAGCTGGAACCGCGAAACCTACGACGCCAGCCAAGTGCGCATTGTGTCGGTTAACCCTAACGGCACGCTGACCCGCAGCATGGACGGCACGCGGGGCGCGTTGACCACCGATCGTTTCGCCACGATGAGCCTGGAAGGCAAGGTGAACGTCGGTGGCATGCAGCATGATCTGGTGTTCGGCCTGGACGATGAGTACCGCAAGATCTATCGCGCCGACCTGATTCGCCAGGCGCAACGCAGCGCATTCAGCTACCTCAATCCGGTCTACGGCAAAGATGTGGAAGGCACCACCGTCAGCGCCAAGGACAGCGCCCAGACTGACCTGCTGCGCAGCGACTCGCTGTTCTTCCAGGACGCTATTCACCTGACCGACCAATGGATTCTGGTGGGCGGTGTGCGCTATCAGATGTACGACCAGTACGCCGGCAAGGGCGTGCCGTTTACGGCCAATACCAACGGCAATGGCCAGGCCTGGGTGCCGCGTGCCGGCCTGGTGTACCGCTACACGGATGAGTTGTCGTTCTACGGCAGCTACACCGAGTCGTTCAAGCCCAACTCCACCATCGCCGCCTTGGCCGATGGCAGCACCTTGACCGGCGACCTCACGCCTGAGGAGTCCAAGTCCTGGGAGCTGGGGGCCAAGCTCGACATCCCCGGGCGTATTACCGCCAGCGCAGCGTTGTTCAATATCGACAAACGCAACGTGCTGGTGTCGGTGGGTTCCGGCGCGAACACGGTCTACAGCATTGCCGGCCAAGTGCGTTCGCGTGGCCTGGAGTTGGACGCCAGCGGCCAGTTGACCGACCAGTGGAGCATGATCGGCAGCTATGCCTACACCGACGCCTTGGACACCAAGGACAAAGACCCGACCCTTGAGGGCAACCGCCTGCAAAACGTGGCCAAGCACACAGGCTCACTCTCGGCGGTCTACGACTTCGGCAATATTTTCGGTGGCGATCAACTGCGGGTGGGCGCAGGTGCGCGTTATGTCGGTGAGCGCGCTGGCGATGCCGCCAACGATTTCAACCTGCCTGGCTACACCGTCGCGGATGCGTTTGCCACCTACGACACCAAAATCGAAGGGCAGAAGGTCAAGTTCCAGCTCAATGTGAAGAACCTGTTCGACCGCACGTACTACGCGTCGGCCGCGAGCCGGGTGTTTGTCTCGCTTGGCGATGCGCGGCAGGTGTCGGTGTCCAGTACCCTCCAGTTTTAATCGGTCAAGCGGGCTTTATGGCGCGAGCGGGGCGTTTGTGGCAAGCCCGCTCGCCACAAAGTTAAGGAGCTGGTAGCGTTGCCGCCACTGAAGACTTTGCGGGAAAACGGTACTGATGCAGTTGGGCAGATGGATACACACCAGCGCGATGCTGGTCGGCTTGAGTTTTTTGCTGGGCGGCTGTGCGAGTGTCTCGCCGACGTCCACCCCGGCGACCCTGAATCAACTGCTGGCCGACCCGGCGCTGCACGGCGCCACGGTGTCGCTGCTGGTGCGTGACGCCCGCAGCGGCACCACGCTCTACGAGCACAACCCACGCACACGGCTGGTGCCGGCCTCCAACCTCAAGCTGTTGACCACCGCTGCGGCCATGGACGTGCTGGGGCCGCAATACCGCTTCGCGACGCAACTGCTGAGCAATGGCATCCGCCAGGGCGACCGCCTGACCGGCAACTTGTACCTGCGTGGCCTGGGCGACCCGACCATTCAGTTCGCCGACTACCAGGCTCTTGCGGCGCAATTGGCCAGCCAGGGCGTGCGCCAGGTGCAGGGCGACCTGGTGTTCGACGACACCTGGTTTGACGCCGAGCGGCTGGGTGTCGATTGGTCCCATGATGACGAAACCACCTACTACGGCGCGCAGATTTCGGCGCTGACCGTGTCACCTAACGCGGATTTTGATGCGGGCAGCGTACTGGTCACGGCCAAAGCGCCGGCGCGCGTGGGCCAGCCGGTGAATGTCGATATCTTCCCGCCGACCGACTACCTGCAATTGAGCAACCGCGCCGTCAGCGGGCCAGGCAATACCTATGGCATCAACCGCCGCCATGGCACCAATCTGCTGCAGCTCAGTGGCGCCGTAGCACCGGGGCGGCAAAGCGAACAATTGGTCAGTGTGTGGGAGCCGACGCAACTGGTGGCCAATCTGTTTGAACAGGCGTTGGCGCAGCAGGGCATTACGGTGCTGGGGCGTCGAGTGATGGGCGGCGCCAGCCCGGCCACGGCGACGGTGTTGGCCGAGCACCAGTCGGCGCCGTTGCAGGAACTGATCACGCCGCTGCTCAAACTCTCGAACAACAACATGTCCGAAGCCCTGCTCAAGGCCATGGGCCGCAAGACCGCCAATAGCGGCACGGCGGCGGCGGGTGTGGTGGCGGTGGCCGGGTTTCTCAAGCGCCAGGGGCTGGACACGGCAACGCTGAGCCAGGTCGACGGTTCCGGCCTGTCACGGCGTAACCTGGTGTCGTCGCAAAACCTCACCGACCTGCTGCTGGCTGCGAGCAAACAGCCGTGGTTCAACGCCTGGTACAACGCGCTGCCGATTGCCGGCAACACCGACCGCATGACCGGCGGCAGCCTGAGTTATCGCTTGCGCGGCACAACGGCTGAAAACAACCTGCACGCCAAGACCGGCTCCATGGGCGGCGTGTCGTCATTGAGCGGTTACATCACCGATGCTCACGGGCGCCAGTTGGTGTTCTCGATGCTGACCAATAACTACGTGGTGGCCGGCGCGCAGGTGAAGGGCCTGGAGAACCGCGTGGCGCTGGCCCTGTCACGTTGGGACGATTGATTCAGGGTTGATAGCCCATCCGCCAACTCACGGCCCGGGTCGCGGCCAGCAAGCGCTGCGCCGCCGGGCCATCTTCATCGGCGTGGAACAGCGAGGTGGGGCCGACCACGGTCATCACCGCCGCCACGTGCCCGATTGCGTTGAACACCGGCGCCGACAATGCATCGACGCCGGGCATCAGCAAGCCATGCACAAAGTGCAGGCCACGGCTGCGGATCTGTTCACACGCGCTGGCGTAGGCCTGATCATCCGCCAGGGCATGGGCGATACCGGCCTGGATCTCACGCTCGCGCAATTCGACGGTCTCCCGCGAGGGTAAATAAGCGCTGAACACCAACCCGGTGGACGAGCTGAGCAGCGGCAAGACCGAACCCAACTGCGTCACCACCGTGATAGCGCGCACCGCCGGCTCGATGTGCACCACGGTCGCGCCCTGGTTTCCCCATACCGCCAAAAAGCAGGTCTCATTCAGATCATCGCGCAGCTCCGCCAGGGGCAGGGCGCCGACTTTCAACACATCCATGCTGCCCAGCGCCGCCAGGCCCACGCGCAAGGCTTCACGGCCCAGGCCATAGTGGTTGGTGGCGGTGTTCTGTTCGGCAAACCCCGAGGCGATCAGTGCCTGCAAATAGCGGTGGACCTTGCTCGCCGGCATCTGCACGTGCTCGGCCAGGCGCGACAGCGAGGTGGCCGGGGACAGTTCGGCGAGGGCCTTGAGGATATCGGTGCCCACTTCGGCCGAGCGGACTTTCTGTTTACCGGTGTCGCGGGGCTTTTCCATGGGGGAGCGAGAATCCGAGAGATGAATGGGCGTCTTTATAGCTTGACGGTCGATAGTGATCAAATTACGTTATGCGTAACTGGATTACGATAAAAACAACTTCCGTACTGAGGATGATCCATGAACCTCGATTACCTGTCGGGCTTCGGCAATGAATTCGCCAGCGAAGCCCTGCCCGGCGCGCTGCCCGTCGGCCAGAATTCCCCGCAAAAAGCGCCCTATGGCCTGTACACCGAACTGTTTTCCGGTACCGCCTTCACCATGGTGCGCAGCGAAGCCCGGCGCACGTGGCTGTACCGCATTCAGCCATCGGCCAATCACCCGGCTTTCGTGAAGCTCGAACGGCAACTGGCTGGTGGGCCGTTGGGCGCTGTGACGCCGAATCGCCTGCGTTGGAACCCGTTGGATATGCCCGCCGAGCCGACGGACTTTATCGACGGGCTCGTAGGCATGGTGGCCAACTCAGGGTCTGCAAACCCCTCAGGCATCAGCATCTATAACTACCGCGCCAACCGTTCCATGGAGCGGGTGTTCTTCAACGCCGACGGCGAACTGTTGATCGTCCCCGAGCAGGGCCGGCTGCGCATCGCCACCGAGTTGGGCGTACTGGACCTCGAGCCGCTGGAAATCGTCGTGCTGCCGCGCGGCCTTAAATTCCGTGTCGAACTGCTGGACGCCCAAGCGCGCGGCTACGTCGCCGAAAACCACGGCGCGCCGCTGCGCCTGCCGGACCTGGGGCCTATCGGCAGCAACGGCCTGGCCAACCCGCGTGATTTCCTGACGCCGGTCGCGCACTACGAAGGCCTCAAAAAACCGACCACGCTGGTACAGAAGTTCCTCGGCGAGTTGTGGGCCTGTGAGCTGGACCATTCGCCCCTGAACGTGGTCGCCTGGCACGGCAATAACGTGCCGTACAAATACGACCTGCGCCGCTTCAATACCATTGGCACCGTCAGTTTCGATCACCCGGACCCGTCGATCTTCACCGTGTTGACCTCGCCCACCAGCGTGCATGGCCTGGCCAACCTCGACTTCGTGATTTTCCCGCCGCGCTGGATGGTGGCCGAGAACACCTTCCGGCCGCCGTGGTTCCACCGCAACCTGATGAACGAATACATGGGCCTGATCCAGGGCGCCTACGACGCCAAGGCCGAAGGTTTCCTGCCCGGTGGTGCGTCGCTGCACAGTTGCATGAGCGCCCATGGCCCGGACGGCGAGACGTGCACCAAGGCCATCAATGTGGAACTGGCGCCGCACAAGATTGATAACACCATGGCCTTCATGTTCGAGACCAGCCAAGTGCTGCGCCCCACACAGTTCGCCCTGGAATGCCCGCAACTGCAAAACACTTACGACGCGTGCTGGGCCTCGCTGCCCGCCACCTTCAACCCGAACCGGAGATAACCCATGACTCAACCAACGCTAACCCGCAGCTGGGTGGACTCCGCCAACGGTCACCGTGATTTCCCGTTGCAGAACCTGCCGTTGGGTGTGTTCAGCATCAACGGCTCGGCACCGCGCAGCGGCGTGGCCATTGGCGACGCGATCCTCGACCTGCATGCCGCGCTGGACGAATTTGACGGTGAAGCCCGTCGCGCAGTTGAAGCGACGGTGGGTGGCCAGCTGAACGCCTTTTTCGAGCTGGGCCGTGGCCCGCGCGTGGCCTTGCGCGAGCGGCTGCTGGAGCTGCTCGCCGAAGGCAGCAAGCTGCAAACCCGTGAAGCGCAGGTGCTGCACCGCGCCGCCGATTGCCAGATGCACCTGCCGGCGAAAATCAGCGATTACACCGACTTCTATGTCGGCATTGAACACGCGCAAAACGTCGGCAAACTGTTCCGTCCCGACAACCCATTGCTGCCGAACTACAAGTACGTGCCGATCGGTTATCACGGCCGCGCCTCGACCATTCGCCCGTCGGGCACGGATGTACGCCGGCCCAAAGGCCAGACGCTGCCCGCCGGCCAGACCGAGCCAACCTTCGGCCCCTGCGCACGCCTGGATTACGAATTGGAGCTGGGCATCTGGATCGGCCAGGGCAATGCCATGGGCGACTCGATTGCGATTGGTGACGCCGCAGAGCATATCGCCGGTTTCTGCCTGCTCAACGACTGGTCGGCGCGGGATATCCAGGCTTGGGAATACCAGCCACTGGGCCCGTTCCTGTCCAAAAGCTTTATCACCAGCATCTCGCCGTGGGTGGTGACGGCCGAAGCGCTGGCGCCGTTCCGCAAAGCCCAACCGGCACGCCCCGAAGGCGATCCGCAACCGCTGCCGTACCTGCTGGACACGCGTGACCAGGCCGCGGGCGGCTTTGACATCGAACTGGAAGTGCTGCTGACCACCGCCTCGATGCGCGAGCAAAACCTGCCGGCCCATCGCCTGACGTTGAGTAACACCCAGCACATGTACTGGACCGTGGCACAAATGGTTGCACACCACAGCGTCAACGGCTGCCAGTTGCAGGCCGGTGATCTGTTCGGTTCGGGCACCTTGTCCGGCCCGCAGCCGGGGCAATTCGGCAGCCTGCTGGAAATTACCGAAGGCGGCAAAAAGCCGATTGAACTGGCCTCCGGCGAGGTGCGCAAGTTCCTCGAAGACGGCGACGAAATCATCCTGCGCGCCCGGTGCAGCCGCGAAGGGTTTGCCTCCATCGGCTTCGGCGAGTGCCGTGGCACTGTGGTCGCGGCGCGCTAAGAGGGCAGGGCGATGGAACTCTATACCTACTACCGTTCTACGTCGTCGTACCGGGTGCGTATCGCCCTGGCGCTCAAGGGGTTGGACTTCAGCGCCGTGCCGGTCAACCTGCTGGTGCCGCCCGGCGGGGCCAATCGCCAACCGGCGTACCTGGCGATCAACCCGCAAGGCCGGGTGCCGGCGCTGCGTACCGACGAGGGCGAGTTGTTGATTCAGTCGCCAGCGATCATCGAGTACCTGGACGAACGTTATCCACAGGCGCCGCTGCTTTCCAAAGACCTCGCAACCCGTGCCCATGAGCGCGCGGTGGCGTCGATCATCGGCTGCGATATTCACCCGTTGCACAACTCCAGCACCCAGAACCTGCTGCGCCAGTGGGGGCATGACGAGGCGCAATTGCTGGAGTGGATCGGGCACTGGATCAGCCAGGGCCTGGGTGCAGTCGAGCAATTGATTGGCGATAAAGGCTTTTGCTTTGGCGAGCAGCCGGGGATGGCGGATGCGTTTCTGATTCCGCAGCTGTATGCGGCCGAACGCTTCAAGGTGCCGTTGGCGGCGTACCCGCGCATTGGGCGCGTGGCGGCGTTGGCGGCGCAGCATCCGGCGTTTGTGCAGGCGCATCCGGCTAATCAACCGGATACCCCAGAAGCACCCTGAATCAATGTAGGAGCTTGCTCGCGAATGCGTCGGATCAGTCGAAACATTTGTCGCTGACACATCGCTTTCGCGAGCAAGCCCGCTCCCACATTTTGATCGGCGACATCCTCATAAAAATAACAGGTACCTTGCGATGCACAATCAGATTGCCAGCTTTCGCGCGGCACTCGACGCCCGTCCGGTGTCGCGCTATCAGTGGTTGATTCTCCTGTTGCTGGCGTTGCTGCTGGTAACCGATGGCTACGACGCGCAGGTGCTGGGCTATGTGGTTCCAGCATTGGCGAAGGATTGGGGCCTGGAAAAAGCGGCATTCGGCCCGGTATTCAGTGCCAACCTGCTGGGCCTGACGCTGGGCTCGTTGCTGGTGACGCCACTGGCTGACCGCTTTGGCGTGCGGCGCATCCTGCTCGGCTGCGTACTGATCTACGCCAGCCTCACGGTGTTGATGGTGTTTGCCAATTCGCTGACCACGCTGATGGCCGCACGGTTTATCTGCGGTATTGGCATGGGCGGCGCAATGCCGAGTGCCATGGCGTTGATGTCGGACTATTCGCCGCCCCGGATGCGCACCTTGATGGTGACCCTGGCCGCGTGCGGTTTCTCGTTCGGCGGCGCGGCGGGTGGTTTCGTGGCCGCAGGGTTTATCGATGGTTTCGGTTGGCAGGCGGTATTCCTCGCCGGCGGCGTGACGCCGTTGCTGCTGTTTCCTTTTCTGATGTGGCTGTTGCCGGAATCCCTGCCGCGCCTGCTGCGGGATGCGCCGCCGTATGCGCGCTTGCGCAAAGTCACTGGTCGCATGCTGCCCGACTGGCAACCGCCGTTGGCGAGCGAAGCCGAAAACCTTCAGGAGCGGGGCAGCAAACTCACGGTGGTCGAGCTGTTCCGAAATGGTTACGCGCGCCCGACCGTGTTGATCTGGGCGACCTTTTTCGTCAGCCTGATCCTGCTGTATTTCATGATCAGTTGGCTGCCGTCGTTGTTGCTGGAAAGTGGCCTGGCGCTGAACGAAGCCAACCTGGTGACCTCGATGTTCCTGTTCGCCGGCACGTTGGGCGCCATCGGCATGGCCTGGTTCGCCGACCGCCTGAAAAGCAAGGTACGGCTGCTGTCCGGCGTGTTGGCAGCGGCGGCGGTATGCACCATTTTGCTGGGCCTGAACCACGATAATCCGCGCTATCTGGTGGCCTGTGTATTCGCCGCCGGATTTTGCATCATCGGTGGGCAACTGACCCTCAATGCCTTCGCCAGTAACTTCTACCCGGCGCATGTGCGCGCCACCGGCACTGGCTGGGCGTTGGGCGTGGGGCGATTCGGGTCAATCCTGGGGCCGCTCTTTGGCAGCATGTTGCTGGCGATGCATATTCCGGTGGAGCAGATTTTCTTCTTCTGTGCGATTCCGGCGGTGATTGCGGCGCTGTTGATCATCCAGGTGCGCTCGCCTGTACCGACTGCGCCGAAGAGCCCGCTGTATAGCGATATTCTCAAGGCGCCGGCCAATCACTGATTGACCGGTTGACGCGGTTTATGTGGCGAGCCGGCTCGCCACACAGCACGTATTTCAGTGCACCACTGAGTTGGGCGGCAGGTGCCCCAGCCGCTCCGTCAGGCGCAGGCGCTGGATCGGGTCCTCGCTGAGCAACAAGGCGTGCTCGAGGTCAAAACGTTCGGCGCTCGGGCAATCCAGGCGCTGGTACAAACTGGCCCGCGCCAGGTAGTCGGCGGCGCTGGCGTTGCCCAGTTCCAGCACGCGTTCGGCGTCGACCAGCGCGGCCAGCGGGTTGTCGTTGGAGAGGTGCAGTTGGCGCAGGTTGCGTGACAACCGTTGCAGGATCGAGCGCGGGTCGGCGGTCAGCAGGTGGTCGGCGTGTAACTTGAGATTCGGCCCGTACTGGCGATGCAGCAATTCTCGGCAGTCATTGGGGTACAGGCGCCGCCCGCCGCAGGGGTCCAGCAGGTGATCGGCGCCGGGCACCCGCAGCAGGAAATGGCCCGGGAAGTTCACGCCCACCATGGGGATATCCAGGCGCCGCGCCAACTCAAGCGCGATCAGGCCCATGGCCAGGGGTTGCCCGCGTTTGCGTTGCAATACCTTGTCGAGCAAGGCCGCCGCCGGGCGCAGCGGGGTGAAGTCATCCTGGGCGAACCCCAAGTCATTCATGCGCCGCAGCAGCGGCTGGCCGAGTTCATCCGCCGGCAACATGGGCATGCCAACGCTGACCTGTTGCTGCAGCACAATGAGCTCTTGCAGGATCAGCAAGGGCTGCACGGCGGGGTCGTGTTCGGCAGCAATCCACAGCGCAGCTTCAAACAGCGCAGGGGGTGAACGGTCCAGGCAGGCGAAAAAGGCTTTGCGGGGATTCATTGCGTTCTCCGGCGGATGCCCCCGTTTTAGCCTTGCTGTGAATTTTCGTCCAGTGACTTAAGCAATAACCGACGTGCTTATGTCGCAGACCCCACGAAATCCGGCGGCTTATTCCAGCGCACTTCGGCAGTTTTCTACCGCAAGCCTATACTTGGGCCTCTACCAGAAGTGATTCGGGAGCTCGACGATGTTTGCGCTTATGCACAGCACCCGCCTTGAGTCGCTGCACCTGAGCGTCGACGCGGTCACCGGGCTGAAGGCGGTCATCGCCATTCATAACAGCCGCTTGGGGCCTGCCTTGGGCGGTTGCCGTTATCTCGCTTACCCCGACGATGAAAGTGCCGTGGCCGATGCCGCGCGCCTGGCCCAAGGCATGAGCTACAAAGCCGCCCTGGCCGGCCTGCAGGTGGGCGGCGGGACGGCGGTGATCATCCGTCCCGTGCACGTGGAAAGTCGCGCCGCCTTATTTGAAGCGTTTGGCCGTTGCATTGAAAAACTCGATGGCCGCTTCGTTACCTCGATCGACAGCGGCACTTCAGTGGCCGACATGGACTGCATCGCCCAGCACACGCGCTTCGTCACCAGCACCACCGCCGCCGGCGACCCCGCGCCCCATGCTGCCATGGGCGTTTTCACCGGCATCCGTGCCGCCGCCATGGCCCGCCTGGGCAGTGACAACCTCGAAGGCTTGCGCGTTGCGGTGCAGGGCCTGGGCAATGTGGGTTACGCCCTCGCCGAACAACTGCATGCCGCGGGCGCTGAATTGCTGGTAAGCGACATCGACCACGGCAAGGTACAGCTCGCCATGGAGCAACTCGGCGCACACCCTATCGCCAACGACGCCTTGCTCAGCACGCCTTGCGACATTCTCGCGCCTTGTGGCCTCGGTGCGGTGTTCAATCGGCACAGCGTCGGCCAACTGCGTTGCGCCGCCGTGGCCGGTTCTGCCAGCGCGCAACTGACCACCCTGGACATCGCCGACCAGTTGGAAGGGCGCGGCATCCTCTACGCCCCGGACTACGTGATCAACTCAGGCGGCCTGATCTACGTTGCCCTCAAACACGCCGGCGCCGAGCTGGCGGACATCACCGCGCACCTTTCCAACATCGGTACGCGCCTCACCGAAATCTTCGCCCACGCCCAGGCCGAAAAACGCTCCCCCGCACGGGTGGCGGATGAGCTGGCCGAGCGCCTGCTGTACAAATAGGCCAGGCATTAAAAAGGCCCTGAATCATTGATTCAGGGCCTGTTCAATTCGGGCTTTATTCCGCCGTTGGGTTCAGCAACTCGGACAAAGCGTCCGGTTGGCTCTTGAACGCCTTGGCAAATACATCGCGGTTCTTCGCCATGTAGATCCCGGCTTCTTCCACCTGCTGCTCGCTCAGGGACGGCACGGCTTTTTGCAACACTTCTGCCAGCAACTCAGCGAGTTCAAGCATTTTGTCATGACGGTCAGCTTCGGCTTTATCCATGAACAAACGCTCCAGATCTCGGCTGCTGCGGTATACCACTTCGACGGCCATTTACCACCTCACATGCCTTCACGATAGTTGTCTTTTTCGACTACTGTATTTATATACAGCTAAAAGAGTAAGCCAAACCCTGGGGTTTGGGTAGCAGTTTTTTAATGTAGCCGGGAAATAGGGGTTTGCTACAACGGAAGTTTCTGACAACACGCTGAGGTTGCCGAGTAATCCTACGGTGGCTTACCTTCTCCGGGCCTTGCATCGCAGGGCCGAGCTTGGCGGCTCGAACACGAAAAGGAGAACTTTCTTGATTAGTACCGGAGCCGCACCATGGAAAACAATACTCACCGTACCGCCGATGCTTTGAATTCCGAGCCGCCCGTCACGCTATTTGGCGTCACACCTACAGTGGACACAGAAACCCTTCTGGCAAACGCCAGCGAAACCCTAAGCAGCGCCCGTGAAATGGCCAATACGCTGGCATTCGACCTTGAAGGCCCGCAGCGAAGCCTGGTCTTGGCGATTCACCAACTAGTGGAAATGGGCGGCTTATTGGTCGACCGAGCCCTGGAGCACGTCGCACCGGCCTGAGATTTAGACCCGGTCGTTCCTGCGTGAGTGGGAACGATCCAAAAAGTCTTTGCGTAATCTTGGATTTTTTCTGTTACTCACTTCATCGCTTGGAACACGACAGTAAAAACGTCAGCGACTAGACTTCCTCTTCATCGACAACGGAGGCATTTATGGACACTTCCTTTTCCTCAGGCATCCCAACAGATACCGAAGCGCAGGCCGACAGCTACGACCGCTGGTTTCGCGCCAAAGTGCAAGCTGCTCTCGATGACCCAAGCCCAGGTATTCCTCATGATGAGGTGATGGCCGAGATGCGTGAGCTAATCGAATCCAAACGCAAGAAAGGCGATGCTGGTTGAGTGGGCCCCCGCAGCGCGGGCACAACTCCGGCAAATTACTGATTACATCAGCGACCGCAATCCAGTGGCAGCGCTTGAGCTGAACCAGGCAATAGAAGCCTGTGTGCTGGCGCTATCTCGTAGACCCCACCTTTACCGCCCTGGACGTGTCGTCGGCACGCGAGAAATGGTGGTGCATCCGAATTATCTGGTCGTCTATCAGGTGACCGACAGCATTCGGGTTCTCTCGGTTTTACACGCACGCCAGCGATATCCTTCATAGATCCGCTTCTCGGATGAGTAAAGTATCTACTCTGCTCATCTTCGTAAGTGTCTCATGTCACCCCGCCATCATCTTATACGTGCCTCTGGCCTTTTTTCTGCATGCAAAACAACCGTCACGTCCAACCCGCATTATCCGGTCGAGCCGACCTAAGGAAGCATCATCGTGAAAATCAACTGGGCCGAAAAGCTGCGCCGGCAAGTCCATGGGCTGGCCGAGTCGCTGGGCAATCTGTTCGTCGAGACGTTCCATTACCTGGCGCTGTTCGCCATTGGTGCGGTGACCGCCTGGGCAGCGGTGATGGAGTTTCTGGGGATGCTGGAGACCGGGCACATCAAGATTGATGACATCTTGCTGCTGTTCATCTACCTGGAACTGGGCGCGATGGTCGGGATTTACTTCAAGACCAACCACATGCCGGTGCGCTTCCTGATCTACGTGGCGATCACTGCGCTGACGCGCCTGCTGATTTCCAACGTGTCGCACCACAATCCGCCTGACATCGGCATCATCTACCTGTGTGGCGGCATTCTGCTGTTGGCGTTCTCGATTCTGGTGGTGCGCTACGCCTCGTCGGCGTTCCCGTCGGTGAAGGTTGAAGGCCCGCGCCGCAAGGGCGAAGCGAGCCTGGAAACCGAGAAGGGCGAGCTTTAAAGTCCAACGCTGAAGGGCAGGGTGCGGGCGGGCGGTGGCTGCAGGAGTTTGTGGCTGTCGCCGTCCGTCATCACCGTGAGTATTTCCATGGCGCTGTGGCCCTGCTCGATGGCGATGCCGAATTGAATACTTTGCACCAGCCGTTTGAGCCGCTGCGGGTCGTTGCGTTGTTCGGCGCTGATCATGCGTTTGGCCACCACGCCGTCCTCATTCGAGAGGGTGAGCATGATGCTGCCATCCAGCCGTTGGATGCTCAGGTTGACGCGGTAGTTGGGGGTGAAGGTGTCGGTGATGATCTGAAAAGGATTGTCCATGGTGCGTTACCGCCTGATAGGAACATGCAGTCATTGACGACCGGTGTCAGGATTAGTTCGCGTTGCCTGACCATCGGCCACTCCGTCGCTGAGGTTTCACAAAGTCCGTTTGCCTCATGAGCTGTACAGCAAGGGCCGTGCCGTAAAGCAATCCATCACCCAGTGATAGTCCAATGTGGGAGGGGGCTTGCTCCCGATAGCGGTGTATCAGTCAATAAATGCTCGGCTGAAGGACCGCCATCGGGAGCAAGCCCACTCCCGCATTTGTTTTGTGTTGTTCTTGAGGGCGGTGGGCTATTTCAGGGCAATACCGAGAAAACGATCGCAGACAGCGCAATCAGCCCGATCACCACCACAAACACATTCGACAGTTGGCCCGAGTACTGGCGCAGAGACGGCACGCGGCGAATCGCGTACATCGGCATCAGGAACAGCAGGCACGCGATGATCGGCCCGCCCAGGGTTTCGATCATGCCCAGGATGCTTGGGTTGAAAGTGGCCACGGCCCAGCAGGTCAGCACCATGAACAGTGCGGTGCAGCGTTCCAGCCCTTTGGACGACATCGAGCGGTTACGCCCGCGCAGGGATTTGACGATCAGCCCCTGGAAGCCTTCGCTGGCGCCGATGTAGTGGCCGAGGAAGGATTTGGTAATGGCCACCAGCGCGATCAACGGCGCGGCGTAGGCGATCACCGGGGTCTGGAAGTGGTTGGCCAGGTACGACAGGATCGAAATGTTCTGCGCCTTGGCGGCGGCCAAGTCAGCTGGCGACAGGGCCAGCACGCAACTGAAGCAGAAGAACATCACCGTCAGCACCATCACGCCGTGGGCAGTGGCGAGGATGCCGCTGCTTTTGCGCTCGGCCTGGGCGCCATACACGCGCTTCTGGTCAACCGCGAACGCTGAAATGATCGGTGAGTGGTTGAAGGAAAACACCATCACCGGGATCGCCAGCCACAGGGTCTTGAAGAACAGCGGTAACGGCATGCCTTCGCTGGCCGAGGCGAAAAATGCGCCGTTCCAGTTGGGGATCAGGCTCACGGCCAGCAATAGCAGGGCGGCGACGAACGGGTACACCAGCACACTCATGGCCTTGACGATCACACCCTGGCCGCAGCGCACGATGGCCATCAGACCGAGGATCAACACCAGCGACAGGATCGCCCGCGGCGGCGTGGCCATGTGCAGTTGGTGTTCCATGAAGCTGCTCAGCGTGTTGGTCAGCGCCACGCTGTACACCAGCAGGATCGGGAAGATGGCGAAGAAGTAGAGCAGGGTGATCAGCTTGCCGGCACCGACGCCGAAGTGTTCTTCGACCACGTCGGTGATGTCGCCGGATTTGCCTGACAATACAAAACGCGTCAGCCCACGATGAGCAAAGAAGGTCATCGGAAAGGCCAGCAACGCCAGCACGATCAGCGGCCAGAAGCCGCCGACGCCAGCATTGATTGGCAGGAACAAGGTGCCTGCGCCGATGGCGGTGCCGTAGAGGCCCAGCATCCAGGTGGTGTCGTGTTTGGTCCAGCCAGTTGTTACGGTGGTCTCTGAAGCAGGATTTTCGGCAGCAGGTGTACGTACATCGGTCATCGGTATTGCCTCGTTATTATTTTTGCGCGGGCTCACGTATGGGGCGGGTAAAAGTGCTCCGATCAGCACTCCACCCAGCTGACCGCCAGGCCGCCCCGTGAAGTTTCTTTGTATTTGTCATGCATATCGGCGCCGGTATCGCGCATGGTGCGGATTACCCGGTCGAGGGAAATGAAGTGTTTGCCGTCACCGCGCAGGGCCATTTGTGTGGCATTGATGGCTTTGACGGCAGCGATGGCGTTGCGCTCGATGCACGGCACTTGCACCAGGCCACCGACCGGGTCGCAGGTCAGGCCGAGGTTGTGTTCCAGGCCGATTTCGGCGGCGTTTTCCAGTTGTTCCGGGGTGGCGCCGAGGATGTCAGCCAGGCCGGCGGCGGCCATGGCGCAGGCGGAACCCACCTCGCCCTGGCAACCGACTTCGGCGCCGGAGATCGAGGCGTTCTTTTTGCACAGGATGCCGACGGCCGCTGCAGCGAGGAAGAAATTGACCACATCATCGTCGGACGCGTCCGCGTTGAACTTCATGTAGTAATGCAGCACCGCTGGAATGATGCCTGCCGCGCCGTTGGTTGGCGCAGTGACCATACGCCCGCCGGCAGCATTTTCTTCGTTGACGGCGAGGGCGAACAGGTTGACCCATTCCATGGCCGACAAGGTCGAAGTGATGACATTGGGTTTGCCGATTTCCAACAGGCTGCGGTGCAATTTCGCCGCACGGCGTGGCACATCAAGGCCACCTGGCAAGATGCCTTCATGGCGCAGGCCTTGCTCTACGCATTCGCGCATCACTGACCAGATATGCAGCAGCCCGCTGCGGATGTCTTCATCGCTGCGCCATGCGCGTTCGTTGGCCATCATCAATTCCGAAACCCGCAGGCCGTGCGTGTTGCACAGGGCCAGCAGTTCGACGGCGCTGGAAAAGTCGTAGGGCAATTCCACATCGCTGGCAGGCGCAATGCCTGAGGCAGCTTCAGCCGCTTCGATGATGAAACCACCACCTACCGAGTAATAGGTTTGTTCGCTGAGCAGGCCGCTGTCGCCGTAGGCGTGCAGGGACATGGCGTTGGGGTGATAGGGCAGGCTTTCGTCCAGCAGGAGCAGGTCTGTGTGCCAGTTGAAGGCAATGTCCTGCTTGCCCGCGAGCAATAAACGGCCGGACTCGCGCAATTGCTGGATACGCGCGTTGATCGAGGTGGGATCGACCTTGTCCGGCCATTCGCCCATCAGGCCCATCACGCAGGCGCGGTCGGTGGCATGGCCGACGCCGGTGGCGGACAACGAGCCGTACAGACGCACTTCGACACGGCGTATGTCGTTCAGCAAATGTTGGTCGGTGAGGGCTTGGGCAAAGGTCGCCGCCGCCCGCATCGGGCCGACGGTATGCGAGCTGGAAGGGCCGATGCCCACCTTGAATAGATCGAAAACACTGATAGCCATGCTAAAGCCTTACAAGCAATGGAGTAGAAATCGCTGCCATGTTTTGTAGGACGAGCGGAATTGGCGCGATACTGAGCCTCTGGATCGGCACTGACCAACGAATTATCCTAAGACACCCTTTAGCAGGACTAAACCCTATGGCCCGCCCCCTTCATGGTCAGACGTATGTCTGGCTGCACGTTTTTTCCTGTGCTGCGCGGCATCTGTCGTTCACCCGCTGCGCCGAAGAACTGCACATCACACCGGGGGCGGTGAGCCAGCAAATCCGCCAGTTGGAAGAGCGTTTGGGCTTTCGCCTGTTTCATCGACGTGCGCGCGGGGTGGAACTGAGTGCCGAAGGGCAGCGATTGGCGGCGACGGTGGGGGAGGCCTACGGCAGCATCGATGCCGAATTGCAGCGGTTGGACGCGGGGATGATCAGCGGCACCTTGCGGTTGCGTTCTATCCCCTCGTTTCTCGGCAAGTGGCTGACCCCGCGCTTGCCACGCCTGCAGCAACGTTTTCCGGATATCCAGCTGCGCATGGTCGCCGAAGACAGCAGCATCGCGCTGCACGAGGGTGACTTCGACCTGGCCATCGACTTGAACGACGGCAGCTACCCCGGCCTGTTATCCACAGCCCTGCTCGATGAACAAATTTTCCCGGTGTGCGCCCCCAGCCTGCTGCGCGGCCGCCCGCCCTTGCATGGCCCGGCTGACCTGGTGCATTTCCCGCTGTTGCATGACATTACTGCCTGGCGTGGGAGTTATGAATACGCCGAGTGGGAGTTTTACCTGAACGCCATTGGCTATCACCAAGCCGATGTGCGGCGCGGGCACACCTTCAACCGCAATCACCTGACCATCGAGGCTGCCATCGCCGGCATGGGCGTGGCCATCGCGCGGCGCACGTTGCTCAATGATGAACTGGAGCGCGGCACCTTGATCGTGCCGTTTGGGCTGGCCGTGCCCAACCATAAACGCTACGTGCTGCTTTACGCGCCGGGCGCGCTCAGCCATCCGGGCGTACGTGCGGTGCATGACTGGCTGGTGGAAGAAGCGGGGATTTTTCGCGGATTGCACCCGTTGGGGGAGGGGCAATTGTAAGGTTCGCTGGGCGTAAGAAGATGTAACTAACTCCCCACCCTAACAGCGTTTTTGCTCGTAGTCAGACTTAATTTGTAATGTGGGATTTATCTTTGCAAAGGACTTGAAATGTTCTTCTGACTGCTCAATTGTGTAATCAAGAGGTCATGGTTTCACCACCCCGGTGTTGCAGTTTGTGACCTCTCGCGAGCTAGCTGAAATAAGGGAAGAACTATGCAAATCCAAGTCAATAGCGATAACCATATTGAAAGCAGCATCCGACTGGAGGAGTGGGTACGTACTACCATTGAGAGCACGCTCGAACATTATGAAGAGCACCTGACCCGTGTCGAGGTCTACCTGAAGGACGAAAATGGCGACAAGCCTGGTCCCCACGATTTAAGTTGCCGTCTGGAAGCACGGCCAAAGGGCCATCAACCGCTGTCGGTATTGCATAAAGCCGATACCCTGGAACAGGCGATCGACGGTGCAGCCGTCAAGCTGGAGCATGCGCTGGAACATCTGTTCGGCAAACTGCAAGGCAAGCCACGCGCTGCCGGGAAAAGCCAGCCGACCACCAAAGTCAATGAAGATGAGCTTGAACAGGAGTTTCTGGAAAAAGAACGTGCGGTCTTTAACAGCTGATAGCTGACGGTCTTTCATCCCTACTAAAACGGGCCTGCATTTGCAGGCCCGTTTTCGTTTATTTGGCGCGTCGGAAAAAATACCCGCTCAACACCGCCAACCCGCAAGCGCCCAGGCCCGCAAAGAGCATCGCCCAACCGACGCCGTGGCGCAGCGCGGCCTGGGCATCGGTGGGGGCCAGCGCCAACACGTCCAGCTTGCCCGCCGCAATATGCTGGCTGATTTCTGGCCAATTCATGGCCGTGGTTTCGGGGAGCAGGCTCGCGAGGTGATGGTTGATTCCCAGCAACAGCACCAGCCCCATCAGCGCGATATTGAGGGCCAGGGTTATCAGCCGTGCACTGAGGTCGATGCCCGAGGCCATGCCCGCGCGGTCGGCTGACACCGAGCCGGTGGTGGTGTTGGTGGTGGGCGAATTGGTCAGCGCCAGGCCCACGCCGGCCATCGCGCAGCTGAAAAGCACCCAGGCAATGCTCGGATGCTCGGCACCATTGGCCGCTGCCATGGTGATAAATCCTGCGCCCATCAAGCCCAGTCCCAAGGGAATGATGCGTTCTGCGCCATAGCTCAGGGCCAGGCGTTCGGCCAACGGTGGCACCAGCAACGTGGGCAGGGTGTAGGCGAGCAGGGCGCCGCCGGTGGTCATCGTGTCGTAGCCCAGGCCGGCCTGGAAGTAGAGCGGCAGGTAGATCATGAATGGCCAGAAGCTGAAATTCATGCCGATCGAGCCCATCAGCGCGCCGTTGAAGCGCTGGATGCGGAACACCGAGAAATCGAACATCGGCTGGGCGCTGCGCCTTTCAATCAGGATAAATAGCAGCAGCCCGGCCAGCGACAAGCCTGCCCAACCGAGCATGGCCGGTGCGCCGAAGCCGTTCTCGCTGCCCTGGGTGATGAAGTACACCAGCGCAAATACCGACAGCGTCAGGGTCAGCATGCCGGCAATGTCGAGTCGATGGCCGGCCGGGTCGCGGGATTCCTCGACGCTGATGCGCAGCAACACCAAGGTCAACAGGGTGAGCGGCGCATGCACGAGGAACACCCAGCGCCAGTCCGCTACCGCCAAAATCAACGCGCCCACCATCGGTCCGAAGCCCAGGCCCACGCCCGCGATCACGCCCCATATTGCGAAAGCGCGCGCCCGTGCCGCGGGTTCACGAAACCGGTGCGAAAGAATTGCGAACTGACAGATCATCATGGCACCGGCGCCCAAGCCCTGGACAAAACGTGCAGCGATCAGCGTGGACGCGTCGTTCGCCAACCCACACGCCAGCGAGGCCAGCCCAAACAGCCACAAGCACAGCACCAGCATGCGCCGACGCCCAAAGCGATCGGCCAGTGTGCCCGCTGCCATCAAGACGCTGGTGCAGGCCAGGGTGTAGGCATTCATGATCCATTGCGCGTCCTGAAAGCCCGTGCCCAACTGCTGTTCCAGGGTTGGCAGGATGACCGGCACGCTGGAGATTTCCAGGCCGAACATCAGGGCTACGAGGCAGACGGCGGTGAGGGCAACGCCATCTCTGGCAGTACGCGGGGCGCTGACGACCGATACAGCGGCGGCGGGCGGCATGGGTGGTTCCTTTCGATTGGGTGAGAGCAGTATTCTCGCGGGAACAGGGTTCTTTATTTGTGATAAGTTTTCCGTCAATAAGGGAATTAAAGGCGACAATAGACTCATGGCCACCCCGCGTTTTGATGGCGTCGAACTCTTCCTGCAAATCGTCGAGAGCGGCAACCTGACCGAAGCCGCCGAACGCCTGAACCTCACGCGTTCGGCGGTGGGCAAGGGGTTGGCGCGGTTGGAGGCCCGTTTGGGCACCTGCCTGTTGCAGCGTTCTACCCGCCGCCAGCGTCTGACCGAGGACGGGCAGGCTTATTACGAGCATTGCCTGCGTGCACTGGCAGAGTTGGAGGCCGCCGAATCGGTATTGGAGAGTGGCCGCCAGCAGCCGCGTGGGCGGTTAAGGGCAAGCTTGCCGCTGGCCTTCGGTCACCACTATGCGGCACCTGCTTTGTGGGGCTTGATGGATCGGTACCCGCAATTGGAAATCGAGATTTCCTTCTCTGACCGGCTGACGGATCTGGCGCAGGAAGGCTTCGACGTTGCCGTGCGTATCGGCCCGCTCCCGGATACAGACCGCCTGAGTGCACGCCGCCTGGGCGAACAGTCCGTGGGCCTGGCCGCTTCACCGGCCTATTTGCAACGTGTCGGGCGGATTGAATGTATCGAGGACCTCGCCGGTCATCGAGGCATTGCCTACCGTTGCGCTACTTCGCATAGCTCGGGGGTGATATCACCTTTGGTGCTGGACGACCTCCAGGCCGTGGCCGATGCCGCCATTGCTGGCGTGGGCCTGGCCTGGTTGCCGAGCTGGTTGATTGCGCACTATGTGCTGCGTGGCCAACTGGAAGCGGTACTGCCGAGCTACCGCGACCAGCCTGCGCCGATCCATGTGATTTGGCCCACGGCCGCGCACATGCCGGCCAAGACGCGCTGCGCCATCGACGCTTTGGTCGCCAGCACGCCGAGTTGCTTGGCGGGCAGCTAGCGCCCAATCGAAAAGGCCGAACTCCTGTGGGAGCTGTCGAGCCCCTGCGAGGCTGCGAAGGCGATGGCACAGGCAAAATTAGTTGCCTGACCCACCGCTTTCGCAGCCTCGCTAAAGCTCGACAGCTCCCACAGGGTCTTGCATCGTTTGTAAGGTCCCACGCCTTAATTGAAGCGCTATGACTCAGGCAGTTAAAACGCGATGGAGGTTTGCACGTAGACGGTGCGCGGCTCGCCCACGTATTTGCCCTTGTTGTTGTCGTCGAACGAGCGGGTGAAATACTGCTTGTTGAAGATATTTTTCACACCGACTGCTACGTTCAAGTCCGACAGTTGTGGGCCGAAGTCATACGCCGCGCGGCTGCTGAACAGCATGTAGCCGGGGATGCGTCCGTTCGCGCCGTCGGCGGTTTCAGCCTGGGTGTTGGCGTTGTCGGCGAACTGGCTGCTCTGGTAGCTGCTGTCGAGGTTGAGCTTCCAGCGGCCTTCGGTGTAACCCACGCCGAGGGTGCCTTTGTGCTTGGACGAAAAGGGTACGCGGTGGCCTTTGTTCGGGCCGTTTTCACGGATGGTCGCGTCCACATAGGCATAAGTGGCGTACACATCAAACCCCGCGAGCGCCGGGCTCAAACCGTCGAGCGCGTAGTTGATGCTCGACTCGATACCCTGATGGCGCGTTTCACCGCGCGCGATCACCGAATCGTTGGTCTGGTTGCTGTCGTACTGGTTGTCGAAGTTGATCAGGAACGCGCCGATTTCCGCACGCAAGGTGCCGTTGTCATAGCGTGTGCCGAGTTCCCAGGTGCGGGCTTTTTCCGGTTTCACTTCGCCGCTGGTCACGCGGTTCGGCATTTGGCTGTACTGCACGCTGCCGAATGAGCCTTCGGTGTTGGCGTAGAGGTTCCAGTCTTCGGTGAGGTGGTAAAGCACGTTCAACGCCGGCAGTGCGGTGTTGTAGTCGCCTTTGTACTTCACGTTGGTCAGGTTGTTGGTCTGCTGGGATTCGATCATCTCGTAGCGCACGCCCGGGGTGATGGTCCACTTGCCGATATCAATGCGGTCATCGACGAAAAACGCATTGGCCTCGGTGGCGCCGCGGGTGTCGCGGTCATTGCGGCTGTTGGTGGTCGGCAACTGCTGGTTGGCGCTGATCGGCGTGCGGTAGCGCAATTCGTGGCCAGCTTCGTTGATGTAGCGGTAGCCGACGCCCACTTCATGGCTGCTCGGGCCTATGTCGAAGCCTTGGGCGAAACGGGTTTCCAGGCCACGTACCCAGTACTCGCGCGGTGACAGCGAGAGGAAGCTGCCCTGGTCCAGGTAGCCATTACGCAACGTTGTGGTGAAGAAGGTGTTGGCGGTGAATTCGCGGCGGTCTTCCTGGTAGCGGTAACCGGCGTTGAACATCGTACGGCGGCCCCAGAATTTGTCGTAGGGGCGCGTGGACTG
Source organism: Pseudomonas sp. UBT (assembly GCF_050915955.1). NCBI lineage: Bacteria > Pseudomonadati > Pseudomonadota > Gammaproteobacteria > Pseudomonadales > Pseudomonadaceae > Pseudomonas > Pseudomonas sp. UBT. The sequence goes on along the minus strand of NZ_CP168080.1, from coordinate 61,467 downwards.
GTACGGATCAGCCTTGTAGTCCTTGACGTTCAAGCCGCCGGGCATATCGGCCTGGCCTTCGTAGTACTGCGCCATGGCATTGAAGCTGTTGGCGTCGTCCAACTGGTATTTGCCCTTGAGGATCAGGTCGTCGATGCGCGTGTTGCTGTTTTCGCGCCAGTCGCCGCCACGCGTGCCGGAGTACAGGATCGCGCCGCCCAGGCCATTGTCCGCGGTGCCGCCGGCCAGCAGGTTGCCAGTGGTCTTGAAGCCGTCGTGGCTGGAGGATGGGCTGGTCTCGGTCTGCAAGCCGCCTTTGACCGTCGGCGCATCCGGGATCGCGCGGGTCACGAAGTTGACGATGCCGCCGACGTTTTGCGGGCCGTAGCGCACTGCGCCGCCGCCGCGTACCACGTCTACCGCGTCCATATTGCCCATGCTGATCGGCGCGAATGACAGCTGCGGCTGGCCATACGGTGCGAAGGGCACCGGGATGCCGTCCATCAGCACGGTGGAGCGCGATGCCAGGCGCGGGTTGAGGCCGCGAATGCCGAAGTTCAGCGCCATATCGTGGCTGCCGGTGCCGTTGTTTTCCGGGGCGTTGACGCCGGGAATGCGGTTGAGCACGTCACGGGCCTGGGTCGCGCCCTGGCGCTCGAACTCTTCACGGCGGATCACATCACGCGCACCAGGGTGTTCGAACACGTTGGTTTGCGCCGCGTCGCCGAGCCAGTCCCCGACCACGCTTGAGGTTTGCAGTTCGACGGTAGCGGGGCCGTTGGCCGGTTGCAGGCTGTAGGCGTTATCACCTTCGGCGCGGGCTTGCAGGCCCGTGCCCTCCAGCAGTTTTTGCAGGCCTTCGGCAGCGCCGTAATTGCCCGACAACCCACCGCTCTGCATGCCGGCCGTGACCGCGGAACCGAAAGAAATCAACACGCCAGCCTCACGTCCAAATTGATTCAGCGCTGCTTCCAGGGTCGCCGGGGCGATGTGATACGGCTTGGCATCGGCGGCCATCACCTGCGGCAGCACGGTAAGACTGAGGCTGGCGCCCAGTAGGAGTTGGCGCAAGGTGCGGGCGAGAAGCGTCGGTTGCTGGGGCATGAAGAGCGGTCCTGAGAAGGAAAGATCAAGGTGGCTTTCCTTCTCTGTCACGCGAGGTGTGGAAATCGGCTCACTTACGGGTAAAAAAGTGCTGAAATAATTTTAGGCGCGAGCCTGGACCGTCACCCAGTAGCGGGTAAACCGCCGCACTTTGACCGGCAGGCTGACTTCCAGCAGGTCGAGGATGCGCTCGCTGTCGTCCAGCGGGTAGCTGCCGGACAGCAGCAGGTTGGCCACTTGCGGGTCGCAATTAAGCTGGCCACGGCGATAGCGGCCCAGCTCGGCGAGAAAATCCTCCAGACGCATGTGCGCGGCCACCAGCATGCCGTCGGACCAAGCGCCGCTGTTGGCGTCGGTGGGCAGTGGGGTGTCCCAGCCTTTACGGGTGAAATTGACCTGGCGCGTGGCCTCGACGCTCAGCGGCAGGCCGCGGTAGCCGTTGGGCATTATGTCGACAGTGCCGTCAAAAACGGCCAGTTGGGTATGGTCGTTGAACTGGCGCACATTCAGCCGTGCGGCCTGGCTGCTGAGCAAACCCTGGCCGGTGAGTACATGCAGCGGCGTATTGCCGGCGCGGGCAGTCAGCAGCATTTCGCCCTCAAGCAGGCGGATCAAGCGTTGGCTGCCATCAAAATGCACATCCACCGCGCTGCCGGTGTTGAGCTGCAACCGGCTGCCGTCGGCCAATTGCACATTGCGCCGTTGGCCGTTGGCCGACGGGGCTGCGGTAGTCGGCGGTCAATGGCGGCAAAATATGCTGCTGGCGCAGGCCCCAGGCGGCCGAGCCCGCACCGAGGATCAGCAACAGCTTCAGGGCCTGGCGCCGGCTGCTGGATTTGGGCGCACTCAACGCGGCATGCGCCAGCGGCGAGGGCATGCCGCGCAGGCGCTGGTTCACGCGCTGCATATGGTCCCACGCGCGCTGATGTTCGCTGTGGGCGTTCAGCCATTGTTGCCAGGCCGCTTGCTGGCGCGGGTTGAGCGCGCCTTGCTGCATTTCCATCAGCCAATGCACCGCCTGCTCGGCAACCTGGGTTGAAAAGTTCACAGGGCGAAGTAGCAGCGCATCGCCGCTTTATTCAGGTGGCGTTTGACCGTGGCGATGGAAATGCCCAGCTCGGCGCCGATTTGTGCGTAGGTCAGACCGTCAAGCTGGGCCAGCAGGAATGCACGTTTGACCAGGGTGGGCAGGCCGTCGAGCAGTTGGTCCAGCTCCAGCAGGGTTTGCAGGATGATGGCGCGTTCTTCTTCAGAGGGCGCCACGTGTTCAGGGCTCTGCGCCAGTGCCTCGAGGTAGGCGCGTTCCAGGTCCTGGCGGCGGTAGAAGTTGAACAGTACGCGCTTGGCGACGGTGGTGAGGAAGGCGCGGGGTTCGATCAGCGTTGGGGTTTCCCGTGCGGTGAGCACGCGGATGAACGTGTCCTGCGCCAGGTCGGCCGCGCTTTCCGGGCAGCCGAGTTTGCGTCGCAACCAGCCGGTGAGCCAGTGGTGATGGTCGTTGTACAAAACTTCGACGGTATTGGACGGCTGCAACGCAATCACTCCACAAGCATTGGCATGCTCTAGAGAACAAGAATTGTTCGCATTGTAGGGGGCTTGACAAGGTTCGGCAATCCGCCCGAGCAGATGAATCATCCGTTCTCTTTTGCTTATGAGAATATTTATCATTAATATTGCGCGCTGATGAACCTGGCGCCTCCCGCATGAAAAGCAAACGCTCACTGCCTGTTACCTACCGTCTAGCCGTCACCTCGCGCGTGCTGGCAGCCGTGGTGGGTGGCTATTTGATGGCGTCCCTGGCCAGCATTTGCCTGGCGCTGTGGATGCCGACTTCCCGCGCCGACGCGGTGGTCACCGGGATGATGAGTTCATTTGTGTTTTACCTGCTGGCGGTGCTCTGGTGTTTCGCCTGCCGCACGGCATGGCGCGCATGGGCGGGTGTAATGGTGCCGAGTGCACTGTTTGCCACCTTGGCGGGCGTGGGTTTGTGGATGGCGCGCACATGAAAGAGGGCTTTCGCCAGGCCATGGCCTGGTTGCACACATGGGCGGGATTGATATTTGGCTGGCTGCTGTTTGCGATTTTCCTGACCGGCACCTTGTCCTATTTCAAGGACGAAATGACCCACTGGATGCAGCCCGAAGTGCGGGCCTATCCACTGGACGACGCGCGCAGTCTCGCTGCCGCGCAAACCTATTTGCAGCAACAGGCGCCCAACGCCGCGCGCTGGTTTATCACCTTGCCGGACAGCCGCGACCCGGGCCTGTCGGTGATGTGGCAAGACAAACTCGACCCCGGCAAGCGGGGCAACTTCATCCACAAGGTCCTCGACCCTGTCACCGGCCAACCCGTCCAGGCCCGCGAAAGCACGGGCGGCGAATTCTTCTACCGATTCCACTTCCAGCTGCAAATGCCTTACCCGTGGGGCCGTTGGCTGTCGACCATTGCCGCGATGGTGATGTTCGTCGCGTTAATCACCGGCATCATCACCCACAAGAAAATCTTCAAGGACTTCTTCACCTTTCGCCCACGCAAAGGCCAGCGTTCCTGGCTTGACGGGCATAACGCGGTAGGTGTGCTGGTGTTGCCGTTTCACCTGATGATCACCTACAGCAGCCTGGTGATATTTATGAACATGGTGATGCCTGCGCCGATCGCTGCCTCCTACGGCAGCGACAGCCGCGCGTTTTTCAACGAAGTGTTCCCCGCGATCAACAATGCGCCGGCGCTCGGCCAGCCCGGCAAATTGCTGCCGTTGTTGCCAATGTTTGAGCAGGCCCGCACGCAATGGGCGGGCGGCCATGTCGGTCGTTTGGTGGTGAATAACCCGAGTGATGTGAATGCGTCGGTCAATGTGGTCCGCGCGGGCTCCGACAGTGTGGTGCAGGATTTCGGCAGCACCCTGTCATTCAATGGCACCACTGGCGAGCTGTTGCGGGTGAGTGGCGAGCAGTCACTGCCGGCGGCAATCAGCGGCAGCTTCTATGGCCTGCACATGGGCCATTTCGCTGGCCCGGTGCTGCGCTGGCTGTACTTTATCTGTGGCCTGGCGGGCACGGCGATGATCGGCACCGGCTTGGTGATATGGCTCGGCAAGCGTCAGTTCAAGCACGCTAAAACCTCGGTGATGCCGTTTGAACTGCGGCTGGTGGAAGTGCTGAATATCGCCAGCATGTCCGGGCTGATGCTCGCCATCGCAGGGTTTTTCTGGGCCAACCGCTTGTTGCCGGTGAGCTTCGCCGAGCGCTCCGACTGGGAAATAAATACCTTTTTTATTGCCTGGGGCCTGAGCCTGTTGCACGCCGTGCTGCGTCGAGGCCGCCAGGCTTGGGTTGAGCAGTTGAGTCTCGGCGCGCTGTTGTTTGTGGCGGTCCCACTGCTTAACGCGCTGACCACCTCGCAGCATTTGGGCGTATCACTGGCCAGCGGCGACTGGGCCATGGCCGGCTTCGACCTGACCTGCCTGGCCAGCGGTCTGTTCCTGGCGTGGGCCGCCTGGAAGATGCAGCACCGCACGGCGCCGCAGCCCAAGGTCGAACGTGCACCCGCATTGACGCTCAAGCAGGAGGCGAACTGAATGCTGCTCGCATTGCTGATGTGTTACGCCGGGTTTGCCGCGCTGTGCCTGTCCACCGATCGTCATCATGGCGAACTGCTGCACAGCAAGCCTTCGCCACCTCGACGCCTGACGTTACGTACGGCCGGTGGGTTGCTGCTGGTGCTGTCGACGTGGCCAGCGGTGGCAGCCTCGGGTTGGGCTCAAGGTTTGGTGGAGTGGTGCGCTGTGTTGATGCTCAGCGCACTCTTGCTGGTGTTGTTGTTGCCGTATCGGCCAAGGCTGGCCTTGAGCCTGGCGGGTGTCGGCCTGCTGGCCAGCCCGGTTGCTGCCTTCGCCCTGTTTTGAGCCTGCCATGATGATCAGCACGCCACCCGAATCCCAGGACAGCCCGCATACCGATGCGGCCGGTGGGCGTGCGCATTTCCTGCAGGTGTTTTTATCCCAGCGCTCGCAAATGGAGGCGCTGGTCAGCCGGCGCGTGGGTTGCCGCGCTACGGCGGCCGACCTGGTGCAAGACCTGTTCCTGCGCTTTTGGCGTCGACCGTTGGTGCAGGTCGAAGAGCTCAGCACCTACCTGTTGCGCTGCGCTGGCAACATCGCCATCGACCATTTGCGCAGTGAAGGCGCGCGCGTGCGCAGCAGCGAAGGTTGGTTGCCGGAACAACAGGACAACCAGGGCTCCGAACCCCAGGCAGCCCTCGAAGCGGGCAATGACCTGCGCCACGTCGAAGCCGCCTTGCGCAGCTTGCCGGAGCGTACCCGGCAGATTTTCCTGCTCAACCGCATCCACGGCCGCAAATACACGGAAATTGCCAAGGCCATGGGGCTGTCCCAAAGTGCCGTGGAAAAACATATGATGCGTGCCCTCGAAGCCTGCAAGGCCAGCCTTCGCGAACCCTCTTGCCCACGCACGCCAGGGAAAGCACCGTGAACGTTACCCCCACGCCCGCCCAGGAACAGGCCGCACTCGACTGGTTGAGCCTGCTGCACGATCAGCCCAGCAGTGGTGACCAAGCCACGTTCAGCCGCTGGTTACGGGCTGACCCCGCGCACGTCGAAGCCTATTCACGGGCCCAGGTGCTGTGGGAGTTGAGCGAAGTGCCGGCACGCACACTGGCGGACGAAGATGCAGTGGCGTTGCAGGGCTATCTCAACTCAATGAGCGGCTCAAAACGCGCGCGTGTTGTGCGCGGGGCCGGTGCCTTGGCCATGGCCGCGTGTTTGCTGGTGATGGTGTCCCTGGGCGCGGGTTGGCAGCCATCGCGCTGGGTTGATGACTTCGGCGCCGATTACGTGACAGCGCCAGGCGAGGTGAGGACCGTAACCCTGGCGGATCAAACCCAAGTGACCCTGGATGCCGACAGCGCCATTGCCGTGGATTTCAGCCATGGCGAGCGGCACATCCAGTTGCGCCGTGGTGCGGGTTTTTTCCGCGTGACCCACACCGGCCAGCCCTTTGTAGTCGAGGCCGGCAGCGGTGAGGCGCGGGTCTTGGGCACGCAGTTCGAAGTGCGCCTGCAACCGGCCGGGGCCCAGGTGACGGTGCTGTCCGGCCGGGTTGGCGTAACGCCGTCCAGGCAAGGGCAGCAGCAGGTGCTGACGGCAGGCCAGCAAGTGGCCTACGCCGACGGTGTGGCCGATGCCCTGCACGCGGTCGACAGCGAATCGCGCCTGGCCTGGCGCGACGGCTGGCTCAATTACTACAAAGCGCCGTTGGCCGAGGTGGTTCAGGACCTTAGCCGTTACTACCCTGGGCGAATCCTTCTGCTCAACGACGAGATGGCCGCCAAGCGTGTCAGCGGGAGTTTTCCGAGCAAGGACCCAGTGGCAGTTTTGAGTGCCTTGCAGGCGGTCCTGGGCTTTGAACAGCACACCGTGCTGGGCCGCATGATTGTATTGCGCTAGACATTAATCCCCTCCGTCGCCACCTCCTGCGTGGCGATTGTATGAAATATTTTCCTCTGTTTATTTTCTCCATATCGCTGTAGGCCAGGTATTGCGCTGCCTGCAGGTCTTTCATTTAACCTTCATCCCAATTGCCAAAACCTGTCACCAAACCGTTACACGCGCCAAGGATGATCCCCGGATTCCTGAACAGGTGGTCAGGAAGATTGGCGTCGCCGTTCACCCGGTTCTGACAGCCAGCACCTCCCTCCATAACAACAGATAGATGCACGTAAGGGATCTACTCGTGAAGATCAACACACTCTCTGCCCTGCTGTTAGCCTCGGGCCTAGGAAGCTTTGCGCCACTGGTTTTGGCAGACACCACGCAGGATGTCGGTTCGGTGGACGTCGCCGGCAAACAGAGCCTGGGCAACGGCCACATGATTCGCGAAGAAAGTGCCAAGGCGCGATCGACGGTGACCAAGGAAGCCATGGACGAAATGTCAGGGACCGCCAACGCCATCGACAAACTCAAATACACGCCGGGCATCAACGTTTCCAGTGATGACGCCAGCGGCACCAGCGGCACCAACTTCACCATGCGTGGCATGAACTCCGACCAGATCGGGGTTTCCGTCGATGGCGTGCCGATCAACGACTCGGGCAACTACAGCGTTTATTCAAACCAGTTGGGCGACCCGGAAAACCTCGCCGAAGTATTCGCCACCCAAGGCTCTTCGGAAGCGGACGGCCCGCACATCGGCTCCAGCGGCGGTAACATCGGCATGATCACCCTGCGGCCGACTAAAGAGTCCGGGGTGTTCGCCAAACAGATCGTCGGTGCCAACGACCTGCGCAAAACGTTCGTGCGGGTGAATACCGGCGATTTCGGTGGCCTCAAGACCTGGGTCTCGGCGTCTCACCTGGAAGGTGACAAGTGGCGCGGCAAGGGCACATTGCGCAGCGACAAAGTCGAGTGGAGCAGCCTGTTCGAAGACGGCAATGGCAACTCGACCCTGGCCACAGTGAAATATAACAACCAGGAAAACTACAACTACAACACCCTGAGCAAGTCGCAGTTCGAGACAGAAGGGCGACGCAAGGACTTCTCGGAAACCCCGGTTTACAAGTCGGGTTTGCTGTCGTCGTCCTACAAGCTCAACCGCAACCCGTTCGAAAGCGTCAACGCCACGCTCACTCAGCGCTGGCAGCTGCAAGACAACCTGTCGCTGACGGTCACACCTTATTACTACTGGGCCAACGGTGGCAGTTTCAGCGGCCAGACCGCTTCGAACCTGGGGCCCAAGTCCGACAAGGCCGGCAACTACGACCTGAGCAACCTGAAATCGCTCAACTACTATCGCCCTTCGTGGACCGAAACCTGGCGCCCTGGCGTCACCGCCAAAATGAAATGGGACATCAACGAAGAACACAGCCTGGACTACGGCTATTGGTATGAACGTGCTCGCCAGCGCCAGACCCAGCCCTTTATCGGTATCAACGGCGAAGGCGCACCCGATGATGTGTGGGGTGACTACAACAGCGGCGGCCAGGTGGTCGACAAGAACGGCGCGACCGTACAGGGTCGTCATTACTACACCATCACCCCGGCTCAGAAGCTCTGGGTTCAGGACAGCTGGCAAGCTACGCCGGACCTGAGTTTTGTCGGTGGCGTTGCGTACCAGTACGTCGAGCGCGACGGCAACAATCTGGGCAGCCTGTACGACACGCCGGAAAAACGTAACACCCGTTACCACCCGTTACCACCAGTTCCTGCCGAACTTCAGCGCCAAGTACCAGGTCGACGAGAGCAACCAGGCGTTCTACAACGTCACCCGCAACATGCGTACGCCGCCGAACTACGTGCTGTACAACAAGGGCGACTCCGTCAGCCTGAAGCCTGAGTTGAGCTGGAACCAGGAACTGGGCTGGCGCTACACCGAAGACACCCTGGCGCTGAGCGCGACCTTGTTCTACATCAGCTTCAAGGATCGCCAGTTGTCGACCACCGACTTGAACGGTGACTACGCAGTGATCAACGTCGGCAAGGTCGACAACAAAGGCCTGGAGCTGGAATGGAGTGGCCTGTTGCCGCACAACTTCAACTACTACGCCTCCTACACCTACACCCAGTCTGAGCAGAAAGACAATGTGCTCAGCAAGAATGTGTTGCTGCCCACAGCGGGCAAGCAACTGGCCAACGTGCCGGAAAACATGTTCAACCTGGTGTTCGGCTATGACGACTCGCGTTTCTACGGCAACGTTGCGGGCAAATACGTCGGCAGTTTCTACGGCGATTTGACCAACGACGAAAAAATCTCCGGCCGTACCGTGTTTGACCTCAACGCCGGTATCTACTTGCCGGTGGACAAGAAAGTCATCAAGTCCGCGGCCCTGCGGTTCTCGATGCTTAACGTGTTCGACAAGGAATACTTGAGCTCGGCGCGCACCGTGTCGTTCAACTCGGCACCGGTAAACGGCCTGGCGCCGAGCACGGCGTATTACAACGTGGGTGAGGAACGCACGGCGATGGTGTCGCTGGAAGCCAACTTCTAATTAAAGGTGCCGCTGAGCTAAATGTGGGAGCGGGCTTGCTCGCGAAAGCGGTGGGTCAGTGCCAGATGCATTGACTGACAGTCCGCCTTCGCGAGCAAGCCCGCTCCCACATTTGATCTGCAGTGTTTTACAAATTGGGTTACTTCAGCGCGGCCATAATCGCATCCGGGTTGAACTCGCGAATCAGCGTGCCATTCACGTCCACAAACGGAATCCCGCCGCCGCCCAAGGCCTCATAGGCCTTGCGCGCCTGGGCGTCCTTCTCGATATCCAGCGCCTGGTATGGAATGCCTTTCTGATCCAGAAAGCGCCGGATCTGCTTGCAGTAGCCACACCACTCGGTGGAATAGAGCACCACGCGCGCTGAGGCGCGTACCTGCTCCGACACCACCTGCGAGGGGTTGAACAGCCGCTCGATCTTGCCCCAGTTCTGAATGACCACCACGACCAGCAATACCAGCAGGACCTTCTTGAGAACCCCGCCAAGCATCAGTTACGGCGCTTGAGCTGGTCAGTCAATTGGGTTGGCAGACCCTTGATGATCAAGGTGCCGGCGGCCTCGTCGTACTCGATCTTGTCGCCCAGCAGGTGCGCTTCAAAGCTGATCGACAGCCCCTCGGCACGCCCGGTAAAACGACGGAACTGGTTGAGAGTGCGTTTGTCGGCCGGGATCTCCGGCGACAGGCCGTAATCCTTGTTGCGGATATGGTCATAGAACGCCTTAGGCCGATCTTCATCGATCAAACCCGACAGTTCTTCCAGGCCCATCGGCTCGCCGAGCTTGGCCTGGCTGCTGGCGTAGTCCACCAGGGTCTTGGTTTTCTCGCGGGCCGATTCATCCGGCAGGTCTTCGCTTTCGACGAAGTCGCTGAATGCCTTGAGCAGGGTACGGGTCTCGCCCGGGCCATCGATGCCTTCCTGGCAGCCGATAAAGTCGCGGAAGTACTCCGAGACCTTCTTGCCGTTCTTGCCCTTGATAAAGGAGATGTATTGCTTGGACTGCTTGTTGTTCTGCCACTCGGAGACGTTTATCCGCGCTGCCAGGTGCAATTGGCCCAGGTCCAGGTGGCGTGAGGGGGTCACGTCCAGCTGATCGGTCACGGCCACGCCTTCGCTGTGGTGGAGCAGGGCGATGGCCAGGTAGTCGGTCATGCCTTGTTGGTAGTGGGCAAACAGCACGTGGCCGCCGGTGGAGAGGTTGGACTCCTCCATGAGCTTTTGCAGATGTTCGACTGCCGTGCGGCTGAAGGTGGTGAAATCCTGGCCGCCGTCAAAATACTCCTTCAACCAGCCGCTGAACGGGTGCGCGCCGGACTCGGCATGGAAGAAACCCCAGGCCTTGCCTTGTTTAGCGTTGTAGCTCTCGTTGAGGTCGGCAAGCATGTTCTCGATGGCGGCCGACTCGGCAAGCTCGGAGTCGCGGGCATGGAGAATTGCGGGGGTGCCGTCGGGTTTTTTGTCGATCAGGTGGACGATGCAATGACGGATCGGCATAGGCTTCTCGGCTGGTTGAGGGGAGCGGTTGGCCTCCCCGAAAAGTTGCCCAGTGTACCGCACCCATTGGCCAAGACACGTGTCCAAGGGTGCTTTGGCCGCTCTCCGACGGCCTATATGCCTTTTTTTCACGGTTTAGAGCGATAAAGCTGACCAAATGGGTATGTTGAGGCGGATATTTCCCCGTCTCTGTGCTAGTTTTGCCCCGTCTTACGCCAAGTCTCGGCGTTAAGCGTGCATTCAGCATCTGTCAGGTCGAACCAATCCCCGTTTCAAGCATCTATAACCCCGATCTCCGTGGTTATGGCCGGGGGTGCCAGGCCATGACGGTCGGGCTCGACGGCTGACACTGCACTCTGCAATCCATATGAATTTGATAGGGAAGGAACACCACAATGGCTATTACTAAAGACCAACTGATCGCTGACCTGGCTGAAGCAGTAGACGCACCGAAAACTACCGTGCGCGCTCTGCTGGACCAACTGAGCCAAGTTGTTGCTGATCAGCTGGAAAACGGCGGCGAAATCACTCTGCCAGGCGTTGGCAAACTGAAAGTGACCGAGCGTCCAGCCCGTACTGGCCGTAACCCTTCGACTGGCGCCGCCATCGAAATCGCTGCCAAGAAAGTTATCAAGCTGGTTGTGGCCAAAGGCCTGACCGACGCTGTTAACAAGTAAGACGCAGCAAAAAAAACCGTGCTTCGGAGCGATCCGGGCACGGTTTTTTGTTGCCTGCGTTTTGACTGTGATGAAGGGCTAGTCGCGAACCCAGCGCTGGCGCCAGATCTGCTGCTCGTTCTTGGTCTGGAAAGTCCAGGCCACGAAACGGCTTTGCTTTTGGCCCTGGGACATTTCCACCACCTGGCTTTCCAGCACGCCGGCTTTTTTGAGCGCTGTCTCAATCGCGGGCAAATTCGACGCTTTTGACACCAGTGTGCTGAACCACAACACCTTGTGGGCAAAATGCGCGCTCTCAGCGATCAGTTGCGTGACAAAACGCGCTTCGCCGCCTTCACACCACAACTCCGCCGATTGCCCGCCGAAGTTCAGCACCGGCAGCTTGCGCTTGGGATCAGCTTTACCCAGGGCGCGCCATTTACGCTCGCTGCCCTTGGTGGCTTCGTCCATGGACGCGTGGAACGGCGGGTTGCACATGGTCAGGTCAAAGCGCTCGCCCGGCTCCAGCAGGCCCAACAGGATTTGCTTGGGGTTGGTTTGCTGGCGCAGCTGGATGACCTTGCTCAGGTCATTGGACTGCACGATGGCCCTGGCCGCGGCCACGGCGATAGGGTCGACCTCGGAGCCGAGGAAGTTCCAGCGGTACTCCATGTAGCCAATCAACGGATAGACACAGTTGGCGCCCATGCCGATGTCCAGCACCTTGACGATTGAACCGCGCGGAATCTTGCCGTCGTTGACGCTGGCCAGCAGGTCGGCGAGGAAATGCACATAGTCGGCACGCCCCGGCACTGGCGGGCACAGGTAGTCGGCTGGGATATCCCAATGCTGGATGCCATAGAAGGCTTTCAGCAGCGCCCGGTTGAAGACCCGCACCGCGTCAGGGCTGGCAAAGTCGATACTTTCCTTGCCATAGGGGTTGATGATCACGAATTTCGCCAGTTCCGGCGTCGTTTTGATCAGCGCCGGGAAGTCGTAACGGCCTGTGTGGCGGTTACGCGGATGCAAGGTGGCCTCTTTACGCGGCGCGACGGGTTTGGCCGTGGCGGCGGTTTTAGGCTTCTTGCGCGGTGGTTTGGGTGTGCTGGGGGCGGTCATGTTGATTCTGGTGTTGGCTCAAAGTGGTGGGCATTGTCACACATTCCTGACTGAAAACAGGAATATCTAGCTTTGGGAGAATAACCAGAATGCGCGTAAAATCGGAATTATAACGTGAAGGGTTATTCTTTAATGGTTAGCTGACCTGTTATTTCTGACAGTAGATTATTGATTTTTCAGTGTGTTAATTTTTTATTGAAATACACAGGTTGGTCTCAATCTACTTAAGGTAATAACACAATGAAAAAGCACTTTTCTGTCATTTTAGTTGGGTCTATCTTGCTGGCGATGAATGCGTGGGCGGCGGGGGAGTCTCCTTTGGAGAATACGCAGAGTGGTCAAACTGCCGGGACCATTATTGTAGAGTCAGCAGGTGCATCTGCGTTTCGGGTCAGTGATGGCGACTTTGCCGATCCGCTCACTATTGGAGTGGCTGGGGCTTCACTCAGAGAAGGTAAAAACCTCTTTATTGAAAATAATGGTTCAAAGGCGACTAATATTAGCGTCCAGAATACGACCCTTTCTTCTCCGCTGAATCTTCCAGCGGGATCAAATGTCCAGTTTACTGTTACTTCGGGGAAATGGGTTTCTAAAGGGGTCAGGGTGAATGGGAAAGTGGGCGATCCGGGTACGGGCCAGGTAAATGTTCCGCCTGTATCGCAATAAGCCCGCCCTCAACCTGCTGCTCGCTCGTGGCAAGTTGATAGTTGCCATATTGATCAAAAAGCGCCCATAAAAAAGAGACCTGAGAAGGTCTCTTTTTTACATGGTTTCCAGCTTACAGACTGGAGATCCACACATGTGCTCGGCCAGCTTACCCAACGCCCGCTCAGCCTCGGCCAACTTGGCGGGTTCCTTCTCGATCACTTCAGCCGGCGCATTGTCCAAAAACGCCGAGTTGGACAGCTTGCCGTCCACTTGCTGCACGGCCAAGCTCGTACAAAGAGCATGGCAAAGACATAGTGATCGGCAGTGTGCTACGCGGGTTTGAGTATGCGAAAGCGCAAGTCAGAGCCAAGGTTGAGCATCCGTTTCGGGTGATCAAGCGCCAGTTTGGCTATACGAAAGTGCGCTTTCGTGGTCTGACGAAAAGCAGTGCTCAGCAGACGACGTTGTTCGCCTTGTCGAACTTGTGGATGGTGCGAAAACGATTGTTGAATACTGGAGAGGTGCGCCTGTAATGCGGGCTAATCGCCCTGAAACAGCGCGACTTAGAGGAAAATCATGAATTAAGAAGTGGAAAGGTCTAATGATTCGACCGAATCAGCGCTTTTTGAACCTCACGCAAAGAGGGGATCAAAAAACGGTGGGTACTTCAGACCTTCCTTAGGGGGTGCACTTTCAACTTGGTGGCGGCGTGTATCAGGCCGATGCCGGCTCCCGAGTGCATCGGGAGCGCGGTGTTAGCGAGGTCTCCATCGTGAGTAGGAGATGTTGCTTGGTTAAACTCGATTAGCCAATGAGGCGTCCATGTCCAGTACGAACATGCGCCATTTTGAATGTCTTATTCTTTTGATTTCTGCGACGCCAACGAAATCCCGAATAGGACCCCGGCAAAACGAGCCGTATATTTTTTTGTAGTTCTGCGCTTGAAGTGACGTGATCAATTCGCTGAGCGGTATCTGACCCTTTGGGCGAATAATATCGATACTATGGGCCGCTGCTAATTGTTTCAATACTTTGTCCAGGTCTTGCGGCGTTTTGAGAATATTGTTGGTTACCATGTCTTTAGGCTTGAACTCGGTCAAGATATAGTCGGGTGCTAATTTGGGGTTAAGTGAATTGTGTGCTTTGCTTATATAGTTTCCATTCAGCCTTCCCGAAAGATGCTGTAGCAATCGGCTATCATCTGTCGCAATTGACGCGCCTTTAGGTGCGAAAAAATGAAGGTCCACTCCTGATGGAAGAGCGAATCGGAACTTCTCGGCACGCGACGCTCCGTGGCTGTAAATATACGCTTTAGTAGCGTTCGGACCTCCGCTGTAAAGCTCATATGAAGCGGGTCCATTGTGAAAACCAAGACTCCGTGTCTTAACGGTCAGCGTTTCAACGCCCATCTGGCCTTTGGCTATGCTGCTGTGTTGATACGCGAGACTGGTTTCCCTGGCTGCCCCCTTTGCCCCTGCTCTTGCAGCGCGCAAAGCTAGCCCGGCGCCTGCGCCTGCTTCGAGCAGACCGGTCCCGAGTGCAGCCCAACCTAATGCTTCTGAGAGGTCAGGGTCACTTTCTCGTAGTGCCGTAGAGGCGATACCAAAGCCCGCGGACACAGTAGCTAAACCTACCGCTGCTACCGTCCACCCTATTGAAGCACCGCCGGTAAAGGGTGCCAGTGCGATACCGATTACGCCGATCCCCACAGCGGCTACAACCGGGTTTTCGATCGCTGGCGCGTGGGTAATGACAGAGTATTGGTTCAAGACCTCCGCGAACCCAGAGGGGTCACTTTTATTGACCGGGTCGTTGCTGCAATACCGATATCGATTTGATCCACCTGCACCAAACGGACTGATAGGGTCAGGAGCGTCAAAGCTTTGTTTCGCGGGATTGTAGACTCTCGCTCCGTTCCCCAGAGGATAATTACCGGTAACGCTGTCCATGGGGTGGCCGTTAAACCCAACCCACGAGCGCTGATCGATGGTATGAGGGCGATAGCCGTATGGCGTGTAAACAAAGTATGAAATTGAATTGGTAGACAGGTCGTAACTGGCAATCACCGAGCCTTTGATGTCTTTTACCTCGAAACTGCGGCTTGTTGTTGGCATGTTGCTGTCTTGGTTGATACTCTGCTGCAGCAATAAGCAGGAAGTGCTCTGGTTCATCAAAATAGAAGTGCGGTAGCTAAAAACTCCATTGCTGCTAAATACACCTTTCCGAGCGTATTGGAAGTCATCTTTATAATAGTACTGGTCGTAGTGGCCCGTACCTGAGCACCCAGCGAGTCGGCCAATGTTGTCGTAATGGTAGTCGAAACGTTGTTGTGCGTCACTGTGAACGGTTAATTGACCCTGGATATTGTAAGTGAGTGGGAAGCCGTCTTTGTTTATACAATAACCAAGGCTGTCATATTTATAAGAATGAGTTTGTTGAGTCGTACCTCTCTGAAGTGTAGTGGATTGAGGTTGGCAGGGGTCTGCAGCCCCAAATGTGTATTTATCGATAAACGTACTGCCATTGCTTGTCACGGTACATTGAATCAGGTTGCCGGCCATGTCGTATATAAAATCCTGTCGGTCAATCACATAGCGGTCAGGCGTGGAGGGTTTATGGGGGCCGCTGCACAGATAGGTTTCGAGTTGCCCTCTGAAATCGTAACGGTACTCTTCCTTGCGCAACAGTGATGCACCTTGCAGTATTTCCATTTCAGCGATTAAAGAGGTGGTATACGTTGTTTTTAATGTAAGGGGTGGAAAACCTGTGGCATTGAATTGACGTTGAATTTCTTGACCGGATGCGTTGTAAGTGTACGCAGTCGTCATGGTCTTACCATGGGTTAGATCATTCAATGTTTCGGATTCCAGTCTACCTAGCGGGCCATATATAAAATCTACGGTCAGCGTTGCGCTGGCGCTGTTCAGTAGACGGCCTTGGGTGTCGTAAGTGTATTGAGTGCTGTTACCGAACGCATCAGTTGATCGCAGTAAGAGGCCTTGAATGGAGTATTCGTATCTTGCTTGAGAGGTAGTTGAATCACTACCTCGGTTAATGCCTCCGGTAATGGTTTCAGTAAGGGTACGGGTTTGCGCGTCCCAAGCATTGCTCAGCTTAATGCGAGTAGATGAGGTGTTCGTTGCGCTGGGTTGAGTATCTGCTTTGCCCCAATTCCCGCTGCCGATATAGGCATAGTTCACTTTAGTGCCGCCGAGTACGGTAGCCGTCACGCGGCTCAGGCCATCTACTGTCTGGGTGCCCAGTGAAACTGTTTGGCCGCTGGATTCCAGCTTGGCAGCTGTCGCTACGGGTGCTTGGATATGGGCAGGAAAGTCATTAATCGTTGTGATACCGGCGGTTTCCACACGGCTTACGCGACCAAAAGCGTCGTAATTACGGTGAATCGCATATGCCTCGCTTGAAGTCTCGGTGGTCAGATGACCTAGGGCGTTGTAGCGATACGTCTGTGAGCTCACGAACTTACCATTGGCATGAAGATACGACTCGTGGCGTTGTTCTCCACCGGGTTCGTCGAATACCTGTATGGTGCGCCCGCCCGTTTCACTGCCTTGTGCTACCCAGGTTGAGGTCTTGCGGTTGACCGGGTCGTACGAAAAATTCTCGGTCTCACCACTCGCGGCCCACTTGATTTCTGAGAGCTGCCCCCAGCGGTCATAGCTGAAGTTACGTGTTTGCGGGGGCAATTGCGTTTTATTGGCGGTGTAGTCGAATTGTGTCGTGGACGCCTCTCGACCTTGGGCGTCGTAAGTTATTTCGTATAACTTCAGCCATGAACCATCAGTGTGTAGCCACTCGTTTCGGATGGGGCGGCCCAACGTATCAAATACGTCTCTGCTTTGTTCTCCGAACGGGCTGGTACGCGTTACTTGAGTTTCGGTGCCAGCGTCTACGTAGGTGAAAGTGGTCGTGCCTTTGAGCTCGGGCTCGCCGGCATATACGGTTTGTTGGATTATACGGCGCTGCGCGTCGTATTCATAAAGGGTCGTATTGTCTTGGGCATCAATGTGGGCCTTAAGCAAGCCGGTGAGCGTTTGAATGACTTGAGTTCCGGTGACTGCAGGTGCAGTGCCCGCGGTCACATAAGTGGTTGTAGTGAGTTGATTGTTGGAAAGCCCGTAGTCGATCGCAGTACTGACTACAGAGCCCGGAACGACCTTGCCGGCGGCGTCAAGGATAGATTGCGTGCTGTTCAATAACCGCCCATGGTGAGGTGAATTAATGTCGGTATCATAAGTATTCTCTTCAAGCACCATGTTGCCGTTCGCCCATGATGAGAGCCTGCCATTGGCATCCCCAACCGGGTTATAGATTGTCAATTTTTTCGAAGGTTTGAGGGTTGGACCTTTTACCAGGGCGTCTTTGACCGGCAGCCCATCGTAACTGTAGAAGGTCCACTGCAAGTCAGTCCGTTGGCCGTTGTTCAGGGTATAGACCTTTTCGGATTCGACGTGAACCTTGAAGTAATTTGGGTCGCCAGGGCAACGAATGGCCACCGGGAGGTTGAAGGTCTGTTGACCGTTACTGGTGACGTAAGGCGAAATAACCTTTTGGCGCAGCTCACGTGTACCCCAGGTCAACCCGGCTTTACCGAACAGCAGGAATCCCCAGCCGATAGGGTTTGCGTAATCACCTGTGGCCGCAATAACACTCAAAGGCGTTATGGGAGTTTTAACTCTTTCTGTTTTGACGAGTATGTCTTCTTCCAACATTCCCCGATAATAAGTCCACTCCGTTGTTACGCCGTTTTCTGTCTTTGAAATGATGTTGCCTAAGGTGTCCATTGTGATAACGACGACTTCCTTGCGAGCGGTCAGGTCGGGGTTGGTGTAGGTCGTGCTAGTGGTGCTTTCAATACGGTCTGGGAGGGGGTCATTAGCGGCACCCGTGAGGACAGTCCCTCCGTTTTTCACGGTTCTACTTAACTCAACGGTTTTCAATAATAAGCCATCTACCCAAGTTGTTTCTTTTGTCGGTAGGCGGTTGGTCGAAAACTGATATTCAGTTTTTTTATTGCCTATCTCCGTTACTGAGGTGATTTGGTTGCCTTTTGAGGTGGTGTAAATATATTGATTGTTTTGTATGATGGTCGCGTTGTTGTCGGTAATAAGGTGGTTGGAAACTTTGCCGTTCTGATAACTAATTGCCTCCGTGAGTCCGCTGCTGTGTTTTATTTTGCTGATAGAGCCGGTGTACTCGAACGCTGTCGTGTCTATCTGGTTGCTCTGCCGTACTGTACTCAACAAGCCCTCGGTAAATTGAAAATCCATCGTGTAATTGTCGTTGGTTCCTGGCCATACATCGAAAGTGACCTGCATTATGCTGCCGAGCATGGTGTAACCAACGGTCAATAGGGTTCCTGACTCGTCGGATACTGACTGTAGGCGTGGGAGCCACAGGTTTATGAGTGAGTTGGTTTCTTTAATCAAATCCCATTGGAGGTAAATTTTATGCCCAGAGGGTGAACTTATTGTAGTTGGAAGATAATAGCCTTCATCTATTTGCGGGTTGGATGAGGGGGCTTGGAATTTGGTAAGACGTTCTTGTTTTCCACTTTTATGTGTGAATTTAAGTTGCTTGCTATCCCGGCTGATAACGACGTGGGGTAAGGCAATATCGCTTTTTCCGTCCCATGTCCAACTGGCTCCGTTCTCTAAGTAAATTTCGCCGAAATTGTTGCTCTGAAGTGTTGGTAGACGGTCTTCGTAAAAATAAGCATGGTTAAATCGGATACTACAATTTTCGAGGTAGTGGGTGCCGCGGCCCGACGTGTGGTAAACCTTCAGATCCAAAGTCGGGCCCAACCCATTATTTCCAACTAATTCAGCTATCGGGATAAATGTGCAAAATGCGCCCGAAAAGGGGTCGACCCCATGAATATTCGGGCTACCTTCGTTAACGACACGTTGTTTAACAGCTGTCGAATTAGCCATCTGGAAACTCCTTAAAAAGTAGGCTGCCTCCGTGCTGCAAAATGATGCACGGCAGAGAGCTTTGTTTCAGAGTAATGCCGCTTTCCAGTGGGTTGATACTGTCAATGTTGACAGTTTTTTATAACTTTTTGCGCTTAAGTGTCTCCATAGTTAGATCAGTTAATTTTGCGCAAAAAAAAGAGACCCGAAGGTCTCTCTTTTTATTCCAGCATTGACTTACAAGCTGGCAATCCGACTGCGTTGCTCCGCCAACTTGCCCTGAGCCTGTTCAGCTTCAGCCAACTTGGCGCGCTCCTTATCGATCACCTCCGCCGGCGCCTTGTCGACGAACGCCGCGTTGGACAGCTTGCCGCCCACTCGCTGCACTTCGCCTTGCAGGCGCAGGATTTCCTTATCGAGACGGGCCAATTCCGCGCCTTTGTCGATCAGGCCGGCCATCGGCACCAGCACTTCCATCTCGCCGACCAGCGCGGTCGCGGACAGCGGTGCTTCGGCGCCGTCAGCCAATACCGTGATCGACTCCAGCTTCGCCAGCTTCTTGAGCAGTGCGTCGTTCTCGCTGAGGCGACGCTGATCTTCGCTGCTGGCGTTCTTCACAAACACTGCCAACGGCTTGCCCGGCCCGATGTTCATCTCGGCACGGATGTTACGCGTGCCCATCATCAGGGTCTTGAGCCATTCGATATCGCTTTCGGCCGCCTCATCGATGCGCGCTTCATTGGCCACCGGCCAAGGTTGCAGCATGATGGTTTTGCCTTCGATACCGGCCAGCGGCGCGATGCGCTGCCAGATCTCTTCGGTGATGAACGGCATGAACGGGTGCGCCAGGCGCAGTGCCACTTCCAGTACGCGTACCAAGGTGCGACGGGTGCCGCGCTGGCGTTCGATCGGCGAGTTTTCGTCCCACAGCACGGGCTTGGACAGTTCCAGGTACCAGTCGCAATACTGGTTCCAAATGAACTCGTACAAGGCCTGTGCGGCCAGGTCGAAACGGAACTGGTCAAGTTGGCGGGTTACTTCGGCTTCGGTGCGCTGCAACTGCGAGATGATCCAGCGATCCGCCAGGCTCAGCTCAACTGCTTCGCCGTTCTGGCCGCAGTCTTCGCCTTTGTCCAGCACGTAGCGCGCGGCGTTCCAGATCTTGTTGCAGAAGTTGCGGTAGCCTTCGACGCGGCCCATGTCGAACTTGATGTCGCGACCGGTGGACGCCAGCGAGCAGAAGGTGAAACGCAGGGCGTCGGTACCGTAGCTGGCAATGCCATCGGCGAACTCGTCGCGGGTCTGCTTCTCGATCTTCTTGGCCAACTTTGGCTGCATCAGGCCCGAGGTGCGTTTCTGCACCAGGGTTTCCAGGTCGATGCCGTCGATGATGTCCAGCGGGTCCAGGACGTTGCCTTTGGACTTGGACATCTTCTGGCCCTGGCCATCCCGCACCAGGCCGTGCACGTACACGGTCTTGAACGGTACTTGCGGGGTGCCGTCCTCGTTCTTCACCAGGTGCATGGTCAGCATGATCATCCGGGCAACCCAGAAGAAAATGATGTCGAAGCCGGTCACCAGTACATCGGTGGAGTGGAATTTCTTCAGGAACTCGGTCTGCTGCGGCCAGCCCAGGGTGGAGAAGGTCCACAGGCCGGAGCTGAACCAGGTGTCCAGTACGTCGTTGTCCTGTTGCAGCGCAACGTCCGGGCCGAGGTTGTGCTTGGCGCGCACTTCGGCTTCGTCGCGGCCTACATAGACTTTGCCCGACTCGTCGTACCAGGCCGGAATGCGGTGGCCCCACCACAGCTGACGGCTGATGCACCAGTCCTGGATGTCGCGCATCCACGAGAAGTACATGTTTTCGTACTGTTTGGGCACGAACTGAATGCGGCCGTCTTCCACGGCAGCAATCGCAGGCTCGGCCAATGGTTTGGTGGACACGTACCACTGGTCGGTCAGCCATGGCTCGATTACGGTGCCGGAACGGTCGCCCTTCGGCACTTTGAGGCCGTGGTCGTCAACGCTCACCAGCAAGCCGGCAGCGTCAAAGGCGGCCACGATCTGCTTGCGCGCTTCGAAACGGTCGAGGCCGGCGTATTCGGCCGGGATCTTGCCGTCGATGCTGTCGTTCAGCGTGCCGTCCAGATTGAACACCTGACAGGCCGGCAATACGGCGGCGTTTTTGTCGAAGATGTTCAACAGCGGCAGGTTGTGGCGCTTGCCGACTTCGTAGTCGTTGAAATCGTGGGCCGGGGTGATTTTCACGCAGCCGGTGCCGAATTCAGGGTCACAGTAGTCGTCTGCGATGATCGGGATACGGCGACCCACCAACGGCAGCTCGACGAACTTGCCGATCAGCGCCTGGTAGCGCTCGTCGTTCGGGTTAACTGCGACGGCGGCGTCGCCGAGCATGGTTTCCGGACGGGTGGTGGCGACGATCAGGTAGTCGTTGCCTTCAGCGGTCTTGGCGCCATCGGCCAGCGGGTACTTGAGGTTCCACAGGAAACCTTTCTCGTCGTGGTTTTCCACTTCAAGGTCGGAAATCGCCGTGTGCAACTTGGTGTCCCAGTTGACCAGGCGCTTGCCACGGTAGATCAGGCCGTCTTCGTGCAGGCGTACGAAGGCTTCTTTCACGGATTCCGACAGGCCGTCGTCCATGGTGAAGCGCTCGCGGCTCCAGTCGACGGACGAACCCAGGCGACGGATCTGACGGCTGATATTGCCGCCGGACTGGTCTTTCCATTCCCAGATCTTTTCCAGGAATTTCTCGCGACCCAGGTCGTGACGGTTCTGGCCGGTGGCCTCGAGTTGGCGTTCCACCAGCATCTGCGTGGCGATACCGGCGTGGTCGGTGCCCGGTTGCCACAGGGTGTTGCGGCCCTGCATGCGGCGGAAACGGATCAACGCATCCATGATCGCATTGTTGAAGCCATGGCCCATGTGCAGGCTGCCAGTGACGTTCGGTGGCGGAATCATGATGGTGTAGGACTCGCCCGCGCCTTGCGGGGCGAAATAGTTCTCGGACTCCCAGGTGTTGTACCAGGAAGTTTCAATGGCGTGCGGCTGGTAGGTCTTATCCATGCGCGGCGGGACCCTATTGGCATTTATTCAGGAAAAGCCGGGAAGTATAGCGGGGATGAGCCAGCGCGCGTAGGGCGAGGTGATGGGCGATGTAAAAAACTGCATCACCCGGTTGAACTCGATGTGGTTTACACAGGCTGGCACTCTCTTTTTGAGCGAGGGTAATTGTTACGTAAGCCCATTCTGGCAATACGCTGCTGTTCAGACCGATTTAGCCCCGTGAAATGGGCGCTTGGTCGCTGGTATCGCACGCTGAGTCATTGTGCTTCGCGCGTCACCAGCTACCGTGCGACCAGACTGGTTTATGTCTTGCTCATGGTCAGGATAACTGCTGTCCAGCCAGACACCTGACCACCGTTGGCATTGAATTCCGCCAGGGCCAGTGGCGTCGAGCTGGAGTAGATGTCCTGACTCAGTTGCAGTTGCCAATCACCGTTGCTGTCAGCTTGAGGTTTGCCAAACAAAACGCTGCCGCCTTCAAGATAAACATAGACGATGGCATTGGGCGCCGCTTTGCCGGTAAGCAAGGGGCGAAGTGAGTTGACGGTGGTGGGGCTTGTGAGTTGAGGAGCGCTGCCGGAAGGC
>NZ_CP168080.1:264-38767 GCF_050915955.1 Pseudomonas sp. UBT | reverse complement strand
AAACAAAACGCTGCCGCCTTCAAGATAAACATAGACGATGGCATTGGGCGCCGCTTTGCCGGTAAGCAAGGGGCGCAGCGAAGTGACAGTGCTGGAACTGGTGAGTTTGGGTGGGCTGCCTGGCGGCAGGGCGTTGCCAGAACCAGATATTGCAATGCTAAGCGTATGGGCCGTATCGGCCGATAGCCTAGCGGATTGACTGAACTGACCGAACTTCAACGTGACCTGGCCAGGAGCAAGATCTTGAGGAAATGGGTAGGTCCAGTTGCCGTTGGCGTCGGCATAACAATCGCCGTAGTAGACGTTGACGGCATCATTGTGCACACCAATTCTGGCGTTGGGCGCGGCTTTGCCGGTGAATGTTGGTCGGAGTGTCTGGACGGTGCTGTTGTTGGCCGGGCTGGTGATGACAGGTGCGGTGCCATCGGCCATGGCGCCGCCCCCAGTGCTCATCAATAAAACCGTCAACTGCACACCCACCCAAGACGATAAGGCATTGCCCCCGGCATCTTTCGCGATTAGAGCAAGGTCTACCCAGTTATTGGCATCAACGACAAGGTCAGTAGTTGGTGTGGCTTCCCAATAGCCATTACTGTCCGCACCCACTGAAGCGTAGTAAACGCTGCCACCCGAATGGGCAATCACGACAGTCGCATTCGGTGGTGCGGTCCCTGTAAGCTGCGGGCGAAGGGAGTCAACGATAGTCAGGCTGGTGAGAACGGGGGAGTTATCTGACTCAGAGGGTCCGTTTCCCGCTATTTGAGGAGGGGAGCCAACGTGAAAGGGAAGATTGGGTGCATACCCTTGGCTCAGGTCGTAATAGGCGGTAACTGAATAGGGGCCCAAAGGTAGTGCTACGTGGGATTGGGTCAGCCAATTGCCGTTTCCATCGACGGTTGTTTGTGCAACGACTAGACCGGTATTTGATTGGCATATGGTGACAGGTTGGCCTGGAATTCCTTCGCCGAAGAAAATCGGGAATTGCGCAGGTGCCCATTCGGTAATTGGATAAAACTGAGTAGGAACGCCCATCATCTAAATCTCCGACAAGGAATAATTTCAGATGAGCTTTGTCCCAAATCGCTTGTGCATCTACTGTTAGAAATGCCAGTTACGACAGGTGGTCATGTCATGATGTGAGTGGATGCATGCCCTCCTTGGCACCGCCCGCGTCGCGACATAGGCATTCTGGACAGGCATCCTGGATCAAGACTGATACTGATTGAGCAACCGCTCCATGCGCGCATCCAGCCGGCGCTTGATCTCGGTTTCGATATGCGGGGCAAAGTCGTCGATCACGTCTTGCATGATCAGTTGTGCGGCGGCGCGCAGTTCGTTGTCCAGGTGCAGCAGCAAGGCGTCAGGCGCCTTTTCGGCAGCAGCCGCGGCAGGCACGGGTTCTACAACCGGGGCTGCAGCAGCAGGCGCTGGTGCGGCGGGCTTGCCACCGACCAGGTCGAACAGCAGCGGAATCTGTACCTCGCCATCGACCGTGTCGGTCAGCAGCGGCGGTTGCAAGGCATCATCACCCAGCAATTGACGGATCGACTCCAGGTCGTCCAGCAAGTGGTCGTCTTTTTTAATCGGGTTGGGAGTGTCCATCATGTGCTCAAAGTCGTTGTAGCCGGTGATCCTGCAGAGGATAGCCCTGTTCGCGATAGAAACGGAAACTCTCCCGCGCGGCCTGACGAATAGCCGGGTCTTCCACCACCACTTCCGCCACGCGGGCAAAAGCCTTGGCAAAGGTCGGTACTTTCAGGTCCAGGTTGACCAGCAGGTCATGGTGACTGCCGCAGTTGTCGCCCAGGCCCAACACAATCAGGCCTTCGGGTTCGGACTCGGCGGGGCCGTGGGGCACGAAGCTTTCACCCTTGAAGCGCCACAGGCGGGCATCGAGGTCGTCTCGTTGGGCTGCATCGCTGCAATGCAGGTAGATGCGGTGGCCCATGCGCCAGGCTTTTTCGGTGAGTTTGCAGGCAAAGTCCAGGCGCGCAGAAGGATCGGCGCTGGGCAATATATAGAAGTCGACTTGGGTCATTGCGGTTCCTGAGACCGGGGCGGCGGGATGGCCGCCCCGGAATCTTCAGTTTCAGGCTTTGGCGCGATCCAGCAGGTACTGGGTCAGCAGAGGAACCGGACGGCCAGTGGCGCCCTTGTCCTTGCCGCCGCTGGTCCAGGCCGTACCGGCGATGTCCAGGTGCGCCCAGTTGAAGTTCTTGGCAAAGCGCGACAGGAAGCAGGCCGCTGTGATGGTGCCGGCTTTCGGGCCGCCGATGTTGGCGATGTCGGCGAACGGGCTGTCCAGCTGCTCTTGATACTCATCGAACAGCGGCAGTTGCCAGGCGCGGTCGTCGGCAGACTTGCCGGCGCTGAGCAGTTGCTCGATCAACTCGTCGTTGTTACCCAGCAGGCCGGACGTGTGAGCGCCCAGGGCGACCACGCAGGCACCGGTCAGGGTGGCGATGTCGATCACGGCCTGTGGCTTGAAGCGTTCGGCGTAGGTCAGCGCATCGCACAGCACCAGGCGGCCTTCGGCGTCGGTGTTGAGGATCTCGACGGTCTGGCCGCTCATGGTAGTGACGATGTCGCCCGGACGGGCCGCGCCGCCGCTCGGCATGTTCTCGGCACACGCCAGGATGCACACCAGGTTGATCGGCAGCTTGAGCTCCAGCACGGCACGCAGGGTGCCGAACACGCTGGCGGCGCCGCCCATGTCGTACTTCATTTCATCCATGCCGGCGCCCGGCTTGAGGCTGATGCCGCCGGTGTCGAAGGTGATGCCTTTGCCGACCAGGGCGTACGGCTTCTCGGATTTCTTGCCACCGTTGTATTGCATCACGATCAAGCGTGGTGGCTGGTCGCTGCCCTGGCCCACGGCGTAGAACGAGCCCATGCCCAGTTCCTTGATCTTCTTCTCGTCCAGCACTTCAACCTTCAAGGCCTTGAACTCTTTGCCCAGCGCCTTGGCTTGTTCGCCCAGGTACGTTGGGTGGCAGATGTTCGGCGGCAGGTTGCCCAGGTCGCGGGTGAACGACATGCCGGCGGCGATGGCCTGGGCGTGGGTCACAGCGCGCTCGACCTCAGCTTGGGCAGCCTTGATGGTCAGCAGGGTGATTTTCTTCAGGGCGCGGGGTTCGGCTTTCTGGCTCTTGAACTGGTCGAAGACGTAGCTGCCGTCCACCAGGCTTTCGGCCAGCAGGCGGGTCTTGCCGTAGCTGTCGCGGCCTTTTACCACGATTTCATCGAGTGCCAGCGCAGCATCGGCGCCGCCCAGGCCTTTAAGGGCGGTGAGGAGGGTGCCGATGATCTTGCGGAACGGGCGATCGCCCAGTTCGGCGTCCTTGCCCACGCCCACCAGCAATACGCGGTCAGCTTTAAGGTTAGGCAGGCTTTGCAGCAACAGGCTCTGGCCGACTTTGCCGGCCAGGTCGCCGCGCTTGAGGATCGCGCTGATAGCGCCGCCGCTCAGTTCGTCGAGTTGCTTGGCGGCGACGCCGAGCTTGCGCCCTTCGCCGACGGCGACCACGAGGGTGGCGGTTTTCAACGTTTCGGGGCTAACGCTTTTTACAACCAATTCCATTTTCGGGTCCCTTATAAAGGTCGGTGAGCCTGGAGTCTGTGTACCCAGGCTTAAAGCGAGGCAGCTGTGTAAACCGCCCGCGACAAAGGCCGCAGTTTGAACCTCGCCGGCGGAGCCTGACAACCCTTGCCGCACGCTTTGTGCACGCGTATGAGCAAGCACCGTGACAGGCGCGGTCAATCACAGGATAATGCGCCATCTTTTTAGCCGGCCCGTGCAAACGGGTCGACTCGGTATGCTTGCTTGTTTGGCCGCCTTAGCCTGACAACCCTGGAGTGTCTGGTTTGATCGTCTTCCGTTATCTGTCCCGCGAAGTCCTGTTGACCCTGAGTGCCGTGAGTGCGGTACTGCTGGTCATCACCATGAGTGGTCGTTTCGTCAAATTCCTCGCCCAGGCCGCCTCGGGCGCTCTGGACCCAGGCTCGTTGTTCCTGATCATGGGCTTTCGCCTGCCGGGGTTTTTGCAACTGATCCTGCCGCTCGGCCTGTTCCTGGGCATTCTGCTGGCCTATGGCCGGTTGTACCTGGAAAGTGAAATGACCGTGCTCTCGGCCACCGGCATGAGCCAGCAGCGTCTGCTGGCCATGACCATGGTGCCCGCTACCGGCGTTGCGCTGGTGGTGGCGTGGTTGAGCATGAGCCTGGCGCCCCAGGGCGCCATGCAGTTCCAGCTGCTGCTGAACAAGCAGGATGCAATGACCGAGTTCGACACCCTCGAGCCCGGGCGCTTTCAGGCGCTCAACGACGGCACGCGGGTGACCTATACCGAAACCATGACGGATGACCGCTCCAACCTGGGCGGCGTGTTTATTTCCCAGAAAAACCTGGGGCAGAATCAGAAAGATCGTGGAATTTCGATTCTGGTGGCCAACAGCGGGCGCCAGGAAGTACGCCCTGACGGCAGCCGTTACCTGATCCTGGAAAATGGCTTTCGTTACGACGGCAGCCCAGGGCTGGCGGATTATCGGGCGATCAAGTACGACACGTATGGCGTAATGCTGGCCAAACCGGAGATCAGCGAAGAGGTCACCGACCGCGACGCACTCCCGACGTCGTCGCTTATCGGCAATACGGAACTGCGCTCCGTCGCGGAACTGCAATGGCGAATTTCCCTGCCGCTGCTGGTGTTTATCGTGACCTTGATGGCGGTGCCGCTGTCGCGCGTCAACCCGCGTCAGGGCCGTTTCCTCAAGCTGTTGCCAGCGATCCTGCTGTACATGGCCTACTTGACCCTCCTGATTTCCGCCCGTGGCTCCCTGGAGAAGGGCAATCTGTCGCCGGCCCTCGGCCTGTGGTGGGTGCACGGGATTTTCCTGGTGATCGGCCTGGGGCTGCTCTACTGGGAACCTATCCGTTTGAACATGAAGAGCCGTCGTGGCCTGAAGGAGTTGGCTCGTGGCTAAGCTCGATCGCTACATTGGTAGCAGCGTACTGATCGCCATTCTGGCGGTATTGGGCATCATCCTTGGCCTGGCCTCCTTGTTCGCCTTCATCGATGAAGTGGGCAATGTCACCGACACCTATACGGTCACGGACGTGCTGAGCTACGTGGCGCTGACCGCGCCGCGCCGTCTCTACGACATGATGCCGATGGCCGCGTTGATCGGCTGCCTGATCGGCCTGGGCAGCCTGGCCAGCAGCAGCGAATTGACCATCATGCGCGCCGCCGGTGTTTCCATCGGCCGTATCGTCTGGGCGGTGATGAAGCCGATGCTGTTGCTGATGGCCTGCAGTGTGCTGATCGGCGAATACGTGGCGCCACCGACCGAAGCCACGGCCCAGGCCAATCGCGCCCTGGCCCAGGGTTCGGGAGATGCGCAGAGTGCCAAGCACGGCCTGTGGCACCGCCAGGGTGACGAGTTTATCCACATCAACGCCGTGCAACCGGGCGGTCTGTTGGTGGGTGTGACGCGTTATACGTTCGATAAAGAGCGGCACATGCTGACTTCCAGTTTCTCCAAGCGTGCGCAATACGATGAAGGGAAGTGGGAGCTGTACGAAGTCACCACGACTTATTTCCATAATGTAGGGCAGGGCACCAAGGCCAGCACCGAAGTCGTCAATGTGCCGTCCGAGCAGTGGGACATCGCGCTGAAGCCGGAGCTGCTCAATACCGTGGTGATGGTCCCGGAAGCTCTGCCGATCTCCGGTTTGTGGGGCTATATCCACTACCTCAAGGATCAGGGGCTGAACAACGGCCGCTACTGGCTGGCATTTTGGGTCAAGGTGTTGCAGCCGTTGGTCACCGCCGCGCTGGTATTGATGGCTATTTCGTTCATCTTCGGCCCGCTGCGTTCCGTGACCCTTGGCCAGCGGGTGTTTACCGGCGTGCTGGTGGGCTTCACCTTCCGTATCGCCCAGGACCTGCTGGGCCCGTCGAGCCTGGTGTTCGGTTTCTCGCCGCTGTTTGCGGTGCTGGTGCCGACCGCGATCTGCGCCCTGGCCGGGTTCTGGCTGTTGCGTCGGGCCGGTTGATACTGCGCTTATGAACAAAAAATGCCCCGCTCCCAGGATCGGGGCATTTTTGTTCTGGTCAGCAAAGATGACGCCCGGCCTGAGCATCAGGTACAATTCCCGGCTATTTTTCAGCGGGCAATCTGCCTGCAGCCTTTTTGAGTGTTGATCCGTGAGTGATTTGAGTCATATCCGCAATTTCTCCATCATCGCCCACATTGACCATGGCAAGTCGACGCTGGCCGATCGATTCATCCAGATGTGCGGCGGCCTTGCCGAGCGTGAAATGGAAGCCCAGGTCCTGGATTCCATGGACCTTGAGCGTGAACGCGGGATCACCATCAAGGCCCATAGCGTTACCCTGTACTACACCGCCAAAGACGGTATCAAGTACCAGTTGAACTTCATTGATACCCCCGGCCACGTTGACTTCACCTACGAAGTCAGCCGTTCGCTGGCAGCGTGTGAAGGCGCCTTGCTGGTGGTCGACGCCGGCCAGGGCGTTGAAGCCCAGTCCGTTGCCAACTGCTACACCGCGATCGAGCAGGGCCTTGAGGTCATGCCGGTGCTGAACAAGATCGACCTGCCCCAGGCCGATCCGGACCGCGTTAAAGAAGAAATCGAAAAAATCATCGGCATTGACGCCACCGACGCTGTCGAGTGCAGCGCCAAGACCGGCCTGGGCGTCGACGAAGTGCTCGAGCGCCTGGTCAAGACCATTCCTGCGCCAACCGGCAACTACGAAGATCCGCTGCAAGCGTTGATCATCGACTCCTGGTTCGACAACTACCTGGGGGTTGTTTCCCTGGTACGTGTGCGCCACGGCCGGGTGAAGAAGGGCGACAAGATCCTGGTTAAATCCACCGGCAAGATCCACCTGGTGGACAGCGTCGGCGTATTCAACCCCAAGCACACCGCTACCACTGACCTGAAGGCCGGTGAAGTAGGCTTCATCATCGCCGGTATCAAGGACATTCACGGTGCACCGGTCGGTGACACCCTGACCTTGAGCTCTACCCCTGATGTAGACGTGCTGCCGGGCTTCAAGCGCATCCAGCCGCAGGTTTACGCCGGCCTGTTCCCGGTGAGCTCCGACGACTTCGAAGACTTCCGTGAAGCCCTGCAAAAGCTGACGCTCAACGACTCGTCGTTGCAGTACACCCCGGAAAGCTCTGACGCCCTGGGCTTCGGCTTCCGTTGCGGGTTCCTCGGCATGCTGCACATGGAGATCATCCAGGAGCGCCTCGAGCGCGAATACGACCTCGACCTGATCACCACCGCGCCAACGGTTATTTTTGAACTGTTGCTGAAAACCGGTGAAACGATTTACGTCGATAACCCGTCCAAGCTTCCAGATCTGTCCTCCATTGAAGACATGCGCGAGCCGATCGTGCGGGCCAATATCCTGGTCCCGCAGGAACACCTGGGCAACGTCATTACCCTGTGTATCGAAAAACGTGGCGTACAACACGACATGTTGTTCCTCGGTACCCAAGTGCAAGTGACCTACGATTTGCCGATGAACGAAGTGGTCCTGGACTTCTTCGACCGTCTCAAATCCACCAGTCGCGGCTATGCTTCGCTGGATTACCATTTCGATCGTTACCAATCGGCTAATCTGGTGAAACTGGATGTGCTGATCAACGGCGACAAGGTTGATGCTCTTGCGCTGATCGTGCACAAGGACAACGCGCACTACAAAGGTCGCCAGCTGACCGAGAAGATGAAAGAACTGATTCCGCGCCAGATGTTCGACGTCGCGATCCAGGCCGCCATTGGCGGGCAGATCATTGCGCGAACCTCCGTCAAGGCTCTCAGAAAGAACGTACTGGCCAAATGCTACGGCGGTGACGTAAGCCGTAAGCGCAAACTGCTTGAGAAGCAAAAGGCCGGTAAAAAACGCATGAAGCAAGTGGGCAACGTGGAAATTCCACAAGAAGCCTTCCTTGCGGTGCTCAGGTTGGATAGTTAGGTCCTATGTCACTAAATTTCCCGCTGTTGCTGGTCATCGCCGTTGCCGTTTGCGGTCTCCTGGCGTTGCTCGATCTGGTGTTCTTCGCCCCGCGTCGGCGGGCGGCTATCGCGTCCTATCAGGGCAGCGTCAGCCAGCCCGATGTCGTGGTGATCGAGAAGCTGAACAAAGAGCCTCTGCTGGTTGAATACGGCAAATCGTTCTTTCCCGTGTTGTTCATCGTACTGGTGCTGCGGTCGTTTCTGGTGGAGCCGTTTCAGATCCCTTCGGGGTCGATGAAACCTACCCTGGACGTCGGTGACTTCATCCTGGTGAACAAGTTTTCCTACGGGATCCGCCTGCCGGTCATCGACAAGAAAGTCATCCCGGTCGGTGATCCGCAGCGCGGCGATGTGATGGTGTTCCGCTACCCTAGCGACCCGAACGTCAATTACATCAAGCGCGTAGTAGGCCTGCCGGGCGACGTGATTCGCTACACCAGCGACAAGCGTCTGTTCGTCAACGGGGAATCGGTGGCCGAGAAGTTGATCGGTGCCGAGCCGAACACCCTGGGCAGTGCCGAGTTGTACCAGGAAAAACTCGGGGCTGTAGAGCACCAGATCCGCAAGGAAATGAGCCGCTACCGTTCGCCGCCTGACACCGAATGGAAAGTGCCGGCCGGGCACTACTTCATGATGGGCGACAACCGCGACAACTCCAATGACAGCCGCTACTGGGATGACCCCAACATTCCCAAGGACCTGCTGGGCATGGTTCCCGACGAGAACATTGTCGGCAAGGCCTTTGCCGTATGGATGAGCTGGCCGGAACCCAAACTCAGCCACCTGCCGAACTTCTCGCGGGTCGGGCTGATCAAGTAATACAGGCGGCGCTGTGAACACAGCGCCGAATGCTTTTCTGGGGTTGGGACAATTCATGGCCCGGCCCCATGCGACACCAATCGGGATTTAAATTTGAACACTGCGTCAATCGTCGATGGCCGCCGGTGCCACCAAACAGATATGGGTAAACCGTGAGCGTTTCTCTAAGCCGTCTCGAGCGTCAGCTCGGCTACACCTTCAAGGACCAGGAATTGATGGTCCTTGCCCTCACACACCGCAGTTTTGCCGGGCGTAATAACGAACGCCTGGAGTTTCTCGGTGATGCCATCCTTAACTTTGCCGCCGGTGAGGCGCTGTTCGAGCGTTTCCCTCAAGCGCGCGAAGGTCAGCTGTCACGCCTGCGCGCGCGCCTGGTCAAAGGCGAGACCCTGGCCGTGCTGGCCCGTGGTTTCGGCCTGGGCGAGTATCTGCGCCTGGGGTCGGGTGAGCTGAAAAGCGGTGGCTTCCGTCGCGAGTCGATCCTGGCCGATGCCCTTGAAGCGTTGATCGGTGCGATCTACCTCGATGCGGGTATGGAGACGGCCAAGGAGCGCGTGGTTGCCTGGCTGGCTTCGGAGATCGAAAGCCTGACGCTGGTCGACACCAATAAAGATCCCAAGACCCGCCTGCAGGAATACCTGCAGTCGCGCGGTTGCGAACTGCCACGCTACGAAGTGGTGGATATCCAGGGTGAGCCGCATTGCCGCGTATTTTTCGTGGAATGTGAGATCACCTTATTGAATGAAAAAAGCCGAGGTCAGGGTGTGAGCCGTCGTATTGCCGAACAGGTAGCGGCCGCTGCAGCACTGATTGCCCTGGGCGTGGAGAATGGCCATGACTGATTCAACCGCAACACGCTGTGGCTATGTTGCCATCGTCGGCCGCCCGAACGTGGGCAAGTCCACGCTGCTGAACCACATCCTGGGCCAGAAGCTGGCGATCACCTCGCGCAAGCCGCAGACCACCCGCCACAACATGCTGGGTATCAAGACCGAAGGCACCGTGCAAGCGGTGTATGTCGATACCCCGGGCATGCACAAAGGCGGCGAAAAGGCCCTCAACCGTTACATGAACAAGACCGCTTCGGCGGCGTTGAAAGACGTCGACGTGGTGATATTCGTGGTCGATCGCACCAAGTGGACCGACGAAGACCAGATGGTTCTGGAGCGTGTGCAGTACGTCACCGGCCCCTTGATCGTCGCGCTGAACAAGACCGACCGTATCGAGGACAAAGCCGAGCTGATGCCGCACCTGAGCTGGCTGCAGGAACAACTGCCGAACGCCCAGATCATGCCGATCTCGGCCCAGCACGGCCACAACCTCGACGCCCTGGAACGTGTGATCGCCGAGCACCTGCCGGAGAACGAGCACTTCTTCCCGGAAGACCAGATCACCGACCGCAGCAGCCGTTTCCTCGCCGCCGAACTGGTACGCGAGAAAATCATGCGCCAGATGGGCGCCGAGCTGCCGTACCAGATCACCGTTGAAATCGAAGAGTTCAAGCAGCAGGGCAAAACCCTGCATATCCACGCGCTGATCCTCGTCGAACGTGACGGCCAGAAAAAAATCATCATTGGCGACAAGGGCGAGCGCATCAAGCGCATCGGCACCGAAGCGCGCAAGGACATGGAATTGCTGTTCGATTCCAAGATCATGCTTAACCTGTGGGTGAAGGTTAAAGGTGGTTGGTCTGATGATGAGCGCGCGTTGCGTTCGTTGGGCTACGGCGACCTGTAAGGACACCGCAGGGCAAAAAATGTGGGAGGGGGCTTGCCCCCGATAGCGGTGGGTCAGTTAATAAATAAGTGACTGACACACTGCCATCGGGGGCAAGCCCCCTCCCACATTAGGTTTGTGTAGTTTTCAAAAATGCATTCCAGCAGTGAGAACCCATGTCCCAATCCCCACCCCCCAGCCAACCCGCCTACGTCCTGCATAGCCGCGCCTACCGCGAGACCAGCGCCCTGGTGGACTTCATCACGCCCCAAGGTCGCCTGCGCGCGGTATTGCGCAGCGCACGGGGCAAGACGGGTACGCTGGCTCGGCCGTTCGTGGCCCTGGACGTGGAGTTTCGTGGCAAGGGCGAGTTGAAAAACGTCGGCCGGCTGGAAAGCGTCGGCAACTCCGCCTGGCTCAATGGCGAGGCGCTGTTCAGTGGCCTCTACCTCAACGAACTGCTGATCCGCCTGCTGCCCGCCGAAGACCCGCATCCGGCGGTCTTTGATCACTACGCCGCCACCCTGATAGCCCTGGCCGAAGGTCGCCCCCTGGAACCGCTGCTGCGCGCCTTCGAATGGCGCCTGCTTGACGACCTCGGCTACGGCTTTGAACTGAGCAACGACCTGCACGGCGACCCCATCGCCGCCGACGGCATGTACCGCCTGCAAGTCGATGCCGGCCTTGAGCGCGTCTACCTGCTGCAACCGGGCCTGTTCCAGGGCACCGAGCTGTTGGCCATGAGCGAAGCTGACTGGACCGCGCCAGGTGCCTTGTCCGCCGCCAAGCGTTTGATGCGCCAGGCGCTGGCCGTGCATTTGGGTGGACGGCCGCTGGTCAGTCGCGAGTTGTTTCGAAAGCCCTGACATCCCCGTGTATGCTGTGCACCGTTTCTTTCCCTTTTCAGGAGCGCTTCCGTGACCACCAGCAATCGCATTCTTCTTGGCGTCAACATCGACCACGTCGCTACCCTGCGCCAGGCCCGGGGCACCCGTTACCCTGACCCGGTCAAGGCTGCGCTGGACGCCGAAGAAGCGGGCGCCGACGGCATCACCGTGCACCTGCGCGAAGACCGCCGCCACATCCAGGAGCGCGACGTGCTGCTGCTCAAGGACGTGCTGCAAACCCGCATGAACTTCGAGATGGGCGTGACCGAAGAAATGATGGCGTTCGCCGAGCGCATTCGCCCGGCGCATATCTGCCTGGTACCGGAAACCCGCCAGGAACTGACCACCGAAGGCGGCCTCGATGTGGCTGGCCAGGAAGCGCGGATCAAGGCTGCGGTGGAGCGCTTGTCGAAGATCGGCAGCGAAGTGTCGTTGTTCATCGACGCCGACGAGCGCCAGATCGAAGCCTCGCGTCGTGTCGGCGCGCCGGCCATTGAACTGCACACCGGCCGTTACGCCGATGCCACCACGCCGACCGAAGTCGCTGACGAGCTGCAGCGCATCATCGATGGCGTAAAGTGCGGCCTGAATGAAGGTCTGATCGTCAATGCGGGCCATGGCCTGCACTACCACAACGTGGAAGCGGTGGCCGCGATCAAGGGCATCAACGAACTGAACATCGGCCACGCCTTGGTGGCCCATGCACTGTTCGTCGGTTTCAAAGGCGCGGTCGCCGAGATGAAAGCCCTGATCCTTGCCGCCGCCAAGCATTAAAAACATCACATGACCCCGGTGGGAGCGGGCTTGCCCGTGATGGCGTTATGTCAGTCAGTGCAGTATTAACTGGCACACCGCTATCGCAGGCAAGCCAGCTCCCACAGTTGATCATGGGTGGTTTCTGCAGTGCGGCAATGCGAAGCCTTACTGTTTAGCCGGGTCAGGTGTATCGTATCTGCCCTTTGCGGGCCTCTGGCCTGCGGCAGATACGTGAGGTTGTTGTGTCCCGATCCTTTTCCCGTCGACAAATCCTGGGTGGCCTTGCAGGCCTGGCCGTAGTGGGCGTCGGTGCCGGTGGCGCCTATCGCTACTGGCTGGGGAAGGTTGCCGAGGCTGAAGCGGGGCACGATTACGAGCTGATCGCGGCGCCGCTGGACGTGGAATTGGTGCCAGGGCACACAACCCAGGCCTGGGCATTCGGCCCCTCCGCGCCAGGCACCGAGTTGCGCGTGCGCCAGGGCGAATGGCTGCGGGTGCGCTTTATCAACCACCTGCCGGTTGCCACCACCATCCACTGGCATGGCATCCGCCTGCCGCTGGAAATGGACGGCGTGCCTTACGTCTCGCAGTTGCCGGTGTTGCCCGGTGAATATTTCGACTACAAATTCCGCGTGCCGGACGCCGGCAGCTACTGGTATCACCCCCATGTGAACAGCAGCGAAGAGCTCGGCCGTGGTTTGGTTGGCCCGCTGATCATCGAAGAGCGCGAACCCACCGGTTTCAAGCACGAACGCACCCTGAGCCTGAAAAGCTGGCACGTGGACGAAGAGGGCGCTTTCGTCGCCTTCAGCGTGCCTCGCGAGGCAGCACGTGGCGGCACGGCCGGGCGGCTGTCGACGATCAATGGCGTGTCCCAGGCGGTGATTGATTTGCCGGCGGGGCAGATCACCCGCGTGCGGTTGCTCAACCTCGACAACACCCTGACCTACCGCCTCAACATTCCTGATGTCGAAGCACAGATCTACGCGCTGGACGGCAACCCTATCGAGCCACGCCCACTGGGCAAGGAATATTGGCTGGGCCCGGGCATGCGCATCTGCCTGGCGATCAAGGCACCGCCTGCGGGTGGGGAGTTGTCGATCCGCAACGGCCCCGTGCGTCTGGGCACCTTTCGCTCGGTGGCCAATACCGACGCGCCCACCGAATGGCCACCGGCGTTGCCCGCCAACCCGATTGCCGAGCCGGACCTGGCCAACGCCGAGAAACTCAACTTCAATTTCGAGTGGGTCGGCACGGTGTCGGTGGATGACGGCAAGCCGCCAAGCCTGTGGCAGATCAACGGCAAGGCCTGGGACATCACCGACAAGACCTGCGCCGACCGCCCGATCGCCAAACTGGAGAAGGGCAAGAGCTACATTTTCGAATTGAAGAACATGACCCAATACCAACACCCGATCCACCTGCATGGCATGAGCTTCAAAGTGATCGCGTCGAACCGCCACAAGGTGATTCCGTACTTCACCGACACCTACCTGCTGGGCAAGAATGAACGTGCCCGCGTGGCGTTGGTGGCCGATAATCCGGGGGTGTGGATGTTCCATTGCCACGTAATCGACCACATGGAAACCGGCCTGATGGCCGCCATCGAGGTGGCGTGATGCGCCAGATTCGCCCCGCCGCGATTATCGACCGCAGCCGCGACCAGGACTTTATGCGCGAAGCCCTGGCCCTTGCGGCCCAAGGCGCGGCACTTGGCGAAGTGCCGGTGGGTGCCGTGCTGGTGCAGGACGGTGAAATCATCGGCCGAGGCTTCAACTGCCCGATCAGCGGCAACGACCCCAGCGCCCACGCCGAGATGGTCGCCATTCGCGCCGCTGCGCAAGCGATCAGCAACTATCGGCTGGTGGGCAGTACGCTGTATGTGACCCTGGAGCCGTGCAGCATGTGCGCGGGCCTGATCGTACATTCACGCATCGCGCGAGTGGTGTACGGCGCGCTGGAGCCCAAGGCCGGCATCGTGCAAAGCCAGGACCAGTTTTTTACCCAGGGGTTTCTCAACCATCGGGTGTTGTTTGAAGGCGGGGTGTTGGCTGAGGAGTGCGGGACGGTGTTGAGTGAGTTCTTCAAGGCTCGTCGAGCCAAACCCACGCTCTAAAGAACACTGAACACCAATGTGGGAGCTGGCTTGCCTGCGATAGCTATCTTTCAGTCAATTCATCAGTGACTGATACACCGCTATCGCCGGCAAGCCAGCTCCCACCTTTGAATTTCCATTTTTTCAGGGAGATTGGGGTTACTTCCTGGCGATAATCACCGCGCGCATCGGCGCCGGCAGCCCTTCAATCGTCTTGCTGTGATCATCCGGATCCAGGAAATCACTCAGCGACTGAAATTTCATCCATTCAGTCCCACGCTGCTCCTCGACCGTGGTCACGCTCACGTCCACACAGCGCACATCACTGAAACCCGCCCGCCGCAGCCATAGCATCAGCGCCGGTACCGACGGCAGGAACCACACGTTGCGCATTTGCGCATAACGGTCTTCCGGCACGAGCACCTGCTGCTGATCGCCTTCGACTACCAAGGTTTCCAGGACCAACTCGCCGCCTTTGACCAAGGTGTCCTTGAGCGCCAGCAAGTGCTCAATGGGCGAACGACGATGGTAGAACACGCCCATGGAAAACACCGTGTCGAAGCCTTCCAGGTTCGACGGCAGGTCTTCAAACGGGAACGGCAAGTGCCAGGCCTTTGGCGCGTTCAGGTAGCGCTGCACGGCCTGGAACTGGCAGAAAAACAGCCAGTTCGGGTCGACGCCTATCACACTGTCGGCCCCGGCGCCGAGCATGCGCCACATGTAGTAGCCGTTGCCGCAGCCCACATCGAGGATGCGCTTGCCCTTCAAATCCAGGTGCGGTGCAACCCGCGACCACTTCCAGTCCGAACGCCATTCGGTGTCCACATGCACGCCGAACAGGTTGAACGGGCCTTTGCGCCACGGGCTCAGGCCCATCAGCGCGGTGTGCATTTGCGCGCGAGTGGCGTCGTCGCAATCGGTATCAAGGGTCAGGCCATTGAGCAAATCGACTTGGCTGGGCTGGATCTGCGGTAGCGCATCCAACGCACTCTGCCAGCGTTCGAGGTCGCCATGACCCTTTTCCATTTTGCTATCGAGTTGCGCTTGCAGGCCCTGGGCCCACACGGCCAGGGGAGTGCCGACCAAATGGCGGGCGAGAGGGGACAGATCAATCATGGCAAGGCAATCAACGAGGCAAAGTTAAGACACTGGAACCACGGCACGACTTTCGAGAACCCGGCCGCCAGCAGGCGTTCACGGTGTTCTTCGAGGC
Organism: Pseudomonas sp. UBT; assembly: GCF_050915955.1. Lineage (NCBI taxonomy): Bacteria > Pseudomonadati > Pseudomonadota > Gammaproteobacteria > Pseudomonadales > Pseudomonadaceae > Pseudomonas > Pseudomonas sp. UBT. Next base: position 23,234 of record NZ_CP168080.1, on the reverse strand, counting down.
TGTCGGGCTTCATGACGTTTTCGATGGCGCTGCGCTTCTGGGCAATTTCCAGTTCGCTGTAGCCGTTGGCGCGTTTGAACGCGATGTGCAGGTCGGTGAGCAGCGTGTGTTCTTCAGGGTCATTGAAGCGCAGCTTTTCCGAGAGGATCAACGCTCCGCCTGGCAGTAGCGACTGGCGGATACGACCGAGCAAGGCCAGGCGTTCATCGGGGGCAATAAATTGCAGGGTGAAGTTCAGCGCCACCACCGAGGCCGGCTGGAACTGCAGCGCGAGGATATCGCCCTCGACCACCTCGACCGGCAGCAACTCCTGGAACATCGAGTCCTGGCCATTAAGGTATTCGCGGCAGCGCTCGACCATCGCCGCCGAGTTATCCACTGCGATGACCCGGCAGCCGTCGGTGCGCACATGGCGGCGCAAGGCTTGGGTCACCGCGCCGAGCGACGAGCCCAGGTCGTAGAGCACACTGTTGGGTTGGGCAAATTGCGCCGCGAGCACGCCGAGGTTCTCGACGATAGTCGGGTAACCCGGCACCGAACGCTTGATCATGTCCGGGAACACCCGTACCACGTCCTCGTTAAAGGCGAAGTCCGGCACCTGGGGCAGGGGCTGGGCGAATAGGCGATCGGGTTCTTTGCTCACGGTTGGTCCGGCGACGAGGGGGGAAAGGCCGGCATTTTAGCCAAGTTGGCCCTCGTGTGCGCGGGTTGTCTGATGGAAAGCAGAAGCGGTGATGCCCCACTGGCCCAGCCAATACGTGATGATCAACAAATACGGTGCCGCTTCGAACGCCAGCACAAACCGATTGATGCCGATCAGCGTGTCGGAAAACACGAACGACACCGCGCCCGCTGCCGCCAGCAGCGCCGAACGTTTTGGCACGTCACTGCCCAGCCGCGCCAGCGCACGCCAGAGCATGGCGCTGATCACCAAGGCATACACCACGACTGGAATCAGCAAGTCGCCAAGGCCATGGGAAATCAGGATGCCCAGCAGGATCGCGCCCACGCCCAGCGCCAACACCAAGGGCAACACCGCCAGGCGACGGCAATCGCTGAAATAGGCTTTCAAATACGCCAGGTGTGCGAACAGGAAGGCACCGAGGCCGAAGATAAACAGGTCACCCGGCCAGGCCAGCAAGACATCGCCCACCAGGGAAAAAATCAGCCCCAGGCTGATCCAGCGACGATAGTCGGTGGGCGGCGCATCATGCAGCCAACCCAGCAGCGCGAGTACCGGCAGGGGTTTGACCAGCAGGCACAGCAACGCCGCATGGGTGGTCAGCCCGTAGATAAAGGTACCGGCGCCCATCAACGCAAGAATCAGCCATGGCATATCAGTTCACCGTGATGGCGCAGTCGAAGGTTTCGGCAGGCTCGGCTTCCGGCTCCCATGGTTGCTGGGAGGTCAGGCGCAAACGGCCCTGGCCGGCCGCGAAGGCCTGGAAGCGCCAGGTGGAATGGCCGCCGCCGCCGATCACGCCGGATTCCGTGCTGCTGTAGACCTCCGGGCTCAAGGCGCGCAGCACACCGCCGGCGGAATCCTGGATGGCCCAGCGGTAGCCGGTAGTGGGGTTGCTCGGCAAGGTGAGGATCAGGTTTTGCCCGGTTTTAAGCGGGAGCGGGCAGGCGCTCTGGTTGTCCACTGTGACGTTTTGCTTGGGGGCACTGGCGCAGGCGCCCAGCAGGGCAAGGCTCAAGGGGAGAAGCAGGCGGGCAGCGGTCATGGAGGCTCCGTTGTTTGGCGACGAAGGGCGAGCATAACCGAAGATGAGACAAGGTGTGACAAGCGGGGATTTTGTGGCGAATGGGCTGGCCCTTTCGCGAGCAAGCCCGCTCCCACATGTTGACCGTGTTCCAAAGGATGTACTCGGTCAAGTGTGGGAGCGGGCTTGCTCGCGAAGAGGCCGGCTCAGGCGCTAGAGATCTATCAGAACAACACCTTCGCCACATCCGCAAAGCGCTTGGCAAAGTGCACCGTCATGCCTTCCTTCAGATACTCCGGCAACTCCTCAAAGCTGCCGCGATTCGGCTCCGGCAAGATCAACTCGTGAATCTTCTGGCGGCGCGCCGCAATCACCTTCTCACGCACCCCGCCAATCGGCAGTACATGCCCGGTCAGCGTCAGCTCGCCGGTCATGGCCACGCCTTTTTTCGGCGGTTGGTTACGCGCCAGCGACAGCAGCGCACTGGCCATGGTCACGCCGGCGCTCGGGCCGTCTTTGGGCGTGGCACCTTCCGGCACGTGCAAGTGCACGAAGGCTTCGTCGAAGAACTTCGGATCGCCGCCAAACGACTTCAGATTGGCGCTGATGTAGCTGTAGGCAATCTCGGCGGACTCCTTCATTACTTCACCTAACTGCCCGGTGAGCTTGAAGCCACGATTGAGTGTGTGGATACGCGTCGCCTCGATCGGTAAGGTCGCGCCGCCCATGCTGGTCCAGGCCAGGCCGGTAATCACGCCGGTGCCGGACAGCACTTGCTCGTTGCGGAACACCGGCATGCCCAGTGAGCTTTCCAGGTCCTTGTTACCGATCTTGATCACCGCGTCCGGCTCATCCAGCAGCTTGACCACCGCCTTGCGCACCAGTTTGCCCAGCTGTTTCTCCAGCTGGCGTACCCCGGCTTCCCGTGCATACCCGTCTATCAACGCGCGCAAGGCGCCGTCGCTGATGGTCAGGGTGTTTTTCGACACGCCGGCTTTTTCCAGCTGCTTTGGCCACAGGTGGCGCTTGGCGATGGCGACTTTTTCTTCGGTGATGTAGCCCGACAGGCGAATCACTTCCATACGGTCCAGCAACGGACCCGGGATCGAGTCCAGGGTGTTGGCGGTACACACGAACAGCACTTTGGACAGGTCCAGGCGCAGGTCCAGGTAGTGGTCGAGGAATTCAACGTTCTGCTCCGGGTCCAGGGTTTCCAGGAGCGCCGAAGCCGGGTCGCCCTGGTAGCTCTGGCCCATTTTGTCGATCTCGTCGAGCATGATCACCGGGTTCATCACCTCTACATCCTTGAGCGCCTGCACCAGCTTGCCTGGCATGGCGCCGATGTAGGTGCGGCGATGACCCTTGATCTCGGCTTCGTCGCGCATGCCGCCGACGCTGAACCGATAGAACGGCCTGCCCAGGGATTCAGCGATGGACTTACCCACGCTGGTCTTGCCCACGCCCGGCGGGCCGACCAGCAGCACGATGGAACCGGCGACTTCGCCTTTGTAAGCACCGACCGCGAGGAATTCGAGGATGCGACTTTTGATGTCATCCAGGCCCGCGTGGTGTTTATCCAGCACCTTGCGCGCGTGTTTGAGGTCGAGTTTGTCCTCGCCATACACGCCCCATGGCACTGAGGTCGCCCAATCCAGGTAATTGCGCGTGACGGCGTATTCCGGCGAGCCGGTTTCCAGGATCGACAGTTTGTTCATCTCTTCACTGATGCGCTTTTGCGCCTGTGCCGGCAGCACCTTGTCCACCAGGCGTTGCTCGAACTGCTCGACGTCCGCGCTGCGGTCATCCTTGGTCAGGCCCAGCTCTTGCTGGATGACCTTGAGTTGTTCCTTGAGGAAGAATTCGCGCTGGTGCTCACCGATCTTGCGGTTCACCTCGGCGGAGATTTCCTTCTGCAGGCGCGCCACTTCGACTTCCTTGCGCAGCATCGGCAGCACTTTTTCCATGCGCTTGAGCATCGGCACGCAGTCCAGCACTTCCTGCAACTCGTTACCGGTGGCCGAAGTCAACGCGGCGGCGAAGTCGGTGAGCGGCGACGGGTCGTTGGGGCTGAAGCGGTTGAGGTAGTTCTTCAACTCTTCGCTGTACAGGGGGTTGAGCGGCAGCAGTTCCTTGATCGCATTGATCAGCGCCATGCCGTAGGCCTTGACCTCGTCGGTCGGCTGGGTGGGCTGGTGCGGGTATTCGACTTCCACCAGATACGGTGGGCGGTGGTGCTTGAGCCAGGTTTTGATTCGCACGCGGGTCAGGCCCTGGGCGACGAATTGCAGCTTGCCGTTCTCGCGGCTGGCGTGGTGCACCTTTACCAGCGTGCCGTACAGCGGCAGGGCCGAGGTGTCGAAGTGGCGCGGGTCTTCCGGCGGCGTCTCCATGAAAAACAGGGCGAGGGAGTGGTGGTCGGATTTGCTCACCAGTTCCAGGGTTTCGGCCCACGGCTCTTCATTGACGATCACCGGCAACACTTGCGCCGGGAAGAACGGGCGGTTGTGGATCGGGATGATGTAGACCTTGTCCGGCAGGTTTTGCCCCGGCAGGGCCAGGCCGGTGTTGGAAGAGGTTTCGTGTTCAGCGTTTTCGGGATCTGCGTAGTCGTTGAGGTCGATATCGGGGAATTCTTGCTGGTCGCTCATGGGGCACCTGCATAAGGAAGTATGCAGGTTAGATGGGGCGGGGCAGCGGTGGTTTCAATGGCGGGGGTGAGATAGCAACATATTGCATAATATTTTCGAAACACCGCTTGACCCTGTGGGAGCTGGCTTGCCTGCGATGGCGGTGCATCAGCCACGGATGAGTGGGCTGGCAGCCCCACTTGTGTAACCGAGTACGCTCAGCTGATTTTGTGCAGGTAGGCGGGCAGGGGCTGTTCCGGTAATACCGACAGAACCTTCAGGCGCTGCAACATGCGCTGTCGTGCTCGCTGCAAGTGCTCGCGCAAATTCAGTGCCGCAGCATCAAACGCACCGTGCAGCAACAGCTCCAGAATCAAGCGATGTTCGGCGAGCATGGCTGGATCGGCGCCGATCCCCAGCAAACGGTAGAAAATCCGGCTGATGATCATCGGGCTCTGGCCCTGGCGGATCAGCGCGGCGATCTTGCGGTTTTGCAGGCCGGCCAGGCAACGCTGGTGCAAGTCATCTTCGATCTGCTCGATGGCGTGCAGGCTGCATTGCGGGCTTTGCTGGGCATCCACCACGCGCTGCAGCATGGCTTCGAGCATCTCGCGGTCGAGGTTCGGTGCGCTCTGGCGCAGGGCTTCGGGTTCCAGGCAGGCGCGCAGTTCGTAGTCTTCGGTGACTTCCCGTGCGGTCAGCGGCCCGGCGAGCCACTGCGAGTAGGGTTCTTTTTCCACCAGGCCGCGATCGCGCAGGCGCATCAGCGCTTCACGCACCACCGCGCGGCTGACGCCATAGTGGTCGGCGGCGGCCTGTTCATCCAGGCGGTAATGGCCGAAAGCGATACACGTGGACAGCGCCGCGCCGATTTCCTCGACGATCCGCTCGCCCAGCGGCCGCGTATCCACCAGTTCATCGTCGCCATTGAGGCCCAGGTGCGCATGGCTCAAGGGCAGGCGCAGCGGCTCCATTTCCAGGCCTTCGGGGTTGATCAGGTAACCGCGACCGTTGAAGCGGCAGATCAAACCTTCGGCATGCAGCAGGTCGAGCGCCTTGCGTACCGGGACGCGGCTGGTGCCGAACAGTTCGGCCAGCGGCGCTTCGAGCAAGACCAGCCCGTGGCGGGCGGTGCCGTTGACGATCGCATCACGCAATACCTGGTGAATCATCGCGTAACGGGAGGCCGAGGCGGACACTGCTTTCATCGCGTTCTCTTTGGCGTGTAGGACGGTGGCCGGGGATTCTCTCATAGTTGCGCCTGTCACTCCGCGCCACGTCGGTGGCACTTTTTTGGGGCCTTGCGGATAGAAATGTTACTTTTCTGCACCAAAATGTACTTATTAATAAAAGATACATTATTTCAATCGCGACCTGTTCAGACGCTTTTGCTGACTATTTTGGCTGACTACAACTCTATCTATCCCGTACCTCTTGGCGATTAAGCTAAATCGCACAAACGGCAGTGATAGCAGACTGGCACGAAAGCTGCCTTTATAAAACGTACATTTTATTAATATGTACGTTTTGTGAGGTTCATCCTGATGTCAGACGCCACTTCCATGGCCGAGGCTTTCGCCAGCGGTCGCAGCGACCCGGTGCAGGCGCTCGAACAGGTACTCCTGCACGCGAGCATGGCCCCCACGGTGTTTATCTCACTGACTGCCGAGCGTGCCCGGCGCGAGGCCGAAGCGTCCGCTGCGCGCTGGCGTGACGGCCAGCCTTTGAGTGTGTTCGACGGTGTACCGCTGGCCTGGAAAGACCTGTTCGACGTCGCCGGCAGCATTACTACGGCCGGCGCCGCCTATCGTCGCGCGGCGCCGGCCGCTTTGCTCGACGCGCCGAGCGTGGGGCTGTTGTGCCGCGCCGGGATGGTCAGCGTGGGCAAGACCAACCTCAGCGAGCTGGCGTATTCGGGCTTGGGCTTGAACCCGCATTTCGGCACGCCCTACAACCCGAACGGCAGCGATCAACCGCGCATCCCAGGCGGTTCATCATCGGGTTCAGCCGTCGCCGTGGCCGCCGGGATCGTGCCGATCGCCATGGGCACCGACACCGCAGGCTCGATCCGCATTCCCGCGGCACTCAATGGTGTGGTGGGTTACCGCAGCAGCAGCCGACGCTACAGCCGCGACGGCGTATTTCCATTGGCGCACACCCTCGATAGCCTCGGCCCACTGACCCGCAGCGTGCGCGATGCACTGGCGATCGACGACCTGCTCAACGGCCGCAGGCAAACCCATATCGCCCGCAGCCTCAAGGGCCAGCGCTTTGTGCTTGAGCAAGGCGCGCTGGAAGACATTGAACCAGCAGTGCGCAATAACCTGCTGCGCGCGGTGGACCAATTGAGAGCCGCCGGTGCACTGATCGAGGTGCGCCCGTCAGCGACTTTTCAGGCCGCCCTGGACCTGATCAAGCACCACGGCTGGCTCGGCGCCTTCGAAGCCTTCGCCCTGCATCAAACCCTGCTCGACAGCCGCGACGCCGAACAACTCGACCCACGTGTGCGCCGTCGCTTAGAAGCCGCACGTTCATTGCCGGCCAGCCAATTAATCCACCTGATCGATGCGCGCCGGCACCTGCAACAACAGCTGATCGACGACCTCGACGGCGCCCTCCTGATAACCCCGACCGTTGCCCATGTCGCGCCGGCGTTGGCACCGCTTGAGGCCGACGACGAGCTGTTCGTGCGCACCAACCTCGCCACCCTGCGCCTGACCATGCCCGGCAGTTTGCTGGACATGCCCGGCGTTACCTTGCCCAGCGGCCGTGATGCCCTGGGCCTGCCCACCGGGCTGCTGCTCAGCGCCCCGATGGGGGAAGACGCACGCCTGCTGCGCGCTGCGTTGTCCGTCGAATCCGTACTGACAATTTAAGGAGACATACCATGGCTAAAGACATTCTCTGTGCATTTGGCGTCGACGTTGATGCCGTCGCCGGCTGGCTCGGTTCCTACGGCGGTGAAGACTCGCCGGACGACATTTCCCGCGGCCTGTTCGCCGGCGAAATCGGTGCGCCGCGTTTACTGAAACTGTTCGAACGTTACGGTTTGCGCACCACCTGGTTTATCCCCGGCCACTCGATGGAAACTTTCCCGGAGCAGATGAAGGCGGTGGCTGACGCCGGTCACGAAATCGGCGTGCATGGCTACAGCCACGAAAACCCGATTGCGATGACCGCCGAGCAGGAAGAAATCGTCCTCGATAAGTCCATCGAACTGATCACCCAGGTCACCGGCAAACGCCCCACCGGCTACGTCGCCCCGTGGTGGGAATTCAGCAAGGTCACCAACGAACTGCTGCTGAAAAAAGGCATCAAGTACGACCACAGCCTGATGCACAACGACTTCCACCCCTACTACGTGCGCAAGGGCGACAGCTGGACCAAGATCGACTACAGCCAGCACCCCGACACCTGGATGAAACCTTTGGTGCGCGGCGAAGAAACCGACCTGGTGGAGATCCCGGCCAACTGGTACCTCGACGACCTGCCGCCGATGATGTTCATCAAAAAAGCCCCCAACAGCCACGGCTTCGTCAACCCGCGCCATCTCGAAGAAATGTGGCGCGACCAGTTCGACTGGGTCTACCGCGAACACGAACATGCCGTGTTCACCATGACCATCCACCCCGACGTGTCCGGTCGCCCGCAAGTGCTGTTGATGCTCGAGCGCTTGATCGAACACATCCAGAGCCATGCCGGCGTGCGCTTCGTCACGTTCGACGAAATCGCCGACGACTTTATCCGCCGTCAACCCCGTTCCTGACCCCTACTGAAGCGGCCCCCCACCCTCGAGGCGCGATTTATGTCCATCTATAACAAGCTTGACCTGACTGGCTGGAAACCCCGGCAACTGACGTCCCGGGAAGTGCGCTTCGCCACCTGGATCGCGTTTTTCGCCTGGGTGTTTGCGGTGTATGACTTCATCCTGTTCGGCACCTTGCTGCCGGAGATCGGCCGGCACTTTGGCTGGGGTGAAGTGGAGCAAGCTGAAATCGCGACCTGGGTGGCGGTGGGCACGGCGGTGGTCGCCTTTGCCATTGGCCCCGTCGTCGATAAGTTGGGGCGGCGCAAAGGCATTATTTTCACCGTGGCCGGTTCTGCGCTGTGCTCGGCACTGACCGCGATTGGCGGGGCGTGGGGCAAGTCGCCGCTGATTCTGATCCGTTCCTTGGGTGGCCTGGGGTATGCCGAGGAAACCGTCAACGCCACGTATCTGAGCGAGCTGTATGGCGCCTCGGAAGATCCGCGACTGACCAAGCGCCGTGGCTTTATCTACAGCCTGGTGCAGGGCGGCTGGCCGGTTGGTGCGTTGATCGCTGCCGGTTTGACTGCGCTGTTGCTGCCGATCATCGGCTGGCAGGGTTGCTTCATCTTTGCCGCGATCCCGGCCATCGTGATTGCAATCATGGCGCGCAAGCTCAAGGAGAGCCCCCAGTTCCAGATTCACCAACGCATCAGCGAGCTGCGTAAAAGCGGCGCGGTGACCGAAGCGCAAAACGTCGCCGTGACCTACGGTGTGGACTATGACGAGCACAGTAAAGCCGGCCTCAAAGCTGCGTTCCGTGGCCCGGCTCGCCGCGCAACCCTGGTAATCGGCGCTGCGCTGTTGCTCAACTGGGCGGCGATCCAGGTGTTCAGCGTGCTCGGCACATCGGTAATCGTCAGCGTGCACCACGTCTCGTTCGAGAACTCGCTGATCATCCTCGTGCTCTCCAACCTGGTGGGTTATTGCGGCTACCTGACTCACGGCTGGATGGGCGACAAGATCGGCCGTCGCAACGTGATCGGCCTGGGTTGGATGCTCGGCGGCCTGGCCTTTGCCGGGATGCTGTTTGGCCCAAGCAATATGCCGACGGTGGTCGGGCTGTACAGCCTGGGCCTGTTCTTTCTGATCGGGCCGTACTCGGCGGCGCTGTTTTTCATCAGCGAAAGTTTCCCCACCAGCATCCGCGCCACCGGTGGCGCGATCATCCATGCCATGGGCCCGATTGGCGCGGTCGTCGCAGGCTTTGGCGCCACCCAGGTGTTGTCCGCCGGCAGTGATTGGCAGACCGCCGCGCTGTGGTTCGGTGCGCTGCCGTGCTTCTTGTCCGGCGCCCTGATGTTTGCCGCACGCCATGTGCGTCCGGAAACCGTTCAGTAAGGAGTTTCAGATGAGCCGTAAAGTTGCCCTGATTACCGGTGCCGCCAGCGGCATCGGCCAAGCCCTGGCCGTGGCCTATGCACGTAACGGCGTGGCGGTGGTGGGCGGGTATTACCCGGCCGACCCGCATGACCCGCACACCACCGTAGCGCTGGTGCAACAGGCTGGCGGCGAATGCCTGATGCTGGCGCTGGACGTAGGCGATACCGCCTCGGTAGACGCCCTGGCCGAGCAAGCCGTGCAGCATTTCGGGCGCCTGGATTACGCGGTGGCCAATGCCGGTCTGTTGCGTCGCGCGCCCTTGCTGGAGATGACCGACGCGTTGTGGAACGAGATGCTCAATGTCGACCTGACGGGGGTGATGCGCACCTTCCGTGCGGCGAGCCGGCACATGACAGAAGGCGGTGCGCTGGTGGCGATTTCGTCGATTGCCGGTGGCGTATATGGTTGGCAGGAGCACAGCCATTACGCGGCGGCGAAGGCGGGCGTGCCGGGGTTGTGCCGTTCGCTGGCGGTGGAGTTGGCGCCGCTGGGGATTCGTTGCAACGCGGTGATACCCGGGTTGATCGAGACGCCGCAGTCGTTGGACGCGAAGAACTCGTTGGGGCCTGAGGGGTTGGCCAAGGCCGCGCGGGCTATTCCGCTGGGTCGGGTAGGGCGGGCGGATGAAGTGGCGTCATTGGTGCAATTTTTGACCAGTGAGGCATCGAGTTATTTGACCGGGCAGAGCATCGTTATCGACGGCGGCTTGACCGTGCGCTGGCCCGACTGACTGGACTGGGTCTGAAAATGTGGGAGCGGGCTTGCTCGCGAAGACGGTGGGTCAGTAACAGATGCATCGACTGACACGACGCATTCGCGAGCAAGCCCGCTCCCACATTGGATCTATATTGACCTAAGGAGATTTGTGTATGTCCCAACTCATCCACCGACGCGCCGTGATTACCGGCGCCGGCAGTGGCATCGGTGCCGCCATCGCCCGTGCCTACGCCGCCGAAGGCGCGCGGCTGCTGTTGGCCGACCGCAACGCCGCCAGCCTCGCCGAAACCGCCATTACCTGCCGCAACCTCGGCGCCGAAGTCTTCGAATGCCTGGCTGACGTCGGCACCGTCGAAGGTGCCCAGGCCAGTGTCGACCGCTGCGTCGAACACTTCGGCGGCATCGATATCCTGGTCAACAACGCCGGCATGCTGACCCAGGCGCGCTGCGTCGACCTGTCCATCGAAATGTGGAACGACATGCTGCGCGTCGACCTCACCAGCGTGTTCGTCGCCAGCCAGCGCGCATTGCCGCACATGCTTGCGCAGCGCTGGGGCCGCATCATCAATGTCGCCTCGCAACTGGGTATCAAGGGCGGTGCCGAACTGACCCACTATGCCGCCGCCAAGGCCGGGGTGATCGGCTTTACCAAGTCCCTCGCGCTGGAAGTGGCCAAGGACAATGTGCTGGTCAACGCTATCGCGCCCGGCCCGATTGAAACGCCGCTGGTGGGCGGCATCAGCGACGACTGGAAACGCGCCAAGGCCGCCGAGTTGCCCTTGGGCCGCTTCGGCCTGGCGGACGAAGTCGCGCCCACCGCCGTGCTGCTGGCCAGTGAGCCTGGCGGCAATCTGTTCGTCGGCCAGACCCTGGGCCCGAACTCCGGCGATGTCATGCCATGAGTGAGGTGTAGCCATGTGCGGACTCTGTGGATTGCTCGGTGAAGACCTGCACTGGAGCGACCCTTTGGGCGATGAGTTGCCAAGACGCCGTGAACGCCTGCGCCGCATCGCGGCGATCAACCAGGTGCTGGCGGTGTTCCGGCTCAAGGTCGAAGACTTTCAGGGCGCTTCTTACCTGCTGATGGGTGCCACTGGCAAGCAAGCGTTGGCGAGTGGTCTGGACCCACTCTGGCAGGCGGCAGAAAGCATGCTTGGCCGCCCGCTGGACCCGCTTGACCCACGCTTGCTTGATCACCTGGAGTCGTCATGAGCATTGCCCTCAACGTCATCACCGGCTTCCTCGGCAGTGGCAAAACCACGTTGCTCACGCGACTGTTACAAGGCGAAAGCCTCGGCGACACGGCGCTGTTGATCAACGAGTTCGGCGATGTCGGCATTGACCATCTGCTGGTGGAGGAGGTCGCACCGGACACGGTGTTGCTGCCCAGCGGCTGCGTGTGCTGCTCGATTCGTGGCGAGTTGAAAGATGCGCTGCTGGGCTTGTTGCAACGTCGTGAGCGCGGTGAAATCCCGGCGTTCAAACGCGTGATCCTGGAAACCACCGGCCTTGCCGACCCGGCGCCGATCCTCGCCACCTTGAACAACGATGTGCAACTGCGCGGACGCTTTCACATTGGCCTGGTGATTACCCTGGTCGACGCCAGCCACGCCGAGCTTCAGGAGCGCCTGCACCCGGAATGGCTGGCCCAAGTTGCTGCGGCCGATCGGCTGTTGCTCAGCAAGACGGACCTCGCCGGCGACTGTGATTCACTGCGCACGCATTTGCAGGCGCTGAATGCCGGCACACCGATCCTCAATACCCAGGATATTCACAGCGGCGACCAACTGCTGCTTGGCGAAGGTTTGCGCAGCGCCGAGCCTGCCGTTGAAGTCAGCCGCTGGCAATTGCATCAAACCACCACAGCGACCCACGGCGCCGCGCAAGTGTGCTGCCTGACTTTCGAACAGCCGCTGGACTGGGTTGGCTTCGGGGTCTGGTTGTCGATGCTGCTAAGATGCCACGGCGAACGAATCCTTCGCGTCAAAGGACTGCTTAACGTGAACGCAAGCTCGGCCCCCATCGTCATTCATGGCGTGCAGCACTGCCTGCATGCCCCGGTCCACTTGCCTGCGTGGCCAGGCACCGACCGCCAATCACGGCTGGTATTTATCCTGCGCGGCCTCGACCCGGCGCTGCTACGCCGCTCCTTTGACGTGTTCTCGCGGCGGTTCGCAGCATGATCACCTTGCGTGTCCTCGGTACGTCCGTGACCTTGCTCGAATGCCTGCGCGTGCGCGCCGAACAGGAACTGGGCATTCGCCTGGTCTACCAGGTGCACGATGTGGCACAGGCCCAACGCATCGCGGTGATGCAGCCCGAGAGCTACGACCTGTACGACCAATGGTTTCACAACGTTGACTTTGTGTGGCCGGCGCGGGCGATCCAGCCGATCGACACGCGGCGTATCGCGCTGTGGCACGAGATCAATGACTTGCCCAAGCGCGGTCGGTTGTCGGCCAATGATCGCCTGGGCAGCGGCAGCGTGCCCAGTGAACGCCTGTTCGTGCAGCACGACGGCAGCCTCGGCAGCTCCGTGACCGAGCGCATCAGCATGCTGCCGCTGACCCACAATGCTGACAGCTTTGCCTATCGTCCCGAGCGTTTGCCTGAAGGCTTCAGCCACGGCAATGAAAGCTGGGGCTGGCTGCTCGACCCGGCCTGGCGCGCGCGCACCGCGCTGCAAAGTGACGCGGCCATCGGCGCGCTGGATGCCGCATTGGCGGTGCAGGGCGCGGGGCTGGCGCAGTTCAAGGACGTCGGCAATATGAGCATCGAGGAGATCGATGTGCTGGCCGATATTCTGGTGCGCAAGCAGAAGGAAGGGCACTTTGCGGCGTTCTGGTCGGACGATGAGGAGGCGGCGCAGTTGATGCTCAGCCCGAGCATCGATATCCAGAGCCTGTGGTCGCCGACCTTGATGCGCCTGCACCGGGCCGGTGTGAAGTATCGGTTGGCGGTGCCTCGCGAAGGCTATCGCGCCTGGTTTGGTGGCTTGTCGTTGTCGCGCCATGCCCAAGGGCCGGTGCTGGATGCGGCGTATGCCTACCTGAATTGGTGGTTGTCCGGCTGGCCAGGGGCGGTAATGGCGCGCCAGGGTTACTACATTGGCAACCCCGCGCGCACGCGCGATCATTTGAGCCGTGCCGAGTGGGATTACTGGTACGCCGGCAAGCCCGCGCGCGAAGAGTTACCGGGCAGCGATGGCTTGCCGTTGATCGACATCGGTGAAGTACGGGATGGCGGCTCGTATGAGCAACGCATGGGGCACATCGCGGTGTGGAACTCGGTGATGGATGAGCATAACTATCTGGTGCGCCGGTGGGGGGACTTCATGCGCGCCCGCAGCGCCTAGTTCAGCTAATGCCTGGCTGTCAATAATGTGACGCAACAGTTCCAGTGTTTGTTAGGTGTACTTATCCCAAGTCCCAGCTAATCTGCTTAAACCAAATATTCAATAAAAATGGATATTTTTTTGACGCCGAACCAGCCGCCGCCAGGGATGCGTATGACAAATGAACGCAGTGGCACAGAGAGGCGAATGCTGCCGGAGGGCACGGCAATGCAGTGGCGCCACACATTCCAGACCCGCATTGCCGGGGTGTTGGCGCTATTGCTACTGGTGGTCGTGGCCGCTACTTACTTCGCGGTCAAGGTCGCCACCACCCGTGCCGTGGAAAACCAGGCCCAAGTGCAACTCACTGCCGGCATCCAGGTGTTCGAGCGCTTGCTGGACCTGCGCGGGCGCCGCCTGCAATACGGGCTGGACTGGCTTACCGTCGATGGCCCGTTCAAGCAAGCGGTGATTGAAGGCAAGGCCGAATCGATTCGGGCTGCGCTGCGTCGGCATGGCCCCGGCATCCACTCAACGGAAGTGTTTGTGTTGGGCCTGGATGGCACGGTGATGGTCAGCACCTTGCCTGAACTGACGGGCGGCCAGCCGTTTCCTTATGTCGAGGCATTGCGTCATGCGCGACGCAGTGGCTTGCAAATGCTCATCGTTGCCATGGACGGCCAGCCCTATTTGCTGGTGCAGGACGAAGTGCTCGACCCGCTGCCGATTGCACGTGTGGTCATGGGCTTTCCCATGGACAAGCTGTTCGCCAACGAACTGCGTTCCATGAGCAACCTAGAGCTGTCGTTCCTCGGCGTGCAGGACGGCCGCGTCGGCCAGTTGTTCAGTACCCAGCCTGAGGCCTACCAGGCTGCGATCATCCATACACTGCACGAGGCGCCCCTGACCCCTGAAGCCCGGATCAATCTGTTTTATGGGCAACGGGTGCTCAGCCAGGTACTGCCGCTGGCCAATACCGGCGATGGCGACGAGGTGCGCGTATTGCTGCAAAGCCCGCTGGACCATGCGCTGGAATCCTTTGCGCCGCTGGACCAGCAGTTTATGGGGATCGCCCTGGCGGTGTTGCTCGTGTCGCTGGCGGGCGCGTTGTTCCTGGCGCGACGTGTGTCACGCCCGCTCAACGCCCTGGTGCAAGCGGCGGAACGGATTGGTGCCGGTGACTACCACACGCCGGTGCAGGTGCGCAGCCACGACGAGTTCGGCGTGTTGGCCCGTGCATTCAACGCCATGCAAAGCGGAATCGCCGTGCGCGAGCGCCAATTGGCCCACAACGCCCTGCATGACCCGCTCACTGGGTTGCCCAATCGCGCCCTGGCCATGGAGCGCCTGGGCAGCGCGATCAGTGCACGGCGGCCGGTGGTGTTGGTGTACCTGGGGATTGAAAACTACCGGGTGATCAACGAAGGCTTCGGCCCGCAGGGCGTCGAAGAAATGCTGCGCGAAGCCAGCCGATGCCTGTCCATGAGCCTGCTGCCCAGCGACACCGCGGCGCGCATCGCCGGCAGTGAATTTTTGCTGTTGCTGGAAAACACTGAGATCGACTGCGCCGTGGCGCGTGCCGACCGCCTTTATGGGCTGCTCACCGAGCCCCAGCGTATCGGCAATGATGAAGTGCGCCATGAAGTGAGCATCGGCATCGCGGCCTACCCCGCCGACGGCCAGCAGGTGGAAGAACTGATCAGCCGCGCGGCCATTGCCCGGCATGATGCGGCGAGCTTGCCCGGGTACTTGCAGGTCTACCAACTGGACCGCGACCTGGCCCATCTGCGCCAGATCACGCTGATTCGCGACTTGCGCCGCGCAGTGGTCGAGGGCGAGTTGTTCCTCTGTTATCAGCCCAAACTCGATCTGGTTGATGGTCATGTGCGTCAGGCGGAAGCCCTGCTGCGCTGGCAGCATCCGACCCTCGGCCAGGTGTCACCCACCGAATTCATTCCCCTGGCCGAGCGCACCGGCAGCATGGGGGCCTTGACCCTGTGGGCGATCGAGGAGGCTATTCGCCAAATGGCCGAATGGGCGCAACGTGGTTTGCACCTGCAGCTGTCGGTGAATATTTCGGTGGATGACCTGGCGGATGATGACCTGGCTATTCGCGTCACCGCCTTGTTGATGCACTACAACGTATCGGCCGAGCACTTGATTTTCGAAATCACTGAAAGCGCGATCATGCACAACCCGCAACAGGCCCTCAGCGTACTGGAGCAACTGCGCGGCTGCGGCATCAGCCTGTCGGTGGATGACTTCGGCACGGGCTATTCGTCGCTGGCGCAATTGCAGCGTTTGCCGGTGCAGGAGTTGAAGATCGACCAATCCTTCATCCGCAACCTCGACAGCACCAGCGGTGATGGCGTGATCGTGCGATCGACCATCGAAATGAGCCACAACCTGGGGCTCAAGGTGGTGGCGGAAGGGGTGGAGTTCGAGCCCAGCCTGAAGCTGCTCAAACAGTGGAAGTGCGACACCGCACAGGGTTACTTGATCAGCCGGCCGTTGAATGCCATGGCATTTGAAATGTGGATGCTGCGTGAGCGTGTTGCCTTGTAAACCCGATCTTCTGAACACCACCTGAACCCTGTGGGAGGGGGCTTGCTCCCGAAAGCGGTGTGTCAGTGGAAGCATCGACAACGGGTACACCGCCATCGGGAACAAGCCCCCTCCCACAGGTCGCTCGCGGCAGGCACAAAAAAGGCGGCTACCCATCAGGTAGCCGCCTTGGTTTTACCACCGGTAATGCTTAATCCGGCAGTTTGAACGCCATCACATAGTCACCCTGCTTGGTGCCCAGCGAGCCGTGACCGCCGGCCATGACCAGCACGTACTGCTTGCCGTCCTTGCCGGTGTAGGTCATCGGTGTGGTTTGCGCGCCTGCAGGCAGGCGGCCTTCCCACAGTTGCTTGCCGTTTTTCACGTCATAGGCACGCAGGTACTGGTCGAGGGTGCCGCTGAGGAAGGACACGCCACCGGCGGTGGTGAATGTACCGCCCAGGCTAGGCACGCCCATGGTCAGCGGGATTGGAACCGGCGAGCTGTCGCGCACGGTGCCGTTCTTGTGCATCCAGATGGTTTTGTGGGTGGTCAGGTCGACCGCTGCCACATAACCCCACGCCGGCGCCTGGCACGGCAGGCCCAGAGGCGACAGCAGTGCTTCGAGGATCACGCCGTACGGCGCGCCTTTGTTTGGCTGTACGCCTTGGGTTTCGCTGACGCGAGGGCCTTGCTTGGCGATGTCGGCAGCCGGGATCAGTTTCGATTTGAACGCCATGTAGCTCGGGTTCACGAAAGCAATCTGACGTACCGGGTCAACCGAAATGCCGCCCCAGTCGAACACGCCGAAGTTACCCGGGTAAACGATCGAACCTTGCAGCGATGGCGGCGTGAACGGGCCGTCGTAGCGCATGGATTTGAAATCGATCCGGCACAGCATCTGGTCAAACGGGGTCACGCCCCACATGTCGCGTTCTTTCAACGGCGGCGGCATGAAGTTCAGGTCGGACTTCGGTTGGGTCGGGGAGGTGTGATCACCGGCCACTGCGCCTTGCGGTACAGGGACTTCATTGATCGGCACCACGGGTTTGCCGTTGCTGCGGTCCAGCACGTAGATGCTGCCTTGCTTGGTCGAAGCCATGACTGCTTGCTTGACGCCGTCAGCGGTCTTGATGTCGATCAGGCTAGGCTGGCCGCCCACGTCCATGTCCCACAGGTCATGGTGAGTGAACTGGAAGGTCCACTTCACGTGGCCGCTGTCGATGTCCAGAGCGGTCAGGCCGGCGCTGTATTTCTCGGAGTCCGCAGTACGGTCGCCGCCATATTGGTCGGGCATCTGGTTGCCCATCGGCAGGTACAGCATGCCGAGTTTTTCATCGACGCTGAACATGGACCACATGTTCGGCGAGTTGCGCGTGTAGGTCTTGCCCTCGGCCAACGGGGTGGTGTCGTCCGGGTTGCCGCTGTCCCAGTTCCACACCAGCTTGCCGGTGTGTACGTCGAACGCGCGGATTACGCCGCTAGGCTCGTCGGTGGAAACGTTGTCGGTCACGTGACCGCCGATCACGACCAGGTTCTTGGTCACGGCCGGTGGCGAAGTGGAGTAGTAACCGCCTGGGGCGAAGCTGCCGATATTGGCACGCAGGTCGACCTGGCCTTTGTCACCGAAGTCTTCGCACATCTTGCCGGTGTCGGCGTTCAGGGCGATCAGACGAGTATCGGCAGTCGGTACGAAAATGCGTTTCGGGCAGACGGCGCTGACAGGCGCGGCGCTGGCGCTGCCGGTAGGGCTCTGCTCGGAGGCGTAGACAGCGTCATCGTGATACGACACGCCACGGCAGGTCATGTGCGCCCAACCTTTGAAGTTCGCGGCACCTTCGGTGCTGATCTTCGGGTCGAAACGCCAGATTTCCTTGCCGGTGTCCGGGTCCAGGGCAATCACCTGGCTGTGCGGAGTACACACGTAGAGCATGCCGTTGACTTTCAGCGGGGTGTTTTCTGCGGTGGTTTCACCGGGATCGCCTGGGCCAGGGATGTCGCCGGTGCGATAGGTCCACGCCGGTACGAGCTTGTGGGCGTTTTCCGGGGTGATCTGCGCCAGGGGCGAGTAACGATCACCGAAGGCCGAGCGGCCATAGGAGTTCCAGTCGCCATCGGCCTGGGTCGGTGCGGCGCTGGCCATGCCAGGCACAGCGTCACGGTCCAGTTGACCGGTCTTGACCATTTCACCCGGGTTGGTGAATTGGCTGGCGAGGGCGGCAGCGCCGGCCAGCACCACGGCCACGCTCAGTGCGCCAGTGCCCAGTGGCGCGGGTTGACCACGCAGCAACGGACGGCGAAACCACGGCAGCAGCAAGACGATGCCCAGCGCGAACAGCAGGGCCAGACGCGGCACCAGCTGCCACCAATCCAGGCCGACTTCCCACAGTGCCCACACGGTACTGGCGAACAGCACCAGTGCGTACAGGCCCAGCGCAGCGCGGCGGGTAGCCAGCAGCAAAACGCCGGTGAGGGCGATGCCGATACCGGCCAGCAGGTAGTACAGCGACCCGCCGAGCATGCTCAGCTTGACGCCGCCGGCCAGCAAGGCCAGCCCCATGATCAGCAGCAAGACGCCTAGCAACCTGGGCAGCAGGCGGCTTGGGCTTGAAGCACCATCAGTGCTCATAGTGTGTTTCTCCGTGACGTTGGAATTATGTAACCCCGTGCTTCACTGTAGATGACGATTCGGCGCGGGCTTGGTTCAGCGTTATTTTTGGTATTTCTGGGGACAGGGGGCTTATCCACAGGCGGACGATTTATCCCCAGGCGCAGGTCGGTTTAAGACAGCGCTGTCTTGGAAGAAGGAAGATTTCGGCAAGATGGGGTCGACCGCAGAAGTGAAACGTTTCAGTTTATTGTCGACAAGGATAAAGCGCGGATGCGCCAAGAGAAAGCGCAAAACGCAAGATGCATCATTTCAGATTTGGTAACAGTGACTAAGTGTCGCTGCAAAACAAATGTGGGAGGGGGCTTGCTCCCGATAGCAGTGGGTCAGCCATGAATAGGTCGACTGACACACTGTCATCGGGAGCAAGCCCCCTCCCACAGGGGATTTTCGGTGTTTTTTAGAAGGTGGTGCGTATACCAAACTGCACACTGCGTCCCGGCGCCGGCGCGATATCGCGCAGGATCGAGCTGGCGTAGCGCACGGTCTGGTTGGTCAGGTTTTCGCCATTGACGAACGCCAGCCACTGGCTGCCACCGACATTGAAGCGATAACCCGCGCTTGCGCCCAGCGTGGTGTAGCCATCGGTGCCGCTTTCGTTATTCGGCACACGCCCTTGGCCCGCCGCGTGTTCCACGTCGATCCGCGCTTGCCAGCGGTCCAGTTCCCACAGCAAACCGCTGTTCAAGCGCAGGGGCGCGATGCGTGGCAAGGCTTCACCCGTATCGAGGTTGGTGGCGCGGGTGTAATCCCCCGACAGCTCCAAGGCAAATTTGCCGTAGGCGCCTTCGCCAAGTTTCCAGTGATCCTGGGCCTCGAAGCCGGCGAAACGTGCCCGTACGCCGGAGTATGTGTACTCAGGAATACCACCTGCGTCTTCTTCACCTTCATCGTTGAGCGTACGACCTGTGCCCAACAAACCGATGTAATTGGAGAAGCGGCTATAAAACACGCCAAAGCTGCCCTTGTGGGTGCCGTTGTCAAAGCGCAGCGCGAGGTCGCTGGACACGGCTTTTTCTTTCTTCAGGTTGGCGTCGCCCAACTCGTAAGTGCCGGTAGCGACGTGGGCGCCGTTGGCATACAGCTCGTAGAAGGTCGGCGCGCGTTCGGTGTAGCCCAAGGTTGCGGCCAGCGACCAGATTGGCGTGAGGGTGTAGACCGCGCCGGAGGACAGGCTGCCGGCGGTGAAGTCCTTGGATTTGTCGGCGCCTGCAAAGCGCGCATTGCCCTTGGCGTTCGGGTCGATGTTCGTATGTTCCAGGCGCCCGCCGAGGCTGAGTTTGAGGCGCTCGGTGGCCTGCATTTCTTCGAGGATAAACAACGCGCCGGCGTTGGTATCGGTCTGTGGCACAAAGGCTTCTTCGCCGAGTGCCGAAAACTCGTTACGGGTCACTTGTGCGCCCACCACGCCATCGAACGGGCCCAGCGGTTGGTGGCGGGCTTCAACGCGCGCCTCATAACCCTTGTTCTTGAAGATCGTGCCGGTTTCGCCGCCTTCGATTTCGCGGTGCTCGTAGTCGGTGTAGCCCGCGTCGAGTTTTACCGAGGTAAACGGACCTTGCAGGTTGCGGATCTCGGACGCAAAGGCGTAGTGATCCTGCTTCATGCGGATGCGCACGTCCTGTTCGGCGGGTGAGCCGTAGTTGGCGTCGTAGTTGCTGTAGGACAGCCCGGCATAACCGTCGTCCCAGGTGTAGGAACCGCCCACGGCGCCGCCGTCCTGGCGCCCGTCGCTGTTGCCCAGGCGGCCATTCTTGCCGGGGCCGTCTTCGGTTTGCGGGGCATGGCGGCTGCGGGCAAAACCTGGGATCTTGAGGTCGTTGAATGCCCGCGCATTGGCGTCCAGATGCAGGGCGAAGGTGCCGTTGCCGGCTTCCAGTTTGCCGGCGCTGCTGCGGGTAGTGTCGGCGCCGCCATAGCGCAATTCACCCGCACCGTGAATGCCTTCGATGGCTTCGGTGGGGATGCGGTTATCGAACGTGTTGACCACGCCGCCAATCGCGCTGCCGCCATACAACAGCGCGGCCGGGCCACGCACGATTTCAATACGCTCGACGTTGACCGGGTCCAGCGGCACCGCATGGTCGTAGGACAGCGACGACGCATCCAGCGCGCCTACGCCGTTGCGCAGAATGCGAATGCGGTCGCCATCCTGGCCTCGAATGATCGGCCGGCTGGCACCCGGGCCAAAGTACGACGACGACACACCCGGCTGCTTGTTCAGGGTCTCGCCGAGGCTGCCTTTTTGTTGCAGTGTCAGGTCATCGCCTTCCAGCACGGTGGTGGGCGAGGCGAGTTGTTCGCTGCCCAGCGGGTTGCCGGTAATGACTTGGGGTTGCAGCTCAAGGGCGTGGGCTTCAGAGCAGATCAGCAGGGCGGCGGCAAGCGGGGTCAAGCGCCACAGAGAGGAGAGGGACATCGAACATTCCTTGGTAAAACGGCACAAAAAAGAGAAGGCTTAAAACGGTATCGAAAGCGTTACTTTTGATAACTATGGTTACAATATAACATCTCTTTTTTGGCTGAAAAGGGGAACTTTTCCTCAGGGTCTATATTCAATGCGGTGCTTCCACCTGTACGCCCCGTCGGCTAAGGTGCGCGGCTGTGTTTCCTCTTTTTGCAAAAGGCCCGGCATGACCGCGACAAGCAACGACCCGCTCCACGGCGTGACTCTGCAGCACGTCCTCACCACCCTGGTGGAACATTACGAATGGAGCGGCCTGGCCGAACGTATTGATATCCGCTGCTTCAAGAGCGACCCGAGCATCAAGTCGAGCCTGACGTTCCTGCGCAAAACTCCGTGGGCGCGGGAGAAAGTCGAAAGCTTGTACGTCAAGCTGATGCGCACCAAACGCCCGCTGGACTGAGCCGATGAAGCGCTTTGCCGCGGTTGCGGCGCTGGCCGGTTGGGCGGGGCTGGCGATTCAGCAATACCTTATTTTCTATTCACGCTGGGACGCCGGCGCCAGCCTGTTGGGCGGGCTGATCAACTTTTTCAGCTTCTTCACCGTGCTCACCAACACCTTGGTCGTGGTGGTGTTGAGCTATGCACTGGTCAGTCGGGATTCAGCCGCGAAGCGGTTTTTCCTGGCACCCAACGTCAGTAGTGGGATTGCTGCGAGCATCGTCGTGGTGAGCCTGGCGTACAACCTGCTGCTGCGGCATTTGTGGAGCCCCGCAGGCTTTCAATTTATCGCCGACGAATTGCTGCACGACGTGATGCCGGTGCTGTTTTTAATCTACTGGTGGCGATATGTGCCCAAGGGCACGTTGCGCCTCAAACACATTGCCGGGTGGGTGATCTACCCGCTGGTGTACTTCGCTTATGTGCTATTGCGCGGGCATCTGCTCGGGCAATATCAGTACCCGTTCATTGATGTGGACAGCCTCGGTTATCCACAAGTGTTTGCGAATGCCGGGGGGATTCTGGCGGGGTTCATCGTGATTGCAGTGGCGGTGGTGGGGTTGGATAAATGCCTGAAGTCGCCGACGAACTAATGTGGGAGCAACTGTCTTCACCCACCATCCGTCACCGCCATTCATTGCCGTCGCGCAGCATAGGTATCTACGCAACTCTTTGTGTCGCTTTAAGTCTGTGGGGGGGTAGATTGAGTACATATCCGTTGCTGCGGTAACGGTTGCTTAGGGTTCCGCCCTTACGGCGGGTCACTTTTTTACAAAACGCCTAAAAAAGTAACCAAAAAACGCTTTGCCCCACCACTCGGTGCCTCGCCCAGGCTCGGCATGCCCGCACTCCGGCTTGAATCCGTGGGCCGCCGCAATGGGCCATCCCTGGCCCAGTGCGGCTAACCCGGCGTCCTGCCGGGTTACCCACGGATTCAAGCCTGCGTTCGGCCATCGTGGTTAACGGGGCGCCTCAGATCAAGATCAAAAGCAGAGCACGGCGGCCTGGTAGCCGACCTGAGTGGTTGAAGCAAAAGCAGAGCAGAAGCAGTGCAACACAGCATCCACCTGATGTAATGAGATCCAAATGTGGGAGCGGGCTTGCTCGCGAAAGCGGTGGGTCAGTCAGCACATTTGTAACTGAACCACCGCATTCGCGAGCAAGCCCGCTCCCACAGTTTGACCGAGTTTAGCTGCCAGGCCGTGGCGCTGCGCTTTTCTGTGGGAGCTGGCTTGCCTGCGATGCAGACACCTCGGTACATCAGGCATAAGCCGTTGATGC
>NZ_CP168080.1:0-164 GCF_050915955.1 Pseudomonas sp. UBT | reverse complement strand
GAGCTGGCTTGCCTGCGATGCAGACACCTCGGTACATCAGGCATAAGCCGTTGATGCCATCGCGAGCAAGCTCGCTCCCACAATTTGACCGAGTTTAGCTACCAGACCGTGGCGCTGCGCTTTTCTGTGGGAGCTGGCTTGCCTGCGATGCAGACACCTCGGTA
>NZ_CP168079.1:4513819-4993531 GCF_050915955.1 Pseudomonas sp. UBT | reverse complement strand
CACCGTCTTCACGCATCAGCGACAGGATGCTGCGACTGCCCGCAGAGCTACGACTTTGCGAGAACAGCTCACTGACGTGACTACGCAATCGAAGCCGTTCAACGTCGGGCGTGCGGCGCCGCAGGCGCTGGGCGTAGTAACACGAGCGAGTGACGTCAAACACCTTGCACAGCCAATCAACCGGCTCATGGGCGCTCAACTGGTCAATCAGCGCGAACGCTCGTGATCTTCCGACATCAAGAGCGCGGTAGCCTTTTTTAGTATGGATTTCTCTCGCTCAAGCCGAGCGATTCGGGCCTCCAGTTCCTGAATTTTTTGCTGTTCCGGCGTCAGCGCCTTGCTCTGCAGGGTGATGCCTTTATGTTCTTTCTGAATCTGGTCAACCCAGCGGCGCAATGCCGACTCGCCAATGCCGAGTGAACGGCTGGCTTCGATGTAGCTGTAGTTTTATTTGAGCACGAGATCAGCAGCCTCGCGCTTGAATTCAGGAGTAAAGGAACGGCGTTGTTTGGTCATCTGACACCTCGATCTGGCGAGCATTCTCGCCTAAATGGGTGTCCGGTTTCATTAAACCACTACAATTGATCTGCGGTCTATAAATCAGAGGTGGATTCCTGCAGCGCAGCAAGCCACTTGCGGCAATCAGGTAAGGTGCGCGTTTGGGGTACGTGGCGACCAGTTTTACATGGCGAATGACTATAGTATCCCTTCGCCGGCTAACACACCGCTCGGCACCGTGCTTTTCAAACTGCCGACCTGCTATGCGCCTCAGCAGCAGCTGTTCCTATGGTGCGCAGGAGCACCTGCTGGAACTCCTGGAAGCCTGAGCTACAGCCTGCAGGTTCTTCTGAGAGTTGACCCTGTCGGCTCGGTATACACGCAGGCACCCGTAGCCAATCTGGTCTACATCAACATGAGCGCGCTTCAGTGGGCACTCAAAAGTTAGTCAAAAAAAGGCCCGCCAAGCGGCGGGTCTATTCGAATTTTTTGTCAATAAACGCCGTGATAAGCCAGGGTCTGGAATAGTGCGCGGTGACCGTCCCAGTCAGACTGCCCATCAGTAACAGCGATAAGCTGGCCTGGGATAGCGTACGCGGCAATACCCATGGTTACGGACTTATCGAGTTCCTCGCGAGAAATAGGAATGGAGCACTCCAATGTTGTATCGCCCTTGCAGTATTTTGTCAGGGGGAAGTCACCGACGTTTGAAAAAATCTTTTTGCTAGAGTCATTCAGGTGAACAGCAAAGCTCAGGCCTTTCTCTGTGCCAGGCGTGATAGTCAGAACCGCTACTTTGTGCTTGTCCTCTGCATCAGACGACTCAAACTTAATTTGAGTGATAGTTGTGCCGTCTGCAAAAGCTGCACGACCATCGACAACCTTCGGCTTTTCAATGCTTGCCATCGAGTAAATCATGATGGCTGCAATTGCTGTCACTGCTATAGCTGGGATTGCCCAATACTTTTTCATTTTTAAATCCTGTTTATATGAATTACTGCAACAGCAATTGCTATTAGAGAAGCGCTTACTATAGCTACAGGTTTGTAGCTCGCTTTGAAGTTTTCGATATGGGATGTATGGCGACGATCCCATGCGTTCATGATCAGGTGCCTACATGGATCTTCCACGCCCTTGTAAAGCAAGACAGATGATAACAATGCGACACCCCAGAAAATTGCATAACCTGTCAGTCCGTAAGGCTTGATAGCTTCGGCATGAGGCTCAATAAACGTAATAATAATGGCGTGTACTAGGTACAGAGAAAAGCTGATTTCACCCAAGAACACTAAGGGCTTAGTAGACAGAATCGCTCCGATTGGCCCCTTGCTCAAAGCAAACACGAGGATCAATAGGCCCCACAACAACCATATACCTTCACGCTGAAAGTAGTACCCAGCAGCAGTTCCGAATGTGTCCGCGATGCGGCTTGGGTTACCAGCTAGCAACATACCAACGACAGCCAATGAAAGCGCCATAAGCTCAAGGTACAGCCAGCCCAGCGTGGTGGTTTTGAAGTCATGAACCAGTGGTGTCATGAACACCTTAGCCAGGAAAATACCGAACATGAACTCAAACACACGAACCAGCGGGTTGAAGTAGATCGTACCCAACAAGCT
This sequence comes from Pseudomonas sp. UBT, assembly GCF_050915955.1. Lineage (NCBI taxonomy): Bacteria > Pseudomonadati > Pseudomonadota > Gammaproteobacteria > Pseudomonadales > Pseudomonadaceae > Pseudomonas > Pseudomonas sp. UBT. The sequence continues at coordinate 4,991,414 of NZ_CP168079.1, read as the reverse complement.
CACGCCGTTAAATGAGTCTGCCGATTTAAGCTCTAGTAAATTGCCTGCCCAGATAAAAGCTACAACTACCAAAGTTGCAGCGAAAAACATTTTCGCCCAATGCTTGCTCCATAGCCCAATAAAAACCGGGAACAGAAGGTAGAAGAACATCTCGTTAGAAATACTCCAAGCTACTCCATTGAATGATAGGGCCCATAGCTTAAGTGGTATCCAAGACTGAACGAGGGTTAGGTTGGCTAAAAGCCTTTCCATGCCAACTGCGCCGCCGAAATACGTATACCTGTCGAAGTGGAATATTAGCCCTATCCATATGATGCAAGTTACGAAGTGCAGAGGCCATACACGGGCGAAACGGGCAACCAAAAACCTCGCGATTGAACCGTCTTTTGAAAATCCACGGTAGTTATAAGCAAGAATAAACCCGCTTAAAACAAAAAAGAATGATACCCCCTGACCAAGTGGAGCGGCTTCTGCTAATCCGAAAGAACCAAATATAGGGTGGGCGTGCGTCAGGACTATCATCGCCGCCGCAAAAAAGCGGAGAGATGTCAGCGCATCCAGTTGTCGTTTCTCAATCACGATTCATTCCTGAATTCAAGGGGCGCGTATCGTAACCCGCTTGAGTAACGCCCGCCACCGTGCGGGCTTTTTTGTGCCTGGAGAAAAGCATGCCGATCACTGAGCAGCAGCTGCAGCAGATACTCCCGAACGCCGGCCGCCAAGCCGGCGTTTTTGTTCCTGTATTGCATACGGCCATGGCCAAGTACGGAATCGTCACGCGACTGCGCATGGCCGCTTTCATCGCTCAGGTAGGGCATGAGTCGGGGCAGTTCCGCTGGCTGAAAGAGTTGTGGGGGCCGACGGCGAAGCAGGCCGGGTATGAAGGGCGCGCCGATCTGGGCAATACGGTCAATGGCGATGGCTTCAAATACCGTGGCCGTGGCCTGATCCAAGTCACCGGCCGGGCCAACTATGCGGCGTGCGGCGATGCGCTGGGCCTGGATCTGATGAACAAGCCCGAGCTGCTCGAGCAGCCGCAGCACGCTGCAATGTCGGCAGCGTGGTTCTGGTCCAGGCTCGGCCTGAACACCCTGGCGGACCAGAAGGACTTCGCGAAGATCACTCGGCGTATCAACGGCGGGCTCACCGGCCAGGCCGATCGCCAGGGGCTGTACGACATGGCGCTGAAGGTGCTCGCATTACGGCGGTGCAGAAGCTTGACGTGTTGGTCCTGGCCGCTCTTCTGGTGTTGGCGGTTGGCGGTTGGCGGTTGGCGGTTGTCGGTTGTCGGTTGGCGCGGGCGCGGGCGCCGGGGTATGGCTCGCTGCGCGCCACTACCGTCCGCTGCTCGACACGGCCAGCCTCGACCGGGCCAGCACCAAGGCAGCACAGGAAAACCTTGAGGCGCTGGCCGGTGGGCAGGGCAGAAAGCTTGGCGAACTGGTGCAGGCCGGTGAGCTGCGGGAGCGGAACGCCGCATTGGCGCAGGGGAAGCCCCGGCAGGAGTCCCAGCCGGAATACGAGGCAGCCAATAACCTTTTGCGCGAGCGAACCGGCGGTGATCCCGCCCATGCTGCAAGCGCGATCATCGATAATGAGTTGGGTCTATGAAGGCTTTGCTGGTGGTGTTAGCCGGTTGTGCAGGACGCCCACCCGAGGTACGGACCGTTCGCGTAGAGGTACCGGTATTGGTCCCCTGCAAGACTAAAGATGTCGGAATCCCCCCGTGGGCGGCGCAAGGCCTGACAAAGTCCGACACACTGGAACTCAAGGTGCGGGCGCTTCTGACTGAGCGTCGGCAGCGGATTGGCTACGAGCGTCAGTTGATTGCGGCAGTTGAGGCCTGTCAGTAGTGCGCCCATTCAGCTCCATCAAGAGCCGCTGATTCTCCCTGAGCAGGTAGTCGCGCTGTTCGGTGACGAGCTTCATTCCCAGGGTGGCGGGTTCGGAGCATCGCTCTTTGAGCTCTACGATCTCGGTCAGCGCTTTCTTGAGGAACTCCTCAGCCTCTGCTTTGCCGGTGGAAAGCGCGTCGTTCATCTGGACCAGCCCGGCGATGTTCTTTCAGGCCTTGCGCAGCAGCGCCTCTGTCTCGCTGAGTTCCTCCTCGAGCAGAGAGCACTGGTTTTTTTTACATTTCCAAGGGCGTAGGGCAGCCAGGCCACGCTGAGGTGTCTTCGTCGAGGTTCATGTTGGGCCAATCTGAATTCTGTATGTCTATACAGTACCCGAGGTGTTTCAGATTTGGGAGTGGTGTTCATCGGCAGGATGCCGGAGAGGGGATGGATCTCGTATCAGTTTTTGTACCAATGACCGTGTAAATCAGGTCAAAACCGGGTAACACTGGAGTAAGCAAGTCCCCGGATTAATTGACTATTGTTACTTTGCCTTACCCCTTTAGAATCACGGTGTAATTCTGTTCCAGAGACACCAAACTGCCTGTGGGATTCTCGCAAGGCGCATGGTTACGGTGGCGGACACATCGCTGCAAGCCTGACGATGGCCTTGTTACTCGTCACGCCCTTCCATCATGGTGCGCTTGAGCATCACGTACACCGCACCGGCGCCGCCGTGGCGGGCCTGGCATGAGGTAAAACCCAGCACTTGGGCATGTTGACGCAGCCAGGTGTTGACGTGGCTTTTGATCATCGGCCGCTTGCCATCCAGCCGCACGGCCTTGCCGTGGGTGACGCGCACGCAGCGGATTTCGAATTTGGTCGCTTCGGCCAGAAAGGCCCAGAGGGTTTCGCGGGCTTTTTCCACGTTCATACCGTGCAGGTCGAGGCTGCCTTCGAACGGGATCTGACCGATCTTGAGCTTGCGCATCTGGCTTTCCTGCACGCCGTCGCGGGCCCACATCAGCTCATCTTCGGGGCCTACGTCGATCACGAACTGGTCCGAAAGGCCGTCCACGGTAGTGGCATCGGTGCGCACGGTCGCAGCCTGGCGCAGTTTGGCGATCTGTGCCCGGTCGGTCTTGGGTTTGCCGGTGTCGGCGCGGTCGTGCTTGATCGGCTTGACGCCGCGCAGCTCGTTTTTGAACAGGGAAAAATCGTCGTCTTGCATGTCAGCCTCCGCGAAGGGCGGGCAGTTTACCTAAATCGCGGCGGCCAGGGCGCAGGAAACGCTATCCATGCGCCATCAGTCGTGCTTTTTCATCAGGTGCGAAGCGATGTTCAGCGACAACGGCTGGCGCATGCGCCGACGGCTGCGACGCCACAACCATACGCCCAACCACAGCACCAGCAGCCCGATTCCCAACAGAATAGCCGAGCCGCCCGGGCTGGCATTCAGCTCGCCGAGGGCCGGCGAATGACCAAACAAACCGGCGCCACCGGCACCCGCCAGCAGCAGACCTACAATTGCCAGCAGCGCGGCAAAGCCGGCCACCAGGCGCAGACGCCAGTTGCTCGGCCCCTTTGGGCGCAAGCGACGAGCATCAAAACCATCGGATATCTTCATTCCGACCTTTCCTCCAGGGTATCGGCCCTTCGACCGGAAGATACACAGGTTGTTCCTGTGCCTGAGGCAATTGCAGCAAATGACAGGCATTTGCGGATGAGCGGGGCAATAAACACGCCGCGCCGCTCATCCGAGGGGCGATCAGATCAGATCTTTGGTTGACGCGAGGGTAGCGAAGTTGTCAGCCATGATGGCCATTTCAGTCTGCTGTACGTGCTCGGCACTCAGGATTCCGCCTTTGTAGGGCAGGTCGCGGGTGGCGCAGGCGTCTTCCACCAGGGTGCAGCGAAAGCCCAGGTTCTTGGCCGCGCGCACGGTGGTGCTGACGCTGGAGTGGCTCATGAAGCCGCAGACGATCAAGTCCAGGGAGCCCAGGTCTTGCAAGTGCTTTTCCAGGCCGGTGCCGTGGAAAGCGCTCGGCAGCAGCTTGCCGATAATGGTTTCGTCACCGAGCGGCTCCAGGCCGGGAATGAATTCGCCACGCTCGCCCTGCGGGTCGAACAGGCCACCGACGGTGCCCAGGTGACGTACGTGCACGATCGGGCGCCCGGCGTTGCGCGCTGCGGCGACCAGTTGCTGGATGTTGGCGACCGCCGCGTCCATGCCTGAGAGGGCGAGTGGGCCGCTGAGGTATTCCTTCTGGGCGTCGATGATCACGAGGGTCGCATGGTTCAGGTTGGCTGCTGCATAACCGCGACCGCTGAGTTGAAACATCGTCTTTGGAACGGACATTCTGGGGCTCCTGTGAGGGGGGCTTTTGTGACATTGTCCACTGGCTGAGCGGTTCTGTGAATCGCTACCATCGTAAGGTACGCCGTTGTTGGCTCACAGCCATGTCAAGTGGGCGGCTTGTTTCGTGCAACGATGGCAAATTGGATGAATTCCGACGGGTGGCGAAGGGTTTTCATCCATCGTCGGTACAGGCGAAGGCTGTTAGAATCGCCAGTCGTTTTTTCCAGGAGCTTGCCCCCGTGATCACATCCCGCCTGCGCACGTTGCGCGACCACATCCGTTGGGCTGTCAGCCGTTTCCATGGGGAAGACCTGTTTTTCGGCCATGGCACCGACAACGCCTGGGACGAAGCCCGGCAATTGGTGCTCGGCGCCTTGCACCTGCCTTGGGAAATCGCCGACAGCTACCTGGACTGCAACCTTGAAGAAGAAGAAATCTCCCACGTGCAGCGTTTGCTGCACCGCCGTATCCATGAGCGCGTGCCTACCGCTTACCTGTTGAAGGAAGCCTGGTTCTGCGGCATGTCGTTTATTGTCGATGAGCGTGTGTTGATCCCGCGCTCGCCGATCGGCGAACTGATCGAAAACCGCTTCGAACCGTGGCTGGCCCAGCCGCCGGCGCGCATCCTCGACCTGTGCACCGGCTCCGGTTGCATCGGCATCGCGTGTGCCTATGAGTTCCAGGACGCTGAAGTGGTGCTGGGCGACTTGTCCTTCGAAGCGCTGGAAGTGGCCAACCAGAACATCGAGCGCCATGGCGTTGATGAGCGCGTATACACCGTGCAGGGCGACGGCTTCGACGGCCTGCCGGGCCAGCGTTTTGACCTGATCGTGTCCAACCCGCCGTATGTGGATGCCGAAGACTTCGCCGACATGCCGGATGAATATCAGCATGAGCCGGAACTGGGCCTGGCCTGCGGTGATGATGGCTTGAACCTGGTTCGACGCATGTTGGCCGAGGCCGCAGACCACCTGACCGAGAAAGGCTTGTTGATTGTCGAAGTCGGCAACAGCCAGGTGCACGTTGAGACGTTGTACCCGGAAGTGGACTTTGCCTGGCTGGAATTCCAGCGCGGTGGGCATGGCGTGTTCATGTTGACGGCTGAACAGTGCCGGGAACATCAGGCAGTGTTTGCGGCGCGGGTTTAACCCGATTCAGCTGAAGAAACTGGATCTAAATGTGGGAGCGGGCTTGCTCGCGATGGCGGTATATCAGTGGCACAAGTGCTGACTGACCCACCGCCTTCGCGAGCAAGCCCGCTCCCACATTCTTGAATGCATTTCACCCCGCTATCAGCGGTGTGTCGCAATCCAGATCAGCAACCCGGCCTGAAACACGGTAAACGCCACCAGGCAGGTGATGGTAAAGCGCAAACCGCTGTCCTCACGCTTGAACTTGGTGACCTTTTCCTCTTCCTTGCGCAGCTTTACTTCCTGCTCGGCGAGGTTCTGTTCAGCTTGCTGGAGCATTTGCGCAGCTTCGAGGATTTCCACGAACTGCACCTTCTCGGTGTTCCAGCTGTCCAGCACTTCGCTGACCTTGCCCGGCTGCACATTGCCTTTGAGGTGCTGTACATCGGCATAAGCCACATCAAAGCCCTGGATACGCAGGAAGTGATCGCGGCGCAGGCGCGTGGCTTCGTTGAGTGCATCCTTGTTAGCCAGGTCCACACCGTCGACGCGGTAATGTGACCATTTCTTTTTTGCCCACGCCGCGCCTTGTGCGACGAGGAAACGACCGATACCCCGGTTGGCCGGTTCGATTTCCAGGCTGTTGCCCGGGCCGAAATGCACGCGGTGCGTATCGTGATCGACCCAGATATCCAGGTGGTTCTGCTCGCGACGTACTCGCTGGCCTGGCAGTTGGATGACCATGCGCAACAGGCTGTGGTGTTTATCATTGCGCTCGGCATAGCCGAATTGCACGAAACGTAACGGCCGCACGCCGGTGGCGCGATCCGTGGCCAGGGGCGCCAGGCGCAGCATCTTGAAATGTTCGGCCTGTACGTCCGCCCACGGCAGTGCCGCTGCCTCGACGGCCTCGGTTTGTTCAGCCGGGGTGTCGGCGGTCGATTCGGGTGTTGCTTCGGTGGTTGTCATGCGGCGCGATCCTGTCCAAGCCCTGCGAGTCGACAGTCTTTTTACTGTTGACCCTGGGCTTATCGGCCGTTTTTTGCAGGACTGGAGGCAAATAGTCGCTTAATGGGGTTGAAGTCCGTCGATAAAGCGCACGATGCGCTGGCCCAGCTCAGCGGCGAGGGGCAGTTTCGGATCGTTGTAGGACTCCAGTTGCTCCTTCACGTCCTTGGGCACGATGCGCATCACATGGTTCATGCCTTCGATTACCGTCAGTTGCGCGTCCGGCTTGGCATTTTTCAATTGTCGGGCATCGGCCACGCCTACCTGAATGTCGTTGGTACCCTGGATAATCAGCGCCGGCATGCTCAGTTTGGCGAAGGCAGCCGACGGATCGGCGCGAAACAGGCTAATAAGATAAGGCTGCACGCTGGGTCGGAAAATACCTTCCAGCGGGCGCGGTACATCGGCATCCACCTGGCCGGCCTTGAGGTGGTCGAGAATTTCATTGCTGCGCAGCAACAGGGCAGGGGGCAGGTGATCGGCCAGTTGCTGGCGAATCACCTGGTCCACCGGTCGTGCGCTGCCGGACAGGGAAATAACGCCAGCCGGGTCGAGTTGCGGTGCGGCGAGGGCCGCGACCAACGCGCCTTCGCTATGGCCCAGCACAATCAGCGGGCCCATCCGGTTATCCGCCTTGAGCAGTTTGCCCCAGGCGACGGCGTCGGCCACGTAGGCATCCAGGGTCAGGTTGCGCTCATCGGGGGTGGCGGCAAGGCTGGCGGCCACGCCGCGCTTGTCATAGCGCACGCTGGCGATGTTATTGCGGGCCAGTACCCAGGCCAGGCGCTTGAGGCTGTCGTTACGCGCGCCATCTGCACTGTTGCCGTTACGGTCGGTCGGGCCGGAGCCGGCGATGATCAACACGACGGGCACGGGTTTGTCGGATTTGGGCAGCAAAAGCGAGCCAAACAGCTCGCCGCTGCCGGTGTCCAGGCTGATAGGCCGTTGCAGCACGACAGGGGAGGCGGCGAAGCCAATACTGGAAAACAGGGTAAGGGTCAAAAGCAAAACTCGCAGCATCATCGCGCCATCATTGGGAAGGTGCCGGTTGGACCAACGTCTACCGGTAAGGTTTCGAGGATGAACTAGTCGGTTAGCCTGCGTATACTGGCGGCCTTAAGTTATTACGGTTGACTTGATTCAACTGATTTCACGGAGCGCCCTGCATGTCCGGCAATACCTTCGGCAAGCTGTTCACTGTCACCACCGCGGGCGAAAGCCATGGCCCGGCGTTGGTCGCCATTGTCGACGGCTGCCCGCCCGGCCTCGAGCTGTCTCTGGAAGACCTGCAGCGCGACCTCGATCGCCGCAAGCCCGGCACCAGCCGCCACACGACCCAGCGCCAGGAGCCCGACGAAGTCGAGATTCTCTCCGGCGTGTTCGAGGGCCGTACCACCGGTTGCGCCATTGGCTTGCTGATCCGCAATACCGACCAGAAGTCCAAGGACTACTCGGCAATCAAGGATCTGTTCCGCCCGGCCCACGCCGACTACACCTACCATCACAAATACGGCGAACGCGACTACCGTGGCGGCGGCCGCAGCTCGGCCCGCGAGACCGCCATGCGTGTGGCCGCCGGTGCCATTGCCAAGAAATACCTGGCCACCCAGGGCATTGTTGTCCGTGGCTACATGAGCCAGTTGGGCCCGATCGAGATCCCGTTCAAGACCTGGGACAGTGTGGATGACAACGCGTTCTTCAGCCCCGACCCGGACAAGGTGCCGGAGCTGGAAGCCTACATGGACCAGTTGCGTCGCGATCAGGACTCCGTCGGCGCCAGGATCACTGTAGTCGCCGAAGGCGTGAAGCCTGGCCTGGGCGAGCCGATCTTCGACCGCCTGGATGCCGAACTGGCCCACGCGTTGATGAGCATCAATGCGGTCAAGGGTGTGGAAATCGGCGCCGGTTTTGCCTGTGTCTCCCAGCGTGGCACCGAGCATCGCGATGAGCTGACACCGCAAGGTTTCCTCAGCAATAACGCGGGTGGCATCCTCGGCGGTATCTCCTCCGGCCAGCCGATTGTGGCGCACCTGGCCCTCAAGGCAACGTCGAGCATCACCACGCCGGGCCGTTCGATTGATGTCAACGGCAACCCGGTCGACGTCATCACCAAGGGCCGCCACGACCCGTGCGTCGGCATCCGTGCCACGCCGATTGCCGAAGCGATGATGGCGATCGTGTTGATGGATCACTTGCTGCGCAACCGTGGGCAAAATGCCAATGTGCGCGTGAGCACTCCGATACTGGGCCAGCTGTGACGGCTTGACCGTGACAGCGCTCCCGTACTGGCGACTCTCCAGCTTCTACCTGTTTTACTTCGCCCTGCTGGGGGCGACGGCCCCTTTCCTGGCGCTGTACTTCGATCACCTGGGGTTCTCCAGCGCGCGTATCGGCGAGCTGGTGGCCATCCCCATGCTGATGCGCTGCGTGGCGCCGAACCTGTGGGGGTGGTTGGGCGACCATACCGGCCGACGCCTGGCCATCGTGCGATTTGGCGCGGTGTGCACCCTGGCAAGTTTTTCGCTGATTTTTGTCAGCAAGACCTATGCCTGGCTGGCGTTGGTCATGGCGTTGCACGCGTTTTTTTGGCACGCGGTGTTGCCGCAGTTTGAAGTGATTACCCTGGCGCACCTGGAAAAGCAGACGTCGCGCTACAGTCAGATCCGCCTGTGGGGCTCGATCGGTTTCATTCTCACCGTGGTGATCATGGGCCGCCTTTTCGACTGGCTGAGCCTGGACATTTACCCGGTGGTGGTCGTGGTGATCATGGCCGGCATCATCGGCGCCAGCCTGTGGGTGCCGAATGCGCAGCCTGTCAGCCATGGCAATCGTTTGGCCGGCGACGGTTTTCTCAAGCAACTGCGCAGCCCCGGTGTCCTGGCGTTTTATGCCTGCGTGGCGTTGATGCAAATGAGCCACGGCCCGTATTACACCTTCCTGACCCTGCATCTGGAGCATTTGGGCTACAGCCGTGGCGTGATTGGTCTGCTCTGGGCAGTGGGCGTTGTGGCGGAAGTGCTGATGTTCCTGGCCATGAGCCGCATCCTCACGCGCTTTTCGGTGCGACGGGTGCTGCTGGCCAGTTTCCTGTTGGCGTCGGTACGCTGGTTGCTGCTGGGCTCATTCGCTGAATTCTTCTGGGTGCTGCTGCTGGCGCAGGTGATGCACGCCGCCACCTTCGGCAGCTTTCATGCGGCGGCCATTGCTTTTGTGCAACGTAGTTTCGGCGATAAACAACAAGGCCAGGGCCAGGCGCTCTATGCTGCCTTGGCCGGTACCGGGGGCGCCTTGGGGGCCCTGTATTCCGGTTACAGTTGGAATCTGCTGGGGCCGACCCTGACGTTCAGCATCGCCAGCATCGCGGCCCTGGCCGCCGCCGTTATCATTGGCCTTCGATTGCAAGAGCCGAACCAAGGAACCGTGCAATGAGTTATGTAGCTGTTTACCACGTCGCCACACCGGACACCCCGAACAAGGTCCTGACCCATTTCGACGATATCGCTGCGGCCCTGGCCGAGCATGGCGTGCGGTTCGAACGTTGGCAGCCCAGCCCCATCGAGAAGGGGGCCGGCGACGCTGAAATGATCGCGGCCTACCAGGAGCAGATCAATGCTCTGGGTTACGCCTCTGTGCAAGTGCTCAGCGTGACGAACGACCACCCACAGAAAGCCGAGCTGCGTGCCCAGTACCTTGAGGAGCGCCGTTACAGCGACGACGAAGTGCGCTTTTTCATCGCCGGCGTAGGCCTGTTTGCTGTGCACGTGGGCGAGTACATATACGCCGTACGCTGTGAGAAAAATGACCTGCTGGTGATCCCGGCCGGAACGCCCCATTGGTTCGACATGGGCGAAAATCCGCACTGTGTGACATTGCGCCTGTTCAACAGCGCTGACGGCGCAGTGCCTGAATTCACCGGCAGCGATATGGCTGCTCGTATTCCCGGATTGGACGACTAAGTACACGTATTTAAATATGCAACCCCGACAATTTGGAAGTTGCTGTGGGAATAAGCCTAATTATCTGTAAGGCATCGCTGTTTATGCGGCGACTTATGCCTTGATTCCATTCGTTATGTAACTCTCTCCTGACTTGATGTTTATATCACCTGTCAATAGCAGGAATCCGAAAGGTGATAAGGCATCCACTACTACAGGAGAGAGATCAATGAGTGGCCGAGAGGAGTCGTGTCGTACGCCGGTGACCGAGCCTGTGGGCGTTAGAAGACGTCTGAGCCTGGGCGGCAAACCCCTCACACCGACCGAGCTGGAAATCCTGCGGTGGGCTGCTGAAGGCAAGACGGTTTGGGAAATCAGCCAGATTCGCGCCACCTCTGAAGCCACGGTGAAATTCCATCTGCGTAATATCTACGGCAAGCTGGACGTCACCAACCGCGTGCAGGCGATAAATGAAGCGACGCGCCAGGGGCTGTGCTGAACGTATAAAAGGCTGTGCTGAACGTATAAAAAAGGGCCGCGACGCTTAATGGCGTCGCGGCCCTTTTTTTATCGGTGTTGCTTCGGTGTTGCTTATGCCGAATGGTAAGTCGGCAGGGCAAAGCGGTTCTGGCTTTGCAGCATCGAAATCTGGGGCAAATCGCTGGCTTGTTCGGCCAAGTCGCGGCGAATGGCGCTGATCACCCACGTCAGTTGGTCAGCAGTGTGCAACTGTTGGTATGAGATCGAGCGCTTGACTTGTTTGCCTTCGCTGTTGCGCAGGGTCAGCAGGATACCGCCGTCAGGACGTGGCTGAGTGGTGACGTCGTATTGGGAGAATACAGAAGCGAATTTATCTTGGATCAGGCTCATGTCTATCAGCTCCGTTGGCTCAAGTTGGCAAGCATGGAGAGATAGGTGCAGTGATTGTGCCAGTATTCAGATTTATAAAAAATCGTTGTAAATCAACAGTTTAAAAATTTTCAAGATTTTCAGTTTCGTGCAAAATGCATGAATGGCCATCGTGCATCCTGCATTTTGCGTTGTTCGGGCCACCCGTTTCAGCCCTTCATTACTGATAATGACTTTGATGGCTGCGCAAAATTCCTTTTTTGTGGCCGCCGGCACGGGATACAAAACTTTTCAAATCCTGCATGTACAGCCAAAGAATGGCAGGCGTATTTTCCTGCAAGGTATTCGGCGTGCCGCCTACTGCGTCACCGCTGTTCCTGGATCATACGAAGAACAAGAAAAAAGGACGTTCCGCCATGAGCCATCCGCAAGACGACATGATCACTTGGGGCAAAATGCTGCGAAAGGTGCCCGCGATTGTTCGCGCCCTGCCGCGCGTGGTACGCGGGATGCGTGCCGCGAATGTCACTGACCCGGGGCAACCTTGCGGCCTCGGGTGGCAGTTCGAGCAGGCTGTGCTGCGTAATCCCGACGGTGCTGCGTTGTTGTACGGCGACAGTGTGCTCAGCTACAGCGAAGCCAACCAGCGCGCCAATCGTATCGCTCATCATCTGCACGCGCAGGGCATCGGCAAGGGTGATGTGGTTGCGCTGTTTATCGAGAATCGGCCTGAATTACTGCTCAATGTATTGGCCGTGGCGAAGCTGGGTGGTATCTGCGCAATGCTCAATACCTCGCAAACCCAGGCGGCGCTGGTGCACAGCCTGAATCTGGTGACCCCGGTGGCCATTGTCGTGGGGGCGGAGTTGGTGCCTGCCTTTTCTGCGGTGCGTGAGCACGTCGCGATTAAGGCCGACCGCACCTGGTTTGTCGCCGATCAACCATCAAGTGCGGTGCCTGAAGGTTACATCGACCTGATGGTGGCCAGCGCCGAATGCGCGGTGAGCAACCCCACCAGCACTGCGCAAATCTTTTTCAACGACCCGTGCTTCTATATCTACACCTCCGGCACTACGGGCTTGCCCAAGGCCGGGATCATGAAACACGGCCGCTGGACCAAAACCGCTGTGAGTTTCGGCAGCATCGCCCTGGACATGGGGCCGCAAGATGTCCTGTATTGCACGTTGCCGCTGTACCACGCCACCGGCCTGTGTGTGTGCTGGGGTTCGGCGATTGTCGGCGCGTCGGGGTTCGCCATTCGGCGTAAATTCAGTGCAAGCCAGTTTTGGGACGATGCGCGCAAATTCAACGCGACAACCCTGGGTTATGTCGGGGAGTTGTGCCGCTACCTGCTCGATCAGCCGCCCAGCGCGCAGGACCGTGATAACCGCGTGACCAAGATGGTCGGCAATGGCCTGCGCCCCGGCGTCTGGGCGCAGTTCAAGCAACGCTATGGCGTTGAGCATATCTGCGAGCTGTACGCTGCCAGTGACGGCAATATCGGCTTCACCAATGTGCTGAATTTCGATAACACCATCGGCTTTTGCCTGCAGCACTGGGCACTGGTGGAATACGCCCACGACACGGGTGAACCGATCCGTGGCAGCGATGGTTTGATGCGCAAGGTGCAAACGGGCGGGCAGGGGCTGCTATTGGCCCGGATTGATGAAAAATCACCCTTCGACGGGTACACCGACCCGGAAAAGAACCGCAAGGTGGTGCTCACGGATGTGTTCGAGAAGGGTGACCGCTACTTCAATACCGGCGACTTGTTGCGCAGTATCGGCTTTGGCCATGCTCAGTTCGTTGACCGCCTGGGCGATACCTATCGCTGGAAGGGGGAGAACGTCTCGACCACCGAAGTCGAAAACGTCCTGCTGCAACACCCGCAGATCGCCGAAGTGGTGGCCTATGGCGTCGAGATCGAAAACACCAACGGCCGGGCGGGGATGGTCGCCATCACCCCGAGCGAATCCCTGGCGTCCCTGGACATGCGTGAATTGCTCCAGTTTGCCCACGGCCAACTGCCGCACTACGCGGTGCCGTTGTTTCTGCGCATCAAAGTGAAGATGGAAACCACCGGCACCTTCAAATACCAGAAGGTGAAGCTCAAGGAGGAGGCGTTTGACCCGGCAAAAGCCGGTAATGACCCGGTCTACGTTTGGCTTCCAGGGTCTGACAGCTATGTGCCGGTCACCGGCCAGCTGTTGGCGCAGATCCAGGGCGGGCAGTTTCGTTATTGATTCTGGCTATGGCCGCTTTTGGCAAAAAAGGCATGACAGTGGGGAACTCCGTCGCGACACTGGGCGCCTATAAAGCACACCAGACAAGGAGCCCTCACATGTCAGACCAGCCCAAACAAATGACCGAAGACGAAGCTGCCGAATTTGCCGAACAGGTCTTTGACGTGGCTCGCCGGGGCGACGCCGCCATGCTCGCTGCGCTGCTGGCCAAAGGCTTGCCGCCCAATCTGCGCAACCATAATGGCGACACCTTGCTCATGCTCGCGGCCTACCACGGCCACGCCGATGCGGTAAAAGTGCTGCTGGAATTCAAGGCTGACCCACAGATCGCCAATGACAAAAACCAACTGCCGATTGCCGGTGCCGCATTCAAGGGCAACCTGCCCGTGGTCACGGCGCTGATCGAAGGTGGCGCACCGGTTGATGCATCATCGTCGGATGGGCGTACCGCGCTGATGATGGCGGCGATGTTCAACCGCGTAGAAATGGTCGACTACCTGCTTGGGCAAGGTGCCAATCCCAAGGCGACTGACGCCCAGGGCGCGACGGCGTTAGCTGCAGCGCAAACCATGGGCGCGGCGGATACGGCGGCGCAGTTGCAAAAACTGGTGTAGGCTACGCGCCCTCAAAAACCAGCCCGCCACAGGACCTTCCCATGAAAACCGCCCTCGTCGAACTCATCAGCAAAATCAGCGCCGGCGTCATGGGCGAGGACGAGGTGGCGCGCATCGCCGAAGAAGCGGCCCAGGCCTACGCGGACCCTGCGGCCTTTCTGGCAGCCAATCCGGATATCAACTACGACGACTCGTTCCCTATTCCATTGGGTGAGTGGGTGGTGGTGGGCAGCCTGCCGGACACCGTCCTGTTCCAGGCGGACACCTACGGCGATCTGTTTGCGCAGATCGTCGCGTCCTTCGGCCCGGGCGTGGCGTTCAACCTCAAGCCCAAGCAGTTGGCCAAGACCGAAGACCTCACTGCGCTCAATCGCATCCAGATCCAGATGAGCGCCCTCAGCCCGGAAGAGGGCGGCTATGTGCTGCTCAACTTCAGCCAATTGCTCGATGACGAGATCCAGAGCGTGCTGGTGTACGGCAACGACCTGCCGCGCGTGCTGGAACTGTGCGCCCACGTTGGCATCAAGGCTGAGCCGTCCCTGGAAGCGCTGCGTGTTGCGGTGCACGTCTGAAATAAAACGGAACCGCCGCCACGGCTGACTATCCTAAGGAGGCATGCCCTCACTTTAGGAGCGACACCATGGGTTCGACTTTCAATGGTCTGATTGGCCTGATTATCCTTGCGCTGGATATCTGGGCGATTATCAACGTCTTTAAAAGCGGCGCGAGCACGGGCGCCAAGGTGTTGTGGATCTTGCTGATCCTGTTGCTGCCGGTACTCGGCCTGATTATCTGGGCAATTGCCGGGCCGCGCGGGAATGTGCGGATCTGATCACCGGGCCCGCTCCAATCCGGAGTAGGCACTGCACTAAATGTGGGAGCGGGCTTGCTCGCGAAAGCGGTGGTTCAGTCACTGATGTATTGACTGACGCAGCGCTTTCGCGAGCAAGCCCGCTCCCTATTTGTCTCCAGCGTATGCAGAGATTTGTGTGTCGAGATTATTCGGTGCACGAAATTTTCACACCTCGTCCAAGACAATTCGCCGGTTTTTAAGGCACTGCCAAGGCTCTCTATCCAGTGCCATTAACCGCATGGCCGTGGCATATGTTCAGTAATTAATAGCGTTGATGCCGTTGATCGGGCACCATTTGCGCCACCGCGCTAACCGCCTACCCCAGCCAGCCTGGGCGAGGGACGGGCGCCACTGCATTACTTCTAAACTTAAACTTCCAATGGGTCCTGAAACGACATGGCAAACCCGGACGCCCTGAGTCAGCAGCGAGCTTCTAATCGCCTGCTGCAACCGACCGTCAAATCCCATCTGGCATACACGCTGCTTTGCGCGCTGGTCATGATGGTGATGTTCTCCCTGCTGCGCCTGGCGCTGCTGGTCTACAACCGCGAGATGATCCTCGACACGCCGGCCTCGACGTTCCTCGAAGCGTTCGTCAACGGCACGCGCTTCGACATACGCTTTGTGATGTACGCGCTGGTTCCGATGCTGCTGGCCTTGTTCAGCGTTCGGGCCATGGCGGCGCGCGGGTTTTTCCGTTTGTGGCTGACCGTCGCGTCGAGTATTGCCCTGTTCCTGGGCTTGATGGAGATGGACTTCTACCGCGAATTCCACCAGCGCCTCAACGGCCTGGTCTTCCAGTATGTGAAGGAAGACCCGAAAACCGTGATGAGCATGCTCTGGTACGGTTTCCCGGTGGTGCGGTACCTGCTGGCCTGGGCCGTGGGTACGCTGATCCTGAGCATGGCCTTTAAAGGCGCCGACCGTGCGACGCGCCCACGTGGCCCGTTCAGCGGGGGCACCGTCGGCACCCGCCAGGTGGCGCCGTGGTACACCCGCATCGCCGTATTCGTGGTCTGCCTGTTGATCGCCGTGGTCGCCATCCGTGGCACCCTGCGCCAGGGCCCGCCGCTGCGCTGGGGTGATGTCTACACCACCGATTCGAACTTCGCCAACCAGTTGGGCTTGAACGGCACTCTGTCGCTGATCGCCGCCGCCAAGGCGCGCTTCTCCGAAGAGCGTTCGAACATCTGGAAAGCCACCCTGGACCAGCCGCTGGCGACCCAGACCGTGCGTGACATGCTGGTGTTGCCACAAGAGAAACTGGTGGATACGGAGTCGGCTGCCGTTCGCCGTGACTACACGCCACCGGCCGAAAAAACCCTGCCGATCAAGAACGTCGTAGTGATCCTGATGGAAAGCTTCGCCGGTCATTCGGTGGGTGCATTAGGCCGCCCGGGCAACATCACGCCGTACTTCGACAAATTGTCCAAGGAAGGCCTGCTGTTCGACCGTTTCTTCTCCAACGGCACCCACACCCACCAGGGGATGTTCGCCACCATGGCGTGCTTCCCGAACCTGCCGGGCTTCGAATACCTGATGCAGACCCCGGAAGGCAGCCACAAGCTGTCGGGCCTACCGCAGTTGCTCAGTGCGCGCAAGTTTGACGACGTGTATGTCTACAACGGCGATTTCGCCTGGGACAACCAGTCGGGTTTCTTCAGCAACCAGGGCATGACCAACTTCATCGGGCGTAACGACTTCGTCAACCCGGTGTTCTCCGACCCGACGTGGGGCGTGTCCGACCAGGACATGTTCAACCGTGGCCTGGAAGAACTCAAAGCCCGCGAAGGCGGCAAGCCGTTCTACGCCCTGCTGCAAACCCTGTCCAACCACACGCCGTACGCATTGCCGACGCCATTGCCGGTCGAGAAAGTCACCGACCGTGGCAGCCTCAACGAGCATTTGACGGCCATGCGCTACTCCGACTGGGCCTTGGGCCAGTTCTTTGAAAAGGCCCGTAAAGAGCCTTACTTCAAGGAAACCCTGTTTGTGATCGTGGGTGACCACGGCTTCGGCAACGAACAGCAAATCACCGAAATGGACCTGGGCCGCTTCAACGTGCCGATGCTGATGATTGCACCGGGCATGCAGGAGAAGTTCGGCGAGCGTGACCACACCGTGGGCACCCAGATCGACATCGTGCCGACCATCATGGGCCGCCTGGGTGGCGATACCTTGCACCAGTGCTGGGGCCGTGACCTGCTGAACCTGCCGGAAGGCGACAAGGGCTTTGGCGTGATCAAGCCGTCGGGCAGTGACCAGACCGTAGCGTTGGTTACCGCAGACCGCATTCTGGTACTGCCCAAGGACATGCCACCGAAGCTGTGGGAGTACGAACTGGGCGCTGAGCCGACCGGTAAAGTGATTCCCGAGTCACCGGACGAAGCAGCGCTGAAACAGAAACTCGAGTCGTTCCTGCAAACGGCGACCAAGAGCCTGTTGGATAACACCGCCGGTGTGGTCGACGGTAAGCCGGACTAATAAGTCGGGCATAAAAAAAGAGGCCTCAGTGAGGCCTCTTTTTTTGTCCGGTGTTTATATCCGGCCAAGCAACAGCAGCACCAGCAACACCACCAGTACGACACCCAGAATACCCGACGGGCCATAGCCCCAGTTACGCGAGTGCGGGAATACCGGAAGGCCGCCAACCAACAGCAGGATCAGGATAATGATCAGAATGAGGCTCATAGTTTTTTTCCTTATAGGCCTTCTGAAAAGACCGGTGATTAAACAGTAGGCCTGTCAGTTTAAAGACAGACGCCTTATAAAATCCGACTGTGCCATGGGGTAAAAGATTCCGTGTTTTTTTAAAGCATTTTGCAAGCCGGCTTATTTCTTTTAATGCGTTCACACCTGCAGCGTATTAGTTGAAAAAGATTGAACTTACGCAATAAGTCGCTCTCGTACCCGGCCTCAAGTTTGCCCGAGGCATTCATCAATTGGATGGTGCGTGGGTCGCGGAAAAACCTTCGCTACACTGCCGATCACTTCTTCCGTGAACCACAAGGCAGCTTTCCTATGCAAAATCGCATGATGATCACCGGCGCCGGGTCCGGCCTGGGTCGCGAAATCGCTCTGCGCTGGGCCCGCGAGGGTTGGCAATTGGCCTTGTCGGACGTCAGCGAGCCGGGCTTGCTTGAAACCCTCAAGCTCGTGCGCGAGGCGGGTGGCGATGGGTTTGTCCAACGCTGCGACGTGCGCGACTACAGCCAGCTCACGGCCTTTGCCCAGGCCTGTGAGGTGAAGCTGGGCGGCATTGATGTGATCGTCAACAATGCCGGTGTCGCCTCGGGTGGCTTCTTTGCTGAGTTGTCCCTGGAAGACTGGGACTGGCAGATCGCGATCAACCTGATGGGCGTGGTCAAGGGCTGCAAAGCGTTCCTGCCGCTGCTGGAGAAAAGCCAGGGCCGGATTATCAACATCGCCTCAATGGCCGCATTGATGCAGGGGCCGGCGATGAGCAACTACAACGTGGCCAAGGCCGGTGTGGTGGCGTTGTCGGAGAGCTTGCTGGTGGAACTCAAGCAGCAGGAAGTGAGCGTGCACGTGGTGTGCCCGTCATTTTTCCAGACCAACCTGTTGGATTCGTTTCGCGGGCCTACACCGGCGATGAAGGCGCAGGTGGGCAAGTTGCTTGAGAGCTCGCCGATTTCGGCGGCGGATATCGCCGATTACATCTACCAACGCGTGGCTGAAGGCGAGTTCATGATCTTGCCCCACGAGCAGGGGCGCATGGCATGGGCGTTGAAGCAGAAGAATCCGCAGTTGTTGTATGACGAGATGACGCAGATGGCCGACAAGATGCGGGCCAAGGCGCAGGCGGTTAAGGGCTGATGCCGGTCCAAATGTGAAAGAGGGCTTGCGCCCAACGGCGCAGTGATCGTCAACCTATCACCGCTATCGGGAGCAAGCCCCCTCCCGCCTGTTTAAGCGTATTTGGCTCGGGATTTTTATGTGGTCTGTCAGGCAAGTTACCCGTTTATGTAGGTCTCGCCTGATTTAGAGGCAAGCCATTGCTGCTCCCCAGCCAATCACGCATGGTCAACGTCCTGTCACTCCAAAAGGATACCCCGCCATGCTGGTCTTAAGCCGCGCCCTGGGCGAAGTCATTTCCATCGGCGATGACATTACGTTGCACATCCTCGAGTTGAACGGTTCCCAGGTGAAATTCGGCGTCGACGCGCCGGCTGGGGTGCACGTCCATCGCTCCGAGGTTTACCAGAAGATTCTCGACCGCCCAGGCACCGCCACCCCTCCGGTGGCAGTCCCCAATCCCTGAACCCCGTTCAGTCGAACAGATGCTTGGGCACGTCGTGCTTGAGCATCAACTGGCATTGCTCGCTTTCAGGGTCGAACACGATCAGCGCCTGGCCCTTGGTCAGCGCCTGACGCACGCGCAATACGCGGGTTTCCAGCGGTGTTTCGTCGCCATTGTCGGTGCCGTCGCGGGTAACGAAGTCTTCGATGAGGCGGGTGAGGGTGTCGACTTCAAGTGCGTCGTAGGGAATCAGCATACAAGCCTCAGAGGTAGGAACCCGGCGATCCTACTGCGCCGGGACCGTAGTTGCCAGTGTCAGGACTTCTGGCCGACCAGGCTGTCCACTGACGGCACGCGTGTGTCGCTCTCCATCTGTGTCTCATGCTCGATCTGATGGCTGAAGCGGTCCAGCGAACCCTGCGCCGGTTGCGCGTCGCTGGCGAATACCGGCGGGCTGAGAATGTAGGCACTCAACAAGCGACTCAGCGCCGCCAGGCTGTCGATGTGCGTGCGCTCGTAGCCGTGGGTGGCGTCACAACCAAACGCCAGCAGGGCTGTGCGAATGTCGTGGCCGGCGGTTACGGCAGAGTGGGCGTCGCTGAAGTAATAGCGAAACAGGTCGCGGCGCACGGGCAGGTCGTTATCCGAAGCCAGGCGCAGCAGGTGACGGGACAGGTGGTAGTCATACGGCCCGCCGGAGTCCTGCATCGCCACGCTCACGGCATGCTCGCTGGAGTGCTGGCCGGGTGCGACCGGGGCGATGTCGATGCCAACAAATTCGCTGACATCCCAGGGCAGGGCCGCCGCGGCACCACTGCCGGTCTCTTCGGTGATGGTGAACAACGGGTGGCAGTCGATCAGCAGCGGTTCGCCGCTGTCGATGATGGCCTTCAGCGCGGCGAGCAGGGCCGCGACACCGGCTTTATCGTCCAGGTGTCGGGCGCTGATATGCCCGCTTTCGGTGAACTCGGGCAGCGGGTCAAAGGCGACATAGTCACCGATGCTGATGCCCAGGGAATCGCAATCGGCGCGGGTCGCGCAGTAGGCGTCCAGGCGCAATTCCACATGGTCCCAACTCACCGGCATTTCATCCACGGCGGTGTTGAACGCGTGCCCGGAGGCCATCAACGGCAACACGCTGCCACGGATCACGCCGTTATCAGTGAACAGGCTGACGCGGCTGCCTTCGGCAAAGCGGCTGGACCAGCAACCCACGGGGGCGAGGGTCAGGCGGCCGTTGTCTTTGATCGCACGCACGGCGGCACCGATGGTGTCCAAGTGTGCGGACACGGCGCGGTCGGGGCTGTTTTTCTGGCCCTTGAGGGTCGCGCGAATGGTGCCACGCCGGGTCATTTCAAAAGGGATGCCGAGTTCTTCCAGGCGCTCGGCGACGTAGCGCACGATGGTGTCGGTAAACCCGGTGGGGCTGGGAATGGCGAGCATCTCCAGCAGCACTTTTTGCAGGTAGTTGAGATCCGGTTCGGGGATGGTTCGGCTCATAAAGACTCCTGATGAAGTGTGGCGAGCAGGTTTGTTGTGGCGAGCGCGCTTGCGCCGCGTTGGGTCGCGAAGCGGCCCCAAACCTGCCAATGAGTTCTGGCTGAAAGACTGCGGTGCATGGGTCAGGGCTGCTGCGCAGCCCAACGCGGGGCAAGCCCGCTCGCCACAGGGTTATTGAGCAGTCGGCTGGCTATGCGGAAACAACAAGTCCACAAACTTCTCCGCAGTCGGTTGCGGCTCGTGATTAGCCAGCCCGGCCCGTTCGTTGGCTTCGATAAATACGTACTCGGGTTGGTCGGCGGCGGGCACCATCAGGTCCAGGCCCACCATGGGAATATCGAGGGCGCGGGCGGCACGCACGGCGGCGTCCACCAGCGTCGGGTGCAGGATCGCCGTGACGTCCTCCAGGCAACCGCCGGTGTGCAGGTTGGCGGTGCGGCGCACGGCCAGGGTTTCACCGCGCGGCAGGATGCTGCTGTAGTCGTAACCGGCGGCGTGCAGGGTGCGTTGGGTTTCGGCGTCCAGCGGGATTTTGCTTTCGCCGTCGGTAGCGGCTTGGCGGCGACGGCTTTGGGCTTCGATCAAGGCGCCGATGGAATGCTGGCCATCACCGGTCACCTCGGCAGGGCGGCGAATCGCGGCGGCGACCACCTCAAAGCCGATCACCAGGATGCGCAGGTCGAGGCCTTCGTGAAAGCTTTCGAGCAACACACGGCTATCGAACTGGCGGGCCGCTTCGATGGCTTTCTGCACGTCTTCGATCGTCTGTAAATCCACCGCCACGCCTTGGCCTTGCTCGCCGTCCAGCGGCTTGACCACGACGCGCTGGTGTTCGTCGAGAAACTCCAGGTTGTCGTCGGCACTGCCCGCCAATTGTTGTTGCGGCAGTTTCAAACCGGCGGCTTTGAGCACCTTGTGGGTCAGGCTTTTGTCCTGGCACAGGGTCATGCTGATGGCGCTGGTCAGGTCGCTCAAGGATTCACGGCAACGCACGCGGCGTCCACCATGGCTGAGGGTGAACAGGCCGGCACCCGCGTCGTCCACGTGCACATCAATGCCGCGTCGATGGGCCTCTTCGACAATGATCCGCGCGTAGGGGTTGAACCCCGCCTGCGGCCCCGGGCCGAGAAACAGTGGCTGGTTGATGCCGTTCTTGCGCTTGATCGCAAAGGTGGTCAGCGCGCGAAACCCCAGCTTGGCGTAGAGGCTCTTGGCCTGGCGGTTGTCGTGCAACACCGACAGGTCAAGGTAGCTCAGGCCACGGCTCATAAAGTGCTCTACCAGGTGGCGCACCAGCACTTCACCCACGCCGGGCCGGGTGCATTGCGGGTCGACGGCCAGGCACCAGAGGCTGCAACCATTTTCCGGGTCGTGAAAGGCTTTTTGATGATTGAGGCCCATCACGCTGCCGATCACCGCGCCGCTGTCTTCGTCTTCCGCCAACCAATACACCGGGCCGCCTTGGTGGCGTGGCGTCAGGCGTTCAGCGTCGACCGGCAGCATGCCGCGCCCTTGATAGAGCACGTTGACCGCGGCCCAATCGGCCTCGCTTTGTACGCGCCGGATACGAAAACCGCGAAACACCCGAGTCGCCGGCCGGTAGTCGCTGAACCAGAGGCGCAGGGTGTCGGACGGGTCGAGGAACAACTGTTGCGGATCAATCCCGAGGATCTGCTGGGGCGCCGCCACGTACAGCGCGATATCGCGCTCGCCAGCCTGCTCGTTCAGCAACTCTTCGGCCAGGCTGGCAGGGTCAGGGAACGTGTGGCCGATCAACAACCGGCCCCAGCCGCAATGCACGGCAATCGGCTCGGCGCCCAGTGGGCTGCCATCTTCAGCCAGGCGGGCTTGCAGGCGTTCGTAGGTCGGCGCCTGGCCCTTCAGCAAGCGTTGGCTGTAAGCCGCTGCAAGAGGTTTCATCAATCAGATTCCTTGTTCGCTGAGCCACAGGTTCAGCGCCGCCAGTTGCCACAGCTTGGAGCCGCGCAGCGGGGTCAGTTGGCCTTGCGGGTCGGTCAGCAAGCGATCAAGCATGGCGGGGTTGAACAGGCCGCGATCCTGGCTCGGGTCCAGCAGCAGCTCGCGCACCCAGTTCAAGGTGTCGCCCTGCAAATGCTTGAGGCCCGGCACCGGGAAGTAGCCCTTTTTGCGGTCAATGACTTCGCTGGGGATGACCCGGCGCGCGGCCTCTTTCAACACCTGCTTGCCGCCGTCGGGCAATTTGAATTTACCCGGCACGCGTGCCGACAGTTCGACGAGGCGATAATCCAGAAACGGTGTGCGCGCTTCCAGGCCCCAGGCCATGGTCATGTTGTCCACGCGTTTGACCGGGTCATCGACCAGCATCACCGTGCTGTCCAGGCGCAAGGCCTTGTCCACGGCGGCGTCTGCACCTGGCGTTGCAAAATGCTCACGCACAAAGTCACCGGCAGCGTCATTGGCAGTCAGCCATTTCGGCGCGACGGTGGCGGCATAGTCGTCGTAGCTGCGGTCGAAAAATGCATCGCGGTATGCGGCGTAGGGATCGCTGGCGCCATCCACCTGCGGGTACCAGTGGTAACCGGCGAACAACTCGTCGGCACCCTGGCCGCTCTGTACCACCTTGCAATGCTTGGCCACTTCCCGCGACAGCAGGTAGAAGGCGATGCAGTCGTGGCTCACCATCGGCTCGCTCATGGCGCGGAACGCGGCCGGCAGTTGCTCAATGATTTCGCTTTCGGCAATGCGCAACTGGTGGTGACGGGTACCGTAGTGCTTGGCAATCAGGTCCGAGTACTGAAACTCGTCGCCGCGCTCGCCACCGGCATCTTCAAAACCGATCGAGAAGGTCGACAGGTCCTGCACGCCGACTTCACGCAACAGGCCGACGAGCATGCTCGAATCGACGCCGCCGGAGAGCAGCACGCCGACATCCACGGCGGCGCGTTGGCGGATGGCCACGGCTTCGCGAGTGCTGTCGAGTACGCGGTCGGTCCAGTCTTCCAGGGTGAGATTTTGCTCATCTTCACGAGGGCCGTAGGGCAGGGTCCACCAGGTTTTCTGTTCGGTCTTGCCATTGGCGTCGATGCGCATCCAGCTCGCTGGCGGCAGCTTTTCAATGCCCGCCAGCAAGGTGCGCGGTGCAGGCACCACGGCGTGGAAATTCAGGTAGTGATTGAGCGCCACCGGATCGAGGATCGGGTTGATATCGCCGCCCTTGAGCAGTGCCGGCAACGCCGAGGCGAAGCGCAGGCGCTGGCCGGTGCGCGACAGGTACAACGGCTTCACGCCCAGACGGTCACGAGCGATGAACAGGCGCTGGGCGTCACGCTCCCAGATCGCAAAGGCAAACATGCCGTTCAGCTTGGGGAGCAGTGCTTCGCCCCAGGCGTGGTAGCCCTTGAGCAGCACTTCGGTGTCGCCACCGGAATAGAAGGCGTAGCCCAGGGCTTCCAGCTCTTCGCGTAATTCCGGGAAATTGTAGATGGCACCGTTGAACGCCAGCGACAGCCCAAGCTGGGCGTCGACCATCGGTTGGGCCGAGCCGTCCGACAGGTCCATGATCTTCAGGCGCCGGTGGCCCAGGGCAATCGGCCCTTGGGCGTGGAAGCCCCAGGCGTCTGGACCGCGTGGGGCCAAGTGATGGGTGATGCGCTCAATGGCCGCCAAGTCGGCAGGTTGGGCATCGAAACGTAATTCTCCAGCTAATCCGCACATAAATTCCTTACCGGTTTTTCCGTTGGGGAGGGGTCAATATTCAATGCGCCAAAAGGGCGCGTACCCAGAAACTGACCCAGTGCTATCCGTGGAGTTTTAGACCGATAAGTTATAAGGCAAATAGCCGTGATGGCTTTAAAGCCGCCCTTTGCTTGCCGCTGACTTGCCTTTCACCAACGCGCGCAGCGCAAACCGATTCGGGTGGCAGGCCTCGGCCACACTCGCTGGAACCGGCAACGGCTCAGCATTCAGCCAGGCCGCAATCAGCTCGCCGCACAGGGGCGCGGTGATCAGTCCGCGTGAGCCGTGGCCGCTGTTGATGTACAGACCCGGCAGCCAGGGGCAAGGCGTATCCGGTACTTGCCGGGCGTCTTTGCCGAGTACCGCATACGCCTGTTGGAATGCTTCGTGGTCGGCCAACGGCCCGACGATCGGCAGGTAGTCAGGGCTGGTGCAACGAAACGCCGCCCGACCCTCCAGTTCCTCGGGGGCCAGGTGATCGGCGCCCAGGCGTTGCAATAAATCTTCGGAAATCTCCCGCAGCATCGCAAGGTTGCCGGCATGTTCGGTGACGGTGGGCGTGAGGTCTTCATTGGTGAAATCAAAACTCGCGCCCAGGGTGTGTTCACCCAGCCGGGCGGGTGCGACATAACCCTCGGCGCAGACCACCGTGGCCAGCCCCTCACTCGCTGCCGTTTGCGCCAGTCGGGTGATTTGCCCGCGAATTCGCTTGAGCGGCAAGTCGGCGCTGGGGGGGAATCGCTTGATCTCGGCGGCGCCGGCGAGCACCACCACACTCGCGCTGGCCAGCACGCGGTCGGCGTCGCGCGCCTGCCACTGATCATCGACCCGGCGCAGCTCAAGGGCGTCGTGATGGGTGAGCACTTCAATCAGTGGATGTGCCGCCTGCCATTGGCACAGCGCCGGTGGATGCACCCAGCCGCCTTCCGGGAAAAACAGGCCGCCCTGAGCCAGGTCGATTCCGGCCCGTTGTTGCGCCTGCTCACGGTCCAGCAGGTGCAACAATTGGGGCGCAAAGGCCTCGGCCAGTTGCGCCTGGCGCTGAGCTTCCTTGGCGTCAAATGCCAGTTGCAGCACGCCACAGCCATCCCAATCAACACCTCGATGCAAGTGTTCCAGCAGGCGCCGGGTGTGACCGAAACCGCTGAGTATCAGCTGCGACAGTGCCGTTCCATGCGCCGAGAGCTTGAGGTACAGCACGCCCTGCGGGTTGCCCGACGCTTCCTGGGCCAGGGCGGCGTGGCGCTCCAGCAGGCTGACACGCCAACCACGTGCGGCCAGGCTCGCAGCGGTGGCGCAACCGGCCAGGCCGGCACCAATGACCATCGCATGGCGTTCGCCCTCGATAGTCGCCGGGCGGGCGAACCAGGGTTTGGCTTTGGCGGGCGGCGGCGTGTCTTCGGGCCAACCGAGGAACTCACCGCGCAGGATCTCCCACTTGTGGCCGATGCCCGGCGTGCGTTTCATCTTGAACCCGGCGGCATTGATCAGGCGGCGCACCCAACCGGTGCTGGTGAAGGTGCTGATGGTCGAGCCCGGAGCCGCCAGGCGCGCCAGTTCGGCAAACAGCTCGGCGGTCCACATGTCGGGGTTTTTCGCCGGGGCGAAGCCGTCGAGAAACCAGGCGTCGATCTGTGCATCCAGTTGCGGCAATTGCTCCAGGGCGTCGCCGACCAGCAGGGTCAGGGTGACACGGCCGTTATCCAGTACCAGGCGCTGGAAGCCTTGATGGATCGCGATGTACTGCGCCAACAGGGGCTCGGCGAAGGCACTGAGTTCCGGCCAGAGGGCCAGGGCGCGTTGCAGGTCGGTGGGGCTCAGTGGGTACTTTTCCACGCTCACAAAATGCAGGCGCGCACCGGCCACTGCGTGTTGCTCGAACAGCTGCCAGGCGCAGAGGAAGTTCAAGCCGGTGCCGAACCCGGTTTCTCCGATCACCAGCCTGCCACCCTCGGGCAGGGCGGCAAAACGCTCCTGCAAGCGGTTCTGCTCAAGGAACACGTAGCGGGTTTCTTCAAGGCCCGACTTGTCGGAGAAATACACGTCGTCGAAGACCCGCGAGTGCGGGCGACCTTGGTCATCCCAGTCGAGCTGGGCGTGGGTTACGGGGTTCATGGGCGGCTCATAAAATAAAAGCGGGCAAAGGCAAGGTGGCCATTCTAGCCGAAGGGGGTAGCCCCATAGTTTTTACATGGAAAAAACTGCTGCGCGCGTCCTTCCACCCATCAACAATCAGCGTTAATTCCGTGCAGGCGGCCGCGGTATCGTAATGCCTTGATTTATAGGCAATAAAGGATATTGCTGATGCGCACCCAGGATGATTTGAACAACAAGCTGAACCAGTTGACCCAGAGCCAGCTGCAAGCGGCCTTACTGGAAATGACGGGTGATCTGGACAAGGCCCAGGTACTGCAAAAGAAGCTGCCGGGCTGGATGGTCAACGCGCCGCCGGGTGTGTTGGATGCACTGACCCGAGATGCCGCACAGGTGGCAGATGCCCAGGCAACCGTCGCCGAGTGCTTGAAGCCATTGCGGGCGCTGGATGAGTTTTGCAATGAGCGGCTCAAGGACTATTGCCTGACACGATGGCAACTGACCGTGGAGCCGAAAAAAGATCTTTTTATTCGTGCGGTCAACGAATACGAGAAAGAAGTCTTGCCATTGAAGTACGTGAAAACCGTGAGGCTGGTGCAGGACAGCCTGCTGCAGGTGGCGATGCAGAATTTCTCCGAGGATGAAGCTCGATCGCAATACTTTCCGGCCGGCTCGCTGTTGCAGTCGGGGTCCGGCGCTCGTGGGGTGATGGGCATTACGCCCCTCGAGTTTGCCCAAGGCTGTCGCGCCCTGGACCTTGGCCGCTTGTATCAGCAGCACCTCAGTGAAGTGCTCAAACTGGACAGTAACCTCACAAGCGATAAGCCCTACGTCAATGCTGTTGCGAGCGATATCGGTCGGATGAAAACCCTGGACGTGAAAATCGACGCCCACATTGCCTTGATGCGGGGAGATATTTCACAGGACACCTACAAGATGGTGTGCACGCTGCTGGACCGCCAGCTGACACCGTCCCAGGCTCAGGCCGCAGGGGTGGTGTTTCAAGGGCGGCCGGTCACTTGGCAAGGGCTGAACACACAGGGCGGCTGCCTGTGGAGCATCCTGGTGTTTTCCAGCCGGTCGATTGCGCAATACCCGCAGGAACCCTGTGTGGTTTACATGCCCAATGAGCCGGAACGGCCATTTTTTGAGTATTCCTCGCTGGATGACTTTCAGGTCTACCTCAAGGGCAAGCTTGAAGTGGCCGCGTATCGGGCCTTCTTTACCCGGTACCTGAGCCAGGGCGACCGGGTCGCGTTCTTCAGCAGTTTTGATCAAGCCCGTACCCTGGGGATGCTGGACGCCAACCTGCTTACGGTCAGCCTCGCGAGGCATTTTTTTGATACCTACGCAGCAAAGCTGCAAGCCGACGCGCGGACCCTGGCGGTGCCGGTGGCCGATGTGGATGAGGAGGTTCGCGAGCAGCGCTTGCAGGCGTATTTGGACGCCGGGTTGACGGTGCTCAACCTCGCCGGGTTGGTCGTCCCCGAGTTGGGGCTATTGATGACCGGCGTGGCGGTGGGCCAGATGCTCGGTGAACTCTATGAGGGCATTGAAGACTGGCGCCGTGGTGACACGGAAGAGGCGTTCAAGCAGTTGGCGGTGGTAGCGGAAAATATCACCTCGATGGTGGTGTTCGCGGCAGGCAGCAAGGTTGTCGGTTCGGCAATGAGCCGTAGCGGTCTTAACCTGGATAGTTTCTTTAGCAAGTTTGAAGTGGTACGCGCCACGGATGGCAACCTGCGGCTGTGGCGCCCGGATATCACGCCGTACGTCCATGATCAGAGCGTTGTCGACGACGAAGTCGCGGATGATTCGGGAATCTACAAGGTGGGTGGTCATTCCTACGTCAAGGTCAATGATCGTGTCCATCGGGTTTCCTTCGACTCAAAACTGGATCAATGGCGGGCCAGTCACCTGTCGCGGCACACGGCTTATCGCCCGCAATTGCTGCATAACGGCGAAGGATGTTGGCGTTTTGCGTTCGAAAAGCCTGACGAGTGGGAGAGTCCGGAGTATCTGTTTTCACGGTTGAAGCCGGCGGATGCCGGTTCCTCGCTCCATCCCAGGAAGCTTGTACAGATCAAGGCCATTATGGATAAGCCCCATGATTGGGGCGTTTATCAGGCGCAGGAGTGCTTGCCCTTTCCCGCACGTTTTCGCGATCTGTACGAGCGTTTCAAGCTGGATCAGTCCATTCGCGATTTTATCTGGCAGTTGGAAAGCGGTGCCGCCCCCAGCGTCGAAAACTCGACCTTGCAGATGCACGCCTTGCCCCTGTTAAAAGGTTGGCCCGTAGGACGCTATTTTGAGGTGCTGGATGCCCGGCGCAACGTCAAGGCACGCTACCCCGCCAGCGCAACGGTTAACGCTGCAGGCCAGCGTTTGACGGTCACCGAGCAGATGCTCAGTGACGGGAAAGTGTTTGATGCGCTGTTGTCCGGGTTGGATGAGGCACAGAAGACTGGGCTGTTGGGAGAGGGCATTGCGGCCGATCAGGAGCGCGCTGTTCTGGAGCGTCAGTTGCTCGCGTATCTGAAGGCCGATCGCAAGCCGTTGTTTGAGCAGTTGTATCAGTCTTATGACGGACCCGTACCACCCGAATGGGCGTTGCTCAGGCGCACCTATCCCCACTTGCCCTGCACGTTGATGCGCGAATTGATGGCCGAGACATCAACCGTGCAGCGTGAGTCCCTGCGCGATAACCAACGAATTCCCATGGCATTGGCCGAGTCAGTGCAGCGTGCCCTTGGGGAACAACGTCTGGACCGCGCCTTGATGGGGTTTGATCAGCCAGAATTGGCCAGCCTCGATACCGCGCGGGTCGCGGTTCGAGTCATGCCGCGCGTGGCGGGGTGGGGCAGGGCGCTGCGCCTCGAGTTGCGCCAGGATTCGCCACAGGGCGACTTATTGGCCTTGGGCGCGTTCAACGGGGCTGGGGTGCGGCGCGCAGTGGTCAGGTCGAACGCCGGGTTCGAAGCGTTTGATGACCATGGCCTGAGCCTCGGTGGGCCTTATGCCGGACCGGACGGGCTGTTCGAGGCGATCGATTCAGCGCTGACGGCCAGCCAGCGAGTAGCACTGGGATTACCTCTGAAGGAGCCTAGTAACATTTGGCGCCTGCGCTACATGAGCGGCTCGCAGGCCAAGGGGGAGCGGGAGCTGGCTGGCGAGGCGTTTTCCAGCAGGGTCAGTGAACCTCTGGCAGAGGGGGTTTCCTGTGAAATGGCCGATTCGCCGACGGGGCCGTTGGTGCATCCGCGCGCGCTGGTGCGTAAGGTGAAGCGCTTGTACCCCTTGTTCAGTGACGCGCAAGTGTCTTCACTGCTGATGTCGCTGGGCGCTGAGCCTCTTTCGCGGGCCAGGGCGGTAAACCGTTTGAAGGCCGAGCTGGGGCATCTGCGAGCGCTGCTCAAGCATTGGAAGAACGATGTCCAGGACCTGGAGAAACAGCCGGGCCTGAGTGACATTCGTATTAGCCGCCAGCAAGTGGCAGAGCGCATTGAAGCCTGCTGGCGGCGTCAAAGCTTTGCTCTGGACGAGCACCAGACCTCCATCGCCAGTTTGAACCTGGACGGGATGCGCATTGGTTCGTTGCCGACGCTGCCGGCCGAGATTCGTTTCGACCATGTCCAACAGTTGTCACTCAAAAATATGCAGCTGGGTGATGACGTCGCTTATTTCCTGAAGTGTTTCAAGGGGCTGAGGCGTCTGGACCTGGACCGAAACCACCTGACCCGGTTACCGGAAGTGCTCTCACGCATGTTTGAACTTGAGAGTTTGTCGATGCCCCATAACCGGTTGGCGCTGACTGACTACACGCGGCTGAAACTGGCGGACCTGAGTGCGTTGCGCCTGCTGGACCTGAGCCATAACCCGCTGGAAAAGCTGGTGGATATCGGCAAGATGCGTGACTTGCATACGCTGTTATTGCAGGACACAAAAATCACCGACCTGCCCGTAGGTCTGGGGCGGCTGGCCCGGCTTGAGCAAATGGATTTGCGCGACAACGCGATTACCGTGTTGCCCGAGTGGTTGTTTGCGACGCCGCGTAGTTTCAGTCAGTCGATTAACCTGGGCGGTAACCCGTTATCCAGTTCGACGGTAACGGCACTCCTTCGTTATCGCGACGATGTCGGTATTGGCATGGGCTACGTGAGGGACGATCAACCACGCAGGACCGAGTTGAGGGCCAGGGCATTATGGTTGCCGCAGGAAACGGCCACCCGGGATATTCACAAGCGTACGGTTTGGGCCAACCTGCGCGATGATCCGGAATCGACACCGTTGTTCGAGTTGCTGGCTCAATTGACCGGGACTGCGGACAGTCAATACGTGCGCGAGGACTTGACCCGGCGCGTCTGGGAGGTGTTGCAGGCGACCCATGACAGCGTCGGGCTGCGCGAGCGGGTGTTTCAACTGGCGGCTCATCCGACGAACTGTTCAGATGGGACGGCACAGATATTCAGTCAGATAGAGGTCTTGAAGGAGGTCGAGAAAGCGACTCTTCAGGCCGGTCGCTCACACAGCAACTCCGGCGCGTTGTTGAACCTGGGCCGTGGTTTGTTTCGCCTCAGTGAACTGGAAAAGATTGCCGCGACTTACGCTGTCGAGCACTTCTCCCTGGACCCCCTGGAAGTCAGCCTGGCATTCCGGGTCGGGTTGGCCCAGGCCCTGGAACTACCGGGGCAGCCCAAGCACATGAATTTTGCATTTTTTGCCAATGTGACCAGCGATGGGCTGGAGGTGGCGCAGTCCCAAGTGCGCACGGCAGAGTTGTCCCCCGCATTCTTGCGCTTTATTACCCAATTGGCGTTCTGGCGAATCCACCTGGAACAGCAATTTCCCGGGGCATTCCAGTCCGCGACGGCGCCCTTTGATGCGCAGCAACAAACACTCTTCGAGAACAGCCAGAACCTCACCGACGGCGAGTACCTCAAGCAAATGGAAGCCCTGCGATCGCCTCGCGGGCAGGCAATCACTGACGTAGTGGAACGCCTGACACAGCAGATGTTGAAACAGCAGGACCTGGGCATTTGCCATGTTCCCGGGAATTAGCCATCGGCCCGCTGATTGATCCACGGCAAGCCGGCTGGAATTCCTTGACCGGCATGCTGCCCAATCCGCTAGTCTTGAGCCATCTTGAAACGGAGCTGCCCATGTTCGAATCCGCCGAAATCGGTCACGCCATCGACAAAGACACCTATGACGCCGAAGTGCCGGCCTTGCGCGAAGCCTTGCTGGAGGTGCAGTACGAGCTGCAACAGCAGAAGCGCTTCCCGGTGATCATCCTGATCAACGGCATCGAAGGGGCCGGCAAGGGCGAGACCGTCAAGCTGCTCAATGAATGGATGGACCCACGCCTGATCGAGGTGCGCACCTTCGACCAGCAGACCGACGAAGAATTGGCGCGCCCGCCGGCGTGGCGTTACTGGCGGCAACTGCCTGCCAAAGGCCGCATGGGTATCTTTTTTGGCAACTGGTACAGCCAGATGCTGCAAGGCCGGGTGCACGGCGACATCAAGGATGCGCGCCTGGACCAGGCTATCGCCGGTGCCGAACGCCTGGAGAAGATGTTCTGCGACGAAGGCGCGCTGATCTTCAAGTTCTGGTTCCACCTGTCCAAGAAGCAAATGAAGGCGCGGCTCAAGGCGCTGGCCGACGACCCGCTGCACAGCTGGCGCATCAGCCCTTTGGACTGGCAGCAGTCCAAGACCTACGACAAGTTTGTGCATTTTGGTGAGCGCATCCTGCGCCGCACCAGTCGTGACTACGCGCCGTGGCATGTGATTGAAGGGGTCGACAGCAATTACCGTAGCCTCACGGTAGGCAAGATTCTGCTCGAAGGCCTGCAAAACGCCTTGAAACTGCCCAAGGGCAAGGCCAGCGGCATGAACCCGGCGCCGTTGTTGGCGTCGGTGGATCACAAGAGCCTGCTCGACAGCCTCGACATGACCTTGCGCCTGGAAAAGGACGATTACGAAGAACAACTGATCACCGAACAGGCACGCTTCTCCGGGCTGATGCGCGATAAGCGCATGCGCAAACACGCGCTGGTCACCGTATTCGAAGGCAATGACGCGGCGGGCAAGGGCGGGGCAATCCGGCGTGTCGCGGCGGCGCTGGACCCGCGCCAGTACCATATCGTGCCGATAGCTGCGCCGAGTGAAGACGAGCGCGCCCAGCCTTACCTGTGGCGGTTCTGGCAAAAGATCCCGGCGCGCGGCATGTTCACGGTGTTTGACCGTTCGTGGTACGGCCGCGTCCTGGTGGAACGCATCGAAGGCTTCTGCACTCCGGCGGACTGGATGCGAGCCTACGGCGAGATCAATGACTTTGAAGAGCAACTGCGCGATGCGGGTGTGATCGTGGTCAAGTTCTGGCTGGCCATCGACAAGCAGACCCAGTTGGAGCGTTTCCAGGCCCGCGAGGAAATCCCGTTCAAGCGCTTCAAGATTACCGAAGACGACTGGCGTAACCGCGACAAGTGGGATGACTACCGCGCCGCCGTGGGCGACATGGTCGACCGCACCAGTACCGAAGTTGCGCCATGGACCCTGGTGGAAGCCAATGACAAACGCTGGGCGCGGGTCAAGGTGCTGCGCACCATCAACCTCGCGTTGGAAGAGGCGTTCGCCAAGTCCGACAAGCACGACAAGAAAGGCAAGAAGAAGTAGGCCTATCTATGGGGTGAATGATCGTCGCGGTTGGGAGGGCCTGGATCTATCCTCGATCCATCTCCCAACAACGACAAGATCGAGGTAGCCCATGCGTGAAGTAGTGATCGTCGACAGCGTGCGAACCGGCCTGGCCAAATCCTTTCGTGGCAAGTTCAACCAGACCCGCCCCGATGACATGGCGGCCCATTGTGTGAATGCGCTGCTGACCCGCAATGGTATCGACCCGGCGACTGTCGAGGACTGCATTGTCGGCGCCGGCTCCAACGAAGGTGCCCAGGGTTACAACATCGGGCGCAATGTGGCGGTGCTCTCGCAACTGGGCACCGGTACGGCCGGCATGACCCTCAACCGCTTCTGCTCCTCGGGCTTGCAAGCGATCGCGATTGCCGCCAACCAGATCGCGTCGGGCTGCAGCGACATCATCATCGCCGGGGGCGTCGAGTCCATCAGCCTGACCCTGAAAAGCGTGAACACCGACAACCTGATCAACCCGCTGCTTAAAGAGCAGGTGCCGGGCATCTACTTCCCCATGGGCCAGACTGCCGAAATTGTTGCCCGCCGCTATCACGTGAGCCGCGAAGAACAGGACCTGTACGCCTTGCAAAGCCAGCAGCGCACTGCCCAGGCTCAGGCCGACGGTTTGTTCGACGATGAAATTGTGCCGATGGCGGTCAAGTACAGGGTCGAGGACAAGCACACCGGCGAGGTGCAGGTGCTGGAGGGTGTGGTTGAGCGCGACGACTGCAACCGCCCTGACACCACCCTGGCCAGCCTCAGCGGGTTGAAGCCGGTGTTTGCCGAAGACGGTTCGGTGACGGCGGGCAACTCCTCGCAGCTCTCCGATGGCGCCTCTATGACACTGGTGATGAGCCTGGAAAAAGCCCTCGAACTGGGGCTCAAGCCCAAGGCGTTTTTCCGAGGCTTTACCGTGGCCGGTTGTGCGCCTGACGAGATGGGCATCGGCCCGGTGTTTTCGGTGCCCAAGCTGCTCAAGGCCAAGGGCTTGCAGGTGGCTGATATCGACCTGTGGGAACTCAACGAAGCGTTTGCGTCCCAGTGCTTGTACGCGCGCAACCGCCTGGAAATCGACAATGCCCGGTACAACGTCAACGGCGGTTCGATTTCCATCGGGCACCCGTTTGGCATGACCGGCTCGCGACAAGTCGGGCATTTGGTGCGGGAGCTGCAGCGGCGCAACCTGCGTTACGGCATCGTCACCATGTGCGTGGGCGGCGGTATGGGCGCTACCGGATTATTCGAAGCCGTGCGCTAGGTTTTTATTGGGAATACTGGATCAACGTGGGCGCTGGCTTGTGTGGGAGCCGGGCTTGCCCGCGATGCAGGCACTGCGGTGTGTCAGTCACACCGCAGTGATGCAATCGCAGGCAAGCCAGCTCCCACACACGCCCCAGCTTTGATTTGTGTGTGCTGGAAAATATCGCTCGCCAAGGCACCCCTTGGTCCCCCTAGAATGGCTGTTCCACTTCCTCAGGCATTCGGGGCACTCATGCACATCTCTTCCGGTCGCTGGGTCTATGGCTTCGGCTTGACCCTGTTGACCGCGTTTCTTTGGGGCATTCTGCCGATCAAGCTCAAGCAGGTGCTGCAGGTGATGGACCCGATCACCGTCACCTGGTTTCGCCTGACCGTTGCCGGCGGTTGCCTGTTCCTCTACCTCGCCGCGACCAGGCGCCTGCCTAGCCGCAAAGTGCTCGGCCCCAAGGGCGGCTGGCTGGTAGCCATGGCCGTGTGTGGCCTGGTGGGCAACTATGTGCTGTACCTGGTCGGCCTGAAAATGCTCAGCCCCGGCACCGCACAATTGGTCGTGCAGATGGGCCCGATCTTTCTGATGGTCGCCAGTGTATTTGTGTTCAAGGAGCGCTTCAGCCTGGGGCAGGGCATGGGCCTGGTGGTGTTGATCATCGGCTTCGGCCTGTTCTTCAATCAGCGTCTGGTGGAACTGTTGACGTCGCTGGGTACTTACACGGCCGGTGTGCTGACGATCCTGCTCGCCACCACTATCTGGGTGTTCTATGCCCTGGGCCAGAAGCAGTTGCTGACGGTGTGGAACTCGCTGCAAGTGATGATGGTGATCTACCTGTCGTGCGCCGTGCTGCTCACGCCGTGGGCACATCCGCTGGAGGCGCTGCAACTGAGCCCGCTGCAAGGCTGGCTGTTGCTGGCGTGTTGCATGAATACGCTGGTGGCTTATGGGGCGTTTGCCGAGGCGCTGGCGCACTGGGAAGCCTCGCGGGTCAGTGCGACCCTGGCGCTGACGCCGTTGGTGACCTTTGTGGCCGTGGCGCTGGCGGCGTGGCTATGGCCGGACTTTGTGCAGGCCGAAGAGATCAACGCCATCGGTTATGCCGGGGCGTTGGTAGTCGTGCTGGGCTCGGCGATGGTTGCCTTGGCGCCGTCATTGCTCGCCGGGCTCAAGGCCCGGCGGCTGCGGTTGGCTTCTTAATGTCCGGCTTCGAGCATGTTTTCCGGGCGAACCCACTGATCGAACTCCGCGTCGGTCAGGTAGCCCAGGTCCAACGCGGCCTCCCTTAGCGTCAGCCCTTCGGCGTAAGCCTTCTTGGCGATCTGCGCCGACTTGTCGTAGCCGATATGCGGGTTGAGCGCCGTCACCAGCATCAGTCCGCGCTCCAGGTGCTCGGCCATTTTCCCGGCGTCGGGCTCCAGGCCTGCCACGCAATGCTCCTGGAAATTATTGCAGCCATCGGCCAGCAGGCGGATCGACTCCAGCAAGTTGTGGATGATCACGGGTTTGTACACGTTCAACTGCAAGTGCCCCTGGCTGGCGGCAATGCCGATGGTCACGTCGTTGCCCAGCACCTGGCAGGCCAGCATCGACAGCGCTTCACATTGGGTAGGGTTGACCTTGCCGGGCATGATCGAGCTGCCTGGCTCGTTGGCCGGCAACTTGACTTCCGCCAGCCCGGCACGCGGGCCGGAGCCCAGCAGGCGCAGGTCATTGGCGATTTTCATCAAGGCCACCGCCAGGGTTTTCAGCGCGCCGTGCAGGGTCACCAGCGGCTCATGGCCCGAGAGGGCGGCGAATTTATTCGGCGCGGTGACAAACGGCAACCCCGACAGGGCTGCCAATTCAGCAGCAATCGCTTCGCCAAAACCATGGGGCGAATTGAGCCCGGTGCCGACGGCGGTGCCGCCCTGGGCCAGTTCGCACACCGGGGGCAGGGCGCTGCGGATCGCGCGTTCGGCGTAATCCAGTTGGGCGATAAACGCCGAGAGTTCCTGGCCGAAGGTGATGGGCGTGGCGTCCATCATGTGAGTGCGGCCGGTCTTCACCAGCTTCATATGCCGTGCCGACAGTTCCGCCAGGCCACCGGACAGATAAGTGATCGCCGGCAGCAGTTGCTTGGTCACGGCTTGCACGGCCGCGATGCTCATGGCGGTGGGAAAGCAGTCGTTGGAGCTCTGGGAGCGGTTGACGTGATCGTTGGGGTGCACCGGGCTCTTGCCGCCACGGGGTTTGCCCGACAGCTCGTTGGCACGGCCGGCGATGACTTCATTGGCGTTCATATTGCTTTGGGTGCCGCTGCCGGTCTGCCAGACCACCAGGGGGAATTGGTCGTCATGCTGGCCGTCGAGCACTTCATCGGCAGCCTGTTCGATCAGGCGGGCGATGTCGGCGGGGAGGTCGCCATTGCGGTCGTTGACCCGGGCGGCGGCTTTCTTGATCAGCGCCAGGGCGTGCAGTACCGCCAGGGGCATGCGTTGCTCGCCGATGGCGAAATTCACCAGTGAACGTTGGGTCTGCGCGCCCCAGTAAGCGTCATCCGGGACTTGAACGTCTCCCAGGCTGTCGGTTTCGATACGGCTCATCGGGCACACTCCTTCAGGTTCGTTTGCGCAGTTTAGGCCGTGATGGGCCTGTGGGGTTCCATAAAAGACTTTTCATCGGATGCAAGTCCCGCAAATCCCGGCCGAACAAGGCCCGGGGTTGAGCCGCGAGGTTTTTTAGGCGCAGAATGGTCGCCCTTGGGGTCTTACCTCGCCTGCTAGAAAAGGAAACTCGATGACTCGTCTTCGTGCCATCTGTACCGCGGTTGCTCTGGTTTGCGCCAGCGGCCAAGTGTTTGCCGATACCGCCAGCCATAACGCCAGTGCCGAAGCCTTCCTTACCCTGGCCCACGCTGACAAGCTGGGTACCCCGGTGTACATGCAAGTGCAGCAAATGTTCGCCCAGCGTTTCGAACAGACCAAGGCGCCTGCCGCCAAGCAGTCCGTACTGGACAGTTACCAGGCCAAGGCCAACGCTGCTCTGGACCAAGCCATTGGCTGGCCGAAGCTGAAGCCGGACATGGTCAAGCTCTACACCACCAACTTCAGCGAATCCGAGCTCAAGGACCTGGTTGCGTTCTACCAGTCCCCACTGGGCAAGAAAGTCCTGGAAAAAATGCCGCAACTGACCCAGCAATCGGCCCAGATGACCCAGGCCAAACTGGAAAGCGCCGTACCGGTGGTGAACAAGCTGTTGGAAGACATGACCAACGAGCTGACGCCTAAAGCCGCCGCACCGGCCAAGAAGAAGTAAGCAGGAATGACCATGCAACAGCGTATCGAAACGGCGCTCGCCGCCCTGAGCCCGCAACACTTGGGCGTGCTGGATGAAAGCCACATGCACAGCCGTGGGTTGCAGACCCACTTCAAGGCCGTGCTGGTCAGCCAGCAGTTCGAGGGGCTTAACCGCGTCAAGCGCCACCAGACGGTCTATGCCACCCTGGGTGACCTGATGAGCGAATTTCATGCGCTGGCGCTGCATACCTACACGCCCGAAGAATGGGCGAAAATCGACGCAGCCCCGGCCTCGCCGACCTGCGCCGGCGGGCATAGCTGACGCACGGGTGTCTCTGACACCTCGCATTTGCTAGAATCCGCAACGCGCCGCTTAGCCGGCGCGTTTTTTTGCATCCGGTTCACCCCTTACGAGGGTAGCCACCTGGAGAGAATACCCATGACCCAACCGATTGTCGTGGCGGCACTGTATAAGTTCGTCACCCTCGAAGATTACGTCGCCCTGCGCGAGCCCCTGCTGCAGGCAATGGTCGACAACGGCATCAAAGGCACCTTGCTGATCGCCGAAGAAGGCATCAACGGCACCGTTTCCGGCAGCCGCGAAGGCATTGATGGCCTGATGGCCTGGCTGAAGAACGACCCACGCATGGTCGACATCGATCACAAAGAGTCGTACTGCGACGACCAGCCGTTCTACCGCACCAAGGTCAAGCTCAAGAAAGAGATCGTGACTCTGGGCGTCGAAGGCGTCGACCCGAATAAAAAGGTCGGCACCTACGTCAACCCACAAGACTGGAACGCACTGATCAGCGACCCGGAAGTGCTGTTGATCGACACGCGCAACGACTACGAAGTGTCCATCGGCACGTTTGAAGGCGCGATCGACCCGAAGACCACCAGTTTTCGCGAATTCCCCGACTACATCAAAGCCAACTTCGACCCGGCCAGGCACAAGAAAGTCGCGATGTTCTGCACCGGCGGCATTCGTTGCGAGAAGGCTTCCAGCTTTATGCTTAGCGAAGGTTTCGATGAGGTCTACCACCTCAAGGGTGGCATCCTGAAGTACCTCGAAGAGGTGCCGCAGGCAGAGACCAAATGGCAGGGCGACTGTTTTGTGTTCGACAATCGCGTCACCGTGCGCCACGACTTGAGCGAAGGCGACTACGATCAATGTCATGCCTGCCGTACACCGGTGAGCGTAGAAGACCGCGCGTCCGAGCATTATGTGGCTGGCATCAGTTGCCCGCATTGCTGGGATAAGCTGCCGGAGAAGACCCGCCGCAGCGCGATTGACCGGCAAAAGCAGATCGAGCTGGCCAAGGCCCGCAATTTGCCGCACCCGATTGGCTTCAACTACAAGCAAACCCCCTCCGAGGCCTGACCCATGCCCGCGCGCCTGCTCTATGTGATGGACCCGATGTGTTCCTGGTGCTGGGGCTTTGCCCCGGTGGCGCAGGCGCTGGTTGAGCAGGCCCAGGCGGCCGGCGTGGAGCTGCACCTGGTGGTGGGCGGTTTGCGCACCGGCAGCGGCGCGGCGTTGGAGCCAACGACCCGGCGCTACATTCTGGAGCATTGGCAGGCAGTCACCGAGGCCACCGGCCAGCCGTTCAAGCGTGAAGGTGCATTGCCCGACGGTTTCGTCTACGACACAGAGCCGGCGTGCCGCGCCATCGTCACTGCACGCAGCCTGGCGCCGGACTGCGCCTGGACGTTGCTGGGGTTGATCCAGCGCGCGTTTTATGTCGAAGGCCGGGACGTGACCCTCGCCAGCGTGTTGGTAGAGCTGGCTGAAGAAGCCGGCATACCGCGTATCGAGTTTGCCGGTGCCTTCGACCGTGCCGAGCAGCACGCCGCGACGGCCGCCGATTTCACCTGGGTGCAGGATTTGGGGATTGCCGGTTTCCCGACCTTGCTGGCCGAACGTAATGGCCAGTTGGCTTTGCTGACCAACGGCTACCAGCCGCTGTCCGAGCTGTCGCCGTTGCTTGCCCGCTGGTTGGAGCGAGCCACCTGTGTATGATCAGCCCGACATTACCGAACCGACCAAACGCACAGATCGCCTGACCTGGGCGGAAATTCGCCGCCTGGCCCTGCGTCACAAGAAATCCCTGTGGATCGCCAACGGCGTTGCCGTGCTGGCGACCCTGTGCAGCGTGCCCATCCCTTTGCTGTTGCCCTTGCTGGTAGACGAAGTGCTGCTGGGCCACGGCGACGCCGCGCTCAAAGTGATGAATAACGCATTGCCCCTGGGTTGGCAGAAGGCCGCCGGGTATATCGGCCTGATGCTGCTGGTGACCCTGTGTTTGCGTTGCGGCGCGTTGGTGTTCAACGTCGTGCAGGCGCGGCTGTTTGCGCGGCTGGCCAAGGACATTGTCTATCGCATCCGCGTGCGCCTGATTGAACGCCTCAAGCGTATTTCCCTCGGCGAATACGAGAGCCTGGGCAGCGGCACAGTCACCACGCACCTGGTCACGGACCTGGATACGCTGGATAAGTTTGTCGGCGAAACCCTCAGCCGTTTCCTGGTGGCCATGCTGACTTTGGTCGGCACCTCGGCAATTCTGGTGTGGATGCACTGGCAATTGGCGTTGCTGATCCTGCTGTTCAACCCGTTGGTGATCTACGCCACGGTACAGCTGGGCAAGCGCGTCAAACACTTGAAGAAGCTTGAGAACGACAGCACTTCGCGCTTCACCCAGGCCCTGACCGAAACCCTCGACGCCATCCAGGAAGTGCGTGCCGGCAATCGCCAGGGGTTTTTCCTTGGGCGCCTTGGCCAGCGTGCCCAGGAAGTGCGCGACTACGCCATTCATTCCCAATGGAAAACCGACGCCTCCAGCCGTGCCAGTGGCCTGTTGTTCCAGTTCGGTATCGATATCTTTCGCGCGGCGGCGATGCTCACCGTGTTGTTTTCCGACCTGTCCATCGGTCAGATGCTCGCGGTGTTCAGCTACCTGTGGTTCATGATCGGCCCAGTGGAGCAACTGCTGAATCTGCAATATGCCTACTACGCGGCCGGCGGCGCGCTGACGCGGATCAACGAGCTGCTGGCGCGTGCCGATGAGCCGCAATATGCCGGGGGCGAAGACCCGTTCACCGGGCATGAGACCGTTGGCATCGAGGTGCGCGGGCTCAACTTCGGCTACGGCGAAGACTTGGTGCTCGACCAACTGAACCTGACCATTGCGCCGGGCGAGAAGGTCGCGATCGTTGGCGCCAGTGGCGGCGGCAAAAGTACCTTGGTGCAACTGCTGTTGGGGCTCTACACGCCGCAGGCTGGCAGCATTCGTTTCGGTGGTGCAACCCAGCAGGAAATCGGTCTTGCGACCATTCGCGAGAACGTCGCCGTGGTGCTGCAACACCCGGCGCTGTTCAATGACACCGTGCGCGCCAACCTGACCATGGGCCGCACACGCACGGACCAGGCCTGCTGGCAGGCATTGGAAATTGCGCAGCTGGATGCTACCGTCAAGGCACTGCCTTTGGGCCTGGACAGCGTAGTGGGGCGCTCTGGTGTGCGCTTCTCCGGCGGCCAGCGCCAGCGCCTGGCCATCGCCCGGATGGTATTGGCCGAACCGAAGGTGGTGATTCTGGATGAGGCCACCTCCGCCCTCGACGCCGCCACCGAGTACAACTTGCACCAGGCATTGGCGCGGTTTCTCAGTGGGCGTACTACACTGATCATCGCCCACAGGC
This sequence comes from Pseudomonas sp. UBT, assembly GCF_050915955.1. NCBI lineage: Bacteria > Pseudomonadati > Pseudomonadota > Gammaproteobacteria > Pseudomonadales > Pseudomonadaceae > Pseudomonas > Pseudomonas sp. UBT. The sequence continues at coordinate 4,950,098 of NZ_CP168079.1, read as the reverse complement.
TTTCGGCAGTTAAGCAGGCTGACCGGGTGCTGGTGTTCGATGGCGGGCGTATCGCCGAAGATGGCGACCATCAGCAGTTGATTGCTGACGGTGGGCTGTACGCCAAGTTGTACGGACACCTGCAACAAGTGCGTTGATTTAGCTTGGTCTGTGCTATCGGGATTGGATTTTCGCGTGCGTATTCAGCTGTGCATGTGTAAGGGACTTCATGAAGCAAAAGCGGACTCTCGGAACGCCACGGCTGTTGGGCATCGTTTGGCCCTTTATCGCCGTCGTATTGTTCCAGGCATTGTTAGGCTGCGTCAGTCTCTATGTGCTGTCGGCGGTGCGGGGCTATGTGGCTGGCGAGAGTCTTTGGTCCAAAGGCCAGAAAGACGCTATCTACTACCTGACGCTTTACGCCGATAACCGCGACGAAACCACTTTCCTCAAGTACCAGCAAGCCATTGCCGTCCCGCAGGGCGGGCACGAACTGCGTGTCGCCCTGGACCGTTCCAGCCCCGACCTCACTGCTGCGCGCCTGGGTATCCTCAAGGGCGGCAACCACCCCGATGACGTTTCCAGCCTGATTTGGCTGTACCTCAACTTCCGCCATTTCAGTTACCTGGAAAAAGCTATCGAACTGTGGACCGTGGGCGATGGCTACCTGGTGCAACTCGATGACCTGGCCCAGGCAATGCACCGGGCGATCCGCAGTGATCACGTCAGCCCTGGCGATATAAACGAGTGGAAAGAACGCATCATTGCCATCAATGACGGCGTCACGCCGTCTGCCAAAGCGTTCAGCGATGCTTTGGGCGAAGGTTCACGGATGATTCTGCGGCTGTTGCTGGTCACTAACCTGGCCACCGCCCTGGGCCTGATTGCCCTGGCGTTGCTGCGTACCCACAAGCTGCTGAGTCAGCGCCACGCGTTCGCCACGGCCTTGCAAGCCGAGAGGGAGCGGGCACAAATCACCCTGGAGTCGATTGGCGACGGCGTGATTACCACTGACGTCGACGGAGCCATCGCCTACATGAACCCGGCCGCCGAGGCACTCACCCACTGGAAGAGTGCCCAGGCCCAAGGCTTGCCCTTGGCGGCGTTATTCAATCTGCTTGATGAGGCTGCCGAACCCGACGGATTCACCCTGCTCGAGCACATCATCAAAGGCCGGCTCAGTGGTGGCAGCGAGCATTCCAAGCTGATCCAGCGCCTGGATGGCAGCACGGTCTCGGTCACCCTGGTAGGCGCGCCGATCCGCAGCGCCGGCAAGGTCAGCGGCGCGGTGCTGGTGCTGCACGACATGACGCAGGAGCGTCAGTACATTGCCAATCTGTCGTGGCAAGCCACCCACGATGCCTTGACCGGTTTGGCCAATCGCCGCGAGTTCGAATTCCGCCTGGAACAGGTGCTGCATAACGTGGGGCGCCAGAAAGGCGGACGCCATGCCTTGATGTTTCTCGACCTGGACCAATTCAAGCTGGTCAACGACACCTGCGGGCATGCGGCGGGTGATGAACTGTTACGGCATATCTGCGCGCTGCTGCAGTCGGACCTGCGCGAAGGCGACACCCTGGCGCGCCTTGGGGGCGACGAGTTCGGCATCCTGTTGGAAAACTGCCCGGCGCCGGTGGCGGAAAAGATTGCCGAGAACCTGCGCCATACGGTGCAAAACCTGCATTTCGTGTGGAAGGGCCGACCGTTCATGACCACCGTCAGTATTGGCCTGGTGCATATCTCGCAGTCCCCGACCACCCTGGAAACGTCGCTGCGCGCTGCCGATATGGCGTGCTACATGGCCAAGGAAAAGGGCCGTAACCGTGTGCAGGTCTACCATACCGATGATTCGGAATTGTCCCTGCGTTTTGGCGAAATGGCCTGGGTACAGCGTTTGCACATGGCATTGGAGGAGAATCGTTTCTGCCTCTACTCCCAGGAAATCTCCCCGCTGGGCCACACTGATGGCGGTAATGGCCATATTGAAATCCTGTTGCGCCTGCACGATGAGGCGGGCCGCATCATTCTGCCCGACAGTTTTATTCCAGCAGCCGAACGTTATGGATTGATGACGTCGCTGGATCGCTGGGTTGTGGAAAACGTATTCAAGATCATCGCCCGTTGTATGCACGAGCGTGCGGGGCGAGCTATGGCCATGTGTGCGATTAATCTGTCAGGCATAACTATTGGAGATGATGATTTTCTCGGTTTTTTACGTGAGAAATTCGAGGCTTACAGCATTCCGCCGGAAATGATTTGTTTTGAAATAACCGAGACAAGCGCTATAGCCAATTTGGGCAGTGCAATTCGCTTTATTAATGAACTCAAAGCGTTAGGTTGCCATTTTTCCCTTGATGACTTTTGCGCCGGAATGTCCTCATTCGCTTATCTGAAACATTTACCTGTAGACTTCCTGAAGATCGATGGAAGTTTCGTAAAGGATATGCTGGACGACCCGATTAACCGCGCCATGGTCGAAGTGATCAATCACATCGGCCACGTCATGGGTAAACGCACCATTGCCGAGTTTGTTGAAACACCGCAGATCGAACAGGCTTTACTTGAGATCGGTGTGGATTACGCTCAGGGCTACCTGATTGAACGCCCGCAACTGTTTACCTTTGATAGCTTGCAGTGTCGACCTGTGCGGCCGCAGCCTCTGTTATTCAAGGCGCCCGGCACATTCCGCTGAAACATTTGCTGGTCTGTACAATCACACTTAAAAAAGGAGCCCTACAGTGATCGACACATTCAATCGAACCGGCCCGCTTATGGAAGCCTCAAGTTACCCAGCCTGGGCGCAGCAATTGATCCAGGACTGTAGCGAGAGCAAGCGCCGAGTTGTCGAACACGAACTGTACCAGCGCATGCGTGATAACACGCTCAGCGCCAAAACCATGCGCCACTACCTGATCGGTGGCTGGCCAGTGGTGGAGCAGTTTGCCTTGTACATGGCACAGAACCTCACCAAGACCAAGTTTGCCCGCCATCCTGGGGAGGATATGGCGCGTCGGTGGCTGATGCGCAATATTCGTGTGGAGCTCAACCACGCCGATTACTGGGTACATTGGGCTCGCGCGCATGGCGTTAGCCTGGAAGAGCTGCAAGCGCAAAACGTACCGCCTGAATTGCACGCACTGAGTCACTGGTGCTGGCACACCAGCTCGGCCGATGCGTTGATCGTGGCGATTGCCGCGACCAACTACGCGATCGAGGGGGCGACTGGGGAGTGGTCTGCCGTGGTGTGTTCGACCGGTGTGTACGCGGTAGCCTTCCCTGAAGAAGACCGCAAGCGCGCGATGAAGTGGTTGAAGATGCACGCCCAGTACGACGACGCACACCCTTGGGAAGCCCTGGAAATCATCTGCACCCTGGCCGGGATGAACCCGAGCAAAGCGCTGCAGGTAGAGCTGCGCCAGGCCGTGTGCAAGAGCTATGACTACATGTACCTGTTTTTGGAAAGTTGCATGCAGTTGGAAAATGAAAAAGCAAAGGCGTCAGCTGCCGTTCGCGAACGCCCGGTTCGCGTCGCCAGCGAGGCGTGATGTAAGCGTGATGGCGGGGTGATTACCCCGCCATTGCCAAGCGGTTGCGACCTTCGCGCTTTGCCACATACAAGGCGTTGTCGGCCCGGCGCAACAGGCTTTCGGCAGACTCGGCAGCCAGCAAGGTCGAGCAGCCCAGGCTCACCGTCAGCTCGATCCGCTTGCCATCGGCCCAATAATCCTGAACCTGCGCAGCCCGGCGCAGGCGTTCGCCGACCATGCCAGCCGCGTCCCGGCCGGTGTTCGACAGCAAAATCAGAAACTCTTCCCCGCCAAATCGAAACACCATGTCTACGTTGCGCAACTGGCTTTTGATCGAACCGGCCACGGCGCGCAGTACGATATCGCCTGCTGCATGGCCGTGGGTGTCGTTGATTTTCTTGAAGTGATCGATGTCCAGCATCAACAGGGACAGCGGGCTCAGGTGTCGCCGGGCCATGTCGATTTCCCGTTGCAGGGTCTGGTCCATCGCAATGCGATTACCGGTATCGGTCAATGGGTCACGCAGGGCGCTGCGAGTGGCGGCGCGATAGAGCAGGGCGTTGCGCATCGGGTAAAGCAAGGTTGAAAGCAGGGACTCCAGTTGGCCCAGCTCATCTTCCATCAAGCGTTGGTTGCGACGGAATATCAGCTCGCCCAAGTGTTCGCCTTCATGGCTCAAGGTATAGCTCACCGAGTGGTGGCCGCGGTGGCCGAACTCGAGGCGCAAGTCGCTGGCTTCATGGCAATATTGCAGAGCATCCAGAGGGACCAGGCGCTGAACTTCACGAAAGAACAAGGCCAGGATACGCTGCGGCTCCAGGCTGGTTTGCAATTGCTGGCTCAGTTGCTGATGAAGCTGGGCAAGGGTGGCTGGACGGCGTGGAAGGAGAGCTGGCTGACCAAACCCCAGGCGTTGCAATTTGGCACTGTCGAAGTCAATTGCGTTGGTCTGGGTAGGTGATTTCATAAGCTGACGGCCTCTAAGCACATAACTGTCCTACAGGCTGCACGAGAGTGGCAAATGCCAAGCGTCTTACTGTTCCTTCAGTTCCGTAAAACATTGGAAACAGTTTAAACCGCTTTACCATGGGTTATAACCCCTGGACCGTGCCACACGTCTTGTCATCGCTTTACCTGCTTCAATGGTAATAGAGCGAGATTCATGCCACTTTGCTCAACTTAATAAAAAGCCTTATAAATCAACGACCGTTTTTAAAGGCAAAATCGGTCGCTGAATAACTGCGTCAGTTATTTGGCTGCTTGAACCAACGTGGTGTGGTCAATTTGGTCAATCGACGTAACGCCAGTCAAGGTCATGGCTACGCGCATTTCCTTGGCGAAAATATCCAAGAGGTTTTCCACGCCGTGTTGGCCGGCGGCGGCCAAGGCATACACCGTCGAGCGCCCTAGCAGGCAGCCCTTGGCACCGAGGGCGAGCATGCGCACCACGTCGAGCCCGGAGCGAATGCCTGAGTCCACGAGCACTGTCAGGTCATCGCCCACCGCCTCGGCAATCGGCGGCAACGCTTTGGCGGTAGACAACACGCCGTCGAGCTGACGGCCGCCGTGGTTGGAGACCACGATGCCATCGGCACCGAAACTTACCGCGTCCTTGGCGTCCTGTGGGTCAAGGATGCCCTTGATGATCATCGGGCCCTTCCAGAACTCGCGGATCCACTCCAGGTCTTTCCAGCTGATCGAAGGGTCGAAATTGTTCGCCAACCAGCCGATGTAATCTTCCAGGTGGGTAGGTTTGCCGAGGTACTTGGAGATATTGCCCAAGTCGTGGGGGCGGCCCATCAATCCCACATCGAATGCCCATTGTGGCTTGGTGATGGCTTGCAGCATCCGGCGTGACGCCGCGTACGGCCCGGACATGCCGGAGTGAGCATCACGATAGCGTGCACCTGGCGTCGGCATGTCCACGGTGAACACCAGTGTCGTCACCCCGGCAGCCTGGGCCCGCTCCAGCGCGTTACGCATGAAACCGCGGTCCTTGAGCACATAGAGCTGGAACCAGATCGACTGCGGGCTTTGCGACGCCACTTCTTCTATCGGGCACACCGACACGGTCGACAGGCAGAACGGTATGCCCTTGTTGGCCGCGGCCTTGGCGGCCTGCACTTCACCACGACGCGCATACATGCCGGTCAGGCCAACCGGGCTGAGGATAATCGGCATGTCCTGTTCCTTGCCGAACAACGTGGTCTTGAGGCTCAGGTTGTCGACATTGCGCAGGATGCGCTGGCGCAGGCTGATCTCGGCCAGGTCCGAACCGTTGGCGCGCATCGTGTGCTCGGCGTAAGCGCCGCCGTCGATATAGTCGAACAGGAAGCGCGGCAGCTTGCGTTTGGCGGCTGCGCGGTAGTCGGAGGCGGACGAGATGATCATGAACGGGTTCTCCACAGAGCTTGGTCACCCCACCATAAGCAAAAAGCTGGCATGATAAAAACAACTTTTATCACTAGCATCCAGTCGCTAAAGGAATACCAATGAACCTGCGAACATTGCGTGCCTTTGTTGAAGTGGTGCGCCAGGGCGGCTTCTCCCAGGCGGCTGACGTGGTGGCATTGACTCAATCCACCGTGAGCAAGGCGGTCAAGACGCTGGAGGATGAATTGGGCACGCCGCTGCTTAACCGCCTGGGTCACAAGAATGAACTGACAGCCGCCGGGGAAATTGCTTACCGCCGCGCCTTGGTGTTGCTCGCCGAGCAAAACGACCTGGTGGCTGAGATCAATGATTTGCGTGGTCTCAAGCGCGGTGTACTGCGCATAGGCTTGCCGCCGGTAGGCTGCGGGGTACTGTTTGCGGCGATGTTCGCTGCCTACCGCACGCGCTACCCCGACATCGAAATCGAACTCACCGAGTACGGCAGCAAAAGGCTGCGCGAATGCCTGGAAGCCGGGGAGGTCGACCTCGCAGCCCTGCTGCTGCCAGCGGATGAAGGGTTCGACTACCAGCCCGTGCGCAATGAACCGCTGATGGCTGTGTTACCCATGAGCCACCCACTGGCCCGACGCAAACGCATCGACTTCACTGACCTCGCCGACTCCCCGTTCATCTTGTTCGAAGCCGGCTTCGCGTTGAACGCCAAGATCCTCGCCGCCTGTGAGCGCAAGGGCGTCACGCCACGAGTAACGGCGCGTAGCGGGCAAATCGACTTTATCGTCGACCTGGTTTCCGCCGGATTGGGCGTCGCCTTTTTGCCGCGCATGCTCGCGCTCAAACATCAGCACGCCGGCATTGCCTTGATCCCCCTGGACGAGCCGTACACCGATTGGCACATCGCCCTGGCTTGGCGTGCCAGTGCCCACCTGCCACCCGCAGCCCGCGCATGGCTGGACCTGGCCAAAGAAATGGCCAGCCCTGTGCAGTGAAGGACACCTTCTGTGCGGGTTTTCGGCCGAATTACATCGTAATGCTTGACTTCTTCTTTTTAATCAGTAACATACGGCGCATTCCGCGATAGCTCAGTTGGTAGAGCAAATGACTGTTAATCATTGGGTCCCTGGTTCGAGTCCAGGTCGTGGAGCCAGATAGAGAAAAGCCTGCAGAGATGCAGGCTTTTTTTTGCGTTGGATTTGGCCGAAGGCAGCGACCCCATCCCCTATACAACCCCCATCCCAAAGTCATAAGATGAGAAGCATTATCATTTGATGTGGATCTGACATGCACGACGACAGCATCGCCTCGCCCGTCGCCAACCTGTATGCGAATCACCATGGCTGGCTTCGGGGCTGGCTGCATCGGCGGTTGGGGCACAGTGCCGATGCCGAAGACCTCGCACACGACACCTTTATCCGGGTATTGCGCTCCAAGGAGGATGTGCGCGAGCTGCGCCAGCCCATGGCGTTTCTCGTCACCATCGCCAATGGCTTGCTGATCAATCGCTGGCGTCGCCAGGCGATCGAGCGGGCGTACCTGGAAGCGCTGGCAGCGCGACCGGTGGCCGAGGAACCCTCGCCGGAAGAGCGCCACCTGATGATCGAGACCTTGTTGCAGTTGGACTCGCTGCTGGTCGGGCTGTCGGCACGGGTGCGGCAGATTTTCTTTTTGTCCCAGCTCGATGGCTTGACCTATCCGCAGATCGCCGCGCAGTTGAGCCTGACGGTGGCTCAGGTGCAGCGCGCCATGGGCAAGGCTTTCAGTGTTTGCTATGCGAGTCGGTTCGAATGAGTGGCACCGCTGTCGACCCGCGCGTGCGCGACAGTGCCATCGATTGGCTGGTGCGAATGCAGTCCGGGTTGATGAGTGCCGGCGACCATCAAGCCTTGCAGCGGTGGCGCCAGGCAAGTGCCGAGCATGAGTACGCGTGGCAGCGGGTCAGTAGCTTGCCGCTGTTGCTGCAACCGGGCGCCAACCTGTTGGCCGATGCCACGGCGCGCCGGGCGTTGCAGTCGGCCGGGGCGGATCCGCAGCGTCGTCGCCAGGTGCTCAAGTGCCTGCTGGCGTTGGGGCTGCTTGGTGGAATGTCCTGGCAAGCGGCGGATTCCACATTGGTGCGTTCGGCGTTGGCGAGTTATCGCACTCGCGTTGGCGAGCGCCGCCAGTGGGCCTTGGCGGGCGGTTATTCGCTGTGGCTGAACACCGCCAGTGCGGTGAACCTGGACTTGAGTGCAGGGCAGCGCAGCGTGCAGTTGGTCGAGGGCGAACTGGCCCTGGATACGCCGGCGGGTTCTGCGTCGCTGGAATGGCTGACCCCAAACGCGGTGCTCTATAGCCATGGCGCCAATCTGCTGGTGCGCCATGATCGCCAAGGCACACAGGTTACGGTCTTGCGCGGTCTGGCGCAGGTGAGCACGCGGCTTCAGCCAACACCGGTGCCGTTGCAGGCTGGCTGGCAACTACAGGTTGATGAGCGCGGAGCGGGGCGCCCGACCGCTATCGATGTGTTGCTGGCCCAAGCCTGGATGCGCGGCATCCTGCCCGCCGAGCGCATGCGCCTCGATCAATTGCTGGCTGAGCTTTCGCGTTATCGCCCAGGTTTTCTGCGTTGCAGCGAAGCGGTGGCGGGCCTGCGCATCACCGGCAGTTTCCAGCTGGACGATACCGATGCGGCGTTGGCGCTGGTCGCCAATACCTTGCCGGTGCGTATCGAACGAAGAACGCGTTATTGGGTGACAGTGGTACCCGCGTGAAATTTTTTTTCAGCAACGCGATAGTTTTTTCGATCTGGCTTGGCCTTTAGGTATTACCCACCGGCACAGGTGGGTGTCGACCCTTAGGAGCCTTGCATGATTTCCCCCGCTCGTGTCTTGCGTACCCATCATACATTCAGCTTGCTGTTTCTCAGTCTCCAGCCGCTCTACGGCGAGCTGGTTTTTGCGGCCGGCGAGCGTGCCTATAGCATCAGTGCCGGCCCGCTGGACAAAGTGCTGTCGCGCTTTGGTGCCGAAGCCGGGATCAGCATGGCGGGCAGTTCGCTGCTCACCGTCGGCAAGACCAGTCAGGGTTTGCAGGGCGATTTTAATAATGAGTCGGGCCTGACCCAGTTGCTCTCTGGCACGGGCCTCGGTTATCAGCGCCAGGCAGACGGAGGCTATGTCTTGCGCCCGCACCAACAGGCCATTTCCCTACCGACGCAAAAGGTGATTGGCGAAAACCTCGATGAGGTGGAGGTCTACCGGGCGCCGCGCTCTTCGGTGTATATCTCCGGCGAAGACATGCAGCGCTTCGGCGTGGTCTCGGTGGGTGATGTGCTCAAGGGCCAGCCTGGCGTGCAGGTCGGCGACAGCCGCAATGGCGGCGGCTTGGATGTGAATATCCGTGGCATCCAGGGCCAGAGCCGGGTGGCGGTCACCGTGGACGGCTCACAGCAGGCACTGGATGTATATCGCGGTTACGCCGGTACCCAGCAGCGCAGTTACATCGACCCGGACCTGATCAGCGACATCACGATCGACAAGGGCCCCAGCCTGACCTCCAGCGCCATCGGCGGCACGGTGAGGATGCGCACCCTCACAGTCGACGACATCCTCAAGGACGGCCAGAACATCGGCCTGCGCCTCAAGGGCGACCTGTGGAACAACGGCGTCGCTCCAGCCTCGCGAGACCCGCATTCCAAGGCCGAAGACCTGTACTCGGAACCGCACCAGAGCCGCGGTGGGCTGTTCGGCTCAGAGGCACAGGCTGGCAGCGTTGCGTTTGCCTATACCCATGAGTTTTTCGACGTCGTGGCGGCTTACGCCAAGCGCAACCAGGGCAACTATTTCGCCGGCAAAAAGGGCCAGGACCGCTACCGTACCTACGACCGTTGGGGCGATGAAGAAACCAGTGTGGCAACCACCTACAACGCCGGCGAAGAAGTGCTGAACTCTTCGTCGAGGACCGACTCGTTTCTGCTCAAGACTACCCTGCGTCCGGCGGACGGGCATACGTTCGACTTGGGTTATCGCCGCTACGACGGGCGTATCGGCGAGATCATGCCCTCGGATATCTTCCGCTTCGGCACCGGTGGCATCTATCAGTACCCCCTTGGTCATACCAAGATCGATACCTACACCGCGCGTTACAACTACCTGCCTTCGGGCAATCCGCTGGTAGACCTGACCGCCGACCTGTGGCTGACCGATGCGCAAACCAGCCAACTCACTTCGGTACGAGCCCCGGCGTCCCAGGCGTATCGCTCGGACCGGGCCTGGAGTCGCCAGGCTAACCAACGCATTGGCGGCGGCCTGGCCAATACCTCACGCTGGGAAACCGGCTACGGCGACTTGAAGTTGGACCTCGGCGGCTCCTTCCAGCTTGAGGAGCTGCGCCCGCAAAAAGGCGTGGTCACCCACCAGGACGATATCAACGCCAACCGCATGCTGCGCGAAGGGTCGCGGCAAGAATTCAGTTTCAATGGCAAGCTGGAGTACAAACCAGTGGACAGCCTCACGTTATGGGGCGGCGGGCGTTACACCCACTATCGCAGCAAGGACCACATCGCCAATGCCACGGGGCTGCGTGAGGATCGCGCCCTGCGCTACCTGCGGGTTTACAACGGCGGCGGCTCCGGCAACATGATGTGGTTCCCGAACCAGAACGGCCAGTACACCGACGCCACCGATCCGCGCCTGAATAATGGCATCGTCTTCCAGAACACTAACTATCCCTTCGAGGGCATTCGCTACAACGACTTTGGCGCGGTCGATTCGAGGGTCTTCCCATCCGAGGTCGGCAGCGTCGTCACCGGCTATGAATATTCGGGTAAGGCGAGCAACAGTGGGGGCGCCTTCGCTCCGGCTTTTGGCGTTAATATCGAAGTGCTGCCGGACACCTTCGTCTACGCCTCCTACACCCAGGGCTTTCGTATGCCTTCGCTGTTTGAAACCAGCCAGGGTGTGTTGCAGACCATGCCCGGCAAAGGCCTGAAACCCGAGCGTTCGAGCAACTGGGAGATCGGTGCCAGCACGCTGCACAAGGGGCTGTTGTTCGATGACGACTCGGCGGCGATCAAGCTGGCCTACTTCAACAACACCATCAAGAACTACATCACCCGTTACTACGACCCGAGCCCGGGCCTGTGGGGCTTGATGCGCTTCAGCAACACCGACAGTTACAAGACCAGCGGCCTGGAGTTGCAGACCCGTTACGATGCCGGCCGGGTGTTTGCCGACCTGTCGTCCACCTACTACCTGAAGACCGAAACCTGCGATGCAGCCTTCGCCGCCACACTGCGCGCCACCAGCAACCGCTATCAGCAAACGAGCGACACCCCGAATTGCACGCCGGGCAGCTTCATGGGTTCCTACACCAACACCCAAAACCCGCCGCGATTTGCGGGCAACTTGACCACCGGCCTGCGTTTCTTCGACCAGAGCCTTACGCTCGGCACGCGCATCACTTACACCTCAGGCCCCACTGTCACCGCCGACGAGCCCTGGCAGACGGGCGCCACCACGCCGCAATTGAATTACCGCGAAGTGGCCCTGGTCGATCTGTTCCTCACCTACAGGTTGCAGGAACACGCCAGCCTCAATGTGTCGCTGCAGAACCTGACTGACCGTTACTACCTCGACCCGCTGGCGCAGAGTTTCATGCCGGCGCCGGGGCGCACGTTACGAGTGGGGGTGCAGGCGAAGTTCTAAGGGCGCAATTCTCGCGCGCCGGCGCATTGGCCGGTCGCGCGCGAACCGAAGCGTTAAAGCGTCTGCACGATAATCTGGCTTTTCAGGTCGTTGAGCATGCCTTCAATGGCCGGCTTCATGGCGACGAAGTCCTGCGGGCTGCACAGCACGTCGTGGTGGTTAAACGCGTAGCTGCGGGTGATCAGTACGCTGTTGCCTTCCTTGACGTAAGTGGTCTGATAGTTGAAACCGCCGGTGTTCAGGACGACGGCCTTGGGCACCGCCAGGATGTTCACTTCTTTGGGGAAATCGAAGCGCGCCTTTTCTTCGATCGTGCCGGAAGCACAGGTGAAGTTCTGAGTGCGGTCCTTTTCCGAGAGGAAGCTGAACACGTTATGGCCAATACCGCCCGCCAGGCTGCTAAGCGCGGGCACGCCGGTAGGCCCAGGCAGGTTGACCAGGTTGTTGGTACGCCCCTTGACCGTGGACTTGAAGGTGGCGGCGTTGCCTTCAAGCGCGTCGGTTTCGATTTTGCCGCTGCCGGTTTGCCCGTACAGGCTGAGGACCTTCTCGGCCAGCAGGTTACGGTCGGCAATGGGCATGGATCTGAACAGGAAACGATTGAGTTCCGTACCCCAGCCCTCCACCGTGGTCCCGTTCGTGAAGTCCGCCGCGCCGCTCGGGTCGATCATGAAGTGCAGCGTGCCGTCTACCTTGCCCAATTGGTTTGAGGGTGTCCGAGCCAGTTCGCCGCTCTGGGTCAGCAACACGGTTTTGCCCAATTCCGAAATCAGCAAGTAACCCGCTGCGATGGGAGTAGCGGTGGAGTCCAGATAAAGGTCGAGGGTGGGGATGTAAGTGATTGTATGGTTCAGCACACCCAGCGTCGGCACCTTGGGCAGTACATAGGCGTCACCCAGGTTGATCAGCGCTGGCGAGCTTTCGATGGCAACCGCCTTGAGCAGCGCTTCGAGCAGGGCAACATGGTCCTTGCAGTCGCCATAACGGTTATCCAGCACTGCCTGCGCCGAATGCGGCACGACGCCGCCATTGCCGACGTACACCGCGACGTAACGAATGTTCTTGCGCACCCAGTCACTCAATACCAACGCTTTGCTGCGCGGCGTGTCCAGGTTGGCGGTGAGTTTATTGGCCAGTTCGGTGATGGCCGGTGTCACCTCTACCTGCGCCCTGGCGGCATACGCCTGGGCAAACTGTTTGTAGTCGGTGAACGTCGACACGGCCAGGCGTTGCCCGTAATCGGTATAGGCGACGGAGCCGACTTCAACGCGATTTTTCTCGGTGGGCTCAAGGTCCCAACGGTAGACTTTCCGGCCATTGGCAATGGTGGCTTCAGCGGCCTGGAACCCTCTCACGTCAGCGAACAAGGGCATGTCGGCCGGCATGTCGTAGGAGAGGTGGATCTGTTGGTTCTCGTAGAAATTCGGTGCATACAGGTCTTCAAACTGCCCGGGAAACAGTGGGGTGGTGCGATGGCGCTGGTAGTGCAACACCATGCGGTCACCTACGGCTAAGTCCGGGAAGATCACCACCTTGACGCGCGAGTCCTGAAATATCGGCGCTTCGGCTGAGGCCTGTTCCTGCTGTTCCTTGATCTGGTCGGCGGCGACCGGCACTTTACGGCCATCGGCTTTTTGGGTGTAGGCGTCCACGATGTCCACGGTTTCCAACGTGCGGTTGAAACTCACCGAGTGCTGCGCGTTGGGCTTGATCGCGCGCTCCTCGTTGATGCGCGAGACCCGCTCGAAGTCGAGCACGAAACTGCCGTCGGCATTCACCACGTAGGATTGGCTATTTTTTTCGACAGTCAGGGAGCGGTCGGTGTAATCGGCACTTGCCGGCACGCTGAACAGCCCGCCGATGACCACTGCCAGCGCACCGAACAGGCGCGTCGGGAAGAGAGTAGCGCTTTGCATAAAGATCCTTCTAAACGATGACGCGCACCGTCTGGAGGAGGGCGCGCGTTCCTTGATAAGCCGCCAAATGCGAAACGTTACTATATATAGATGGCAATGAGGCTGCTCATTTTTGTTGCTTAAACACGTGTAGGACGGCTCTGGACGTTTGCCGCTGCACGCGCATTTCCTGGCTGTTTCAAGAGGACTGCAAGGCGCATGAGTTTGGGGGAGGCAGGGCACGTTTGTGCCGACGATATGCTGACCAAGTCTGGGGCGCGGTTGTTTCAGGCCTGCAAGTGTATCGTCGAGCACGAGCTGGCTGGCGGCACGCTCACGGAAGTGTCGGAACCGTTTGGCGGGGGCGCTCGCGTCCGTTTACGTTGCTATATCCCCATGGCCGATATGTTCCGCAACGGGGGCGAGCGTTGACGCGGCAATGTCCCATGTCAGCAGGAGTTGGCTGATCGCCGCGTCGATCACCTTATGCGGCACATTATCGCGCGCCAGGATCGAAACGCCTTGCAGGAAGCTGTCAAACACCGTCGCCATCACCGGTGCTTCAAGCGTGTCCGGGAGTTGCCCGGCGCGGATTCCGCGCTCAACACACGCCACGATGCCCGCCCGCGTTCGTGCGCGCGATTGCGTCAAGGCATCCGCCACCCGCGCATTTTCAGGGCTGGGTGCGCTCATCACGCCCAGCGCCACCATGCAGCCCTTGGGGTGCCCGTCCTCACACTGCATGCGTGCCGACTGGCGCAGCGCGGTTTCGATGGCCTGGCGTGGAGCCAGGTTTTCGTCCCACAGGCATTCGGTGACCTGGGCGTAGGTCGCGAGGTAGCGCTGCACGCATTCATCGAACAGTGCCTCTTTGGAGCCGAACGCCGCGTAAAAGCTCGGCGCGGAGATACCGCCGCCCAGGCCGGCCTTGAGCTGGGCGAGTGAGGTGGCGTCGTAGCCGTGCTCCCAGAACAAGTGCAGGGCCTGCTCCACGGCCTGGTCACGGTCAAAATTACGCGGGCGGCCCATCTGTGCCATTTCAAGAGTCCTCTGGATTACGAGATAAATACTAGTCGATACATAAGTCGTTGACAATGCATCACGCCTACCCGCAACATTTGTATCGATCAGTATTTAAGTGGCTCAAAAGGAGTTTCCCGTGACCCCCTCACTCAGCTTATCCGCGTCGTCCGAGCGCCTGCCCATTGGCGCCTTGCTCGCCCTGGCCATGACGGGCTTTATCTGCATCGTCACTGAAACCCTGCCCGCCGGCCTGTTGCCGTTGATCAGCGAAGGCCTGTCGATTTCCCCTTCGGCAGCTGGGCAGATGGTCACCGCCTACGCATTGGGCTCCGTACTGGCGGTGATCCCCATGACGATTGCCACCCGGGGCTGGCGTCGGCGTAATGTGCTGTTGCTGACCATTGTCGGCTTCCTGCTGTTCAACTCCATCACTGCGCTGTCGTCCCACTACGGCGTCACCCTGGTGGCGCGTTTCTTCGCCGGTGTGGCGGCGGGCTTGGCCTGGAGCCTGCTGGCGGGTTATGCCCGGCGTATGGTCGCGCCGGAGCAACAGGGCAGGGCGCTCGCATTGGCCATGGTCGGCACACCGATTGCGCTGTCGTTGGGCGTACCGCTCGGCACGTGGCTGGGTGGCCTGGTGGGCTGGCGCACCACGTTCGGCCTCATGTCGGCGCTAACCTTGGTGCTGATTGTGTGGGTGCTGGCGAAAGTCCCGGACTATCCGCCGCAGGCGGCGCATCAGCGTTTGTCGCTGGGTAAAGTGCTGAGCACGCCCGGCGTGCGGCCGGTGCTGGCGGTAGTGATCAGTTGGATGCTGGCGCACAACATTCTGTACACCTACATCGCTCCGTTCGTGGCGCCTGCGGGATTGGCCGATCGGGTCGATCTGGTGCTGCTGGTATTTGGCATCGCTGCGTTGGTGGGGATTTGGCTGACGGCAAAAGCGGTCGAGCCGCTATTGCGCAAGACCGTACTGGTGAGCCTGGCGACATTCGCGGCTGTCTGCGTGGTGTTCGGCTTCTTGGGCAAGGTGCCTGAAGTCATTTACCTCGGCGTAGCCGTGTGGGGGCTGAGTTTCGGTGGCGCGGCAACACTGCTGCAAACCGCGCTGGCGGATGCCGCCGGGGATGGCGCGGATGTGGCGCTGTCGCTGAACGTGGTGGCGTGGAACAGTGCGATTGCCGGCAGCGGTGTGGTCGGCGGCGTGCTGCTGGATACCTGGGGCGTCGCCTCGTTTCCCTGGGCGATGGTGGTATTAATAGCGGTATCGTTTGTGATCGCCTGGGGCGCTCATGCCCACGGGTTCAAACCGGGTGCACGTGACACAGAAAAACCGCCCGTGGCCGGGCACTAATGTGACTTGATTGGGTCAATAATCCTCGCAATATCATTCACTTGGCTCCGTTTTTCGGATCCTGCCGCCTCACTCCCTTTCGAAGAAGTAATGCATGCACCTGCGCAAAATTGCAGTTGGGCTGTCGGCCCTTGTTTTGCTTTCCACTGGGGTACAAGCCCGTGGCCTGCTGGACCTTATCAAGCTACCCGCCCCGGAACACGCCTCTCGCTCCGGCTCGATCAGCCAGCACGCGGCCCTCGACCTTTATTCCAGCAAAGAAAAACAGCCTTCATTCGACGGCTGCGTCGACCTGTTCCCAGGCGCCACGCCCATCAACACGGCCACCGTGTCCGCCACGATGAAACCCCTGGCCCTGTGTTCCGACAACTTTGCGGTGCTCTACTCGCAAACCAGCAAGACGCCGCTGGTGGTGGTCGAACGCTTGAATGCCGCCCAGTTGAAGGAGGCCAAAGGCGAGGAGCGCACCAACCAGTTCTACCCGGACCCGCGCATTCCCAAAGGCGCACGCGCGGAATTGAGCGACTACCGTGGCCAGCAACCGGCTGTGGATCGTGGCCACCAGTCCCCGGCTGCGGATGCGCCGAACGCCAATGCCATGGCCCAGTCTTTCGCGCTGTCGAACATGGTGCCGCAAGACCCCACCAACAACCGCAAGATCTGGAGCAAGGTCGAGGCGGACGTGCGCAAGTTTGCCGTGCGAGCCGGCGGCGATGTGTTTGTGTTTACCGGGCCGCTGTTTGACGCGGGCTACAGCACCGTCGGTGACAACAAGGTCTGGGTACCGACGCGCCTGTTCAAACTGGTCTACGACGCTTCGTCGAAACGCGCCTGGGCCTACGTGCTGCCCAATGCTGAAACCCGTATCCAAAAGCCGATGGACTACGACACCTTCGTGAAAAGCACCGGGCTCAAGTTGCTGGGTAATCTTCCGGTCACAGGCTCGGTGGGGCGCACGTGATGTGACACCCCCAAGGCTGGCAGAACCGCCAGCCTTACTTGGCCTTCTTCAGCGCCTTCAACCGCAACGTCGCGCGTTGTACGGCGGCCATTTTCTCCGGGCGTTTCATGCGCTTCCACTTACGGATGTCGTCCTTGCTCCGTCCACAGCTGACGCATAGATCGCCACTGAGCTGGCAGGTGGAGATGCAGGGGTTCTCGATATCTTTAGCCAAAGGTTCACCTGGGTTTGCTAGTGGGGCGCGCGGCTAGGCCGCACGAAATTCAACGGTGAGGTGGCTCACTTCATGCACCGGTTTGAGGCGCTCGCGAATGCTTTCGGCATCGGTGGTCGAGCGGCCCACCACGCTGACGATGGCCGCGTGCGCGTCGGGGCCGACGCGCCACACGTGCAGATCGGTAATCGTCGCATCACCGGGTTGTTCGACGAGTTCACGAATTTCTGCGGCGACGTGTTCATCGGTTTGATCCAGCAATACGCCAGCGGTCGTGCGCATCAAACTCCAGGACCACCGCGCAATCACCACCGCGCCGACGATACCCATCGCCGGGTCCAGCCACACCCAGCCCAGATAACGGCCGGCCAGCAAGGCGGCGATGGCGAGCACAGAGGTCAGCGCATCGGCGAGCACATGCACGTAGGCTGAGCGCATGTTGTTGTCGTGACCATGATGGTCGTGGTCGTGGTCATGATCATGCCCGTGGCTGTGACCGTGGCCCAGCAACAGCGCGCTGATGACATTTACTGCCAGCCCCACCACCGCAATCAGCGTGGCTGTACCAAACTGCACTTCAGCCGGCTGCAGCAAGCGCATCACCGACTCGACACCAATGCCCAAGGACACCAGCGCCAGGATAAGCGCCGAGGCGAAGCCACCCAGGTCGCCGACTTTGCCGGTGCCGAAGCTGTAGCGTGAGTTACTCGCATTGCGCCTGGCGTAGGCGTAGGCCGCAGCGGCAATGCCCAGCGCCGCCGCATGGGTAGCCATGTGAAAGCCGTCCGCCATTAGCGCCATGGAACCGGTCAAGGCCCCGGCGGCAATTTCCGCGACCATCATCACCACCGTCAGCATCACCACCCACAGGGTGCGTTTGGCGTTTTCGTCATGGGCCGAACCGAGGAAGACATGTTCGTGCGTGTGAGCACTAGGGAGGGCGTTCATTTGGAGTACCGGCGAATGGCTTCCAGCAGTTCTTCAACGCCGCGTGCGCGGGCTTCCTCGCTGAGGGCGGGATCGGCCACATGCGCCCTGGCATGGTCTTCGATAATTTCTTCCATCAAACCGTTGATGGCGCCGCGTGTGGCGGCGACCAGGTGCAGCGTCTTGGCGCAGTCGAGGTCCGACTCCAGCGCTCTTTCAACCGCCTGGATCTGCCCGGCGATGCGTTTGACGCGCTTGATCAAGCTGTCTTTGTTTGCGGCGATGTGGCCCACAATATACCCCCCCTACCTATGAGGGGGCGGATCATTGCATACCCCGCCCCCCTATGCAACGTGGTGGCTGCGGCGAAGTTCTCAAGGCGGCTACTTGGGCTTATCCAACTGGCGCCTGAGGGTGTAAAGCGCCACGCCAACCGCCAGAATGCCGGACACCGCGCCGACCACCAGTGCCCAGCGCGGGCCCAGGTGGTCGGCCACCCAGCCGACGATGGGCGCGCCAATCGGCGTGCCACCCAGTGCAACGGCGACGCGCAGGGCGATCACCCGGCCGCGCATGGCCGGCTCAGTGGTGAGTTGCATCAAGCTGTTGGTGGTGTTGCTGAACGTCATCGCACCCACGCCGATGATCACCAGCGCAATCGCGAACATCCAGTAATTGGGCGCCAGGGCCGCCAGGAAACAGCCAAACCCGAACACCGCTGCACCGGTCAACAGTGACTTGAACTGCGGTCGTTCACTGCCCGCGGCAATCAACGCCCCGGCGATGGTGCCGATGGCCAGGGTCGACGTCAGCAGGCCGTAGCCACGCGCATCGGCATTGAACACGCTGACGGCCATGGTCGAGATAAAAATCGGGAAGTTCATGCCGAAGGTGCCGATTAGAAACAGCATCAGCAAGATCGCCTTCAGGTCCGGCCGCGCCCACACATAACGCATGCCCTCGGTAAGGCTGCCTTTGGTTCGTGGGGCTCGCGCCTTGGCATGCAGGCCCGATACCCGCAGGAAAAACAGTGACGCCAGCACCGCAAAAAAGCTCGAGCCATTGAGCAGGAACGCCCAGCCGGTGCCGACCGAGGCGATGGTCACGCCCGCTACCGCCGGGCCGATCATGCGCGCCATATTGAATGACGTTGAGTTGAGTGCGATGGCATTGGACAAGTCCTTCTCGCCCACCAGCTCCGCCACGAAAATCTGCCGCACCGGTGCATCGAATGCCGAGGCACACCCTGATAAAAACGCAAACACGTACACGTGCCAGAGCTGCACGAAGCCGGTGATGGTAAACACCCCCAGTGTCAGCGCCAGTACGCCCATGACCGCCTGGGTGGTAATCAGCAGCTTGCGTTGGTCGTAGTGGTCGGCCGCAAAACCGGTCCAGGGCAGCAACAACAGCTGCGGCCCGAACTGCAACGCCATGACGATGCCCACGGCGGCGGCGTTGTGCGGGGTGAGCTGGGTGAGCACCAGCCAGTCCTGGGCGGTGCGCTGCATCCAGGTGCCGACGTTGGACACCAATGCGCCAGCGGCCCAGATGCGGTAGTTGGGGCTGCGCAGGGAGCGGAAAGTACCGAGGAAACTCATGACGGCTTCAGTTCCCCCTTTTTTTGAGCAGCCCGAGGAGGGTCTGCGCCGTGCCCGATTCGCCCGGCGTGGGCAATACGTGTTGCAGGCTGTAGGCGTGCGCTTCGATGATCCGAGCAATTGTTGCGTCCAGCGAGGTGGCAGCCATGCTATTTCCTCAATCAGGTCGTTCAAAAATCAGCGAAGCGCTCCAGCCATTTCATCGCAGCGGCGAGTTCGTCGTGTGCCTGGGGCGACAGGTGTTTATTCAACGTTGCAAGCTTAGGAGCCATGCCCTGAATGGTACCAGTCTGGGTTTATACTTGCCGTCATCCAACCCTCCCGATTCAAACAGACTGAGATTCGCCATGAGCACCTCGCTTCCCCTGACGCCCGCGCGCAAGCCCTTCGCGCCGCTGGTGGCCTTTATCGTCCTGGTAGTCGGCGCCGTATTCCTGCAAAACAGCGTTGGCCCGCGCCAAGTGTTGTTGCTGGTGGTCGGTGCCGCGCTGGGCTTGACCTTGTACCACGCCGCCTTCGGCTTCACTTCGGCCTGGCGTGTGTTTATCAATGATCGGCGCGGCGCCGGTTTGCGTGCGCAGATGGTGATGCTGGCCGTGGCGGTGCTGTTGTTTTTCCCGGCGCTGGGGGCCGGCACATTGTTCGGTCAGCCGGTGGTTGGGCTGGTGGCGCCGGCCGGCGTGTCGGTGGTATTTGGGGCGTTTATTTTCGGCATCGGCATGCAGTTGGGCGGCGGTTGTGCGTCGGGCACGCTGTTCACCGTGGGTGGCGGGAATGCGCGCATGCTGGTGACACTGTTGTTCTTTATTTGCGGTTCGTTGATCGCTACGCACCATGTTGATTGGTGGTTTGCGTTGCCCGCGTTCCCGGCGGTTTCAATTGTCAAAAGCTTCGGCGTGTTGCCGGCATTGGTCGTCAGCCTGGCTGCGTTCGGCCTTATCGCCGCCATCACCGTACGCCTGGAAAAACGCCGGCATGGCCAGCTTGAGGCGGGCGTAACCAGCGAACACATTGGTCTGCGCCGCTTCCTGCGCGGGCCATGGCCATTGGTGTGGGGCGCGATTGGCCTGGCACTGCTCAACTACGCGACCCTGGCATTGGCCGGGCGGCCGTGGGGCATTACTTCGGCGTTCGCGCTGTGGGGGGCCAAGGTGGCGAGCGGGTTGGGGGTTGATGTGGCCAGTTGGGCGTTCTGGCAGATGCCGGGCAACGCCAAGGCCCTCGCCGCGCCGGTATGGGAAGACATCACCAGCGTGATGGACATCGGCATCGTTCTTGGTGCGCTGTTGGCTGCAGGCCTGGCCGGGCGTTTCGCCCCCAGCCTGAACATCCCGGCGCGCTCGCTGGTGGCGGCGGTGATCGGTGGCTTGTTGCTGGGTTACGGGTCGCGGCTGGCGTACGGTTGCAATATCGGCGCGTACTTCAGCGGCATCGCCTCGGGCAGCCTGCATGGCTGGGTATGGTTGGTGGCGGCGTTTATCGGTAACAGCGTGGGCGTGCGGTTGCGGCCATGGTTCTTTGCGGGCGAGCGGCCGCAGGTGGCGTTGAGCGGTTGCTGAGCGCAAAACAACCAGTAGGGTACCCGCATGATTCGAGAACTAAGGACCTTTGTGAGCGCTGCGCGGCGCGGCACCTTTGCCGCTGCCGGCCAGCACGTGGGGCTGACGCAATCGGCCGTGAGCGCGCAGATCAAGCACCTTGAGGACGCGCTCGGGGTCAAGCTGTTCGATCGCACCGGCCGCTCTGCCACGCTCAACTCCGCAGGGCAGCGTGCGGTGCCGCTGGCGGAGGAGATCCTCGATATCTTCTCGCGTATGGGCACCCCCGACAGCGCGAACAACTTTCAGGGTTCGTTGCGTATCGGTGCCATCGGCAGTGTACAAACCGGCCTCCTGCCCCAGGCGCTGGTGGCCCTCAAGCGTCGTGCGCCGTTCATTGAGGTCAACCTGGTGCCCGGCGTTTCGCTGAACTTGCTCAGCCAGGTCGACGCCGGCGAGCTGGACCTGGCGATCATGATCCGCCCGCCGTTCAACCTGCCCAAAGACCTGAGTGTCGAAGTCATTGCCCGCGAGCCCTTCGTACTGATCACCGCCAGGGACGTGCAGGGCGAGGACCCGTTGCAAATCCTTCGCGAGCAGCCCTTTGTGCGTTACGACCGCGGCTCGTTCGGCGGGCGCCAGGTCACGCAGTTTCTCAAGGAGCAAAAGCTACACACGCAACCAACCCTCGAACTCGACGAGCTGGATGCCATCGTCAAGATGGTCCGCAGCGGCCTTGGTGTTTCCCTGGTGCCCATGGCCGGCATGTGGCTGGAGCATGTCAGCGACGTGCGGGTGTTGCGCCTGGACAACCTCACGTTCTTTCGTGAAATCGTGCTGCTGACCAAGTACACCCAGCGCCAACTGCCACTCTTCGAGTTATTCAGGGCGTGCGTCATGGAAGTGCTGGACGCTGCGAAGTAGGGCGCGAGCATCGAAAAAATTGAGGGTCAGGGTGAAAGATATCCGCTTTATCACCTCGTCGTTCTGGTGAAGAATCGTGTTCTAACCCACAGAACCTGCAGGTAGCCACCGTGAGCCTTTCGCCCTTTCATTTAGCGATTCCCGTCTACGACCTCGCCGCCGCTCGCCACTTCTACGGCGACGTGTTCGGGCTCTCCGAAGGCCGTTCCAGCGCCCAATGGGTCGATTTCGACTTCTACGGCCACCAGCTGGTTATCCACCAACACCCCAAGACTGAATCCCAGGCATCGGTGCACGCCAACTCGGTCGACGGCCACGACGTACCGGTCCCGCATTTCGGCATCATCCTGCACTGGGACCAGTGGGAAGCCTTGGCGGATCGGCTCAGAGCGCGTGAAACCCGGTTTGTGATCGAGCCCTACATTCGTTTCCAGGGCCAGGTGGGTGAGCAGGCCACCATGTTCTTGTTCGACCCTTGCGGCAACGCGCTGGAGTTCAAGGCGTTCAAGGACATGAGCCAGCTCTTCGCCAAGTAATTGCGCATGCGTTGCCGTTTGTCATTGATGTCCGAATCGGTCCTTAAGTGGTCCGGCACGCGTCTGTTGCTCATTCGCTTGTGTGCCTACCATGGCTTGCATCACTCACCGTAATGCAAGCCCAGAGGACACATCATGAGCCGCAAAGCCCTTGTCGTAATCGATGCGCAACATTCGTTTCGCCATTCAACCTACTGGTCCGAAAATGACCTGCCGGATTACCTTGAAAAACAACAGGCGCTCATCGACGGGTGTGTTCAACAAGGCATCCCGGTGATACAAGTCTTCCATGTCGAAGACCAGGGGCATTTCTCGCTGGCGTCGGGCAATGTCAGGGCGTTGAGCGAGTTGTCGATCAACCCCGACTTGATCATCCACAAGCGCTACCACAGCGCCTTCGCCGGAACGCCGCTGGCGGCCCGGCTCACGGAGATGGGAGTTACCACGGTGATCATCAGTGGCATTCGGACCGAACAGTGCTGTGAAACCACTACGCGCCAGGCGTCGGACAGCGGCCTCAGTGTGGATTTCGTCAGCGAGGCGACGTTGACCTTCCCCATGACCCACGCCCGCAGCGGTCGGGTTTACACCCCGGCACAGATTCGCGAGCGCACTGAACTGGTACTGGAAGGGCGTTTTGCCCGCATCGTGACGGTGGCCCAGGCGTTGGAGGGGTGAATCCATGACGGTGCCGGTGCTGTTCGTACTCTTGCCCAACGTGCTGATGCTGGACCTGGCGGGCCCTGCCGAGGTGCTGCGCCTTGCCGCTCAAGTCGAGGACCCGGCGGCCATCGACTTCGATTTACAGTACGTCAGCCCGGTGCAATCCCTGCAAACGTCCATCGGCTTGCCCCTGACGGGACTGGCGCCGCTTCCGTCAACCCTGGCGCCGGGCACGCTGGTGGTGTTGGTGGGCTCGACCTCGAAGGTTACGCCGCAGCGCCGGCAGGCGTTCGAGTCGGCCAGCAATACGCTGACCCAGTGGCTGCAAAATGTATTCGCGCCGTCGGGTGAGCGGCTGGTGTGCGTTTGCGCAGGTGCCTTGAGTGCCGCCCGTGCAGGCCTGCTCGACGGACGCCAATGCACCACGCACCACGCGCTATGCCCGACGTTACAAGCCCTGGCCCCCAAGGCCCGGGTGTTGGAAAACCGCCTGTACGTCACCGACGGCCCGGTCAGTTGCAGCGCCGGTGTGACAGCGGGCATCGACCTGATGCTGCACCTCGTCGCTCAGTTGGCCGGGCCCCGGCTGGCCTGCGCCGTCGCGCGGGATATGGTGGTGTACATGCGTCGCAGCGGCGCCGATCCGCAGCTTTCGCCGTGGATAGCCGGGCGCAACCACCTGCACCCGGCCGTGCACCGGGTGCAGGACGCAATCGCCGCTGCGCCGTGTGAGGTGTGGACCGTCACGCGCATGGCCAGCCTGGCCTGCACCAGTAGCCGGCACCTGGCGCGTTTGTTCCACGAGCATGTCGGCATCAGTCCGCTGGACTATCTGCACACGCTGCGGTTAACCGTGGCCCGTGAGTTACTGGTTGAGTCGACCCTGGACATTGAAACCGTCGCCGAGCGCGCAGGCTTTGGTTCGGCGCGCCATCTGCGGCGCATCTGGGGCAAATATGAAGCGGGGACGCCTTCAGCTGGGCGTGTTGCCGGCGCTGGTTGAGGCTTGATCAGCCTCAGCGTCCAGTTTCGCGCGGTCGGCTTTGCTGATGTACTTATCTTTGCTTTTCGGCGCCAATTTGGCGCTGGCTTTTTTGGCTTTGGCCTTAAAGAGCTGCTTGAGTTTTTTCTGGCGATTCATGACGTGCTACTCAGCGGGTAATTGCTTGAATGATATCAGCTTAAGTCACTGACTCAGGTCTCGGCGTTAGGGCGTCGATACCTGCACACGTTCACCCTTGTCGTCGCCCTACATTGTCGTGCCGCTCGTTGACATTGCAAGGATGCTACAGTCGATTCGCCCGGTGGCCTTAAGGCGAGCGTGGGCCTCATCATTTTCATGTCGATTCAGGAAGGCACGCCCATGCAAACCACTCCTCCCGAAGGTTTACCTGTTTACCGGTTACTAACCGGTAAAGATGACGCATCGTTCTGTCATCGAGTCTCCGAAGCCCTCGCGCTGGGCTACCAGCTGTATGGCTCGCCCGCGGCCACCTTCAATGGCGAACACGTCGTGGTGGCTCAGGCTATCGTTTGGAACCCCGCCAAGTAGGCTGGGGATTTCCACTTCGAGACGACAGCGAAGGCAGGCCAGGCGCGGTTCATTCCCCCAGCGCCACAGCGACCTCCTTAGCCACCTGCACAAACGCCCGAGACGCTGAAGACTGATAAACCCCTTTGCGCTGCATCAGCACCGCCGTCCGTTGCAGCCGCTCCGGCCCAAGCTCAATCGCCACCAACTCAGGATGCGCCCGCGCAATGGCCGCCGGCAGCAGCGTCGACAACGTGGTCCTGCGCACCACCTCAGTCAGCGCCCCAATCACATTCGCCTCCATCACCACGCGCGGGCGGATGCCGTGTTGGTTGCAATAGCGGTCGATCTGCTCACGCGTGGCGAACTCGGCGCTCAGCAGAATCAGTGCTTCTGCATTCAACGCCTCCAGCCCGATAGCCTGCGCCTCGGCCAGCGGGTGCTGATTACCCACAACCAGCGCAAGTGTTTCGACCAGCAGGGGATAGGCGTCGATATCCTGGGCATGCACCTCATCAAACGCGATGCCCACATCCAGCTCATCGGCCAGCAGTTGCAGCTCCATCTGTTCCTGGGCGACCTCGCGCACGTTCAGCGTGATGTTCGGGTAACGGCGGTGAAACGCCTCGACCAGTGGCCCGACCAGGTACGTGGTGAAGGTCGGCGTGACTGCAATCCGCAGCGTCCCCCGGCTCAAGTCGCCGACGTCATGGATCGCACGTTTGCCTTCTTGCAGTTCCTGCGCCGCCCGCAGCGCGTAGCGCAGGTAAACCTCCCCGGCATCGGTCAGGCGCGTCTTGCGTCCTGAGCGATCAAACAACTGCGCGCCAAGGCTTTCCTCCAGCTGCCGCACTTGCTGCGACAGCGCCGGCTGCGAGACATGCAGGGCCGCTGCGGCTTTGGTGAAACCTTGATGTTGCGCGACGGCGAGAAAGTACTGGATGTGTCGTGCCAGCATGTTTGCATCCATAAGATTATCTAATGTGCTGGATCATATATGAGACTTTTACCTTATTGCACGGGCTACGTAACCTTTGCTCCATCGCATCGCGAACCAATGGAGTCACCCATGCAAGACATCATCGACGGTTTCCTGAAATTTCAACGTAACGCCTTCCCCGAGCGTGCCGGCCTGTTCAAAGACCTGGCCAACCAACAGAGTCCACGGGCGCTGTTCATCTCCTGCTCCGACAGCCGCCTGGTGCCAGAGCTGGTCACGCAGCGTGAGCCCGGTGACCTGTTCGTCATCCGCAACGCCGGCAACATCGTGCCGTCCTACGGCCCCGAGCCGGGCGGCGTGTCGGCCTCGGTGGAATACGCCGTCGCCGCCTTGCAAGTCAGCGACATCGTGATTTGCGGGCACTCCGACTGCGGCGCGATGACCGCCATCGCTACCTGCAAATGCCTGGACCACATGCCCGCCGTGGCTGGCTGGTTGCGCTACGCCGACTCCGGCCGAGTCGTGAACGAGGCCCGCCAGCATGTCGACCAGCACGCCAAGGTCGCCTCCATGGTCCGCGAAAACGTCATCGCGCAGTTGGCCAACATCCAGACGCACCCTTCGGTACGCCTGGCCCTCGAAGAGAAGCGCGTGACGCTGCATGGCTGGGTCTACGACATCGAAAGCGGCTGCATCCAGGCCTTCGATGGCCGCACCGGCAAGTTCGTGGCCCTGGCCGACAACCCGACCGTACGCGCTGTTTCGTACTGACCCTGCAAGCGAAGAAAGTTGAAGGTGGCAGCGGCCTTGCCTGCGATGGCATCCCCCCGGTCTGCCTGGCACACCCAGTTGCCTGCATCGCAGGCAAGCCAGCTCCCACACTTGATCTTCGGCGCTGTCCCGATTGGCACTAGCCGTTTCACCCTTACTGTTTACCCACGGAGATAACCCCATGATCCAGTCACAAATCAGCCAAAACACTCGCCTTGCCCTGGCCGACGTCATCCTCCTGGCCAAAGCCCGCAAAGACCTGTCGTTCGCCCAGATCGCCGAAGGCACCGGCCTGCACGAAGCCTTCGTCACCGCCGCCTTGCTCGGCCAGCACCCACTGCCGGCCAACGCCGCCCAAGTGGTTGCCGACACCCTGGGTCTCGACGCCGATGCCGTGCTCCTGCTGCAAACCATTCCGGTGCGCGGCAGCATCGGCAACGGTATCCCGACCGACCCGACCATCTACCGCTTCTACGAAATGATTCAGGTCTACGGCACCACGCTCAAGGCGCTGGTTCACGAGAAATTTGGCGACGGCATCATCAGCGCCATCAACTTCAAGCTCGACATTAAAAAGGTCGACGACCCGGACGGTGGCTCCCGCGCCGTGATCACCCTGGATGGCAAATACCTGCCGACCAAACCGTTCTGATCCCGCTACCCATGAGCCCGGCGCTGCACAGGCGCCGGGTTCGACTTTCCTCACGATGCCGAAGAGGTCATCTGAAAATGAAAGCGTTACTTGTACTGATACTCGGCGTGTTTTGCGGCGCGGCGATGGCCGAAGAGCCACTCCCGGTCGAGCAATACAGCTATGCCCAGCACCTGGACATCGCCCGCGTGATTTCCACCAGCGAAGTGCCGGACGTCTGCGCGGTGGTGCCCGTGCGTATGACCTACGAAGACTCCCAGGGCCAGCAGCACATTCTCGAATACCACGTGATGGGTAACGGCTGCTCCAACGGTTGAGCCGTCCATTGTTTGTTTTTTACCGTTGCGCCCGGTGCGCCTGAGGGCCGCAACATTGAGGGTCGGATTCATGGATTTAATCTTTCGCAACGTACGCATTGATGACGCACAACCGCTGATGGACGTGGCGGTGCACAACGGCCACATCGTCGAGGTTGCGCCGAACATCGCAGCCCGGGCCCGGCAGGAAATCCAGGGCCACGGCAACGTGCTGATACCGGGTTTTGTCGAAGGGCACCTGCACCTGGAAAAAGCCCATGTCATGCACCGCAAAGCCAACCGCTCCGGCACCTTAAAAGAGGCTATAGCGGTCACCGCTGAACTCAAACCCACTTTGACCCGCGATGACATTCTCGAGCGTTCCACCCAGGTACTGCGCGCACTGGTGCAGTCGGGCACCACCCACGTGCGCGCCCACGCCGAGTTCGACCCCGTACAAGGCTTCACCGGGTTCGATGTGGTGCTGGAACTGCGCGAAAAATTTCGCGACGTGATTGATATTCAAGTGGTCGCTTTCCCACAGGAAGGCATCCTCAAGCTACCGGGCATGCAGGCAATGATGGTCGAGGCCATGGAAAAAGGCGCCGATGTAGTGGGCGGCATTCCCTACAACGATGATTCGCCGCATGAACATATCGACTACGTGTTCAGCCTGGCCAAGCGTTACGGCAAGGACATCGACTTCCACCAGGATTTTGCCGACGACGCCGACCACATGAGCATTGAATACCTGGCACGCAAGACGATTCAGGAAGGCTACCAAGGCCGCGTGTGTGTCGGCCATCTGACCAGCTTGGGCGCCGTGCCGCCGCATAAACAGCACGAGATTATTGCGCTGATTCGCGAGGCCGGCATCAGCGTCATGTGCCTGCCCGCCACCGACTTGCACCTGGGCGCGCGCGGCGACGGCCATAACGTGCGCCGCACCCTGACGCCGGTGCGGGCACTGCGTGACGGCGGTGTAAATGTGTGCCTGGCCACCAACAATATCCGCAACGCATTTACCCCATTTGGCACCGGCGATTTGCTCAATATTGCGCAACTGGCCATTCCTGCCTGCCACCTGGGCGGGGCGGATGACCAGGCCACGGTGTTGTCGATGCTCACCACAAGTCCGGCGAAAGCGCTGGGGCTGAAGGATTATGGGTTGGCGCCGGGTAAGGCTGCTGATTTGGTGTTGCTGGATACGCGTTCGGTGGGTGATGTGATTCTCGACTTGCCCGCGCGGTTGATGGTGCTTAAACGCGGGAGGGTCGTGGCGACGTCGGTCTGTCAGCGTTCGGTGGTTTTTTGACCCGGTAGGCTGGTCCTGGCCAGAAACTCGCTGATCTGCGCCACCACCTGCTGCTGAATCACCGCCCGTGGCCGAGCGCCTTCACCGTCCCGGCAAATCATGCCATCGCCGGGTGAGCTCTCTTCAATCAACGCCATCCCGCCCGGCTTGCAGATCGACATAAAGCTGAAGTGCGTGGCGTCGCTGATCTCCACATACTGCGTCGATGTGTTTGGCAGACGCTTGACCATGTCGGCTGATTCCAATTCGGTGGACATGTCCTCCGTGTGCACGCCACCCGCAATCACCAGCGCCGGTACCGGCAATGCGGCAAGGCTTGCACTGGTCAGGCCGCGTGACAGGCCCAGGTCCAAAGACACAATCGCGGTGACGCGCTTGTCGCTCAAATCAGCGGCCAGTTGTGCCTTGCCGGCTGGCGTGCCGGCGGGGTTCATCTCCTGGTAGCCGATGCAGCCACCCAACTTAGGGTGTTCGGCGCAGTCCCGGCTGAACAGGTCGGGGTCGAAACGCGCGCCAGCGATTTCCAGCACGGTCCAGCCGCCGAGGGAGTGGCCCACTGCCGCAATCTGATGTTCCGCCACCGCGCCAAATAGTTTCGGCTGAGCCAGCACCGCGTCAATGGCGCGGCTCAGGTCGGCCGGGCGTAGCCATAACTGGGCGGCGGCTTTTGGGCTGCGATCCTTGGTGGTGGTGCCCGGGTGGTTGACCGCCGCTACGATGTAACCCTTGTGCGCCAATGCGCTGGCCAGCCACACCTGCTTGCCCCAATTACCACCGTAACCGTGGGAAAGCACCACCAGCGGATGCTCGCCGGCAGCCGGCGCTGCATCGGGCACGGCGAGGGCGCCGATGAAGACCGCGTTGTCGGCGATCAGCTCGGGTTTGGCTGTGGCGGCGGCGGGGTACCAGACAGCCAGTTCCAGTGGGCGCTGGCTTTTTGTATCCGGCAGGGTGGCGGTTTTGAAACCGACGGGGCTTTCGGCAGCCAAGGCGGGTGTCGCCAGGCACAGCAGGAACAGGGCACGCAGCACTGTTTTCATTGTTTTTATCTTCCTTGATTGGGGTGGCGCATCATCACCTGAAATCCTGTCGCAATGCATCCCCTCCCGGGAAGCACACCACCTGTTCTGACTGCGTTGGAACGCACGCCTATGGCGCCGCGAAACCCTCGTAATCCAGGGAGATATGGTCGGCCTTCGGGTAACTGACATACACCACCACCGCGTCGCTGCTGACGACCAGCGCGTAGGGCCATTTACCGTTGGCCTTACGCATATCCTCATACAGCGGCAGGAAAAAGTCCTTGGTCTGACCGCGTGGATCGTAGGGCGCTTGCACCTGGAAAATCGGGTAGTGGCCGCCGTTGCACAGCTGGATGCGTTCGAGCTGGAAGTTGTTTTTCTCCAACAACGTGCGGGTCGGGTGCTGCCAGGTGGCGAGGTCCACATCGTGGCAGTCTTGGGCGGTGGTGGTGTAGAGCGTGGTGTCTTTGAGGGCGGGGAGGGCGTAAACCAGCCCGGGGAGAAATAACAGCAGCAAGGGGATATGACGTCGCATGGCGCGGTTCCGAGCAGGATAGGCGCGAGAGTGTAGAACTTTTTGCCGCTACAGTTTTGGGAGAGAACCACAACTAACTGCCGTTGAACCTTGGTATTGGCCAACACAGCCCCATAACTATTGTGTATCCATTGAGCGCAAGGACACACCATGACCAACCAAACCGAAACCGCCATCCTCGCCGGCGGCTGCTTCTGGGGCATGCAGGACCTGCTGCGCCGCTACCCCGGCGTGCTGAGCACCCGAGTCGGCTACACCGGCGGCGATGTGCCGAATGCCACTTATCGCAACCATGGCAATCATGCGGAAGCGATTGAAATCGTGTTTGACCCCGCAGTGATAACGTACCGGCAGATCCTTGAGTTCTTTTTCCAGATACACGACCCCAGCACGCCCAACCGGCAGGGCAATGACGTCGGGCCGGGCTATCGGTCGGCGATTTATTACCTGAGTGAACAACAACGCGACATCGCCGAAGACACCGCTGCGGATGTTGATGCGTCGAAGTTATGGCCAGGCCGTGTGGTGACTGAGATTGAGCCCGCGGGGCCGTTCTGGGAGGCGGAGCCGGAGCATCAGGATTATTTGGAGCGGATACCCAACGGCTATACCTGCCATTTCATACGGCCGAATTGGAAGTTGCCGAAGCGGGCTTGAGGATGAGTTGCGTTAGAGAAGAAATGGGTAGGCCACGTCCGGGAAACCGCCTGAACGTGGTCTGCTTCCCGGCTTCCCATATTGGTCGAACCGAGAGCCTGCGCAGAGCGCAAAACATGCCAATTTCACTCAGTCAAAACGCCCCTGTCACGTTAGTGCGCGCTCAACACAGCGACATGGACGACCTCGTCGCCATTCGAATTGAGGCTATGCGCGACAGCCTGGAGCGTGCCGGGCGATTCGATCCGGTACGCGCGCGCGAGCGGTTTGTTAGCAGTTTTGAAGCGCGCAACACGCGTTACATTGAAGTAGCTGGAGACCGAGTGGGTTTTGTAGTGGTCAAGCATCACCGCGATGAACTCATGCTCGACCACCTGTACGTGATACCCCGTGCGCAAGGATCAGGAGTAGGTGCTGCTGTGCTCACGCAGATTTTCAAAGAGGCGGATGCGGCCGCGCTTCCTATTAAAGTAGGTGCCCTCAAGGAAAGTGCCTCGAATCGTTTTTATACTCGCCATGGTTTCCAATTCGTCGAAAGCGGCGAATTTGATAATTACTATGTCCGTCAGAGCGCTACGGCGGCCCAATCGTGACGGTTTAATAGGTGCCAAGGCGATCGCCAATAACATGAATTAAAGGGATTTAGCTGTGAACATAATGGATGATTTAAAGGTCAGGTACCCCGGCGCCACCGCATGGTCATTTGGGGATACTCCAGAAATGGCCGATGAACTCGCCGAACGGGTTGCTAAAGGCATAAAAACAGCCACCTGTTGCTCGCTCTCATCATTCAAACATGAAGATGAATCATCCACTATTGGCGGTTACAGCATCGTCCTCAACAGTCAGGGCGAGCCGGTATGTGTCATTCGAGTTATTTCGATGCATATCATTCGTTACTGCGACGTCGATCAAGACCTAGCCAGAAAGGAAGGCGAAGGGGATCTCAGTCTCAGGTACTGGAAGCAGGGCCATAAAGATTTTTTCCAACGAGAGGGGGCGTTCGACGAGGCTATGGAACTTGTGGCAGAAGAATTTGAGTTGGTGGAAGTATTGTAGAGGACAAGGTCCTCTAGCCAACGGCCTCTAGCCTATATATAGGGTTGAGAAGGCTAGGAAGTTGGGGTAGACCACTGTTCTTCCTACGTGATGTGGTGGAGTAAACCGCAGCCGTCATCTGGAGAAAAGCGCTGACCAACTATCGCCGAATAGGGCGATGCCCAGGCCTGCCAGCATCACCATCGAGCCGACCAACTTGACGGGAGACACCGGTCTTTCAACTGCCCCCATCAGCCCAAAATGATCGATAGCCAGCGACGATGTAATCTGCCCGGCGATAGCGAGCCCAAGCAATGCTGACAAGCCGATTTTGGGCGCAAGCACCACGTAACTGAGCAGCGCACCGGCACCGAGCAGTCCGCCCAGCAGGCTCCACCAGGGCTGGGTCGGTATGGCTGCCAGTGAGGTTAATGTTCCGCCCCGCATCAGTGAACATATGCCGAGGCACACCGCACCGGCGGTAAAGGAGAATAGAGCTGCCGCTACCGAATCGCCCCCTACACCTTTAGCGAGTTGACCGTTCAGCGTGGTCTGCAGGGTTATGCCCAGTCCTGCGCCGATGGCTAACAGGTAATAGACTGCACTCATCTCGCGCCTCCTTACCGGGCCGTTTCAAGCGGCACGAACGTTTCGGAAAAAATGTCAGGTTGGTAGCCAGCAGCGGCAAATAGATGCTCACGGGATTCGTCGATCGCCGCACGCAGCCGCTCGCTGCCCACGCCCAGTACCTTGCCGTTGCGCTTGACGATGCGTCCGCCAATCATGACCGTGTCAACATTGCTGCGTTCGGCCGCGTGTACCACGGTGCCGAATGCATTGCCCGACGGGTAGAGGTTGAGGTCCTGTGCATTGATAAGGATCAGATCAGCCTGTTTTCCGGGGGTGAGGCTGCCGATTTTGTCCTGCAGTCCTGCACAGGCAGCGCCGTCGGCAGTGGCGGCTTTCAGCAGGTTATGGGCAGGCAGTGTCACCGGATGATGTTCTAACCCGCAGCAACGTTGCTGGTGCATGCCCATGACGCGTTGCAGGTAAAACGCCACGCGCATCTCCATAAACATGTCGCCACTGTAGGACGTTTCGTTATCCACGCTCAGCCCCGGGCGGATACCGTGACGCAGGGCTGACTGCATGGCGAACATGCCATCCTCGATGCCGTAGTGGGCATCGGAGCGCGGGCATACGTTGACCCGTACGCCAGCTTCGCGAAGGATTTGCCATCCTGCGTCCGGCAGCGCGGTGCAGTGGTTAAAGATGTTATCGGGGCGCAGCAGTCCTTCCCGGTGCAGCCCTTGCAGCTCAGCGGCCATTTCTCCGCCAAAAAACTCGGTGATAATCGGCAGGCCCAGCCGCCGGGCTTCAGCCCACAGCTCAGGTTCCAGCTGTGCCATCACCGCCAGCGAGACCAGCTCGTTGTCCCCGGGTTTGAAATATTTTTCCTGCAGGCGCTCCAGGTTGCCGGGCCAGTGGGCTTTGTCCCACTCCCCAGAAACCGGCGCGCCGGAGGCGTGTATGGACCGGATTCCAGCGTCAAGCAGGGCCTCGACCGCTGCGTCGGAGTGCGCGCCGGTGCGGCTGTTGTGCGAGTTATCAACCACGGTGGTGATGCCAGCATCGATGCAGCCCAAGGCGGTCAGCAGGTTGCCGATATACATGTCGGCCGGACGATAGTATTTGGCAAACGAGTAATGCGTTGCGTTGCAGTAGTCTTCAAGCGTTTCGGCATTCGGATTCAGCCGGCGCAGTTGCCCCTCCCAGGCGTGGCGATGCGTATCGACCATGCCCGGCATGGCAATCATGCCGGATGCCTCAATAACCATGGCGTCGTCGGCCTCGATGTTTTCATGTATGGCCGTGATGGTGCTGTCGTCGATGAGGATATCGCCGCGCACCAGATTGCCTATATCAGCGTCCATGCTGAGCACAGTGGCTCCGCGGATAAGGGTGCGGCCGGCCGGTGAGGCAGGGGCCTGCACGATGTTGCGGCTATATTCAGTCATTTCGCTTCACGTTTTGAATGTCGTGAAGAAAAGATACGGAATGTGATACTCCCGAAAAAGAGGGCTAAACTGTTTTGATTATTCAGCAATCACGAACAATAGTGTTCAGGCGGTTGATTCCGTTGTGGCTCATGGAAAAAAAATGGACCGTATCCAGGCAATGCAGGTTTTCGTCCGTGTGGCAGAGGCGGGGAGCTTTATTCACGCGGCGCAAACGCTCTCTTTGCCGGCGTCAACGGTGACCAGCAGTATTAAAACTCTGGAAAAGTACCTGCAGGTGCGCCTGCTCAACAGAACAACGCGGCAGGTCAGCCTCACATCCGAGGGGGCACGTTACCTGGCGCAATGCCGGGAAATACTCGAACTGATTGAGCAGACGGAGTCCGGCCTGACGGATTCTGCAAAACGACCGCAGGGGCGTTTGCGGGTTGATATGCCGGGCGGCATTGCACATTTTATTGTCATGCCGAACCTGAAAGACTTTTACCGGCGATACCCGGATATCTACCTGATGATAGGCGTTAATGATCGGCAGGTGGATCTCGTTCAGGAGGGGATTGATTGCGTCATTCGCACAGGCGAACTCAATGACTCAACGCTCGTTGCACGCCCCCTCGGACAGTTTCGCTGGGTGACATGTGCTTCTGCGGCCTATCTCAACGATAACGGTATTCCCCAGACCCCGGACGACTTGTCTCACCACCGGGCCATTCATTATTTTTCAGGCAACTCCAGGCGAACGGGTGAAATGTGCTTCTTAAGCGGCACTCAAAAAATCTCAGTCCCGGTCAACGGTACTGCGGCGGTGAATGAGACAGGACTCTACATAAAACTGTGTCTTGAAGGTTTCGGGCTGGTGCAGCTTGCGGAGAGGGTGGTCTCGGAGCATCTGCAGGAGGGGCGGCTGATCGAGGTGCTCACGGACTGGCAGCCTGCGTCCGTACCTGTCACCTTGCTCTATCCGCATCAACGTTTTCTCTCGCCAGCCGTGAGCGCATTTGCTGATTGGGTAACCGAACTTATCCGCGACGGCAATTCGGCAATTTGCGAATAAGGGGAAGGCTGTCTTTTCCCCTGGCTCAGACCCAGTCAGTTCGACGATGAAACAAATTCAAGGTGGACGTTTCGCCCGACCAGCATGCCGGTGAATGCGCTGGCAACGGCGAGTGCTGAAGTGATTAATAGCGGAGCTCTACGGCCCCCCAGTCCAGAATAAGGAAATTATGAAGCCTCTTTACCTGTGTTCAATTCTGCTGCTGGCAGGCTGCGCCCCTGCGCCGAAATACCTTGTGCCTGCGGGGGCGCCTCACGCGCTTATCCGCAGTGAATTGGTGTCGATGGAGAATTATCGAAACGGTGTGTCGCTGGTCGAGGCGGATGCCATCGGCTGCAAATACGGCAAACCCGTGGCGACTGCGTCGGGGGAGGGCAAGCAGCTGGTTTCCGTTCACAAGAATGTATCGACGCCGGAGGGCTTTTTTCCGATTGAAGCCGGCAAGCCTCTGCACTTGGAGTTGCGCGGCGCGGCCAATGCCAATCGCTCGTGCAGCATATCGTTTGTCAGCGAATTTGCACCGGGCGCACGTTACGTGATCAAAGGCGGGATTGTCGACATCCCGGGCTCGCTAAGCCGTTGTTACATTGACATATTCAATGTCGATTCGGGCGCGCGTGTCCCCATGGCCAATGAGCCGAAAATGGAGAGCAATTGTGCGCAGGATCGGCTACCGACGCTCTAGTGGGAAATTTCACCCTGCCTGACGCTCCCATGTGCGTTCGACTTAACCCTTTATGTGCATCATTTTTGACCGGCAAGATGAGTGGAGACATGACCGGCAGCAATCGGCCGAGGCTGTGTAAAAACGTTTTTGAGCGCGCCAAGTGCTCAAAACCGGACTGGAAATCGCGTTTCTAAGCGAAATCCACATCTGCAGACGTGCCGATAAATTTCAGATTTAACGTAGACGCGCACACTTCAATTTTGGCGAAGCGTTTTTACACACTCTGGGCCGGTTGCTGCCGTTCGCGACCGGCAACTCTCGGCCAACATCGACCTTTCACCGCCATAAATGAATGACCCAATACAGTCCTGTTTTTTCATGTCTTTCACCCCGCGACTGTCAGCAGGGCATGTGTATTAGACGCCCTCGGACACTAACCCAGCAAAGCCACAAAAAAGCGCCGATTCGTCATCAAGGGCATTGCGACGAATCGGCGATTTTTCGGGTCGTGCTGTTGAACGCTTAGCCGCCTGTTACAGCGGCCTCGCGCTCCATCAGTCTATCGATCAATAAAACCCCCAATTCACTCAACTGGTGAATCGCCAGCGCCACATCGCGCTGTTTTCCCGTCAAATCCTCCGATAGGTCGAGCAGCAAGGCGGTGACTGAGGAAAAGGTTTCATAGCTGTTGGTGATCAGGGTTTCGCTGCTGGCGTCGACGGCAACGCTGAATAAACCCGGCGGTGATGAAGGCGGGGCGGTTTCTGGATTGAGATAGCGATCAATCGCACGATGCGCAGCCTGATTGAGTTTCAGGTCCGGTTCGTTCGGAGGGTTGGGCGTAACTTTGAACATACTTGGAATTTCCCACTTTAGGGCCGCCACCTCTGAGCTACTAAACAAAGGGGTGGCAGCTGTGCGCAGGTTAGTAGACCGGGGAATTCCAAGAAAGCCGGCGCGCCCGAGGACGCCCTGCACACAGCCACCATCAAGCACGGACTAGACCGTCCGACAGATGATGCTCATGCACTGACTGGAATAACCCCAGGCTACTAAACCCGATCACTGAGTGTTCAGCGACCGAGCAACCTTAGAGACGCCCACTCAAGCGCACAAGCCGGCGGATTCTGACGCAAGCGTAGGCAAGGGAGCAAGGCGCTGTCGCCTCGGACTTTGCTGTTTCAGGGCTTGTTGTAGGACATGTACTCATTCTGCAAAACAATATGATCGGCCACGTACTTCGCATCGTGCCAAACCCCATAGATAAACGACGACGCGCGGTTCACCAGGTTCGGCAGGCCGAGGAAGTAAATCCCGCTCTGTGCCGAGATCCCGCGCTTGTGGAACGGCTCGCCTTTTTCGTCAAACGCATCGACCTTCAACCAGCTGAAATCGAACGTGAAGCCGGTGGCCCAGAGAATGGTGGTCACGCCCGCTACGGCCAGGTCCAGGCTGAGGATCGGGTTAACCAGGCACTCCGGGTCTGGCAGCAGTTCCCAGGCGTCGGGTTCGAGGGGGAACGGTAAACCGTTGGCTTCGATATAGGCGTCGGCGTCGCGCAGTACATCAAAGTAGGCGCGGTCGCCTTCGGCCACGTTGTCGGCCAGGCCCGCTGCAAACGTCATCACGCCGTCGTCCCAGCTGCGGGTCACGCCTACCAGGTTGATGCCTTGGTGTGCCAGGCGGCGGAAGTCGACGGTCTTACCGCCTTCGTAGCCGCTGACGGCAAAGGCCACGTGCTTTTTCTTCGGCTGTATTTTGACTTCGTCCCACAAGCCCAGGGCGCCAAGCCACCAGCAATAGTCACGGCTGCGGTAGGCGCGGGGCGGGCGGTAGTGTTCGCCCACGGAGAGGTACACGGTCTTGCCGGCCTTTTGCAGTTCTTCGGCGATTTGCGAACCGGAGGCGCCGGCGCCTACAACCAGTACCGCGCCTTCGGGCAACTGAGCAGGATTTTTGTAGGAGGATGAATGCAGTTGATGCAACGGCGCAGTGGCGGGAACGATAGTCGGCATCGACGGGCGTTGGAACGGGCCGGTGGCGGCCACGACATTATTGGCCTCGATCACGCCTGCGGAGGTGGTGACTTTGAAGCCGGGGCGGCCCACGTGGCGTTCCACTTGCTGGACTTCCACACCGGTGCGCACAGGGGCCTGCAATTTTTGAACGTAGGCTTCGAAGTAGTCGGCCATGCGCTCTTTGGGCGGGAAGGCTTCGGGGGAGATGCCTTCGAATTTCAGCCCCGGAAAGCGGTCGTGCCAGGCCGGGCCGTTGGCGACCAGCGAATCCCAACGCTCCGAGCGCCAACGTTCGGCGATGCGGTGGCGCTCCAGCACGATGTGCGGCACGCCCATCAGGGACAGGTGTTCGCTCATGGCGACGCCGGCCTGGCCTGCGCCGACTACCAGGGTGTTGATTGTTTCGACGGTCATTGGCGTTTCCTGAGAGTAAGAGGTTGTCTGTAACACCGAAGATCCAGTGTGGGAGCAGGCAAGCCATCTCCCACATTCGAGTGGCTGTGTTTTCGAGCCTGTATTTAAGGTTTGAGCAACGCGGCCACCGCCGTCAGTGCCAGTTCATAACCCAACGCTCCCAACCCGGCGATCACGCCGGTGGCGGCCTTGGACACGTAGGAGTGATGCCTGAAGCTCTCGCGCTTCCAGATGTTGCTCATGTGCGCTTCGATGATCGGGCCGTCGAACGCCAGCAGTGCGTCGAGGATCGGCACGGAGCTGTAGGTGAGCCCGGCGGCGTTGATCACGATGGCGTCGGCGTTCAGTCGGGCCTCTTGAATCCAGTCCACCAGCACGCCTTCGTGGTTGCTTTGGCGAAAGTCCAGGGCCAGGCCGAGCCCGGTGGCGTGGTGCTGGCAGCGGGCTTCGATGCTGGCGAAACTCTCGCTGCCGTAGGTGCCGTTTTTATCCAGCCCGTAGAGGTTGGCGTTGGGCCCATTGAGGAAAAACACGCGGTGGGGCATGGGGCTCTCCCGTTATTTAGCGACGGTCAGCAGGACTTTGCCGACGTTGGCGTTGGCTTCCAGCAGTCGGTGGGCCTCGGCTGCTTGAAGCAGCGGTAGCTGCGCGTGGATCTGCGGGCGCACCGCACCGCAGGCCAGCCAGGGTAAAAAGCGCGAGCGGATGCACACCGCCAACCGGGCTTTTTCGGCGTGGCTTTTGGGGCGCAAGGTGGAGGAGGTGAGGCTGAGGTTTTTGCGCATCAGCACCTGCAAGTCCAACTCGATGTGGGCGCCCTGCAGGAACGCCAGGCTGACGTGTCGCCCACCCATTGCCAGGGCGGCGAGGTTGCGCGCGACGTAAGCGCCGCCGACGTTATCCAGCACCACGTCCACGCCACGCCCTTCGGTGAGGTGGTTCACCACGTCGACGAAGTCTTCGCTGTGACGGTCCACCGCTCGCCACACGCCCAGCGTTTGCAGCATCGCGACTTTCTGCGGGCCGCCCGCGGTGGCGATCACCCGTGCGCCGGCCGCCTGCGCACACTGCACGGCAAAACTGCCGACGCCACTGGCGGCGCCGTGGATCAACAGCGTGTCGCCCGTGCGCAGGCGGCCCAGTTCAAACAGGTTGTGCCACACGGTAAAGGCTGCTTCCGGCACCCCGGCGGCGTGTTGCAGCGATAATCCCGCCGGTACCGGCAGGCAATGCGCCGCGTGGGCCAGGCAATACTCGGCGTAGCCACCGCCGTTAAGCAACGCCATCACGGCGTCGCCGGGTGCGAACTCGTCCACACCGCTGCCCACCGCAACCACGGTGCCCGCCGCTTCCAGGCCGAGCACATCGGTGGCGCCAGGGGGAATCGGCGCGCCGCTGCGTTGCATCAGGTCCGGGCGATTCACGCCAGCGGCCGCCACGCGAATCAGCACCTCGCCTGCCTGGGGCGTCGGCACCGGGCGCTCTACCAGGTGCAACACATCAGGCCCGCCCGGCTCGCGGGCAATCACCGCTTTCATACGGTCCAGTCATCCGGCACGACGGCGATCACATCGATTTCCATCAACCATTCCGGCTGGCCCAGGCCGGAAATCACCAGGCCGGTAGAGATCGGGAACACGCCTTTGAGCCATTTACCCACCTCCTGATACACCGGCTCGCGATAGCGCGGGTCGATCAGGTAGGTGGTGGTTTTCACGATATGCGACAGGTCGGAGCCTGCCTCTTCAAGCAGTTGCTTGACGTTTTTCATCGCCTGTTCGGCTTGGGCGCGTGGGTCGCCGAGGCCGACCAGGTTGCCGTCGAAATCGGTGCCGATCTGGCCGCGCACATAGACGGTGTTGCCGGCGCGCACGGCCTGGCACAGGTCGTTGTCCAGCGCCTGGTTGGGGTAGGTCTGTCGGGTGTTGAACATGCGGATGCGGGTGTGGGTGGGCATGGCGGGTTACTCATCGCAAGCGGGATGAAACAAGCTTCACATCGCCCTCGTTCTCGCGAAACCAGCATTTGCGCGGGGTAGTGCTTAGGAAAAACCGAAGCCTGTGCCCCTCATCGGCACAGCGCAGGGCCGGCGATGACCCGGCACGAACCCTGCAACGCGACCCACACAGTCATTGTTGAGGGGCAGGCGTAATGCTCAGTCGTATTACTCAGCGTCAACTGGAGTATTTTGTGGCGTCGGGAGAGGCAGGCAGCATCAGTGCTGCGGCTGAACGCATTCACGTGTCATCGCCTTCCATCTCGGCGGCCATCACCCATATGGAGGCCGAGCTGGGCATTCAGCTGTTTATTCGGCACCACGCGCAGGGCATTTCCCTCACGGCGGTGGGGCGCCAGGTGATGCAGGAGGCCAAGCTGATTCTGGAGCAGATGACCAACCTCTACACCATTGCCTCGGAGTCGTTGAACACCGTGCGCGGGCCGTTGCGGGTGGGCTGCCTGGAGTCGCTGGCGCCGATGATCACGCCGGAATTGGTGTTCGGGTTTGGCCGCGCGTTTCCAGGTGTGCGGCTGACGCAGGCCGAAGGCAACCATGAGGAACTGCTGGAAAAACTGCGCAGCGGCGAGCTGGATATCGCCCTGACCTACGACCTGGTGACCAGCCCGGATATCGACTTCCAACCCCTGGCGCACCTGCCGCCGTATGTGATGGTCGGCGAGTATCACCCGCTGGCGAACCTGCCTGCGGTGAGCATGCAGGACCTTGAGGCGTACCCGGTGGTGCTGCTCGACACGCCGTGGAGCCGCGACTATTTCCTCAGCCTGTTCATGCAGGCGGGCACCACGCCGAACATCATCATGCGCTCCACCAACCTCGAAACGGTGCGTGCGATGGTGGGCAATGGCATTGGCTATTCCTTCGCCAATGCACGGCCCAAATCGAACATGTCGCAGGATGGCAAGCGCGTGATTCGCCTGCGCCTGGCCGGCGCCCATCGGCCGATGCGGCTGGGCTACGCCACGGCGAGCAACACTCAGCTGTCGCGCGTGGTGTCGGCGTTTGCCGAGCGCTGCCGGATGTTTGTGTCCGACCAGTACATCCCCGGCATGGCCCCGCCGAGCTTTTTTGACCCGCATGCGGTGCGGGTGCTGAGTGGTGTGAGCTGAGCTTGCAC
Organism: Pseudomonas sp. UBT; assembly: GCF_050915955.1. Classification (NCBI taxonomy): domain Bacteria; kingdom Pseudomonadati; phylum Pseudomonadota; class Gammaproteobacteria; order Pseudomonadales; family Pseudomonadaceae; genus Pseudomonas; species Pseudomonas sp. UBT. The sequence goes on along the minus strand of NZ_CP168079.1, from coordinate 4,908,819 downwards.
CAAAAGGTGGCGGGTTCGGTGTGGCGCATCAAGGCGTGCACTGTTTCGGTCAGGGCGTAAAGCTTCCAGCACCACCTGTTCAGTGTGGGAGCGGGCTTGCCTGCGAGACAGGCACCGCGGTGTGGCAGGTCCACCCAGGTGATGCCATCGCAGGCAAGCCAGCTCCCACATTGGAATTTCAGTGTTTCCTGGCTGCATAGGTTCTGCCTACCCAGTGGGCCGGGTTTTACGAATTGACCCCAAGTGCCTCCCGCCACGACTCTCATCCCATCGATGCAGATCAACTTCTTTTTTGTTCAGGGCACCGCGACGATGACATTCGACTGGAACTACATGTTTGGTTTGCTCGGCGACGCCGAGTTCTGGCGAGCCACATGGACGGTGATCAAACTCAGCACCCTGACCTGGCTCTTGAGCATTGCCCTGGGCTTTCTGCTGGCGCTGGCCAAGCAATCCAAACAGCCGCTGCTCAGCTTGCCGGCCCGTGGCTATATCTGGTTGTTCCGCAGCTTGCCGCTGCTGGTGCTGCTGATCTTTATCTACAACTTGCCCCAGGCGCTGCCGGGCACGTCGGCGGTGCTGGCCGACCCGTTCTGGTCCGGCCTGTTGGCGCTGGTGATTTGCGAAACGGCCTATGTGGCCGAGATCCATCGCGGCGGTTTGCTCTCAATTCCCAAAGGGCAGGGCGAAGCGGCGCGGGCACTGGGCTTGAAGTTCTTCGGCACCCAGTGGCGCGTGGTCATTCCCCAGGCCTTGCGCGTGGCGTTGCCGTCGCTGGCCAACGAATACATCTCGATCGTCAAGCTCACCTCGCTGGTGTCGGTGATCTCGCTGACCGAAATCCTGATGGTCGGCCAGCGCCTGTATTCGCAGAACTTCCTGGTGATCGAAACCATGGCGGCGGTGGCGTTCTTCTATGTGTTGATCGTCACCGTGTTCGATTTTTTGCTCAAGCGCCTGGAGCGCTTTCTCGACGTCAACCAACGCAACGTGTCCCGCGTGCCGGACGCGGCGGTGCTGGCCCTGGCCACGCAACAGCGCACGGCGTTGCAGCGCCCGGCGAGCACCGGTGCATCGGCGCTGCAAGCCACGCGGTTGCACAAGGCTTACAACGATATTGAAGTGCTGGGCTCGGTCAATTTGCAGATTCAGCCGGGTGAAGTGGTGTCGGTGATCGGGCCGTCCGGCTCAGGCAAGACCACGCTGATCCGCCTGCTCAATGGCCTTGAACAGCTGGACAACGGCGAGATCACGATCAACGGCCAGCCGTTCATACATCTCAACAAGGTCGGCGCGCAGAAACCGCAGTACGTCGAGCACGCCGAGCATCGCCTGAACATCGGCATGGTGTTCCAGAGCTTCAACCTGTTCCCGCATTTGAGTGTGCTCGACAACCTGCTGATGGCGCCGAAATACCATCGCCTCGGCCGTACTGACGCGCTCAAGCAACAGGCCTACGCGCTGTTGCACAAGGTGGGCATGCTCGACCACGCCTGGAAGTACCCGCACCAGTTGTCCGGCGGCCAGCAACAGCGCGTGGCCATCGCCCGCGCCTTGATGATGCGCCCGCAAATCATGCTGTTCGACGAGCCCACCTCGGCGCTCGACCCAGAAAAAGTCAACGAAGTGCTGCAGGTCATCGAAGCCCTGGCCGGGGAGGGCATCACCATGGTGATCGTCACTCACGAGATGAACTTCGCCTTCAAGGTCTCCGACCGCATCGTGTTCATGGAGAAGGGCCGTGTGGTGTGCGACGACACCCCGCAGGCTTTGCGCAGCGGCTACAACCCACGCGTGGAGGCGTTCCTCAAGGACGTCTCGCTGGCGTGATCTCTTTTACGTTCAGGACACAACAATATGATCGAGCAAGCTCAAATCGAACAGTTCCAGCGCGACGGATTCCTGGTGGTAGAAGGCGTGCTGTCGCTGGACGAAGTGGCCGCGCTGCAACACGACTTCGACCAGTGGGTGGAAGAGAGCCGCCGCCACGACCAGGGTTGGGGTGCCACGGTGGACGGGCGCGCACGCTTTGACCTGGAGGGCGACCACCGCCCGGATCACCCGTCGTTGCGCCGGGTGAGTTCGCCCACCGAGATTTCCCCGGTGTACGAGCGCGTGGCGTTGCACTCACGGATGGCGGCGATTTCTGCGCAGTTGATCGGCGCTGGTGGCGCGCGTTTTCATCACAGCAAAATCAATTCGAAACTGCCGCACACCGCGACCCAGGTGAAGTGGCACCAGGACTTTCTGTTCACGCCCCACAGCAACGACGACATCGTGACGGCCTTGCTGATGGTCAGTGAAGTGACCCCGCAAAACGGCCCTCTGAATGTGATCCCCGGCAGCCACAAAGGCCCGCTGTGGTCGCACTGGCAGAACCAGCGGTTCACCGGTTCGGTAGAGGAGGCGGTGGTCGAAGAACACTGCCAGCAACCGGTCGCCTGTTACGGCCCGGCCGGCTCCGTGTGCTTCATGCACACGCGCCTGTTACATGCATCGAGCCCTAACGAGACCGAACTGCCGCGCACTCTTTTTATCAGCGTATACGCCGCTGAAGACGCGCTGCCATTCGGTGAAAACCCGTTGCCCAGTGCACACGCCGGCGTGTTGGTGGCCGGTGAAGAAAGTGGCTTGGTGCGCTCCACGGACAACCATCTGCGCTTGCCGCAGAAACCCCGTGGCGCGTCCTTTTTCGTGCAACAGGCCGGCCAAGATTCCGCGACTGCCTAACCCCCTAAAACCCTTGCAGGTAATGACCATGACAGCGTCTAAAAAAAGTGTTCGCCCTCTTGCCGTGTGCCTGCTGGGCGCTGCGGTTGCACTGACCTCGTTGGCGGCTTCGGCGTTCCAGCAGGAAGGCAAGCTCATCGCCGGTTCCGATGTGACGTTTTTTCCCTATGAGTACATGGATAACAACAAGCCCGCAGGCTTTGATATCGAGTTCATGGACGGCCTGGGCAAGGTCATGGGCCGCAAGGTCGAGACCCTCGATACACGCTTTCCCAACCTGATCACCGGCCTGCAGGCCGGGCGGTTCGACCTGACCAACTCGTCGATGTACATCACTGCAGAGCGGGTCAAAGTCATCGATATGATCCCTTACCTGAAAAGCGGCGAGTCGATCCTCACCCTCAAGGACAGCGCCTTCCAGCCCAAGACTCCGGAAGAATTCTGCGGCCACAAGATCGGCTCCATGGGCGCCACTTCCTGGCTGGCGCAGATGAACAAACTGTCGGCTGATTATTGCGTGGCCAAGGGGTTGAAGCCGATTCAGATCAGCGAATACAGCACCGACCCGCAAACCACTCAGGCCTTGCTCGCACACGCCGTGGAAGCGCAGATCACCGACGCCGCCGTGGCCCGTGGTGTGGTCGACAAGCTGGGCAGCCGCGTGGTGATTTCTTCCGACACCCTGATCTACCCGGTGCTTAACGGCTTTGGCGTGAAGAAGGGCAATGACACGGTGAAGAAAGCCCTGCTCGACGGGCTGGAAAAATACCGCGCCACCCCGGAATACGCCGCCTTGCTCAAGAAGTACAACTTTGAGGCCCCGACCGACGCCGACATCGCAGCGCTGATGCCCCAGTAAGCCTATCGCGCGGCCGCATCCCTGCGGTCGCGCCTTGCGGAGACCGATTCATGGCGTTATCCCTTGAAGAACAGACGCGCATCGACCTGGCGGCGACCTTTCGTATCATTGCGCATGTGGGCATGCACGAAGCGGTGGCCAACCACTTCAGCGCCGCCGTGTCGGCCGATGGCAAACAGTTTTTGCTCAACCCGAAGTGGAAGCACTTTTCGCGTATCCGCGCCAGTGACCTGTTGCTGTTGAACGCCGACGACCCCGCCAGCGCCGACCACCCGAATGTGGACGCCACCGCCTGGTCAATCCACGGGCAGATTCACCGCCTGTTGCCACAAACCCGCGCGGTGTTGCACTTGCACCCGGTGTACACCACGGCAGTGGCCTGCCTGGCCACACCGCATGTGCCGCCGATCGACCAGAACACCGCGCGGTACTTCAACCGTGTGGCCGTGGACGAACTGTATGGCGGTATGGCGGACACCGAAGCCGAAGGCGCGCGCCTGGCCGGGTTGCTTGATGGCAAGCGTCGCTTGTTGATGGGGAACCACGGTGTGATGGTGACGGCGGCGTCCATCGGTGAAGCCTTTGACGACATCTGGACCCTGGAGCGCGCCTGCCAGATTCTGGTGACGGCGTGGTCCACCGGCCAGCCGCTGCGGGTGCTGTCGGATGAGGTGGCGGAAAAAACCGCGCGGGGCTGGGAAGGCATCGCGGATTTTTCGCAGCAGCACTTTGAAGAAATGAAGCAAATGATGATCGACGCCGATCCTTCGGTGCTCGACTGAGGGCTTTTTATGACGTTTTCCGTTGTGGCTCGCTGCGCCGAGACGGGCCAGTTGGGTATTGCGATCAGCTCTTCAAGCATTGCCGTTGGCGCGCGTTGCCCGTGGCTGCGCCCCGGTGTGGGCGCGGTGGCGTCGCAGAACATCACCTTGCCGAGCCTGGGCCCGCAGATCCTCGACGTGCTCGGGCAGGGCGTGGCGCCGAGTGAGGCGCTGGCAGAGGTATTAGCCGGTCAGGCGCATAGCCAATATCGCCAGGTGACCGTGATTGATCATCAGGGCCGCACCGCACATTTCAGTGGCGCACAGACCCTCGGCATTCATGCGGCGCAGAGCGGTGAGCAGTGCGTGGCGGCGGGCAATATGCTGGCTGACGCCAGTGTGATCGAAGCCATGGTGCGTGCTTTCGAACGTGCGCCGGGGCAGCTTGCCGAACGCTTGCTGGCCGCGCTGCACGCCGGGCAGTCCAGGGGCGGCGAGGCAGGCCCGGTGCATTCGGCCGCCTTGGTGGTGGTCGATGACCTGCTGTGGCCCATCGTCAATTTGCGGGTGGACTGGGCCGATGAAGACCCGATCGGCGCCCTCGACCAACTCTGGCAGGCCTATCGCGGCCAACTGCAGGATTACATCGACCGCGCCATCAACCCGCAACACGCACCGGGCTATGCGGTGCCGGGAGATGACCGATGAGCAACAGCCGTGAGTTACTCGCGCAACTGGTGCGCTTTGATACCACCAGCCGTGAATCCAACCTGGCCTTGATCGACTTCGTGCGCACCTATTTGCAAGGCCACGGGGTGGCCTGTGAGCTGGTGTTCAACGCGCACAAGAGCAAGGCCAACCTGCTGGCGAGCATTGGCCCGGCCGGGCTGCCCGGCATTGTGTTGTCCGGCCACACGGATGTGGTGCCGGTGGATGGCCAGCGTTGGACGGTCGCGCCGTTCGACCTCACGGAACAGGACGGCAAGTTGTATGGCCGTGGCACCGCCGATATGAAGGGCTACATCGCGTGTGTACTGGCCAGCGTGCCGTCGCTGGTGCGAGCGCCGTTGCGGATGCCGGTGCATATCGCGCTGTCCTATGACGAAGAGGTCGGCTGCCTGGGCGTGCGTTCGTTGATCGAGAGGTTTCACGCGCAACCGGTCAAGCCGCTGCTGTGTGTGATCGGTGAGCCGACCGAACTCAAGCCGGTGCTGGGTCACAAGGGCAAGCTGGCGATGCGCTGCGAAGTGCATGGCGCGGCGTGCCATTCGGCCTATGCGCCTTCCGGTGTCAACGCCATCGAATACGCCGCCCGGTTGATCAGTGAACTGGTGCGGCTCGGTGAAACGCTCAGGGCGCCGCAGCAGCTTGACGGGCGATTTGACCCGCCGTTTTCCACGGTTCAAACCGGCGTGATAAGCGGCGGCAAGGCGCTGAATATCGTCCCGCAAAATTGCACGTTTGATTTTGAAGTGCGCTCGCTGCCGGCCCAGGACCCCTGGCAAGTGGCGGACGCGTTACGCGGCTACGCTGAACACACCTTGTTGCCGGCAATGCAGGCCGTGAGCGAGCAGTGCGCGATCAGCTTCAGCGAACTGTCGAGCTACCCGGGCCTGGCCACTTCGGCCGAAAGCCAGGCGGCTGCCTGGGTTGCCGAGTTCTGTGGTTCGCCGGCTTACGGCACGGTGGCCTTCGGCACTGAAGGCGGGTTGTTTGATCAGGCCGGTATCCCGACGGTGGTGTGCGGGCCGGGCAGTATGGAGCAGGGGCACAAGCCGGATGAGTTCATCAGCCTGGAACAGTTGGCGGCATGTGATCGGATGCTGGCGCGGGTGGTGGAGTTTGTGAGGCGGTGACACCGACACCTGTCCCAAGCCATGCGCGGGCAACCCTGTGGGAGCGGGCGTGCTCGCGAAGGCGTCGTGTCAGTCACCCACTCTATTGACTGGCCCATCGAATTCGCGAGCACGCCCGCTCCCGCCTTTGCCCGGTGTTGTGGCTTCAACCGGACAATGCTCAGCCCTTGGCCACGCCCACTCGCCACTGCGCCGGTGGCAGCAAACCGTTCACCAGGTAATTACCCACAATCCGCGACTTGTACACCCGTGGATTATGGTTCGCCAACGTGCGCGCATTGCGCCATAGCCGGTCCAGCGCCTTGTTGCTCGCCGTTGCACTGGCGCCCAGCGCGTCAAACAGCGCGGTGGTCGCCGCGAGTGTGGCATCCACCACTGGGTTGACTGCCAGGCACACCTCCAATTCCGCCAATGCCACGTGTGGGTCATCGTCATGCAACGGCTGCTCGTGGGCGATCACATACTGCGCGGTCTGCTCCAGGCGCTGCGCCGCTTGCTGGCTGATGGCTTGCGCGGCATACGCCTGGCTGGCGACTTCGCCGATCACTTGCAGCAGTTGCACGTCGTGCGCGGCGGTGTCGGCATTGCCGGTGGTGAAGGTCCGGGCGCGCTGGCTGAGTTCTTGCGCACCACTCAACGCAGCGCGGCGGGCGATGCCGGCGAGGGTGCTGAGGTGGTAGATCTGGAAGAAGGATTGGCCGTAGCCGAAGCGCTGGTGTGTGGGGCGCAGGTCGTCTTCCACCGGCGCATTGTCAAAGACGCATGTACCGCTGGCGGTGAGGCGTTGGCCGAAGCCGTTCCAGTCGTCGATGATCTGAACGCCAGGGGCTTTGAGGTCGACCACCACGCTGTACACCGTGCCGTCTTCGCCCGTGGCGATGGTGTTGATCAGGTCACTGTAGAGCGCGCCGGTGGTGTAGAACTTTTTGCCGCTGATGCGCAACGTGCCCTGTGCATCACGGTGAAGGCGGGTGTCGAAATCACCCCGGGTCTGGTTGCCGACTTCCGTGCTGCCGGGGGAGAGCAGCGCGCCCTGGCCGAGTCGGTGCAGCCATTTGGCGCGCCAGTCGAGGTCTTTGGCGCAGAGTACGTCTTCGCAAAAACCAAAATGCCCGCGCAGGGCCTGGGTGATGTTGGAGTCGGCGGCGGATAACTCGGTGAGCAGCGCGAGCAGTTCAACCAGTGTCGCGTCCTGGCCGCCCTCACTCACGGGTAAGCGCCAACGGGGCAAGCCCAGTTTATTCAGCTGCTGGATAACGTTAGTGAGGCTGGCGCGGGTTTGATCAGCCTCGGCGGCTTGGGCAAGGATCTGCGCAAACAGTGGGCGAAACGGTGCGGCCAGTTGTTCGTAACGGGCGGAGGGCGCGCAGCCCCAGATATTCAAAGCGGGAGTCGACATGCAATGGACCTTGCAGAAAGGGATTCAGGCGCGGGGTCCAGTGGTCTGGTGGCGTCACCCTAACTCAGGGAGGGCAAAGTTTTTAATACGGAAAAAACCTATCGAGCTGCGCCGCAGTTCTATCGATAGTGCTCAACAGTATTAATCACTGCGCCTTTATTGCGTTAGCTTCTAGGGGCGCCACACTTGGCGACCGATCAAACCCTCCCTCATCACCAGACTGCATGCCCACAGATGGTTGAGTCAGCCATTAACCGTGTGGATGCCTTTCATGATCAATCGTCAAACAATGCTCGCCCTGCTGGGCCTGGCTTCGCTAACGCTGCACGGCCCTTCGGCGTGGGCGGCAGAGCCCCAGACCCTGACGGTGGGCGACCAGTTTTTCTCCAATCGCATCGTCCTGGAACTGTCGGGCGAGCTCAAAGACTTGCCGTACAAAATCGACTTCAAGCGCTTTAACACCGGTTCGCCGGTGGCCTCGGCGGTTGCCAGTGGTGCGCTCGACGTGGGCATTGTCGGCGACACGCCGGTGATCAGCCTTGCCGCCAATGGGGCGCCGGTGAAAGTGGTGGCCAGCACCCAGACCAGTCTTGACGGTGTAGGCATCGTCGCGCGTAAAGGCATCCATTCGGTGGCCGACCTGAAAGGCAAAACCGTCGCGATCTGGAACGGCTCGTGGAGCCAGCAACTGGCCTATAAAGCACTGGATGAAGCCGGCGTACCGCGCAACAGCGTGACCTTCAAATTCCTGTTGCCGGCCGAAGCCAGCCTGGCACTGACCCAAGGCGACATTGATGCCTTCGGCACCTGGGAACCCTATGTGTCGTTGCAAGAGAAAGAAGGCAGCACGCTGATCCGCAATGCCAAGGGCTTGATGAGCGCGCCGACCTACATCGTTGCGTATGAACCGGCGCTGGCGCAAAAAAGCGCGATCATCAAAGACTTTGTCGCGCGCCTGACGCGTGCTCGGGTCTGGAGCAACACGCACGTTGATGAGTATGCCGAGGCGTGGTCGAAGGCCAACCAGTCCTCGCCGGACATTGCCAAGGTGTGGTTCAAGCGTGACGCGATCAAGGTGCTGCCGATCTCGCCGACGATTGTCAGCGAGGCCCAGGCCACGGCGGATTTCCTGGTGGATGCGCAGATGCTCAAACAGCGGTATGACGTGACGCCGTTGTTTGATCGGGCCCTTTAAACGCGAGGGAAACAAGCGCTAATAGTATTGACCGCCTGATGGCACGGGGGCTGGGCTAGGGTTTTTTATTCCGGTTAGCGCCGGGATAAAAAATCACTGGCATCAGCAAGGAGTAGCCAGTAGGCTACAGGTGAAACGTGACTAATTTGATCGGCAGGACGCCGGAGTTTGATACATGGCTCGACGGTATGAGGGATGTCTGGGGAAAAACTGCAATTCTGACCCGGCTGGATCGAGCCGAGGAAAACAATTTTGGCGATTGCGAACCTGTAGGCGATGGATTGAGTGAAATGCGTGTCTTCGTCGGGCCCGGCTACAGGGTGTACTTTGTGCGCACGGGAATCACCGCTTACCTGATGCTGTGGGGAAGCGATAAAACCGATCAGAAGCGAGGAATCAAGCGGGCAAAAGAGATACTCGATGCCCTGAGAGGTCAATGAAATGAGCAAATCGACATTCAAACCCGAGGACATGCCGATCCTCGATCTCGACACATCAGGCACTCATGTCTATGAGGCTTCGCGCTTCCTGGACAGCCCCGAAATCATCAGTGCTTACCTTGCGCAAAGCCTTAAGTCCCAAGACCCGCAGATACTCATGAAGGCGCTCGCCGAAGTGGCCAAGGCCCAAGGCGTTAACAAGGTTGCCGAGGCGGCAGGGGTTAATCGGGAGAGTCTGTATAAAACCCTCAAGGGCGGCTCAAAAACGCGCTTTGAAACCATCAAGAAGCTGATGCTGGCGTTGGGCGTGGAGCTCACTGTGCAACCTGTTGCAACGAGCGCACTTAAAAAATTGCCACGGCAAAACGGGCAATAGCCAGCAAAAGGCAAGGGTCACCGTATCTTTCTGCCTGCCGTCATGTTCTTGTCACGCGCTCATGCGATTTTCCCTCACCCCCGAAAAAACAAAGCAACTGACTGCGCTTGAGCCGCACTTCAAGGAGATTCAATCATGAGGGTAGTGACCTCCGGCTCGGCCTATCTGGACATCGATGCGTACGCCTGCTGCATTGCGTACGCCGAACTGCTTAATCACCAGGGCATTGAGGCGCGTGCCGTGAGCAGCGCACTGTTGAATTTCAGTATTTGCAGGAGCGTGCTCGACTGGAACGCTTCGCTGGACGATTACCTGCCCATGGCCGGCGATGAGTTCGTGTTGGTGGACGTCTCCGACTACCATCACTTCGACCCGAGCGTGGTGCTCGATCAGGTGCGGGAAGTCATCGACCATCATCCCGGCTTTGAAATCCATTGGTCGCAAAAGCTTGGCGCGGGTGCCGATATCCGCCCAATCGGCGCAGCGGCGACGCTGGTCTTCCAGCGTTGGGAAAAATCCGGCCTGATGCCGCAGATCAGCCGACACAGCGCGGCATTGTTGGCCACGGCGATTCTGGACAATACCCTGAATTTCACCGGGAAAATGACCACAGCCCTGGATATCTGGGCATACGAGGTGCTCGCGAAGCGGGCGGGCTTGTCTGCAGACTGGCCGGTGCGCTATTTCAGCGAATGTCAGGCCGCGATCGAGGCCGACCTGCTGAACGCTCTGGCGGCCGATATGAAACAGATGAGTGCCACACGCAACTTGCCGCGGCTTATCGCGCAAATGACGGTGTGGGATGCGCAGGCGTTGGTCCAGCGGCATCGCGCAGCCATTGAACAATGGCTGGCGGCGCAAGGTGAGGACTGGCTGTTGAACGCCATCAGCATTCGCGAGCGCAAAAGCTATTGGCTGGCAGGGCCGTTGCTCAGCCAGCAAAAGCTGAGTCTGCTGCTGTCGCTCAACTGGCAAGGTGCCCAGGCGGTGCTGGGGCGCGCCATGCAGCGCAAGGAGCTGGTGAAGCTGGCCTTGGCTGCCATGAACGAAGGGCTCAACGTACCAGGCAAGGCTGTTTGTTGTTGAAGACCCAGCCTGGAATCAAAAACTGCATCGCCACGCTGTCATTCCGTGCCCCAAGGCCCATGCCTTTGTACAGCTCATGGGCCTTGGCCACCGCGTCCATGTCGATCTCCACGCCCAGGCCCGGCTTGGCCGGCACCTTCACGTAGCCGCCTTCGATTTTCAGTGGCTCCCTGGTCAGGCGCTGGCCGTCCTGCCAGATCCAGTGAGTGTCGATGGCAGTGATGTCGCCCGGCGCCGCCGCCGCCACCTGGGTGAACATCGCCAGGGAAATATCGAAGTGGTTGTTGGAGTGCGAACCCCAGGTCAGGCCCCAGTCATTGCACATCTGCGCCACGCGCACCGAGCCTTGCATCGTCCAGAAGTGCGGGTCGGCGAGCGGGATATCCACCGATTGCAGCTGGATGGCGTGGCCCATTTCGCGCCAGTCGGTGGCGATCATGTTGGTCGCGGTTTTCAAACCCGTGGCACGGCGAAATTCAGCCATGACTTCGCGGCCCGAGTAGCCATTTTCCGCGCCGCACGGGTCTTCGGCGTAGGCCAGCACGTGGTGTTGATCGCGGCACAGGCGGATGGCTTCTTTCAATGACCACGCGCCGTTCGGGTCGAGGGTGATGCGTGCATCCGGGAAGCGTTCGGCCAGTGCCGTCACGGCTTCGATTTCTTCATCGCCGCTCAATACGCCGCCCTTGAGCTTGAAGTCGTTGAAGCCGTATTTGTCTTTGGCGGCTTCGGCCAGGCGCACTACCGCTTCGGCGGTCATGGCTTTTTCGTGACGCAAGCGAAACCACGCGTCATCCGCGTCGGCCTCGTTGCGGTAGGCCAGGTCGGTGGCGGTGCGATCACCCACGTAGAACAGGTAGCCAAGCATTTTTACCGCGTCGCGCTGCTGGCCTTCGCCGAGCAGGGCGGCCACCGGCACTTCGAGGAATTGACCCAGCAGGTCGAGCAAGGCGGCTTCCATGGCGGTGACGGCATGAATGGTGATGCGCAGGTCAAAGGTTTGCAGGCCACGGCCGGCGGCATCCCTTGAGGCAAAGGTGGTACGCATCTGGTTCAGGATGCGCTGGTACTGGCCGATGGGTTGGCCGATCACCAGGCTGCGCGCGTCTTCCAGCGTTTCGCGAATGCGCTCGCCACCGGGCACTTCACCGACACCGGTATTGCCGGAACTGTCTTTGAGAATCACGATATTGCGCGTAAAAAACGGTCCGTGTGCGCCGCTCAGGTTCAGCAGCATGCTGTCGTGGCCTGCCACCGGGATGACGTGGAAGTGGGTGACGACGGGTGATTTGGACGTGGTCATGGCAAATTCCTGAATAAGCTTAAAGAGGTTTGCTGAGCGGGGCGCCCGTGGGCACGCCGCTATGTGGCGTCAACACCGCAGAGGGCGACGTCTTGGCAAAGAACACCAGGATTGCGGCGAGCACCGAGGTGCCGGCCAGGCCGTAAAGGCCGCCCTGAATCGAACCCGTGGTCTGTTCCAGAAAGCCGAAAGTGGTGGGTGCTACGAAGCCGCCCAGGTTGCCGATGGAGTTGATCAGCGCAATCACGGCGGCGGCGATGCGCACATCCAGGTAGCCCTGGGGGATCGGCCAGAACAGCGACGAAGCGGATTTGAAACCGATGGCCGCAAAGCAAATCGCGATAAAGGCAAAGATCGGCCCGCCGGTGGTGGACATGAACATGCCGACTGCGGCAATCAACAACGCGGCGGCCACCCAGGCTTGCTGGAACTTGAACTTGCCCGACAGCGCAGCGAAGGCGTACATGGCGATGATCGAGATCAGCCAGGGGATCGAGTTGAAGAGGCCGACCTGCACGTCACTCAGGTCGCCCATCTTCTTGATGATGCTCGGCAGCCAGAAGGTGGCGGCGTAAATCGTCAGTTGGATGCAGAAATACAAGGCGCAGAACAGCAGGATCTGGCGGTCCTTGAGCAGCTTGCCGAGGGTCGGTTTGACGCTGGTCAGCGCTTCACGCTCGCGCTGTTCCTGGTCGATGGCGCCCACCAGCGTGTCTTGCTCTTCGCGGGTCAGCCATTTGGCGTCGTGGGGTTTGGAGTCCAGCCAGAACCACACGAAGAACCCCAGTGCGACGGAGGCCAGGCCTTCAAGGGCGAACATCCACTGCCAGCCGTGAAAGCCGAACCCTTCGATTTGCAATAAGGCGCCCGACAATGGGCCGGAGATCAGCGACGCAACCGCCGAGCCGCTGAGGAAGATCGCAATGGCTTTGCCGCGCTCCACACCGGGCAACCAGCGGGTGAAGTAGTAGATCACCCCAGGGAAAAAGCCGGCCTCGGCCACGCCCAGCAGAAAGCGCAGGACATAGAACTGGGTTTCGTTCTGGATGAACGCCATCAGCGTGGCGACGATGCCCCAGGTGAACATGATGCGGGTTAGCCAGATTCGCGCGCCGACCTTTTGCAGCAGCATGTTGGAGGGCACTTCAAACAGCGCGTAGCCGATGAAAAACAGCCCGGCGCCCAGGCCGTAGGCGGCCGCGCCAATACCCAGGTCATGCTCCATGTGCGTACGCACGAAGCCGATATTGACCCGGTCGATGTAGTTGAGGATGAACATGATCACGAACAGCGGGAGCACATGGCCCTTCACTTTACTCACGGCGCGCGCGAGGACCGAATCACGTTCTGAAGCGACAGATGCATGGCTTGAATTGTTCACAATTCAAAACTCCCCCTGATTTATTTTTATGCGGGTTTGCGTGTTTTGTTGATAGACATCATACAAGTTGATTTCTTGGCTTCGCAATCCGGTGGGTGATGTATTTGTTCTTATAAGGCCGCCAGTCAACTGGGTTTATTGGTTATTAGCCTATATATAAAGGGCTGAACCGCCTTTTTTGAGAGGGTTTATGTCCGCTGGTACCTTCAAGTACAGAAAGTGGGGTGTGACTCGAAAAGGTTGGTTGTCATACAAGTTGGGTGGTTCGTTAATCAACCCAGCGTCGCCGCCAAACAGGGTGTTAAGCTCCCATCAGCCCAACCCCGTGGACCCTGATGATGCCCATTGAAAACCCAAGCCTTGTGCGTAAACGTCCCAATAACCTGGCCCAGGGCGTGGTCGACGCGCTGACCCAGCGCATCCTGCTCGGGCAACTCAAACCCGGTGAAAAACTGCCGTCGGAATCCACCATCGTGCTTGAGCACGGCGTGAGCCGAACGGTGGTGCGCGAGGCGATTTCCAAGCTGCAGGCTTCCGGGCTGGTAGAGACGCGTCACGGCATCGGCACCTTTGTGCTGGAGCCGCATGCCCAGCAGGGTTTGCGTTTGCATGTGGACACCGTCGCCAGCGTGCGTAACATGCTCGAGCTGCGCCTGGGCCTTGAGGTGCAGGCCGTGGCGCTGGCCGCCCTGCGCAGGAGTGACGAGCAACTTGCGCGCATGCGCGAGGCGCTGAACGACTACCAGGCCTCGCTCGCCAACAACGATAGTTGCGTGGAGGAGGACAAACGCTTTCATCAACTGATCGCCGAGGCCACCGGCAACACCTTCTTTACCGAGATCATGCTGCACCTGGGCAATGCGATGATCCCGCGCACTCAGGTCAAGGGCGTCGAACGCGGCGGGGCCGATTTCGCCAAGCTGGGGCAGTTGGCAAACCTGGAGCATGAGGCGATCTTCAATGCGATCAAGCGTCAGGACCCCGACGCGGCGCGGGCTGCCATGGTGTTGCACCTGACCAACAGCCGGGACCGGTTTTCGGGTGAGTAAACTTGTGGTGATAAGGAACAACCGTTGAACGAACACACATTGTCCATGCGCCTGGAGCGCGTGGCGGCGCAGGTGCCGGTGGGTGCGCGCCTGGCCGATATCGGCTCGGATCACGGCTACCTGCCGGTGGCGCTGATGCGCCGTGGCGTGATCACGGCGGCGGTGGCGGGGGAGGTCGCGACCACACCGTTTTACGCGGCCGAACGCACGGTGCGCGACAACGGCCAGGAACAGCACATCAGCGTGCGCCTGGCCGATGGTTTGGCGGCCATCGAACCCAGTGACGGCATCACGGCGATCAGCCTCTGCGGCATGGGCGGCGAGACCATTCGCGACATCCTCGACAGCGGCACTTCGCACTTGAGTGGCCGCGAACGCCTGGTCCTGCAACCCAACGGCGGCGAACAACCCTTGCGCCAGTGGCTGATGGACAACGGCTACCAGATCCTGCACGAAGAGCTGCTGCGGGAAAACCGTTTTTACTACGAGATTATTGTCGCCGAGCGCGCCGAGCCGGTTACCTATACCGCCGAGCAGCTGTACTTCGGCCCGCTGCAAATGCAGGCCCGCAGCCCGGTGTTCCTGGCCAAATGGCAACGCATGCTGCGCCAGAAGCAGAAGACCTTGGCCGGCTTTGAGCAGGCGCGCCAGACCGTGCCGGAGCAAAAGCGGCAAGAGATCGCCCAGCACACGCGATGGATTACTGAGCTGCTGGCTTGTAACCCTTCCCAGGGCTGTGCAAAGATCAGCCCATGACTGAATTTTCGCAAAGCAACCGCCATCACCACCACGGACCTTCCCTCAGGTGCCGCGGTTGCTTGCGCTCACTGATTGACCAGAACCTCTGATCATTCAATGAACCACCCCCAAGGCGCCCACGGCGCCTTTTTTATTGCCTTGAAAAAATGGAGATTCAACACATGACCATGCTGCGCGGAACGCGAATTGTGACGGGTAAAGAAGCGCAAATGATGCGTGAAACAGAGGGCCGTTTCCGGAGCTATCTTCATCGAAGCGGGTGCTGAAGAAGCCATCTTGCCGGCACTGTGGGGCCAGGACACGTTTATCGAAAAAGCTGGCGGCAGTGAAATCATCGGGCAGATGTGGGCTTTCGACGACAAGGCGGGCCGCCAGTGCTGCCTGATCCCGGAAGCCACCGCACTGTTCCAGGAACGCAGCGCCGTTTTGCTTGATGGGCGAGCAGAGGCGATGTTTTTCTACGTGGCGCGGTGTTACCGATATGAGCGGCCTCAAGCCGGTCGCTATCGCGAATTCACCCAGCTGGGGTTGGAGATTCTCAGCCCCGACCCTGCGTTGGCGTTGCAGCGCAGCCAAGCCCTTTGCACCGGGTTTCTGAATACGCTCGGGCTCGACTATGAGCTGAACCTGGCGGTGAAGCGCGGGTTGAGTTACTACCTGCAAGGCAATGGCTTCGAAGTGCGCTGCCCGACATTGGGTGCGCAACAGCAAGTCGTGGGCGGCGGCGCTTATCGAGAGGGCGCCGGTTTCGGCATCGGCCTCGAGCGGTTGGTGCTCGCCTTGGCGTGATAGTCAAAGACGCCTCCCCGGAGGCGTCTCCTCGGCGGCGGCCGGATATGCTCCAATAGCGGCCTAATTTGCCCTCCAGGAACCCGATCATGGCCGACGCCACCGACCAAGCCTTCTACGACCGTGCAGACGCCCATATCGAACTGTCGAACGAACAGCTCAAAACCTGCGAAAACCTCGGCGAGGTCAGCGCCTCAATGATGTTCGGCACCACCCGCTTCAACGCCTGGGCCAGCGCACGCAATTTCAAGTCCGGCGCCGAAATGGCCGAGGCACGGGAAGCGATGCTGAAGTATTTCTGCGATCAGTACCGGATGATGCTCGAGGATAATCTGGACGATCACATTAATAATTTCAGTCAGTACATGCTGGTTAAAGCAACGGATTGAATGACGCGTAAGGGGGGCGAGCGTTGGGTGATGGCGGGTCGAGTTACCGTTTCACTCTCCCATTGAGTGCTTTCGCCCCATTTTCGCGCACGCCCGCGCATATTCTCCTCGCCGCACGGCCTATCTGCGGCCTCTGCACCAACGGCCCGTATCTTGCTTGAGCCAACTTAATCAATGACATGGCATTTTGCTTCTAGTCATTTCCAGGTTGTTTTCGGGAGCGGTCAGTCATGCACACTCTTCTATCACCCGGTATCCGCTTGCTCGGCCGTTTCGGTTTCGCGCGCAAGTTCCAGGTGCTGTTCTTCCTGTTCATGCTGCCCCTGGCCGGGAGCCTGTGGATGATCGGCCAGGACTACCGCGACAAACTCGCGGTGATTTCCAGCGAGCAGTCCGGCGTTCGCCAACTGTTGGCGCTCGATGCACTCGATGGCCAACTGACCGCGCAACGCAACCAGGCGGCCCGCTGGAAAGCCCTGGACATCCTGCACACCCCGACGCCCGCCGCCCAGGCGGCGATGGACAAGGTGGATGCCGGCAATCCCGTCATTATGCAAAGCCTGCAAACCCTGGGTGATGCGCTCAAGGCCCAGAACGCCAGTGTCGATACGTTGGCGCGTTTCGAGGCGTTGCAGGCGACGGTCAAGGGGATGGACACTCAGTCACTGCGCACCGTGGGCTGGTGGCCGGACGGTTACGACCGTTTCACCGCTGCCCTGACCGCCATGCAAACCCTGCGCGAGCAGATCACCCTGGACACGGGCCTGATCCTCGATCCCTGGCTGGAAACCTACCTGCTGATGCAGATTTCCAGCCAGCACACGCCGGACTTGATCGAGCGCATCGGTCGCACGGCAAGCGTCGGGCAGTCGTCCATCGCGTCCGGCCAGTTCACCTTGCAAAGCCGTTTGCAGATGCGTGACCTGCGTGGCCGTATCGGCGATGCACGGGACCAGTTGGTCAAGGCCGCCGCTTCGCTCAAAGCCAAGCAATACCCGGGGCTTGAGCCGTGGACGGCGCAATACGAAAACAGCCTGCAGTTGCTGGATAACGAACTCAAGTCCCTGGACGACGGCGTATTTGGCGGCACGATCAAGCTCGACACCGCCGCCTTTGATCGCAGTGTCGACGGCATGCTGGGCGCGTTGGGTGCGTTGCGCAGCCAGTCGCTGCACTCACTGGATGAGCGCTTGAGTTATTACCACGACCGTTCACTCAAGCAGTTTATTCCAGTGGTGGCCACGTTCAGCCTGCTGGCCTTGGCGGCGCTGTACTTGTTCAGCTGCCTGCAAGCCTCGATCCGGCGCAGCGCCAGTGGCATCACCACGCTTGCCGAGTCGTTGCGCGACGGCAACTTGTGCGTCGAGGTGGCGGTAGAAGGGCGTGACGAACTGGCGGCGATCAGCACCGCGCTCAACGTCGCGGTGATGCAACTGCGCACCAGCCTGCTGGGCGTTAACCACGAGACCCAGCAACTGGGTTCAACCGTACTCACCCTTAATTCGCAATCGGGCAGCACGCTCACCGAGGTCGAAGACCAGCAGCACCAAATCAGCCAGATTGCGGCCGCCGCGACGCAACTGGCAGCCACCTCGATGGGGGTCGCCAAAAGCTGCGAACAGGCGTCGGGCAGCGCGCAGCAGACTCGGCGCATTGCCGAAGACAGCAGCCGTGACAGCCAGCGCACCACGGCCAGCATCCAGCAACTCAACCAGCGCCTGACCGACACGGCCAACGCGTTGGAACAAGTGAGCCAGCAGGGCCAGCAGATTCAATCAGTGGTCGACACCATTCGCGGCATTGCTGAACAGACCAACCTGCTGGCGCTCAACGCCGCGATTGAGGCTGCGCGCGCCGGCGAACAAGGCCGTGGTTTTGCCGTCGTGGCAGATGAGGTGCGCAGCCTGTCGCAACGCACTCAGGCCTCCACGGCGCAGATCGCCGGCACGGTGGACAGCCTGCGCGCGACCGTGAGCCAGGCCGTGAGCCTGATGAGCGCCGCGTGCGAACAGGCGCTGACCGACGCTGAGTCGGTCACCGGGCTGGGCACACGCCTGGGCGAGATCGCCGGCGCGGTGCAAAACGTCACCGACACCCTGGCGCAGATTGCGGCGGCGGTGGAAGAACAGGCGGCGACGGCGGATGAAGTGAGCGGCAATATCCAGCAAGTCGATCAGGCCGCAGGGCGTTTGCTTGACGGCGCACGTGCAGTCAACCAAGCGGCCGATACGCTGAGCAAAGGCAGCAAGGCGTTGAGTGAAAATACCGCGCGGTTCCGGCTGGTCTGATCCCCCATCCCGAGCTGACGGTGTATTTATTGGGGCGAGCGGGGCAAACCCGCTCGTCACCGCGTCGGCGTTGATCCCGGTTATACATTCTCTTGAGGGCACTCCCTGCTGCCAGTGTAGTCTGCTCTTACACACCCTGGTTTTTGCCCAACGGAGCCCCTCATGATCACTGTTCACCATCTCAACAACTCACGCTCGCAACGTATCCTCTGGTTGCTCGAAGAGCTCGGCCTGCCTTACGAGGTCAAGCGCTACCAGCGCGACCCGAAAACCAACCTCGCGCCGCCTGAGCTCAAGGCGATTAACCCACTGGGCAAATCCCCGGTCATCGAAGACGGTTCCCTCGTCTTGATCGAATCTGCCGCCATCATCGACTACCTGATTCGTCGCCACGGCCAAGGTCGCCTGCAACCTGATCCTGCTACCGCCACCTACGACAAATATGTGCAATGGCTGCACTTCGCCGAAGGCTCGGCCATGCTGCCGCTGATGCTTAACCTCTACGTCGGCCGATTGGGTGAGGCGGGCGCACCGTTGCATCCGCGTATCGAATCGGAGTTGGCCAATTACCTGGGCTATCTGAACGACGTGCTGGCGGATACGCCCTACCTGGTCGGTGACGAGCTGAGTGGCGCGGATGTCCAGATGAGCTTTATCGGCGAAATCGCCAAGGCGCAAGGCAAGTTGCAAGCCTATCCGAACCTGGCAGCCTGGGTGCAACGCTTCCAGGCACGCCCCGCTTACCAGAAGGCAGTGGAGCAAGGTGGGGAATACGCGTTCGCCAAATAAAGCAGGTCAGGGGGCCGGTGTGCCCCCATTCCCTGTGCCTACTGACTGTCGAAGCGCTTCAACGAAAACGACGACAGGTCGAGGTCACTCGAGCCGCGTATGCACCATTGCGCAAACGCCTCGCCCAGCGCCGCCGAATGCTTGAAGCCGTGCCCCGAACATGGCGAGACCACCAGGGTGTGCTGCAGCGAAGGGTGTTCGTCGATGATGAAATGATGATCCGGTGTCACGGTGTAGGCGCACACCGCCGACTTGACCACGTTGGCCGTGACCCCGGCGATACGACCTCGTACCTGCTGTTCGTACATTTCCTGCCCTTGCGCCGCCGAGACCGTGCGGTCCAGTGTCTCGGGGGTGGACGTGGTGTGATATTGCGCCGTGGCAAGTTTCAAGCTGCCTTCGCCGGGCTGCGCGGGAAAGCCATAGTGGCACTGATCCTCGCGCCGGCCGTGAGTGAGGATGTACGTGGGTGATTTCCCCACCAGATCCGCGTCCGGCTCAAGCTCAAACCAGAACAACTGTTGCCGATAGACGCTGAGCAGCCGATCAAACGGCGCCCCGAGCAAACCTCCCGCCCAGTTGCCCGCACTCACCACCAGCTTGTCGGCCTGTAGCGTGCGCCGGTCGGTGGTCACCGTCACGCCGTGCGCGTCGGAGCTGATGTGAGTCACCGTCTCGCCCTTGTACAGCGTGGCGCCGTGTTGCTCGGCCAGCTTGAGTTGCACCTCAATACAGCGCTCCGGGCGCACAAACCCGCCGCCCGGCTCGTAGTAGCCGATGGCGCTGTCCGCCACCTTGGCGAATTGGGGGAAACGTTGGCGAATCTGCGCGGCATCCAGCACTTCATGGTCGATGCCATAGGTTTGCGCCAGGCCAATCGTACGCAGGGTGAAGTCGGTTTTATCGTGGGGGTCAACGTCATCGCTGGACGTCAGCACCAGCAACCCAGACTGCTCAAACAGTGCTTCTCCCGACGCCGCTTCCAGCTCGCGCCATATACGGTGCGAATTGCGCACGATGGGCACGTATTGCGCGCCTTCGCCGACTGACAGCCGCGTGATGCGAGTGTCGCCGTGGCTTGAGCCAAACGTATGGGGCGGGTGATGACGGTCGATACCCGCGACGTTTACACCGGCTTTCGCCAGTTGGTAGACCGTGGCGGCACCCATGGCGCCCAGGCCGATGACCAATGATTCATAGCGTTCCAAGGTTGATCCTCGCGTAGGGGGAGGCGAACAGTTGAGGGGAATGTGCAAGAAAAACAATGAAAATTGGGGCTGGCCTTGAGGGGCTGGATTTTCCTAATAGACACTCAAGGTGTGGAAACATCGAAGCGGCCTCACCTGCGTCGTTCGTGATGCAACACGAATACTTTCCAGAATCGCCCGGGCTTGCTAAGTCGAATCGTTTGTCGGCTCATCTTCGCAATAGTTACGCTGATTCGGTATGCAGTTTCATCGTCGCACTGCGCTTGAGCATGTGCGTGCTCTTTCATGGATGAGTGGAGGCTCAGGCCAGGCGTCGGCGCCAATCGCCGCCATGCTGGGCGCTGCAGGCCTCTTCTGAATCGAAGCGTACGCAGCGCTCCATTGGCACCGGAGCCACTTCGGCGTCGTGCAACGCAGCAGCGGTCAGTTCCCGCATGCGTTGCTCGGCTCCGGTTGCCAGGGCGTGGTCCAGGTTGGCCCGCGTGTCGAACACCCAAATCACCCGCAGGCTTTGAGGGAAGATGGCGTAGTCCACGGTGTGCGTCAGCCAGTCGAAGCCTGGAATTTCGGCTTTGGCGATTTCACAGGCTTCGGTGAGGGTGGCGACCAGGCGGCGTTCGATACGGGCGTTGTCGCGTTTGGTTGAGGGCATAGGAACTCGGGTGAGGGCAATGATTGAAGAGTGTTCTGAGCGTGTTCTAAAGAACGCTCATCCGTGAATCAATATGCGTCGCCATGTTTTCCAGGGACAGCCGGATGCACTCACTGACTTCGTGATCTTGCACCAACTGATCAAGCGAGGCTTTTGATGCCAGCAAATTCACCGTGAATGACGCGTCATCCACGATCACGGCTGACAGGGTTTCCAGCACCAGGCGTAAAGCCGCCTGTGCAGCGCTGGCCCTGGGGGAGGCGTTGTACAGCGCAACGGGCATGCCCGCAAACGCCTCCAGGCTCACCAGCCAGTCCAGCATGTTCTTGAACGACCCGGGTATTCCCCGTGCGTATTCCGGGCAAGAGATCAGCAGGCCATCGGCCCGGCTGATTTGGTCGTACAGATCCAGAACAGCCGCGCCCGGCGTATTCAGCAGGTCGGGATTGAAGTGCGGTAACTGGCCGATGCTGTCGTAGGACGTGATCGAAACACCCTGTGGGCAAAGCCGGACAGCGGCGGACAACAGCATCGAGTTGGAGGAAGCCTCTCTCAGGCTTCCCGAGAGTGCGAGAAGATGAATCATCCAAGGTGTCCTTATCGCTGCTGGAGCGCAATTTTCAGCCCCAGGCCCATAAACAGCGTGCCGATGATTTTGCCTTCCCACTGGCGCAGCCTGGAAAGCCCTTTGAACCCTCGGCTCAACGGGCGGACGGCGATGGCAAGCAAACTGGTGTAAACCGCGCTGAGCCCCGAAAAGATCAAGCCCAGTAGCGCAAACTGTACCAGCGACGAGCCTGATTCCGGATGAACGAATTGCGGCAGGAACGCCAGAAAGAAGATCGCGGTTTTCGGGTTCAGCACCTCTGCGCCCACGGCCTGGAAATACGCCTGACGCGGTGTCACCGCAGGCAACTCAAGCCGTGCATGTGTGCCGGTTTTGGCCATGAACGCCCGCACGCCCAGGTAGATTAAATAAGCCGCACCCGCCCATTTTACCGCGTTAAACGCCGCCGCCGAAGTCATCAGAATCGCCGATAAACCCAGCGCCGCACACAGGGTGTGAATCAGATCGCCCGAAGCCACCCCCAGCCCGGTCGCGATGCCGACCCTGCGCCCGCCTTGAATCGTGCGGGTGAGCACCAGCAACACAGAGGGGCCAGGGATCAGGAAAAGGCCAATCACCACGGCGACGTAAGTGACGAGGGAGGCGAGTTCAAACATGGCGGGCTATCTCGAAATAGGGCTCGGCGTACAGTTATCCTCATGTCTTGGGGCAATGCAACGTCATTTCAGGCAAACGCCGCGACGATAAACGCCTCCAGCCCCTTCTCCTCCAGAATCTCGATAGAGAAATGCCCAAAGCGCTTGGGCAACCAGATGATGCGTTTGCCGGAGGGCGAGCGCAGGTCCTCAAGGCTCAATGGCCTGCCGTTTTCATCCTCCGGTTGCACACCGGAGGCGATCAATTCGGCATAGGCCACCTCGATGTCCGGCGTCGTGTAGCAATGCCGATAAATCATCCCTTCGCCGTGGGCGTCCAACAGCTCTCGCAGGTTGCCCGCCAACGGCTGAACCAACATGAACCGCTCCTGGCCCATCAACGCAATCGCAAAACGCACATGCAGGCCGCCGCGCTCCCACACCTGGGTGCTGGAGATTTTGGCGTTGAGAATCTTCGCGTAGTAGGCGCACGTCGCTTCTAGGTTCTCGACCAGCACGTCGACGTGACTGAATTTCAGATCCATTGCTTGCCCTCTGGCGGATGTGGGTACACGCGACAGTAGCCGATTTACAACTGTTAACGTATTCAAAACAGCATTCGAGATAGGCTCTGGCGGGCACGTCTGGATCAGCCCTGTTTAATGAGCCCACTACCATGCACCTGCCCGCCACCGCCGCTGCGCTTCTTGCGTTTGCCACGCTGCAAGTGCCTTTCGTACATGCCGCCACGCCCATCACCCATGTCGCCATCTACCGTGGCCCGGCAGGCTGCGATGACTGTTCCGAGAGCGTGAAAAGAGCATTGCAGCGGCTCAGCCCGACTTATCAGATCGACTTTGTGGGCGCCGATGAGTCCGTCGACATCACGCCACACAACCTCGCGCGCTATGACCTCTATGTGCAACCGGGCGGCGGCCAGGATATCCCCGCCGCCCTCGACAGCCTGGGTAAGGCGCGCGCTGAAGCCATTCGCGACTACGTCGCCAAGGGCGGGCGCTATTTGGGGCTGTGCATGGGCGCGTACCTGGCGGATAACAGCAACCTTGGCCTGATACCCCAGGACCTTGATTCCGAAGCGGGCAGGCCTGGGTTTGAAGTGGCGGGCATTGCGGATGCGGCGGTGCGGGTTGTGTGGGAGGGGAAGGCCGATAGTGTGTTTTATCAGGACGGGCCGTACTTTCCCAAAGCGGATGGGGCGTCGCCTTACACAACCATTGCGACCTATCGCAACGGTGACGTGGCGGCGGCGCGGTATACGTATGAGAAGGGCGTGGTGGTGCTGAGCGGGCCGCATCCGGAGGCGGGGAAAAAGTGGTTTGAGGATGCGGGGATAGCGGTGAGTGAGATGCCGCGGGGGGAGTTGTTTGGGTCGCTGATGCGTGGAGTGGAGGAGGAGTAGCGTTTTTGGAGAGGCTGCGATTTGTTGTCGTGGTCTGACCCTTAGAAATCTAGAGGATCGAGTCAGATCGACGTAGCAAGGCTTCCCAGATCATCTCCTGCATGAACGGTCTCTCGATCAATGCCAACTTCCAACATGACCACTCCTTTTTACCGCTGTGCTGTCACCGGATTGCCCAGCTTTGAGACATCAGCGGCGACCTGTCAAAGTCTGCTGCTATCGGGCCAGAAGTGGAATTTTTTTGAATAACCTATCGGGCTCCTCAGCGGTTGAGACCGTAGCAAGATTTGTGACGCCCTACCGTTTCTTTAGGTTTTAGATCACGATATAGGCCTAAACGCTGGTCAATGGAGCCAACATGCGTATCGCCCAAGATTTCCGCTCAGACGAAATCCTCAGGCTTGAGCATCTCTTGGAGGGCTTCAACTATACCGTCTGGGTTAACACCTACGGACCTTTTGACCTAAGTAGAACGCTTGAGGAGCAACTGTTCCATTCCATTGGTAACGAAGTAATCATCGGTGGCCAGTCCTGCGTGACTGCGAGCGAAGCCCGCAGCGAGATTACTGAGCAACTGCTGCACGTGGGGGATGGCGGTTATGGTCCACTGGATCTAACGGCAAAGCGCTCAGAAATCCTGACCCTCCTTGAGGCCCTATTCACTTACGTGCAGCTCGACCAAGCCAGCGCCATAACATCATTTTGGCTAACAAAAGGCCATCCGGCGTACCCTGTGTTCTGGGACTTCTCTTTCGATATCCAGGGCCACGGGAAAAGATGGATTCTGATGGGTAGTAGCAGCGACTAGGCTAAGAAAGCCTGACTTTCGAACGCCCTTTTGGCCAAGCATGCGGATAAGAAAATAATCCGAAAATAATCCGGGACAGACCACGGTTAATCTCTCCTGTTAGTCGTCTGTCACCTAATGCCTACGGCCTGCTAGCAGTAGGGGCTGTTGCCGTTTCACTCGCGGCCACGCCGAAGCCAGTTTTTGCGCGAGGCAAGGCACGAGATGCGAAGTTTGGCAGGCTAAATGAGCCATCGAGTAACACCGCATCGCGCAAAACGCTGGCCCGGCCCGTAGGGTTGCGAGGGATATGGCCCCGCTGTTGTTGCAGGACTCGGACCATTATGCGTCCTGCGCCTAACCGGGGGCCATTTCTCGCAGCAACGCGGCTCGCGATGAAACGGCAACAGACCCTAAAGCTGAAAGCGCGAGATGTTCTCTCGCAATGTCACGCTGGTGCGTGCCAGTCCTTCGCTTTCCTGCTGAGCGCTGCGGAAGGCTGCAGCGGATTGCTCGGCGCTTTCGCTGACGGTGACGATGCCCCGGCTGATCTGCTCGGCAACGGTACTCTGCTGCTCGGCGGCAGCGGCGATTTGGTGGTTCATGCCGTTGATTCGCTCGATCATGGTTACGATTGTGCTTACCGCGTCACCGGCCTCGGAAACGCCGGACACCGACTGCGCACTGGAGCGTTTGCAGCGTTGCATATGCTGCGAGGTCTCGTCGGCAATTTTCTGCAGACTGGCGATCAGTCCCTCAATCTCTGAGGTGGCCTTCTGGGTACGCTTTGCCAGGCTGCGCACCTCGTCGGCTACCACTGCGAAGCCGCGTCCGGCCTCGCCAGCACGGGCAGCTTCGATGGCTGCATTGAGGGCCAGCAGGTTGGTCTGGTCGGCCACCGACTTGATCACTTCAAGTACGCCGCCGATATTGCCGGTTTCATCCTTCAGCCGGACCATGGCCATGTTGGACTGTTCTATTGTCTCGGCCAGCTCGCCGATCATGTTGACGGCATCTTTGGCCTTCTGCTGGCTGTACAGGGCCGCGCTATCGGCCTCGCTGGCGGCACTGGCGGCGGATTCCGCATTGCGCGCGACATCCTGCACGGTGGCGGCCATTTGGTGAACGGCGGTGACGATCTGCTCGACCTCGCCCTGTGCCATGGCCACGCTTTCGGCGTTTCTCAGGCTCGATTGGCTAAGCTCCTGGCTGGAATCGGCCACGGTCTGTGAGGACAGGTTTATGCCCTTGGTCATGTCCCGCAGGTTCTCCTGCATGCTCAGCAGGGCGGCCATGATGCTGGCTTGTGGTGGCTCAATCGTGCGCTCGCTAGCGCGCAGATCGCCCTGGGCAACCCGTTGGGCGAGCTGGTTGAGTTCACTCGGTTCGGCACCCAGCGCGCGCAGCAGGTTGCGGCTGATGACGTAGCCCAGTACCGCTGCTAGTAAGACGGCCAGCGCAGTAATGACGAGCAGCAGGTTGCGTTGAGAAAGATAGTGTGCGTCATTTTCGCTGACCTGCAGGTCTGCCTTCTGGTTGGTGTAGCGCAGGTATTGGCCAATTGCCTGGGTCAGCTCGGCCAGTAATGGTGTGCACTGCTCGCTGACCATGCGCAGGGCCTCGTCGTTTTCACCCTTGAACAGGTGTTCGGCAATGGTGTGCGCTACCGGTTCGTAGCGGCTCTCGACCTGCTCGATGGTTGAGAACAGCTCACGTGCTTTGGGCGACACATCATCATGGTTATCAATTGCCTGGCGTAGCGCGGCGAGGCTGCTGGCCACCATTTGTTCGTTGGCGGCAATCGCGCCCCGCTGCTGTCCTCTCGCGGTGACATTGCTGTTCAAGGCGATGTTACGCAGGGCAATCGCGCGCTGGGCGGCGGCGTCGTTTAGTGTGTTGGCCAGGCGGGTGCGTGCATCAATGCCATTAACGTAGAGAAAAAAGTCCTTATTGCTGTTTGCCAGGGCGTACAGCGAGATAGCGGCGATCAGCAACATAAACGCGAGCAGGCTGGCATAGCCGGCATAGAGACTGGTCCGTGTAGAGAGCCGGGGAGTGTGCGATGGCATGGCGTACCTGCGTAATGGGAGGAGCAATTTAGGGACACCTGCAAGGGTATGTATTCGCCCTTTGTCCGCATCCTGCGCAGGTATTCTTTTGTTCGACGGCAACGAGTAGCGGCGTTATTTCCTGTCTGGGTAAAACTTGTACAGGCGCTGATACTTGTACAAGTCTTGTACAACTATATTGGGGTGATGTCGTCATGACATCATCTAATCCAGATGAACGGTCAGTGACCTCCTGTTTCTGGCAGGCGCGAGAAATAGAGGTCTGGCTATCGGGCTGACTGGTGTTTGGCGGCGATACAGCCCAAGGCCATCCTTGGGCCGATAGAATCCTGCGAGCGCTGTAAAAATGCGTAGCGCTATTTCTGTACAAGTATTTTGTAGGGGGGGAGCTAGGGCGCGCTAATTGTGAGCATGCGCTGCGCTAGGGGCTGTTGCCGTTTCATCGCGAGCCGCGTTGCTGCGAGAAATGGCTCCCGGTTATGGGGGGCGAGTTCATTCTCGGATCTGCATGCGAGATGGCGGGGCAGGTTTGCCCAACGTGCGGCGAGGGGGTTAGGCAAATGGCGAGCCATGGCGTTGACTGACCACTTGCGGGACATTCATGCCGGCTGGTGAGCATGAGAGGGACTAGCGGATTGATCGACATGAACGTCTGATTGGTCGATTTTGCCAGCTTATCAGCCGCCAGTTATCTCCGACGTTAATGTCTACTTTTGGCCGAAAGCAGGCGGGTATTACCTTGTTTCAGCTGCGTCAGGAGGCCAGCTCTCATAGAAAGAGCCGCCTACAGGGATCGGGTTACCATCCATATGGTATGCGGCCCATGCCAGTAGGTGAGCCATGCGTTCGGCAGCAACTGGCGACAGCCCGCAAGACTCTCTGACTTCGTCTAGTCGTACTCGGCAAACATCGAGGTGGCGTCGAACGCCTGAAAATCCGCCAAGATAGATATAGAACTCGTCGAGAAGGATACCCACGCCTGGAACACCATAGGTGCCGGCCACACCTGGTGCCTCCTCATATATGGCCTTCACATCATGGCCTTCCAAGGTCGCGACAGCGGTTAGCACCTCGCAAAAAGTATCTTTCATGCTGTTGCTGACCCAGAGGCCATAGCTGTTGCCGATAATGATGGGCGCGCCCATGAGTCTTACTCTGATTTCGATAATGGAATGCTGAAGAAGAGACGGATTCAGCCATGTTGCCAATTTTCAATAGGCCGTCTCCACTCCGATTATTATCGTTTTGGGCTGGAAAAGGCCATGCGTGGGCGACAGCTCTTGGCCGATTTCTGCCGTACGTGACGGGCAGCAAGCGGCCCAAAGCTGACGGCGGCTACAGGCAGAAATCGACCCATAGCGGTCGGTGGCGCTACGCAATAAAATGGCCGATTGCAGACCATCGTGACGGGTAGCTTTTTGAAAATGGGCACCCCATTATCGGACACAATTTTTCGATGCTGATAATTGGCTACTTTTCCCCGAAAAAACCTCCTGGCTTGTGTCGAAGTCGTCGATACAGCTACCACCGCCCCCACCACGCCTTCTGAGCAACCACCTCAGGCTTCAGCGAGGCGATCTTAGAGCCTGCAATCTTTATCGGTACGACGTCCATCCCATCGAAGCTACCTAGACCCAGAGGGGGGCTTTCTGCTTGTAGAAAGCAAGTGGTTTCTGCTGAAGCCACCGCATGCAGTAACGACGAAGGCGCTATATTCCGACTCAAGACGTGAATGCCGCTCTCTGGGTCATGCAGACTACTTGCGTCGGTGCCTTCAACGCCATCTATCAGAAGCGGCTGGATCATGACCGTCCCAAGCTCATAGGTGATATCCAGATCACCGCAAACGCAACGCAGCCTTTGCAGTTCACCATTCGACGATACGCATACAAAATCGAGCCCGTCGTCATCCGTGCAAAAGCTGCAAACGTGTAATTGAAGGCTTTTGCTTAGCGCTAAATTCACATTCAGGAAAGCTCTCTTGAAGTAGTCAGCTAGCTGAGCATCCTTAAGCACTTTGTATATCCGCGATAGCGCTGCCAATTCTTGAGGGAGCTCAAGCGGTACATCCTTGATGGGTGGCATAGACGTAAAGGGCCATTTCCGTTCTTCGCCAGCCTTGAACGTGTCTAAATAGAACGACGTGGCGTTTTCATCCTGGTGCAATGACCAACCAATGCTCATCGGCAAAGTAGAAAGTGGTTCTAACTCCGGCTTCACATTCATCGCGTGAGCAACGACAAGGTACCCCATTGTTTAGATCCTTCAGGTACAGGGCTGAATCGCTCCAAGCATAGTCGATACTTGAGTGTGTGCTTTTGGCCGAAAGCCCCCCTTTCTTTGCCAACCGGTCTACCATGCCACCCCCGGCAGTGATTCCACGCGCTACCGACCACTCTTCTTAAAGGTATCGCAATGTCCATCGACCAAATCTCCCTTCCAAAAGGCGTAGGCCCTCACGCCGCCAAGCTGCTTGACGCTATCACCGGCGCCTCCACCCATGAAGAACTCAACCGCGCTGGCGGTAAGGCTGAGGGTTTTGTGTTGGGTCTGGAATCCGCCAAAGCCATCAAAAGCCAAATCGCCGAGTCGCTGTATGTGGCTTATGACGATGCGGCGAGTAATCGGGCGGGTGAGTTGAAGGGCTGATCATTCGCCAGGCAGCGCGTTTCTCTCTGCGATTTTTTGCGCGAGGGTCGTTAGAATGGCGCCTTTGATTTCTCAGGATGAGGCTGTCATGTTTAAAGTTGCTCTGGCGTCAGTGTTGCTGACCTGTACCTTCTGCGCTTCGGCGGGTACGAGTGTTGATGTGTCGAAGATTTACGGCAATATCCAGTTCGTCGATAGCTACCCTGACTACAAGGTTCAGGTTGTCGATCACTACCCCGATCTCAAGGTTCAGAAGGTCGATCATTACCCTGACTCAGCCGGCAAATGGAAAACCGTCGATCACTACCCGGACTACAAGATCCAGATTGTCGATCACTACCCCGACTTCACCATTCAGTACGTAGATCACTACCCTGGCGCTAATTGAAGGCAGCGCCATCGGCGGCGCTGCCGCTCACACGGCCATCACTCGCCAATTCGGCGGGTGAGGTGAAGGGCTAACCATCAGCCAGGGCAGGGTGCTTCGCGGTCGAGCAATTTGGCCGTGAGCAGCACGCCCAGTTCGCTCAGTTGGTGGATGGCCAGCGCGATGTCACGGTGTTTGCCGCACAGGTCTTCGGACAGGTCGAGCAATAGCGTGCTGACGCAGGCGAAGGTTTCGTAGCTGTTGGTGATGAGGGTTTCGGTGCTGGCGTCGGGAACGACGGTGAAGAGAGCAGTTGAATCCGGTTTGACGTTAACCATTGTTAAGTTCCTTGCTTGGGCCACAACCTCATCGCTACTAAACGAAAAGGCGGTAGCTGTACGCAGGTTAGTAGACCGGTGGAACCTAACAAAACCGGCGCACCCAAGGGTGCCCTACGCACAGCCACCATCAAGCACAGACAGGAACGTCTGATAGATGAAGCTTATGCACTTGTTAGGTTAAACCTTGGGCTACTAAACCCGATCACTGAACAATTCAGCGACCGAGCAACCTTAGAGACGGCCACCCCAGCGCACAAGCCGGCGGATTCTGACGTAAGCGTAGGCAATGGAGCAAGGCGGCGACGTTTCGTTGCGCACACCAGAGCCTTTGCCTACGCTGCGATTCATCAATCAGACGCCGCGCTGTTGTAAAGTCGGCCTCTGCAACCGGCCCGCTTCTTAAGGATTCAACATGACATTGACCGTCAAAACCCTGCTCGAAATCGCCATGGCCAACCCGATCAACGCCGAAATTACCGCGCGCCTGCCTGACCTCGGTGTGGATCAGTGCATGCTGACCGCGGGCTGCCTGTTCCAGGCGGTGTGGAACCATCAATCCAACCGTCCGGTCGCTCAAGACGTGAAGGACTACGACGTTTTTTACTTCGATACGGACCTGTCCTACGAAGCAGAGGACAGGGTCATACGCGCGGCCGAGCGGCTGTTTCAGGACTTGGGTGTCAACGTCGAGGTCAAGAACCAGGCGCGGGTTCACCTCTGGTATGGCGAGCGCTTTGGCCGGCCGTATCCGCAATTGCACACGGCCAGACAAGGCGTGGATCGCTACCTGGTGGCGGGCACGTGCATCGGGCTGGAGATTGCGACGGGCGAGGTGTACGCGCCCTATGGGGTGGCGGATGTGGAGCAGGGCGTACTGCGGATTAATCCGCAGCACCGCGAGCCCGAGTTGTTTGCGCAAAAGGCGCTCAGTTATCAGGCGCGCTGGCCGTGGCTCAAAATCGTCGCGCCTGGCCCTATCCCAGCGTAACGCTCAATAGCCACCCCAGCCCGCCACTGCCGATCACCACCAGCCACGGCGGCAACTTCCACACCATCAACGCCACCAGTGCGACCAGTGCCAGGCCGAAATCCCGCGCGTTGAAGATCGCGCTGGTCCACACCGGTTGGTACAACGCGGCCAGCAACAGGCCGACCACCGCCGCGTTCACACCCGCCAACGCGGCCTGGGTGCGGGGGCTGCGGCGCAGGGTTTCCCAGAAGGGCAGTGCGCCCATCACCAGGAAAAACGATGGCGCGAAGATCGCCAGCAGGCACAGCAGGCCGCCGAGCCAGCCCGTCGGGGCCTGCTGCATGGACGCGCCGAGGAACGCCGCGAAGGTGAACAACGGGCCGGGCATGGCTTGGGCGGCGCCGTAGCCGGCGAGGAATACATCGTTGCTCACCCAGTGAGTCGGCACGACCTCGGCTTGCAGCAGGGGCAGCACCACGTGGCCGCCGCCAAACACCAACGAACCGGTGCGGTAGAACGCGTCGATCAGCGCCAGGCCTTGGCCGGGCGCCAGCTCGGCCAGTAGCGGCAAACCCGCCAGCAACAGCAGGAACAACGCCAACCACATCGCCCCCGCGCGGCGGCTTAGCGTGATAGGCAGGGCGTCATGGGGCGCGGACGGCGGAGTATTGAGCCACAACAGGCCCGCCACCGCTGCGGCGCCGATCACGCCGACCTGGCCCCAGGCCGAGGTTTGCAGCAGGGCCACGCAGGCGGCGATCAGCATCAAGGTGATGCGCGGAGCATCGGTGCACAGGTTGCGCGCCATGCCCCACACGGCCTGGGCGACCACGGCGACGGCCACCACTTTTAGGCCGTGCAGCACGCCGGGCGGGATGGCGCTGCTGTGTTGCGCAAGGCCCAGCGCGAACAGAATCAGCAGCAGGGCCGACGGCAAGGTAAACCCGAGCCACGCCGCCAGCGCGCCGCCGTAGCCCGCGCGCGATAGCCCGAGGGCAATGCCCACCTGGCTGCTGGCCGGGCCGGGCAGGAATTGGCACAGCGCCACCAGGTCGACGTAGCTGCGCTCACTCAGCCAGCGCCGCCGGGTGACGAACTCGTCGCGAAAGTAACCCAGGTGCGCCACCGGGCCGCCGAAGGAGGTGAGCCCCAGGCGCAGGAAGATCAGGAATACCGACCAGGGGTTGGCGCGGTGATCAGCGGAGGCAGTGGCCAAGGCGCAGGGTCTCGATGAAGGCAAAACGGGCTAAAGTGTAGAGGCACCCTAGCGGATTTCGATGACGCGAAGAAGAGGCGGTTGTTGGCGAAAACTGCTCCGCTGGATTGAATTTATACGCGCGCGTTTGAGTCATTTAAGGAGCATGGAAAAAGGCCCTCTCACCCCTCACAGCTGATTTCAGCTAAGGACAGACCATGATCTTCCTTATTTTCCTGATTGCCTGCGGCGCCGCCGCGAGCACAGGCATTATTTTTAAACCCGGTCAGTGGTACGAGTCCCTCGTCAAGCCCGGCTTCACACCGCCCAACTGGCTGTTTCCGGTGGCCTGGACGGTCATCTATTTGCTGCTCGCCTGGGCGGGCTATCGCCTCACCCTGATCCCCGGCAGCCAATTGGCCTTGGGCCTGTGGGCGGCGCAGATCGCCTTGAACACGCTGTGGACGCCAGTGTTTTTTGGTGCGCATCAGCTTTTCGCCGGGATGGTGGTGATCGTGCTGTTGTGGCTGGTGGTGGCGGCGCTGGTGGTGATGGCGTTGCGTTTGGACTTGATCACCGGGTTGATCCTGTTCCCCTACCTGGCGTGGTTGAGTGTGGCGGCGGCATTGAATTTCTCGATTTTGCGTAATAACCGCTGATGGCTCATTCACTGTGGCCTGCCAGCGCGCCAGAGCTGGCCGAGATGCGCCGTTTCAATAAAAAGCTCGCCTGGCTGCCGCGCTTCAAAATCCGCAACCGCATTACCCCGCGCCTGATCCAGGCGCTGCTGGTGGCCAGTCAACGGGTCAAAAAGGCACCTGCGGCTGAAACTCGGCGCGTGGCTGGCGTACCCGTGCGCATCCTGCGGCCCGAGGGCAAGGCCAAGGGCGTGGTGCTGGATATCCACGGCGGCGGCTGGGTGATCGGCAATGCACAGATGGATGACGACCTGAACCTGGGCATGGTGCGGGCCTGTGATGTGGCGGTGGTGTCGGTGGACTATCGGCTGGCGGTCGACACGCCGGTTGAAGGGCTGATGGAGGACTGCCTGGCGGCCGCGCGCTGGCTGCTGGGCGACTGCCCGGAGTTTGCCGACTTGCCGGTGTTTGTGGTGGGTGAATCCGCCGGTGGGCACCTGGCAGTGGCGACGTTGCTGGCGCTCAAGCAATGGCCGGATCTGCTCAAGCGCGTGAGCGGGGCGGTGTTGTATTACGGGGTTTATGACTTGACTGGCACGCCCAGCGTGCGCGCAGCCGGGCCGGACACGTTGTTGCTGGACGGGCCGGGTATGGTCGAGGCGTTGCGCATGCTCACGCCGGGGCTGAGTGATGAAGAGCGCCGACAGCCACCGTTGTCACCGTTGTATGGCGATTTTAGCGGGTTGCCGCCGGCATTGATGTTTGTCGGGGAATTGGACCCGCTCAAGGATGACACGCTGTTGATCGCCGAGCGGTGGGGCGCGCAGACGCAGGTTGAAGCGCACCTGTTAGCGGAATCTGCCCATGGGTTTATTCATTTTCCGGTGGCGATGGCGGGCCATGTGCTGATGCACACCAAGGCCTGGATAACCCAGCGACTGGCAGCAGTAGGAACTTAAAACCTGATCGCTTGGTCAGGATAAACAGTCACTCCTCTCCCATCACAGGACCCCACCATGCGCGAATACACCCTGAACTACCTGTTCAACGACGAGCCCCGCACCCACGTGTTTGAATTGAAACAGTCCGAGTTGCCCCGGCATGAAGCGGCAATGCACTTGCTGGCGTTGCATTTTGGCGATGCAGAAAACGGGTTGATCATGCCCACTGCGGACGCAGCCCCCGAGGAGATTCTGGAACAGGCAGAGGTGGTAGGCATCCGCCAGATCAAGGTTATATGAACGAGAGTCCCATCCTTCAGTTCGTCACCGGCGCCGATGTTCCAGCAGTACTGGCCTTCGTCCTGGAGGCCCGCGCCGAGCTTTTCCCCACGCTAAGCGCAACCGGCATGCCGGACGATCTGGCGCGATTTGAAGCGGTCTACCTTCATGGCGACGGCCAGTTCCTGATCGCCCGCGCTGAAGGCCAAATCGTCGCCGCCATCGGCTACTTGCCCTACGACGGCCGTTTCCCCCAACTGAATTACCAAGGCCTTAAAACGGTGGAAGTGGTGCGCCTGTTCGTACTGCCATCCTTTCGCCGTTCTGGTCTGGCAGGCGAGTTGTACCGCGTACTGGAGGCGAAGGCTCGGGCGGAAGGTGTGGAGGTGGTTTACCTGCATACCCATCCGTTTCTGCCGGGGGCGATTGATTTTTGGGTGCGCCAGGGGTTTGAGGTGGTGGATGTCGAGGCGGACCCGGTGTGGCGGACGACGCATATGCAGCGGCACCTCTAACGCCGCCGACCTGATGTGGGAGCAGGCAAGCCAGCTTCCCCCTTTTTAGCGGTGAGTCGCCTGTCAGTTTGAGCGCAGCCGCAGAATCTGCGCACCATCAAACGGGTCCGTCAGGTAATGCGCCTGCACGCCAAACGTGTCCTGCAAGCGCTGCGGCGTGAGCACCTCCAGCGGCTTGCCCAGCGCGACCAACCGCCCGCGATCCAGCACCGCCAAACGATCACACGTCAGCGCCTGATTCAGATCGTGCAACGCAATCAGCGTGGTTACCGGCAGCGCCTGCACGCCCTTTAAAATCGCCAACTGATGCTGGATATCCAGGTGATTGGTCGGCTCGTCCAGCAACAGAATCTGCGGCCGTTGCGCCAGGGCGCGGGCGATGTGCACGCGTTGGCGTTCACCACCGGAGAGGCTGCGCCAGGCGCGTGTGCTCAGGTGGGTGGCGTCGACGTCATGCAAGGCCTGGTTGACGATGGCGTGGTCTTCCGCGGACCACGGGCTCAATGCCGACAGCCACGGTGTGCGGCCCAGCGCCACGGCATCGAACACGCGGATCGCGTCGTCGGTGTCGGCTTGTTGCTCCACCACGGCCAACTGCTGTGCGATGGCGCGGCGGGACAGGCCGCTCAAGCGTTGGCCGCTCAAGCGCACTTCGCCGCTGGCGGGTACACGCAAACCGGCGAGCAGTTTGAGCAGGGTGGATTTGCCGGAGCCGTTCGGGCCGACGATGCCTAAGGTTTCGCCCAACCGAACCTCAAGATGAATATCGCGCAGCAACTCGGCCTCGCGCACCTTGAAGCCCAGGCCGGTGCAACTGAGCACGCTCATCGCGCATTCCTCCGGCCGATCAAAATCAGCGCAAACACCGGGGCGCCGACCAAAGCGGTCACCACGCCGACCGGAATCACCTGCCCCTTGATCAGCGTGCGCGACAGCACATCTGCCGCAATCAAAAACAGCGCGCCGCCCAAGGCGCTGGCCGGCAGCAACCGCGAATGCCCGGTGCCGACCAGCAGGCGCACGGCGTGGGGAATCACCAGCCCGACAAAGCCGATAGAGCCGACAATCGACACCATCACCGCCGTGACCAGCGCGGCACAGCCCACCAGCACAAACTGCACGCGCCGCACCGGGATGCCCAGGGACGCTGCGGAGTCCGTGCCAAAGGTAAACGCATCCAGCGCGCGACGGTGCCACAGGCACACCGCCAGGCCTGCGACCGCCACCGGCACCACCAGCCACACCGATGGCCAGCGCACGCCGCTGAGGTTGCCCAGCAGCCAGAACAGAATGCCGCGCGCCTGCTCGGAACTGGCGGATTTGGTAATCAGGAACGCGGTGAGGGCATTGAACAGCTGCGAGCCGGCGATGCCTGCGAGGATGATCTGCCCTGTGCCGCTGGACGAGCCGCTGGCCCGCGCCAGCAGGATCACCAGTGCAAAGGCCGCCATGGCCCCGACAAATGCACCCGCCGACAGCGAAATCAGCCCGCCGCCCACGCCGATCAGCGCTACCAATACCGCGCCGGTGGACGCGCCGGCGCTGATGCCCAGCAGGTACGGGTCAGCCAACGGGTTACGCAGCAACGACTGCAAAATCACCCCGCACGTGGCCAGCCCGGCACCGCACGCCGCGGCGACCAGGGCGCGGGTCAGGCGGTAGTTCCACACCACCCCTTCGTCGATCGGGTCCAGCACGTAACCCGCCGCCCACAGTTTATTGGCGAGCACCTGGAGCACGACCTGCGGCGAGATGGCGGTTTCGCCGATGGCCACACCGGCGAGCACGGCGAGCAGTAACAGGGCGAGGGCGAGCAGGGTGCGTATCATTTGGGCAGGTCGTAGCCGTCGATGGCGTGGGCCAGTTGTTCCAGGCCATCGAACGTGCGGATGCTGGCCTGCAAGGCCAGGGCGTCGAGGACGATGATGCGGTTGTGTTTCACCGCGTCCATGTTGCGGGTTACCGGGTCGCTGCGCAGGAAGGCGAGTTTCTTTTCATGGTCGTCGGCCGGGTAGCGGCGGCGGTCCATGCGGGCGATCACGAGGAAGGTCGGGTTGGCCTTGGCGAGGGTTTCCCAGCCGACGGCGGGCCACTCTTCATCGGACTGCACGACGTTGTGCAGGCCCAGGGTTTCCAGCATGAACTCGGGGACACCTTTGTGGCCGGCGACGTACGGGTCGCTGGCCATCTCGGCGCTGGAGAACCAGACCAGCGCACTGGCCTGCTTGAGGCCTTTGCTCTGCGCTGTGGCGACGGAGTTGGCCAGGCGCGCCTTGAGCTCGTCGTTCAGTTGCTGGCCGCGATCCTGTACATCGAAGATCTCGGCCAGTTGGAGGATGCTTTTGTAAATTGTGTCGATGCGGAACGGCTCCAGCCGCGTGCCGTCGGCACCCACCAGGTTGTCCTTGCCTTCGCAGTCGGAGGGCAGCAGGTAGGTGGGAATCTTCAGCTCGTGGAATTGCTCGCGGGTGCCAACCACGCCCTGCGGGCCGACCACCCATTCCAGCTCGGCGGCCACCAGTTGCGGGCGCTTGGCGATCACGGCTTCGAAGCTTGGCTCGTTATCGGCCAGGCGCTCGATGGTGTCGTTCTGCGCCTTGAACGTGGGCAATACGCGGTTGAACCACAGCGAGGTGCCGACCACCGTGTCGGCCACGCCCAGTGCATAGAGCATTTCAGTGGCTGCCTGGCCGATGGTCACGCTGCGCGCAGGTGCCTGCGCGAAGGTCAGCGTGCTACCGCAGTTCTGCACCGTCAGCGGGTAATGAGTGGGGGCCGCGTGGGCCAGGGCGCAGAAGCCCAAGCCGGTGAGCAGGGCGGTGACGCGTGGCAGCATGGGGCTATCTCCGTATGGACCGTACGTGGAACTGGAGCGGTACGGTTCGGAAACACCCCCTCGAAGGCTGCGGTTCAGGCAGGCGAGGACGTCCTTCCCGGACACCCCGCCGGTTAGTGAGTTACTGGGCCGGCAGGTCTCCTGACTGATGCGTCGTCGCCACGCTCCGGCCTTCCCGGGCAATGCCCAGTGGCGATGTGGAGCAGGCTCGGCACCTACAGTTGCGGGGGCAGTTTCGATTGGCGCGATGTGCCGCGCGTCGAATTCCCTATTAGTCCCATTTGGGAACCGGCGCGGTATGGTAGTCGATCGTGGCGGGCAGCGGGAGCCTGATCCGCGCGCAATTGGCCAGCCGCAGCCGGTGGGGTCTCTATCTGCCGATATAGGATGTACCATCAGCTTCTGTTCATCAGATATTAGTCAGACATGCCCACGCATAGCGAAGAGAGCCGCCGGATCGTAGCTTCTCTGGCGCACCGTGTTGGCCCGCACGCTGACACTGCAAGCATCGCCGAGGCGATTGTGTCGATTTTGCAGGATATGGGCGCAGCATTGACGCCCATTATTGGCCAGCAGGGCGTTGTCGCGCTGTACCGCCGCAGCTTCCACCTGTGCGTCTCGACCCACCCACGCCTGGCCGGCACCTATGACAGTGTGCCGGCTGCGATGGATCTGATTGCCCTCAAATCCGTACTCGTCGAGCAGAACGAAACCGACGCGTTGTTCTTCGGTGAGGTGTTGTTGACAACCCTCTACGAGCTTCTGACTACGCTGATCGGGCCCTCACTCACTGCACGTCTGCTGGTTGACGTGTGGCAGCCTTCTTCGAGCGACACCTCTGCGCAGGAAATTTCGCCATGAGCACCAAAGTGACTATCAACCGTCTGGCCACGGGTGTGCCAGGACTGGACGAGGTCCTGGGCGGAGGCCTGCCGGAGTTTTCGTTCAACCTGATTGCAGGCCCGCCGGGCTGTGGCAAAACCACCCTGGCGCACCAGATGATGTTTGCCCTGGCCACGCCGGAGCGCCCGGCGCTGTTCTTTACCGTGCTCGGTGAGCCGCCGCTGAAGATGCTGCGCTATCAGCAGCAATTCGATTTTTTCGATAACGAAGCGATTAACCAGTCGATTCGCTATATCAATTTGGCCGACCACACCCTAGCCGGCGATCTGGACGAGGTGTTGCGGCGAATTGTCAGCGAGGTCGAGGCACATTCGCCGTCGCTGGTGTTTGTCGATTCGTTCCGCTCCGTGGTGCTGGCCAGCCAGACCCAGCACAACCCGAATAACAACCTGCCGCAGTTCGTCCAGCAACTGGGTATGTTGATGACCACGTGGCAGGCGACGACTTTCCTGATCGGCGAATATTTCACCGAAACCGACTCCAACCCGATCTTTACCGTGGCCGACGGCCTGATCTGGCTGCGCCAAAGCGTCGAGCGCAACTCGATGGTGCGCAAGATGGAGATCATGAAGATGCGCGGCCAGCCGACGTTGCCGGGCCTGCACACCTTCCGTATCGCCACCTCGGGGATCAGGGTGTTCCCACCGGCCGCCATCAATCGTTCGGTTGACGCGCCGTCGACGTTCCCGATCACGCGTCTGAAAATGGGCGTGCCGGCCCTCGATGAGATGCTCGGTGGCGGCCTGCCTCGCGGCTATTCGCTGCTGGTGGCCGGGCCTTCGGGCTCGGGCAAGAGCATTCTGGCGGCGACCTTCCTGGCCGAAGGCGCACGCAACGGTGAAAC
This sequence comes from Pseudomonas sp. UBT, assembly GCF_050915955.1. NCBI lineage: Bacteria > Pseudomonadati > Pseudomonadota > Gammaproteobacteria > Pseudomonadales > Pseudomonadaceae > Pseudomonas > Pseudomonas sp. UBT. Next base: position 4,869,553 of record NZ_CP168079.1, on the reverse strand, counting down.
CGGGGTGATTGCGGTGTTCGAGCAACGGCCCAACCATTCGCAAAACCCGAAGTTGGCCGAGTTGATCAAGAGCGGGCAGGTTGGCCTGGTGGACAGCCGCTCGCCGGACCTGTCCATCGATGAAATCGTGCAATTGCTGCTGGGCGAAATCAGTCGTTTGAACGCCACCCGCGTGGTGATTGATTCGCTGTCGGGCTTTGAGCTGGCGTTGGCGCCAACCTTTCGCGCGGACTTTCGCGAATCGTTGTCACGCATGGTCACCGCACTGACGGCTGCCGGGGTCAGCGTCTTGATGACCTCCGAGTTGGAAGACCGCTACACCGACCTGCGTTTCAGCCCCTACGGCACGGCGTTCCTGACCGACGCGATCATCGTGCAGCGGTATATCGAAGTCGAGAGCCGTTTGTTGCGCATCATGGCGGTGGTCAAGGTGCGCGCCAGTGCTCACTCCGATCAGCTACGCCAGTACCACATCGACGATCACGGCCTGCAGATTCGCGACATGTTGCCTGAGCAGGAGGGGTTGCTGGGCGGCCGGCCGACCAAAAAGACTTCAGCGAGACAAACATGTGTGAGCCCGACTCATGAGTGAAAGCGGCGGCAAGAACGAACGTGAGCTGACCAGTGCCGCTCACGAACTGTTCCTGCTCGGCCAAAAAACCGTTGAGGCGCGTGCCGTGCTCGCCGCTCTGCAGCAGCAACTGACTGATGCCAGCAGCCGTCTGGTGGATACCCAGCACGTCGAGCAGGTGATCGAGGCCAATCAGCAACTGGTACTGGCTATCCTCCTGGCGCAATCCGACGCTGCAAGGCCGCCGCCCCTGGAGGAGCAGCGTTTGTACCAGGAGCTTCGCGAGGCGAACGCGCAGTTAGTCATCGCGGCGCTCAGCGCGCAAGACCTGCAGGCGACAGCCGAGCGTGCGCTGGGCCAGCAGAAAAGTATCCTGGCGATGGTGGCGCATGAGCTGCGCAACCCATTGACGCCGATCAGCATGATCGCCGAGCGCATGGTGCGCCTGCCGAGCGACCAGTTACCACGCATGCGTGAGCTGATCGAGGGGCAGGTGCAGCATATTTCACAGTTGGTTGACGACTTGCTGGACGTGTCCCGCGTGAGCACGGGCAAGCTGCGTATCGAGCGAAGTGATGTCGACATGCTGCAGATCCTCAGAAGCGCGATTGATGCGTGCGGCCCGGTGATGCGGGCAAAACAGCAGCAATTCGATGCGCATCTGCCTGACGGCAGCTTGATGTTCAGTGGCGACCCTGGGCGCCTTTCGCAAATCCTGCATAACCTGCTGGCCAACGCGGCCAAGTACACGCCGGTGGGCGGCCGGATCGTGCTGTCGGTCAGCGTGGCGGACGAGTTGAGGATCAGCATTTGTGACAATGGCATCGGCGTATCGGCCAAGGCGCTGCCGCTCATCTTTGACCCTTACGTGCAGGACGAGCACGCCATTGGTTTCAACGGTTCGGGGTTGGGGATCGGGTTGACGGTGGTTCGCGAGCTGGTTGAAGCGCATGGCGGCAAGGTCACCGCCAAAAGCGAAGGCAAGGGCCGTGGCAGCGAGTTTGTGGTGACGTTGCCCTTGTCTCACTGACCTGCCTGCTCGCCACAGTCGCTGTGGCGAGCAGGCCTGTTGTGGAGAGCAGGCTTGCCCCAATGCCGTTTTGTTAAGCGCAGATCCCCTGTGGGAGCGGGCTTGCCCGCGAAAGCGGTGGGTCAGCCAACATCAATGTTTGCTGGGCAGACGTCTTCGCGGGCAAGTCGAATCGTCGCAACGCCGCTCCCACATTTGATCTTCGCTGCTTTTAGCATTGCGTTCGCTTAACTGAACGGCATTAGGGCAAGCCCGCTCGCCACAGGTCGTTTGCTTGCCCCCAATATAAAGGCCTGCCTAAGAGGCTTATTTGCGATCCAGCCACACCGTCTGCGCGTTGCAGAATTCGCGCACGCCAAAGTGCGACAACTCCCGCCCAAACCCACTTTTCTTGATGCCGCCAAAGGCTACCCGAGGGTCCGAGACGCTGAAGGCGTTGACGAAGATCCCGCCGGTTTCCAGTTGGTTGGCGATGTCGCGTGCCTTTGTTGAGTCGGTGGTGAAGATGCTCGCCGTCAGGCCGAACTCGCTGTCGTTGGCCAGGGCCACGGCGTGGTCGGCATCGCGGGCGGTGATGATCGAGGCCACGGGGCCGAACAGTTCCTGTTTGAACGAGGTCATCTGGTCGGTGACGTTGGCCAGTACGGTGGGCGCATAGTAGTTGCCGTCGCCGGGTACTTTGTGGCCGCCCAGTAGCAGGGTCGCGCCTTCGTCCAAGGTGGCCTGGACCTGGCCGTGCAGCTCGTCGCGCAGATCGAAGCGCGCCATCGGGCCGACGTAGGTGCTGGTCAATGTGGGGTCGCCCATGACCAGTGCGCGGCTGGCTTCGAGGAATTTAGCGGTGAACGCTTCTACCACGCCGTCTTCGATGATCAAGCGCTTGGCGGCGGCGCAGACTTGGCCGCTGTTCTGGAAGCGCCCGATCACGGCGGCCTGAACGGCGGCGTCGAGGTCGGCGTCGTTGAGCACGATAAACGGGTCGGAGCCGCCCAGTTCCAGCACGCATTTTTTCAGCGCGGCACCGGCCTGGGAGCCGATGGCCATGCCGGCGCGTACGCTGCCGGTGAGCGTGACGGCGGCGATGCGTGGGTCGGCGATGGCGGTGGAGACGCCGTCCTGGGTCACGTTGATCACTTCGAACAGGCCTTCAGCGAAACCGGCTTTTTGGAATGCCGCTTTCATCAGGTAGGCGCTGCCCATCACGTTTGGCGCGTGTTTGAGCACGTAGGTGTTGCCGGCGAGCATCGTCGGCACGGCGCCGCGCAGCACTTGCCAGACCGGGAAGTTCCACGGCATCACCGCGAGGATCGGGCCCAGCGGGCGGTATTCGATCTGGGCACTGCCGTTGTCTACCAGCGTTGGCTCCGGCGCGAGCATGGCCGGGCCGTGGGCGGCATACCATTCGCTGAGTTGTGCGCATTTTTCAATTTCGGCGCGAGCCTGGGCGATGGGTTTGCCCATTTCCAGGGTGATCATCTGCGCCATGTCTTCGGCTTGGTCACGCAGGACGCTGGCCAGGGCCAGCAGCCGTTCGGCGCGTTGGCTGACTGGCTGGCGGCGCCAGGTGCGGAAGGCGCCGGTGGCGCGGTTGAGAGCAGCGTCCAGCTGCGCCTCGGTTTCGTAAGGGTAGCTGCCGACCGTTTCGCCGTTGGCGGGGTTGATCGACAAGGCGTGAGTCTGCTGAGTAATCGCGTTCATGGCACCGTCCGGCTGAATGAGTGGAATGGGTTCAGCCTACGGGGATGCATGTTTTATGGAAACTGAATAATATTAAGCGATACGTTCACGATTGGAGAATGATTTGGATCTGGTGCAGCTGGAAATCTTCAAGGCCGTTGCCGAGCAAGGCAGCATCAGCGCCGCCGCGCAGTTGATTCATCGCGTGCCGTCGAACCTGACCACGCGTATCAAGCAACTGGAGCAGGACTTGGGTGTGGAGCTGTTTATCCGCGAGAAAAGCCGCCTGCGTCTGTCACCGGCCGGGTGGAATTTCCTCGGCTACACGCGGCGTATTCTCGACCTGGTGCAAGAAGCCCGCGCGACGGTGGCGGGCGAGGAGCCCCAGGGCGCGTTTGCCCTCGGCTCGCTGGAGAGCACGGCCGCCGTGCGTATCCCGGCGTTGCTCGCGGCGTATAACCAGAAGCACACCAAGGTCGAGCTGGACCTGAGCACCGGACCGTCGGGCACGATGATCGAGGGCGTGTTGTCGGGGCGCCTGGCGGCGGCGTTTGTCGACGGCCCGGTGCTGCATGCCACGCTGGAGGGCGTGGCGGTGTTTGAAGAAGAAATGGTGGTGATTGCGCCGCTGCATCACGCGCCGATCACCCGCGGCCAGGATGTGGCGGGGGAGAGCATCTACACCTTTCGCTCGAACTGCTCGTATCGCCATCACTTCGAACGTTGGTTCTCACAGGATGGCGCGGTGCCGGGCAAGATTTTCGAGATGGAGTCCTACCACGGCATGCTCGCCTGCGTCAGCGCCGGCGCCGGCCTGGCGCTGATGCCGCGCAGCATGTTGGAGAGCATGCCAGGGTTTACGGCGGTGAGTGTGTGGCCGTTGAGCGACGCGTTCCGCATTCTGCATACCTGGCTGATCTGGCGCCGGGGCACGGTGTCGCAGAGTTTGAACAGTTTTGTGAAGCTGTTGGAAGAGCGCGCTCTGCAAGCGAAGTAGATCCAGTGTGGGAGCTGGCTTGCCTGCGATAACGGGGTATCAGTGATAGAGGTATCGGCAGGCCTGACGCAATCGCAGGCTAGCCAGCTCCCCAGGTGATCTTTGTTAGCCGCCGAACTGGAAGGTGCCCATCGCCAGTTTGGCCATGATCGCCGTCGCACCCAACTGCACCAGCCACAAGGCCAGTCCACCGAGGAACACGCCGAGGGCCACTTGCAGTACCAGGCTTTTCTGGCGCTTGGCTTGCGGGGCGCGGGGCGTGTAGTCATGCAATTCGTCGCGGTCGGCGCGCAGGTCCAGGTCGTCGTTTCTCATAAGGCTCTCACAGCAAAGGGGCAGTCGACGTTCAGTCTAGGGGAGCGGGGTGTTTTGCGACAGGCATTAAAAAAGGGAAGCCGCGGCTTCCCTTCGTTCAGCACCGTCAGGTTTATAGAACCTGAACAATCGCCTTGGTTACCGCATCAATGTTGGACTGGTTCAGCGCTGCTACGCAGATGCGGCCAGTGTCCAGCGCGTAGATACCAAATTCGGTGCGCAAACGGGTGACTTGCTCAACCGTCAGGCCGGAGTAGGAGAACATCCCGCGCTGGCGGCCGACGAAGCTGAAGTCGTGGCCTGGCGCTGCCTTGGCCAGTTCAGCGACCATCTGTTCACGCATGCCACGGATGCGCAGGCGCATTTCAGCCAGTTCGGCTTCCCACTGGGCGCGCAGCTCAGGGTTGTTCAGCACTGCCGCAACGATCGCCGCGCCGTGGGTTGGCGGGTTGGAGTAGTTGGTGCGGATCACACGCTTGACCTGGGACAGGATGCGCGCGCTTTCTTCCTTGGATTCGCTGACGATCGACAGCGCGCCCACGCGCTCGCCGTACAGCGAGAACGACTTGGAGAACGAGCTGGACACAAAGAAGGTCAGGCCCGATTCAGCGAACAGGCGCACCGCTGCGGCGTCTTCGTGGATGCCGTCGCCGAAGCCCTGGTAGGCCATGTCGAGGAACGGCACCAGGTTCTTGGCCTTGACCACATCCAGCACGTTTTGCCAGTCGGCCGGGCTCAGGTCGACGCCGGTCGGGTTGTGGCAGCAGGCGTGCAGCACCACGATGGACTGCGGCGGCAGGGCGTTGAGGTCATCGAGCAGACCTGCACGGTTCACGTCGTGGGTGGCGGCGTCGTAGTAGCGATAGGTTTGCACCGGGAAGCCGGCTTTTTCGAACAGCGCCTGGTGGTTTTCCCAGCTCGGGTCGCTGATGGCGACGACGGCGTTGGGCAGCAGTTGCTTGAGGAAGTCGGCACCGATTTTCAGCGCGCCGGTGCCGCCGACCGCTTGTGCGGTGATGACACGGCCGGCGCTCAGCAGCGGCGATTCAGCGCCGAACAGCAGCTTTTGCACGGCCTGGTCGTACGCCACGATGCCATCGATCGGCAAGTAGCCACGGGCGGCGTGTTGCGCCACGCGAACGGCTTCCGCTTCGGCAACGGCACGCAAGAGTGGAATCTTCCCCTCCTCGTTGCAATAAACGCCCACGCCAAGGTTGACCTTGGTGGTTCGGGTGTCGGCGTTGAATGCTTCGTTGAGGCCCAGGATTGGATCGCGTGGTGCCATTTCGACAGCGGAGAACAGGCTCATTTTTGCGGCAGCTCTATGGGGGAATGGAGGGACGTGTCGCGCTCCAGCCGAATGCACTAGAGCGGTGCACAAACGGGGAGCTAGTATAGAGGCCATCCCGGCTGAGGGCGACAACCGAAACGGCTTTTCGGCCATGTTTTTCGGTTTATTTGCCGACCGTTAGTCTTATTGCAACATTGGCCAGCGACGGCAGGTAGGACGATTGCCTTGAAACCCGTCACATTCGCCACCACTTCTACAGCTATCATGGTTTTTTCCTGCAACCTGCGATGACTATTCGCGGGTTGCTGAGCTATTTCGTCCCTGGCGGTATTGAGTCTGGGGTGACTTCACGAGGTACGTTATGTCGGATTTCCAGCTCGTCACCCGTTTTGAACCCGCCGGCGACCAACCCGAAGCCATTCGCCTGATGGTTGAAGGCATCGAAGCCGGCCTGGCGCACCAGACGCTGCTCGGGGTGACCGGTTCAGGCAAGACCTTCAGCATCGCCAACGTGATTGCGCAGACCAATCGGCCCACCTTGGTGCTGGCGCCGAACAAGACCCTGGCCGCGCAGCTCTACGGCGAGTTCAAGGCGTTTTTCCCGAATAACGCAGTGGAATACTTCGTTTCCTACTACGACTACTACCAGCCCGAAGCGTATGTGCCGTCCTCCGATACCTTTATCGAGAAGGATGCGTCGATCAACGACCACATCGAGCAGATGCGGCTGTCGGCGACCAAGGCGCTGCTGGAGCGCAAGGACGCGATCATCGTCACCACGGTGTCGTGCATCTACGGCCTGGGCAGCCCGGAAGCTTATTTGAAGATGGTGTTGCACGTTGATCGGGGCGACAAACTCGACCAGCGCGAGCTGCTGCGGCGCCTGACGAGCTTGCAATACACCCGCAACGACATGGACTTTGCCCGCGCCACCTTCCGCGTACGCGGTGATGTGATCGACATCTACCCGGCGGAGTCCGACCTGGAAGCGATCCGCATCGAGCTGTTCGACGATGAAGTCGAGAGCCTGTCGGCCTTCGACCCGTTGACTGGCGAGGTGATCCGCAAGCTGCCGCGCTTTACCTTCTACCCGAAAAGCCACTATGTGACCCCGCGCGAAACCCTGATGGGCGCCATCGAGGGTATCAAGGTCGAGTTGGCCGAGCGCCTGGAATACCTGCGTGCCAACAACAAGCTGGTGGAAGCCCAGCGCCTGGAGCAGCGCACTCGGTTTGACCTGGAGATGATCCTCGAGCTGGGTTACTGCAACGGCATCGAAAACTACTCGCGCTACCTCTCGGGGCGCGAATCCGGGCAGGCGCCGCCGACCCTGTTTGATTACCTGCCGGACGACGCCTTGCTGGTGATCGACGAGTCCCACGTCAGCGTGCCGCAGGTGGGGGCGATGTACAAAGGTGACCGTTCGCGTAAGGAAACCTTGGTGGAGTACGGCTTCCGCCTGCCTTCGGCGCTGGATAACCGGCCGATGCGTTTTGACGAGTTTGAAAGCATCAGCCCGCAGACGATCTTTGTCTCGGCCACGCCGGGTAACTACGAAGCCGAGCATGCGGGGCGCGTGATTGAGCAACTGGTGCGCCCGACCGGCCTGGTGGACCCGCAAATCGAGATCCGCCCGGCGCTGACCCAGGTCGATGACTTGCTCTCGGAGATCACCAAGCGCGTGGCCCTGGAAGAGCGGGTGCTGGTCACCACGCTGACCAAGCGCATGTCCGAAGACTTGACTGACTACCTGGCCGACCACGGCGTACGCGTGCGCTATTTGCACTCGGACATCGACACCGTGGAGCGCGTCGAGATTATCCGCGACCTGCGCCTGGGCACCTTTGACGTGCTGGTGGGGATCAACCTGCTGCGCGAAGGCCTGGACATGCCGGAAGTGTCACTGGTGGCGATCCTCGATGCCGACAAGGAAGGCTTCCTGCGTTCCGAGCGCTCGTTGATCCAGACCATCGGCCGTGCGGCGCGCAACCTCAATGGCCGGGCGATTCTTTACGCGGATCGCATCACCGGCTCCATGGAGCGGGCAATTGGCGAGACCGAGCGCCGCCGTGACAAGCAGATTGCCTTCAACCTGGAGAATGGCATCATCCCGAGAGGCGTGTTCAAGGACGTCGCCGACATCATGGAAGGCGCCACCGTGCCCGGTTCGCGCAGCAAGAAGCGCAAGGGTATGGCCAAGGCTGCCGAAGAAAGCGCCAAGTACGAAAACGAACTGCGCTCGCCGAGTGAGATCACCAAGCGGATTCGGCAGTTGGAAGAGAAGATGTACCAGCTGGCACGGGATCTTGAGTTCGAAGCGGCCGCGCAGACGCGGGATGAGATCGGCAAGTTGCGGGAGCGGTTGTTGGCTGTTTGATTTTGCGGTGACGGTGGTGGCCTCATCGCAGGCAAGCCAGCTCCCACAGTTGACCGATTTCCAGCATGAGAATGCGGTCGAATGTGGTAGCGGGCTTGCTCGCGAATGGCGGCACCGCGGTCCACCAGAATCACCCACGCTGGAGCCCAACCACCCCAGGCTGTTACCATTCCCCCCTTGTTTCAATTTTCAGTTTTATCGCCCATTCGAGACCTGCCATGACCACCGTCCGCACGCGCATTGCGCCATCGCCTACTGGGGATCCCCACGTCGGTACTGCTTACATCGCCCTGTTCAACTACTGCTTTGCCAAGCAGCACGGTGGTGAATTCATCTTGCGGATCGAAGACACCGATCAAGTGCGTTCGACCCGTGAGTCGGAACAGCAGATTTTCGATGCCCTGCGCTGGTTGGGCATTACTTGGGCGGAAGGCCCGGACGTCGGTGGCCCGCACGGCCCGTATCGCCAAAGCGAGCGCAGCGAGATCTACAAGCAGTACACCCAGCAATTGGTCGACATGGGCCATGCGTTCCCGTGCTTCTGCACCGCCGAAGAGCTGGACCAGATGCGCGCCGAGCAACAGGCCCGTGGCGAAACCCCGCGCTACGACGGCCGCGCGCTGCTGCTCTCGAAAGAAGAAGTGGCCCAGCGCCTGGCTGCCGGCGAGCCTCACGTTATCCGCATGAAAGTACCGAGCGAAGGTGTGTGCGTGGTGCCGGACATGCTGCGCGGGGACGTCGAGATCCCGTGGGACCGCATGGACATGCAGGTGCTGATGAAGACCGACGGCCTGCCGACGTACTTCCTGGCCAACGTGGTCGACGACCACCTGATGGGCATCACCCACGTGCTGCGCGGCGAAGAATGGCTGCCGTCGGCGCCTAAACTGATTCTGCTGTACGAGTACTTCGGCTGGGAACAACCGCAGTTGTGCTACATGCCGCTGCTGCGTAACCCGGACAAGAGCAAGTTGTCCAAGCGCAAGAACCCGACGTCGGTGACGTTCTACGAGCGCATGGGCTTCATGCCTGAGGCGATGCTCAACTACCTGGGCCGTATGGGCTGGTCGATGCCGGACGAGCGCGAGAAGTTCTCGCTGCAGGAAATGGTCGATAACTTCGACCTGTCACGCGTCTCGCTGGGCGGGCCGATCTTCGATATCGAGAAGCTGTCGTGGCTCAATGGCCAGTGGCTGCGTGACCTGCCGGTGGAAGAGTTCGCCAGTCGCGTGCAGCAGTGGGCATTGAATCCCGAGTACATGATGAAGATCGCACCGCTGGTGCAGGGCAGGGTGGAGACGTTCAGCCAGGTCGCACCGTTGGCCAGTTTCTTCTTTGCCGGTGGCGTGAACCCGGATGCCAAGCTGTTTGAATCCAAAAAGCTCTCGGGTGACCAGGTTCGCCAGTTGATGCAGTTGATCCTGTGGAAGCTCGAAAGCCTGCGTCAGTGGGAAAAAGAGGCGATCACCGCGACGATCCAGGCGGTGGTCGAGTCCCTTGAGCTGAAGTTGCGCGATGCCATGCCGCTGATGTTTGCCGCCATTACCGGGCAGGCCAGTTCGGTATCGGTACTCGATGCGATGGAAATTCTCGGCCCGGACCTCACGCGTTTCCGTCTGCGCCAAGCCCTTGATTTGCTTGGGGGTGTGTCGAAGAAAGAAAACAAAGAGTGGGAAAAGTTGCTGGGCGCTATCGGCTAAGCAACGGGTTGTAACGGTCAAACCCCGGTTTTCCGGGGTTTGGGCGGTAAGTGATTGTTATCCCGGCAAAAAATTTTGGAAATTGTTGAAAATAAATTTGACACACTTCCAAACCGCCATTAAGATTCGCCCCGTCCTCACCGATGAGGGGCTATAGCTCAGCTGGGAGAGCGCTTGCATGGCATGCAAGAGGTCAACGGTTCGATCCCGTTTAGCTCCACCAATTTACAGGTTCAAGGTCTGGCCACACCGTCCTTGAATTGATCAGGCCTAGCTTGATCAGGTTGTACAGAAGGTTTTGTCCCCTTCGTCTAGTGGCCTAGGACACCGCCCTTTCACGGCGGTAACAGGGGTTCGAGTCCCCTAGGGGACGCCAGTTTCAACAAGCAGCTCGCAAGGTCTGCTGCGCCGCGAGGCGAAAAATCCGGGGCTATAGCTCAGCTGGGAGAGCGCTTGCATGGCATGCAAGAGGTCAACGGTTCGATCCCGTTTAGCTCCACCAATTTACACGTTCAAGGTTCCGGCCACACCGTCCTTGAACTGATCAGACTCAGCCTGATCACGTTGTATAGAAGGTTTGTGTCCCCTTCGTCTAGTGGCCTAGGACACCGCCCTTTCACGGCGGTAACAGGGGTTCGAGTCCCCTAGGGGACGCCACGATTACCCGCTCTGCGGGATTTTTAAGGGTCATTCAATTATTGAATGGCCCTTTTGTTTGTCTGGCGTTTGGGTTTTTACGCCCCTCCAATACCCCGCATCGAATACCCAGTCATTGGCGCGCAAGGCTTCCAGCGAGCTGGCTTCGGCTCGCTGCATCGCGAACGGCTGCGGCAGGTGCTTTATTCCATTGTTTTCATCTGTCCTGCTCGGACCAGCGGTCATGCGGGTGGCTTGCGAAATATTATTATGGTAATAATATTTAACCCATGAGCGACGGAGGCAACGATGAGCGATAAAAAAGCGCAAACCCGCGAACGCATTTTGCAGGCTGCCAGCGCGGCGTTGATCCAGCGCGGCCCGGCCGAGCCGAGTGTCGGTGAAGTCATGGGGGCGGCCGGGCTCACGGTCGGGGGGTTCTACGCGCACTTTGAAAGCAAGGATGCGCTGATGCTGGAAGCCTTCACGCAGTTGCTGGCCCGGCGCCGTGCCTCCATTGACGATATGGACGCACGACTGACCGGCGAGGAGCGTAGAGGCCTGGTGGCAGCATTCTATCTGTCGCGCAAACACCGCGACTCGACGGAGCAGGCCTGCCCGATCCCGGCAACGGTGGGCGAGATGAGCCGCCTGCCGGATGAGTTTCGCCTGGCGCTCAACGAGCATACGGAGTTGATGGCCGCCCAGTTGGCTGCCAGCCCGGAAGACACCGACAAAGCCCTGGCGGATATGGCCCTGATGATCGGCGGCCTGGCGTTGGCGCGAGCCCTTGGCCCGGGCGAATTGTCGGACCGCGTCTTACGCGCTGCCAAGTCGGCGGTACGTTAAAAAGAGGAATCGCACGGTGGGCGCATTAACCTGGATTCGTGGTTTCAATGGCACTGTCGGTCGCTTGGCGCCGCGCACGGTGGCGAGCAAGTTGCGCCGCGCTTTCATGACGCCTCGCAACCTGCCGCCGCGTGATTGGGAGTTGCCGCTGCTGGCGCAATCGGAGCGCATGACCTTGCGTTTCGGTCTGTCGGCGCTGCGCTGGGGGCAAGGGCCCGCCGTGTTGCTGATGCACGGTTGGGAAGGGCGCCCCACGCAGTTCGCCAGCCTGATCACCGCGCTGGTGGATAACGGTTATTCGGTGATTGCCCTGGATGGGCCGGCCCATGGCCGTTCGCCTGGGCGTGAAGCGCATGTGCTGCTGTTTGCTCGCGCCATGCTCGAAGCCGCCGCTGAGTTGCCGCCGCTGCATGCAGTGGTGGGGCATTCCATGGGCGGCGCCAGTGCGATGCTGGCGGTTCAGTTGGGGTTGCGTACCGAGGCGTTGGTCAGCATTGCGGCGCCGTCGCGTTTCCTCGATGTGCTACGTGGTTTTGCCGGTAGGGTGGGGTTGCCGGCGCGTGCGCGCGCAGCATTCATCCGCGAAGTCGAATTGACCTTCGGCATGCCGCTCAAGCACTTGGATGTCGCTCACTACCAGATGAACATTCCGGGGCTGATCGTGCACGCCGAAGACGACACCTTTGTTCCGGTCAAAGCCTCTCAAGCCATTCATGACGCCTGGTTCGACAGCCGTCTACTACGCCTGGAGCAAGGCGGCCACCAGAAAGTGCTGGCCGACCCGCGGGTGATCGACGGCGTACTGACGCTCCTGGCCGGCCGCCGTTTACAGGCGCGGCAAACCGCCTGATACACTGCTCCCGCCGACATTAATCGACGGGAGCAAGGCATGAGCTGGGATTTGGCAACGCCGTTTATCATTGATCTGCAGGTCGCCGCTGAAGACATCGACGGCCTGGGGCACGCCAATAACGCGGTGTACGTGTCCTGGCTGGAGCGCTGCGCCTGGCGCCACTCACAGCGCTTGGGGCTGGACCTCACCGAGTACCGCCGCCTGGACCGCGCCATGGCCGTGGTGCGCCATGAGATCGACTACCTGGCGGCAGGCTATGAGGGCGATGAGCTGCAACTGGCTACCTGGATCGTCGACTGGGACCAGCGCCTGAAAATGACCCGCCGCTTCCAACTGGTTCGCCCCCGCGACGGCGCGACCTTGCTGCGGGCGCAAACCACCTTTGTCTGCATCGAGCTGTCCAGCGGCAAGCCCAAGCGCATGCCGGCTGAGTTTCTCGACGGCTATGGTCCCGCCCTGACAGGGGGTTAACGGTTACGCTGGGAAACCCAGTAAACTGCGCCACGATTTTTGTTGAGTGTTTTCCATGCAAATTGCTTTGGCGCCCATGGAGGGGTTGGTCGACAACATCCTGCGGGACGTGTTGACCCGCGTGGGCGGTATTGACTGGTGCGTGACCGAATTTATTCGCGTCAACGACCGCCTGCTCACTCCGGCCTATTTCCACAAGCTCGCTCCGGAACTGCTGCACGGTGCCCACACCGCAGCGGGTGTGCCGTTGCGCGTGCAGTTACTGGGTTCCGACCCGGTCTGCCTGGCGGAAAACGCCGCGTTGGCCTGTGAGCTGGGTTCGCAGGTGATCGACCTGAACTTCGGTTGCCCGGCCAAGACCGTCAACAAATCCCGTGGCGGTGCGGTCTTGCTCAAGGAGCCGGAGCTGCTTAACCAGATTGTCGAGCATGTACGCCGCGCAGTGCCCGCGCATATTCCGGTCACCGCCAAGATGCGCCTCGGTTTCGACAGCCCGGACGGTGCGCTGGTGTGCGCCACGGCCCTGGCAGAAGGCGGTGCGGCACATATTGTGGTGCATGCACGGACCAAGGCCGATGGTTACAAACCGCCCGCTCACTGGGAGTGGATCCCGCGCGTGCAGGACGTGGTCAAGGTGCCGGTGTTCGCCAATGGCGATATCTGGAGCGTCGAAGACTGGAAGCGTTGCCGCGAAATCAGCGGGGCCGACGACATCATGCTCGGCCGTGGCCTGGTGGCGCGCCCTGACCTGGCGCGGCAGATTGTGGCGGCGAAGGCGGGTGAAGAGGTGGTGGAAATGACCTGGGCAGAAATGCAGCCGATGCTCCACGAGTTCTGGCGCCAATCGGTGGCGCAGTTGACCGAAAAGCAGGCGCCGGGTCGTTTAAAGCAGTGGCTGGCCATGCTGACACGCAATTATCCCGAGGCCGTGGAGCTGTTCACCGCGATGCGTCGGGAAACCGACTTGCAACAGGTCGGCCGTTTGTTGGGCGTGCCCGCTCCGGTTGCCGCTGGATAGTTTGACGGCCCCGTATTAACCGATACGGGCCTTGGCGGATATGCCTCACATCAACAAACGCCTGAACCCCTCGATCGGCAACGGCCGGCTGTGCAGGTACCCCTGGTACAAATGGCAGCCCAGCTTTTGCAGAAACGCCAGTTGTTCCGGGGTTTCCACGCCCTCGGCGATCACGTCCAGGTTCAGGCTACGGGCCATGGCCACAATGGCGCGGATGATTTCTGCGTCGTTGGGGTCGTGGGTGGCGTCGCGCACAAAGGACTGGTCGATCTTCAGCGCATCCACCGGCAGGCGCTTGAGGTAGGTCAACGACGAATAGCCGGTGCCGAAGTCATCCATCGCAAAGCTCACGCCGAGCTTTTTCAGGCGGCGCATCTTGGCCACGGTATCGTCCAGGTTCTGGATCACGATGCCTTCGGTGATTTCCAGTTTGAGCAGGCTGTGGGGCAGATGGTACTGCTTGAGGCTGTGCTCCACCCGCTCCACAAAGTCGTTCTGGCGAAACTGCCGGGGGCTGATGTTCACGCACAGGCTGAAATTCAGTGGGTCCACCAGCCCGTCGGCAATCAGTTGCGCAAATGCGCCGCAGGCTTGATCGAGAATCCAGGTGCCGACTTCCAGGATCAAGCCGCTGTCTTCCAGGACCTTGATGAATTCGGACGGTGACTGCGCACCCAGCTGCGGATGTTGCCAGCGCACCAGCGCCTCGGCGCCGACGATTTTGTTACCGCGCGCATCCACTTGGGGCTGGTAATGCACGCTGAACTCTCCGCGTGACAGGGCCAGGCGCAGGTCGGTCTCCATGCGCAGGCGCTCGCTGGCGGTTTTCTGCATGCTGTTGTGGAACATTTGTATGGTGTTGCGTCCCGAGTCTTTGGCGCGATACAGCGCGATATCGGCGCGTTTAAGCAGGTCGGCCGGCGTGGAGCCATGGTCGGGAATCAGCGCCACGCCAATACTGGGCGTGACCTGCAAGCGGTGCCCATCGAGGAACATCGGCTCCGAGAGCAATTCGCGCAGGGTATCGGCCAGCTCCTGCACTTGGGCGCTGACTTGCGCCCGCGTACCCTCCAGGCCACTGAGCAGTACCACAAATTCATCCCCGCCCAGGCGCGCTACCGTGTCCTCCATGCGCACGCTGGCTTCCAGGCGCGCGGTGACGATTTTCAGCACGGTGTCGCCCACCGGGTGGCCGAGGGAATCGTTGATGTGCTTGAAGTGGTCAAGGTCGAGGAACAGCAACGCGCCGCGTAAGTTGTGGCGCTTGAGCAGGGCGATCTGCTGGCTCAGGCGATCCATCAGTAATGCGCGATTGGGCAGGTTGGTCAGCGGGTCGTGATAGGCCAGGTGACGAATCTGCGCCTGGGCGTTTTTCAGCAGGCTCACGTCCCGCGCGGTCAGCAGCAGGCACGGCATTTCATTCAGGGTGATCGGTTCTACCGAAACCTCGACGGCCAGCACCTCGCCACGTTTGTTGTGCCAAAGCATTTCCAGATGATGGATACGACCTTTGATCTGCAGTTCGGCCAAGAGCGCAGCACGCTGGTTTTCATCGGCCCAGATGCCAATCTGGTAAAGCGTGAGGCCAATAGCTTCTTCGGCGCGATAGCCGGTGAGGCGGCAAAAGCCGTCGTTGACTTCGACATAGCGGCCAGTGTCACGTTCGGTAATGGAAATGGCGTCGGGACTGGAATGGAAAGCCTTGGCGAATTTTTCTTCACTGGCCTTTAGCGCGGCCTCCGAGCGTTGTTGCTGGGTGATATCGCGCAGGGTGGTGACGATACAGGATTGGGCTCCGACCGTGATCAGCCGGCTGGAGATCATGCAGGTCAAGCTTTGGCCATTCTTGTGGTGCACCACGATGGCCACATTGCTCAGCGCCTGCTCGCGGATCACCCGTTCGATACGCTGCAAGCGCTTGCTCGATTCATCCCACAGGCCAATCTGCTCAGCGCTTTTGTCGATGACCTCGGCAACTGTCCAGCCAAAGGTCTGGGTGAAGGCGGGGTTGATTTCGATAAAGGCGCCACTGTCCAGGCACGTGACGCAGATCGGGTCGGGGCTGGCCTGGAACAGGCTGGCGAATTTTTCTTCGGACGCGGTGATGCGTTGTTCGCGCTCCACCTGGTCGGTGATATCGAGCAAGGTGCCGGCCATGCGCAGCGGTTTGCCGGATTCGTCGCGATAGAGGCGTGCCCGGCTTTCCAGGTAGCGAGGGCTGCCGTCCTCCGTCAGCACGCGGTAGGTCAACTGATAGTTGCCGTCCTGGCCTTCACGCAAGCTGCGATAGGCATTGCGCATGCCTTCGCGGTCGTCATCCGACATGCCATCAAAAAACGCATCGAACGACTCGTGGAAGGGTTCGGGCGGCAGCCCGTGCAATTGGGCGGCGCGGGCCGAGCCGTAGAGCATGCCGGTGGGGATGTGCCAGTCCCAGGTGCCCAGTTGCGCCGAATCCAGGGCGAGGTCGAGGCGCTCCTGGCTGTCCTTGAGGGCTTGCTCGGCGTTTTTGCGCTCGGTGGTGTCGAGAAAGGTGCTGATCAGGTAAGCCTCGCCCTCCAGCTCGACTTTCTGCGCGCTGAGGGTGCCATCGTGGATCTGGCCGTTGCTGGCGCAGAACTGCACTTCCATGGTGATGGGTTCGCCCTTGCGCTGCGTGGCCTTGACCAACAGCGCACGTTGTTCAGGCTGTCGCCACAGGCCAAGGTCCAGCGTGGTGCGGCCGATCGCGTGGGCCACGGGCCAACCGAAGTGTATCTCGAAATACTGGTTGGCTTCGCTGATCAGGCCGTCGGATTGACGGGTCAGCAGGACCATGTTGGGGCACAGGTGAAACAGCGTGGCGAAGCGTTTTTCCGACTGCATGAGGGCGCGCTCGCGCTCGCGCTGGCGGGTGGTCTCGCGGATCACGCCGATCATGCGGCGCCGACCGGCCTTGTCCGGCATCAGGCTGCCATTGATTTCCAGCCAGTGATCGCTGCCATCCGGCCACTGTATATGGTGGTGCATGGCCTGCTCGAACGGCTCTCCCGCCAGCACCGCATGAAAGGCGCGCACGACCCGCTCACGATCCTGTGGGGCGAGAAGGTCGAGGTATTCCAGGTCCTTGGGCAAAGGTTGCCGAGGATCGTAGCCGAACAGCGCCTGAGTGCCCCTTGACCAACTGATTCTGCCGGTGTCGATTTCCCAGCTCCACGCGCCCAGCCGGGCAGCATTGAGGGCTGCCAGCAATTGCGGGGCATTGTCCCAGCTTTGTTCCGCCTCTTGAGGGTCCAGGGCGTAAATGCGGGGCAGGGGCGGCACGGAGTCGACGGGGTTGCGCATTATCAAAGGGCCTTGGCTCAATGGGCGGTCGGCGCGGCGTGTTTCAGACCTTGGGGTCGCACAGCTTCATGCCGGTATCCCTGGCAGATCGACCTGTGCATCCAATAGGCTCATGAAAGCCCGCGCAGCGTTCGACAGCGTCCTTTCGGTGTGCACGATATAGCCTAGCTGGCGACTGAGCTGTATGCCCGGTAAAGCGATGCTTGCCACCTGATCGTCGAGCATGGTGCGCGGCAAAACGCTCCAGGCCAGGCCGATAGACACCATCATCTTGATCGTTTCCAGATAGTTAGTGCTCATCGCGATGTTCGGCGTCAGGCCCTGAGCCTCGAATAGACGGCTGACGATGTGGTGGGTAAAGGTGTTGCCGCCCGGAAACACCGCCGGGTGCCTGGCAATATCGGCCAGGTTGACAGTGCCGTTGCCGGTCAAGCTGTGCTCCGGTGCCACCACGAAATCCAGGGGGTCATCCCACACCGGGGTGGCGCGGACTAAATTGTGCGGATCAGGCGCTAGGGTAATGACCGCCACTTCGGCGCGGCCATGCAGAATCTCTTCGTAGGCCACTTCCGAATCGAGGAACTGAATATCCAGCGCCACGTTGGGGTACTGGCGGGTAAAGGTGCGCAGGATCGGTGGCAGGCGGTGCAGGCCGATATGGTGGCTGGTGGCCAGGGTCAGCCGACCGCTGACTTCGCCGGTCAGGTTGGTGAGGGCACGGCGCGTATCGTCCAGCACGTTGAGAATCTGATAGGCGCGCGGCAGCAAAGCCCGCCCGGCCTCGGTCAGGCCGACTTCACGGCCCAGGCGATCGAACAGGCGCACTTTTAATTGTTGCTCCAGGCCGGCAATGCGCTTGCTGATGGCCGGCTGGGTCAGGTGCAGGCGTTCACCGGCGCCGGAGAAGCTGCCGGTCTCGGCGATGGCAATAAAAGCGTTGAGGTTGGCCAAGTCCATTGTGGTATTCCAGTTGGTAATCCAAAGCATAAAAAATATGAATTTGAGTTATTTAATGTAGCGCCATACCATCAGCCTCACAAGCCAAAGGGTTATTGAATGTCTCAAGGCCCGGGGCATAGAAAGACCGATGATGAGGACCGACTGATGGCCGGCAAAACGCTTTACGACAAGCTTTGGGATTCCCATGAAGTGAAACGGCGCGACGATGGCTCGTCGCTGATCTATATCGACCGTCACATCATCCATGAAGTGACCTCGCCCCAAGCGTTCGAAGGCCTGCGGCTGGCCGGGCGCAAGCCCTGGCGCGTCGACTCGATCATCGCCACCCCGGACCACAACGTACCGACGACCCCTGAGCGCAAGGGCGGCATCGACGCGATCGTCGACACCGTGTCGCGCCTTCAGGTGCAGACCCTCGACGATTACTGCGACGAATATGGCATCACCGAATTCAAGATGAATGACGTGCGCCAAGGCATCGTTCACGTGATCGGCCCGGAGCAGGGCGCGACGTTGCCCGGCATGACTGTTGTCTGCGGCGACTCCCACACCTCTACTCACGGTGCGTTCGGCGCGTTGGCCCATGGCATCGGCACATCCGAGGTGGAACATGTGTTCGCCACCCAGTGCCTGGTCGCCAAAAAAATGAAGAACATGTTGGTCCTGGTCGAAGGCACATTGCCCTTTGGCGTGACTGCCAAGGACATCGTGCTCGCCGTGATCGGCAAGATCGGCACCGCCGGTGGTAACGGCCATGCCATCGAGTTCGCCGGCAGCGCGATTCGCGACCTCTCCATTGAAGGTCGCATGACCATCTGCAACATGTCCATCGAAGCCGGTGCCCGCGTGGGCATGGTGGCGGCGGACGAAAAGACCGTTGAATACGTCAAGGGCCGTCCGTTCGCACCGAAAGGCGCCGATTGGGATGCCGCCGTCGAAGCCTGGAAAGACCTGGTCTCCGACGCCGATGCGGTGTTCGACACCGTGGTCGAGCTCGACGCTGCGCAGATCAAGCCGCAAGTCAGCTGGGGCACCTCGCCGGAGATGGTCCTGGCCGTCGACCAGCACGTGCCGGACCCGGCTAAAGAGGCCGACCTGGTCAAGCGCGGTTCCATCGAGCGCGCCTTGAAATACATGGGCTTGAAAGCCAACCAGGCGATTACCGACATCCAGTTGGACCGCGTGTTTATCGGTTCCTGCACCAACTCGCGGATCGAAGACCTGCGCGCCGCGGCGGTGATCGCCAAAGGCCGTAAAGTCGCCTCGACCATCAAACAAGCCATCGTGGTGCCAGGCTCGGGCCTGGTCAAAGCGCAAGCCGAAGCCGAAGGCCTGGACAAGATCTTCCTCGAGGCTGGTTTTGAATGGCGTGAGCCGGGCTGCTCGATGTGCCTGGCGATGAACCCGGACCGTTTGGAATCGGGCGAGCATTGCGCGTCCACCTCCAACCGTAACTTCGAAGGGCGTCAGGGCGCCGGTGGGCGTACTCACCTGGTCAGCCCGGCCATGGCCGCTGCAGCTGCCGTCAACGGTCGTTTCATCGACGTTCGCGAATTGATCTGAGGAAAACCCGATGAGAGCTTTTACCCAACACACAGGTCTCGTAGCGCCGTTGGACCGTGCCAACGTCGACACCGACCAGATCATCCCCAAGCAGTTCTTGAAGTCGATCAAGCGCACCGGTTTTGGCCCCAACCTGTTCGATGAGTGGCGCTACCTGGACGTGGGCTACGCCTACCAGGACAACTCCAAGCGCCCGCTGAACAAGGACTTTGTGCTCAACGCCGAACGTTATCAAGGCGCCAGCGTGTTGCTGGCCCGCGAGAACTTCGGTTGCGGCTCGAGCCGTGAACACGCGCCGTGGGCCCTGGAAGAATATGGCTTTCGCAGCATCATCGCGCCGAGCTACGCCGACATCTTCTTCAACAACAGCTTCAAGAACGGCTTGCTGCCGATCATCTTGAGCGACGCCGAAGTGGATGAGCTGTTCAAGCAAGTGGAAGCCGATGTGGGCTACCAACTGACCGTCGACCTGGCTGCGCAGACCGTTACGCGCCCGGACGGCAAGGTGTATCACTTTGAAGTCGATGCCTTCCGTAAGCACTGCCTGCTCAATGGCCTGGATGACATCGGCCTGACCTTGCAGGACGGCGATGCGATTGCCGCGTTTGAAACCAAGCACCGGGCCAGCCAGCCCTGGTTGTTTCGCGACGCGTGATTCTATGTAGACCGGACTGGCCCCTTCGCGAGCAAGCCCGCTCCCACATTTGATCGCATTTCAACTGAAGGAACTCGGTTGAATGTGGGAGCGGGCTTGCTCGCGAAGACGGCAGTACAAACAACACAAGTCTCAAGGACGCTCACCATGACCAGCAACGCCCACACCCAAGTCGTGCAAAAACAATTCGGCGAGCAAGCCTCGGCCTACCTGAGCAGTGCCGTGCACGCCCAAGGCACCGAATTCGCGGTGCTCCAGGCCGAACTGGCCGGGCAGGGCGCTGCACGACTGCTGGATTTAGGCTGCGGTGCCGGGCATGTGAGTTTCCAAGTGGCGTCGTTGGTAAAAGAAGTGGTGGCCTACGACCTGTCCCAACAAATGCTCGACGTGGTAGCGGCCGCCGCTGTAGATCGCGGCCTGAACAACATCCGCACCGTATGCGGCGCCGCTGAACACCTGCCATTCGCCGATGGCGAGTTCGACTTCGTGTTCAGCCGTTACTCGGCCCACCACTGGAGCGACCTCGGCCTGGCTTTGCGTGAAGTGCGCCGCGTACTCAAGCCAGGTGGCGTGGCGGCCTTTGTCGACGTCTTGTCACCGGGCAGCCCGCTGTTGGACACTTACCTGCAAACCGTCGAAGTGCTGCGCGACACCAGCCACGTGCGCGATTACTCCGCCGCCGAGTGGATGCGTCAACTTAGCGAGGCCGGGCTGCATGTGCGCACCAGCAGTCGCCAACGCCTGCGCCTGGAATACACCTCCTGGGTCGAACGCATGCGCACACCACAGGCCTTGCGCACCGCGATCCTTGAGCTGCAGCAGGCGATGGGCCAGGAAGTGCGTGATTACTACGAGATTCAGGCCGACGGCACCTTCAGCACCGACGTGCTGGTGGTTTTCGCCGAACGTTGATTAATTTTCCCGACCTGCCCACGGGCAGGTCGCTTGATGAAATGAGGAACGCATGAGCAAGCAGATTCTGATTCTTCCTGGCGACGGTATTGGTCCGGAAATCATGGCCGAAGCGGTCAAAGTCCTGGAATTGGCCAACACCAAGTACAGCCTGGGCTTCGAACTGAGCCACGACGTGATCGGCGGCGCCGCGATCGACAAGCATGGCGTGCCCTTGGCCGACGAGACGCTGGACCGTGCCCGTGCTGCTGACGCTGTGCTGCTCGGCGCCGTGGGCGGCCCGAAATGGGACAAGATCGAACGTGATATCCGCCCTGAGCGCGGCCTGCTGAAAATTCGCGCGCAACTGGGCCTGTTCGGCAACCTGCGTCCGGCCATCCTCTACCCGCAACTGGCCGACGCGTCGAGCCTCAAGCCGGAAGTGGTGGCGGGCCTGGATATCCTGATCGTGCGCGAGCTGACCGGTGGTATCTATTTCGGCTCGCCGCGTGGCGTGCGCGAGTTGGAGAATGGTGAGCGTCAGGCCTACGACACTCTGCCGTACAGCGAGAGCGAAATCCGCCGTATCGCCCGTGTCGGTTTCGACATGGCCCGCGTGCGCGGCAAAAAGGTCTGCTCCGTCGACAAAGCCAACGTACTGGCCTCCAGCCAACTGTGGCGCGAAATCGTCGAAGAAGTGGCCAAGGACTACCCGGACGTCGAACTGAGCCACATGTACGTCGACAACGCCGCGATGCAACTGGTGCGTGCGCCGAAGCAGTTCGACGTGATCGTCACCGACAACCTGTTCGGCGACATCCTGTCCGACCAGGCCTCGATGCTCACCGGTTCCATCGGCATGCTGCCGTCGGCGTCCCTGGACACCAACAACAAGGGCATGTACGAGCCCTGCCACGGTTCGGCCCCGGACATCGCTGGGCAGGGCATTGCCAACCCGTTGGCGACCATTTTGTCGGTGTCGATGATGCTGCGTTACAGCTTCAACCTGAGCGACGCGGCCGATGCCATCGAGAAGGCCGTAAGCCTGGTGTTGGATCAAGGCTTGCGCACCGGTGACATTTGGTCACAGGGTTGCACCAAAGTCGGCACGCAAGAAATGGGCGACGCAGTAGTCGCCGCGCTACGGAATCTGTAATCTCTCGGGCCCGCTTGCAGTTGTTGCTGCAAGGCGGCCCACTTTTTAACAAGGTGTAGTTGCGATGAAACGTGTAGGTCTGATCGGTTGGCGCGGTATGGTCGGTTCCGTGCTCATGCAGCGGATGCTGGAAGAGCAGGATTTCGATCTTATTGAGCCGGTGTTTTTCACCACTTCGAACGTAGGTGGCCAAGGGCCGTCCGTGGGCAAGGATATCGCCCCGCTCAAGGACGCCTACAGCATTGAAGAGCTGAAAACCCTCGATGTGATTCTGACCTGCCAGGGTGGCGACTACACCAGCGAAGTCTTCCCCAAGCTGCGCGAAGCCGGCTGGCAGGGTTACTGGATCGACGCCGCCTCCAGCCTGCGCATGCAGGACGACGCCGTGATCATCCTCGACCCGGTCAACCGCAAGGTCATCGACCAGCAACTGGATGCGGGCACCAAGAACTACGTCGGCGGCAACTGCACCGTCAGCTTGATGCTGATGGGCCTGGGCGGCTTGTTCGAAGCGGGCCTGGTCGAGTGGATGAGCGCCATGACCTATCAGGCGGCGTCCGGTGCGGGTGCGCAGAACATGCGCGAACTGATCAAGCAAATGGGCGCGACCCACGCGGCCGTTGCCGATCAACTGGCCGACCCTGCCAGCGCGATCCTCGACATCGACCGCCGTGTGGCCGAAGCCATGCGCAGCGAGGCCTACCCGACCGAGAACTTCGGTGTGCCATTGGCCGGTAGCCTGATCCCGTGGATCGACAAGGAACTGCCGAACGGCCAGAGCCGCGAAGAGTGGAAAGCCCAGGCCGAAACCAACAAGATTCTGGGCCGCTTCAAGAGCCCGATCCCGGTGGACGGTATCTGCGTGCGTATCGGCGCCATGCGCTGCCACAGCCAGGCGCTGACCATCAAACTGAACAAAGACGTGCCGATCGCCGATATCGAAGGGCTGATCAGCCAGCACAACCCATGGGTCAAGCTGGTGCCGAACAACCGCGAAATCAGCATGCAGGAGCTGAGCCCGACGAAGGTTACCGGCACCCTGAATGTGCCGGTTGGCCGTCTGCGCAAGCTGAACATGGGCACCCAGTACCTGGGCGCTTTCACCGTTGGCGACCAACTGCTGTGGGGCGCGGCCGAGCCACTGCGCCGCATGCTGCGGATTTTGCTGGAGCGGTAATCGCTGCTGGTAAGTAAGAAACCCGCGTTCTGGTGACAGGCGCGGGTTTTTTGTTGTTCTTTAGGGCCCTCATCGCCGGCAAGCCAGCTCCCACACTTGACCGAGTTCCAGCGTTAAAATGCGGTCGAATGTGGGGGCGGGCTTGCTCGCGATGGGGCCAGCAGCCACAGCACAAACCCCCAGGTTAATTGCCTCACCCCCAGCCACCCGGTAAAGTGCCGCTCCCCCCGCAATGCCCGAGGCAGCCCCCATGACCCAGACTTTTGAAATTGCAGTGATCGGCGCCACCGGCACCGTGGGCGAAACCCTGGTGCAGATTCTCGAAGAGCTGGATTTCCCGGTGGGCACCTTGTACCTGCTGGCGGGCAGCAACTCGGCCGGTGCGTCAGTACCGTTTCGCGGCAAAAACGTGCGGGTAAAGGAAGTCGATGAATTCGATTTCAGCAAGGCGCAATTGGCGTTCTTCGCAGCCGGTCCGGCGGTAACCCTGAGTTTCGCCCCGCGCGCCACGGCCGCCGGCTGCTCGGTGATCGATCTCTCAGGCGCGTTGCCGGCCGAGCAGGCACCTCAAGTGGTGCCGGAAGCCAACGCCCATGTGCTGGACGATCTGAAAAAGCCCTTCCAGCTGGGCAGCCCAAGCCCGTCCGCTACCAACCTGGCGGTAGTCCTCGCGCCGCTGCGCCGTTTGCTGGACATTCAGCGCGTTAGCGTCACCGCCAACCTGGCCGTCTCTGCCCAGGGCCGTGAGGCTGTCAGCGAGTTGGCTCGACAAACCGCAGAGCTGCTGAACGTACGCCCGCTGGAGCCCAAGTTCTTCGATCGGCAGATGGCCTTCAACTTGCTGGCACAAGTCGGCACGCCGGACGCTCAAGGTCATACAGCCCTGGAGCGACGCCTGGTCCACGAACTGCGTGCGGTACTGGAAACTCCTTTACTGAAGATTTCCGCAACCTGCGTTCAAGCGCCGGTGTTTTTTGGCGATAGCCTGACTGTGTCTTTGCAATTGGGCGCGGCAGTCGATCTGGCGGCGGTCAACCGTGCACTCGATGCGGCACCGGGCATTGAGCTGGTCGAAGAGGGAGATTACCCCACGGCCGTGGGCGATGCGGTCGGCCAGGACGTGGTCTACGTGGGTCGAGTGCGTGCGGGCGTGGATGACCCGGCGGAACTAAATCTATGGCTGACGTCAGATAACGTACGCAAAGGCGCCGCATTGAATGCCGTGCAACTGGCGCAGTTGTTGATAAAAGGCCTTGCGTAAAAGATACTTGGCGGCAATTTGTAGATTGATTCTAGCCAAGCGCTATGCTTGGTCCCTAGCGGAACAGAAGCGCGTCGGTAACCTATCGGCTCGCCATGCCTTATGGCAGCGGTTACCAACCTTCTCGCAGGCCGGGGAGTGTTCAAACAAAGGATGAGGCTATGGTTCAAGTTCGCAAACTGGTGTTAGCAATAGCGGCCGCCTCGGCGCTGTCCTCCGGTATGGCGCAGGCGCTGCAGCTTGGGGAGATGACCCTCAAGTCGAAGTTGAACCAGCCGTTGTCGGTGGAAATCGAATTGCTTGATGTCGGTGGCCTCACCGCTTCCGAGATTACCCCGGGCCTGGCCTCCGACCAGGCGTTTGTAGACGCAGGCGTTGATCGCCAGGCGTTCCTCAATGACCTGACGTTTACCCCGGTGATCAACCCTAGCGGCCGCAGCGTGGTGCGCGTCACGTCCAGCAAGCCGCTGCCGGATTCCTATGTGCGTTTCCTGCTGCAGGTGCAATGGCCCAATGGCCGCCTGATGCGCGACTACAGTGTGCTGCTCGACCCGGCCAAGTTTGAGCAGTCGGCACCGACGCCGACGCCGACTGCCAGCGCACCCGCGCCGCGTTTGAGCGCGCCGACCGGCACTGCGCCGACTGTCAGCAAACCCGCTCAGCACACCACGACTTCTCACGACACCCTGTGGGAAATTGCCGCAAAGAACCGTAATGGTGCGTCGGTCCAGCAGACCATGCTGGCTATTCAGGCGCTCAACCCTGACGCCTTTGTCGACGGCAACATCAATCGCCTGAAAACTGGCCATGTCCTGCGCCTGCCGGACCGCCAGCAAGCCTCCGCCTTGGCGCAGCCCAAGGCGATTGCCGAAGTGACCGCGCAAAATGCGGCCTGGCGCCAGGGGCGTCGCACGGCCAACAATCAAGCGGCGGGCAAGCAGCAACTGGACGCGACCAAGCGCGCCCAGGCGGGCAATGCGCCGTCGAGCACCGACGCGAAGGATAACTTGAGCCTGGTCTCTGCCGAATCTGCCAAGAAAGGCGCGAAGGGCAAGGCGGGTGACGGTCGGGCACTGAACGACAAGCTTGCGATGACCCAGGAACAACTGGATACCACTCGCCGCGACAATGCCGAACTGAAAAGCCGCGCGGCGGACCTGCAAAGCCAGTTGGACAAGCTGCAAAAGCTGATTCAACTGAAAAACGATCAACTTGCCAGGTTGCAGGCAGCAAACGGCGCCCCGGCGGCGCCGGCGACTGCGGCGATGCCCGCTCAATTGGCCGGCGAGCCAGCCGCTGCGCCGGCTGCTGTTCCAGCAACGCCCGAAGTTGCGCCTGCTGCGGCTGCACCGACACCGGCACCGGCACCGGCTGCACCCGAGCCGATCAAGCCGGATGCCGCGCCTGACACCACCGAAGGTAAATTCAACGATCTGCTGACTAATCCGATCGTCCTGGGTGTGATCGGCGGTGCGGCTGGCTTGCTGGTGTTGTTGCTTCTGTTGTTGTGGGCACGTCATCGCAATGCGCGCCTTGAAGAAGAAAAGCACCTGCGTATGGCGCGGGCTTTGGCCGAAGAACCGCAATTTTCCCCTAGCATTGATCACGACCTGCCACCAGACAGCTTCGAAGGCCTTGAAGTAACGCCACCGAACGTCAAGTTGGCTGCTGCGCCTGCGCCCGCTGCGGTGGTTGAGCCGGTCGTGGTTGCGCCGACGGTTGCCTCGGTACTCTCGCCGCTGGCGGTTGCCGTCGCTCCGGAAAATTCCAGTGATGCGTTGGCGCAAGCTCAATCTCATATCGACCGTGGTCACCTGAACCAGGCGGCCGATGTGCTGGAGCAGGCGATCAAGCGCGAGCCCAAGCGAAGCGATCTGCGTTTGAAGTTGATGGAAGTTTACGGCCTGCAGAGCGACAAGGACGGCTTCGTTACCCAGGAGCGTCAACTGGTGGCCAATGGTGAGAACCATGCCCAGGTCGAGCAGCTCAAAAGCCGCTTCCCGGCCATGGCTGTGTTGGCGGCGGGCGTCAGTGCTGCGGTGGCTGCAGCAGCCCTGGACGCCCAATACGTCAAGAACCTGATGGAAGACAAACCCGCTGCTCCGGCCCCGGAGCCAGAGGCGTTCGACACGGATTTCGACCTGAGCCTGGACGATCTGGAAGCCGCTTCACCGGCCGTGGTCAACCCGAAAGACGAGCTGAGCTTCGAGTCTGTGTTGCAACAGCAGGCTGAAGCCAAGGCCAGCCCGGACGATTTGTCGGACTTTGATCTGGACCTGCAACTGGAGGCTCCGGCGTCCACGCAGTCGGATGACGACTTCCTTTCCGGTCTTGAAGACCAGATGAAGGACGTTCCGGCCGTTGAGCCGCCGACCCTGACGCCTGCCGCGCTGGACGACTTTGACCTGCCGGAAGATTTCGACCTGTCCCTGGCGGATGAGCCGCAAGCGCCTGCCGCCGGCAAGCCCGAGGTATTCGCCTCGGAGCTCGATGACGTCAACGCTGAGCTGGATCGCCTGTCCCAGAGCCTGGAGCATCCGCCGATCGAGCCTTCCTTCACTGCTGAAGAGGCGGCGTTGGGCGGTGATGAGCCGGAATTCGACTTCCTTTCCGGTACCGATGAGGTCGCCACCAAGCTGGACCTGGCCCAGGCCTACATCGACATGGGCGATGCCGACGGCGCGCGGGACATCCTTTCCGAGGTGCTGACCGAGGGCAATGAAATCCAGCGCGGTGAAGCCAAGGAAATGCTTGGCAAAATCTGAAGGAAGATGCAAATCCAGAGTGGGAGCGGGCATGCTCGCGAAAGCGGAGTGTCAGTCGATGCATTAGTTGGCTGGCCCACCGCTTTCGCGAGCAAGCCCGCTCCCACATCAGGACTGCGTACGCTCGTGCAACAAAAGCGCCCCTCATACGCCTGCCGCCTTTATAATGGGCGCCTTTGCGCAACTCATCGGGCTCTCAGTTCTTGGCAAATATAGATAACGCGGCCGCCGAAATGGCGGCCGCAGGCTTTTACCGCATCGCCCTGGGCGTGGAATACAAAGGTTCGCGCTATCGCGGCTGGCAGCGCCAGGCCTCCGGCGTATTGACGGTGCAGGAAACCCTGGAAAACGCTTTATCGAAAGTCGCTGACTCGCCGGTGTCGCTGATGTGCGCCGGGCGTACCGACGCGGGTGTGCACGCCTGTGGCCAGGTGGTGCACTTCGATACCCAGGCCGAGCGCACGATGAAAGCGTGGGTGATGGGCGCCAATATCAATTTGCCCCACGACGTCAGCGTCACCTGGGCCAAGGTCATGCCTGCGGATTTTCATGCGCGATTCAAGGCGATTGCCCGGCGCTACCGCTATGTGATCTATAACGATCAGATCCGCCCGGCGCACCTTAATCAGGAAATTACCTGGAACCACCGTCCCCTGGATGCCGAGCGCATGGCCGAGGCTGCACAGCATTTGGTGGGTGTGCATGACTTCAGCGCCTTCCGTGCCGGCCAGTGCCAGGCCAAATCGCCGATCAAGGAAGTCCATCACCTGCGGGTGACCCGCCACGGCAAAATGATCGTGCTGGACATCCGTGCCGGCGCCTTCCTTCACCATATGGTGCGCAACATTGCGGGTGTGCTGATGACCATCGGCACCGGCGAGCGTCCGGTGGAGTGGGCCAGGGAAGTGCTGGAAAGCCGCATCCGCCGCACTGGCGGGGTGACGGCGCATCCGTTCGGCCTGTACCTGGTGGATGTGGAATACCGCGATGAGTTCGAGTTGCCGGATCGCTTCATCGGGCCACACTTCCTCACAGGTTTCAGCGAACTTGGCGGCTGACGCCCGGAAAAGCTTTTGTTACCATCCGGGACTTTCTCGGTCCAACCCTGAGGTTTCTACGACATGTCAGCCGTTCGCAGCAAGATTTGCGGGATTACCCGCATAGAAGACGCGCTGGCGGCAGTCGAGGCGGGGGCGGATGCCATTGGTTTCGTGTTTTATGCCAAAAGCCCACGGGCGGTGAATGTGTTGCAGGCTCGGGCAATCATTGCCGCGCTGCCGCCGTTCGTGACCACCGTGGGGCTGTTCGTCAACGCCAGTCGCTGCGAACTCAACGAAACCCTGGATGCCGTGCAGCTGGACATGCTGCAATTCCATGGCGATGAAAGCCCCGACGAGTGTGAAAGCTACCAGCGCCCCTATATCAAGGCGCTGCGGGTCAAGGCGGGGGATGACATTGCCGCTGCCTGTGCGGCCTATACTGGTGCTCGCGGGATTCTGTTGGACACCTATGTCGAAGGTGTGCCCGGCGGAACGGGTGAGGCCTTCGACTGGACGCTGATTCCCGAAGGCTTGAAGACGCCGATCATCCTCGCGGGTGGCCTCAACCCGGCCAATGTCGGGGCGGCCATCGAGCAGGTCAGGCCGTACGCGGTGGACGTGAGTGGTGGGGTGGAGCAGGGCAAGGGCATCAAGGATCACCAGAAGATTCGCGCATTCATGCAGGCCGTGCGCAACAGCAGTGGCGCGATGTGACGGCTGACAGTCTGCCGCCGTCCATAACTACCACTGTGTAGAACAGCACCGGCGCCGCCTGCGGGAGGCCCGGAAATGAAGTGGCAACCCTGCGCTGGCAGGTTGTCTGGAAGGCTGAGGAGGCATGCGGGAAATGGCCGGTCGAACGTCTGACCCCGTCCAGCATGTGTCATCGCCACATATGAATTTAGCTCAAGGGCATACGCGGGGCTGTGTTCAAGCCACCGGTACTGGAGAAAGAAAGCATGAGCAACTGGTTAGTAGACAAACTGATCCCTTCGATCATGCGTTCCGAGGTGAAGAAAAGCTCGGTTCCTGAAGGTCTGTGGCACAAGTGCCCATCCTGCGACGCGGTGCTGTACCGCCCCGAGCTGGAAAAGACCCTGGACGTTTGCCCCAAGTGCAACCATCACATGCGTATCGGCGCCCGCGCCCGCATCGACATTTTCCTCGACGCCGATGGCCGTAACGAGCTGGGCGCCGACCTGGAGCCGGTTGACCGGCTCAAGTTCCGCGACGGCAAGAAGTACAAGGACCGCCTGACCGCTGCGCAGAAGCAGACCGGTGAGAAGGACGCGCTGATTTCGGTCAGCGGCAAGCTGCTGGGCATGCCGGTTGTCGTGTCCGCGTTTGAGTTCTCCTTCATGGGCGGTTCCATGGGCGCCATCGTGGGTGAGCGTTTCGTACGTGCCGCCAACTACGCCCTGGAAAACCGTTGCCCGATGATCTGCTTCGCCGCCTCAGGTGGCGCGCGTATGCAGGAAGCGCTGATCTCCCTGATGCAAATGGCCAAGACCTCCGCGGTACTGGCGCGTCTGCGCGAAGAAGGCATTCCGTTCATCTCCGTGCTGACCGACCCGGTCTACGGCGGCGTTTCCGCCAGCCTGGCGATGCTGGGTGATGTGATCGTCGGTGAGCCGAAGGCCCTGATCGGCTTTGCCGGCCCGCGCGTGATTGAACAAACCGTTCGCGAAAAGCTGCCGGAAGGTTTCCAGCGCAGCGAATTCCTGCTTGAGCATGGCGCCATCGACATGATCATCGCCCGTGGCGAGCTGCGTCCACGCCTGGGTAACCTGCTGGCGCAAATGATGGGCCTGCCGACACCGGTGTACATCGCGCCTAAAGTCGAGCCAATCGTCGTGCCGCCGGTGCCTGCAAACCTATGACCCAGCGTACCCTGGGCGAATGGCTCGCCTACCTTGAGCAATTGCATCCGTCCGCCATCGACATGGGCCTGGAGCGCTCGCAACAGGTAGCGGCCCGCCTTGGGTTGGGCCGGCCGGCACCGCGCGTGGTCACGGTGACCGGCACCAACGGCAAAGGCTCTACCTGCGCCTTTGTCGCGGCGCTGCTGCAGGCTCAAGGGCTGAAGGTGGGCGTGTACAACTCCCCGCACCTGTTGCGTTACAACGAGCGGGTGCAGCTCAATGGCGTCGAAGCCACTGACGAGCAGCTCTGCGAAGCCTTCGCCGCGCTGGACGTCGGGCGTGGTGAGATATCCCTGACTTACTTCGAGATGGGCACCTTGGCGGCGTTCTGGATGTTCGAGCGTGCGCAGTTGGATGTGGTTGTCCTGGAAGTTGGCCTGGGTGGGCGTCTGGACACGGTCAACGTGGTGGATGCCGACCTCGCGCTGGTCACCAGCATTGGCGTTGACCATGCCGACTACCTGGGTAATACCCGCGAGTCAGTAGCCTATGAAAAGGCTGGTATCTTCCGTCAGGGCAAGCCTGCGCTGTGTGGCGACCTGAACCCGCCGCATACCTTGCTCGATAAGGTGCGTGAACTGGATTGCCCGTTTTTCCTGCGGGGGCGCGAATTCAATCTCGAGATTGGCAACCAGCATTGGCAATGGCGCGGGCGTGATGTGCGTGGGCAAGTTGTAGAGTTGCGTGATTTGCCGCTGCTGAACCTGCCGATGGAAAACGCTGCGCTCGCGCTGCAAGCCTACTTGCTGATGGATTTGCCGTGGAATGCCGAGCAGATTGCTGCGACATTGCAGGCGACTCGTGTGGTTGGGCGTCTGGATCGCCGCACGTTCGAGTGGGCGGGCAAGCGTTTGAATCTGCTGCTGGATGTGGGGCACAACCCGCACGCTGCCGAATACCTGGCACAGCGCCTGTCGCGCACGCCACCGGCTGGTCGCCGTTTGGCGGTGTTCGGGCTGTTGGCCGATAAAGACCTGGACGGCGTGGTCGCGCCGTTGCTGAGCAATGTCCAGGCGTGGGCGGTAGCGCCGCTGGATACGCCGCGCACTCGTCCGGCCGCCGAGCTGGAAATCGCCTTGCAGAACCTTGGCGCATCGGTGGCGTCGTATGCAAGCGTCACCGCGGCACTTGAAGCGCAATGCGCGGTGGCCACGGCCGAGGACGAAATTCTGTTGTTCGGATCATTTTATTGTGTTGCCGAGGCGCTCGAGTGGTTGGCCCGGCGCTCCACGGAGGAAGCTGCACATGGCATTACTGGATAGCGCATACAAGCAGCGAATGGTTGGGGCCCTGGTGTTGGTGGCGTTGGCGGTGATTTTTCTGCCGATGCTGTTTTCCCGTCAGGACGAACAGCGCCAGATAGTCGTCGAGGCGCCGGCCGCGCCCCAGGCGCCTGCGGTCCCTCAGGTTCAGGTTGAGCCGGTGGTGGTGCCCGAGCCGCAGGCGCTGCCGCAAGAGCCGGTGCCGACCGACGAGGAAATCGCTGCGCAGCAGGCGCCGACCCAGCCGATACAGCCGAGTGTTCCTGTGGTCAAGCCTGCTCCGGCCCCGGTCGTTGCCGCCAAGCCTGTTGCGCCCGCGCCTGCGCCCAAGCCAGTAGCGCCGCAACCGGCTGCGCCGGGTAAGCCTGATGTGGGGCAGAGCCGTATCGATCCGAATGGCTTGCCGATCAGTTGGTCGATCCAGCTCGCCAGCCTGGCCAACCGCGAGAGCGCCGAAGCCTTGCAGAAAAAGCTGCGTACCCAGGGCTACAACGCCTATATCCGTAGCGCCGACGGCAAGAACCGGGTGTTTATCGGGCCGCTGATCGAGCGTGCCGAGGCGGATCGCCTGCGGGACTTGTTGGGCCGGCAGCAGAATCTCAATGGTTTTGTGGTGCGTTTCCAGCCTGAGCGCGGCTGATTTTAAGCGGGAATGCGGTTCAAATGTGGGAGCGGGCTTGCTCGTGAATACGGAGTGTCAGTCACTGAATGTGTATCTGACGCACCGCATTCGCGAGCAAGCCCGCTCCCACATTGGTTTTTTAGTGGTCTTAAGATAGCGTTCGCTCTTCACAACCCATTGATTTGCAAAGCACCCGTAATCACAGCTTACCGATAGCCCGGCGCTCTGCTAAAATGCGCCGCCTTATCCGTACGTAGGCTGCACTGTGCCATTTACCTGGGTTGATTGGGCGATCGTTGCAATCGTCGCCATCTCCGCTTTGATCAGTCTAAGCCGCGGCTTCGTAAAAGAAGCACTGTCGTTGCTGACTTGGATCATCGCAGGAGTCGTAGCCTGGATGTTCGGTGGTTCACTGTCGGTTTACCTGGCCGGGTATATCGAAACACCTTCGGCCCGCGTTATCGCGGGCTGCGCCATCATGTTCATCGCCACGCTGCTGGTGGGGGCAATGGTCAATTATCTTATTGGCGAGTTGATACGTGTCACCGGCCTCTCCGGGACCGATCGATTTCTCGGCATGGCCTTCGGCGCCGCGCGTGGCGGCCTGCTGGTGGTTGTGGCGGTCGGGCTGTTGAGCCTGGGGCCGGTACAGCAGGATTCGTGGTGGCAGGAGTCGGTACTCGTGCCAAAATTTCTATTGGTTGCAGACTGGTCCAAGAACCTCATTCTGGGGTGGAGCAGTCAGTGGCTGGCCAGCGGAATCAGCGTACCCGCTGATCTTCCGTTCAAGGAACACCTTTTACCGGCCAAAACGCCTCAGTAAGCTGTGTTCAGTCAAGATTCATTAAGTAGGGGTTGCGTCGCATGTGTGGCATCGTCGGTATCGTCGGTAAGTCGAACGTCAATCAGGCGCTGTATGACGCGCTAACCGTCCTCCAGCACCGCGGCCAGGACGCTGCCGGTATTGTGACCAGCCACGACGGCCGGTTATTCCTGCGCAAGGACAATGGCCTGGTGCGTGACGTGTTCCATCAGCGTCACATGCAACGCCTCGTCGGGCACATGGGCATTGGCCATGTGCGTTACCCGACTGCCGGTAGCTCGACTTCGGCCGAAGCTCAACCGTTTTACGTCAACTCGCCTTATGGCATCACCCTGGCGCACAACGGTAACCTGACCAACGTTGAACAGCTGGCCAAGGAGATTTACGAATCTGACCTGCGCCACGTCAACACCAACTCCGACTCGGAAGTGCTGCTTAACGTGTTCGCTCACGAGCTGGCCCAGCGTGGCAAGTTGCAGCCGACCGAAGAAGATGTGTTCGCTGCCGTCACTGATGTGCACAACCGTTGCGTCGGTGGCTACGCGGTGGTGGCCATGATCACCGGTTATGGCATCGTCGGTTTCCGCGACCCCCACGGCATCCGCCCGATCGTGTTCGGCCAGCGTCACACCGACGAGGGCGTCGAGTACATGATCGCTTCCGAAAGTGTGTCCCTGGACGTGCTGGGCTTCACCCTGATCCGTGACCTGGCCCCGGGCGAAGCGGTGTACATCACCGAAGATGGCAAGCTGCATACCCGTCAGTGTGCTGTGGCGCCGAAACTCACCCCGTGCATCTTCGAACACGTCTACCTGGCGCGTCCGGATTCGATCATTGATGGCGTTTCGGTCTACAAGGCGCGTCTGCGCATGGGCGAGAAGCTGGCCGAGAAGATCCTGCGCGAACGTCCAGAGCACGATATCGACGTGGTGATCCCGATTCCGGACACCAGCCGTACCGCTGCGCTGGAGCTGGCCAACCATCTGGGCGTCAAGTTCCGCGAAGGTTTCGTCAAGAACCGCTACATCGGCCGTACCTTCATCATGCCGGGCCAGGCAGCGCGCAAGAAGTCGGTCCGCCAGAAGCTCAATGCCATCGAGCTGGAATTTCGTGGCAAGAACGTGATGCTGGTGGACGACTCCATCGTACGCGGCACCACGTGCAAGCAGATTATCCAGATGGCCCGCGAAGCCGGTGCGAAGAACGTGTACTTCTGTTCCGCCGCGCCTGCCGTGCGTTACCCGAACGTGTACGGTATCGACATGCCGAGCGCCCACGAACTGATCGCCCACAACCGTTCGACCCAGGACGTGGCCGACCTGATTGGCGCCGACTGGCTGATCTATCAGGACCTGCCGGACCTGATCGAAGCGGTCGGCGGTGGCAAGATCAAGATCGAGCAGTTCGACTGCGCCGTGTTCGACGGCAAGTATGTGACCGGTGATGTCGATGAGGCTTACCTGAACAAGATCGAGCAGGCGCGTAACGACTCGTCGAAGATCAAGACCCAGGCGGTCAGCGCGATCATCGATCTGTACAACAACTGAGTAAACACCGGCCCTGAGGGGCCGGTTTTGTATCTTAAATAAAGAATTGAGTGAGGAGTCGCAGCATGAGTCAGGAATGGGATGCCGGTCGGTTGGACAGCGACCTCGATGGCGTAGCTTTCGATACCCTGGCTGTGCGCGCCGGCCAGCACCGCACCCCGGAAGGTGAGCACGGTGACCCGATGTTCTTCACCTCAAGCTATGTGTTCCGCACTGCTGCCGACGCCGCTGCGCGTTTTGCCGGTGAAGTGCCGGGCAACGTTTATTCGCGCTACACCAACCCGACCGTGCGAGCGTTCGAAGAGCGTATCGCGGCGCTGGAAGGTGCTGAGCAGGCAGTCGCCACGGCAACCGGCATGGCGTCCATTCTGGCCGTGGTGATGAGCCTGTGCAGCGCGGGTGACCACGTGCTGGTGTCGCGCAGCGTATTCGGTTCGACCATCAGCTTGTTCGAGAAGTACTTCAAGCGCTTCGGTGTTGAAGTGGACTACGTGCCTTTGGCCGAACTTTCCGGCTGGGAGGCGGCAATCAAGGCCAACACCAAGCTGTTGTTCGTCGAGTCGCCCTCCAACCCACTGGCCGAGTTGGTGGATATAGCCGCCTTGTCCGAAATAGCTCATGCTAAAGGCGCGATGCTGGTGGTCGATAACTGCTTCTGCACGCCTGCCTTGCAGCAGCCGTTGAAGCTGGGCGCAGACATCGTTGTGCACTCGGCCACCAAGTTCATCGATGGCCAGGGCCGTTGCATGGGCGGCGTGGTTGCTGGCCGCAGCGAACAGATGAAGGAAGTGGTGGGCTTCTTGCGTACCGCTGGCCCGAGCCTGAGCCCGTTCAACGCCTGGATCTTCCTCAAGAGTCTGGAGACCCTCAGCCTGCGCATGAAAGCCCATTGCGCCAATGCGCAGGCTTTGGCCGAGTGGCTGGAGCAGCAGGACGGTATCGAGAAGGTTCATTACGCTGGCCTCAAGAGCCACCCGCAGCATGCGTTGGCTCAGCGTCAGCAGCGTGGTTTCGGCGGTGTGGTGAGCTTTGAAGTGAAGGGTGGCAAAGAAGGCGCCTGGCGCTTTATCGATGCGACGCGCTTGATCTCCATCACCGCCAACCTGGGTGACAGCAAAACCACTATTACTCACCCGGGCACCACTTCCCACGGTCGTCTGACCCCGCAAGAGCGTGAAGCGGCGGGCATCCGTGACAGCCTGATTCGCATCGCCGTGGGCCTGGAAGATGTGGCTGACTTGCAGGCTGACCTGGCCCGCGGGCTGGCTGCCTTGTGATCGAGTGGTCCATGGACGCTGCAGCGACCGGTAACGGCCGCGTTGCACTGGTGACGGGCGCGGCGCGCGGCATTGGCCTCGGTATCGCCGCGTGGCTGATCAGTGAAGGCTGGCAAGTGGTGTTGACAGACCTTGACCGCGAGCGCGGTTCCAAGGTGTCCAAGGTGCTGGGTGACAATGCCTGGTTTATTACCATGGACGTGGCGGATGAGAAACAAGTCGCCCAGGGCGTCGCCGAAGTGCTGGGCCAGTTCGGGCGCCTGGATGCGTTGGTGTGCAACGCGGCAGTGGCCGACCCGCGCAATATCACCCTGGAGAGCCTTGACCTGGCTTACTGGAACCGGGTACTGGCGGTGAACCTCAGTGGGCCGATGCTGTTGGCCAAGCACTGTGCGCCGTATCTGCGTGCCCACGGCGGTGCCATCGTCAACCTGGCGTCGACCCGCGCCCGCCAGTCGGAGCCCGACACCGAAGCCTACGCGGCGAGCAAGGGCGGCCTGCTGGCCCTGACTCACGCCTTGGCCATGAGTCTGGGGCCAGAGGTGCGGGTTAACGCCGTGAGCCCTGGTTGGATCGATGCGCGTGATCCTGCTGCTCGGCGTGCCGAGCCATTGACCGATGCCGATCACGCCCAGCATCCGGCGGGCAGGGTGGGTACGGTTGAAGACGTGGCGGCGATGGTGGCGTGGTTGCTGTCGCGTCAGGCGGGGTTTGTCACCGGGCAGGAGTTTGTGGTGGACGGTGGCATGAGCAAGAAGATGATTTACAGCGAGTAGGACCGGTAGCCGTCTTGAAGCAATTTTGTCTTTTTCAGAAAAACTTCAAGCGGGCTATTGACTTAGGTCCGCTACCTGCGTAAATTTCGCGGCCTCAACGAAGCAAAGGGTGATTAGCTCAGCTGGGAGAGCATCTGCCTTACAAGCAGAGGGTCGGCGGTTCGATCCCGTCATCACCCACCACTTCTTGAGAGTTTTGCTTCAGGGCAAGACGCAACGTTAAAGGTTGCACCGACGCGCAGCGGTAGTTCAGTCGGTTAGAATACCGGCCTGTCACGCCGGGGGTCGCGGGTTCGAGTCCCGTCCGCTGCGCCATATTTCCAGGTTCGACTTGTCGGGCTTGAGATCGAACAGCCAAGGCTGAACGATCAGATGTTTAAAGACGGTTGAGCGTTTACGCGCAGCCGGTCAAGCGATACGCAGCGGTAGTTCAGTCGGTTAGAATACCGGCCTGTCACGCCGGGGGTCGCGGGTTCGAGTCCCGTCCGCTGCGCCATATCTGCCTCAAGGCCCACTGAACGCCTTGGAGCACAAAGCAAGCGTTAAGCTTCTTTGATCCGATAGCAAAGACCCTGGTCGAAAGACCGGGGTTTTTTGTGTCTGCAATTTGGCTCCGGCTGTTCCTCGGTCAGAAATGTGGGAGTGGGCTTGCTCGCGAATACGGTTTGTCAGCTACATATTCAGTGGCTGACACACCGCCTTCGCGAGCAAGCCCGCTCCCACAATCAGGTAGGCTCAGAACCCCAACTTATCCCGCAGCCCGTAGTACCACGCGCCCAGCGCCGCAAACGGCGTGCGCAACAGTTGCCCACCCGGGAACGGGTAGTGCGGCAGGTCGGCAAACGCATCAAAACGCTCTGCCTGGCCTCTCAACGCTTCTGCCAGCACCTTGCCAGCCAGGTGCGTGTACGTCACGCCGTGGCCACTGCAGCCTTGGGAGTAATAGATGTTGTCGCCCAGGCGACCAACCTGCGGCAGGCGCGACAGGGTCAGCAGGAAATTACCGGTCCAGGCGTAGTCGATTTTCACATCCTTGAGCTGCGGGAAGGCTTTGAGCATCTTCGGGCGGATGATTGCTTCGATGTTTGCCGGGTCACGCGCGCCATACACCACGCCGCCGCCGAAGATCAGGCGCTTGTCGCTGGTAAGGCGGTAGTAGTCGAGCAGGTAGTTGCAGTCCTCGACGCAGTAATCCTGCGGCAGCAACGTCCTGGCCAGCTCATCGCCCAGCGGTGCGGTGGTGATGACCTGTGTGCCGCATGGCATCGATTTGGCCGCCAGCTCCGGCACCAGGTTCCCGAGGTAGGCGTTGCCCGCGACGATGATGAACTTGGCCCTGACCTTGCCCTCGGCGGTGTGCACCACTGGGTTGGCGCCGCGCTCGATGCGCACTGCCGCCGATTGCTCGTAGATTGTGCCGCCCAGCGACTCCACAGCCGCCGCCTCGCCCAGCGCGAGGTTGAGCGGATGAATGTGTCCGCCACTCATGTCCAGCAGGCCGCCGACATAGTTGTCACAGGCAACCACTTCGCGGATACGGCGCTCGTCCAGTAACTCCAGCTGCGTATGGCCGTAGCGCTCCCACAGTCGTTGCTGCGACTCCAGATGACCCATGTGCTTGCTGTTGAGTGCAGCGAACACGCCGCCGTCCTTCAAGTCGCACTGGATTTGGTACTTTGCCACGCGTTCACGAATGATCCTGCCGCCTTCAAACGCCATCTGCCCGAGCAGTTGCGCCTGCTTGGGGCCGACGCTGCGTTCGATCACGTCGATGTCGCGGCTATAGCTGTTGACGATCTGCCCGCCATTACGGCCCGAGGCGCCAAACCCCACTTTGGCGGCTTCCAGCACGGTGACGCGAAAACCGCTCTCCAGCAGAAACAGCGCGCTTGAAAGGCCGGTGTAGCCAGCGCCAATCACGCACACATCGGTTTCGACTTCACCTTGCAGTACCGGGCGCGGCGGAACCGCATTCGCGGATGCGGCGTAATATGACTGGGGGTAGGGGGTGTTCGCCATCCTGGAACCTCTGTTTTATATTTTTTACGAGTGCGCCGATCCTACCTGAGTTGAAAATTGCCTGCCAGCCACCCGAAAACCTCGGGTCTGCCCTGCGCGAATAAATAATTCGCATATTCATAGGGTTAGCTGCAAAAAAGATGTTGACACCCCTTCGGAATTCCGTAGAATGCCGCCTCACAGCAGGCACGTAGCTCAGTTGGTTAGAGCACCACCTTGACATGGTGGGGGTCGTTGGTTCGAGTCCAATCGCGCCTACCAAACAAAATCCGCTCTGCTGGGCGGTCTAGAAGGGCTCACCGAAAGGTGGGCCCTTTTTTGTTGTCCTCGATTTGACTAGGCATCCAATTTGAGCGCCTTCGTGCAGTGCTGAATAGCGTTGGATTCAAGCCGGCATGAGGGCAATCAGCGCAGGTGTTATGAGGGATCGACAAAATAGCCTATACCCGTACGGGCGCTTTTCACGCTACTGTTATAACGAATGTTTTGGTGAAGTCAGCCTAAGGAAAAGGCTGCGAGATAAAATAAAACTCGAATGTCGCGTGATAGGGGCTCGAAGGGAACAATGAGAAAAGACCTTAGTGTTGGATTGGATTTCACACGAATCATCGCTTGCTTAATGGTCGTTGTTCTTCATGTGTCCGCAACGGGCGTTGCCGAATTTAGTCATGACTGGGTTTATTTTAATGCGTATGACTCACTTGTTCGGGCGTGTGTTCCACTCTTCTTGATGTTGTCGGGTGCACTGTTGCTGGGCAGGGAAGAAGGGGTGACGCAGTTTTACACCAAGCGATTTTTACGCATCTTCCCGCCACTTATATTTTGGTCGGTGTTCTACGTGCTGTGGAAGGCCAGGTTGAGTGGTGATTACAGTGGGTTAAGTGCCTCATTGTTTTCCGTGCTCAAGGGGCCTGCTTATTTTCACCTGTGGTACCTGTATGCCTTGGTGGGGATTTATCTGTTTATTCCATTCATGTCGAAGATTTATCGACATTCCACAGACGCGGAGAAGATCACCTACCTCTCTATTTGGTTCGTCGTTGCCTGCGTGATTCCCTTAGTCGCTTACTTTTATCCGGGGATGGGTGACGTAGCCTCTGTGTACGGTCTTTCATCGTTTGTCGGGTTAAGTGGGTTTGTGTTTCTTGGCGCTTATGTGTTTGATCGGATCAAAACGCAGGTGAAGCAATCGCTTCTGGCGGATGCCGCAGGTTTTATCACGAGCGCCGTGTGCACCGCGTTGGCGACCTATTGGTTATCTCTGCGAGACGGCACGCCCAATCAACTGTTTTTTTCTTACCTTTCGCCTTTTGTCGTGGCGGGGGCTGTTTTCGGGTTTCGGCTATTGATGGGGCTAGGGACGCGACTGTCCAGATACGCTAAAACATTAAATGTGCTGGCAGGCTCTACCCTGGGCGTGTACTGCTTACATATCTTTGTGATGAACAGGCTGAGTATCGTTTATGGCCCCTTCATTGAAGGCCATTCGATGCTCTGGGTTATTCCTGCGCTGGTTTTCGCTATCTTCATCATGACGCTGGCACCTATATTTATTGCGCGCCAGTTCAAGCCCTTCAGGCATATTATTTAAGTGTCGGGCGCGAAGATGTCCGCCGCATGGGCTCCAGCGGCAGATGTGGAAGGCGGCTGTTACTGACTGATCAGCAGAACAGGGTAGCGACCGATAACAGGCAGATGATTTGAACAACCAACTGGCACCGTATTTCACCATTCGTTGTCGCCATACCTATTTGTCCGGCGTACATAGTGGCTCCCTCTTCGTTGGCAAAGTACCGTGAGCGGTGCGCGCAACGCGTGACCGCGTTATTGAGTATAGGTCTGGAACAGGATTTCGCTGTCGAACCGATCTGCGTGGATCAATACCGCGCTTTCAAATGGGTGCCGCAGCGCTGGAGGCATTGCCTGTGGGGCCGCAGCATTAAGAGGCCTGTAGTCAATCTGCACCGATTGTGAGGTGCTGCGCAAGCCGCAGTGACCCTGCATACTGACGGATGATTGAATTCAGCCCAGGGAGCAAACGATGGAATTGGCAATGGAAGTGTCGTTCGACGTGACGGCGCAGGAGCGTGAGGCCATCCTCAAACCGCTGAGGGCGTATAACCTCAGCCATACCGGTGCAATGGCATTTGAAACCGTCGGCATTTTGCTACGTGATCCCACTTCTCAAGAGGTGGTGGGCGGTCTATATGGGAAGATTTCCTACGGATGGTTGTTCGTTGAACTCTTGAGCATTCCGGACCAGATGCGTACTCAAGGAACCGGCACGCGTTTGATGGGCGCCGCTGAAGATCTGGCGCGTGAACGCGGATGTGCCGGGATCTGGCTGGACACCTTCAGCTTCCAGGCGCCGGACTTTTATCGCAAGCTGGGCTTCAGTGAGTTTGGTCATATCGCTGATTATCCGCCGGGTCATCAACGGCACTTTTTTCAAAAACGCCTGCGCTAAATCCCTGCACGGCGCCGGATCATCTGGCGCCAATCACCCACAAAATTTATTGGTTTGCAGCAACAATTTTTCTTGTTGGACACCCCCCGCCCCCAAGCAGCACAGTTGCCGCCACTGACGCTCGACCTTCCAGGTCAACAATAAAAACCGCGCCGGGCTGCACGCTACTTTCATGCTGTGAACCCTTTGTTCACATCCTGCTGTAATGGCGCCGCAGCGCGCATTCAAGGACCTCATCGTCATGCAAACTGTTGTGAACCTATGGCCGTTGATCGGCGTACTTGTCATCGTGGTTGGCTTCGTCTTGCGCTTCAATCCACTGTTAGTAGTCACCGCCGCCTCCATCGCCACAGGGCTTGCCGCCCACTTTCCGTTGGACAGAATCCTCGCCAGCATGGGCGAAGGTTTTCTTCAAACGCGCGCCCTGCAACTGATCTTGTTATTGCCCCTGGCAGTCATTGGCCTGTTGGAGCGCCATGGTTTGCGCCTGCACGCGCAGAACTGGATCGCTCGCTTTGAACGCGCCACCGTCGGGCGTTTGTTGATCATCTATCTGTTTGTACGCGAGTCCACGGCGGCGATGGGGCTCACCAGCCTGGGTGGGCATCCCCAAATGGTGCGGCCGCTGTTGGCGCCGATGGCCGAGGGCGCCGCCGAAAAGCGCTATGGCAAGCTGCCGGACACGCTGCGTCACAAGGTACTGGCCATGTGTGCGGCAACCGATAACGTCGGGCTGTTTTTCGGTGAAGACATCTTTGTCGCCTTCGGTGCGATTGCGCTGATGCATACCTTCCTGCTGGGTTCGGGCATAGATGTGGAGCCGTTGCACATTGCGGTGTGGGGCATCCCGACAGCGATTTGTGCCTTTATCATCCACGCGATTCGCCTGCATCGGTTTGACCGAAGACTCACCCGCGAGATGACGCCCGCCGTCACGCCCGTGGAGGCCGCGCAATGATCATCTCGATTGAATACCTGTACTGGCTTGCCGGCATTTTGTTGCTGATTACCGCAGGCATGATCCTGATGGATCGAACCCACCCCAAGCGCTGGTCCAGCGCCGCATTTTGGCTGCTGTTCGCTATACCATTCCTGGTCGGGGAGCACTTGCCGCCGATACTCATTGGCATTGGCGTCGTAGTGATGGCGTTGATCGCAGGTTTTGGCGGCGTCGGTCGAGGCGCACATGCCCAGTTGCATGACAAGTCTGCCCGTGCCAGTGCTGGTCGACTGGGCCACAAGCTGTTTATCCCGGCGTTGGCCATTCCCCTGACTACCGTGATTGGTTCGGTGTTGCTCAAGCACACCGAAATCGGTGGCGTGCCACTGCTGGACCCGAAAAACACCACCTTTGTATCCCTCGGTGTCGGTTGCCTGATCGCCCTCGGCCTGGCCTGCTGGTTGACCCGCGATACGCCTGTGCAAGCCTTGCGCGAATCCCGGCGCCTGACCGAAGCCTTGGGCTGGGCCATGGTGCTCCCGCAGATGCTGGCGATGCTCGGGCTTTTATTCAATGAGGCCGGGGTCGGCACGGCGGTTGCGCATGTGACTACCACCTACATCAACCTGGATTTCAAACTGGTTGCGGTGATGGTGTATGTACTGGGCATGGCCCTGTTCACCGTGATCATGGGCAATGGCTTTGCGGCTTTCCCGGTCATGACAGGCGGTGTTGGCGTGCCGGTACTGGTGGGTATCTATGGCGGTAACCCGGCGGTGATGGCGGCGATCGGTATGTTCTCCGGCTATTGCGGTACGCTGATGACGCCTATGGCGGCCAACTTCAATATCGTGCCGGCGGCGTTGCTGGAGTTGCCGGACAAGAACGCAGTGATCAAGGCGCAACTGCCGACCGCCTTAATGATGCTGGTCGTCAATATTGTCCTGCTCTACCTGTTGATGTGAGGCCAAGATGCAAACTTTACTGCTGACGGGCTTCGAGCCC
Organism: Pseudomonas sp. UBT; assembly: GCF_050915955.1. Taxonomy (NCBI): domain Bacteria; kingdom Pseudomonadati; phylum Pseudomonadota; class Gammaproteobacteria; order Pseudomonadales; family Pseudomonadaceae; genus Pseudomonas; species Pseudomonas sp. UBT. Next base: position 4,826,316 of record NZ_CP168079.1, on the reverse strand, counting down.
TTTGATCAAGACCCGGTCAACCCGGCCTGGGAGGCGGTGCGCCAGTTGGATGGCGTGCAACTGGGCGAGGGTGTGCAGATTGTTGCGCGTCTGCTGCCTTGTGCGTTTGCCACGGTGGGGCAGTGCCTGGCTGGGCTAATCGCCGAATTGCGCCCGGCGATGGTGATTGCCACGGGTCTCGGGCCTGGGCGTAGTGATATCTCCGTGGAGCGAGTCGCGATCAACGTTAACGACGCGCGCATCCCCGACAACCTGGGTGAGCAACCTATCGATACGGAGGTCGTGGTCGACGGGCCGGCCGCCTACTTCAGCACGCTGCCGATCAAGGCTATGGTCAAGGCGATGCGCGAGGCTGGGATTGCGGCGTCGGTTTCGCAGACGGCGGGCACATTTGTGTGTAATCAGGTGTTTTACCTGCTGCAGCACGCGCTGGTCGGTACGGACGTTCGCAGCGGGTTTATTCATGTACCGAACCTGCCGGAGCAAGTCGCAGGCAGTGGGCAGGCTTCGATGCCGTTAGTGACGACAGTCGAGGGGCTGCGCGTAGCCGTACGTGCGGCATGGAACACTCAGGTTGATTGGGTGCAAACCGGTGGGCAGATCAGTTGATCTGCCTTAGCCGTTCAACAGTCGGGTCAGGCCGACGGTAATGGCGCACGCGAGCCCGGTCATTGCGAACGCGGTAGCGACGTACCATTTGATGAGATTCAGCTCTGTGGTCGCCAGGTCCGCCTTGGTGGCGAAGTGCTTTTCCATGGAGTCTGCCCTGCTCGAAACGGCGAATAGCTTCTCTTTCATTTCAGCCAGCCCTTTTTCCAGTAAACCCAAGCGTTTTTCCATGCCCGAACCTCCGTCATTGCCTCCACCGGCTCTACCTTGAGCCGGGATGTTCAGTGTGTTCGCCCAACCTAGCCGATATTGTTTTTTCTCCAAAGCGTGACACCTTTTTTGGTTGAAGTGAGAGAGCGCTTGGGAACGAAGATTAGTACCAGTTCGGGCCGACCGTGAGCGACAAACCTTTGCAAAATACCACCAAGGTTCTCGCCTGGGAGGTCAGGCTTCCCGCCGTGGAAAGAACAACTCAAAACACGTCACCCCTGCCTCACTGGTAACGCTGTAGCGACCGTTATGCAGCAGCATGATCGTTGCGACAATCGATAGCCCCAACCCGTTGGACTGGGCCGAGCGTTCCCGCGACTCATCCACTCGGTAAAACCGTTCGAACAGGCGCGGCAAATGCTCGGCGGGTATGTTTTCACCCCGATTGCTGACCCGCAGGTTGATGCCATCGGCATCTGGAACCGCCTGAATCAAAAGTTCTGAACGGGGGGCGCCGTACTTGATAGCGTTTGCACACAGATTGGCCAGTGCACGACGCAATAACATCGGTTCAGCCCAGATCACACCGTCACCCTCGGCGAGAATGCTGATATCCACGTCGCTCGCCAACCCTTCGAAGTAGTCAGCCATACGCTCCACTTCCTCCGCCGCACTCAGCTCCTGGCGCTGGCGCAGGGCGCTGGCCGGGTCGGTGCGGGCGAGGAACAGCATGTTGTCGAGCATCCGCGCCAGGCGTTCGAGCTCTTCGACATTGGAGGCCAGCAGTTGCTGGTAGCTTTCGATGCTGCGGCTCTGTTGCAGGGCGACTTGCGTTTCGCCCAGCAGATTGTTGATCGGCGTACGCAGTTCGTGGGCCATGTCGGTGGACACCTGGCCCAGCTGCACGAAGCCTTTGGCCAGTCGCTCGAGCATGGTGTTGAAGGCGTCGATCATCGGCAGCAGTTCTTTCGGCGCACCGTGGCTGTCGAGTCGTTCAGCCAGGTTGCCCACGCCGATGCCTTGGGCGTGTTTGGCCAGGCGCCGCAACGGCAAAAGCCCGCGGTGCACCAGCAGGTACCCCACCAATGCGAGGATGATTGCCGCAACGGTTGCCAGGATAAACACACTCAGGCGATAGCTGGCGAGCATGGCGGTGCGTTCAGTCATCAGGCGCCCGGTGGTGACTTGCAGGCTGCCCAGGTCACCGGAGTCGATGGATGCGGCCACGGTGGCGAAAGGCACGCCATTTACACCGGGCAAATGGTGCACGTCGGAAAAGCCCAGCTCGTGGTCTTTTGGTACGGGGGGCACGGACGGCATTTCAATGTTGCCTGGGTTGACCAACAGCAACGGCTTTTGCCCCGGCGCCGCGATGCTCAGCACCGACTCGCTGTTGCCCAGCATGTTCTTGAACAGCTCTGGCTTGGTCTTGATCAGGTCCAGGGTATTGCTGTCGTTGAGCAGGTTGCGTAACTGGTCGGCGCGATAGATCAGGGCAGCATCGTCACGTTTGATCAGTTCACGCTCAAGTTCGCGATACAGCGCAACGCCCAGGGTGGCCAGCAGGGCGAAGGCGAGCAGAGCGAAGATCAGCGCCAGGCGCAGAGTCAGCGAGTAGTGCCGGCGGCGGTTCATGGCTGTATATCGAAGCGGTAGCCGATGCCCCGCACGCTGTGAATTAACTTGAGCTGGAATGGGTCATCGATTTTCAGACGCAGGCGTCGTACGGCGACGTCGACCACATTGGTGTCGCTGTCGAAATTCATGTCCCAGACCCGCGAGGCAATCATCGAGCGTGACAACACCTGATCCTGGTGGGTGGCGAACAGGTGCAGCAGGGCGAATTCCTTGTTGGTCAGGGTAATGCGTGTACCCGCACGGGTGACCCGGCGTTTCAGTACATCGATTTGCAGGTCGGCAATGTGCAGTTGCTCTTCTTCGCGACTCGGGCCGCGGCGGGTCAGGGTGCGTAAACGCGCGACCAACTCGGCGAAGGAGAAGGGTTTGATCAGGTAGTCATCAGCACCCAGTTCCAGGCCCTTGATACGGTCGGCAATGTCATCGCGGGCAGTCAGGAACAGTACCGGCGTGTCAGCCTCCTTGCGCAGGCGCCGCAGCACTTCCCAGCCGTCCATTTTTGGCATCATCACGTCCAGCACGATCACGTCGAATGGCGTTTCCAGCGCCAGGTGCAACCCGTCCACGCCGTCACGGGCGAGGCTCACCGAGTAACCCAGTTCCTGCAGGCCATTGAGCAGGTAATTGCCGGCCTTGGGTTCGTCTTCGACTACGAGGATGTTCATGGGAAGTGCCCTGGTTCTAAGCGTTGCGCAAGTGTAGCCCGATCAATTGTCACTGGCGCAGCCAATGCCCTGAACCTGATAGTCCAGCACATGCTCGCGACCCTGATGGTCCAGGTAATCGAGGCGGGCGGGGACGATACCGCACTGGCCGTAGGTGTCGGTGCTCGACAGGACTTTGTCGACATCCAGGTGCACGAAGAAGCCGGTCTTGTCGTGGATCACGTTGGTGGCGGGGGTTGTGTCGGCTGCGAACGCTGAGCCGGTGGCAAGTAAGGCGCTGAAGCCGAGGATAAACAGTTTCATGGTGGTCTCTCTCTTTAAAGGGTTGGCTGCCAGCTCCTGGCAGTGAGTTCACAGTAACCAGGCACCTCAAACAGCCAACCAACAGGATCATGACAAGTTCGTAATGAACGGTTTAAGGCTGACGGCCGGACGCTTCGAGGATCAGGTCAGTGATTTCCTTGGCGTGGGACACCAGCGACAAGTGGCTCGACGGCAGCTCGATGGTGGTGGCGTTCATGCGCTTGGCGAGAAATCGCTCCAGGTCCGGGTTGATGGTCTGGTCATTGCTCGACACGGCGTACCAGGACGGCTTGGTGTGCCAGGCCGCATTGACGGTGCGGCCGCTGAAAAGGGTCTTGGCAATCGGTTGTTGTACCGCGTACAGCTGCAGCGCCTTGGCGTGCGGTACATCGGCGGCGAAGTACTTCAGGAAGGCGTCCTGGTTCAGGATGAGGTAGCCGTCGTGCTCAACAACACCGGCTCGCACGGGCATGCTCGGGTACTTGGCAGCAAGGGCGACGAAGTCTTCGTTGGCGTCCGGTGCACGGGCTGCCACATACACCAGGGCGCTGACTTTCGGGTTCGCCCCGGCGTCGCTGACCACGGTACCGGCGTAGGAATGGCCGACCAGCACGGTAGGGCCGTCCTGTTGGTACAGCACGCGATTGGTCGCGGCGACGTCATCGACAACCGATGTCAGCGGGTTCTGTACGGCGGTCACGTGCAGGCCGGCGGCCTGGAGGCGGGTGATGACTTCTGACCAGCTTGAGCCGTCAGCCCAGGAACCGTGCACCAGCACCACGTTGTCGGCTTTGACCGGTGCGACGGTGCCGGCCATGGCGGTGCCGGTACCCAGCATCAACAGGCTGGCGGCAATCAGGCAGAGTTTGCTTGCAGGTTTCATCGTGCGGCCCTTCATCTTCAGTGGGAAGTTGTGCCACCCGATGTGGGTGACTGACGACGCCACTGTAGGAAGTGAGGGTGCTGACAAGACTTACAGGTTGATGACAAACCTGTAATGCAATCGCTTGGTTAGCAGCGCGGCGCTGGCGTTTACAAGCGAGGAGGTGATCCGTAGATTGCATCGGGTCGATTATTTGTTAATGCCCAAGAGGAATCCACGCCGTGTCCGTCCGAGGTTCAGCCGTATTTGCCCAACGTTACCGCGCCTTTCTGTTCGATATGGATGGGACCCTGCTCAACTCTATTGCGGCCGCCGAGCGTGTATGGAGCACTTGGGCTGAGCGCCACGGGCTGGATGTGGCGGCCTTCCTGACCACCATCCATGGCGCACGCGCTATTGACACCATCACCCGTCAAGCATTGCCAGGTGTGGACCCTGAAGTTGAAGCGCAGTGGATCACCGAAGCGGAAATCAACGATGTCGAGGGGGTCGTGGCGATTTGCGGCGCTGTCGAGTTTCTGAACGGCCTCCCTGGCGATCAATGGGCGCTGGTCACCTCTGCACCCAGGGAACTGGCGTTGCGCCGCCTGACTGCTGCGGGCATTGCACCGCCGGCAGTGTTGGTGACGGCTGAAGATGTTGTCAGCGGTAAGCCTGACCCCGCCTGTTATGTGCTGGGGGCGCAGCGTTTGGGGGTGCCGGTGCGGGAGTGCCTGGTGTTCGAGGATGCGAGCGTGGGTATTCGAGCCGGGGAGGCGGCCGGTGCGGATGTAATGGTGGTGACCTCTACTCACCTGACGCCCATGGCCACCGCGCATGCCACCATCCACGACTATGAGCAGTTGCAGGTCCGGCGCGACGGTGAGGGCCTGCTGAGTTTGCAGGGTCTGGCGGGCTGAAATGAAAAAGCCGAGCCGTTACCGGTCTCGGCCTTATTCGCGAGGGATGTGATCAGGCGGCGCCTGTAGCCGGCTGCTTCTCATTCCCTGGCGGGACATCACCATTTCTCTGAGGATTTCATTGGCAAGCCGGGCAATCGCTTCGGCACCGCGATAATTCGCCCGCACGATTCCGGTAATCGCGAAATGGTCGGTTTCCGGGCCACTGAGGATGGCAGAAAGGGTGCCGTCAGCGTGCAACGTACACGTGATCTTGTAGCTGGGCAGGCGCGCTGCCAGTGCCGATTCGATTTGGCATTTGCTGAGGCTGTCCATCTGCTTTAACGCCTTTGACTGACCGTGCAAGCCAAGCATAGATCCTGCTGCAAGGCTGTAAATACCGGCGATCCGATAGCGGATTACCGGCCCTCATCGTGCGGCTTTCTGCGGGAGACGTTGCGCGGCGCGTTGGCACAATTTGCGCAAAATGGCCTTTTGGAGGGGCTGAAGGCAGAACGCGAACAGGTAGCCAGACAAGAAGAGCGCCAGGTCCAGCCACGAACGTTTGCCGGGGTCGCTGATGCCTTCAATTTCGAACCTCACGCCATATCCCAACGCCACGAAGACCAGCCCTATCAGCAGGGCGATCCCCCAGGACTTGGAAACAAGTGGCTGCTTTGCGGTTGGCCTCATCGACGTGCTCCTGAACGCACTCGGATGGCAGGATAATAGTCAGGAGATTCGGCTGCGAATTAAGCAACAAGTTCCAGGCGCCAAGACAGTTTCATCTTGCAGCGACGCTGAACGTGTCAAGCGCGCGGATCGCGCAAGAAAGCGCGAACAGTCTGAAGGGATTTCGCCAGCCGTTACAGTGAACGAAAAGGCTGGCTACTGAGTGGGGCGTCAAGGAGTCTGGTTTTTGTCCGGAGCCGTGAGGCCGGCCTGGATGCGCTGGTAAATCTCCTCGCGATGCACGGCAACGTCCTTGGGGGCGTTGATGCCGATTCGTACTTGCTGGCCGCTGACGCCCAGGATGGTGATCGTAATGTCATCACCGATGTTTATGCTTTCACCAACTTTTCGGGTGAGTATCAGCATGGACTTCTCCTTGATTACTTTTAAGGGCACATGTTTCAGACAGGGCACGTGTCGGATGTGTGTAGCTTACTGCTAAGCGCTTCCCTGTGACTGCCTCTTTTAGGACGCATAGAGGCGACATTAATTCCCATGGCGGCATCATACAGGTCTGCGGTACATCATTCGCATTGTTTAAGCCAACGTTTATGACGGCCAGAATAGACAGTGAATGATAAAGTTGCCTCTTTATCCTTAAAGGAGCAGGGCAGTGCGTAAAGTAGCGATGGCAATTGCGGTGTTGGCATTGGCCGGTTGCGGTGAAGGTAAACCGGTCGACGCCCCCAAGGCCAAGCCTGCCGTGACCGAGAGCCAGCCTCAAACCGGGGTGATTGCCGCTCAGGAGTGGGACGTATGGGTAGGCCCGCCAGACCACAAACTGCAGGCGCTCACCGACTTGACCGCCTGGCTGCTGGAACATGGTTTCAATTTTTATATCGTGAAGACAGACGGTAAGGACGAGGTATTGCTGGGCCCATTCGCCAGCAAGGCCGAAGCTGAAGCCAAGCAGGCCCTGTTGACCGAAAAGCTGGCACGCGCCAAGAAAAATGATACCGAGTCGCAGGTCATCGAGCACAAGACTGCGCAGTGACCGGCAGGTTGGGCGGCAGTCCCGCCCATTTTCAGCCGCAGGCTTTCAGGTTCACCGGGCCGACAAATTCGTTACCGCGCCCCATTACACACGCCACGGTCTGGTTGCGCTGACGCTCCCAAGGTTGCACGGGGTAGGTCTTGTTCCAGGCTTCATACAGCTGGCGGTCCTGTTTTGACAGGCGCAAGCCGTATTGTTTGCTCATATAGAAATACGTTCGGGCGATCATCCCGCGAATGGACGGGCGGGGCATGACCTTCTTGGCCTTGAAATCCACCTGGGTCAGGCACGAGCCGTATTGCCCGCGTTGCGCCGGCAGCCATCCAAAACTGAAGTTGTTACGGTCGCCATTGACCTCGCCGATGCTCGGCACCAGGTTGTGCAGGTCCGCCTCGGCGCGCTTGAACACGTCGTCGTAGCGCGTACAGTTTTTGCGCCCACCGGTTTGCCAACACTGGCGCTGATGCCCGATTTGCCAGGCTGGAACGATGTGTTCCCATTCGATGCGTGCAGCGCGGTTGGCATTTTTGCGTGGGATGTAACCGCAGGCTTTCAAATCCACACGGTTGCCGTTGTATTTGCAGCCGCAGTAGAACTCCGTGGATTGTGGTGCGTAGAGCTTCCAGGCGACTTTCTTCGCCTCGCCGAATGTTCGAGGCGCCTGAGCATGAGCAGTAGCGGCAAAAAACAAGCAAAAAACAGCAATAAAACGGGCACTCATTGAATCAATCTTCCTTCGGCACAACCCAGAAAATCTGCACGCCGCCATCATCCCGATAGGCGAGGGTGACGTTGTCGTTCTCCGCGATTTCTTCCAGCAAGCGCTCCCATTCCTCCTCCGGCTCGTCCGGCAAACGGAAGATCAGGGCGGCCTTGGCTTTTTGGGCGTTGGTCGAATTGATGATTTTTTGCACACGAACGGCGAGGCGTGCATAGGCGTCAGGCGGGGTTGGCGCTGCAGAAGTAGACGTTGCCACGGAGTATTCCTTAGTGTGCTGTACGTGCATACAGTATTTAACTGTTACGAATTTCGCAACTGCTTAATATTCAGGAAGTTCGTTTGACGGTCATTCAGGCAGAGGGCTGTAGCGAGGAGAATCTGTACCGGAGGGGCGAGCGGGGAGGTAGAGGCAGGCGAGCCCGCCTCTACAGGTGTCGCTAGCAATCAATATTCCCAGAACATCCGTTGCAATTCTTTGCTGTCCTGAGTCTTGGTCAGGGCAACCATTGCCAGAATTCGGGCTTTCTGTGGATTAAGGTCATGTGCGGCAACCCAGTCGTACTTGTCGTCAGGCTGTTCGGCATTACGCAGAACGAACCCGCCGGCATTCACGTGGGAAGAACGAATGATTTGCACGCCTTGCTTGCGCAGTTCCTGCAGGGCAGGGACTACTTTGGAAGACACCGAACCGTTACCGGTACCGGCATAGATGATGGCTTTGGCGCCGGCCTGGGCCAGGGCCTTGACGGCGGTGTCGCTCACGTTGCCGTAGCCGTAGGCGATTTCCACGTCCGGCAGGCTTTTGATGGTCTTGATGTCGAACTCTGAATCCATGGTGTGGCGCTTGGCAGGCAGGCGGAACCAATAGGATTTGCCTTCAACGACCATGCCCAACGGGCCCCACGGGCTTTTGAACGCTTCGGTCTTGATGTTGATCATTTTGCTGACGTCGCGACCCGACTGGATTTCGTCGTTCATGGTGACCAGTACGCCCTTGCCGCGAGCGTCTTTGCTGCCGGCGACAGCCACGGCGTTGTACAGGTTGAGCATGCCGTCAGCCGACATGGCGGTACCTGGACGCATTGAGCCGACGACTACGATTGGCTTGTCGGTCTTTTCCACCAGGTTCAGGAAGTAAGCGGTTTCTTCGAGGGTGTCGGTACCGTGGGTGATTACGATGCCGTCCACGTCCTTGCTGTCAGCCAGTTCGGCAACGCGGCGACCCAACTGCAGCAGGTTTTCGTTGTTGATGCTTTCGGACGCAATTTGCATCACTTGCTCGCCGCGTACATTGGCGATCTGGCTAAGCTCAGGAACACCAGCGATCAATTGCTCGATACCGACTTTGGCCGCCTGGTAGGTGGCGCTGTTGGCGGCGCTGGCGCCGGCACCTGCAATGGTGCCGCCAGTGGCGAGAATCACCACGTTGGACAGTTTGGTCTTGGTTTCAACTTCCTTTGCCTGGGCGGCAACGGGGAACAGCAGCAGTAGGGCTAGAGCGCCCGGAACGAAGGTTTTCAGTGCAGATTTCATTATTTTTCTCTCTGGTTTTTGATGAGTGCGGTAGCAGGTTCATCTAGAACACCCGGGCGATTCTGAATGCCGCGAGGTGCTGAGAAAGAGCAGGATTTGTACCAGGCTGATGGTGGCCGAACATATAAATTAACGTGTTGATTTAAAACAACTTAAATTGATTTTTTAGAGGGGGATGAGGGGCGGTTGTCCGGCTTTCCGAACAGTGAGGGGCTATTGCGTTCGGTTGTCCGAAAACCATGATGGAATATTCATGGAGGCGTGTATGACGGTGGTGTCACTGCCTGTCGTTTTGGAGAGCGGTCGGGCAAAGGCAATGTTTAATCACATCAGCGGTACGATGAAAGGCCCGGGCCAGATGAAAGGCAGATTTCCGTCGTTGACAAATCTCGGCAAGGTTCTCATAGTTTGACTAACGCAAACGTTTGCGAGATGTTTCACGCAGCGCTCCCTGAGTATCGTGAAAACTCGTATCAGCCACCCGGGTGGGAGGGCTGCCGAAGCGTTCTTCGGTGCAAGCGTTGCTTACAATAATCATAAGATCGGAGTGAACCCATGAAGCTGCCATTTGCTGGACGTCTTCTTGCTGTCGCTGTGCTTGCTGCCGCATCCGCTGCTCTACCTCTCTCCTCTGCATTCGCTGATGACGCCGCCGCCAAACCCAAGGTCGGCCTGGTGATGAAATCCCTTGCCAACGAATTTTTCGTGACCATGCAGGACGGCGCCAAGGAATACCAGAAGGCGCATTCCGCTGATTTCGACATGATCACCAACGGGATCAAGAACGAAACCGATACCAGTGCGCAGATCGATATCGTCAACCAGATGATCCTCGCCAAAGTAAACGCCATCGTGATCGCCCCCGCCGACTCCAAGGCATTGGTCACTGTGCTGAAGAAAGCCTCTGATGCTGGCATCAAGGTCGTCAACATCGACAACCGCCTTGATCCGGACGTACTGAAAAGCAAAAACCTCACTATCCCGTTTGTGGGCCCGGACAACCGCAAAGGCTCCAAGCTGGTGGGTGACTACCTGGCCAAGCAACTGACCTCGGGTGACAAGGTCGGCATCATCGAAGGCGTGCCGACCACCACCAACGCCCAGCAGCGCACCGCAGGCTACAAGGATGCGATGGACGCCGCCGGCATGAAGATCGTTTCCACCCAATCGGGTAACTGGGAAATCGACCAGGGCCAGAAAGTGGCCTCCGCCATGTTGAGCGAATACCCGGACCTCAAGGCGCTGCTGGCCGGTAACGACAACATGGCACTGGGTGCAGTCTCCGCGGTACGTGCGGCAGGCAAGGCCGGCAAAGTGCTGGTGGTGGGCTACGACAACATCGAAGCCATTAAACCTATGCTGCAGGACGGCCGTGTCCTGGCGACTGCCGACCAAGCCGCTGCTCAGCAAGCTGTGTTCGGTATCCAGAACGCGCTCAAGCTGGTCAAGGGTGAGCAAGTCGATGCCAAAGACGGAGTGATCGAAACCCCGGTCGAACTCGTCCTCAAGAAGTAATCCTGGTAGCACCCAACAGCGCCCGCTCGTCCTGAGCGGGCGCCTGGAGATTTTTCTTATGTCATCTTCCGCCCCGAACGCTGTCCTCTCGGTCAGCGGTATCGGCAAGACCTATGCCCAACCGGTTCTGTCCGACATCACCCTTACGCTCAATCGCGGGGAAGTGCTGGCGCTGACTGGTGAGAACGGCGCTGGTAAAAGCACGTTGTCGAAAATTATCGGCGGGCTGGTCACGCCGACCACCGGGCACATGCAGTTCAATGGCCAGGATTACCGCCCCGGCAGTCGCACCCAGGCTGAAGAGCTGGGCGTGCGCATGGTTATGCAGGAACTCAACCTGCTGCCAACGCTGACCGTGGCCGAAAACCTGTTTCTGGATAACCTGCCCAGAAACTGTGGCTGGATCAACCGCACGCAACTGCGCAAGGCTGCGATCGAGGCGATGGCCCAAGTCGGCCTCGACGCGATCGACCCGGACACCCTCGTCGGGAGCCTGGGCATCGGCCATCAACAAATGGTCGAAATCGCCCGCAACCTGATCGGCGACTGCCATGTACTGATCCTCGACGAACCCACGGCCATGCTCACCGCCCGTGAAGTCGAGATGCTGTTTGAGCAAATCACCCGCCTGCAGGCCCGGGGCGTGGCGATCATTTATATTTCACACCGGCTCGAAGAACTGGCTCGTGTCGCGCAGCGTATTGCGGTTTTACGCGACGGCAAGCTGGTCTGCGTCGAGCCGATGGCCAATTACAACAGTGAGCAACTGGTCACCTTGATGGTCGGTCGTGAGCTGGGTGAACAGATCGACCTGGGGCCACGCACCATTGGCGGTCCGGCCCTGACGGTGAAAGGGCTGACCCGCTCGGACAAGGTCCGCGATGTGTCCTTTGAAGTGCGTGCCGGGGAGATCTATGGCATCTCCGGCCTGATCGGCGCGGGCCGTACCGAATTGTTACGCCTGATTTTCGGTGCCGACCTGGCCGACAGTGGCACGGTGGCCCTGGGGGCGCCAGCGCAGGTGGTGAGTATCCGTTCGCCGGTCGACGCGGTGGCTCATGGCATTGCTCTGATTACCGAAGACCGCAAGGGTGAAGGCCTGCTGCTGACCCAATCCATCAGCGCCAATATCGCTCTGGGCAACATGCCGGAAATTTCCGGCGGCGGCGTGGTGAACAGCCGGGACGAAACTGCCCTGGCCAAGCGCCAGATTGACGCCATGCGCATCCGCAGCTCAAGCCCCGCACAGTTGGTGTCCGAGCTGTCGGGCGGCAACCAGCAGAAGGTCGTGATCGGCCGTTGGCTGGAGCGCGATTGCGCGGTGATGCTCTTTGACGAGCCAACCCGCGGTATCGACGTCGGCGCCAAGTTCGACATTTATGCGTTGCTCGGCGAATTGACGCGCCAGGGCAAAGCGCTGGTAGTGGTGTCCAGCGACCTGCGGGAGCTGATGCTGATCTGCGACCGCATCGGCGTGCTGTCTGCCGGGCGCCTGATCGAGACCTTCGAGCGCGACAGCTGGACCCAGGACGAGTTGCTCGCCGCCGCCTTTGCCGGCTATCAAAAACGTGACGCGCTGCTGAACGACGCAGCGCTTAGGGATACCCCATGAAAACAACAAACTCCCCGGGTAAAACCGGCGGCAACTTCTACGGCCTGGGTACTTATCTGGGACTGGCCGGTGCCTTGCTCGCAATGATTGCGCTGTTCTCGGTACTCAGCGATCACTTCCTGTCCTATGACACCTTCAGCACCCTGGCCAACCAGATTCCGGACCTGATGGTGCTGGCGGTCGGCATGACGTTCATCCTGATCATCGGCGGTATCGACCTGTCGGTGGGCTCGGTGCTGGCATTGGCCGCATCGGCAGTCAGCGTGGCGATTCTCAGCTGGGGTTGGGGCGTATTGCCAGCGGCGGTGCTGGGCATGGGCTGCGCAGCATTGGCGGGTACCATCACCGGTTCGATTACCGTGGCCTGGCGCATTCCGTCATTTATCGTATCTCTCGGCGTGCTGGAAATGGCCCGTGGCGTGGCTTACCAGATGACCGGTTCGCGCACCGCCTATATCGGTGATTCGTTTGCCTGGTTGTCCAACCCGGTTGCCTTCGGTATTTCGCCATCGTTTATCATTGCTTTGCTGGTAATCGTTGCCGCTCAGTTGGTGTTGACCCGTACTGTATTCGGCCGTTACCTGATCGGTATCGGCACTAACGAAGAGGCGGTGCGCCTGGCCGGGATCAATCCCAAGCCCTACAAGATCCTGGTGTTCAGCCTGATGGGGCTGTTGGCTGGCGTGGCGGCACTATTCCAGATTTCGCGCCTGGAAGCGGCGGACCCGAATGCCGGCTCCGGCCTTGAGTTGCAGGTGATCGCGGCGGTGGTGATCGGCGGTACCAGCCTGATGGGCGGGCGCGGCTCGGTCATCAGTACGTTCTTCGGTGTGTTGATTATTTCGGTGCTGGCGGCCGGCCTTGCGCAGATCGGTGCTACAGAGCCTACCAAACGCATCATCACCGGTGCCGTGATCGTGATTGCCGTGGTCCTCGACACCTACCGCAGCCAGCGCGCCAGTCGGCGGGGCTGAACCATGGCAACGATCAAGGATGTGGCGGCGCTCGCAGGTATTTCCTACACCACCGTGTCCCATGTGGTTAACAAGACGCGGCCGGTCAGCGAGCCTGTGCGGATCAAGGTTGAAGCAGCGATCAAGCAGTTGGACTATGTGCCAAGTGCGGTTGCGCGCTCGCTCAAAGCCAAGACCACTGCCACCATTGGCCTGCTGGTGCCCAATAGCCTTAACCCGTATTTTGCCGAACTGGCCCGGGGCATCGAGGATTACTGTGAGCGTAATGGTTATTGCGTGATCCTCTGCAACTCCGACGATAACGCTGAGAAGCAGCGCAGCTACTTGCGCGTATTGCTCGAGAAGCGCATCGACGGCTTGATCGTGACCTCGGTGGGTGGTGACGACAGTGGCCTTGCTGCGGGTTTGAGTGCGGTGCGCACGCCCATGGTCATTGTCGACCGTGCGCTGGATGGCATTGATGTCGACCTGGTGCGTATCGACCACGAGGAGGGCGCTTACCTGGCGACCCGGCACTTGCTTGAACTGGGTCACCGGGACATCGCCTGCATTGGTGGCCCCGGTCACACCCGTGTGGCGCAAATGCGGCTTGCGGGCTATCACCGCGCGCTGCGTGAGGCGGGCGTGGATGTAGCGGCCAGTCGCACCCTGGAAAGTGACTTCACCAGCACCGGTGGTTATGCCGCTGCGGTACAGTTGCTGTCGGAAAACCCGCCAAGTGCGATTTTCGCCAGTAACGACATGATCGGTTTCGGTGTATTACGTGCGGCAGCCGAGCGCAATATTCGTGTGCCGGGTGAGCTGTCGGTGATCGGTTTTGACGACATTCAAATGGGCCGCTACGTTTACCCCGCGCTGACCACGGTCGGGCAGTCAATCGTGCAATTGGGCGAGACGGCCGCCGAACTCTTATTGCGACGAATTGCGACACCCCAACTGCCGATCGATCAGCGCATCGTGACGCCAAGCATTGTTTTACGTGAGTCGACGGCGCCGTTTGCGGGTGTGTTCGCCCAATACCGCTGAACCGAATTGATGAGTACTGATGTATGCCAGCAAAAGTAGTGGTAATAGGCAGCTTGAACATGGATTTGGTCACCCGCGCCAGTCGCTTGCCGCGCGCCGGTGAAACCCTGATTGGCCAAACGTTTTCCACCGTCCCGGGCGGCAAGGGCGCCAATCAGGCGGTCGCTTCGGCGCGCCTGGGCGCTGATGTGGCGATGATTGGATGCGTCGGCACGGACGCCTACGGCACTCAATTGCGCGACGCGTTGCTGGTGGAGGGCATTGATTGCCAGGCCGTCAGCTCGGTCGACGGCTCAAGCGGCGTGGCATTGATTGTGGTGGATGACAGCAGCCAGAACGCGATTGTAATCGTTGCGGGAAGCAACGGTGAGCTGACGCCCGCTTCGTTGCAGCTGGCCGATTCGGTGTTGCAGGCGGCCGATGTGATCGTCTGCCAATTGGAAGTACCCATGGACACCGTGGGCCATGCTCTCAAGCGCGGTCGTGAACTGGGCAAGACGGTGATCCTGAATCCAGCACCGGCCAGTGGCCCGTTGCCCGCGCAGTGGTACGCCTCGATCGACTATCTGATTCCCAACGAAAGCGAAGCCGGCGCATTAAGTGGCGTGACGGTCGATTCCCTCGACAGCGCCAAGGTCGCTGCGACGCAGTTGATCAAGGCGGGCGCCGGCAAAGTGATCATCACTCTGGGGGCGCAGGGTGCGCTGTTTGCCGATGGCAACGGCTTTGAGCACCTGGTGGCGCCAAAGGTCAAGGCAGTGGATACCACGGCTGCCGGTGACACCTTCGTGGGTGGTTTTGCCGCCGCGCTCGCCAACGGTAAAAGCGAAGCCGAGGCCATTCGCTTTGGTCAGGTCGCCGCAGCGCTGTCGGTCACTCGCGCCGGCGCGCAACCCTCTATCCCTGTATTGCAGGACGTTCAAGGTTTTATACCCTCATGAAAAAGACACCTCTGCTCAATATCGCCCTGTCGCGCGTGATCGCGTCCCTCGGTCATGGTGACATCCTGGTGATTGGCGATGCCGGCCTGCCGGTGCCGCCGGGCGTCGAGTTGATCGACTTGGCGCTGACCCAGGGCATTCCTGATTTCATCAGTACCCTGCGCATTGTGCTGAGCGAAATGCAGGTGGAAAGCCACGTGTTGGCGGAAGAAATCCTGCTCAAGCAGCCACCTGCGCTCACGGCACTCAACACCCTGACTGAGCAGGCTGCCCTCGGCGAGCGCCGCCTGCTCAGCCACGAAGAATTCAAGCAGCTCAGCCGCAAGGCCCGCGCCGTAGTGCGCACTGGCGAGTGCCAGCCTTATTGCAATATCGCGCTGGTGTCCGGCGTAACCTTCTAGAGTTTTCCTACGACAAGGAGTGTTTCATGCAACGTGGTCTTCCAACCCTGAAAAACCTGTTTCGGAGTGTCCTGCTTTTGTCCGCGCTCACAGCAGCCAGCGCCCAAGCGGCGGAAAAAATCGACCTGATCATCGATACCGACCCAGGTGCCGATGACGTAGTAGCCTTGCTGTTTGCCATGGCCTCTCCGGAGGAACTGAGCATTCGTGCGCTGACCACCGTTGCCGGTAACGTGCGCCTGGACAAGACTTCCCGCAACGCACGCCTGGCTCGTGAGTGGGCAGGGCGTGAGGAAATTCCTGTGTACGCAGGCGCGCCAAAACCGATGCTGCGCACGCCGATTTACGCTGAGAATATTCACGGCAAAGAAGGTATTTCCGGTGTCACCGTACACGAGCCAAAAAACGGCCTGGCTGAAGGCAATGCTGTCGACTACCTGATCAAAACGCTCAGCACTGCCAAGCCACACAGCATTACCATCGCCATGCTCGGCCCACAAACCAACCTGGCGCTGGCGTTGACCCAGGCCCCGGAAATCACCCAAGGCATTAAGGAAGTGGTGGTGATGGGCGGTGCGCACTTCAATGGCGGCAATATCACACCGGTGGCCGAATTCAATTTGTTCGCCGACCCTATCGCCGCTGAAATCGTGCTCAAAAGTGGCGTCAAGCTGACCTACCTGCCACTGGACGTGACCCACAAGGTGCTGACCAGCGAAGCGCGCCTGAAGAAAATCGCGGCGATTAACAACAACGCGAGCAAAGTGGTTGGCGACATTCTCAATGAATACGTCAAAGGCGACATGGAGCACTACGGCATCCCGGGCGGTCCGGTACACGACGCTACCGTCATTGCCTATCTGCTCAAGCCGGCACTGTTCAGTGGGCGTGAGGTTAACGTGGTGGTAGACAGTCGCGAAGGCCCGACCTTCGGCCAGACCATCGTCGATTGGTATGACGGCTTGAAGCAGCCGAAGAACGCGTTCTGGGTTGAGAACGGCGACGCCCAAGGCTTCTTCGATCTGCTGACCGAGCGCTTGGCGCGCCTGAAGTAATGTGTTTGCCGGTCGGCGCTCGCCGGCCGGTTCTTATTCGCGCTCGGGCTTGTGTGCGCCCATGTGATCGGCCGGGTATTTCTCGAATATCTGGCCGATGAAGGCTTGCGCGGCCTGAGTGCCGAGTTCCTTGACCAGCAGGTCGATTCCGATGATTGCCAACTCCTCCGGGCTTCCGGGGCTGTAGGAGCTCTGTCCTTGAGGCCACTTGGCTTTGATGTCGGCTTGGAGGGTTACAGTGGTCATGGGGGGCTCGCGGGGTTTGAAGTGCTGGGCAGTGCGCTGGCACGCGGTTTTAGTCGCGGCAGTTAACCATTTTTGCAGGGTGTTTGGCACTGCTACTTAGGCATGAGGCGCTTCGGGTTGAGGCAGGCGCTGTGCGACACTATTGCTCAATTCAATTGCCGGGGAACACCAGGTGCAGATCGATTTGAACAACCCCGATAACGTCACGCTGGAGGCTGTCCGTCAGTTGCTCGCCAGTGCCAGTGATGACGAGCATACCCAGTTACGGGTGACCAAGGCCGGTATCGCGTATATCTCCTCCGGGAAGGCCGTAGGCGGTGTCGAGATCGATGGCTTGCTGTTTCGCCTGGAAACCTGGGCGAAAGGTTCGGGTTATGTCGGTAAAGTCGCGGCCAGTGATGAAGTCTGGGTCATGCAGATTTTCAATGCGCTCACGCAGAATTGGCCAAACCCACCGTTTGACTACATCGACATCTACTGAGTGCGTTCATATCTGGTGACGATTGACTTGGCGAATGCTCGCCCTGAGTCAGGCAGACTTGCCGTCGGGCGATTTACGTCTTGAAACCAAACGGCCAGATCGCTGTCGCACGATCTCTGTCCATTTTTTATCATAGGAGGCTTCATGCCTTGGAAGCTCGCATCATTCGGCACTTTGTTGGCAGCACTCGCGTTGGCGGGTTGCAGCACCCCGGGTGCCTCTGAGCCAGGCAAAGACGTCGCCGTTGCTGACGCAGGCCATAGCCGTTGTGAGTCGAAGGCTGCCGAATTCGCCATCGGCCAGAAAGCTTCGCCTCAACTGCTGGATCAGGCGCGTACCCGTGCCGGCGCGCAGAACGCGCGGATCCTCAAGCCTAACGACATGATCACGCTGGAATACCGCTCCGACCGCTTGAACCTGAACACCGACGACAACCTGGTGATTACGCGGGTCAACTGCGGCTGACAGCGTCCCGGCTTTTGCAGCGCCCATAAAAAACCCCGTCACATGGACGGGGTTTTTTTTAGCTCAGCGGAGAATTACTCGCCGCGAACCTGTGCAGCTTGCATACCCTTTTGGCCTTTCTCAGCCACGAAGGAAACGGTTTGGCCTTCTTTCAGGCTTTTGAAACCGTCGCTTTCGATAGCTTTGAAGTGTACGAACAGGTCGTCACCGCCACCTTGAGGAGTGATGAAGCCGAAGCCTTTTTCATCGTTGAACCATTTAACGGTGCCGGTTTGGCGATTAGACATGGTGTATCTCCAAGAAACATATATTTTCAGTAGTGCTGTGCTGCTCAGGCCAACTGGGCACACTTGGCTATCATAGTCGAAATGTTCGACTTGGGAGCCCCCCCAAGGCATTGTTTGCTACTCAATGGCGTTGCGTTTAGTGCCTTGTTCGGCTGAAAGCCCCGATCTACGGGGCTTTGGCGCGAAATATCAGCTGTTAAAAAAAGCCGTAAAAGCTGCGTAATTTGTGAGAAATGGCAGTTTTCAGGCTTTTTTTTCCGCTAAAAGGCTGCCTGATCAGTGGTCGGTCTTACTTTTTCTTCACGACTTTGCAGGACGAAATAGCCGTAACCGCTTTGTTTTTAAGCTCCTGCTTGGCGTTCTGGTTGGTCATGAGCTCCTTGATTTCAGCGGTGCTCAATTCCGCGTTGATCTTGTCGGCGCCGCATTCGCAATGGTCTTTGGCGGTTTTGGCGTCAACGCTCTGCTGAGCGGCTGAGGTGCAGTCTTTGACGAAGTTGTCCCGGTCGCCGGCCGAAGGCCAGTTCGATGGGGCTGCAGCCTGTGCGCCGAAGGAGAGGAAGGCCAGCGATGCAGCAAGCGCGAAGGTCGAGGAAAAACGCATAGTTAAAGGCTCCTAAAGTCGTGAGGACGAACGGCGATTCTCGGTGCGTTTGAGGCCTGTCGTACAGCTCAAGTTCACTTTTGCCGCTATAAACGCTGGAATTTGTATTTCCTAAGGCCGTGTCGGCGCGACGACCGTTCATCTGTGCTAGCATCCGCAACCTGGCTGTTTACAGGCGTGCCAATAGCCGCCTTGCCATGTTCTTTTTAGTTCACTCCAGTCACTCTGGTTCGATTATCGGTTGGCCGAAAGGCTCCTGCCGCTGTAAGGCAGGCGTTCATCACTGAACGGCCTGGTGTTGGATCTTGTACTGGCTCATCCCAACCCACGTGACCTTTGGTAGGGGTCACCACTAGGAGAGGAGGCGCCATGCCAACTATTACTCTTCCCGATGGCAGTCAACGTTCATTCGATCATTCGGTTTCCGTAGCCGAGGTCGCCGCATCCATTGGTGCCGGCCTGGCCAAGGCCACTGTGGCCGGCAAGGTCGACGGCAAGCTGGTTGACGCCAGCGACCTGATCACCGCCGATGCCAGCCTGCAAATCATCACGCCTAAGGATCAAGAGGGGCTGGAGATCATTCGCCACTCTTGTGCGCACCTGATTGGCCACGCGGTCAAGCAGCTGTACCCGACCGCGAAGATGGTCATCGGCCCGGTCATTGACGAAGGCTTCTATTACGATATCGCCTACGAGCGTCCATTCACTCCGGACGACCTGGCTGCTATCGAGGCGCGCATGCACGCGCTGATCGAAAAAGATTACGACGTCATCAAGAAAGTCACGCCGCGCGCCGAAGTGATCGACGTATTTACTGCTCGTGGTGAAGACTACAAGCTGCGTCTGGTGGAAGACATGCCGGACGAACAGGCCATGGGCCTGTATTACCACGAAGAATACGTCGACATGTGCCGTGGTCCGCACGTGCCGAACACGCGCTTCCTCAAGTCGTTCAAGCTGACCAAGCTGTCCGGTGCCTACTGGCGCGGTGATGCGAAGAACGAGCAGTTGCAGCGGATCTATGGCACTGCCTGGGCTGACAAGAAGCAGCTGGCAGCCTACATCCAGCGCATCGAAGAAGCCGAAAAACGCGACCACCGCAAGATCGGCAAGCGCCTGAACCTGTTCCACCTCCAGGAAGAAGCGCCGGGCATGGTGTTCTGGCACCCGAACGGCTGGACCCTGTATCAGGTGCTCGAGCAGTACATGCGCAAGGTTCAGCGCGATAACGGCTACCTGGAAATCAAGACTCCGCAGGTCGTTGATCGCGGCCTGTGGGAGAAATCCGGGCACTGGGCCAACTACGCTGACAACATGTTCACCACCCAGTCGGAAAACCGCGACTACGCCATCAAGCCGATGAACTGCCCGTGCCACGTGCAGGTGTTTAACCAAGGCCTGAAGAGCTACCGCGAGTTGCCGATGCGTCTGGCCGAATTCGGTGCCTGCCACCGTAATGAGCCGTCGGGTGCGCTGCACGGCATCATGCGCGTGCGTGGCTTCACTCAGGATGATGCCCACATCTTCTGCACCGAAGAGCAGATGCAGTCTGAATCCGCGGCGTTCATCAAGCTGACCATGGATGTTTATCGCGATTTCGGCTTCACCGAAGTCGAAATGAAGCTGTCCACTCGTCCGGAAAAACGCGTCGGGTCCGACGAGCTGTGGGATCGCGCCGAAGCTGCACTGGCCGCCGCGCTAGACAATGCGGGCCTTGCGTACGATTTGCAGCCGGGTGAGGGCGCCTTCTACGGTCCGAAAATCGAGTTCTCGCTGAAAGATTGTCTTGGTCGTGTGTGGCAATGTGGTACTTTGCAGCTCGATTTTAACCTGCCGATCCGTTTGGGGGCTGAATACGTCTCCGAAGACAACAGCCGTAAGCACCCGGTTATGCTGCACCGGGCGATCCTCGGCTCGTTCGAACGGTTTGTCGGGATCCTGATCGAGCACTACGAGGGTGCGTTCCCCGCGTGGCTGGCTCCGACTCAGGCAGTGATCATGAATATCACTGATAAACAGGCCGATTTTGCCGCTGAAGTTGAAAAAACTCTCAACGAAAGCGGATTTCGTGCCAAGTCCGACTTGAGAAATGAAAAGATCGGCTTTAAAATCCGCGAGCATACTTTGCTCAAGGTTCCCTATCTTTTGGTTATCGGAGATCGGGAAGTCGAGATGCAGACTGTCGCTGTGCGTACTCGTGAAGGTGCTGACCTGGGCTCGATGCCCGTCGCCCAGTTCGCTGAGTTCCTCGCGCAAGCGGTTTCCCGGCGTGGTCGCCCAGATTCGGAGTAATTATTATTAAGCGTGAACCGAGACAAGATAAACGAGCTGCACCGAAAGCGCCGATCAATGAGAATATCTCGGCACGCGAGGTTCGGTTAATTGGCGCTGATGGCGAGCAGATTGGCATCGTCTCTATTGATGAAGCGCTTCGTATTGCTGAAGAGTCCAAATTGGACCTGGTGGAAATTTCCGCCGACGCAATCCCACCTGTTTGTCGGGTGATGGACTACGGCAAATCGATCTTCGAGAAGAAGAAGCAGGTTGCCGCAGCGAAGAAGAACCAGAAGCAGATTCAAGTAAAAGAAATCAAGTTTCGTCCAGGGACGGAGGAAGGGGATTACCAGGTAAAACTGCGCAACCTGGTACGTTTCCTGAGTGATGGGGACAGGGCCAAGGTATCCTTGCGATTCCGCGGCCGTGAGATGGCCCACCAGGAGCTGGGGATGGAACTCCTCAAGCGGGTTGAAGCTGACCTGTTGGAGTACGGTTCTGTCGAGCAGCATCCTAAGATGGAAGGACGCCAGCTGATTATGGTCATCGCCCCGAAAAAGAAGAAGTAATCAACAGGGCACGGCAGGCCTTCTGATTATGTTTATCAACTGAATGCGGAGTATCCGAACATGCCAAAAATGAAAACTAAAAGTGGTGCTGCTAAGCGGTTTCTGAAAACTGCTAACGGTATCAAGCACAAGCACGCTTTCAAGAGCCACATCCTGACTAAAATGTCGACCAAGCGTAAGCGTCAACTGCGCGGTAGCAGCTTGCTGGCACCGTGTGACGTGGCAAAAGTCGAGCGCATGCTGCGCCTTCGTTAATTTAGTCAAGAATAGAGGAAGTAACTCATGGCTCGTGTAAAGCGTGGCGTCATTGCCCGTAAGCGTCACAAAAAAATTCTGAAACTTGCTAAAGGCTACTACGGCGCGCGTTCGCGCGTATTCCGTGTTGCCAAGCAAGCGGTAATCAAGGCAGGCCAATACGCCTACCGTGACCGTCGTCAGAAAAAACGTCAGTTCCGCGCTTTGTGGATCGCTCGTATCAATGCTGGTGCACGTGTTAACGGTCTGTCCTACAGCCGTTTCATCGCTGGCCTGAAAAAAGCGTCCATCGAAATCGACCGTAAGGTTCTGGCTGAACTGGCCGTGAACGATAAAGCGGTGTTTGCTGCGATTGTCGAGAAAGCTAAAGCCACTTTGGCTTAAGTACCCCCGACAGTCACCCTGGGTTGCTCCTGCAGCCCAAGGTGGTAAACGTCATAAATAGGGGAAGAGCCTTCAAGCTCTTCCCCTATTTTGTATCTGGAGTCTGTACATGGAAAACCTGGACGCGCTCGTCGCTCAAGCTCTTGAGGCTGTGCAAAGCGCTGAAGATATCAATGCCCTGGAGCAAATCCGGGTTCACTACCTTGGCAAAAAGGGTGAATTGACTCAGGTGATGAAGACCCTGGGGAATTTGCCGGCTGAAGAGCGTCCGCAAGTCGGTGCGCTGATCAACGTCGCCAAGGAGCGTGTCACAGAGGTTCTCAATGCGCGCAAGGCGTCGCTCGAGGAGGCCGATCTTGCGGCCAAGCTCGCCGCCGAGTCCATTGACGTAACCTTGCCTGGCCGTGGCCAGGCCTCGGGCGGTCTGCATCCGATCACCCGGACTCTGGAACGTATCGAGCAGTTCTTCACCCATATCGGCTACGGCATTGCCGAAGGCCCTGAGGTCGAAGACGACTATCACAACTTCGAGGCGCTCAACATCCCAGGCCATCACCCGGCCCGGTCGATGCACGACACCTTCTATTTCAACGCGAACATGCTGTTGCGCACCCATACCTCGCCGGTACAGGTCCGCACCATGGAAGCGAACAAGCCGCCGATCCGCATCGTCTGCCCCGGCCGTGTGTACCGTAGCGACTCGGATATCACCCACTCGCCGATGTTCCATCAGGTCGAAGGCCTGCTGGTTGATCGCGACATCAATTTCGCCGACCTCAAAGGCACCATCGAAGAATTCCTGCGGGTGTTCTTCGAGAAGGAGCTGGCGGTGCGTTTCCGTCCTTCGTTCTTCCCGTTCACCGAGCCATCCGCCGAAGTTGATATGGAGTGCGTGATGTGCAGCGGTAAAGGCTGCCGCGTCTGCAAACAGACGGGCTGGCTGGAAGTGATGGGCTGCGGCATGGTGCACCCCAACGTGCTGCGCATGTCCGGGATCGACCCGGAAGAGTTCTCGGGCTTTGCCTTCGGCATGGGCGTTGAGCGTCTGGCCATGCTGCGTTACGGCGTGAACGACTTACGTCTGTTCTTCGACAACGACTTGCGGTTCCTCGCGCAATTTCGCTAGTCGTAACGAATCTTTAGGAGAGCAGGATGAAATTCAGTGAACAATGGCTGCGTGGCTGGGTAAGCCCGCAGGTAGATCGCGACGAGCTGGTTGCTCGTCTGTCGATGGCCGGCCTTGAGGTCGATAGCGTAACGCCGGCCGCCGGTGTTTTCAGCGGCGTGGTCGTGGGCGAGGTGCTGAGCACCGAGCAGCACCCTGATGCTGATAAATTGCGCGTGTGTCAGGTCAGCAATGGCTCCGAAACCTTCCAGGTCGTATGCGGAGCGCCAAACGTGCGCCCGGGCCTGAAGATTCCGTTTGCCATGATCGGCGCCGAACTGCCAGGCGACTTCAAGATCAAGAAAGCCAAGCTGCGTGGCGTTGAGTCCAACGGCATGCTCTGCTCCCAGGCTGAACTGCAAGTGGGCGAGGGCAACGACGGCCTGATGGAACTGCCGGCCGACGCGCCAACAGGCCAGGACATTCGTGTTTACCTGGAGCTGGAAGACGCCAGCATCGAGGTTGATCTGACCCCGAACCGCGGCGATTGCCTGTCCCTCGCTGGCCTGGCCCGCGAAGTAGGCGCGCTGTACAACGCGCCAGTCACTCGTCCCGTGGTTGCCGCAGTAGCTGCCGTGCACGAGGAAGTACGCCCGATCGAAGTGCTGGCGCCAAACGCTTGCCCACGCTACCTCGGCCGCGTGATCCGTAACGTCGACCTTTCCAGGCCAACCCCGCTGTGGATGGTTGAGCGCCTGCGTCGCGCCGATGTGCGCAGCATCGACGCTGCCGTCGACATCACCAACTACGTGATGCTGGAGCTGGGTCAACCGTTGCACGCTTTCGATCTCGCCGAAATCAATGGCGGCATCCGCGTACGCATGGCCGAAGAAGGCGAGAAGCTGGTATTGCTCGACGGCCAGGGAGTCAGCCTGCGCGCTGATACCCTGGTCATCGCCGACCATTCCCGCGCCCTGGCGATTGCCGGCGTGATGGGTGGCGAGCACAGCGGTGTGTCCGCGACCACTCGCGATATTTTCCTCGAAAGCGCGTTCTTTGATCAGATCGCCATCGCCGGCAAGGCCCGCTCCTACGGCCTGCACACCGATGCCTCGCATCGCTACGAGCGTGGCGTGGACTGGAAGCTGGCCCGTGAAGCCATGGAGCGCGCCACTGGCCTGCTGCTGGAAATCACGGGTGGCGAAGCTGGCCCGATCACCGAAACCGTCAACGAACAGTACCTGCCGTCCGTTGCACCTATTACGCTGCGCGCCAAAAGCGTCGAGCAAATGCTTGGCCTGGTGATCGAGCCTGCTCAGATCGAGCAATTGCTGTCGGCGCTTGGCCTTGGCATTTCCGCTGGCGAGGAAGGGCAGTGGCACGTTGACGTGCCAAGCCATCGCTTCGATATCAGCCTGGAAGTTGATCTGATCGAAGAGCTGGCCCGTCTGTATGGCTATAACCGTCTGCCGGTACGCTACCCGCAAGCGCGCCTGGCACCGCAACCCAAGGCCGAAGCGCGTGCGCACCTGCCAGAGTTGCGTCGTCTGCTGGTTGCCCGAGGCTATCAGGAAGCAGTGACGTACAGCTTCATTGATCCGAAGCAGTTCGAGCTATTCAACCCAGGCGTTGAGCCGTTGCTGTTGGCTAACCCGATCTCCAACGACATGGCCGCCATGCGCTCGTCGCTGTGGCCAGGTTTGGTCAAGGCGCTTTCCCACAACCTGAACCGTCAGCAAGATCGCGTACGCATGTTCGAAAGCGGCCTGCGTTTCGTCGGCCAACTCGACGGCCTGAAGCAAGAGCCGATGCTGGCCGGTGTGGTTTGCGGTAGCCGTCTGCCGGAAGGCTGGGCGCAGGGCCGTGACGCCGTGGACTTCTTCGACGTTAAAGCTGACGTGGAAGCGGTATTGGGCTTTGCCGGCGCACTGAACGACTTCACGTTTGTGCCAGGCAGCCATCCAGCGTTGCACCCGGGCCAGACTGCGCGTATCGAGCGCGAAGGGCGCTTGGTGGGCTTCGTCGGTGCCATTCACCCCGAGCTGTCGAAAACCCTCGGTCTCGACCGTCCTGTGTTCGTTTTTGAGCTGGTGCTGGCCGAAGTGGCGTCGGGCAAAATGCCTAAATTCAGCGAGTTGTCGCGCTTCCCTGAAGTGCGTCGTGACCTGGCCCTGATCGCCGACCGTGACGTGGCAGCCACTGCTGTTCTGGATGTAATCCGTGAAAATGCAGGGGAATGGCTGACAGACCTCAGGCTATTTGACGTCTATCAGGGTAAAGGCATTGATCCGCATAGAAAAAGCCTTGCAGTTGGCTTGACCTGGCAGCATCCATCGCGCACTCTTAATGACGATGAGGTGAATACCACGACACAAAATATCCTCACCTCGCTCGAACAAAGGTTGAACGCCACGTTAAGGAAGTGACGTATGGGGGCTTTGACGAAAGCTGAGATGGCGGAACGTCTGTACGAAGAGTTGGGTCTGAACAAGCGCGAGGCCAAGGAATTGGTCGAGC
Organism: Pseudomonas sp. UBT; assembly: GCF_050915955.1. Taxonomy (NCBI): domain Bacteria; kingdom Pseudomonadati; phylum Pseudomonadota; class Gammaproteobacteria; order Pseudomonadales; family Pseudomonadaceae; genus Pseudomonas; species Pseudomonas sp. UBT. The sequence continues at coordinate 4,800,439 of NZ_CP168079.1, read as the reverse complement.
TGTTTTTTGAAGAAATCAGGCACGCTCTGGAAGACAACGAACAGGTCAAATTGTCCGGTTTCGGCAATTTTGACCTGCGGGACAAACGCCAGCGGCCTGGCCGCAATCCAAAAACGGGAGAAGAAATCCCGATCACGGCTCGCCGTGTGGTCACCTTTCGTCCAGGGCAGAAGTTGAAGGCCCGAGTTGAGGCTTATGCTGGAACCAAGTCATAACGACGAGCTACCCGTCATCCCAGGCAAACGCTACTTCACCATTGGTGAAGTCAGCGAGCTCTGTGCGGTCAAACCGCACGTGTTGCGCTATTGGGAGCAGGAGTTTCCTCAACTCAACCCCGTCAAACGCACCGGGAACCGTCGGTATTATCAGCGCCAGGATGTGCTGATGATCCGGCAGATCCGTGCGTTGCTGTACGATCAGGGGTTCACCATCAGCGGCGCGCGCCAGCGTATGTCCGGTGATGAAGCCAAAGACGACACCACCCAATACAAGCAATTGATCCGCCAAATGATCTCCGAACTCGAAGATGTGCTGGTGGTTTTGAAGAAATAACTCAGGCTTTTAAAATACTTCCACATTTCAAAAGCTTGCGGTATATTCCTGATCGCTTCATTGCGAAGCGAACCCAGTAACACGCCTAGTCGGGGCGTAGCGCAGTCCGGTAGCGCACTAGCATGGGGTGCTAGGGGTCGAGTGTTCGAATCACTCCGTCCCGACCATATTCTTCTTTGAAAAAGCCCAATCTGAAAAGGTTGGGCTTTTTCATGCGTCACACTTTCAGGTGGCTTCAGCCAGCCGTGCGTTCGCGCTGCTTGAGGTAGTCCACAAACAGGGTGATATCCGGGCTGCAGAGCAAATGCGCGATCGCGCAGACTTCGGTTTCCGGCCATTCCCACCAGGCGGATTGCTCAAGGATCAGGCGCGTGGGTTCGTCAAAGCGCCAGCGGATATGTTTGGCGGGGTTGCCGCCCACAATGGCGTAAGGCGCTACATCCTTGGTGACGATCGAGCCGGCGGCAACGACCGCGCCATTGCCGATGGTCACGCCTGACAGAATCTTCGCATGCGAGCTGATCCAGCAGTCATTGCCGATGGTGACGTCACCTTTGCTACCGCCGAAGTCAGTAATGTGGGCGAGGCTTTTAACCTTGGCCGGGAACGGGTAGCAGCTGAGCCAGTCAGTACGATGGTGGCCACCCAAATACACTTCGACATTGCCGGCAATGGAGGTGTAGGCGCCTACACGCAGGGTCGTGCCCTCATGCCAGTCATGAACCTTCAAGTCTCCGTACGTGCCGATGCCAAAACTGTAATCGGGGTAACGGTTGCGCAGTTTTTGCGTAGAGCGCTCCAGCGGGGAGAGCGCGCGTAATGCCTTGCGCGCTTGATGTTCGCGCCATTTACGCAATAGCTTCATGGGGTGAGCCTTCTTGCAGAGATTGAAATCAGGCGACATCGTGATGAATGGGTGCCGTCTATGCAAGACGAAGGTAGAGCGGTTTATTTATTGTCTGAAAATAGTCGTCGAAGCCTGTCCCTTTTTTTCACCTCGCCTGTCATTCCAGGCAAGTGAATAAAATCGAGAGCTTCCCCTAATGCCCGCAGTCTCACCCTTGCGCTTGCGCCCGTTGCTGAACCTGAGCCTGATGCTGAGCCTCAGTGCCAGCCCGCTATTCGTCCCGCTCAGCTATGCCGAAGACAGCACAGAGCGCCGCAGCTACGAAGTGCCGGCCGGCAGTCTGAGCGCCGCATTGACCCGCTTTGCCGGGCTCGCTGGCGTCAACCTGTCCGTGGACCCGGCGCTGGTCAGCGGTCACAACAGCAGTGGCTTGTCCGGCGAGTACGCGGTGGAGGAGGGGTTTGCTCGCTTGTTGCAGGGCTCCGGCCTGCAGCTGCAACCGATGGGCGAGCAGGCGTACAGGTTGGTGTCGGTGCCGGAGGGTGGCAGCCTGCAACTGGCGCCCACGTCTATCCTCGGCATCACCGGGCAGGCCGATGGGGATACCTATGCCGGTGGCCAAGTGGCGCGCCGTGGTTCGCAAGGCCTGCTCGGCTCGCGCGACTTTATGGAAACGCCGTTCAGCATGACCACCTACACCGCTGATGCGGTGAAGAACCAGCAGGCGCGCACACTGGGAGACCTGGTTGCCAGCGATCCGTCGGTGCGCGCCACCAACCCGGCGGGTGGGCGCTATGAGCAATTCACGATTCGCGGGTTCAGCCTGTTCAACAGTGATGTGGCCTACAACGGCCTCTATGGCGTGCTGCCGACCTACACCATCGACATGGAAATGGCCGAGCGGGTCGACATCCTTAAAGGCCCGAGCCAGTTGATCAACGGTATCTCGCCACGCGGTAGCGTCGGCGGCGGGATCAACGTGGTGCCCAAGCGCGCCACCGACAAGGACATCACCTCGTTGACCGGCACGTGGGCATCCGGCAGCCAGGCCGGTGGCGCGGTGGATGTGGGACGGCGCTTTGGTGAGGACAACAAATTTGGCATCCGTTTCAACGGCGTGAAGCAGTCCGGCGATACCGAATGGGATCACCAGAGTGTCGACCGTGAAATGGCCGTGTTGGGCCTGGATTTTCGCGGCGAGCGTTTGCGCCTTTCCACGGATATAGGCCACACCGAGCGCGACACCGACGCGCCGCAAGAACGTGTACAAGTCGGCGCCAATGCCAGGGTGCCGAGCGCCAACGATGTGCGCCATAACTACGCACAGCCCTGGAGTAAAGCCCGCACCGATGACACCTTCGGCACTGTTAACGGCGAGTTCGACCTCAGTGACAACGTGATGCTCTATGGCGGTGTGGGCGCGCGTAAAAGCAACCACGACTTCTTGCGTCACGCGGTTTCCGTCACCAACAACGCCGGGGATTTCAGCGTATTGCCACGGGATTTCACCCGCGATGAAAACGTGCGCACCGCCACAGCCGGGGTGCGCAGTTGGGTGCATACAGGCCCGGTCAGCCATGAGCTCAACCTGGCCGCCAGCTACTTCTACATGGACTTTGAAAACGGTGGTGCGCGGTACGCGGCGGCGCCGAGCAATCTCTATGATCCCGTACAAACCCCGTCGCCTTCGCGGCCTACGCGTTTCGACTCCAGGGTCTACACCGAGAACCGCTTCAGCGGCGTGGCGCTGTCCGACACCTTGGGTTTTTTCGAGGATCGTTTATTGCTCACCCTCGGCGCGCGCTGGCAGCGGGTGAAGGTCGATGACTGGACCGACAACGTCAAGGGCGACACGGCGTATGACGAGGAAAAAGTCTCGCCATCGGGCGGCATCCTCTTCAAAGCCACCGACAAACTGTCGCTATATGCCAACTACATGGAAGGCTTGAGCCAGGGCAAAATCGCGCCTTCGACCTCGATCAACGAAGATGAAATCTTCCCGCCATTTATCAGCCGCCAGGTTGAAGTAGGCGCCAAATACGACGCCGGTGCCTTTGCCGTGACCGCTGCCGTGTTTCGTATCAAGCAGCCCGCCTACGAAACCAACGCGACCACACGGGTTTTCGGCCCCAACGGCAAACGCCAGAACGACGGCGTGGAGCTGAGCGTATTCGGCGAGCCGCTCAAAGGCTTTCGTCTGCTCGGCGGCGTGATGTATATCGACAGCGAACTGACGAACACCACCCACGGCACCTTTGACGGCAATCGCGCACCGGCCACGCCCAAATACAACGTCAACCTGGGCGCAGAATGGGATGTGCCGACGCTTGAGGGCCTGACCCTGACCAGCCGGGGCCTCTATTCCAGCTCACAGTACCTCGACACGTCCAACGTCAAGCAAATCGATGCGTGGACCCGCCTCGACCTGGGCGCGCGATACGCTTTCAAGGTCGACGACAAGCACATCACCTTACGAGCGAATGTCGAGAACGTCGCCGATAAACGCTACTGGAGCTCTGCCGGGGCGTCTGACGACAGCGAACCGGGTTTGACGCTGTCGACGCCGCGTACCTACTTGCTCTCGGCCACGGTGGACTTCTAAGCACAGGGGCAATATGGGGAAGGCCAATGTGGGAGCTGGTTTGCCTGCGATACAGGCACCTCGGTCTGTCAGTAAGACCCAGTCGATGCTATCGCAGGCAAGCCAGCTCCCACACAAGCCAGCTCCCACATAGCCCAGGGCACACCCCAGACTCGCAACGTTAATAAGAATGTTTTTTGATTGCATCGCCGTGATATGGAATAGTACCCGCCGTTTTCCCAGGCCTCTCCCGCCTGGGTGTGTTAACGCCGAGGTCTTTGTCATGCGAATGCTGCGCTCCATCCCGACCCTTGCCGCCTGCCTCCTGGCATTCTCCTGCAGCGTATTGAACGCGGCCCCCATCGACCTCAATGACGGCCAGCATGCGGTGCACCTGCCGGATGCGCCCAAGCGCGTGGTGGTGCTGGAGTTTTCTTTTCTCGACAGCCTGGCTGCCGTTGACGTCACGCCAGTCGGGGCCGCCGACGATGGCGATGCCAACCGTGTATTGCCGCGTGTGCGCCAGGCCATCGGCCAATGGAAGTCAGTGGGCCTGCGTTCGCAACCCAGTATCGAGGAAATCGCCCGGCTCAAGCCGGACCTGATCGTCGCTGACCTCAATCGCCACCAGGCGCTCTACAGCGACTTGGCGAGCATCGCGCCAACCTTGCTCCTGCCATCACGCGGTGAGGATTACCAGGGCAGCCTGAAATCCGCCGAACTGATCGGCAAGGCCTTGGGCAAAAGCCCGCAGATGCAGGCGCGTATCGCGCAGAATCGTGAGCACCTGAAGGCGATTGCGCAGCAGATTCCCGCCGGTGCCAGCGTGCTCTTCGGCGTTGCACGTGAGGACAGCTTTTCCGTGCACGGCCCGGACTCCTACGCCGGCAGTGTGCTGGAGGCCATCGGCTTGAAAGTGCCGTCGGTACGCGCCAAGGCTGCGCCAACCGAGTTTGTCAGCCTGGAACAATTGCTCGCCCTGGACCCGGGTTGGTTGTTGGTGGGGCACTACCGTCGCCCCAGTATCGTCGATACCTGGAGCAAGCAGCCGCTGTGGCAAGTGCTCGGTGCGGTACGCAATCACCACGTGGCGCAAGTCGATGGCGACAGCTGGGCGCGTAATCGTGGCGTATTGGCCTCGGAGCAGATCGCAGAAGACGCCCTCGCCATTCTTAAAGGCGGCCATGCCGTATTGAGCCAATAACCGTGCAGCGCAGTTTCGCGGCGACAAGCATTGTGCTGCTGGGGGCCGTGTTGTTCTGGTTCTCGCTGTACAGCTGGTCGCCGTTTGTGATCTCCCCGACGGACGCATGGAATGGGCTGGTTCACCAAGGCCACGAAGGCGGCAATATGGCCTACATCGTCGCCCAGTTGCGGGTGCCGCGAGCCGTGTGCGCGGCGTTGGTCGGTGCCTGCCTGGGGCTGGCCGGTGCGCTGATGCAGGGCATCACCCGTAACCGTTTGGCGTCGCCTTCGCTGTTTGGCGTGACGGCGGGCGCAGCGTTGGGGCTGGCGTTGTTCTCGACCGGATTGGTTGCACCGCCGTTTGCCGGTGGTGCGTTGTTGATGACGTGCCTGGGCGGCGCGCTGGCGTGGATAACGGTATTCAGCCTGGGCGGCGCCTGGTCGCCAACCACCGCGCAAGGTCGGCTGGTATTGGCCGGTGTGGCCGTGGCGGCGCTGTGCGCGGCATTGACTCGGCTCACCGTGATTCTGGTCGAGGCGCAGGCGCAAAGCGTGTTGAACTGGCTGGCCGGTTCGCTGGCGAACGTCGGGGCGGCCCAGGTGCAATTGCTCTGGCCGTGCACGTTGATCGGCGGCCTGTGGGCGCTGTGGTGCGCCCCGCGCTTGAATCTGATCAACCTCGGCGAAGACGCTGCGCGCTCGTTGGGCGTGGGTATCGCCAGCCTGCGCTTGCAGGTGTTTCTGGCCAGTTTGTTACTGGTGGGCGCCAGCGTCTGCGCGGTCGGCCCCATCGGGTTTGTCGGGCTGATCGCGCCGAATATCATTCGGCAATTTCTCGGTAACGACTACCGCTGGCTGATTCCGTTGAGTGCGGCATTGGGCGCGGTGATCGTGCTCGGCGCCGACCTGCTCAGTCGCGCCGTGGCCTTTCCGGTGGAAACCCCGGCGGGCGTGGTGACCGCGCTGATCGGCGCGCCGTTCTTTTTGTTCCTTGCCAGGCGCGCCCTATGACCCGGCCACGATTGCGCTTATGGCTGCTGCTGGGCCTGTTGCTGGTGACGCTGTTGGTGAGCCTCAGCGCCGGTACGGTGTGGCTCAAGCCCGCAACCGTGCTGGATCGCCTGCTGGCTCACGACGCCCTCGATTTTGAAGTGTGGAACCACCGCCTGCCGCGCAGCGTGATCGCCATGCTTGCCGGGTGTGCGTTCGGTCTGGCGGGGGCGATTGTGCAGGGGGTGATTCGCAACCCGCTGGCCTCGCCGGAAATTCTCGGCGTAACGCAGGGTGCAGGGCTGGCGCTGACGGTGGCGATCATCAGCTGGCCGCAACTGCCGATTGCCTGGCTGCCGCTGGTAGCCTGCCTGGGCGGGGCGGGCGGCGCCTTGCTGCTGGCGTTGTACAACACCGGCGTGAGTTTTTCCGGGGTGCGTTTTGCGCTCTCGGGCGTGGCGATTGCGGTGACCTTGTCCAGCGTCACCGAGTTTTTAATCCTGTCCCACCCGCTGGATATCAATACCGCGTTGCTCGCACTGACCGGCAGCCTGTGGAGCCGCAATTGGCACCACGTGGTGTTGGTGCTGCCGTTTCTGCTGCTGATCCCGCTGGGCCTGTGCCTGGCCAAACCGCTGAACCTGATCGCCCTCGGCGACGAAGCCGCCCACAGCCTGGGCACCGCCCTTGGCCGCACGCGCTGGCTGGCGATGGCCTGCGCGGTGGTGCTCACCAGCCTGGGTGTCGGCGTGATCGGGCCGATTGGCTTTATCGGTTTGGTCGCGCCGCATATGGCGCGGCGGCTGGTGGGCGGGCATCACCACTATTTGCTGCCCGCCGCGATGCTGATTGGCGCGCTGCTGCTGGTGCTGGCCGACACCCTCGGGCGTACGTTGATCGCACCCAGCGAAATCCCGGCGGGCATTCTCACGGCGGTGATTGGTGCGCCGTATTTTCTTTGGTTGCTGGCACGGTTCAAGGGCTGATGACATGAGTATTCTTCAGGCACAACAGCTCGACATTGGCTACGGTGCGACGCGTATCGTGCAGGGGTTGTCGTTCGCGCCGCCAGCGGGTCGCGTCACCGCGCTGATCGGCCCCAACGGCTGCGGCAAGTCCACCTTGCTCAAGGCGTTTGCGCGCATCCTTAAACCCACCCAAGGTGCATTGACCCTCGATGGCCAGCCCTACGCCAGCCTGTCCGCCCGCCAGTTGGCCCGGCAAATTGCGTTCTTGCCCCAGGTGTTGCCAGTGCCGGAGGGCGTCAGTGTGCGCCAGTTGGTCGCTTACGGTCGCAGCCCGCACAACTCGCTGTGGGGGCGCCTGAGCGGCAACGATCAATCCCATGTGACCCAAGCCATGCAACGCCTGGAACTGGACAGCCTGGCCGACCGTGCGCTGGCGGATTTGTCCGGCGGTCAGCGCCAGCGCGCCTGGCTGGCCATGGTGTTGGCGCAAAACGCGCCAGTGGTGCTGCTCGACGAACCCACCACCTACCTCGACATCAGCCATCAGGTCGAGCTGCTCGACTTGATGGGCGAACTGGCCGCCGAAGGCAAAACCGTCATCACCGTACTGCATGACATCAACCAGGCCTGCCGCTATGCCGATCATCTGGCGGTGATGCAGGGCGGCAAGCTGGTCGCCGATGGCGCGCCCGCCCAGGTGATCAGTGCCGAACTGATGCGCCAGGTGTTCGATGTGCACGTGCAGGTCATGCAGGAGCCGCTGGCCGGCACGCCCATGTGCCTGGTGGAAAAAAGCACCCGTACACGTGCCTGATGTGGGCAAAAATCCGCGAAGGGCTTGCTCCCTAATCGCGTTCTGTCCTGCAAAAACATTATTTATATGAATAAAGTTATTTATAAATAATGAAAGTAGAGAATATTAGCTTATGCCCAAATAGCATTATATTTTTAAAATCCATTCCGTTATGTTTGATCGCAACAGCCTACCCCTGACCTCGGATGGTACCCAGCGTGATTCAGATTCTGCGCGCCATAACCGGGTAACAACCCCGCGGCAGAATCGTTGGAACGGAGTTCAACGTATGTTGCCATTTCAAAGCCCTCGCTCGCCCCACACCTAGTTACAGATCGCTTACACCTCCCTGAAAACCGTGCACCCCGCGCCGTCCCGACGACAGCGTGACTGCCCGACTTCGCGATCCGGAAAGTTTGGAGTGGCCATGAAGCAAGTTTTACAACCCACCGCCGCACTGGCGCTGGCCCTGTTTGCCGGCACCGCACAGGCCCAGGACGACAGCACCCTGTCCACCGTGGTGGTCACCGGCAACCGTGGCGCCGAACAGCGCACCGTCACCAGCAGCCCGGTACCGATCGATGTGGTCAGCGCCAAGCAACTGCAAAACACCGGCAAGCCCGGCTTGATGGAAGCCTTGAGCGCGGTGATCCCGTCGCTGACCCTGCCGGAAAAAACCGGCTGGGATGCCAGCGGCATTGCCCGCGCACCCAACCTGCGTGGCCTGAGCGCCGCCGAAGTGCTGGTGCTGGTCAATGGCAAACGTCGCCACACCAGTGCCACCCTGAACATCAACGGCATCAATACGGGCGCGGCGCCGGCCGATCTCGACTTAATTCCCATCAGCGCCATCGACCACGTGGAAGTGTTGCGCGATGGCGCCGCCGCCCAATACGGTTCGGATGCCATCGCCGGGGTGATCAATGTGATCCTCAAGGCCGACACCAGCGGCACCGCAGTGACCAATATCGGCCAGGGTTACGACGGCAAGAAACAGACCGTGCAACAGAGCCTCAACAAGGGTTTTGAAATCGGCAACGGCGGCATCGTGCAACTGGCCCTGGATGCGCGCAGCCAGAATGACGACAACAAGGCCAGCGCCAACGGCTACACCTATGAGCAAGCCTACAACCAGGCCGGCAGGGCCACCTATGGCGGTTATGGTACGCCCAAGACCAACCTGCTGACCTTGGGCTACAACGCCGAGCTGCCGATCGATGACAGTCTCAGCCTGTATTCCTTCACCACTTACTCACGACGCAAAGCCGAGCAGGGGCAGAACTACCGCCTGCCCACCATCACCAACACCATTACTACCGGGCCGAACGGCTACCCGGCCGGTTATACGCCAACCTGGTCCATCGACGAGGATGATTTCCAGGCCGCATTCGGCGGCAAAGGCACCGTCGGCGCGTGGGACTGGGACTTGTCCACCACCTACGGGCGCAACGAAGCGGAGCAGGGCACCACCCACAACCAGAACCCGTCGCTGGGCGAGTACACGCCGAACAGCTTCACCTCCGGCACCTGGATTTCCACCGAGTTGACCACCAACCTCGACTTCAAACGCGGCTTCGACGTCGGCCTGCAAAAACCGTTGGACCTGTCCTACGGCTTCGAGCATCGACGCGACACCTATGAGGTGCAGGCCGGTGACTATGCGTCTTATGCCAACGGCGGTTATTGCGTGGCGCCGGGCAACTGCGCTTCATCCGGGGCCCAGGTCACCAATGGTATTTCACCGGACGAAGCCACCAGCGCCTCGCGCAACAGCCTGGCCAGCTATGTTGATGTGGGCTTCAACCCGCTACCGGATTGGTACGTGGGCACCGCCTTTCGTTATGAGCATTACAACGAAGGTGTGGGCGCTACCCGCAGCGGCAAGTTGACCACGCGCTACGATTTCACCCCGCAATTTGCCGTGCGCGCCACGGTCAGCAATGGCTTTCGCGCGCCGTCCCTGGCCAACAGCCTGTTCAGTGCGCGCTCCACCACCTATGGCGTGGTCGACGGGGTGTACCAGTCGATCAACTACGGCGTGTTGCCGGTGGATTCGGCGGCGGCCAAGGCCCTCGGCGCCCAAGAGCTGAAACCCGAGCGCTCGACCAATTTCAGCCTGGGTTTCACCCTCACGCCCACCGACCGTTTGAACTTCACGGCCGACGCCTACGTGATCAACCTGCGCGACCGCATCACCCTGACCGGTACCTTGCTCGGGCCTGAAGTCACCCAAGTGCTGCAGAACAACGGCATCAACTCAACCTCCGGCGGCCAATACTTCATCAATGGCGCCGACACCCGCACCAAAGGTGTTGATCTGGTCAGCAACTACAACCAGGACATCGGCCAGTACGGCACCTTGAAGTGGACGGCGGCGTTCAATTGGAACCAGACCCAGATCCTCAACTACAAGGCGTCCACAAACATCCTGGGCACTTCCTATGACCTGATGGACCGCCAGGCGCGCAACCTGATCACCGGCGTCCAGCCCAGCACCAAGCTGATTCTCGGTGGCGACTGGAGCATCGACCGCTTCAACCTCAACCTGGCCCTGACACGCTATGGCACCTACAAGGAAGTCAACGTCTCTGCCGACCGCAGCCTGGACCGAATCTACAGCGCCAAATGGATCACCGACCTCGACCTTGGCTACAACCTCACCAAAGCCCTGAACATCGCCGTCGGCGCCAAGAACCTGTTTGACCTCTACCCCAAGAAACAAGGCGTGCCGAGCAGCACCATGCTCGCCAGCTACCGCACCTATTCGCCCTACGGTTTTACCGGCGGGTACTACTACACCCGGCTGACTTACGCCTTCTAAGGCCGCTACCCGCGAGGAATAGAACATGCCCATTGTCGCCAAAACCTATGACCTGATCGATGAGGTCACCGACTACCCGGTTCGCCAGCGCCGTGTCTCCACGCCGATCAAGGCTCTACACGTGGTCCCGGCCCGACACCCCTGGCGCTGGGCGGGTTCGATCTTTGCCGCGCTGGTGTTGCTCGCCATCGTGCATTCCCTGGCCACCAACCCACGCTGGGAATGGGGGGTGTTCGGTCAATGGTTCTTCTCGCCGTCGGTGCTGCGCGGCCTGGGCCAGACGCTGTTGCTGACGCTGCTCAGCACGGTGTTCAGCATCATTCTCGGCACTGCGCTGGCCCTGGCGCGGCTGTCGGGCTCGCCGCTGCTGGCGGCATTGGCCTGGGGCTATATCTGGTTTTTCCGCTCGATGCCGGCGCTGCTGGTGCTGATCATCCTGTACAACTTTGCCTATCTGTATGACCACATCGTGCTCGGCGTGCCCTTCACCCGTGTGGTGTTCGCCGAATGGTCGACGGTGGATGTACTCAGCCAATTCACCGTGGCGGTGTTGGGCTTGAGCCTGATGCAAGCGGCGTACGCGGCGGAGATCATTCGCGGCGGCCTGATCGGCGTCGACGCCGGCCAGCACGAAGCCGCGGCAGCCTTGGGGTTGCCGGCCTCGCGACGCATCTTCCGCATCATCTTGCCCCAGGCCTTGCGCTCGATCCTGCCCTCGGGTTTCAACGAAATCATTGGCCTGGTCAAGGGCACGTCGATTGTCTACGTGCTGGCGTTGCCGGAGCTGTTCTACACCGTGCAGGTCATCTACAACCGCACGCAGGCGGTCATTCCGCTGCTGATCGTCGCCACCGTCTGGTACCTGATCATCACCACCGTGCTGACCAGCGCCCAGTACTACGTCGAGCGCTATTTCGCCCGAGGCACTGCGCGCGTGCTGCCGCCGACACCGCTGCAACGCATAGGCCGCTGGCTCAAGGAGAAAACCCATGAGTGAAGCACGCGCCGGGCGCATCCAGATCCAGGGCGTGGGTAAGCGCTTTGGCAACCAGCAGGTGTTGAAAGACATCGACCTGACCATCGACCCGGGCAAGGTCACGGTGATTCTCGGCCCCTCCGGCTCGGGCAAATCCACCTTGCTGCGCACCATCAACCACCTGGAGAAAATCGACAGCGGGCATATCACCATCGACGGTGAATACGTTGGCTACCGCCGCAAGGGCGACCTGCTCTACGAGCTCAAGGAACGCGAGATTCTCAAGCGGCGTATCGACGTAGGTTTCGTGTTCCAGAACTTCAACCTGTTCCCGCACCTCACGGCCTGGGAAAACATCGCCGAAGCACCGCTGGCGCACAAGCGCTGGAGTAAGGCCGAGGCTCAAGCCAAGGCGTCCGCACTGCTGGCCAAGGTCGGCCTGGCGGACAAGCTCGATGCCTACCCGCGCCAGCTTTCCGGCGGCCAGCAACAACGTGTGGCCATCGCGCGGGCCCTGGCGCTGGACCCCAAGGTGTTGCTGTTCGATGAGCCTACCTCGGCCCTCGACCCGGAGCTGGTGGGCGAGGTGCTCGACGTGATCAAGGGCCTGACCCAATTGGGCGTGACCCTGGTGATCGTCACCCACGAGATCGGGTTTGCCCGCGAAGTGGCCGACCACGTGGTGTTTCTTTGCGACGGCCAACTGATCGAAGAGGGCCCGCCCGAACAGATTTTTCGCCAACCCCGACATCCCCGCACCGTGGCCTTTCTCGGCAAGGTGCTTTAGTTCAAGGAGTGATTGCTCATGTTCATCAATACCGCCCGTGTGGCTTTGCTGACGCTTGCTGTCAGTGCCGCGCACACGGCTTTCGCCGCCACGCAGCCCGTTGACCTCAGCCCTGACCGCGCACGCATTCATGTGCCACGCAACGAGGCGGCCATCGCGCAAATCCCGCCGGGCTTCAAGTTCGCCCAGCCGGGCAAATTCACGGTGGCGGTGTCCGGTGTGGCTGGGCCACCGCTGGCACTGCTGGCCAATGACGACAAGACCACTATCGGCAGTGAGGCCGACACCGCGCAGCTGGTGGCCGACAGCCTCGGGCTGCAACTCAACGTGGTGCAGACCAGTTGGGAGGATTGGCCGCTGGGCGTGAGCTCGGGCAAATACGACGCGGTGATCAGTAACGTCACCGTGACCGAGGCGCGCAAGAAGCGCTTTGACTTCGCCACCTATCGCCAGGATGTGCTCGGGTTTTACGTCAAGAGCACCAGCAAAATTACCGAGATCAAACAGGCTTCGGACATTGCCGGGCTGAAGATCATCGTCGGCTCCGGCACCAACCAGGAAAAGGTCCTGCTGGCGTGGAACGAGGCCAACGAAAAGGCTGGCATCAAGCCTGCGCTGTTGCAGTACTTCGACGACCAGGCCGCCGCGCAATTGGCGGTGCAGTCGGGTCGCAGCGATGCGCTGTTCGGGCCTAACTCGGTGTACGCCTATTCGGCGGCGATTACAGGCGGCATCAAGCGAGTCGGTACGGTGAACGGTGGCTGGCCGTTGAAGGCGGATATCGCGGTAACTACGCGCAAGGACAACGGCCTGGTCCAGCCGATCCATACCGCCCTGGAGGGCGCGATTGCCGGCGGCCAATACGAACAGGTGCTGCAGCGTTGGGGCCTGGATGTGGAGCGCGTCGACGCGTCGCTGATCAACCCACCGGGCTTGCCGGACTAGGAGAATCGACATGGGACTGACACGACGTGAAGCGTTGTCGAGCCTCGCCGCCGTAGGGGGCGAGAAGGCCGTCAAGGACGCACTGGCGGTATTGGGTTTGGGGCCCTCGTCACATCGGCGGCCGCAACCGCTGAAACTCAAGGACGGCCTGGGGCAGGGCACCCGCGTGTTGGTGCTGGGCGCCGGGATTGCCGGGCTGGTCACCGCCCTGGAGCTGACCCGCGCCGGGTTCAGCGTGCAAGTGCTGGAAGCCCGTGAGCGCGTGGGCGGACGCACCTGGACACTGCGCCATGGTGATCGCGTTGACTACAAGGACGGCCGCACGCAAACCGTGGCGTTTGATCCGGGCCTGTATTTCAACGCAGGTCCCGCACGCATCCCCAGCCAGCACCGCACGATTCTCGACTATTGCAGCGAACTGGGTGTGCCGCTGGAAGTGCTGGTCAACAGCAGCCATGGCGCCCAGGTGCGCCCGGACCTGCAGCAGCCGGCGTTCACCGTCGGCCAGGCGATCAACGATGCGCGTGGGCACCTCTCCGGTTTGCTGGCCAAAGCCGTGCAGCGCGATGCGCTCGATGATGTACTGAGTAGCGAAGAACGCACGCGCTTGCTGGCCTTCTTGCAGGTCTACGGCGATTTGTCGCAAGAACTGGCCTATGAGGGCAGCCTGCGCGCCGGTCATCTGGATTCGCCTGCGCACCCCGGCGCATTGCCCGCCAGCCGCAGCCCGCTGGCGCTGGATCGCTTGCTGCATCCCGAGCTGTGGGGCGCATTACTGCATACTGAATTCCCTGAGTTCTCCGCGACCATGTTTCAACCGGTCGGCGGCATGGACCGCATTACCGACGCCTTCTACCAACGCGTCAGCGAGCACGTGCAGTTGGGCGCTCAAGTCCGGCAGATCCGTCAGCTGGAAGACGGCGTGGCGGTGACTTACCACGACCAACACAGCGGCCGCGAACAGGTGGTGCGCGCCGATTATTTGGTCTCGACATTACCGCTGCCGCTGCTGGCCAGGCTCGACACCGACTTCAGCGAACCGGTCAAAGCCGCGTTGCTCAGCACCCGCAGCGATCAGGCGACCAAAGTCGCGTGGCAGTCCCCGCGCTTCTGGGAGACCGACTATCGCACCTACGGCGGCCTGTCGTGGATAGAGCACCCGGCGCGCCTGCTGTGGTACCCGAGCAATGACCTCAACACCCGCGAAGGTGTGTTGGTGGCCGGTTACGTCACCGGGGAGGGCGCCGACGTGTTTGGCGCGCAACCGTTCAACCAGCAATACGCCACCTCCAAGGAGGCCGTGGAGCTGCTGCATCCGGGTTACTCCAAACACTTGCGCAACCCGCTGGCGGTGTCCTGGGAACAGATTCCCTACAGCGAAGGCCCGTGGCTGCAACGCGAACACTTCCCGGCCGAGGCCAGCGCCTTGTTGGAACACGCCCATGGCCGCGTGTACTTCGCCGGTGACGGTTTGGTGCAAAGCGGTGTGGGCATCTGGCAGGAGTCAGCAGCCAACTCGGCCCGCTTTGTGGTCGGTCAACTGGCTGAGCGGGTTACCCAACAACGACACATTGCGGTCGTGGCCGCGTCTTAAGGAGCAACACCATGAGCGACAGCATTCAACGCACCAGCGTCGGTGATTTTCCGATCTCGCAAACTGTCTCCGTGCCGGCCTCCGCCAGTCTGGTCTTTGTCAGCGGCACCTTGCCGGACCTTGCCGACCCGAACGCACCGGCCGGGACGCCGGCGGCCTACGGCAATACCGAAGTGCAGACGGTGTCGGTGTTCAACAAGCTGCGCAAGATCCTTCAGCAGCAGGACCTGGACCTCGGCGATATCGTGCAGTTACGGGTATTCCTGGTCGGCGCCGAAGAGACCGGCGGCAAGCTCGATTTCGCCGGTTTGCAGCGTGGTTATACGCAATTCTTCGGCACGCCCGAGCAGCCGAACAAACCGGCGCGCACCGCGTTGCAAGTGGTGGCGTTGCCGTTGCCGGGGGCGTTGGTGGAGGTGGAGGCGGTTGCCGCCAGGACGGTTTAGCACTCAGCGACTGCCCAGGTGTGCGAACAGTTTCTGCGGCTGCGGGATCAGCTGCGCCTGGCTGCTGCCCCCGCAGACTTTGGCGCTTCCCCCACGTAATCGACACTCAACGCGGTGATGTACTCAGGTGGGACAGGCCGCACGGCATGCCCATGGGCGAATTCACCCAAAATCATGTCATGAATCGGTCTTAAACCGTCGTTTTCATCAGGTTTCGATGCCTTGCCAGTGGTTATGATCAGTCAGCTTGCTGCTCTCTTCTTCCAATAATAAAGGAGCACAGATCTTGGACTGGTTGCACTATCTCATCGAAAATCTGCCGTTGCTGGGGACTCGAACCATCGAGCATTTGGGGCTGATTTCCATTGCTGTCGGGTTGGCAATCGTCACCGGCGTTCCCATCGGCATCGCCATTACCCAGAACAAACGCGTGGCCGATGCAGTGCTGTACGCCGCGTCGGTCCTCGTGACCATTCCTTCTGTCGCCATGTTCGGGGTGATGATTCCTCTGCTTTCTCCCTTCGGCTATGGCATCGGTCCGGTGCCGGCAGTCATCGCTGTGCTGCTGTATTCCCAGTTACCGATCATCCGCAACACCTACACCGCCATCGGTAATGTCGATTGCGCCCTCAGGGAAGCGGCACGGGGCATGGGCTTGAGCCCGCTCCAGCGTCTGCGCCTGGTTGAGATTCCCCTGGCGATACCGCTGATCATGGCCGGCATCCGCACCGCTGTGGTGTTGAATATTGGGGTGATGGCCATCGCTGCCTACATTGGTGCTGGAGGCCTGGGGACATTTATCAGTCGCGGTATTTCGCAATCGGATTCGCGGCAACTCGTGCTGGGGGCCGCGGCAGTGAGCCTGCTGGCGATTATTGCCGACTACTTGCTGCTCTGGTTGCAGAAATGCATAACGCCACGTGGCATGGCTTTGGCGCGCTGAACACGCTTTTCCTCTTTCATATCAGGAGCCTGCCTGCATGATCCAACTCGACTGCCTGACCAAGACATTCGATACCTCCAAAGGGCTGGTCACAGCGGCGGACAATATCTGCCTGGAAGTCCCCAGCGGCGAAATCTGCATCCTGCTGGGGCCGTCGGGGTGTGGCAAAACCACCACCCTGAAAATGATCAATCGCATCATCGAACCCACCTCTGGCAAGGTCTTGATCAACGGGCAGGATACTTCCGGGCTCAACACTCAGGAACTACGCCGCAATATCGGCTACGTGATTCAGCAGATTGGCCTGTTCCCGAACATGACCGTCGAAGAAAACATCTGCCTATTGCCCAAGCTGCTTGGTTGGGACGTGAAGCGCTATCGCGAACGTGCCCGCGAGTTACTGGACATGGTGGCACTGGACCCCAACCTGTTTCTCAAGCGTTATCCCTATGAACTGTCAGGTGGGCAGCAGCAGCGTATTGGCGTGGCCCGTGCCCTGGCAGCAGATCCGCCCTTGATGCTGATGGACGAACCCTTCGGGGCGATTGATCCGATCAACCGCGCGTTGATTCAGGACGAGTTTCTGCGTATGCAGCAGGCGCTGAACAAGACCATCCTGTTCGTCAGCCACGACATTGACGAAGCGGTGAAGATGGGTGATCGCATCGCCATTTTCCGAGACGGCAGGCTGGTGCAGTGCAGCATCCCGGACGACCTGCTGGCGGCGCCAGAAAATGCCTTTGTCGAGAGTTTTCTCGGATCAGACCGCGCCTTGAAGCGCCTGAACCTGGTACGTGTCAGCCAGGTCATGCTGGCCAATACACCGGTGCTTTTCCAGCACGACAGCCTGGAGCGCGCGCTCGGCGTCATGGATGAGCATTCCTACATAGCAATGACGTTAGTCAACAGCGCGCACCAACCGATTGGCATGGTGCTGCGCTCCACCGCAGTCGCCAAGCGTGGGCGTTGCGGCGACCATTACCTTGGGCTTGATGCGGTCGTCCATGTCAACGATGACCTGCGTAAAGTCGCCTCGCTGATGTTCGCCCACGATACAACCTGGATGCCTTGCGTGGACGACGATGGCCGCTTCTGTGGCGAGATCACGCAAAAAGGCATTACCCATCATTTGGGGGCTCGCTACAGGAATAGGCCTGAGGTGACGATATGCGCATAGCCGCGACCACGGATGCAGTTTACGCGGGCCTGCTCTGTTTGGTTTTTGTAGGCGGCGCGGTGGTCGGGCACCAGGGATTGTTTAACGCTTTCTACACGTATTGGCCGGACATTCGCTACCTGAGTATGCAACACCTGCAATTGACAGCGATGTCCGGTGGCCTGGCGGTCCTGGCCGCCATTCCTCTGGGCATCTGGTTAAGTCGGCCACGCTTGCGTCGTTACTCGCAAACAGCGATGCAACTGCTCAACATCGGCGCGACCCTACCGACCTTGGCTGTGTTGGCATTGTCCGTGGGGCTTCTCGGAATTGGCACCTTGCCCGCCGCGTTTGCGCTGTTCGTCGCGACCTTGCTGCCAATCACCCGCAATACCCATACCGGTTTGCTGGACGTGCCACAGCACCTGCTCGAGGCCGCCAGTGGCATGGGCCTGTCGCCCTTTCAGAGTTTGCTCAAAGTCGAGTTGCCCAATGCACTGCCCACGATGTTCGCTGGCATTCGCACTGCCCTTGCGATCAACGTGGGTACGGTGCCCCTGGCCTTCTTGATCGGCGGAGGCGGTCTGGGTGAATTGATATTTACCGGGATCGACTTGAACGAGCCGGTCATGATGTTGGCTGGCGCCATACCGACCGCCATGCTGGCAATTGCGGTAGACGCCATCGTCGCCGCGCTGGCAACCCTGGCAATTTCGCGCGGCGTCAATTCGCATCGCGCTGTTGCAGCACAACTTAAACCTACCCGCTGAGGATCGACCGATGAAACTCAAGTTGCTTCAGGCCATCGCCGCCTTATTGCTCGGCTCCATCGGCGTGATCGCTTCGGCGAATACGCTGACGGTAGGCGGTAAGAACTTCGTTGAGCAACAGTTGCTGACTAGCCTCACCGGGCAATATCTGGAAGGGCTGGGCTATCAGGTGAAACAGCGTGCCGGCATGGGTAGCAGTGTGCTGCGCAGCGCACTGGAAAACGGCCAGATCGATCTTTATTGGGAATACACCGGTACTGCATTGGTTAACTACAACAAGGTCAAGGAGCGTCTGTCTCCCGAGGACACCTATACACGGGTGAAGACACTCGATGCTGCCAAGGGCCTGGTCTGGCTTACGCCGTCAAAAGCCAATAACACTTATGCCTTGGCCATGCGTAGTGCCGATGCGCAGGAGCGAGGTATCACCACGCTGTCGCAACTGGCGGCCTTATTGAAAGCCAGCGGCGGCAAATCGTTAAGTATTGCCATGAACGCTGAGTTCTATTCCCGTGCCGACGGTTTTAAACCCCTGTCCGAGGCCTATGGCCTGGTGATCGAGCGCGACCGGATTCGGCGCATGGATTCTGGACTGACCTACGTGGCCCTGAAGGATAAACACGTCGACGTCGCCCTGGTCATGGCCACTGACGGTCGTATACCGGCTTTCAACTTTACTGTGTTGCAGGACGATCTCAACTTCTTTCCGGACTATGCGATTATTCCCGTAGTGCGTGAAGCGACGTTGGCGAAGAACCCTCAACTGGCCGAACAGATGAACCGTCTTTCGGCTCTGTTGGATGATCAAGTCATCGCTGGACTCAATGCCCAGGTCGATATTGAAGGTGTCGCGATCGAAACCGTCGCCAGCGATTTTCTCAAGCGCAACCGCTTGATCTGAGTACCGCTGCAAACACCACCGAATGCTTGCAAGTCGTTGCCCCTGTCAATGCTTCTGCCGTAACTGCCGGGGTGTCACCCCGAACATCTCGCGGTGGCAGCGCGCAAAGTGTGACGTGGTGGAGAAGCCACAGGCCAGGGCGACCTCCAGAATAGGCAGAGATGAACTGAGCAAAAGCTCCCGAGCCCTTTCCAGGCGCAGCTTCAAGTAGTACTGCGCCGGCGTCAGTTGCAATTGCTCACTGAACAGCCGCTGCATTTGCCGGTACGACAACCCAACCATGCGGGCAATGTCTTCGCAACTGAGCAGCCCTTCCAAATGGTTCTGCATCAGCGTGATCGCGCTGATCAGTTTCGGGTTATGAATGCCCAGTCGGCTTTCCAGTGACATACGCTGCTTGTCGTGGGAGCTGCGAATGCTTGGGTGTACACACTGCTCGGCTACCTGGTGCATCAGTGCATTGCCGTGCTGAAGGCCGATCAGGTGCAACATCATGTCCAGGCCGGCGACACCACCGGAACACGTCCAGATTCGTCCGTCCTGTTCAAACAATTCGCCCGTCACGGTCGCTTCCGAGTGTTCTTCGAGAAGGCTCTGGTGGCTCTCCCAGTGAATGGTGCAGCGTTTACGGTCCAGTAAGCCTGCACGAGCCAACAACAGGCTGCCGGTGGATATCGAACCGATCAGGCGCTTGCCGTTGTTGCGTTGGCGTAACCAGCTGCGCATACCCTCCGAGTCGAGTTGATGGGCGGCGATACCCGCCACCAGGAACAACGCATCGAGCGTGTCTGCTTCACGCAGTTTGATCGTAGGGGAAAATGGCAAATTATTGCTGGCGAGGACCTCGCCATCGTCCCGACTCAACAGGCCCCATTGATAAAGCGTAGTACCACTCATGCGGTTGGCGATGCGCAATGGCTCCAGCGCTGCGGCAAACGAAAGCATGGAAAATCCGGGAAAGAGCATGAAACCAAAGGTACGCGTTTCAGGTGTCATGAATCGGCCTTTTTACGTCGTTCTTATCGTATTGAAGCGGTTTTGACTGACGCATCATAAGCCCGTCGAACCCACTTCGACAGCGATGCGGACAAACAATAAATTCGCCTACTTCGAAGGATTTTTTCCATGCAGACAGAACAAGTTCAGGTCGTGAGCGACGGCATAAAAATTGATGCTGCCTATTTCTGGGATGACCACGCACTGCGCGCCGATGCGCCGCTGGTGATCGTCTGCTCGGGCTTCACTGGCCTGAAAAACATTCATCCGGAGCGTTTCGCGCGAGCCCTGACGCCGTATGGTTATTTCTGCTTTGGGTTCGATTATCGCGGCTTTGCCGACAGTGGTGGTACCCGGGAGAAAGTGCTGATCGAAGAACAGGTTCGTGATATTGCCAACGTGGTCGCGGTGGTTGCCGAACGCGCCCGCACTGAAGGGCGCAAGCTGGTCCTGGCTGGCTGGGGCATGGGTGGGGGCCTGGTTCTGGATGCCTATCGCCAGGCCGAGGGTTTGATCGACGGTCTGATCGCGATGAATGGTTTCTTCGACGCCGTACGGGTACAAAAAGCCCTGCGCGGCGGCGAAGGCTGGAAAGCATTCCGTGACTTCATGAACGCCGAGCGCCTGCGGCTGGCCAAGGGTGGCGACGCTAAAGGCATCGACCCGTTCGCTATTTATCCACTGGATGAAAAGTCCCGTGTCTATGTCGACAATGTATTACGCAAGAACCCGGACTATGGGGTGACTTCGGATTTTGAATTTGCTGATTCACTGATTGCTTTCACCCCTGAAGCGCATATCGACGAACGTTTTGCCGGCACACCGTTGCTGATCGCTCACGGTGCCGAGAACAATCTGCACCCAGTCGAAGAGGCACGCTCGCTGTTTGCGCGCTACCCAGGTCCGAAGTCCCTGTTCCTGCTACCTGATGCCGGTCACACCGAATGGATGTTGGATGAAGATCCTAAGTTCCAGGTGTTTTCCGCTCGCATTGCCCAGTGGTTGGACGAGCATTTCGCCTGAGTCGGGAATAGGCCCGGGGCTCAAGCTTCGGGCCGTATTTTTACCTGCAACCGTGGCCGAACGAGAGGCGAGTGATGAAAGCCCCACCTGACGAACCCAGCACGTGCGCGCCTGCCGATCCGACACCGCGCCCTCCAACGTTTACCTTGCCCGCCGGGGCCGTGGACTGCCATGCGCACGTCTTTCTTGACCCGCGCGCTTTCCCTTTTCATCAGCCGCGCAGCTACACCCCACCACCCGCCTTGCTGGAAGCCTATTGCGCCATGCATCGCACTCTCGGCATTGCCCGTGGCGTATTGGTGCAGCCGAGTGTCTACGGTGATGACAACAGCGCCCAGGCAAACGCACTGGTGTCCTTGCGCGGAAAAGGGCTTGATTACAGGGGCGTTGCCGTAGTGAGGGGGAATGTGACGGATGCCGAACTCGACCGATTGGGGCGCATTGGGTTCTGCGGTGTGCGCCTGAACTTGCTGTTCGAGGGGGGGATCGCCTGGGCCGATGTCGTGCATCTGGCCTCGCGCCTGGCCGAGCGCAACTGGCATCTGCAATGCTTGATCGACATCTCTACATTTCCTCGGCTTACCCATCGCTTGGGTAACCTGGCGGTTCCGGTAGTGATCGATCACATGGGCCATTTTAATGCCGAGAAGGGCGCCGCTCATCCGAGCTTCCAAAACCTCCTGCGTCTGCTCGACACGGGTCGGGCCTGGGTCAAGTTGTCCGGTGCCTATCGCCTTATCCGTCAGAATCATCCGCCGTACTCCGATGTTCAGCCGTTGGCCGAAGCGCTGGTGCAAGCCAACCCGCAGCGCTTGGTTTGGGGGTCGGACTGGCCACACCCCCATATTCGGGGGGCGATGCCAAACGATGGCCACCTGCTTGATCTGCTGGCTGGCTGGGCACCGGACCAGGCCACACGCCAGGCGATTCTAGTGAGCAACCCCGAGGCTTTGTATGGCTTCGCGCCTGTTGGGCAAAAAAACGGTCATTGTCGATAACTGCCCGGCTGCATCGCAGCAGTGGTGTTAAGCAAGGGTCGTGTCAGGGACTTGGGCTTAAGGGGTATGCAAACGTTGAATACAGCGTTTTGGATGATCAATAGTTCTGATAACTATCAGAGGCCTACATAACTTGAAAAACCGCCGGGTAAATCGAGCCCTGACTTGATGATGCGCTGCGCCGGAGCTACCAGCCGCAGAAGGCCGACGGTGGCAAGGACGGTGGGCCGGTAAAGTTTGGCTGGAACATCCGGCAAAACATCAAAGCCTGAGTCCCAGCCAACCCCTTACTCCTCCAGCTGCAACGCCTGCTGCTTGAGCTTGCGCTTCTGCTCAAACGGCAACTTTTCATTATCCCCATACGGCGCGCTGTACCAGTTGCCATAACTTGGATTCGGCAGCAAAAACCAGCGTTGCCCCAGCCAGCTCACATAGGGCTCCACCGCCTTGCGTTGGGCGGCGAGGGTGTTGTGTTCGGCTTGCACGAAATCCCCCAGCGAGTCACCTGCCATCAGCAATACACGGGCATGGCTGGCGACCCACTGGCGGCGGCAAGTCTTGCCGTAACCGGCGCTTTCGCAATGACCGGTGGGTGTGCTGGCGGCCAGGACTTGTTCGTCGCTGCTCACTGGGAAGCCGCGCAGGCGCAGGTTGGCGACGGTGGCTGCGACCTGGCTGTGTTCGCGATTAGTGAGGTAGTAAACCTTGATGCCTTTTTGCTGGGCGGCTTGCAGGAACGCCACCGCTCCCGGCAATGCCTGGGCCCTGGCCTGGTCGACCCAGGTGTTCCATCGGTCGTAGGAATACACTTGGTTATTGATGATGTCACGTGCATTGAGCGGCACGTTGTCCAGCAGCGTTTCGTCGATATCGACCACCACGGCCGCAGGTAGCCCGTTCAAGTTGCGTGGCGGGAAGGGCAGGGCATCCCAGGTTGGGTCGGCCAGGGCCACATCGAGCTGGCGGGTGGCGTTGGCAAACAGTTGACGGTAGATCAGCTCGTGCTCAATGGAGGTTTGGGTCCAGAGCACGGCGTCGAGTTGGTCGTTGGCCGGTGGGGTCTGCTGGCAGCCCGACAGGGCAGTGGTCAGCAGGCAGACACTGGCGAATAACAGCTTACGCATGGGCAAGTCTCGAAGAGGAAGGCGCATTGGCAGCACCTTAGCCTAATCGCCCCCACAATCAAGGCGCGCATACCAGCGCCTGACGCTCATAGTTCAGCGCTTTGTTCTGCGGCGGCAGCGCATAGGTTGCGCTGCATTGCTGCTCGCCCCACTTGATGATCAACGTGCCCTGATCCTGTTCCACCAACGCCAGCGCATTCCCATTCGGATCAGCAATCGCCAGTTGCTTGCCATTGGCGTCCTCCAGCGAAGCCCCAAACGACAGCGGCTTATGCTGCGCATCAAACAACTCAAACAGCACCCGCCGTCCAGTGCTGCCACTGTAATGCGCCACTACGACGGCGCCGCGGCGCGGTACCAGTTGCTGGGTGGCGTTGGTAATTTCCACATCGCCACCCAGGTCACGGGTGTCCAGGCTGATCCAGTTCACCCGGTAAGGTTGGGCCGTTGGGATCACTGCATAGCCGTTGTAGCCGGTTTCGACGCCGCTGTAGCTGCTGATCTTCGCCCCGGCGATGCCCGGCACCTCGGCCAGAGCGAAGGTCTCACTGACGGTTTGTCCCAGGTTGACGCCGCCCGCATGGGCCACCACGGAACCGGCAAGGTTGAGGTTCTGCGAGTTGTAGCCCTGGCCCTGGCTGTAGCCAACGCTGACATCCGCCACTGAGGTGCGGCTGTTGATATTCACCGAACCGGAATCACCGCTGGTGTCGCTATGGCCCGCCTGTACCGAATAGAACGTGTCGCTGGCATCGGCGACGTAGCCGTTGATACCCGCTTGCGTCGTGGTGTCGCCATGCTGATGGCTGGTGGTGACAAACGCCCGGGGGGCGCGGGCCTGGCTGCCCAGCGGGAACGAGATGGACAGGTTCACCTGCGTGTCACTGCTGGGCTCGCCCCAGGTGACGATTTGCTTGGTGCGCGTCACGCCAACGTTGTAGCTCAGGTCGCCCCAGTTGCCGGTGTAGCCGGCGGATAGACTCTGCGACCCGCCGCGGTTCCAGTAACGCTGGTCGCTGGCATTCACATACAGGCTGCCGAGCGCATTGTTGCGCCCCAGGCTCTGGTTGATGGTCAGGTCGGTGCGGGTTTTCGAATGCCCGGTGCGCACGCGCACGTCTTCGCTCCTGTCTTCCACATGGTCGGTGAGCGTGCGGTAGCCCTCGGTGGAGTAGCGGTAGGCGGCCAGGGTGAAGTTGGTGTCGGTGCCGGCAAAGGTCTTGGCGTACAACGCACGCACGCTGCTGCCCTGGGTGGTTTGCCCTCGCGCCTTGCTGGACGAATGGGTGGTATCCAGGGAGAAGGCGCCGAACGAGGTGTTCTTGCCGGCGCCGATCGACAGGGCGCTGTAGTCGTCACTGGCTTGCAGGCCGACAATGCCGCTGAGGTTGCTGGTCAAGCCGTACGCCAGGGTGCTGCTGATAAATTGCGGGCTCGCCAGGCCATCGGCGTTGCTTTTGAAGGTGCCCGCCGAGACGCTGTATTTGACCTGGCCTTCACGGACCATGATCGGCAGGCTGGAAAATGCCTGCATCGTCACACGACGGCTGCCGTCGGCTTCGATAACGGTGATTTGCAGGTCGCCGTTGGAGCCGCTGGGGTAGATGTCGTTGATCTCGAACGGGCCGGGCGCAACGTTGGCGGTGTAGAGGATGTAGTCGTTCTGGCGGATCTCTACGGTGGCATTGGTCTGCGCCACACCACGAATTACCGGCGCGTAGCCGCGTTCGCTGTCGGCCCGCATGCCGTCATCGGAGGCGAGTTTCAGGCCGCGATAACGCACGCTGTCGAACAAGTCGGTGTCGGAGAAGATCTCACCGGCGCTGAACTGGCCCTTGATCGCGGTCACGTCATGCTGCAAGTAGGTGCGGTTGCTGGTGAAGGTGTTCGAGCGCCCGGTGCCGTTACTCATGTTCGATTCGTTGCGCAAGCGCCAGGCACCCAGGTTGATGCCGTTGCGCAGGCCGAGGTTATTGGCGATGCGGGTTTTATAGTCACCGGCCGTGCGGCTGCTGTTGAGCTGGTAGTTGATGAACGCAGCGGGTACGCCGTCGTCCCACAACTGCGGGTCAACATAACCGCGCAGGCCGCGCTGCATGGCCACTTGCGGAATGCTTGCGAGCAGGCGCAGGCGGCTGCTGTCGTAGCGCACACTGGCGTCTTCAATCATCTCGGCGATGGCGTAGCATTCCTGTGGCTGCTGCGGGTCGAGTTTGCCTTCGGCCTGCAAACGGGTCATGTCGATACCCAACTGCTTGAGCAGGTCGAGGGTGAGACAGGCCTCGACGCGACCGTTTTTCGGGTTGCGCTTGAAATCGATATCGCGCCGGCCCACCAGTACCTCGTTGCTGTACAGATCCACCCGGTAATTACCCGGCAGTACGCTGTTGGCCGAGAGCAATTGCTGCAAGTCGACCGGCGACTGCGAGCCTTGCAGGAAGGTGGTGTTGAAGGTTTCCGCAGCCTCATCGGCCATGACCCACGCGGGCAGGCTGGCGGCGATCGCAAGCGACAGCGTCTTCAACTTCAGTGCGCCCCGTGCGGGCCTGTTGCTGGAAAGAAAAGACATGCGAAGACCTGTGACATCCCTGATTGGCGAACAGCCGGGCACGCAAACACGCACGCGAAGTGAGCCTGTGGGTTAGAGAAAAGGCTTAGGGTTTGAGGCGCGCTTCAGTAGCGTGCGAAGCGACGCCTGACAAAGCGGCGGTGTAGTGGTTCTGCGCGCCGTAGTCATTGATGCTGGAAAACGACAACTGCACCGGGCCGCTGGCGATTGGCGCGCTGAGCGGGAACTGTTTTTCCTCGCCGGGCGCAATCATGGTGGAGTCGCTGGCCAGTTGCGCCTGCACTTTGATGTCGGCCATGGACACGTGGTACAGCGTCGGGTTTTTCACCTGCAACAGCGTTTGGCTGCCGTGTTTGGCCAGCGTCCATTCAAGCTGTGCAGGCGCTTGCAGCGCGCTGCCGGTGAGGCCGGCAGGGCGGTAAAAAATCTTGATGCGTTGGCGGATGGCCAACTGCAAGGTGTTCTCAGTTTCGCTGGCCTTGGGGATTTCCTGCACGTTAAGCCACACCACCGACTCACGGTCCGTGGGCATGCCGGTGCCTTCGTACAGAATGCGCAGCAGTTGTTGTTCCTTGGCGAATACCCGCGCCAGTGGCGGGGTGACGGCAAATGGTGCACGGCTGCCGCTGGAATCGTTCATGTCGACCCAGGATTGAATCAACACATCCTGGTTACCGTTGCGCACGGTGATGTTGGCTTCCTTGTGGTCGCCATCGAATACGATACGGGTGGCATTCAGTGAAATGCTGGCGGCGGCCTGGGTAGCCATAAGCATGCCCAGCAGCCCCAGGCATGCGGCGATAGAACGAGGCAGCATGAGGGTTATCCGGTGTAGTCAAAGAAGAATGGCGAGGCCGTATGGCCTCGCACGTTCGGTGCTCGGGGCGCCGAGTTATTCGTATTGCAGGATGAACGGCAGGGTCGCGTCACCGCGACCGGCGGTGGATGCGTTGGCTGCAGCGGTAGTGACGTAGGCGGCTGCGAAGCTCAGGGTGGCGTCGCCGCCTGCGGTGCCGGCGCCGTGCATGGTGCTTTCAATGCGCGCGGTGCTTGGCGAGCTGAGGTCGATCAGGCCGCCATTGCTGTCGAGCAGGGCGATACCCACGTTTTGCGCGGTAGCCGAACCTGGGTTCAGGGCCAGAACTTTTTTGCCGGTGACCAGGCCCGAACCGCCGTTGTTGGCGTCAAAGATCATCGCGACTTTGGTGCCCTGGTTGCAGTTGACGTTCAGGTTGAAGTCTTTGGCAGTGACGCGACCGGCAGTTGGGTTTTCCGCGGTGCCCATGTCTTTGATCGACACGTTGCCCATGTCCACCGAAATGGTGCGGTCGGAGTTGGCGCCGTCGACCGAGCACGCGTCGTTGTTGATCACGCCGGTGAAGGTGATTTTACCGCTGCCGCCCAGGGTTGGCGTCGGTGCAGGATCATCGGCAAAGGCACTGCCGGAAGCGGCGATAATGGCCGAGGCGATAACAGCCAGGGAAAACTTCTTCATGATGATGTCCGTTAGTGTTAGTTGGAAAATGCGGTTGTTGAACTGCGAGGAAAGAGTAAGCGGCGAGGCGGCGGGAGCGAATAAGACGATTCTTATAAGCGCGGAGGCGGGTAGGTTAGTTGCGCTTTTGAAGGGGCGGGAGGCCAGCAAATAAAGGGCGAAGCCATTGTCCAGGAATGGCTTGCAAGTGAGTGGTTAGTTGAAAATGTTACGCGCCAGGCAATAGGCAAGAAGGTCCTGGTCGCTGCTCACTTCAAGTTTGCGCATGGCCGATATTTTTTGCGCACTGATGGTCTTGGAACTTCGGTTCTGACTGCGCGCAATATCACTCACGCTCATGCCGGAAATAAATAAGCGCAGGATCTCGAACTCTTTGGGCGACAAGCTGGTGAAGCGCTCGTCGATGGCCGTCAGGGTCTCGATCACTGAGGTCTTGGGCGGTTCCAGGCTGCGATAGGCGCTCTGCTGCGCAATCGCCTTGAGCGCCAATTGAATCTCGGTGTGCAACTGGCTTTTCTGGATGATGCCGACCACACCCAGCTCCTGCAGGCGAGTGAGGATCAGGTGGTTGGAAATCATCGTCAGGATCAGGATCTGTACCTGCGGGAAATGCCGTTTGAGGTATTCCACCAGCTTCAGGCCATCGCCGTATGGCGAGTCGCCCGGCATGTTGTAATCGGTGATCACAATGTCGGCGCCCTGGCGCTGCAACAGCTCGATCAGGCCGGCCGAACACACGGCCTCGCCGACGACTTGAAAGCGCGTGTCGCGCTCCACCAGTTCGCGAACGCCAAGCAACACGATCGGGTGATCGTCCGCGATTACTACGTTGAATTTTTTCATAAAGGGCCGTCCGTAGTGCCAGTTCAAGTAAGTGAAGAGTGCCCGGGCTGGAGAGTCTCCAGAACGGCCGACAGACGCTGCATCACAGCCTTCACCTTGAGCTCAAGCGTAGTGTCGAGGCTGCCGCGGTTAAGCGCGCTTTCCAATTCGATGCAGGCCTGGGCCAGGCTCAGCGCCTGCACTGCGCCCAGGGCGCCCGCGGTCGAATGCAGCAATTGGCCGAGGCCGTGGGCATCACGCTGCGCCAGCGCCACGCCGATGCGCTGCAAGTCATGCTGCACGCTGCTGATGAACAGCGGGCGCATCTTGTCCGACAGCTGCACGCTGTCGTCGAATACCGCCGCGACGGGCTCGATCGGCGGCTTGACCTTGCACAGCTTGACCAACTGGCCGCGCAGGGTTTGCAGGCTCAAGGGTTTGACGATCCAGGCATTCATACCCACTGCCAGGCAACGCACACCTTCCTCGCGCATCGCATTGGCGGTCACGCCAATAATCGGCAATTGCGGGTCATGCTCGCGCAAGGTCCTGGCCAGTTCATAGCCATTCATCAGCGGCATATTCACGTCGGTCAGCACCAGGTCGAAGGCCTGCGGTTGCCACAGTTGCAGCGCCTGTTCGCCGTTGGCGGCCAGGCTCACCGAGCAACCGAGCGCTTCCAGCTGTTCCTTGATGATTGCCTGGTTGACCGGGTTGTCCTCGGCCACCAGGATGCGCAGCCCCAACTGCCCGGCGCTTTGGGGGCGTGCTGCCGCAGGTTGCTCATGCTTGCCGTGCTGCGCCAGTGATACGGTGGCGGCGATGCTGCGTATGTCGTGCAGATCCACCACCCAGCCTTGCGCCGTGTGCAGTGGCGGGCTGTGCGCGCCCGGCAGGCAGAGCACACGTTGACCGGCCCATGGTTTGGCGGACTCGTTGGGCAACAGGTCCACCAGCACCGCCTGGCGGCTGTCCTTTTCATGACTGGTCGCTGCCAGAGCGGCCGCAATGCCCAGGCGGTTCAGCCAGTCACTCATCGACTGCGCCAATTCGCGCACCGGTGCCTGCACATACACCGGCGTCGGGCTCGGGTCGATCTGCGGCAGGTTGGTCAGCGTGCCGCAACACCGTGGCAGGCGCATTTTCAGGGTAAAGCTGCTGCCCAGGCCTGGCTCGCTGACCACGCGGATTTCGCCGTCCATCATTTGCGCCAGCCACCGGCAAATCGGCAGGCCCAGCCCGGCGCCGCCTTCGCTCGCGGTGTCCGGTGCCTGGTAGAAAAGATCGAACAGCTTGGCTTGCTGCACCTCGGGAATGCCGACGCCGGAGTCGGTGACTTGCCATTCCAGGTCAACGTTGTCGGCATCAAACTCCATGACCCTGGCGCGGATCACCACGCGCCCGACATCCGTGAACTTGATGGCGTTGCTCACCAGGTTATTGAGGATCTGGCGGATGCGCATCGGGTCGCCCATCACGCAGTCCGGCAACTGCGGGTCGATGCAACTGTACAGTTGCAAACCCTTGCGCTGGGCGGAGGCCGCGTAGGTGTGAAGGGTGTCTTCGAGCAGGTCCAGCGGGCAGAAATCCACGGCTTCTATCGCCATTTGCCCGGACTCGATTTTCGACACATCCAGCACATCGCTGATCAGTTGAAACAGCGTGCCGGACGACCGCTGGATGGTGTGCAGGTAGGTTTTCTGGTGCGCGTCCAAGTCGGTGAGGCCGAGCAATTCCAGGGTGCCGAGCACGCCATACAGGGGCGTGCGGATTTCATGGCTCATGGTCGCCAGGAACAGTGTCTTGGCCTTGTTGGCCGCATCGGCGGCGTGGCGCGCTTCTTCCAGCGCCTGGGCATCTTCGATATGTCGGGTGATGTCGTTGAACGCATACAGGCGCACGTTCTCGGCCTGATAGCGGGTCGACACAAAGCCGATTTGCAGGTGCCGGCCTTCGATTTCCAGGTGCGTCTCGCCACTTTCGGCGCTGTCGTGGGCACCGGCCATGGCTGCCACCAGGCGTGCGGTGCCCGGCCATTGTTGGGCACGCTGGTTTTCGATCAACACTTTGCCGTCGCTGCGTCGCACCACGCATAAGCCGGTGGGCGCGGTGTCGATGATCACGCGGCTGAACGCCACGCTTTCGGCAATGTGTTCGTGGGCCAGGCGCGCCGGGGTGATGACCTGGCGCCGATACCAGCGGCTGCCGGCCCAGCCCAGGCCAATCAGGCTGGCAAAGAGTAGGGCCAGGGTGCTCAGCGGCCACAACGCGGAGTGGAAGAAGTGCGAGTAGTTAAGTCCATAGACCGCGCTCCAGGGCTGGTCACCTGCTTGGGTTATCTTGAATTCGAAGCCATTCGCGGTGATGTGCATACCATCGCTGAGTGGCGCTCCGGTTTCTGGCCCGATCAACCGCGTGCCGTCGGGGGCAATCAGCGTGAAGCGATCAAACGCCGAGTGGTCGAGGGCACGCTGCACATCGTCGGCCAGGGCCAGGTCGAGCAAGGTACCGATCACCACCTGGCTCTGGCCATCGAGTGGCAGGCCGATGTACGCCAGCAAGTGTTCGGGTTCAGGACCTGCCTGCCAATACACGCGATCCTGCTCCAACGGTTGCGGCGTTTGCTCCAGGGTGTTTTGCACCGCGTTGACCACCGCCACCAGGTTGCCGGTTTCCTCGGTACTTTCCCGCCGCTGGTAACCCACGGATGGAATGGTGATGGTGTAGTTCGTCTGCCGATTGAGCAAAAAGGTCTGCGGCGCCTCGTACGGTGACGAGGACCAGAAGGCGCTGTAGTAGCTGGTCAGGTGCGCGCCCAGGGCAAAGATCTGCGGCCTGGCGGCGGCGCTGACTTGCTGCTCATCGAACTTGACGCTGAACGGCACTGAAAACGAATACTTCTGGCCTTCATAGAGCGTACGGCGGTTGTCGACCATGCGGCTTTTCAGGCTGACCTGAACGTTGGTGGCACGCAGCAGTTCGGCCTGGATCCCCGGATGCGTCAGGCTCCTGAGGTACGACTCTTGCTCCTGCAGGTTTTCCATCAGCCGCGCGAAGTGAAAACGCGTAGCGCCGTAGCGCGTTTCGATCCCCCGTTGCAGTGACCAGTAATTGGTGAGGACCAGCAGCAACGCGATCCCAATCAGCACCATCAAGCCTTTGTTCAGGCGCAATGAGCTGCGGGTAAAGGCTTCGAGGATCGCGTTGTTGTGCTTCATCAGGGGTTTCCGCAGGCGCAGGATAAATCGGCACTGGATGGAGCTTACTCCTTACTATGGAACAGATAATCCGTGGCCACCAGCTAGTGAGATGTCGCGGGGCCATCATTGTTCAGTAATTGCTGAAATTGGTCCGAAGAGACCGCATGGGAAATCAGGAAACCCTGTACCTGGTTGCAGTCGATTTTGCGCAGCAGGGCTAATTGCTGGGGTGTCTCCACGCCTTCGGCGACCACGGTCAGGCCGAGTTTGCGGCCCAGCGCGATGATGCTCGCCAATGCCTGGGCGATGCCTTCGTTGTCGTGACTGCCCTGGACCAGCGCCTGGTCGATCTTGAGCTCGGTAAACGGCGTGGACACCAGGTTCAGGTACGAGCTGTAGCCCTTGCCGAAATCATCCTGGGACAGGCCGAAGCCCTTGATGCGCAGGCGGCATGCACCGGCATAGAAATTACTGATGTCCTGCGGCACCGAGCACTCCATCAATTCGAAACAGATCATTCCCGGGATGCCATCGTGGTGCAGCACGAACTCCAGTAAACGGTCAGCCAGGTCGTGACTGTTGAGCAGGTGGGTGGGCAGGTTGATGGATACCGGGATTTCATAGCCGCGCTGGCGCCAATGCTCTTGGGCGTGGATGGCCTGTTTGAGCACTAGCCACAACAGGCGTTCCTCCAGTTCAAATGCCTTGATCGCCGGCAGGAACGCGGCAGGCAGCATCACGCCTTGCTCCGGATGCATCCAGCGCACCAGGGCTTCGGCGGCGACGATTCGGCCGTTGGCCAAGGATTTTTTCGGTTGGAACCAGGCCTGGAACTGGCCGCTGCTCATGGCCTGCACCAGCGTGTGACGGTCGATGTCCATGTGTTCGGGCAATTCGGGGGAGGGCTTGCGCACCTTGTTCCTGAGCTGTTCCACCAGGCTGCGCAAGGCATCGGCAGCGACCGGTTTGGAGATCAGCCCGATTACTTCTACGTCGAGGTTTTTCGCCACCAGGCTTGCCGCCATCAACATGCGCCGCGACGCCGCACTCATGATCGCCAGCGCTGGTTTGCAGCGCAGGCTGGCCAGGCACTGAATAAACTGCACGCCGTCCATGCCGGGCATCAGCAGGTCGGTCAGAACCAGGTCGAAATCGCGCTGGCGCAGTCGCTCCAGCGCTTCTTTGCCGTCTTCGGCGGTTTCGAGCATGAAATCCCCCAACTCACTGAGCAAGTGCTGCAGATAGATGTGCTGCAGGGGATGGTCCTCAACAATCAAAATACTAAGAGGCTTCATGAGTGTTCCGTGCATAAGGCGCCAGGGAGTTGAATAGAGCCCGCAACGCAAAGGGTTTGACCAGGCAGTGGTTCATGCCGGCGGCCAGGCACAGGTCGGCCTCGCCGCGCATGGCGTTGGCGGTGGCCCCGATAATCGGCAACGGTGAGCCCAGGCGGCGCAGTTCGCGCGCCAGTTCATAGCCGTTGATGTGGGGCATGTTCACATCTGTCAACACCACGTCGAAGTTGCCGGCGGTGTACAGCTGCAACGCTTCCTGACCATCGGCCGCCAGCTCCACGGTGCAGCCGAGTTCTTCGAGTTGGTCACGCAATATCAACTGGTTGATGATGTTGTCTTCAGCCACCAGCAGGTGCAGGTTGAGTTTATTCAGGTCGCGCTGGCGCGTTTGTTCATCGGCACGGGCCACCCACAACCCCTGCGCCTGGCTCACCGCCTGATGAATCGCACCCAGATGGTTGAGGTTGACGTGCCAGGCGCCGGCTTCGGCTTCCACGGCGGTACAGGTGTTGCTGCTCACGTGAATCACCGGCCCCGGCCACTCGGGCACCAGCAACGGGTCGACACTGCCGGGATGCACTTGCAGCAGCAGATGGTTGTCCGGCAGCGTCGGCAGGCCGGTCTGGGCCCGCGCGCCCCAGCGGCGCAACCAGCCGCTGACGGAATTCGCCAACTCCGGGATCGGCGAGGCCACGTAAATGGTCTCGGCCAGCAACGGGGTCATCGGCGTGGTGGGCGCTTCTTCCAGCGGCAGGATCAGGCTGAAGCTGCTGCCCAGGCCGAGTTCGCTGACCATACGGATATTGCCGTTCATCAATTCCGTAAGACGCTGGCAGATCGGCAGGCCCAGGCCGGTGCCGGCGACCACGTTGGTGTTGCCTTCACTCTGGTAAAACGGCTCGAAAATCATCGCCTGGTCTTCCTGGGCGATGCCTTTGCCGGTGTCCGAGACTTGCCACAGCAGGCTGGAGCGTTCGCCGTCGCGGCCAAGCACTTTGACCCGCAGCACCACGCGCCCGTAGTCGGTGAATTTCACTGCATTGTTGAGCAGGTTGTTGAGAATCTGGCGGATGCGCGTCACGTCGCCGATCAGCCGTTCCGGCAACTTCGGGTCGAAGCAGGCATACAGTTGCAGGCCCTTGCCTTGGGCGGCTGCGGCATAGCCCTGGATGATTTCGTGCACCAGGTCCAGCGGTGAAAATTCGCTCAACTCGAGTGCCAGTTGCCCGGCCTCGATCTTCGACACATCCAGCACATCGCAGATCAATTGCAGCAAGGTCGAGGACGAGCCTTCGATGGCATGCAGGTAGTCTTTCTGTTGGCTGTCGAGTTGGGTGCGCGCCAGCAGTTCCAAGGTGCCCAGTACGCCATACAGCGGCGTGCGGATTTCATGGCTCATGGTCGCCAGGAATAACGTCTTTGCGGCGTTGGCGGCATCTGCCGAATGCCGCGCTTCTTCAAGCGCCGCCTCAACTTGCTTGCGCGCGCTGATATCGCTGAACGCGCAAAACAGCACGTCCTCGCCTTTATAGCGGGTCGGCGCACTGCTCAGGTACAGGTGGCGGCCGTCGATGGTTTCAAAGTAGTCACTGCGTTCGGACGGGCCGTTGGCAAAGGCTTGTTCGATCCAGCCGGCGCGCAATGCTTCGCGCTCCGGGCCGTTGCCCAGCCACTGCTGGGCCAGGGTGTTTTCCAGCACCACCTGGCCGTCGGTGCGGCGCAGTACGCAGAGGGCGACGGGCGCGGTCTGGATCACATCACGGCCGAATGCCTCGCTTTCGATCAGCGCCTGGATGCGATGGATCGAGGGAATGATAAAACGCTGGTCGACACGGCGCATCACCAACCCGATCAGCATCAGGCTGAACAGACAGAACAACAGCGAACCGAGCAGCTGTTTCCATAAGCCGGTGACCACCGCGCGCAGGTCGATGGAGTACATCAGTTGCCACTCCGAAGACTTCAAGTGCTTGCGAATTACCAGGTGGTCGGGCAAGAGCCCGCTGCCGACGAAACCGAAGAAGCTCTCTTCGTCGGGCTTGAGGTGTTGCCGGCTCAGTGGGGTATCAGGGCTGTTGGTAAAGACCAGCATGCCTTGGGAGTTGAGCATCATGAACTCCCCGGCGCTCTGGTCGCTGAGGGTCGAGGACACCTCGCGGCTCTCCATCTCAAGGCCGAGCCAGCCGGAATTGGCATCGCGGTCGTCCAGGCGGATGAAGATGTACAGGTGCGAGTGGTGTTCGGTGTTGTCGCTCAGCCACAGCTCGTTGAGCGTGGCCGGGTCGCTGTGTTGCAGGGCCTTGAGGCGGTTGAGCATGCACTTGGAAATCGGCAATACCTGTGCGGTCGCGTCGTACAGCCGCGTCACCTGCGGGATGGGGTCGGGGCTCACATAGAGCAGGTTGAGTTGCTTGGCTTTGAGGTAGTCGCGCATGCGCGCGGTCAGCCAGATACTCCACTGGTTGCCGGGCGTATTGCCCAGCTCCAGGTGTTGTTCTTCCTGCGAGGAAGGGTAAAGCCTGGACTGCTTGCGCACCGCCGACAGGCTCAGGCTTTCAAGCAAGGCCTGGCGGTTGGTGAAAAAGGTATGGGCTTCGGCGATGGCGCTGCTCATGTAGCCGCGGCGCTGGGAAATGTCGTTGTTGAAGGTGGACAGCAGAAAGGTATAGACCCCGCTCAGGATGCCGACGAGCAACACGGTCGCAAAAATACGAAGCAGCCTTCTGGCTGCTTCGGGTCGGGAGAGGACGGGGTTGATCTGGAGCAGATAACTTTTCAATCGCATCGGCAGACTTTAAGCGCGGGCCGTTGCGCGTGGCATAAGACGATCCTTAAAAATCATCTACTTGTAATACATATCCACCACCACGGCGGCGTCGAACGCGCCGGGTTTTGGCAGGGTGCGCCATTTCAGGTCGGCGCGGAATTCATCGTGGCTCTGGCCCAGCCCCATCAGTTGCTGCAGGGTGAACCAATCGTTGAACGGCAATGGCTGCTCGCTCTCGGCGCGGGACAACGAGATGCCCACCGAATTGTTGTTATCCGGCACCAGCAAACCGTTGATCACGCTGCCGCCCCCCGATGTGCTGGCGAAGCGTGCGCTGACGGTGTAGGGCGTGTCGCAGCCCTTGCGCAGGTTCAAACTGAAGTTCGCGCTGCTGGCGACTTCACCGATCGACGCCTTGCGCGACGGTGTGGGGAATTTGACCACGTTGGGGGTGATGGTCAGTTCGGGGGTGCAAGGCACGAGGCGGATGCCGTTCATGCCGGTGACCACGTAGTTGAAGTTGCTGTTGGGCCTTGAGTTGAGCCCGCGCACGCCGTCCAGTTGGAATACGCGGTACGAGGTCAACGTACTGGCTTGGCCACTCGGTGGCGTGGGGTCGTACTTCTCGATGAAGACACTGAAGTTGAGGGTAAAGCGCGCCTTGTCCCAACCGACGCAGTTGGAGGTGCAGCCCCGGTCGGAAAAGAACCCGGTGCCGACCTTGCCAGTGCTTTGGGTAATCGGCTGATTGTTATAGCGAATGCCAACACGAATGCCCGTGCCGATACTCACGCCGGCCGGGTTGACATAGAAATACACCTCTTCGCGGCCGACGCTGTAGTCGTCCTTGCAGATCACATTGGTCGAGCGTGGGCCCGACTCCCAGATAATACTGCCGTTGGGGGCATCGGCGGCGACGGCCAGCGCGGTGCCCAGCGCTTCCTGGGTGATGATCGAGCCGGTGCCGTCCTCACGGCAAGCCAGCGCATGGCTGGTGGCGGGCAGGGCCGCGCAGATCCACAGCAGTATTGGTAAGCAGCGTTTGGTGAGTGACATAGGTGTAAATACCCCGCGATCTATCACTTGAGCGCCGCGCTATGGCGGGCCTGCAAGCCGATATCGGTGATTTCGGTGAAATGGAGGGTGGTGCCCTTGGGCAAGGCGCTCGGTGCGGTCAGGGTTTTGCTCTCTTGAGGCTTGAGCAGCAGGTAGTCACTGAGCGTCACGCTGTCGGTCTGTACGTTCACCAGCGACAGGTGAAACGCGCTGGGGTTGCGGACCGTGATGGTGTGCCCGTCCTTGCTGCTCCAGACCAACTGCTGCACCGCCTCGGCCGAGCCGCCCTTGAGCGTGGGCGGCCGATAGAACAGCTTGAGCCGTTGGCGAATTGCGAACTGCACGCTGTTGGGGTCTTCCGGCTTGAGCGGAATCTCCATGATGTTGAGCCAGAACAGCGATTCGCGATCGGTGGGCAAGCCTTCGCCGGCATACAGGATGCGCAGTGGGTGATGCTCCCCTGCGCCCAGTTGCACCAGCGGCTCGGTGGCGGCAAACGGCACCGCGCCGCCGGTTGAGTCGTCATCGCCGGTGATCCAGGTTTGCACCACCACCTCGCGCGACGCCTGGTTGACCACGTTGATGCTGGCAGCCTTGTCCTGGCCGAAATAGATCAAGCGCGTGCCTTCGATCTTCAGTGCCGCGCTGGCAGGCGGCGGCGCGAGGACCAGCAGCCCGCAGGCAATCAGCACCATTCTGAGTAAAAACATGAGCACAGACGAATTCCATGGAAGCGTAAGAGGACGCAGGCCATGGTAGGGGCGAGGTGATGCGAGGGCTTTCAGGCGATTCTTAAAAGTTGGCCGGTGCACCCGGTGACCGTTTCAGAATCGCCTTAAAGTCAGGTTTCCCGCTGACGGTTACCGTGTTCAGCGTTGAATGATCGACGCTGATGCCCAACTGTCAGGTTTACCCTATGTCCAATAAAGCGTTACGCCTTCTGATTGCTGATGCAGACTTGTTGCAACGGATCAAGATCGAGAAAATGCTCAACCAGCTGGGCTATCACCGTATCGCCCCCTTGAGTTCGTTCGAGGAGTTGCAGGCGTTGACGCGCTCAGGTTGCGTGGCGTTCGACTTGTTGATCATCAACACAGCGCTGGTGCGATCCAGGCAAGTCAACCTGTTGAAGTATTGCCATGACAATCCGCTGATTCGCCACACGCTGATCTATGACGGGCAATGCGCACAGAGTTCGGTGGTGTCGGTATCGGTGAGCCAGACGTTGCACCTGTCGCTGTCGCAGTCGCCGGACTTCAACTCGCTGCGCCGTTGCATGGAGATTGTCGACCCCGACCATAGTCTGCCGACCGTTGAGCGCCCGATACTGCGCGCCGTCGACAGCCGGACCCAGCCACCCTCGGTGGCACCGCGGGCGATCCCTTTGGGCGACCCGGCGGTGGTGGCGTGCGCCGTCGGGTTATCGCCCAAGCGGTAAACTGGGGTCAGTCACGCCAGACGGGGTGGCAATCGCTGCCCAAAGTCCAATGCGGTTGGCCGGGCTTGAGGCACACACCACCGACCCAACGCTCATGGCTGGCGTGGTCCAGCCAATAGGCATCACCGTCCAGAACCCGAGCGCCCAAAGGCGTCAACACCAGCTCGCGGCGTGGCCATTCGCGGTCGGTTTCGGATTCGATCAGCAAGGGGTTCGGCCCATCGATTAATGGCCGCAGCAGGGCATGGAACATCATGTCGCCCAGGAACGGCAGCGGCTCGCGTTTGGCCATCAGCTCGGCGAATACCCTGCCGAAGGGCACCGGTCCAACCTCGGCGATGTACCTTAGCGACAGGCGCTCGGTGAGTGACAGGCCATCCAGAATACCTGGCAACTCCTGTAACTGGCGCAGTAGCGCTGGCGCGAGAAAGGGCAGCGACGCATGCGTGTTGTGCGCCAGTTCCGCGAGCTTGACCGGTGAACTGTCGCAGTAAGCCGCCCAGGCCTGTTGGGCCAACTGCACTGCTGCATCATTGATCACCCGTCGCTGCGGCCATAGCCATGCCAGGACATCGGGTGCCAGTTGGCCGATGCCGATAAAGCGCTCGACCCCGGGAATACGGTCGACCTCAATCAGCTCCAGCCTGTGCGGTGCCTGCTCAAGACCGGCCAGCGCGCGGATCAGAAACAGCTGATCGTAGGCATCCGCCTCGCACCACAGCACGCTGTGGTCGGCGCTGGCCAAGGTGTCCAGTTGGTTATATTCATCGTCAACGCGGCGCGCGACATCAACGCAGTCCAGCGCAAAGGCCTGGCTGATAAAGGCACTGCGCAGGGCGCGGAAATCTTCGCTGGGCAGGTCGCGAACCGGCCCCATGCACAACGGATCGGTGAGCATCCGGAACTGGCCTTTGAACCCCGCCAGTTGCAGGCTGTGGGCAATGTCACTGCCACAGCGCCAGTGGGTGGTGTGGGCTTCATCGCAGGCATCGAACGTTGGGTGGCGGGCGGCGAAATCGAGGGCGTCGACATGGGCCTTGAGCTTGGGCCAGCTGCTGAAACCGAGCTGTCTGGCAACCTGCCATTGGGCTTGCGACAAGGTGGCACTGGGGTCCTGGCTTTTCAGCTGCGCCAATAGCTCCTTGGCGCGCTTGCGCTGCTGCTCAAGGTTGATACGGCCGTGATGGGTCGAGGATGCGGGGCGTGGCGACATACGATCTCCTTGTACAAACCTTTTCCGCTTTAAGGTTGGGAGTCGTAGAAATGAGGTAGTGCTTGAGTATCTTGGGCGCAGCCCTTTCCGCGGAAGGTGGCGTAGAGAGCGCCAGGCGGGAAATATAGGCAGGATTGCTGTTCAGTGCAATTCAAAACTGTGGGAGCGGGCTTGCCCGCGATTGCGCAGTGTCAGTCACCAGATTCACTAGCTGATCCACCGCTATCGCGGGCAAGCGCGCTCCCACATTGGGATTTGCGTGACCTTTTACTTATCTTTTCTGGCATCCATGGTCTTTTGATGTTCCGCCAGGAAGGGCTGCTCCGCTGGATCAAAGCGATCAATCCCGGCGGTGAATCGATGCCAGTACGGATACAGCGGCTGTCGGCGCGTGACCGCCTCGATGCGCGAAGTTTGTGCCTCGGTAAGTTTCAGTTCGGTCGCCGCCAGGTTGTCGCGCAGGTGCGCTTCGGTGCGGGCGCCGACGATCAGCGAGGTGATCCCCGGGCGATCCTTGAGCCAGGCCAGGCAGGTGCGCGCCACCGACACACCCAGCTCATCGCCCACGGCGGCAAGGGTCTCGATGATATCCAGCGCACGTTCCGGGTCATGCACATAGGGTTCCGGCCAGTCGCTGCCCTGCCGGGTGTTGGCCGGCGGCTTGTGCCCGCGCCGGGTCGAGCCGGTCAGCAGGCCTTCGCCCATCGGGCCCCACACCAGGGTGCCGATGGACTGGTCCAGCGCCATCGGCAGCAATTCGTACTCGGCTTCGCGAGATTCCGGGGTGTAGTAAATCTGCTGGGTGATGGGTTTGAGCATGCCGTGCAGCTCGGCTTTGCCCAGGGTTTTCATCATCTGCCAGGCGGTGAAGTTGCTGGTGCCGAAGTAGCGGATTTTCCCGGAGCCCACTAACAGGCGCAGTGCTTCGAGGGTTTCCTCGATGGGCGTCACGCCGTCCCAGTTATGCAGCTGGTAGAGGTCGATATGATCGGTGCCCAGCCGCTTCAGACTGGCTTCGCAGGCGCGGATCAGGTGGTAACGCGATGAGCCGGAGTTGTTCGGGTTTTTGTCCACGGGGCTGCGGCCCTTGGTGGCCAGCAGGATGTCGTGACGTTTGTCACCCAAGGCTTTACCGACGACTTCCTCGGCCAGCCCGTGGGAATACAGGTCGGCGGTGTCGACCATATTCACCCCGGCGTCAAACGCGATGTCGAACATGCGCTTGGCCTGGGGCACGTCCACCGCGCCGCATTTTGCAAACTCGGCGCGCCCCCCAAACGGTACGGTGCCGAGGATGATTTCGGATACCAGCAGGCCCGAATGGCCCAGTTGACGGTATTGCATGTCGCCTCCTGTTTTACGTTGCACGTGAACGTGTGAACGACAGGGGTGGCGATAGTTTGAATTTTTTCATGAAATCTTCCTGCGCGTGCCTCACCATTGCACCCAACACGGTTTAAGAGGAACCCCGCGTTCATGAGCGCACTGATAGAAACCCGCGGCCTTACGCGCAGGGACGAGCGCCGCCAAGTGGCGTTGCTGCAACCGACGGACTTCTGCTTGAACCGCGCCGACCGCGTGTCCATCACCGGCTCCTCGGGTTCCGGTAAAAGCGTGTTCCTGCGTGCGCTGGCATTGCTGGAT
This sequence comes from Pseudomonas sp. UBT, assembly GCF_050915955.1. Classification (NCBI taxonomy): domain Bacteria; kingdom Pseudomonadati; phylum Pseudomonadota; class Gammaproteobacteria; order Pseudomonadales; family Pseudomonadaceae; genus Pseudomonas; species Pseudomonas sp. UBT. Next base: position 4,759,544 of record NZ_CP168079.1, on the reverse strand, counting down.
GCGCCGACCCGCGGGCAGGTCCTGTGGAACGGCCAGCCCATCGCCGACGCGCAGATTCCCCACTATCGCAGCCACATCAGCTACCTCTCACAACGCCCCGCGCTGATCGAGGGCACGGTGGAAGACAACCTGCGTTTCCCCTTCAGCCTCAAGACGTTGCGCAAGCGCAGCTTTGATCTGGCGGCGGTCACCACACTGCTGGGGCACGCCGGTAAAACACCGGACTTCCTGGCCAAGATTGCCGGTGACTTGTCAGGCGGTGAGTCCCAGGTGGTCTCACTGATTCGGACCTTGCAACTGAACCCCGAAGTGCTGTTGCTGGACGAACCGACTGCCGCACTCGACCCGACATCCTCGCGTGATGTCGAAGCGCTGATCACCGCCTGGTATGCCGCCGATAACGCCCGCGCCTATATCTGGGTGTCCCACGACCTGGACCAGGCCCAACGCATGAGCGCCATCCACCTGCACATGAATGCCGGTGTCCTGAGTGGAGCGGCCCAACCATGAACTATCAAAACCTCACCGCGCTGGACATGGGCATCGCCGCCTCGCTGATTCTGATTAACGGCGCGCTGTCATTGCTGTTGCGCCTGGGCCTCGGTCGCCAATTGCTCTGGGCGGCGGTGCGCACGGTGGTGCAACTGTTGGCCATCGGTTACTTGCTGGGTTGGGTATTCGAGTTCGCGTACTGGTATGTGGTGCTGCCACTGATGTGTGCGATGACCTTGATTGCCGGGCTGTCGGCGGCGGGGCGTGGGCGCAGGACCTATCGCGGGCAGCGGGTCGACAGCATCCTCTCGGTGTGGGGCAGTTCCTGGCTGGTGACGGCGGTGGGTTTGTTTGCGGTGATCCGGATCCACCCGTGGTACGAGCCGCAATATGCGATCCCGATTTTGGGGATGATCCTCGGCAATACCCTGACCGGTGTGTCCTTGGGGATCGAGCGCATGACTCAGGAGCTGACCTCGGGGCGCAACACCATCGAGATGATCCTGGCCCTGGGCGGTTCGCGTTGGGAAGCGGCGCAGGAAGCCATCCGCCAGGCGGTGCGCGCCGGGATGATCCCGACGCTGAACCAGATGACCGTGGTGGGCATCGTCAGCTTGCCGGGCATGATGACTGGCCAGGTGCTGGCGGGGGAGAGCCCGGTGGATGCGGTGCGCTACCAGATCGTCATCATGTTCTTGATCGCCGCGTCGTCGGCGCTGGGCACGGTCGGTGCGGTACTGCTCACCTACCGGCGGCTGTTCTCCAGGAGCCACCGGTTTTTGCGCGACCGATTGGAAGAACGCTGACGGTCAGCCCAAGTCCGGCACACCAAAGTCCAGCACCACTTTCATCGCCTGGGTCTTATCCGCCGCCAACTCAAATGCCTGCACCGCGTCGCCAAACGGCACGGTGTGGGAGATCACCGGGCGCACATCCACGATGTGGCGGTTGAGCAAGTCCACCGCCTGGGCGAATTCGCTGTGGAAGCGGAAGGTGCCGCGCAATTCAATCTCGCGACTGACCAGCACATTCAGCGGCAGCGACACATCGCCACCCAGCCCGACCGTCACCAGCACACCGCGTGGGGCGATGCATTCCAGGCCATTGCGCAGGGCCTGGGCACTGCCGGAGACTTCGAACATCACGTCGAAGTAACCTTTTTCAGCGGTGTAGCGCTTGAGTGCATCGGTGCTGTCGGCCAGGTTGTGCAGGCGCGTGGCGCCCATTTTTTCGGCGCAGGCGAGGGCGCTGGCGGACAGGTCCACGGCGACGATCTCAGCGGCACCGGCGGCGCGCAGGCTGCCGATCAGCAGGTTGCCGATCGGACCGCAGCCGGTCACCAGTATGCGTTTGCCGAACACCGTGCCGGCGCGTTGGATCGCATGCAAACCCACGGACAACGGCTCGGCCAACGCACCTTCGGCGAGGCTGACGTGGTCGGCCAGGCGATGGGCCTGATGCGTCTCGATCACCAGGCTTTGGCGAAACGCGCCCTGGATATGCGGGAAGGGCATGGCGCTGCCGTAGAAGCGCATGTTCAGGCAATGGTTGGGCAGGCCTTGATGGCAATACCGGCAACCGCCGCAAGGGCGCGATGGTGAAACGGCAATGCGTTGACCGACCTTGAACGAACCGACGTCACTGCCCACCGCGTCGATCACCGCCGACACTTCATGGCCGAGCACCATCGGCTCGCGCAGGCGCACGCTGCCGAAGCCGCCGTGCTGGTAATAATGCAAATCCGAACCGCAGATACCACCACGGGCTATGCGTACGCGCAGTTGATCGGGCGCGAGGGCTTGCGGTTCATCCTGGGGATCGACCCGCAGGTCTTTCGAGGCGTGACAGACGATAGCGTGCATAAGGTTCTCCGGTTTACAGCGAGGCGGTGATGCCACCGTCGACATACAGGATGTGGCCATTGACGAAGCTGGCCGCGTCACTGGCGAGGAAGACGGCGGCGCCGGCCAGTTCGGCCACGTCACCCCAGCGGCGGCTCGGCGTGCGCTGCACCAGCCAGTCGCTGAATTCGGGGTTGGCCACCAGGTTTGCATTCAGCTCGGTCTTGAAATAGCCGGGGCCAATGCCGTTGACCGTCAACCCATGGGGGCCCCAATCGATGGCCATGCCCTTGGTCAGCATTTTCAGTGCGCCTTTGCTCGCCGCATACGGTGCGATGCCCGGACGGCCCAGTTCACTTTGCACCGAGCAGATATTAATGATGCGCCCACGTTTGCGCGGGATCATCGCCCGTGCCACGGCCTGGCCCACCAGGAAAGCGCTGTCGAGGTTGGTGCTGATCAGCTCGCGCCAGTGTTGCTCGCTGTAGTCTTCCAGCGGCCCACGGCGTTGCATGCCGGCGTTGTTTACGAGGATGTCCAGCGGGCCAAGGCGCTCTTCGATATCGGCGACGGCGGCCTGGATGGCCGCGCTGTCGGTCACATCAAACGCCTGTGTATGCACCTCCAGGCCTTCCAGCGTCAGCATTGCGGCCGCATCGCGCAAAGTGCTGCGGTTGCGCCCATTGAGCACCACTCGCGCCCCGGCCTGGGCCAGGCCGCGAGCGATGGCCAGGCCGATACCGGCACTGGAACCGGTGATCAGAGCGAGTCGACCGTCGAGGCGGAACGTTTCCAAAACGTTTTGCATGGGGTTGTCTCTCCTGGCGTGCGTATGGTGATAAGCGTTGAGTCCAATGGCGCTTACTTCATCCCAGTGTAGGGTGTAGGTCCAATGTTCATTTATGATCGGCTGATCAATATTGGTGATAACCAAGGGGGGCGGATGGAGCTCAAGCACTTGCGCGCGTTTGTGGTGCTGGCCCAGGAGCTGCATTTCGGGCGGGCGGCGGCACAGTTGTCGATCGTGCAGCCAGCGCTGAGCATGCAAATAAAGCTACTGGAAAGCGGTCTCGGCGTACGCCTGCTGGATCGCAACCGCCACTCGGTGACGCTGACCGACGCCGGCCGGGTGTTTCTGCCGGAAGCCCAGGCCACCTTGCACCAGGCCGCTCGGGCGGCCGATACGGCACGGGCGTCCAACCGTGGTGAAATCGGGCGGGTGCGCTTGGGATTTGTGTCGTCGGTGTTGCCACAGTTATTGCCCGAGTTGATCCGCGCAGTACACCAGCGCTATCCGCGTATCGAACTGGAGCTCAAGGACATGGCCGGCCCTGATCAAGCGGCTGCCTTGAAGAACGGCCAGCTGGATTTCGGCCTGATGCGCTTGCCGGCCGCCCACCCCGGCGTGCAGACCCGCGCGGTGTTGCATGAGCATTTTTGCGTGGCGTTGCCAATTGATCACCCACTGGCGGCCCAGGATTTCATCCGGCCTGGCGACCTGCTCAATCTGCCGGTTTACATTCTGGCGCGACGTTACGCGCCGGGGTTCTATGACGAGTTTATCCAGGCCCTGGGCATCACGCTGGCTATCGCCAGCGAACTGGGTGAGTTCACCACCATGCTCGCGCTGGTGTCCGCCGGGTTGGGCATTGGGGTGTTGCCGCAGCAGGCGGCGCGGGCGTTGCCCGCCAATTGCGTGTCGCGGCATCTGCAGCTGGGCGGCTTCCAGGCCAGTACAGGGTTGGCCTGGACCGAGCTGGACAGTGCAGTGAAGACCACGGTGTTCGATCTGATCGTGGAATTGTTCGGCGAATGATTGTTTCATTCGGTGAAATACTGGATTGTAAATCCTGGTGATTCCATTGTTCGGGGCAGCGGTAGACCATCCCTGGCACCGACACCCCCACCTTTGGAGTCTTGCATGTCCCAGTCTGCGATCAAACTTTATGGTTTTCCGCTGTCCGGCCACTCTCATCGGGTTGAGCTGATGTTGTCGCTGTTGGGCCTGCCCACGGAATTTATCCTGGTGGACCTCAAGCAGGGCGCCCAAAAATCCCCAGACTTTATCGCCACCCTCAACAGCTTTGGCCAGGTGCCTGTGATTGACGACAATGGCACGGTATTGGCCGATTCGAATGCGATCCTGATCTACCTGGCGAACACCTATGGCAACGGCCAGTGGCTGCCGACCGATCCTGTCGACCAAGCATGCGTGCAGCGTTGGCTGTCGGCCGCCGCCGGGCAACTTCACGCCGGGCCGGCTGCGGCGCGACTGGCCGTGGTGTTTGGCGCCGATGTTGATACCGTCACCGCGATCAACCGCTCTCACGCCCTGTTGAAGTTGGTGGAGCAGCAACTGAGCCAAAGTCGCTTCCTGGCCAGCGAACAACCGAGCATTGCCGATATCGCCTTTTACACTTACGTGGCCCATGCGCCGGAAGGCAATGTGTCACTGGCCGACTACCCTCAAGTGCGCGCTTGGCTTGCCAGCATTGAAGCATTGCCGGGCTTTGTGGGCATGCCGCGCACGGCCGTTGGCCTGCAATCACAGTAATGTGAACACCCTGTGCCTATTAGAGTGAACGCCGATGGACCGATTTCATGAAATGCAGGTGTTTCTCGCGGTGGCCGAGGAGGAGGGCTTCGCCGCTGCTGCGCGCCGCTTGAACACCTCGCCGCCGAGCGTGACCCGGGCCATCGCCGCCATGGAACAACGCATCGGCACCCAACTGCTGGCACGCACTACCCGCAGCCTGCACTTGACCGAGGCCGGCCAGCGTTACCTGGAAGATTGCAGGCGTATCCTCGCCGAATTGGATGAAGCTGAAGAAGCCGCGGCGGGCAGTTATTCCATCCCCTGTGGGCACTTGACGGTGACCGCGCCGGTGCTATTCGGCGAGCTGTATGTGGCACCGGTGCTTGGCGATTACCTGGACCGCTTTCCCCAGGTGAATATCAACGCCTTGCTGGTCGACCGCGTGGTCAACATGACCGATGAAGGCGTCGACGTGGCCGTACGCATCGGCCATTTGCAGGAATCGGGGCAGCAGGCGATCAAGGTCGGCGAAGTGCGCCGAGTGGTGTGCGCCGCGCCCGGTTATCTCGACCAGCACGGGCGCCCGTCGCGGCCTGAGCAACTGCGCGAAGCGAAGGTCGTCACCTCGTCCTCCAGCCAGTTGGTGAGTGAGTGGCGGTTTGTCGACGCGGGTCACCCGCTGACAGTGCCGATCGAACCGCGTTTGGTGGTCACGGCGAACAATGCCGCGATTAACCTGGCGCGGCTGGGCTGGGGCGTGACGCGGGTGCTGTCCTACCAGGTCGCGGCTTCGGTGGCGGCGGGGGAGCTGGAGATAGTGTTGGCGGATTTTGAACCGGCGCCGCTGCCGATCCAGGTGGTGTTTCACAAGAGCGGCCGCGTACCGGCCAAGATCCACACCTTTGTCGACTTCCTCACCCAACGCCTCGGGCAGGACACGGCCCTGAACCCGGCGATGAAGCGGCGCGGCTGATGGAACGGTATCGCGACATGCAACTGTTTGCGGCGTTGGCCGGGCAACCCAGCCTGGCTTCGGCGGCGCGTTATGCGCAAGTCTCCGCTCCAACCTTGATACGCGCCATTGCCCGCCTGGAAGCCCGCCTGCACGTGCCGCTGCTGCTGCGCACTACGCGGGGTGTGAGCCTGACCGATGCGGGCAACGCCTACATGACCGACTGCGTGCGCCTACTGGCCGCCGTGGACGCCGCCGAGGCCTCGGCCAAAGGCTTGCATGTGCAGCCCCAGGGTAATCTGCAGGTATTTTTGCCGTTGCTGTTCAGCCACTATGTGATGGCGCCGGTGTTGGCGGCTTACATGGACCGTTACCCTGGCGTGCGCCTCGTCGCCCACTATCACGACTATTACCCCAACCTGCACGAAGAGGGGCTGGACGTGGCGGTGCTGGTGGGCGAGCTGCCCAGCTCGTCGCTGATCGCCCGGTTGGTGGGGCGGGTGCGGCCTATCCTCTGCGCCAGCCCCGGCTACCTCGCCACTAATGGTGAGCCGATGCACCCCTGGGCCTTTCAAGGTTATTCACTCAAGGCGCACGCGCGCTTGAGTTGCGCCACAGTACAAGGGGCGATCAATGCGGCCGTGCACGGTGCAGGATTGATACGCTGCCTGAGCTACTCGGTTCATGAACATCTGGTGAGCGGCCAATTGCGCCGCGTGTTGCCAGCTTTTGAAGGGCCGCCGTTGCCGGTGCACGTGGTCTACCGCGAGGGCCGCAATGCGCCGATGCGCGTGCGCAGTTTTGTCGACCACTGCGTGGAAGCGCTGCGTGAACATCCGGCATTTCAGTTGGCGTAATAGTGGATTGCCTGGCGTGGGTATTCTCTCGATGGGTGGCTGGGCTTAGCCTCTGCACATCGACTATGAGGTGATCGCGATGAACCTGATCGAACAGTCCCCCTGGCATGCCGGCGAACGGCAGATGCAGGAAAGTGCCGGCGTTGCCGAGCGCATGGCAGTGGTCGGGCCCAAGGTGATCCGTGATCATTTGCCGGAGCAGCATCGGGATTTTTATCCGTTGCTGCCTTATCTGGTGCTCGGTGTGGTGGACGAACAGGGCATCCCGTGGGCGACACTGCTGGAAGGCGCGCCGGGGTTTGCCCATTCACCGAATCCGCAGGCGTTACAGGTCGACAGCATGCCGTCCAAGGGTGACCCGGCGTTGCCTGCAATACTCAGTGGCGCGTCGGTGGGCCTGCTGGGCATTGACCTCAACACCCGGCGTCGCAACCGTATAAATGGCTGCATCGACCGCCTCGATCGGGAGGGTTTCTCGGTCGACGTCGTGCACACGTTCGGAAACTGCCCCAAGTACATCCAACTGCGCCCGATCGATGCGATTGCGCGCAAACCCGGCACCCTGGCCGAGTGCTCCAACAGTCTGGACGATACGGCGCGGGCCATGATCCGCAACGCCGACACCTTCTTCGTCGCAAGCTTTGTGGACGTGGAAGGCCAACGTTCGGTGGACGTCTCCCATCGCGGCGGCAATACCGGTTTTGTGCGTGTCGACGGCAACGTGCTGACCATCCCTGACTTCGCCGGCAATCTATTCTTCAATACCTTGGGCAACCTTTTGGCGAACCCGGTGGCGGGGTTGTTGTTTATCGATTTCGAATCGGGCGACGTGATGCAGGTGGCCGGGCGCACTTCGCTGATTCTCGGCGGCCCCGAAGTGGCGGCGTTTGAGGGCGCGCAGCGGTTGTGGACGGTGACCGTGGAGCAGGTGGTGCGCCGCCCGGCGGCATTGGCGTTGAGGTGGAATTTTGCGGGGTTTTCGCCCTATAACCTGGCGATGGGGCATTAACTCCAGCCTAGCGAACACGCCCGATGTAATGCCTCATTTACCCCTGACGGCGCACGTTGATCAGTGCTTGTCAGCGGCACAGTCGAGGACGAGTACGCCATGCTGGCCCTCGGCAAGCAGTGGGCCGAAAAACGTTGGGCAGGCATCGGGTCGTAATACATCGCCGAAGTGCGAACCGTCGGGCCTGGCATCGCTGAGCAAACCGCCACCGCGTTGGACAATAGCGAAAAGGTGTTGGCCGCGCTCGGCGGCGAGCTTGCCCATATGATCATGCTGCGGCTGTATATCGCCTAGCACGCTCGCGATCGGCAGGAGCCGATAGCGCAAGCCCCGTGCCAGCGTTTCCCACGCAACCCGCCGCCGTCTTCGTGGATTATCGTCAATCGGTTGTCGGCGTCGGAGTGGTTGATCGATATTGAGGCGCAGGTGGCGATGCCAAGCAGCCTCAATACCGAATCATCACTGACTTAAGTTCGGTGTAATCCTCGATAAACGCGCTGCCGAACTCCCGTCCAACCCCCGAAGAACGATTGCCCCCGAACGGCACAGCCGGGTCGAGCAGGGTGTGCATATTCACCCACACGGTGCCCGCGTTAATGGCCGGTATCATGCGCAATGCCTTGCCGAGGTCGTGGGTCCACAGGCTGGCACTCAACCCGTAGGGGCTGTTGTTCATCAGCGCGAGCAGTTCGTCTTCGCTGTCGTAGGGCAGGAAGGTGGCGATGGGGCCGAAGGTTTCTTCGTTGAGCAGGGTGTCGTTGACGCTGTTGGCCAGGATCACGGTGGGCTCGACGTAGCAGCCGGGCCGGTCGATGAGCTTGCCGCCGTGAATGATCGTGTTGTTTTCGGCGCGGGCCTGCTTGAAGTAGCCGAGCAGTTTCTGCTGGTGTTGCTGGTGGGTTACCGGGCCGAATTCGGTGCGTTCGTCCAGGGGCGAGCCAATCGTCAGTCGGCTGAGGCGCTGGCTGAGCTTCTCCAACACGGCGTCCATCTGCGAGCGGTGCACGAAGAAGCGTTCGGCCGCCGCGCAGATTTGCCCGGAGTGCAAAAAGCCTGCCTCGATAATCCCGTCCACCGCCTTGTCCGCGTCCATGTCACGCAAGAAACCGGCGGCGTTTTTGCCGCCCAGTTCCAGGGTCGCGCGGGTCAGGCCGGCGCCCATGGCGCTGCGACCCACGGCGATACCGGTGGGTACGGAACCTGTGAACGACACTTTGTGGGTGCCGGGGTGTTCCACCAGGCCTTTGCCGACGTGCCCGCCGCCGGTCAGCACATTGAGCACGCCCGCCGGTAGCCCGGCGTCAATGGCCAGTTCGGCGATGCGCAGGATGGTCAACGGGGTGAATTCGCTGGGTTTGATGATGATGCTGCAACCGGTCACCAGCGCTGAAGCGAGTTTCCAGATGGCGATCATGGTCGAGAAATTCCACGGCACGATACCGACCACCACGCCCACCGGCTCGCGCAGGGTAAATGCGGTGTAGCGCTCGCCGTTGAAGGAGGGCAACGACGGTGTGAGGGTCTGGCCGCTGATCTTGGTGGCCCAGCCAGCGTAATAGCGCAGGAAGTGCGCGGCCTGGTCGACCTCGAACGCGCGGGAAATCTGGATGATTTTGCCCGACTGGCAGGTTTCGATCTGCGCCAGTTCTTCGCGATTGTGTTCCAGCAGGTCAGCGAGTTTCAGCAGCACGTTGCCGCGTGTGGCCGGTGCGGCCTGGGACCATCGTTGGAACCCTCGGTTGGCGGAGGCCACGGCTGCGTCGATATCCGCAAGGTCCGCATCGGCGAACTCGGCGATCACCTGGCCGGTCGCAGGGTTGGTCACTGTCAACGTCTGGCTGGCATGGCTGTGCACGGTGGCGCCGTCAATAAACAGCCCATGCTGGCGACGCAAAAAGGCTTCGACTTGGGGCAGCAGCGGGATATCGCTCATGGCAGGTTCCTGGCAGTTCACAAAGGAAAACCCGAGGGTAGCCAACGCGCGAAGGCAGCGCTTGACTGTGCCTGCCGCGCCTTATGTCTGTGCCTGCCACGTCTATGAAAAGTACAACCTTGCCTGCCGAATGTGCATTTTGCGCCCGTGCAATGCGTTCGATACTGGCCCTGCATCCGGCGCCGTGCCTGTACGTGGCGCACCTGCCGGACCTCCAATAATAAGCAGGGCCGTCCATGAAAAAGCCAAACCCGCTCCTCGAAGACCTCAAGCCCCTCCTGCCCGCCATCGCCGCGAATGCCGCGCGCGCCGAACAGCAGCGCCAGGTCCCGGATGAAAACATCGCCTGGCTCAAAAGCATTGGCCTGCACCGTGCCTTTCAACCCAAGGCCTTTGGTGGCCTGGAGCTGTCGCTGCCGGAGTTCGCCGACTGCATTGCCTTGCTCGCCGGCAGTTGCGCCAGCACCGCCTGGGCCATGAGCTTGTTGTGCACCCACAGTCACCAGTTGGCGTTGTTCTCGGCAACCTTGCAGCAGGAAATCTGGGGCGCCAACCCGGATGCCACGGCCAGCAGCAGTATTGCGCCGTTCGGGCGAGTGGTGGAGGGCGATGGCGGTGTGCATTTGAGCGGTGAAATGGGTTGGAGCAGCGGCTGCGACCATGGCGAGTGGGCGATTGTCGGCTGTCGTCGGCAGAACACCGAAGGCACCCAGGATTATTGCTTTGCCGTGTTGCCGCGCAGTGACTACCAGATCCGTGACGACTGGTACGCCGCCGGCATGAAAGGCAGTGGCACCAAGACCTTGATCATCGACAACGCCTGGGTGCCCGAACACCGGATCCAGAAGGCCAAGGACATGATGGAAGGCAAGTCCGCAGGCTTTGGTCTCTATCCCGACAGCAAGATCTTTTACGCACCGTACCGGCCGTATTTCGCCAGCGGCTTCTCGACCGTGAGCCTGGGCGTGGCCGAACGCATGCTGGAGGTCTTTCGCGAAAAAACCAAAACCCGCGTGCGCGCCTACACCGGCGCCGCCGTGGGCGCGGCTACCCCTGCGCTGATGCGCCTGGCCGAGTCCACCCACCAGGTGGCGGCAGCCCGCGCATTCCTCGAAAAAACCTGGCAGGAGCACGCCGAGCACAGCGCCGCGCACCGTTACCCGAGCCGCGAGACGCTGGCGTTCTGGCGCACTAACCAGGCCTACGCGACCAAAATGTGCATCGAAGCCGTGGATCGCCTGTTCGCTGCCGCAGGTGGCAATGCCTGGTTCGAACACAACGAGATGCAGCGCCTGTTCCGCGATTCCCATATGACCGGCGCTCATGCCTACACCGACTACGATGTCTGCGCGCAGATCCTCGGCCGTGAGCTGATGGGCCTTGAACCTGACCCGAGCATGGTGTGACGGGTTCTTCCACAATAACCATCAGGGTGACCGTGCGCGGTCGCCCGGGAGTCTTGCATGTCTGACAGCAGCCTTTTCGACCCACGGGCCTTTCGCCGCGCCCTGGGCAACTTCGCCACCGGCGTGACCGTGGTCACCGCCGCCACTGCCTCCGGGCGCAAGGTGGGCGTGACCGCCAACAGTTTCAACTCGGTGTCACTCGATCCGCCGCTGGTGCTGTGGAGCATCGACAAACGCTCCAACAGCCATGAAGTGTTTGAGGAAGCCAGTCACTTTGCAGTGAATGTATTGGCGGCGGATCAGGTGCACTTGTCCAATAACTTTGCGCGCCCGCGTGAAGACCGCTTCGCCTTGATCGAATACGAGCCGGGGGAGGGTGGCTCGCCGGTCTTTGCCGATTGCTCGGCGCGGTTTCACTGCGAGAAGTACCAGCAGGTGGACGGCGGCGACCACTGGATCATGATCGGCAAGGTGGTGGCCTTCGATGACTTCGGCCGCGCACCGTTGCTCTATCATCAAGGCGCCTATGCCGAGGTTCGGGCGCTGCGTCCCTGCGCGCCCGAGGCGATTCAGAACGGTACGGCGACCACCAACTGACTGTAGACGTTGGTGCCGTCGCCGCCGACCTGGTTGCCGCCGGTCTCTGCATCCTTGTTGGGTTTGTAGAGGCCGAGCAGCGGCGTGATGATCAGGTGTTCGTTGACGGCCCATTCGGCATACAGGTCCAGCTCGCGGCCATCCAGGTTCAACTGGCCGCGGGTGCTGACCGTGCTGTAGTCGAAGAACAGCGCGCCAAGGGTGAGGTTGTCCAGCGGCTTGACCTTGAGCGCCACGTGCTGCACCGCCGTGTTGCTGTTGTACGGGCCGGAATAGTTGCCCGCCACCTCGCCTTGAACCCAGGTGCCGTAGCCGCGATTGAAGCCTGAGAACATGGCGTCCCAGTTTTTTGAATATCGCGCATATCGGTAGGTGAGGTCCGGTGACCACGGCAGGTCAGTGAAGGTGTAGCCGGCTTCGGCGTACCCGGCATTTTCCTGGGCGTCGCGACGGTCCTGGCGTGCCAGTTCAAAGGCAAAGTGCGCGCTGTCGATGCCGGCATTGCCGGCGCCGCGCAGGCTGTAGAGGTTCATGCCTTTGCGCTGGCGCTGCAGGTCGGTAGCGAAGCGCTCATCCACGTCGATCCCGTGAATGTAGGTCAGGCCCAGGGTACCCGGTGCGGCGCTGTATTCCAGGGTGCCGGCGGCCATTTCAGTCATGGCCTGTGCCGGGTTGTCGGATTTTATCCACATCAGGCTGCCATGCACGCCGTCCTTGCCGCCCAGGCGGATCACCGCCGTCTGGTCGAAGGCATGGCGTGCGGCGATGTAGTAGGCGCCGCCGCGATTGAACTCACCGTCGCCCACACCCTTGCCGAGGTTGGGGCCGTCGTCGTTGATGATGAAACCATCGCCCAGCATGATGATCTGCCGGCCGAACGACAGGTCTACGCCGTCCTTGCCCAACCCTGGGAACAGGTCGCCGGAGCGCCAGCCGGCGAAGGCTTCGTCAAACTTGGTGGTGCGCTCTGTGCCGTTGGTGACCCCGGACGCATCACCATCGCCCCAGGTGCCGGAACTCACCAGGTTGGCCGTACCGTACACGCCGCCAAAACTGCCCAGGCTGTGTTCGACACTCAGGCCGTACTTGATGAACGCCTCGCGCCAGGTCGAGCCGCCGCTACGCCCATCGTAGTTTTTCGGGCTGTTGAACATCCCGTACACGGCGAGGAAGTTGCCGGTGACTTTGGTGTCGGCATCGGCATACAGCTCGATCGCCTGAACCTTACAGACCAGCAATGCCATGCCCAGGCCGACCGCTTGGCGCAGGCGGCGATTTTTCAGTGTGTGCTCCATTGTTATTGTCCCCATCTTGGTTAAGAGTGAGGGCGCATTAGGGCGAGCGGTGGGCGCCCAAGTCTTTCATTTGCGTGCCAGGGAATTGACCCTGGCCGCCAGGCGGTTCGCCGTGGCAGGGAGCAACAAAACCGGCGGCAGACAGGGGCAAGACGATCAACTCGGGTGGGGCGCACAGTGCCGACACATTAAAAAAAACCGCTTTCGAGGACCCCACCATGTCGATCAACGACCGACTCACCGCGCACCTCAACCGGGGCACGGTAGGTTTCCCCACCGCGTTGGCCAGCACCATTGGCCTGATCATGGCCAGCCCGGTGATACTCACCGCCACCATGGGGTTTGGCATCGGCGGCAGCGCATTTGCCCTGGCGATGCTGATCGCCGTGGTGATGATGCTGGCCCAGGCCACCACGTTCGCCGAAGCCGCTTCTATCCTGCCCACCACCGGTTCGGTGTACGACTACATCAACTGCGGCATGGGCCGGTTTTTTGCGATCACCGGCACCTTGTCGGCCTACCTGATCGTGCATGTGTTTGCCGGCACCGCCGAGACCATCCTGGCCGGGGTGATGGCCCTGGTGAACTTCGAACACCTCAATACCCTGGCTGAGTCGGCCGGCGGTTCGTGGCTGCTTGGCGTGGGCTTTGTGATTGTCTTCGGTGTGCTGAATGCCTTTGGCGTCAGCGCGTTTGGCCGGGCGGAGATTATCCTCACCTTCGGCATGTGGACCACGCTGATGGTGTTTGGCGTGCTGGGCCTGATTGCCGCGCCGGCGGTGCAACTGGACGGCTGGTTCGGTGCATCACTGGTGGGCACCGACCTGATTACCGTGCTGTCGCTGGTGGGCATGGCGATGTTCATGTTTGTCGGCTGTGAGTTCGTCACGCCGCTGGCGCCGGACCTGCGCCAGTCGGCCAAGGTCATGCCGCGCGCGATGATGCTCGGGCTGGTGGGCGTGGCCACGTGCATGTTCATCTATGGCGCGGCGATGAAGCGCCAAGTCGAAAACGTCGTGTTGGACGCCGCTTCCGGCGTGCACTTGCTGGACACGCCCATGGCGATCCCCAAGTTCGCCGAGCAGGTGATGGGGCAGATCGGCCCGATGTGGCTGGGCATCGGTTTTCTGTTTGCCGGCGCCGCAACCATCAACACCCTGATGGCAGGCGTGCCACGCATTCTCTATGGCATGGCGGTGGACGGCGCGTTGCCCAAGGTCTTCACCTACCTGCACCCGCGCTTCAAGACGCCGCTGCTGTGCATCCTGGTGGCAATGCTGATTCCCTGCCTGCACGCGTTGTACCTGGGCGGCAACACCGACAACATCATGCACCTGGTGCTGGCGGCGGTGTGTGCGTGGAGCTTTGCCTATTTGCTGGTGACGGTGTCGGTGGTGATCCTGCGTATTCGCCGGCCGGATTTGCCACGGGCCTACCGTTCGCCGTGGTTCCCGCTGCCGCAGATCGTGTCGAGTATCGGCATCCTTTTGGGCATGTGGTTCATCACGCCACCGGGCATGAACCCGGCCGATATCTACGTGCCATTTGGCGTGATGCTCGCCATCACCGCAGCGTATGCGTTGTTCTGGACCCTGGTGGTGCAGAAGGTCAACCCCTTCAAGCCGGCCTCCGTGGAGGAGGTGCTGGCCAAGGAATTCAGCAACGAACCGGGGCTCCCAGATGATGGTTATGGCGACTTTGCGGCAAAAACTGTTTGAGCTGTTTCGCGCTGATCGTGCTCCGGCGGGGTATCGGCCGGGCGTGACCCTGGAGCATCTGCGGCGTAATTTGGGGCTGGCGAACGTCGAGCGGCTGTCCGCTACACAGGTAAAAGTGTGTGTGGGAGAGGTGACGCTGGAGATTGTCGAGCGCGCCGAATCGCAGTTGTTGATGCACATGGTGATGACCGAATTTGTACTGCGCGTGCCCGCGTCGACAGCGGGCACGGCGAGCTTCGAGGTGCACCATGGCGGCGCGATTCGACGCCGGGGCGTTTGCGTGCGCCGCCGCTCCGGCAACCCGGCGCTGGCCCGTGAGTTACAGGCGTGCTTGCTGGCCGACGACGCATTGTTCCAGGCGCTGATGCCGCTGGATTTCAAGCGCCTGCGTATCGAACTGCACGACCAGCAATGGTGCCTGCGCCTGGAGCATATGGGCGGCAGCGAGGTGGTCAATCGGCTGCCGGCGTTTCGGCGTTACATCGCGCTGAGCCCGGTGCAGCGCGGGCATTTACTGGCGACGATGGCCGGCTTGCAGCGGGTGTTATCGAACCTCTGATTGGCATCAATAGTGCTTTCGTAATGGCAAACAGGTAGTTGTTGCGTGCATATAGATAACATGTTAACTATTGCAGCAGAACAACAAAAAAAACCATTGCGGAGGCACCCCATGAGCATCCCACAGCATGCACACGACGGGCTGGACAGCTGGAACCACGAGCTGCGCGCCGCGTGCGGTCATTTCGACACTGAACTGGCGTTCAACCGCTCGCTGTTTATCGGCGAGATCAACAAATTGCCGCGTGGCCTGGCGATCCTGCGCACCAATGCCGGGCTGATCAAGCGCCCGGCGCACCACGCCGACCACGATAATGACCAGGATTGTTTCCTCGTCAGCCAGCGCAGTGGTTACTCGCAGATCGTGCAGAACGGCCAGACCCTGCAATTGGCGCCCGGCGAGATGCTGTTGATGGACTCTGTGGGCTCTATCGAAATCACCCCCTTCGGCCTCATTGAACATGCCTCGTTGTCGCTGTCGCGCCCTGATGTGTGCAAGCACCTGGGCGGCGATGCCCATGCCTTCGGCAAGATCTCTTCGACCAAAGCCTGTGGGCGCATGCTGCATGTGCTGATGGACCAGTTGTGCAAGGACGACACGGCGGACGGTGCGGGTGAAGTCGAGGCGCTGCAAACCGCGTTCGTCTCGCTGCTGGGTTCGGCCCTGGAGCAGGGCGATGAGTGCCGTGAAGGCTTGGCGGCGTTGCAGGGGAATAACCTGCGCAGTTATGTGCAGAAGGTGATTGATGAGTCGCTCAGCCAGCCCGGCCTGAGCCCGATCGGGTTGGCCAATCGGCTGAATATTTCGGTGCGACACCTGTACCGGTTGTTTGAGGAGCAAGACGACAGCGTCTGTCGCTATATCCAGCGGGCGCGGCTCAAACGCAGCGCGGATGATTTGACCAACCCGTTCCTCAGGAGTGAGTCGATCACCTCGATTGCCTACAAGTGGGGCTTTACTGACTCGGCGCATTTCAGCCGGTCGTTCAAGAAGCAATTCGAGGTGTCGCCCAAGGATTTCCGGTCTAGCCGGTTGCAGGCAGCGGGAGCATAACCCGGGTCTTCAACGCTAATGTGGGGCGGGGCTTGCGACCACATTGGAAGCGAGCCGGGTTTCAGACTTCCGGCAAGGTCGACCCGCCGTCCACCACCAGGGTTTGGCCGGTGATATAGCCGGCCAGATCGGAGGCCAGAAACAGCATGGCGCCGGCGATATCCGCCGCCGAGCCCAGGCGCCCGAGCGGCACGCGGCTGGCGATGCTGGCATTCAGCGCGGCGTCGCCCAGGTTGCCCATCGCCGGCGTGACGATCATGCCCGGCTCCACACCATTCACCCGCACCTTCAGCGACGCCAATTCCAGCGCCGCGTTGCGAATAAAGCCGTTGACCCCGGCCTTGGACGCCGCGTAATGACTGAGCCCTGGATAGCCGACCCGATTGCCGGTGACCGAAGACGTCACCAGCACGCAACCACGACCCTGCGCGCGAAACGCCGGCAAGGCCGCCTGGGTCAGCCAGAACAATGCTGACAGGTTGACCGCCAAGGTCCGTTGCAGGATGGCCGGGGTGATGTCGGCAAACGCCGTCAGCGGAAAATACCCGGCGTTGTGCACCAGGACATCCAGCCGCGCCAACCCTTGAACACAGGCGAACACCGCCTCTGACTCCGCCAGGTCGACGCCCACGGCTTCGACGCGGTAACCCTGCACGCAGAGTGCGGCGGCAACCTCCTGGGCTTGCGCGAGCAGGCGGTCGGCAATCACGACCTGCGCGCCGCGACGGGCAAACGCTTCGACGATACCGAGCCCAATGCCTTGCGCGCCGCCGGTGACCAACACCACACGTCCGCTGAAATCCAGGTCATTCACCATGGCTGGGCTCCAGTCGCGTGAAGGCCAATGTGGGCACATCGACAATGCTCGAACCGCCGTCGGCGACCAACGTCGCCCCGGTGATGATCGATGCATCACTGGACGCCAGGAAGCGACAGGCTTTGGCGATTTCCTCGGCGCGTGCGGCCCGGCGCAGCGGCACATCGGCGCACACCCGTTCATAAGCCTGTTGCAGCGTATCGCCATAGGCATTCATCAGCGGCTGCATTTCCGCATCAGCCATGGGGGTGTGCACCCAGCCCGGGCATACCGTGTTCACCCGCACGCCGTGGGGCCCATAATCCCGCGCGAGAGAGCGGTTAAGCCCGAGGAGCGCATGCTTGGCCGTGGTGTAGCCGCACACGTCGGGCCCTGCCGCCAACGAGGCGATGGAGCCGATCAGCACAATATTGCCCGCGCTTTCCTGCAACATCGGCAGGCAGGCGCGGGCGCTGTAGAACGCGCTGTCGAGGTTGCTGCGCAGTGCACTTTCCCAAGTGGCCGGGCTGGTCTGGGTCGCGCTGCCCACGCCATGGCCACCCGCGCAAGCCAGCAGCACATCCAGGCGCCCGTAGTGTTCGCGGATCTGCCGGATAAACCCGTCCCAGGTGTCCGGGCAGGCGGCGTCGCCCACCAGGATCAGCCCGCCGGTTTGTCGGGCCACCTGTTCCAGCGGCTCACGGCGCCTGCCGATCAGCACCAACCGCGCGTCGTCCTCGGCATACAACCGCGCACACGCAGCGCCGATACCGGTGCCGGCACCCGTGATGACGACCGTGCGCGGCTCAGTCACGAGGGTACTCCGTGCGGTTAAGCACCTGGCAATAGGAGCTGATGGGGAAGTTCGACAGCGCATCGAATGACGCCCCGGCGTAGCCAAAAATTTTGCCGTCGCTGCGGTGCTGTTGCAGGTCGATCAGCACCAGGCCGAGGGTGGGTACGATTTTTTCTTGCCACACAAACAGGTACAGCTGTTCGGCGATCTTGTAGTAGTGGCAGCGGTCGGTGTCGCACAAGCCTTGCTCCACGCCCTTCAAACATTGCCAGGCATAGAAGCGTGGGTTGAGGTAGATGTGCTCATAGATTTCGCTGGGGCTGTAGCGATATTGATTGCGCAGGCCCAGCAGTTCGTCGGTTGGCGCATGCAGGCAGTGGCCGTCTTGCCACGGGCGGTCGAGGCTGCCGTGCAGGAAGTCGACCTGCACCGAGCTCAGCGGTTTACCGGCCAGGGCTCGGTGGTAAAGGCCTTCGTGGGTTTCCGATTGTTCGGGCAGGCGGCCGATCACCGCCGTAAACGACTCGCCCGGTGTATCCAGCACCAGGCTGATCGACCAGCTTTGCCCGGCCTCATGCTTGATGAAGTCCACCAGGTACAACCCCGGGCGAATCGAGGTGGCGCGGTAGGGCGCGCTGCCGCTGGAGTGCCCGTCGGCGGCCTGCCAGGCCAGGCGGTCCTGCTCGAAACGGTGCTCGATCTGCCAGCCATTGGCGAAGTGCAGGGTAAACGTCTTGCCGGCCAGTTCGGCGAGGTTGGGCAGGATAAACGCTTGCGGGGCAAACCCGTCGGCCAGGGCGCCCACGGTGATCCAGTCTGGGGAACTCGTCATGGCAACGCTCCCTTAGGCAACGGCGAAGTAGTGTTTGACGAAACTCTCGCTGACCACTTCCCACAGCACGGGTGTGCCCTTGGTCACGAACCAGCTGTCGCCGGCCTTGTAGCGCGCGGATTGGCCGGTGGATTCGTCGGTCAGGACCACTTCGCCGGTCACCACTGTGGCCTGCTCAGCGAACGGGTAGACCATGCGGAACTTGCCCTGTGTGGTGCCGAAGTAAGCACTGCTGACCGGATCGGTAGGCGCGCCGAAGGTCATCTTGCCGAAGGCACGCACCTCGCCTTCGAGGATCTCTGAGCCGAGATCGGCCACGGTACCCCAGGCGTCGAGTTCCGACAGCTGCACGTTGTGCTTGAGGGTGGTAAGGGTCATGGCAGTTGCTCCTGATAAGGAAATGAAAATTAGCGGCGCCCGTTCCAGTAGCCGGAAAGTTGGTGCCAGGATTTGCCTGCCGTCAGCAGCAAGGGGCGGATCGCGTCCTTGCCGATGATGGTCGGGCGATGAATCGAGCTGACCAGGTCATACCGCGCCGAGCCTTCGCTCATGCCTTCGGCCAGGACCTTGCAGATGATGTGGCTGGGGGTGACGCCAAAACCTGAATAGCCCTGCACGAAAAACGCGTTGCTGCGCCCTGGCAAAGTGCCGATCTGCGGAAACAGATTAGGGCTGCACGCCATCGGCCCGCCCCACGCCAGGTCGATTTTCACGTCCTTGAGGTAGGGGAAAATCTTCAGCATCAGGTTGCGGTTCCAGGCCTTCAGGTCGCCGGGAATATGCTCCACCAGTGGCGTCGCGGCACCGAACAGCAAGCGGTTTTCATTGGTTACGCGGTAGTAGTCGATCACCGGGCGAATGTCGCTGTAGGCCCCGCGAATCGGGCTGATGCGTTGGATCAGCTCCTCGGACAACGGCTCGGTCATCATCTGGAACGCGTAGGTGTTGATGGTCGAACGGTGCAGCTCCGGTTCCAGCTTGTTGAGGAAACTGTCGCAGGCCCACAGCAACTTGCTGGCGCGGACCGAGCCGCGGCCGGTGCGCACGGTGATGCGCTCGCCATAACTGACGTCCAGGGCCGGGCTGTTCTCGAAAATCCGTACGCCATGGCTGGCCAGGGCGGTGGCTTCGCCCAACAGCAGGTTGAGCGAGTGCACATGCCCGCCGCCCATGTGCAGCAGGGCGCTGGTATAGGCTGTGGAACCGATGATCTGCTGCACGTCGGCGCCGCCGAGAAAGCGGATCTCATGCTGGCTGTTGATCGACTTGAAGTCCTTTTCCCAGGCGCGCAGGGTTTTTTCCTGGCGGGCGTTGAAGCCCATGTAGCCATAGCCGTGGCAGAAATCCGCGTCGATGTTGTACTTGGCGATGCGGTTCTTGATGATGTCGGCGCCCAGGTCGCTGATCTCGAACACCTGGCGCAGGCCGTCTTCGCCCACATCCTTCTTGATCTTCTCCAGGTCATGGCCGATGCCCGCCATGATTTGCCCGCCGTTGCGCCCGGTGCCGCCAAAGCCCAGGTAGCGCGCTTCGAGCACCACAACATTGGTGATGCCTTTTTCCGCCAGTTCCAGGGCAGTGTTGATACCGGAGAAACCGCCGCCAATCACCACGACATCGGCGTCGATGTCCTGCTCCAGCGTGGGGAAGCTGAGGTTGTATTTCTTGGTGGCGGTGTAATACGTGGGGGTTTCGATGTTGATCATGGCGCAGCCTGAAAAGGTGAAGGAAGGCGCTAAAGCGGATGCCTCCATTAGGGGCCCTGGCGGGACGGATGTCTTGACCCTGCGTGCCCAGGCTTTTGATTCAGCGCGCCATGGGCAGGTGCGGCAAACAAGTTATAGCGCGCTCACTGGCCGGGAATGCTAGAGTTTCGTTAAATTATTAACTAAATAACCCGTGACCCTGATCCCTATGCTTAAACCTCGACAATCCCTGACATTGGCCCTGCTGCAAGCCCGCGAAGCTGCCATGAGTTTTTTCCGGCCCTCCCTGAATGAACACGGCCTGACCGAACAGCAATGGCGGATCATCCGCATCCTTGAGCAACACGGTGAGCTGGAGATTTACCAACTGGCGGAACTGGCCTGCATCCTCAAACCGAGCATGACCGGCGTGCTGGTGCGCATGGAGACCGCCGGCATGGTGCACCGGCGCAAGGCCGAGCAGGACCAGCGCCGTGTGCTGGTGACCCTGGCCGACAAGGGCAAGGCGAGTTTCGAGTCCATGAGCCATTGCATGGAAGCCAACTACCAGCGCTTGCAGGATCAATTCGGTACGGAGAAGTTCGAGGCCCTGTTGGGCCTGCTGGATGACTTGAAGAACATCAAGCGCTGAAACAATTGCTCAAACGCCACACATCAAAGTGTGGGAGCTGGCTTGCCTGCGATAGCGGTGTACCTGTGACAACTAACCCCATTGGCCCACCGCCATCGCAGGCAAGCCAGCTCCCACATGAGATCTCAGTAGACACCACCGGTGTGTGAGGCTTCGGGAGCGCCCTTGAATCTCCCCGCCAAACTCTGCAAGCCACGCATCAACACCGTGGTATCCACACCCACCGCCACAAACGTCGCACCCAGTTCGATGTAGCGCCGCGCCAGCGTTTCATCCGCACTGAGAATTCCCGCCGCCTTGCCCGCGTGTACGATGCGCGTGATTGCCTGTTCAATTGCCGCCTGCACCGCAACGTGCCCCGGGTTACCGCGATGCCCCATGGACGCACTTAAATCCGCCGGGCCGATAAACACACCGTCCACGCCTTCGACTGCGGCGATGGCGTCCAGATTGGCCAGGCCTTCAGCGCTTTCAATCTGCACCAGGAGGCACATCTGCTCATCGGCCTGGTCGAGGTAACCGGGGATGCTGTTCCAGCGCGAAGCGCGGGCCAAAGCACTGCCGACGCCACGAATGCCCTGGGGCGGGTAGCGCATGGCACGCACCAGTTCGCGGGCCTGCGCGGCGCTTTCAACCATTGGCACCAGTAATGTCTGAGCGCCGATATCCAGCAGTTGCTTGATCAGCGCGCTGTCGCCGATCACCGGGCGAATCAGCGCCTGGCTGGGATAGGGCGCGATGGCCTGCAATTGGCCAAGCATGCCTGGCAGAGCGTTGGGCGCGTGTTCGCCATCGATCAGCAACCAATCGAAACCGGCGTTGGCGGCCAGTTCGGCACAGTAGGCATCCGCCAGGCCGAGCCACAGGCCGATCTGTACGTCGCCCTTGTTCAGGCGTTGTTTGAAGCGGTTGACAGGCATGTCCATGACAATCTCCAGTGGTCAGACGAAACGGCAGGCGATCGACCCGAGCGTGTCGTAGTCGACATGGAAGGTATCGCCGGGGCGTGCCGCCACCGGGCGTGTAAACGAGCCACCGAGGATGATTTGCCCGGGCAGCAGCGTGACGTCATACGCCGCCAGCTTGTTGGCCAGCCACGCCACGCCCTTGGCCGGGTGGTTAAGCACCGCAGCCGACACCCCGGACTCCTCGATCACGCCATTGCGGTACAGCACCGCCGGCACTTTGCGCAGGTCGATGTCGGTGGGCCGCACGGCGCGGCCGCCCATCACCACTCCCGCATTCGCGGCGTTGTCGGAGATCGTGTCGAAGACCTTGCGGGTCGCGTGGGTCTGTGGGTCGACCTGTTGGATGCGCGCGTCGATGATCTCCAGCGCCGGGATCACCCACTCAGTGGCGTCGAGGACGTCGAACACCGTGCAGTTCGGGCCCTTGAGCGGTTTGCCGAGGATGAAGGCCAGTTCCACTTCCACCCGAGGCACAATGAAACGCTCGAAGGGAATATCACTGCCTTCGTCGAAAAACATGTCATCGAGCAGCGCGCCATAGTCGGGTTCGGTGATGTTCGATGACACTTGCATGGCCCGTGAAGTCAGGCCGATTTTGTGACCCTTCAAGGTACGGCCGTCCTTGATCTTCTGCGCGACCCAGGCGCGTTGGATGGCGTAGGCGTCTTCAATCGTGATGCCAGGGTAGTCGAGGGAGAACTGGCGCACCTGTTCGCGGCTGCGTTCGGCGCGGTCCAGACGGGTAGCGGCCTCATGGATGTGCTGTGAGTCGAGCATGGCAACGGTCTCTAGTGTGGGTTGACGATGGCGGCGTGGGTGCGCAGCACCAGCAGGCCGCCGAGGGCGATAAACAGGGCGAGTACGTAAAGCGCGAGGCTGGCGCTCTGGGTGGCGTCGCGCATCCAGCCGATCAGGTACGGCGCGAGGAACGCGGCGACGCTGCCGAACGAGCTGATCATGGCGATGCCGGCGGCCTGGGTGGTGTTGGAGAGAAACGCTGGCGGCAGTTGCCAGAACATCGGCAGGGCGGCACTGGCGCCCATGCCGGCGACCACTAGCCCGCTCATCACCAGCAGCGGATTGCCTGGCGCCAGGCCGGTCACGGCGATACCGACGGCGGCCATCAGCAATGGCACACACAGGTGCCAGCGACGTTCGCGGTGTCGGTCGGACGAGCGTCCGCAGCCGATCATGAAGAAGCACCCGGCCAGATACGGCACGGCGCTGAGCAGGCCAACCTGGCTGTCGCGGCCGATGCCAGCGCCGTGGATCAGGGTCGGCATCCAGAACGCCAGGGTGTTTACCGCCAGCATCACCGCAAAGTACACCGCCACCAACAGCCACACCTGCGGGTCACGCAGGATGCCGCTGAACGAGGTGATGGTCTTGCGCTGTTCTTCGCTGCTCAGTTGGGCGCGCAGTTGCTGTTTTTGCTCGGCCGTCAGCCAGTTCACCGAGTCGAAACCGTCCGGCAAGCACTTGAGCACCACCAGCCCCAGCAGCACCACCGGCGCGCCTTCGATCAGAAACATCCACTGCCAGCCGCGCAGGCTGCCCACGTCGTGGAAGTTCTCCAGAATCGCCCCGGAGAGTGGTCCGCCCAACACGCCGGCCATCGGCACTGCAATGGCGAACAGCGCGGTGACCTGGGCACGCCGGCGTGCCGGGTACCAGCGGTTGAGAAACACCAGGATGCCCGGGAAAAACCCGGCCTCGGCCACCCCCAGCAAAAAGCGCAGCACATAGAAACCACGGGCACTCTCGACCCACAACATGCCGGTGGACAACAGGCCCCACACCACCATCAGGCTGGCGATCCAGCGCCGTGGCCCGACCCGGTCAAGTGCCATATTGCTGGGTACGCCGAACAGCGCGTAGGCGATAAAAAACAGCCCGGCGCCAAAGCCGTAGACCGTGTCGCTGAAGTGCAGGTCACTGCTCATCTGCATCTTCGCGAAGCCGATGTTGATGCGGTCCAGATGGGCGAACAGGTAACAGACCAACAACAGCGGCATCAGGCGCCAGGTGACTAAACGATGGGTGCGGTCGTGCTCGGCCAGCACGAGGCTGGCAGTGGAATTGGCTGTGCTCATGGTGTTGTACTTTTTGTCTGAGTGGCCGTGAGGGGAGGGCGGGACTCAGCCCGCCGGGTTGTTCAGAAATGCATGCACGTTGTTCTGCTTGAAGTTGAGCTGCGGGTGCAGTTCGACCATCTCGAATGACAGCGCCAGCAAGCGTTGCGCCTGCAGCTCGGCAAAGTGCGCGCTGATCGTCGCGAACACGGCCTCGGCCACCGCCTGTCGCGTGGGCAGGTCGCGGCCATGACCCACCTTGAGGGTCATATGCACAAAGGCGTAGTCGTGCTTGCCATCGGCCATGCGCCAGGTGTCCAGGCGCACGCCACGGCTGCGGATGCCGCCAAGGGGAAACACGCCACTGTCCCCCAGCACGCGGTGGATCTTTTCAAACAGGCCGGGCAGGTCGGCCTGTGGTTCGATGTTGTCGGTGTACTCGGCGATAAAGTGCGGCATGGTTGCCTCCCAGGGTTACAGGGGAAAGATCGCGTTGACCTGGCCGGTGCCCGAACTGCCGAACGGCGCCGTGATGATCTCGGCCGGTTTGGCATAGTCCGGCCCGCCGAGCAGGCCCAGCAGCATGGCGGTGTCGTGCATCTTGCCTTCGCCAAAACAGTGTTCGGCGTAGTCCGGCAGCATCGCGCAGAACTCCTTGAAGCGGCCTTGCTGCCACATTTGCACCACGTGCAGGTCCATCTGCTTATCGAATTCACGGGTCCAGTTATGGATGTTCGCCTCGGCTTCACGGTCATCCGAAAAACGGTGGGAGAGTGAGCCGGAGGCCAGCACCAGCACCTTGCGGTCACTCTTTTCGATAGCCCGGCGCACGGCGGCACCAAACGCAAAGCTGTCTTCCAGGCGATGCCAGGCGCACCACGCGGCGATGGAAATGACCTTGAGTTTTTCATCCTCCGGCACGCCCATGTGCATGTAGCGCATGGGCACCAACGTGCCGTATTCCAGCTCCAGGCTCGGGATGTTATGGGCCATGGTGCGCACACCGGCCAGGTTGGCCTCGGCGGCGATCAACGCGCCCAGCTCGGGGCAACCGGGGTAGGCGTATTCCATGTTCTTGATGAAGTGCGGCAGCTCGTTACTGGTGTAGGTGCCCTGGAAATGCTCACCGCAGTTGACGTGATAGCCGCTGTTGACCAGCCAGTGCACGTCAAACACCACGGCTGTGTCCGCCCCCAATTCTCGGGCGCGGCGGCCGATTTCCGTGTGGCCGGCAATCGCCGCTTCGCGACAGCCATGATGTTTGCCGGGCAGTTCCGACAGGTACATCGACGGTACGTGGCAGATCTTCGCCGCCAGGACCACTTCGCCCATGATCATTCTCCTGAGTATTTATTCTTGTTGGAGTGCAATGTGAGGGTTACACGCCCCAACGCGGGATGTGATGGCTGCCCATGGAAATGCACACGTTCTTGATCTCGGCAAACACTTCAAAACTGTACTGGCCGCCTTCGCGCCCGGTGCCGGAACCTTTTACGCCGCCGAAGGGCTGGCGCAGGTCACGCACATTCTGGCTGTTGATAAATACCATGCCGGCTTCAATCCCGCGCGCCAGGCGATGGGCCTTGCCGATGTCCTGCGTCCAGATATACGACGCCAGGCCGTACTCGGTATCGTTGGCCAATTGCAGCGCCTCGGCTTCGTCCTTGAACGGAATCAGGCACACCACCGGGCCGAAGATTTCTTCCTGGGCGATGCGCATCTTGTTGTTCACATCGGCAAACACCGTGGGCTGGATAAACTGACCTTTGCTCAGGTGCGCCGGTAAATTGGCCGGGCGTTCCAGGCCGCCGGCGAGCAGAGTGGCACCTTCTTCGAGGCCGATTTTGATATAGCCGGTGACCTTGTCGTAGTGCGCCTGGGTGATCATCGAACCGACCTGGGTCTTGGGGTCTTGAGGGTCGCCCACAATCAGCCGCTTGGCCCGCGCGGCAAACTCAGCGACAAACTGCGGGTAGACACTTTCCTGGATAAAGACCCGGCTGCCGGCGGTGCAGCGTTCACCATTCAGCGAAAAGATGGTGAACAGCGCGGCGTCGAGCGCGCGCTCAAGGTCGGCATCTTCAAAGATCAGCACCGGCGACTTGCCGCCGAGCTCCATCGAGTACTTTTTCAGGCCGGCGGTCTGCATGATTTTCTTGCCGGTGGCGGTGCCGCCGGTGAACGAAATGGCGCGTACATCCGGGTGGCGTACCAGCGCGTCACCGGCGGTGGCGCCGTAGCCTTGAATCACATTGAGCACGCCGTTTGGAATTCCGGCTTCCACCGCCAGGCGTCCCAGTTCGTTGGCGGTCAGTGGCGACAGTTCCGACATCTTCAACACCGCCGTATTGCCCAGCGCCAGGCACGGCGCGGTTTTCCAGGTGGCGGTCATGAACGGCACATTCCACGGCGACACCAACCCGCACACGCCCACCGGCTGGTAGAGGGTGTAGTTGAGCATCTGATCGTCCACCGGGTAGCTATGGCCGTCCATGCGTGTGCACACTTCTGCGAAAAAATCGAAGTTGTGTGAGGCCCGCGGGATCAGCACATTTTTGGTCTGGTGGATCGGCAGGCCGGTGTCGAGGGTTTCCAGTTCGGCCAGGCGCGGTACGTTCTGCTCGATCAACTCACCGAGCTTGCGCATCAAGCGTGCGCGCTCCCTGGCCGGGGTGTTGGCCCATTTGGGAAACGCTTCTTTAGCGGCCGCGACAGCCTGCGCGACTTCTTCAGGCCCACCGCTGGCGACTTCGCCGATGGCCTCGCCGGTGGCCGGGTTGTAGTTCATGAAGGTGTCTTTGCTTTCGACCTCACGGCCGTTGATCCAGTGTTTGATCATGGTGCTCAAGCCTCTTTCCGGGTGGAAAAGAATTCCGCCTCGCTGACAATTCGGTTGACCAGGCGGCCCACGCCTTCGACTTCCACCACCACTTCGTCACCCGGCACCACATCGGCCAGGCCTTCGGGCGTGCCGGTGGCGATCATGTCGCCGGGTTGCAGGGTCATGAAGCTGGACAGGTATTCGATGAGGTAGGGAATGTCGAAAATCATGTCGCGGGTGCTGCCTTCCTGGCGCAGCTCACCGTTGATCCAGGTGCGCAGGGTCAGGTTGCTCGGGTCGGGCACATCCGCCACATCGACGATCCACGGGCCGACCGGGGTGGTGGCGTCGCGGTTTTTAACGCGCAGGTTGGGGCGGTAGTAGTTTTCCAGGTAGTCGCGGATCGCGTAGTCGTTGCACACCGTGTAACCGGCCAGGTAATCCAGGGCGTCGGCGCGCTTGACGTTGCGCGCAGTCTTGCCGATTACCGCCACCAGCTCGCACTCGTAGTGCATGTAGGCGACGTTGTCCGGGCGCCAGGTAACCTGCCGGTGGCCGGTGTAGGTGCCGACGGACTTGATGAATGCCAGGGGCTCGGTGGGCGGTTTGAATGCCAACTCGGCGGCGTGGTCGGCGTAGTTCAGGCCCAGGGCGAACATCGTGCCGGTGGCGGGCGGCAGCCACTCCACGTGTTCTTCGGCGAGCAACCGGCCATCGCTCAGGCGCACGCTGTAATCCGCCTCCACGTGCACGGCATGGATCGCGCCTTCAAAACGAATACGGGCGTGTTTCATCGCGCTGCCTCCGCCTGCACGGTGTTGGCCAAGCGACCGACACCGCTGATTTCAACTTCAACCCTGTCTCCAGGCTGCACATCCACGCGACCTTCCGGGGTGCCGGTAATCAGCACGTCGCCAGGGTGCAGGGTCATGAACTCGCTGATTTCGGCGATCAATTGCGCAATATCCCGTACCCAATTGGCGGTGGAGTTTTGCTGGCGCAGTTCGCCGTTGACGAAGAGTCTGAGGCTCAGTTGATTGGGGTTGGTCACCTGATCCCGCGCGACCCAATCCGGCCCGAAGGCACAAAAACCATCGCGGCATTTGGCTTTCACGGCGGGGCGGTAGTAACTGTCTTCCGGCAGGTTGAATTCATTCACCACCACATAACCGGCCACATGCGCCATGGCGTTTTCCAGGCTGACGCGGCTGGCACGCTGGCCGATCACCACACCCAGGGCCGGCCCTGGTTGCAGGCGTTCACCCTGAGGAAACACCACCACACCGTCGTGCTCATTGCGCGTATTCGGGGTCTTGATAAACAGCACCGGTTTGCTCGGCGGCTGCTGATAGGGCGCCTGCTGGAAGGCGGCGAGATGCTGGTCCAGCAAGCCCTGGTAGTTCAGCGCAACGCCGAACAGGGTGCCGCTGGCAACATCATGCAGGGTACGGCTCATGCGTTTCTCCTGGCGGTGGCGACTGCTGCATAGGCAGTTCGTTAATGTATTAACGTTATAATTAATATGTTAACTACCGTCAAGCATGGCAAAATCCAGCAGCATCCGAACAACAAGAAGAGTGCACTGTGAAGCCGATTCCCAACATCAACATCGGGCAGGTCTACGACCAGCGTTACAGCGATGCCGAGGTGCATTACGACAAGCTCGCCAACCTGGCAGGATTTTTCGGGCGCAATATGCCCGTGCATCGGCATGACCGATTTTTCCAGGTGCATTACGTGAAGAGCGGCGCGGTGCGGGTGTATCTGGATGATCGCCAGTACGTTGAATCAGGGCCGATGTTTTTTCTCACACCGCCCACGGTGCCCCATGCGTTTGTGACTGAACCGGATGCGGACGGGCATGTGCTGACGGTGCGTCAGCAATGGGTGTGGGCCTTGATTGACGCCGACCCGAGCCTTGCCTCCGGGGCCGCGTGTGTGGCGCTGAAGGCAGATGCCCAAGGATTGGATCAACTGTTCGAAGCGTTAAGCAGCGAGATCAACGCCCAGTGGGCAGGGCGCGCCGCTGCACTGGAAAGCCTGACGCGCCTGATCATGATTCGCCTGCTGCGCCTGTGTGCCAACTCGCTGCCGGCGCGCCCGACGCGGCATGAAGACCTGCGTATCTTCCATCGTTTCAACGAACTGATCGAAGCGCATTACCTGGAGCATTGGCCGCTGGCACGTTACGCCGGGGAGGTCGGTGTCACCGTCGCGCGGCTCAATGAAGTCTGCCGGCGCATGGCCGACCTGCCGTCCAAGCGCCTGATCCTGGAACGGGTCATGCAGGAAGCCAAGCGCCTGCTGCTGTTTACCGGCAGCTCGGCGAATGAAATCTGCTACCAGCTGGGGTTCAAAGACCCAGCGTATTTCAGCCGGTTTTTCCTTCGTTACGCACAGGTGACGCCGGGGGAGTACCGGCTGCGGCAGTCGGGGTTGAGTTGACGTTCCACGCGCCACCCAGCGCCGTATACAGGTTCACCTCCGCGACCAATTGGGCCAACCGATCGACGATCAGCGCCTGCTGTGAACTGAACAGCGAGCGCTGCGCATCAAGGAACGTCAGGTTGCTGTCGACACCGCTGCGGTAGCGGTGTTGGGCCAGGTCGTAATAGGCCTGGTTGGCCGCGACGAAATCCCGTTGCGCCTGCAGTTGGTCGTTGAACGTCTGACGGGCGGCGAGGCCGTCGGCGACTTCCTGGAACGCGGTCTGGATGGATTTTTCGTACTGGGCCACCGTAATGTCTTTCTGCAATTTGGCGTAGTCGAGGCTGGCACGCAGGCTGCCGGCGTTGAAGATCGGCAGGTTGATTTGCGGTTGGAAGGTCCAGGTGCCCGTGCCTCCCTTGAACAACCCTGACAGTTCGGTGCTGGTGCTGCCGGCGTTGGCCGTGAGGGTGACCGAAGGAAAAAACGCTGCGCGGGCCGCGCCGATATTCGCGTTGGCCGCTTGCAACTGGTACTCGGCCTGGAGGATATCCGGGCGCCGTTGCAGCAGGTCGGAGGGCAAGCCTGCGGGCACGCGCGCCACCAGATCATCGGCCAGTGGCCGCGACGGCAGGTGCTCATCCACCGGGCCGCCGACCAGCAGGGCAAGGTTGTTGAGGTCCTGGGCGACCTGGCGCTCATAACGGGCCACGCTGGCGCGGGTACTTTCGACGGCCGTGCGGGCTTGTACCACCTCCAGCGCCGAAGCCTTGCCCGCACTTTTGCTGCGGCTGGTCAGTTGCCAGCTGTGGTCGTTGGCCGTCAGGGTTTGCTGCGCCAGGGCCAGCAGTTCCTGGTCGGCGCGCCAGGTCAGGTAGGCATTGGCGACGTTGGCGACCAGGCTCAGTTGTGTGCTGCGCCGGGCTTCCTCGGTGCCCAGGTAAGTGAGCATCGCCTGCTCGCTGAGGCTGCGCACGCGGCCGAACAAATCCAGCTCATAGGCGCTGAGCCCTAACGTGGCCGAATAGTTGGACGTGATCGCCGACTTGCCGGTGCCGGTTACATCGGCCGGCAACTTCTGGCGTTTGCCGGCGCCTGTTGCGGACACCGCCGGGAACAGGTCCGCACGCTGGATGCGGTACTGGGCCTGGAACGCTTCCACATTCAGCGCGGCCACCCTGAGGTCACGGTTGTTGACCAGCGCGTTGCCAATCAGCTGTTGCAAGGCCGGGTCGTGAAACAGTTGCTGCCAGTCCGGCTTTACTGCCACGGTGTCGGCCTGCGCCAGGCTGTAGACGCCGCCTTGGGGGTACTGCGCAGGTGTCGGCGCCGCAGGCCGTTGGTACTCGGGGATCAGCGAACAACCGCCGAGCATCCAGGCCACGCCTACGCTGGTGAGTGTCCATTTGTTCATCAGGCGCCAACCATCCATTTGGCCAATCCATGCCGCCCACTCACGCCCAATTTGGCTGCGGCGCGCTTGAGGTAGGTTTCGATCGAGCTGTTTTTCACGCTGAGTTTTTCCGCCATCTGCGGCACGGTGCCGCCGGTCAACAGGCCGAGGCAAACTTCCTGCTCGCGCGCCGACAGGGTGATATCGCTGAGGGACAAACGCTTGTAGAACTCGCGCTGCAACTGCGATTGTTCCAGCAGGTTCTGGGCCGGCTCGGACTCGGCGTGCGGCGTCAGACGCAGAAGGTGCGCATGCCGCTCCAGCAAGGGCAATAAGGTCTCCGACAAGCATTTGAGAAACGACAACTGCGCCAGGGAAAAGCCCTGCTGGGTGGGCGAGCGGTAGAACGAAATCACGCAGCGCCGATTGCCCTGACGCGATACCAGATTGCACTGGTGCGAGCTGCCACGCGGATGCGCGCTGTTGGCTTTGGCCTTCATCTGGATCAGCAGTGGGTCTTGCATGCGCAGCATTTCCCGCAACAGCGGATGGTCATTCAGCGCATGCACGGTCTGCGGGGCAGACCAGTCCTTTTGCAGCCCGGCGCTGCCGAGCAGCTTGATGTCGAGCACGTTGTCGCGCAGTTCGTCCAGGGTCCATTCACTCAGGTCGACCAAGTGAATTGGTACCCATTTATCCACCAGATGCAGCATGTTGGCGGCGAAGTTTTCCTGGCCGCTGTTAGAAATCAACTCGCCCATTTCTGCATAGAAATGCGGGCTGTGCGTGTCGCCAATACTGCGGGTCAGACTCATAGCCATCTCATCCTTGATGTCGAAAACCGTCAACGGACGCCCTGGGTCTGTGTGGGGCTATCCGTACTCCTTGAACGTAACTCGGCGTTCGAGATTTTATTTAGCCATAGCGATTTGTCCTACGTATGTAGCGGAAACGAGGGACACAACCTGCCATAAAGTCCACGTCATTAATTCGACGTTTCTGACGGCGGATGCCACCCACGAAAAGCCACAAACGAATTTTAGGATTATTTAACCATATGATATTTAACGAAAAATAATTTCAGCTAAACACGCTGGAGAAAACCACAGCGGCCAGATATAGCCAATCTCCTACAACGCTTTAATCGATCCAGCAATGAACCATCAGCCAGACCCGGTTCTGTCCCCTCGGATGTCCGGGTTTAGGGTGACAGACAGGCCCCGACCCCCATGCTCAAATCCGGCAATTTCGGCGTAATGGGCCCCTGCGCGGCCAGTGCCTGACCCCCATGAGAAGGATCTTATGAAGCATTCCACCAGCCTGCCGCCCAGCTTCCCCCTCACTGCCGCCCAACAGGACATCTGGCTCGACCAACTGCGCGTGGGCAACTCGCCGCTGTACAACATTGGTGGGTATGTCGACTTCGCCGGCCCGATCGTGCCGGACCTGATCCAGCGTGCCGTCGAGCTGCTGGTAGCCAAGCACGATGCCTTGCGTACCCAACTGCACAGCGACGCCAACGGCTTGCCCCGGCAAACCTTCGCCGCCACGTTGAAGGTGGAGGTGCCACACCACGATTTCTGCGCATTGCCCGATCCGCAGACGGCCGCCCAGGCCTTGATGCAAGCGCAAATGGCGCGGCCCTATGCCATGGCCGGTGAACCGCTGTTTCGCTTTTTCCTGGTCAAGCTCGACGACGACCATTACCGCCTCGGCACCCAGGCCCATCACCTGATCCTCGACGGCTGGGGCTTCGGCCAGATGCTGCAATCCCTGGCTCGTCTCTATACCGACCTGAAGCAGGGTCGGCCACCGGAGCCGCATGCGCCGTCCTATATCGACTTTATCGACACCGACCAGCGCTACCTCCAGTCCGCCCGTTATGCCCGCGACCGTGCCTACTGGCTGGATAAATACAAGGCATTACCCGAGCCATTGTTGGCACCTCGGCACAGCGCCCAGGCGCCAAGTAACACCCTGGTAGAGCCGTTCCCGGTGGCACTGCTCAACCGGATGGAACAAGTGGCCAACCGTTACCAGGCCTCGGCATTCCATGTGCTGCTGGCCGCGATGTACGTGTATTTCACCCGCACCAGCCAGCGCGATGAGTGGGTGGTGGGGTTGCCGATTCTTAACCGTTCCAACGCGCGGTTTCGCTCCACAGTAGGGTTGTTTGCCCAAGTCAGTGCGGTGCGGTTTCAGTTCGATCAGCAACTACCTTTCAGCGCACTCGTGCGTGGCGTGCGTGACCAGCTCAAGCAGGACTTTCGCCACCAGCGTTTCCCTTTGAGCGAGATGAACCGTGAACTGGGCCTGCGACGATCCGATCGCGGCCAGCTGTTTGATCTGTCGGTGTCCTTCGAGCAAGACGACCATGACCTGCGTTATGGTCAGGTCCAGGCTCGCGCGATCAAGGTGTCCAACCACCATGAGCCGCTGCCGATTGCCATCCACCTGCGCAGCAACCGTTACCAGGACACCGCGTGCCTGCATTGCGTGTACAACGAGGCGTACTTCAAGCACGACGAGGTACAGGCGTTGGCGCAGCGCTTCACCAGTCTGCTGGAGCAGGGGTTGCAGAACACCGCGTTGACGGTCGCCGAGTTTTCCCTGGTGACACCCTCCGAACAGGCCCAGCTGCAGCAGTGGAATGCCACTGCACAGCCCAATGCCACACCGCAAACCCTGCACCGGCGCATTGAAGCGCAAGTTGCGCGCGCTCCGGAGGCTATCGCGGCGGTGTACCAGGGGCTGCAACTGACCTATGCCCAACTTGATCAGCAGGCCAATGCGCTGGCTCATCAACTGCTGGAACACGGCGTACAGCCGGATGATCGCGTGGCGATCGTGGCCCGACGCGGGCTGGACACCCTGGTCGGGCTGTTGGCGATTCTCAAGTCCGGCGCCTGTTATGTGCCGGTGGACCCGGCCCATCCCGCCGAGCGCCTGAACTACCTGCTGCACGACAGTTCACCCGTGGCGGTGCTGACCCAGCATGACGTGCTGCCGCGCCTGCCCATGCTGGACGTGCCGGTGATCCGGCTGGATCAGCAAACCTGCGCCCTCAGTGACAGCCCGCGTGTGGTGGTCACACCATCAAACCTTGCCTATGTGATCTACACCTCAGGTTCTACGGGGTTGCCCAAAGGTGTGATGGTCGAGCACCACACAGTGTCGAACCTGGTGGACTGGCACTGCCGGGCGTTCAACCTGCACGCGGGCAGCCACACCGCCAGCGTGGCCGGGTTCGGCTTTGATGCGATGGCCTGGGAGGTCTGGCCGGCGCTGTGCGTGGGGGCGACGCTGCACCTGGCGCCGGCGCACGACGGCGCCGAAGACATTGACGCGCTGCTCGACTGGTGGCGCGCGCAGCCGTTGGACGTGTGCTTTCTGCCGACACCGGTGGCCGAGTACGCCTTCAGCCAGCGGCTGGAACATCCGACCCTGCGCACCTTGCTGATCGGCGGCGACCGCTTGCGCACCTTCACGCGGGCGCAGACCTTCGATGTGATCAATAACTACGGCCCCACCGAAGCCACCGTGGTCGCCACGTCCGGGCGTGTCGAGGTCGGCCGGCCGCTGCATATCGGCGGGCCAGTCGCCAATGCCACGGTCTATTTACTGGATCAACAGCAACGGCCGGTGCCCATCGGTGTGGCGGGGGAGTTGTACGTCGGCGGCAAGGGCGTGGCGCGCGGTTATCTGAACCGTCCCGAGCTGAGCGCCGAGCGCTTTCTGCACGACCCTTTCAGTCAAGGCCGGATGTACCGCACCGGCGATCTCGCGCGCTGGATGCCCGATGGCAATCTTGAATACCTGGGCCGCAATGATGACCAGGTGAAAATCCGTGGTGTGCGTATCGAGTTGGGGGAAATCGAGTCTGCGCTGGCCAGCCATCCTGCCGTCAAGGAAGCGGTGGTGCAGTATCGCGAAGGTCAACTGCTGGCCTGGTTTATTGCGCAGCACAGCGTCGCCATCGAAGGGCTACGGGCCCATCTGCAAGCCTCGCTACCGGACTACATGCTGCCGGCGGCCTATGTGAAGCTGGATGTGCTGCCCCTGACCGCCAACGGCAAACTCGACCGCAAGGCGCTGCCTGCACCCACGCAGGCGGCGTTTGTCACGCGCTTGTTCGAGGCGCCGCGCGAGGGTGTGGAAACCCGACTGGCGCAGATCTGGGCCGAGCTGCTGCAAGTGCGGCAGATCGGGCGGCATGACCATTTCTTTGAGCTGGGCGGGCACTCGCTGTTGGCGGTGCAGTTGGTACAACGCATGCGTCAGGCAGGGTTGCATGCCGATGTGCAGGTGCTGTTCGGCCAGCCGACGCTCGCCGCGCTGGCAGCGGTCACGGGTGGCAGCGACGTGCACGTGCCTGCCAATCGGATTCCGTCAGGTTGTACCCATATCACGGCAGACATGCTCGCACTGGCTGAACTCGACCCGGACAGCCTTGAGCGCATTGTCGCCGGTATCCCCGGTGGCGCGGCGAATGTGCAGGAAATCTACCCGCTGGCGCCATTGCAGGAAGGTTTGCTTTACCATCACATTACCGACGAGCGCGACCCCTACCAGCAACATGCGATGTTCAGCTTTGCGCGTCGCGAGCAGTTGGACGCGTTTGCCCAGGCCTTGCAGCAAGTGATCAACCGCCACGATATCCTGCGCACCAGCCTGGTGTGGGACGCTCTTGAGCAGCCGATGCAAGTGGTGTGGCGCGAAGCTCGCTTGCCGCTCGGACCGCTCAGCGAACAGCATGCGCCGCTGGACTTGCGCCAGGCCCCGCTGATGGCGCTGGATTATGCCGAAGACCCGCACAACCAGCGCTGGATCGCCAAGTTGCGCTTCCACCACCTGGTCAATGACGCCACTTCAATGACGGTACTGGCGGACGAAATTCGCGCGCATATGCTGGGTCAACAGGCGCAGCTTCCCGCGTCGGTGCCGTATCGCAATGTCGTGGCGCAGAGCCGCTGCACTGAGCGACAGGCCGCTCACGAGGCGTTCTTTCGAGAGCAATTGGCGACTG
This sequence comes from Pseudomonas sp. UBT, assembly GCF_050915955.1. Lineage (NCBI taxonomy): Bacteria > Pseudomonadati > Pseudomonadota > Gammaproteobacteria > Pseudomonadales > Pseudomonadaceae > Pseudomonas > Pseudomonas sp. UBT. The sequence continues at coordinate 4,723,828 of NZ_CP168079.1, read as the reverse complement.
TCGACGAGCCGACCCTGGCCTTCGGTATGCAGGAGCACCAGGTCGATCGTGCTGAGATCGAAGCCTTTGAATGCCCGATAAACGACGCCTTCAGCCAACGCCTGCGCGGCCAGGCGCGTGCTCTTGGGGTCAGCGCCGCCAGCCTGTTTCACCTGGCTTGGGCCCAGGTACTCAGGCAGGTGTCGGGGCGCGACGACGTGGTGTTCGGCACCGTGCTGCTGGGCCGTTTGCAAGCGGGCGAGGGCGCCGACCGTGCCCTGGGCATGTTCATCAACACCTTACCGTTGCGCCTGCGCCTGGCCGGGCAAACCGCGCTCGACGCGCTGAGTGACACTCACGCGCAGCTGAGTGCCTTGCTGGCGCATGAACAGGCGTCCCTTGCGCTCGCCCAGCGTTGCAGCAGCGCGTCGCCGCTGTTCAACAGCTTGCTCAACTACCGACACGCCAGTGCCGACAAGGATTTCAAGCTGGTGCCAGGCGTCGCTTTGCTCGGCAGTGAAGATATCCTCAGCTATCCGCTGATGGTCACGGTGATTGATGTCGCTAACGGCTTTGATCTCAAGGTCATGGCGCCCCGCGAGGTCGGCGCCGAACGACTCTGGGGCTATCTCGATACCGTGCTCAACGGGCTCGTGGACGCGCTTGAACACACGCCGAAAGCGCCCTTGCGCGAGGTGCAGGTGTTACCCGCCAGTGAGTTGCGCAGGTTATTGGTGGACTTCAATACGACCGAAACCGACTACCCCGAAAACCTCACCGTACACGCATTGTTCGAAGCCCACGCGCGCCACATTCCGCATGCCATCGCTGTGCAAGCCGGTAGCCGGCAATTGACCTACCGCGAGCTCAACGAGCGCGCTAATCAGTTGGCCTTCCACCTGCGCGAGCGCGGGGTGCAGCCCGATTCACGGGTGGCGCTGTGTGTCGAGCGCGGCCTGGATCTGGTGGTGGGGTTGCTGGCGATCCTCAAGGCGGGCGGGGCCTATGTGCCACTGGACCCGGGCTACCCGCGCGAGCGCCTCCTTTACATGCTCGAAGACAGTCGCCCCGTGGTGCTGCTGGTGCAGGCCGCTACCCGCGATCTGCCGGGCGAAGTGTCGATCCCGGTTCTCGACTTCGACCGTTGTGCCTGGAGCCAGGCGCCAACCGGTAACCCATTGGTGCAAGGCTTGACCGTCGCCAGCCTGGCCTATGTGATGTACACCTCCGGCTCCACAGGCACACCCAAGGGCGTGATGGTTGAGCATCGCGGCCTGGGCAACCTGATGCATTGGGCTTCCCTGCTGTGCCCGAACGCCGAGGGCGGTGCGTTGCTGCAAAGGGCGCCGTTCAGCTTCGACGGTTCGGTGTGGGAGCTGTTCTGGCCGTTGACCAATGGCATGCGCCTGGTACTGGCTCGGCCCGATGGTCATCGCGACCCGGCCTACCTGGCACAGGTGATTCGCGAGCAGCACATTACCGTGATTCAGTTTGTGCCGGCGATGTTGCAGCAGTTCCTCGAACTGGAGGAGTCGGCCCTCTGCACCAGCCTCACTGACGTTTTGTGCGGCGGCGGTGAACTCTCCGAAGCGTTGGCCCGTGGCGTGCAGGCGCGCTTGCCCAAGGTGCGATTGCACAACGTCTACGGCCCCACCGAAGCAACCGTGGACAGCTGCGCCTGGACCCTGGAGCCGGATGCGCCGGTGCCCACCCGGCAATTGCCGATCGGGCGGGCGATCAACAATACCCGCCTGTACGTACTGGATGAATACGATGCACCGGTACCAATGGGCGTCAGCGGCCAGTTGCATATCGGCGGTGTCGGCGTTGCCCGCGGCTACCTGGGGCTGGCTCAGATGACTGCCGAGCGTTTTATCGACAGCCCCTTCGTGGTCGGCGACCGTCTGTATCGCACCGGCGACCTGGTGCGTTACTTGCCGGATGGCAACCTGGAATTCCTGGGGCGCAATGACTTTCAAGTGAAATTGCGCGGCGTGCGCCTGGAGCTGGGCGAAATCGAGTCACGCCTCGCGGCGCACCCGGCGTTGCGAGAGGTGGCGGTGTTGATTCGCGATGAGCGTTTGGTGGCGTATTTCACCTTGCGCGGCCAGGCGCCGAGCCTGGAAACCTTACGCGCCCATGTGCTGGAGCAATTACCCGAATACATGGTGCCGGCGGCCTTTGTCCAGCTTGACGCATTACCCCTCAACCCCGCCGGCAAACTCGACCGCAAGGCGCTGCCGGAGCCCGGATTGGAGTCGGTGGTGAGTCGTGCTTATGAAGCACCGGTAGGCGAAGTGGAAACGTTGATGGCGGATATCTGGGCCGACGTCTTGAAGCTGGAGCGGGTAGGGCGCCACGACCACTTCTTCGAACTGGGCGGGCATTCCTTGCTGGCGGTAAACCTGGTGGCGCGCCTGCGCAAGGCAGGGCTGGCGGTGGATGCGCGAACCTTATTCAGTCAGCCGACACTGGCGCAGTTGGCCGCGTGCACGGTGGCGCAGGTGTCACGCGTAGAGGCCCCTCAAACCGCGATCCCCCAACTCAACCGCCGCCGCCGAATCTGAAGATTGAGTTGAAATACAATTAATCGTGAGAGGGGGCTTGCTTCCGATTGCGGTGGTTCAGTTTGTACATGGGGCGCACTTCAATTCGCCAAATGCGGTGCGCTTGCTGTTCGGCAGGTGCAACTGCACACGATGGCTGCTGATCGATTGCAAGCTCTGCAGAGGGAGGGGCGCCAGCGTCGTCGGCAACATCACTTCCGGCGGCACGCTCACCGACAACTGGACCCGCGGGGTATGGCGAGCACAACGCAGTTGCCGGAATCCACAGATCATCGAGCCTGGCGCATTCACCCGCCTGGGCTAACTGAATCCATTGCTCTGGCCGCGCTCCCCAATCGGGTGTGCATAGGGGCATCAACCAGCGGAATTCAAGGGGCATCTACAAGCGCCATGCCTGCCGCTGCAACAACCGTTTGAGCGTCTGGGCCCGGCTGATAGACAGTCGCTGGTGCTGCCCCTGGTGTTTGCCTGGCAGCCCAGATCCTGTGGGGGACGTAGCCAAGTACCCTGTAGTAACCCACGACAAGACCTTGCCGGTGTCGCTTCCGGAGCGGTTTACTCGGTTCGGGGTTATTCGTAACGGGACGGAGTGTCGGTCGGGCGGTAAAGGACAGGTGGCGGTGCACATCAACAAGATGAATTGATTGCTTAGTGACGAAGTGGATTCCAATTAGGGGTGCATCTTTGTTCGGAAGGTCAGGTTGAGTTGAACCATTTGTCGGATTATTTCCTGATTTTTGTGAATGTGATCTTCTTCCTACAAAAAACGTTTGCGATAGAACTTGTTTGTTTTTATAGGTCGACAATGCGTAACGTATTAATTTTATAAAGTTTTGATGTTGTCATCTAAGTTGAAAAGCGGTTTTAGTGTTTTATACAACCATTAAGCGTCCGATTTTTTTGAGTGAAACTTCCTGTTGTTGATAGTCAGGCTTCCTACATGAGGTTTTTGAAAGTGTTGCCATTTTTTTAGGTAGGGCTAGAGTGTTTTTGTCGCTTGTTAATAAGTGGCTCACGATCAACGCAGGTACGGAAGTTGGAGAGTTGAAATGACCAATGAAGAGTTTGGAGAGTTTATTTTTAGTTTTGATGGGGAGTATGGTTTTAACCCGTATGCAGGTAATGCCGGTGCGTCTGGCAGTCAAGGAGGCTGCGGTGGTAGCGGAGGGTGTGGCGGCGGCGGTGGATGTAACGGAGGAAGTGGTGGGTGTCATAATTCGATAACGGAGCATCCAACAGCGGCTGAGTAGATTCAGTAATCACTCACCTAAAGAGGTTTTCTGGCGTACTACAGAAAACCTCTACAGGAGATCGTGCTATGAATATAATCATACCCAATTATGAGATCCTAAATTTTGAAACGGAAAGCCTAGTCATTTCTGAGCTTGGAATGTCGAAAGTCCACTCGCAGCCGTTGCTGAAAGCATTACGTAAACTAAAGCTGTCGAAGGTGATGACGAGAGTAGAGTTTGATGAGGTACTAACGGAAAACGGCCTGAGTAAAAATAAGGCGTTTGAGTTTCTAGAAAGAATTATTCCTTTTAAGTTTGTGGAGGAAGTGTATTTTGAAGAGACGATAGTTGTCCATGACTGGCAAGGTCAGGTTGATGTTGAAGCGTTGATTAAGAAAGATGTTTCTGGCAGTCTGGAATTTAAGTCGTTTTCAAGTGGCATGGTTGAGCGGGTCCGGGGTAAGAGATGCTTCATTGTTTTGTTGTGTCATTCCTATGAATATGAAAGTGTTAAAAGTTTATATTTCGAACTCGCGTACGCATCGCCCGAAAGCGCCATTAGCGTGTGCTGGCAAATGGGTAACTTTTTTTGTATGGGGCAGCCCTATATTGCAGAGATAGGAAATCCTTGTCATTTCTGTACCGTCGACAGGCTTAATAATAATGAGTCGATGATGCCGGGCAAAAATAGTTGGGCGAGTGTTCTGGCTTTTTGTAGGAAAAAGCATGTGGGTGTCCCTGCCAAGTCACTTAGCCTTTATCAAGAGATGATCGTTGTCGGTGCGGTTATCAGAATGATAAAATTTTTCACTCAATACAGTGACGGTTGTAAATACCAGGACAATATTCTGCATGGCGCATACCTTCAATTAACCGATGGCCAGATTTTCGAAGAGCCTAATTCGCACTGGTACATGTGTGATTGCTTGAGGGGAGAAAAGTGAAAAATATTCCTCATGACTACTATTTAAGATTCATAGAATCCGCAGTGTATGATGAAGTGCTTGAATTTCATTGCAAAGGCAATTTTACGTTTCATAAGGCGATCAAGGATCGCACCTGTCTGCATCGGTTGGATGAAAAGCACCTCGGGCAACTAACAGGGAATGAATTGGCTTTTTATCCAGACTTGGATTTGACAGTGACGTTCACCTTGCCTCAGGAAGAAAGAGTTAAATCGTTGTACAGAAATGAATCGTGTGAACGGTTTTTACCTCTGCCTTTAGATTTTACGGATGTTGAAAAATTGATGTGTCCATTGCTTTCAAGGAGGAATGATTCACACAAAAGAGGATATCCAAGTGGCGGTGCACTTTACCCTGCCGAAGTTTTTCTCTGTTCACTGACTGAGGAGAATTCTAACTGGCCCTGCGCTGGGAAAATTTTGCATTTACTCCCGAGATCCCGAAAGTTTGAAGTGATGCAGATTGACACGGACATCGAAGCGCTAAAAGCGGCCCTGCTGTCTTCTCCCCATGACATCGGAACACCCAGCCTTGCGCTCATTTACGTAAGCTATATGCCGAAAAATTTGTTCAAGTATCGGTACCGTGGGTACCGGATGGCACTTATGGAAGTTGGCTCAATTTATATGCTTGTGGAACTGCAAGCTAAAAAGCTGGGGCTGGCGTGTCGGCTGTGGTCTGCGTATACAGACTCGATGCTTTGTAAGGTTCTCGGGATTAACCCTGCTTTGTTCTTTCCAATGTGCGTTCATTTTATAGGTAAACAGCATGAGACTTATTAATGCAATGCAGAAGCCAGATCTCCCCGGAATACTATTATTTCAGCCTGCGTGCGTGCGCTCCTTACCTAATACTGTAGAAGTGTCAGATGCCCTGTCCGCGAACGGGTCTGGTGTGGGGGATGGTTCGAATTCAATTAAAACAGGTTTGGGTGAGTATTTTGAGCGTCGTCATTTTTACAGAGAAGTTCTTCCAATACGACGAGGTTGTCTTGGTGAATTTTTAACAGAGCCTGAGGTGTGTCGTTTTGCAGAAGCATTTATTCAGACGGCGTCTAGGAAATTTTCAATCGGGGAAATTGAAGAGTATAACTTTGCTTTGACTGAAGTGGTTAGGGCGTCGGACTTTACTAAGTGTTTTATTCCTACCGCTTGTATTTCGCTCTCGTCGTATGGTGCAGATGAGGATAGCGTGCTTTATCCCCTGCGAGATAGATGTGGGTGTAGCTTTCACTGGCATTCAGATGTCGCCTTCTTGGGAGCAATTAAGGAATACTTTGAACGCCAAATGCTTATCAGGTTCTGGCTGACGAAGAAATGCCGCTCTCGAGTTTCTCTTGCTCACGTGAGTGAAATGCTAGTGGGGAGAAGTGTTCAGTACTTATGTAGCGCTCAGGCTGCTTCAGGAGAAATAAGCTTTTTTGATATATCCGATGCCAGGTTTCCTGGCGTTTGTATACTGGTTGTTTATGGACAGAAACAAACTCAGCGTCACGTAAAATATTGTGCCGGGATGTCCTATTCGTCGGACCTGCCTGTCGCCTTGGAGAAGGCGTTGCTTGAACTATGGCAAACGTTTCGGTTTATGGACTTGTTCAAGGCGACTGATTCGGAAGAGGCGATGCTTGAAGACTCCTATATTCGTTATTTCCTGAGTTGCAATACGTATAAAACCTATCAGGAGATTACCGACGTTCTAGAGTGCGGAGGTGTGGCGTCTCAGCACCCATTTACCCTTCCCGGATTCTTGTCGATACTCAAACAGTTGGATATTTTGGGTTATTTTTATTCAAGGTTCGAGGAGGTCAATGGAGTAGGTTGTGTTTTTGTTAAGTTTGTCTCTCCTGACGTGTTCCTTCATATGAATAATTCGAAAAATTTCAATTTAAAGAATAAATATTCGAGAGGGTTCAAGTCCTCGATACTGCGCTCCCGGTTGGAAAAGATGGTCCCGTTTCCGTGAGGTGAATAATGAGTCCGTATTCCTTGTTCAAGCCCGTTAGGCTGGCTGCGCTATTTGTGAAGGAGCAATTAAAAGAGCCTGTGGCATTGTTTTGGACAGTGATCTCTCCCGTAGTGACCTACTATCTGATCATGTACACGAGGGCGCCAGTGAGTGAGGCGCCAAGCGATTACTTTTCCATCACCTCATGGTTTTATGCTTTTGTGTCTTCAAGCGTAGCATTGTTTGGTTTGGCGTTTTATATAGTGGGCCGAAGAGAAAGTGGTTTTCTGCGGTCTTTCGTTTATACAGGTCGCACGAAAATTATCTTTCTTGTTGGGCAGTTCCTTGCCTATTCGGTTGTTTCGATAGTGTACTGCTCTGTTTTCTACGTGCTGACACGCAATGCCTCTGGTGTTGCCGGTAGTGCTGGAGTTGCGGAGTATCTAGTCGTTATTGGACGATTTTATGTCTGTTTCCTGATGTTCTCTATACCCTCACTGTTGCTGACATTGGTCCCTCTAGGGTTTCAGAATGCGAGTACTGTTTTTTCCATGTTGTCTCTGGCGATGTTGGCGTTGGGAATAGTCAGTCTCAATTCCTCCAGTCCAATGCTTGCTTACGTCAAGTTTATTAACCCTATGTGGTGGGCAAATAGGGTGATGTTGGCTGGGGTCGCGGAATACTGGCTTGTTGTTTTGGTGGTTTTCGTTTTATTGGTGTTTTTATTTGTGGTGATGGTTCGATTTTTAATAATTAATCCAGTGTGGAGTCGTTATTGATGGCGCGACTTATCGTAAGCTCACTTCATGTCAGGTATGCCAGTCATGTCGTGTTCCAAAGCGCTTCGTTGGGAGTTGAAGCCGGTATGATCTCGGGTTTGCTGGGTCCTAACGGCTCTGGCAAAACCACCTTTTTTGATGTGATTTGTGGTCTCAAGAAAATAAATGGCGGTGAGATAAACAGCTCCTTCTCCAAGCTGCTTTACCTGTCGCAAATCGTCAGCACACCGCCCGTATTTCGCATGTTCGATGTCTTCAAAATGACCATGCTTTTTTGCTCCGACAAAAAGGTCACCCAACAACATGCGCTCGATAAAATCGAAAAATGGAGCCCTGGTATCGCAGAACGATACTGCGAAATCTGGAACAAAAAGTCCTCTCTTTGCAGCTACGGGGAAAAACGTTGGTTTTTCACCCTTTCCCTGCTTTGTGCCAACGCGGACTTTGTGATTCTGGATGAGCCTACTGCAGGCGTGGATCCTGAATTTCGCTACCACATCTGGAGATGTCTGGAGGGCGCGGCGGCGGAAGGGGTTGCGGTATTGGTTTCATCACACAACGTTGATGAAATTGTTGCTCATTGCGATGACTTTTACATGCTGAGTCAGCAGCGTTTCGACCGCTTCACTGACGCGCAGGGCTTCATGAATGCTTATGGTGCTAACAGTTTGGATGAGGCGTTTATTCACGCGGCAAGCCTGCCAAGAATTTAAAGCAGGCTTTGTCAGGTGCTGTCAGTTATCCATCGGTACAAACGCCACGCTGCCGCCTGAGCGCTTCTTGAACATCCGCTCGCCATTGTCTGGCTGAGTAGTGACCACCGTGTGATCTTTGCCCAGGTAGGCCAATGGCGTCGGGTCGTCCTTGGAATACTGCGCGACGATAATGGTGTGCTGCGGGTCGAAGCCCTGGCCGCTGGTTTGTTCCAGCCAGGCCATCAAGGCAGCGCTGTCGCCCTGGCGTGGGAAGTCCTGGGTTTCGCTGACGTAGTAGAACGGTTTGCCGCCGTTCTGCAGGTACATCGGCAGCTTGTTGTCGACTTCCACCAGCACCATCTGCCATTGGTTCCACGGTGCGCTTTTGACCGCTTCGGCTTGTACATCCTCGGCGAAGCGGGTTACGCCGCCATTGCCGGTGGTCCAGGGGTAGATCACACCCAGCACCAGCATCAAAAAGCCCGCGGTAATACCAAAGCCTTTTTGCCAGCGTGGCCAGCTGGCGGTTTTTTTCTCCAGACGCTCACTCAACCACCAGGCGGCCAGCAACTGCGCGAAAGGCACCAGTGGCAACACGTAATAGCTGCGGCGGCTGCCACTGGCGGTGAAGAACACAAACAGCAGGCCCAAGCCCCATACCAGCCAGCGCACGTTTGGTGGCGTCTGGCGCCAGTGGCGCACAGCCAGCCACAAACCGAGCAACCAGCACGGCGCCCATGGCAGGGTGTAGGCAGGCAGGTAGATCAAGTAAGTATAGATCGGCCCCATGTGGTCGAACGGGTCGAAGAAACGTACGACGTTTTCCTTGAACACCAGTTCGAGGCCGCTTTCGCCGTAAGTTGGCGCGCCATAGAAGTGGGAAAGCACAAAAGGAATCGCGTAGAACGCTGCAGCGATCAGCATGGCCAGCAACAGGCGCAGGTTCAGGTGACGCTTGTAGCGGTGTTCGCTGAGCAGGTGCGGTAACAGCACCAGGCCCGGCAGCACAAAGCCGATCAAGCCTTTGAACAGCGACGTCGCGGCCAGCAGCAGGAAAAATACCGTGTAGCGCCCCAGCCGGGTGTCATCCGGCCCACGCCAGTACCACCAGACAGCTGCCAGCACACCACACACAGTGAGCACATCGGCGGTGGCCACCCGTGCCCAGAACAGAAAGTAGAAGGTGGTGGCCAGCATCCAGCCGGCAATCAGCCCGGTGCCTTTGCGAAACAAGCGTTCACCAATCAGATAGACCAGCCAGATACTCAGCCAGGCCCCAATGACCGACGACAGGCGCAGCGACCACGGGCCGAGCCCGCCCATCACGTTGGCGAAACCGGTGATCAGCCAGTAAGAGGGCAGGGGTTTATCGTAATAGGGCGCGCCCTTGAGGTACGGGTCGAAGTAGTCACCGCTCTGCAGCATCTGCAGAGCGATGTTGGCCCAGCGGGTTTCCGGCCCCCACAAGTCGCGACTGCCCAGGCCCAGCAGCAGGAGTAACGCCGAGACGCCAAGCAGCAACACCAAGGCGCCGCGTTCGGTTTTCCAGAAGCTCATGGGCTTTTCTCACAGCAGACGTAACGTTAAGGAAGCTTCGGATAGATGATCAGTAACAGGGCGCCCTTGCGATACCGCTTGCCTCCCGGTGGTAGCTGGCCTTCTTCACGGTGTTCGCTGGTGCTCTTGACCCGCATCAGCACGCCCACAGAACCTTGCTGGCGCGCCTCGGCGAGCCAGGTCTGGACGCTGTCGAGGTCGACCTTGCGCTGCACCGAATCGGCATACGTCAGGCCATAGCGCAGTTCGCCTTCGGTGTCATAAAACGACACTTCAGGCCGACGCAGACGCCAGGACAATGCCGACGCCGAGCCCAGCTCGTTGCTTAGCAGAGCATGGGTTTGTTGCAATTCATCCAGATGCTCAAGCACGAACTGATCAGGCATTTCGGTATCGGTGATCATTGCCGGCATACCTGCCGGCAACAACGCCACCAGCAAACCGATGCCCAGTGCCGGTGTCGCCCACAATGTCAGCGGGCGAACCGCTTGCAGCAGGTTGGCCAGGATCCAGGCCAACAGCACGATGAAGGCCAGGGACAGGCTGAACATCTCGGCGTGACTGTTGCCGTACATCGGGTTGCTGATTTGCAGGTAGATCAACCCCACCATCGCCACCAGGCCGATCACGGCGTTAACGAGGCCATTGATCAGGATCGTGCGCGTTTTGCCTTGTTTGATCAGGTCAGTCAGCGCGTGGCCCATCAGCAGGGCCAGGGGCAGCAGGCACGGCATGATGTAGGTCGGCAGCTTGCCGCGGCTCAGGCTGAAGAAGGCCAAGGGCAGCAGCATCCACAAGGCGATAAAGACGATGGGCGGCTGGGCTTTTTCTTTCCAGGTTTTGATCAGGGTCGCCGGTAACAACCCGGCCCACGGCAAGCATGCCACGACCATGATCGGCAGGAAGAACCACCATGCGCGTGCGTGCTGTGCGTTGTCGGCCGCGAAGCGACGGATGTGCTCATGCCAGAAGAAGAAACGCCAGTAGTCCGGTTCCTGCAAGTGAATGGCCAGGGCCCACGGTACGCAGACCAGTGCGGCGACCACTATCGCCAATGGGCCATACCGCAACAACTCGCCCACGCGACGCTGCCAGAGTATGTACGGCACGGCGATCAGCACGGGCAACAGCCAGGCCAGAAAGCCCTTGGTCATAAAGCCCATGCCGCAAGCAACGCCCAGCACTGCCCAGGCGCCCAACCGGCGACGCGCGGTTTGGCTGTCCAGAGCAAACCACAGCGCAACCAGGCTGAGGTTGACCCAGAACGTAAATTGCGGATCGAGGTTGGAATATCCGGCCTGGCCGGCTACCAGCCCGAAGCTCATGTAGAGCAGGGCGCAGGCGAAGCTTTTGCGTGGGTCGTTCCACAAGCGGCGAGCGATGAGGTAGGCCAGTACGACGCTCAGCCCGCTGGTCAAGGCCGAGGCGATACGCACGCCGAACAGGTTTTCGCCGAACACAGCCTGGCCCAGGGCGATCAGCCAATAGCCGGCGGCGGGTTTTTCGAAATAGCGCACACCCATGAAATGCGGTGCGACCCAGTTGCCGCTCAGGAGCATTTCCTGGCTGACCTGGGCATAGCGGGTTTCATCCGGGATCCACAAACCGTGCAGGCCCATGGGCAACAGGTAAAACACCGCGAAGGCCAATAGCAATAGCGGTAGGGGTTTCAATCGGGTCATGAAAACGTCGCTCCCTGACGTTTAATGGCTGCATAGGAGGGTGTACAAGTAATAACGGAAAGCATCACAAAGTTCACTAAGTGGCTGAAAATATTCATGACGTCCTGAAGTAACGGGCGCAGCTAAACATGCCAGAAGAGGGCTGTCGCCTTGCTGAACATGAATGTTGCGAAGTGTGTCGAAAAGTGTCTAGAGCTTCTTCAGCACGTTAGCCCACGCCACGCTGTTGATTTTTCCCAGCGTCTCGAACTTGCCGTTTGCCAGCACCCGCACAAACAAGGCACTGCCATACTCGGAAAACCTCGCACGGGGGAAACCCAAGGCTGTTTCGAAGTCGGAGATACAGCCGCTGTGAGTGACAAATACCAGATTGCGTCCAGGCTGTTTGTGGCTGAGCAATTCTTCGCCAATGGCTTTGCCGCAAATGGTTTTTTCGCTGGTGGTCAACTCGGCCTTGCCGAACATGAAGTGCGAAGTCTGTGCCGTACGCAAGGCCGGGCTGGCAATCACGTCGCTGTTTTCCATACCCAGGGCCTTGAAGGCCTTGCCCACTTCTTGAGCACGCTGGGTGCCCAGAACGGTGAGGCCTTCAGGCGCTGCGAAGCACGGGTTGGGCGAACGGTCGCAGCGCTCTTCATGACGCACTAATACGATCAATTCGCCTTTGCGCCATGCGGGCACTACTTGTGAGTTCAGCAGGCGATCGCCAATGCCAAGATCACGCGGAGATGCTGGCCACAGCATAAAACCGGCGAGCAGCAGCACGATGACTGCAAGGCCTGCCCACCACTTTTTGAATCCTTTGAAATAGCCACGGCGCACGCGCGGTTTGGTCAGGGTAAGGTCAACCACATCATTCACCATGGGCACTGTAGGCAGTGTTTTATTAAGTAGGCGCAACGCATCGACGCAATCCCGTAGGGGAGTGAGAGGCTGTCACAGGGCTGCTGTCTTTTCGCTGAACATCTCGCGGTTATAAGAAGTCGCGGTTGGCAACTAACAAGTTGCCGAATTTCGACGCTTGGAGGGCAATTTAGAGGGGCGAGGGTGGGCAAGCGGTGAAATCCATGTGAAAAATTTGCGTAGGGCTGACAGTCAGCCGTTATTCTCGTTCGGAGTCCTTCAAACGAGCGTTCTTATGTTGCAGGTGCAAGGTGTGCTTAAAAGCTATGTCACCCCGCAAGGCCCGTTGCCAGTGCTGGCGGGCGTCGACTTGTACCTGGGTGAGCGTAGCAGCCTGGCGCTGATGGGCGAGTCGGGCAGCGGAAAAAGTACCTTGCTGCACCTGGTGGCCGGGCTCGATCGGGTGGACGGCGGCCGTATTCAGGTGGGCGAGCAACGTCTGGATCAACTGAGCGAGGCGCAACTGGCCCGCTGGCGTCGTACCGAAATTGGCCTGGTGTTCCAGCAGTTCAACCTGATCGGCAGTTTGCGTGTCGAGGACAACCTGGCGTTCCAGGCCCGCTTGGCAGGGCGCTTTGACCCGCAGTGGCAGGCGCAGTTGGTTGAGCGCCTGGGCCTGGGGGACTTGCTCAAACGCTATCCAGAACAGCTGTCCGGCGGCCAACAGCAGCGGGTCGCGGTGGGGCGTGCGTTGGCGTCGCGCCCCGCTTTACTGCTGGCCGATGAGCCCACCGGCAATCTCGACGAAGCCACCAGTGATGATGTGCTGCAATTATTGCTGGACCTGCTGCGCGACAGCCCGACCAGCCTGTTGATGGTCACCCACAGCCCGCGCATCGCTGCGCGCCTGGACCAGCAGGTGGTGTTGCACCGTGGCCGTGTCGTGCCTGCGGACGCGTGTTGAGATGGCGGTGTTTTATTGGACATTGCGCGCGCTGCTGAGCCATTGGCGGCGGCACCCGGTGCAGTTTTTCAGCGTGCTGACCGGGCTGTGGCTGGCCACTGCGCTATTGACCGGCGTGCAGGCGCTCAACAGTCAGGCGCGAGACAGCTACGCGCGTGCCAGCCAACTGATTGGCGGTGAGCCGCAGGCCAGTCTCACTGCGCCGGACGGTGCGAGCTTCCCCCAAACACTGTTTGCCGAACTGCGCCGCGCCGGGTGGCCGGTGTCGCCGGTGGTGCAGGGGCGTTTGGTGCTCAAGGGGCAAGAAGAACAACGCCTGCAATTGATGGGCATCGACCCGTTGTCGTTGCCTGGCGGCGGGGCCGTGGCGGGACAGCGGTTGAGCCAGGCCCAGAGGATTGCGTTTTTCAATCCGCCGGGGCGTACCTGGATCGCCCCGCAAACCTTGTCGGCCCTGGGCTTGCACGAAGGTGAGCAACCGCTGACCACAAGCGGGCGAGCGTTGCCGCCGTTGCAGGTGCAGCAGGACATGGCCCCCGACGTGTTGTTGACCGATATCGGCTTTGCCCAGCCCTTGCTGGAGATGCCCGGGCGACTGTCACGCTTGCTGCTGGACAAGGCGTTTGCTGCCAGCCACCCCACTCCGCCGGCCACGCTGCAACTCAAACAGGGTGAGGAAAACAACCTTGCGCGCCTCACCGAAAGCTTTCACCTGAACCTCGACGCCCTGGGCTTTTTGTCCTTTGTGGTGGGGCTGTTTATCGTCCACGCGGCCATTGGCCTGGCGCTGGAGCAACGGCGTGGGCTATTGCGCACCTTAAGGGCTTGTGGGGTCAGCGCTCGGATGCTGATCCTCAGCCTGGGTGTCGAACTCGGCGTGTTGTCGCTGCTGGGCGGCGTGCTCGGTGTCGCGAGCGGTTACCTGTTGGCCAGCCTGTTGCTGCCGGATGTGGCCGCCAGCCTGCGCGGTCTTTACGGCGCTGAGGTGCCGGGCCAATTAAGCCTCAGCCCAGGGTGGTGGTTGGCTGGGTTGGGCTTGAGCCTGCTGGGCGCGCTGCTCGCAGGCGGCAGTAGCCTGTGGCGCGCGACGCGTTTGCCCCTGCTGGCGCTGGCCAATGCCCAGGCCTGGCACGATGCCCATGGGCGCTGGTTGCGGCGTCAGGGCTGGGTGGCGGGGACTGCGCTGGTCATCGCCTTGCTGGCGCTGTGGTTGGGTGACAGCCTGGCCGCCGGGTTCGTGCTGATGGCCAGCCTGTTGCTGGGGGCGGCGCTCGGCCTGCCGGTGGTGCTCAATGGTGTGTTGACGGTGGTGCTCGGGCGCAGCCGCTCAGTGCTGGGCCAGTGGTTTCTCGCCGACTGCCGCCAGCAACTGCCTGCCTTGAGCCTGGCGTTGATGGCATTGCTGCTGGCGTTGGCGGCGAATATTGGTGCGGGTTCCATGACCTCGGGCTTCCGCCAGACGTTCAACCACTGGCTGGAACAACGCCTGACTGCCGAGTTGTACCTCAACCCGCAAAACCCGGCCCAGGCCGAACAGCTCACGACCTGGTTGGCGCAGCAACCGCTGGTGCAAGCGGTGCTGCCTACGTGGCAGGTCGCGGTGCAATTGCAGGGCTGGCCGGCGGATGTATTTGGGGTGGTCGACGACCCGACTTATCGCCAGCACTGGCCATTGCTGGAGGCCGCGAGCGCGCCTTGGGACCGGTTGCTGCAAGGCGATACCGTGATGCTCAGTGAGCAATTGGCGCGCCGGTTAAGCGTGCGGCTGGGGGACGCGATTGCTATCCCCACACCTGCCGGCCAGTGGTCGCCCAACGTGGTGGGGATATACGCCGACTACGGCAACCCCAAAGGCCATCTGCTGGTCAACGCGCAGCACCTGTTGGCGCATTGGCCGACGCTGACACCGGCGCGTTTCAACCTGCGGGTGCTGCCGCAGAACGTGCCACCGTTGGTGCGTGAAATACAGCGCGTATTTGCCCTGGAGGACAACCGCATCGTCGATCAGCAGCAACTCAAAGGCTGGTCGAGCCAAGTGTTTGAACGCACCTTCGCCGCCACCGCCGCCTTAAACAGCCTCACCCTCGGCGTGGCCGGTGTGGCGTTGTTTATCAGCTTGCTGACCCAGAGCCAGAGCCGTCTGGGTCAACTCGCACCACTCTGGGCGCTGGGGGTGACGCGGCGGCAATTGATGCTGCTCAACCTTGGCCAGACCTGGCTGCTGGCCGTATTGACCCTGGTGCTTGCTTTGCCGTTGGGCCTGCTGCTGGCATGGTGCCTGGACGCAGTGATCAATGTGCAGGCGTTCGGCTGGCGTCTGCCGTTGCAGGTGTTCCCGTGGCAGCTTGCCCAATTGTTGGGGCTGGCGATGCTCGCCACCCTGTTGGCGTCGGCCTGGCCGCTATGGCAGTTGTGCCGCAGCCGCCCGGCCGATCTGCTGAGGACCTTTGCCAATGAAGATTAAAGCGCTGTTGTGGGCAACGGTATTGCTGTTGAGCGCGTGCGACAAAGTGCCCGCGCCGCAAGAAAGCTTCGCGGGCCTTGGCAGCGATGCGGCGGACTTTGCCCAAGTGGTGCCGGGTAGGGTCTTCAGTTTCCCCGAGGACCATGGCCCGCATGATGGCTTTCGCATCGAATGGTGGTACGTCACTGCCAATCTCAAAGACGCGCAAGGCAATCTGTTCGGCGTGCAGTGGACGTTGTTTCGCAACGCGTTGAAGGCCGGGCCTACGCAGCCGGGCTGGCACGACTCGACGATTTGGCTGGGCCATGCCGCCGTCACCTCCGCTACCCACCATTACGCCGCCGAGCGCTACGCCCGTGGCGGTATTGGCCAGGCGGGTGCTCAGGCAGTGCCGTTCAATGCCTGGATCGATGACTGGAATTTCGTCACCCGCCCAGGCGCGGCAAGCTCGTTGGCGGATATGCAACTCAAGGCCGGCGGCCCGCAGTTCGCCTACGACTTGCACCTGACGTCGAGCCGTCCACTGGTGCTGCAAGGTGACAAGGGCTACAGCCGCAAATCCGATCAGGGGCAGGCGTCCTACTACTACAGCCAGCCGTTTTTTGCGGCGGCCGGCAGCGTCAGCATCGACGGTAAAACCTACCAGGTCAGCGGCCCTGCCTGGCTCGACCGCGAATGGAGCAGCCAACCCCTGGCAGCCAGCCAGACCGGTTGGGACTGGTTCTCGCTGCACCTGGACCATGGCGAGCAGTTGATGCTGTTTCGCGTGCGGCAAAAAGACGGCGCGGGTTACCTGACTGGCACCTGGATCGACCAGCAGGGCCAAACCCAGACCCTGCACAATGCCGATATCCAGCTCACACCGCTGGCCACCATCGACATTGACGGGCGAGCTATTCCCACGCGCTGGTCGCTGAAAATACCCGGTAAACAGCTGGATATAACCACCCAGGCCGTCAACCCGAAAGCGTGGATGAACCTGAGTATTCCGTACTGGGAAGGGCCGGTGCAGTTTGACGGTGGCGTGGGGTATTTGGAGATGACGGGGTATTAACCGCGCCTGTTCTCTTGCCAGCAGGCAACGAGTCCATATCAATATAAAAAATACTGTACATGCATACAGCTATGTCCTACAGTCCATCCCAGGTGACCGGATGTCACCGGTCACCCGAGCTTCAATTTTTTAACTATGGATGGATAAAAAATGAAACCCACAAAAGCCCTGATGCTGGGCGCGGCCATGATGGCCTCCTGCTTCATTTCGGCCTCTGCCCTGGCCGAGCAAACCCTTCCCCAACTCACCCCCGGAACGGTCAACCAAGGTGTGATCGATGCGCTGAAACCTGGCGGCACACTGACTGCAGTGCCGATCTCGGACGAGCTACGGCAAAAGTTCCTGGACGCCAAAAATGGCAAGGTAAACGCAACCCCCAAGGCGGCCAAGTCGGCGCCGTTCAACACCGCCGTCAGCGCGTTGAAAAAACCGAGCCAGGCCAGCCTTAAAAGTGCTGCTGTCACCGCCTTTGAACCGCTGTTTCCCACCCTGGAGATCAACACCCTTTACACCGTCACCGAGGTGCAAACCGGCCAGGAATTTCCCTACCACTTCAACCTGCCGAAAAACGCCCGGGTGCTGGTGCAGTTGATCAATCAGAGTGCCGGCGCCGATATGTCGCTGACCCTGTTCCGTGATGACGGCCAGGGTAATCCGCAGTTGATCGACACCTCCGACAACCCGGGCAATGCCGATGAATACCTGGGCGGCGTACTGCCTGCTGGGGACTACTACTGGTACATGGTGGCCAAGACCGCGAACAACGCGCAGTTCAGTTTCGGCGTGGCGGCGGACACCAACATCGATGCCTTTGAGCCCAATGACACCGAGCAAACCGCCTTTGTGCTGCCGGACTCGATGAACAAGGTGACCGGTAACCTCGACAACGCCAACGACGTCGATTACTTCGACTTCAAGGCCGTGCGTGGCCAAAGCGTGAGCATGTACCTGGCGGGCGATGAGAGCGGCAGCCGCAACCAGTGGATCTTCGACCGCTTCGATGGCACCAATTGGGTCACTGTGCCGGCCGGTTCCACCTCGACTTACCCGAGCGTAACGCCGGGCGCGACCGTCAAGGTGCGTGTGCGTGCCAACCCTGCGGTGACGCAGGACCCGACCAAGCAGTACGCATTGAGCCTGGGCTCCACGCCACGGTTGAACACGTCGGAGGTGAAGGGCGACAACATCGTGCGGGTGCCGGCATCGATATTCTGGATGGCGACCCAGGCTGGACGCACGTTGAACTGGAGCACCAATTGGTCCGACTCCACTGGCGCGCCTCTGTTGGGGGTCACGCCGGTCCTGCGCGTCGACAAGCGCTTTGATGGCGCCGAGTTCCACTGGACCGACTTCAAGGCCAGCACCAACAGTGCGGGCACATCCCAGGCCAGTGCCGCGCTCGGTGAATGCTTCGGCGAATACCGCGTGCAATACCCGGACAGCAGCACCGGTGTGAAGTACAACTGGGAAACCACCTTCAACTTCGGCGGCTGGCGTATCGAGTTGGCAGAGTTCCCGGGGGTGGGTGTCGGCGGTGACAATGTGCCTTATGTGACCTTTGGGCACATCTGCACGCAGAACATCATCCACTGATACGCTGAGTCATGGAAAAGGTGCAGCCTGATTGGGCTGCCCCTTTTTTGTCAGTCGCGAGCCAGCGCCTGTTTCAACGGCAAGCGCGCCATGCTCGTGCTTTTCAACGAACCGAGGTACAACCAATCGCCATATTCCCGCGCGGTGGTAATCGGCGAGTAATTGCCCGGGCTGCCATCCTGCAAGTTGGCGATGACCTGGCCGTTGGTGTCCAGCCCGAGCACGAAGGCTTTGTGCTCGATGGGTTTGGGCACCACCATCAACGCCCGCACCATGACCTTGCGCAAGAAGGGATAGCCGGCGAAACCATCCAGCAATGGATTGCGTGGCGAATACAGGGCGACCCAGAAACGGTCGCGCCCGTTGAAACTGAGGTTGTCCGGCAAGCCTGGCAGGTTGTCGGCAAACAGATCGTGGCTGCCGGCTCGAGCGCCTTTGAGCCAATAGCGGCTGATGCGATAGGCGCCGGTTTCATTGACCAGCACATAGTTTTCATCCGGGCCCAAGGCCACGCCGTTGGCGAATTGCAGATGGTCGAGCAACACCTGGGTGGTCCCGTTACTGAAGTCATACCGCAGCAGGCGGCCGTCGCCGCCATGCTCGATCACGGCTTCGCCATCCTGGCCGTAGCCCCAGCGGCTTGATGCATCGCTGAAATACCCATAGCGCCCGCTGGCGTCGATGGTCACGTCATTGGTAAAGCCAAACGGTACGCCGTTCGCGGCGCTGCTTAACGGCGTGAGTTGGCGATTGGCATCGAGTGCAAGCAAGCCCTTGACCCCGTCAGCCACGATCAAGCGCCCATCCGGGTGAAACGCCAGGCCGAGGGGCCGGCCGCCGGTGTTGGCGAGCACTTCCAGGGTATGGCTGTCGGGCGATGTGCGGATGATGCGCCCGTCATGCAAGCCGCTGATCAGAAACCCCTGGGCATCCAGCAACAGGGCTTCAGGGCCGGGAATGTCTTGTGCGCCAATCTTTTGCACGGCCTTAAGCCGCTGGTTCTCGGCGTAGGTGCCTTCCTTCATCGACGGCGCCTTGGGCGCAGACCAATTCACCGGTTGCACGTTGGTCGGCATCAACAGCAGAAAGGCGATCACCGCAAGCGCAAGCACGAACAGTAAATGGCGCAGGTTTTTAGGGCGGTCGCTCATGACTATTCCTGGTTGTCGTGGGCGTTCGGTTCCCAGTGCAAGGTGCCGAACAGGTAATCCATCAGCGGTAGAACGATATTGAAGTTGCGCCCTTGCATGAGCTCGCGACGGTGATGCAGAGCGTGCAGTTGGTGCATCTGGCGAATCCACGGTAGGCGCGCCACTGGATGGTGGGCGGGCAGGTGTTCGCAGGCATGGAACACTTCATAGAGCAAGTAGCCGAGGATCATGCACCCGGCAAACAGCCCGGCCACATTAGGGCTCAGCTGCTTGAGCAGCCACCACGCGGGGAGGGTGATGGCCAGGCTGTGCAGCACGATCAACCAGGCGGGAAACAGAATCACACGCCAGTCTTTGGGGCTGTCGAAGGTCATGTGGCTGGGGGTGAAGAAGCTGTGATGATCGCCGGTGTGGCGTGCGTAGAACAGGCGGGCGAAGGGGTGTTTGTGGTGCCCGAGGTGGCGGTGCACGAGATAGATGCAGAGGTTGAAAAACACTAGGGTCAGGGGGACGGTCAGCCACTGGAGTGGGGTGATGTGTTCGGTGGAGCACCAGGCCAGGGTGATGCAAAAGAGGCCGTAGCCGAGGACAAAACTTGCATGCAGCCATGGGTTGTAATGGCGGTTCACTTCGCTGCGGTAGCGGGTGCGAAAGGTTTCGGTGGGGTGTGCCATGGCGGGAAGCTCGGTATTTTTTTGTTGGAGGCTGAGCTTAGTTGGTGCGCGAGATTGTGCGAGTTTTTGCGCAGTACACGTAGCCTCTTTGGGAGCTGGCTTGCCTGCGATGGCATCCACGCGGGATGCCTGATGCACCGGGGTGTCGGCCTCGCGGGCAAGCCATCTGTCACATTTGATCTCGTTCGATTTGGAGTTCCATTCGGCCCCGAGTGACCAATGGCCTCTTGCACAGCCCCCATTTACTTGCTAGTTTCTCGCAAAATGTTAACGATAACATTTGCTCTAAAAATAAAAACAAAACAGAGAACCACGCCATGAAAATGCTCCCGAAAACCCTGTGTTTACTGGCTGTCAGCATCACCCTCGGCAACGCGGCTCCCGCTTTCGCCGACGCCGCCAAGCCCATCCGCATCGGCGCCTCCTTCCAGGAGATCAACAACCCTTATTTCGTCACCATGAAAAACGCCCTCGAAGAGGCCGGCGCAACCATCGGTGCGAAACTGATCATCACCGACGCCCGCCACGACGTGTCCAAGCAGGTCAGCGACGTCGAAGACATGCTGCAAAAAGGCATCGATATCCTGCTGATCAACCCGACCGATTCGGTCGGCGTACAGTCTGCGGTCAAATCCGCCCACGCGGCCGGTGTCGTGGTGGTCGCAGTAGACGCCCAGGCAGATGGCCCGCTGGACTCTTTCGTCGGCTCGAAGAACTTCGACGCCGGTTTCCAGGCCTGTGAATACCTGGCCAAAAACATCGGCGACAAAGGCAATATCGCGATCCTCGACGGCATCGCCGTGGTGCCGATCCTCGAACGTGTACGCGGTTGCAAAGAGGCCGTAGCCAAGCACCCCGACATCAAGATCGTCAGCATCCAGAATGGCAAGCAGGAACGTGACCAGGCGCTGACCGTCACCGAAAACATGCTGCAGGCCCAGCCCACGCTCAAGGGTATTTTCAGCGTGAATGACAACGGCTCCCTCGGTGCACTCTCGGCCATCGAAGCCAGCGGGCTGGACGTGAAATTGGTCAGCGTCGACGGCGCGCCGGAAGCGATCAAGGCGATCCAGAAACCCGGCAGCAAATTCATCGCCACCTCGGCGCAATACCCCCGCGACCAGATCCGCCTCGCCCTGGGCATCGCCCTGGCCAGGAAGTGGGGCTCGCAAGTACCCGCCACTGTCCCGGTGGACATCACTTTGATCGATCAGGCCAAGGCCAAGGACTTCAGCTGGTAATTCGCCCAGGCCCCACGCAACCCGTGGGGCTTAAGGTCACCTACTGAATACGAGGTCGGCGGTATGAGCAGTCTTCTGAAGCTGGAAAATATCTGTAAGCGTTACCCGGGCGTACAGGCCCTCAAATCCATCAACCTGCAAGTGGAGCGCGGCGAGATCCATGCGCTGCTCGGGGAAAATGGCGCGGGCAAATCGACCCTGATGAAGATCCTCGGCGGCGTCGAGCATCAGGACGAAGGGCAAATCCTGATCGACGGCCAGGCGCGGCAGTTCGCGACCTACCGCGATGCGATTGCCGCCGGTATCGGCATTGTGTTCCAGGAATTCAGCCTGATTCCCTACCTCACGGCCGTGGAAAATATCTTCCTCGGCCATGAGTTGAGCAACCGCTTCGGCCTGTTGCGCAAGCGTGAGATGGTCGAAGCATCCGAGGCGTTGTTCAAGCGCCTGGGCGTGACGATCGACCTGCAATGTGCGGTCAAGCACTTGAGTGTGGCCGAGCAGCAGTTTGTCGAAATCGCCAAGGCCCTGGCCCTGGATGCGCGCTTGCTGGTGCTTGATGAGCCGACCGCTACCCTCACGCCCAGCGAAGCCGAGCTGCTGTTCGACATCATGCGCGAGCTCAAGCGCCAGGGCGTGGCGGTGATTTTTATCTCGCATCACCTGGAGGAGATTTTCCAGGTGTGCGACCGCATCAGTGTGCTGCGCGACGGCGGCAATGTGGGCGTGACCGATGTGGCCGACAGCGATATCGACCACCTGGTCGAGATGATGGTGGGCCGCCGCTTGGAATGCAGCTTTCCACCCAAGCCGACTACCGAGCGCGGCCCGCTGTTACTGGAGGTCAAGGACATCCAACTGGTGCGCAACGGCCCCCACAACAGCTTCCAGCTGCACAAAGGCGAGATCCTCGGCTTCGCCGGGCTGGTGGGCTCAGGCCGCACCGAACTGGCGCTGGGCATGATGGGCGCGCTGCCGTCAGTGAGCAAAGACGTTTGGCTGCGCGGCGAAAAAGTCACGCTGGATGACCCGGCGCAGGCCCTGGCCCAAGGCATCGGCCTGCTTCCGGAAAGCCGTAAGAGTGAAGGGCTGATCACTGATTTCAGCATTCGCGAAAACATTACCCTGAACAATCTGCCGAAATACCAGAACGCCAGTGGCTTGATCGATAAGGGCCGCGAATGCGCCAGCGTCGACAGCCTCATGACGCAGCTGTCGATCAAAGCCCCCAGCGGCGAAAGCCGGGTGTTCAACCTCAGCGGCGGCAACCAGCAAAAGGTGGTGATTGCACGCTGGATCAACCACCACTGCGACGTGCTGGTGTTCGACGAGCCCACACGCGGCATCGACGTCGGCGCCAAGGCACAGATCTACGCACTCATGCGCAGCCTCACCGAACAGGGCTACGCAATCATCATGATTTCCTCCGAACTGCCGGAAGTCATCGGCATGTGCGACCGCGTCGCCGTGTTCCACAAGGGCGCCATCGTCAAGGTACTTGAAGCGTCCTCCGTCAATCCTCAAGAGGTCATGCGCCATGCAACAGGGGGCTCAAGTGAATACGTCCATTAACACCGGCGACACCGGCCGACTGCGCCTGAACCTGGCGCGGCTGGTGCGTTCGCCGGCGTTTTATCCCTTTGTCGGACTGGTGGTGGTGACCCTGGTGATGATCCTCGCCAGCGACACTTTCCTCACCGCCAGCAACTTGTCGAACATCGCCCGCCAAGTGTCGATCAACGCGATTATCGCGGTGGGCATGACCTGCGTGATTCTCACCGGCGGCATCGACCTGTCGGTGGGGCCGGTGATGGCGCTGTCCGGCACCCTGACCGCCGGCCTGATGGTCGCAGGCCTGCCGCCGGGCTTGGCGATTGGCGCCGGGATGTTGATCGGCGTGGCCTTTGGCATTGGCAACGGGCTGTTCGTCGCGTACCTGCATATGCCGCCGATCATCGTCACCCTGGCGACCATGGGCATCGCCCGTGGCCTGGGCCTGATGTACACCGACGGTTACCCGATTTCCGGACTGCCGGAGTGGTTCGGCTTCTTCGGTCGCCAGAGCCTGTTCGGCATCGAAGTGCCGATCCTGATCATGCTGATCACCTACTTTGCCGCCTACGTGTTGCTGCAACACACGCGCATCGGCCGCTACATCTACGCCATCGGCGGCAACGAAGAAGCGGTGCGTTTGTCCGGGGTGCGCGCGGCGCGTTTCAAGTTGCTGGTGTACGGCATCAGTGGCCTGACGGCGGCGATTGCCGGGCTGGTGCTGACCTCACGCCTGATGAGCGGCCAGCCGAATGCCGGCGTGTCGTTCGAGCTGGATGCGATTGCGGCCGTGGTGCTCGGCGGAGCCTCGATTGCCGGTGGGCGCGGCGTGATCGTCGGCACGTTGCTCGGCGCGATGTTGCTTGGCGTATTGAACAACGGCCTGAACATGCTCGGCGTCTCGCCCTACGTCCAGAGCGTGATCAAGGGCGCAATCATCTTGCTGGCGATCTTTATCAGCCGTCAGCGCCATAAATAAATGCCTCTCAAGACAGGATCGAACACCATGGACAAGCACACCGAAATGCAAGCCGTCGTCTGCCACGGCCCGAAGGACTACCGCCTGCAACGCATCAGCAAACCCCAGGCACGCCCCAATGAACTGGTGATCCGCATCGCCGCCTGCGGCATCTGCGCCAGCGACTGCAAATGCCACTCGGGTGCGGCGATGTTCTGGGGCGGCGACAACCCGTGGGTCAAGGCACCCGTGGTGCCGGGCCACGAGTTTTTTGGCTACGTGGTGGAAGTGGGCGAGGGCGCTGAAGAGCACTTTGAAGTCGCGGTCGGCGACAAGGTCATCGCCGAACAGATCGTGCCGTGCGGCAAGTGCCGCTTCTGCAAGTCGGGTAAATACTGGATGTGCGAGGTGCACAACATCTTCGGTTTCCAGCGTGAAGTGGCCGAAGGCGGCATGGCCCAGTACATGCGCATTCCCAAAACCGCTATCGTGCACAAGATTCCGGAGTCGGTGTCGCTGGAAGACTCGGCGCTGGTGGAGCCCATGGCCTGCTCGATTCATACCGTCAACCGAGGCGAAATCCAGCTGGATGACGTGGTGGTGATCGCCGGTGCGGGCACCCTCGGGCTGTGCATGGTCCAGGTGGCCGCGCTGAAGACCCCGAAAAAACTGGTGGTGATCGACATGGTCGATGAGCGCCTCGAACTGGCCAGGCAATTCGGCGCCGACGTGGTGATCAACCCATCCCGCGACAATGCCCGCGAGATCATCAACGGTCTCACCGACAACTACGGCTGCGACGTGTACATCGAAACCACCGGCGTACCGGCCGGCGTGACCCAGGGCCTGGACCTGATCCGCAAGCTCGGGCGCTTTGTCGAGTTCAGCGTATTCGGCGCCGAAACCAGTGTCGACTGGTCGATCATCGGCGACCGCAAGGAGCTGGACGTACGCGGCGCGCACCTGGGCCCCTATTGCTACCCGATTGCCATTGACCTGTTCGAGCGCGGCCTGGTCACCTCCAAAGGCATCGTCACCCATGACTTCCCGCTGGATAACTTTGCCGAAGCGTTCGAGTTGGCCAACTCGACGAAGTCGATCAAGGTGCTGTTGAAGCCGGTGCTTTGAGATGAACTACGTCATGGGTGTCGACATTGGAACCCAGAGCACCAAGGCGCTGCTGGTGGATGGTCAAGGCACGATCATCGCGCAGCACAGCCAGGGGTATCGCGTGGATACCCCGAAAGTGCGCTGGGCCGAGCAATGGCCGCAGGTCTGGCTCGATGCGGTCGAGGCCTGCGTGGCGCAGTGCATGGCCAGGGCCGGCGTGGCAGCGGAGCAGGTCAAGGCGCTGTGCATCAGCAGCCTGTACGGCGGCTCGGGAATTGCGGTGGATGCGCAGATCACGCCGCTGCACCCGTGCCTGATCTGGATGGACCGCCGTGCCGGCGAGCAGGTGGCCTGGGTGCGCGAGCATGTCGACCTTGAGCGCTTGTTTGCGGTCACCGGCAACTCGGTGGACAGCTACTACGGCTTCACCAAGATGCTCTGGCTCAAGCAGCATCAGCCGCAGGTGTGGGCCAATACGCGTTACCTGCTGCCGCCGAACAGCTATATCAATTGGTGCCTGACCGGTGAGTTGGCGGTGGACCATAGCAGCGCCGGCAATATCGGCGGCGTCTATGACGTGGCGCAGCGGGGCTGGTCCGAGGAGATGCTCGCGGCGCTGCAGATTCCCATGGCGATGATGCCCGAGCGGCTGGTGTATTCCGGTGAGGTGGTGGGCGGGCTGTTGGAGAGCTGGGCCCTGCGCCTGGGCCTGCAGGCAGGCACACCGATCCTCGCCGGTGGCGTGGACGCGGCCATGGCCACTCTGGCCGCAGGCGTTACGCAGCCGGGCAATCACGTGGCGATGATCGGCACCAGCATGTGCTGGGGTTATTTGAACCAGCACGTCGATGCACGCCACGGCCTGGTGAGCATGCCGCATGTCTACAACGGCCATCAGGACTTGTACATCTTCGGCGGTGCAATCACCGCCGGGGCATCGGTCAGCTGGTTTCGCGAGCAGTTCTGCCAGGCCGAAGAGCAACAGGCCCAGGCCAGTGGCCAGGACAGCCTGGTGTTGCTGGAACAGAGCGCAATGAAGATCCCGGCAGGCAGCGAAGGCTTGTTGTTCCTGCCGTACCTGATGGGCGAACGCAGCCCGGTATGGGATGACCACGCCAGCGGCAGTTTTGTCGGGCTGAACCTGTATCACAGCCGCATTCACCTGTACCGCGCGGTGTTGGAGGGGGTAAGTTTTGCCCTGCGGCACAATATCGAAGCCGGCACCCAGGGCGCGCAATCGCTGGACCCGCGCCTGATTGTGGTCGGTGGCGCGAGTCATTCGGATTTGTGGATGCAGATTATTGCGGACATCACGCGGTACCCGGTTTACACCATCGTTCAAGAAGTTGAGGCGGCGATGGGCGCAGCGTTGCTGGCCGCGCATACGGTGGGGTTGGTGAGTGATGGGGCGATGGAGAAGGGCTGGGTGCAATTGGAGCTGCGCGCGCAGCCAAAGCGCGAAAATGTCATGACCTATGACCGCGCGTTTGGCGAGTATTTGAAGCTGTATCCCGCGCTGAAACCGATCATGCACAGCTTGCAATCCGACTGATTCAACACGGTCCGAATGTGGGAGCTGGCTTGCCTGCGATAGCGGTGTATCAGTGGCAAATGGGCTAACTGACCCACCGTAATCGCAGGCAAGCCAGCTCCCACAGTGGACCTTTATTGTCTATGGAAGAGTGACCATGACCACCACCTTCAACTTCACCCACCAGCGCATCCTCGTCACTGGCGCCACCAGCGGCATTGGCCATGAAATTGCCCTTCAGCTCATCAACAGCGGCGCCGAAGTCTTCGCCCTCGGCCGCGACGCCGAGGCCTTGGCCAAGTTGGGCTGCAACACCTTATGCGTGGACATCGCCGACAGCGCCGCCCTCGACAACGCCCTGCACGACCTGCCGCCACTGCACGGCCTGGTCAACTGCGCCGGCATTTCCCGTCTTGAACCCGCCGCCGCCATCAGCGCTGCCGCGTTCGACCAGGTGATGAACGTTAATGCCCGCGCCGCCGCCCAGGTCGCGAGCCGGGTCGCTGCAAAAATGATCGAGGCAAAGATTGCCGGCAGCATCGTCAACGTCTCCAGCCAGGCCTCGCTGGTGGCGTTGGATGATCACCTCAGCTACTGCGCCTCCAAGGCTGCACTGGACGCCATCACCCGCGTGCAATGCGCCGAGTGGGGCCGCTTCGGCATTCGCGTCAACAGCGTCAACCCCACGGTCACCCTCACGCCGATGGCCGCCATGGCCTGGTCCGACCCGGCCAAGCGCGACCCGGCGCTGGCAGCCATCCCCTTGGGGCGTTTTGCTGAGACGCTGGACGTGGCGCTGCCGGTGCTGTTCCTGCTCAGCGATGCCGCCGGCATGATCAGCGGTATAAGCCTGCCGATCGATGGCGGCTACACCAGTCGCTAGCCGTTTTCCAACTGGCCGGCGATGACCACCTTGTCCCGTGGCTTGTACGGGTCTTCCAGGCGGTCAAGCAACAGGCGTACCGCGCTGCTGCCGGCCAGGGAGGCGTCGTGGGCCACGCAGGCGATTGGCACACCAAAGATATCGGCGAAGGGCAGGCGGTCGATGCCGCAGATGGTCAGGCTTTCATGGGGGATGTTGTGCATGCGCAAGGCACGCAGGGCGCCGAGGGTGATCAACTGGTTAAAGCCCATGATCGCGTCCGGCGCGCAGTGTTCGGCGAGGTAGTCGAGGGTATGCAGGTAAGACGGCATCAGCGTGTAGTCGCCGGCCTGCACTTCGACCTGAATGTGGGGGTGTTCGGCCAGTACTTCGCGCAGGCCCTTGAGGCGCTCCACGGTGATCCGTGAATGCTCGGGGCCGGTCAGCACCAGCAGGCGCTTGAGGTCGGGCGTCTGGCGCAACAGGTAGTGCGCGGCCTGAATGCCGCTGTGGTAATTGTCGAGCACCACGCGGCTGAACGGGCTGTCGTGGATCGTACGGTCGAGCAGCACCACCGGGGTCTTGCCGTTGCCCAGGCGCTCCAGGTAATCGGGCTGGTAGCTCGGCTCATCAGAGACCGGCGACAGGATGATCCCTGCCACGCGGTAGCCCAGCAACGTGTCGACGGCTTTGCTTTCCAGCTCGGCCAGTTCGTCGGTGTCCACCAGCATGATGGTGTAGCCGTGCTGTTTCGCCTCGCGGGAAATCGCCTTGATCATTTCGCTGTAGAACGGGTTGTCCACCGAGGCGGTGATCACGCCAATGATCAGGCTTTCACTGCGTTTGAGCCCACGGGCGAAGGCGTTGGGCACATAGTCCAACTCCCGCGCGACTTCGAGGATGCGCGCCAGGGTGGCGGGTTTGACCTGATCAGGTTTGTTCAGCGCCCGCGAGACCGTGATGGTGGTCATGCCGACCCGTTTGGCAATGTCGCTGATGGTGACAGACTTTTTCTTGTTCATCGGTAAGGCTGCGAAAGGAAACACCCGCAGGCTAGCACGCGCAGTGGTGTACGGTGATTCAAATCAGCGGGTCCCAGCGTTGTGACCAGTCACCTTCGGCTTTGACCACATCGCGCAGCAGCGCCACCGCCTGCTGCAACACTGCACAATCGCGTGCGCGTGAGTACACCAGGTAGGTCGGGAAACTGAATTCCGGCGCCTTCGGCACCCGCTGCATCACGCCGCTGTCCAGGTAGCTCTGCACCACGCGCGTGCGGAAATACCCGGCACCGCCATTCTCCAGGATGTACTGCAACGCCAGCGGCCCGAGGTTGAAGCTCAGCGCGGCACGGGCTTTGTCGGGCAGGGCAGCATCATGTTGCTGGCGAAAACCCGGGCCCCAGTCGATGTAGACGTACGGGGCCGGCTGACTCGCCAGTTGCACCAGGATCAGTTTTTCTTCCAGCACCTGTTCCACCTGCAACCCCGGCCAGTACTGCGGTTGGAACACCAAGGCCGCATCGAGCACGCCCAGTTCCAATTGACGCAGCAGGTAGTCGCCTTCGCGCACTTCGGTGCGCAGGGCGTGCCCCGGGATGTGTTCGCGCAGGGCCTGCGCCCAGCCGAGCATCAGCGGGTTGCACAGGCTCACCTCGCCGCCGATATGCAGCACATTGCGGTAGCCATCCGGTAGCGGCAGGTCACGCTTGGCGGATTCCCAGGTTTGCAGCAACTGGTTGGCGTAGACCACAAAGGCTTCGCCATCGGCGGTCAGCCGCGCACCGGCACGGTTGCGCACAAACAGCGTGCTGCCCAACTGGCTCTCGAGGTTTTTTACGCGTGCGGTGATGGCGGTCTGGGTGACGTGCAGTTTCTCGGCCGTCGCAGCCAGGCTGCCGCAGCGGGTGATTTCGAGAAAAGTGCGTGC
Organism: Pseudomonas sp. UBT; assembly: GCF_050915955.1. Taxonomy (NCBI): domain Bacteria; kingdom Pseudomonadati; phylum Pseudomonadota; class Gammaproteobacteria; order Pseudomonadales; family Pseudomonadaceae; genus Pseudomonas; species Pseudomonas sp. UBT. The sequence continues at coordinate 4,694,503 of NZ_CP168079.1, read as the reverse complement.
CAGTTCGATGTCCATGCAGGTCTCGCTGGTTGCTCAAGCCCGGCAGTGTAAGCCTTCAGGCGGGCGAAAAGATCAGTTCGACATCAATGCGATGCCCCTGGCGCAGGATGTACTCCTGCAAGGCCTCTCGATTGCGGATGAGGTAGCCGGGATCATAGACGAAACAGATTAAATGTTGGCAGTGCGGATGTTCCGCATAGCGGGCGATATCGACAATCAGCTCCTCACCCAGCTTTTTGTCCTTCAGCCCAGCGCGGGTCATCTTCACCTCAATGGCGACTTGCAGGTCATGCAGCAGGAAGTCCATACGCGATGAGGCGCCTGCGCAGCTGGGCACGGGCTCTTCGGCACGCACGTCGGCGATGTGCAGGCTCAGGAGTGCGCGCAGAAGGTCTTGCACATCCGGTTCGTTTTTCACCGAAAGGCCTGTTCGGCCGTTCTGTCGCTGGTTCAGAGCAAGACAGAAACGATGGAAGTGATGCAGCAGGTGCCGCACGGTGTCGAGCGGCGAGGGGGCAGGTGCGTTCGGCTCATCATCAAAAAAACGCGCCAGTTGGCGCTCTTCAAACGCGAGGATAGCCGCCGGTTCTTTCAGCCTCGTGTAGATCAGCAACAACAGCAAGATGGTTTCGACGAGGATGAACAGCAACAGCCCTGGCAATGCCGGGCGTATGGTGATTTGCGGTTCGTAACGGTATCGGGGGAGCGAGTTGCCGGTTTTTTCGGCCTGTGGGAGCAATTGGAACCTAAGGCTGACATACACCCAGAGATTGCCCCGGTCGGGCACGATGAAGCCGGAGAGCACGTCCAGCCGTTCCTGGCTCGGCTCACGGTTGTATGCATTCAACTGATCGAACAGGACGGAGGTATTCTGCCGAAACTCATCGGACGTCATGAGGGAGTAGATCGCCGGGTTCGTCTGGTCGGCGGGCTCGAACACCTCACGGATTAACAGCGCATAGTTGATCGCGGTGCTCACCATGATCAGTACCAGCAGCAGGCTTGTCCTGTTCTTGTTACGTCGGGTACTGAGAATCATCAGGGCGAGTGCCTGCGACGGCGTGGTGCACCAGATCGACTTGAGCCAGTTGATCATTGGATGCCGATCGACCAGTGACGGGTCGTCTGGTCTTCGTGACGTTTGTCGATATCGGTTTCGTATTGGCACTGCGGGCCTTCGCAACTGTATTCGAGCTTCAAAGGCGGCAAGGTTTGCATGGGGAACAGCGATTTGGGTTGGGGTGTTGCATCAGACGGTACAGCCTTGGGCTCAGGGGCTGTGTAGGTCAGGTCCAGCGCCGCGTGGCAGGCCATGAAGGGCAGGAGGGTGAGCAGCGCACTCGCCAGAACGGTCCTTGTGAATACCATTTGAAACAATCCGCGCAACAAAAAATGAGGCGCGAATTATAAGCCAAACGCGACCGGTGATGCACACGGCAATCCCCGGTCGAAAAGCGCCATTCAGAGCATGCGCGGTGCTTCAAGGTGTTCGGTGGGAAATGCCTTGGCATACACCTGGCAAACCCGCAGCACCTGCTCATCGGCAAACCGCGCGCCCACCACATGCAAACCCACCGGCAAGCCATTCGCCGCCAACCCGCACGGCACCGATGCCGTGGGTTGCTGTGTCAGGTTGAAGGGATAGGTAAACGGCGTCCACTCCATCCACTCATGCATGCCCGAACCCGGTGGCACGTTGTGCCCGGCCTCGAACGCAGTGATCGGCATCATCGGCGAGACCAGCACGTCGTAGTGCTCATGGAAGGCCGCCATCCTGGCGACCAGTGCCGCGCGGGTTTCGAGGGCAGCGCTGTAGTCGCAGAGGCTGAGCTGTTCGCCGCGTTGCGCAATACGCAGCAAGCCCGGGTCCAGCAGCTGTTTTTGCGCCTCGCTCATCGGCCCGGTCAGGCGTGCGGCACCGGCGGCCCACAAGGTGCTGAACACCTCCAGTGGGTCGCTGAAACCCGGGTCGATCTGCTCGACATGCGCGCCCAATTGCACCAGGCCCTCAACTGCTTGTGCGACCACCTTGGCGACGTGCGGATCAACATCCACGTAGCCGAAGGTCGGGCTATAGGCAACACGCAGGCCCTTCAAGTCCGTACTCGGCGTGAGCCACGGCGAGGTTCGCGGCGCACCGATCAGGCCATCGCGCGCATCCGGTTGAGCGACGGTTTGCAGCATCAGCACGCTGTCTTCGACGGTGCGGGTCATCGGCCCCAGGTGCGACAGGATCGTCATGGAGCTGGCCGGCCATTGCGGTACATACCCAAAGGTCGGCTTGAGGCCGAAGGTGCCGGTGAATGCACACGGAATTCGGATCGAGCCGCCGGCATCGCTGCCCTGGTGCAGTACGCCAAGGTTCAGCGCCGCCGCCGCGCCAGCACCACCGGACGAGCCGCCCGCTGTGGTGCGGGTGTCCCATGGGTTACGGGTGATGCCGTACAACGGGTTATCGGTGACGCCTTTCCAGCCGAATTCAGGGGTGGTGGTCTTGCCCAACAGTACCGCGCCGGCTTTGCGCATCAAGGCCGAGAAGGGCGCGTCCACGTCCCATGGGCCTTCGGTTGAGGAGGTGCGTGAACCCTTGCGGGTGGGCATGCCAATGGTCAGCGTGAGGTCTTTTATTGATGACGGCACCCCATCCAGTGCCCCGCACGGTTGACCTTTTATCCAACGTTGTTCCGACGCCCGCGCAGCCTGCAATGCCCCTTCAGGGTCAACATGGCAGTAGGCATTCACCACCGGGTTGTAGCGTTCGATACGCAACAGCGCGTCCTCGGTGACTTCCACCGGCGACAGGGTTTTGTCGCGAAAATACTCCAGCAGTTGCACTGCCGTCAGTTGGCCAATCTCACTCATGCCAGGTCCCCCTGGGCTGCGTTGACCATGGCGCGCAGCAATACCGCGCAGCCCGCCGCCAGGTCATCCGGCGCAGCGTTTTCGATTTCGTTATGGCTGATGCCGCCTTCGCACGGCACAAAGATCATCCCGGCCGGGCCCAGTTCGGCGACGAAAATCGCGTCGTGCCCGGCGCCGCTGACAATGTCCATATGGCTCAGGCCCAGGGTGCTCGCGGCGTCACGCACGGCGCTGACGCAGGTCGGGGCGAAGTCCAGTGGCGGGAAGTCGGCGGTCGGCGTCAGTTCAAAACTCAGGCCGTGGCGTTGGGCCGTGGCTTCGATCACACCGCGTACCTCATCCACCATCGCCTGCAGGGTGTCGGTATGCAGGTGGCGCAGGTCGATGGTCATGTGCACCTGGCCGGGAATCACGTTGCGCGAGCCCGGGTGCAGGTTCAGGCAACCGACGGTGCCACAGGCGTGGGGCTGTTGCTGATGGGCGATACGGTTGACCGCGCTGACCACCTCGGCGGCGCCCACCAGGGCGTCCTTGCGCAGGTGCATCGGGGTGGGGCCGGCGTGGGCTTCGACGCCGGTTAGGGTCAGGTCGAACCACTTCTGGCCGAGGCAACCCATGACCACGCCAATCGTGGTGGCCTGGTCTTCCAGTACCGGGCCTTGCTCGATATGCGCCTCGAAATATGCGCCCACCGGGTGGCCGAGCACCGCACGCGAACCGGCATAGCCGATGCGCTGCAATTCGGCACCCACCGACAGGCCTTGCTCGTCCTGTTTGTCGAGGGTGTCCTGCAAGTCGAACTTACCGGCAAACACCCCGGAGCCCATCATGCACGGCGGGAAACGCGAGCCTTCTTCGTTGGTCCACACCACCACTTCGATCGGCGCTTCAGTTTCCAGCTGCAAGTCATTGAGCGTGCGGATCACTTCCAGCCCGGCCATCACCCCGTAGCAGCCGTCGAACTTGCCGCCGGTGGGTTGGGTGTCGATATGGCTGCCGGTCATGACCGGGGGCAGGGCGGGGTTACGCCCGGCCCGGCGTGCAAAGATATTACCGATGGCGTCGACACTGACGCTGCACCCGGCCGCCTCGCACCATTGCACGAACAGGTCGCGGGCCTGGCGGTCGAGGTCGGTGAGCGCCAGGCGGCACACGCCGCCTTTAACGGTGGCGCCGAGCTGGGCCAGGTCCATCAACGATTGCCACAGGCGGTCGCGGTTGATCAGCGGGGCGTTGCTCTTGAGTGGTTGCGCAAAACTGTTCATGTGCAATCTCCGGTCAGGCACTCAGGGCCAGGTAGCGGTTCTTGATCGTCGGGTCGGCGCGGAAGGCGGCGGCGCTGCCTTCGTACACCACGCGGCCCTGTTCGAGCACGTAATGGCGGTCGGCGAGCTTGTCGCAGACCACCAGGTTCTGTTCCACCAGCAGCACCGGCAGGCCATCGTCCTTGACCTTGCGCAGGATCTTCACCAGCTCGTCGACGATCACCGGGGCGAGGCCTTCGGTGGGCTCATCGAGAATCAGCAACTTGGGGTCGTTGAGCAGGGCGCGGGCGATAGCGAGCATCTGTTGTTCGCCACCGGACAGGGCGTGGCCGGCGTTTTTACGGCGTTCCTTGAGGCGCGGGAACATGCCGTACACGTCGTCCATCTGCCAGCGGCTGGTCTTGCGCACGGCGATGCGCAGATTTTCCTCTACGGTAAGCAGGCGGAAAATCCCGCGGTTCTCCGGCACCAATGCCAAACCCTGGCGAGCGATTTCAAAGATTTTTTGCCCGACCAGCGCCTGGCCGTTGAAGTGAATCTGGCCCTGACGCGGGCAGATAATGCCGAGGATGCTGCGCAGCGTGGTGGTCTTGCCGGCGCCGTTGCGGCCGAGCAGGGTCACCAGTTCGCCGGGGTTGACGGTCAGCGACACGCCTTCGAGCACGTGGCTCTTGTCGTAGTAGGAGTGGATATTCTCGACGATCAGCATCAGGCGGCTTCTCCCAGGTAAGCGGTGCGCACGCGTTCATCGGCGCGCACGAATTCCGGCGTGCCTTCCACCAGGATCTGCCCGTGGCTCATCACCGTGATGCGTTGGCTGATGGACATGACGATGCTCATGTTGTGTTCGATCAGCAGCACCGTGTGGTCGCGGCCGAGGTCGCTGATCAGTTGGGTCATGATCGGGATGTCATCGATGCCCATGCCCGAGGTGGGCTCGTCGAGCATCAACAGTTTTGGTTTGGAGCAGATCGACATGCCCACCTCCAGCACCCGCTGCTGGCCGTGGGACAATTCGCCGGCCAGGGTGTCGGCGCGGGCAGTGAGCTGCAGGCGTTCGAGCACTTGGTCGGCCATCTCCAGGTGTTCGCGCTTGCTGTCCACCCGACGCCAGAAATTCAGCGCCTTGGCGCCGTCGCGGCCTTGCGCCGCGAGGCGCAGGTTCTCGCGCACGCTGAGGTTCTGGAACAGGCTGGTGAGCTGGAACGAGCGCGCCATGCCCAGGCCGACGCGGGCGTGGGCGGGTTTACGCATCAGGTTCTTGCCGTCGAAATGAATCGCCCCGGCGGTGGCCTGGCGTTCGCCGGTCAGGCAGTGGAACAGGCTGGTCTTGCCCGCGCCGTTAGGGCCGATGATGGTGTGGATGGTGCCGGCTTCGACCTTGAGGTTGACCCCATTCACCGCGTGGAACGCGCCATAGGCCAGTTCCAGGTTTTTGGTTTCCAGCAGGATGCTCATAGCCCTTCCTCCTTGACGACGACGGCGGCGGTTTTGCGGCTGCCACGTACGCGTTCGAACAGCGACGACAAACCGCCCCACAACCCACCACGCATGAAGATCACCACCAGGATCAGAATCACCCCGAGCAGCATCAGCCAGCGCGGCCACAGGTCAGAGAGGAAGTCCCCCAGCAGCACGATGGAACCGGCGCCCAGCAACGAGCCGAACAGCGAGCCGGTGCCGCCGACGATGGTCATGATCAGGATGTTCTCGGACATCGCCAGGTCGATATTCGACAGGGGTACAAAGTGCAGCAGCATGGCGTACAGCGCGCCCGCAATCCCGGTGACCGCGCCGGACAGCACGAACACCAGGATCTTGAAATGGCGCGTGTCGTAGCCGATGGCCGAGGCGCGGGTCTCGTTTTCGCGGATCGCCATCAAGGTGCTGCCGAATGGCGACGCGATCACGCGGCGTGCGCCGATAAAGATCAGCAGGAACAGCACTGCGACAAAGCCGTAGAACGCGCGGGCGTCGCTCAACGACAACAACACGGTGTCACCGACGCGGATTTCCGGGCGCGGCACGCTGAGCAGGCCGTTGTCGCCGCCGGTCCAGTCGCTGAGGGTGTAGGCGACGAAGTAGGCCATCTGGCTGAACGCCAGAGTCAGCATCACGAAGTAAATGCCGGTACGCCGGATCGCCAGGGCACCCACCAACAGCGCCAGGAAACCACCGGCCACGGCGGCGCCGAGCAGGGCGGTGAACAGACCCAGTTGCAGGTGGATCATCAACAGTGCCGCGCAATAGGCGCCCGCTCCGAAAAAGATGCCTTGGCCAAACGACAACAGCCCGGTGTAGCCCAGCAACAGGTTGCAGGCCAGGGCGGCCATGGCAAAGATCAGGATTTCGGTGGCCAGGGTTGCCGACGGTAATACCAACGGCAGGCCGATCAGCACCGCCAGGACCCATAGCAGCATGGCCTTGGACTGGGTCTTGGCAAACGGCAGGGGGTTTTTCTCGCTCATGTCAGGCTCTCCCGAACAGGCCGTAAGGACGCACCAGAATCACCACGGCCATCGCGCCGTAGATCATCAGGCTCGCGCCTTGGGGCCAGAGTGTGGTCATCAGGCTTTGCACCACGCCTACCAGTAAACCGCCGACCAGTGCGCCGCTGAAGGAGCCCATGCCGCCGATCACCACCACCACGAAGGCGACCCCGAGAATTTCCGGGCCGACGAAGGGTTGGGCGCCACGCAACGGAGCGAACAGCACGCCGGCGACGCCGGCCAGGGCCACGCCCAGGGCAAAGGTCATCGAAAACAGACGGAAGATATTGGTGCCCAGCAGCGATACGGTTTCAGTGCTTTCACTGCCCGCGCGCACCAGGGCGCCAAAGCGCGTGCGCTCCAGCAGCAGCCACAGACCCAGGCCCACCATCCCGGAAAACACGATCAGAAACAGGCGGTAGTAGGGGTAGACGAAATCACCCACCACCAGCACGCCGCGCAGCAGTTCCGGTACGGCGACGCTTTTGCCCACCGGACCCCAGATCATCACGCTGGCTTCCTGGATGATCAGCGCAATCCCTAAGGTCACCAGAATCTGGAACATGTGCGGCAAGTGATAAATCCGCTGGATCAATAATCGCTCGATGACCCAGGCCAGTGCGGCCACCACCAGCGGCGCGATCAGCAGCGCCAGCCAGAAGTTGCCGGTGAGGCTCACGGCGGTGTAGCAGATGTAGGCCCCCAGCAGGAAAAACGCGCCGTGGGCGAAGTTGACGAAGTTGAGCAGACCGAAAATGATCGTCAGCCCGACCGCGATCAAAAAGTAGATCATCCCCAGCCCAAGGCCGTTGAGTATCTGGAACAGGTAAAGATTAAGCATGCAGAAACCCTCGGACAGGTGGCCGCGGGGGCGGCCCTGTCGTGTGCAACCGGTGATGGTTCAGCGGATCAGCCGAGCACGCAGCTCGTGGCTTCCACCGGCGGGAAGGACTGGCCGGCGCTGAGCACTTTGGCCAGGTCGTCCTTGTCGGCCATGTCGGCGCTGGCTTTGCCGATCATCAGGTAGTAGTCCTTGATCACCTGGTGGTCACCGGCGCGGATTTGCTCCTTGCCGGTCGGGCCTTCGAAGCTCAGGCCTTGCATGGCCTTGGCGACGGTCGGGCCGTCGAAGCTGCCGGTAGCGATAATGGTGTCGAGCATGACCTTGGTGCTGATGTAGTCGGCGGCCAACGGGTAGGTTGGGTTGATGCCGTACTTGGCCTGGGTCAGCTTGACCAGTTCACGGTTGAGCGGGCTGTCGACCTGGTGCCAATACTGCGCACCGAGGTACACGCCTTCGAGCACATCGCTGCCCAATTCCTGGAATTGATCAAGGCCGGCGGACCACACCAGCAGCACTTTCATGCGCTCCTTGATGCCGAAGTTCACCGCCTGGCGCAGCGTGTTGGACGACTGGCTGCCGAAGTTGAGCAGGACCAGCACATCGGGTTTGGCCGCGATGGCGTTGGTCAGGTAGCCGGAGAACTCTTGCTCCTGTAATGAGTGATAGCTGTTGCCGACGTGTTCCAGGCCGTTGTCCTTGAGCACGGTTTTCGCGCCTTCGAGCAAGGCTTCGCCGAATACATATTGCGGGGTGATGGTGTACCAGCGCTTGGCGTCCGGCAGCAGCTTGATCAACGGCACGATGGTTTCGCGGATCGCGCCGTAGGTGGGTACCGACCAGCGGAAGGTCGCCTTGTTGCAGTCCTTGCCGGTGACTTCATCGGCACCTACCGGGGTCATGAACACGCCGCCGACCTTGTCTACTTCCTTGGCCACCGCCAATGCCGATGACGACAGGGTGCAACCCTGGAAGAACCGTGCGCCATCCTGCTGGATCGCCTCCTGCACCTTGCGCACCGCCTTGCCGGCGTTGCCTTCGGTGTCGATGACTTTGTAGTTCAGTGTGCGGCCGAGAATCTCGGGATGCTGCTCCACCGCCAGCCGCGAACCCATGTCGGCAAACTTGCCATAGCTGGCAAAGGCGCCGGACATGGATTTGAGGCCGTAAAAGGTAAAGGGCTCGGCGGCGAATGCAGAGCGCACGCTCAGCGGAAGGCTGAGCGCGGCGGCGGCGGTAAGACTGGCTTTCAACAACGTACGACGCTGCATGGGGTGACTCCCTGGATTAGTTATTGGCAGGAGCGGCAATGGCGATACGGTGGAGCTGGCCTGTGGGCAGGCCTGTTATTGAATTGGGTGAAACGGTCTGACGGTTGAAGCTTGGTCAAATGTGGGAGCTGACTTGCCTGCGATGGCATCAACTCAGTTCGACTGATGAACCGGGGCGCCTGCATCGCAGGCAAGCCAGCTCCCACATGGATTGGGTTTGCACAGGGGGATTGATGGTGTTCTCAGTGGTTGTGATCAAACTCCAGCAAAAAGTGCGGGCTGACCTCGCCTTCAAGGGCGCTCATATGGTGTTCGGCGTCGCACATGTGTTCATGCATCAAGCTGCGCACCGCGCTTTCATCCTCGGCGCGAAAGGCGATTAGCAACTGCTTGTGGTAGTCGAGGTTGGCCGCGTCGAACTGCTTGCGCTTGGGCTTGTAGGCTTTTTTCAGCACCACCAGGTCGCGCAGCAGATCGTTGAGAAACTGCGCCATAAAGCTCAGCAGCGGGTTAGGGCACGCGTTGGCCAGCAGATTATGGAACTCCAGCTCCGCCAGCCGCTGTTCGCGCTGGCCGGCTTCGCTGTCTTCCGGCGCGTTGCAAAAATCCACGTTGTCTTGCAGGGCCTGGTAGTCGTCTTCACTCAAGCGCCCGAGCACCGACACCGCCAGTTCCACCTCGATGACCTTGCGCAGTTGGTACACCTGCTCGCCGTCCAGGTGCTGGAAGTGCAGGTAGTTGCGCAAGGCGCGGCTGGCCGGTTCAGTGCCGGCCTGATTCAAGTAAGCGCCACCGCTGGGGCCGGTGCGCGTGCTCACCAGGCCTTCCACTTCCAGCGCCTTGAGCGCTTCACGCGCCGACCCTTTGGAGCACTGGAAGCTTTCCATCAGCTCACGCTCGGTGGGCAGGCGGTCGCCGGGCTTCAGGGCATCGGTGACGATGGAGCGCTTGACCGACTCGACAATCACGTCGGAGAGCTTCTGTCGTTTGCGTCGTAGCGGACGGCTGAGCATGGTGGTCTATTGATCCTATTAATGCGGATAAATAGCACTTAATAACGATTGGGCAGGAGCGTCAACGCAGGGTGTCGTTTTCGAGGCGAACAGGTCGTAAACGCGGTGATTATTCCCAGTTACCAAGGTCGAGGCAGCGCGTCGAGGACGGCGGCTGTTTGCCGGACACCAGAAAATCACCCACCCACCGGTTGACGCACCCGGCGGCAACGGGTTTAGCCGACTCCTTGAGCAACAGCTGCTCGACGCCGGCAGCGACCGGTTCACCGTGCTCGGTGTTGACCAGGACCATGCGTGCAACGCGTTCCGGAAACAGCGCGGCATACCGGCCACCGACCCGGGTGCCTTCAGCGTTGCCCAGGTAGTTGAGCTGGGTGTCGCCCAATTGCGCGCGCACGAACTCCATATCACGTGCGGCCTGCTCGACACCGTTCTGTTGGCTGAGGTCGCGGGGGCTCAATTCGATAACGTCATAACGGTTGACCAATGTGCGATAGGCCTGGGTGGCGTAGGACTCCCAGCGGCTGACCAAATGGACGGCGAAGGTCGTGCCCTGACCCTTTTGCGGTGCCCCCGACTGGATGAACACCATGCCCTCACGGCTGAGCGGTTGCCGGGCGCCGACACGGGTCAGCGATAGGCGCACATTGCCACGCTTGGGGTCGGCATAGTCGCGAGGCACGTTTACCCTGCCGCACTGGGTTCGGTCCAGCACCTCTGGGTCCGGCCGTTCGAAGGCGGGGAAGGGGCAGTCCAGCAGCCAGTCAATTGCGCTGGGCACAATCAAGGGCGCGGCAAGCGCCCGGGTTGCTATCAGCCAGAGGCAGATGCACACCAGGCTTCTTACTAGAACGCTGGGTTTCATCAAGAGGTTCCGGGCAGCCGTTTTAAGGCGGCTTTTTTACCAAGGACCTTGGGTCAAAGAATGTAGGGTTGATAAACGTTTTGTGTAGGAATGTGGAGTTTTGTTATCGGATTTTGGCATCCCAGCCGCCACCCAGGGCTTTGTACAGCGCAATGCTGGCTTGCAGCCGTGACAATCGCAGTTGCACATTCGCGTCCTGGGCCGCATACAGCGTGCGTTGGGTTTCCAGCACGGTCAGCAGGTCTTCGGCACCGGCCTGGTAGCGGCTTTCGGCGATCTTGAAGGCGGTCTGGGCCTGTTGCAGTTCCTCGGTTTGCCACTGACGCTGCTGGTCCAGGTGGGTGATGCTGCTGAGGGATTTCTCCACATCGGCAAAGCCGTTGATGATCGCGCCACGATAGGTTTGCAGCAGTTCGTCCTGACGCGCGCGCGCCTTGTCGCGTTCGGCGCTTAAACGTCCATTATTGAAGATCGGCGCCACCAGGCCCGAGGTCAGGTTGTAGAACGGACTGCGCAGCAGATCTGCGGCCTTGTAGGACCCCGAACCCAGCGTGGCGCCCAAGGTCACAGTGGGCAGCATGGCCGAGCGGGCCACGCTCACATCGGCACTTGCCGCCGCCAGTTGTGCTTCGGCCTGAGCCAGGTCGGGGCGGCGGCTGAGCAGTTGGCTGGGCACTCCCGGGCCAATGACCGGCCAGGTCAGCGCCTGGAACGGCTCGCTGCCCAGGTCCAGGGCCTGCACCGGCTGCCCGAGAAGGGCCGCGAGGGTGATCAACGATTCTTCGGCCACTTGCTGAATCAGCGGCAACTGGCGTTGCTGGCTGGCCACCAGACTCTTTTGTTGCGCCAGTTCCAGTGCGGTGGCGGAGCCCGCGTCGTAGCGGGTTTGCACGAGGTCGAGCACATGGCGTGCATTCGCCAGGTTGAGCTCGGCGATCTGTTGGCGTTGGCGAGCAGCAAGCGTTTGCGCATAGCGGTCGGCCACGTTGCTGAGCAATGTCAGCTCCACGGTGGCCTGGTCAAACTCACTCGCTCGCAGGCTTTGCAGGGCGCTGTCGCGGGCGGCGGCTCGCCCGCCCCAGAAGTCCACTTCATAACTGGCGGTAAGGTTGGTGCCAAAGCTGTCGACGGTTTTGTTGCTTTCTGTGGCGTCCAGCGAGGCGTTACCGCTGCCGCGCAGCAGTTTTTCGCGGCTGGCGGTGAGGTTGAAGTTCACTTCGGGTAACAATGGTGCCCCGGCAATGACCGCACTGGCCTGGGCCTGGCGCACCCGTGCCATGGCGGCGGCCACGTCATGACTGTCGCGGCGAGCCTGGTCGATCAAGCGGTTGAGTTGCGGGCTGCCGAATTGCGTCCACCAGCGCTGGTTGGTCGCCTGCGCTGCCTCCCGCTCGGCATATTGCCACGCCGCAGGCGGCGCAATGCCGCTGTCGACGTCGTACGGAGTGCCTGCGCAGGCGTTGAGCAACAGGCACAGGCTAAGCAGCGACAGGTGCGGTGTGATGGATCGTTTATTCACTGGTCAACGCCTTAACCGGATCGAGCCGGGCAGCTTTACGGGCCGGCATAAAGCCGAATGCGACACCGGTGACCAGTGCACAGCCAAATGCGCCGAGTACCGCCACCAGGGAAAACTGCACGGCGACTTCTGCCAGCACCAGCACGCCGCCTACCAGCAATGCGAGGGCAATGCCGAACAGGCCGCCGACGACCGAGAGCATCACTGCCTCGGTGAGAAACTGGCGCAGAATGTCACGCTGGCGCGCCCCGGTAGCCATGCGGATACCTATTTCGCGGGTACGCTCGCGCACGGTCATCAGCATGATATTCATCACCCCAATCCCGCCCACCAGCAAGGAAATCGCAGCGATCGAACCGAGCATCAGCGACAGCGTATTTTGCGTGCGTGCCTCGGCCTGGATCATCGCCGCGTCATTGGTCAGGTGGTAGTCGCGCTTGTTGTTGTGCAGCGTTTGCATCAGTTGATCGATGGCTTGTTCAGCCTCATGCACCTTGCGCGCATCGGCGGCGGCAATCACCACGTATTCGGGGTTATAGGTGCCTAACAGGCGCACGCTGGCGGCGGTGTAGGGGATGGCAACGCGGTCGTCGCTGTCTTGCAAACCGGAGCTGGAGCCTTTTTCCGCCAGCACGCCAATCACTTGGAACGGCACGTTTTCTATCAGAACGTATTGGCCGATGGGGTCGATAACGCCCTTGAACAGCTTTTCGCGTACGCGATGACCGATCACTGCCACCGTCGCCCCGGAGCGCTCGTCGGCCTCGGTGAAGTAACTGCCCTCGACCACAGGCCAGTTGAAGATGTCCGGGAAGTTGGTGTCATTGCCGCCGACATAAGCCATGTAGTCGACATTACCGAAGCGCACACCGGCATAGTTGCCATTGACGGGCATGATGCGCTTGACCTGCGGCAGCGTCGCCAGGGCCGCGACATCGTTGAGGGTCACGATACCCATCGGTGTACGCGGGTTGGGCGAAGACCCGCTGAGGTAGATGATGTTGGAGCCGAACGCCCCCATCTGTGCCATTACCTGGCGTTTGCTGCCTTCACCCACCGCCAGCATCACCACCACCGACGCCACGCCGATGATGATCCCCAGCAGCGTCAGCGCGGTACGGAACCGGTTGATCCACATGACCCGCCAGGCTGCCAGTACAGCGTCCATCAGTTCGGCTTTCCAGGCGCCGTTATGTTCGGCGCCGTCGGCGAGGCGCTGGCGCAGGTCGACGGCTTGTAGCGCGTCGCTGTTGGCCGTGACGGGCACATGGGTTTCGCTCAATGCCGAATCGCGGATGATCAGGCCGTCGCGAATCTCGATGATGCGGTTGGCCCGCGCCGCGACTTCGCGGTCGTGGGTAATCAGGATGACCACATGGCCCTGGCTCGCCAGTTCGTCCAGCAGGGCCATTACTTCGGCGCCACTGTGGCTGTCGAGCGCGCCGGTGGGTTCATCGGCGAGGATGATATGCCCGCCGTTCATCAGTGCGCGGGCAATCGACACACGTTGTTGCTGGCCGCCGGAGAGTTGATGCGGGCGGTTGCCGGTGTGATCGGCCAAACCCAGGCGGGTGAGCAGGGCCTTGGCGCGGGCGTGGCGTTCGGTTGCACTGATACCGGCATAGATCGCCGGCATCTCGACGTTTTCCTGGGCCGAGCCCGAAGGGATCAAGTGGTAACCCTGGAACACAAACCCAAAGGCTTCTCGGCGAAGCCAGGCCAGTTCGTCGCTGCCCAGATGCGCGACGTTTTCCCCCGCGAACCGGTATTCGCCTTCAGTGGGGCGGTCGAGGCAGCCGAGGATATTCATCAAGGTGGATTTGCCTGAGCCGGAAGCGCCGACGATGGCGACGAATTCCCCGGCATGGATCGACAGGTCGATCCCGCGCAATACATCGACCTGCGGGCTGTCGCCGCCGCCGTAGGATTTGCGGATGTTCTTGAGTTCGATCAGCGGCGTGGTCAAATCAGCCCCCACTGCCGTTGGCCGGACCGATCAACACATGATCGTCTTCGTTCAGGCCTTCCAGCACTTCAACCCGCAAACGGTCGCTGATACCCAGGCGTACTTCGCGTTTTTCGATGGCGCCGTTTTTGGCCACGACCCGGGCAATCGGCTTGTCGGTGCCGGGGCTGCCGAGCAGGGCTGCTACCGGTAGGGTGAGGACGTCCTTGACCTGGCTGGCGACGAAAAATACTTGAGTGGTCATTTCGGCCATCAGCGCGTTATCGGCGTTGTCCACATCCAGCAGCACGGTGTAGAGCACCACGCGGCCACTGCCGGTTTTGCTCGTACTGTTTGGGCTGCCATTGCCCTGGCTGGTTTCATTCAGCGGCTTGGGCGGTATCGGCAGAATCTGGCGTACGGTGCTGGTCCAGCGCCGGCTGCCGCCGCTGAGGGTGGTGAAATAGGCGGTCATGCCGGGTTTGACGTGGCCAATATCGGCTTCGGAGACCTCGGCCCACACGGTCATCGGCGATAGCCTGGCGATGCGCAGGATCAGTGGCGTCTGTTGTTGAGCGTTGAGCGTCTGGCCAACCCGCGCGTCCACCGCGACGACTGTGCCGGCCATCGGTGCGAAGATGCGCGTGTAGCCCAACTCGGCTTCGTCGCTGCGCAGGCTGGCCTGGGCCTGGCGGATCTGCGCCTGGAACATCCCGACGCGCGCCTGGGTGGCGTCCAGCTCGGCCCTGGCAGTTTGCACGTCTTCTTCGCGCGTGGCGTTCCCGGCCGCGAGGCGTTGCTGGCGTTGGTATTTCTGGCGCGCCAGTTCGTGCTGAGCCTTCTGCTCCTGCAACTGAGCCTTGAGGTTTTCGATGGCGTAGCGGCTGGCGTCGAGTTTGGCCTGTTGCGTGGCGGGGTCGATTTCCACCAGCAATTGGCCTTCCGAGACCTGATCCCCGGCTTCGACATGGATCTTGCGAATCTGCCCGGACGCCTGGGCGCCCACATCGACGTACCGGCGCGGTTGCAGGGTGCCCAGTGCCGTGACGCTGTTTTCAATGTTACCGCGCGTTACGGTGACCGTGGCCAAGGTGTCGCGGCCTGGCGGCAGTACCTGCCAGGCGGCCAGCGCAATGAGGGGAATCAGGCACGCGACAGCAAGCAGGGCGCGTCGGGCGGGGCGAGGGCGTTTCATGCGTTGGTTCCAGCCAGGAAGTTTGGACCGCAGTTGCGGAGGGCTGACTGTTATACGAGAAAATCGCTCGAAGATTTAGGTGCTTACATATGCCGTAACAGCTCCGTCGAATAAAAAAATCGTGCGTTGATGCGAGACTTCTTTAAAAGTAGATGAGAATTACTATAAATTGCACGCACTCAAACTGCCACTATCCGCTGGCTGTCGTCTTTAGCATTCAAGGATCTGATGCCGTCTTCCCAGGCGGTCGGGAGTCATGTTGGAAAACTACTATCGCGAGCTGGTGTGTTTCCTCAACGCCAAGCTGGGCAACCGTCAGGTGGCCGAGGATGTGGTGCATGACGCTTACGTCCGGGTTCTGGAGCGCGCCAGTGACACGCCGATCGAACAACCGCGGGCCTTTTTGTACCGCACCGCGTTGAACCTGGTGATCGACGGGCATCGGCGCAACGCCTTGCGCCAGTCCGAACCCCTGGAAGTGCTGGACAGCGAAGAACGCTTCGCCACCAGTTCACCCCACGCCAGCCACGATCAGGCCCGCCGCCTCGATATGCTCGAGCGCGCCCTGGCCGAGCTGCCGGCGACCTGTCGCGAGAGCTTCCTGCTGCGCAAGCTCGATGGCCTGTCCCACCCGCAAATCGCCGAGCACCTGAGCATTTCCCGCAGCCTGGTGGAAAAACATATCGTCAACGCCATGAAGCACTGCCGGGTGCGTATGCGCGAGTGGGACGCGCACTGATCAATGATTAGTTAAATTTTATTTCACTGTCCTCGTTTCCTATCAACACATGACCTGTTGTTGAGGTCTTGCAAGGTATTCCCGCCCCACCGCCAAGGGGCTTATCCAGAGGACACTGGAATGACACAGGCAATTGCTTCGCCCGCGGTTCACGACCTGATCGGTATCGGTTTCGGCCCATCGAACCTTGCGCTGGCCATCGCCCTGCAGGAGCGCGAAAAAGCCCAGGGCAAACTGGATGCACTGTTTCTCGATAAGCAGGCCGACTACCGCTGGCACGGCAATACCCTGGTGACCCAGAGTGAACTGCAGATTTCGTTCCTCAAGGACCTGGTGACCTTGCGCAACCCCACCAGCCCTTACTCCTTTGTCAACTACCTCAAGGCCCACGACCGCCTGGTGGACTTCATCAACCTGGGCACCTTTTACCCGTGCCGCATGGAGTACAACGACTACCTGCGCTGGGTTGCCGGGCAGTTCCAGCCCCAGGCACGCTATGGCGAGGAAGTGTTGGCCATCGAGCCGATCCTGCATCAGCAACACGTCGAAGCGTTGCGCGTGATCTCCCGCGATGCACTGGGCGAGCAGCATGTGCGCACCACGCGTTCGGTGGTGGTCAGCGCCGGTGGCACGCCTCGTGTGCCGCCGGCGTTCAAGGCGCTCAAGGAGGACGGCCGGGTGTTCCACCATTCCCAGTACCTGGCGCGCATGGCCCAGCAGCCATGCGTTGAAGGCAAAGCGATGCGGATTGCGATCATCGGTGGTGGCCAGAGCGCGGCTGAAGCCTTCATCGACCTCAACGACAGTTTTGCGTCGGTGCAGGTCGATATGATCCTGCGCGGTTCGGCACTGAAGCCAGCCGATGACAGCCCGTTCGTCAATGAAGTGTTTTCACCGGCGTTTACCGATCTGGTGTTCCAGCAAGTCGGCGCCGAGCGTGAGCGGCTGGTCGCCGAATACCAAAACACCAACTACTCGGTGGTGGACCTGGACCTGATTGAACGGATCTACGGTATTTTTTACCGCCAGAAAGTCTCCGGCGTTGCCCGCCAGGCCTTCCGCACCATGACCGTGGTCGAAAAAGCCACCGCCGGGCCGCTGGGCATCGAGTTGACGCTGCGCAACAACGCCAGCGGCGAAACCAGCCTCAGCCATTACGACGCAGTCATCCTGGCCACCGGCTACGAGCGCCAGATGCACCGCGAACTGCTGGCGCCGCTGGAAGCCTATATGGGCGACTTCGAGGTGGCCCGCGACTATCGCATCGTCACGGACGAGCGCTGCAAGGCGGGGATCTACATACAGGGTTTCAGCCAGGCCAGCCATGGCTTGAGTGACACGTTGCTCTCGGTATTGCCGATTCGTGCCGACGAGATTGCCGCGTCGCTGTATGAAAACGATCGCAGCTGGGGCAAGGGGCGTTCGGTGCAGGATTTGCTGCTGGCCACCGCCAGCTGACAGGCTGCACTTGTGACAGGCAGGGCTGCCTGATACTGTACAAAAAACCAGTATCGGTAGCCCTCCATGCAGTTGATCGAAAAACTCAGCATCCTTGCCGACGCCGCCAAGTACGACGCTTCCTGCGCCAGCAGTGGCGCGCCCAAGCGCAGCTCCGAGGGCAAGGCGGGCCTGGGCTCCACCGATGGCATGGGGATCTGCCACAGTTACACCCCGGATGGGCGCTGTGTGTCGTTGCTCAAGGTGTTGCTGACCAACTTCTGTCTCTACGATTGCCAATACTGCGTCAACCGCCGCTCCAGTGACGTGCCCCGCGCGCGTTTCAGCCCGGAGGAGGTGGTCACCCTGACCCTGGATTTCTACCGGCGCAATTGCGTCAGCGGGCTGTTTCTCAGTTCCGGCATCATCCGTTCGGCCGACTACACCATGGAGCAACTGGTGCGGGTCGCCAAACTCCTGCGCGAAGAGCATGACTTTCGCGGCTATATCCACCTCAAGACCATTCCCGAAGCCGACCCGGCGCTGATCGCCGAGGCCGGGCGCTATGCCGACCGGCTCAGCGTGAATATCGAACTGCCCACCGATGCCAGCCTGCAAACCCTGGCGCCGGAGAAGCAGATCGTGTCGATCAAGCAAGCGATGCAGACCATCTACACCGGCGAACAGACCGTCCTCAACGAACCGCGCGCTCCGCGTTTCGCTCCGGCTGGGCAGAGCACGCAGATGATCGTCGGCGCCGATGACACCGACGACAGCACCATCTTGCATGGCGCTGAGGCGTTGTATGGCAACTTCAAGTTGCGCCGCGTGTATTACTCGGCGTTCAGTCCTATTCCCAACAGCCCGAAAAGCGTGCCCCTGGCGGCACCGCCACTGATGCGCGAGCACCGTTTGTATCAGGCGGACTTTCTGTTGCGCAGCTACGGTTTCAGCGCCAACGAACTGTTTGAAGGCCCAGGCCACCTGGCGCTGGATATCGATCCGAAGCTGGCCTGGGCCCTGGAACACCGCGAGGTATTCCCGCTGGACTTGAACCGTGCCGAACCGACCCTGATCGCGCGTATCCCCGGCATCGGCCTGCGCACCACCCAGCGTTTGGTGGACCTGCGCCGCGAACGCAAGATCCGCTTCGAAGACCTGGCGCGCATGCGCTGCGTGCTGGCCAAGGCCAAGCCGTTTTTCATCACCAGCGATTACCACCCGCAACAGGCTGAAAGCACCAGCGTGCTGCTGCGCGAACAACTGCGTGACCGCCCGCAGCCACAGCAAATGGGGTTGTGGGGATGATCAGCCTGGAATGCGACAACCTCTTCAGCACCTGGCGCGAACAGGCACGCTGGCTGCTCAGCCATCAGGTCGACCCCAGCCAGGTGAGTTGGGGCGAGGCCGAGGTGGCGGACCTGTTTGCGACCGACGAGCCGATCCCTGAGCAGCTTGGCCCATTTCAGGCGCGAATTCCCAAGGCGCTGTTGGAGCTGTTGGAATCGGCCGCTTGTTACCACGGCGATCAGCGCTGGAGCTTGCTGTACGAGGTGCTGTGGCGGGTCAGCCATGGCGACCGCACCGCAATGCTCGCGGGCGACAAACTGGGCAGCGAGTTGCAGCGGCGAATCAAGCAGGTCAGTCGTGAAGCCCATCACCTGCATGCCTTTGTGCGGTTTATCGCGTTGCCGGCAGAGGCGGGCAGCGAGTTGCCGGAATATGTGGCGTGGCACGAGCCGGCCCATGACATTCTGAAGTCAGCCAGCCAACACTTTGTCGGGCGCATGGGCCGTCATCGTTGGATGATTGCCACTCCGCTGGACGGGGTTTATTACGACGGGGAGCAGTTGACTCATCAGCGCGAGTGCCCCGATGCGTGGCGGCAACTGGCGCAAAATGTCGAAGACCCGCACAGCGCCATGTGGCTGACCTACTACAGCCACATCTTCAACCCTGCGCGGTTGAACCCCAAGGTGATGGAAGGGCACCTGCCCAGCCGGTTCTGGAAGAATCTGCCGGAGGGAAAATTGATTCCGGGGTTGATCAGCGAGGCGCGTACGGGGAAGCAGAAGGACGGGCAGGCGAAGCTTGTAGGCGCAAAGCCCGGTAAGCGCATTGCGAACCCTATCAATGTGGGAGCTGGCTTGCCTGCGAGGGCGGTGGGCCAGTCAAATCAAAGTTGACTGATAAACCGCCATCGCAGGCAAGCCAGCTCCCACATGGGGTTTGTGTTGTTTAGTTCGTGTGCGGGGTCGGGCTTTCAGCGGGAGGGCTGACGAACTGCTTCAACGGCGAATCGAAGTCATCAGTTTTAATCGGCGGGCGATAGTTTTGAGTACTGGCGGGCATCACATTCTTCAGTGCGTAATCTGCGCCGGAAGGTTGAGTGCCTGAAGCAGTGGGTTTGCTTGCAACGCCAGGTAGCTCTTTCAGGCAGTTTTCTTTCTCGATCCCGTCCGGGAAATCACGACAAGCCTGTTCGCGGTTTTTGCGAATACACTGTTCGCGATCAGCAGGCACCAGGCGATTCTGACACGAAGCTCCCGACAATATCCCCATGGCCACCTTGAACCAGGTGGCTGTAGCGTCGCTGCCGGGTGGGGCTGCCTGGGTGGCAGTAGAGACGAGGCAGGTGAGTAATGCGCAGATCAATAATGATGTTTTGATGGTGTTCATCCTTGAGGCCGCCAATCAGAAGAGTGGTTTGTATAACACCGTGGTGTTTCAAGCTGCAACATGATGATCATTCCCACGCTCTGTACGATCTGCAGCGATGGACGGTGTTTAAGCCAGCTCAGTCGCGGTGTTTTTAACCACCGCCAACTCCGGATGCGCCACCAATTTATCAATGTGCAACTCGTCGTTGTTCAACCAGGTCTCCGTCAGCACGCGGTAGTGCTCCATGTCCCGGCAGCGCATGCGCAGGCTGTAATCAAACGGCCCACTGATCAACTGGCATTCGAACACCTGCGGGCAGGCTTTGACGCACGCTTCAAAGGCCTTCTGCGCCGAGCGCCCGCTTTGATTGGACAAGGCCACCAGCACCAGCAGTGACAGCCCCGGCGAGACCATCTGCACATCGATGATCGCCCCATACCCGCGAATCACGCCGCGCCGCTCCAGCTTGCGCACGCGCTCCAGGCAGGGCCTGGGCGTGAGGTGCACCAGTGACGAGAGCTTTTCGTAGGTGATACGCCCCTGGTGCCGCAACACGTCGATGATGGCCTCATCGATGCGATCCAGCGCAGAGGAAGAATGGGGTCCGTTGGCCTTGGTATCCATGAGTTCACTTCAAACGATTGGAAAGAAATTGCTGCAAACGTTCGCTGCTGGGGTGGTCGAGGATCTCGGCGCCGCCTTGTTCTTCGACTCGGCCCTGATGCAAAAACAGCACTTGGCTGGACACCTGGCGGGCAAAGCCCATTTCGTGGGTGACCATCAACATGGTACGACCTTCCTCGGCCAACGTCTGTATGACTTTGAGGACTTCTCCTACAAGTTCAGGGTCCAGCGCGGAGGTCGGTTCGTCGAACAAAATGATTTCCGGCTCCATCGCCAGCGCCCGTGCGATGGCCACGCGCTGTTGCTGGCCACCGGACAGAAACGCTGGGTATTGATCCGCCACACGGCCCGGCAAGCCGACTTTGTCCAAGTACATTCGTGCACGTTTTTCAGCCTCCGCTGCGCTGACATTCAGCACCCGGCGGGGGGCCATGGTGATGTTTTCGAGCACGGTCATGTGGCTCCACAGGTTGAAATGCTGGAACACCATGGCCAAGCGCGTGCGCAGGTTCTGCAGTTGCGCCTGGTGCGGCGCGCGGGTGCCGGCGCGGCCTTGCTGCATCTCGATGCTGATGCCGTCGAGGGTGATTACCCCAGCGTCCGGTTGTTCGAGAAAGTTGATGCAACGCAGCATCGTGCTTTTGCCCGAACCGCTGGCGCCGATCAGGCTGATCACATCGCCCTGGCGCGCATTGAGGGAAACGCCCTTGAGCACTTCGTGGTCGCCGTAGCGTTTATGAATGCCTTCGACCTGGAGTTTGACGGCTGCCGTTACCGCCTTGGCGGACGGCGCGGTGTGTACATCTGCGGGATAAGTGGCCAGGGCCTGCGCGGACTGATTCATGGGTTAGCCTCGGGTAGGAACAAGAAAACGCATCCAGCGACGTTCGGCCAGTCGAAACAGGCCCACCAGTGCAAAGGACAGCAGCATGTAGAGCAGGGCGGCGATACCGAAGGCCTGGAACGTCAGGAACGTTTCGGCGTTGGCATCGCGGGCCACCTTGAGGATGTCGGCGACGGTGGCGGTAAACGCCAGCGAGGTGGCGTGCAGCATCAGGATCATTTCATTGCTGTAGGCCGGCAATGCACGGCGCAGCGCGGCGGGCACCACCACAAACAGGTTCAGCCGCCAGCCATGCAAGCCGTAGGCGCGTGCTGCTTCGATTTCACCATGGGGAATATTGCGGATCGCCCCGGCGAAGATTTCCACGGTGTAGGCGCAGGTGTTGAGCACAAACGCCAGCAGGGTGCAGTTCAGCGCATTGCGGAAAAACTGGTTGAGCAGGGCGTTGTCCTGCACCACCTCCAGGCTGTACAGCCCGGTGTAGCAAATCAGCAACTGGATATACAGCGGCGTACCGCGAAACAGGTAGGTGTAGACCTCAACCGGCCAGCGCAGCCAGAAGTGCTCCGATACGCGGGCCAGCGCCAGTGGGATCGACAGCACAAAACCCAGGATCACCGAGATGACAAACAGCCACAGCGTCATGGCGACTCCGGACAAGCCGGCGCCGTCGCTGAACAGGTAGGCCAGGCCGTATTGCTGGAACAGTTCGATCATCGCGCCATCCCCTTGATGCCGAGGTTGTAGCGCCGTTCTAGACGCTTGAAGATGCGGTTGGAAAGGGTGGTGATCACCAGGTACACCACGCCGGCGAGGATCAGGAAATACAACGGCTCGTTGGTGCTCTTGCCTGCGTTTTGCGCGGCCTTGACCAGGTCCGACAGGCCAATGATCGACACCAGCGCGGTGGACTTGAGCAGCACCAGCCAGTTATTGCCCAGGCCCGGCAGAGCAAAGCGCATCAACTGCGGGAACAGCACCAGGTGGAAGCGCTGCCAGCGGCTCAAGCCGTAGGCGGTGGCGGCCTCAAGCTGCCCGGCCGGCACGCTGAGGATCGCGCCGCGAAAATTTTCGGTGAAATACGCACCGTAGATAAACCCCAGGGTGATCACCCCGGCGGTAAACGGGTCGATTTCAAAATAATCCCAGCCGAACACTTCGCTGAGGTCGTTCAGCCACAGTTGCAGGCTGTAGAAAATCAGCAGGATCAGCACCAGGTCCGGCACGCTGCGGATCAGCGTGGTGTATAGCGTGGCGGGCACGCGCAGCCCTTTGACGCTGGAGAGCTTGGCGCCGGCCGCAATCAGGCCCAAGGCGAGGCTCAGGGCCAGGGCCAGAAATGCCAGCTTGACCGTCATCCAGGCACCCTGGGCGAGCATGGGGCCGTAGCCTTGCAGGTTGAGGAATTCGTTCATGGGGGGGAGATCTCGATGGAGCACAGAGATTTACTGTGGGAGCTGTTTTTTTGTGGCGAGGGAGCTTGCTCCCTCGCCACAAAAAGCCAATTCCCACAGGGCTGGCGTTGACTTACTCGTTGTAGATATCCTGATCGCCGAAGTACTTCTTCTGGATCTGTGCGTAGGTGCCATCGGCCTGCACGGCGGCGATGCCTTTGTTGATCAGCGCGCGCAAGTCTGCGTCGTTTTTGCGCAGGCCCATGGCGATATCCAGGGGTAGGGTCGGGTCCTTGAAGGCCGGGCCGGTCTTGAAGTCGGCGCCTTCAGGCTTGGACAAGAAGTTGAGCTGGGCTTCGAGCTTGTCGGTCAGGGTGGCGTCGAGGCGGCCATTTTGCAGGTCGGCGTAGTTCTGTTCCTGGGACTGGTACGCCTTGATCTGCGCGCCGAGCTTGGCCAGGTGCGCGCGGGCATAGGCTTCTTGCAGCGAGCCTTGCAGCACGCCGACCTGTTTGCCTTTCAGGGATTCGGGGGTGTCGCCGAAGTCGGCGCTTTTGCGGGTGATCACCGAGGTCGGGCTGAGGAACAGCCGGTCTGTGAAGTCGATGACTTTTTCGCGCGCCGGCGTCACAGCCATGGACGACATGATCGCGTCGAACTTGCGTGCGCGCAGGGCCGGGATCATGCCGTCGAATTCGTTGTGCACCCAGGTGCATTTCACTTCGAGCTTGGCGCAGATGGCGTTGCCCAACTCGATATCAAAGCCTTGCAGGCTGCCGTCGGCGGCCACGGATTCGAAGGGCGGGTATTCGGGGAATACGCCGAAGCGAATTTCTTTCCAGTCCTGGGCGTGGGCGGCGCTGGCGCACAGAGGCAACAGCAATGCAGCGAAGAGTGATCGCAGTGGAGTCATGGGGCGTCCCTATATTTTGTAATTGATGTCAGGGCAGTGAAAGGGTGCAGCGTGCATTCATTTGCTGACTCTTTGGTCGGGCTCAGAATGCTTCATGGTGGTGCGTTTTTTGTGTCGTTTATCCGGTGCATAAAGCGCGAATTGCGCTGTTAAAAAGCGCAATGCAGCGGAATCGGCTGCTGCACGCGCAAAATCGGCTTTTTGCGGGTGAGGTTCTGGCCTGCCATCGGCGCAAAGCGGCAGACCAGAGCGGTCTCAGGCGCGCTTTTTCTGCTGTGCGCGCGGCTGTTGGGCCAAGCGTGCAAACAAGTCTTTCGGGTCGGCCAGGTCCGGCACCAGTTCGAGTGTGCTGCCCACATCCAACGCGTTGGCCACATCGAACACATAGCGCAGTGCCGAATAATCTTCGATGGCAAAACCCACCGAGTCGAACAGCGTGACCTGGCGTGCGTTTTCGCGACCCGGCTTCTGGCCGTTGAGGACCTGCCACAACTCGGTGACCGGCGAATCTTCCGGCATGTGCTGGATTTCACCTTCGATGCGGCTTTGCGGTTCGTACTCGACGATCACGCGGGCGCGTTCGACGATACGTCGGTCCAGCTCGGTCTTGCCGGGGCAGTCGCCGCCCACGGCATTCAGGTGCATGCCGGGTTCGATCATGTCGTCGGTGAGGATGGTCGCGTAGGCCTTGTCGGCGGTGACGGTGGTGACGATGTCCGCGCCTTTCACCGCTTCGGCAACGCTGCCGGCCAGGATCACTGTGATTGCCGGGAAGGCCTCGAGGTTGGCAGCCAGCTTGGCGGTGGCCTTGGCGTCGATGTCGAACAGGCGAATTTCGTTGATGCCGAGCATGGCGTGGAAGGCCAGGGCCTGGAACTCGCTTTGCGAGCCGTTGCCGATCAGCGCCATGCTGCGGCTGTTGTCGCGCGCCAGGTAGCGGGCGACCAACGCTGAAGTGGCAGCGGTGCGGATGGCGGTGGTCAGGGTCATTTCCGCCAGCAGTACTGGTTTGCCGGTGTCCACGTCGCCCAGCGCGCCGAAGGCCATCACCGTGAGCATGCCGGCCAGGGTGTTCTTGGGGTGGCCGTTGACATATTTGAAGGCGTACAGCGCGGCGTCGGACACCGGCATCAGCTCGATCACGCCATCCGGCGAATGGTTGGCCAGGCGCGCACATTTTTCGAAGTCCTGCCAGCGCAGGTAGTCGGCGCGGATGTATTCGGCCATTTCGGTGATGCAGGTTTGCAGGCCTTTTTGCGAGACCAGGTAGCAGAGGTCGTTGACGTCGATGTAACGGGTCATGGCAAGACTCCTTATTGAAATGAGGGGCGGGCGGGCAGGTGCACTTCCGCCAACATGCAGCGGGCACTGCCGCCGCCGATGCGTTCGATGTTGTCGATGTTCACCACCACCGGCCGCGTGTGGCGTTCCACCTGTTGGCGCTGATTCGGTTGCAGGGCGCCCCAGGCGCTGGCGGACATCACCAGCAGCGGCTGGCCGTCGCGGTTGTGGACTTCGAGCATGTTGCCGGCGAAGGCTTCGAGCTGGTTGAAGTCGAGGGCGAGGATGTCTTTGCCGGTGTCGCGCAGTGAGCGTTCCAGGCCCAGGCGTTCGCTCGCGTCGGGCAGGGCTTGCAGGCACACCACCGAGAGGTCGCGGCCGACGCTCATCATCACATTGCTGTGGTAGATCGGCGCGTGATGGCGGTCGACGGCGTGGAACACACAGAGTTGATAGTCGAGGCGTTCGGCGAACTGGCGCAGGGCGTCCTGGTGCGTGCGCCCGGAGTGGCAGGCGTAGCTGATGCGGTGCTGGCGGTCGAGCACCATGCTGCCGGTGCCTTCGAGGAAGATGTTCTGTTGTTCGAGGTGGCTGAGGTCGATGGTGTGGTGGATCGCAAAGCGCTGCTCCAGCACTTGCAGCACGCCTTTGCTGCGCTCCAAGCGTCGGTTCTGGCCTTCCATCGGGTACAGCACCAGGCTGCCGTCGGCGTGGCTGCTCCACCAGTTGTTGGGGAAGATCGAGTCGGGCGTGTGAGGCGCGGGAGTGTCCTGCACCACCAGCACTTCGACGCCGTGTTGGCGCAGGGTGTCGACGTAGCCGTCGAACTCCTCCAGCGCTTTCTGCTGCGTGCTGAGTGGGTCGAGGGGTGGGCGTTGGAAGCGGTTGTTGATCGCGGTGTCCGGGTTGAAGGCAAAGCGCGCCGGGCGAATCATCAGGACAGTGTTTGTTGTTTGCATAGGTGCACGGGTCCATGGGGGCTGAGCTGTGGGGGTATTTTGTGCGTTGTGGTGGGGGAATCCCGGCTGAAACAGAGGGGCGGCTCAGCCGGGAAAGCTGAAAAGTGGGGTAGGGCAGCCGAATCGGCTGGAGAGGTTGGAATGAGGTCAAACTGTGGGAGCGGGCTTGCTCGCGAAGGCGGTGGGTCAGGTTCAGATGCATTGACAGGAAGACTGCATTCGCGAGCAAGCCCGCTCCCACATTGGTATTGTTGCGTCTGTTGTAACGCCGTCAGCCAGGAGGAATCATGTCTACCGCCGTTCGTCTCGCCCAGGCAGCCGATGCCGAAGGGATCAGCCAGGTCATCCTGGCAGCCTTGCACAGCAGTAATGCGCGGGATTACCCGGCGGATGTGATTGCTCGGGTCGCGAGTAATTTTACGCCTGACGCTGTGCTGGCTTTGCTCCAGCGGCGGGTGGTGCTGGTGGCGATTCAGGATCAGGTGATCGTCGCCACTGCTGCCCTTGACGGCAATGTGGTGCGCTCGGTGTTCGTCAACCCGGCGCTGCAAGGGCAGGGCATCGGGCGGCTGCTGATGATCGAAATCGAACTGCGTGCCCGCGAAGCCGGGGTGACGGTCTTGAACGTGCCGTCTTCGCTGACGGCCGAGCCGTTCTATACCAAGCTGGGGTTCCACACGGTGCGCGATGTCTATCACGGCAACGAGCGCACGCTGGTGATGGAGAAGGCGTTGTTATCCCGCCATCCCATTGGGCCGTATCGCGACCGTCAGCACCGTGCGCAGGTGGTGGCCTTGTGGCAGGAGGCGTTTGGGTATGACACCGCGCACAACCTGCCGACGTTGGCGATTGATAAGAAACTGGCGGTCAACGATGGGTTGTTCTTTGTGGCGACGGATAAAAAAGCCGTGATCGGCAGCATTCTCGCCGGCTACGACGGGCATCGTGGCTGGCTGTATTCGGTGGCGGTGCACAGCGATTATCGGCGGCAGGGTTTGGGCGCGTCGTTGGTGCGGCATGCCGAGCAGGCGTTGACGGCGCTGGGGTGTATGAAGATCAATTTGCAGATTACGGGCGGGAATGACGCGGTGGTGGGGTTTTACGAGGCGTTGGGGTATGGGGTGGAGCCGAGGATTAGTATGGGGAAGAAGATTGGCGTGAATATCCCGACTCAATCTTGAAAACACTGTAGATCAAATGTGGGAGCGGGCTTGCTCGCGAATGCGCAGTGTCAGTCACCTGATTCAGTGCTGACAGACCGTATTCGCGAGCAAGCCCGCTCCTACATTGGGTTATGCGTGTGGGCTGTTAGACCTTGACGATCCAGCCTTCCGGCGCTTCAACGTCGCCGGTCTGCACACCGGTCAGCTCTTTGTAGAGCTTCTGGGTGATCGGGCCAACTTCGGTTTCGCTGTGGAATACGTGCAGTTTGCCGTTGTACTGGATACCGCCGATCGGCGAGATCACCGCAGCAGTGCCGCAGGCACCGGCTTCCTTGAACTGGTCCAGTTTGTCGATGAAGACTTCACCCTCGACCACTGTCAGGCCCAGGCGCGACTGGGCCAGTTCGATCAGCGACAGGCGGGTGATGCCTGGCAGCACCGAAGGCGACTTCGGCGTGATGAACTGGTTGTCGTGGGTGATCCCGAAGAAGTTGGCCGAACCGACTTCTTCGATTTTCGAATGGGTCATCGGGTCCAGGTAGATTGCATCGGCGAAACCGGATTTCTTCGCTTCGGCACCCGGCATCAGGCTGGCAGCGTAGTTGCCACCCACCTTGGCGGCACCGGTGCCCTGTGGCGCGGCGCGGTCGAAGGTGGAAATCTGGAAGTTGTGTGGCACCAGGCCGCCCTTGAAGTAGGCGCCGACCGGGATTGCGAAGACCGAGAAGATGAACTCCGGCGCGGTACGCACGCCGATATTGTCACCGGTGCCGATGACGAACGGGCGCAGGTACAGCGCGCCGCCGCTGCCGTACGGCGGGATGAACCGCTCGTTGGCCTTGACCACTTGCTTGCAAGCGTCGATGAACGCGTCGGTCGGCACGTGCGGCATCAGCAGGCGGGCACAGCTGCGCTGCATGCGCGCGGCGTTCTGGTCAGGACGGAACAGGTTGATCGAACCGTCCTTGCAGCGGTAGGCCTTGAGGCCTTCAAAGCACTGCTGGCCATAGTGCAGGGCAGTGGAGCCCTCGCTGATGTGCAGCACGTTGTCGTCGGTCAGGGTGCCGGCTTGCCATTCGCCGTTTTTCCAGACCTGGAGAAACCGCTTGTCGGTCTTGATGTAGTCAAAACCCAGCTTGTCCCAATTGATGCTTTCGTTACCCATGACACCCTCTATCTCTGGTCAACCGCCTGGTCGAAGACAGGCTTGTCGGTTTTTTTCTGGATGGGCGCAACAATACTTCATTCTTGGCCGGTGTGGGAGCGGGTGGGCGGGCCATTCAGCAGGTGTGTTGGCTGATCCACCGCTATCGCAGGCAAGCCAGCTCCCACCTTTGGAATGTATTCCTCTGTGGGAGTCGGGCTTGCCCGCGATGGCCTCACCGCGGTTTTAAAGGTGCAGCGCGTGACCCAAGGCCCTTAAAGCAGCTTCCTGCACAGCTTCGCCGAGGGTCGGGTGGGCGTGGATGGTGCCCGCTACGTCTTCCAGGCGCGCGCCCATTTCCAGGCTCAGGCCGAAGGCCGTGGACAGTTCCGACACACCCACGCCTACGGCCTGCCAGCCGACAATCAGGTGGTTGTCACGCCGCGCGACTACACGCACGAAGCCGGTTTTAGACTCCAGCGTCATTGCCCGGCCATTGGCCGCAAACGGGAAGCTCGACACGATACAGTCAAGGCCCGCCGCCTTGGCTTCGTCCGGGGTCTTGCCGACCACCACCAGTTCCGGGTCGGTAAAGCACACCGCCGGGATGGCCGCCGGGTTGAATTCGCGGGATTTACCGCTGATCAGTTCGGCAACCATTTCACCCTGGGCCATAGCCCGGTGCGCCAACATCGGCTCGCCGCTTACGTCGCCGATGGCATACACGTTGCGCATGCTGGTCTGGCAACGGCTGTCGATCTTGATCGCCGAACCGTTCATCTCCAGGTTCAGCGCTTCGAGGTTCCAGCCCTGGGTGTTGGGTTTGCGACCCACGGCCACCAGCACCTGATCCGTCTCCAGCGACAGGGTGTCGCCATTCGGGTCACGCACTTGCAGGCTGTTGTTCTCAAAACCGGTCACGCTGTGCTTGAGGTACAGCTTGACGCCCAACTGCTTGAGGGATTCTGCCACGGGCAGTGTCAGCTCGCCGTCGTAAGCGGGCAGGATACGTTCCTGCGCCTCGACCACACTGACCTCGGCACCGAGCTTGCGGTAGGCAATGCCCAGCTCCAGGCCAATATAGCCGCCACCCACCACAACCAATCGCTTGGGGACGCGGGTGGGCGCCAGCGCTTCGGTTGAGGAGATGATCGGCCCGCCAATTGGCAGTATCGGCAAGTTGACGCTTTTCGAACCGGTGGCCAGCACCAGGTGTTCGCATTGGATGCGCTGGTCGCCGACGTCGACGGTTTTACCGTCCACTACTTTGGCCCAGCCGTGGATCACCTGCACTTTGTGCTTCTTCAGCAGCGCGGCAACGCCGGTGGTCAACCGGTCGACGATGCCATCTTTCCATTCCACGCTCTTGCGGATGTCGAGGGTCGGCACATCCACTTCGATGCCCAACTGTGAGCCCTGGCTATGGTGCACGGTTTGCTGGAACTGCTCGGCCACATGGATCAACGCCTTGGACGGAATGCAGCCGATATTCAGGCACGTGCCGCCCAGCGCCTGGCCTTCTACCAAAATGGTCGGGATACCCAGCTGACCCGCCCGAATCGCGGCCACATAACCACCAGGGCCGCCGCCGATAATCAGCAGCGTCGTGTTCAATGTCTGAGACATGCCTTACTCCAAAAACAGGCTGGCGGGTTGTTCGAGCAGGCCGCGAATGGCCTGGATGAATTGCGCCGCGTCCATGCCGTCGACCACGCGGTGATCGAAGGAACTGGAGAGGTTCATCATCTTGCGCACCACGATCTGGCCTTTGATGACCATTGGCCGCTCGACAATGCGGTTGACGCCGACAATCGCCACTTCCGGCAGGTTCAGCACGGGTGTACTGACGATGCCGCCCAGCGCGCCGAGGCTGGTCAAGGTAATGGTGGAGCCGGACAGCTCATCACGGCTGGCCTTGCCATTGCGTGCAGCGGTGGCCAAACGTGCGATTTCCTCGGCATTGCCCCACAGGCTGCGTGCTTCGGCGTGGCGCACCACCGGCACCATCAAGCCCACGTCGCTCTGGGTGGCGACGCCTACATGCACCGCGCCGAGGCGGGTGATGACCTGGTTTTCGTCGTCGTAACGCGCGTTGATCTGTGGGAAATCGCGCAGCGCCACGACCATGGCGCGCACGATGAATGGCAGCAGGGTCAGCTTGCCGCGTGTAGCGCCATGTTTCTCATTGAGGTGCACGCGCAGCTCGTCGAGGGCGGTGACGTCGATTTCTTCCACGTAGCTGAAATGCGCGGCGCGGCGGGTGGCGTCCTGCATACGCTGGGCGATCTTGCGGCGCATGCCGATCACCGGGATCTGTTCTTCGCTGTTGCGTTCGGCGTAAGGGTTGCTCGCCGCAGAAGTTTTTGCCGGACCCTGAAGCAAGTAAGCCTCCAGGTCTTCGTGCAAAATGCGGCCCGCCGGGCCAGTGCCCTGGACCAGACGCAGCTGAATCCCGGCATCCAGCGCATGCTTGCGCACGGCAGGGGAGGCCAGTGGGCGTTCGTCGGCTTCGCGGGCCACAGGTGCTTGAGTCGCCACGAGCGGCGCGGGTTTGCTGGCGGCTGGCGCAGGCTTGGCTTCCACCACCGGCGCCGGCACCGCTTTTACCGGTTCAGCCACTGCCGGCGCCTCTTTTGCATTGCCCGCGCCTTCCACTTCGATGCTGATCAAAATACTGCCCACGGCCATGACTTCACCCGGCGCGCCGCCGAGGGAAATCACTTTGCCGTGCACCGGCGAGGGAATGTCCACCATCGCCTTGTCGGTCATCACATCCGCGAGCACCTGGTCTTCAACCACCAGGTCGCCAACCTTCACGTGCCATACCGACAGTTCAACTTCTGCGATGCCTTCGCCAATGTCCGGCATCTTGATAACGTGCGTGCCCATTCAGACCTCCATAACCCGTTTCAACGCCGCGCCCACTCGGGACGGCCCTGGGAAATACGCCCACTCTTGCGCGTGCGGGTAGGGCGTGTCCCAACCAGTGACGCGTTCGATCGGCGCTTCCAGGTGGTGGAAGCAATGCTCTTGCACCAGCGCTACCAGCTCGGCACCAAAGCCGCAGGTGCGGGTGGCTTCATGCACCACCACGCAACGACCGGTCTTCTTCACCGACTTGACGATGGTTTCCAGGTCGAGCGGCCACAGGCTACGCAGGTCGATGACTTCGGCGTCGATGCCGGTTTCTTCGGCGGCCACTTGCGACACATACACCGTGGTGCCGTAGGTCAGCACGGTGACGGCCGAGCCGGGGCGCACGATAGCGGCGATGTCCAGCGGCACGGTGTAGTAACCGTCCGGCACTTGTGCTTGCGGGTGTTTCGACCACGACGTGACCGGGCGATCGTGGTGGCCATCGAACGGGCCGTTGTACAGGCGCTTGGGCTCGAGGAAGATCACCGGGTCATCGTTTTCGATGGAGGCGATCAGCAGGCCTTTGGCGTCATACGGGTTGGACGGCATTACCGTGCGCAGGCCGCAGACCTGGGTGAACACCGCTTCGATACTCTGGCTGTGGGTCTGGCCGCCGTAAATGCCGCCGCCGCAGGGCATGCGCATGGTCAGCGGCGCAGTGAACTGGCCGGCCGAGCGATAACGCAGGCGCGCCGCTTCCGAGATGATCTGGTCAGTGGCAGGGTACACATAGTCGGCGAACTGGATTTCCGCGACCGGGCGCAGGCCGTAGGCACCCATGCCCACGGCCACGCCGACGATGCCGCTTTCCGAGATCGGCGCGTCGAAAACCCGCGAGCTGCCGTACTTGTTCTGCAACCCTTCGGTGCAACGGAACACTCCGCCGAAGTATCCAACGTCCTGGCCGAACACCACCACATTGTCGTCACGCTCAAGCATCACATCCATGGCCGAGCGCAGGGCCTGGATCATGGTCATGGTGGTGGTGGTCATGGCGGTTTCCAGTTCAATGCTGTTGTTGTGATCGTTCATGTCAGATCCCCAACTCTTGACGCTGGCGCTTCAAGTGCTCCGGCATCTCTTTATAGACGTCTTCGAACATGGTCGCGGCGCTTGGAATCTGGCCACCGGCCAGGGTGCCGTACTGTTCGGCTTCTTTTTGTGCCGCGATGACTTCGGCTTCAAGTTCGGCACTGACCGCCGCGTGTTCCTCTTCGGACCACTGGCCAATCTTGATCAGGTGCTGCTTGAGACGGACAATCGGGTCGCCCAACGGGAAGTGGCTCCAGTCATCGGCGGGGCGATATTTGGAAGGGTCATCGGAGGTGGAGTGTGGACCGGCGCGGTAGGTGACCCACTCGATCAGGGTTGGCCCGAGGTTGCGGCGCGCGCGCTCGGCAGCCCAGGCTGAGGCGGCGTACACCGCGATAAAATCGTTGCCGTCCACACGCAGGGAGGCGATACCGCAGCCGACGCCGCGTCCGGCGAAGGTGGTGGCTTCACCGCCGGCGATGGCCTGGAAGGTGGAGATGGCCCACTGGTTGTTGACCACGTTGAGAATCACCGGCGCACGGTAGACGTGGGCGAAGGTGAGGGCGGTGTGAAAGTCGGATTCGGCGGTGGCGCCGTCGCCAATCCAGGCCGAGGCGATTTTGGTATCTCCCTTGATCGCTGAGGCCATGCCCCAGCCCACGCCCTGTACGAATTGGGTGGCAAGGTTGCCGGAAATCGTGAAGAAACCGGCGTCTTTGACCGAATACATGATCGGCAACTGACGGCCCTTGAGCGGGTCGCGCTCGTTGGACAACAGTTGGCAGATCAGGTCCACCAGCGGCACTTCCCGGGCCATCAGGATGCTTTGCTGACGGTAGGTGGGGAAGCACATGTCGTCGATGTTCAAGGCCAGGGCCTGGGCGCTGCCGATGGCTTCTTCGCCCAGGCTTTGCATGTAGAACGACATTTTTTTCTGACGCTGGGCGACCACCATGCGGTTGTCGAAAATCCGCGTCTTGAGCATGGCGCGCATGCCCTTGCGCAGGATCTCGACCGGTACGCCTTCGCCCCACGGGCCAAGGGCCTGGCCCTGGTCGTCGAGCACGCGAATCAGGCCTTTTGCCAGGTCGGCGGTGTCGGCGGGTTCTACATCGATGGCGGGTTTGCGCACCAGGCCGGCGTCGGTCAGACGCAGGTAGGTAAAGTCGGTCTTGCAGCCTGGGCGGCCCGAGGGTTCGGGAACGTGCAGGCGCAATGGTGCATATGGCTGATTCATGGCTTTCTACGCTCGATCTTGTGAATTCTTGTAGTGGGCGCGCTAGCTGACAGTCAGTCTCCGGGTAGGAGAAATCTTGTCCTACAAACATCATAGGCGTGGCGTAGAAGAATATTTATCTGTGTTTCGTTGCGCTCGCGATCATTTGCGGATAAAAAAACTGCATAACCATAAAAAACAGGTGATTTTGTCTCATGCGCAAACTGGACCGTACCGATATCGGCATTCTCAACGCCTTGCAGGAGAACGCCCGCATCACCAACGCCGACCTGGCTCGCTCGGTCAATCTGTCACCCACACCGTGTTTCAACCGGGTCAAGGCGATGGAGGAATTGGGCCTGATCCGCGACCAGGTCACGCTGCTCGACGCGGATTTGCTCGGGCTGCACGTCAACGTGTTCATCCACGTCAGCCTGGAAAAGCAGAATGAACTGGCCTTGCAGCAGTTTGAAGGCGCGATCTCGGACCGCCCGGAAGTGATGGAGTGCTACCTGATGGCTGGCGACCCCGATTACCTGATCCGCGTGCTGGTGCCGACAATCCAGTCGTTGGAACGCTTCATGATGGACTTTCTGACCAAGGTACCGGGCGTAGCCAACATCCGCTCAAGCTTTGCGCTCAAACAAGTGCGTTATAAGACGGCGTTGCCCTTGCCGCCGGATGGCTTGATGGTCTGATTAAAGGTAGACGGCGGCGCTACGTTGCGCTGCCGAGTCAAATGCTGACCGTGTCCAGAGACGTTTCCATCTTTTTATTGATGCTCATCAATATAATCAGGACTTTCATCTGAGCGTTCCAATGCACCTGCTAAGCTGAATTTTTAAATGGCGGGATACGTCATGGATAATCAGCAATTAATATGCCGTGCGCTCTACGACTTTAATCTAACTCAGCTTTCTATTGCCGCAGCACTGGAAGATATGGCCGCGCTGATCGAAACGCTAAGTTGCCTGCCGCCGCCGATCAGTGCGTCATTGAAACGCCACCTGGAAACGGTCGGCCGAAACTGTGATCGCTCCTGTAATGCGATGTATTCGCTACTTAGTGAAGAGGCTGAAGTCGAATGACCTGGCGGGTTGTACGCAAGGGTGGGGCGACTTTGTTTGTTAGCTAAGTAACAGAAAAGTCTGAACGTTGTTTGCCGAAATAATAAATTTTTACGTGAGTGCTCACATATTTTTCACACATGACTACACACGATGGTAGCTATAAGCCACTTAACTAATAAGACCAGGCAAGAGGTGAGTAGCTATGTCCATGAGATCCGTGAAGTTAAACCTCCGTGCCGCCCTTTGTTTTGGCGTAGTTTGCCTTCTGCTATTAATTCAGGGGGGCATGACGCTGGTAAAAGTCGATACCATTTATGCCTCGACCGTTGAAATTGAAACCAACTGGCTGCCGAGTGTTCGTCTGGCCGGGAAAATCGACTCCGCCCTGTATAAGCTGCGCCTGGAGTTGCGCGGCTTTGCGATGGACGTGGTCATGAAAACTCAGGGCTCACCGGAGACAATCCAGAGCATCCGGGCGGACCTGACCAAGGTCGCCGAGAGTTATGCGGCCATGGTGTCGAGTGCCGAGGAGCAGGCTAAATATGACGAGGTCCTCAGTGGTATTCGAAGTTACAACCAGCAGGTCGACGGCTTTCTTGCGATCGCTGCCACAGGGGACGCTGCACGGCTCGCGGTCTACATGCATGACGTGCTGAGCCCCATCGCCGTAAAGGTACAGGGTTCGATCAGCGAATTGATCCAGTTGAACGAGCGCGGCTCGCAGCAGGCCGTGCAGGTCGCCGCCAGCGAGCACACTGCGACGCGTCTGTTTACCTGGGGGCTGATGGCGGTTTCACTGCTGTTGGCCGTGGCAGTCGCCGGCCTGTTTACCCGCAGTATCATTAAACCGGTACGTGAATTGCTCGTATCGACCGCGAAGATCGCTGAAGGCGACCTACGCGTGGCGATTACCGTGGATGGCAAGGATGAGCTGACGGCGCTTCAGCAGTCCACGGCGGCCATGCAGATGAACCTCAAGACCACCTTGCAGAACATCTCCGAAGCCTCAGGGCAATTGGCTTCGGCTGCCGAAGAGATGAGTTCGATTACCCGTGAGTCCAGCGCAGGTATTGAGCGCCAGAGCCAGGAAACCGATCAGGCCGCCACGGCGGTCAATCAGATGACGGCTGCCGTGGAGGAAGTGGCCCGCAACGCGGTCTCGGCCTCCCAATCGACCCAGGACTCCCAGCGCTCGGCGAAAATCGGCCAGGAGCGCGTCACCCAGACCATTGCCGCGATTGAAAAACTCAGCGCCACGGTGCAGCAGACCGGTGTGGAAGTCGAAGGCCTGGCCAGGCAGGCGCAGGACATTGCCCGGGTGGTGGAAGTGATCCGCTCGATTGCCGAACAGACTAACCTGCTGGCACTGAACGCCGCCATTGAAGCAGCGCGGGCCGGTGAGCAGGGGCGCGGCTTTGCGGTAGTGGCCGACGAAGTGCGGGCATTGGCCCACCGCACTCAGACTTCGACGCAGGAAATCGAGCAGATGATCGCGAAGATCCAGACCTGTTCCAGCGACGCCGTCGCCTCCATGAGCATGAACCGCAGCGAAGCGGTGGACTCATTGAAAATTGCTCATGAAGCCGGCCAGGCCATCCTTCAGATTACCGACGCCATTGCCGATATCAATGACAGAAACCTGCTGATCGCAACTGCTTCCGAGGAGCAGGCCCATGTGGCCCGTTCGGTAGATCAGAACCTGATCAGTATCCGCGACCTGTCGATCCAGAGTTCGTCAGCCGCCGGGCAAACGTCGATTGCCAGCCACGAACTGTCGAAGTTGGCGATGGACCTCAAGCACATCGTGGCCCGTTTTTCCATCGCCTGACGGTGCACGCAGTGAGGGATGGCCTATGTTGAAACGCATTCCTGCGTCGCAAGCGATTTTGGGCATGTATATCCATAAACTCGAGGGTGCCTGGATCGAGCATGGTTTTTGGAAAAACCAATTCTTACTGGAGCGCGCCGAGGATCTGCAGCGCCTGCAGGCGTCGCAGATTCAGAATGTATGGATTGATACACTCAAGGGTTGCGACGTGACACCCGTTGTCGCGGCCACGTTGCACTCGGCACCGGCGCCGGCCAAGCCCCGAGAGGTGCTGATCCGTCACGAGATGAAGGCGGAAGTGGCTCGCGCGGTAAAGTTGTGTGGGGTTGCCAAGCGTGCGGTTATTACCATGTTCGGGGAGTTGCGCATGGGCGGGGCGGTCGCGCCCACGCAGGTGACCCAACTGGTGGACGATATCTCCCAGTCGTTGCTGCGACACCCCCATGCCTTGCTCAGCCTGGCCCGCCTGAAGACCACCAATGAATACACCTACATGCACTCGGTGGCTGTGTGTGGGTTAATGATCGCACTGGCACGCCAGCTGGAGATGTCACCCGACATGATCCAGGAAGCGGGCTTGGCCGGGTTGTTTCACGATGTTGGCAAAATGGCCGTTGCCGACGCGATCCTGAGTAAACCCGGCACGTTGACCGAGCTTGAGTTCGCCTCGGTGCGCCAGCACCCGGCGCAGGGCGCAGCCATGCTGCGACAATGCCCACAGATCAGCGCACTGGTGCTGGATGTGTGCTGGCATCACCATGAAAAGTGCGATGGCAGCGGCTACCCGCATGGGCTGGTCCAGAACCAGATCAGCCTGTTCGCACAAATGGGGGCGGTATGTGACGTGTACGATGCCATCACGTCCGAACGCCCCTACAAGCGCGGATGGGGCCCCGCCGAAGCGATTCAGAAAATGGCCGAATGGAAAGGCCATTTTGACGAAAGGGTGTTTCAGGCGTTTGTCCGGTGCGTGGGCATATACCCGGTAGGAACCCTGGTGCGCCTGGAGAGTGGGCGTGTCGGCGTCGTTATCGAACAAACGCCCACTTCACTGCTCACGCCGCTGGTAAAGGTGTTCTTTTCCGCACGTTCCCGTTTGCCGATTAGCCAAGTGGTGGTCAATCTGGCCAAGCAACCCGACAAGATTGTGGCGCGCGAGAACGCTGAGGAGTGGGGCTTCAAGCACGTCGACGAATTGTGGTCGGGGCTCGCGCGCACCAAAGGGTCCTATTTCGATTAGCCGCTCACAGCTGATTCAGCGGAATCTTCAGATAGACCACGCCATTCTCCTCCGCTGGCGGCATATTCCCCGCCCGCACATTCACCTGGATCGCCGGCAGTAGCAGCGTCGGCATTCCCAACCCGGCATCGCGTGTCGTGCGCATCGCCACAAACGCTGCTTCCTCCACCCCGTCATGCACATGGATATTCCCCGCGCGTTGTTCTGCCACGGTGGTCAAGCACTTGGCTGCACGGCCCTCAGGTGGATAGTCATGGCACACGTACAGCTCGGTCTCCAGTGGGAAGGCCAGCAACTTGCGCATCGACGCATACAATTGGCGCGCATCGCCGCCGGGGAAATCGCAGCGGGCGGTGCCGACGTCGGGCATGAACAGGGTGTCGCCCACCAGGATCAAGCGGCCGTCGACCAAATACGCCATGTCCGCCGGCGTATGCCCGGGCACATGCAGTGCCTGGGCCTTTAAATTGCCGATATGAAAGATCTCATCCGGCGCAAACAGGTGGTCGAACTGCGAGCCATCGACGCGAAATTCCGGCTCCAGGTTGAACAAATGCTTGAATACGCCCTGCACCTTGCTGATCGATTGGCCGATGGCGATCTTGCCACCCAGCGTACGCCGCAGGTAGGGCGCGGCGGACAGGTGATCGGCATGGGCGTGGGTTTCCAGCAGCCATTGCACCTGCAAGCGATGCTCGCGCACAAAGGCGATGACTTTGTCGGCTTGGGCCGTATCCGTGCGCCCGGAAGCCGGGTCGTAGTTGAGCACCGAGTCGACGATGGCGCACGGGCCACCGTCGTTTTCATAGAGGACATAGGTGAAGGTCGACGATGCCTCGTCCAGAAAGGCTTGAATCAACGCTGGCATGGCGGCTGTCCCTGTTGAGGAAAAAAATGAAGAAGAAAAATGTGGTTACAATCAGTTTATGATTACACATAATGTTTTGAGCTTAAGTGACGTAAAGGACCCGAGGCAAATGGAATCTACTCTGAGTGAGGGCGAAGTCGCCCAGTTGCGCGCGTCGGCGTCCAAGGCTTGCTCCTTGCTCAAGGCGCTGGCCAATGAGGACCGCTTGTTGATCTTGTGCCAGTTGACCCAGGGCGAGCGCAACGTCGGCGAGCTGGAAACCATGACCGGCGTGCGCCAGCCCACGCTGTCTCAACAGTTGGGCATCTTGCGTGACGAAGGGTTGGTCGCCACCCGTCGGGAAGGCAAATACATTTTCTACGGGCTGGCCAGCCACGAAGTGATTCAAGTGATGAAAACCTTGTCCGGGCTGTACTGCGGCGCGGTCATGAAAAGCTGGGCGTGACGCCATCCGGCAGCGACCCTTGTGTGCATTGACTATAAAAGGCAAAAGACCATGACCGAGCAACACTGTGGACCAACCATCAGTGGCGACATCGTAGTCATCGGCGGCGGCTCGGCAGGTATCGGCCTGCTGGCCAGCTTGCTCAAGCGCGACCCGCACCTGAACATCACCCTGATCGAACCGAGCGAA
This sequence comes from Pseudomonas sp. UBT, assembly GCF_050915955.1. Classification (NCBI taxonomy): domain Bacteria; kingdom Pseudomonadati; phylum Pseudomonadota; class Gammaproteobacteria; order Pseudomonadales; family Pseudomonadaceae; genus Pseudomonas; species Pseudomonas sp. UBT. The sequence continues at coordinate 4,655,275 of NZ_CP168079.1, read as the reverse complement.
TTCCACTGCTACCAGCCGGCCTGGACCCTTGTCGGCGGCGGTGCCTACGACCTGAAAAAGACCCGGCGCCCACTGGCCGACGTGCTACCCAACGGCGTCACCTGGGTGCAGGCCACCGTCACCGAGTTGCAGCCCGAAGAACACACGCTGGTGCTCGACAGTGGCCAGCGCGTCACCTGGAACAACCTCATCGTCTGTCCCGGCCTGCGCCTGGCCTGGGAGAAAGTCGAAGGCCTGCAAGACACCCTCGGCCAGAACGGCGTCACCTCCAACTACAGTTACCAGCACGCTGCCTACACCTGGCAATTGGTGCAGCAACTCAAGGGCGGCAAGGCGATTTTTACCCAGCCGGCCATGCCGATAAAATGCGCGGGCGCGCCGCAAAAGGCCATGTACCTGTCCTGCGATCACTGGCTCAAGCAAGGCCACCTGAAGAACATTGACGTGGAATTCAACCTGGCGGGAGCGGCCCTGTTCGGGGTGGCGACCTTTGTGCCGCCGCTGATGAAATACATCGAGAAATACAACGCGCACCTGGCGTTCAACTCAAACCTGATCAGGGTTGATGGCCCGGCACGCAAGGCCTGGTTCGAAGTAAAAAACGCCGAGGGCACTGTCACGGTTGAAGAGAAAACCTTTGACCTGCTGCACGTGGTTCCGCCGCAAGTCTCCCCGGACTTCATCCGCCAAAGCCTCCTGGCCGATGCCGCCGGCTGGTGCGAAGTGCACCCCCACAGCTTGCAGCACTTGCGCTACCCGCACATCTTCGGCCTCGGCGATGTATGCGGCACCACCAACGCCAAGACCGCCGCCGCCGTGCGCAAACAGATCGTGGTCGTCGCGGAAAACCTGCTGGCCCTGCGCAAGCAGGCGCCGCTGCCGCTCAAGTACGACGGCTATGGTTCGTGCCCGCTGACGGTGGAGAAGGGCAAGGTGGTGCTGGCCGAGTTCGGTTACGGCGGCAAACTGCTGCCGACCTTTCCATTGGACCCGACCCGGGCGCGCCGCTCGATGTGGTTTCTCAAGGCCACGCTGCTGCCGTGGTTCTACTGGAACGGCATGCTCAAGGGCCGCGAATGGCTGACCCGCCTGAGCAAGGTGGATTAAATGCTGCTGGCGAGTGTGTTGGGGTTATTGATGGGCCTGGTCATGGGCCTGACCGGCGCGGGCGGCGGCATCCTCGCGGTGCCGGCGTTGGTACTGGGGCTGGGCTTGACCATGACCCAGGCGGCACCGGTGTCGTTGCTCGCCGTAGGTGCGGCGGCGGCGGTCGGGGCGGTTCATGGGTTGCGTCACGGCCTGGTGCGCTACCGTGCCGCGTTGTTGATTGCCTTGCTCGGGGCGCTGTTTTCACCGCTGGGTGTGTTTGTCGCACACCAGTTGTCGGAGCACCTGCTGATGGGCTTGTTCAGCGCGTTGATGGTGCTGGTGGCCTGGCGCATGTTGCAACGTGAAAAGGTCGAGGCCGGGCCCAGCGACCATGGTGCCGCGTCCTGGGGCCAAAAAAACTGCATGCTCAACCAGCAAACCGGGCGCCTGGCCTGGACCGCCAAATGCACGGCCACCCTGGCAGCGCTGGGCGCAGTGACCGGCGCGGTGTCGGGCTTGCTCGGCGTGGGCGGCGGGTTTCTGATCGTGCCGGCGTTCAAGCAACTGACCGATGTGCAGATGCGCGGCATTGTGGCTACATCGTTGATGGTGATCAGCCTGATTTCACTGATCGGCGTGGCGGGTGCGATGCACGCCGGTGTGACTATCGGGCCCGTGGGCTGGGTGTTCATCGGCGCCAGCATTGTCGGCATGCTGGCGGGGCGGCGTTTGTGTTCGTTGATCAGCGCACGAACCTTGCAGGTAGGCTTCGCGAGCCTGTGTGTGCTGGTGGCTGTCGGAATGCTCATCAAGGCAACACTCTCACCCTGACCTGGAATACAGTCCAACTGTGAGAACTGGCTTGCCTGCGATAGCGGTGTGGCTGACCCACCGCGATCGCAGGCAAGCCATCTCTCACCGTGTTGACCGTGTACATATTTGACATGGCAAGATGAACGCCTCTCAGGTTTACTAGGCCCTGAGTCACGGATTCACCGGCCTTGCACGTCGGATCATCAAGGTCATGCAATGGACAAATACACCCCCCACACCTGGCAGCCCCACGAGCGACCGAGCCTGCCCGGCTCGCCGTCGACGCCGCTGCACCCCACGCACAAGCGCTGGCTGTTTGCGCTGGTCGGCGTATTGGTCGCGATTACCGGCGGGCTGGGCAACGCCCTGGTGATCGCCAACCTGCAATACCTGCAGGGTGCTCTCGGCGCGACCACCGCCGAGATGGCCTGGCTGCCCGCTGCTTATGTCATGACCAACGTGTGCATGAACCTGTTGCTGGTGAAGTTTCGCCAGCAGTTCGGCTTGCGTGCGTTTACCGAGGTGTTCCTGGTACTGTATGCACTGGTGACCTTCGGCCATTTGTTCGTCAACGACCTCAGTTCGGCGATTGCGGTGCGGGCGGCCCACGGTATGGTGGGTGCGGCACTGAGTTCGTTGGGCTTGTACTACATGATCCAGGCGTTCCCGGCGAAGTGGCGCATGAAAGCCCTGGTGCTGGGGCTGGGCACCGCGCAGTTGGCGTTGCCGCTGGCGCGATTGTTCTCCGAAGATTTGCTGCAAATCGCCGAATGGCGCGGGTTGTACCTGTTTGAACTGGGCCTGGCACTGATCTGCCTTGGCTGCGTATTTCTGCTCAAGTTGCCGCCCGGCGATCGCTTCAAGACTTTTGAAAAACTCGACTTCCTCACCTTCGGCATCCTCGCCACCGGCGTGGCACTGCTCTGCGCGGTGCTGTCCCTGGGGCGTATCGACTGGTGGCTGGAAGCGCCGTGGATCGGCGTCGCCTCGGCCTGTTCCCTGGTGCTGATCATGGCTGGCCTGGCCATCGAGCATAACCGCAAAAACCCGTTGCTGATGACCCGTTGGTTGGGCAGTGGCGTGATGATCCGCCTGGCGCTGGCGGTGGTGCTGATTCGCATGGTGCTGTCGGAGCAGTCCACCGGCGCCGTGGGGTTCATGCAGATGTTGAACATGAGCTACCAGCAGATGCACACGTTGTACGTGGTGATGCTGGCCGGGGCGATTGCCGGGCTGGTGGTCAGTGCGCTGACGATCAACCCGGCCCACTTGCTGATGCCGTTGATCATCTCCCTGGCGCTGATGGCCACGGGCTCGGTAATGGATAGCTTCTCGAGCAACCTGACCCGCCCGCAGAACCTGTACATCAGCCAGTTCCTGCTAGGCTTTGGCGGCACATTCTTTCTCGGGCCGACGATGGTGCTGGGCACGAAAAACGTGTTGACCAACCCGCGCAACCTGGTGAGTTTCTCGGTGATGTTCGGCATTTGCCAGAACCTTGGGGGCCTGATTGGCGCGGCCTTGCTGGGCACCTTCCAGATCGTGCGCGAGAAGTACCACTCCAGCATGATCGTCGAGCACCTGACCCTGCTTGACCCGCTTGTGGCCGCGCGGGTGCAGAGCGGCGGTTCGGCCTATGGCGGCGTCATCGCCGACCCGCAATTGCGCAACCTGATGGGCATCCGCAGCCTGGCCACTGCGGCCACGCGTGAGGCGAACGTGATGGCCTACAACGATGTGTTCATGTTGATTGCGATCATCGCGATCCTCACCATGCTCTGGATATTTATCCGCAGTCTGTGGCTGATGAGTACCACCAAGACAGCAGCCCCTCTCGTTCAACCCAGCGGCGTTAATTCATGACCGAACCGACCACCAGCACCACGACCACCACTAACGCCATCGCGTCCACCCCGGAAGGCACCACGCCGCCGGGTGCATCGGTCACCGAGCCGCGCTCGCTGCGGGTGCGCATCATCTCGTCCCTGGGCTTTGCCGCGATCGCCATCGTCGGTGTGCTGATCGTGCTGTATGCCTGGCAATTGCCACCGTTCAGCAGCGCGGTGGAAACCACCGAGAACGCCCTGGTGCGCGGGCAGGTGACGATTATCGGCCCGCAACTGAGCGGCTATGTGTATGAAGTGCCGGTGCAGGACTTCCAGTTCGTCAAGGCCGGCGACCTGTTGGTGCGCCTGGATGACCGCATCTACAAGCAACGCCTCGACCAGGCACTGGCGCAACTGGCCGTGCAGAAAGCCTCGTTGGCCAACGTGGTGCAGCAACGCAACAGCGCCGAAGCGACGATCAAGCTGCGCCAGGCCGCACTGGTGGACAGCCAGGCCCAGGCGCGCAAAAGCACTGCCGACCTGCGCCGAAACGAAGAGTTGATCAGCGACGGTTCGGTGTCCAAGCGTGAGTTGGATGTGGCCCGCGCCGCGAATGCGCAGACCATCGCCGCTGTGGCCCAGGCCCAGGCCAGCCTGGAAATTGCCCGGCAGGACCTGCAAACGGTGATCGTCAATCGCGGTTCGTTGGAAGCCGCTGTGGCGAGTGCCGATGCGGCCGTGGAACTGGCGCGTATCGACCTGTCCAACACCCGCATCATCGCGCCGCGTGACGGCCAACTGGGGCAGATTGGCGTACGCCTCGGTGCCTACGTCAACTCCGGCGCGCAGTTGATGGCCCTGGTACCGCCCCAGTTGTGGGTGATTGCCAATATGAAAGAAACCCAGATGGACAATGTGCAGGTTGGCCAGCCGGTGACCTTCACCGTGGATGCGCTGAACCACCGCAAGTTTCACGGCACGGTGCAGCATATTTCCCCGGCGACCGGGTCGGAGTTCAGCCTGTTGCAGGCGGACAATGCCACCGGCAACTTTGTGAAGATTGCCCAGCGGGTGCCGGTGAGGATTACGGTTGACCCCGACCAGGCCGAGATCGAGCGCCTGCGGCCGGGGTTGTCGGTGGTGGTGAGTATCGACACGGCAGGGCGCCTCAAAAACACACCGCCCTGACACAGACATGTGGGAGTAGGCATTGCGAATGCGGTGTGTCAGTCGGTGGGTGTGTTACTGATCCAGCGCATTCGCGAGCAAGCCCGCTCCCGCAGTTGGATGGTAGTTGAGGTTGAAATCGAGTTGGATTGATTGGCCTTGTTCTAACAGTTTGAGGCCGGGCCGCCCTGGCAGATGATGGGCATTCACCGGATGGCTCACCGGCTCAATGCAAAAGAACCCCAACCCCGGCGGGCAGTACAACAGGAAGTAATCGGCGCCGGTCGCCCGGCACTCCAGCACATACCCCAGCTCCGGCTGCTCAATCCGGCAATGCCCGTCCCATTGGCAAAACCCATTGTCCACCAGGCCTGCGGGCAGGGCTTTTGAGACCTTGAAGTCCCAATTTTCCGGCACTGGCGCCAGCCCGGTAGGCAGCTTCGACGCATCACTCAACCACACCTGCTTAGCCCTGGCCTGCAACCGTGTGCCTGGCTGACGCGGCAAGTAGGGGTGCAAGCCCAAACCGTGCCACGCCGCGTGCTCAGCCAGATGCGTCACGCGCAACGCGATGCTCAGCTCACCGTTATTCAAGCGAAACCGCTGCTCGGCGCGGTAGGCGAACGGTGTGCCGCACACCACCTCGAGCACCACTTCATCCGCCGTCTGGCTGACCACCCGCCACGCCTGTTGCCAGGCTGAGCCATGGATCGGCAACGGATCGGTGAGGCTGTTGGGCGTCAGGTCCAGCCAGCCATCGGGGTTGTCAAAACCGCCCAGGGCGATGCGGTTGGACCAGGGCGCCAAGGGATAACACCCCAGCTTGCCCGGCAAACCGCTGTTCAGCGCGTGCTCATCCGTGTGTCGCAACAGCGCTTGCCCGGTGGCGCGCACGCGCCAGTTGACGATGCTCCCGCCCACGGCCGGAGCCAGGGTGAGGTGGGTCAGGTTATCTTCGAGTTCAATCAGCATCGCAGTCCAACCCATTAGAGGGCAAAGGTCGGTTCGGGCAGGCCCTGGACGCCAGGGTCCAGGGCGAATACGCCGCCGGCCAGTGACTGTTCACTCTGGTCGTCACGGATCGAGGTGACGAACAACGTGTCCAGGCGGCTGCCGCCAAAGGCGCACATGCTGGGTTTTTTCACCGGCACGCTCAGGGAACGGTCGAGGCGACCCTCGGGGGTGAAGCGGTGAATCAGCCCGGCGTCATTGGCGCAGATCCAATAGCAGCCGTCGGCATCTACCGCTGCGCCGTCGGGGCGCCCGGGGTACTGATGCATATCGACAAACACCCGGCGATTGGACGGCGTGCCGGTTTCGATGTCGTAATCGAAGGCCCAGACCTGCTGCACCAGCGGATGGGAGTCCGACGCGTACATTGTGCGGCCGTCAGGGCTGAAGGCCAGGCCATTCAGGGTGATAAAACCGCTTAACTGAGCCTGCGGCGCCACACCTGAGGCGTAGCGGTAAAGGGTGCCCTCGGCCGCGTTCAACCCCATGTTCAGCACCATGCTGCCGGCCCAGAAACGGCCCTGGCGATCACAGCGGCCATCGTTGAGGCGCATGTCCGGGCGCGGGTGCTCGACACTCGCCAGAAGCGTAGTGTCGAGGCTGCCATCGTTGTGCGGGGTCAGTTGGAAAAAACCGGTTTCCATGCCGGCGAGCCAATTGCCTGTTGTGGTGCGGGCAATGCACGCAAGCATTTGCGCCGCTTTCCAGGCGGCGACATGGCCGGTGGTGGCGCTCCAGCGTTGCAGGCCGCCGTTGGGGATATCCACCCAGTACAGCGCGTTTTCCTGCGGCACCCACACCGGGCACTCGCCCACGGCATTGCGGGCGTCGACAATCAATTCGGCACTCATGGTCACTCATTCCCTTGGGTTGCTGTGCACTCAGTCACCGAACGGTCCCGCCGCGCAGAATGCGCCGCCTTGATAGCGCTTCGCCGGGTCATCGGCAGCGACGGGTGGCAGCGTTTCGACCTGCGCCCTGAACACTTCGGAAGTGTCCTTGGGCGCAAAACCCAGGTGCGCGGCATAGCGGTTGTCCCACCAGGTGTCGAGGTTATCCGACATGCCATAGACCACGGTGTGGCCGACGTTCGGCGTGTACAGCGCGCGTTCGAGCAATTGAGTCAGGTCATCGAAACTCAGCCAGGTGTGCATCATCCGGCGGTTTTGCGGCTCTGGGAACGAGGAGCCGATGCGGATGCTCACGGTCTCGATGCCATAGCGATCAAAGTAGAAACTCGCCATGTCTTCACCGTAGGACTTGGACAACCCGTAGTAGCTGTCCGGGCGGCGCGGCGAATGTGCGTCGATGGTTTCGCCTTGCTTGTAGAAACCGATCACGTGGTTGGAGCTGGCGAAGATCACGCGCTTTACACCCTGGCGGCGGGCGGCTTCATAGATGTGGAAAATGCCGCAGATATTCGCGCCGAGCACTTCTTCGAACGAACGCTCTACCGAAACGCCGCCGAAATGCAGGATGGCGTCGACACCTTCTACCAAATGGTGCACGGCTTGTTTGTCGGCGAGGTCGCACGGCTGCACTTCTTCGCCGACATCGACGGCCGGGGCCATGTTGGCGATGTCCGACAGGCGCAGCACCTTGGCGTAAGGGCGCAGGCGTTCGCGCAAGACTTTACCCAGCCCGCCGGCTGCACCGGTGAGCAGCAGGCGGTTGAATGGAACAGGTGCGGTTGTGGTGGTGGTCATGAGGGTTCCATTGTTGTTGTAGGTTGTCGTATGACTTGATGAAAGTATCGTTTTGCATTCCCTACGTTGTCAACGTTCTTCCTGATGACAAGTGACTCATTGTGGGAACTGGCTGGCGATGGTGGTCGGTCAGTTGATATTGCGGTTACTGATACACCGCTATCGCAGGCAAGCCAGCTCCCACATTGACCCAGTTACAACAAGGAAATCGGGTAACTGATAAAGATCCGATTTTCATCGAATTCATTGTTGCTGAAATCCCGACGCAGGGTCGAATTCCTCCAGCGCACGTTCAAATCCTTCAGCGCGCCACTCTGCACGGTGTAGGCCAGTTCCGATTCGCGGCCCCATTCCTTGCCATCCGTGATCGCACCGGTGTGTACGTTACTGCCGCTGATATAGCGGTTCATCATGGTCAGCCCGGGAATGCCGAGCACCACGAAGTTGAAGTCATGGCGCACTTGCCAGGACTTTTCCCTGGCGTTGTCATAACTGGAGTTGTAGCTGTCGTTGGCCAGGGTGCCGCCGCTGGTGCCATTAACCCTCATCCACAAGCTATCGCCGGTCAGTTTCTGCAAGCCCACATAGAAGGTGTTGCCGTTGTATCGGGCCGAGAGCAGTGCGGAGAGGGTCTTGTTGTTCAAGTCTCCGGCCAGGGCACTGCCGTCTTCCTTGCCGTTGAAGTAACCGAGGTTGGCGCCCAGGGTCCAATCGCCCACGGGCTGGCTGTGCGTCAGGTTGAAAAACTGTTGCTGGTAGATATCGCTCAGCTCGGCGTACCACACGCCGACTTGAGTGTGCTTGTCGTTGAAGCTGTATTCGCCGCCGCCGAAATTGAAACGGTTAGAGGTGAACGCGGCTTTGCCGTTCATGAACATGTCTTCCATGCTCCCATCGTTACGCGGGCTGTTACCGCGAAACTGCCCGCCATAAAGGGTCAGCCCGGCGATTTCATTGGAGGTGACCTGGCCACCGCGAAAGGTCTGGGGCAGGGAGCGACCATCGTCCGAGCGCAGGATCGGCAGCACCGGCATCCATTCGCCGACTTTCAATTCGGTCTTCGACAGTTTGGTTTTCAGCGCCACGCCCAGGCGCCCGAAATTGTCAGCGGGGCGGCCGTCACTGCCGATCGGTAGCAATTGGGTGCCCCCGGTGCCTTTACCGCCATCGAGCTTCTGCGAATACAGCCCCAACACATCAAGCCCGAAACCCACGGTGCCCTGGGTGAAGCCCGATTTGGCATCGAGGATGAAGTTCTGCGTCCACTCTTCGGCCTTGGCCTGGGGATAGGTCGGGTTGGTGAAGTTACGGTTGAAGTAGGCGTTGCGCAGGTTGAGCGTGGCCGTGGCGTCATCGATAAAACCATCGGCCTGGGCGTTGAGGGGAAGAGTGAACGCCAGGCTGCTTAGACCGATCAGGCCGATACGCGAGGAGGAATTGCGGGCGAATTGACTCACAGTGAGGCTCCGTTTCGTTTGTTGTTTTTATTATTTGTCGTACGTCGTCGTACAACATTTGACGAGATATTTGCGGGGTTTTCGCGGGGTGTCAAGCAGAAGTTATACGATGACTTCGTGTTGATCGGTCTGAAGTGGGCGCGTCAGTGTGGGTAATCGACGTGGGCTTGAGCGTGCCGTGAATTCAGCCGGCCATCACCATCGGAGGAAGGGTGCCAAGCAGGGAAACAGCGGCGACTGCACAAACGCCTAACAGCCCTTCCAGCATCACGCTGGCCTTCAAGCTCCCCAGCCGTTGCTCGCAATGCTCGATGCGTAGCCGGTTCAGCAGCGCCAGCGCCAACATGCCCAGCACCAGCAGCACTTTGATCAACAGAATCAGGGCAAACCCGTTGAACAGCGGCGTGGGCCACAGCTGCCCGGTCAGCACGCGCACGTTGATCAAACCCGTCACCAGCAGGCCGGCGACCAGGGCGTAACCCACTCCGCTGAAGCGTTGGAGGATAGGTTGCAGCGCGCGCGCTTGTGACTGCCTGAGGATCAACACCAGCAACAACAGCCCGCCGAGCCAGGCACCGACGCAGACTAAATGCACCACCTGGTTCAGAATCAGCAATTGCCCGCTCAGCCCATTGAGCATGGCGCCGTGGCCAACGGGGGCCAGCGTCGCCAGCAGCAGTGCGCTCACCGGCAGGCGCACTACCGGCCAGGGTTTGATCAACACGATTACCAGCAGCAGGTTCAGCAATAAATGCCAGACCCACACCTGGCCGAAAAAGGTTTTGCCCAGCACCAATTGCACGGTTGCCGGTTGCAGGGCCGCATCCCAACTGCCGGCCATGCTCGCCGTGATTAACAGCAACCAGGCCACGCCGGAGCCCAGCCCCAGCCACGCCAAGGCACGGGTGATGCGCAGCAGTTGCCGGTCCAGTGTCGGCTGCGGTTCAGCGCCCAAGAGCCAGGGCCTGAACACACAGGCCCCGAACATCAACAGCACGACGATGAAATGCAGGAAACGGCACAGCACCAGCAGGGTCGCCATGGGTTATTGGCCGACCTTGAAGCTGTATTCACCGTTGCTCTTGTGGGTGTCGACCGACACCGCGTTCCACACCACTTTGTAGGTGCCGGCGGCCAGTGGGGCGGCAGGCGTCACCACCAGGGTTTTCTTGTCGGCGTCGGGCGTTTCCAGGCCTTTGATCGCGACTTCGGTGCCGTCCTTGCTCAGGGACACCTTGGTGAAGGTTGCTTCGACGCCTTCGCTGAAGGTCAGGCGCAAGTCCGCGGGCGCTGCGACAGTGCTGTCGGCGGCGGGCGTTTCGCTTTTCAGGTGGGCATGGGCAAATGCCGCCGAGGCGCCCAGCAGAGAAGCGAGCAGAGTGACGGTGGTCAGGGCTTTCTTGATCAACATTGTTCAGTACCTTCAGTGGAGGGAGTCGGTAATGCCATGTGCAGCACAGGAAAGGGTTTGCCCTCGCCATCCAGCGGCGAGCGCGCGACCTGGATAAAACCATAGTGCAGGTAGAACCCCACGGCCTGCGGGTTTTGTTCGTTTACGTCCACGATCAGCGTGCCGAGGCGTGCGCGGGCATGGTCGAGCAATTGCCGGCCGATGCCCTGGCCACGGCGGTCGGGGTCGATAAACAGCATTTCCACAGTGTGCCCGCCGGTGCCGATAAAACCGGCGATGCCTGCGTTATCCTCGAACACCCACACGTCGATGGCAGGCATCGGCAGGTAGGTGTCGCGTACCAGGGGCAGTAAACGTTGAATGTCGTCCTCAGTGAGGAAGTCATGGGTGGCCCGTACCGAGCGCTCCCACAACGCTCCCAGCACGGTGTCGTCGGCGGCCACGCGAGGTCGAGTAGTCATTGCAATGATCCTTCATGGGGATCGCGATCCTAACCAATCCGTTTTTGGGGGGAAAGGTTCGCGTAAGAAGTTTCATTATGCCCGGTCGCCTTGATCCTGAGCCGACGTCAGTCTTGAGGCCATGGTGCTGTCGGAGGATCGCCCCGCGCGAAGTTCGTCACTTCACGGCAAATCGCTGCCTTTTTATCCGGTACATATCGCTGTCTGCGTGGCTGAGCAGCGTATCGGCGTCCTCACCGTTTGCCGGATAAAACGCCACACCCACACTGCAAGACGGCATTTTTACCCCATCAAACTCGGCGCCCAGCGGTTCGGCCATGACCGCGAGTATCTGCGCCACTTTCGCGCAAACAGCTTCTTGCGATTGGATATCCGTCAGCAGCACCGTGAATTCATCCCCGCCCATCCGGGCCACCAGGTCGCTCTCGCGTACGCAGCGTTCCAGCCGTCGTGCGATCACACAGAGCACCCGATCGCCCACGGCATGGCCATGCACGTCGTTGATGCCCTTAAAGTCATTGACGTCCAGAAACAGCAACGCAAACGTGGTGGTGTGGCGCTGTGCTGCTTGCAGGGCCGACGCCAGCCCATCATTGAACAGCGAGCGGTTGGTGAGGGCCGTCAGCGGATCATGATGGGCAAGGAACCGTAACTCTTCCTCAGCCTGTGTGAGGGCCGTTACGTCCCTCGCAACACCGATCCGCGCACCGACTTCTTCGGACCAGAATGCCGCCCACAGGATATGCACGACACTGCCGTTCTTGCGGATATAGCGGTTGCGGAAGTCGACGTGAGGCTGGCCGTTCATGACCCGCACGATCGAGGCCCGGGTGCGCGGCAGTTCCTCTGGGTGCATGTAGTCGGTAATGAGTGTGCCGGTCAGTTCGTCGGCACGGTAACCGAGCAGCGCTTCACAGGCATCACTCACAAAGACGATCAGGTTATCGCTGTCGACCACGAACACCGTGTCCAGCATCAGGTGTATCAACTTTGGATAGAGGGCTTGCAGGTCAACGGCCATAGGTCAGGGGCGTCCGGTTCAGATTCGCCGATCATAGCCCGATCGCGAAGGACGTTGCCGAGGAATCCTGCAGACTTTCAGGCGCCAAGCCCGATCTGTCGATCAACGGCGTTCAAAGGCCAGCACCACCGTTGCGCAGTCGAGCAATCTGCTCGGCACCTCATGATGGCGTGTAGCCTAATGAGGCGGTTCGTGATGTGATGGAGGGCATTCATCACGCGATGCCTTTACAGCACGCTTATAACGCTCGCGGCGCACACGTTCGTGGGAACGCGCAGAGCAAGAGCGGTAGGGGTTTGATGTGTCGAAGGTAAATTGCATATAACAGTGAGTGGGCTTCCAGTATCTATGGGCAATCACAAGATCAGCATTCGTCGGGTCAACGTCGAAAAAATCCTGCTGGCGGCGGAGAAAATCTTCGCTGAGAAAGGCTATGGCAGCGCCGCCATGGCTGACATCGCCGAAGAAGTGCAACTGCCGCGCTCCAACCTGCATTACTACTTCACCACCAAAAGCGAGCTGTACAGCGCGGTGCTGTTCGACCTGCTGGAGCTGTGGAAGCAGGATGCCCTGAGCTTTGAAACCTTCGATGACCCACGGGTGGTGCTCAGCAGCTACATCCGCGCCAAGATGCAGCGCTCGCGTACGCGGCCGTATGGCTCGAAAGTCTGGGCCAATGAAATCATCCACGGCGCGCCGACACTGGGTGAGGCGCTGGACGAAAGCCTGTATGACTGGGCCAAGATGAAGGAAGCGAAAATTCGCCAGTGGGTCGAGGACAAACGCATCCTGCCAGTGGAGCCGTCGAGCTTGCTGTATATGATTTGGGCGTCGACCCAACACTATGCGGACTTTGATCACCAGGTGAAAATTCTGAATGATCACCAGCCGTTGTCGGATATGCAGTTTGAGAAAGCGATCCAGACGGTGACGGGGGTGATTCTGCGGGGGATTGGGTTGGAGCCTTAAGAGGTGTGGTGAGGCTTAGGGCCCTTCGCGAGCAAGCCCGCTCCCACAGTTGACCGCGTTTTGTTTGAAGCAGTGCAGTCGAATGTGGGAGCGGGCTTGCTCGCGAAGGCGGTCCAAGAAGCTACACCGCCTCCCGGTAAGGATTACGCGGGTCTTGCGTCCAATTCAAAAACGGTTTACCCGTCTCTATCGGCACCATCTCAATGCAATCGGCCACCGGGCAGGTGATCTGGCACAAATTGCAGCCCACGCACTCATCGTCAATCACTTCGTATTTGTGCGTGCCATCCGCCTGTTTCAAGCTGGCGATGGCCTGGTGCGACGTGTCCTCACAGGCAATATGGCAACGTCCGCAGCCAATACACGCGGCCTGATCAATCTTGGCGATCACCTGATAGTTGATGTCCAGGTACTTCCAGTCCGTGGTATTGCCCACCGCCCGCCCGGAAAATTCCTGCAAGCTTTTGTAGCCTTGGCTGTCCATCCACCGCGACAGCCCATCCTTCATCTCCTCGACAATTCGAAACCCATGCAGCATTGCCGCCGTGCACACCTGCACTGCGCCGCAACCCAGGGCGACGAATTCCGCCGCGTCGCGCCAGTTGCCGATGCCGCCAATCCCGCAGATGGGCAGGCCCTGGGTCTGTGGGTCGCGAGCGATTTCCGCGACCATGTTCAAGGCGATCGGCTTCACCGCCGAGCCGCAATAACCGCCATGGGTACTTTGGGTGCCGACTATCGGCAGGGCGACCATGCGTTCAAGGTCCACGCTGGTGATGGAGTTTATGGTGTTGATCAACGACACCGCATCCGCACCCCCGCGATATGCAGCGCGCGCGGCCACGCGAATGTCGGTGATATTCGGCGTGAGCTTGACGATCACCGGCAGCGAGCAATACGTCTTGCACCAGCGCGTCACCTGTTCCACATACTCCGGCACTTGGCCCACCGCCGCGCCCATGCCACGTTCGGGCATACCGTGGGGGCAGCCGAAGTTCAGCTCGATGCCGTCGCAGCCGGTGGCCTCCACCAACGGCAGGATGTTTTTCCAGGATTCTTCAACGCAGGGCACCATCAACGACACGATCAGCGCGCGGTCGGGCCAGTCCTTTTTGACCTGGGTGATTTCCCGCAGGTTGATCTCCAGGGAACGGTCTGTGATCAGCTCGATATTATTGATGCCCAGCACTTCACGGTTGGCGCCGTAATGCGCCGAGTAGCGTGACGACACGTTGACCGCCGCCGGGTCTTCACCGAGGGTTTTCCACACCACGCCGCCCCAGCCCGCTTCGAAAGCGCGGACCACGTTGTAGGCCTTGTCGGTGGGCGGCGCGGAGGCCAGCCAGAACGGGTTGGGGGCTTTGATACCGGCGAACACAATCGAGAGATCGGCCATTACGCAGCCTCCACATTCAGCATGAGTTGGGCGTGCATGGCTTCGGCGGCCAGTTTGCCGTGTTGCACCGCTTGTACCGTGAGGTCCTGGCCGAGGCTGACGCAATCGCCGCCGGCGTATACCCCGGGAATGCTGGTGCGCAGGTGTTCGTCGACGAAAATTCTTTCGCCCACGCGGTGCAGTTGCTGGGCCAGTGGGTCGTGCAGCGCCTCGTTATCGAAACCTTGCCCGATGGCTTTGAAGATCGCGTCGGCGGCCAGCTCGAAGGTCTCGCCAGTGCGCTGCAGTCGCCCGTTTTCCATGCGTGTACGGGCAAAGCGCATGCCGCGTACGTGGCCCTGATCATCGAGCAAGACCTCATCGGGCTGGGCCCAGGTCAGCAGCCGCACCTGATTGGCTTTGGCAATGTCCTGTTCATGCTGGGTGGCGCCCATGTCGGCAAGGCCACGCCGGTACACCAGGTTCACGTCGCGGGCCCCGAGACGGGCCATTTGCACGGCCATGTCGATGGCGGTATTGCCCGCACCGAGCACGATACAGCGGTCGGCCAGAGGCAGTTGCGAGAGGTCATCGGCCTGGCGCAGTTCGCGAATATAGTCGGTGGCGGCGAGCAGGCCGGGGGCGTCCTCGTGGGGTAAGCCGAGCTGTTTGCTGGCGGCGAGGCCCAGGCCGAGGAACACCGAATCGAATTGCTGGTGCAGTTCGCTCAAGGTCAGGTTGTCGCCCAGGCGTTGGCCGTGGCGGATCTCGATGCCGCCGATCTGCAGGAGGAAATCCAGTTCCTTCTGGGCGAAGTCATCGACCAGTTTGTATTTGGCGATCCCGTATTCATTCAGGCCACCGGCTTTTTCCCTGGCTTCGAAAATCACCACGTCGTGGCCGTGCAAGGCGGCGCGATGGGCACACGCCAAACCCGCCGGCCCGGCGCCGACCACGGCGATGCGTTTGCCGGTCGGTGCCGCGCGTTGGAACGGGTGTTCGCTAAAGTGCGCGTTGTCGATGGCGTAGCGTTGCAGCAGGCCGATCAGCACCGGCGCGCATTCTTCGGTGTTGTTACGCACGCAGGCTTGCTGGCACAGGATCTCGGTGGGACACACCCGCGCGCAACTGCCGCCGAGGATATTCGCCGAGAGGATTTTCTGCGCCGCGCCCTGTACGTTTTCGGTGTGGATATTGCGGATGAACGACGGTATATCGATCTCGCTGGGGCACGCATTCACGCAGGGCGCGTCGTAGCAATACAGGCAGCGCGAGGCTTCCAATTGGGCCTGGCGGGCGTTGAGCGGCGGCGCCAGGTCGGTGAAATGGCTGGCGAGAGTCGCCCTATCTTCGTGGGGATGGGGGAGGTGGGTCAGGGTCTGGATCACGGTTTTGGCCTCACGGTTTTTTTTGGATTGCCTCTAGCGGGCATCTTTGTTGCCTGTGCTGGCGCCATCGCAGGCAAGCCAGCTCCCACATTTGGAATGTGTGAACCCGATCAAATGTGGGAGCGGGCTTGCCCGCGATTGGCGGTCTCAGCGTTTCACGGCAGTGGGCCTGGAATGCTCCGCCCGCTTGCTCAACTGCTCAAACACCGACGGGTACGCGGGTCGTTCCACATAGCGGCCGGCACCGCGTTCGGCGCGCAAATCGCCATCGGCCCAGACCAGCTTGCCCTGGCTGATGGTGTGGCTCGGCACGCCGCGCACGGTCTTGCCTTCGAAGATGTTGAAGTCGACGTTCTGGTGGTGGGTCTTGGCGGAAATCGTGCGCGTGCCCTGGGGGTCCCACAGCACCAGATCCGCATCGGCTCCCACGCGGATCGCACCTTTACGCGGGTAGAGGTTGAAGATTTTTGCGGTATTGGTCGACGTCAGCGCGACAAACTCCTGCATCGACAAGCGCCCGGTGTTCACGCCTTCATCCCACAGCAGCGCCATGCGGTCTTCGATACCGGCAGTGCCGTTGGGGATCTTGCTGAAATCGTCGCGACCGGCCGCTTTTTGCTCGGCGCAGAAGCAGCAGTGATCGGTGGCGGTGGTGTGCAGGTTGCCCGACTGCAGGCCGTGCCACAGCGCTTCCTGGTGCCCGCGCGGGCGGAAAGGCGGGCTCATCACGTAGCCCGCAGCGGTTTGCCAGTCGGGGTGCTGGTAGACGCTGTCGTCCAGCAGCAAGTGGCCGGCGAGCACTTCGCCGTACACCGGCTGGCCCTTGCCACGGGCGTAGGTGATTTCGTCCAGTGCTTCCTTGGTTGATACATGCACCAGGTACAGCGGCGTACCGATCGTCTCGGCGATGCGGATCGCGCGGCTGGCCGCTTCACCTTCCACCTGGGACGGGCGCGACAGCGGGTGCGCTTCCGGCCCGGTGATGCCCTGGGCCATCAACTTGCGTTGCAGGTGGTATACCAACTCGCCGTTTTCCGCATGCACGGTGGGCACTGCGCCCAATTCCAGGCAACGTTCAAAGCTCGCGACCAGGGTGTCGTCAGCCGCCATGATCGCGTTCTTGTAGGCCATGAAATGCTTGAAGCTGTTGATGCCATGGTGGCTGACCAGCTCGGCCATTTCCTCGCGCACTTGCTCGCTCCACCACGTGATCGCCACGTGGAAGCCGTAGTCGGAAGCGGATTTTTCCGCCCAGCCGCGCCACTGGTGAAAGGCTTCCATCAAGGACTGCTGCGGGTTGGGGATCACGAAATCGATGATCGACGTGGTGCCCCCTGCAAGGCCTGCCGCCGTGCCGCTGAAAAAGTCCTCACTGGCCACGGTGCCCATGAAGGGCAATTGCATATGGGTGTGGGGGTCGATGCCGCCGGGCATCAGGTATTGGCCGCTGCCGTCGAGTACCTCAGTGCCGGCGGGAACATCCAGCCCCGTGCCAATAGCGCGAATGAGACCGCCTGCGCATAAAACATCGGCGCAGTAACTTTCATCATGGGTAATAACGGTGGCGCCACGGATCAACAGCGACATGTCGAGTTCCTCACAGGCTTGACCGGCTTGTGCCAGTTCTAAGTGTTGTAGTGCTGCTTGCCGATGGTCGGTTAAAACCTGTCATCGGTGACAGGAATAGAAACTAGCCCGAGTTTTTATAATGAGCAAGAACATTTTTTATAAGCTTATATCGAATATAAGCTATTGATTAATAAGAATAAAAAACATAATTCACCAAAATGTAGCGGCCTCTCACCATTTTGACGCACTTGACAGGTTATCAATTTGAGCAACATTTCTTATTGCAAATCAGACGCTTGAGACATGCCCCTTGACGAGGGCGGGAAATAAAAATAATTGTGTTGCACCAGATTGAGCCCTGAGGCGTCGGACAACGTCTGCGTTATTTAGCCTGAGTCGTGCGGACAGTACCGAGGGGGCAATCGGGTAAGGGAATAAAGCTGATAAACATCAGCAGGTTATATAAGCGGTGCGGGTTCAGGGGCGGTTGTCGGCACGGTTATTGAGTGCAGTGGCGGCTGGCCGGACCCGTGATGTCATGTTGTTTACGAGGTACTCCGGCCACCCCGCACTTAGCGTGGGGTGAGCAAAAATAATTCGAAAAAACCGTGGAGCGGCCATGCAACAGAACAGATCGCAAGTCATTGAGCGCAACGGCCTGTACGAACTCGACGCCGGCCCCGACGTCCTCGACAGCCCTCGCTACAACCACGACATGGCACCGACCAAGGTGCACGAACGCACCTGGAACAGATGGCACATCACCGCGCTGTGGGTCGGGATGTCGATTTGCGTGCCCACCTATACGTTGGGTGGGGTGCTCACCGCCTACTTCGGGTTGTCGGTGGGCGAGGCACTGATGGCGATCCTGCTGGCCAATATCGTGGTGCTGATTCCGCTGACCCTTAACGCGTTTCCCGGCACCAAGTACGGCATTCCGTTTCCGGTATTGCTGCGTTCCTCCTTTGGCATTCTCGGTTCCAACGTGCCGTGTCTGATTCGGGCGCTGGTGGCGTGTGGCTGGTTTGGCATCCAGACGATGTTTGGCGGGTTGGCGATTCACCTGTTTCTGGGCTCGATTTTCGAGGGTTGGAAAGCCCTCGGCGGCACCGGTGAAGTGATCGGCTTCATGATTTTCTGGACCCTGAATTTGTGGGTGGTGCTGTGCGGCGCCGAGTCGATCAAGCGCCTGGAAACCCTGTCGGCGCCGTTGTTGGTGGCGGTGGGGATTGGCCTGCTGGTTTGGGCGATGCCGAATGTATCGCTCAGCGAGTTGATGGCGATTCCACCCAAGCGCCCCGAAGGCGCGAGTCTCACCGGCTACTTCATGGCGGGGCTGACTGCGATGGTGGGCTTCTGGGCCACCTTGTCGCTGAATATTCCAGACTTCAGCCGCTACGCCAAAAGCCAGAAAGACCAGATCCTCGGGCAGATTTTCGGCCTGCCGCTGACCATGTTCCTGTTCGCCGCCCTCGGCGTGATCATGACCGCCGCGTCGGTGAAACTGGTGGGTGTCAGCGTCTCTGATCCGGTGACGCTGATCGGGCATATCCAGAGCCCGGTGTGGGTGGCCATTGCCATGCTGCTGATCATCATCGCCACGTTGTCCACCAACACCGCAGCCAACATCGTCTCGCCCACCAACGACTTCCAGAACATCGCGCCCAAGCTGATCAATCGCACCACGGCGGTGATCCTTACCGGTCTGGTCGGTCTGGCGCTGATGGGGCATGAGCTGCTGAAAAAACTCGGGCTGATCGTTTCGAATGTCAGCCTGGAGACCGTCTATTCCAACTGGTTGCTGGGTTACTCAAGCCTCTTGGGGCCGATTGCCGGGATCATGGTGGTGGACTACTTCATCACCCGCAAACAGCAGTTGGACCTGGCCGGCCTGTACCGCGATGACGTGTACCCGGCGTGGAACTGGAGTGGCTTTGTCGCCTTCGGCGTGCCGGTGGTGCTGACCCTGTTGTCGTTGGGCAGCGATGCCTTCAGCTGGTTCTACAGCTACGGCTGGTTCACCGGTTCGGCGTTGGGCGGTTTGTTGTACTACGGGCTGAATGCCAAGCGCAGAGCCAGCGCGGTGGCGCTGAAAACACCGCTGTAAAAGGTTGAAATGCAAGCCAAATGTGGGAGTGGGCTTGCTCGCGAAAGCAATGAGTCAGTCAGCACATCAGTCGCTGACAGACTGCATTCGCGAGCAAGCCCGCTCCCACATGGATGACCTCATTCCAGTGCTGGAATCGAGTCAATTTATAAGAAATGTAGCCTGAGGAGATCCCCATGAACGCTGCCCTGGACGTTCTGCAATCCACCCATCAGCACATCAACCGCGACCGCTTGTGGCAATCCCTGATGGACCTGGCCAAGCTCGGCGCAACGCCCAAGGGCGGCGTATGCCGCCTGGCCCTCACCGACCTTGATCGCAAGGCTCGCGATCTGTTCGTGCAGTGGTGTGAGGAGGCCGGTTGCACCGTGACCGTTGACGGCATCGGCAACATCTTCGCGCGCCGCCCGGGACGCAATCCCGACCTGCCACCGGTGATGACCGGCAGCCATATCGATACTCAGCCCACGGGCGGTAAATTCGATGGGTGCTTCGGCGTGTTGGCAGGTGTCGAGGTGCTGCGCACCCTCAACGACCTCAACGTCGAAACCGAGGCGCCGCTGGAAGTGGTGGTGTGGACCAACGAGGAAGGCTCGCGCTTCCCGCCGTGCATGATGGGCTCGGGCGTATTCGCCGAGAAATTCACCCTGGCCGATACACTGGCCAAAGTCGACGTGGACGGCGTCAGCGTGGGCGATGCATTGAATGCGATTGGCTATGCGGGCACGCGGCCGGAGAGCGGGCACAAGGTCGGCGCCTATTTCGAGGCCCATATCGAACAAGGCCCGATTCTTGAGGATGAGAAGAAAACCATCGGCGTGGTGTTGGGGGCCTTGGGGCAGAAGTGGTTCGACCTCAAACTGCGCGGCGTTGAAGCCCATGCGGGGCCGACGCCGATGCACCTGCGCAAGGATGCTCTGGTGGGCGCGGCAGCAGTGGTGGCTGCCGTGAATGCGGCGGCGTTGGGGCATCAGCCGCATGCGTGCGGCACCGTGGGTTGTTTGCAGGCCTATCCTGGCTCGCGCAATGTGATCCCGGGTGAAGTGCGCATGACCCTGGACTTTCGTCATCTGGAACCGACGCGGCTGGACTCGATGATTGCCGAGGTGCGCAAGGTGATTGACGACACCTGCGCCAAGCACGGCTTGAGTTTTGAAATGGAACCCACCGCCGACTTCCCGCCGCTGTATTTCGACAAAGGCTGCGTGGACGCTGTGCGTGACGCGGCGAATGGGTTGGGGCTGTCGAACATGGACATCGTCAGCGGGGCAGGGCACGACGCGATCTTCCTCGCCGAACTCGGCCCGGCCGGGATGATCTTTGTGCCCTGTGAAGGCGGCATCAGCCACAACGAAATCGAGAACGCCACACCGGATGACCTGGCGGCAGGGTGTGCGGTGTTGTTAAGGGCAATGGTGGCTGCTTCGGCGGCAATCGCCAGCGGTAAACTGGCAGCCTGAAATGCTGTAGGAAAATGTGGGAGGGGGCTTGCTCCCGATAGCGGAGTATCAGCTACAGATAAGCTGACTGAACCATCGCCATCGGGAGCAAGCCCCCTCCCACAATTGACCACATTGTCCTGTCGAATATTAATCAAAATGTGGGAGCGGGCTTGCCCAATGATCGCCAGCGGCAAACGGTCTGCCTGAAATGCCGTAGGAAAATGTGGGAGGGGGCTTGCTCCCGATAGGGGCGACTCGGTCTCGACCTATACCCAAATCGCATCCCACAACGGATAGTCGCCAATCTTCTTCACTAATCCCGCCCGCAATGGATTGGCCACCACATACCTGGCCATTTTCACCAAGTCGTCTTCCTTGCGTAGCGCCCGGTCATGGAAGCTTTCCTGCCAAATCCGTCCTTTGCGCCCAGTGACGCCGTTAACGTTTCGCGTGCTTTTAGACTTCACCTGACACATCAGGTCCGCCAGCGAGCCTTTTTGCAGTTCCAGCAGCCAATGGAAATGGTCCGGCATGATTACCCATGCCAGGGAGTTTGCCAGCCCTTGGTGCTGGGCGACCCGCAATTGCCAGACAACCAAGCGACCGAGGTGGAAGTCGCTGAATATCGGTGTGCGTTCGTGAGTGTTGGTGGTGATCAGGTAGGTACGGTTTGGTTCGCTGAATCGACCGATGCGCAAACGGTGTGAAGCGGGTAGTTCAGGCATTCCTTGGCCTCTCTCAGGGGGTGTGTTGAGAGGCTAGATCTGGTGTTGCGAGGATGGTCGACAGGTTTTTGGCAGGATGTGTCTCAGAGGTCGCTAACGGGAGCAAGCCCCCTCCCACAGGGGGCAGCGGTGTTCATACATTGTGTGTCTAACGCAGTATTGATGTGGGAGGGAGCAAGTCCCTCCCACATTTATCAGGCGCCGGGTTGCCAGCCGCCGCCAAGTGCCGTCACCAACCCTACACTCGCTTGCAGTTGCCGGGTCTGCACCGCCTGCAACGTCCTCTGTGCCTGCAACGCCGCCGTCTGCGCCGTCACCACATCCAGGTAACTCACCGCTCCCGCCTGATAGCTGTTCATCGCCAGTGACTGCGTGTGCTCCGCCGCATCCGCCGCCGCTTGTTCATCTTGCGCTTCCTGCTGCAAGTCGCGCAGTTGCGCGAGGTTATCTTCCACCTCGCGCACGGCTTTCAGTACATGGCTGCGGTACTGCGCCGAAGCCTCTTCAAACTCGGCCTTGGCCTGACGCTCATTGGCACTCAAGCGTCCACCGTCAAAGATCGGCAAATTAACCAGCGGCCCCAGCGCCCAATAACGATTACCGGCGGACAGCAGATTGCCAACCCCTTGTGTCTGGCCGCCAATCAATCCGGTCAAACTGAAATCCGGATACCACGCGGCTTTCGCCACGCCGATATTCGCGTTGGCTGCGAACACCCGGCGTTCCGCCGCGGCAATGTCCGGACGACGTTGCAGCAGGTGGCTCGGCAATTGCGAAGGAATCCCCGGTAACGCAATCAGTTGTTGGCTGGGCGGCACGCTGAACTGACTGGCTGCGACACCCACCAGTTCACCAATCGCATGCTCGGTCAGGTTGCGCTGGCCGCGCACCTCGTCCAGTTGCGCCTTGGCTTCGGCCAGTTGATTTTGCGCGCGGGTCAGGTCCAGCTCCGAGGCAATCTGGCCCTCATAACGACTACGCGTCAGTTGCAACGCCTGGCTGAAATCATCCAGCGAGCTGTTCAGAATCCGGCTCTGTGCATCCAGCCCATTGAGCTGCACATACAGCGTTGCCAATTGATGCTGCAGGCTCAGGCGCGCCACCGCCAGGTCATCCCCGGAGGCTTGCGCCTGGGCATCACCGTCCGCGACCTGGTTGCGGATTTTGCCCCACAGGTCCAGGTCATAGCTCAACGAAAAGCCCGCCGTATTGCTGTTGTAGACCGACGGCTGCGTATCACCTCGCAGCGGCCGCGAATCCGATTGACGCTGGCGCAACGGCTGCGCGCTGGCGGTAATCTGTGGGAATAACCCGGCATGTAACTGGCTGGCATAGGCCTGGGACGCATCGAAGTGCGCCAGCGCTGCCGCCAGGTCCGGGTTGGCCTTGAGCAGTTGTTGTTGCAGGTCGTTGAGGCGCGAATCGTTGTAGAGCTTCCACCATTCGGGCGCCAGTTGGTCGGACGGTTGCGCACTGTGCCACGGGCCATCGCTGGTCTGTTCGCGGTAGCCGGCCGGCAGGTTGACCGATGGCACCGTGTAAGTGGGCGCCAGCGAGCAACCCTGCAAGGCCAGCAGCACTAACGCCGCGAGGGGTTTAAGCCTTGGGCGCATGCGCACCTCCGGCGTCGGCCAACTGCACGGGGTCGCCTTCGCGCAGGGCGTCGGGCGGGTTGTCGACGACGCGGTCGGCGGGTTTCAGGCCTTGGTCGATTACCAGGCGCTCGCCGAGGTCCAGGCCGATGTGGATGTCTTGCAAGTGCACATGATTCTGCGCATCCAGCACCGCGACCTGGGTGCCCTGGGCGCGGAAGATCAGGGCGCTGGCCGGGATGCTCACGCCATGGGTGTCCGCTGGAATCGGCAAGGTGGCTTCGGCGTAATCGCCGGGCAGCAATTCGCCGTTGGGGTTGTCGGCCACGAACTGGGCGAGCAAGGTGCCGGAGCGGCGGTCGATGGCGGTGGAGTCGCCGATCAGGTGCGCCTTGAAGTGCTCGCCGGGGTGCTCGGGCACGGTCAGTTCGGCTTCGAGGCCGGGGTGGATGACCGCCGCGTAGTTCTGCGGCACCGGCACGTAGAGGCGCAACTGATGAGTGTCGGCGATGTTGAACAGCTCGGGATCACTGTCGGTGTCGGCCTTGATCAACTGGCCAATATCGGTGTTGCGCGCGGTGATGGTACCGGCGAACGGTGCGCGAATGGTCTTGTAGCTTTCCAGGGCGGACAGCCGCGCATAGTCGGCAGCCGCCGCCTCGGCGTTGGCCTTGGCTGCGGCGGCGTTGGAAGTTTTTTCATCAGCCTCCTGACGCGACACCGAGTGGCTGGCCAACAGGTTTTGCCAGCGCGTGGCGGTGGTTTCGGCCAGGCGTGCATTGGCCTGTTCCTGCACCAGGCGGGCGTGGGTTTGCGCCAGTTGCTGGTCGAGGTCCGGGCTGTCGATTTCGGCGAGCACTTGCCCGGCTTTGACTTGGGTACCGATGTCGGCTTTCCAGTCTTTCAAGTAGCCGCTGACCCGCGCGTGAATCGGCGCCTTGCTCCAGGCCTCGAGGTGTGCGGGCAGGCGCAAGGTGTCACCGGCCACGTTCTGTTTCGGTTGGAACACCATCACTTGCGGGATGGCGGCGGTTTCGGTCCAGGCGGTGACCGACTGTTCGTGCATCGTGCGGGCGTGCAGGCCGTTGGCGACCAACAGGGCGGCCAGTGTCAGGCCGCCGACACCCATGAGCATCAGACGCTTGCGCGAGGGTTTGTGATCAGACGACATGTGGGGTTTCTCCAGCAGCTGCGCGAGTAGGGTGACGACCGTGGACCAGGCTGAAGACCACGGGAACAAACAACAAAGTGGCGACGGTGGCGAAGATCAAGCCACCGATAACGGCACGGCCAAGCGGGGCGTTCTGCTCCTCGGAAATCGCCAGCGGCAGCATGCCGATGATCATCGCCAGGGCGGTCATGCACACCGGCCGGAAGCGCGTGTAACCGGCCTCCATGGCGGCCTTCAGTGCATCGCCATGTTCGGCCAGGCGTTCACGGCAGAAGCTCACCACCAGGATCGAGTTGGCGGTGGCCACGCCCATGCACAGGATGGCGCCGGTGAGGGCGGGCACCGACAGCGAGGTACCGCTGAGAAACAGCATCCACACGATCCCCGCCAACGCTGCGGGCAGCGCGGTGATGATCACAAACGGGTCGGCCCACGACTGGAAGTTGACCACGATCAGCAGGTAGATCAGCACCACGGCGCCGAGCAGGCCGAAGCTCAAACCACTGAAGGCTTCATGCAGCGCATCGATCTGCCCATGCAGGCTGATCACCGCGCCTTTGGGGCGCATGGAAGCGGTGTCATCCAGCACTTTTTGCACGTCGCGGGCCACGCCGCCGAGGTCGCGGCCTTGCACGTTGGCGTACAGGTCCAGGGTCGGTTCGATGTTGTAGTGGGTCACCACCGCCGGGCTTTGCACGCGGGAGATGGTAGCCACGCCGCCGAGGATTTGTGATTTGCCATCGGCGCCGGTCACCGGCAAGGCTTCCAGTGACGGCAGGCTGTCGAGACGGTATTGCGGGGTGGCGGCCACGATCGAGTACGACACGCCGTTGGCCGGGTTGAGCCAAAAGGTCGGCGCGGTTTGCGAGCTGCCGGCGAGGGAGGCGACCATGCTGTTGGTCACGTCACGCTCGGTGATGCCCAGGCCATTGGCGCGCATGCGGTCGACGTTAACTTGCAGCGACGGGTAGCCGGTGGACTGCTGGATGCGCAGGTCGGCAATGCCCGGCACGTGTTGCAGGCGACGTTCAAGTTCCACGGCGTAGGCGCGGTTTTCTTCATCGCTGCGCCCGGAGATTTTCACGTCCAGCGGCGCGGGTGCACCGAAGTTGAGGATCTGGCTGCTGATATCCGCAGGCAGGAATGCGAAGTGGCTGCCGGGGAAACTTTCCGGCAAGGCTTCACGCAGTTTTTTTACGTAGTCGGCAGTCGGTGCGTGGTCCTTTTTCAGGGTGACCTGAATGTCGCCATCCTGCGGGCCGATGGTGCCGCTGCTGCTGTAGGCCATGTCGATGCCGCTGAGCGGAATGCCGATGTTGTCGACGATGGTGTCCAGTTCTTCGGCCGGGATCACTTCGCGAATCCGCGCTTCAATCCGGTCGAAGGCCGCGGCGCTTTCCTCAATACGTGTGCCCAGCGGCAAGCGTACGTGGAGGGCGAGGGCGCCGGCGTCGGTGGCCGGGAAGAAGTCCTGGCCCAGGCTCGGTAGCAGCAGGAACGACGCCAGCACGCAGGCCAGGAAACCGACGATAAAGCGCTTGCGGGCGCCCAAGGCCAGCGTCAATAGACCGAGGTAGGTATCGCGGATATTCGAGAAGTGCCGCTCGAACCCTTGCTGGAAATTCAGCACCGATTGCAGCGCGCGATTGCGGGGTTTCTTGTGTTGCTCACCCTCGTGGTGGTTGATGAATTGATCTTCCGGGTGATGCCCAGCGCCTTGCTCAGGCGTATGCGGCTTGAGCAGAAACATCGCCAGGGTCGGCACCAGGGTGCGCGAAAGGATGAACGAGCTGGCCATGGCAAAGATCACCGCGAGTGCCATCGGCCGGAACAAGTAACCGGCGATGCCTTGCAGCAGGAACATCGGCACAAACACGATGCAGATGCACAGCAGCGAGACGAATGCCGGGCCGACAATTTGCGCGGCGCCGTCGAGGATCGCGGTCTTCACCGCCTTGCCTTGCTCCAGGTGCCAGTTGATGTTTTCGATGGTCACTGTGGCGTCGTCCACCAGAATCCCCACCGCCAACGCCAGCCCGCCTAGGGTCATCACGTTGAGGGTTTGCCCGGTGACGGCCAGCAGCGCGATGGCCGACAGCACCGCGAGGGGAATCGACGCGGCGATGATCAGCGTCGAGCGCCAGCTGCCGAGAAAGAGCAGGATCATCGCACTGGTCAGCAGCGCGGCGATGATGCCTTCCTGAGCCACGCTGCCTACCGACTGCTTAACGAACACCGAGGCGTCACCCAACAGCGAAGTTTTCAGCGACGGCGGCAGGGTTTCGTTGATACGCGGCAGCATCTGGCGGATGCCGTCGATGATCGACAGGGTCGAGATGCTGCCGTTTTTCAAGGCCGGCATGAGTACTGCGCGGTGACCGTCGACGCGCACGATGTTGGTCTGTGGCGGCGAGCCGTCACGCACGTGGGCCACTTGGCCAATGGTGATGATGGCGCCGTCGACGGTCTTGATCGGCAGGTCGTTCAGCTCGTCAATCGCTTTGGGGCTGTTGTTGAGCAGGATCGTGTATTCGTTGGGGCCGAGTTTGGCGGTGCCCACCGGGATGATTTGGTCCTGCAATGCCAGGGCGTTACCCACGTCCTGCGCCGACAAGCCTTTTGCGGCCAGAGCCTGGGGGTCGAGGTCGAGGGTGATCTGGCGTTGCTTGCCGCCCATTGGCGTGGGCATGGCCAGGCCGGGCAGGGCACTCAAGGGCAGGCGGATATTGTTCTGCACCAGGTCGCGGATCTTGGCTTCCGAGAGGCTGGGGCTGGAGAACGCCATCTGCAGGATGGGCACCGTGGAGGCGCTGTAGTTGAGAATCAGCGGCGGCGTGATGCCCGGCGGCATCTGCTTGAGCACGGTTTGTGAAACCGCCGTCACTTGGGCGTTGGCGGTGCGGATATCCACGCCGGGCTGGAAGAAGATCTTCACGATGCCCATGCCGGGCAGCGATTGCGATTCGATGTGTTCGATGTCGTTAACGGTGGTGCTCAGGGAGCGTTCATAGGTGTAGATCACCCGACCGGCCATGGCGTCCGGTGACAGGCCGTTGTACTGCCAGACCACGGCGACCACAGGGATGCCGATGTCGGGGAAAACATCCGTAGGGGTTCTGAGGGCCGCCATCGGCCCGACGATGCAGATGAATATGGCCAACACGATAAACGTGTACGGCTTTTGCAGTGCGGTCTTTACCAGCCCGAGCATGCGTGAACCTCCGGAGAACAGGATTGCAAACCCCGGCAGTCTTGCCCGACCCACCTAACACGCACCTTTCAGCCAAGTGAAGGAACATTTAGTTAACGGCTGAAGATCGTTTCATATGTATTCATTTGTTCTACAAAGGGTGGGTCTCCAAGCTTGTCATCCATCGGACTCGACACTTTTCAGATCCGCACAACGTTGTTTTTTGGAGCCCTGCCATGTCATTTAAAACACTTAAACCCCTGCTGTTGATTCCCGCCCTCGGTGCTGTTTTGTTGTTGTCGGCCTGTGCCGGCCCGATGCCCAAGGCTGACCCGAGCGAAGCGTGGATTGGTTTGAAAGAAGAAGCACCGAACGACCTGATGGCCGAGCGCGTCGATGGCAAACGTGTGGATGACGGCCGCTACTTTGAAGTGACCCCGGGCGACCACCGTCTGGACGTGACGTTATTTGAAGAGGAGGCGGGCGACGACAACCAGCAAGACTGCCAGGGCCGGGTCGAGTACAAGAACTTCAAGGCAGGTGAGCACTACACTTTGGTGGAGTCGAGCCTGGGCACCACCGTACGTGCCGTCCTCAAGGACGGTCACGGCAAGGAAGTCGCGGCGACTCAAGACTTCAGTTGCATGCCTGGCTAAGCGTGGTGCACTGCCGCCTTGTGGGGCTTGGCCGGTGCAGCAGGGTTGACGTGGGGGTGATGATGCCGGCGAGTCACGCGCATCACGCCCCACAACATGGCGCTGGCCACCGCCAGCCAACCGCAGACCAACAGGAAAATCGTTGTTGCAAGGCTCATTCGGGCCTCCTTTCGCCCCACTGGGGGCACACACAGTCTTCTCAATGGACAGTCTAGCTAGCTGGCGGTTGCCTGCTATTGACCAATGGTCGAGTCCATCCAACTTGTTTGCTATATCCGCACCCCCTCTCTGTTACCTAAACGCGATTGGGCTATGATCAGGGCCCTCACCGGCCGTTGATCAAGAGAGTAAAAAATTGCGGTTACGTTCGAACGTTAAAACCTCTTTGCTCCTGGCATGCGCCTTCGGGCTTGCCGCCTGCTCCGCGCACCCGTCGAAACTGGCGGGCTTGCCGGAGCGTGTCGAACTCACCGGGGTGCCGGCCTTTCGCAGTGAGGCTTACCTGAGCGGTCCATCGGCGTTAGCCAGCATGCTGTCGCAACAAGGCATTGTCATGACACCCGGCTTGCTGGATAAACCGCTGCACTTGCCGGGCGGTGAAGCTGATCTTGAGCGCAACATGCAGGTACTCGCGCGCGAATACGGGCTGATGGTGTACCCGCTGGATACCAGGCTCACGGCGGTACTGGAACAGGTGGCCGCGGGTTACCCGGTGATGGCGCGGATCGACTCAAGCTTTTGGTCCGGCGCGCGGTACGTCGTGGTGGTGGGATTCAATCAGCAGAAGAGCACCGTGCTGCTGCGCTCGGGCAAGGATCGACGTTTGTTGATGAGCTTCAGCGATTTTGAGTCGGCGTGGAAGAGTGCCGGTCACTGGGGCATCCTGACCCAGCGTCCGAGCCAGTTGCCGGCAAATGTAGATGCGCAGCGCTGGCGAGAGGCTGCCAATGCTACGGCACAGGCCGGTCAGGAGCAGTCGGCGGCGCAGGCACTCAAGGTGCTGGCAGAAAGGAAGTAACGTACCCAAGGTTCAAAAATGTGCGAGCGCGCTTGCCCGCGATGCAGGCAACTCGGTTATCTGTTGCACCGCGTTGCCGCCATCGCAGGCAAGCCAGCTCCCACACAAGCCAGCTCCCCTCTTCGAACTGCGTGGTTCAGCGACGGACTTCGGCAGCGTTCGGGCGATTCTTCAGGTTCTTGTCAGCCTTATAGCGCAAGGCGACGTCCGGCACCGAACCGCTGCTGCCGGTCTCAACCCAATTGCGGATACGCGTGGCATCGGCGAAGTGGGTGAACTTGCCGAAAGCATCAAGGATTACCAACGACACCGGGCGGTTACCCATGCTGGTTACCAGTACCAGGCAGTGGCCGGCCTGGTTGGTGAAGCCGGTCTTGGTCAGTTTGATATCCCATTTGGCACGGTTGATCAGGTGGTCGGTGTTGGAGAAACCCAGGGTGTAGTTGGGTTTGCGGAATGACACGGTCTTTTCTTTGGTGGTGCTCAGTTGGCTGAGCAGCGGGTACTTGCGCGCGGCGGCCAACAGCTTGCTCAGGTCACGGGCGGTGGACACGTTGTGAATCGACAGGCCGGTAGGCTCGACGTAGTGAGTGCTGGTCATGCCCAGCGCCTTGGCTTTGGCGTTCATTGCGGCGATAAAGGCCGGATAGCCGCCCGGGTAGTGGTGCGCCAGGCTCGCAGCAGCACGGTTTTCCGAGGACATCAGGGCGATCAGCAGCATTTCCTTGCGGGGCATTTCGCTGCCGATTTTCACCCGGGAGAACACGCCTTTCATTTCCGGCGTGTCTTTGATGTTGATATCGATGTACTCATCCATGTTTTGCTTGGCTTCCAGCACGATCAGGCCGGTCATCAGCTTGCTCACGGAAGCAATGGGCACCACGACATCGGGGTTGCTGGAATAGATGACTTTGTTGGTCTGCAAGTCGACCAGCATGGCGCTGCCGGAAGCGATTTGCAGTTTGGAGGTATCACGCGGGGCCAAGGTGGTTTCGGCTGCGTGCGCGAAGGTGCCTGTAAATGCGAAAAATAGGCTGACAATAGAGAGACGAATTTTCACGCGGATGAACTCGCTAAAAAGTAAGGAAATACCGTTTGGGAACGGGTTTTATGACAAATGCCGTTACATTTTAGGAGTATGGATCAGAAACTGTCGAATGTTCTTCGAGAACCAGACGAAAGTGCTTAAAAACTAACAAAAAACGGGTTTTATGCGGGCATTAAAAAGCCCTGCTATAAGGCAGGGCTTTTTCAGTACGGCGGGTTATTAGCCGTGCAGCGTTTCTGCCGCATACAGCGTATTTTCCAGCAGGCACGCACGGGTCATCGGGCCGACACCCCCGGGTACTGGGGTGATCCAGCCCGCGCGGGGCAGGGCGGTTTCGTACACCACATCGCCTACCAGCTTGCCGTCTTCCTGGCGGTTGATGCCCACGTCGATAACGATGGCGCCTTCCTTGATCCACTCACCCTTGACCAGGCCCGGCTTGCCGGCGGCAACCACTACCAGATCGGCACGGCCAACGTGGCCGGCGAGGTCCTTGGTGAAGCGGTGGGTGACGGTCACGGTGCAGCCAGCCAGTAGCAGTTCCATGGCCATCGGGCGACCGACGATGTTGGACGCGCCGACCACCACGGCATCGAGGCCGTACAGATCGACACCGGTGCTTTCCAGCAGCGTCATGATGCCTTTCGGCGTGCAGGGGCGCAGCAGCGGGATACGCTGGGCCAGACGGCCGACGTTATAGGGGTGGAAACCGTCGACGTCCTTGTCCGGGCGAATGCGCTCCAGCAGTTGGGAGGCGTCCAGATGCTCGGGCAGCGGCAGTTGGAGCAGGATGCCGTCGATGCTCGGGTTTTCGTTGAGGCTGTCGATCAGGTCGGTAAGGGCCTGCTGGGTGGTGTCTTCCGGCAAGTCGTAGGCTTTGGAGATAAAGCCGACTTCTTCACAGTCTTTACGCTTGTGCGAGAC
The DNA here is from genome assembly GCF_050915955.1 of Pseudomonas sp. UBT. Lineage (NCBI taxonomy): Bacteria > Pseudomonadati > Pseudomonadota > Gammaproteobacteria > Pseudomonadales > Pseudomonadaceae > Pseudomonas > Pseudomonas sp. UBT. The sequence continues at coordinate 4,624,139 of NZ_CP168079.1, read as the reverse complement.
ATAAACCTGAGAGGCAGGATCGCTGCCGACCAGGATCACCGCGAGGCCAGGCGTGCGCAGGCCTTGCTGGCTACGCTCGGTGACGCGTTTGGCGATCTGCTGGCGCAGGCTGGCGGCGATTGATTTGCCGTCGATAAGTTGTGCAGTCATTACGCGTGATTAACCATCGAGAGGGGGAAGAAAAGTGCGCGTATTCTCGCACGCCAGGACGTGAGGGCAAAGGCGCTTGGTCTGCAAATTGGCCTAACCCCTTAAATAAAATGAATTTTTTTCAAAAAAGATTTGACGGGTTTCAAGGCCCTCTATACTATTCGTCGCACTTGTCGGGCACAGCCTAGCACTGCTTAAGAAGGTCGAGCAGAATTGCTGTTCTGTAAGGCTGGAAGCACTTAGTTTGTAATCCTCCAAGAGTACAGATTAATAAGGCGCCCGTAGCTCAGCTGGATAGAGCATCCGCCTTCTAAGCGGATGGTCGCAGGTTCGAGTCCTGCCGGGTGCGCCATTAGGCAGCTTTGGCACAAGTAGCGCTATATGGTGGGCGTAGCTCAGTTGGTAGAGCACGGGATTGTGACTCCCGTTGTCGAGGGTTCGATCCCCTTCGTCCACCCCATATTTAGAAAGGCGCCAGATTAATCATCTGGCGCCTTTGCTTTAAGAGCTTCAAGCGCGGATGTGGTGGAATTGGTAGACACACTGGATTTAGGTTCCAGCGCCGCGAGGCGTAAGAGTTCGAGTCTCTTCATCCGCACCAATTCAAGCGTTGCCGGGCCGTCAGGCGCGGTAGGGCTCAACAAAGAAGATGTGTGAGTTCTTTGTTAATGCAATATGGTGGGCGTAGCTCAGTTGGTAGAGCACGGGATTGTGACTCCCGTTGTCGAGGGTTCGATCCCCTTCGTCCACCCCATATTCAGAAAAAGCGCCAGATCAATGATCTGGCGCTTTTTTTTGCGTCAGCAATTTCCCATTGGTTGTGCGAGTCAACTTGACGCCAAGAAAAAACAAGCATTCTCAATGCCTTGGCGTTAGAATCGTTGCCGGTTTTGAGCGTGTAGAACTGATCCGAGGCTATACCAGGGTCAGTACAGCTATTTAATAGCGATAACGGCGCAGTACCTGAAAAAGGGCTGTGCCGTTTTTGTTTAAGTGTTTTGAGTTTCAGGGCGGGGCGTTTCGTCGTATTTGTGTTTCTCGATGCTGCCGCCGTGCCCTCCGGTCTTGTTTGCAAGGTCGGTCGCCAGGGGAGTGCGTTCCGACGCTTCTATATATAGAAGGGTTGATGCAGAGCCCTGGCGTGTTGAGCTGTATTTGCTAACGGGATGAGGTGCATGCGTGCACTTGAACCTATAAATGGCCTGCTGTTTTTCTACCCGTTTTCAGTAGGGTGACTTCTTGAGTTTGACCCACTAGAATGCATGCCCTTGATTCTGGGGTCGGAAACGGCCGGCTAACGTCTGTGCAACGAGGAATATCCATGCAAGTTTCTGTTGAAAATACTACTGCTATCGAGCGCCGCCTGAGCATCACCGTGCCGGCAGAGCGTATTGAGACTGCGGTCAACAAGCGTCTGCAGCAGACTGCCCAAAAGGCCAAGATCGCTGGTTTCCGTCCAGGCAAAGTGCCAATGAGCGAAATCAAGCGTCGTTTTGGTGCCGATGCGCGTCAGGAAGCTGTGGGTGACGTGATCCAGGCTTCTTTCTACGAAGCTGTTGTTGAGCACAAGCTGAACCCGGCTGGCTCGCCTTCGATCGAGCCTAAGTCCCTGGAAGCCGGTAAAGACCTGGAATACGTTGCCGTATTCGAAGTGTTCCCGGAGTTCACCGTTGCCGGTTTCGAAGAAATCGCTGTTGAGCGCCTGAGCGCTGACGTGGCTGATGCCGACCTGGACAACATGCTGGAAATTCTGCGCAAGCAGAACACTCGTTTCGAAGTGGCCGATCGCGCCGCCCAGAACGAAGACCAACTGAACATCGATTTCGTTGGCAAGGTTGACGGCGAAGCATTCGCTGGCGGCTCCGCCAAGGGCACTCAGCTGGTGCTGGGTTCCAACCGCATGATCCCTGGTTTCGAAGACGGCCTGGTTGGCGCAAAAGCCGGCGAAGAGCGCGTTCTGAACCTGACGTTCCCTGCTGACTACCAGAACCTGGACCTGGCCGGCAAAGCCGCCGAGTTCACCGTGACTGTCAACAGCGTGTCCGAGCCTAAGCTGCCAGAGCTGAACGAAGAGTTCTTCGCTCAGTTCGGTATCAAGGAAACCGGAATCGAAGGCTTCCGCACCGAAGTTCGCAAGAACATGGAGCGCGAGCTGCGCCAGGCTATCAAGTCCAAGGTCAAGAACCAGGTAATGGACGGCCTGCTGGCTGCCAACCCGATCGAAGTGCCTAAGGCCCTGCTGTCCAACGAAGTGGATCGCCTGCGCGTTCAAGCGGTCCAGCAGTTCGGTGGCAACATCAAGCCTGACCAACTGCCGGCCGAGCTGTTCGAAGAACAAGCCAAGCGCCGCGTTGTGCTGGGTCTGGTCGTGGCCGAAGTGGTCAAGCAGTTCGACCTCAAGCCTGACGAAGATCGCGTTCGCGAAATGATCCAGGAAATGGCTTCGGCCTACCAGGAGCCTGAGCAGGTTGTAGCTTGGTACTACAAGAACGACCAGCAGCTGAACGAAGTACGTTCGGTTGTGCTGGAAGAACAAGTTGTGGATACTGTTCTGCAGAAGGCTAAGGTGACCGACAAAGCGGTCTCTTACGAAGAAGCAGTCAAACCGGCGGAAGCAGCACAAGCCGACTGATTGTCCAACTCGTTCGAAATACAACCATAAGCCAGCCTCGCGCTGGCTTATGCGTTTTCAAGACATGACTATTTGGGAGTAACTGCAGAGCATGTTCCGTAATTCCTATATTCAGCAGAACTCTGATATCCAGGCCGCTGGCGGCCTGGTCCCGATGGTTGTCGAGCAATCTGCTCGTGGCGAACGCGCCTATGACATCTACTCGCGCCTGCTCAAGGAACGAGTGATTTTTCTGGTCGGCCCTGTAGAGGACTACATGGCCAACCTGATCTGCGCGCAGCTGCTGTTCCTTGAAGCGGAAAACCCGGACAAGGACATCCATCTTTACATTAACTCCCCGGGCGGCTCGGTGACGGCTGGCATGTCGATCTACGACACCATGCAGTTCATCAAGCCAAACGTGTCGACCACGTGCATCGGCCAGGCCTGCAGCATGGGCGCGTTCCTGCTGACCGCAGGTGCCGAGGGCAAGCGCTTCTGCCTGCCGAACTCGCGCGTGATGATTCACCAGCCATTGGGTGGTTTCCAGGGCCAGGCGTCGGACATCGAAATTCACGCCAAGGAAATCCTGTTTATTCGTGAGCGCCTCAATACATTGATGGCCAAGCACAGCGGGCACACCCTGGAAGAAATCGAGCGTGACACCAATCGCGACAACTTTATGAGCGCGGAAGCTGCGCGCGCGTATGGGTTGATCGATGCGGTGATCGAAAAGCGCCCCGCTTAATATAAGCAGCTCAAAATAGGGCTGGTCGGCGTGTCCGACCACCGGCGGGCTTGAAAAAGCCCGCATAAGCCTTCATCTTGTGTTGCAAGCCTATCGGATTTGGATCGAACGAATGACTGACACCCGCAACGGCGAGGACAACGGCAAGCTGCTCTATTGCTCCTTCTGCGGCAAAAGCCAGCATGAAGTGCGCAAATTGATTGCCGGCCCCTCGGTGTTTATCTGCGACGAGTGCGTCGACCTGTGCAATGACATCATCCGCGAGGAGGTGCAGGAAGCCCAGGCCGAGAGCAGCGCGCATAAATTGCCTTCGCCTAAAGAAATCAGCGGCATCCTTGACCAATATGTGATTGGTCAAGAGCGTGCAAAGAAGGTTCTGGCCGTAGCGGTGTACAACCACTACAAGCGCTTGAATCAGCGTGACAAGAAAGGCGACGAGGTCGAACTCGGCAAGAGCAACATCTTGCTGATCGGTCCTACTGGCTCGGGTAAAACCTTGCTTGCGGAAACCCTCGCTCGCCTGCTGAACGTTCCGTTCACCATCGCCGACGCCACCACCCTCACCGAGGCTGGCTACGTGGGTGAAGACGTCGAGAACATCATTCAGAAATTGCTGCAGAAGTGCGACTACGACGTAGAGAAGGCCCAGATGGGTATTGTCTATATCGACGAAATCGACAAGATTTCGCGCAAGTCGGACAACCCGTCGATCACCCGGGACGTTTCCGGTGAAGGCGTGCAGCAGGCCCTGTTGAAACTGATCGAAGGCACGGTAGCTTCCGTACCGCCACAAGGCGGCCGCAAGCACCCGCAGCAGGAATTCCTTCAGGTTGATACGCGCAACATCCTGTTCATCTGTGGCGGTGCGTTCTCCGGTCTGGAGAAGGTTATTCAGCAGCGTTCCACGCGTGGCGGCATCGGTTTTGGTGCGGAAGTACGCAGCAAGGAAGAAGGCAAGAAGGTGGGCGAGTCCCTGCGTGAAGTCGAGCCTGACGATCTGGTCAAGTTCGGTCTGATCCCGGAATTCGTTGGCCGTCTGCCCGTCCTGGCCACGTTGGACGAGTTGGATGAGGCTGCTCTGATTCAGATCCTCACCGAGCCGAAAAACGCCCTGACCAAGCAATATGCCAAGTTGTTCGAAATGGAAGGTGTAGACCTCGAGTTCCGTACCGACGCACTCAAATCAGTGGCCAAGCGGGCACTGGAGCGCAAGACCGGTGCACGTGGTTTGCGCTCGATCCTCGAAGGCGTGTTGCTCGACACCATGTACGAAATCCCCTCGCAGTCTGAGGTGAGTAAAGTGGTGATCGACGAAAGCGTTATCGAAGGCAAGTCCAAGCCACTGTATATCTACGAAAACAGTGAGCCGGCTGCCAAGGCTGCACCAGACGCGTAAGCGTTTAGCCGTCGCAGTACAAGCAAGGGGCCTTTCGGGGCCCCTTATTTATTTTGGGGCGATTTTGACGCGTTGTTTTTTTAATTCCCGTTTATTCATGCGTTTAACTGCTGGCATTGAGCTTGTTTTTTTTGCATGCAGCCCCCATCTTGGTTTCAAGCTAATTTTTCAACTGTCATAGAGGCGAAATCATGAAGACAACCATTGAATTGCCTCTCCTGCCGTTGCGTGATGTCGTCGTCTATCCGCACATGGTTATCCCGCTGTTCGTGGGGCGCGAGAAGTCTATCGAAGCCCTCGAGGCCGCGATGACGGGCGACAAGCAAATTTTGCTGTTGGCCCAGAAGAATCCTGCTGATGATGATCCAGGCGAAGACGCCCTGTATCGCGTCGGTACCATTGCGACCGTATTGCAATTGCTCAAGTTGCCTGATGGCACCGTCAAGGTGCTGGTGGAAGGTGAGCAGCGCGGTGCGGTCGAGCGCTTCATGGAGGTGGATGGCCACCTGCGCGCCGAAGTGGCGCTGATCGACGAAGTCGAGGCCCCTGAGCGCGAATCCGAAGTATTTGTGCGCAGCCTGCTCTCGCAGTTCGAGCAGTATGTGCAGTTGGGCAAAAAAGTCCCCGCTGAAGTCCTGTCTTCCCTCAACAGCATTGATGAGCCAAGCCGCCTGGTCGACACCATGGCTGCGCATATGGCGCTGAAAATCGAGCAGAAGCAGGACATCCTCGAAATCATCGACCTGTCGGCCCGTGTTGAGCACGTGCTGGCGCTGCTGGATGGCGAAATCGATCTGCTGCAGGTCGAAAAACGCATCCGTGGTCGTGTGAAGAAACAGATGGAGCGCAGTCAGCGCGAGTACTACCTGAATGAGCAGATGAAGGCCATCCAGAAAGAACTCGGCGACAGCGAGGAGGGCCACAACGAAATCGAAGAGCTGAAAAAGCGCATCGATGCCGCCGGCCTGCCGAAAGACGCCCTGACCAAAGCCAACGCTGAGCTGAACAAGCTCAAGCAAATGTCGCCAATGTCGGCCGAAGCCACTGTGGTTCGTTCCTACATCGACTGGCTGGTGCAGGTGCCGTGGAAGGCCCAGACCAAAGTGCGCCTGGACCTGGCCCGCGCCGAGGACATCCTCGACGCCGACCACTACGGCCTCGAAGAAGTCAAAGAGCGCATCCTCGAATACCTCGCCGTGCAAAAGCGCGTGAAGAAAATTCGTGGTCCGGTGTTGTGCCTGGTCGGTCCTCCAGGTGTGGGTAAAACCTCCTTGGCGGAGTCGATTGCCAACGCCACCAACCGCAAATTCGTGCGCATGGCCCTCGGTGGTGTGCGTGATGAGGCGGAAATTCGTGGTCATCGCCGTACTTACATCGGTTCGATGCCAGGAAGATTGATTCAAAAGATGACAAAGGTTGGGGTGCGCAACCCGCTGTTCCTGCTCGATGAAATCGACAAAATGGGCAGCGATATGCGTGGCGATCCGGCGTCGGCTTTGCTCGAAGTGCTCGACCCGGAGCAGAACCACAATTTCAACGACCATTACCTGGAAGTCGACTACGACCTGTCCGACGTAATGTTCCTGTGCACCTCCAACTCCATGAACATCCCGCCGGCTTTGCTGGACCGGATGGAGGTGATTCGTCTGCCGGGTTACACCGAAGACGAGAAGATCAACATCGCCGTCAAATACCTCGCGCCCAAGCAGATTTCGGCCAACGGCCTGAAAAAAGGCGAGATCGAATTCGACGTCGAGTCGATCCGCGACATCGTTCGCTACTACACCCGCGAGGCCGGTGTGCGCGGCCTTGAGCGTCAAATTGCGAAGATCTGCCGCAAGGCAGTCAAAGAGCACGCGCTGGAAAAACGCTTCTCTGTGAAGGTGGTTGCCGACTCCCTGGAACACTTCCTGGGCGTGAAAAAATTCCGTTACGGCCTGGCTGAGCAGCAGGATCAGGTAGGGCAGGTGACTGGCCTGGCGTGGACCCAGGTGGGCGGCGAATTGCTGACCATCGAAGCCGCGGTGATCCCGGGTAAAGGTCAGCTTATCAAGACCGGTTCGTTGGGTGATGTGATGGTCGAATCCATCACTGCCGCGCAGACCGTGGTGCGCAGCCGCGCGAAGAGCCTGGGGATTCCCCTGGACTTCCACGAGAAGCACGACACTCACATCCACATGCCGGAAGGGGCTACCCCGAAGGACGGCCCTAGCGCCGGTGTAGGCATGTGCACGGCACTGGTGTCGGCATTGACGGGCATACCGGTACGAGCCGATGTCGCCATGACAGGGGAAATTACCCTGCGTGGTCAGGTATTGGCCATCGGTGGTCTGAAAGAGAAATTGCTTGCTGCACACCGAGGCGGTATCAAGACGGTGATCATTCCTGAAGAGAATGTTCGCGACTTGAAGGAAATTCCTGACAACATCAAGCAGGATCTTCAGATTAAACCGGTTAAATGGATTGACGAAGTCCTGCAAATTGCGCTGCAATACGCGCCGGAGCCCTTGCCAGATGTGGCTCCGGAGATTGTCGCGAAGGATGAAAAACGCGAGTCTGATTCCAAGGAAAGAATTAGTACACATTAATGCCGTTAAGCCTGGGGGCTTCCTTGACAGCTTTTTAGAGCCCTTGTTATAAAGCGGCTCTTAAGTGTCTGTAGGCCATTCAGCACTGGTTTTTGCTTTCACCAAAAAACTTAGAACCATACTCAATAGATATATAAGGGGACTTAGAGTGAACAAGTCGGAACTGATTGATGCTATCGCCGCATCCGCTGATATCCCGAAAGCTGCTGCTGGCCGTGCGCTGGACGCAGTAATCGAATCCGTCACTGGCGCTCTGAAGGCCGGCGACTCCGTGGTACTGGTAGGCTTCGGTACTTTCTCTGTGACTGATCGCCCAGCTCGCACTGGCCGTAACCCACAGACTGGCAAAGCACTGCAAATCGCTGCCGCCAAGAAACCAGGTTTCAAAGCCGGTAAAGCCCTGAAAGAAGCTGTTAACTAAGTTTCGCTCAAGCCTTACCTACCCGGGTCGGACGCAGGTCTGACCTGGCAGCGGAGCGGCAGCTGACCCAAGTATCCATCGGGTCGCCACGCCGGGGGTGTGGGTTCAAACCCCCGTCCGCTCCGCCAGTTACGAGAAGGCGCATCCTCGGATGCGCCTTTCTTCTATCCGGACTCTACCCACGCTCCACGGTTGCCTAATTTTTGAAGATCAACCGTTTCTGGGGGACGCATGCTGCAGAATATCAGGGACAATTCACAAGGCTGGATTGCCAAAACCATTATCGGGATCATCGTCGCATTGATGGCGTTCACCGGTATCGAGGCCATTTTCCAGGCTTCGACCAATAACAAGCAGGACGTGGCCAAGGTCAACGGTGAAGAGATCACCCAAACCGAACTGAGCCAGGCCGTCGACATGCAACGTCGCCAGCTGATGCAACAGCTGGGCAAGGATTTTGATGCTTCTCTGCTGGACGAAAAACTGCTGCGCGAAGCGGCCCTCAAAGGGCTGATTGATCGCAAGCTGTTGCTGCAAGGCGCAGCTGATTCCAAGTTCGGCTTCTCTGAAGCTGCCCTGGATCAAGTGATCCTGCAGACGCCGGAATTCCAGGTGGACGGCAAGTTCAGCCCTGAACGCTTTGACCAAGTGATCCGTCAGCTGGGCTACAGCCGTATGCAATTCCGTCAGATGTTGAGCCAGGAAATGCTGATCGGCCAGGTTCGCGCAGGTATTGCCGGCAGCGGTTTCGTTACCGATGCCGAAGTGCTGGCATTTGCCCGTCTGGAAAAGCAGACCCGCGATTTCGCTACCGTCAACATCAAGGCTGACCCTGCGGCGGTGAAACTCACCGACGACGAGGTCAAGGCTCACTACGACCAGCACGCCAAAGAGTTCATGACCCCGGACCAGGTGGTCATCGACTATCTGGAACTGAAGAAGTCTTCCTTCTTCGACCAGGTCACCGTGAAGGATGATGAGCTGCAGGCTGCCTATCAGAAAGAAACCGCCAACCTCGCTGAACAGCGTCGTGCCGCGCATATTCTGATTGAAGTGAACGACAAGACTACCGACGCTCAAGCCAAGGCGAAGATCGAAGAAATCCAGGCACGCCTGGCCAAGGGTGAGAAGTTCGAAGCCCTGGCCAAGGAGTTCTCCCAGGATCCAGGTTCGGCCAACAATGGCGGCGACCTCGGTTTTGCCGGCCCTGGCGTCTACGATCCTGACTTCGAAACGGCCCTGTATGCCTTGAACAAGGACCAGGTGTCGGCACCGGTGCGCACCACATTCGGTTGGCACCTGATCAAGCTGCTGGGTGTAGAAGCACCGCAAGTGCCATCGTTTGCCAGCCTGAAAGACAAGCTGACCCGCGAGCTCAAGACCCAACAGGTTGAACAGCGCTTTGTCGACGCCTCCAAGCAATTGGAAGATGCGGCATTCGAAGCGTCCGACCTGGCCCAGCCGGCGTCCGACCTGAAGCTGACCGTGCACACCTCCGCGCCGTTTGGCCGTGAAGGTGGCGAAGGTGTCGCGGCCAACCGCGCCGTGGTGACTGCTGCGTTCAGCCCGGAAGTGTTGGATGAGGGTGCCAACAGCACCGCCATCGAGCTGGACCCGGAAACCATCATCGTGCTGCGGGCCAAAGAGCACTTGAAACCTACGCAACTGCCTCTGGAAAGCGTCTCTGCGGCGATCCGCACACAGATGACCAAAGAGCGTGCCAGTGCAGCAGCCAAAGCCCATGCCGACGAGTTGATCGCCAGCCTGCGTGATGGCAAGACCCCACTGAATCAGGCGATTGATGGTCAGGCATGGAAAGTCACTGCAGCGGCTACCCGTAGCCAGGAAGCGATTGACCCTGCGGTGTTGCAAGCCCTGTTCCGCATGCCCAAGCCTGCGAGCAAGGACAAGCCGACCTTCACCACGGTTACCCTGGCTGACGGTAGCCTGATGATCGTGCGCTTGAATGCTGTTAACGAAGCGGCTGCGCCTACGGACGAAGAAAAGGCGCAATACCGCCGCTTCCTCGCTTCCCGTATCGGCCAGCAAGACTTTGCTGCGTACCGCAAGCAGTTGGAAACCAAGGCTGACATCAAGAAGTTCTGATGTTGGTCTGAATAAAGAGCCCCCGGTCTGCAAGGATCGGGGGCTTTTTTATGCAGCAGGCCCCGTCCTGTAAGGCTGTGACGTTTTACCGACAGGAATGCGCGCGCCAGGACCCCGTTCTGTTGCACAATACCGCCCTGACTGTTTTCCTCAGGATTTTCAATGTCGACATCATTTCACTTGCGTAGCCTCGGGCTGGCGCTGGTGCTGGCGGGCGCCGCGGGCTGCTCGTCACCCAAGACCGCCATTTATGAACATGAGAATTTCGACGATTCCGGCACGTTCTCCCGGGATTACCCGGTCAGTGACGTGGCAGCCTGCGAGGCCGCACGGCGCGCGCTATTGAGCCAGGGCTACATCATCACCAGCAGCGATCCTAAGTTGGTCGTGGGTAACAAGAGTTTCCAGCAGACTGGCGAGACCCACCTGCAGATTAGTTTCAATGTGGTGTGCGCCAATGATGGCAAAGGTAATAACCACTCGACGATGTTTGCCAACGCCTTGCAGGACCGCTACGCGTTGAAGAAGGTCAACAACTCCGCAAGCCTCGGCGTGGGTGTGTTGGGCTCGGTGTCGATGCCGATTGGCTCCACCGATGACTCGATGGTGAAGGTGGCGAGCGAGACGGTTTCGGCGCCGAAGTTTTATGAGCGTTACTTCTCGCTCGTGGATGTATTCCTGCCGCAAGAAGTGAAGAAGGCCGCGCACATTCCAGAGACGCCGAAGGCGGAGCTGGGCGTGCCGGAACCGAAAGCGGCGCCGGTTGCTGAAAAAGTCGAGGCGCCAAAGGAAGTACCGGCAGCGCCTGCCGTTTCGGAGCCGGTTGCCACGCCACCCGAGGCGGCACCGATTGCCCCGACAGCGGAACCGGCCCCAACGCCTGCAGCTGATCCTGCACCTGCGGCGACCAATCCAAAACTGCCGGCGCCAACAGAGGCGATTCCGCCCCTGCCAACCCCTTCGCAGTAACGTTGACCGCTGCGGGGTTCGTCTCTTCGACGTTCATCCCGTAGCGGCTCAAGCCTCCACGCGCTCCTTCGCGACCGATCATTCATACGCCAGCGGCTCAACGCCGCCAGCGCGATGAAGTGCGGGTGCCCGCCTCAAAGCCCTGATGCTAAATCCGCTCAGCGCTGCTGCGTTTTATCTTGAAGTGCAGGAACGTCACGGCGCCGACATTTTTTCGTCATCACGGCACTTTAGGCTGGCTGTGCAGGTCATTTATTGACAGCCGCTTTAAACCAACAAGGAGTCCGCCATGGACGATTACCAAGAAGAACTGCTGGAGTACCACGCGTTTGAATTGGATCCGCTGGATCCGGTCGATGACGCAACCGAGCTGTAAGACCGACTTCAGGCGGAATGCCGCTGACTGCGGCGAAATTCCCCTGGGGTCTGGTTGTTCCACCGCCTGAACGCCCGTTGAAAGGCCTGGGCTGAGGCAAAACCGAGCAAATAGGCGATCTCGCCGAACGCCAGTTCCGTATCGCGAATGTAGGTCATGGCCAAGTCGCGGCGGGTATCGTTGAGAATCGCGCGAAACTGAGTGCCTTCTTCGGCCAGTTTGCGCCGCAGTGTCCAGGTAGGCAGCTTCAAGCGTGCCGCCACTTCTTCCAGGTCGGGCTCCCGGCCGCCATTGAGCATCGGCCCGAGCAACCGGGTAATGCGCTCACGCAGGCTGCGGGTGCGGGTCAATTGCTCCAATTCGTGTTCACATAACTTCAACAACAGGTGCCAGGTACTGGGGCAGTGCTGTGGGTTACGCAAGGCCAGGGTCTGCTGGTTGAGGCGCAGTTGATTGGCGTCGGCGCCGAAGTGGACCGGGCTGTCACCGAGTACACCGTACTGTTCGCTGTACGCCGGGGCTTCAAACTCGATGTCTATACGCTGTGCCTGCACCGGTTGCTGCGCCACACTCGACAATTGCTGCAGCCAGCCGGCGATGATCGAATCCACCACAAAACGGTTGTAGGCATTGTAAGGGCTGATGGAATAGAAACGCAGCCAGGCGCCTTCGGCGTCTTCGTGAAAGCTCGATTGCCCGCGATAGTTGGAGCCGTACAGCGCTTCAAAACGGGTCAATGTGCGGGCCGCTTCTCGCACATTCGGTGCCTGTGCGGCAGTCACGCCTGCCAGTCCAGCCTGGCTCAGGCGACTCAGTTGGCCCATGCGCAGCCCCAGGCCGGGGTCGTCGGTCAGTTGGATGGCTGCGTGGCCCAGGCGCATGTAGCGCGGGATCGACAGGCGCGCCCCCGCTTCGGCGAGGCGCGCCGGGTCCAGGCCGTATTGCAGCAACAGCGGTTGCGGGTCCAGGCTATGGCTTTGAATGGCGTCCGCCAGGGTGTGCACGAAGCCCACCGAAAGATCGCCCAGGCGCACCGGCTTCACGGCACTACAACCAGATATTCAGCAGGCGCGCGCCACGGGCGTCGTTGCCTGTGATGACGTGCCCGTTGCCGCTGAGGAAGCTGTGCCCGGCGGTGCCCAGGTCCCAGAACTGCCCGCGCAGGAATACGCTCATTCCGGCGCTTGCCTGGCTGATTGGCTGTTGGCTGATCAGGGTGAGGCGGCGCCAGGCTTCGCCTTCACTGAGTTCTTCGGGCTTGAGGCTGATTTCGGGCGGCGTTGAAACGCTTTTAAAGCCGCGCCATGGGCGCTCCCAGGTGTCGCGGCCGGTCACAAAGGCTGGCACTGCGACCAGTTGCGCGCCTTGCTCGTTGAGTTTGCGGTAATTGTCCGGGTACCAGCTGTCGCTGCCGATCAGGATGCCCAGGCGTCCGGCCGGGGTGTCGACCACGCTGACGATGTTCTCATCGCCCGGTTCGATAAAGCCGCGCTCGTCGTAGATCGGGTAGAACTGGCGCTGTGGCTGGCCTACCGGCAAACCGTCCGCGCCAAACACCAGGCTGGCGTTATACAGCGCACCCTGACCGACCTGCAGTTGCCCCTGGCTGACACTCGGGTTGGGCAGGGCGATAGAGCCGGCCACCAGCGTGACCCCGAATTCTTTGGCCAGGCCGCCGAACAGCAGCTGATAGTCGCGGGCCATGGCCGGTGCTTTCATGCGCAGGTAGGCATCGTCCATGCGGTTATCGCCGGTGGCGCTGATCCAGGCGCGGGCGAATTGCAACGGGTTGCTGGCCGACAGCCAATTCATCGCATCTTTCAGATGCACCGCCTGGTACAGCTCGTTCTTCTCGCCGCTGAGCATCAGCCACGTGCCGATGTGTTCCGGCAGCACGACGATGGTCTTGTCATTGATCAAGCCTTTGTCCCGCGCTTTTTGCAGGTAGGCCGCGAGCTTCAGGTGCAGGCGTTCCAGGCTTTGGTAATCGGCGGGAAACAGCTCTGGCTGGATACCCAGCAAGTTACCGCGATCGGCGGGTTGGCCTTCGTTGATAGCCAGGGTGATGCGCAGGTCCGATAGGTAATGCGCCACAGGGCGCTCCTGGGTCCAGACCAGATACGCGGCGACGGCGGCAACCAGGGCCATGGTGACGGTGAAGGCTAGAAGTTTACGCATGGGGCAACAGACAACAGACCGGGTGCAGGGTTCGCCGACTAGGGTAGGGCCCAGGCAGCGGCTTGCCAAGGGGCGCTGTGCATTTGGATCAATAACTTGTCAGTTTCAGTCATTGAGCGGTAGTCCATCGCCTCTTAGTCTGTGGGACATAAACCGATGGCGCGCCGTTCGAGCGCGTCACGTCCCGTGATGATCCGTTGTGGAGCTGTACCATGACCGCTGCTGCCTACCCGCACTTGCTGGCCCCGTTGGACCTGGGTTTTACCACCTTGCGCAACCGCACCCTGATGGGCTCGATGCACACTGGCCTGGAAGAAAAACCCGGTGGTTTCGAACGCATGGCCGCCTATTTTGCCGAGCGCGCCCGTGGAGGCGTCGGCCTGATGGTCACCGGCGGTATCGGCCCGAACGATGAAGGTGGCGTCTACGCCGGTGCAGCCAAACTGACCACCGACGAGGAAGCACAAAAGCACAAGATCGTGACCCAGGCGGTGCACGAGGCGGGCGGCAAGATCTGCATGCAGATCCTCCACGCCGGCCGTTATGCCTACAGCCCCAAGCAGGTCGCCCCCAGCGCGATTCAAGCGCCGATCAACCCGTTCAAACCCAAGGAGCTGGACGAAGAGGGCATCGAGAAGCAGATCCAGGATTTTGTCACCTGCTCGCTGCTGGCCCAGGTCGCCGAGTATGACGGCGTCGAAATCATGGGCTCCGAAGGCTACTTCATTAACCAGTTCCTCGCCGCCCACACCAACCACCGCACCGACCGTTGGGGCGGCAGCTACGAAAACCGTATGCGCCTGGCGGTGGACGTCGTGCGTCGAGTGCGTGAAGCCGTGGGCCCGAATTTCATCATTATTTTCCGCCTGTCGATGCTCGATCTGGTGGAAGGCGGCAGCTCCTGGGAAGAGATCGTGCAGTTGGCCAAGGCCATCGAGCAGGCCGGTGCGACCCTGATCAACACCGGTATCGGCTGGCACGAAGCGCGTATCCCGACCATCGCGACCAAGGTGCCGCGTGGTGCATTCAGTAAAGTCACCGCCAAGCTACGCGGCTCGGTGAAGATTCCGCTGATCACCACCAACCGCATCAACACCCCGGAAATCGCTGAGCAGATCCTCGCCGAAGGTGATGCCGATATGGTCTCGATGGCGCGGCCGTTCCTGGCTGACCCGGAGTTCGTCAACAAGGCCGCTGCCGGCCGTGCGGATGAAATCAACACCTGTATCGGCTGCAACCAGGCCTGCCTGGACCACACGTTTGGCGGCAAACTGACCACCTGCCTGGTCAACCCGCGGGCGTGCTACGAGACCGAACTCAACTACCTGCCGGTGAAACAGATCAAGAAAATTGCCGTGGTCGGTGCCGGTCCTGCCGGGCTGGCGGCGGCCACCGTGGCGGCTGAGCGCGGTCATCAAGTGACGCTGTTCGACTCCGCCAACGAGATCGGCGGCCAGTTCAATATTGCCAAGCGAGTACCGGGCAAGGAAGAGTTTTTTGAAACCCTGCGCTACTTCAAACGCAAGTTGCAGACCACCCACGTCGAGCTGTGCCTCAACACCCGCGTGGATGTCGCGCAACTGGCGGCGGGCGGCTATGACGAAATCATTCTGGCCACCGGCATTGCACCGCGCACCCCGGCCATCCCGGGTATCGATAACGCCAAGGTGCTGAGCTACCTGGACGTGATCCTTGAGCGCAAACCAGTGGGCAAGCGCGTTGCGGTGATTGGCGCCGGCGGTATCGGTTTCGACGTCTCCGAGTTCCTGGTGCATGAAGGCGTGTCCACCAGCCTGGACCGCGAAGCGTTCTGGAAAGAGTGGGGCATCGACACCCAACTGCAAGCCCGTGGTGGCGTGGCGGGCATCAAGCCCCAGCCCCATGCACCGGCGCGCGAAGTATTCCTGCTGCAACGCAAGACCTCCAAGGTCGGCGACGGCCTGGGCAAAACCACCGGCTGGATCCACCGCACGGGCCTGAAGAACAAGCGGGTGCAGATGCTCAACAGCGTCGACTACTTGAAGATCGATGACCAAGGCTTGCATATCCGCATCGGCGCCGAGGGTGAGCCTCAAGTGCTGGCGGTGGACAATATCGTCATCTGCGCCGGGCAGGATCCGCTGCGCGAATTGCACGATGGCCTGGTCGCAGCGGGCCAGAACGTGCACCTCATCGGCGGTGCCGATGTGGCGGCCGAGCTGGATGCCAAGCGCGCCATCAACCAGGGCTCGCGCCTGGCTGCCGAGCTATAAGGCGACGCAAGGGGGCGGTGATAGACTACCGCCCCGTTTTTTATTCAGATGCTTGCTAATGGGTCCTTTCGACTGGCTTCCTCGCGCTCCACTTGAACCCTTGCTGCTGGATTGGCTTAACGGGGTCGAGTTGGCCGTGCTGCGGCTGGACCGTATCGACCCACTCATCAGCGGCAACAAGTGGTTCAAGCTCACCCAACACCTGGCCGACGCGCAACAGGCCGGTGCCGCTGGACTCATCAGCCTGGGTGGCGCTCATTCCAACCATCTGCACGCGCTGGCGGCGGCCGGCAAGCGGTTTGATTTCCCCACCGTCGGCCTGTTGCGCGGCCATCCTCAAGACACCCCCACCATCCTTGATCTGAAAGCCTTCGGCATGCAGCTGCACTGGCTGGGCTACGGCGGTTATCGCGCGCGTCATGACGCCGGTTTCTGGCTGCCGTGGCGTGAACAATATCCCCATCTCTATCCCGTGCCCGAGGGCGGCGGCGGACGGGCCGGTGCAATGGGTTGCGGGGTGTTGGTCGAGCAGGCGCGCGAACAACTGAACACGCTCGGTTGGGCTGATTACGACGCATGGTGGTTGGCTGCGGGCACCGGCACAACACTGGCCGGGTTGGCGCTGGCAGAGGCGGGCGTGCATCCGGTGTTCGGTGCCTTGGCGGTACCGGATGATCACGGGGTTGCGCAGAATGTGCAGGCCATCGTGCAGCATGGCTATGAACTGCTGGACGCGAGCCGAGGCGGTTTCGCCAAGGTCGACTCGTTATTGCTCAATTTTATCCAGGCCACGGAGCAGGCATGCGGCCTGCTGCTGGAGCCGCTTTACACCGGCAAGGCCTTGCTGGCATTGAAGCAACAGATCGAGGCGGGACGCTTCGCACCCGCCACTCGCTTGATCTTCGTGCACACCGGCGGCCTGCAAGGCCGCCGGAGCATGCAGGGTTAGCGCTTGGGCATCATGCGAAACACAGTGTTATCGCGCATGAAGTAATGGTGGTACAGGCCGGCCAAGGCATGCAGGCCGATCAGCCAATAACCGACGGTGCCTCCCAGCTCGTGCCATTCTTTGATCTGCTTGGACAGGTCTTTGTTTTCGCCAATCAAGGGCGGCAACTCGATCCCGTAGAACATCACGGAATGGCCCTGGGCACTCACGATCAGCCAGCCGAAAATCGGCATGCCGATCATGAATACGTACAGCGCCAGATGCATCAGTGTCGCCAGCAACGATTGCCATTGTGGCGGTGCCGGCACGATCTTCGGTGCAACGCCCAAGGTACGGGCAAACAGGCGCAGCCAGACCAGCACAAACACCGTCAGGCCGAACATGTAGTGCATTTCTACAATCAGGGCCCGCCCGCCACTGCCTTTGGGAAAGATCCCGCGAAACTCAATGCAGGCGTAAACCACCGCCAGCAGCACCACCATCAACCAGTGCAGTGCAATCGACATGGTGCTGTAGCGCGTATCGGAATTTTTCCACGGCATCGCTTTCTTCCTCACTCATCAGGGCAAACCTCCGTTCTTTGGCGACGGAGTCCTATTACTGTAAGCCTGTTTTGGCGGGTTTGCCCGGTGCGAATGCCGTTGTATTGACCTCTATCAGTGGCTTTGCGGCATTTCACCGCGGGTCAGGCGCTGGTTGATGTCGCTAATCACCACCGGCAGGTCGGTAATGGTGTCGATCAGGTAATGCGGGCGCGAGCCTTTGAACATCGCCTCGATACGCTTGCGCTCGCGGGCCAGGGTGTCCTGGTCCAGCGCACGAAACTGTTCGTAGTTCAGGCCCAGGGCATTGCCCGAGCAGGTCAGGGCCACGGTCCACATTCCGGCGCGGCGTCCTTCGAGGATGCCCGGCACGGTGTCATCGACCTTCACGCACGCCGCCACATCGTCAATACCCAGGGCGATCACGTTGGCCAGGGCCTGGGCCGGCCACGGACGGCCGTTGGGCACTTCGTCGGTGGCAACCACGTGGTCGGCGATGTAGCCATTGATAGCGGCCAGGGCGACGACCTTGTCCATGACTTGCTTGGGGTAGCCGGAGCAGGAGCCGATCTTGATGCCTTGAACGCGCAGCCGGGCGAGGGTGTCGAGGGCGCCGGGGATGAGGGCCGAGTGCTCGGCGATCTTCTCGATCTGCAGCGGCATGAAGCGTTGGTAAATGGCAGTGACGTCGTCATCCGTCGGCGTGCGGCCGAAGGCCTTGCGGTAACGCTCGGCCACCTGCGGCTGGTCGCAGAGTGTGCGGATATGGTCCCACTTGCCCATGCCCATCGGGCCGCGGGCTTCGTCGATGGAGACTTGCACGTCGAACTCGGCGAAGGCTTCGACAAAGATCTGCGTGGGGGCGAAGGAGCCGAAGTCGACCACAGTGCCGGCCCAGTCGAGGATCACGGCCTGCAAGGTGGTGGGGTTTTGATAGTTCATGGCTGAGATCCAAAAGATGAAAGGTTGATGTGCATGGCGTGCAGTGCCTGGGCGATGGCCGCGACGGCGGCGCGCATCTCGGCCGTGTCGACATGGCCGATGCAGCCCACGCGAAAGGTGTCTACTTCGGTCAATTTGCCGGGATACAGGATGAAACCCTTGGCCTTGACCCGCTCGTAGAACGCCTTGAACTGGTAACGCGGGTCTTGTGGGGCATGGAAGGTGACGATGATCGGGGCCTGGATCGCCGTGGGCAGGAAACTGCGCAGGCCAAGTTCGGCCATGCCGTCGAGCAATGCCTGGCAGTTGCGGGCGTAACGTTGATGGCGCGCGGGCAGGCCGCCTTCCTCAACGTATTGCAGCAGGGCTTCGTGCAGGGCCGCGACCACATGGGTCGGTGGCGTGAAACGCCATTGGCCGGTCTTGGCCATGTAGCTGTGTTGGTCGAACAGGTCCATCGCCAGGGAGTGGCAGTTGCCTTGGGCGGCGGCCAGCGCCTGTTTATCGGCGAACACAAAACCCATGCCTGGCACGCCTTCCAGGCATTTACCTGACGCTGCGATCAGCGCGTCGAACCGCACCTCGCGGGCATCGATCGGCAGCGCGCCGAAGGAACTCATGGCGTCGATGATCAGGCGCCTGCCGTGGTTTTTAACCACGTCGGCGATCTGCGGCAGCGGGTTGAGAATGCCGGTGCTGGTTTCACAGTGGATCAGCGCTACATGGGAAATGGCCGGGTCGGCTTGCAGCAGGCGGTCCACATCGGCGGCAGTGGTTGGCTCATCTTCGGCGGTTTCGAAGGTGCTGAAATCGCGGCCGAGCACTTCGCAAATCCTGGCCAGGCGCTTGCCGTAGGCGCCGTTGATCAGCACCAGTACCTTGCCATCACGCGGGACCAGCGTGCCGATGGCGGCTTCGATCGCGAAGGTGCCGCTGCCTTGCAACGGCACACAGTCATGGCTGTGGCTGGCGTTGAGGATCGCCAGCAGTTGCTCGCACACACTGGCGGTGAGTTGGTTGAAGCGCTCGTCCCATGAACCCCAATCCACCATCATCGCCTGGCGCGTGCGGGCGGACGTGGTCAGTGGGCCGGGTGTGAGCAGGATCGGCGCGGTGCTGGTCATCTGAGGTCCTCGCGGGCATTGGGTTGACTCTAAGGCGCCTAAATTGCAGTTTGGCTTGTCATCAATCAAATTGTTTGTTGTTATGCGAGCTATCAGTGAGGCCGATAGCTATGAATTTGTTCCAACTGCGCGCATTCGATGCCGTGGCCCGTGAGGGCAGTTTTACCCGGGCGGCGGCGCGGCTATTCATCAGCCAGCCGGCGGTGACCGGGCATATCAAGGCGCTGGAAGAGCACTACCAGATTCCGCTGTTGCGCCGTACGGCACGCCGGGTGGAATTGACCGAGGAAGGCACACGCCTGGCGGCGATCACCCGGGCGATCTTCGGCCTGGTGGACGAGGCACAGACCCTGCTGGAGGCCAATCGGCAATTGCTCGCCGGGCGCCTGGAAGTCGCGGCGGACGGCCCGCACCTGGTAATGCCGATGATCGCGCGGCTGCGCGCACGCTACCCAGGCATTACCGTCAACCTGCGTCTGGGCAATGCCCAGGAAACCCTGGCGGCGCTGCTGTCGGAGCATGCCGATGTGGCGGTGCTCACCGAGGTGGAGCCGCGCAGTGGCTTGCATCTGCAGCCCCTTGATGAATCGCGGATCTGCGCCTTGGTACCGGCCGGGCACCCTTGGCTGACCGACCCGGCGGGCATTCGCCTGGAGCAATTGCACGACGTGATCATGGTGCTGCGCGAGCCCAGCTCCATCACCCGTCGCACCTTCGACAGCGCTTGCGCGATCGCCGCTGTGCAGCCTAGGGTGTTGCTGGAACTGGACAGCCGCGAGGCCGTCACCGAAGCCGTCGCCGCTGAACTGGGGGTGGGGGTGGTGTCGTCGATGGAGGTCAGCCGTGACCCGCGCGTGCATGCCATTCCCTTGCAGGGCGAGGGGCTGGTGAACCGGCACATGCTCGGTTGCCTGGAGCGACGCCGCTCATTGCGCCTGATCCAGGCGTTTTTCGAGTTGGCGTCTTGACGGTTTTTTGGTGGAACGATGGGTTTTTGCGCTATAAACTCTGCCCCCAAAGCGCCGGCCAGTAGACGTCTCGGCGCGATGGACAGGAAGAGAGTGAGTCATGGGCGCACAGTGGAAAGTCAAACATAAAGAAGCGGCATCCAATGCCAAGGGCAAGATTTTCGGCAAGCTGGTGAAAGAAATCACCATCGCCGCCCGCAACGGTGCCGACACCGCGACCAACGCCCACTTGCGTCTGGTGGTGGAGCAGGCCAAAAAAGCCTCGATGCCCAAGGAAACCCTGGAGCGCGCCATCAAGAAAGGCGCCGGCCTGCTGGGTGAAACCGTGCAGTACCACCGCGTGACGTACGAGGGTTTCGCTCCGCACCAGGTGCCGCTGATCGTCGAATGCGTGACCGACAACATCAACCGTACCGTGGCGGAAATCCGTGTAGCGTTCCGCAAGGGCCAATTGGGCGCATCCGGCTCTGTGGCGTGGGACTTCAACCATGTGGGCCTGATCGAGGCGTCGCCGGACAGCCCTGACGCTGATCCGGAAATGGCCGCCATTGAAGCGGGCGCCCAGGACTTTGAAGACGGCGAAGAAGAAGGCACCACCTTGTTCATCACCGAAACCACCGACCTCGATGCCGTGCAAAAAGCGCTGCCGGAGCAGGGTTTCACCGTGCTGTCGGCCAAGCTGGGCTATATCTCGAAGAACCCGGTGAGCGGGTTGACCGATGAGCAGATGGCCGAAGTCGAAGCCTTCCTGGAAGGCCTGGACAACCACGATGACGTGCAGGATATGTTCGTCGGCCTGGCCGGCTGATTTGTAGCTGAATACATGCAGTAAAAATGTGGGAGCAGGCTTGCTCGCGAATGCAGTGTGTCAGTCGCCAGATCAGCTGACTGACACGCCGCATTCGCGAGCAAGCCCGCTCCCACATTGGTTTAGTGGTTTGGCAGAGACCTCAGCAGCGCTTCGATTTCTTCGAAGCCCGGTCGCGCTAACACATCCGGTTGGCAGCATCGTTTCTGCAGTTCTACCAGTCCCTCGTCGTTGAACTCAGTCTCGATCCGCTCCAACAACTCCCCAAGCAACACCCCAAACGCGCGCACTTCGATGCGCTGCAATGCCCTGGTTTCCAGGGTGTCCGCCGTGGCATGGAACGACGCCGCGCCAAAGTCCCCGAGCAAGCAATCGCCTGCTGCATTCCACAGAATATTGTGGCCGTACAAATCGCCATGGGTGATGCCGTGCCGGTGCAAGTGCGCCGCCACCGAGGCGATGCCACGCGCCATGCGCAAGGCCACATCGACGCTGAAGCGAGTCGTGGGCTCGTAGATATCGCGCGTGCAGGACGCCAGGCTGGGCAATGCGGCGAGGTTGCGGTAGCTCGGGTCGATCAGGTCCATGACCAGCGCGGCTTGATTATCAGGGTGACCTTTGATGCGGCCTTCTACCTTGATCAGGTTGGGGTGCAACCCGGCAGCGATGCAGGCCTGCATTTCATGCAGCGGTGAACCGTCGCTGGTGATCGTGCCTTTGTACAGTTTTACCGCGACAGGCAAGGCTTGCGGCTTCCACAACGCTTTGCGAATGATCCCCGAGGCGCCTTCGCCCAGCACTTCGCCCAGGTCCAGTTCTGACCAGGGAATGTTCGGCGTCACGTCATCAGCGGCCACGTCCACCGCCATTTCCACCGGGTTACCGGCATAGGCCAGCCACGTCAGGCTCGGCAGCGTCAGCAGCCATTCCGGCAGTTGGGTCAGACGGTTGGAAGCGATGCGTATCAGCTCCAGGTTTTTGCAGTTGGCCAGGCTCTCCGGCAGGTGCGCCAGATGGTTGCCGGCCAGCATCAGTTTTTGCAGCAACGGCCGCTCGCCCAATTCGCTGGGAAGTTGGCTGATGCAGTTGTCGGTGAGGATCAGCCAGCGCAATTGCGGCGGCAGCGCGGCGGCGGGTACATGGCTGATCTGGTTGGCCTTGAAGCCGATCATGCTCAACTTGGCGCACTGGCCCAGGCATTCGGGCAGTTCGGTAAAGGCGTTGTCCGAGCAGAACAGCACCCGCAAGTGCGACAGGCGATGCAGGTCGTCCGGCAGGCTGCTCAGGGCGTTACCCGTGAGGTTGAGGATTTCCAGGGTGTCGGCCAGCTCGAAGATTTCTTGCGGGAATTCGGTCAGCCCGCAGGCCAGGTCCAGGCGCTTGGTACCGGCCAATTGGCCAGTCTTGAGTTGGTCGAGGGTATTCATGAACGGCGCGGTCACTCGGCAATAGGGTGTAAAAGGCGCTCATGATACCGGGTCGGGCGCACGTTGCGGGCAGACGGTTTGCAATTGGTTCAGGCGGCTGGCGGTGCGGGCGAGGTCGATGGCCTGGCCTTCCAGAGATTCGGTCAACGGCTGTTGGCCGATCAGGGTCAGGCGTTTGTCCTGGTCGTAGAGCACGTCTACCAGGTTGATAAAACGCTGCTGCACAGCGATTGGACACTCTGCCAGTTGCGGCAGGCCATCGATAACCCAGTGGTCGAAGTCCGCGCATAGCAGCAGGTAGTCCATGACCGCCGTGAGCTGTTCGCACAGGTCGTTGAAGGTGAACACGATAGTGCGCGCCTGATGGCTGCGGCACACGAGCTGCCGGTTGCCGACCCTCAGGGCGTGTGCCGGGCCCTGTGTGGCGGGCAGCCCGAGCGCTTCACGCTGGGCGACGGTACCCGGCCATACATACTGGCCGCCGGTAAAACGCTGCTCGGCATGGGCCTGGGGCAGGCTGCGAAAGTCCTGGGGTGAACTGACTTCCAGCACCTCCATACGCGCCGCGATCAGGTCAATTACCGGCTTGAACCGCTCGTGGTACAGCGGATTGGGCAGCAACCCTTCGGGCGCATAGTTGGAGGTCACCAGCACCAGCACGCCGCGCAGGAACAAGGCCTTGAACAACCGACTGATGAGCATGGCATCGCCGATGTCGTGGACGTGGAATTCGTCGAAACACAACACCCGGCAACCCGCCAGCAGCTCATTCAGGGTGGCGGCCAGGGCGTCGTCATGCTCACGGTGCTTGAACATGCCCCGGTGCAGGCGGGCAAAAAAAGTGTGGAAGTGCACGCGCTGTTTTTCGGTAATCGGCAGCGCCTGGAAAAAGCCATCCAGCAGCCAGCTTTTGCCACGCCCCACGGGGCCATACAGGTAAAGGCTACGGGTGGGCTGCCCGGCAAGCAGGTGCTGGGTCTCGCGGGCGAGGGCGGTGATTGCCCGGGTTTGGCCGGCACTGAGGATATAGCCCTGCTGCTCGGCCTTTTTCTGAAAAAACCTCGGGATCGGGGACGCGTCCGGGGTATCCGTTTTTTTACCGAGCAGACGCTGAATCAAGGAAAGCACAGCCAATGCGATTCACTCTGTATTTCTGTGGTCCCTTACTTTAGGGCGCCCGCCGTGATTTGACCAATAGAGAACGGCGCCGCCAGCTATCTCGAAAAAGCATGGCGGGCGGGTAAACCTGAGCGAACTGGCGGTTTATCGTTAAATGACTAATCTCATACACAGTTGTCACCCCTGTATAAGGAATTGGGGCTGTGAAGGGACGAGCAGTATTGGCAGTAATGGGCGCCATGCTCTGTAACACGTTGTACGCTGCGCAACTTCAGGTTGAGGTGCGCATCGACGTGCAGCGAGGTTGCCAGCTGGTGGGAACCACCCGCAGTGCTGGCATCGAGCAACTTGGCGTACTGGATTTCGGCAGCGGCCCGCGTCTGGACGACCCGGCCGGTCCCCTGAGTGCGGCCCTGATCAGCCAGCGCCAGCCGCGTCTGGAATGCAACCCTGATACACCTTATCAAGTGCGCGTGGATGGTGGCCTGCATGGCGGCACCGGCGAAGTGCGCTACCTGACCAGCGCCACGTCTTCCACCCAACCCATTCCCTATCGTCTCTACGCCGACGCCGCGCGGCGTATCCCCTTGCCCGTGAATGAGCCACTGAGCGGCCGCGTGCCGGATTCCGGCAGCGTCGATCTGCCGTTGTATGGCCGCATTGAATCGCTCAAGGACATTCCTGCCGTCGGTCGCTACACCGACCTGCTCAAGGTCACGGTCACATGGTAAGCCGGGGCTGGGCCCTTGTGGCGATGGGCGGCCTGTTGCTGCTGGCCGACGACGTCCAGGCGGCTGTCAGCGGGCAGATCCACGCACGCCTGGTGATCACTGCCAGTTGCCAGGTGAGCAAAGGCATTGAGAGCGCACCGGTCAGCCCTTCGGGCGGCGGCGCATTGCTCGACTTCGGCAGCCAGGGCCCGACGTGGAGCAACCCGTTGGGCGCCGCTGTGACTGACGGCGCCAGTGCGCCGCTGTCGGTGTCGTGCAACCCGTCGGTGGTCAGCAGCTTCACGGTGACGATTGACGGTGGCGCCCACGGTGACGGCACCACGCGACGCCTGAGCAACGGGCGCCAGACCATTGCATATCGGCTGTCCGCTGATGCGCTGGGCCAAAGCGCCTACAGCATCGGCCAACAACGCAATTTCGTCGTGACCAAGGGCACGCAAGTACCGATCCCGGTATTCGGCTCGGTGGTGGCGAATACCAGGGCCCTACCGGCCGGCATCTACACAGACACCCTGACGGTGACTCTGGATTGGTAAATCATGAGGATGAACATCATGCATGCACTCGTATCGAAAGCAGTTTTTCCATTGATCGCGCTGGTGTGGGTGTCGGGCGCGCAGGCGGCCACCGTGGCCGGCACCGTGAGCGCGACCCTGGTGCTGACCAGCAGTTGCCAGGTCAATGGCGCGGCGGCGACCGGCGGGATGAGCTTCGGTAACTTGAACTTCGGTACGGCCAATAGCCTGTTCACCGAAGCCGACGGCCAGGTGTTGGGCGGAGGTGGTGGGGCGTTGTCGATTCTGTGCTCGGCAGGTACCTCGCCGACGTTGACGGTGTCTGCCGGTGCCAATGACGGCAAGTCCACAGGCGGCGCGCGGGCCCTGTATGACGGCGTCGCCAATTACGTGCCCTACGATCTCTACACCGACAGTGGTCATTCGAATTTGCTGGCAATCGGTGGGGTGATCAACCTGGCGCCCAGTACCGGTGTGGCTCAAGCCGTGAATATTTACGGCAAGGCCAATGGTAAGGCGGGACTGCCGGCCGGTACTTACACCGACACGGTTAACGTGACCCTGACGTTCTGAGTGTCATGCGCCGGGCAGCGTGGGCGTTGGTGGTGTGCATAGGCTGGGGAATGCCGGTGTCACTGCAGGCGGTGACGAGCCAGTCGTTCCAGGTCAGCGCGACCATCACCCCCGGCTGCCTGGTGGTCGGGGGCGGCACTAATTACGGCAGCCTGGCGTTCGGCACGTATTCGGCACTGGCAACCAGCACGGCGTCCGTCGCGCTGACCGGCGGCGTGACCCTGCAATGTACGCCGGGGGTTGCGCTGAGCATGACGGTTGATGGCGGTTTGCATAACAACAGCGGGCGCCGCATGCAGCTCACTAGCGGCAGTGCTCAGGTGGCCTATCAGCTTTTTCGGGACGCGGCCTTCAGCCAGAGCCTTGGGATCAGCCAAAGCGTCAGCGTGGCCTACAGCAATGCCGCGAGTATCACCTTGCCAATTTATGGGCGAGTGCAGTTACCGGGTAATCAGCCTGGGGGGACGTACAGCGACACGTTGCAGGTGCAACTGTCGTGGTAAAGCGATTGGCAATGAGGAGTAAGACCTATGTATTCAGCTTCCCGGCACTGGTGGGCAGCAGGTTTGAGCGGGTTGTTGGCGTTAGCGGCGGGGCAGGCCCAGGCGGCCAGTTCGGTGCTGATCTGGCCGATTGATCCGGTGTTGGAGGCTGATCAACAGGCCAGCGCACTGTGGCTGGAAAATCGCGGCACGGAGACCGCCAACCTGCAAATCCGCGTGTTTGCCTGGTCCCAGAGCGGCTTCGATGAGCAGTACCAGAACCAGCGCGACGTGATCGGCAGCCCGCCGGTGGCGAAAATCGAACCGGGCCAGAAGCAATTGGTGCGCTTGACCCGTACCAAGCAAGTGCCACCGGGCCAGGAGCTGGCCTATCGCATCATCATCGATGAGATCCCCTCGGCCACCCCTGCGCCGGCCCCTGCGGATGGCAAGACCGCCGCCGCGATCCGCTTCCAGATGCGTTATTCGGTGCCCTTGTTCGCCTATGGCCCAGGCCTTTGGAGCAAGGTTGACGGTACGCGCGATCGCGACCCCAAGAGCGCCGGCAAACCTGACTTGAGCTGGAAGAAAGTCACGGTGGGCGGGCGCAACTACGTCGAAATGCGCAACCAGGGCGCCGTTCACGCGCGCTTGACCGATGCCACATTCAAGCAGGGCGGCCAACCTCGTCCGCTGGTGGAAGGCTTGATGGGGTATGTACTGCCGGGTGCGACCATGCGCTGGCCAGTGCCGGATGGACTGCCGGCCGATCAGCCGCTGCAGGTACGAGTCAATGGTGCAACGCAATTGGAGAGCCTTGCGCCGGGGCGGTAAAGCAGTGTGGTAGGGCACGGAATAGCCCTTGATGTTAACGGATGGAGACGTCCATTGATGGACACAAAGCCTTGGTGAGCCACGATCGGGCTCGATGTCTATGGCGATCGGTGTGGGTGGTGAGTGGCCTCTGCGGGCTGGTGCTTGCGCCGCCGGGCGCCGCCGCGCCGTTGCCGCCCCCTCCCAGCAGTATGGAGGCTGTTGCCGATGCACAGTTATTCCTGGAACTGGTGGTCAACCAGAGGGACACCGGCCGCGTGGTCGCCGTCAATCAGCGCGCCGGGCAGCTGTTTTTGCCGGCGTCGGTGTTGCAGGAAGTCGGCATGAAACTGCCGGGTGAGGTCCCCGCCGAGGTGGCGCTGGAAAATCTGCCAGGCCTGCACACCGATTACGACAGCCAGGGCCAGCGCCTGATGCTCACGGTGCCGCCTGCCTGGTTGCCGGAGCAGTTTATCGGCAGTCGTGACAATTACCCGCGTACCCAGGCGCTGACCAGTTTCGGGGCGTTGCTCAACTACGACGCCTACCTCAACGATACGGATGACGCGGGCACCTATCTCGGCATCTTCAACGAAGTCAGGCTGTTCGATACCTGGGGCACCTTGTCCAATACCGGCCAGTACCGCACCACTATTGGCCGGGAGACCGTTGGCAGCAGCCTGGACAATGGCTATCGGCGTTATGACACCACCTGGCGATTCTCCGACGATGAACGCCTGTTGACCTATGAAGCGGGCGACGTCATCAGCGGTGCCTTGCCCTGGAGCACCTCGGTGCGCTTGGGCGGGGTGCAAGTGTCGCGGGACTTTGCAGTGCGCCCGGACCTGGTCACCTACCCCTTGCCGCAGTTTGCCGGGGAGGCGGCTGTGCCGTCGTCGGTGGACTTGTTTATCAATGGTTATAAGTCCAGCAGCGCCGATCTGCAGCCTGGCCCCTACACCCTCACCAACGTGCCGTTTATCAACGGCGCCGGGGAGGCGGTGGTGGTCACCACCGATACGCTGGGTCGGCAGGTCTCAACCACAGTGCCGTTCTATGTCACCAGCACCCTGTTGCAAAAGGGCTTGTCAGACTTCTCGGTGGCGGCCGGTAACCTGCGCCGCGATTACACCGTGCGCGATTTCGGCTACGGCCCCGGCGTGGCCAGCGGCACCTTTCGTTACGGGCTGTCGGACGCGTTTACCCTGGAAAGCCACGCCGAAGCCTCCAATGACCTGACCCTGGGCGGTGTGGGCGGCAACCTTCGCGTCGGCAACTTCGGCGTGCTCAATACGGCCATCAGCCAAAGCCAGTATGACGGCGGGACAGGCCAGCAACTGAGCCTGGGCTACCAATACAGCAACCAGCGTTACAGCCTGTCGTATCAGCGCGTGGAGCGGCGCGATCAATATGCTGACCTGAGCCTGATCGATACCCCCTACGCCAGCCTCAGCAAGCGCAGCCAGCAGGCGACGTTGAGCCTTAACCTCAACGAGTTCGGCAGCCTGGGCGTGGGCTATTTTGATGTGCAGGCGGCCGACAACTCTCGCACCCGCCTGGTGAACATGACCTGGAGCAAGTCGCTGTGGCGCAACAGCAGTTTTTACCTGTCCGCCAACCATGAAGTCGGTGACAGCAGCTGGGCGGTGCAGGCCCAAGTGGTGGTGCCCTTCGACGTCTACGGCAGTCTCAGCCTGGGCACTGAGCGCAGTAAAACCGGGCAAAGCCAGCAGCGGGTCAATTACAGCCGTGCGGTACCTGCCGAGGGTGGCGTGGGCTTCAACCTGGGTTACGCCAGCGGCGATGGGCCGGCCTATCGTCAGGCTGACCTGACGTGGCGCCTGCAGTCGGTGCAGTTGCAGGCGGGTGTGTATGGCAGCAGCGATGCGCAAACCCGTTGGGCGGACGCTACCGGGTCGCTGGTGTGGATGGACAACCAAGTGTTCGCCGCCAACCGCGTCAACGATGCGTTTGTGGTGGTGAGTACGGATGGCGTGGGTGGCGTGCCGGTGCGCTACGAAAATCAGGTCGTGGGCGAAACCGATCGCAACGGCCACCTGTTGGTGCCGTGGACCAGTGCCTACTACCGCGCCAAATACGAGATCGACCCGCTGAACCTGCCGTCCAACGTGCAAGTGCCGAATGTGGAGCAACGGGTTGCCGTGCGCCGGGGCAGCGGCTACTTGCTTGAGTTTCCGGTGCGTCGGGTGCTCGCGGCGAGCATCACGCTGGTCGATGCCCAGCATCAGGATTTGCCCCTGGGCAGCCAGGTACGCCATGAGCAAAGCGGTGCACTGGCGGTGGTGGGTTGGGACGGCCTGGTGTACCTGGAAAACCTGGTGGCCCATAACACCTTGCAAGTCACGGTGGGCGACGGCCAGACCTGCCAGGCAACGTTCGAGCTGGATACCACGCAAGAGCAAGTGCCGCTGATCGGGCCACTGGTGTGCCAATGACATAAGGAGTGTGCGAGTGCGAGTGAGGGTCAAGGAATGGCTGTTGGTGTGGCTGCTATTGGCGAGCCTGGGTGTGTCGGCGCAGGTGCAGGCCGTGTGTTCGGTGGTCGCCACCGTGCCGGCCAGCTTTGGCACGACGGTAAGTTCGATGACTGTGCGCACCACGTCCCAGCCCAGCTCAACGACCAACGCCGGCTTGAGCTGTACCCCGGCGGTGCTGTCGGTATTGGCTTCCAGCGACCATTTCTACGCGACCGTTACCGGTTCGTCGCAGGGCGGTTTAGTTGGGCCGACCGGTGATGTCATCAGCTATACCATCTACGCCAACAACACCGCGTCGTTTCCGATGACTCGCGGTACCGCGTTCGATTTTGGCGGCAGTGGCGGCATTGCCGCGTCCCTGGGGCTGGTGTTTGGGCCCGGCACAAAAACCGTTCCGCTGTACTTCGCTACCACCGTTGGCAGCAACGTGGCGGCGGGTGTGTACAGCGAGACGCTGAGCATTTTCTGGAACTGGAACTATTGCTCGGGAATTGGCATTGGCGGGATCTGCCTGGGCCGCGAGATCAACAGCGGAACGACCACGCTGAACGTCAGCATGACTGTGGTCAATGACTGCCAGATCACCACGCCGCCGATCGCATTCGGCAGTGCCCCGGTGGTCAGTGCCTTCGCCACGGTCACCGGGCAGGCCAGCATTGCCTGCACCAAGGGCAGTGCCTACACCGTAGGGCTCAGCGATGGGCAGAACCCGCTCAGTGTGGGCGGCCGTCGGCAGATGGTTTCTGGCAGTAATTTTCTCGCCTATGACATTTTCCAGGGAGCGGGCTCCACCCGCTGGGGTAGCGTGGGCGCAGCGCGGCGGGCCAGCGCCTCGGCAGAGATCAACCCGGGCAACGGCTTGGGCACCGGCAGTCAGGTATTCAACTACAACGCGAAAATCTACACCGACCAGGCCACACCGCCGGGTGGCACCTACCTCGACAACGTGGTGCTGGACGTGGGCTTCTAGAACTTCAACATCTGCGTGGCGGGCTGATCCACCGGGCTGACCATCGCATAGTTGTACCCGGCGCCGGACCAGTATTCGGCTTGCAAGCCATCGGCGCTGCGGCTGCCACGGGGCAGGAAGCCGTTGTCCGGGCCCGGCGGGCGGATATAGAAGCTGATGCGGCGACCTGTCGGGTCTTCGTACAGCACCATGGCTGCCGCGCCTTGGTCCGTGGTGAGCAGGCGCCCGCTCACCGGTTTGAAACCGGATTGGCTCAAGTCCGGCAGACGATGGGCCTGGTTGAAATAACGGTCCAGCCACGCCTGCATGGTGCCGCCATCCTGAGTCTTGTAGTCGGCGGGCATGATGCCGTCCTGGGCAAACAGGCGGTAAGCCTGCATGGCATCGGCCATCGGCAACATCGGCGGTTGAGTGGCTTCGCGGGCATGCCATCCCCCCACGCCGCCGAGGCTGACGGCGATCAGCAACACGGCTGCGGTGGCGAAGTGGCGACGGGACTGATGCTTGATGCGTAGGCGAATCAGTGCCGGGTCCAGGTCGGGGTTGGCCGGTTGTTGCAAGGCCCCGCTCAGTGACGCACGCAGCAGGTGCGCATCCTGCTGCCAGGCCTGTACCTGAGCGGCGATGTCGGGGTGCGCCGCCAAGTAGGTTTCAAGCACGCGACGGTCGCTCTCCAACAGTTGGTGGTCGACGTAGGCATGCAAATCGCGTTCGCTGGGGGGCAGGCTGATCATTTGAGTATCCGCAGGGAAGGGCTGGCAATTTCGCCATCGCTGAGTTGACGCAAGGCTTGGCGCGCCCGGGACAGGCGCGACATGACGGTGCCCACAGGCACCTCCAGGATATTGGCAACTTCCTTGTAGCTTAAGCCTTCGACCGACACCCACAGCAGCAGGGCGCGTTGTTCGGTGTTGAGTCGGTCGAAGGCTTGCAGGGTCGATTGGGCCATCACCGTGCGCTCCACCGAGGGCTGTGCGTCGTCACGGCCGGTGAAGAATTCGAGCATGCGCGCATAGCGCCGACTGCGGCGGTGGGTGTCGAGGAACTGCCGGTAGAGGATCGAGAACAGCCAGGCGCGAAGGTCGCCTTCGAGGCGTTTATCGGCCCAACTGATGATCGCCCGTTCCAGGGTCGACTGCACCAGATCGTCTGCGCTGCTGGCGTTACGCGTCAGTGACACGGCAAAACGCCGCATTCTGGGGATGAGTTCACGTAACTGTTCGTCGAGTTCATGCATGGGGGTCTGGCTGGTCGCTACGCTGGGACTAGAGAGACGTCCGGCGTTGAGGGTTATTCCCGGTTCCGAAAAATAAACCCGGAACCCGGGAATAGAGCTGATCGGCGTTCGTCTTAATGCTCCGACCTTATGTTTCAACCCTTAGGCCTCTGGCCCTGGAGTCAGTTCATGGTAGATCACTCATCACCGCCCCGTCCTCCCTTGAGTACCGCGAGCCTGATCGCGCGGCTCGCCGGTATCGGTGCTGTGGTTGCAGTTGTTGCTGGGGCGTTTGCCTACGTCAACGGCACGCTTGACCCACAGCGCCTGCGCCCCAAAAACCTGGTCAATGCTCTGGAAGCCAATAACGGTTTGCACCCGGGCTTCCGACGCAATCATGCCAAAGGCGTGTGCGTGGCCGGTTACTTCGAGAGCAGCGCCGACGCGCGTGCTTACTCCAGTGCGCAGGTGTTCAGCGCGGCTAAAACCCCGGTGATTGGTCGATTTGCCTTGCCCAGCGGCAACCCCTATGCGCCGGACAGCAGTGTGCCGATTCGCAGCTTTGCGCTGCAATTCAGCCAGGCCAACGGCCAGCAATGGCGCACGGGGATGAACAGCATGCCGGTGTTCCCGGTGGGCACGCCTGAGGCGTTCTACCAGATGCTCAAGGCCGGCGCGCCAGACCCTGCGACCGGTAAGCCAAACCCGGCGAGTATGCCGGCGTTTTTTGCCGCGCACCCGGAAACCGCGCCGTTCCTGGCATGGGTAAAGACCGCCAAGCCATCGGCGAGTTACGCGACTGAAACCTACAACGGCATCAATGCGTTTTATCTGGTGAGCGCCGACGGCAAGCGCCAGGCGGTGCGTTGGGGGGTAGTGCCGCAGAGCCAGGATGCGGCGGGTGATACCGCGCCCTCGGGCAGCGACTTCCTGGAAAAAGACCTGGTGCAGCGCCTGACGTCGGGCCCGCTGCGCTGGCAGTTGAACATGACGCTGGCCAACCCCGGTGACCCGCTGGACGATGCGAGCAAACCCTGGGTGGGCGAACACAAGGTGCTCAACGCCGGCACTCTGGTGCTGCAAAGCAGCCAGCCGCAAGCGGAGGGTGATTGCCGCGATATCAACTTTGACCCGCTGATTTTGCCCAATGGTATCCAAGCCTCCAACGACCCGCTGCTGGCAGCGCGTTCGGCTGCCTATGCCAGTTCGTACCTGCGCCGCGCCGGTGAAGTCAGCCCCTTGCACAGCGCCCCCCTGGAGTCGAAGCCATGAATGTTCAACCACGGTTTTTCGCGCCGCTGGCCCGTCTGCTGCATTGGCTGATGGCACTGATGGTCATCGCCATGTTGTTTATCGGAGCGGGTATGGCCGCGTCGGTGTCGGAGCGCCATGAGTGGCTGATTCATCTGCACAAGCCGCTGGGTATCGCGATCTTGGCGTTGGTGATCGTACGGTTGGTGGTGCGCTTTTCCACACGGCAACCGCCGCTTCCGGCCGATTTGCCATTGTGGCAAGTGCTGGCCGCCAAGGCCTCGCACGTAGTGCTGTACGGATTGATGCTGGTGTTGCCGCTGCTGGGGTGGGCGATGATTTCCGCGGCCGGTGACCCGGTAATGCTCAGCAGTTCGGTGCAACTGCCGGCGCTGGTGGGGGCCAACGCGCCGTTGTTTGCGCTGTTGCGCAAAGCCCATGGCTATCTCGCCTATCTGTTGTTCCTGACGGTGCTGTTGCACCTGGCGGCGGCCCTGTTCCATGGGCTGATTCGTCGCGACGGCGTGCTGCAAAGCATGACCGGCACCAAGGACTGATGCCGGGGGCAGGGCGGTTAGCGTAGCGCCGTGACGATTTCGGCCACGGTGCTCAATACGTCCTTGCCCAGCTGTTTGGAGCGTTCACCTGACCAACCGGTTTTCGGGTTGGGCGCGTCGTCGTTGTCCTTGAAGGGCATCTCCAGGGTCAGTGACAGGCAGTCATACCTTTCACCGACCGCATTACAGGCCAGCGTCATGTTGGCCTCGCCCGGCAGGTCACGGGTGTAACCGTGGGTGGTCTGGAAGTCGCGGGTCAGGGCGCTCAAGTGACTGCGGAAGTGTTTTTCCAACGCTTCGATACGCGGGGTGTAACCGGGGTTGCCTTCGCAACCGGCGGTGAACACGTAGGGGATTTCCTCGTCGCCGTGGATATCGAGGAACAGGTCGACGCCGTATTTTTCCATCTGCTGCTGGGCGAACAGCACTTCCGGGCTGATCTCCTGGCTGGCGTTCTGCCAGGCACGATTCAGGTCCTGGCCCATGGCGTTGGTGCGCAAGTGGCCATGGAAGGCGCCGTCAGGGTTCATGTTCGGAATAAGGTACAGGTCGGCGACAGACAGGAGTTTTTTCAGCTCAGTGTCACCGTCCTGTTGCAGTCGCTCGATGATCCCTTCCATGAACCATTCGGCCATGTGTTCGCCGGGGTGTTGCTGGGCGATGATCCAGACATTACGCCGGCCCTCGCCACCTTTGCCGCGGCGCAGCAGTTGGATGTCGCGACCTTCTGCACTTTTGCCGATGGCGAGCAATTGGGTGCCGGCGCGGTTCAAAGCCTGCCCGATCAGCCAGTCATGACGTTTACGGCTGTAGGGTTCAAAGTAGGCGATCCATGCATGTTTCTCGCGGGTTTCCAAACTGATGTGCAGCGTTTCGCCATCAAAGCGCGTGGGCACGCGGAACCAGTTGATGTGGTCGTAGGACGCCACGGCGTTGTAGCCGCTCCAGGCGTTTTTGTAGGAGGACTGGCTGGCGTTACTCAAGCGAAAGGTATGGGTGTGACCCACGTGCATACCTTCGGCCTTGAAGTGGAACCATTGGAAATGCGCGCTGCGGGTATCGGGTTTGATCGCCAGCAACAGCTGGTAAGCGTCGCTGGCATCCAGGACCTGGATGTTGCCGCTGTCGAAGTCGGTGCTGATCTTGATGGAGGTCAAGGCCACGGTCATAGTCTGGGCTGCCTGAGTATGATTGTTGTGGCGGATATCTTACACAGGAGTCAGGCAAAATCTTGATGCAAAATTGTTGCATGGGGAGGGGGCGTCATCCTTGACGCAACAGCAGCTTAGAATCTATGAGATTGATTCTCAAGCGCTATTTCGCAAAGATCCGGGCTAGAGCGTTCGTTCGGCTTGGTTTTGGGGATGGTCTTTTGCTACCATGCGCACCATTCAGCAACACACAGTCTTCATTAGCCTGAAGCCATGCCAGGGAAACTGGCAAAAAAAAGACCCGGCCAAAGAGCCGGGTCAAAAACCGTGATTAGCCTGATGAGGAGATATTCCAAGAGTCCGACCTAAGGTCCCTTGGTCTATCGACTGATCTCGCGATCAGCTGGGTCCAATAGTAATCATTATCATTTGCAAGTCAAATGTTTTTATCCATCCGATAGAAATATTTTTCCTTCGCGCCCGTCACGCGGTGGCCTGAGCAGCAGGCACGTGCAGCGTCTGCTCCACCATCGCTTTCGCCATATCAATCAAATACACCACCGAAAACGCCAGGTCCCGCTGGTTGCCCTGACGGCTGCTTGCCGATTCATAGGCTGCTGCTGCCGCACTGCGTAACAGGTCCGAAGCGTGCACCAGTGCATCCTCATGTCTGATGCCGGGCTTGATGTCGAAAAACGTGGCGTCCGTGATCGGCGCCGACACATCCTCTTTCAAGTAATAGTCGAGTGCGCGCTTGGCGGCGCCGCTGTTGCACATGAGCAACAGTTCGTCGGTTTCAGCCGCGTCAGGCTGGTGATTTGGGCTGGTCGTCATGAGGGCGGGTACTCTGAGTGAATGTCGAAAACCTGCACCTGATATTAATACGAATCGTATTTATGTCATTTGATGGATTACTACAAACTGTTTATTGTCGTGGCGAATACGCAACGTATCGTCACGCCCCATGGATAACTGGATAGCGTTGGTCAAAACCAACATGAAAGACCGCAAGGTCACGCAGGACGAACTGGCCGAACGCTTGGGCATGTCCCAGGGCGGCGTTGGGCATTGGCTCAACAAACGTCGTGTGCCGAGCCTGGCGGACATGAACCGGGTACTTGCCGAGTTAGGGCTGGGCGACCTGGAAGTCGCGCTGGAAATTCGCGAGAGAGCCCATGAAGCGCCGGCGTTGGAAAAACACTACAACCCGTATTTTCGCTACCCGGTCAGCGACTGGAAGGGCGTCTGTGAAGTTCGTGAAGAACGCCCGACCTACGGCGCTGCGCGATTCGAATTGACCGATTACCACGCCCGCGGTGAAGCCTTCTGGCTGCCTGTGACAGGAGACGCCATGACCGCCCCGAGCGGACTGAGCATCGGCGCAGGCATGATGATCCTGGTGGACCCGGCCATCGATGCCGAACCCGGTAAACTGGTGGTCGCTCAATGGGCCGACAGCACCCAGGCGACCTTTCGCCAGTTATTGGAAGAGAGCGGCCAGCTTTACCTGGTACCGCTCAACCCGACTTACCCCAAATTACGCTTCACCGACGATTGCCGAATTCTTGGGGTCGTCGTGCAAGCCACTGCGAAGTTTTAGTCCGCTGCTTCGAGCTCCACCAAGGCACTGCCTTCGGCAACCATTTCGCCTTCCTGGCAGAACAGCGCCTTGACCACGCCGGTTTGCGGCGCGCGGATGCTGTGCTCCATCTTCATCGCCTCCAGTACCACCAGTTGGGTCCCGGCTTCCACGGTTTGCCCGACCTCCACCAGCACGCGCACGATGCTGCCATTCATCGGCGCGGTTAGGCCACCCTGATGAGATTGGTTGGCCTCGACCGCCGCAATCGGGTCAAACAGGCTGACAGCGTGCATCTCACCGTTCCAGCGCAGGTACACGGTGTCTTCGTTGCGCACCGCCAGATGAGCGCGGCGTACGCCGTTGTGTTCGGTCCATAACTGTTCACCTTGCAACTGCGGCGGGCTCTGGCACAGCCTTACCAGATGATCCTGCCCATTGCAGCTCAGGTGCAGCGAAACATCGGCCGGTAATCCCGTGCGAAACCCGCGCGTATCCGCCCAAGGACCGTCACCGGCCGGCAAACTCTGCATAAATGCCGAGCCCGCTGCCTGCCAGAATTCATCACTCAAGGCGCCGGCCACGGGCAGTAGCTGGTCCTGATAGCGCGGAATAAACCCGGTATCCAATTCAGCTGCCGCAAACGCCGGGTGGCCGATGATGCGCCGTAAGAAGCCGAGGTTGGTCTTGAGCCCGCCCACGGCGAACTCATCCAGCATGCTCAACAAGCGCAGACGCGCCTGTTCACGGTCTTCACCCCAGGCAATCAGTTTGCCGAGCATCGGGTCGTAGAACGGTGAAACGCTGTCGCCTTGTTTGACGCCGCTGTCCACGCGGCGGCCCGGTCCCGGCGCAGATTCGCGGTACAGCGTAAGGTGCCCGGTGGCCGGCAGGAAATCATTGGCCGGGTCCTCGGCATACAAGCGCACTTCAATCGCATGCCCCCTCAACGGCACCTGCGCTTGAGTGATCGGCAGTGGCTCACCCTGGGCGACACGAATCTGCCAGGCCACCAGGTCGAGGCCGGTAATCGCCTCAGTCACCGGATGCTCCACTTGCAGCCGCGTGTTCATCTCCATAAAGAAAAATTCGCCGCGCGAGTCCAGCAAAAACTCCACCGTGCCTGCGCCCACGTAGCCGATCGCCTGGGCGGCGCGCACGGCGGCTTCGCCCATGGCTTTGCGCTGTGCAACACTCAGGCCCGGCGCCGGCGCTTCTTCCACCACCTTTTGGTGACGACGCTGAATCGAGCAGTCGCGTTCATTGAGGTACAGGCAGTGGCCGTGCTGGTCGGCAAACACCTGGATTTCCACATGGCGCGGCTTGAGCAGGTATTTTTCCACCAGCATCTGCCCGTTGCCGAAGGATGAAAGCGCTTCCCGCTGGGCCGACGCCAAGGCTTCGGCCAGTTGGCTGACCTCCTCGACCACCTTCATGCCTTTGCCGCCGCCCCCGGCCGTGGCCTTGAGCAACACCGGATAACCGATACTTTCACAGGCATCGCGAAAGGTTTCCAGGTCCTGAGCGTCCCCGTGATAACCCGGCACCAGCGGCACGCCGGCCTTTTCCATCAATGCCTTGGCTGCCGATTTGCTGCCCATGGCGTCAATGGCAGAGGCGGGCGGGCCGAGGAAGATCAAACCCGCCGCCTCAATTGCACGGGCAAATCCGGCATTTTCTGACAGGAAACCATACCCCGGATGAATCGCCTGGGCGCCGCTGGCCTGTGCAGCGGCGATCAGCTTGTCGATTTGCAGGTAGCTGTCGGTGGCCTTGCTGCCACCCAGGTCGACACGAATATCCGCTTCGCGGCTATGGCGCGCATCGCGGTCCGTGGCGCTGTGCACGGCCACGGTGGTCAGCCCCATGGCCTTGGCCGTGCGCATCACTCGGCAAGCAATTTCGCCACGGTTGGCCACCAGTACAGTGGTCAGTGTGCTCATGAACGGGGCTCCTGGGCTTGCCAACTGGGCGAGCGTTTTTGCAGGAAGGACCGCAACCCTTCTTGGCCCTCGGCGCTGACGCGAATCCGCGCAATGGCGTTTTCGCAGTAACGACGCAGGGCCGGGGTGAGTGCGCCGTTGCCCACCTCACGCAACAAATCCTTGCTGGCGCGCATGGCGGCCGGGCTGTTAAGCAGTAGATTGGCGACCCATTGTTCTACGTGCTGGTCCAGTTCGGCCACCGGGTAACTTTCCGCCAACAAGCCGATATCCCGTGCCTGCTGGCCGCCAAAACGCTCGGCCGTCAGGGCATAGCGCCGCGCCGCACGCTCGCCGATGGCCTGCACCACGAACGGGCTGATCACCGCCGGCGCCAGGCCGATGCGCACTTCCGACAGGCAGAACTGCGCGTCATCGGCCCCAATCGCCATGTCGCAGCAGCTGATCAAGCCCAGTGCGCCACCGTAGGCCGCACCTTGTACCACCGCCAGCGTCGGGATTTTCAGCTTGGCCAGGTTGTACATCAGTTCGGCCAGCTCGCGGGCGTCGTCCAGGTTGGTGTGGTAGTCCAGCTCGGCAGATTGTTGCATCCAGGCTAGGTCAGCACCGGCGCTGAAGTGCTTGCCGCGTCCGCGCAGCACCAAAAAACGCAGGGATGAATCACCCTGCACCTGGTCGAGGGCGATGATCAGTTCGCGGATCATCTCGGCGTTGAACGCGTTGTTCTTGGCTTCACGGCTGAGCCACAGTGTGGCGAAGCC
This sequence comes from Pseudomonas sp. UBT, assembly GCF_050915955.1. Classification (NCBI taxonomy): domain Bacteria; kingdom Pseudomonadati; phylum Pseudomonadota; class Gammaproteobacteria; order Pseudomonadales; family Pseudomonadaceae; genus Pseudomonas; species Pseudomonas sp. UBT. The sequence goes on along the minus strand of NZ_CP168079.1, from coordinate 4,585,425 downwards.
ACGGCTGTCGGTGATCAGTTCGAGGGTGTTGAAATCGCTCATGGGTACAGCTCCATTTACATGCGGAACACGCCGAAGCGGCTCGGCTCGATGGGGGCATTCAGCGAAGCTGACAAGGCCAGCGCCAGCACGTCGCGGGTCTGCAACGGGTCAATCACACCGTCATCCCACAGGCGCGCGCTGGAGTAGTAGGGGTGGCCCTGGGTTTCGTACTGGTCGAGGATCGGCTGCTTGATGGCGGCTTCTTCCTCGGCGCTGAACCCGACGCCTGCACGTTCGGCCTGTTCACGCTTGACCTGGACCAATACGCCGGCCGCTTGTTCTGCCCCCATTACGCCGATGCGCGCGTTTGGCCACATCCACAGAAACCGCGGGTCGTAGGCGCGCCCGCACATGCCATAGTTCCCGGCACCAAAGCTGCCGCCGATGATCACCGTAAACTTCGGCACCTTGGCGCAGGCCACTGCGGTAACCAGCTTGGCGCCATGCTTGGCGATGCCGCCGGCTTCGTACTTTTGGCCGACCATAAAGCCGGTGATGTTCTGCAGGAACAGCAGGGGAATCCCGCGCTGGCAGGCCAGTTCGATAAAGTGCGCGCCTTTTTGTGCCGCTTCGGCAAACAGAATCCCGTTATTGGCGAGGATCGCAATCGGGTAGCCGTGAAGGTGGGCAAAGCCGCACACCAAGGTGGTGCCGAACAGCGCCTTGAACTCATCGAACACCGAGCCATCCACCAGGCGCGCGATGACTTCGCGCACATCAAACGGCTGCTTTGCGTCGGCCGGGATCACGCCGTAAAGCTCTTCGCTGCTGTACAGCGGCGCCACCGGCGTGCGTTGCAGTAACTCACCCTGTTTGCTCCAGTTAAGGTTGGCCACGCTGCGCCGTGCAAGGGCCAGGGCGTGTTCATCACTGTCGGCATAATGGTCGGCTACGCCGGAGATCTTGCAGTGCACATCGGCACCGCCCAGGTCTTCGGCGCTGACCACTTCGCCAGTCGCCGCTTTTACCAGTGGCGGCCCGGCGAGGAATATCGTGGCTTGCTGGCGCACCATGATCGCTTCGTCGGCCATCGCCGGCACATACGCGCCGCCGGCGGTGCACGAGCCCATCACCACTGCGATCTGCGGGATGCCCTGGGCGCTCATGTTGGCTTGGTTGAAGAAGATGCGTCCGAAGTGTTCGCGGTCGGGGAACACCTCGTCCTGGCGGGGCAGGTTGGCGCCGCCGGAATCCACCAGGTAGATGCACGGCAGGCGGTTTTGCTCGGCGATGGTCTGGGCGCGCAGGTGTTTTTTTACCGTGAGCGGGTAGTACGAGCCGCCTTTTACCGTGGCGTCGTTGGCGACGATCATGCATTCGACGCCTTCCACGCGGCCGATCCCGGCGATCACGCCGGCGGCGGGTACGTCTTCGCCATACACCTGATGGGCAGCCAGTTGGCTGAGTTCGAGGAACGGCGAGCCAGCATCGAGCAAACGGTTGATTCGCTCGCGAGGTAGCAGCTTGCCGCGTGAAGTGTGCCGCTCCTGGGCTTTCGCGCCGCCGCCTTGTTGTACGTGGGCGAGCAGGGTGTGCAGGGCGTCGACCTGGTGGCGCATCGCCGCGCTGTTGGCGGCAAATTCCGCCGAGCGCGGGTTGAGCTGGGTGTGCAAGGTGGCCATGGGCGCGCTCCGTCAGCGGGTTTCGTTGAAGAGTTCGCGACCGATCAACATGCGGCGAATCTCACTGGTGCCGGCGCCAATTTCGTACAGCTTGGCGTCACGCAGCAGTCGCCCGGCGGGGAATTCGTTGATGTAGCCGTTGCCGCCGAGAATCTGGATCGCGTCGAGGGCCATTTGCGTGGCGCGCTCGGAGGTGTAAAGGATCACCCCAGCGGCATCCTTGCGTGTGGTTTCGCCGCGCTCGCAGGCCCGGGCCACGGCGTACAGGTAGGCGCGACCCGCGTTGAGATGGGTGTACATGTCGGCGACCTTGCCCTGGATCAGCTGGAATTCGCCGATGCTTTGGCCGAACTGCTTGCGATCGTGGATGTACGGCACGATCAGGTCCATGCACGCTTGCATGATGCCGATCGGGCCACCCGCCAGCACCACGCGTTCGTAGTCCAGGCCGCTCATCAGCACTTTGACGCCGCCATTAAGTACGCCGAGGATGTTTTCTTCCGGCACTTGCACGTCATCGAAAAACAGCTCGCAGGTGTTGGAGCCGCGCATGCCCAGCTTGTCGAATTTGTTGCTGCGGCTGAAGCCCTTCCAGTCGCGCTCGACGATAAAGGCGGTGATGCCGTGAGGGCCTTTTTCCAGGTCGGTCTTGGCGTAGATCACGAAGGTATTGGCGTCGGGGCCGTTGGTGATCCAGGTCTTGCTGCCATTGAGCACGTAATGGTCGCCGCGTTTTTCGGCGCGCAGTTTCATCGAGACGACATCGGAGCCGGCATTCGGCTCGCTCATGGCGAGCGCGCCGACGTGCTCGCCGCTGATCAGCTTGGGCAGGTACTTGAGCTTCTGCGCGTGACTGCCGTTGCGGTTGATCTGGTTGACGCACAGGTTGGAGTGGGCGCCGTAGGACAAGCCGACCGAGGCCGACCCACGGCTGATTTCTTCAATGGCGACCACATGCGCGAGGTAACCCAGGCCGGCGCCGCCATACTCTTCCGGCACGGTGATACCGAGCAAGCCCATGTCACCGAACTTGCGCCACATATCGGCGGGGAACAGGTTGTCACTGTCGATTTGTGCCGCGCGGGGAGCGATTTCCTTGGCCACGAAGGACTGCACCTGATCGCGCAGCATGTCGATGGTTTCGCCGAGGGCGAAGTTCAGGGACGGGTAACTCATGGACAGGCACCTTAATGTGAGCATTGTTTTTGTGTGGGTTGAGCGCCGGGGGAGGTTGCTCACCTTTACGTTAACGTAAGCTTGCGTTGCGAGGCTGTCAATCGTAGTTTACGTTTACGTCAAGCAACCGCCGTCCACCTTACAAAAAAGACAAAAGGGGTCGTTATGGATCAACTGAATCAGAGCTACAGCCGTGGCGCTCAGGACAAGACGTTGCTGGCCATGACTATCGGCCAAGCCTTCGACAACACGGTTTCGCAATACCCCGATGGCGAAGCGCTGGTGGTGCGCCATCAGCAACGCCGCTACACCTGGCGACAATTGGCCGAGACTGTTGATCTGCACGCACGCGCGTTCCTCGCCTTGGGCATGCAAACCGGTGACCGCCTGGGAGTCTGGGCTCCCAATTGCGCCGAGTGGTGTATCAGCCAGATCGCCAGCGCCAAGCTCGGGGTGATTCTGGTGAATATCAACCCCGCCTATCGCAGCAGTGAATTGGCGTACGTCCTCAAGCAATCCGGTTGCCAGTGGCTGGTGTGTGCGGGGTCGTTCAAGGGCTCCGATTACCACGCCATGCTGCAAGAGTTGCAGCCGGACCTGCGTGCCATGATCAGCCTCGACCCCAGCCCGCCAGCAGGATTCCTGCCCTGGTCACAATTGTCGACCCTCGGCGCAGGCGTCCCGCCCGAACAACTGCATAGTCGCCAGGCCAGCCTGCACTTCGATCAAGCCGTCAACATCCAGTACACCTCCGGCACCACCGGCTTCCCCAAAGGGGCCACCCTCAGTCACCACAACATCCTCAATAACGGTTACATGGTCGGTGAAAGCCTGGGCCTCACGGCGCAGGATCGCCTGGTGATCCCGGTGCCGCTGTATCACTGCTTCGGCATGGTGATGGGCAACCTTGGTTGCATCACCCATGGCACCACCATGATTTACCCCAATGATGGCTTCGACCCTCTGCTGACGCTCACTGCCGTTGCCGAAGAGCGCGCCACCGGGCTGTACGGGGTACCGACGATGTTCATCGCGTTGCTCGATCACCCGCGCCGGGGCGAGTTCGACCTGTCGACCCTGCGCACCGGCATCATGGCTGGCGCTACATGCCCCATCGAGGTCATGCGCCGTGTCATCAGCGAGCTGCACATGGGCGAGGTGCAGATCGCCTATGGCATGACCGAAACCAGCCCGGTGTCACTGCAGACCGGCGCCAATGACGACCTCGAGCGCCGTGTCACTACCGTCGGGCGCACTCAGCCGCAACTGGAAAACAAGATCATCGACATCGATGGCAATACGGTTGCACGCGGAGAGATCGGCGAATTGTGCACTCGGGGCTACAGCGTGATGCTCGGCTACTGGAACAACCCCGACGGCACCCGCGACGCCATCGATGACGCGGGCTGGATGCACACCGGCGACCTGGCGACCATGGACGAGCACGGCTATGTGTGCATCGCCGGGCGTAACAAGGACATGATTATTCGCGGCGGTGAAAACGTGTATCCGCGTGAGCTGGAAGAGTTTTTCTTCACCCACCCGGCGGTGGCTGACGTGCAAATCATCGGCATCCCGGATGCGCGTTACGGTGAAGAGATCGTGGCGTGGATCAAGTTCCATCCCGGCCATGTCGCCAACGAGCTGGAGCTGCAAACCTGGTGCAAGGGCCGCATTGCGCACTTCAAGACGCCCAAACATTTCAAGTTCGTAGAAGAGTTTCCGATGACCGTAACCGGCAAGATCCAGAAGTTTCGCATGCGTGAGATCAGCATTAAGGAACTGACGCGTTAACTACTTAGCCCCCGGCGCAAAAGTAGCTCATTAAATTGGTCTTTTGAGAACACTCACTGGACCGGATATGCCCGATATAGACACCGCCTACGCACTGGTAGAGGCGCAGAGCATTCATGTGGGGCCAATCCGGGAGCACATCCCGGGTTGGTATGCCGACTCTTCATTGCGCCGTAAGCGCGAACTGGCTGAATTTGCACTTGATGTGCCGGACTTTTACCTCAGCGCCAGTACCCTTGAGCGTGAAAACCTCCACACGGCCCATGCCGACGGTTGGGCTGCATTGAATGCGGTCGATCGGGTTTTTGATGGGCTCAAGGACAGCGTCGAATTTGTCGAGCCGTTATTGGTCAAGGCGATAAAAGCTCAGCTCAACCTTGATTTGGATGTCAGGAAAACCTTTTACGCACGCAAAATTTACTACCGCAACCGTGTCGATGAACGCAGCGATTTTGGTGGGGCATTTGCGTTTTCCACAGGCGTTGGTGGGCCCAGAGACTATTACTACTCCGGCATCACGTTGCTGGAAGCCGCGATGGGTAACTTCTCTGCTGACGAAGGGATTGCGGGATCATGCGACGATTGCCAGCTGATTACCCGGTTCGATTTTCAGGCTGACAGCGCAGTATTGCCCACTGAATTTGCGGTCAAACAGCTGGCGCTGACACTGCCTGCCCATCGGTTTGCGGCCCTGTGTCGCAGCCTCGATCTGGGTAAGCAGTACCAGGCACATGTTAACGCAGTGCTTGCGCCCGTTGACCCTCCAGGCACCGAGGCAGGCACGGCGGCCACGGCACTGCTGAGGGAACTGGTGACGTATCAAAAAATACAACTGGAGGTGCAGGCCCGGATAGCGCTGGCGCGTAAACACATCGAAGCGGATAGCTTCCAGATGATCATGGATTACGGCGCCTATCGGCTAGGGAGCAAGGTCGTCACTTGGAGGGGACTCGATATGATGTGTTCCACCCCGACCATCGAGCGTGTCCAAACCAGACAGATCATGTTGTTTTACACGGACACCCCGCGGGTTGAGAACTACCTGCTTTACATACCGGGTGACGCAGACAAGCCCCTGATGGAATACACCTCGCTCTGGGCCGTGGCCGATGATTTGGCCAAGCGTCTGTGCGTCTTCAAGTACCGGGTGTTTTTCAGTCAATTTATTCCGGTTGAGTACCAGCATAAATTTTTTACCGCGGTTAAACAGACCCTGGATCCTCAAGACATCTATGAGCCCCATGACAACTTCACGTTAGACAGCCATGCAGGGCACCACCGGCCTCGGATATTCGAAACAACGTACTACGTCGATTGGCACTACTGGGCGCAGCAGAAGCTCACCCTGACCCGCGATAACGCCAAGGCACTGGTGGTGTCGACCGCTGATCAAGACACGCGGGCCCAGCGTGAATGGTTGCAGGCCGTTGGCAGTGCCGCGTTGGATGTCCTCAATTTGGCGTCATTCGTTGTGCCGGGGTTAGGCCCGTTGATGATGATGGTCGGTGCCATTCAAATGATGAGTGAGCTTGAGGAGACCGTTTCCGCGATCAGGGAAGGTGATACGAAAGAGGCGTGGGCGCATGCGTCAGGGATCATGCTGAACCTGGCGTTTGTGGGTGCCGGGCACACGCTGATTCCGGTCATCAGCGAGTCTGAGTACGTCAAAGGATGGGTGCATGTGGTCTCGCCCCAGGGGAAAACACGCCTGGCAAGGCCAGACGTCGACGATTACCAACAATCCGTGGTCCTACCACCGGGCACGCGCCCGGATTCCCTGGGTGTGTATACCCACGCCGGCAAACGTTATTTGTCGGCGCAGAACGGGCGTTATTACGCACTGGCGAATGCGGATGGCGCATTCACGCTCCGCCACCCCAGCGATTTACGACGGTATGCGCCACGCGTCGTGCATAACGGTATGGGCGCCTGGGTACACGAATTCGAGCAACCGCTCAGTTGGGACCGGCGCACGCTTATGCGGCGTATAGGCCCTTCGGTGGACGGGCTCAGCGACGAGCAGTTAGAGCAGATTTACCAGGTCAGCGGTATTCACGAAGATCAATTGCGCAGGATGTATATCGACCTGTCGCTACCGCCACCATTATTGGCCGAGAGCATCCGACGTTTTCAGATCGGTCGTCGTTACAGCGCTTTTATGGAGCAGATGTGCAGTCCCGACGCCGAGGTCTACAGCCAGGCAGATCCTGACCTGCAGCTGGAACTGCTGACCCACGAAAGAATCTGGCCACCGTCCAGGGGCCTGAGTGTCATCGACACTGAACAAGGCGCCACGATTTATCAGGCGCCTGCGGGTTCCCAAGCGAAGGCCCAGGTAGCGATCAGCAGGCAGGCGCTGTACAGCGGGCAATTGCTTGATACGGTGGTCGCGGAGCTGAGCGATGAACAGTTGCAGGTCTTGTTGGGCGAGGATGTCCAGGAAGCCCGGCTGCGCGAAGGACTCAGTAAAAATCCTTCCTCAGGCAGTTACTCGTGGGAACTGACCAACTTGTTGCGCCGCCCGCGTGATCCCGGCATGACCCTGTCGAGGTTAAGACTGCGACTGGCACTGGCGGCCCGGCTCAAGCGTGATGAGCTGTTGAACGCCGTACCTCAGAGTCCAGACGCGCCTGCACGCTGGATCCAGGAGGCGTTTCCCGCGTTGCCCGACGTAGCGGTCGAGCAATTGCTGGAACATATGGATGAGGTTCAGCGTCAGCAACTGATTACCACCCAACGACCGCCTTTGCAGCTTTCGCAAGAGGCGCGCGAATACCTCGACGCATTTCGCCTGCAGCGGGCCTACGAAAGCCTCTACCTCCCTGTAGGCATGAGCGAAGACATGGCGCGTCTCGCCCTGCACACCCTGGAGAATATGCCGGGGTGGTCGGACACCGTACGTATCGAGTTGCGTGACGGCACCTACACAGGGCCGGTGTTGGACAGTATCGGACTACTCGATGCCAAACGCAGACATGTCTGGATCAAGCGTGCCGATGGACGCGTAGGGAGTACCTGGCATGCCTATGACACCGACAGGTTCTACGAGTCACTGTTTGAGTGGGTGCCGACGCCTGATGTCGAGGTGATGGTTTACCCGGCGCAAGCGCGTTGGACTAATCTTCGCCGTGCCTTGCAGCAGCAGGCGCGTACCCCTGCCGAGCTGCGGGACACCCTCGATATGCCCGCCGTCGAGCAAGGCTATCAATCGCCGATGGGATTGGCTCAAGGTGCTCGTGGTGACGGCGCGGTAACGCCTTCAACGCGTGCCATTCAATGCCGTCTCAAAGCTCAGAAGCTCTATCCCGGTTCGACGCTGGAGCAAATAGAGGACTACCTGAACGTCAAGGGGCAGGGTGATGCCTTCATGCTCAAGGAGGTTCGCCGGATGCAGGTTGAATTTGACCGCTTGAGTGAGGACTTGAAGCAATGGGCAGGCACTCAGCCTCTTAAGTTGAAGGTGGCAGAGCGGATCAAGAGGTGCTGGCAGCGACGTACCGATCTCGTCCGCAATAATGCCGATGAGGCGACAGGTTACGCCCTGGATCTCAGCAATTGGCATGTCGAAGACTTGCCGACGTTAACGGTTGAAATGCCCAACGTCGCAAGCCTGACGCTGCGAAACATGAGGTTGTCGAATTCGAATAATGTCGGCGAGTTTCTGGGTTCCTTCAAGGGGCTGCGTCACCTGGATTTGAGTGGAAATCGCCTGACTTATCTGCCGAAGATTATTGGCAGCATGAGCGGGCTGAGCCGATTGTCCCTGGCGGACAACCCACTGCAGTTGACCGCTGACAGCGTGGCGGCGTTGGCGCGCTTGAACCACTTGCGGGTGCTTTCACTGGCGAACAACCCTCTGCTACTGGCACCTGATGTCAGTGCTATGACGCGGTTGGATCAACTCTACCTGGCCAATTGCGGATTGAACGGGTTGCCCGTCGGAGGGCTGGAGCTGCGTTGGTTAACGCGTCTGGACTTGCGCGGCAACCTGCTGCAGGAACTGCCTGAAACGCTGTTTGAGCGAACAGCGCAGCAGAACAGGGGGACGACATTGGGTGAGAATCCACTGTCCGAGCAAACCCGGGATCGAATTGAAGCCTATCGACAGCGCAGTGGTGTGGCATTGCTCGACAGGGCGATGTCACGGCATGTCACCGAGAGCGTTGCCTTGTTGATTTGGCTTGAGGAAATGCCGGCCGCTCAACGTGTGCAACTGGAGCAGCTATGGCGCGACCTTCGGTCAGAACCTGGTGCGGATGCTTTCTTTCGGTTGATTGCGGACATGACCCGTTCGGCCACTTACAAGGCAGCGAATGCGCGTGCCGGGCTCGCTGGGCAAGTCTGGGAGCTGATAAGAGATGTTTCGGACGATGAGGCACTTCGTCAGGAAATTTTCAAGGCGGTCGACGCCCCTGGGACCTGCACGGACCAACGCACTGATGTGCTGTTCAAACTCCGTCTGCAGGTGCGGATTCATAAAGCCAGGCTTGACGCGGGTACTTTGCAGGTAGAACCGAGGCTGATAGAGCTGGGCAGGGGCCATTTTCGTCTGGTGGAGCTGGATAAACTGGTCAGCGCGGATATTGCCGGGCGCGAATCGGCCTTGCACGCACGTGCTGCTGCGGATGCGCTGAACATGGCTGCGACGGTGGCTGGAGAACAAGGTTTGCCCGGTGCCGCCGCTTTGGCCGAAGCCGCTCTGGCGGCAACAGCCGCTGCAGATACCGCGCAAGCCGCAGCGGAGTTGGGCGCGCCAGGGGCTCTCGCCGCAGACGCCGCCGAGCGCCAGGTACGCGCGATTGCGAGCGCGGCAGGTGTCGTTGATTGGCCCAGAGAGCCCTATAGTGAAGGTATCGAGGTGGATCTGGTTTATCGAACGTCCCTGGCCGATCGGCTCAACTTACCGCTTCAGCCGCGCCTCTTGACGTTTGCGCACTTGTACCCGGTCAGTGAACCGCTCATCCGCCAAGCTGGCGAAACCGTGCTGGAGCAGGAGGCCGTGCCGGGTGCGCTGGCGCGCTTCTTGGTGGAAGAGACCTTTTGGGGCAATCACCTGACGAGTCTCTATGCCCAAGAGATTGAGCAACACTTCGGTGAAACAAAACAATTGCTACAAGAACAATCGTCGGTGCTGGATGACCTCGAAACGTGCGTCAGAGCCTATGATGAGGCCGAGAATGCTGCGGCTCGTGTCTCGCATCTAGAGGATATAAACGAGGCATTGGAAGACGTGATGAGGCTTTTTGGTTTAGAGCGCCAGCAGATTGTCGGGCCTGCGGGAATGCCGCAAGCCGACTTTCTATCAACGCAACGCATTGCGGTGGGAGAGCGTTGGGCGATAGAGGAAAAACGTGCGCTGGTGGCTGTTACCCAATCAATACTGGATAGGCCCATACCCGTCTGAACCCGTGCGCCAGAAAGCACAAAGGGGACCCGAAGGTCCCCTTTAATTTGTCGTTGCGTGCTCTTTTTTTATTATTGAGGGGCGGTCTATTGTTGTTTTTGGCAACCGTTACCCTTTACCGCTGTTTTTGGCGACCCCCATCCGGGGTCAAGAGCAAACGTATTTTTTTGAGCGCTGATCTGCTTCTTCGTAATCGATCCAACCAGTGGGTAGCTACCTGAGGTAGTTTTATTTTTCTCTAACCGGTTGCGGGTTTCGGCACGCCGTACCCTGCGAAGCACATCTTCTCCAAAAAAATCTGTTAGCTGCGTCTCTGCCGTGTTGTTTTTGTTATGTCAGAGTCGTTTCGTCTTATTTTTATTAGGTTTGGTGCTTTTTATTCTTGTTATGCAATAGAGATAGCAGAAGCCGTGCCAACTTTTAAAAGTTGTTTAAAATCAATGGTTTGGTTTTTTCGTGGGAAATGACCTACGGCAAATAAGACAAAATATGTTCCCGTGTTACTCGATATGTAGCGGTGCGGTAACACATTGTCACGGCTAAGCTACTCAACCGGCTGTTCGGGCCTTTGCCACACGCGAACCGGTTGGGCGCCCCAGCACCTGACTGATCTGCAGGCCCGCGCGAATCAGCGCCTGCAAGTCGACTCCGGTGTCGATACCCAGGCCATTGAGCAGGTACACCACGTCTTCGGTGGCAACGTTACCGCTAGCGCCTTTGGCGTAAGGGCAGCCGCCAAGGCCTGCGATAGAGCTATCGAACACGGTGATTCCTTCGAGCAGGCTGGCGTAGATATTCGCAATCGCCTGGCCGTAGGTGTCATGAAAGTGCCCGGCCAGCTTGTCCCGTGGCACCTGCGCACCGACCACTTCAAACAGCTGCCGCGTGGCGCCCGCCGTGCCGGTGCCGATGGTGTCGCCCAGGGAAACCTCATAGCAGCCCATGGCATACAACTCGCGCGCGACCGCCGCGACCTGTTCCGGGGCGATGTCACCTTCGTAAGGGCAACCCAACACACACGACACATAGCCGCGCACGCTGATGCCGTGCTGCTTGGCCGCCGCCATGATCGGCGCAAAGCGCTCCAGGCTTTCGCTGATCGAGCAGTTGATATTGCGCTGGGAAAACGCCTCGGACGCTGCCGCGAATACCGCCACTTCCTTCACGCCTGCAGCCAGCGCATCTTCAAACCCGCGCAGGTTCGGTGCGAGTGCGCCGTAGGTCACGCCGGGCTTGCGCTGTATCTGCGCAAACACCTCGGCCGAGCCGGCCATCTGCGGCACCCATTTGGGCGACACAAAACTGCCAACCTCGATATAGCGCAAGCCTGCGCCGGTCAGGGCATCCACCAACTGGACCTTGTCGGCCACGCTGATGGGCTGGGCTTCGTTCTGTAATCCGTCGCGCGGGCCGACTTCCACCAGGCGTACGTGTGAGGGGAGGGACATGGCAGCTACCTTCTGGTTATTGGCCAACCTGGCTCATGGTCTGCGCCAGGGCCTGGGTGCAACGCTCTTCGGCGGTGTCCAGTTCCAGCTTCATCTGTTCGATATCCAGCAACTGTTGCTCAAGCTGCTCGCGGCGCTCGGCGATCTTGGCCAGCATGCTGTTGAGCTGGATGTGGTTGCCGCTGGTAGGGTCGTAGAGTTCGATCAGCTCGCGGCATTCGGCCAGGGAGAAGCCGATGCGTTTGCCACGCAGGATCAGCTTGAGGCTGACCTTGTCCCGCGCCGAGTAGATGCGCTCCTGGCCCCGACGTTCAGGGGCCAGCAGGCCTTGTTCTTCATAGAAACGAATGGCGCGGGTAGTAATGTCGAGCTCGCGGGCGAGGTCGGAGATGCTGTAGGTCGTGCTCATGGGGGCGCTCAAGAAGGTCTTGGCGCTAAGCTAATGGCACGTTGACGTAAACGTCAAGGGCTGCCGTGCAGCCCAGCGCAAGCAAGCCCCCTGCGAGGCTCAAGCTTGCTTGCCATCGAGCTTCTTCTCATGCGCCGTCACCTGCTGGCACAACTCGATCATCTGCTCACGCATCCAGCGGTTGGCCGGGTCCTGGTCGGTGCTTTCGTGCCAGTACAGGTGGGTTTCCACCGGCGGCACGTCGTTGACCGGCAAGTTGAACCAGTGCAGTTCGTGGCGGCGGGCGAAGCGTTCGGGCACGGTCATGACCATGTCGGTCTGCTGCAACACTTGCGAAGCCATCAGGTAATGCTGGGAGCGCAGGGCGATCTTGCGCTGGATGCCCATTTTGCCCAACGCCAGGTCGACATGGCCCAAGCCGTTGCGGCGGCTGGAGATATGGATATGGGTCAGTGACAGGTAGTCGTCCAGGGTGAATTTGTCCTTGCCCGCCATCGGGTGGCCCTTGCGCATGGCGCACACGTAGCGGTCTTCCATCAGCTTCACATGGCGCACTTGCGGGTCAGTGTTAAGCGGCGCGTCCACGGCAAAGTCCAGGCGCCCGGCGGCCAGCTCCTTGGTGGTTTCGCGGCGTTTGGACAGGAAACTCTCGATCACCACGGTCGGCGCCAGGCGGCGCAGGCGCTGGAACAGCAACGGCAGAATCACCGCCTCGGTAAGGTCGGTCATGCTGATGCGATAGGTCTTGGCCGCCTGTTGCGGGTTGAAAATCCGGCTTTCCTGCACCGACACCCGCAGCAGCGACAACGCGTTGCGCACCGGGCCGATGATGTTCTGCGCCATCGGCGTAGGCACCATGCCTTGGGCGGTGCGCACGAACAGCGGGTCGTTGAACGTCTCGCGCAGGCGCGCCAGTGCGTTGGACACCGCCGGCTGGGTGATGCCGACAATCTGCCCGGCGCGAGTCAGGTTGGCTTCGGTGTAGATCGCGTCGAAGACGATAAAGAGGTTGAGGTCGACCTTGCTCAGATTCATGTCGTTGCGCTCTTATTGTTAGGTGGCGATTTGTTAAGTGCCCATGCGCCGATCATATATCGGTGATGAATGTTAATACACGCCGAGAATAGGCTAGGTAAATTATCAACGCTGTTCTAGCATCGATTGCATGACCTAAACAACCTCTCAGAGAAGGGAGCTGCTCATGGATTTCGCCTATTCGCCCAAGGTTCAGGAACTGCGTGAACGCGTCACCGCGTTCATGGACGCTTACGTTTACCCGGCCGAGACGGTGTTTGAACGCCAGGTCAGCGAAGGTGACCGCTGGCAGCCCACCGCCATCATGGAGGAGCTGAAAGCCAAGGCAAAAGCCGAAGGCCTGTGGAACCTGTTCCTGCCGGAATCCGAGCTGGGCGCCGGCCTGACCAACCTCGAATACGCGCCGTTGGCCGAGATCATGGGCCGCTCCTTGCTGGGACCGGAGCCGTTCAACTGCTCCGCCCCCGACACCGGCAACATGGAAGTGCTGGTGCGCTACGCCAACGCAGAACAGAAACAACGCTGGCTCGAACCGCTGCTGCGCGGCGAGATCCGCTCGGCCTTTGCCATGACCGAGCCGGACGTGGCCTCCTCAGACGCCACCAACATGGCCGCCCGCGCCGAACGCCAGGGCGATGAGTGGGTGATCAACGGCAAGAAGTGGTGGACCTCCGGCGCCTGCGACCCGCGCTGCAAGATTCTGATCTTCATGGGCCTGAGCAACCCGGATGCACCGCGGCACCAGCAGCACTCGATGATCCTGGTGCCGGTGGACACCCCCGGCGTGAAGATCGTGCGCCCGCTGCCGGTATTCGGTTACGACGACGCCCCTCACGGCCACGCTGAAGTGCTGTTCGACAACGTGCGCGTACCGTATGAAAACGTACTGCTCGGTGAAGGCCGCGGCTTTGAAATTGCCCAGGGTCGCCTTGGCCCAGGCCGTATCCACCACTGCATGCGCTCCGTCGGCATGGCCGAGCGTGCGCTGGAGCTGATGTGCAAACGCGCCGTCAGCCGTACCGCGTTCGGCAAGCCATTGGCACGCTTGGGCGGCAATATCGACAAGATCGCCGACTCGCGGATGGAAATCGACATGGCGCGCCTGCTGACCTTGAAGGCGGCCTACATGATGGATACCGTCGGGAACAAAGTGGCGAAAAGCGAAATCGCCCAGATCAAGGTCGTGGCGCCGAACGTGGCGTTGAAGGTGATCGACCGCGCGATCCAGATCCACGGAGGTGCCGGGGTGTCCAACGACTTCCCGCTGGCCTACATGTACGCCATGCAACGCACCTTGCGCCTGGCCGACGGCCCGGATGAAGTACACCGTGCGGCGATCGGCAAGTTCGAGATCGGCAAGTATGTGCCTAAAGAGCTCATGCGCAGCGGGCAGTAACACCGCGTCGCCCTTATCGCGGGCAAGCCCGCTCCCACAATTGACCGATTTCCAACATGAGAATGAGGTCGAATGTGGGAGCGGGCTTGCCCGCGCAGAGGCCAGTGTTTACACCATAAAACTCAAGGTTCAGTACACCCAAACCTCCACCCGCCGATTCTTGATCCGGCCCTCATCCGCCGTATTCGCCGCCACCGGCATCTGCGCGCCGAACCCGCGAATATCGCGCAGCACCACGCCGCTTTTGACCAATTCCCGGCGCACCGCCATCGCCCGCAATTTTGACAAGAGCGCCGCACGCTGCGGGTCATTCTTGGCATCACCAAAACCCACCAGGGTTACGTGCCTGTCGAGCTTGCCGTGGCTGCGGATATAAGCCACCACCCGCTGCAAATCCTGGCGAGCCTTGTTGTCCAGGCTGGCACTGCCTTCCTCGAAACGAAAATTCACCGTCAAGCGCTGGGCATCACGGGCGATGGCCTGATAGTCCTCGGGCATTGAGTTGCGCGGCTCCACGCCAATTGCCTGTACTTGCTGTGCGATAAAACCGTTGGCAGCCACAATCGCCTGGCCTTTGCTGCTCTGGGTAAAGTCCACCAATGCTTTGGCCCAGGGGTTACGGCTTGATGGCGGCCAGTAGAAATACAACCGGCGTGACAGCGGGTAATCCTCGGTGGCAATCAGGCTGGTCAGCGGCTGCATGGGTTGTGAGTCACCGTCGACAATCGCTACGGCTTTGGCCTGGCGCACATAAGGCAGGCCGATGAACCCGATGCCTTGCGGGTCATGGCTCACCGCGTCGGACAACGCTTCACTGGACTCGAAGCGCTTGGCGGACGTTGCGAGAGGCTTACCGCGCAGGCGTAGCACCAGTTCCTTAAAGGTGTCGTAGGTGCCGGATTGATCATCCCGGGC
The DNA here is from genome assembly GCF_050915955.1 of Pseudomonas sp. UBT. NCBI lineage: Bacteria > Pseudomonadati > Pseudomonadota > Gammaproteobacteria > Pseudomonadales > Pseudomonadaceae > Pseudomonas > Pseudomonas sp. UBT. The sequence continues at coordinate 4,570,184 of NZ_CP168079.1, read as the reverse complement.
ATATAAATGAATGGCACCGCCGGTGCCGCCCAGCGCCTCCCAGGTGCTGACCTCGCCGTTGAAGATCTGCGCCAGTTGGTCGGTGTTCAAGGTATTCAACGGGTTTTGCGGATTCAGGATGATTGCCAGGCCGTCAATGGCGATCACTTGCTCGGCCTCGGGGCTTTTCAGGTCTCCCTGGGGTTCCAGGTCAACCAGTTCGCTGTCCTTGATCGGCCGGGACGACGCCGCGAGGTCGGCGCTGGCGTTTTTGAGCGCGCTAAACCCGGTGCTGGAACCGTGGGCGGCCACCTCGATAGTCACGGTCTTGCCCTGACGTGTCGTGCCGATCACTCGTCGTTCGTTGGCGCCATCGCCGGGCTCGCTGTGTACCGTCTGCAAGCCCTGGTGCTCCATCAAACCCTTGACCAGCGCGGGCCCCAAGGCCGCGCCAATGGTATTGGAGCCCTGGATACGCAATGCGGGGCCTTGATCGGGAACGGGCAGGGGAGTGGCGACAGCGTAGAGGGGCAGGAGCAACAGGAGCAGAACGCGCAGCATCATGCCGGCACCTTCTTAAGCCAAAGGGAGTGCCGCCAGATTAAGTCAGGCAGGTTGCATAAATATGACGGGTACGCCGCTGATCAACGCGTGGGAGCTGGCACGCCAACTCCCGCACTGAGTAATGGTGTCAGCTCAGTTCGAGCCAGATCGGCGCATGGTCCGATGGCTTTTCCAAACCGCGCAAATCGTAGTCCACACCGGCATCCTTGACCCGTGACAGCAAGCCGTTGGACGCCATGATCACGTCAATGCGCAGCCCACGCTTGGGCTCGTCCTCGAAACCACGGCTGCGGTAGTCGAACCAGCTGAAGCGGTCGGTCACGTCCGGGTTCAAGTGACGGAAACTGTCGACCAGGCCCCAGTTCTTCAAGCGCGCCATCCACTCGCGTTCTTCCGGCAGGAAGCTGCACTTGCCGGTTTTCAGCCAACGCTTGGCATTGTCGGCGCCGATGCCGATGTCGCAATCTTCCGGGGAAATGTTCACGTCGCCCATCACCACCAGCGCCTGGTCATTGCTGAACTGGCTTTCCAGCAGGTGCTGCAAGTCTGCGTAGAAGCGCTGCTTGGCAGGGAACTTGGTGGGGTGGTCGCGGCTTTCGCCCTGGGGGAAGTAGCCATTCATGACGGTCACGGGGTTGCCGTTCTCATCGGCGAAGGTGCCCCAGATAAAGCGGCGCTGGGCGTCTTCTTCATCACTGGCAAACCCTTTGTGCACGCTCAATGCTTCTTTGCGCGAGAGCAAGGCCACGCCGTAGTGGCCTTTTTGGCCGTGGTAGTACACGTGGTAGCCCAGTGCCTGCACTTCGGCCAACGGGAACTGGTCATCGTGGACCTTGGTTTCCTGCAGGCCAATCACGTCGGGTTGATGCTTTTCAATCAGCGCCGCCAGCTGATGAGGGCGGGCGCGCAGCCCGTTGATATTGAAGGAGACGATTTTCATGGTCGGCAGTCCAGTCTGGCAAAAAGGCGATGCTAGCCGACAAGTCGGACGGGGGCCAGCGTGGCGGTAGGGCGGATGCACTGCTAATGTCTGGGAACGACTGGTGCTGCGTAGGTTCGTACCCATAAGAACGCCATCTTTTGAATGGCGCCCAGGGAGATTAACTGCATGCCTGACACTTCGACTGCCATCGCCGACATTCGCCTGCTCAACAGCGGCTATTCCCGCGAGGCGCGTTCCTTGTTGTACCAGGCTTATCGGCATGAGCCGACCTTCGCCTATATCTTCGAGGCCGAGCGTTCGGGTTATGAACAGCGGGTACGGGCCACCGTGCGCGAACTGGTCAAGCAGCACTTCTTTCAGAAACTTCCCGCCATCGGGCTGTTCGTCAACGACCGGCTGATCGGCATCGCGCTGATCGCGCCACCGCAGCGGCGCCTGGGCATCACCGAGAGCTGGGCCTGGCAATTGCGGATGTGGTTGAGCACCGGGGTGCGCGGTACTCGGCGTTACTTGGAATACCATTACGCAGTGCTGGCGTGCCTGCCCAGCGAGTCGGTGCATGTGCTGCCGCTGTTGGGCATTCACCCGCAATTTCAGGGCAAACATTACGGCGAACAGTTGCTGGAAGCCGTGCACAACTGGTGCGCCGATGACCCGCACTCTTCAGGCGTCGTGCTCGATACTGGCGATTCGCGCTATCTGGATTTCTACAAGCGCCAGGGCTATGAGGAAATTGGTGAAGTGGCGATAGGCCCCATCCTGGAACACGTTTTTTTTCACCCCAATCCGCAGTCGTTACATGCTGCAACGGCTTAATACAGAATTATTCAGATAATTCCGGGTTCAAAGAGCCTCCCAAGGTCGTGTAGCATCCGCGCGTATGAAGCTCCCAGGAAGATTTACCAGCGGCTTGATTCTGCTGTTCACAAGCTGCGGCGCATTGGCGCAAAGCGAATTGGACGTGCGAATCAAGCCTTCAAACGACGCGTTGAAAGCCAACATCGAAGGCTATATTGGCGGGGTAGGCGATCGCGATGAAGAAGCCTTGCTGCGGTTCAGCCGTGGCGCCGAAGAGCAGGCCCGCAAAGCGGCCCAGGCTCTGGGCTTCTATCAGCCTCTGATCAGCAGTGATGTAAAGGGCGGTAAAAACCCGCGCCTGGTCCTCACCATCGACCCCGGCGAACCGGTGCATTTGCGCAACGTGACCATTCGGGTCGACGGCCAGGCCGCGAGCCTCAAGGCTTTTCGCGTGCCCGAAGGCAGCGACCTCACCTCCGGTGCCGTGCTCAACCACGGCCACTATGAAGACGCCAAGCGTCTGATCCAGAACCAGGCCTCGCGCTACGGCTTTTTCAGCGGGCGCTTTACCCGCCAGAAACTCATCGTTGACCCGAAAGCCGGTGTCGCCGATATCGAACTCGTGTACGACAGTGGCCCGCGCTACACCATGGGTAACGTCAGCTTTACCGGCGATACGCCGTTTGATGAAGACCTGTTGCAACGCATGGTGCCGTTCAAAAGCGGCACGCCTTACGACTCCGAATTGATCGCTGAACTCAATCAGAACCTGCAATCGAGCGGCTTCTTCGAAGGCGTGCGCGTGGACGCCACGCCCGCCGGCTCGGCCAATGACGTGATCCCGGTGGCCGTGCAACTGGAAACCCGCAAGCCACGCACCATGGGCCTGGGCCTCGGTTACTCCACCGACGTCGGCCCGCGTGGCAAGGCCAACTGGACCCGCCACTGGGTCAACCCTCAGGGCCACAGCTATGGTTGGGAAGCCGAACTGTCGGCGCCGCGGCAGAACGTCGGGCTGTGGTACGACATTCCGCTGGACCCACCGTTGACCGACAAATTGCGCTTCGCCGGTGGCTACCAGAATGAAGAACTGGCCAACACCGACACCCTGAGTAAACTGCTCACCCTTGGCCCGGAATGGCACAGCAAACTGCCCAGCGGCTGGACCCGTGTGATCTCGCTCAAATACCAGCGCGAGGAATACCGCCTGGGCAATGACTCGGGCCTGAGTAACCTGGTGATGCCGGGGATCAATTATTCCTACCTGCGCAGCGACAACCGCATCGACCCGCACAATGGCTATCGCCTGATGTTCGACGCCAAGGTTGCCAAGGAAGGGCTTGGCTCCGACACCAACCTGCTTTACGGCACTGCCACGATCAAAGGCCTGACGACCGTGTGGGATAACCACCGTTTCCTGGGCCGTGCGCAGTTCGGCGGCAGCGCCACCAATGGCTACCAGTCCGTGCCCCCTTCGTTGCGCTTTTTTGCCGGTGGTGACCAGAGCGTGCGGGGCTATGAGTACCAGACGCTGTCGCCGGAAAATGACCGTGGTGACCGTATTGGCGGCCGCTACATGGTGGCGTTGAGCGCTGAGTATCAATATTCAATCGCCGAAAAATGGCGGATCGCGACCTTTATCGACCAGGGCAACTCCTTCAATACCCTGGAAATGCCAAGCCTGAAAACCGGTGTTGGCGTGGGCATACGTTGGGTCTCGCCCGTCGGGCCGATTCGCCTTGACCTGGCCCATGCCCTGGAAGACCCGGGCGGTATTCGTTTGCACTTTTCCATGGGGCCTGAGCTGTGATGCGTGGTTTGAAAATAGCAGGGCTGGCCATCGTGGCTGTCCTCGTCTTAGCGTTGTTGGCGCTGTGGACCGTGCTCGGCACCCAGGCGGGCAGCCGCTGGGTCCTGAACCAAGTGCCGGGTTTGACGGTAGAGAATTTCCAGGGCCACTTGGGTGGCCAATGGAGTGCCGATCATCTGCTGTGGCAGCAGGACGCCAGCCGGGTCGAGCTCAACGCACCGAAGTTTGACTGGTCGCCGGCGTGCCTGCTGCGCATGACCTTGTGCATTAATCAGCTGGACGTGGAGCAGGTCAGCCTGCAGTTTCCACCCAGCGCAGAAGAAAGTAGCAGCGGGCCGATCCAATTGCCGGAGCTGAAACTGCCGGTAGCGATCCAGTTGGGCGACGTTCGCGTCGGCAGCCTGCTGTTTAACGGCAGCGAAGAGCTCAAAGGCCTGCAATTGGCCGCGCACTGGACGGCTGCCGGTATGCAGATCGACTCGGTGCACGTGCAGCGCGACGACCTGGTGCTGGACCTCGCCGGTCTGTTGCAACCCACCGGCAATTGGCCGCTGAATGCCACCGGCAACCTGAGCCTGCCTTACGCCCCCGGCGGCGCGCCGTGGAAGGTGGCCCTCAAGGTGGACGGCGACCTGCTCAAGACCCTCAAGCTCGATGCCGACAGCAGTGGCTACTTGCCCGCCAAACTCAGTGGCGAGCTGCAACCGCTGGCGGAGAACCTGCCCGCGCAGTTGCACATCACCGCCGATGGCTTCAAGCCCAGCGCCGAGTTGCCTGACACCCTGCAACTCAATCAACTGGACCTCACCGCCAAGGGCGACCTGAGCAACGGCTACCAACTGTTGGGCAAAGCCGTGCTGCCGGCGGACAAAGGTCCGGTGGACTTGCTGTTGCAAGGCAAAGTCGACGCCAAGGGCGCGCAGATCGCTGGCCTGGACTTGAGTGCCGGGGACAAGCAAAGCCTCAAACTCAGCGCCAATCTGGACTGGCAGCAAGGCTTCAGTGCCGACGCCAAGATCGACTGGCTGGATTTCCCCTGGCACCGCCTCTACCCCTTGATTGATGAACCGCAGGTTGCGTTACGCACCTTCAATGGCGAGATCGCCTATAAGGACGGCAACTACCTCGGCAACCTCAAGGCCGACCTCGACGGCCCGGCCGGTAAATTCAATGTGGTGACGCCGTTCAGTGGCGACCTCAAGCAGGTCTTCCTGCCCGAGTTGAAATTGACCGCAGGCCAAGGCAAAGCCGAAGGCCATCTGAACCTGCAATTTGCCGATGGCATTGCCTGGGACACGGCGCTGGACCTGTCGGCGCTGAACCCGGCGTACTGGGTGGCGGAATTACCCGGCACCTTGGCCGGCCCGCTGCGCAGCAAGGGCGAGTTCAAAAATGAACAACTCAAGCTGAACGCCGACCTCGACCTCAAGGGCCGTTTGCGCGGCCAAACCGCTGTGCTGGCGGCCAAGGCCGAAGGCGCGGGTGAGCAATGGACCCTCGCCAACCTGGATATCCGCCTGGGCGACAACCGCATCAATGGCAGCGGCAGCCTGCAACAACGCCTGGCCGGTCAGATCGATATCAAACTGGCGCGCCTGGCCCAGTTGTGGCCGCAGTTACGTGGGCAAATCAATGGGCGGGTCGATGTGGCCGGGACGCTGAAGGCACCCCAAGGCAAGCTCGACCTTAAAGGTCAGCAACTGGCCTTCGCCGACAATCACCTGCAAAACCTCAACCTCGACGCGACGCTCGACAACGCCCAGCGCGCGAAGATCGACCTCAAGGGCACTGGCATCCAAGCCGGCGATACCCAGGTTGGCACCCTGACCGCCAGTGCCCAAGGCGATATCAAGAGCCAGAAGGTCCAGCTGGATCTGGCGGGGCCGCTGCTCAAGCTAGCCCTGGCGTTGGACGGCAATCTCGACAAAGGCAACTGGCGCGGGCGCCTGGCCAGCGGCGAGGTGCAGGCCGGTGGCCAGGACTGGAAGCTGCAGGCCCCGGCGAAGATCGAGCGCCTGGCCGACGGCAAGCTGACCTTTGCGGCGCATTGCTGGGTGTCTGGCCCTGCCAGCTTGTGCGGCGAAGATCAGCGGCTGATGCCTGAGCCGAAACTGCGTTACCACCTCAAGCAATTCCCCATCGACAGCCTGGCGGCCTTCTTGCCTAAAGATTTCGCCTGGCAGGGCAAGCTCAACGCCGATGTGCAGCTCGACCTGCCCGCCAGCGGGCCTAAAGGCGTGGTGTCGATAGACGCCAGCGGCGGCACGTTGCGCGTGAAAGACAAGGACCAGTGGCTGGATTTCCCCTACGACACCTTGAAGCTGGAAACCACCCTCAACCCCAAGCGCATCGACACTCAGCTCAACTTCCGCGGCGGCAAGCTCGGTGAATTACTGTTGCAGGCGCAGATCAATCCGCTGCCGAAGAACAAGCCGATTACCGGTAACTTCAGCCTCAACGGGCTGGACCTCGCAGTGGCGCGGCCGTTTGTGCCGATGGTGGAAAAACTCAACGGCAAGCTCAACGGCAACGGCCGCATCTCCGGTGGTTTGCTGGCGCCGCAGGTCAATGGCAGCGTGAACCTCGTCGGCGGGGAGATTGCCGGGCCTGAATTACCGATCAGCCTTGAAGGCTTGAACGTACAGGCGTTGATTGCCGGCGAAAGCGTGCAGTTGAACGGCGCCTGGCACAGTGGCAAAGCCGGGCAGGGTAGCCTCAAGGGGCAGGTCGACTGGGGCCAGGCCCTGGTGGTGGACCTCAGCCTGCAAGGCTCGCAACTGCCGGTTACGGTAGAGCCTTATGCCACGCTGGAAGTGGCGCCCGACCTGAAGATCAGCCTCAAAAACGACAAGTTGGCGATTGCCGGCAAGGTGCACATCCCGCGGGGCGACATCACCGTGCGTGAATTGCCGCCGTCGACGGTCAAGGTCTCGGATGACACGCTGATCGTCGGCAGCCAGACCGAGGAGGGCAAGCCGCCAATGGCGATGGCCATGGATATCGACGTGGAGGTGGGCGAAGACCAGCTTAACTTCGCGGGCTTTGGCCTGACTGCCAAGGTGCAGGGCCATGTGCATATCGGCGACAACATGGACACCCGTGGCGAGCTGTGGCTCAACGACGGCCGCTACCGCGCCTATGGCCAAAGGCTCAACGTGCGCCGTGCGCGGCTGTTGTTCGCCGGGCCGCTGGATCAACCGTTCCTGGACATCGAAGCCGTGCGTGTCGTTACCGAACCTTCCAGAACAGTCACGGCCGGGATTCGCCTGAGCGGCAGCGCTGAACAGCCGACCACGCAGATTTTCTCCGAGCCGGCCATGCCCCAGGAGGATGCATTGTCGTACCTGGTGCTGGGGCGTTCGCGTAACAACACCGGTGAAGACAACAACATGCTCGCCGAAGCGGCCTTGGGCCTGGGCTTGATGGGCAGCGCCGGGGTGACCTCGGATATTGCCAACAAGTTGGGTATCCAGGACTTCGACCTCGATACCCAAGGCAGTGGCAACACCACCGCCGTGGTGGCCAGCGGCAAGATCACCGAAAAACTCAGCCTGCGTTACGGGGTAGGCGTGTTCGAGCCGGCCAGCACCATTGCCTTGCGCTACTTGTTGAGCAAGAAGGTCTACCTGGAAGTGGCCAGTGGCGTGGCCAGCTCGTTGGATATCTTCTACAAACGGGATTTCTAAGCCCCGTACCGGGTAAACAATGTGGGAGCTGGATTGCCTGCGATAGCGGTACATCAGTCGATGATTTATTGACTGACACACCGCCATCCCAGGCAAGCCAGCTCCCACATGTGTTTGCATTGCAGCCCACCTGTCGTGAAATTAGCAAGCAAGCTAATAATTCCATTTGACATTCGCTGCCTAAGCAGTAACATCTTGTCATACATTCACTGCCTAGGCAGTAATAAGGTGACTTTCGATGACCCACTTCACCCCTGACAGCTTTCGCAACTGCCACCTCGGCTTGTTGCTGGGCCGCGCGGCGCTGCTCAAGGACCGCATTATCGACACCCACATGGAACCTCACGGCGTGACGGCCGCGCAGTTCAAGGTGTTGATCATCATTGCCCAGTTTGATGTGGATACCCCGGCCGAGCTGTGCCGCAACTTGTCGCTGGACAGCGGTTCCATGACCCGCATGCTCGATCGTCTGGAGCAAAAGGGCCTGCTGGCGCGCAAGCGTTCCGAACAGGACCGGCGCCAGGTGCAGCTGGTGCTCACCGAAGACGGCCAGCGCCTGGCCGACATGCTCCCGCACATCGGCGCCCAGTCAATGAACGAACTGGCCGGTGCCCTCGAGCCCGGTGAGTTGCAGACCCTGGAAGCCATCCTCACAAAAATTCTGGTAGCTGCCGGTGACGCCATCGTCATCCAGCGGGTAGGTAATAAATGAACACACGTGCACTTAGCCTGGTGCTGGTGGCGATGAGCATGGCCGGTTGCGCCAACTTCAGCGGCCTCGACACCCAAGGCCAACGCCTCGACGCCAACACGTTGCAAACCGGCAAATCCCTCAGCGGCGTGACCCTGTCCACTGCCGCATGGCCGAGTGCCGATTGGTGGAAAAGCCTGGGCGACCCACAGCTCGACGGCTTGATCCATGAAGCTCTGCAAAACAGCCCCGACATGCAAGTCGCCAGCGCCCGTGCCCACCAGGCGCAAGCCGCTGCCTATGCCGCCGACGCGGCACGCATGCCGACCCTGGATGCCAGCGCTGGCGTGAGCCGTTCGCGCCTGGCCAAGGACCAGGACCCGCGCGGCGAGGGCGATGCCTACGCCACCGTGCGTAATATTGGCGCCAGCTTCAATTACAACTTCGACCTCTGGGGTGGCCAGCGCGCCGCCTGGGAAGCCGCCTTGGGCCAGGCGCGTGCCGCCCAAGTCGATCAACAAGCCGCACGCCTGACCTTGGCCGCCAACGTAGCCAAGGCCTACAGCGACCTGGGCCAGGCCCATATCGTGCGTGACCTGGCCAATGACGACCTCAAGCGTACCCGCCAGATGCTCGACTTGAGCAAGCGCCGCCTCAGCTCCGGCATCGACAGCCAGTACCAGTACCAACAGACCGAAAGCCTGGAAGCCAGCTCCCAGTCGCAATTGATCGATGCGGAAAAACAACTGCAAAGCGCCAAGATTGCCCTCGCCGTATTGCTCGGCAAAGGCCCGGACCGTGGCAGTGAGCTGGTGCGCCCGAACGTGTTGAAACCCAGCGTCGTTGCCGTGCCTTCAGTCTTGCCGGCCGAACTGCTCGGCCGTCGCCCGGACCTGATCGCCGCGCGCTGGCGGGTGGAGGCGGCGAGCAAGAACGTGGCCGCGAGCAAAACCCGTTTCTATCCCAACCTCAACCTGAGCGCGAGCGCCGGGGCCGAGTCGTTGCTGGGGGATGCGATGTTTGGCTCAGCCAGTCGTTTCTTCAGCATTGCGCCGACGATCTCGTTGCCGATCTTTGACGGTGGCCGCTTGCGTGCCGACCTGGATGCCCGCGACGCCGATTACGACCTGGCGGTGGCTCAGTACAACAAAACCCTGGTGCAAGCCTTGGGCGATATCGGTAACACCCTGATGCAGTTGCGCGAAACCGGGCGGCAGATCCAGGCACAGCAACATGCCGCGGACATTGCCCAGCAGTCTTACGACACCGGGGTGCAGCGTTACAGCTCAGGCATCGGTAATTACCTGGATGTGCTCAGCATCGAGCAGCAATTGCTGCAGGCCCAGCGTCAGCTGGCGACCCTGAATGCTGCGCAGATCGATCTGTCGATTCAATTGATGCAGGCCCTGGGTGGCGGGTTCAACGCCGATAACGTGGCCGCGACCACCCCAGCCACACGCACGGAATAATTTGAGGTATTTGTCATGGCCACTGCCGACAGCAACAACGTCACTGAAAAACCGGATAACAACCCACGCAAACGCAAAATCATGCTGATCGGCCTGGCGCTGATCGTCATCCTCGGCGTGCTGGGCGTGTGGGGTTGGTATGAGTTCTACGGTCGCTTCAACGAAAGCACCGACGACGCCTACGTGAACGGCAACGTGGTGGAAATCACCCCGCTGGTCACCGGCACGGTAGTCAGCATCGGCGCCGACGATGGCGACCTGGTCCACGAGGGCCAGGTGCTGATCAATTTTGACCCGAATGACGCCGCTGTCGGCCTGCAAAGTGCGCAGGCCAACCTGGCGCGCACCGTGCGTCAGGTGCGTGGTCTCTACAGCAATGTCGACGGCATGAAAGCCCAAGTGCTGGCCCAGCAGGCCAACGTGCAAAAGGCTCAGGACAACTACAATCGCCGTAAGAATCTGGCTGCCGGCGGCGCGATTTCCCAGGAAGAACTGTCCCATGCGCGTGACGACCTGACCTCGGCGCAAAATGCCCTGGCCAACGTGCAGCAACAGTTCAAGACCAGCAGCGCGCTGGTGGATGACACGGTGATTTCGTCCCACCCGGACGTGCAGGCCGCCGCCGCGCAGTTGCGTCAGGCTTACCTGACCAACGCTCGCAGCACCTTGATCGCCCCCGTCACCGGCTACGTTGCCAAGCGCACCGTGCAACTGGGCCAGCGCGTGCAGCCGGGGACTGCGTTGATGGCGGTGATCCCGCTGAACCAACTGTGGATCGACGCCAACTTCAAGGAAACCCAACTGCGCGATATGCGTATTGGGCAGCCGGTGGACATCGAGTCCGACATCTACGGCAGTGACGTGAAGTTCAGCGGCACCGTGGATAGCCTGGGCGCCGGTACCGGCAGCGCGTTCGCCCTGCTGCCGGCGCAAAACGCCACCGGTAACTGGATCAAGATCGTGCAGCGGGTGCCCGTGCGTATCCATATCAACGCCGATGAGCTGGCCCAGCACCCGCTGCGGGTGGGCCTGAGCACCGTGGTCAATGTGGACCTGCACGATACGAGCGGCCCGGTACTGGCGCAACAGGCGCCGCAAAAGGCCTCGTTCACCACCAACGTGTATGACCGCCAACTGGCCGAAGCCGACGCCATGATCAGCCAACTGATCCATGACAACAGCCTCGCCGCACCCAAGGCTGTGCAACGCTGATGAGCAATAACGCCTCCTTCACGCCACCCAGCCTGTTGATGGCCACTATTGGCCTGTCGCTGGCGACCTTTATGCAGGTGCTCGACACCACCATCGCCAACGTGGCGTTGCCGACCATCTCCGGCAACCTGGGTGTGAGCTCGGAGCAGGGCACCTGGGTGATCACTTCGTTTGCGGTGAGCAACGCGATTGCCTTGCCGCTCACCGGCTGGCTGAGCCGGCGCTTTGGCGAGGTGAAGCTGTTTTTGTGGGCGACCATCCTCTTTGTGCTGGCGTCGTTCCTCTGTGGTATTTCCACTTCGATGCCCGAGCTGATTGGTTTTCGGGTGCTGCAAGGCCTGGTCGCGGGGCCGTTGTACCCGATGACCCAAACCTTGCTGATTGCGGTCTACCCGCCAGCCAGGCGCGGCATGGCCCTGGCGTTATTGGCGATGGTCACGGTGGTGGCGCCGATTGCCGGGCCAATCCTCGGCGGCTGGATCACTGACAGCTACAGCTGGCCCTGGATTTTCTTTATCAACGTGCCCATCGGCATCTTTGCGGTGATGGTGGTGCGTTCGCAACTGAAGAAGCGTCCGGTGGTGACCAGCTACCAGCCGATGGATTATGTCGGGTTGCTGAGCTTGATCGTCGGTGTCGGCGCCTTGCAGATCATCCTCGACAAGGGCAACGACCTGGACTGGTTCGAGTCCAACTTCATCATCATCGGTGCGGCGATCTCGGCCGTCGCCCTGGCGGTGTTCGTCATCTGGGAACTCACCGACAAACACCCGGTGGTCAACCTGCGGCTGTTTGCCTACCGCAACTTCCGCATCGGCACCATTGTGTTGGTGCTGGGGTATGCCGGGTTCTTTGGGATCAACCTGATCCTGCCCCAATGGCTGCAAACCCAAATGGGCTACACCGCTACCTGGGCAGGTCTGGCGGTGGCGCCGATCGGGATTCTGCCGGTACTGATGTCGCCGTTTGTGGGCAAATACGCGCACAAGTTCGACCTGCGCTTGCTGGCCGGCCTGGCATTTCTGGCGATTGGCTTGAGCTGCTTTATGCGCGCGGGCTTCACCAATGAGGTGGACTTCCAGCACATCGCCCTGGTGCAACTGTTCATGGGTATTGGTGTGGCACTGTTCTTTATGCCGACCTTGAGCATCTTGATGTCCGATTTGCCGCCGGCACAAATCGCCGATGGCGCGGGCCTTGCGACGTTCCTGCGGACCCTGGGCGGCAGTTTTGCGGCATCGCTGACCACCTGGATCTGGATTCGCCGCGCGGATCAGCACCATGCGTACATGAGCGAGAACATGACCACCTATGACTCGGCGACCCGCGATGCGCTGCAGGCGCTTGGCGGGGCAGGGCATAAGGCGTATGCGCAGTTGGACCAGATCCTCACCAGCCAGGCGTACATGATGTCCACCGTGGATTACTTCACGTTGCTGGGGTGGATGTTCATGGGCTTGATCGTGATTGTGTGGCTGGCGAAACCGCCGTTTGCGGCGAAGGCAGGGCCGGAGGCTTCCGGCCACTAACGGGTGTACTCAATCAATGTGGGAGCTGGCTTGCCTGCGATAGCATCACCTCGGAGTATTGATGTACCGAGTTGTCTGCATTGCAGGCAAGCCAGCTCCCACATTTGATTGGGGTTGTGCTTGAGTTATGCGCTGGGCAACGCCAGTTGCGGATTGACGAAGTCAAACGCCGCCAACTGAAACCCTTGCTCATCCACCTGCAAGGCCCAGCCCTGCTTGTCCCAATCCCCCAGCACGATGCGCTTGGCCGCCTGGTCACCAATCTGCAACTTATGAATGGCCGGGCGGTGCGTATGGCCGTGGACCAGGGTGCGCACGCCGAACTGCTGCATCACCCGCGGCACTTCCTCGGGCGTCACATCGACAATGTCGTTGGCTTTCATGCGTACCTGGGCGCTGCTCTCGCTGCGCAGCTTGCGGGCAAGCTTGTGCCGGGTACGCAAGGGCAGGTGGCGCAGGATAAACAGCACAATCGGATTACGCAGGATGCGCCGCAGCTTCATATAGCCGACGTCGCGGGTGCAGAGGCTGTCGCCGTGCATCAACAGCACAGGCTCGCCATAGAACTGCACGACACTGGGGTCCTTGAGCAAGGTGGCGCCTGCCGCTTTGCAGAATGCCTTGCCGATCAGGAAGTCCCGGTTGCCATGCATGATAAAAATCGGGGTGCCACTGTCGCTCAGCTCACGCAGAGCCTCGCAAATCGAGCGCTGGAACGGAGTCATCCCATCGTCGCCAATCCAGGCTTCAAAGAAGTCCCCCAGAATGTACAACGCCTGGGCGCCACGGGCGCGGCCGTGGAGCAAATCCAGAAACGCCCGGGTGATGTCCGGGCGCTCCTCTTCCAGATGCAAATCTGAAATCAGCAATATCACCCAACGATCTCGGCTTTCTCGACGATTACGTCTTCTACCGGAACATCCTGGTGACCGGCTTTACCGGTGGTTTGCACGCCTTTGATCTTGTCGACGACGTCCTGGCCTTCGGTCACTTTACCGAATACCGCGTAACCCCAACCCTGCACGTTCTTGCCGCTGTGATTCAGGAAGGCGTTGTCGGCCACGTTGATGAAGAACTGCGCGGAGGCCGAATGTGGCTCCATGGTACGGGCCATGGCGACGGTGTACTTGTCGTTGGAGAGGCCGTTGTCTGCTTCGTTCTGGATGCTTGGGCGCTTGTCTTTCTTTTCTTTCATGCCGGGCTCGAAACCGCCGCCCTGGACCATGAAGTTGCCGATGACACGGTGGAAAACGGTGTTTTCGTAGTGGCCGGCTTTAACGTATTCGATGAAGTTGGCGACGGTGATCGGCGCTTTCTCGGCGTTCAGCTCGATGACGATGTCACCGTGGTTGGTGGTCAGTTTGACTTGAGTCATGTTCACTACTCTTTTCAGGGAATTCGTGGGTTTGGACGCCGGGGCGTCTTACCTGTCTGGCTAAACGAGGGCCAAGGCGCGCAGTTTAGCGTGCCCGGCGGGAATTTCGAGGTGGTTTTTTATCGCCCCGGTCATTAAAAGAGGAATTAAACAGCAGTTTTTGGTCCCAGCCTGTCAGTGTCTTGACTGCTTCGGCTATTATGAGCCCTTTGTTTTATCTGGCCCCACCTGGCCACGAACCTGTCTGTTCAAGGATCCTATGAGCAAGCCCACTGTCGACCCTACCTCGAATTCCAAGGCCGGACCTGCCGTCCCGGTCAATTTCCTGCGCCCGATCATCCAGGCGGACCTGGATTCGGGCAAGCATACGCAGATCGTCACCCGTTTCCCGCCAGAGCCCAACGGCTACCTGCACATCGGTCACGCCAAGTCGATTTGTGTGAACTTCGGCCTGGCCCAGGAGTTCGGTGGCGTCACGCACCTGCGTTTCGACGACACCAACCCGGCCAAGGAAGACCAGGAATACATCGACGCCATCGAAAGCGACATCAAGTGGCTGGGCTTCGAATGGTCCGGTGAAGTGCGCTATGCATCCAAGTATTTCGACCAGTTGTTCGACTGGGCCGTCGAGTTGATCAAGGCTGGCAAGGCCTACGTTGACGACCTGACCCCCGAGCAAGCCAAGGAATACCGTGGCAGCCTGACCGAGCCTGGCAAGAACAGCCCGTTCCGCGACCGTTCGGTGGAAGAGAACCTGGACTGGTTCAACCGCATGCGCGCCGGTGAGTTCCCGGACGGCGCCCGCGTGCTGCGCGCCAAGATCGACATGGCCTCGCCGAACATGAACCTGCGCGACCCGATCATGTACCGCATTCGCCATGCCCACCATCACCAGACCGGTGACAAGTGGTGCATCTACCCGAACTACGACTTCACCCACGGCCAGTCGGACGCCATCGAAGGCATCACCCACTCCATTTGCACCCTGGAGTTCGAAAGCCACCGTCCACTGTACGAATGGTTCCTCGACAGCCTGCCGGTACCGGCGCACCCGCGTCAGTACGAATTCAGCCGCCTGAACCTGAACTACACCATCACCAGCAAGCGCAAGCTCAAGCAACTGGTCGATGAAAAGCACGTGCATGGCTGGGACGACCCGCGCATGTCGACCCTTTCGGGTTTCCGTCGTCGTGGCTACACCCCGGCGTCGATCCGCAATTTCTGCGACATGGTCGGCACCAACCGTTCTGACGGTGTGGTCGATTACGGCATGCTTGAGTTCAGCATCCGTCAGGATCTGGACGCGAACGCGCCGCGCGCCATGTGCGTGCTGCGTCCGTTGAAAGTCGTGATCACCAACTACCCGGAAGACAAGGTCGACCACCTCGAGCTGCCGCGTCACCCGCAGAAAGAAGAGCTGGGCGTGCGCAAGCTGCCGTTCGCTCGCGAAATCTACATCGACCGTGATGACTTCATGGAAGAGCCGCCAAAAGGCTACAAGCGCCTGGAGCCGAACGGCGAAGTGCGCCTGCGCGGCAGCTACGTGATCCGTGCCGACGAAGCCATCAAGGACGCCGATGGCAACATCGTCGAACTGCGTTGCTCCTACGACCCGGACACCCTGGGCAAGAACCCGGAAGGCCGCAAGGTCAAAGGCGTCGTGCACTGGGTGCCGGCCGCTGCGAGCATCGAATGCGAAGTGCGCCTGTACGATCGCCTGTTCCGTTCGGCCAACCCTGAGAAGGCCGAAGACAGCGCGAGTTTCCTCGACAACATCAACCCTGACTCGCTGCAAGTGCTTACAGGTTGTCGTGCCGAGCCATCGCTTGGCGACGCACAGCCGGAAGACCGTTTCCAGTTCGAGCGCGAAGGTTACTTCTGCGCGGATATCAAGGACTCGAAACCCGGTGCTCCGGTATTCAACCGTACCGTGACCTTGCGTGATTCGTGGGGCCAGTGATCAAGTCTTAAGGGATACGTCGTGCTAACGATCTACAACACACTCAGCAAAACCAAAGAAGTCTTCAAGCCGCTGGATGGCAACAAGGTGCGCATGTACGTGTGCGGCATGACCGTGTACGACTACTGCCACATCGGCCACGGCCGCAGCATGGTTGCCTTCGACCTGGTGACGCGCTGGTTGCGTTTCAGCGGCTATGACTTGACGTATGTGCGCAACATCACGGACATCGACGACAAGATCATCAACCGCGCCAACGAAAACGGCGAGTCGTTCGACGCGCTGACCGAGCGCATGATCGCTGCCATGCATGAGGACGAGGCGCGCCTCAACATCCTCAAGCCGGACATGGAACCGCGCGCCACGGACCACATCCCCGGCATGCACGCGATGATCCAGACCCTGATCGACAAGGGTTACGCCTACGCCCCGGGCAATGGCGACGTGTACTACCGCGTCGCCAAGTTCATGGGCTACGGCAAGCTGTCGCGCAAGAAAATCGAAGACCTGCGCATCGGCGCGCGCATCGAAGTCGACGAAGCCAAGCAAGACCCGCTCGACTTCGTGCTGTGGAAAGGCACCAAGCCCGGCGAGCCGAGCTGGGAGTCGCCATGGGGCGCCGGGCGTCCGGGCTGGCACATCGAATGCTCGGTGATGTCCACCTGCTGCCTGGGCGAGACCTTCGACATTCATGGCGGCGGCAGTGACCTCGAGTTCCCGCACCACGAAAACGAAATCGCCCAAAGCGAAGCGGCTACCGGCAAGACCTACGCCAACGCCTGGATGCACTGCGGCATGATCCGCATCAATGGCGAGAAGATGTCCAAGTCCTTGAACAACTTCTTCACCATTCGCGACGTGCTGGAAAAGTACCCTCCTGAGGTTGTGCGTTATTTGCTGGTGTCCAGCCACTACCGCAGCGCCATCAACTATTCGGAAGACAACCTCAAGGACGCCAAAGGCGCCCTGGAGCGTTTCTACCACGCGTTGAAAGGCCTGCCAGCCGTGGCGCCTGCCGGCGGTGAAGCATTCGTGGCACGGTTTACCGAAGTCATGAACGACGACTTCGGCACGCCGGAAGCCTGCGCGGTGTTGTTTGAGATGGTGCGGGAGATCAACCGCCTGCGCGAGACTGATCTCGACGCGGCGGCAGGGCTTGCTGCGCGCCTGAAAGAGCTGGCCAGCGTGCTGGGTGTTCTGCAGATGGAAGCCGACGACTTCCTGCAAGCCGGCGCCGAAGGGCGTGTGGATGCGGCTGAAGTGGACGCGTTGATTCAGGCGCGTTTGGCTGCCCGAGCTAATAAAGACTGGGCGGAATCCGACCGTATCCGTGACCAACTGACCGCGATGGGTGTGGTGTTGGAAGACGGCAAGGGCGGGACAACGTGGCGGTTGGCCGATCAGGCCTGATCGGTAAACGCTGAATAAAAAACGCCCCGACTGGTTCGGGGCGTTTTTTTTGCCGGTGTTATTTCAGCGACCTACTCAACCCAAATGTCGGAGCGGGCTTGCTCGCGAATGCGGTGGATCAGTTAAAGATGTATCAACTGACACTCCGTCTTCGCGAGCAAGCCCGCTCCCACATTTTACCGTGCTCGCTCTGCATGCCCGCTGTTGTTGAATTTATCCCAGCGTTGGGCTGGAATTGAGGCTGAGTATTTTTTCCACCATCAACTGGATTCCCTCCAGCATCCGGCAAATTCCGAGCACCACGCTGCGGGGATTGCCGTCTACCTCAAACGCCAAATGGCTTGCCAGCGCTTGAACTGACGCAAGATTCTCCGAAGCATTGACCAGCAGCGTCTCGACGTCTAATCCTTCGCGCACGGTAAACACACCAGGGCTTTCAGCAGACGGCTCTGGTTTCTCGGAAGGATTCAGATAATGGTTAATTGCTCGATGAGCAGCAGCGTGAAACGCGGTTGAATCTGACGGCGGGTTTGGACTGTCTTTAATCATGGCGAAGCGCCTAGAGTATTGGCGTCACCACCCATCGCTGCGAAACGATAATCGGGTGGCAGCTGTACGCAGGTTCGCAGACCGGGACTCTAGGCACCCGGCATACCCGAAGGTATCCCGCGCACAGCCGCCATAACATCAGGCATAAAAAAGCGCCCGCTATCTTGAGGTGGACGCTGTGCGTCTAGCGTTTAACCGGGCTGTGAAACCCGGTCGCTGAATTTGCAGCGACCCCGGAAGATTAGGCAGCCATCTTCCGAGGGGTAACCCTAAAAAGCTGTCGGAAACTTCCGAGTGTTGGCATGGCGGTTAACCGCATCGCTATAGGAGCGTCAGGTTGCTTCAACGACCCGATACGTACTCTGAACAAACCCATTCTGCGACACATACGTGCCGACATGGCGCAGTTCACGCTCACTGCCGATCTGGCTGAACAGGGGAACCCCTTTGCCCAACAGAACCGGAATACGGGTGATGATCAACTCGTCGATCAGGCCTGCTTCAAGAAACGCCTGGATCGTTTGGCCCCCATCGATATACAGGTGTTTCATGTTGCGCTCGGCTAACTGTTTGACGAGGGTGGTGACGTCCGCCGACATCACCTCAACCTTGCCCTGCACATGGGCGGGTAGCGCTAATGATTGGTGCGAGAGGGCGATGACAGGCGTGCCTTTATAGGGCCACTCCGGGAAGGACACGACTTTTTCCAGGGTTTTGCGGCCCATCACCAGCGCATCGACCGTGGCGATAAAACTGTCGTAGGTCAGGCCATTCAACTGCGCGGTTTCGTACTCTGGCCGGTGCAGCCACTCGATATCACCGTCTGCCCGAGCGATGAAACCGTCGACGCTGGCCGCGATGAAGACGGAGCATTTGATATCCATTAAAAGTAAATCTCCTTGAACACATAGTCCTCTACAGTTTTGCACCAACCGCCCGTATCCCAAAGCCCGCAATACTCGCCAACTGCTCAACCGTCGCACCGCCTTTGCTGGCGATTCATAACGCTTAGGCGGCTTTTGTCGAGGAACTTTGTGGAAATACATTTTTTGACGCCCGCCGAATCATGGTTTTATAGGGCGGCGACGACCAAACTCATGAAGAAACCGGTGGATATCCAAGATGGATTGTATTTTTTGCAGCATTGTCCGAAGGACCTCTCCCGCCCACATTCTGTGGGAGGACGAACACCATATGGCGTTCTTGTCGATTTTCCCCAACACGCCGGGTTTCAGTGTGGTGATCCCCAAGCAGCATTACGGCAGCTATGCGTTTGCGCAGTCAGATGCCGTGCTGGCTGATTTAGTCGTGGCGGCGAAGAAAACCGCGCTGCAGATTGATCGGGCGTTTCCTGACGTGGCGCGCACGGGGATGATGCTGGAAGGGTACGGCGTGGATCATCTGCACGCGAAGCTGTTCCCCATGCATGGCACGGGTCAGGACAGCGCATTCAAGCCCATCAGTTCCAAAGTGGATAAATTTTTTGAGGCCTATGAGGGCTATATCTCGTCCCACGATTTCGTGCGGGCAGATGATGCCGAATTGGCGCAGTTGGCGGCGCGCATCCGCTCGTTTGCTTAAGGATTATCTGGCGCTATCCCCCCATCCAAATGTGGGGGCAGGCCTGAGAAATATAAAGAACGGTGAGGGGGCTTCGGTTGCCTGGATTTTTTAATGGGAGGATCAGAATTCTCTTATAGAGGGGGCGGGTTTTTTTTCCTAGTTTGGCTGCAACGGTTCTTAGGACGAGGACACTTTTCAGTGGCTCTGTTGCAGAGGATTGATTATGCCAATTTCCCTTATCCCGTACGCCAATTCTCAAAGTGGGCGCTCATCGCCCGCGGATAATTCACCTTTCACATTCGCTTCATCCTCCGAGTCTCCCCAACCTGCACGCCAAAGCCTGGGCGGTTTTGCGCCGCCTGCACCGGAAGGCGATCAAAAACAATTGCCCGTGTTCGCGCCCATCGAAACACGTGGAGGCCTGAGATCGCCCGGGCGATTCGGGCAACCTTCCGAGGGTACCGACCCTGTCGCTGTACGGCGCGAGAAACGCGCGCTTGTGCAGACGCCTGACAAACCTGCGCGCAACACGCTGGGCCTGTTGGCGGGTGCGCACTCTCACTCCGCCGATGCAGATGAAACCCTTCAGGCGCAGTTGATTGCGCAGATGGGCAGTGTGCCGGATGCGCTGGTGACCGTGCCCGTGCGGTCGCTGATTTCTCAGCCGTTCGACATCTACAAGCGGGTGCTGAATCAGCCCGAGGTTTTAGCCTGGTTGAGGGGCAAGGGTTTTTCCCTGGGCTCGGTGACGATCGGCAAAAACGCTGTATCGGGCCTTGTTACCCATAATGGCGTGACCTCTCATCAGGCATACACCCTGCAAGACACCTCCGGTTGGTGGCAGGTATCGGCGCGTGTGATGCACGCGCTTGAGGCGTTAGACCCCACGCACCAGGGTGTGCCTTATGTGTCTATCAACAGCCAGCAAATTTCGCGGAATGTGGCGAGCTTGTTTTATGGCGTCAGTCCGCCACATACCGCCGAGCAAGCGAATGCGCTTGTGACAAGCCTGGAGGCAGGCTGGCCTGCGTTGTCTGCAGCGGAAACACGCAATTACCCACTCCGGTCTGAATGGTCAAAGCGTGTTATCAATGAGCTCGATGATCGAGAAAACCTCGCCGACGCGCTGGAACGCACGGCGCTGGGCGTTGCGGACAGTAGGCCATTATCGTTATCGGGTACCGAGTTTGAGGTCTCTCGAACAAACCCGTTGAAACCTGATGGTGAGGCCCGCAGGCGCCTGGCCGAGCTGGTTGCACTGCCTGAGATGCAGGGTGTTCTGGCGGATCTGGGGCAAACCTTGCCGGACCAGACGGTTCGTATCAGCGAAGGCCACCTGCAAGTGCTGCAACCGACCCTGAATCAGTGGCTGGATGTACCTGTCAGTGATCGTTGGAGCCAGCCGTTGAAAGACGCATTAGCGGCGGTTGTCGTGTTGAGCGAGCAGACGGGTAACGCGCTCTACTCAGACGATCGCCACGATCTGCGGCAGGTCGCGAGGTCGATGGGCCTGGGTGCACTCGATACCGCAGGGCAGGCTCGCGCCGCCGCTCAATGGTTGCGCACCCACTTCCCACCGACTGCGCCTGTCGGCAATTATGCGAAGTTGCTGCCCCAGGCATGGGCTGCGGGCACCTTGTCGGCGAGCGACAAAACTACGTTGATTTCGCTGGCGACGAATCAGAAGTATGGCGCCAATACCATAGGGCTCGCATGGGGGCGTCAGATCGTGACGCAAGTCGACCCGCAGGAAACAGCAGCCAGGGCAGACCCGATCTGGGACGAACTACTCAACACCCCGCAGGCCCAGCAGTGGGGTCGGGAACTCGCCCAGGCGTTGGGTTGGTATAAGGGGGAGGGTGATGACGATATCGATGCCGCGCAACGCAAAAGTCTGCTGACCGCCGCCATCATGCTCAGTGTCGAGCCTAATGTTCCCGCCGCCCAGGGAAGCGCCGCCGGTTATCAATTTTACACTCCGGCCAATATGGGTCGTGAAATGCGGGCTGTACGCAAAGACTTTGAAAAACACTTAATCGAGAAAAAAGGCGTGAGCGCACGTGCTGCGCCGTTGGTGGCTCATCTGTTCCTGGCACACGCCGCCCCGGAGTTTCTGGTGAAACCTGACCAGCAGGAGTCAACAAAGCTCCCTGAGCCGCTACGTCAGTCTCCAGACAAAATACGTGTAGGCAGCCCTGCGTGGATGACGGTTAGCCTGGGCAGTGCATTGGCCGAAGTGTGGGGCGGTGCTGGAGCCAGTCGCGGCATGAGCCTGAATGAGCTTGGAGCACTGACCACCCTGGAAGCCGTCCAGCCGCAACAGCAAGCCCTGGCTATAGCGCTGGGTGCAAAGCGGGTGCTCGATGTGGGAATCATGACCGGTACTGTGCCCCGGCGTAGCGACGGTAACTATACGCCCGGCGATTATCAGTTGGCTTCTGACGGCATTACTCGTCGTTCCGAGGCGGTCGAGCAATCCATAGTCACCCTGGGGACGGCACCGCCCACCCGTAGCAGCCTCGCAATCAAGGCGCTGAAACAAGCGTTCCCGGAGTTGACTGACAGTGAGATAGAAACAATCACAGTGAGAAAGCCCGCCACTCAACGCAGCCTCTCAGGTGTCGGCATTAATACGAAGTGGCCGACGTTGGTTGAGGCGTATGCAACGGGGGATCTGCATCAGCATTGGTTTTCCTTCAGTCATCCTCGGATTACACAAGCGCAATTTGACGCCCGGATAAAGACACTTCCTCCTATTGCCGATCAGGTCGGGGGTGCAGTCGATCACTATCTGAGTAATGTCAAAGGGGCGATGCCCTCACTCATGAAGATGAGTCTTGCAGACTTGCCGCTTGACGTTCGGCAGGCTATGGAATGGGGCGAGGTCCAGGTCTATAGGCTGCGTCGGGAAACCGGTGAGACGCAGCCCGAAGACGCCGGCAGGGGAAGTAAAGTCGCCGAGAATCGGGGTTGGCACGGGGTGTTGCTGGTCATCAAATACGAGGGAAAAAATCGGTTGCTTGAGTTTTTCCCCACGTCCGGGACGGTTATTGATCGCACGGCCAGTTTGGCGGGGAAAAGATTGAGCCTGAATGAGGGTGTCATCGAAGAAGAGACCGTGCCCAGATGGCGAAGTGGCACGAAGACACTTCGGTATTTGCGGGGCACTCAAGCACCTTTTGATTTCAACGCATACCTCACGGGGGAGGCGCCTCGTAACAATACCTCGTCGAAGGTGATCATTTCCAAAGTAGGGGCTTCCATGGCGGGGGCTGCGTCGAAAGGGTCGGGTGACAACCGCAATGAGTGGGTGCCTGACACCTTTGGCTCCGCCAAAAGCCAGGCGATTATCGACGTTATACTTTCGGGTAATTACATAGGCAACTATAGCGGGCATCGCCAGGCATTCATTGATCATGCGAATGCAGTGCTGCCCAGCGAAGATAACGTTCGGGGCTACGTCAATCGTCTGATGAGCAAAGAAAATGGTCGCGCGCTGGTGTCGATGATTTCGTTCATCGGCCCATTGGTTGACATCTATGAGGGCAATATCAAAGACGGCTTGAAAGGCTTGGCAATTGATACGTTGCTGTTTATTGGCGCGGGAGGATTACAGGCCACCCGCAAAGCATGGAACGCGATCAGGTTTGCATCACGGCTGAACAAGCAGGCATTTCGTGTCTCTGTACTCAAGGAAGGCACTGCATTGCTGCGTGGGATATTTAATCCGAGTGAAGGCTTCTTTGGTCTGCCGAACCAGCCGAGTCGACTGGGAGATTTTCTAAGACGTGCGCGCAAGGGCGTTCCCGTCGGGATCGGGATGGGGGTGTACGTACCTGTTGATCTTTTCGCAAAGGCTCGCTTTGCCAATGATGCTGCTCCCACCGTATCCGAGATGCTCAAGAAGGCGAACGCCAAGCCGGTGACGCCCATACAGGGTACGGTTAACCAGGTAACGCTGAAGGCCATCAGGGAGCAGGAAAAATGGTATGCGATCGATCCCGATAGCGGTGTGCCGTTCGGCTCGCCACTTCAAGGCTTTACCCCTCAAACCCCCTAGTGCCGACGGGCTGATGGAGTCGCTCGGCTATTTGGCTCGGCGACTACTCACCTCGGCAGGCACATCATCGCCGGCCATGCGCTTACGGAACAGCGCCGTCCTCGCCAATAGCAGCGTGGTCACCGGCACCGTGATCGACAACAAAATCGGAATCAACCACCCGTGCAATACCGGCCCGGACTTGAGTACCGAAAAGTAGATAATCGACGCCAACGCCACACACCACGCGCCCAGCGTCGAGGCCAGCGCGGGTGGGTGCATGCGCTGGAAAAAGTCCTTCATGCGCAGCAACCCGATTGCACCGATCAACGCAAACAGGCTGCTCAGCACCAGCAATAGCGCCACGCTCACTTCAACCCATAACGGCATCATTCAATCACCTCGCCACGCAGCAGGAATTTGGCCAGGGCGAACGACCCGACAAAGCCAAACAGCGCAATCAGCAGCGCCGCTTCAAAGTAGGTGTCACTGGCATAGCGAATGCCGAGCACCAGCATCATCAGCATCGCCAGGATGTACAGATAATCCAGCGCCAGGACCCGGTCCTGCGCGGAAGGGCCTTTGAACAGGCGTAACAGCGTCAGCACCATCGCCAGGGAAAACAGGAACAGGCTGAGCAGGATCGCATTGGAGAGCAGGGCGCTCATTCGAAGATCTCCATCAGGGGCCGCTCGTAGGCGTGTTTGAAGTGCTGGATAAACTGCGCTTCGTCATCCAGGTCGAACACGTGGATCAGCAAAATACTGCGGTCCAGCGCCAGTTCCGACCAGACGGTGCCGGGCGTGACGCTGGTGATCATCGACAGCACGGCCAGGCCGTTGGCGTCGCGCAGGTCCAGCGAGATTTTCACAAACCTCGAGCGCGGTGGCCGCGAGCCGCAGACCAACACGCCCCATGCCACATGCAGATTGGAAACGATCACGTCGCGCCCCACCCGAAAAAACAGGCGGATGATCACGCCTGGGCGGCGGATGCGGATCGGCAACGGGCGCAGCGGTGCCATCAGCAGCGGCGCGAGAAAACCCAGCAGCGCGCCCAGCAACAGGTTGCCGGGGCTGATCGACAAGTTCAGCACCAGCCACAACACCCACAATGCCAGCGACAACCATGGGGCAGGCAACAGACGCTTCATGGCTGCACCTCCAACGCCGCGGTTTTGGCTTCAGGGCTCGGTATCGGACGCGTCGCCATTACCGCCATCACATAGTGTTCCGGATTGTTCAGGCTCTCGGCGGTGGCTTGGGTGTAGCGCATCAACGGTTCGGCCTTGAAGGTCAGAATGATGCTCAGGCCGAGCAGGAAGAAGATCGGCAAGCACTCGTAGCGACGCAGCAGGGGCGATGGACGCTCTTCCGGGGTCCAGAAGCGCTGGATGCCCAGGCGGGCGAAGGCGATCAGCGAAGCCAGGCCGGACAGGATCAGGAGCGCCACCAGGCCCCAGGCGGCCGGCCGGATCGGTTCATCCACCGCGTTACCCAGGCCCATTGGGTTGACCAGCGCACTCAACAAGCTGAGCTTGCCGATAAACCCGGACAACGGCGGCATGCCGATAATCAGCAGCGCACAGGCGACAAAGCTCAAGCCGAGGAAGGCCATGGTCCAGGGAATCACCTGGCCGACCACGGCTTTCTGCTCGTCATCAAGGTTGACGCCGGGACGCGGATGCAGAGATTCCATGGCTTTGGGCAGGGCATCGATTTCTTCATCCAACGGCAGGTCATTGGCCGAGCGCGAACGCTCGATCAACTCAGCCAGCAGGAACAGCGCGCTCAAGGCCAGGGTTGAGCTGACCAGATAGAACAACGCGCCGGCGGTCAGGCTTGGCTGGGCAAAACCCACGGCCGACAGCAGGATCCCGGCCGACACCAGAATGCTCAAACTCGCCATGCGCTCCAGCCGTTGCGCGGCCAACATCGCCAGCGCCGCGCAGATAATGGTCGCCATGCCGCCGTACACCAGCCAGTCGCCCCCAAACAGCGCCGAAGCACCGGCCTGGCCTGAGAACAGCAGGGTCCACAGGCGCAGCACGGTGTACACGCCAACTTTGGTCATGATCGCAAACATCGCCGCCACCGGTGCGCTGGCCGAGGAATAGGCGGGCGCCAACCAGAAGTTCAACGGCCACATGCCGGCTTTAGCCAGGAATGCCGTCGCCAGAATCGCCGCGCCTGCGTGCAACAGGCCGCGATCCGCCTCCGGCACCAGCGGGATTTTCAGTGCCAGGTCAGCAAAGTTCAGCGTGCCGGTCACGCCGTAGATCATCGCCGCGCCAATCAGGAACAGCGACGACGCCAGCAGGTTGATCGCGATGTAATGCAGCCCTGACGACACCCGCGCGCGGCCCGAGCCGTGCAACATCAAGCCGTAGGACGCGGCCAGCAGCACCTCGAAGAACACGAACAGGTTGAACAAATCTGCCGTGAGAAAGGCGCCGTACAGGCCCATCATCTGGATCTGGAACAGCGCATGAAAACTGGTACCGGCACGGTCCCAGCGGGCCATGGCGAACAGCAGCGCACTCACGCCGATAATGCCGGTGAGTACCAGCATCAATGCCGAGAGTTGATCCACCACCAGTACGATGCCGAACGGCACCTGCCAGTTGCCTGGCAGGTACACGCCGATTGAGCCGGGGCCGCCTTGTTGCGTCCAGTACAGCAGCAGAATGGCAATGCCCAGGCCGACAATGCTGGAGAACAGGTTGATTTTTGCCTTCAGCGGGCGACGTTTTTCGCCCAGCATCAGCATCAGTGCGGCCGTCAGCAGTGGCAGCAGGATCGGCGCAACGATCATTTGGTTGACCCAATTCATTCCTTGGGCTCCCGGCCGTCCACATGGTCCGTACCGGTCAGGCCCCGGGAAGCCAGCAGCACCACCAGGAACAAGGCGGTCATGGCGAAGCTGATCACGATCGCCGTCAGCACCAGGGCTTGTGGCAGGGGATCGGTGTAGTGCAGCAGGTCTTGCGGCACGCCGTCCTTGATGATCGGCTCCTTGCCGATAAAGAGGCTGCCCATGCTGAAAATGAACAGGTTGACCCCGTACGACAGCAGGCACAGGCCCATCACCACCTGGAACGTCCGTGGTCGCAGGATCAACCAGACGCCGGAGGCCGCCAGGACTCCAATGGCAATTGCGATGACTTCTTCCATCAGGCGGCTCCTTCCGTTGCGGCAACGGCTTTCGCCTGGTTGCTCGGTTTATGGGCCCGCACGGATTGGTGACCGAGGGCGGTGAGCATCAACAGCGTCGAACCGACGACCATGGCGTACACGCCGATGTCGAAGAACAGTGCGCTGGCAATATGGATATCGCCCAGCACCGGCAGGCTGAAATGCCAGGTGTGGGTCGTGAGGAAGGGGTACCCGGCAAACAATGCGCCAAGCCCGGTCAATGTTGCAGAGAGCAGGCCGAAGCCCATCCAGCGCATCGGCCGCAGGCTCATCTGTGCCTCGACCCACTGGGTGCCGGCCACCATGTATTGAAGGATAAACGCCACCGACATCACCAGGCCTGCGACGAACCCGCCACCCGGCTGGTTGTGGCCGCGCATAAACAGATAGAACGACACCACCAGCGCAATCGGCAGCAGCAGGCGCACGAGCACCGCCGGCACCATCATGAAGCCCAGGGCGGTGTCGCTGGCCTGGCGCGGGTTGACCAGGTCGGTGGCCACGTCCGGCGCCAACTGGCGCTGTTGTGCGGGCAGTTGCATGCTTTCTTTCGAGGGGCGGAACCGACGCAGCAGGGCGTAGACGGTTAGCGCCACAGCACCGAGTACGGTGATTTCGCCCAGGGTGTCGAAGCCACGGAAGTCCACCAGCATCACGTTCACCACATTGCTCCCGCCGCCTTCGGGCAGGGCGCGGCTGAGGTAGAACGAGGAGATATCGTTGGGCGTCTGGCGGGTCAGCATCGCGTAGGACAACAGCGCCATGCCGCCGCCCACCACGGTGGACAGCAGGAAGTCACGCAGGCGACGGATGCGTGCCTTACGCAGCGAACTGGGCAGTGGCGACACCTCTTCGATGCGTCGTGGCAGCCAGCGCAGGCCCAGCAGGATCAACACGGTGGTCACCACTTCGACCACCAGTTGCGTGAGCGCCAGGTCCGGCGCCGAGAACCACACGAAGGTGATGCACGTCATCATGCCGCACACGCTGACCATGGTCAGGGCTGCCAGCCGGTGATACTTGGCTTGCCAGGCGGCGCCCAAGGCGCAAGCGATTGCCAGCAGCCATAGGGTGACGAATACGATGGAACCCGGGATCTTCGGCCGGTCGCCCCAACTGAGGCCACTGTTGAGCATTGGGATCAGGCCGGCCACCACCGCCGCCAGCACCAGCAGGAACAGCTGAGTTTGCAGGCGCTTGGTGCTGATGCGTTTTTCGATCTTGCGCACGCCGCGCATCATCACTACCAGGCTGCGCTCGAACATGCGCTTGCCGTTGAAGTAGCTGATGACGGGCGGGTACTTGAAGCGACCGCGCTTGAGTTGCTTGCGCAGCAGCAGGTACAGCACCACGCCGCCGGACATGGCCACCAGGCTCATGATCATCGGTGCATTCCAGCCGTGCCAGATGGCCAGGCTGTACTCGGGCAGTACACCGCCGACAACCGGCAGTGCGGCGGCGGCGAGGATCGAACCGACTACCTGGGCCGGGAAAATCCCCACCAGCAGGCACGTGAATACCAGCAACTCAACCGGTGCGCGCATCCAGCGCGGCGGTTCATGAGGCGTGTGGGGCAGGTCGGTTGCGGGCGGGCCGAAGAACACGTCGACTGTGAAGCGCAGCGCATACGCCACGCTGAAGGTGCCGGCGATGGTCGCGATCATCGGCAGGGCGATTTCCACCCAGGCGGTCGATGAAACAAACACGGTTTCGGCGAAGAACATTTCTTTGGACAGGAAGCCATTGAGCAACGGCACGCCGGCCATGGATGCGCTGGCCACCATTGCCAGGGTCGCGGTAAACGGGATCAGCCGCACCAGACCACTGAGCTTGCGGATATCCCGCGTGCCGCTTTCATGGTCGATGATGCCCGCCGCCATGAACAGCGAGGCCTTGAAGGTCGCGTGGTTGAGGATATGGAACACCGCAGCGACGGCGGCCAGCGGGCTGTTGAGGCCCAGCAGCAGGGTGATCAGCCCGAGGTGGCTGATGGTGGAATAGGCCAGCAGGCCCTTGAGGTCATTCTGAAACATGGCGCAGTAAGCGCCGAGGAGAAGGGTGATCGCGCCGGCGCCGCCGACGATCCAGAACCATTCTTCGCTGCCGGACAGCGACGGCCACAGGCGGGCCAGCAGGAACACGCCGGCCTTCACCATCGTCGCCGAGTGCAAATAGGCAGAAACCGGAGTCGGTGCCGCCATCGCGTGGGGCAGCCAGAAGTGGAAGGGGAACTGGGCGCTTTTGCTCAAGGCGCCGATCAGCACCAGGGCCAGCATCACCGGGTACAGCGAGTGCGCACGAATCTGATCGCCCGCCGCCAGCACCTGGTCCAGGTCATAGCTGCCGACGATATGCCCCAGCAGCATCACGCCGGCCAGCAGGCACAAACCGCCCGCGCCGGTGACCATCAAGGCCATATAAGCCCCGCGCCTGGCGTCGGCGCGGTGGTGCCAGTAGCCGATCAGCAGGAACGAGAACAGGCTGGTCAGTTCCCAGAAGAACACGATCTGGATCAGGTTGCCGGAAATCACCAGGCCGAGCATGGCGCCCATAAAGGCCAGGAAAAATGCGAAGAAACGCGGCACCGGGTCGTCCGGCGACATGTAGTAGCGCGCATACAGCGACACCAGCGTGCCGATACCCAGCACCAGCATCGAGAACAGCCAGGCAAACCCGTCCATGCGCAACACGAAGTTCAGCCCAAGGCTGGGCAACCACATGAATTCTTCGCGGATCACGCCACCGTGGGCGATCTGGGGGTAGAGCAGGGCGACTTGAATAGTGCCGACCAAGGCCACAAGGCCGGCCAGCAGGGATTCCGTGTTACGTGCATTATGCGGCAGCAAGGCCGCCAGACAGCTGCCGATAAAAGGCAGCAGCAGTAGAACTATCAGGGACATAGGCTTCTAATCTGCGGGAGTTTGGGATGCATCATACGTGCCGCTTTCTCGATCACCAAACGGCAAGGTGTGGCAGGATCCTACAAGGTAGGCCGAAAACCCCGGTTTAGCATTGTTTCAAGTGAACCCATTCCAGCAAGCAACACCCTACACTGTGGGAGCCGGGCTTGCCCGCGATGGCGATCTGACAGCCACCACCAGCAGTCTGACCTTACCCTTGCTGTTCCTGTTCCCTTTCATCGCGTAGTTCGAGCGCCTTCTGCCCCTTCGTCTTCAACTCACTCACAATCACGGCCGCCACAATCAACGCCGCCCCGACCATCGCAATCGGCGGGAA
Organism: Pseudomonas sp. UBT; assembly: GCF_050915955.1. Classification (NCBI taxonomy): domain Bacteria; kingdom Pseudomonadati; phylum Pseudomonadota; class Gammaproteobacteria; order Pseudomonadales; family Pseudomonadaceae; genus Pseudomonas; species Pseudomonas sp. UBT. Next base: position 4,540,176 of record NZ_CP168079.1, on the reverse strand, counting down.
GCGCTCACCGGCAATTCGCCCGATCACGCCTGCCCACACCGGTTCACCGGCATAGATCAGGGTGGCGCGTGTCGGCGATACACTTTGCTGCGCCCAGTTCATCGCGACCTGGATCACTGCACTGGTCAAGCCCAGGCCCACGGCGCTGAACAGCAGCAGCCAGGAGAACCCCGGCAATGCCTCACCCATCGGCACCACCATCAAAAACGACAACAGCGATGCCGTGGCCAATTGCACGACGGTCACGCGACGCACATCCACCTGCCCGGCAAACGCGCTGATCAGAATGATTTCGGCCGCCACCGCCACTGCGCAGATCAACGTGGCAATTTCGCCAGGGCTGAAGTTCAGCGAGGCGCCGGCCGGGCCGGTGAGCAGCATCAACCCGGTAAACGCCAGCATGATGCCGATGGCCGGCATCAGCCCCGGCCGGCGCCCCAGCACCAGCCACTGCAGCAGCGGGACAAACGGCACATACAGCGCAGTAATGAACGCCGATTGGCTGCTCGGAATGGTCTGTAGCCCGATGGTTTGCATGCCGTAGCCGAACATGATCGACGTGCCAATGAAGGCGCCGGCTTTCAATTCAAACAGGGTCAGGCCGCGCAGGGTGCGCAATGAAAAGAAACCCACCACGATGGCCGCCGCTGCAAATCGCAGGCCGACAAAAAACATCGGGCCGCTGACGGTCATGGCGTGTTGCACGAGCAAAAACGTGCCGCCCCAAATCATGGTGATGACCACCAGGATGCATTCGGCTTTGCTGAAACGGTTGAAACGTGTGGAAGCGTTCGGGGCGGTCATGGCGGCTCGGTCTTGCAAGGGAAAGGCACGGACCGCACAATGCGCCGCACGCTGGGCAGTATACTGCGCACACCTACCTATTGAGCAATATAGTGCACAAAGAAAATCCACAACGGGCCTCGGTCCTGCAACACGTCAGCCAGAACGTTCGTCGTCTGCGGCATGCTGCCGACTTGAGCCAAACCGCGCTATCGGAGAAGTCCGGGGTCAGCCGACGCATGCTGGTGGCTATCGAGGCGGGCGAGAAAAACGTCAGCCTGTCCACTCTGGACCGTGTGGCCGAAGCGTTGGACGTGGCCTTCAGCGACCTGATCCAGGCCCCGGATGCGGGTGACCATAGCCGTATCAACGAGCTGGCCTGGGCCGGCGATATTCCCGGCAGTAAAGCCGTATTGCTGGCCAAAGCCACCGCGCGCCGCGAAGTGGAATTGTGGGAGATGCGCCTGGAACCAGGTGATCGTTACAACCCCGAGCCAGACCCGGAAGGCTGGAGCGTGCAGCTGTTCGTCTTCGAAGGCTGCCTGACGCTGATTCTGGATGGCGAAGAACAGCACGTCGCCGCCGGCGAGTTCTACATGTTCGCCAGCCGTCAGGCCCACGGTTATCGCAATGACGGTGAGGTGGCCGTGCGCTTTGTGCGCAACGTGGTGATCTAACTGTTTACCAGGCAACAGTAGATGCACAGTTTGCTGGTTTGACGCGTGGTCAATCGCCGTGTTTTACCAGCAACTCACTGATTTTATTGCTGATTAAATTCAGGCACGACTCCTGCAATCACCCAGGTATCTCATCGGAGCCTGGAGTCGGCCCATGTCAGCCCATCCTCAACACCCTGCCCATATCATCCGCTCGGACGCTGAAGCCATTGAGGTCGCCACTCGGTTGGCCGCCCGCTTTGCCGTCGACGCCAGCGTGCGCGACCGCGAGCGGCGCCTGCCCGTCGACGAGCTTGACGAATTTTCTGCCAGCGGCCTGTGGAGTATCACCATTCCCAAGGCCTACGGCGGCGCCGAGGTGTCCTATGTAACCGTGGCCGAGGTGATCAAGTTGATCTCCGCCGCCGACCCGTCCCTGGGGCAAATCCCGCAAAATCACCTGGGCGTGGTGGACATCCTGCTGCAAACCGCCAGCGCGGAACAAAAGCGTCACTACTTCGGCAAGGTCCTGGCGGGCTACCGATTCGGCAACGCCTTCTCTGAGGCCAAGAGCAAAAACGCCGGCACGTTTGACACCCAGATCCGTTTCGAGGGCGACACCGCGCAAATCAACGGCGAAAAGTTTTACTGCACCGGCGCGTTGTTCGCCCATCTCGTGCCCACCGTCGGCAACAACGAAAACGGCCAGGCCTTCATCGCGTTCGTCGAACGCGATGCGCCGGGCCTCACGGTCGTCGACAGCTGGGACGGCTTCGGCCAGCGCACCACTGCCAGTGGCGGCGTGACGCTGGATGGCGTCAGTGTGCCGCTGAGTGCGGTCATCCCCGCACACCTGGCCTTCGACCAACCCACCGCCAACGGCCCGATCTCGCAGATTATCCAGGCAGCCGTCGATACCGGTATCGCCCTGGGCGCTCTGGAACAGGCGAAAACATATGCGCGCCAGGCACGCCCGTGGATCGACAGCCAGCAGGATCACGGCTGGCAAGACCCGTTCACGATTGCGGCCATTGGCGACCTGGAGTGGCGCGTGCACGGCACCGAAGCCATCCTCGCCAAAGCCGGCAAGGCGGTTGACCTGGCCCTGGCCGAGCCGAATGCAGACACCGTGGCCAACGCCTCGCTGGTGGTCGCCCAGGCCAAAGTCCTGTCGGCTGAAACCGCTTTGCTCGCCAGCAGCAAACTCTTCGAACTGGCCGGCACCCGCTCGGTCACGGGCAAGCACAACCTCGATCGCTTCTGGCGCAACGCGCGCACCCACACCCTGCACGACCCGGCACGCTGGAAATACCACTTGATCGGCAACTTTGTGCTCAACGGCGTGAAGCCTGCACGCCACGCCTGGAACTGAGGAGCCTGACCCATGACCGCACTCAACGAAGCACTGAGCCATACACTGAACCACCCACTGCATCAGGCGCGCCAACTGTTGGAGAACAGTCGACGCTTTGTCCAGGCCAGCGATGACCCCTATGTGATCAGCCGCTTCGGCGATGTGCAGATTCGCATCGACGTGGCCGCCGCGCTGCTGGAACGCGCCGAAACCCATCCCAGCCCCGTGGCCTTGATCGAAGCACAAATCGCCGCCGCCGAAGCCCTCATTGCTGCCAGCAATGCTGAATTCGAACTGACCGGCCAACGCACCGCGCTGCCGTCGACCCTCGACGACCCGCTGCGCCGCAAATACCAGGCTGTCGGCAACTACCACCTCAACGGAGTGCTTTGATGTCCCGTGAAATCCGTTTGAATGCCTTCGACATGAACTGTGTCGGCCACCAATCCCCCGGCTTGTGGGCGCATCCGCGTGACCGCTCGTGGCAGTACAAGGACCTGGAATATTGGACCGATCTGGCGAAAATCCTTGAACGCGGCAAATTCGACGGGCTGTTTATCGCCGACGTGCTGGGTATCTACGATGTGTACAACGGCAACGGTGACGCGGCGATTCGCCAGGCCGCGCAAGTGCCGGTCAACGATCCCTTGTCGCTGATTGCGCCGATGGCCCTGGTCACCGAACACCTGGGCTTTGGCCTCACCGCATCGTTGTCCTTCGAGCATCCGTACCCGTTTGCCCGCAGGCTTTCCACGCTTGATCACCTGACCAAGGGCCGCGTTGGCTGGAACATTGTCACGTCGTACCTGGAAAGCGGCGCCAAGAACCTCGGCCAGAAAGCCCAGACCGAACACGACGCGCGCTATGACTATGCCGAGGAATACCTGGAAGTTTGCTACAAACTCTGGGAAGGCAGTTGGGAAGAGGGCGCCGTACTGCGTGACCGCGAACGGCGGATTTTCAGCGACCCGAGCAAGATCCACGAGATCCGCCATGTTGGCAAACACTTCCAGGTGCCCGGTATTCACCTGTGCGAGCCATCGCCGCAGCGCACGCCGGTGCTCTACCAGGCCGGTGCGTCCAGCCGTGGCAAGCAGTTCGCCGCCGAACAGGCCGAGTGCGTGTTCGTCGCCGCGCCATCCAAGGTGCTGCTGAAAAAGACCGTCGCCGACATCCGCCGCCGCGCCGCTGAGGCGGGGCGTGATCCGAAGAAAATCCTGATCTTCAACTTGCAGACGGTGATCGTCGGCGAGACCGACGCCAAGGCGAAAGCCAAGTTCGAGGAGTACAAATCCTACGTCAGTTACGAAGGTGCAATGGCGCTGATCTCCGGCTGGACCGGCATTGATTTCAGCCAGTTCAAACCGGATGAGCCGCTCAAGCATGTGCACACCAATGCCATTCAATCGGCCGTGGAAGCCTTCTCCACGGCGGACCCGAACAAAGTCTGGACACCCAACGAGCTGGCCGATTGGGTTGGCATTGGCGGCTTTGGCCCGCTGTTTGTCGGTGGCCCCGAGACCGTGGCTGACCTGTTGCAGGAGTGGGTCGAAGAGACCGATGTGGACGGCTTCAACCTGGCCTACGCGCTGACCCACGAAACCTTTATCGACGCCGTGGACTTGCTGGTGCCGGAGTTGCAAAAGCGCGGCGTGTACAAGACCGAATACGCCCAGGGGACCTTGCGCGAAAAGCTGTTCGGCGAGGGCGCGCGGCTGGCGTCGAACCATCCGGGTGCCGGCTATCGCGACCTCAAAGCGACCACCCTCTAACTGAACAAACTCAATGCATGTGGGAGCTGGCTTGCCTGCGATGGCGGTGGGGCAGCTGGAAAATTGCCAACTGACACGCCGCCATCGCAGGCAAGCCAGCTCCCACAGTTAATCGTTGTCGATCCAAATAATTCAGCCAGCGGACCACCGCACGCTTAACCACCCAATAGGAGTATTACCCCTATGAGCGTGCACGAACTCAAACGTCCGCAGGTGCTGGAATGGCCCGCTGAACGGCTCGACCATTTACCCAGAGCCCAGGCGCAATTGCACCACTGGGCGCAGATTACCCCGCTGCACATCGCCTTGCGGCACAAGCGCCAGGGCCAGTGGTATGCGTGGCGCTGGATCGATGCCTTGCGCGATGTGGAGCGCCTGGCCGACGGCCTGCGCCAGCAGGGTTTCGGCGCGCAATCGCGGCTGGCCCTCAGCGGTGCTTTCGAGCCCAACCTGTTGCTGTTGGCGCTGGCCGCACAGTCTATCGGCGGGCAAGTATTGACCCTGGCCGATGACCTGGAGCCCGAAGCCCTGTACCAGCAGCTATGGCGCATTCATCCCACCCATTCTTATGCGCAGGGGCGTCAGCAAGTGCGGCATTGGCAGTCCGCCAACCTGTTGGATTTTAACCAACTGCTCGGCCCGGTAGACCCGGCGCAACATCTGCGTCGCTGGTGGCAATCAAGCGGTGAAACCGTGTTGTGGAGTGAGGAGGGCACTCACTGGCAAGGCGGCCTGAAGGAGGTCCTGGAGCAATGGCTGAACAGCGGCCACGGCCTGGCATTTCCGGAAAGCCTCGCCTCGGCCCGGCGCGATTGCAGCGAGGTCGCGCCGACCGGCCTGCTGCTGTCGCCCGAGCGCTTGCAGCATGTGGCCGACGCTATCGAGCGTCGCCTCGCGCCCCCCGGCACCTGGCGTCGACGCCTGTGCGATTGGGCCATTGCGCACCCGCAAAGTGGCGTGCGGCGCCTGATCAAAAACCGCGTGCGCAAACTGCTGGGCTTCCAGCGCCTGGCTTACATCTGGCAGCCACCCAGCACGCAAAAGCCCCACAACGACCCAGCATGGCTGGCTGAATTCAAACGGGATATCGCATGAGCCAGGCCATTCTCCAGGTGCGGGATATCTCGCTGTCGTTCAAAGGGGTCAAGGCGATCAATGCCTTGTCCTTCGAGGTGCAGCGCGGCGAAATCTGTGCGCTGATCGGCCCCAATGGCGCCGGCAAAAGTTCGTTGCTCAACGTGCTTAACGGCGTGTATCGCTTTGACGCTGGTGAAATCGTTTTTGAGCAACACCACTTCCACCGCATCGACCCATTGGGCGCCGCGCGTCGCGGCATCGGCCGCACGTTCCAGAACAACGCGCTGTTCAAGAAGATGAGCGTGCTCGACAACATCCTCACCGGCCTGTCGCGGCATATGCGCACCACCTTTATTGAACAAGCCCTCGACTTGCCGCGCGCGCGTCGAGAGGCCGAAGCGTTTCGCCTGCGTGCTCAAGGCATTCTCGAATTCCTCGAACTGCAAGCCCATCGCGATGTGCTGGTGGGCAACCTGTCCTATGGCCTGCAAAAGCGCGTAGAGCTTGGCCGCGCGTTAATCGCCAGCCCCAGCCTGTTGCTGCTGGATGAGCCCATGGCCGGGATGAATGCCGAGGAAAAACAGGAAATGGCCCGCTTCGTCGCCGACGTGAACCGCGACCTGGGCACCACCGTGGTGTTGATCGAACACGACATGGGCGTGGTCATGGGCTTGTCCGACCATGTGGTGGTGCTCGACTACGGACGCAAGGTTGGCGACGGCACGCCCGCCCAAGTACAGGCCAACCCGGATGTGATCGCGGCTTATCTGGGAGTTACGCACTGATGACGTTCTTCTTCGAAACCCTGCTCGGCGGCCTGCTCGCCGGCACCCTGTATTCGCTGGTCGCCATCGGCTTCGTGCTGATCTACAAGGCCAGCGGCGTGTTCAACTTCGCCCAGGGCTCGATGCTGCTGTTTGCCGCGCTGACCTTTGTCAGCCTGCATGACCAGGGTGTGCCGTTTGCCCTGGCGTTGTTGCTGACGGTGATTGTGATGATCGTTGGCGCCTTGCTCATCGAGCGTCTGGTATTGCGGCCGCTGGTCAATCGCTCGCAGATCACCCTGTTCATGGCCACCTTGGGCCTGTCGTTCATTATCGAAGGCCTCGCCCAAGGCGTGATGGGCTCGCAGGTGCGCGCGCTGGATTTGGGCATCGACGATGTGCCGCTGTTTGTCGGGCCGCTGATGCTCAGCCAGTTCGACCTGATCGCCGCGGCAGCCGCCGTGGTGCTGGTGACCGTGCTGGCGCTGCTGTTCAACAAGACGCGCATCGGTGTGTCGCTGCGTGCGGTGGCGGATGACACCACGGCGGCGTTGTCCATCGGCATCAACCTCAACCGCATCTGGCAGATCGTCTGGGCGGTGGCCGGCATCGTCGGCCTGGTGGCGGGCCTGTTGTGGGGCGCGCGCCAGGGCGTGCAGTTTTCCCTGTCGCTGGTGGTGCTCAAGGCTCTGCCGGTATTGATCATCGGTGGCTTTACCTCGATCGGCGGGGCGATCGTCGGCGGGCTGATTGTCGGCGCGGCGGAGAACCTCGCCGAGGTGTATATCGGCCCGCTGATCGGCGGCGGCATCACGCCATGGTTCGCCTATGTATTGGCCCTGGCCTTCCTGTATATCCGTCCCGCCGGCCTGTTCGGCGAGCGCGCCATCGAGCGAGTCTGAAACCATGTCGATTCCCGTTGCTCAACAAACTGCGCCGTTGCTGTTGATTCAGCGGCGTGTGCCCTGGGGCCTTATCGGCCTGTTCGTGCTGGCCTTTATCGTGGTGCCGCTGTGGGGCAATGATTATTGGCTGAATGCGATCCTGATTCCATTTTTGGTGCTGTCACTGGCCGGGCTGGGCTTGAACCTGTTGACCGGCTACACCGGGCAAACCTCGGTGGGCGCGGCCGGGTTCATGGCTGTCGGTGCGTTTGCCACCTACGGCTTTCTGCTGCGCCTGCCGGAGCTGGGCTTGCCGGTGGCGCTGCTCGGTGGCGGGATCATCAGTGCATTGGTGGGGTTGGTATTTGGGCTGCCCAGCTCGCGGATCAAGGGCTTCTACTTGATGGTCACGACGCTGACGGCGCAATTCTTCCTGGAATGGCTGTTCGTCAAATTCCCCTGGTTCTACAACTACGGTTCCTCCGGCACCATTTCCGCGCCAAAACTCGCACTGTTCGGCCATGACCTCAATACGCCACTGGGCCGCTACCTGCTGACCCTGGTCACGGTGCTGCTGCTGACCTGGACCGCCGTCAACCTGGTCCGCGGCCAGGTCGGCCGCAACTGGATGGCGATTCGCGACATGGACACCGCCGCCGCCGTGGTCGGCATCCCGGTAGTGCGCTACAAGCGCCTGGCCTTCGCCGTCAGTTCGTTCTATCTCGGCATTGCCGGCGCGCTTTGGGCTTTCGCCTACCTGGGCACCGCCAGCGCGAGCAGCTTCGACATCAACCGTTCGTTCCAGGTCCTGTTCATCATCATTATCGGTGGCATGGGCAGCATCGCCGGCAACTTTGTGGGCGCGGCCTTTATCAGTCTGCTGCCGATCTTTCTCAGCCATGCCGGGCAGGCGTTGTTCGGTGGTTCGGTGGACGCGGGGCAGTTGCAGAACCTGCAGAAAATTATCTTTGGCGTGTTGATCATCGTGTTCCTGATCAAGGAACCCGAGGGGTTGATCCGCCTGCTGCACAACCTGCGTGACCGTCTGCGGCAGTGGCCGCTGCGCTTCTAACATTCCCTCAAGAGCATCCAATATGCGTGCAACCTTCAAACGTTCTCTGGTCGGCGCGGCCTTCGCACTGGCTGCCCTGGCCGGTGCGGTACCCCAGGCAGTGGCGTCGCCCGACCAGCAATTTATCCCGTTGGCTACCTATCGTGTGGGCGCCTACGCGTCCAGTGGCGTGCAGGTGTGGGCCGGGATGATCGATTACCTGCGCTATATCAATGAGGTCGAAGGCGGCATCAACGGCGTCAAATTGGTGTGGCAGGAATGCGAGACCGAATGGACGGCGGAGAAGGGCATCGAGTGCTACGAGCGCTTCAAGAATGGCCTGGATGGCGCGCCGGTTGCGGTCTATCAGCCCAATGGTGCGCCGGCCGCTTATGCCCTGAGCGAGCGGGCGGAGGTGGACAAGATCCCGCTGATTACCCTTGGCTACGGCCGCACCGAAGCCACCGACGGCACGGTGTTCCCGTATAACTTTCCGGTGATGCTGACCTTCTACAGCGAAGCGTCGACCTTGGTGAACTACATCGCCCAACGCGAGGGTGGCTTCGACAAACTCAAGGGCAAGAAGATCGCCACGGTGTATCACGACTCGGCCTACGGGCGTGAAACCCTCGGCCCGTTGAAACTGTTGGCTGAGAAATACGGCTTTGAAAATATCCAGATTCCGGTGGCGGACCCCGGCAACGAACAGTCGGCGCAGTGGCGTCAGGTACGCCAGGCCAACCCGGACTGGGTGTTCCTGCGCACCTGGGGTGTGTCGACCCCGGTGGCGGTGAAAACCGCTGCGCGTTTCGGCTTCCCGGTGGACCACATCATCGGCGATATCTGGGCCAGTTCCAGCGAAGACGTGTTGCCCGCAGGCGCCGCTGCCAAAGGTTACCTGGCGCTCACGCCATACCCGGCCGGTGCCGATTTCGAGATCCACAAACGCCTCAAGCAGTCCGTCCTCGACAAGGGGCACAGCGACCTCAAAGACCTGAAAAACTTCGGCAGCGTCTACTACAACTCGGGTCTGGTAAACGCCGCCGTGGCCGTGGAAGCGATTCGCACCGCCCAGGCCAGGTTCGGCAAGCGCCCATTGAATGGTGAAGAAGGTCGCTGGGGCCTGGAGCACTTGAACATCGATGACGCGCGTCTCAAAGCCATGGGCTACCTGGGCCTGATGCAGAACCTCAAACTGTCGTGCCGCGACCACGAAGGTGGCGGCTCGGCGCGGGTGCAACAGTGGGACGGTGCCAACTGGACGCTGATCAGCGACTGGATCGCCGCCGACCGTGCATTGCTGCGCCCATTGATCGATGAAAAATCCGCCGCGTTCGCCAAGGAAAAAGGCCTGACGCCGCGCACCTGCACGGGGGACGAATAAGCCATGCGTCAGCCCGCCGCTGAACCCGCGCACCCGTCGCTGCTGACGGTCAACGACATCGAAGTGATCTACGACGGCGCGATCCTGGCGGTCGCCGGGGTCTCATTGACGGTGCCCAAGGGCGCCTTCGTTGCCTTGCTCGGCGCCAATGGCGCCGGCAAGAGCACCACGCTCAAGGCGATTTCAGGGCTGGTGCGTGCCGAGCGGGCCGAAGTCAGCCGCGGCATGATCGAGTATGCAGGCCGCGATCTGGCCGGCATCGACCCCAGCCAGCGCGTGCGCCAGGGCATGGTCCATGTGTTGGAAGGCCGGCATGTGTTCGGCCAATTGACCGTGGAAGACAACCTGCGCAGCGGCGGCTTTGTGCGGCGCCTGAGCCGCAAAGACATGGAACACGACCTGGAACGCCTCTACGCCTGGTTCCCCCGACTCAAGACCAAGCGCCATACCCGCGCCGGGCTGACCTCTGGCGGTGAGCAGCAGATGGTTGCCATCGGCAGGGCATTGATGACACGCCCCACGTTGGTGCTGCTCGACGAGCCGTCCATGGGGTTGGCGCCGATGATCGTGCAGGAGATTTTCGAGATCATCGCGCAGCTCAACCGCGAGCAGCAGGTGAGCTTTCTGATCGCCGAGCAAAACATCAACGTCGCGCTTAACTATGCGTCCCAGGGCTACGTGCTGGATACTGGTCGGGTGGCCTTGAGTGGCAGCGCCACAGAGTTGCTGGCGCGGGGCGATTTGCATGATATTTATCTGGGTAAACAGTAAGGGCGAATGTGCATGACTGAATCCATCCGCAACGCTGATGTGCTGATCATCGGTGGCGGTCTGAGCGGCACGATGTTGGCGGTGCAACTGCTGCGCTTGCCCGGGCAGCGGCACATCCTGGTGATCGAACCGCGCGCCGAGCTTGGCCGTGGCGAGGCCTACAGCGCCGTCGAATTGGGCCACACCCTCAATGGTAACGCCGCGCGCATGAGTGTCGACCCGGATAACGCGGATGACCTGACGCAATGGCTCACCGGCTACCTTGACGCCGGTGGTTGGCCGCAGGCGCACCAGCAGCCTGTGCCGATCAGTGAGCTGTTCCCGCCACGCGGGATTTTTGGTGTGTACGCGCAGCAGAGGTTGGCGGAGGCTAAGGCGCTGTCAGCGTCCACGGTCGAGCACATTCGTGCCGAGGTGGTCGACCTGATCGTGGACGAAACCTCCACACGCTTGACCCTCGATAACGGCCAGCAACTGCGCGGCGCCTACGCGGTGTTGGCCACCGGTATGTTCCCGGCGGCGCGCACACCACAGACCGAGTCCAGCGGCTTGAACGCAGCGGCGGTGGACCCGTGGGACGTCCAGGCCATGACCCGGATCGACCCGCAATCGACGGTGCTGATCATTGGTTCCGGGCTGACCATGGTGGATGCCGTGGTATCCCTGGAGCAGGCCGGTCATCGTGGGCCGATCGAGATTTTCTCGCGCCACGGTTTGTTGCCCCATGTGCGCCGACAGCCGCCGAGCTGGGAGGATTTCCTCGCCGCTGACCCCGGCCTGCGCAGCCCTCGACAATTGCTGCGTGAGGTGCGCCGTCAATGCCGCATCGCGCAGGCCCAGGGCATCGACTGGCAGGCGCCGCTGGACACTGTGCGCGCGCATATCGCTCGCCTGTGGAGCCAGGCTGGTGAGCGCGAGAAACGCCAGTTCGTGCGCCATGTACGGCCCTGGTGGGAAAGCCATCACCATCGCTCGCCGCCGTTGAGTGCGCAGTTGGTGGCGCGGTTGCAGGAGGAAGGGCGACTACGCATTCAGGCGGCGTCGTTCAAGGGCCTGGTCGCGTCCGATGACGCAGTGACGATCAACGTGCGTCGTCGCGGCGAGCAGGTGGTCACTCAGGTGGTGGGCGCGGCACTGATCAATTCCAGCGGCATTGAATACGATTGGCGCCGCGTGGCCCGGCCGTTGCCGCAGCAGTTGCTCAAGCGCGGGTTGATCCAGCCCGGGCCGCTCGCGCTGGGGATTGCGGCGGATGTGTCGGGCGCGGTTGTCGATGCCGAAGGCAAGGTCAGCCAGCGTCTGTTCGCCATGGGCCCGCCGTTACGCGGGATGTGGTGGGAAAGCACGGCGGTGACTGATGTGGCGATTCAGGCCAAGGCGCTGGCGGCAAGGTTGACGCAACGCTAACTGTGGGAGCTGGCTTGCCTGCGATAGCGGTGGGTCAGCTAGAAATGTGTCAACTGATACACCGCCATCGCAGGCAAGCCAGCTCCCACATTTTTGATCTCCACTGATCTTGAGGCGGTGTTCAACTTCCTGCTTTTACGAACCCAGGCTTGAGCCCAAACACTTCAACGCCTTGGGCGGTCGACTGCCCGGTCGTCACCTTCACCCGCTCCACCGGCTTATCCATCGCCGCGCGATACTCCACGGTCATGTCATCGCGGTTAATGGCCTGGCTCGGCACCACGATCGCCTGCTCATTGTTGTAAGTCACAATGGTCAAGCGTGCGCTCATCCCCAGCCGCACCCGCTGCAACTGCTGGGCGGTGAGCTTGGGAATCGACAATGTCACCGGAAACTGCGCGCTGCCCTGGCTATCGCTGGCAATCGCCAGGCCGCTGACCACACTGACGGACCCGGTCAGCCGCTCACCGTCGAACCCATCGCCCATCACCTCTACCGCCTGGCCCTGGTGCAATTGGTTGATGTCCAACTCCGACACCCTGGCGACAATTTTCAGCCGCTCGATGTTGGCCAGGCCGAACAGCACCTGCCCCTGGCTCACCTTGCTGCCGGCCTGGACCGGCGCGTTGTTATTACCGCCACTTTGAGGTGAATTATTATTGCCGGGGGCGGGCACCACGATGCCGGAGAAAGGCGCCTTGACCTCCTTGCCATCGAGCAACGTGTGCAGCGCGTCGTACTTCACCGTGGCGTTGGTCAGTTCCATATCAGCGATTTGCCTGTATTCGCCCTGGCCCTGAGCCTGTGCCTGCTGCAAATCGCTGCGTGCAGAGGCGAGGTCCAGTTGCTGCTGTTGGGTCTGTTGCTTGAGGTCATCCAGTTCGTTGCGCGGGATGATGCCGCGCTTGAACAGGTTTTCACTCTCGGTGAGTTTGCGCTGGGTGTTACCGGCGGTCATTTCGGCGGTGCGCAGGCTGCGACGCGCGCGGCTGACGGCGGGGCTGCTGTCCCAGTCCTGCATCTCTTGCACGGTGCGCCGGGCCTTGAGCTGGGCGGACAAGGCATCGCGCAGCTGCACTTCAAGGGTGGCCGGGTCCATGCGCAGCAGCACCTGGCCGGCTTCGACCCGTTGGCCCTGTTCCACCAGGTTGGCCAGCACGTTGCCGTCGAACGGCGCGGTAAGGGTGAGGGTGGTGTCGGGTTCGATCTTGCCCACCAGACCAATCTGATGCACCAGCGAGTCAGGCTTCACGGCCAGCCATTGTTCGGCTGTGTTCGTCTGCCCGGCATCGCTGCGGTGGCTGAGCGCGGTCACGCCGGCGCCTGTCAGCAGCACGATCAACGCAGCGCCCAGCAGGCGTTTTTTATTAGTAGTCATTGAGGGCGATTTCCCAACTTTCCAGGGTCATGCCCAGTGTCAGGTCGAACTGGGTCTGGGCGTTCAAATAAGCGATCAGCGCGTTGAGCTGCGCGTTCTCGGCATTGCGCAGGTCGGCCTCGAAACTCAGCACCTGGAAGTTGGTTGAGCGCCCGGCGCTGAGTTTCTCCCGCTCGATCTCGATCTTGCGTCGTGACAATTCCACGGCACGCTGGGAGATTTCATATTGGCGCCAGCGGGTGCCAAGGTCACGCACCACGTCGTTGACGTTGCGCTCCAGTTCCTGGCGCGCATCGGTGATGCGGATCTCCTGATCCTCCACATTCACCCGTGCTCGCACCTCGGCCTGGCGCGTGCTGATGTCGCCGATCGGGATCTGCACCTGAACACCGGCGTAGCTGTTCCATGTGCGGTTATTGCTGTTGCCATTGTCGATGTTGCTGTTGCTGTAGGCATCGCGTACCTGGTTGGCCCCGGCCACCAGATCCACTTGCCAGCGTCCGGAATCCTTGGCGATGACCAGGTTGAGGTCGGCCTGCTGGCTACCGAGCAGGGCGGCGAGGTACTCCGGCTGCTGGGTTTGCGCGAGGTTGAAGGCCTGGCGTTTGTCGATGATCATTGGCTTGGCTTCCAGGGCCTCACTGGCGCGGATCGGCGTCGACAGGTCCAGGGCCAGCAGGCGCAATAAGGCCAGGCGGCTGGTGTCCAGCTGGTTGCGGGCTTCTTCCACACCGAGTTGCTGAGTCGCGATATCGGCTTCGGTCTGCACGATTTCGAACTCGGCCATGCGCCCCGCGCTGATCAGCGCCTTGTTCACTTCCAGCAGGGTGTTGGAACGTTTCAGGGCATCCTGGACGATGCTCAACTGCTCCTGGGCGCGCAGCAATTCACGGTAAGTGGCGATGATCTGGCTGATGGTCTGCGCCACGGTGGCCTTGAGGTTCAGACGGTTGGCCTGCTCCGACAGGCGCGACAGGCGCAGCGGCGCGGTGGTGGCGTCCAAACCTGCGCCGCGCATCAGCGGCTGGATGAGCGCCAGGTCCAGGCCATCGCTGCGGTAGCGGCCAGCGCGGTCGGCGGTGTTCAGTTGTTGGGTCCAGGCCATGCTCAGCCGGGTGCCGTACTCGCCGAGCAAGGTTGCATTCGGGGCCAGGTTGGCGTTGCGCGAATTATCGATGGAGCCGCGACTTTGGCGGTAATAACTGTTGAGGGTGAGCTTGGGGTTGAACGTATCTTCGGCCACCCGCAGGTCGAACTTCTGCGCCACCCGTTGCAGGTAGGCACTGCGGATCGCCGGGTTGTTGCGCAAGCCCAGGTACACCGCATCGCCCAGGGTCATCGTGGTGACCTGCGCGTTCAGCGACACGCTTCGATCGTAACCACTGCGGGTGCTGCTGGGGGCGGACGGGTTGATGACCACGTCGGCGGCCATGCCCGGCAGGCTCACCAGCACGAGTAGGCCTAGCCATTTATTCATCACGCAAGGCCTCCACCGGCTGCAGCCGCGAGGCCGAGACCGCCGGGTAGATGCCAAAGAACAAGCCCACCAGCAGCGTGCTGCCGACCCCCAGCGGCAGGGCGGCGGCAGCCAGCGCAAACTGCCAGCCCGACAGCCAGGCGTAGAGCCAGGCGGCAGTCATGCCCAGCAACGCGCCGCATAATGCGCCGACGGCCGTCAGGGTGACGGCCTCCAGCAGGAACAGGTTGCGGATATCGCGTTGGCGCGCACCCAGGGCCATGCGAATGCCGATTTCACGGCGACGCTCCGAGACATTCATCAGCATCACGTTCATCACCCCGACACCGCCGCCCACCAGGGAGATGGCGCCCAGGGCCAGCAACAAGTAGGCGAACGTGCGGCTTTGCCGGGTCATGCCATCGATCATTTGTTGGGGCACCTGGATGTCGACATCGTGGTCGGTGAGCTGGCTTTTCAGTGCGACGGCGGCGTCGCGGGCGATGCGTTCCATGTCCTGCCCGGGGGTGGCGCGGATAATCACGTTGCTGATTTGCGGGGTCGGGTAGATGCGGCGCATGCCTTCGGCGGGGATGAACAGGGATTCGTTGGCTTGCACCGGCATCAGCATGGCCCGGGGTTGGTTGTGCAGGATGCCCACCACCAGGAACAGGTAATCGTTGATGCGCACGCGGTCGCCCAGCTTCAGCGGGTCGCCCGGTTTACTCAGGGCCTGGGCGATCTGGTCGCCGACCACGCCGTAGGTTTCGCCGGCGTCGAAGCCGGACAGAAAACGCCCCTCACGTACCGCCAGGCGCATGGCGTCCTTGATGTCCGGCGTGGTGCCGACAAAGTTGGCGCTGATCGTGCGGCCGTGGAACACGATGGGCCCGCCGAACACACTGAGCGCGCCGATATGGGCGATGCCCGGCACCGATTGGCGCACGGTTTCAAGGTCAAGGCTGGCGCGCATCGGCGCGTTGCTGTTGCCTTTGGGCGGGAACTGGGCGACCAGGGTGTCGGTGCCCATGTCCTTGAAAATCATCGCGGCATCCACCGCCGCGTTGTGGCCGATATTGATCAACGCCACCACCGATGAACTGCCGATCACGATGCCCAGCAGCGCCAGGATTGAGCGTTTGCCCAGGGTGCGCAGGCTGACGAACGCTTCATGCAGCAGTTGGCTGAGGCTCTGTTCGACCCGCAGGCTGCTCTCTACCCGCAGGCTCATAGGCGCTCGGCCTCATGCACCACGCCATTGCGTACCAGAATCTTGCGTTCCAGGCGCTCGGCGATATGCGGGTCATGGGTGACGATGATCAGCGTCACCTGCTGCTCGCGGTTGAGGGCCAGGAGCACGTCCATGATCTCCTGAGCGGTGGTGCTGTCGAGGTTGCCGGTGGGTTCGTCGGCGAGGATCACCGACGGCTTGCCAACCAGGGCGCGAGCAATTGCCACGCGCTGGCGCTGGCCACCGGAGAGGTCGGCCGGGCGGTGATGCGCACGTTCGGCCAGGCCGACTTGCTCGAGCATGCGCAGTGCCTGCTCCACTGATTCATGGCGCGACACGCCGCGGTAACTGAGGGGCAGGGCGACGTTGTCCAGCGCACTGAGGCGCGGCAGCAGGTTGAAGCTCTGGAATACAAAACCGATCTGCTGGTTGCGGATCGCGGCCAGTTCATCGGGCGTCGCGCTGAAAATATCGTGACCGGCAAAGTGATACCGGCCGCAATTGGGCAGGTCCAGCAGGCCGAGGATATTGAGCAGGGTGCTTTTGCCGGAACCGGAGGCACCGAGAATGCCGCAGCTGTCGCCGCTGGCGATGGACAGGCACACATCATTGAGAATGGACAGGTGTTGCCCGGCGAGCTGATAGCTTTTGCCGATGCCTTGCAGGGAGATCAAGCCTGGGTGCGCGGGGGTATCTGTCATCATGACTACGCCTGCAGTCTCGACGGTGCCGTCATGCCCCCGGTAAATCCTTGTAACAAGTTCGGGAGCTGCCTGGTACGCGTCACGGACTGGTTTTGTTTCTTGTTTTTAAAATATTGTTTGAATGTTGTTTGAATAGTAACCGCGTTCAATCCGCTTCGCCAGCGATGGATGTAGAGCGGTTTCATCCTTTGAAACGCTTTTTCTGTGGCTCGGTTCAGGCGGTCACGAGTGCCTTCGGCTATCTTCAGAAAGCCCGGTTATGCAGGCTTTTACAGGGATAAGGCGTGTCACTGCTTGCTTTCGAAAGGCCGCCCCGGTATAAAAAATCAAATTATTTTTTAAAACAATATTTCCCCCGTGGAACTCCTATGGTCGCGAAGAAACTCAGCGCTCCAAACGTTACCAAGACTCGACTGCTGGATGCGACAGAGGCGCTTTTCATCAAATACGGCTATGACGCCGTTCTGCTGCGGCAGATTACCGAGCGCGCGCAGGTGAACCTGGCCGCCGTGAACTATCACTTCGGGGACAAGGATTCCCTGATGAAAACCCTGCTGATGCAGCGCCTGGAGCCGCTCAACGAGCAACGCCTGGAATTGCTCGCGCGCTGCGAAGCCGAAGCCAGCGGCCCGCTCGATTGCGACACCTTGCTTGGGGTGCTGTTTGCCCCGGCCATGGGCCTGGAGCGCAGTGACCCGGCCAGCGGGGAAGGGCGGTCGTTCATTCGTTTCCTGGGGCGGGTCTACAGCGACACGTCGCCGTTTATCCAGGAATACCTCAAAGTGCATTACCAGCCGGTGTTCCAGCGCTTCTTCGAAGCGTTCGCCCTGGCGCTGCCGGATCTGCCACGCAACGAGCTGGGCGTGCGCCTGCAATTTGCCCTCAAGGCCATTTCCGGGGTGATGGCGGGGACGGAACTGCGGCTGCTGATGAACTCCATGAGCCTGGGCCGGCCAGCCACGGATGCTGAAGTGATGGCCAAGTTGATCACTTTGGTGTCGGCCGCGATTCGCGTACCGCAGCAAAGCCCCGAAGCTGAAACCGCGTTGGCCAAGGTGCTGGATACCCAGCGGGCCATTCGTGAGCAAGCTGTCGCGCCCGCCAGCAAGGCCGTGCGTTAACGCTCAAATCCCAGGCAAAAAAAGCCCGCTGGGGCGGCGGGCTTGATGTGCAACGTTTGTAACGGATGAGGCTTCACCCTACGGCTTCGGATGTGAATAAAGCGTGAAAAATATGTAAGAAAAAGACTGGGTGGCGAGAGATCTATAATCCCCTTTTTGTCTGTCGGATTTTTCCTTTAAGCCATACCGTTCGTCGCCACTGTCATTTCTGACAGCTAGACTCCAATAGGTCCTCAGGCGCTTGATCTGCCTTGCCCCGCGCGATTTATGGCGCATTAACTGAGCAAGGTGATAAAAATGGCCAGCCAACCCGCTGATAATATTGACTACGATCTTGATCCGCCCATTTCGTATTTTCCTGCTGTCCAGTTCGATCCCAAGGTCACCGATACCCCCCCAACATACCCCGAAACCGCCGTTTGGGGCATGGGTATCCGTCATGCATCTCCCGCCAGGTTCTCCTTTAGGGCATGGCCCGCACTTGGCTTCGCTGACAATTACTCCATCTACATTCATGACCCGGAAAACTCCGCCGCTTCGGACGTCGTCAAAGACACTACCTCGAACGCTTACTACCTGACGGTCAACGAGTTGCCGAAGGGCGAAGTCGAGATGTTCGGTCGGGTTGTGCGCGCCGATAGCTTGCAGGAGAGCCGCTCAATCACGCAAACCATCCTGATCAAAACCACCAACCCCGGTGGTCGAGATCGTGAGGTCGCCAAGAAGTGGCACAGCGGGTTGAATATGTCGATTGAAGGCCTGCCCAGTGGCTCGTCCCTTAACAAGGACAATACTGCAGACGGAATCTGGTGCTTGATTTCCAAGTATCTGTATATTCGCAAAAACGACACCGTTACCGTCAAATATGACGGAATCTCCGTCGAGCATATTGTTAGCCCCGAAGAGGCCGCAGGGCCTGGGCCGATCCGGGTGTTTATCAGCCCGCAAGTCATCGCCCAAGGCAGTCAGAATGGCGTGATAGAGGTCGTATTTACGGTTAGAGACGTGGTAGGGAACATCCCTGAAGGTGAATGGGTGCATTCCAAGCGCTACAAACTGATCTCGGAACTGAGCGCCGCCCTCCCAATCCCAATTTTTCTGGTAGATGGCGAGGAGTTTGATGAACTGGATCTCGACCTCAATAGCCAGTCCACGTTAGAGGTGTTGGTTGCGCCGCCCCGCAAGTCGCCGAAACCCAACCCACCGAATCAGGTCACGGTCGTTTTGACGCTTTTCCCGGACAAAGGTCGAAGCCAGACTGTACGATTGAATCCTGTTACCGACAGGAATCTGGGTATCGAGACGATCACGCTCAGCTACGACCTCTTCACCGGGCTGGCAAACGGGCGGTTCCAGGTAGCGTTCGAGTCGTATACCTCCGCTGGGGTGCTGCTGGGGACATCAGGCAGTAACTCGATCAGTGTGGGGGGCCTGCCGGTATCGATGCCGGCGGTGACGGTCAGCCCGATTGAAGCGGGCCTTATCCCGCTGGATACCGACATCACCGTAACAATTCCTACCTACCAGCCCCATGATGAAAGCTTGCTGGAAACCCTGGTGATCGAAACCAGTGACGGCAGAACACACTATACCCAGTTGCAACCGGCAGGCGTTCAGGGTGGCACCCGGCGTGTGTCCAAAGAGACTCTGAAGGACTTTGAGGGCCAAGGTGCCTTCCAGATTTACTACATCACCGACGACGGCGAAGGTACTTCAGCGTCGGTCCACGAATCATCGAAGCTGGAAGTTCAGGTGGGTGATCGTGTGGCTGAGTTGGAGGCGCCGATTGTTCAGGGCTCTCGCGGTAATAATATCGACCCTGCCGACGTGGTAGATCCTGAGATTCAGATGTTGTTTCCCTATTCAGGCACGGTCGTGGGCGATCTGCTGTATTGGAGTGTGATCGGCAGGGGCGTGCAGGGCTCTGCCAGCGGCACCATCAAGATTAACCAGGCGTATGCAGGGACCGTCTTGCCGTCTGTGTTCTTCCCGGTGGGCCGTTACGTGTTGGACAACAATATCAACGCCAGCATCAATGTCAGTTACAACGTGGTGCGTCCGGGCCAACCTCAGCAGGTCTTTCGCTCCCAAGTGCTTAACCTCACCGTTGGCCAGGAAGTGAAGCTGGAGCCCCTCAGGATTCTGGAGGCTGATAAGTATCAGGACCAACTCAACCCCAAAGACGTGCTCAAAGGTGCCACTGTGGAGGTGGCGTTCCAGCCGATGCGTGCCGATGATCAGATCTTTGTTGAATGGCTGGGCGCGTTCGGCGTCAGTAGCATCACGGTGCAGGTGGCCGGGGATCCAAAGACCAACAAGGTCTATGCCACGATCCCGCCCGAAGTCATTTCCAGGGGCATTCGCCAGAGCGGCAACAGCATCAACGTGCGGTACTACTTCACTCGCGGGCAATTCACGTACACGTCCGATACCTTGGCTATCAAGCTGCTGCCTCCTGAAAAGCTGCCGGCGCCGATCATCGATGGGGCTGGCGAGACGCTGTTGCCAATCTATCAGTTGGATGATAAGACCCTCACCCGCGTACAGACGTGGGATCTGATGCAAAAAGGCCAATTTGTATGGATGACCTACGAGGGCACCTTTAAAGATGGGACGCCTTATGTCGAGCAAACCTACACGGCCAAAGAGCTCACGGTAGACGATGTCGCCAAGGGTATCTCCCAATTAACACCGGTCGGCAATCTGCGTAATCTCGAGGATGGTACTCTCCTGACCATTCGCTTTTGGGTCAGTTTTGCGCAAATACCCGAGAAGAACACGGCGGTCTTGTTTGGGGTAGCCGAATATATTGTTCAAGCGCTGGCGGCCACCCTGCCGGCGCCAAGCTTCGCCAACACGCCAGGCGCCAAGTTGTCCATTTACCCGTTGGACTATGAGCAAAAAGCTTTTGTGGCGGTGGCCTACCCAAACATGGCCACTAACCAGAAAATCGCCCTGGAATGGCTCTATCCAGATGGTACTTTGGCCACGATTGCTGCGCAGGACGGGGTGACAGGGGGGCGCGTCGATTTTGCCATCAGTGAAAAAATCATCGCGGCGAGTGTGGGTAAGGTCATCACGTTGCGTTACAAGGTGACGGCGGGGACCACGACTACCCCGTCAGAATCCCAGGAACTGACGGTGCAATCTATCCGCACGACGGATTTGCCGCAGGCGTTGATTAACGGGATTGCCGAAGGCGGGGTGCTGGACCTGAAGAACTTCACCAGCGACGGGAAATTAGCACTGCCCAAGTGGCGTTTGAGTGCAGAAGGCCAGAAGGCATGGATAACCCTGCGCAGTGAGGGGGTAGAGCCTCTGAGTGTATTGACTGCCTATCCAATCAACGCGGTTGAAGCGGAGAAAGGGTTAACGGACGTCCCGGTATTGAGAAGTTGGCTGACGGCATTGTCGGACGGCCGGGAAGTTATTGTGACCGTCAGCGTCGCGTTTGATGGCGCTAGCGTTAAAGAAAATGCGGTGCTGTTTGGGCAAACTCGCTATACCGTCAGGCGCTCGATGAGGCTGGTGGCGACTCTTGCGGTGGGGCAATCTCCCACCAGAGTGGTTGTAAGCCCAGACGGTGCGCGGGCGTATGTGAGCAATGGCGGTGGCAACACGGTCTCGGTTATTAATACGGCCACTCATAAAGTTGTCGATACCCTGCGTGGCTTTAATGCGCCTTGGGGCATGGTCATGCACCCAGACGGTTCTCGTCTCTATGTGAGTAACTTCAGAGGGAACTCAGTCACCGCAATTAATACCGCAACTCAGGCAACTGCCTGGGTGTCCCGCGGCGGCGGCTACAGCATAGTGCTCAATCCAGCAGGTGATCGCTTGTACGCACCCGCCTACCTGGGTCTTGCGAAGCCTACGCTGTATGTTTCGGACGCGGCTACCGGAAAAGCCATTACTAGTTCCATCATTCCGAACCCTCGAAGTATAGGCACTGTGGGGGTGGCGACTAATGCAGATGGTAGTCGGGTTTATATGGGTACTGACATTGGGGTTCAGGTCTTCAATGCGGTGAGCAATACTTGGACTAGTGTTTTGATTCCAAGCACATTTAATTGTTTTGGGATGACCCGCAATCCACGTAACTTGGACGAGCCTGTTATATATGCGAGCCTCTTGGCTAATAATAATGTCGCAGCCATTGACCTTCGTGATAACTCGATTCGTCAACAAATCCCAGCAAGGGCTTACGATATTGCATTCAATCCTAAAGTCGATCGGGCTTATTTTGTCTCTGCGAGGGGGGAGCTATCAGTGGTTGATACGAATACAGGGCGGGTGGTCGATGCCATTAATGAGCCTACAGCATTCTGGTCGGGGGTTGCTGTTTCCCCTGATGGTTCGACGCTGTATGTCGTGTCTCACTTGAAAAATAGCTTGTTGGTCTTCAGTATTTGAGCCTGTCCTGGAACAGGCCGCAAACTAGAGGCTGAGGCGTAGCCGTGGACAGCTCTACTTAACCGTAGACTGTCCATTTTTTATCAACCACTCAAATCTTCCAATGGCTAGCCGTCCTGGCCAACCGCTGACGCATCACGTCGACATTCCCCGCCAACTGCAACGTCAACAACCGATACCCATCCAACGCACTCTGCACCGGCGCCTCCAGTACGCTTTCATCCGGCACCTGCGTGGCCGGCCGATCAAGCCGTTCGGTGAACCCGGACTTCAACGCCCGCGCCATTCCCACCAGTTGCACGCGTATCTGTCGGTGTTCGGCTTTCAGCATCACCTGCATGCGTGCCATCGCCTGCTCATCCCGAGGGTCGGGCCGGGTATTGCCAAGAATTTCCAGGGTGCTGATGCACATGCGCAAATGCCGCTGGATCGCGTCCAGCTCGGTCATGGAGATCCGAACTTCCTTGGACACCGACGGCATCAACGAGCGCAGTTGCAGCATCGCCGCATTCAGGCGGTTGAGCAGTTTGAGGTGTTCATCATCGGTGACCGACTGGCCGCTGATGATCCGGCTGTAAATCTGGGCGCAGTCGCGTAACGCACTGGCCAGGTTGTAGCGCCACGAGTACACGGCGTACAGCGGCAGGGCGAACGAAAACGCCAGGGCCAGCACAATGCCGATCAGGATATCGACGGTGCGCCACAGGCCATCCGAGATTGGATTGTCCCCGTGGCCGGCGACGATAAACACCGTGATCGCCGACAGCAGCGCGATGTAACCGCCCTTGCCGATGGCGTGGTAGGAAAAGAACCCGCACACCACCGACATCAACAAATAGGTCAACAGCGGTTGGCCGAAATACGCCTGTTGCACCACCAGCAGCAAGCCCACGCTGGCGCCGATCAAGGTGCCGTAGGCGCGCTCCACGGCTTTTTTGCCGATATTGCCGTGGTGCTGCAAGCCGCCGATGACGATCAGCATGGTCACCGAGGCCCATTCACCGTGGGGCAGGTTGATGCCGGTGGTGAGGAGGATTGTCGCCAGCAGGCCGATGGACACGCGTACCGCGTGAATCAGCTTGGCATGGCGATAGCGACGGTACGGGTCCAGCAAGGGGCGCAACAAGCGCCGAGCGAACACGGGCAAATGCAGGTTCATCGGTATTAAAGTGGCCTTAGTAGTCAGGGCGAACGCGGTCAATTATGGAAGCCAGGCTTGTGTGGGAGCTGGCTTGCCTGCGATAGCATCACCGCGGTCAGACGTCACGACCGAGGTGCCGGCATCGCAGGCAAGCCAGCTCCCACACTGGACTGCTTTCACCAAGGAACCGAGGTGCCTTTAGAAAATATAGTCAGTGGTCAAGAAACTTGAGTCACGGTTGCGCAAAATATCGCTGACCAGCGCCTTGTTGCTCTCCTGAAACTTGGTCGCTACCAGCGTGCGGATCGAGAACACGCGCAGCGCGTCATGCACAGACAACGTGCCTTCGGCCGAGTTCTTGCGCCCATTGAACGGGAAGGTGTCCGGCCCGCGCTGGCACTGGGCGTTGATATTGATACGACCGACCTGGTTGGCAAAGGTGTCCACCAGCCGCCCGACTGCCACGGCGTTGGTGCCGAAAATACTCAGTTGCTGACCGAAGTCCGAGTCCAGTACGTAGTCGATCACCGTCTCCAGGTCACGGTAAGGCACGATCGGCACCACCGGGCCGAATTGTTCCTCGTGGTACACGCGCATCTGCGGGTTCACCGGGTACAGCACTGCCGGGTAGAAGAACGAACCGCGACTGGCGCCGCCATTGGCATTCATCACCTTGGCGCCGTGCTGCGCCGCATCGGCCACCAGTGCGTTGAGGTAGTCGACCTTGCCCACTTCCGGCAGTGGGGTCAGTGAAACGCCGTCTTCCCACGGCATGCCAGGCTTTAGCGTCGCAAGCTTGGCGTTGAATTTCTCAATGAAGCTATCGACCACATCTTCATGCACAAACAGGATTTTCAACGCGGTGCAGCGCTGGCCGTTGAACGACAAAGAGCCGGTGACCGCCTCATTGACCGCATTGTCCAGGTCGACCTCTGGCAATACGATGCCGGGGTTTTTCGCATCCAGGCCCAATGCCGCGCGCAAGCGGTGCGGTTTGGGGTGCAGTTTTTTCAAATCGCTGGCGGCCTTGTTGGTGCCGATAAACGCAAAGATATCGATCTTGCCGCTGGCCATCAGCGCGCTGACGGTTTCGCGACCACTGCCGTAGATCACATTGATCACCCCGGCCGGGAAGCTGTCGCGGAACGCCTCCAGCAATGGGCGAATCAACAGCACGCCGAGCTTGGCCGGCTTGAACACCACGGTATTGCCCATGATCAACGCCGGGATCAGCGTGGTAAAGGTCTCGTTCAGCGGGTAGTTATAAGGCCCCATGCACAGCGCTACGCCCAGCGGCACGCGGCGGATTTGCCCGAGGGTGTCCTGTTCCAGTTCGAAACGGCTGGAGCGGCGGTCGAGTTCCTTGAGGGCGTTGATGGTGTCGGTGATGTAGTCGCAGGTGCGGTCGAATTCTTTCTGCGAGTCCTTGAGGTTCTTGCCGATCTCCCACATCAGCAGCTTGACCACCGCATCACGCTGTTCGCGCATGCGGCGCAAAAACGCTTCCACATGCTGGATACGTTCAGCCACACGCATCGTCGGCCATTCACCTTGGCCACGGTCATAGGCGCGCACGGCGGCGTCCAGGGCGGTGAGGGCGGTGTCGGCATCCAGCAGCGGCGTGCTGCCGATATGCACCCGCTCATCGCCCAGTTGCACCGGGCTGAGCACCTGGGCCAGCGGACCGTTCCACACCTGCAACTGGCCGTCGACCAGGTAATCACGCTGTTCAATGGGCGCCCCCAGGCGAAATTGCTCGGGAATCACGGCGGTGGAGGCGGGAAACAGCTGGGCGAGCAGGTTACTGGTGGTCATGTCGCTACCCCTGGAATAGTTGCAAAACATGACTAGAGAGTCGCCCAACAACTGGCTCTATGGCAAGGCTTGTGCGCTTTCTTGTGCGCACCGCTGTGTGTGCCGCGCTCGTCGGAGTAAACTGCGCGCCTTTATTGAAGGAGTTCACATGAGTCAGTACCAGCCGGGCATTCTTGCCGCACCGGTGCCATTGCAGGCACGCCATCTGTTTTTTGCCGTGGATTCCCTGGAGGCTGTGCCCGCTGCGTTGGACGCGCTGGTGCAGTTGACGGATTCGGCCGCAGTGGTTGGTTTCGGTGAGCCGCTGGTAACCGCTCTGGGCACTCAGGTTGAAGGGCTGCGCGCCTTTCCCGCCGTCAGCGGCCCGGGTGCGCATAACCCGTCCACTCAGCAGGCACTGTGGGTGTGGCTGCATGGCGTGGATCGCGGTGAGTTGCTGTTGCGCAGCCGCACCTTTGAAAAAGCCCTGGCCCCGGCGTTTCGCCTGGTCCAGATGACCGAGGGCTTCCGCTACAAGACCGGTTTCGATTTGACCGATTACGAGGACGGCACCGAAAACCCCCACGACGACGCAGCCGTTGAAGCCGCCATGACCGACAGCGGCGCCAGCTTCGCCGCCATCCAGCAATGGCAGCACGACCTCGATGGCTTCGCCGCCTTGCCGGCCCAGGAGCGTGACCACATCATCGGCCGCCGCCATGGCGATAACGAAGAGCTGGACGACGCCCCCGAATCCGCCCACACCAAGCGCACCGCCCAGGAGAGCTTCACCCCGGAAGCCTTCGTGGTCCGCCGCTCGATGCCGTGGGCCGAGAACGGCCAGGCGGGGCTGATGTTCCTTGCGTTTGGCCATTCCTTTGAGGCGTTTGAAGCGCAACTGCGGCGCATGAGTGGGCTGGAGGATGGGATTGTGGATGGCTTGTATCGCATCAGTACGCCGTTGACCGGTGGCTACTACTGGTGCCCGCCGCTCAAGGACGGGCATCTGGACCTGAGTGCACTCGCCGTTACAGCGCAAAGCTAAACACTGTGTGGCAACTGTCTTCACCCGCCATCCGTCACCGCCATCGCAGGCAAGCCAGCTCCCACACTTATTTGTGTCTGACCTGAATCCTGCGCCTGCCGCAGTTCCAATGTGGGAGCCGGGCTTGCCCGCGATGGCGGTGTATCTGTAACAGCGAGACTGACTGACCCA
>NZ_CP168079.1:4513207-4513719 GCF_050915955.1 Pseudomonas sp. UBT | reverse complement strand
GCAGTTCAACTGTGGGAGCCGGGCTTGCCCGCGATGGCGGTGTATCAGTAACAGCCAGGCTGACTGACCCACCGCCATCGCAGGCAAGCCAGCTCCCACACTTATTTGTGTCTGACCAGAATTCTGCGTCTGCTGCAGTTCAACTGTGGGAGCCGGGCTTGCCCGCGATGGCGGTGTATCAGTAACAGCCAGGCTGACTGACCCGCCGCCATCGCAGGCAAGCCAGCTCCCACACTCATTTGTGTCTGACTAGAATTCTGCGTCTGCCGCAGTTCAAATGTGGGAGCCGGGCTTGCCCGCGATGGCGGTGTATCAGTAACAGCCAGGCTGACTGACCCACCGCCATCGCAGGCAAGCCAGCTCCCACACTCATTTGTGTCTGACTAGAACTCTGCGCCCGCCGCAGTCCAAATGTGGGAGCCGGGCTTGCCCGCGATGGCGGTGTATCAGTAACAGCGAGACTGACTGACCCACCGCCATCGCAGGCAAGCCAGCTCCCACACTTATTTGTG
>NZ_CP168079.1:4123085-4513107 GCF_050915955.1 Pseudomonas sp. UBT | reverse complement strand
GTAACAGCGAGACTGACTGACCCACCGCCATCGCAGGCAAGCCAGCTCCCACACTTATTTGTGTCTGACCTGAATTCTGCGCCCGCCGCAGTCCAAATGTGGGAGCCGGGCTTGCCCGCGATGGCGGTGTATCAGTAACAGCGAGACTGACTGACCCACCGCCATCGCAGGCAAGCCAGCTCCCACACTTATTTGTGTCTGACCTGAATTCTGCGCCCGCCGCAGTCCAAATGTGGGAGCCGGGCTTGCCCGCGATGGCGGTGTATCTGTAACAGCGAGACTGACTGACCCACCGCCATCGCAGGCAAGCCAGCTCCCACAGTTGACCTGGGTGGCTGATTGATTGAGGTCAGATCACGTCACACACCCGTCGCTCACCGCCAGCTCCCAAAGGCTTGGGTTGTCACCACCGGCGTGAATCATCAACGGCCTGTTTTTCCCACGGCATGAGCCGGCCCGATCAGCTGTTTTGCAGGCTTATCTGAGCAAACTGCGGCATCATCCCGGCACCTCGGCAGTGTCGGCAGCCATAGACTCCAAGTACGACGGGCTCCTTCGCCACGTCGACGTGCGCACGTTGGACCCAGGTGGGGGCGACAAAGCGGTAACCCTGGCCGGGCGCCGTGGCGATGTAGACAGACTCGTCGCCGCCGAGGGCGCGGCGCAGGGTCTTGATCTGTGTGCGCAGGTTGCATTCCTCCACCACCGTTTTCGGCCAGGCGATACCGAGCAATCGGTTTTTTTCCAGCAGTTCTCCGGGCCGTGAAGCGAGGGCGATCAGCAGGGTCAGGGCGCGGCTGCCCAGCGCCACGGGTTGCCCGTGCTTGAGCAGCAGATGACGTTGGGGCAGCAGTTGGAACGGGCCGAAGTGGATCTCGAACGAGGCGTCATCGGTGAGGTGGCTGCGAGTCGAATACGTCATGTCTTTTACCTTTATGCGTGGGAATCACAGCTCGGCGTGGCTCCTTTTCACCCCGAGCTGCCGGGAAGGGTCAGGTGTTGATGGCAGGGATCGGGTCTGCCGGGTAATCGCCCTCCATGGTCGGGCCGCCGGTCAAGCCGTATTGCTGCAGCACCGGGGCCAGCTGCCCGTAAAATGCGTCTTGCGCCTTGCCGTGGGCATCGGCCAGCGCGAACGGCAAAAACGCACTGCCGATACCGCCGAGAATCGCCGTGGCGCCGCCGAGAATGCCGCTGAGGGTGCCCGCCACCGCGCCGATTTCCGTGGCGCCATACAAACCGGCACCGGCTTCCACCAGGCCCGCCACGGCTGCGCCCGTGCCGAGTACACCGGTGGCGACCGAAAAACTGCCGGTGAGGTAATCACCTTTTTTCAGCGAGTCGACACCGCCGATAATCCCGATTACGCCGCCGATGATGCCGCCCGCCGACCCGATGATCTTGCCCGCCGCGCCGATATTGGCGATCTGCTGCGGTGACAGCGGGCCCTTGCCCACCGGCACCTTGCCGGGGAAATCGCCGAGGGTGCCGCCGTCCGGGCGGTTGACCCACGTGATGCCATAGCCGGCTTCCTTGGCGTATTTGGTACCGCCTTCGAGCAACAGCCCGGCAAATTGCAAGCCGGCCGACACGCGGTTGGCATCCGCCACCGGGGTGGTGCTGCCGCTGGCCGAACGCGCCATCAGCACGCCGCTCATCAACACCGCACTGCCGATGTGCAGCAGGCCCTGTTTGAATGCCGGGCTGACATCGCCGAACTTCATGCCTTCGATGGCTTTCGGCAAGGCGTCGGCGATCTTGTTGCCCTGGCGGCCGATGTCCCATACCGAACGCAGCATCGAGACCACTTGCGCCGGGTCAATCTTGCCGCCGTCGGAGGTCACGAACATCTGCGGATCTTTTTGCTGGGCATCGTTGATCGCGGCGGTGACTTTGGCTTCGTCAAAGTTGCCGTTGCCATCGCCGAGCGTGACGTTAAGCGTATCGGTGGTGGCGCCACCGAGCAGCGCATCGCTGAGGTTTTCGTTGAAGTTGACCTGCAAGGTCGCCGCCTCATCCGCCGTCGCCTTGTCACCGAGGAACGCCTGGGCCGACGCGGTGCTTGCGGCGAAACTGCTGGCTGCGACGGTCGGGTCCATGCCGGCGGCCACGGCGTCGGTGAAGGCTTTGCCGGTCACCAGTTCGTTCTTGTAGTAGCTTTGGATCGCGTCGCTTTGCCCGGCGTTGGCGGCGACTTTGGTCAAGTCGACATGGCCATTGCCGCCCAGCGCCAGGTTGGCGATGGTCGCGTCGTTGGCAGCGTTTTGCAGGCCAATGCCCATGTCGATCTGCTTGCCGTTCTGGTCCTTGGCGTTGAGGTTATCGTTGAGGTTTTTGCCTGACTCAATGCCATCGGCAAAGTAATTTTGCATGGCGACTTTCAGGGTCGGATCGCTGCCGACGATATCGCTCAGCGCAGGGCCACGGTTGTTCTGCAGGAACGCCTGGACGTCCGGGTCCGCCGACAGGGTCTCAATGCCGCTTTGCAGCTGCGCCTTGATCTTGTCTTCGTTGGGGTTCAGGCCGTAGTGAGGCGAGGTGTACTTGTCCATCAAGCCTGCGTTGGGCACATAGTCGCTGACCAACAGGCGCGTCTGCGCATCGCTCAGTTGCACCAGCACCGCGGCTTTCTGTGCGCCCGTGTAGTTTTGCGGGTTGGCCAGGATGTCGGCGGTCAGCGTGGAGGTGTCCACACCGGCGACGGCATCGCGGGTGGCGGCGCTGTCAAGGAAGGTCAGGGTGTCGCTGTCGGTTTTCGGCGCCTGTTTTTCCAGCCAGGCACCGATATTGTCGCGGGTGCCAACGGCGTCTGATTTGCCGGTGGCCGGGTTGTCGCCGCCGGTTTCGAGGGCGTGGAACATGCCGGGTTTCGACCACATGGCGGCGGCACCCGTCAGCTCGTTGCTCAGGGCCGAATCGCTGCCCAGTGCCTCGAGGTTGTCGGGGCGAATCATGCCGTCGTTGCTGCGCTGTTGATCGCCCGGGCGCATGGCGGTGCCGGAGCTGGCCACCAGGCTTTCGTTAGCCATCACGATGGCGGCGGACTTGGCGTTGGCTTTGGCCAGGTCGCCTGGATGGCTGCCCATGAATGTGCCATAGGCTTTCGACGCGGCACCGATGTCGCTCTTGGTGTTGCTGATGAAGTGGTCGACGTCGGCGTGGGTGATGACATTGTCGGCTTTACCGCGACCGCCGCTGTCCAGCGCCGCCATCAGGTTTGGGCTGCTGGCTACGTACTTGAGTACCGCCTGGGCTTCGGGTGGCAAGGTGGTGGGCGGGTTGGCGAAGTCGATGGGCGCACCGTGCAGGCCCCACGCGTCCCAATTCTGCGAGAGCAATTGCGCGGCGGCGCGGGGGCGGTTCAGGTCCAGTTCTTCTTTGGTGGGCGTGCCGCTGGTGTTGCCGGTGAGGGTGTCCCAGTCCCTGGCGCCGGACACACCGAACGACGAGTTGTCGATCCACGAGGTGTCTGCAGCACCCGCCGCGCCGGTGGTCCCGGCGTACAACTTGGCCATTTGGTCATAGAGCGCGGGAGTAATGTCCTGGGACACGATCACCTTGTCGCCGGAGGCGGTGTTATAGCGAATCAGGCCGGGCCCGACTTCTTCGGGAGGGCCGACGTTGGCGGCCGGGTCCAGGGTCTCGTCGGGGCTGGCCAAACGGTAGCCTTCAGCCTGGCTGGCATTGATTGCAAACAACTTGGCCGAGTCGCCGCTGACCTGGGCGAACAGCCCCGGGGTTTCTTTCTGGCTGACCACAACCCTGTCGCCGGAAGTGGTTTCGTAGCGGATCAGCCCGGGGCCCAGTTCCGTCGTGCTGCCGATCGCCTTGTAGTTGCCCAGGCCTGGCGCCACGGTGCTGGCGTCGGCCTCGATGTAGCCGGCCGCTTTGCTCGCGGCGAGGTTCTTTTCCAGGTTCGCATCGCTCTGCTGGGCGTTGTACTGGTCAACCAGCGTCTGGTAGAGACGCGGGTTATCGCTTTGCTTGAGGGTGACCGGCTTGTCGCTGCCCAGCGGTGTGTAGGTGATGCTGTTGTTCGCCGGTGCCTGCACATTCTGATAGGGCAGGGGAATCGACGGGCCACGGATTTTGGAAGGGTCGAAGGCAGGTTGGTTGACGGCCGTGAACAGCGCGGTTTCGAATTTTTTCTGGGGGCCGTCCGTGCCCTTGCTTTCGGCCGGATCAAGGCCACTCGGAATCGCAGTCATAGAACACCTGGAAGTTGTTTCATATATTAAAGCCCGCGCACTAAGGCTTTCGGCTATTAGTGCAACTGTACTAATTACGCGCACATCACTAGTTGTTCGCGGGCATTGAAGGTCGCTCACGCCGAGCTATCAAACGCGATGAGCAAGTCGCTTTTGTTACAAATGGAAATATCTGCGAAGTTGGGCAAAAGGCTAGTAGTGAAAAATGTGAAGTCGATACGAAAAAAATGCAGATGCCGTGATGAACCGCTCGTTTATAGGGTGGGAAAGAGCGGCTTAGTGTTCAGCCATATTCGAGTTCAGGTGCGCAACCCCCTGTAAACACTGGGTATTGGCGGTGTTTTGGCTTTTCGTTAAAAGTTCCACGGCGAAACGGGGATGAGTTTTTCTCAACGCCAGGTTGAGCCGAACCGTTCACACCCGGTATCTGAAACGTTTCACAAGCTTTCACAGCGAAGGCGTTTTGATCGTGAGTAGTATGGCCCCCATGCAAACCAACGACGGTTCGAAAGCTCACTGTCTGAGGTTTTGGGCGTTCATCCGGTTTGCATACTTTCAGCGTGCTGATGCGCAACTGAATAACTTCCCTATCACTGCAAGGAGATGAACATGGCTGATGTCCCACCAGTAAAAGCAGGCGGCGCCGACGACGCTATCGCGAAGATGGAAGCGACCTTCAACATGGCTATCGAAAAGTCGGCAAAAATCACTGAAATCAGCACCGCCAAAAAAGCGGAACTCGACGCCACCAAACAGCGTCCGCAGAACTGATTCGCCAAACGGGCGGCGCCGGCGCTGCCCGTTTACTTCTGGCCCGTATTTATCCTGATTCTTGACCCCGTTGCACATGCTCAAGGGGGCAAACCCGAAAATGACAGCCTTGATTTCCATGGGCCCGGTCGCCGGTATTGGCGTACCGACCCTGACGGTGACCAGCGGTTTGCACCAGGGCAGTTCCCTGGTGCTCGACCAGCCTGTCTACACCCTCGGCGCGGACCTCGCGGCCGACCTGGTACTCAGCGACCCCGCAATTGCCGGCCTGCACCTGCGCCTGCGTTTTGAAGGCGGCCAGGTCGCGATTGAAGCGTTGGGTGGCGACGTGATGCTCGGCGCGAATGTGCGCATTCCCCAGGGCAGCGGCCATCGCGCGCGACTGCCTTTGCACCTGCGTATCGGCACTGTAGGCGTGAGCCTGGCACTGCCTGAGGGGGCTGAAAAACCTGCGCACGCGCCCCGCACATTTGCGCCCTGGATTGTCGCAACCGCCTTGCTGTTTCTCTGTGCCGCAGCGCTGGCGTTTCGCAATGACTCGCCGCCGGCGCCCCCGGCAGCATTCGTCGACGTTCCGGTGGTGCAAGCACCGTCTCACGAACAGGCCAAGGCCTGGCTGGAGCAGCAACTGCAAGCGGCGCATCTGGATGCGGTGAAGGTCAGCAGCAGTAATGGCCAACTGAGTGCCGTCGGCAGTTTCGAACAGTCACAAAAACCGCAATGGCTGGCGCTGCAACAAGCCTTCGACCAGCGTTATGGCCAGCAGATCGTCCTCAACCCCCGCGTCGCAGTGCGTGCCGATGCTGCGCGGCCGCGGGTGCGGTTCCAGGCCGTATGGTTCGGCACTAATCCCTATGTGATCAATGACAGCGGCAAACGCCTGTACCCCGGCGCAGCGCTCGCGGACAACTGGGTGCTGGAGCGCATCGAGAACAACCAAGTGATTCTCGCCCGTGGCGAGGAGCGCTTTACCTTCACCTTATGAGTCGATCTATGGAATGCACGCACTCCAACTGTGGGCGCTGGCTTGCCTGCGATGGCGTCGGTACAGCGCGCCTGGGTGCGGGTTGGCCGACCGACATCCCCACCCTTGACGATGCCCCATTCCTGACACAGGCCCACGCATGAAAGTCGAACCCCGCCCGTTGATTCCCAGTGATGTGCGCAGCGCGCCGGTCGAGGCCGTTCGCGCGGTCAATTCACGCCAGGCCACCGCCTTCGAAGCGGTGCTCAAGACTCGCAAAACCCAGACCCGGCGCTCCCTGCGCGGTGACCTCGAAGCACTCACCAGCGCCGCCGGTGTTGATTCGTTGCTGTTCGGCAGCGCCCGTTCCCTGGAGTTGCTGGAACACGTAATGGAACACCTGCTGCCGACGCTGGACGCGGAGCCTGCAATTAAAGCGCTGGCCCACGACCTGATCCGCGAAGAGATCGATATGCGCCGCAACCTCGAACAGCAACGCTCGGAGGTCCATGCCTGATGGCCCGCGATAACCACGACGCCGTGCAACTGCTCAAGGGCATTGGCGAGCTGTACCGGCGCAATGGCCAGTCCCAACGTGCGTTGGTGATGTTGCTGATTGCGGTCAGTGTCGCGCCCCATGACGGCGTGTTGCTGCGTTCGCTGGTGCTGGCGTTTACCGACAGCGGCGACGCCACCCGCGCGCTGGGTGCGCTCGACCGCCTGGTGGCGCTGGAAGGTGAGTCTGCCAGCCTGTTGCTGCTGCGCGCTCGCGCGCTGTGGTACGGCGAGCGCAAGGACGAAGCGCGTCAGTGTTTCAAACGCTACCTGGCCGCACGCAGGGCCGGCGCATGAGTGCACTTAACCGCCTGAACACCCTGGCGCGCATGGCGGCCCAGCGCACAGACGTGATCATCGTCGCGTTCATGCTGATGGCGATTGTGATGATGATCATCCCGCTGCCCACCTACCTGGTGGACATGCTGATCGGCCTCAATATTGCCCTGAGCATCCTGATTCTCATCGTCGCGTTCTACATCGGCCACTCCGTGGAGTTCTCCGCGCTGCCGCCGTTGATCCTGCTCAGCACACTGTTTCGCTTGTCGTTGTCCATCACCACCACCCGCTTGATCCTGCTGCACGGCGACGCCGGGCATATCGTCAAGGCCTTCGGTGACTTTGTGATCGCAGGCCAGGTGGTGGTCGGTATGGTGGTGTTCCTGATCATCACCGTGGCGCAGTTCGTGGTCATCACCAAGGGCGCCGAGCGTGTGGCGGAAGTGGCCGCGCGTTTCACCCTGGACGCCATGCCCGGCAAACAGATGAGCATCGACAACGACCTGCGCAATGGCGATATCGACCAGGCCGAAGCCCGTCGCCGGCGCTCGCGCCTGGAGCGTGAAAGCCAGATGTTCGGCGCGATGGACGGCGCCATGAAGTTCGTCAAAGGCGATGCCATCGCCGGCCTGGTGATTCTTGCGGTCAACCTGCTGGGTGGCATGCTGATCGGCATGATCGAACGCGACATGCCGTTCGGCGTGGCGGTGCACACTTATTCGCTGCTGACGGTGGGTGACGGCCTGATCGCACAGATTCCGGCGCTGTTGATTTCCGTGG
This sequence comes from Pseudomonas sp. UBT, assembly GCF_050915955.1. Lineage (NCBI taxonomy): Bacteria > Pseudomonadati > Pseudomonadota > Gammaproteobacteria > Pseudomonadales > Pseudomonadaceae > Pseudomonas > Pseudomonas sp. UBT. The sequence continues at coordinate 4,505,550 of NZ_CP168079.1, read as the reverse complement.
CGGCAGGCACCGTGGTCACCCGCGTCAACAGCGACGGTGAAGCCGGTGACCTGGGCAGTGAAATCATCAAACAGCTGGGCGCCAGCTACCGTGCACTGGGCCTGACCGCGTTGATCATGATTGGCGTCAGCCTGTTGCCGGGCTTTCCCACTTGGGTGTTTCTCGGGTTGTCTGCAGCCTTTGGCGGTGCGGCGTTCGTGATGTATCGCCGGCACACCCGCCAGCCTCAAGGCGAGTTGGAAACGTTGGTCGAGACGCCGGAACCGCTGGTCGAAGCCCAGGCCGAACTGGACGACAACCTGCTCCCCGAGACCCGCGTGCTGCTGACCCTCGGCAGTGGCGTGTCCCAGAGCGCGCCCCGCCAGTTGCTGCGCCAGCGTGTCGAAGCGCTGTGCCACGACCTGCGCACCGACCTCGGCGTGGACGTGCCGGTGCCGGGCATCTACATGGAGGCCAAGGCCACGCCCGGCAGTTACCGCGTATCCCTGGAAGGTGTGCCGGTGAGCGAAGGTGAACTGCCGATTAACTGCCTGCTGTTGCAGGACGATCCGGTGCATGTGCAACTGCTGGACATCGCCACCGTGCAAGCCGATTCGCCGCTTAACGGTCGCAGCGCCCATTGGATTGAGCGCCAGCACGAAGAGACCTTGCGCAACGCCGGCATTGGTTTCCTGCTGCCCGATGAAGTGTTGCGCGGTGTGCTGGAACGCAGCCTGCGCCGGTATGCCGCCGACTTCCTCGGCATCCAGGAAACCCGTCTGTTGCTGGAGCGCACCGAAGCCACTTACGGCGAACTGGTGAAAGAAGCGTTGCGCCTGGTGCCGTTGCAGCGGGTTGCCGAAACCTTGCGGCTGTTGGTCGGTGAAGGCGTGTCGATCCGCAACCAGCGCGCCTTGCTCGAGGCCATGGTGGAGTGGGGGGCGCGCGAAACCGACGCCGGGCGCCTGGCCGAACACTTGCGTGCGGCATTGGCGCGCCAGATCAGCCATCACTACGCAGACCGCAATCGCGTGATCGGCGCGCTGGTACTGGCGCCGGGTCTGGAAGACCAGTTGCGCGCATCCCTGCGCCGCCAGGAGGCCCAGCGCGAATTGATCCCCGAAGACGTCAGCCGTGCCTTGCTCGCCCAGCTGCGCCAGGCCTGCGAGAACACGCGTGAGGTCAACAGTGCGGTGTTGCTGGTGCACCCGGAGCTGCGCCGCAGCCTGCGTCGGCTGGTGCTGCGCGGCGAATTGGAGCTGGCGGTGCTGTCGTTCCGCGAGCTGGCCACCGAATACAACCTGCAAGCGTTGGTGACCATCAGCCTTACTGATATTTCGAACCGCCGTGCGCCTGCCACGGCCTCCGTCACTTCCCTGGCGTCTGCCTCATGATGCGTTTTTGTGTGTTGTTGCTCGCTTTGATTTCGTGTGCCAGCCAGGCCCAGGAGATTGCCAATGGGGCCGGGGGCTCGATCAACCTGGCGTCCGGTGAGGGGCGGATTTTGCATTTTGCCGCGCCGGTGGATTCGGTATTGGTGGCTGAGCCGAATGTGGCCGACCTGCAGGTAGTGTCGCCCGGTACGCTCTATATCTTCGGCAAGGCGCCGGGCAATACCAGCCTGATCGCCCTCGGCAACGACGGCAAACAATTGGCCAGCCTGACCTTGTCCGTCAGCAGCGGCGCCCAGGCGGTGACCACGCCGATGCAGGAACTGCACCCCGGTAACGGCGCGCAGATTACCGGCGCCGGCAACCGCCTGATCGCCAAAGGCACCGTCGGTTCGGTGGCCGAAGCGACTGACCTTAACGCGCTGCTTAACCCTCAGGGCCAAGGCTTTCAGAGCGCGATCAACACCACCGAATACGCCGGCGCAGCCCAAGTGAACTTACGGGTGCGCTTTGCCGAAGTGTCCCGTTCCGAGTTGCTGCACTACGGCGTGAACTGGAACGCTATGTTCAATAACGGCACGTTTTCCTTTGGCCTGATCACCGGGGGGCCGTTGGCGGCGGCGACGGCAGGTGGTTTGGCGACTGCAGGCACCGGCTCGGGCAATGTGAATATCGACGGCATGCTCGACGCGCTGCAGGCCAACGGCATTTTGCAGATCCTCGCCGAACCGAACATCACCGCCATGACCGGCCAGACCGCCAGCTTCCTCGCCGGTGGCGAAGTGGCGATTCCGGTGCCGGTCAACCGGGACCTGGTGGGCATCGAGTACAAGTCATTCGGCGTGTCGCTGCTGTTCAACCCGACCTTGCTGCCCAACGGCCGCATCGCCCTGCAAGTGCGCCCGGAAGTCAGCAGTGTGGTCAGCGGCGGCACCGTGGATTTCGGCAACTTCCATGTGCCGTCCTTCAGCGTGCGCCGTGCCGATACGCGTGTGGAAGTCGGCAGCGGGCAGACCTTTGCCATTGCTGGGCTGTTCCAGCGTCAAAGCAGCCAGGACATCGAGAAACTGCCGCTGTTGGGTGACTTGCCGATCCTCGGCAACCTGTTCCGCTCCAAGCGCTTTCAGCGCAATGAAACCGAGTTGGTGATCCTGATTACCCCGTACCTGGTGGAGCCGGTGCGCAGCCGCACGCTCGCCACGCCCCTGGACGCACAACCGGCTACCGCAGCGGCCACCGGACCGCGCAGCGGCGGGGCGTTCGGTTTCTACATGAATTGATAAGGGGCCTGCCATGACTGCTTTGCGTATGTTGATGCTGTTGCCCCTGGCTCTGATGGGTTGCCAGACCCACTTGGCGCCGGTGTATTACTCACCGGAATACCGGGCGGATGGTTTGCCGAGTCAGTGCCAGCAACCGGCGGCCAAGGACGCGATCGGGCTGGATGAGGATTTCAAGCCGACCTTGCCGTTGGGCTGTGCGAACAATTTGAATTTGATGCAGATGGTCGAGCGCAAGCAGGACCTGAACCAGGGCCGCGCCACCGGACCTGCCATGGCCGCGCCGGTGGGGCGTGCGGCGCAGGTGTACATCGAAGGGTTTGATCGTGAGCAGTTGCAGCGGCGCAAGGATCAGCAGGAAGCCAAGGCCGGCGCTACCGGAGGTCAGCAATGATCGCGCGTACGCCGATGTCCTGTGGGAGCTGGCTTGCTCCCGAAAACGGCCCCATCGTCGATCACTCTCCAACTGATGCACCGCGATCCAACTGTGGGAGCTGGCTTGCCTGCGATGGCGGCCCCATCGCCGATCACTCTCCAACTGATGCACCGCGATCCAACTGTGGGAGCTGGCTTGCCTGCGATAGCGGCCTCATCGCCGATCACTCTCCAACTGATGCACCGCGATCCAACTGTGGGAGCTGGCTTGCCTGCGATAGCGGCCCCATCGTCGATCACTCTCCAACTGATGCACCGCGATCCAACTGTGGGAGCGGGCTTGCCTGCGATAGCGGCCTCATCGCCGATCACTCTCCAACTGATGCACCGCGATCCAACTGTGGGAGCTGGCTTACCTGCGATGGCGGCCCCATCGCCGATCACTCTCCAACTGATGCACCGCGATCCAACTGTGGGAGCTGGCTTGCCTGCGATAGCGGCCTCATCGCCGATCACTCTCCAACTGATGCACCGCGATCCAACTGTGGGAGCGGGCTTGCTCGCGAAAGCGATGTGTCGGGCGCCGGGGATCTTTGGTCGGCGTACATATCCATTGCTGCGGTAACGGCCGCCTGCGGCTCCGTCCTTACAGCGGGTCACTTTTGGAAAGCCCGGAAGCCGGCCCCGCCAAAAGTAACCAAAAGGTCTTCGCCCCACCACTCGGCAACTCGCCAGGGCTCGGTGTGCCCTCACGCAGGCTTAACGGGGCGCCCGAGATCAAAATCAAAAGCAGATCAAAAGCGGGCTAATCCTGTATCAACGCGGATCAACCAGCCCCAGTTCCTTGGCCTGCGCCATCGGATCACTGATTGCCTTGATGCGCTTGGCTTCGATCACCAATCGCGCGCGCTCGGCGGCGGGAATATCGTCCAACGGCAATCCGGCAACCTTTTGCTCATAGCCCGCCAGCACCATCACCAGCAGCTCATTACGCTGATGCCGGGGCAGGGCGCGGGGCGATTGGGTGACGGGGGCAATGGTGTCCAGCGCCTGTTGCGACTGCCCGCCGAGGGCATAGGCCAGGGCCAGGTTGCAGCGGCTGTCGAGGTCGTCGGGTTGCAGGCTGAGGCTTTTGGCGAAGGCGGTTTGTGCCGCAGTGGCCTGGCCGTTCAGGACTTGGGCGATGCCCAGGCGGGTGTAGGCGACGGGCAGGTGGCTGATGTCGGCAGCCTGGCCCAAGGCAGTCACGGCGCGTTGGGTTTTGCCCAACTGCAACTGCGCAGTGCCGAGACCGAGCAGGGCGTCGGCGTTGTGGGCGTCCAGGCCCAGCGCTTGCTGGTAGGCGCGCTCTGCGCCCAGCGCGTCCTTGGCATCGAGCCTGGCCTGGCCGAGCTTGAGCCACAACTCGATGCCGGCCCCCGGTTGCTGGGTGGCGCGCTCGTACAACGCAGCCGCGCTGGCGTAGTCGCCGCGCTTGCTCAGGTCGTTGGCCAGTTGCAGGGACTTGTCGGAATCGGTCGCAGGTTTGCTGGAACAGGCAGCCAGCAGCAGGGTACTGGCAAGCAGGAAATTCTTGGTCATCGTCACAACTCGTCGGGCGAAGGCGCAGGCCATGTAAGCATATTTTTGCTGGCGCTCCTATGTCTGTTCAGCGCTGGTTTTGCCCACGCTGGCGAAGAGCCCGAATGGTTTTCCAAACCCTACGCCTATGTGCTGGTCGATCAGGATGTGCGCAGTGCGCTGGAAGAATTCGGCCATAACCTCGACGTGCCCCTGGTGCTCTCGGAGAAGGTGCGCGGCAAGGCCCGCAGCACTATTCGCGCCGCCACCGCCGGTGAGTTTCTGCAAACCCTGTGCAGCACCAACGGCCTCACCTGGTACTTCGACGGCAACCTTCTGTACCTCAACAGCAGCGATGAGATCAGCACCAAATTGTTCAAGGCCAGTGCGCTGAACCTCGACCAGTTGCAGGGCTATCTCAATACCCTCGATGTATTCGGCCAGCAACTGTCGATGCGCAGCGGCCCCGAGGGCGATGAAGTATTCGTGACCGGCCCGCCGCCGTACTTGGCGCTGGTGCAACAGCATGTGGATCACCTGCAACCCACGGCCGTGGCCGCCCCGGTGGCGCGCGAGCGCGGTGTGCGAGTGTTCCGCGGCGCGCAAGTCAGTACCGAAACCCCAACCCAGTAAAGGAGCAGCACCATGTCCGTAACGGCCGTAGACACTAACCTCGCCCCCGGTGGCGTCAGCCCTGAAGCCAAGTTCAACGCCGCAGTGGATAACGCCAAGTCGGCGGATAAACCGGCAGATACCACGGACGCGGACGACGCCAAGTTCAACGATGCGTTGATCACCCAGGCCGTCACCATCGGCGGCCAGTTCATCATCATGCCGAAGATGCAGGAACTGCTGAACGACGCCATGTCCGATGACGACGAAGAGTAGGAAGCCCCTATGACTATCAGTCTCGCCGCTGGCGCCACGGCCTTGCCGCCGTCCGCCGGTGCGGGGCCCACCGGGGCCTCGCAGAACCTGTTCGAGCACATGGCCAACACCGCCAAGGGCATGCCCGAGGGCGCGAGCCCGCACCAGATCGGCTCGGGCCTGATGGAGCGCATGAACAGTTTCATCGACCGTACGCGGGCCTTTTCCGAGCGTGCCGACCTGCTCACCAACAACCCGTCGGCACCGCCGCCGGCCTCGGCTGAGATCCGCACCGCGAGTGCTTCACCGTCCGCTGAGCCTGGGAAAAAGGTCGGCGAGCAACAGGTCGATCAGATCGTCCATTCCCTGGGCAAGATGTTCGACTACTCCATCGAAACCCAGATGGTAGTGCGCGGTGCGACGCAGATTTCCGGTTCCGCCAACACGTTGCTCAAGGGTCAATAACACCATGCCAAGCCCAAACCGCGCACTGCGTCTGTTGCTGATCGGCCTGCTCGCCAGCCTGCTGCAAGCGTGCAACACCGACCTCTATACCAACCTCAGCGAACGCGATGCCAACGCCATGGTCGCGGTGCTGCTGCGCGGTGGGATCCCGGCGGAGCGCAAGACCCAGGACAACGGCCAGCTCAAAGTGGTGGTCGACGAGGAGCGCTTCGCCGAAGCCATGACGCTGCTCGACAACGCCGGTCTGCCGCAACAGAGCTTTTCCAATATGGGCGAGGTGTTCAAGGGCAATGGCCTGGTGTCCTCGCCGGTGCAGGAGCGGGCCCAGATGATTTACGCCCTGAGCGAAGAACTGTCGCACTCGGTGTCGCAGATCGACGGCATCGTCGCCGCCCGTGTGCACGTGGTGCTGCCGGACAACGACTTGCTCAAGCGCGTGATTTCACCGTCTTCGGCCTCGGTGCTGGTGCGCTACGACCCGGGCACCGACATCAACACGCTGATCCCGCAGATCAAGACGCTGGTCGCCAACGGTATTTCCGGCCTGAGCTACGAAGGCGTCTCGGTAACCGCGATCAAAGCCGCCGTCGCCATCAGTCAGAACCCGGCGCAACCGCGGCTGGCCCGCTTTATGGGCTTGTGGCTGTTGGAAGACAACCTGCCCCAGGCACGCTTTATGTTTGGCAGCCTGCTGCTGGTCGCCCTTGGCGCTCTCGGGGTACTCGCCCGCCAGCACTGGGCGCGGCGCCAGTCCCAGGCGTTGTATGTGCTCAAGGAGGGTGAATGAGCGTGTTGGAGCGCTGGCAAGGGTTGATCGCCGAGCCTTTGCAGTTTGTGCGAGGCCCCAGCCTGGGCGCGTGCTTCGCGGCTGATTTGCCGGATGACGTGCTGCACGCCCTGCAGGGCCAGCCGCGTTTTCGTCAACGCCTGGAGCAGTTGCTGGTCAGTCATTACCAATTGGCGCCCCTCGCGCAGTTGGCCACCCCACAGGTGGCTGATCTGCCGGTATTGCTGCTGTCATCTGCGCAATTTGCTCGCTTGCCGAGGTTGTGCGGCGCCATCTGGCACGGCGCGACCTTGAGCCGGGAGATCCGACGCGACGTGGTCCAGGCGTTGCGTAAAGGCCTGGGCGCGGAGGTCTTCGTTCAGGCCCTGGCCTTGCGCCAACTCGGCGGCGCGGCGGATTTGCTGCGTGAGCCTGCCGAACTGATCGAGGCGATCGACCGTGACGGCCACGGCTGTGTTGCCGCGTGGCTGCACGCCCAGCACGCCGATTGGCGGGGTTGGCTGCGTTTGCGTTTCGACTTCCCCAAGGGCTACAGCGCGCGGCTGCCGCGTGACCTGGAGATCGTACAGGCCGCCGCCGCGTGCCTGCTGGCCGAGGACATCACCCCATGAGTGAATTACCGAGCCGCCCCACGGCGCGCATTTTGCGCGCTGAAGACGCCGCCCTGTGGAGCGATGGTTTTGCTTTTCTGCAGGCAGCCAAAGCGCAGGCCGAGCAAATCAAGGCCGACAGTGACCAGTGGCTGCAAGCCGCCCGCGCCGAAGGCTTTGAAAGCGCGCGGCAAGAGGGCGCCGAACACGTCGCGCAATTGCTGGTGCACACCCAGTCTCAGGTGCAGCAGTACTTGAGCAGCCTGGAGGCGTCGCTGGCCGACCTGGCGTTGGGCATCGTGCGCGAAGTGCTGGGCGACCTGGACAGCGCCGATCGTGTGGCGCGGTGTACGCGTCAGGCCTTAAGCGCGTTTCGCCAGGACCAGGCCTTGACCCTCTGGGTGCCGCCGGCCGAGGTCGACGCCCTGCGCCAACGCCTCACGCTCGAAGGCCTGGCGATTGCCGTGGCCGGGGATGAACAGCTGAGTGCCGGCCAGGCCCGCCTCAGCAGCCCGGCCGGCTCGGTTGAACTGGGCGTGGAAGCCCAATTGCAAACCCTGCGCCGCAGCCTGCTGCCCTTTGCCGAAGAAGGTGTGACATGAACCTGGAGCTGCTGCTGCCACGCCTGACTGAGCGCCTCACCCAGACACGCCTGCGGCCGATGCATGGCACCGTGTTGAGCATTCGTGGTGTGCTGTTGCGCGCCAGTGTCGCCGGGGCGAGCATCGGTGAATTGTGCCAATTGCGCGACCCGGTCAGTGGCCGCAGCTTGAGTGCCGAGGTGATCGGCTTTGAGGGTGACGAGGCGATTCTTTCGCCCATCGGTTCCATGGAGGGCCTGTCCACCCGCACACAAATCACCGCCACCGGCGAGACCCTGGGTGTGGCCGTCGGTGATGCGCAGCTCGGTCGAGTGATCAGCCCCATGGGCGACTTCCTCGACGGCGACGGCCTACCGCCGACCCTGGCCTTGCAACATTACCCGTTGCACGCTGAACCACCGGCACCGTTTTCCCGGCAATTGATCGTGCGCTCCATGGCCCTGGGCATTCGTTCCATCGACGGCTTGCTGACTCTGGCCCAAGGCCAGCGCATGGGCATCTTCGGTGAGCCAGGCGTGGGCAAGTCGTCGTTGCTCGCCAGCATCATCCGCAACAGCGAAGCCGATGTGATCGTGATTGGCTTGATCGGCGAACGGGGCAGGGAAGTGCGCGAACTGCTCGACGTGCAACTGGATGCCCCGGCGCGTGCGCGCACGGTAGCGGTGGTTGCCACCTCTGATCGCCCGGCGGCCGAGCGCGTGCGGGCTGCGTTTGTCGCTACCGCCCTGGCTGAATATCACCGCGACCAGGGCCGCAACGTGTTGCTGTTGATGGACAGCCTGACGCGTTTTGCCCGCGCCCAGCGCGAAATTGGCTTGGCCGTGGGCGAACCACCGACCCGTCGCGGGTACCCGCCGTCGTTTTTCTCGATCTTGCCGCGTCTGCTGGAACGCGCCGGCCCCGGCCCCACCGGCAGCATCACCGCGTTGTACACCGTGCTCACCGAAGGTGACGCCGCGAGTGATCCGGTGGCCGAGGAAGCCCGCTCGATCCTCGACGGGCACATCGCCCTCAGTGCCGAACTGGCCCAGCGTAACTACTTCCCGGCAGTCGACGTATTGCGCAGCCGTAGTCGCTTGATGGAGCAAGTCGCCGGTGAGGAACACAAGCGCCTGGCCCTGCGCATTCGTGAGCTGATGGCGCGCTACGGCGAGATCGAAATGTTGATTCGCGTGGGCGAGTACGCCGCCGGCAGCGACCCGTTGGCCGACGAAGCCATCGCTCGCCACGCCGCTATCGAAGCCTTCTTGCGCCAGAACGCGGATGAACCCAGCAACCTGGAACACACCTTGATCCGCATGCGCCAGGTATTGGCATGACACAGGAGCGAACCCCATGAAAACCGACCAACTGCGCACCCTGCAAACCTTGCGGGTACTGCGTGAACAACGGGCCGCCAGCCAGTTGGCTGCCCAGCAGCAGCGCTGCGAGCACACCCATGGCGTATTGACCGACGCCAAGGAGCAATTGCGCCGGCACCGTGAAGCAATCGCCGAGGAAGCCCGCCAGGTGTATGCGTCCCTCACCGAAGGCTTGTCGGTAGCCAGTTGGCAGGCGGCCCAGGATCGTTTGCGCGGTCTGTCGGATGACCAGCAGCAGCTGGAAAACGACGTGACCCACGTGTCCACTACCTTGCAAAGCCAGGAGCGCGAGCGTGACCTGTTTCGCCAGGAACGCCTGAGCCGCCAGCGCCAATCCGACGCCTGGCAAAGCCTGCTCGACGGCCGTGAAAGCGATGAACGCCGTATCGGCGAGCTGCGTGACGAAGGCGTTGGCCCATGATTGCAGCCCTTGCCGTTCCATTGACGCCGTGGCTGACGCACTACGACCCGGCCTTGCTCGCACTGCATAACCAACTGCACCGGCGCCGTCGGGCCTGGCAGGGCCGATGCGCCGGGCAAGACCTGCGGGTGAGCTGGGCCGCAGCCGCAGCCACGTTCAATAGCCCGTGCGAGGTGCCGCTCTTGCTTGGCCGCGCCCCGGTGCGCCTGCGGCTTTCGGCCGCTGCATTGGAGCAGGTGCTGGTGCCGTTGGCGCTGCAGTTCGATGTGCAGTTGCTGCCCTCGTTGCCGCGCGCGTTGTTACTGGAATTGGCGGTGCTCGACTTGATCGAGCGCCTCGAGCCGTTGCTCGGTCATTCGGTGCAGCTGCTGGAGGCCACCGACGTGCCGCGAGATTACGCCGTGCACCTTTCGCTTGAGCTGACCTTTGGCAATCAGCCGGCCATGAGCGCGCACCTCGATCTGAGCGAAGGCGCCGCCGTGCTCATCGCACAGTTGCTCGACCACTATGGCCAGCTTGAACCGGACCCGTTGCCCGCCCTGCGCCAGACCCTGGCGCTGGTCGCCGGGCGGCAGTCGCTGACCCTGGGTGAACTGCGCAGTTTGCGCCCCGGCGATGTGTTGATGCTTGAACAAGGCTCGGGCTTGTTGCTCGACCTGGACGGGCGCCTGCAGGCCCGCTGCCAATACCAGGGTGAAGCCTTGCGTGTGCAGGAAGAATTGAAAGCCCCCCTTTTGGACATGGAGAACACGATGACTGAGGTTGATGCTGCTGTGGCCCTGGATGACCTTCCGCTCAAGCTGGTGTGCCAGGTCGGCAGCCTGGAACTGACCCTGGCGCAATTGCGTGAGCTGGGGGCGGGCAGCCTGTTGCAGCTCAATACGCCCGACGTCGACAGCGTCGACCTGATGGTTAACGGGCGCCGCGTCGGCCAGGGGCAGCTGGTGAAAATCGGTGACGGCCTGGGTGTGCGGCTGCTGAGTTTTGCCACTCCATGACCGGTTATCAGCCGAATCTGATCGAGATTATCCTGGTCGTTGCGACGATCGGGTTGATCCCGTTGGCGGTGGTGACGCTCACCGGTTTCATGAAGATCTCGGTGGTGTTGTTCCTGATCCGCAACGCCCTCGGGGTACAGCAGACCCCGCCAAACCTGGTGTTGTACGGCATTGCGCTGATTCTGTCGGTGTACGTGACCACGCCCTTGATCGGCGATATGTACCGGCAGGTGGAGGGGCGCGATCTCAACATCGAACATGTGGAGCAACTCAAGGACTTGGGCGATGCGCTGCGCCCGCCGTTGCAGGCGCACCTGAAGCGCTTCGCGAATGAGTCCGAGCGTGGCTTTTTTGTGCAGGCTACGGAAACCATCTGGTCGCCCGAGGCCCGTGCCGACCTGCGCGATGACGACCTGGTGGTGCTGATCCCGGCGTTTGTCAGTTCGGAACTCACGCGCGCCTTCGAGATCGGTTTTTTGCTGTACATCCCGTTTTTGGTGGTCGACTTGCTGGTGTCCAACGTGCTGATGGCCATGGGCATGTCGATGGTCTCGCCGAATTTGATTTCGATCCCGTTGAAGATTTTTTTATTCGTGTCGCTGAGTGGCTGGTCGCGCTTGATGCACGGTTTGATTTTGAGTTACGGCTGAGGCGCGACCCATGGGCCAGGATGTTTTCCTGTCATTGATGAAACAGGCGCTGATGACCGTGCTGATGCTCTCGGCACCGGCGCTGGGGGTGGCGATTATCGTGGGGTTGAGCGTGGGGCTGTTCCAGGCGCTGACGCAGATCCAGGACCAGACATTGCCGCAGGTGGTGAAGCTGGTGGCGGTCCTTTTGACCATCGTGTTCCTCGGCCCGGTCCTGGCCGGGCAAGTGGCGGAGTTGGGGAGCCAGGTGCTCGACAACTTCCCGCTGTGGACGCGCTGACCGCTCATGGATGCCAGCCTTACCGCGCAGTTCCTGGAAGTCGCCTACCCGGTGATCAGCGCCGCCTCGCTCGCCGCCTGCCGGGCCATGGGCGTGGTGGTGATCACCCCGGCATTCAATCGCCTGGGCCTCACCGGGATGATTCGTGGCTGTGTGGCCGTGGCCATTTCCATCCCGATGTTCTTCCCGGTGTTCGAAGCACTGACCGCCATGCCCGAACATGGCAGCGTGTTCATCGCCGGGTTGCTGATCAAGGAGTTTTTGATCGGCATTCTGATCGGCCTGTTGTTCGGCATTCCGTTCTGGGCGGCAGAGGTGGCGGGGGAGTTGATCGACCTGCAGCGCGGCTCGACCATGGCGCAATTGGTGGACCCGCTTTCAACCGGGGAATCGAGTGTGATGTCGACCTTGTTGACGGTGATGCTGATCACGCTGTTTTTCATGTCCGGCGGTTTTATCCTGATGGTCGACGGTTATTACCACAGCTATCAGTTGTGGCCGGTGACGGCGTTTACCCCGGTATTTGCCAGCTCGGCGCTGCTGGCGGTGCTGTCGATCCTCGACCAGATCATGCGCGTCGGCGTGCTGATGGTTTCCCCGTTGCTGATCTCGCTGCTGATTACCGACTTGATGCTCGCCTACCTGTCGCGGATGGCGCCGAACCTGCACATTTTCGATTTGTCGCTGCCGGTGAAGAACCTGTTTTTCTCGATCCTGATGGTGATCTATATCGGCTTCCTGATCCCCTTGATGCTCGACCAGTTGGCGGAGTTTCGCGGCACCGTTGAACTGCTCAAAACCCTGGCAGGCATGGAGTAGCCCATGGCCGATACCAGCGAAGAGAAATCCCAGCCGGCCACGGACAAAAAGCTCAACGACGCCCGCAAGAAAGGCCAGGTCGCCAAGAGCCAGGATCTGGTGTCGGGCATGGTCATTCTGTTCTGCACCTTGTGCATCTCCATCCTCGCGCCCCGGGCCATGGCGCAGGTCACGGCGCTGATTGACCTGACCGCGCGCATCTATATCGAACCGTTCGCCACCGTGTGGCCCCGGGTGCTCGACCATGCCGAACAATTGATCATCGGGATCACGCTGCCGGTGATGGCGGTGACCACCGGTGTAGTGATCCTGACCAACCTCATCACCATGCGCGGCTTTGTGTTCTCGGTGGACCCGATCAAGCCCGAGTTCAAGCGCATCAACCCGGCGGAGGGCATGAAGAAGATCTTCGCCCTGCGCAACCTGGTGGAGTTCATCAAGGGGCTGGTCAAGGTGCATGTATTGGCGGTCGCGTTTTACGTGGTCGGCAAGCACGCGTTACAGGCGCTGATGGAGTCGTCACGCTGTGGTGCCGAGTGCATGGAATCGACGTTTTTCCTGGTGCTCAAACCGCTGGTGTTCACGGTGCTGTGCGCGTTTCTCACGGTGGGCGCCGTGGACGTGCTGATGCAGCGCTGGTTGTTCGGGCGCGACATGAAGATGACCCGCAGCGAAACCAAGCGCGAGCGTAAAGACATCGACGGCGACCCGCTGATCAAGAGCGAACGGCGCCGCCAGCGCAATGAGATGCAGGCGCTGGCCACCAAGCTGGGCCTGGGCCGGGCGTCGATGATGATTGGCACCACCGATGGTTGGGTGATTGGCGTGCGCTATGTACGCGGGGAAACGCCGGTGCCGGTGATTGTGTGTCGCGCGTCACCGGAAGAGGCCTTGTTGATGTTGCAGGAAGCGTACGATCTGGGGATTCCCCATGCGCCGGACAAATCCCTGGCGGCGGCTATCGCCAAAAAAACCGTGCCCGGCGACCCCGTGCCGGATGCGTCGTTCCAGGCCGTGGCCGATTGGCTTGTGGCTGCGCGCCTGATCTGACCCAACCTAAATCAACCTGTGGAAGGGCTGTTGTGGTGAGCGGGCTTGCCCCGCTCATTCCAGTCAGTCCAAGTTCAGATACCTAGCGGTGCTGGAAGCGGGGCAGCGAGGCCACGCGCAATTTGGGCTCCTGCAGGCGTGCCAGGTCGGTTGCAATCTGCGCGCGCCAGAAGTGCGCACCCGCCAACTGTGCATCCACCCAGGCCTGGCGCAGCATGACCTTGGCCTTGTCCTCTGAACCGTAGTCGCCCTGGCGCAGGATCAGTTGCGCCTTGATCCGCAGCATCTGCGGCACAAACCAACGCTCATGGCGGCCGACAGCCAATTGCAGGGTGTCTTCCAGCACTTCCAGGGCGAGTTTCTCCAGGCCCAGCCGCGCCAGGCCCAGGGCGTATTCACAACGCAGCAGGCTGTAGAGCTGGGTGTCGCCCTGGCCTTGCAAATGGTGCAGTGCCTCGCCCAGTTGCGGCACGCCTTCTTCCGGCGAGCCTTGGCGGATCAGCAGGATGCTTTCGAAGCACCGTCGAAATTGCCGCCAGATATGCAGGTCCTGGCGGGTGGTGCTGTCTTGCAGCAGGCCAAGGTAGTAGTGCATTTTTGGCAGGTTGGAGGTGAGCAGTGCCAGTGGAATTGCGCCCAGGCACAGGGTGTACCAAAGGGTTGCCGGGTGGTCGAGTGAGACCGCTTCGTCGACGCAGGCGCCGATCAGGCGCAGTGCCGGGTCGACATCGCCTTCCAGCAATTGCACCTTGGCCTTGAGGCAACGGGCGGCGATGCGCTGGTCAAAATGCACGTCGATGATGTGCGAGCGCGGCGCCGACGGTGAGCCGAGCGCTTCGTCGATATTCTGTCGCGCGCCCTGCAGATCGCCCATATGAAACAGCGCCACGGCGCGCATGCGTTTGCCGAGCAATTGCTGGTTGCCGCTGCTGTTCAAGGCAATATAACGCTCGGCCAGTTCCAGGGCTTCGGCATATTGGTTGCAACCACAGCGGTCGGTCCACAGGCCCCACAAGGCGCGCATTTTGTGTTCGGCATCGCCGAGGTCGCGGGCGTCTTCACAAACTTGGCGCCAGGCTTCGCGCATCTCCCCACCGGTGCCGTAAGTCAGCATCAGCACACTGGCCAGGGCAGTGTGCAGCAGCATGCGCTGGCGCAGCGGCAAGGGGGAGATGGCGTTGCTCGCCAGGCCTTTGGCGACCCAGGTGCGGCATTCGCTGACCAGCGACAGGCGCAGCCACAGCGGCACGCTGACCAGGGTCAGTTCGATCGCGAGGGGCAGGTCGCCGCTGGGTGAATAGGCCCAGTCCAGGGCCGAGCGGATGGTGCTGTTCTCGGGGCCGTAGAGGGCAACCCAGGTTTCCGGCGACAGGCCATCCAGGGTCTGCCCGGCTTCCTGCAACATGCCGAGGGCATACCGCGCGTGACGCAAGCTGGTGGCATTGACTTCGCCATGTTCGGCCAGTTTTTCCAGGGCATAGGCGCGGGTGGTTTCCAGCAGGCGATAGCGCTTGAGCAACTGCGCTTCACCGGTGATCAGCAATGACTTGTCCATCAGGCTTTCGAGCAACGGCAGGGCGTTGCGTGGGTCCAGGCTGCTGCTGGTCGTCATGGGCTTGACCGCATCCAGCGTGAAGGAGCCTGTAAATACGGCCAGTTGGCGCAACATCGCCTGCTCGTCGCCAGTGAGCATCGAGTAGGTCCAGTCCAGTGTGGCGCTGAGGGACCGGTGACGGGCGAGGGCGGTGCGCCGGCCGGTCATTTGCAGCCGAAAGCTGCCGTCGAGCAGGCCGACCAGATCCTGAATACCAAAGGTGCGTACCCGTGCGGCGGCGATCTCGATCGCCAGCGCATTGCTGTCGAGTTTGCGACAGATGGCGCTGACCGCCGACACATCGGCGTCGTTGAACTCAAAGTCGGGGTCGAGGGCGCGCACGCGTTCTACAAACAGGCGCACGCCGGACCAGGCCAAGGCTTCGCTGGCGGACAGGTTGGCCTGTTCGTCGGGCACTTGCAGCGGCGCCAGGTCGTGCACCCGTTCGCCCTCGGCGCGCAACGGTTCGCGGCTGGTGGTCAGCACGTAGCATTGCGGGGCACTGCGCAGCAAGGTTTCCACGGCGTCGGCGGTGGCCGGCAACACGTGTTCGCAGTTATCCAACACCAGCAGCAAGCGGCGTTCGGCCAGGGTTGCGGTGATGCTGTGCAGCGGGTCATCGCTGATCGTCTGGATGCCCAGGGCGCTGGCGAGCATGCCGGCCACCCATTGCCCGCTGGTGGCGGGCGCCAGGTCGACGAAGCAGGTGTCCAGCTTGAACGCACTGGCCAACTGGTGGGCCACCGCCATGGCGACGGTGGTCTTGCCGATGCCGCCGGGGCCGGTGAGGGTGACGAAACGCTGGCTGAGCACCTGGTCGGCAAGGCTGGCGATCAACGTGTCGCGGCCTATCACTTCGCAGGGCGGCCGCGGCAGCGTGGATTCCTCTGCCCGGGCATAGGGTACCGGCAGGGTTTCTTCACTGCAGGTTTGCACGGTAACTGGCGCCACAAAGCGATAGCCTCGGCCCGGCACGGTGACGATATAGCTGAAGTTGCCGTCGTCGCCCAGTGCCCGGCGCAGGGCGACGATCTGCGCGCGCAGGTTGCATTCCTCTACGACCACCTTGGGCCACGCGAAGGCGATCAGTTCGGCTTTTTCCAGTAATTCGCCGGCGCGGGTCACCAGCGCAATCAACAGGTACAGCGCGCGGCTACCCAGCGTCACGGGTTCGCCGTTGCGCAGCAACACGTGCTGCCTTGCCAGTAACAGAAAGGGGCCAAAGCCGAGGACACTCTCGGCGGGTGCCAGGGTCGGGTGGTCTGCGTCCGTACAGGACACTGCGTGGTTCTTGCTCGAGCTCATCAATTCGTCCTTTTTATAGTCGGGCTTGTGATTGGCGATCAGGCCATTCGCCCTCTTTGGGGTACAGATGTGCAGCAGCAGTCTTGGAAAGTTGATGTCGATCAAAAAGTCGGAAAGGCCGCCCTCCTTTGGGGCGTGGTCGTTGTTATGGGGGTGTCACGCGTCCTGTTTCAGAGGATGAGACTGTCTCAAACCTGAAACATTTTATTACCGGAAATAGGCATAAAGCAGAATGTATGCCAGTTGGCATGTAACAAAGATGACAACAACCGCATGAAATTTATGGTGATTTTTAGGGTCGTCGGCAACGTTGCGATGGCTTCGTTCGGAAACACGAATATTTCTAATTGTGTCGTTCGGGATGCCGACTAAAACGGTGTTGGTTTGGCGGTAATTGACCGGCATTGATTGTTGAGTTGAGGGTCAGTGAACACTCTCGTTGAACATGAAAATTCCGACAGCCAGGCAATTGGCCACTGAAAAAAATCCCCGCTGCCCGTAATCTAGGGGCCTTTGTCACCTGTGCGGATTGTTCATGTCCTCTGTTGCCGATGGGTTGCCCCTCAACAAACGCCTGCCCGCCGTGATCGCCATCTCCCTGGGGATCGGCATGGCGACCCTCGATACGGCCATCGTCAACACGGCGTTGCCGACCTTGGCCGAAGGCATCGGCACCGACTCGGCCTCAGTGATCTGGGTGGTCAACGCCTATCAGTTGGCGATTATTGCCACGGTGCTCCCGTTCGCGTCGTTGAGTGATGTGCTGGGGCACCGCCGCGTGTATCTCGGCGGGTTGCTGCTGTTTATTGTCTCGTCGCTGTTTTGCGGGCTGGCCGGGTCGCTGTTGACCCTGACGGCCGCGCGGGTGGCGCAAGGGCTTGGCGCGGCGGCGGTCATGAGCGTGAACACGGCGTTGCTGCGGCATATCTACCCCTCAAAAATGCTCGGGCGCGGCTTGGGCTATAACTCGTTGGTCGTGGGGTTGGCGTTCACCCTCGGGCCCACTGCCGCGTCGGCGATTCTGTCGGTGGCGACCTGGCACTGGTTGTACCTGATCAACGTGCCATTGGGTTTGTTGGCGTTGGGCCTGGGTCTGCGTTCATTGCCGACGCTGCCTATGACCGGGCATGCATTCGACCGCCTCGCCGCGTTGCTGTGTGCCGGGTTGTTTGCCCTGTTGGTGCTCGGGCTGGGTACGGCAGTGCACGGTGCCCAAGGCGCGTTGACCCTCGGCCTGATCGCCGTGGCGCTGGTATGCGGCGCCTGGTTGTTGCGTCGGCAGGCTGGACACCCGGCGCCGATGCTGGCCCTGGACCTGTTCAAGCGGCCGGTGTTTGCGCTGTCTTCCCTCACGGCCATCTGTGCGTTCAGCGCCCAGGGCCTGGCGTTTGTGTCGTTACCGTTCCTGTTGCAGGCAGTCCTTGGCCATAGCCAGGTGGAAACCGGTTTTCTGATGACGCCCTGGCCCGCCGTGGTTGCGGTCATGGCATTGGTGGCGGGGCGGCTGGCGGATCGGGTGTCTTTGGGCGTGTTGTGCGGTATCGGCCTGTTGATGCTCAGCGTGGGCATGGCGGCGCTGGCGACTTTGGGTAATGAGGCGTCAGCCTTTGACATCGGCTGGCGCATGGCCCTGTGCGGCGCCGGTTTCGGCTTCTTCCAATCGCCCAACCTCAAGGCGTTGATGACCAGCGCACCGCTCGCGCGCAGCGGCGGGGCCAGTGGCATCGTGGCGATTTCACGCCTGTTGGGGCAAACGCTGGGTGCGTCGTTAGTGGCGTTTTGTTTCCATCTGTCACTGACCAGCGGCCCGAAATATGCGTTATGGCTGGGTTGCGTGTTTGCGCTGGTGGGCAGTGTCGCCAGCGGTCTGCGTTTGCTGCCCTATGGGAAAAAAGCGTAACAGGTCGTTGTAAAAGCAGCGTCGGCAACGCTAACGTGGCGGCCTGAATGTTTCGGGATATTTCAGATTTATGTCCAGCCTGGCCCAACGCACTGCTGATAGCACGTCCCGACGCGCCGCACTGACCCTTGCGTTATGCCTGCCCAGTGACGTGTTGCTGTACCTGCTGCTGCCCATGGAGTCCCAGGCCTTTGGCATCACGTTGGCCCAGGCCGGGGTGTTGCTGGCGGCCAACCGCCTGGTGCGGATTTTCGGCTACCGACATGTCTTGAATTTCTATGCGCGTAACGGCGATCGCCTGACCTGCATGATCGCCGCCGGCGCGGCGACGGTGTGCGCCTTGGGCAACTCGATGTTGTCGGGTTTTGCCGCATTGTTGGGGTTGCGGCTGATCTGGGGCCTGTGTTTCGCCGCGTTGAACCTGTCGACGCAAGTGTTGGCGACTTCGGAGCCTGCAGGTGCAGCGCGCAGGGCAGGGCGCTCAAGGGCGGTGATTGCCCTGGGGCCGATGCTGGCGCTGCCGCTGGGCGGCTGGTTGACCTTATGGGCCGGGCCGCGTCCGATCTTCCTGATTCTCGCAGGCTGTTGCCTGGTGGGCGTGTGGGCGGCGCGCGGTTTGCCCACCAGCGGGCATGATTTGCACAGCACGGGGCGCCGCTTCAAGTGGCCGGACAGCGTAGCGACCTGGTCATTTATCGAAGGCGTGGCGCTGGACGGGCTGTTTATCTTTGGCCTGTCGATCCAGGCCCAGAAGATGCTCGGCGGCGACGCGGTGCTGATCGCTGGTGGCTTGATGGCCCTGCGCTATACCTCGGAAATGCTCCTGAGCCCACTGGGTGGCCGGGCGGCGCAACGCTTTGGCGCCACCTCGATGCTGCTGCTGTTCTCGTTTTTGAGTGCCTTGGCCCTGACCGCGTTCGGCAGTTATTGGGTGATCGTCGGCGCGGCGGCAGTGCTGGTGTTACGCGCGTTGCAACTGCCGCTGGTCACCACCTTGGTGGCCGAGCGCAACCCGGGCTCGATGCGCGTTTCGGCCCTGGCGTCCAACGCGGTGTGGCGCGATGTCGGCGCTGGCCTCGGGCCGCTGATGGCGGGCCTGTTGCTGCCGGTGACGTCGGCGCCCTGGGTGTTTGGCCTGGCGGGTGCAGCGATTGCGGTGAGCGCGGTGTTCTGCTGGCGGGCAAAGGTCAGCGCCTGACTGAGGCATGCGCGCTCAAGCGCTTTTAAAACGGTCCATCCATGCCGAGTCGAAGCGGGTTTGCTCGGTGTCGATCCCCAGCGCCTGCATCTTTGCCTTGTGTGCGTCGATTTCACCGACCAGTTGCGCCTGGGCGCTGGAATTGGCATCCAGCTCATGCATCTGTGTCAGCCCCAAGTGGTAGAACCGCAGCACCTTGATCGCCGTCGGATCGTTGGCTTGCACGCGTTCAGTGACCTTGTGCATCACATTGGTCACGCTCATCAGGCTGCGTTTGAGCCGCCAGCCATATACCGCGGGTGCAAGCCAGGGCTGGGTCCAGAACGGGCCGCGGACCAGCGCGAGTGTGATCAATACCCCGGCAAACACGCCGCCGACATTGAAGCGAAAGTTATCACCGCCGGGTTCGCCGAACAGCATCACTGCCAGGCTCGACAACAGCATCGCCAGGGCGATGAACAGCACGGCCACGATAATCGTGCTGCGTCGCGTTTGTTGGCGGTAGGTAACAGGGTCGCAGGGTTTGAGCTCGAACATCCGGGTCAGGTCTCAAGAAGAAGCGGGGTGGCATCTTCGCATGCTTTGGGCAAACAAGTTGAACGATGGCGCCTGGCGCTTTCTCTAATTCCAGGTAGGCCACCAACCCCCGTGAGGTGAACCACCATGCCCGACTACAAACAACCACCACCTGGCACGCCCAACCCTGACCGCACACCCGGCGAGGAGGAGCGCGACAACGATGCGTTGCGCCCCAACGACCCGGCGGAGCGTCAGGACGATGATGAGGAGCAGGTTGAGCAAGACTTGGAAAACCTGCATGACAAAGCGCGCCCGCTTTAACTAAGGAGGTTGTCGTGACTAATCCCCCAAAAGGCCCGCGATCCAGCGAGCACGCCAGCGGCAAGGATGAACTGGGCTTCGACCCGGATTCCCCCGACGTGGCCGACCCTCAGGTTGACCCGATTGGCCCGGCTATCGCGCCCTTGGACAAGGGCAAGAAAGAACCGGCCGAAAAAAAGCCGCCCTACGATCCGTTGGGCGACTTGAAGAAGTAAAGCCAGCCCCGCTGTTGCGGGGCGGGTGCTTGCGTGGACGTATTTACTTGGGTGCAACCCAGATGACGTCGGTAATGCCGAACTTCTCCGCCCAGGGGCGGGTGGTTTTTTTCACCTGTTCGTGACCCACGCGCCCAATGCGGCTGACATGCGCGATGTCGGCGTCGACCGCCGCCCAATGCCAGGCCTCGGCGTTATTCATTACCTCGGCGCGCACTACAAAGGACTTCGGTTGACCGTGCAGCTGATACTGGATGGTGTAGATTTTTGCGGTACTCATGTTGCCTCCCTGTCTTGTTATAGATGGATAGGCAAGCGTTCAAAAAGGTTCACTCAAAATGACAAGTCGCACACTGTCGCGGCATAGTGACGGCTTCGCCCTGCGCTAAAGGATCGCGCCATGCCCCGTCTGACTCACAGCCAGCTCTATCTGCAACGCCTGGGCTATGACTCGCCGCCACCGCCCACACTGCAAACCTTGCAGGCGCTGCAATTGCGCCATGTGTGCACCTTCGCGTTCGAGAGCCTGTCGACGTTGCTGCGCTCCCCGGTGCCGATTGATTTGCCCAGCATCGAGCAAAAAGTGCTGCTGGAGGGGCGCGGCGGGTATTGCTTCGAGCTGAACCACCTGTTTCTGGCGCTGCTGCAGGACTTGGGCTTTGACGCGCGAGGCCTGACCGGCTGGGTCGTGATGGGCGGGCCGCCTGAGGCGCGCACCGGGCGTACCCATCGCCTGAGCCTGGTGACACTGGATGGCGTGCGTTACGTGACCGATGTGGGCTTTGGCGGCATGGTGCCGAGCAGCCCGTTGCAGTTGGACACTGAAGCGGTCCAGGCCACTGCTCATGAACCTTATCGCCTGACGTTCAACGGCGCCGACTACACCCTGTGGACCCAAGTGGGCGAGGAGTGGCGTGGTTTGTATGTGTTCGACCTGCAAGTGCAGGCGGATATGGACTACCTCATCGGCAACTGGTACGTGTCGACGCACCCGGCATCAGTCTTTGTCGGGCAGTTGAAGGCCGCGCGCCTGGCACCGGGCAAACGGCATACGTTGAACAATGCCAACTATGCGCTCCACAGTCTCGACCAGCCGAGCGAGAAGCGCGCCATCGAGAGTGCCGAGGAGCTGATGACATTGCTGCATGAAACCTTCGGCATTCGCCTGCCGGCCCATCCGCAGCTTCGCGAGACGCTTGATGGCTTGGTGCTCGCAAACTCACAGGCGTCTTGAGATAGAACCTTCGCTGAACCGTTTTACCTCCAGGTCGATGCACACAACCCAGTGACCTGAGCGCTGTTTTTTGACAGCGCTCAGGTTTGCACAGCGGTGAAGCGATCTAATACGCCGCAATCAATCCATCTTTGCGCGGATCGGTGCCCCCCACATAGCCATGCCGGGTGCGCTGGATGATCTGAGCGCCGCCAAATGCGAACACGCCGCTGGGGTCTTCGAAGTCGATGAGGTGGCCTTTGGCACGCAGGGCCTGCGCCAGCAGTTGATCGAACTCACGCTCCACGGATACCTGCAGGCCGGCTTCGATCCTCCAGCGGGGTGCATTGGCGGCGGCTTGCGGGTTCTGTTTGTAGCGCAGGATGCGCAGCATCATTTGCAAGTGCCCTTGTGCCTGCATCGGCCCACCCATCAAGCCAAACGCCATCAGCGGCGTGCCATCGGCATTCATGACGAAGCCAGGGATGATCGTGTGAAACGGCCGCTTGCCCGGTGCAACGGCATTCACATGGCCTGGCTCAAGGGTGAAGGCTGCGCCGCGGTTCTGCAGGCTGATACCGGTGCCTGGCACCACAACGCCCGAGCCGAAGCCCATGTAGTTGGACTGTATGAACGACACCATCATGCCGTTTTCGTCTGCTGTCGATAAACACACCGTACCGCCCGCTTTGGGTGAGCCGTGGCCGGGGTTGGCGGCGTGTTCGCTGACTCGCGATGCACGTTCCGCCAAATAGGTCGGGTCGAGTAATTGCGCAGGCTTGGCCTGCATATGCACGCTGTCGGTGACGTAATGCTGGAGATCGGCCAACGCCAATTTCATTGCCTCCAACACCGGGTGCAACGTCTCGACGCTGTCCACCGGATGCTCGCCGACACCCAGCGCTTCAAGCAGGGTCAGCCCCGCCAAGGTGGCGATGCCTTGTCCGTTGGGCGGCAATTCATGCACCACTGCGCCGGCGTAAGGCACCGACAGGGTCTCAACCCATTCGACGCGGTGAGTCGCCAGATCCTCCAGGCTCATGACGCTGCCGTTGGCGCGGGCATGGGCAATGATGGTGTGGGCCAGTTCACCACGGTAAAACGATTCGCCCTGGGTGTCGGCGATGCTCTTCAGGGTGTTTGCATGATCCTTGAGCCGGACTTTCTCACCAGCTGCAGGTACTTTGCCGCCGGGTAAAAAGCACTCGGCAAAACCCGGCTGGTCCTTCAGTTGCTCGGCACCCAGGCGCCACAATTCGCTGATGATGGGTGTGACCTGATAACCGTCCTGCGCATAGGCAATCGCCGGTTCGGCCAGGGTGGCAAAGGGCAATTTACCGTAGCGTTCGGACAACGCGACCCAGGCTGACACCGCACCCGGTACGGTCACCGAGCCCCAGCCGCGCTGCGGCATTTCGGCGTGGCCAGCGAAATGCTCGGGTGTCCAGCCTGCCGGCGAGCGGCCGGAGGCGTTCAGGCCCTGCAGCTGTTGCCCGTCCCAGACGATGGCGAACGCGTCGCTGCCAATGCCGCAACCGGTGGGTTCAACCACGGTCAGCACCATGGCGGCGGCGATGGCTGCGTCGATGGCATTGCCGCCTTTGCGCAGCATCTCCAGGCCCGCCTGAGCGGCCAGGGGCTGGGAACAGGCGACCATGTTGTTGCCCATCACGGGCGAGCGCGCGGACCCGTAGGGTTGGCTGTAATCCAGATCATCAAACATGCATGGCCCTCTTTCGGCAGTGGTCAGTTGTTGCGGTCCGGGGTGTCACGTCAACCGTCCCCCAGCAGGTTGAAACACAGGATAGTTGCTCACCGCTGGCCCGGCTGGCAGCAACGCAATCGGCTCGCTGACTCAATACGGTGTTGCAGAATGCAAAACGGCGCCCGAAGGCGCCGTTTTGTTGACTAACGTCCCGCTAGGCGATCAAACGCCCAGCACCGCGTGCTGCACCAGGGTGAGCAACGGTTGTGGGTACACACCCAGGAAGAACGCGAGCAGGGCGATTGCCAGCAGCATCACGCCACCGGCTTTCTGTTCCCAGTGCAGCTCGGCGTCCACACGGCGCAGGTTTGGCTCGATCAGGTACAGGGTGACCATCACGCGCAGGTAGTAGAACACGCCGATGGCGCTGCCCAGTACCAGGGAGGCAACCAACCACCACTCGTGCGCTTCAACGCCGGTAGCGACGATGTAGAACTTGCCGATAAAGCCCGCGGTCAGCGGGATGCCGGCCAGGGACAGCATCATCACGGTGAGTACGGCGGTCAGGTACGGACGGCGCCAGAACAGGCCGCGGTATTCGTACAGGGCGTCGGCGTCACGGCCTTTGTACGGCGAGGACATCAGCGTGATGACGCCGAATGCGCCGAGGCTGGTGATGACGTAGGTGACCAGGTACACGCCAATCGCTTCCACGGCCAGGCCTTTGCTCGCCACGAGGGCGATCAGCAGGTAGCCGAAGTGGGCGATGGAGGAGTAACCGAGCAGACGCTTGAGGTTGTTCTGGGTCAGGGCCAGCAGGTTACCGAACAGGATCGACGCAATCGCGATCACGGTCAGCACGTTGCTCAGCACACCGGTGTTGGCGGCAGGGGAGATCTGGAACAGACGCACCATCACCGCAAACACTGCAACCTTCGACGCCGTGGCCAGGAACGCAGCCACTGGCGCCGGTGCGCCTTCGTACACGTCCGGGGTCCACAGGTGGAATGGCACCAGGGACAGCTTGAACGCCAGGCCGATCAGCATCATGGCCAGGCCCAACTGGGCGATTGGCGCAGGCATGCTGGTAGTCGCCAGGGCGTGGCCGATACCGGTGAAGCTCAGGCTGCCGGCTTCTGCGTAGAGCAGGGCCATACCGAACAACAGGAACGCGGAACCGGCGGCCGACAGCACCATGTACTTGATGCCGGCTTCCAGGGAGCGCTTGTTGAAGAAGGCGTAGGCCACCAGGCCGTAAGTCGGGATCGACAGCAGTTCCAGGCCGATGAACAAGCCCGCCAGGTGCTGCGCGCTGACCAGCACGATGCCACCGGCCGCAGCCAGCAGGATCAGCAGGTACAGCTCTTCCTTGTTGCCCGGGTAGCCGGTGCCGCCTTCGCCGAGATAGGCATGCGCGAGGGTCACGCAGGCCAGGGTAGCGACGAGGATCAACGCGATATACAGCAGCGCGAAGTCATCGATCATCATCAGCGGGGTCACGGCCAGTGGCGCGACTTTAAGGGCCGGGATGATCGACAGCAGGGCCAGGTTCAAACCGGCGCAGGACAGCAGGAACGTTTGCGAGTGATTGCGGCGCCAGGCAATCGCCAGCATCACCACCACAATGGTGAGGCTGGTGATCAGCAGCGGCGCAAGCGCGATAAAGTGTTGGATCGTGAATTCCATAGCGCTCTTACCGTGCCGAAGCGAGTTGAGTGAAGGCGGTGCTGAACCACTGCTGCACGCCATGCATCGTCGCGGCAGAAGTGTCCAGGAACGGTTGCGGGTACACGCCGATGTAGATCAGCAGCACCGCAAGGCCGAGCACCATGATCAGTTCGCGAGCATCCATCCCTTGCAGGACGGTGTCGGACTTGGCCGGGCCGAAATAGGCGCGGTGGATCATGATCAGCGAGTAAACCGAACCGAACACCAGGCCGGAAGTAGCAATGGCGCTGATCCACGGTGTGTGCACGAACGAACCCATCAGGATCAGGAACTCGCCGATGAAGTTGCCGGTGCCCGGCAAGCCCAGCGATGCGGCGGCGAAGAACAGGCTGATCGCCGGCAGGTAAGCGATGCGCGACCACACGCCACCCATTTCACGCATGTCGCGGGTGTGCAGACGCTCGTACAACTGGCCACTGAGGATAAACAGCGCGGCGGCCGAAACACCGTGGGCCAACATCTGGATCACTGCGCCTTGCAACGCCAGCTGGCTGCCGGAGTAGATGCCGATCAGTACGAAACCCATGTGGGAAACGGACGAGAAGGCAATCAGACGCTTGATGTCGGTTTGGGCGAAGGCCAGGAACGCGCCGTAGAAGATCCCGATCAGACCCAGGGTCATGGCAATCGGCGCAAACTCGGCCGAGGCATTCGGGAACAGCGGCAGGGCGAAACGCAGCAGGCCGTAGGCCGCAGTTTTCAGCAGTATACCGGCCAGGTCCACAGAACCTGCGGTCGGCGCCTGGGCGTGAGCATCCGGCAGCCAGGAGTGGAAAGGCACCACCGGCAGCTTCACCGCGAACGCGATGAAGAAGCCCAGCATCAGGATGTACTCGGTGGTCAGGGACATCTTGGTTTTCAACAGGTCGGCGTAGTTGAACGTGATCACGCCCGTGCTGTTGAAGTTGACCAGTACCAGACCCAGGATCGCCACCAACATGATCAGGCCGGAAGCCTGGGTGAAGATGAAGAACTTGGTCGCCGCGTAGATCCGGGTTTTCTTGCCATCCGAAGAACTGTGACCCCAGAGCGCGATGAGGAAGTACATCGGCACCAGCATCATTTCCCAGAAGAAGAAGAACATGAACAGGTCGAGGGCGAGGAACACGCCGACAACGCCGCCCAAAATCCACATCAGGTTCAGGTGGAAGAAGCCCACGTGACGCTGAATCTCTTTCCAGGAGCAGAGTACCGAGAGGATACCCAGCAGGCCGGTCAGCAGGATCATCAACAGCGACAGGCCGTCGAGGGCCAGGTGCACGTTGATGCCGAAGCGCTGGATCCACACGTGCTTGAATTCAAGCGCGAAGGTGGGATCGGCACCCGGTGCCGGAGCAAATGAATAGTCGCCATGGGCCCACAGCCAGAGGCCGAGCGCGAGTTCCAGGGACATGGTCAGCAACGCAATCCAGCGGGGGAGGGTGGCGCCGAAGCGTTCACCCATCCAGCAGAGCAGGCCGCCGATAAAGGGGATCAGGATTAGCCAGGGCAGAATCATGACGGGCTCGTTTCCTTTCGCAAGTTCGCAAAGTTCATAGTCATACCGCCACCACCACGATGGCGCCGATCACCAGCACGGCACCCACGGCCATGGAAGCTGCATACCAACGCAATTGGCCAGTCTCGCTGCGGCTCAGGGCGGTGTGACCGGCCTTGGCGGCACGCGGGATCAAACCGATGGTCTGGTCGAGCGGGTCTCTGCGCAGTACATGGCTGATCGCAAGGTAAGGCTTGACGAACAGTTTGTCGTAGATCCAGTCGAAGCCCCAGGCGGCGAACCACCAGGCCGAAAGGAAGCGGCCGATGCCACTGTTGGCGACGGCGGTGACGAAGCGACGCTTGCCGAGGAACAGCAGGGCCGCCAGCAGGATACCGGCGATGGCGATGGCGCCGGAGGCGATCTCCAGGCTGTGCTTGGCAGCGCCGCCGGCATGGCCAGCGCTTTCAGGCAATACACCGGCCAGTGGCGGGGTGATCATGGCGCCGATGAAGGTCGACAGGATGATCAGCACCGACAGTGGCAGCCAGTGGGAGATGCCGTGGCCTGCGTGTGCTTCGGTCTTGGCTTCACCGTGGAAGGTGATGAAGATCAGGCGGAAGGTGTACAGCGAGGTCATGAACGCACCCACCAGGCCTGCGTACAGCAGGTTCTGGTTACCGCTGGCAAAGGCTTCCCAGAGGATTTCGTCTTTGGAGTAGAAACCGGCGGTCACCAACGGCAGGGCGGCCAGCGCGGCACCCCCGACGATGAAGCTGGCGTAGGCCAACGGCAGTTTCTTCCACAGGCCGCCCATCTTGAAGATGTTCTGCTCGTGGTGGCAGGCAACGATGACTGCACCCGAAGCAAGGAACAGCAGGGCCTTGAAGAAGGCGTGGGTCATCAGGTGGAAGATCGCCGCGTCCCAGGCGCCGACGCCCAGGGCCAGGAACATGTAGCCGATCTGGCTCATGGTCGAGTAGGCGAGGATACGCTTGATGTCGGTCTGCACCAGCGCGGCGAAGCCGGCCAGTACCAGGGTCACGCCGCCAACCAGGCCCACCAGGTGCAGGATTTCCGGCGCCAGGGTGAACAGGCCGTGGGTACGGGCGATCAGGTAGACACCGGCGGTCACCATGGTGGCGGCGTGGATCAGTGCCGAAACCGGAGTCGGACCGGCCATCGCATCCGCCAGCCAGGTTTGCAGCGGCAACTGTGCGGATTTACCGACAGCGCCACCCAGCAGCATCAGGGTCGCCAGGGTGATCCAGAAGTCACCGACCTGGAACTTCTGCGGTGCCAGCACCAGCAGTTCCTGGATGTTCAACGTGCCCACTTGTTGGAACAGGATGAACAGGCCGATAGCCATGAACACGTCGCCGATGCGGGTGACGATAAAGGCCTTGAGTGCCGCGTTACCGTTGTTGCGGTTGCTGTAGTAGAAACCGATCAACAGGTACGAGCACAGGCCCACGCCTTCCCAGCCGAAGTACAGGAACAACAGGTTATCGCCCAGCACCAGGAACAGCATGCTGGCGATAAACAGGTTGGTGTAGGCGAAGAAGCGCGAGTAACCGGCTTCACCGCGCATGTACCAGGACGCGAACAGGTGGATCAGGAAGCCTACACCCACGACCACGCCGAGCATGGTGATCGACAGGCCGTCGACGTAGAGGGCGAAGTTGGGCTTGAAGCCCTCCACCGACATCCACTGCCACAGCACCAGGGTGTAGTGACCGCCTTCCGGCGGCGCCACGTTGAATTGCCAGATGACATAGGCGGCAACAATCGCCGACAGGCCAATGGAACCCACACCCACCAGGGCAGAAAGGTTTTCCGACCAGCGTCCACGGGAGAACGACAGCAGCAGGAAACCGATCAGGGGAAATACGAAAGTCAGAAAGATCATGTTCATCCGCGCATCTCACTGGCAGCGTCGATATCAAGCGTGTGGAAGCGACGATACAGTTGCAGCAGGATCGCCAGGCCAATACTGGCCTCGGCGGCAGCCAGGCTGATCACCAGGATGAACATGACTTGTCCATCCGGCTGGCCCCAACGTGCACCCGCAACGATGAACGCCAGTGCTGCGGCGTTCATCATGATTTCCAGGCTCATCAACACGAACAGAATGTTACGGCGGACCATCAGGCCGACCAGGCCAAGGCAGAACAGGATGCCGGCGACCGCCAGACCATGCTCCAAAGGGATAGCAGGCATCGTCATTGCTCCTTGGCTTCGTTGCGGCCCAAGTGGAAGGCGGTGATGGCTGCCGCGAGCAGCAGCATCGAAGCCAGTTCAACCACCAGCAGGTACGGGCCGAACAGGCTGATGCCCACGGCCTTCGCGTCTACGGTGGTGTGGCCGATGGCCTGGCCGCTCTGGTGAGCGAACAGCACATACAGCAGTTCACCCAGCAGCAGGGCTGCCAGGACAACCGGGCCAAGCCAGATGCCGGGTTTGAGCCAGACACGTTCCTGGGCGACCGAAGCCGGCCCCAGGTTGAGCATCATCACCACAAACACGAACAGCACCATGATGGCGCCGGCGTAGGCAATCACTTCCAGGACACCGGCGAACGGTGCGCCGAGGCTGAAGAAGGTCATGGCCACGGCGATCAGCGAAATGATCAGGTAGAGCAGGGCGTGCACGGGGTTGGTGTTGGTGATCACGCGAAGCGTGGACACCACTGCAATACCCGACGCGAAATAGAAAGCGAATTCCATCTTTCTTCCTTAAGGCAGCAAGCTCTTCACGTTGATCGGCTCGGCTTCGTTTTGTGCGGCGCCTTTCGGCTTACCGGCAACGGCCATACCTGCAACACGATAGAAGTTGTAATCAGGGTTTTTACCGGGACCAGAGATCAACAGATCTTCTTTCTCGTACACCAGGTCCTGACGTTTGAACTCGGCCATCTCGAAATCCGGTGTCAGCTGGATCGCGGTGGTCGGGCAAGCTTCCTCGCAGAGGCCGCAGAAAATGCAGCGCGAGAAGTTGATGCGGAAGAAGTCCGGGTACCAGCGACCGTCTTCGGTTTCAGCTTTCTGCAGGGAGATGCAACCCACCGGGCACGCCACGGCGCACAGGTTGCAGGCTACACAACGCTCTTCGCCATCGGGGTCGCGGGTCAGCACGATACGGCCGCGATAGCGCGGCGGCAGGTACACCGCTTCTTCCGGGTATTGCAGGGTGTCGCGTTTGCGGAAGCCGTGACCGAACACCATCACCAGGCTTCGCAACTGGGTACCAGTACCCTTAACGATGTCGCCAATATATTTGAACATGGGTCAAATCCTCACTGAACCGCGCCGGCTGGCGTGTTCAACAACACAACAGCAGCCGTCACCAGCAAATTGATCAGGGTCAGCGGCAGGCAGAATCTCCAGCTGAAATCCATCACCTGGTCATAGCGTGGGCGCGGGATAGAAGCGCGCAGCAGGATGAACAGCATGATGAAGAACGCCGTCTTCAAGAAAAACCAGAAGAACGCC
The DNA here is from genome assembly GCF_050915955.1 of Pseudomonas sp. UBT. Taxonomy (NCBI): domain Bacteria; kingdom Pseudomonadati; phylum Pseudomonadota; class Gammaproteobacteria; order Pseudomonadales; family Pseudomonadaceae; genus Pseudomonas; species Pseudomonas sp. UBT. The sequence goes on along the minus strand of NZ_CP168079.1, from coordinate 4,475,409 downwards.
AGTTGCGGCAGGATGTTGAACGGACCGTGCCAGCCGCCGAAGAACAGCGTGACCAGCAGGGCCGAGATCAAGATGATGCCGATGTATTCACCAACGAAGAACATGCCCCATTTCATGCCGGCGTATTCAATGTGGTAACCGTCGGCCAGTTCCTGTTCCGCTTCCGGCTGGTCGAACGGGTGACGGTGAGTCACGGCGACGCCAGCGATGAAGAAGGTGCAGAAGCCGAAGAACTGCGGAATGATGAACCACAGGTTCTGCGCCTGGTACTCGACGATGTCGCGCATGTTGAACGAGCCGACCTGCACCACGATGCCCATCAGCGCGAGGCCCATGAACACTTCGTAGGACACGGTCTGGGCCGAAGCCCGCAAGCTGCCCAGCAGGGCGAACTTGTTGTTACTCGACCAACCCGCGAACAGCACCGCGTAGACCGACAGACCGGCCATGGCGAAGAAGAACAGCAAGCCGATGTTCAGGTCCGCCACGCCCCAGGTCGGGGTGATCGGGATGACGGCGAAGGCAATCAGCAAGGCGCTCATGGCCACGACCGGTGCCAGGGTGAAGATCACCTTGTCGGCAAACGGCGGGGTCCAGTCTTCCTTGAAGAACATTTTCAGCATGTCGGCGGCGATCTGGAACATACCGAACGGGCCAACGCGGTTCGGACCGTAACGGTCCTGCCACCAGCCCAGCAGGCGACGTTCGACGAAGCTGAGCAGGGCGCCCGCGACGACCACGGCCAACAGGATCACGATGGCCTTGACGACCGAGATGATCACGTCGATCACTTCAGGGGTGAACCAGGTCATTGCGCTGCCTCCTGCAGACCGTCAACGGTTTGGCCAAAGATCGCAGGCGGGATACCGGCGAGGCCTTTCGGCAGTGCAACCAGGCCGGCACCCAACTCGTCGTTGATGCGCAGCGGCAGACGCAGGGTCTTGCCACCGACGTTCAAGCTGAGCAGGGCACCGTCGTTGACGCCCAGGCGGTCGGCTTCGGACTTGGCTACGGACACGTAGGCGGCCGGAATGCGCTCTTGTACCGGCGCGGCTTTGGAAGAGGTTTCTTCGCTGCCGAACAGGTGGAAGAACGGCACAACCTGCCAGGTGCCCTGGGCCGGGTTGAACGGGCGCGGTACGGCGGCGAACCAGTTCAGCGAATCACCGGTGCTTTCGATCAGGCGGGTGCCCGGGTCGCCAGCGCGGATATGACCACCGACTTCGTCCTGGAACTTGTTCCAGGCCTGCGGCGAGTTCCAGCCCGGCGACCAGGCAAATGGCACCTGTTGACGCGGCTCGACCGAACCCGAGTAACCTTCCATGGAGAAGGCGAACGCGGTGTCGTTGTCCTGCGGCGTACGCGGTTCGTGCACGCTGATATCAGCACGCATGGCGGTACGGCCGGAGTAACGCAGCGGTTCACGGGCCAGTTTCATGCCCTTGATGCGGAACGCGGCGGACGGTGCAGCGTCGACAATGCGCGCCAGTTGCGGGGCACTTGCGGCGGCGGCTGCGGTGACGTGGTCGAGCTGGGTCCAGTCGAGCGGCTGGTTCAGCAGGGTCGAGCGCAGGGCATGCAGCCAGCGCCAGCCTTCGTGAACCAGGATGCTGGCGTCCATGTACTTCGGATCGAACACCTGGAAGAAGCGCTGGGCGCGGCCTTCCTGGCTGACCAGGGTACCGTCGCCCTCGGCGAAGGTGGCGGCTGGCAGCACCAGGTCGGCACGCTCGCTGGTGGCGGTCTTCTGGTGGTCGGCAACGATCAGCACTTTGGCGGCGTCCAGCGCGGCGTCGACCTTGGCCGAATCCGTGCGGGTGTACAGGTCGTTCTCCAGTACCACGATGGCGTCGGCTTTGCCGTCAGTGACGGCTTGCAGCGCGGCGTCCAGTGACTCGCCACCGAGCATGGCCAGGCCAAGGCTGTTGGCTTCCGGCACGACCAGGCTGATGGAACCGTTCTTGTCGCGCAGCTTCAGGGCTTTAGCGATGTTGGCAGCAGCTTCGATCAGCGCTTTGGAACCCAACGAGGTGCCAGCAATGATCAGCGGGCGCTTGGCCGCCAGCAGGGCGTCGGCGATGCGCTGGGCCAGTTCAACGGCTTCAGTGTCCAGGCCTTCGACGGCAGGTGCGCTGGCGTCCAGGGCGTGGGCCACGGCGAAACCGATGCGCGCCAGGTCGTCAGGCGCTGCGTGGACGCACTCTTCGGCGATGTCGTCGAGCTTGGTCTCAGCCAGGCTTGCGATAAACAGCGGGTTCAGCGCGTGCTGGCCGATGTTTTTCACGGCGGCGTCGAGCCAGGGCTGTACGCGCATAGCCTCGGCCATGTCTTCGGCTTTGCCTTTGACCGACTGGCGCAGGGACAACGCGATACGCGCGGCGGTCTGGGTCAGGTCTTCACCGAGGACAAAGATCGCGTCGTGGTCTTCGATGTCGCGCATGTTCGGTACCGGCAGCGGGCTGTCGTTCAGCACCTGCAGGACCAGGCGAATGCGCTCCAGCTCAGCGGCTTCGATACCGGAGTAGAAGTGCTCGGCGCCGACCAGTTCGCGCAACGCGAAGTTGCTTTCGAGGCTGGCGCGTGGCGAACCGATACCAACGATATTGCGGCCGCGCAACAGATCGGCGGCTTTATCCAGTGCTTCGTCGGTGTTCAGCTTGGCGCCACCTGCCAACAGCGGCTGGCGTGGGCGGTCTTCGCGGTTGACGTAGCCATAGCCGAAACGGCCACGGTCGCACAGGAAGTACTGGTTGACCGAACCGTTGAAGCGGTTTTCGATCCGACGCAATTCGCCGTAGCGCTCGCCCGGGGAAATATTGCAACCGCTGGAGCAGCCATGGCAGATGCTCGGCGCGAACTGCATGTCCCACTTACGGTTGTAGCGCTCGGAGTGCGTCTTGTCGGTGAACACACCGGTCGGGCAGACCTCGGTGAGGTTGCCGGAGAACTCGCTTTCGAGCACGCCGTCTTCAACGCGACCGAAGTACACGTTGTCGTGGGCGCCAAATACGCCCAGGTCGGTGCCGCCGGCGTAGTCTTTATAGAAACGCACGCAACGGTAGCAGGCGATGCAGCGGTTCATTTCGTGGGAAATGAACGGGCCGAGGTCCTGGTTCTGGTGGGTACGCTTGGTGAAGCGATAACGGCGCTCGTTGTGGCCGGTCATCACCGTCATGTCTTGCAGGTGGCAGTGACCGCCTTCCTCACAGACCGGGCAGTCGTGGGGGTGGTTGGTCATCAGCCATTCGACAACGCTGGCGCGGAACGCCTTGGATTCTTCATCTTCGATGGAGATCCAGGTGTTGTCGGTGGCGGGTGTCATGCAGGACATGACGATACGACCACGGGTGTCGTTCTCGTCGGTGTACTGCTTGACCGCACACTGGCGACAGGCACCGACGCTACCAAGGGCTGGGTGCCAGCAGAAATAAGGGATGTCGAGGCCTAGTGAGAGACATGCCTGTAACAGGTTGTCTGCCCCATCGACTTCGAGCGCTTTGCCGTCTACGTGGATAGTGGCCATGGTTCAAAGTTCTTCGTTGGCCCGTTGTCAGCGGGCGTGGCTAATGGAATCTTGTTATTCATGTGCATCTACACAGCCATAAAGGCGTCAGCACATGAGCAGTTGAAGGGCACGGACCCTTCGCCTGGTTAAGCGTTACGCGCCGACTACGATCGGCCTCGCCAGAGGCGGGACGGCGGCGCTGGTAGGCGCGATGCCGGCTTCGAACTCCGAGCGGAAGTATTTGATTGCGCTGCCCAATGGCTCCACGGCGCCCGGTGCGTGAGCACAGAAGGTCTTGCCTGGGCCGAGGAAACCGACCAGACCCAGCAGCGTCTCGATGTCGCCTGGCTGGCCTTCGCCTTTCTCGATGGCCATCAAGAGCTTCACGCTCCAAGGCAAACCGTCACGGCACGGGGTGCAGAAACCGCAGGATTCGCGGGAGAAGAACTGCTCCATGTTGCGCAGCAACGACACCATGTTCACGGTGTTGTCCACGGCCATCGCCAAGCCAGTACCCATACGGGTGCCGACCTTGCCGATGCCGCCGGCATACATTTGCGCGTCGAGGTGCTCGGGCAGCAGGAAGCCGGTGCCGGCGCCGCCTGGCTGCCAGGCCTTGAGGGTGTAGCCATCGCGCATGCCGCCGGCGTAGTCCTCGAACAGCTCGCGTGCAGTTACGCCAAATGGCAGTTCCCACAGGCCAGGGTTCTTGACCTTGCCGGAGAAGCCCATGAGCTTGGTGCCCATGTCTTCGCTGCCTTCGCGGGCCAACGATTTGTACCACTCCACGCCGTCGCCGATGATTGCCGGCACGTTGCACAGGGTCTCGACGTTGTTCACGCATGTCGGCTTGCCCCACACGCCCACGGCGGCAGGGAAGGGCGGTTTGGAGCGCGGGTTGGCGCGGCGGCCTTCGAGGGAGTTGATCAGTGCGGTTTCTTCACCGCAGATGTAACGCCCGGCGCCGGTGTGCACGAACAGTTCGAAGTCAAAGCCCGAACCGAGGATGTTCTTGCCCAGCAGGCCGGCTGCCTTGGCTTCTTCCACTGCACGGGTGAGGTGCTTGGCGGCGGTGGTGTATTCGCCACGCAGGAAGATGTAGCCACGGTAGGTTTTCAGCGCGCGGGCACTGATCAGCATGCCTTCGATCAGCAGATGGGGCAGTTGCTCCATCAACATGCGGTCTTTCCAGGTGTTCGGCTCCATTTCATCCGCGTTGCACAGCAGGTAGCGGATGTTGATGGATTCGTCTTTGGGCATCAGGCCCCACTTAACACCCGTGGGGAAGCCTGCACCGCCGCGACCTTTAAGGCCGGCGTCTTTCACGGTCTGGACGATATCGTCCTGGGCCATGTCGGCGAAGGCTTTGCGCGCAGCCGCGTAACCGTTCTTGGCCTGGTACTCGTCGAGCCATACCGCCTCGCCGTCGTCACGCAGGCGCCAGGTCAGCGGGTGAGTCTCGGCCGAACGCTTGATCAGGTTGGCCGGGCCGAAAGAAGTCAGGGTCATGGGTAGCCCTCGAGCAATTGGGTGACGCCAGCAGGCTGCACGTCACCGAATGTGTCGTCGTCGATCATCAACGCCGGCGCCTTGTCGCAGTTACCCAGGCAGCACACCGGCAGCAGCGTAAAGCGGCCGTCCGGCGTGGTCTGACCCAGGCCGATGCCCAGCTTGTTCTGAATCTCACTGACCACGGACTCGTGGCCACCGATGTAGCAGACCATGCTGTCGCACACGCGAATGATGTGGCGACCTACCGGCTGGCGGAAGATCTGGCTGTAGAACGTGGCCACGCCTTCAACGTCGCTGGCAGGGATGCCGAGGATTTCGCCGATGGCGTAGAGGGCGCCGTCCGGCACCCAGCCACGTTCCTTCTGGACGATCTTCAAGGCTTCGATAGACGCCGCACGCGGGTCTTCGTAGTGATGCAGCTCGTGCTCGATGGCCGAGCGCTCGGTTTCACTCAAGGTGAAACGGTCTGTCTGGATAAGCGTGCTATTCATGCTTAGCGGTCCACGTCGGCCATAACGAAATCGATACTACCCAGGTACGCAATCAAGTCCGCGACCATTTCACCTTTGATCACCGAAGGGATCTGCTGCAGGTGCGGGAAGCTTGGAGTACGAATCCGGGTGCGGTAGCTCATGGTGCCGCCATCGCTCGTCAGGTAATAACTGTTGATACCCTTGGTCGCTTCGATCATCTGGAAGGATTCGTTGGCCGGCATGACCGGGCCCCACGAAACCTGCAGGAAGTGCGTGATCAGGGTTTCGATGTGTTGCAGCGTGCGCTCTTTCGGCGGCGGCGTGGTCAGCGGGTGATCCGCCTTGTACGGGCCGGCCGGCATGTTGCGCATGCACTGCTCGATGATCTTCAGGCTCTGGCGCATTTCTTCGACGCGCACGATGCAACGGTCGTAGGCATCGCCATTGGCCGCCAACGGCACTTCGAATTCGAAGTTCTCGTAGCCGGAGTACGGGCGCGCTTTACGCAGGTCGAAATCGCAACCGGTGGAACGCAGGCCAGCACCGGTGACGCCCCATTCCAGGGCTTCTTTGGTGTTGTACGCCGCGACGCCGATGGTCCGGCCCTTGAGGATGCTGTTGTCCAGGGCGGCTTTCTGGTATTCGTCTAGACGCTTGGGCATCCAGTCGATGAACTCTTTTACCAGGCGTTCCCAGCCATTTGGCAGGTCGTGCGCGACACCGCCGATGCGGTACCAGGCCGGGTGCAGACGGAAACCGGTGATGGCTTCGATGACCTTGTAGGCGCGCTGACGGTCGGTGAATGTGAAGAACACCGGGGTCATGGCACCGACGTCCTGGATGTAAGTCCCCAGGAACAGCAGGTGGCTGGTGATCCGGAAGAACTCGGCCATCATGATGCGGATGGTGTCGACGCGGTCCGGTACCTTGATACCGGCCAGCTTCTCGACCGAGAGCACGTACGGCAGGTTGTTCATCACGCCGCCGAGGTAGTCGATACGGTCGGTGTACGGGATGAAACTGTGCCAGGACTGGCGCTCGGCCATCTTCTCGGCACCACGGTGGTGGTAGCCGACGTCAGGCACGCAGTCGACGATTTCTTCGCCGTCCAGTTGCAGGATGATGCGGAAGGCACCGTGAGCCGAAGGGTGGTTCGGGCCCAGGTTGAGGAACATGTAGTCCTCGTTGGTGCCGGAGCGCTTCATGCCCCAGTCTTCCGGACGGAAGCGTGCAGCCTCTTCTTCAAGCTGTTGCTTGGCGAGCGTCAGGCTGAACGGATCGAATTCGGTGGCGCGCGCAGGGTAGTCCTTGCGCAGCGGGTGACCTTCCCAGGTTGGCGGCATCATGATGCGCGTCAGGTGCGGGTGGCCGGGGAAGTCGATACCGAACATGTCCCAGACTTCACGCTCGTACCAGCTGGCGTTCGGCCAGATACCGGTCACGGTCGGCACGCTCAGGTCGCTCTCGGACAGCGCGACCTTGATCATCACGTCGCTGTTACGCTCGATCGACAGCAGGTGATAGAACACGGTGAAATCGGCGCCGCTCGGCAGCCCCTGGCGCTTGGTGCGCAGCCGCTCGTCCACGCCATGCAGGTCATAAAGCATGACGTACGGCTTGGGCAGGTTGCGCAGGAACGTCAGGACTTCGACGAGCTTGGCACGCGCCACCCACAGCACCGGCATACCGGTACGTGTGGCCTGGGCGGTGAAGGCGTCAGGGCCAAAACGGTTATTGAGTTCGACGACCACATCCTGGTCGTCTGCCTTATAAGGCGGGATGTACAGAGCACTGCCTGTAGTCATGGTTTTTTATCGCTTTCGGTCAACGTAAAGAATGAAGCCAGGTTTTCGTTCTATAAAAGAAGCGGTGCTGGATCAGACTTCGTCGGGGCTGCGCAGGTTGGTGACTGCGATTCGCTGTTCGCGGCGCTGTTCCTTTTGCGAAGGCATCTCGGCGCGGTAAACGCCTTGATCGCCGACAACCCAGGAAAGTGGACGACGCTCCTTGCCAATCGATTCCTGCAACAGCATCAAGCCTTGCAGAAATGCTTCAGGTCGGGGCGGGCAGCCAGGCACGTAGACGTCCACGGGCAGGAACTTGTCCACCCCTTGAACGACGGAGTAGATGTCGTACATGCCACCGGAGTTGGCGCACGAACCCATGGAGATAACCCACTTTGGCTCGAGCATTTGCTCGTAGAGACGCTGAATGATCGGCGCCATCTTGATAAAGCAGGTTCCGGCGATAACCATGAAATCCGCCTGACGCGGTGATGCCCGGATAACTTCGGCGCCAAAGCGCGCGATGTCGTGGGGCGCCGTGAAGGCGGTGGTCATTTCCACGTAGCAGCAGGACAGACCGAAGTTGTACGGCCACAGGGAGTTCTTACGTCCCCAGTTGACCGCGCCACTCAGCACGTCTTCCAGCTTGCCCATGTAGATGTTTTTGTGGACTTGATCTTCTAACGGATCGGAAACGGTTTCCCGTTCGCCGATTGGGTACTGATCGTTAGGAGCATCCGGGTCGATCCTGGTGAGATTGTATTGCATCGCCAAAGCCTCATTGTTTCAGCTTCGCTTGCCGCTTACGACGAGCTTCCGGAGCCCAGTCAAGGGCGCCCACTCGAAATAGGTAGACAAGGCCTGCCAACAGAATTGCTATGAAAACGAGGGCTTCGACGAATCCGGTCCAGCCGCTTTCGCGGACGGACACAGACCAGGCAAAGAGAAAGAGGGCTTCGATATCGAAGATCACGAACAGCATCGCGACCAGATAGAATTTGGCTGAGAGCCGCAAGCGGGCGCCACCTGTAGGTAGCATGCCGGACTCGAACGGTTCGTTTTTGCTGCGGCCCCAGGCTTTTGACCCGAGGAGGCTGGAGACACCAAGCATGAAGGCACAAAGGCCGACAACACCGAGGAGGAAAATGGCAAAGCCCCAGTTGTGGGCCATGAGTCCTGTCGCTTCGGTCATGCTGGAAATCCTTAACAGAGAGCAAAGGTCTCTGAGCTCGAAAAAGTAACGATGCAGTGACGATATGTCGCACTGCAATCAATCGCGGTGATTTTATGGCTAAACACCGGGCAAGTAAAATTCCGATAGCGAAATTATTCGATGGAATAAGCACATAGTGCACCTTTGTGGGGCTGCAGCCCTTGCGGGGCGGGCATTAGCGGGCTTTTTATCAAATATGTTTTGTTTAAGCTGTAAAGAAGTTTTCATGCGCTAAATGATAATGACTATTGTTTGGGTGGGTTTTAAGTGGGTGCGTGTGATGCAGCGGGGGAAGTTGCTGTTACTTGCTAGATTGCCGCTAGTTGCTGGCGTGGATTTTTTAACCGATTTTATCCAGGCAAATACCGCTCTGGATCAATGTTTTGCGCAAAACCTACAGGTTCAGCCCATTTCCTGTGGGAGCCGGGCTTGCCCGCGATAGCGGTGTGTCAGCCATTGAAAGGGTGCTGACTGACCGCTATCGCAGGCAAGCCAGCTCCCACATTTGATGCGTGTGCTGCCAGAGGGCTTTTCCCTGGACCAAAAAAAACGCCCCGAACCAGTCGGGGCGTGATTGTCGTGCGGCATTGCGGTTAGGTCTTCCGTGATGCCGCAATGGCCGTGTACTCAGTTGATCAGTGGAACTGTTCTTCTTCGGTCGAACCGGTCAGCGCGGTCACGGACGAACTGCCGCCCTGGATCACGGTGGTCATGTCGTCGAAGTAGCCGGTGCCCACTTCCTGCTGGTGCGCCACAAAGGTGTAGCCTTTGGAGGCGTCAGCGAACTCCTGCTCTTGCAGCTTCACGTAGGCCGTCATGTCGTTGCGGGCGTAGTCGTGCGCCAGGTTGAACATGCTGTGCCACATGTTGTGAATGCCGGCCAGGGTGATGAACTGGTGCTTGTAGCCCATGGCGGACAGTTCGCGCTGGAATTTGGCGATGGTCGCGTCGTCCAGGTTCTTCTTCCAGTTGAAAGAAGGCGAGCAGTTGTAGGACAGCAGTTGGTCCGGGTATTCCTTCTTGATCGCTTCGGCGAAGCGACGCGCTTCGTCCAGGTCCGGCTTGGCGGTTTCGCACCAGATCAGGTCGGCGTACGGCGCGTAGGCCAGGCCGCGAGCGATGGCCTGGTCGAGGCCGGCGCGTACTTTATAGAAGCCTTCCTGAGTACGCTCGCCGGTTACGAATGGCTTGTCGTACGGGTCGCAATCGGAAGTCAGCAGGTCAGCAGCGTTCGCGTCGGTACGTGCCAGGATGATGGTCGGAGTGCCAGCCACGTCAGCGGCCAGGCGCGCAGCGGTCAGCTTCTGTACGGCTTCCTGGGTAGGCACCAGTACCTTGCCGCCCATGTGCCCGCATTTCTTCACCGAAGCCAGTTGGTCTTCGAAGTGAACGCCGGCGGCGCCAGCCTCGATCATGCTTTTCATCAGCTCGTAGGCGTTCAGCACGCCGCCGAAACCGGCTTCAGCATCCGCCACGATCGGTGCGAAGTAGTCGATGTAGCCTTCGTCGCCCGGGCCTTTACCGGCTTTCCACTGGATCTGGTCGGCACGACGGAACGAGTTGTTGATGCGCTTGACCACGGTTGGCACCGAGTCCACCGGGTACAGCGACTGGTCGGGGTACATGGATTCAGCGGAGTTGTTGTCCGCTGCCACTTGCCAGCCGGACAGGTAGATCGCCTGGATACCGGCTTTCACCTGCTGGACTGCCTGGCCGCCGGTCAGGGCGCCCATGCAGTTGACGAAATCTTTGTCAGGACGGAAGGAAGGCTTGGCACCTTGGGTTACCAGGTTCCACAGCTTCTCGGCGCCGAGTTTTGCAAAGGTGTGCTCAGGTTGAACCGAGCCACGCAGGCGGACGACGTCAGCAGCGGAATAAGCGCGGGTCACGCCTTTCCAGCGTGGGTTTTCAGCCCAGTCTTTTTCAAGGGCTGCAATTTGCTGTTCGCGTGTCAGTGCCATGGGAAAAACCTCGTCGCGTCTTCGTGTGGAAAAACAGTGTGGAAAAATCCGTTTTACAGCCCTGCATTCAATGCACAGGCGTGGCGCTCGCTGACCAGAAGCTTAGGCGGTCAAGTCAGGTTCGGCGGGGAAGGCGACGGGATGAACGAGTAGCGAGAGGGGAGTTGAGCAGGTAAGGGCGAACTGCGAACGGTCTTCGGGCGTCGTGGGCCTTGGTACGATCCATCAGTGTGTAGCCGGGTTACCTGGTTAGCTTCCGTCCCTCGGGACAACTTCGTTCCAGTCGCAACCTCGTCAAACACACCTTGTGGGCGGTACAGACACGAATCGGCTCAGATGGGTAGCTTAGAGCGACGATCCGAAGGCCCTTGCCAGGGCCCCTGATTAGCGGGAGCGAGGCCATCATGCCCATGCTTTTTTGGATCGTCAAACGTTTTGTAGTGCTTTTTTTATAGCACTACATCTTTAGTCTAATACGACTTGCCAGTCAGTTTTTGGTGCTTCAGTTCAGGGTGTCGACCTTGACCCGCAAAGTCAGGTCATCACGCCCCTGAGTAGAGTAGCTGCGGGTTGTAGAAGATTTGTCGGCCTGAGTCTCGCGATTGATGCCTGCCAGCGAGATCCATTCACCCAGGCGCCCGCTGACACTTGTGTCGTTACTCTGTACGTTCACTACATCGGGACGTTCCTGGCTCATGCGGTCACGGTTGGTACTGATTGCCAGGTGTACGGTCTCGCCGGTTACGCTGGCAGTGACGTAAAAGCCTTGGGTGACGTTGCGATACTGGGTCTGGTTTTGCGGGCGCCCATAGGCGTCTGGCTGGGTGGTCGTCAGTGGCACGCTTTGGCCCACCTGGATCAGTGCGGGCACCCCTTCGCTGGCCTGGATCTGCTGGATGCCACCGTCGCGGCTGGCGGTGCCGTAGCTGATGATGCGCGTCTGGCTGTCGCCGGTGTTCTGCTGATTGTATTCGTTGGTGTCGACGGTGATCAGCAGGCGCTTGGCGGGAGTGTCCAGTTGGGCAAGCAATGCACGCAGGTCCTGGATCTTGCCAGGGTCGGCTTTGACAATCAGCTGGTTGCCGTAGGCGCTGACGGTGCCGTCCTTGCCGATGAAATTCTGCGCCACCGGCAGTAAATCAGCGCTGGTGCGATTGCTCAGGTTGACGACTTCGGTGTCAGCCATTGCTGAGACGCTGGCGGTCAGGAGGAGGGCGGTGAGCAGGGTGCGTAGGGACATGTCCGTTATCTCTGCGAGTCATTTAGGCTTGATAGTGCCAGTTTGTCGGCCTGGTGGGTCGCAAGTTGAATCGTAGACGGCAAAATGCCCTGGCATGGCAGGGCATTTTTGGGTGTTGCTGATGGCGCTATCGCAGGCAAGCCAGCTCCCACATTTGGAATGCATTTCCCTGTGGGAGCTGGCTTGCCTGCGATAAGGGCGACTCGGTCTCGAATTAGCCCTCGCGCACCATATCGACATGTGGAATTCCGACTTCAAGGAATTCATCGCTGACAATCTTGAAGCCCAGTCGCTCATAAAACGGCGCCGCATATACCTGCGCACTGAGAAACTGCTTGGTCTGGCCACGTTGCTCGGCCATGCCAATCACGGCTTCCATCAGCTTGTCGCCGACTTTCAGTCCGCGCCAGTCCTTAAGCACCGATACGCGGCCGATTTCGCCGCTGGGCAGCAGGCGCGCGGTGCCAATCGGAAAGTCACCTTCAAACGCGAGAAAATGCACGGCGTCAGCGTCGTCTGCGTCCCACTCGAGCTCGGGTGGAACCGATTGTTCAGCGATAAATACCGCTTCACGAATGCGCCGAATCTCAGCGATATCCTTTTGCCAGTCCGCGACACTTACGTGAATCTTATTCATCGGCAAATCCCAGGCTTCCTTGCTTGACCAATTCGCACAGCAGGTCGCGACCGTCTTCGTCTGCGAGCCATGTGCCGAGATTTTCGCTGTGCAGGGCGTCGGCCGAGCAAATCAGTTTCAACAGCTCGCGCAGTTTGCCGGGCAGGTAACGGCTCTGGCCGCTGGCGAACAGCAACACGTCGTCGTCCACTTCCGACCACGCCATGCGGGCGCTTGGGTTGCGGACCAAAATCGCGCCGTCTTCCAGGCTGCTGATAAAGTCTTCTTCGACCAACTCTTCGCCTGCCACCATTTCCGGGTAGCGCGGCTCGGTCATGAACTGGCCGAACCAGGTCAGCAGCATGCGCTCGTCACTCATGTGCTCGGCCAGCAAGCCTTTCAGGCGGTCAAGGGCATCGCCTTGAATCTGGTGCGGGTCGCTGACCGGTTGGGCGTCGGCGTCGGTGTAACGCTCTTCGTCCGTGAGGTATTGGCTGAGGAAGTCGGTGAAGTGGGTCAATACTTCAGCGGCGCTCGGTGCGCGGAAGCCGACCGAGTAGGTCATGCAGTCATCTTCAGCGATGCCGAAGTGCGCGAGGCGCGGCGGCAGGTAGAGCATGTCGCCGGGTTCCAGCACCCATTCTTCACTTTGCTCGAATTCGGCGAGGATGCGCAGGTCGGCGTGCTGCAGCAACGGGCTCTCGGAGTTGCACATCTGGCCGATTTTCCAGTTGCGCTTGCCTTGGGCCTGCAACAGGAACACGTCGTAGTTATCGAAGTGCGGGCCGACGCTGCCGCCAGGTGCGGCAAAGCTGATCATCACGTCGTCGATGCGCCAGCTTGGCAGGAAGCGGAAGTGCTCCAGCAGCTCGGCCACTTCCGGCACAAACTGGTCGACAGCCTGCACCAGCAGCGTCCACTCACGCTCAGGCAGGGTGCTGAAGGCGTCTTCGGCGAAGGGGCCGCGACGCAGTTCCCATGGGCGCTCGCCGTGCTCGATCACCAGGCGCGATTCGACTTCTTCTTCCAGGGCCAGGCCGGCCAGTTCGTCGGCATCGATCGGGCTTTCGAAATCAGGGATGGCCTGACGAATCAGCAACGGTTTTTTCTGCCAGTAGTCGCGCAGGAATTCGCGTGCCGTGATGCCGCCCAGAAGTTGAAGAGGAATATCAGGATTCATGTGTAACCTATTGAAAAAAAGCACTTTTAAGACAGGAATAAAAACGCCCGGCGCGGCCGGGCGTCTCAAGAGGGCTTGCGCTAAATCAGATGCGCTTGGCTTGCGCCACCGCGTTGCCGATGTAGTTGGCCGGGGTGAGCAATTTCAGCTCGGCCTTGGCGGCGGCAGGCATATCCAGGCCGTCGATGAAAGTTTGCAGCGCGTCGGAGGTGATGCCCTTGCCGCGCGTCAATTCTTTCAGCTTTTCGTAAGGGTTTTCGATGTTGTAGCGGCGCATCACGGTCTGGATCGGCTCGGCCAATACTTCCCAGCACGCATCCAGGTCGGCGGCGATTTTCTGCGCGTTGAGTTCCAGTTTGCTGATGCCTTTGAGGCTGGCTTCGTACGCGATCACGCTGTGGGCGAAGCCTACGCCGAGGTTGCGCAGTACGGTGGAGTCGGTCAGGTCGCGCTGCCAGCGGGAAATCGGCAACTTGCTGGCCAAGTGCTGGAACAGTGCGTTGGCGATACCGAGGTTGCCTTCGGAGTTTTCGAAGTCGATCGGGTTGACCTTGTGCGGCATGGTCGAGGAACCGATTTCACCGGCAATGGTGCGCTGCTTGAAATAGCCCAGGGAAATGTAGCCCCAGATATCGCGATCGAAGTCGATCAGGATGGTGTTGAAGCGCGCAATGGCGTCGAACAGCTCGGCGATGTAGTCGTGCGGTTCGATCTGAGTGGTGTACGGGTTGAAACCCAGGCCCAGCTCATCTTCGATGAAGGCGCGGGCGTTTTCTTCCCAGTCGATTTCGGGGTAGGCCGACAGGTGCGCGTTGTAGTTACCTACGGCACCGTTGATCTTGCCCAGCAGCGGCACGGCGGCGACTTGGGCGATCTGGCGCTCCAGGCGGTACACCACGTTCGCCAGCTCTTTACCCAGGGTGGTCGGCGACGCCGGCTGACCGTGGGTGCGCGACAGCATTGGCACGTCGGCGAAACGGATGGCCAGTTCGCGGATAGCGTTGGCGGTCTGGCGCATCAGCGGCAGCATTACGTCATCACGGCCTTCGCGCAGCATCAGGGCGTGGGACAGGTTGTTGATGTCCTCGCTGGTGCAGGCAAAGTGGATGAACTCGCTGACCTGGGCCAGTTCCGGCAGCTTGGCCGCTTGCTCTTTGAGCAGGTACTCAATGGCTTTGACGTCGTGGTTGGTGGTGCGCTCGATCTCTTTCACACGCTCGGCGTGCTCCAGGGAGAAGTTTTCCGCCAGGGTGTTCAGTACAGCGTTGGCTTCGGCGGAAAACGCCGGCACTTCGCTGATGGCGGGGTGAGCGGCCAGGCGCTGGAGCCAGCGCACTTCAACCAGGACACGAGCACGGATCAAGCCGTATTCGCTGAAAATAGGGCGCAGGGCCTGGGTTTTGCCGGCGTAGCGGCCGTCAACAGGGGAAACCGCAGTGAGCGAAGAGAGCTGCATGGGGTGTTCTCGGACAGTCGGGCAACGAAATGGGGCGCGTATCATACATGAAAAAATCCGCCGGTCCGTTGCCAACTGACCGGCGTATTACGCGTAACGGCTTGAAAATGGCCTGTCGGTGCGACTTATTCGTTGCGCATCAACGGGTAAAGCTCTTTGAGCAATTTGCGACGACTGATCACCAGTTGCCAACGATGGCCGCCCAATTGCCGCCACAACCGTGCCGAGCGAATACCGGCCAGGAGCAGGGCGCGGATTTTCGAGGCGTTATTGGGTTGCTGCAGGTTGCGCATGTCGCCATGGACCTGGATTCGCTGGCGCAAGGTGCTCAAGGTGTCCTGGTACAGCGCGCCGCAGGCGGCGATCACGTTTTCGTGGGCCGGGCCGAAGTGTTCCACCTGGGACTGAATCTGCGGCAGGCGTTTGCCGATGGTTTCGAGCATGTCCTCGCGTTTGGCCAGTTGGCGCTCAAGGCCGAGCATGGACAGCGCATAGCGCAATGGCTCGCGCTGCAAGGTGCTCGGGTCACGCTCCAGGGCGCCGATCAGCGCGCGATAACCTTCGCGCAGCGCCAAATCGTCACCGCCATAGACTTCCAGAGTGTCCTTGGGGTCGCGGATCAGCAAGCTGCCGAGCATGCAGGTCAGGCCGGCTTCGGTGACCTGGCCGGTCTTGGCGATCTTGTCGACCAGTACGGCAGCGAGGAAAACCCCGCCGAGTGCCGTCAATTGCTCCTGGGTCGGGCTCATGCCGGGTTGCTCCAGGGCTCGGCGACTTCAATCACGCCACCGCCCAGGCAAATTTCGCCGTCATAGAACACCACGGACTGGCCAGGAGTGACCGCGCGTTGCGGGTCATCAAAGGTGGCGCGATAGCCGGTGGCGGTTTTTTCCAGGGTGCAGGGCTGATCACTCTGGCGATAGCGCACTTTGGCGGTCAGGCGGCGCGGAGTGCTCAAGTCGACAGGGTTGACCCAGTAGATCTCCGAAGCGAGCAGGGCGCCGGAGAACAGCAGTGGGTGGTCATTGCCCTGGCCGACGATCAGTACGTTGTGCTCCAGATCCTTGATCAGCACGTACCACGGCTCTTCGCCGGCGTCTTTCAAACCGCCGATACCCAGGCCCTGGCGCTGGCCGATGGTGTGGTACATCAGGCCATGGTGACGGCCGATGACTTCACCTTCGGTGGTTTTGATCTCGCCCGGTTGCGCCGGCAGGTACTGCTTGAGAAAGTCGCTGAAACGGCGCTCACCGATAAAGCAGATCCCGGTGGAATCCTTTTTCTTGGCGGTGGCCAGGCCGTGTTTCTCGGCAATCTTGCGCACCTCGGGCTTTTCCAGCTCGCCTACCGGGAACAGGGTCTTGGCGATCTGTTCGCCGCCGACGGCATGCAGGAAGTAGCTCTGGTCCTTGTTCGGGTCCAGGCCTTTAAGCAGTTCGGTGTGACCCTCGATGTCGCGACGGCGCACGTAGTGGCCAGTGGCGATCAGGTCGGCGCCGAGGATCATGGCGTAGTCGAGGAACGCCTTGAACTTGATTTCGCGGTTACACAGGATGTCCGGGTTCGGCGTGCGGCCTGCCTTGTATTCGGCCAGGAAGTGCTCGAACACGTTGTCCCAGTACTCCGCGGCAAAGTTGGCGGTGTGCAGCTTGATGCCGATCTTGTCGCACACGGCCTGGGCGTCCGCCAGGTCGTCCATGGCGGTGCAATATTCCGTTCCATCGTCTTCTTCCCAGTTCTTCATGAACAGGCCTTCCACCTCATAACCCTGCTCCATGAGCAGAACGGCGGAAACGGAAGAATCCACGCCGCCGGACATGCCGACGATGACGCGCTTCTTTTGTGTGTCAGAAGGGGCTGGATCACGCATAGGGTTTCAACGGGTGTCTTGAAAAAGGACGCGATTCTATCAGGCCCAAGCCCTCAAGGCTAAAGAGAAGGGCGGATCAATTCGAGACTGTGGCGCTGGCCGGCCAAATAATCATCGATACAGCGGATGATCAGTTCGCTGCGCCAGTCGTCGCGCACGGCCATCAGCTCGTCACGGGTGAGCCAGCGGGCGCGGATGATGCCGTCGTCCAGTTGATACTCCGGATGGTGTTTGAGGGCCTTGGCGGTGAAGCACACGCGCTGGTAGGTCACGCCGTTGCTGGGGGCGGTGTACAGGTAAATCCCGACAATGCCGGTGGCTTCGACGTCCCAGCCGGTTTCTTCGAGGGTCTCGCGCACGGCGGCTTCGGTCAGGGTTTCGTTCGGGTCGAGGTGGCCGGCGGGCTGGTTGAGCACGGCGCGGCCGCCCTTGAGTTCTTCGACCATCAGGAAGCGGCCGTTGTCTTCGACGAGGGTGGCGACGGTGATGTGGGGTTGCCAGGTCATTCAAAACCTCGATTCATGGTGCGGGGCGGTCTTTGGGCAGGATTGCAGTCAGTGTGGGAGCGGGCTTGCTCGCGAATGCAATGCATCAGATATGCATCGGGCGACTGGCACGCCGCATTCGCGAGCAAGCCCGCTCCTACATTTTAATCCGGTTTCTTCAGCGAAAAGCGCAGTGGGCACAAACAGAAACCCCGGCACGGGGCCGGGGCTTCTTTGCATCCTTACAACCTTACTTCAACTTGGCAATGGCCGCGTTGAGGGTGTTGCTTGGGCGCATGGCTTTGCTGGTCAGCTCCGGGTTCGGCGCGTAGTAGCCACCGATGTCCACTGGCTTGCCCTGTACGGCGTTCAGCTCGGCAACGATGGTCGCCTCGTGTTCGCTCAGGGTTTTAGCCAGCTCGCCGAACTGCGCTTGCAGTGCCGTGTCTTCGGTCTGGGCGGCCAGGGCTTGAGCCCAGTACAGCGCCAGGTAGAAGTGGCTGCCGCGGTTGTCGATGTTGCCGACTTTGCGCGATGGCGACTTGTTGTTGTCGAGGAACTGGCCGGTGGCCTGGTCCAGGGTCTTGGACAGCACCAGGGCTTTCGGGTTGTTGTAAGTCACACCCAAATGCTCAAGGGAAGCGGCCAGGGCCAGGAACTCGCCCAGGGAATCCCAGCGCAGGAAGTTCTCTTCAACCAGCTGTTGCACGTGCTTGGGAGCCGAACCGCCGGCGCCGGTTTCGAACAGGCCACCGCCGTTCATCAGCGGTACGATCGACAGCATCTTGGCGCTGGTGCCCAGTTCCATGATCGGGAACAGGTCGGTCAGGTAGTCGCGCAGTACGTTGCCGGTCACCGAGATGGTGTCCTGGCCCTTGCGGGTACGCTCCAGGGTGAACTTCATCGCGTCGACCGGCGACATGATGCGGATGTCCAGGCCTTCGGTGTTGTGGTCTTTCAGGTAAGCCTGAACTTTCTCAACCACGACGCCGTCGTGAGCGCGCTGTGGGTCCAGCCAGAAAATCGCTGGGGTGTTGCTGGCGCGGGCACGGTTGACGGCCAGTTTGACCCAGTCCTGGATCGGTGCGTCTTTGGTCTGGCACATGCGGAAGATGTCGCCGGCTTCAACAGCCTGTTCCATCAGCAGGGTGCCCTTGCTGTCGGTGACGCGCACGACGCCGTCAGCCTTGATCTGGAAGGTCTTGTCGTGGGAGCCGTACTCTTCGGCTTTCTTCGCCATCAGGCCAACGTTTGGCACGCTGCCCATGGTGGTTGGGTCGAAAGCGCCATGCGCCTTGCAGTCTTCAATGACGGCTTGGTAGATGGTGGCGTAGCAGCGATCCGGGATCACCGCCTTGGTGTCGTGCAACTGGCCGTCGGTGCCCCACATTTTGCCGGAGTCACGGATCATTGCCGGCATCGAGGCGTCGACGATCACGTCGCTCGGCACGTGCAGGTTGGTGATGCCTTTGTCGGAGTTGACCATCGCCAGGGAAGGGCGAGCGGCGTAGACCGCCTGAATGTCAGCTTCGATCTGTGCTTGCTGGTCGGCAGGCAGTGCCTTGATGCGAGCGTACAGGTCGCCGATGCCGTTGTTCAGGTTAAAGCCGATCTGCTCCAGCACGACAGCGTGCTTGGCCAGGGCATCTTTATAGAACTCGGCAACGATCTGGCCGAACATGATCGGGTCGGAGACCTTCATCATGGTGGCTTTCAGGTGGACCGACAGCAGCACGCCTTGTTTCTTGGCGTCTTCGATTTCAGCGGCGATGAAGCTGCGCAGGGCTTTCTTGCTCAGCACGGCGGTGTCGATGATCTCGCCGGCTTGTACCGAGGTCTTTTCTTTCAGTACGGTCGCGGTGCCGTCTTTGGCGATCAGCTCGATCTTCACAGCGTCAGCGGCTTCGATCTGTACGGCTTTTTCGCTGCCGTAGAAGTCGCCGTTGCTCATGTGAGCGATGTGCGATTTGGAGTCCGCAGCCCAGGCGCCCATTTTGTGCGGGTGCTTGCGGGCGTAGTTCTTGACCGACAGCGGTGCGCGGCGGTCGGAGTTGCCTTCGCGAAGGACCGGGTTCACGGCGCTGCCCTTGACCTTGTCGTAACGTGCACGGGTTTCTTTTTCCGCGTCGGTGGTTACGGTTTCCGGGTAGTCCGGCAGGGCGTAGCCCTGGGCCTGCAGTTCCTTGATCGCAGCTTGCAGCTGCGGGGTCGAGGCGCTGATGTTAGGCAGCTTGATGATGTTGGCTTCAGGTGTAACGGCCAGGTCGCCCAGTTCGGCGAGGTGGTCCGGGACAGCCTGGGTACCCAGTTGCTCGGGGAAGCTTGCGAGGATGCGCGCGGCCAGGGAGATGTCGCGGGTTTCCACGGCAATATCAGCGGAAGCGGTGAAGGCCTCTACGATAGGCAGCAGTGAATAGGTGGCGAGGGCTGGTGCTTCGTCGGTGAAGGTGTAGATGATCTTCGAGCGGGTGGGCATATTCGGATTAACTCTCTTCTTTGCTGAAAGCGTGCGCAGAAACTCGAGATGCGCCGGGTGGAGCGCGTTCGTTCAAAGTCATCCATGAGCGAAATGTCGAGGTTTCTTCGCGGTGATGTTGGGTTGCATCAGTCGAGCGTCAAGCGGGTGGACTATTGTAATAGTCCTGCTTTCTGGCTGAAGGCTACTGTCTAGAGCGGTCAGCTGTCGTGACTCTTGGGTCAGCGGCGGCATTATACATAGGTCGCTATGCTTACGCCGAGCCTTCATACAAAAGGTGAGTCGTCCATTGGTCTAAAGGTCGCAGGGCCCGGACTGCGACCAAAGTCGCACGATGTGCTCAAGATTGGCGATTTTGCCTTTGCTTTCAAGCTTGTAGACGACCAAATATGCTGTTTTCGATGCAAATGAGCCTGGCGCGAGGTTTCGGTCGCCATTTATCTGGAGTAGGCTCGAACGCAGCCAGATGTTCAATCCATAGATGGAGTTCAGCATGGGATACAAGAAGATTCAGGTTCCGGCAGTCGGCGACAAAATCACCGTCAATGCAGACCATTCTCTCAATGTTCCTGACCAACCGATCATCCCCTATATAGAAGGCGACGGTATTGGCGTCGACATCAGCCCTGTGATGATCAAGGTGGTCGATGCAGCTGTTGAAAAGGCTTACGGCGGCAAGCGCAAAATCTCGTGGATGGAGGTTTATGCGGGCGAGAAGGCGACTCAAGTTTACGACCAGGACACCTGGCTCCCCCAGGAAACCCTGGATGCGGTCAAGGATTACGTGGTTTCCATCAAGGGCCCGCTGACCACGCCGGTTGGCGGCGGCATTCGTTCGTTGAACGTGGCCCTGCGTCAACAGCTCGACCTGTATGTGTGTCTGCGCCCGGTGCGTTGGTTCGAAGGTGTACCCAGCCCGGTCAAGAAGCCTGGCGATGTCGATATGACCATCTTTCGCGAGAACTCCGAGGATATTTACGCCGGTATCGAGTGGAAGGCCGGTTCGCCGGAAGCGATCAAGGTGATCAAGTTCCTGAAAGAAGAGATGGGCGTCACCAAGATTCGCTTCGATCAGGACTGCGGCATCGGCATCAAGCCAGTGTCCCTGGAAGGCACCAAGCGCCTGGTGCGCAAAGCCCTGCAGTATGTCGTGGATAACGACCGCGACTCGCTGACGATCGTGCACAAAGGCAACATCATGAAGTTCACCGAAGGTGCCTTCAAGGAGTGGGCCTACGAAGTGGCGGCTGAAGAGTTCGGTGCGACACTGCTCGACGGTGGCCCGTGGATGCAGTTCAAAAATCCGAAAACCGGCAAGAATGTGGTGGTCAAGGACGCTATTGCCGATGCGATGCTCCAGCAGATCCTGTTGCGTCCGGCCGAATACGATGTAATCGCGACCCTCAACCTGAACGGTGACTACCTCTCCGATGCCTTGGCGGCGGAAGTGGGCGGTATCGGTATTGCCCCGGGGGCCAACCTGTCGGATACCGTGGCAATGTTCGAAGCCACCCATGGCACCGCACCGAAATACGCAGGCAAAGACCAGGTAAACCCCGGTTCATTGATTCTGTCGGCAGAAATGATGCTGCGGCACATGGGGTGGACGGAGGCGGCTGACTTGATCATCAAGGGCACCAATGGTGCTATTTCGGCCAAGACCGTGACCTATGACTTCGAGCGCCTGATGGAGGGCGCCAAGCTGGTGTCGTCTTCGGGCTTTGGTGATGCGCTGATTTCGCACATGTAAACAGCAGGCAAGAAAAAACCGGCCGTCTCAAGTGGAATGAGGTGGCCGGTTTTTTTATTGCAACCTGCAGGCTCAGTGGCGGATCAGGCCATTACTGTCTTTTCTTTGTGAGCCGCTGGGATTGCGGGGTTTTCGTGTACTTCGGTTTTTACTGCCTCGATCTTCACTGCGTGCAGTCCTTTCGGTCCCTGAATGGTTTCAAAGCTCACCGCTTGACCTGCTTTCAGTGTCTTGTAGCCGTCCATGGTAATTGCCGAGTAATGCGCAAAAAGATCTTCTTCGGGTTTTCCTTCCGCGTTAACGAACCCGAACCCTTTGGCATTATTGAACCATTTGACCTTGCCATTGATCTTGACGCCAGACATACCATATCCCTCTGCACCAGACTCCATCACTGGAGTATCATCCAGTTTATCCGTCCTAACCCGAATAAATAAGGTTGACTGCGCGGACCTTTTTTACCCACTGTGGGTTCTATTGGTTGTAACACCGATTCGCCGATAGTCAAGGCGACCGTATAGTCAGAGTTGAAATTCCGGCAGGTCGCCCCCATCACCGTATTTGAACCACTGACGAACCTTTCTTTCCATGCATGCAATCAGCCAGATTCGACTAACATTCAATCAGGATCGCCCGGATCAGGAACACGATGACGACGGTTCTGCAGGCATTGCTGTTCAGGAGGCTAAGCCTGCTCTACAGGCGCCGCCGATGTACAAGGTGGTTTTGTTCAATGATGACTACACACCGATGGATTTCGTGGTCGAAGTGCTCGAGGTGTTTTTTAACCTGAACCGCGAGTTGGCGACCAAGGTAATGCTGGCCGTTCACACAGAAGGACGGGCAGTATGTGGAGTGTTTACCCGCGACATCGCCGAGACAAAGGCCATGCAGGTCAACCAGTACGCCAGGGAAAGCCAGCATCCGCTACTCTGTGAAATCGAGAAGGACGGTTAACGCCGACCACTTGGGTATGAGGTGAAGCTATGTTAAACCGCGAGCTCGAAGTCACTCTCAATCTTGCCTTCAAGGAGGCTCGTTCGAAGCGTCATGAATTCATGACCGTCGAACACCTGCTGCTGGCACTTTTGGATAACGAAGCTGCCGCCACCGTTCTGCGTGCGTGCGGCGCCAACCTCGACAAACTCAAGCATGACCTGCAGGAGTTTATCGACTCCACCACGCCACTGATCCCCGTGCATGACGAGGACCGTGAGACCCAGCCGACGCTGGGCTTTCAGCGGGTATTGCAGCGTGCTGTGTTCCACGTACAGAGCTCCGGTAAGCGTGAAGTCACAGGCGCCAACGTGCTTGTGGCGATTTTCAGCGAACAGGAAAGCCAGGCAGTGTTCCTGCTGAAACAGCAGAGCGTTGCCCGTATTGATGTCGTCAACTACATCGCCCACGGTATCTCCAAGGTGCCTGGGCACGGCGATCATTCCGAGGGTGAGCAGGATATGCAGGACGACGAGGGCGGTGAGTCTTCTTCTTCGGGCAATCCACTGGATGCCTATGCCAGTAACCTCAATGAACTGGCGCGCCAGGGGCGGATCGATCCGCTGGTGGGGCGTGAGCTTGAGGTTGAGCGTGTAGCGCAGATCCTCGCGCGTCGTCGCAAGAACAATCCGTTGCTGGTGGGTGAGGCGGGCGTGGGTAAAACCGCGATCGCCGAAGGCCTGGCCAAGCGCATTGTTGATAACCAGGTGCCTGACTTGCTGGCCAACAGCGTCGTCTACTCCCTTGATCTCGGCGCGTTGCTCGCCGGGACCAAGTACCGTGGCGATTTCGAGAAGCGCTTCAAGGCGCTGCTCGGCGAGCTGAAAAAACGCCCGCAAGCGATCCTGTTTATCGATGAGATCCACACCATCATTGGTGCCGGTGCGGCATCCGGCGGGGTGATGGACGCCTCCAACCTGCTCAAGCCATTGTTGTCGTCGGGTGATATCCGCTGCATTGGCTCGACCACGTTCCAGGAATTTCGCGGGATCTTCGAAAAAGACCGCGCCCTGGCGCGTCGCTTCCAGAAGGTCGACGTGTCCGAGCCTTCGGTTGAAGACACCATCAGCATCCTGCGCGGGCTCAAGGGGCGTTTTGAAGCGCACCATGGCATCGAGTACACCGATGAGGCGTTGCGAGCGGCTGCTGAGCTGGCGTCGCGCTACATCAATGATCGCCACATGCCGGACAAGGCGATCGACGTGATCGACGAAGCAGGGGCGTACCAGCGTCTGCAGCCGGTCGAGAAACGCGTGAAACGCATCGACGTGCCTCAGGTCGAGGACATCGTGGCGAAGATCGCGCGGATTCCGCCAAAACACGTCAACAGTTCCGACAAAGAGCTGCTGCGTAATCTGGAGCGCGACCTCAAGCTGACCGTGTTCGGTCAGGATGCGGCCATCGACGCGCTGTCCACAGCGATCAAGTTGTCGCGTGCGGGCCTCAAGTCGCCGGACAAACCGGTCGGTTCGTTCCTGTTTGCAGGCCCTACCGGCGTCGGCAAGACCGAAGCGGCGCGGCAGTTGGCCAAGGCCATGGGTATCGAACTGGTGCGCTTCGACATGTCCGAATACATGGAGCGCCACACGGTGTCGCGCCTGATCGGTGCGCCTCCAGGCTATGTGGGGTTCGATCAGGGCGGTCTGTTGACCGAGGCGATCACCAAGCAGCCGCATTGTGTATTGCTGCTCGATGAAATCGAGAAGGCCCACCCGGAAGTCTTCAACCTGCTGCTGCAGGTCATGGACCACGGAACCCTGACCGACAACAACGGGCGCAAGGCGGACTTCCGCAATGTCATCGTGATCATGACCACCAACGCGGGTGCTGAAACCGCTGCGCGAGCCTCTATCGGCTTTACGCATCAGGATCACTCCTCTGATGCGATGGAAGTGATCAAGAAGAGCTTCACGCCGGAGTTCCGCAACCGTCTGGATACCATTATCCAGTTTGGTCGCCTCAGCCATGAGGTCATCAAAAGCGTGGTGGACAAGTTCCTTACCGAGCTTCAAGCGCAGTTGGAAGACAAGCGCGTGCAGCTGGACGTGACGGACGCGGCGCGCAATTGGCTGGCACAGGGTGGCTACGATTCGGCAATGGGCGCTCGCCCAATGGCGCGTCTGATCCAGGACAAGATCAAGCGGCCACTGGCCGAAGAGATCCTGTTTGGCGAGCTTTCCGATCATGGCGGTGTGGTACACATCGACTTGAAGGATGGCGAGTTGACCTTCGAGTTCGAAACCACGGCCGAAATGGCCTGATAGCTGACTGCAACACAGCAAAAAGGCGCCGAAAGGCGCCTTTTTGCTGTCTCCTAAACACTGAAGATCAAATGCGGGAGGGGGCTTGCTCCCGATGACGGTGTGTCAGTCGCTGAATATATTGACTGGCCCGCCGCTATCGGGAGCAAGTCTCCCTTCCCACAGGTTTTGCAGTGTCAGGCAAATAGCTCACACACAAAAACGCCCGGCATAACCGGGCGTCTTGTATTGACTTGATTAACGAGCGCGGTAAGTGATGCGCCCTTTGCTCAAGTCATAGGGCGTCAGCTCGACGCGCACTTTGTCACCGGTAAGAATACGAATGTAATTCTTGCGCATCTTGCCGGAGATATGCGCGGTTACGACGTGCCCATTTTCCAACTCCACACGAAACATGGTGTTGGGCAGGGTGTCGACGACAGTGCCTTCCATTTCGAAGCTGTCTTCTTTCGACATGCAGTAAAGCCCTCGGTATCCAGTGAATGGCCCGGTGCAACTGCGCCAGGCAAAAGCGGCGTGCATTGTGCCCGAAAAAGGGTGTTCAAGCCAAGGGGTTCTAGTTAAGCGTTACCCATCTTTGATTAATCAGTAGCTCAATGGGCCGATATTGGGTCTTGTAGTTCATCTTTTTGCAGTTCTTGATCCAGTATCCGAGGTACACCGCTTCCAGTTCCAGACGCAGGGCTTCACCGACTTGCCAGAGAATGGCGAAACGCCCGAGACTGCGACGTTCTTCCATGGGTTCATAGAAGGTGTACACCGCCGACAGGCCGTTGGGCAGCAGGTCGGTTACGGCGACCGCCAGCAGGCGCCCGTCCAGGCGGAACTCGTAGAAGCGGCAGAAGGGCAAGTCGCGCACCAGAAATGTCGAAAACTGATCGCGGCTGGGCGGAAACATGTCGCCGTCGGCATGACGCTGCTCGATGTAGCGTTGGTAAAGATCGAAATATTCTTCGCTGAAGTGCGGTTTGGTGGCGGTGACTGTCAGGTCGGCATTGCGCTTGAGGATGCGTTTCTGGTTGCGGTCCGGCAAAAACTGCGCGACCGGGATGCGTGCCGGCACGCAGGCATTGCAGTTCTGGCAATGCGGACGGTACAGGTGATCACCGCTGCGCCGAAAACCCATCTCTGAAAGGTCGGCATACACATGCACATCCATGGGCTGGCTGGGGTCGAGGAACAGCGTCGTGGCCTGCTCGTCGGGCAGATAGCTGCAGGAGTGGGCTTGAGTGGCATAAAACTTCAAGCGCGCCAGCTCGGTCATGATCAACCCTCGGGATAAGCTTTGAAATAAGTGTAAGCCAGGTGCAAGGAAGTCGCCTAGGAAACCCACGGTCCAGAGCTGCTTTGGTCCAAATGGTTGCGCAGGAACTCGGCGAAATCACTGCGCGGTATGGCGCGGGCGCCAAGGCTGTGCAGGTGATCATTGGGCATTTGGCAGTCGATCAGCACAAAGCCCCAGGCCTGTAGCTGACGGGTCAGTGTGGCAAAGCCGAACTTGGAGGCATTGGCGGCGCGGCTGAACATGGATTCGCCAAAAAATAATTGGCCCATCGCCAGGCCGTAAAGACCGCCGACCAACTGCCCTTCATCCCAAACTTCCACCGAGTGCGCGTAGCCGCGCTGGTGCAGCTCCAGGTAGGCGTTCTGGATGCCCTCGGTGATCCACGTGCCGTCCGCATAGCTGCGCGGCGCGGCGCACGCCTGGATGACGGCGGCGAAGTCCTGGTCGAATGTCACGGTATACCGCTGCTGGCGCAATAATTTGCCGAGGCTGCGTGAAACATGCAATTCGTCGGGGAATATCACCGTGCGCGGGTCTGGAGACCACCAGAGAATGGGCTGGCCTTCAGAGAACCACGGAAAGCAGCCATGGCGATAGGCCTGGACCAGTCGTTCGGCCGACAGGTCGCCACCGGCGGCCAGTAAGCCATTGGGTTCGCGCATGGCCTTGGCCAGTGGCGGAAAAGTCAGGGAGTCGCGTTGCAACCAGGTCAGCATGGCATCCAGGCTTACGGAAGGGGAGGGGAGTGGCAGGTGAGTCGCCTGCCGCAAGAGTGCTGATTATTGTCGACACAGCGCTGTGGGGCCAGCCCGAATAGGGCATTGAACGGGATTAGCGTGAGCGGGTGTTTCTGCAACTCTACGCCTGAGGCGCGGTCGTAATCGGGTCTGTGCCGTGGAGGCCAATGGCCAAGCTTGCCTGGTTTGCTAAATACAGCTCATAAGCCTTTGTCAGCAAAGGCAATGCATGCTCAAATTGAACAGGCTGTGACGCTTCAATTGTCTAGGCTGCCGGGTGAAGGGCAAGTACGTGGCATCGCCGACGCAAACCCGTACAATGTGGCCATTATGGCGTGATCGTCATTTCATCGATCCATCATCCGGTGTTAAAAAGTAGATTCAACGACGCTCGTTCATTTTTCAGCTGCTCGGATTGGGCAGTATTTGCAGTCATTCAACAGATGGACGCGCTAAAGGCGCAGGAAAAGACCCGTTTTGAAGAAATCCGCCGCAACACCTAAAGCAGCAGTCGTGCCGGCCTGGCGTCAGCACCTGCACTACCGACTCAAGGAAGGTGCGCTGATCGCCATTGGCGCCCTGTGCCTGTTCCTGATGATGGCCTTGCTCACCTATGGCAAGGACGATCCGGGCTGGAGCCACAACAGCAAGATCGAAGACGTGCAGAACTTCGGCGGCCCCGCCGGTTCCTACAGCGCCGATATTCTGTTTATGGTGCTGGGCTACTTTGCCTACATCTTCCCGCTGCTGCTGGCGATCAAGACCTGGCAGATCTTCCGCCAGCGTCACGAGCCGTGGCAGTGGAGCGGCTGGCTGTTCTCCTGGCGCCTGATCGGCCTGGTGTTCCTGGTGCTCTCCGGCGCGGCGCTGGCGCATATTCATTTCCACGCACCCACCGGCCTGCCGGCGGGCGCGGGCGGGGCGCTGGGCGAAAGCCTTGGCGACCTGGCGCGCAAGACCCTGAATATCCAGGGCAGCACCTTGATGTTTATCGCGCTGTTCCTGTTTGGTCTTACCGTGTTCACCGACTTGTCGTGGTTCAAGGTGATGGACGTGACCGGCAAGATCACGCTCGACCTGCTCGAGCTGTTTCAGGGCGCCGCCAACCGCTGGTGGTCGGCCCGGGTTGATCGCAAACGCATGGTTGCGCAACTGCGCGAGGTCGATACCCGTGTCAACGAAGTGGTGGCCCCGAGCACACCGGACCGACGTGAGCAAGCCAAGGTCAAGGAGCGCCTGATCGAACGCGAACAGGCCCTGAGCAAGCACATGTCGGACCGCGAAAAGCAGGTGCCGCCAGTGATTACGCCAGCGCCGGCCAAGGCGCCCGAGCCCAGTGCACGCGTGCAGAAAGAGAAGCAGGCGCCGTTGTTTGTCGACAGCGCCGTCGAAGGCACCTTGCCGCCGATCTCGATTCTCGACCCGGCCGAAAAGAAACAGCTCAACTATTCCCCGGAGTCGCTGGCGGCCGTAGGCCACCTGCTGGAAATCAAACTCAAGGAATTCGGCGTCGAAGTCACCGTGGATTCGATCCACCCAGGCCCGGTCATTACCCGTTACGAGATCCAGCCGGCCGCTGGCGTCAAGGTCAGCCGTATTTCCAACCTGGCGAAAGACTTGGCGCGCTCCCTGGCCGTAACCAGTGTGCGGGTGGTGGAAGTGATTCCCGGCAAGACCACCGTCGGTATCGAGATTCCCAACGAAGACCGCCAGATCGTGCGCTTCTCCGAGGTGCTGTCGACTCCGGAATACGACAACTTCAAATCGCCGGTCACCTTGGCCCTGGGCCATGACATCGGCGGCAAGCCGGTGATTACTGACCTGGCGAAAATGCCGCACTTGCTGGTTGCCGGTACGACGGGTTCCGGTAAGTCGGTGGGTGTGAACGCGATGATCCTGTCGATCCTGTTCAAGTCCGGCCCCGATGACGCCAAGCTGATCATGATCGACCCGAAGATGTTGGAATTGTCGATCTACGAAGGCATTCCGCACCTGTTGTGCCCGGTCGTGACCGACATGAAGGACGCCGCCAACGCACTGCGCTGGAGCGTCGCCGAGATGGAGCGCCGCTACAAGCTCATGGCGAAGATGGGCGTGCGTAACCTGTCGGGCTTCAACGCCAAGGTCAAGGAAGCCCAGGACGCCGGCACACCGCTGACTGACCCTTTGTACAAGCGCGAAAGCATTCACGACGAAGCGCCGCTGCTGACCAAGCTGCCAACCATCGTGGTGGTGGTCGATGAGTTTGCCGACATGATGATGATCGTCGGCAAGAAGGTTGAAGAACTGATTGCACGTATCGCCCAGAAGGCGCGCGCCGCCGGTATTCACTTGATTCTCGCTACCCAGCGTCCGTCGGTGGATGTCATCACGGGTCTGATCAAGGCCAACATCCCGACGCGGATGGCGTTCCAGGTCTCCAGCAAGATCGACTCGCGTACCATCATCGACCAGGGCGGCGCCGAGCAATTGCTCGGTCACGGTGACATGCTTTACATGCCGCCGGGCACCAGCCTGCCGATTCGTGTCCATGGCGCCTTTGTGTCCGATGACGAAGTGCACCGCGTGGTGGAAGCCTGGAAGCTGCGCGGCGCACCGGAATACAACGACGAGATCCTCGCGGGCGTTGAAGAAGCTGGCAGCGGCTTCGACGGCGGCAGCGGTGGCGACGATGATGCCGAAACCGACGCGCTGTACGACGAAGCCGTGGCGTTCGTGCTCGAAAGTCGTCGTGCTTCTATCTCCGCAGTGCAGCGCAAACTGAAAATCGGCTACAACCGCGCCGCCCGCATGATCGAATCCATGGAAAATGCCGGCGTCGTGACTGCTATGAACACCAACGGCTCGCGTGAAGTCATCGCCCCAGGGCAGATGCGCGACTGATCACATGCCGCGTGGCAGCACGCGGCTCGCCCTAACGACTCAATGAGGACTCCCATGCGTCTTATCCGCATGCTGTTGTTGCCGGCACTGGCCCTGACTGCTGTTTCGGCCCACGCCGATCCGGCCTCCGTGGCCAGCCTGAAGAACCTGTTGGACAAATCCCAAACCCTCACCGCGCGCTTCTCTCAGTTGACCCTGGATGCCGGTGGCACCCAGCTGCAGCAAACCGAAGGTGAAATGGCCGTGCAGCGCCCAGGGCTGTTCTATTGGCATACCGAAGGGAAGTCCGAGCAGACCATCGTTTCCGACGGCCAGAAAGTCACGCTGTGGGACCCGGACCTGGAGCAGGCGACCATCAAGAAGCTGGACCCGCGCCTGAACCAGACCCCGGCGTTGCTGCTCTCGGGCGACGTGTCGAAAATCAACGACAGCTTCGAGATCACCTCCAAGCAAACCAGCAACGTTATCGAGTTCACCCTCAAGCCGAAATCCAAGGACACGCTGTTTGACAGCCTGAACCTGTCGTTCGGCAACGGCGTGATCAACAACATGCGCCTGATCGACAGTGTCGGCCAACGCACCGATATCCTGTTCTCCGGGGTCAAGGCCAACCAGCCGGTGCCGGCATCCAAGTTCAAGTTCGACATCCCCAAGGGTGCCGATGTGATCCAGGAATAACCTGCCCAGAGGTTTCAAACGCTGCCCATGGACCTGTTTCGAAGTGACCCGATTGCTCAGCCCCTGGCCGCACGCTTGCGTTCGACCAACCTGGATGAGTACGTCGGGCAAGAACACCTGCTCGCTCGCGGCAAGCCTTTGCGCGAAGCCCTGGAGCAGGGGGCGCTGCACTCGATGATTTTCTGGGGGCCGCCGGGTGTGGGTAAAACCACCCTGGCACGGCTGCTGGCGAAAGTCTCGGACGCACACTTCGAAACGGTTTCCGCGGTACTGGCCGGGGTCAAGGAGATCCGCCAGGCGGTGGAAGTCGCCAAGCAGCAGGCCGGGCAATATGGCAAGCGCACCATCCTGTTCGTTGATGAAGTGCACCGCTTCAACAAGTCCCAGCAGGATGCGTTTTTGCCGTATGTCGAAGACGGCACGCTGATCTTTATTGGCGCGACCACCGAAAACCCTTCGTTTGAACTCAATAACGCCTTGCTCTCACGGGCGCGCGTCTATGTGCTCAAGAGCCTGGACGAAGCGGCGATGCAAAAGCTGTTGCACCGCGCCTTGGCCGAAGACAAGGGCTTGGGCAAGCGCCAGCTCAGTCTCAGTGACGAAGGCTTCAAGATTCTGCTGAGCGCCGCCGATGGCGACGGCCGCCGTTTTCTGAACCTGTTGGAGAATGCCTCCGACCTGGCCGAGGACGGCAGCGAGATCGGCGTCGATCTTCTGCAAAGTTTGCTCGGCGATACTCGCCGCCGCTTCGACAAGGGCGGCGAAGCCTTTTACGATCAGATCTCGGCGCTGCACAAGTCTGTGCGCGGTTCCAACCCCGACGGCGCGCTGTACTGGTTTGCGCGGATGATCGACGGTGGCTGCGATCCGCTGTACCTGGCGCGCCGCGTGGTGCGCATGGCCAGCGAAGACATTGGCAACGCCGACCCGCGCGCGCTGAGCCTGTGCCTGGCGGCCTGGGAGGTGCAGGAGCGCCTTGGCAGCCCGGAAGGCGAGTTGGCCGTTGCACAGGCCATTACGTATCTGGCCTGCGCGCCAAAAAGCAACGCGGTGTACATGGGCTTCAAATCAGCCCTGCGCGCTGCCGCCGAACACGGCTCGCTCGAAGTACCGCTGCACCTGCGCAACGCCCCGACCAAACTGATGAAACAGCTGGGCTACGGCGACGAATACCGTTATGCCCATGATGAGCCGGACGCCTATGCCGCCGGCGAAGATTACTTCCCCGATGAGCTTGAGCCGCAGCCGTTCTACCAGCCGGTGCCTCGTGGCCTGGAGCTGAAGATCGGTGAAAAGCTCAATCACCTCGCCCAACTCGATCGCCTCAGCCCCAAACAGCGGAGAAAGTAGTGCTCAAGACGATTCTTGCCGTGTCCGTAGCCGGCATCGCTGGTACATTATTGCGTTTCGCCACCGGTACTTGGGTCAACGCCAACTGGCCGAAGCATTTTTATGCGGCGACCCTGGCGGTCAACCTGGTGGGCTGCTTGATCATCGGGCTGTTGTACGGGTGGTTCCTGTTGCGCCCGGAAGTGCCGATTGAAATTCGGGCCGGCTTGATTGTCGGCTTTGTAGGCGGTCTGACGACCTTTTCATCCTTTTCACTGGATACGCTGCGCCTGCTGGAAAGCGGGCAGGCCCTGGTAGCCTTCGGTTACCTGGGCATCAGCGTGTTCGGCGGGCTGCTCGCCACCTGGGCTGGCCTGTCCTTGACCAAACTTTGATAAACGAGAGACCGACATGCTCGATTCCAAACTGTTACGTAGCAACCTTCAGGACGTAGCGGACCGCCTGGCATCCCGTGGCTTTGCCTTGGATGTTGCGCGCATCGAAGCGCTGGAAGAACAGCGCAAGACCGTCCAGACCCGCACCGAAGCACTGCAGGCTGAGCGTAATGCGCGTTCCAAATCCATCGGTCAGGCCAAGCAGCGCGGCGAAGACATCGCGCCGTTGATGGCGGACGTCGAGCGCATGGGCACCGAGCTGTCCGACGGCAAAGTCGAGCTGGAAGGCATTCAGAGCGAGCTGGACTCGATCCTGCTGGGCATTCCCAACCTGCCGCACGAGTCGGTACCGGTTGGCGAAGACGAAGACGGCAACGTCGAAGTGCGCCGCTGGGGCACGCCAAAAACGTTTGATTTCGAGATCAAGGATCACGTCGCCCTGGGCGAATTGACCGGTGGCCTGGATTTCGAAACCGCCGCCAAGATGTCCGGCGCGCGCTTTGCCTTGCTGCGCGGTCCGATTGCACGCATGCACCGTGCCCTGGCGCAGTTCATGATCAACCTGCACACCGGCGAACACGGCTACGAAGAAGCCTACACCCCGTACCTGGTGCAGGCTCCGGCCCTGATGGGCACCAGCCAGTTGCCGAAATTCGAAGAAGACCTTTTCAAGATCAGCCGTGATGGCGAAGCCGATCTGTACCTGATCCCGACGGCCGAAGTGTCGCTGACCAACATCGTGGCCGGCGAGATCCTCGACGCCAAGCAGCTGCCGATCAAGTTTGTTGCTCACAGCCCATGCTTCCGCAGTGAAGCCGGCGCGTCGGGGCGCGACACCCGCGGCATGATCCGCCAGCATCAGTTCGACAAGGTCGAGATGGTGCAAGTGGTTGAGCCATCGACCTCCATGGAAGCCCTGGAAGGCCTGACCGCCAACGCCGAGCGCGTCCTGCAACTGCTTGAGCTGCCTTACCGCGTGTTGGCGCTGTGCACCGGCGACATGGGCTTCAGCGCCGTGAAGACCTACGATCTCGAAGTGTGGGTGCCGAGCCAGGACAAATACCGCGAAATTTCGTCGTGCTCCAACTGCGGTGATTTCCAGGCCCGTCGCATGCAAGCGCGTTTCCGTAACCCGGAAACCGGCAAGCCGGAACTGGTGCACACCCTCAACGGTTCGGGCCTGGCGGTAGGCCGCACGCTGGTAGCCGTGCTGGAAAACTACCAGCAGGCTGACGGTTCGATCCGTGTACCTGAGGTGCTCAAGCCTTACATGGCAGGCGTTGAGGTCATCGGCTAAATGGAATTTCTGCCGCTGTTTCATAACCTGCGCGGCAGTCGTGTGTTGGTCGTCGGTGGCGGGGAGATTGCGTTGCGCAAATCCCGGCTGCTGGCCGACGCCGGTGCGTTGCTGCGGGTGGTTGCTCCCCAGATCGAAGACCAGTTGCGTGAACTGGTACTGGGCAGTGGCGGGGAACTGATTTTACGCGGTTATCAGGAGCCCGACCTTGAGGGTTGCACCCTGATTATCGCCGCGACCGACGACGAGCCGCTGAACGCGCAAGTGTCCAGTGATGCCAAGCGTCGCTGCGTGCCGGTCAATGTGGTGGACGCGCCAGCCTTGTGCAGCGTGATCTTCCCGGCAATTGTCGACCGTTCGCCCCTGGTGATTGCCGTGTCCAGCGGCGGCGATGCGCCGGTGCTGGCGCGCTTGATCCGGGCCAAGCTGGAAACCTGGATTCCTTCCACTTACGGCCAGTTGGCCGGGTTGGCGGCGCGTTTTCGTGCCCAGGTCAAAGGCTTGTACCCGGACGTTCAGCAGCGTCGTGCGTTTTGGGAAGAGGTTTTCCAAGGCCCGATCGCCGACCGTCAGTTGGCCGGGCAGGGCGCTGAAGCTGAGCGCTTGTTGATCGAGAAGGTTAACGGCGCGCCACCGTACGCGCCAGGTGAAGTCTATTTGGTGGGCGCAGGCCCGGGTGATCCGGACCTGCTGACCTTCCGCGCGCTGCGCTTGATGCAGCAAGCCGACGTGGTGCTGTATGACCGTTTGGTTGCTCCGGCGATTCTTGAGCTGTGCCGCCGGGATGCCGAGCGTATTTACGTCGGCAAGCGTCGCGCCGACCATGCCGTGCCGCAAGACCAGATCAACCAGCAATTGGTGGATCTGGCCAAGCAAGGCAAGCGTGTGCTGCGTCTAAAAGGTGGCGATCCGTTCATCTTTGGCCGTGGTGGCGAAGAGATCGAGGAATTGGCGGCCCATGGCATTCCGTTCCAGGTAGTGCCGGGAATCACTGCCGCCAGTGGTTGCGCGGCCTATGCCGGGATTCCGCTGACGCACCGAGACTATGCCCAGTCGGTACGTTTTATCACCGGGCATTTGAAGAACGGGACGTCAGACCTGCCTTGGCGGGATCTGGTGGGGCCGTCGCAGACCTTGGTGTTCTACATGGGTTTGATTGGCTTGCCGATCATCTGCGAACAACTGATCAAGCACGGTCGCGCAGCGGATACCCCGGCGGCGTTGATCCAGCAGGGCACCACGTCCAATCAGCGCGTGTTTACCGGCACCCTGGCGGACTTGCCGCGCATGGTGGCGGAGCATGAAGTGCATGCGCCGACCTTGGTCATCGTCGGTGAAGTGGTGGTGTTGCGCGAGAAACTGAAGTGGTTTGAAGGGGCGCAATCCCAGGTTTGAGCCTTAACCGCATTGCGGGCAAGCCCCCTCCCACATTGGCCTGTGTGCACAGATCCAAATGTGGGAGGGGGCTTGCCCCCGATGAGGCCTTCAAACACAGCCAATGATTCGGATCAGCCCTGGACGCCTTTGCCACTTAGCCGCTTCCTGTCATGCCCGGCATCAAAGGTTTGCAACGGCCCCTTCGGCACAATCCCCGTCGGATTGATCGTCCGGTGGCTCGCATAGTAATGCCCCTTGATGTGCGAAAAATCCACCGTCTCGGCCACGCCTGGCCACTGATACATCTCCCTCAGCCAGTTCGACAAGTTCGGATAATCGGCAATCCGCCGCAGGTTGCATTTGAAGTGGCTGTAATACACCGCATCAAAACGAATCAGCGTGGTGAACAGCCGCACATCGGCTTCGGTCAGGTATTCACCGGCCAGGTAACGGTGCGCGTCCAAGTGCCGCTCCAGGTGATCCAGCTCGGCAAACACATCATCAAACGCGCTTTCATAGGCCTTTTGCGAGGTGGCGAAGCCTGCGCGGTATACGCCATTGTTCACGGCGGGGTAGATGCGTTCGTTCAGCGCGTCGATGCTCGGGCGTAGCGCCTTGGGGTAGAAGTCCAGCGTGTTGCCGGTCAGTTCGTTGAAGGCGCTGTTAAACATGCGGATGATCTCCGCGGATTCATTGCTCACGATGCGCTTGAGCTTTTTGTCCCACAGCACCGGTACGGTGACGCGGCCGGTGTAGTTGGCGGTGTCAGCGGTGTAGCGCTGGTGCATGAATTGGAAGTCATCGAGTTTGTCGCCGCTGGAGCCATGGGCCTTGTCGAAGGTCCAGCCGTTTTCCAGCATCAGCCAACTGACGACGGAAACGTCGATCAAGCTTTCCAGGCCCTTGAGCTTGCGCAGGATCAAGGTGCGGTGGGCCCACGGGCAGGCGAGCGAAACATACAGATGATAGCGACCGGCCTGCGCCTGGAAGCCGCCTTCGCCACTGGGGCCAGGCTCGCCGTCGGCTGTTACCCAGTTACGCTGTTGCGCCTGCTCGCGCTGGAAAGCGCCGTCTGCACTACTTTCGTACCACTGGTCTTTCCAATGTCCTTCGATCAGCAAACCCATGACTGGCTCCTTGGCTAATAAGCGTTGGAGCCCAGTCTAAAGGGATGAGTTCGAACTAAAAGCGCAAAGACTGCGGGCAAATGATCGATTAAATCGATTTATCCCGTGCGTCCCAGTATTGCTGGGCCAGTTCGAAGGCTTGCACCCGTGGGTGGCCGAGGCCGCGCAAGGCCAGGGCCATGGTGGCGATCAGGGCCAGTTGCGGATAGCTGTCCTCGACATCGCCGCGCCACAGCGCTTTCAACTGCTCGGGTTCCAGGGTCGCGGGTTTGACGTGGCGCTGAGCGGAGAGGGCGGGCCACTCTTCGTCCCAGCTTTCGCCGCCGGTGGTGCCGTACAGGTGGCTCAGGGTGTCGGGGTTGATCTCGACCTCGCCGCCGTCACCCTTGACCACAATCACGTTGTCGCCGAGCAGGCCGCTGGCGTCACGGTGCACGCCCTGGTAACCGGGGTGGAAAATACTTTGCAGGCCGCAGCGTGCATTCAGCGGGTTGAGCAGGCGCGCCAGGGAATGGATCGGCGAGCGCAGGCCCAGGGTGTTACGCAGATCAATCATGCGTTGCAGTTGCGGCGCCCAGTCACCCAGTGGGATAAACGCCAGGTTGCCGTGTTCGAACGCGCTTTCAACCTGCTGCCAATTGCGGCACAACGGGATGTGCAGGCCTTCCAGCAATTGCTCGGTGTACAACCGGCCAGCGGTGTGAGCGCCGCCGCCGTGCATCAGGATGCGCACGCCGTTCTGCGCCAGGCATTTGGCCGCCAGCAAATACCACGGCAGGTGGCGTTTTTTCCCGGCGTAGGTGGGCCAATCGATATCCACGTTCAGCGCTGGCGCATTCAGGCGTTCGCGTACCGCTTCGGTGAATCCGGCGAGTTCTTCCGGGCTTTCTTCCTTGTGCCGTAGCAACATCAGGAAGGCGCCGAGCTGGGTGTCTTCGACTTTTTCGTCGAGCAGCATGCCCATGGCCTCACGGGCTTCTTCGCGGGTGAGGTTGCGCGCGCCGCGCTTGCCTTTGCCCAGGATGCGCACGAACTGCGCAAACGGGTGTTCGGCAGGGGTTTCAAGGGTCAGCGGGGCAAAGTCGGTCATAAGCAATTCGTCGGCCTGGGCAGGCCCGCCAGCTTGGCGGCGAGTTTGGCGGGAGTGCCGTTGAACAGTTTGTTGAGGTGCAGGCTGTTGCCCTTTTCCGGGCCCAGCTTCAAGGCGGTGTACTTGATCAGCGGGCGCGTGGCGGGGGACAACTGGAACTCGGCGTAGAAGCCACGCAGCAGTTCGAGGATTTCCCAATGGTCCGCGGTCAACTCCAGGGGTTCGGCGGCGGCAAGGGCGTTGGCCACGTCGGTGGACCATTGATTCAGGTCGACGAGATAGCCGTCCTTGTCCAGTTCGAGGGTGCGCGAACCTACGGTCAGGGTGTTCATAGCCAGGTGTTGACCTTGTCGTAGTCGATCGACAACTGCACGAAACCTGGATAGTCCACGCTGTCGGCCCAGTCTGGCAGGGGCAGGTTGCGCGCCTGCATGTCTTCGGCCAGCACAAAGACCTTCACACCCTTGGTCTGCAGGGCCGGATTGTGCAGCCCGTAGGCGCCATCGCCGCACAGCAGGATCGCGTCCTCGGGGCCGCAAACGCGCAGGCAACTGGCGAGGCGGCTATCGGTAAACGGGGAGTGGGACACCACATGTAAAGTCGACATCAGAGGGTAATCACCTGGTCGTAACGGTCAATCAGTTGGGAAATCTGTTCGCTGCCCAGCGCTTGAGCACTGGCGGGGGGCGCGAGCCCGCGCTCGGCCAGGCTGTGGCTGCAGGCGAACACGTCATCGATACCGAACAGGCCCAACGCCTGCAAGTTGGCGCCGAGGTCTTTTTGCTGCACGGCCTTGGCGTCCTGGTGTGGCGCCAGCTGAAACACCCCGTCATCCATAAACAGCAGGCCGATCGGCAGATCAAATGCACCGCCGGCCAGCACGATATCCAGGGCTTCGCGCGCGCTCGGCCCCGACCACGGTGGCTGGCGGCTGATCACCAATAAGGATTTTGACATGTCATGGCCCTCCAAAGCAGATCAGGCGGTCAGCGGCCTGGGCGGCGTCATGCAGCTGCCCAAGGCCCGACAGCACCCACGGCGCGTCGAGGTTCACTGCGCTGCGTTGATAGCGCGTGGCTTCTTCCTTATTCAACACGCCACGGCGCAAGGCAGCGGCGATGCACACCACGCCGTCGAGCTGGTGCGCGCTGACGAACTCGCGCCATTGCCGGGCGATATCTTGCTCATCCTGGGGCGCAACGATGTTAGTGGAGGCGCTGTACACCCCATCCTGATAAAAAAACAGCCGCACAATTTCGTGCCCGCCGGCAAGCGCTGCCTGTGCGAACAGCAAGGCGCGGCGCGAGGAGGGCGCATGGGCGGCGGAAAACAAAGCAATCGCAAACTTCATGGAACACTCTGCAAGCAAACGTAAGCCAATCATAAAGCCGCCGCCGCGAAAAAGCCCGCCGTGATCAAAACGGTCACTCGCGGTGATTGTTCTGACGATTGCCGCCAGGCTCAAGGCTGCCTACGCTGTGGGCATTCGAAACCCCAAATGGAGTCTCCATGTCAGGTCCCTTGGCATCGCTCAAAGTGCTGGATTTTTCCACCTTGCTGCCGGGCCCGTTCGCGTCCTTGATGCTGGCGGACATGGGCGCTGAGGTATTGCGCATCGAATCGCCCACGCGCATGGACCTGTTGCGGGTCTTGCCACCCCATGACCACGGCACCTCGGCGAGCCATGCCTACCTCAATCGCAATAAGCGCAGTCTGGCGCTGGATCTCAAGCAGGTCGAGGCGCTGGAGATCGTGCGCGAACTGGTCAAAGACTACGACATCGTCCTTGAGCAATTCCGGCCTGGGGTGATGGAGCGTCTGGGCCTGGGTTATGAGGCGTTGAAGGCGATCAACCCCAAGCTGATTTATGTGTCCATCACCGGCTATGGCCAGACCGGCCCTTACAAAGACCGTGCCGGGCACGATATCAACTACCTGGCGCTGGCCGGCGTCGCCAGTTACACCGGTCGCCAAGACAGCGGGCCGCTGCCGCTGGGTGTGCAATTGGCGGATGTGGGCGGTGGTTCGCTGCATGCGGTGGTCGGTTTACTCGCAGCGGTGATTGCCCGGCAACAGAGCGGTGTCGGCCAATACCTGGATGTGAGCATGACCGATTGCTCGTTCAGCTTGAACGCGATGGCCGGCGCTGGGTATCTGGCCTGTGGCGTGGAGCCGGGTTGGGAGACGCATGTGCTGAACGGCGGCAGTTTCTACGATTATTACCGGTCCCGCGATGGGCGCTGGATGTCGGTCGGCAGCCTGGAGCCCGCGTTTATGCAGGCATTGTGCGCGGCATTGGGGCGCCCCGAGTTGGCGGCACAAGGCCTGTCTCCCCAGCCGGAACAGCAAAAAGCACTGAAGCGGGCATTGCAGGTCGAGTTTGAGAAACGCAGCTTTGACGAGCTGTGCGAGCTGTTTGCCGGGGTGGATGCGTGTGTGGAGCCGGTACTGACGTTGAGCGAGGCCTTGGAGCATCCGCAGTTGAAGGCGCGGCAATTGGTCAGCCAGGTGCCACGCGGTGATGGCTCGACCCAGGCGCAAATCGCCTGTCCGTTGAAGTTTTCCGAGGGGTTGCCGCAGCCTCGGCATATTGGGGCGGCTGTGGGGGCGCACAGTGATGAAGTGCTCGCCGAGTTAGGCTTCAGTGCTCAGAGGATAGACGCCTTGCGGCGGGCCAAGGTGGTTGGGTAGTGCCTGCACGGATGCTATCGCAGGCAAGCCAGCTCCCACATTTGATAGGCGGCGCGGTCAAAGTGTGGGCGCTGGCTTGCCTGCGACGGGGCAATCACTGACACCACCCCTCACTCCACCCGCGTTTCCCCGGTGTACACCAAGGTATGCCGGCACCGCCGGCACAAATAACGCCGCCCCTGATTCACCAACCCATGCCGCTGGGCCGAGAACGGGAAGTCGCTGTCGGCACACGGGCAGCGGTAGATATAGCGGGTCACTTGTCGACGCTTGATTGCATAGGTGTGGCAGCGATCCGGCGGCAGCTCGTAAACCCCGCGCATGATCAATTGCCATTCCTCGCCATGGGGCTGGATGCGCTCGCCAAACAATTGATGGGCAATCAGGTGCGCCACTTCATGGGCCACGGTCTGTTTAAGGAAGTGCTGGCTGTTTTCGCGGTACAACTGTGGGTTGAAGCGCAGCAGGTTCTCGTGCAAATGCGCGACACCGGCTTTCTGGCCCCGCAGCTTGAGGCTGACCTGGGGGCGTTTGAAGCTTCGTTTGAAAAAGGATTCGGCTTGCAGGAAACAATCTTCGACGCGGGTATTGAGTTGCTCGGGCATGCTGTACATATCTCCAGAGACGTCCAGTATGCCGCAAAAGCAGGTGTTTCCGAATCTGTCAGGCGCCGAATGGTCATGCATAACGCACAAAGCCACCTTGCGGTGGCCTTGCCCAGGTTTTTATCAGCCTAATTGGTATAGATCGGGCCCACGCCCAAGCCCCAGACGATCACGGTAAACGCCATGATCGCCACCAGCACCACCAGGCCCACGGCCAGCACCGAGCTGGAAAACAGGAAGCCCTCGTCCGGGTCGATGCTCATAAAGGTCGGCAGCCCGACATACAGCAGGTACACCGTGTAGCAAATCGCCGCCGTACCCACGACCATTCCCAGCCACATGTGCGGGTAAAGCGCCGCCAGCCCGCCGATAAACAGCGGTGTCGCAGTGTACGTGGCAAATGCTACACACCGCGCCATGCTGGGGCTGGCGTCATAGGTACGGGCCATCCAGTGAATGAACGCGCCCATCACCGCCACGCCGCCGAGCATGGCCGCATACGACATGATGGTCATCCACAGCGCGCTTTCCTGAGTCAGCATGACCGGGGACCGGCTGCCAATCACCCAGCCGACGCGGGTGGTGCCGATGAAGGCGGAAACGGCGGGGATCGCCGCGAGAATCAAGGTATGAGTGAGGTACATGTGGCCGATACTTTCTTCCTTATCGCCACGAATTTCCCGCCATTCCTGGTCGGGATGGGTAAACAGCCCCACGACGTGATGGATCATGCCAGTCACTCCTGTCGTTGTTACCATCGCCCCCCATCGGAGCGCCCACGGGCCAAATGGCCTCAAAGGTCCTGGATAGTTGTGCGACCTCAAGTCGCAGTATAGGAAGTCATGACCGGAAAAACTGTAGGGCTTTAGAGTAAATTGCGCTGTAAACACTAGCCCTAATCGCGGCGAGGTCTGTCAAACCCCCTCGATCAGAAATGGATCTTGGGCGTCCTTACCGCTAAAATACCGCGCTTTTCGTCACACACCTCTCGCGGATCCAAGCGCCATGGGCACTCTTACGGTCAACCAGAACAAACTGCAAAAACGCCTGCGTCGCCTGGCCGGTGAAGCGGTTGCCGATTTCAACATGATCGAGGAGGGCGACAAGGTCATGGTCTGCCTCTCCGGCGGCAAAGACAGCTACACCCTGCTTGACGTGCTGCTGCACCTGCAGAAGGTCGCACCGATCAAGTTCGAGATCGTCGCCGTCAACATGGACCAGAAACAGCCGGGCTTCCCCGAACACGTATTGCCGGCCTACTTGAAAGCGCTGGGCGTCGAGTACCACATCGTCGAGAAAGACACCTATTCGGTGGTCAAGGAACTGATCCCGGAAGGCAAAACCACCTGTTCGCTGTGCTCGCGCCTGCGCCGTGGCACGCTCTACACCTTTGCCGATGAAATCGGCGCGACCAAGATGGCCCTCGGTCATCACCGCGATGACATCGTCGAGACATTCTTCCTCAATATGTTCTTCAACGGCTCCCTCAAGGCCATGCCGCCCAAGCTGCGCGCCGATGATGGGCGCAACGTGGTGATCCGCCCGCTGGCGTATTGCAACGAGAAGGACATCCAGGCTTACTCCGACTTCAAGCAATTCCCGATCATCCCGTGCAACCTGTGTGGCTCCCAGGAAAACCTGCAACGCCAGGTGGTCAAGGAAATGCTCATGGACTGGGAGCGCAAGACTCCCGGGCGCACCGAAAGCATCTTCCGCAGCCTGCAGAATGTGCAGCCGTCGCAATTGGCCGACCGCAACCTGTTCGACTTCACCAGCCTGAAAATTGATGAGACCGCCGCTTCGCGCTTCGTCAATGTTGTGAACCTCTGACACGTTTCAACGCTCTGAAAGACGGCGCTTGCGGGCGCCGTTTTCAATTCAATTGCCAGGAGAGGGCATGCGCGATTACAAGTGGCTGCACGAATATTGTCTGAACCGCTTCGGTTCGGCGGCCGAGTTGGAAGCCCATCTGCCTGTACCCAAGACCCCGGCGCAATTGCGCAAGATCAGTGATGACCGTTACCTGTCGACCCTCGCGTTGCGGGTGTTTCGCGCCGGGCTCAAGCACAGTGTGGTGGACGGTAAATGGCCGGCGTTCGAGCAGGTATTCTTCGGTTTCGACCCGGAAAAAGTCGTGCTGATGGGCGCTGAGCACCTGGAGCGCTTGATGCAGGACACCCGCATCATCCGTCACCTGGGCAAGCTCAAAAGTGTGCCGCGCAATGCGCAGATGATTCTGGATATCGAGCAGGAAAAGGGCAGTTTCGGCGCGTTTATCGCCGACTGGCCGGTCACCGACATCGTCGGTTTATGGAAGTACCTGAGCAAGCACGGCCATCAGTTGGGCGGGCTGTCGGCGCCGCGCTTCCTGCGCATGGTAGGCAAGGACACATTTGTGCCGAGTGATGACGTGGTAGCAGCCTTGAACGCGCAGAAGATCGTCGACAAGGCCCCGACCAGCCTGCGTGATCTGGCGACGGTGCAGGGCGCGTTCAACCAATGGCATGCCGAGAGTGGTCGGCCGATGTGCCAGTTGTCGATGATGCTGGCTTACACCGTTAATCATTGAGACTGACGTGCGGCTATCGCAGGCAAGCCAGCTCCCGCAGGAAAATGCATTCCAAATGTGGGAGCTGGCTTGCCTGCGATGACTGACTGTCAGGCACCCTGGGCTAGCGCCAACCGCCGATTCAGTTGGTGCCGCCAGCGCACATACAACAGCGCCGTACAAAACACCGCCAGGCTCGCGAGCATCTCCAGCACCCCGAACCACTGCCGATTCGGGTCATACGCCGCCAGCGCGCCCTTGATGAAATACAGGTTCACCACAAAGCACATCCACGAATGCCCGCGCGCGCTGCCGAGCAGCATCCCCGGCGCCAATAACACCAATGGCACCAGCTCGATCAGCAGGATTACCCATGGGCGTGCGCCGTGCAGGTCGGCGACGAACAGGTAATACCCGCACAGCAAACCCACCAGGCCAAAAAACGCCAGCAGGCTCAGCGCCCGTGCGACCTTGACCCGTGGTTCCAGCCAGGCCTGGGGCGGGAGGACCTTAGGCTTTCTGGCCACGGCCGTTCTCCAGCAGCATCGCGGTGTTGGCCAGGCGCAAGCCCAAGGCGCGGCACAGGGTGGTTTCGTGTTGATCGAGCATGCGCTTGCCGTCGGGCCCGGCGTGATGGCTGGCGCCATACGGCGTGCCGCCGCCCTGGGTATCGAGCAGCGCCTGTTCGCTATAAGGCAGGCCGGTGATCAGCATGCCGTGGTGCAACAGCGGCAACAGCATCGACATCAGCGTGGTTTCCTGGCCACCGTGCAGGCTGGCGGTGGAAGTGAACACACCCGCAGGCTTGCCGACGAGCGCGCCGGTGAGCCACAGGTTGCTGGTGCCATCAAGAAAGTATTTGAGCGGTGCGGCCATGTTGCCGAAGCGCGTCGGGCTGCCGAGGGCCAGGGCCGAGCAGTTTTTCAAATCATCGAGGCTTGCATACAGCGCGCCTTCGTC
The DNA here is from genome assembly GCF_050915955.1 of Pseudomonas sp. UBT. Classification (NCBI taxonomy): domain Bacteria; kingdom Pseudomonadati; phylum Pseudomonadota; class Gammaproteobacteria; order Pseudomonadales; family Pseudomonadaceae; genus Pseudomonas; species Pseudomonas sp. UBT. The sequence goes on along the minus strand of NZ_CP168079.1, from coordinate 4,431,629 downwards.
CGGGATACTCGGCGCCACGGCTTCGCATTCGGCGGAGATCGCCGGCACGGTGCGTAATCGCGCTTCCAGGCCACCTTGCTCGATGCCCCGGGCAATCTGACGGGCCATTTCGCTCACCGAGCCATTGCGGCTGTAATACAACACCAGCACATACGGCGCAGTCACGGCAGGATCTCCAGCACGTTTTCCGGCGGACGGCCAATGACGGCTTTATCGCGGGTTTCCAGAATCGGGCGCTCCATCAGCTTCGGGTGCTCGGCGATGGCTGTGATCAACTGGGTTTCGCTGAGGCTGGCGTCGGCCAGGTTGAGGGTTTTGTATTCCTCTTCGCCGGTGCGCAGCAGTTGGCGCGCGCTGATCCCCAGCTTACCGAGCAAGGCCTTTAATTGCGCAGCGTTCAGCGGGGTTTCAAGGTAGCGAACCACGCTCGGATTCAGGCCGCGAGCTTCCAGCAGTTCGAGCGCTCCGCGGGATTTCGAGCAGCGCGGGTTGTGATAAAGCGTCAGATCGGTCATGTGCGGGTCGCATCTTGCGTAAGGTGGCGGGTATTCTACCTGCGCTGCGGCCCGTCCTTAAACCGTAAGAGGCGATAGGTCGCAGCCAACGTTCATTTTTGCGAAGGATTACCCCATGACTAGGCGACTGATCGGTGCATTGGCGATCATCACAACCCTGCTGCTCAGCGGCTGCGGTAACGATTACGGCGTTGACCAATATGGCAAGAAAGTGGCGGCCGAACGCCTGGACAAGCAGTGGGTGGTGGTCAATTACTGGGCCGAATGGTGTGGCCCGTGTCGCACGGAAATCCCGGAACTCAATGCCTTGGCCGAGCAATTGAAAGGGCAGAACGTGGGCGTGTTCGGGGTCAATTTCGACAACGTACAGGGTGAAGAACTCAAGGCCGCCAGCGAGAAGCTGGGGATCAAGTTCACCGTCCTGGCGCAGAACCCGGAGGAGATTTTTGATATTCCGCGCAGTGAGGCGTTGCCAGTGACCTACATCATTGATGACAAGGGCAAGGTGCGTGAGCAGTTGATGGGTGAGCAGACGGCGCAAGGGGTGCTGGCCAAACTTAAAGCCTTACGCGGCTAAAGCAACAACAGAAAACCAATGTGGGAGGGGGCTTGCTCCCGATGGCAGTCTGTCAGCGACTTATTAGTTGACTGACCCACTGCTATCGGGAGCAAGCCCCCTCCCACATTTAGACCTCACCCGTATCTGGATGGGGGCTATCAGCCTTCTTCAAGCCACAGGCGAATGGGCTTGCCTTCGACAGGCCAGAAGCGCGTCTGCTCGATCGGCGAGATGTCCCAGCGCTCAACGCCTTGCAGGGCCTGGAAGAAGCGGTGTTCCTGCTCCATCAAGGCCTCGGCGCACAGTTTGCGGGTGCTGCCGATCTTGCCGAAGCTGAGCTTGTCGCCCTCGACGGTGTACGGCGCAAACCAGTGGTTGCAGCCGCCATTGCCATAGGCGCGGCCATCGGCACCGAGGGTGACGGTCAGGTTCGCGTAGTCCATCAGCGGGCGCTCACCAATCCATTCCACTACGTAGCTGTGATCCTGCTCAAGCTTCACTGCATCCCCGGCGCAGCCCGTCAGGCCAGCCCCGATGGCGGCAAGCACAAGCGCGCCTTTCATTGCGCGGCCTGCTGGCATTTTGGGCAGCGGTGCTTGTCGCCTTCGCTGGCCCAGCCCAACTCCTTGATGCGCGCGTTGGCGGCCGGTTGCAGCGGCTCTTTGGTCAGCTTGGTTTCCACCGCGAATTCAAACTCCAGCACGCTGTCGCAGCTGTCGCAATTGACCTTCCAGGTGTGAATCTCCAGCTCGCCGAATTTCGGCCCCTGGGCCATGGCGACCCATTGGCCCGCCGGGCGGATGGAATAGCGCGCGTCACCTTCGACGTTCAGGCGCATCGACAGGGTTTTACTGCCGCGCAGGGTGACAATCAGAATGTCGCCATGCTTGATCGAACCACCGTTGCCAGTGACTTGGTAACGGCCCGGCACCAGGGCGCGGCATTCGATCAGGGTGTGTTGCGGGCTCAGCAAGCTGAAGCGGAAATCGTGTTCGGCCATGGATCCTCCAAATAGGCGCGGCATCCTATCACGGGTGCCGGCCTATCATGAGCCTGGTATGTGACCGCTGATCAACCTTCGACGAGGTTCTGCGGCTGGCCATTGGCCCAGGCGGCAATGTTGGCCAACGTGGTGCCGGCGATTGCCGCCAGGGCTTCACGGGTAAGAAATGCCTGGTGTGCGGTGATGATCACGTTGGGAAAGGTCAGCAGGCGCGCGAGCACATCGTCTTGCAGGGGCAGGTCGGAGCGGTCCTCAAAAAACAGTTGGGCCTCTTCTTCGTACACGTCCAGCCCCAGGTAGCCGAGTTGGCCGTTCTTGAGTGCTTCGATCAGCGCTGGCGTGTCTACCAAACCACCGCGACCGGTATTGATCAGCATCGCGCCAGGTTGCATCTGCGCCAAGGAGCGGGCGTTGATCAGGTGTTTGCTGTCGGCGGTCAGCGGGCAGTGCAGGCTGATGATCTGCGCTTGGGCCAGCAATTCAGGCAGGCTTACGTAATGGGCGCCGAGGGCCTGGACCTGCGGGTTGGGGAAGGGGTCGTAGGCGAGTAATTGGCAGCCGAACCCGGCCATGATCCTGGCGAACGTGGCACCGATCTGCCCGGTGCCAACCACGCCGACGGTCTTGCCTACCAGGTCGAAGCCGGTGAGCCCATGCAAGCTGAAATCACCGTCGCGGGTGCGGTTGTAGGCGCGGTGCAGGCGGCGGTTCAGCGCGAGGATCAGGGCCACGGCGTGCTCGGCCACCGCGTGAGGCGAGTAGGCGGGGACGCGCACGATGCTCAGGCCCAGGCGCTTGGCGGCGGGCAAGTCGACATGGTTGTAACCGGCGGAGCGCAGGGCAATCAGGCGCGTACCGCCTGCGGCCAACTGCTCCAGCACCGGGGCGCTGAGGTCGTCGTTGATAAAGGCGCAGACCACTTCGTGGTGTTCGGCCAGGGCCACGGTGTCGAGGTTGAGCCGGGCAGGTTGAAATTGCAGTTCAAGGTCTGTTGGCAGTGGCTCGCCGAGAAAACTGTCGCGGTCGTAGGTCTGGCTGCTGAAAAGAATCACGCGCATTAAAAAGCTCCCTGCACTCGCTGAAAAAATACATCACCCCACAGAGAAGTCTCAAGCGCTGACGCGTGCCTCGCTGGCCAGCCGTGCAATGGCCATGTCCAGTTCGTCCAGTGCGGTAATGGCTTTGGCGTCGTCTTGCTTGAGCAGGGTTTCCGCGCGTTGGCAGGCGGCGCGCAATTGCGGCACGCCGCAGTAGCGGGTGGCGCCATGCAAGCGGTGGACGCGCTCGATCAGGGCATTGTTGTCTTTGGCTTCGCGGGCAGCGGTAATGGCCAGGCGATCAGCTTCTAGGGAGGCCAGCAACATGGCGAGCATATCGGCCGCGAGGTCGGCTTTGTTGGCCGCCAGGCGCAGGCCTTCGTCATGATCCAGTACCAGCAGTTGTACGCCTGGGCCAAAGCTGTCAGTCGTACGTTCCGGCCCTTGATTGCGCAGCGCCAGGCCGGTCCATTTCAACACCACTTGGGCCAATTGCCGTTCGCTGATGGGTTTGGTCAGGTAGTCGTCCATGCCGCTTTGCAGCAGGGCGCGTTTTTCGTTAGCCATCGCGTGGGCGGTGAGGGCGACCACCGGCAAAGGCGTGCCGTGGCGCTCGCTTTCCCATTGGCGGATTGCCTCGGTGCTTTGGCGGCCATCCATGCCGGGCATTTGCACGTCCATCAGCACCAGGTCGAAGGTTTCCTGCTTCACGGCGTCGATGGCGGCGTAACCACTTTCCACGGCCTGGACCTTGGCCCCCATGTCTTCGAGCAGGGTTTGCACCAACAGCAGGTTTGCCGGGTTGTCGTCCACGCAAAGCACACGGGGTGCGCGGCTGGACAATGGCTCGCCGGGCTCATTGCGCAACGGGCGCGGGCTGATCAGGTCGGCAAGGGCGCGGCGCAGCTTGCGTGTACAGGCCGGCTTGGCCTGCAACTGGCTGTTGGGGTTGGGCACCGACTGGTTGAACAGCATCTGTTCGGTGGTCGGGCACAGCACCAGCACCTTGCAACCGAGGTGTTCAAGGTCCCATAGATGCTGGTTGAGGCGTTCTGGCGGAATGTCATTGGCGGTGACGCCGAGCACGGCCAGGTCAATCGCCTGTTCGGTCTGATGGGCGCTGGTGATGCCGTTGGTCAGGCTTTCCAGAGTATTGAACGGCGTGACTTCCAGGCCGCAGTCTTCCAGTTGATGTTGCAGGGCCTTTTCCAGCACCGCCACACGGCGGCCGAGCAGCGGCGGGGAGGGCAGGTCTTCGGCGTCGTCGCGGGTTTTGGGCAGGTTGAGGCTGATCCAGAACTCCGAGCCTTCGCCCGGCGTGCTGTCGACACCGATTTCACCACCCATCTGCTCGATCAGTCGCTTGGAGATCACCAGGCCCAGGCCGGTGCCGCCCGGTTGACGCGACAGCGAGTTGTCGGCCTGGCTGAAGGCTTGGAACAGCGCGCGTACATCCTGGTTGGACAGGCCGATGCCAGTGTCTTGCACGCTGATGCGCAGTTGGACGCTGTCTTCCTGTTCGTCCTCGACCATCGCCCTGGCGACGATGGTGCCCTCGCGGGTGAACTTGATCGCATTACTGATCAGGTTGGTGAGGATCTGCTTGAGGCGCAGCGGGTCGCCCACCAGCGCCAGCGGGGTATCGCGGTACACCAGGCTGACCAGTTCCAGCTGTTTGGCATGGGCGGCGGGGGCGAGGATGGTCAACGTGTCTTGCAGCAAGTCGCGCAGGTTGAAAGGCACGCTGTCGAGCACCAGCTTGCCCGCTTCAATTTTCGAGAAGTCGAGGATTTCGTTGATGATGCCCAACAGATTGTCGGCAGATTTCTCGATGGTGCCCAGGTAATCCAACTGGCGCGGCGACAGCTCGCTTTTCTGCAGCAGGTGGGTAAAGCCGAGGATGCCGTTGAGTGGCGTGCGGATTTCATGGCTCATGTTGGCCAGGAACTCCGACTTGATACGGCTGGCTTCCAGGGCCTCCTTGCGTGCCAGGTCCAGCTCGATGTTCTGGATCTCGATGGTTTCCAGGTTCTGGCGCACGTCTTCGGTGGCCTGGTCAATGCTGTGTTGCAGTTCTTCCTGGGCATTTTGCAGGGTTTCGGCCATGCGGTTGATGCCCGAGGCCAACTGGTCCAATTCCTGGCTGCCCAAGGGCGGCAAGCGGGTTTCCAGGTTGCCGTCCTTGAGTTGGGCCACGGCTTGCTTGATCTGGCCGATCGGTGAGTTGATCGTGCGGCTGATCCGCAGGGCCAGGGCGGCGGTGCAAATCAGGCCAATGGCGATCAGCAGCAGGCTGGCAAACAGGCTGCGATAGCCGCGCAGCAACATGCCATTGTGCGACAACTCCACTTCGACCCAGCCGAGCAGGCGGTCGGCTTCGTCGGGGATCAACTCGCCGGCGAGGTTGCGATGGCGGCCGAATACCGGCTGCAGGTAGCGCGTGGCGTCATTGCCGGTGCGCTGCAGCAGGTGGGAGCTGTTGCCGACGGGCGGCTGGTTCAGCATGGTCGGGCCAGCGTGGGCCAGGGGCGAACGGTCCGGCGCAAGGAACGACACGGCGCGTACGTCCGGTTGCTCCAGGGACTGGGTGGCGATGCGCTCCAGCAGGTCGGTGTTCTTGGCGCTCAACGCCGGGGCCACCAGCGGTGCCAATTGCTCAGCGATCATTTCGCCGCGTTGCAGTAATTGGGACTGCAATTCCGACAGCTGCATCCAGGTGAAATAGCCCCCCAACAACAGGGCCATCAGGCTGGTCGGTAATAAGGTCAGCAACAGTACGCGGCCTTTTATTCCCATTTTTGTAAGCACGCCACTCTCCTGTTGCCACATTGTTTTCAATTATCCACGCGGGCATCCGGCCCACGCGACTTGCGCAGTGTAGCCATTTGCGCGGTTCGGAATCTCGCAAATTAATGACATAGCGCAATCTTCGGGCCGTTGGGCACTGGCTGGCGATTGCCTGCGACAGTTTAATCTTGAATAATCAGTGATTGAGAATGACTTGCAGACGCTAATGAATCCCGCAGTGGTTGGCCTACCCAGTATCCTGACAATCGAAGATGACCCTGTGCTGGGCGCCTATGTCCATGAACACCTGGGCCGCTGCGGTTTTCAGGTCACCTTGTGCCGTAACGGCGAACGGGGCCTGCAAATGGCGCGTGACCAGGTGTTCGACGTGGTGTTGATGGATATCCTGCTGCCCGGCATGGACGGCCTATCGATCCTCACGCATCTGCGCCAGAGCCATACAACCCCAGTGATCCTTATGTCGGCGCTGGGCGCCGAAGCGGATCGCGTCAGCGGCTTTCGTCTCGGTGCGGACGACTACTTGCCCAAGCCGTTCAGCATGATCGAATTGCGGGTACGCATTGAGGCCATCCTGCGTCGCGTGGCCCTGGACCGTCGCCCGTCGCCCACGCTTTTACCGGCGCGCGACGATATTTTCCCCCTGCGCTTTGACGATGAACGGAATGACGTCTGCTACCAGACACTCTGGGCAGGGTTGACCCGCAGCGAATTTCGCCTGCTGGAAACCCTGCACCGCAATGCCGATGAAGTGCTCAGCAAAGCGTTCCTTTATCAGCATGTGTTGCAGCGCGGTTATGCGCCCCACGACCGTAGCCTGGACATGCATATCAGCCAGATTCGCCGCAAGCTCAAGGCAATCGGCTACAACGAGCGCGAAGTGCGCACGGTGTGGGGCAAGGGCTATGTGCTGAGCGTTCATGATGAAGGGCTTTGAGCAACTGCCCGGCAAGCATTCGTTATTCTGGAAGCTCGCGTGCCTGCTGATCGCCTTCTGTTTGCTGATGATTTGGCTCAGTTGGTCCTGGGGCCGGTACATGGAACAGCGCAGTGCCTATGTGGCCGAGGAGTCGCGCGAAATTCTGCGGGGGTATGCGGCGGGGGCGGAATTGGCATGGAGTACACAGGGCCGCGCAGGCGTGGACGCCTGGTTACAGTTGATGGCCAAGCGCGAATCCACGTGGATGGGGGTAATCGGCCACGACTTGCAGTCGCTGAGCAGTACACCCCTGAGTGACAAAGAGAGCCAGCGCCTGACCTTTCTGCGCGGGCTGGAGTGGCCGGTCAGTCGGCATGTCAAAGGCCTGCCGTGGGTGAAAATCCCATTCCCTGTGGACGCTGGGGTTGGCTCGCTGGTGATTGAGTTACCCCAGCGCTTTAAGCCGGGGCGTTACCAATTGTTCTGGCGCGTGGTGACCAATGGCGTGATTCCCGGCCTGTTTACCTTGCTGCTGTGCGTGGGCCTCTATCGGCTGCTGATCATGCCCCTCAACCAATTACGCGAGCAGGCCAATGCGTGGCGTGCCGATCAATTGAATACGCGTCTGTCCAGCGAGGCCACCAGCCGCCAGGATGAATTGGGTGAGTTGGGCCGTGCCTTCGACCACATGTCCGAGCGTTTGCAGGGCACCGTGCTGTTGCAGCAACAAATGCTGCGGGATATGTCCCACGAACTGCGCACCCCTTTAAGTCGTTTGCGGGTGGCCTGTGACAGTGAGCAGGATCTGGCGCAGTTGCGTGAGCGATTGAGCCGGGAAATCGACGCCATGCAATGCCTGGTGGAAGACAGTCTGCAACTGGCGTGGCTGGATAGCGAAACAGCGCCGCTGCCCAACGAAGATATCCAGCTTCAGGCCTTGTGGGACATGCTGCGGGAAAACGCCTGTTATGAAAGTCACTGGCCGGCGTCGCGTTTGCCCTGCCTGTTGCCAGCGGATTGCTGGGTGCGTGGCAACCTGAATGCGCTGGCCCAGGCCCTGGAAAACATCCTGCGCAATGCCATCAGGCATTCTCCCGCCCACGGGGTGGTGACGCTGGACGGGTGTCGCGAAGATGATGAATGGCATATCTGGCTGGAAGATCAGGGCGGCGGCATTGCTGAGCAGGACTTGGAACGTATTTTTGCGCCGTTTACCCGATTGGAGGGCTCACGGCCCGGTGATGGCGGTTTCGGCCTTGGCTTGAGCATCGCCCGCAACGCCTTACGGCGCCAGGGCGGGTGTTTGTGGGCGGAAAATACCGAGCAAGGCTTGCGCGTGCATCTGCGACTGCGGGCAGGTTAGCTTTCAGCGCGACGCTGCTTGCGCTTCTTCCACTGGTGCGCGACCCACCAACGCCAGTACCCCATCGTCAGGCAGTACGCCAGCGCGGCCAGCACCAGGCCGCACACCACGGAACCCAACAGGAACGGTTGCCACAGGGTGCTCAGCTGACTGCTGATCCATTCCCAGGTCAAGTCATCGGGCAAGCTGCGTGGTGGCGTGTTCATCAGCCACGCGCCGGTCAGGTACGTACAGAAGAACACCACCGGCATGGTGATCGGGTTGGTCAGCCACACCAGGCTGACAGCAATCGGCATATTGCCGCGCACGGCGATCGCCAGGATCGCCGCCAATAACATCTGCAGCGGAATCGGGATAAACGCCGCGAACAGGCCCACCGCCATGGCGCGCGCGACGGAGTGCCGGTTCAGGTGCCAGAGGTTGGGGTCATGCAGCAACGTGCCGAGAAATCGTAAGGACTTGTGTTCCCGGATACTCGTGGGGTCGGGCATGTACCGTTTGAATAAGCGCCGGGGCATAAGGGGTCCAGGTCAGTGCGAGGGGCAAGTATGCCCGCATTCTATAAACAGAAAATTCAGACTTTGTGACAAAACATCATAGGCCATGCTGGGCGCCCGACTAAGACTGAGTGGATCACTTGAAAAGGATGATTCATGAGAACAGGCATGTTCGCACTCGGGCTTGGATTACTTGCGCTGCGATTTCTACCGGCACTGCCGCCGACTGCATGGCTGCTGGCCATTTTGGTGCTTGCGTTGATGCTGTTGCCGTTTCGCACCTACCCACTGGCGTTCTTCCTGCTGGGCCTGAGCTGGGCCTGCATCAGCGCGCAATGGGCGTTGAATGATCGCCTCAAGCCGGCGCTGGACGGGCAGACGCGCTGGGTAGAGGGCCGTGTGATTGGGTTGCCACAGCAAACGAGCAGCGGCGTACGCTTCGAATTGGCCGACGGCCGGTCGCGTAGCGCTCGGTTACCCAAGCGCATCCGGGTGTCCTGGCAGGGTGGCCCGCCGGTAAACAGCGGCGAGCGCTGGCGGCTGGCGCTCACGTTGAAGCGGCCCTCGGGGCTGCTTAATTTTCATGGCTTTGACTATGAGGCCTGGTTGCTGGCCCAGCGTATTGGTGCCACCGGCTCGGTGAAAGATGGCCAGCGCCTGGCGCCGGCCCGCAATGCTTGGCGCGACAGCGTCCGGCAGCGCTTGAAAACAGTCGATGCTCAAGGTCGCGAGGCGGGCTTGGCGGCGTTGGTGCTGGGCGATGGCTCGGGGCTGGCGACCGAGGATTGGCGGGTGTTGCAAGACACCGGAACCGTGCATCTGCTGGTGATTTCCGGTCAGCACATCGGCTTGCTGGCGGGTTTGATCTACGGCCTGGTGGCCGGTCTGGCACGCTACGGTTGCTGGCCCCGAGCCTTGCCGTGGCTGCCGTGGGCGTGCAGCCTGGGGTTTGCCGCCGCGCTCGGTTATGGCCTGCTGGCGGGGTTCGGTGTACCGGTGCAGCGGGCCTGCGTGATGGTCGGGCTGGTATTGCTTTGGCGTCTGCGTTTTCGGCATTTAGGCGTCTGGTGGCCGTTATTGCTCGCCCTCGATGGCGTGCTGGTGCTCGAGCCGTTGGCCAGTTTGCAGCCGGGGTTCTGGTTGTCGTTTGCAGCCGTGGCGGTGCTGGTTCTGGCGTTCAGCGGGCGCTTGGGCCCGTGGCGCATCTGGCAGGCCTGGACTCGCCCCCAATGGTTGATAGCCATCGGTTTGTTTCCGGTATTGCTGGTGCTGGGTTTGCCCATCAGCCTCAGTGCGCCGGTTGCCAATCTCTTTGCCGTGCCGTGGATCAGCCTGGTGGTGTTGCCATTGGCACTGCTGGGGACCTTGCTTCTGGCGGTGCCGTTGGTGGGAGAGGGCTTGTTGTGGTTGGCCGGTGGAGCGCTTGATGGCCTTTTCAGGGGGTTGACGCTTTTAGCGGTGCTGCGCTCGGCCTGGGTGCCTGCCGAGGTGCCTGTGGGGTATTGGTTATTAAGCGCTGTGGGCGCGGTGTTATTGCTCTTGCCCAAAGGCGTACCGTTTCGGCTGCTGGGCTGGCCGTTGCTGATGGTGGCAATCTTTCCGCCCCGGGCGCTGGTGCCACATGGGCAGGTGGAGGTGCTGCAACTGGATGTTGGCCAGGGGCAAGCGGTGATCCTGCGCACGCGCAATCACGCAATGCTCTACGACGCAGGGCCGCGCTCGGGGGCGGCGGATCTCGGTGCGCGGGTGGTCTTGCCTTCGCTGCAAAAGCTCGGGGTAGGGGCGCTGGACCTGATGGTGATCAGCCACGCCCACGCAGACCATGCCGGCGGTGCAACCGCTGTCGCCCGTGCGCTTGCGGTCGGGCGGGTCGTCGGCGGAGAGTCCGCAGGGCTGCCGGCATTTCTCGATACGCAGCCATGTATCAGTGGTGAGCAATGGGAGTGGGATGGCGTGTCGTTTGAACTGTGGCAATGGCCTGGCGCCACGAGCAGCAATCCTAAATCCTGCGTATTGCGTGTACACGCCCAGGGCGAACGCCTGTTGCTGACGGGGGATATCGATCAAGCGGCTGAAAAGGCCTTTCTCACTTCGCCCTTGGCGGTGCAGACGGATTGGCTGCAAGCGCCGCACCATGGCAGTCGCAGCTCCTCATCCTGGCGGTTCCTGCAACGGCTTGCGCCCAGGTCAGTGCTGATTTCACGCGGGCGTGGCAACGCATTTGGTCATCCCCACCCACAGGTAATGGAGCGTTATCAAGCGTTGGGCAGCCGAGTCTACGACAGCGCGGAACAAGGTGCCGTACGTTTGCAACTGGGTACCTTCCAACCACCGGATGTTGCTCGTAGTCAACGCCGATTCTGGCGCGAGGCATTACCGTAATCCAGGCTTACCAAATACCGCGGGCCGCGAAAGGCGGGCCTTTGGCTGGCGAACCACGCTGGTGAACCTATATGGTAAAGTGGCGCACTTTTTCGAGGGGACATTCACTGTGTGGGAATTGGTCAAATCCGGCGGCTGGATGATGTTGCCGATTATCATGAGCTCCATCGCCGCACTTGGCATCGTTGCCGAACGCCTGTGGACCCTGCGCGCCAGCCGAATAACGCCTGAGCATCTGCTGGGACAAGTCTGGGGCTGGATCAAGAACAAGCAGCTGGATAAAGAAAAGCTCAAGGAGTTACGGGCCAACTCGCCTTTAGGTGAAATACTTGCGGCCGGCCTCGCCAACTCCAAGCATGGTCGAGAGATCATGAAAGAGTGCATCGAGGAGGCCGCTGCCCGGGTCATCCATGAAATGGAGCGCTATATCAATGCGCTTGGCACCATTGCGGCCATGGCACCGTTGCTCGGCCTGTTGGGTACGGTGCTGGGCATGATCGATATTTTCAGCTCGTTCATGGGGTCGGGCATGACCACTAACGCCGCCGTGCTGGCGGGCGGTATCTCCAAGGCCTTGATTACCACGGCTGCGGGCCTGATGGTCGGCATTCCTTCGGTATTTTTCCACCGTTTCCTGCAACGTCGCATCGATGAGCTGGTGGTCGGTATGGAGCAGGAAGCCATTAAGCTGGTCGAAGTGGTGCAGGGCGATCGTGATGTCGATTTCGTCGAGGGCCGAGCGTGAAATTTCGCCGCAAGCAACGGGAGAATGTTGATATCAACCTGGCGTCGCTGATTGACGTCGTTTTTATCCTGCTGCTGTTTTTTGTTGTCACCACCACGTTCACCCGGGAAACCCAGCTGCGTGTCGACTTGCCGGAAGCCGTGAGCGGCTCCCCGGCCGAAGACCAGGAAACCAAGCAACTGGACATCGCCATCAGTGCCGACGGCGTGTTTTCGGTGAATAACCAATTGCTCGAGAAAAACGACCTCGCCAGCCTGATGGACGCCCTGCAGAAAGAGTCCGGGGGCGACACTAAAATGCCGCTCTCGATCAGTGCGGACGGTAAAACCCAGCACCAAGCCGTTATCACGGCGATGGACGCTGCGGGCAAGCTGGGTTTCAGCCATCTGCGCATGACCACCGTCGAGGCGGCGACCCAACCCTGATGGCCATTTCCGATCGTTTGCTCAAGGCCTGGTACGAAGGGCATCCGGCACTCACGCTGCTGCGGCCGCTGGAGTCGTTGTATCGCCGCGTGGTGCAGCGCAAGCGCGCGCGCTTCCTGGCGGGTGAGGGTGAGATCTATCAATCACCGGTGCCCGTGGTAGTGGTGGGTAATATCACCGTAGGTGGCACGGGCAAGACGCCGTTGATCCTGTGGCTGATCGAGCACTGTCAGCGCAGTGGCTTGCGTGTAGGCGTGGTCAGTCGCGGTTACGGTGCAAAGCCGCCACAGTTGCCCTGGCGGGTCGAGGCCAGCCATAGCGCAGCGGTGGCCGGCGATGAGCCGCTGCTGATCGTGCAGCGCTGCGGTGTACCGCTGATGATCGATCCTGACCGAAGTCGCGCGGTGAAAGCGCTGCTGGCCAGCGAGCAGCTTGACCTGATTCTCTCCGACGACGGCCTGCAGCACTACCGCCTGGCTCGCGACCTGGAATTGGTGCTGATCGACGCCGCCCGTGGCCTGGGTAACCGCCGTTGCCTGCCTGCCGGGCCGTTGCGTGAACCAGTGGAGCGTCTGCACAGCGTCGATGCGCTGCTGTACAACGGTGCAGGCTCCGACCGTCAGGATGGTTTTGCCTTTCGTCTGTTACCGACGGCGTTGATCAATTTGAACACCGGCGAGCGCCGCCCGGTCGATCATTTTCCGGTTGGCCAGCAGGTTCATGCGGTTGCCGGTATTGGTAACCCGCAACGTTTCTTCAATACCCTCGAAACGCTACACTGGCAGCCGATACCCCATGCGTTTGCCGACCATGCGCCCTACAGCGCTGAGGTCCTGAATTTTACGCCGTCATTACCGCTGGTCATGACCGAAAAGGACGCGGTGAAGTGCCGCGCCTTCGCCCAGCCCGACTGGTGGTACCTTGCGGTGGATGCGGTGCCGTCAGCTGCGTTTGTGGCCTGGTTCGACACGCAATTGATGCGCCTGCTGCCCGCCCGACTCTTGCCTTAAATCGCTTCTTCCAGGAAATACTCATGGACACCAAACTGCTCGACATCCTCGCTTGCCCGATCTGCAAAGGCCCGCTCAAGCTCAGCGCCGACAAAACCGAGCTGATCAGCAAGGGTGCTGGCCTGGCTTACCCGATCCGTGATGGCATCCCGGTAATGCTCGAAAGCGAAGCCCGCACCCTGACCACCGATGAGCGCCTGGATAAATGACCACAGCCTTTACCGTCGTCATTCCTTCACGCTACGCATCGACGCGCCTGCCGGGCAAACCCCTGCAATTGATCGGCAACAAGCCGATGATCCAGCTGGTATGGGAACAGGCCTGTAAAAGCAGCGCCGAACGGGTAGTGGTCGCCACCGATGACCCGCGCATCATTGAGGCCTGCAAAGGTTTCGGCGCCGAAGCGGTATTAACCCGCGAAGACCATAACTCCGGCACTGACCGTCTGGCCGAAGTCGCCACGCAACTCGGTCTGGCCGCCGATGCGATCGTGGTCAATGTGCAAGGTGACGAGCCCTTGATCCCGCCGAGCGTGATCGATCAGGTCGCCGCGAACCTGGCTGCCCATGGCGAGGCGCGCATGGCGACCCTGGCCGAACCCATCGAAGACATTGACACCCTGTTCAACCCGAACGTGGTGAAGGTGGTCAGCGACATCAACGGCCTTGCGCTGACGTTCAGCCGCTCGATACTGCCTTGGGCGCGAGACGCCTTCGCCAGGAACCCTGACGTATTGCCGGAAGGCGTGCCGTATCGCCGCCATATCGGCATCTATGCCTATCGCGCCGGTTTCCTGCATGACTTCGTCAGCTGGGGCCCGTGCTGGCTGGAAAACACCGAGTCCCTGGAACAGCTGCGTGCCCTGTGGCATGGCGTGCGCATTCATGTGGGAGACGCCCTCGAAGCGCCACCTGCCGGTGTCGACACCCCGGAAGACCTTGAGCGCGTTCGTCGCCTGCTGGGGGCCTGATGGAGGTCTTGTTCGTCTGCCTGGGCAATATCTGCCGTTCGCCCACCGCTGAGGGCGTCCTGCGCCACAAATTGCGCGAGGCGGGGTTGGCAGACCAGGTTGAGGTGGCGTCGGCCGGAACGGGTGAATGGCATGTCGGTAACCCGCCGGACAAGCGTAGCCAGCGCGCGGCACTGGAGCGGGGCTACGACTTGTCCGCTCAGCGTGCCCAGCAGGTTTCCCGCGCTGACTTTGCGCGCTATGACCTGATCCTGGCCATGGACCACAGCAACCTGCGCAATCTCAAGGCGCTGCACCCCGGGCCAGGCAAGGCGGAGCTGGATTTGTTCCTGCGCCGGTATGACGCCGAGGTGGACGAAGTGCCAGACCCTTACTACGAAGGCGAACAAGGCTTTGAGCGGGTTCTGGACCTGATCGAGCGAGCCTGTGATTTATTGGTGATCGAATTGAAGGGGCGGTTATGACCTTGCAAGTGCTTGCGCAGGTATCGCTCAAGCCATTCAACAGTTTCGGCATTGACGTGCGCGCGCATTTGTTCGCCGAGGCCCACAGCGACGCCGATGTGCGTGAAGCCTTGGCCTATGCTGCCGCACAGGCGTTGCCGCTGTTGGTGATTGGTGGTGGCAGCAACTTGTTGTTGACCCAGGATATCCCGGCGTTGGTGCTGCGCATGGCAAGCCAGGGCATTCGCGTGCTGCAAGATGATGGTGTGCACGTGGTGGTCGAGGCCGAAGCGGGCGAAGCCTGGCATCCGTTTGTTCTGTGGACCCTGGAACACGGTTTCTGCGGCCTGGAAAACCTCAGCCTGATCCCGGGCACCGTCGGTGCCGCGCCGATGCAGAACATCGGCGCCTACGGAGTGGAGATCAAAGACGTTTTTGCCGGCCTGACCGCTTTGGATCGCCAAACCGGCGAGTTGCGGGATTTCAGCCTGCAAGAGTGCAACTTTGCCTACCGCGACAGCCTGTTCAAACACGAGACAGGGCGCTGGCTGATCCTGCGTGTGCGCTTTGCCTTGAGCCGTGCCAGCCACTTGAAACTCGACTACGGCCCGGTGCAGCAGCGCCTGGCAGGGCTGGGCATCACCGAGGCAACGCCCAGTGACGTGAGTCGCGCCATCTGCAGCATCCGCCGCGAAAAACTGCCGGACCCGGCAGAGCTGGGCAATGCGGGCAGCTTCTTCAAGAACCCGTTGGTATCCCAAACGCTGGCCACAGAGTTGCAGGCGCTGTATCCGGACCTGGTGGCGTACCCGCAGGCCGATGGGCAGATGAAGCTCGCTGCCGGCTGGCTGATCGACAAGGCTGGCTGGAAAGGCTTTCGTGACGGCGATGCGGGCGTGCATAAGATGCAGGCGCTGGTGTTGGTCAACTATGGTGCCGCCACAGGGCACGACATTGCCAGCCTGGCGCTGCGTATCCAGCAGGACATTGCTGAACGCTTCAAGGTTGACCTGGAAATGGAACCTAACCGGTACTGAAGCGTTAAAAACAAAAAGGCCCCGCATCTTTCGATGCGGGGCCTTTTTTTATGCCGCTAGCAATCAGTCATCACGGCTCATGATGCCGAAGATCTGCAACAGGCTGATGAACAGGTTGTAGATCGACACATACAGGCTGACGGTCGCCATGATGTAGTTACGCTCGCCGCCGTGGATGATGGCGCTGGTCTGGAACAGGATGCACACGGAGGAGAACAGCACGAAACCGGCGCTGATCGCCAACTGCAGACCGCTGATCTGGAAGAACATCCCGGCGACCACTGCTGCCAGCAACACGAAGAAGCCTGCAGTAATGAAGCCACCCAGGAAGCTCATGTCCTTGCGGCTGATCAGCACGTAGGCCGACAGGCCACCAAACACCAGGGCTGTCATGGCAAACGCCGAGCTGACCACTTCCGCACCGCCGGCCATGCCGAGGTAACGGTTAAGGATCGGGCCGAGGATAAAGCCCATGAAACCGGTCAAGGCAAATGCCGACACCAGGCCCCAGGCCGAATCGCGCAGCTTGTTGGTCAGGAAGAACAGGCCGTAGAAGCCGATCAACACGACAAAGATATTCGGGTAGCCAACGTGCATTTGCTGCGCTACATACGCCATTAAGCCGCTGAATGCGAGGGTAAGGGCGAGCAAGCCGTAGGTGTTGCGCAACACGCGGCTGACTTCAAGCTGCTCAGCCTGCGCGTTACCATTCACTGCGTAATTCTGTTCGCGCATGGCGACACTCCTTCAGTTTTGAAACATTCAGTCGCAAGGATCATAACAGACGCTCTGTAACAAGCCATGGCAAGAGTTTGACAGTGTGTTTCATTCGGGTATTATGGCGCCCGCTGACACGGGATGGGCTACTATAATCCTGTGATGCAAAAGGGAAATTGGCAGAGTGGTTGAATGCACCGGTCTTGAAAACCGGCGGACGTTAATAGCGTCTCCAGGGTTCGAATCCCTGGTTTCCCGCCAAGATTTACACGAAAGCCCCGCGAATGCGGGGCTTTTGCGTTTCTGGGGTTTGGTATAGCCATAAGCTTAGAAGCTGATCATTTCCGCATCAATTCAGGCGGTTTCCGCAACTCGCTGCAAGGCGGGGTCAGCGGGTCGGCTTCACGATCTCCCCGACACGGCGGTAAACCGTCTCGGTTATCCGCTTGTCCGTGTGCCCCAGCAGTCGACTTGCATCCGCCAGATCAAGGATCTCGCTTGCTGCTTTCGGGCGAATATCACGGAACTGGAACTGGCGAATGCTGGCTGCCAATACCCCGTCGCCTTTCTCTCTGGCCTTAGCGATAGCCTTGTCGCGCGCGTCGTCGAATCGAAGGCGAAGCATGTGCTTGGTAACCTGTCGGCCATCCTCAGTGATGATCAGGTATGGGTTTCGAACGCTACGTGTTCGGCGCTGCTCGATGAGCCGTTTGACCAGTGCGCCAAGATCATTCATGACACCCGCTGCGGTCAGGCGTATGCGCAGTTTTTTGGATGTCTTGCCTTGGGCAACCTGCAGGAACTCGTTCACTGCATCAGCCTCTCTCATCGATAGCACGTCCGCTGGGCGCTGGCCGGTTAAATAGGCCAGGTCCATTGCATCACGTAGCTCCGATGCCGCGACCGCGTAGACAGCGCTCCAAATTTCTTCGGTTGCATAAAAGTCGCGAGGCGCTTCTTTGTTCTTGCGCACGCCGGCGGCAGGGTTGTTTTCGGTGAGACCCCACTCGCGCGCGATGTTGTAAATGTGTGACAGCAACGATATTTCCCGGTTGGCGCGTACCTTCGCTGTGCGGCCGTCTCGGTACTGCGCGATGATCTGCGGTGTCACCGCGTCGATGGGAGCATCGGTGAAGGCTTTACGCAGCTGCTTCAGGCTCAGCAGATTATCGCTTTGCGTCTTCGGCGCTTTGCCGGGGATGATCTCTCGCTCGTATCGGTCGAACACCTGGCCCAGAAGGGCATTCTTCTTCGGCACCGGCTTGCAATCGAGCTTTGCCCATTCAGCCTTGGCGATATCCAAGTCACCCCCGAGCGGGATTTCCACCCGCTTCCCGTCTTCATTCCTTCCGTCGTAGTAGTAACCAACCCACTCTTTACCGCCTTTCAGCGTACGCACCCGCCGAATCATCCGTGGCGGCAGGTCCCTGTTTGCCGCCTTTTTTGCTCGCATCGTTTTATCCTACTTTTGATAGATCCAGCGCCCAGGCTTCGGCCGCGACGTTTTCTGCTGACGGTTTCACACCTGCTAGTTTCATGCGGGCGTAGACGCGGCCCACTACCGGTCGACGCGAGCGGGTCAGCACATATTTCCAGCCGTTTCGATTGAGCCAGGCGATCTGGCCTGACGGGATCATGTAGCCAGTGATTGCCGCGATCTCTTCCTCGGCAAGGGTTTCGCTTTGAATTTCCATAGTGGTGTCCTTGCCGCGCTGTGCGGCAGAAGGTGGGTTAGGTTTATGCTGCCGCTTCAGAAGTCGCGGCGTATTCAGTGAGCCTTGCTCTTACGACCTCGGCATCTGCCTGTGCCGCCTCCAATATTTCGTGGTATCCGCCGTAGAAGAATTTCCCTCGGCACACCATCTGGACGTGCCATCGATTCTTTCGCCCGTCCCGATAAACGCCATGTGTTCCGCTCGCGCCGCGCCCCTGGCTGTTCCTTGCGCCGTACTCCCGGTTGCGGCAGTTCTGAGAGGGCGTAGCCTCTCTGAGGTTTTCCCATCTGTTGTCGTCCTTGGTTCGGTTCATGTGGTCAATCAGTAGGTCGGCGGCGGGGTGACTGCCAGTCATGTAGAGCCACGCAAGCCGGTGCGCCTGGTGCTTGACGCGGTCTACGGCGATTGTGATGTAGCCGTTCTTGTCGAAACGCCCAATTCGCCGCTTGTGGTTGGGTGGTGTGCGAGTGAAAGCGCCTGTCTCAGGGTTGTAATGCAGCTTTTCTAGCAGGCGAGCGTGTGTCAGTTCTCGCCTTTTCATAGGCGAAATCGTCCTCGCCCGCCGCTCACCGGCAGGCATGTAGGGGGTTGGGGGTTACGAGGGGCGATTTACTTCTGCACCGCGCGTGGCCGTTGGCGGCGCAGTAGTAATAAGAATATCTACGGGCCGATCCGCCAGCACGTACCCAGAGGGACGAAATTGTCGGTGCACCGCCAAGAACATTTGGAAACCATTGCCTTGCAGCTGAATATGCACGCGCGCAAGCCCTTCGATTTCAAATGTTCGATCGAAGTGGTGAGTTAGGTGATGCAAAAGACTATCGTGATACGGCACAATACTTTTACTTCAATTCAACAGTCGTGTTTCACTCAGCTATAGCAATCGCATTTTTACAGGAGATTTACTATGACGGATTCATCTATTCTTGCCCCAAAAGAACAACAAGGTCGACTTGAGGCGCTTGATACCTCTGTAACGCCAGAGTCGCTTGATGTAATTCTGCCTAGAAAAAGCGCAGCGGCTGTTCGCCAATTGCCTAAGACTGGCGCACCGTATGCTCGTACATTTGACTACGGCATAACCTCCTTCACGGGTGGCGGTGGCGTAGATTACCAATTGGATCCTGCCGATACTGTTTCTGTTGATAATGGTGGAACAATCCTGGTGAATCCAGTTGACGGCGGGCGTTGGAAAGCGTCTAGCCTTCCTTACTATAACCCACGCCAGTTTGGTTGCACTGGGGACGGTGTAACGGATGATACAGTCGCGTTTCAAAACTGCATTAATGCTGCGATAGCCGCAGGGGTCGAAATTCGTATCCCTTCTGGTATCTACCATATTACGTCAACGCTAAACTTTGATTTGAGTGATTCTACTAGTTACTCCGACAGGCGCAAGATTGATATGCGCGGAGGCGGCATTCAAACGTGCAGATTTAAATTTACTGGCACTGATGCTTGCATTAAAGTTACTGGTGGAACAAGCAAAGCAACTATACCATCACAGATGTTTCAAGTATTTTCTGGTTTCGCTATTACGGGCCAAGACGTGCCTGGGACTATTGGGTTCTACCAAGATACTTGTCAGCATATTTTGATGCAAGATATTGAACTTACCTTAATGGACGTGGGTTTGAAGCTTCTGGATGCGGATTTCTCTTCATTCCAGAAAATAATTATTCACTGGAACAATATAGGGGTCATTGCTGAACAACGCAGCCCTAGACTTATCAATAGCACAGCGCCTAATGGACTTGACTTCATTGGCTGCCAAATTGCGGGCAATAGAAAGTACGGTGCCGCCTTTGTCAAAGGCTCATGTATTAATTTCTATGGTGGAGATATTGAAGGCAACGGAATTAACGGAGACGCTAATTCCTTCGGTCTTCTATTTCAAGACTGTGGTGTTCAAGGTGGCGTAGGCGCCAACCTTAACGGCGTCTACTTTGAGCAAAACAGTGGAATTGCTGATGTTTGGGTTAGTGCAAGTAATGCGCCTGATGCTACTTTGAATCCTAACCATTGTGTGCATAATATCGAAGCCTGCTCATTCAATCGAGTGAGTAAGGATTACCTCACTATCACTAATATTTATGCTACGTTCGACTCATCTGTCGCTGGTAAGCAAAAGTTAAATGTGCGTTCGTCTGGCTTTAAAGGCTATGGGGAGTATGCCGCATCAATCAATCGTCCTTATATTAAATTTGGCATTGATAAAATGAACGCCTACAATTTTCATGCTGAGGGAAATATCTTCCAAGATGATGTCGAGGCCATTCCGCAGCAAGAGTACTTCAGTTGTGTCGTTGGCTTGAGCGCAAATCAATTAGTGACTCCAGGCATACTGACGGACGTTGCTTTTACCTCGGAAATTTTTGATCCTAGTGCCCTATTCGACCCGGTTCGCGCAACTTACATCCTTGCTCCTGTTACCAATAGATACACGGTTACTGCCAATGCCAACTTTACTGCTAATTCAATAGGTACTAGGTTGCTGCGGGTCAATGTGAATGGAGTAGAGGTGATGAATGACTCCAAGAATGCCACCGGAGGTGGGAATAATACTTATCTTGGCTTAACCGTTGAGCTTTCTTTGAGCAAAGGAGATAAGGTGAGTATGCAAGTGTTCCAAGATACATCAACCTCGCTTAATCTGCTTTCGCCTTCTACACGGCTGAGTTTTAAAAGCGCTTCTCCGACTTAAGATTTAACCAAAAGAAGCCATTCCCTGCTAAGTCCGGGAGTGGCTTTTCTCTTTCTACGACAAAACACATATTGAACTGGAGCAAATGTTGGCTGACTCCAGCCATCGCCAAGGCGAAGCGCTAGAACGCGCACCTGGTCGCAAAGCTATTTGTACCGGCCGATTTTCGTTTTTGCGCAGATAAACATGCGTGTATGCCTCGTCAGCCGCTTACCGGCAGGCATGTAGGGGGATTGGGGGTAGGGTTTTGCTTTCGATGCCAGCTCGCAGTTGGCGGCCAGCTTCAGCAGGTTGCGGGTGGTCGGTTTGAAGCCTTCCGTGTTGGGGTACATCGCGAGGTGATGCTCCTCGGGGTATGGCTCGAACGGTCCATGCCAGGCCCACATGCGATACCAGTCATTCCACACGGTGTAAGCTTCTTGTCCGTCGCCCCAGTAGTCAGTCCCGCCACCGACCGATGGAACATGGCTGACTCTCGTCTTCTGCTCGTAGGCCAACTCGGATGGCTCATCCTTGTCGATCCACGACTCTCTGTAGTAGTGGGACGAAAACAACTGAATAAGACGCTTGCTCAGCTTCTTCTCAATGCGAGCTTTCATGGCCTCGGCCCCTTATATATGAAGACGTAGGCGAACCAGAGGGTGGCGATCATGGCGTCACTCCATCAGGTTTGTATTTGGTCAGACGCCACTTGGTGTTGTTGCTCTGACTGTGGTCCGACTCGACCAGGCCTTCGCGCTTCATCAGCTCCAGTTCGCGGCGGATCTGCTTTGTGGTGAACGGCTCGATGTGGAACCGGAACCACCAGGTGCAGAACCAGTTGTCGCGGGAGCCGCCGGCGCCGCTCATGTATGCGGTGATCTGCTGGCGGAGGCTCACGGCGTCACCTCGCGGCGTGCCCACCAGCAGACCCGCCCGTCGTCGGTGTCATGGATAGCCAGGCAGAACCAGCCTTCGCCATCAGGCCGATCCGGCTCCCAGTAGCTGCAGTCAGGGCCGCCTGCTTCGAAATAGCGCTCAGAGACCGCTTCGTCGCTGTGGTATTCGAGGCTAACCATCTTCACCTGCAAGCCCTGTGTAGCGATCCAGGCCTTGCACTTATCACCGTCGCCCTCGTCGAAGTCGGGCATGTCGGGGTGAGCGAACATGCCGTATTCATCGCGCACGACCGGGGCTGGCTGGATCAATTTGATTTCTTCAGGCATGACGATTCCTTTGCCGCTATAGCGGCTGACTTTGAAGGGGGGGGGGTTACAGGTTTGTCGCGAAGAGTGCGGATGTACTCCTATCGGGATTTGGCGTTCAGCTGGCTGGATGCGTTGCGTTCCATTGTTCGAAAGCTTCTTGAGTGCTGGCCGCCGTGATCTTCTCGTCGCAGGTGTAGCAGTGCGCTACGCCGCCAGCGGCCCCGACATCTCGATGACCGTTCTTGCATGGGTGCATGCGCCATTCAGTATCCTTAGGGTTCAGGAACTCGCGCATCTCAGTCAGCACCTGGTCATGCTCCAAATCGTTCGGCTCAACGTCTTCGTGGCACTCAATCTCGGTATCGAAGTTGGCAACGATGCGCTGGATCAGCGACGTAGCAGTGTCGACCCGCTCATCCGCTGCGCTCAGGCGCCGTTGCAGCGCTCGCTCGCGCCGCTCTGCAGCAACGCACCCTTCGGCAGCGGTAAGGAAGCATTGCACTGCGCTGTCATAGTCAGAGCCCAGCACAACGTTGATTCGGCCCAGGGCCTGGCCTTCAACAAGCCCTGCCTCGGTTACGTGGTAGCGCTTTACTTCGGACACAGATATTTCCTTGCCGGGCCATGCCCGGGCGGTAGAGTGCTTGGATTGCCGGAGTCAGCTAGAGTTAGCTGAACAGGTATTAGGAGCGCTGCATGACGTGTTTAATTTGCAACGAGCCAGCGACCGAAACTGATGTCGGTGACGATTACGAGGAAAGGGTCTGCCCAAGCTGCGGACACTATCGGATTACAGAGTCGGCACTTTTATTGATGAAGACCCATGGGTGGAGCTTTGATGTGGAGCTCGCTAGAACATGGATCGCCCATCAGAAGAATTATGGGTTTGTGCCGACGATCGACTCGTACCAGGCAAGTTGTTTGACTGGCGCTTGAGCAGGAACGCCTGAGCTGTAATTGATACATGCCGGGCTATGCCTGGGCGGTGGAGCGGGGGTGTTACGCAGCGCGTGCTTGGCGTTGTTCGGTGCGCCATGGGTCGTTGGCCCGTGCCAGCGCTGCCATTGGCGGTGGGCTGACGCTGTTGCCGCACATGTGAACCTGCTGAGTCTTGGTGAACGGTTTGCCGTCGGCACCGTGGCTGATGATGTAGTCGGAGGGGAATCCCTGGGCCTTGTACAGCTCGGCCGGCTTCAGCATCCGCAGGCAGATGTCGACGATCACATAAGGCGTGCCTTTGACCATCACGGTGACCATGGCCAGACGGTCCTTGGTGGTTATCGTCGGCGCCGGCGAGTCGCATGCGCTGATGTTCTCGGTACCGTAGTAGCTGATCAGGAAGGCGGCGACGCGAAGGGCACTGGCTTCGTGCTCAGGCGATAACGTGAGCGACACCAGAGAGCTCTTGCCGCCGCCGCCGGCTGTGATGGTCGGTGCAGGTTCTTCCAGACCCTGACCGATGCTGCCGCCGAATGCCCGCTCCATGAATGCGCTGGCCAACCCGTGGTGCTGGCCGCCGGCGCTGATGGTATGCAGCGGGTCGTTGACGTCCCGTGCATCGCAGTTGTCACGCAGGTGCACCAGATTCGCCACCGCCAACTGCTGCTGGCTGCCGGTGTTGGTCACCGTGGTCATGGGTTCGTGCATGCCCTTGGCGTGCGTGGTGTTGAATCCGCCATTGGCCTGGATCATCACCGCAGCGCTGACGGATTGGCCGCCGCCGCTGGCAGTGACAGTGCCGATCGGCCCGCAGATGTCGTTCACCCCGTGGGAGCGGCGCTTGTTTGCGCCAGAACCTTCGCCGTGCCCGGCCTGGACGATGCAGGCGGAAGCCAGTGCGCGGTGGTTCTGCGTCATCAGCGTGCCCACCGGCTGGTCCACGCCCACCGGCTTGCCTGAGTACTCCGGGCCACCAGCCCCAACCATCAACGGGCTGATCAGCGTCAGCTCGCCGCGATTGGCGCAGGTCACCGTCGGCAGCGGTTCAAGCGGGTCATTGATGCGGTCGCTGCCCTGGTGCGTTGCAGGTGCGATGATTGGGCTGACCACCGAGAAGGCGCCGCCCTTCGGATAGGAAGTGACGGTGCGCAACGGCTCGTCGGCTGACTGCACTGCCTCGCCGGACCAATTGGCAATCGGCACAATGAACGGCGACGCGCTGTCGATGACGAACTTCTTCATGCCCTTGGCAACGCGGCGCAGGGTGGCCGGGGCCAGGTCTTTCTTGCGGCCGAAGATGCTTTTGCCCAGGTCGGTGAAGTCGATGCAGTCAGCGGCGGTCTTCCACTTCTGCTGGCCCTTGGCGGGGTTCTTTGCGTGAGTAGGCTCCGGCCACACGATTGGCTGACCGTCGCACCGGGCGATCATGAACAGGCGCTCCCTGCTGGTCGGCGCGCCGAAGTCGCACGCCTTGATCACCTTCCACTCCACGGCGTAGCCCATGCCTTCCAATAGCGCTACGAATCGGCGCCAGGTGCGGCCGCGCTGTTTCGGGTCGGGAATCAGGAACTGCTGACCCACCGGCACAACCTCACCAGGTGCAGCAACGTCGCCGCTGAGTTTCACCACGCGCCCGGTGGCCTTGTCGCGCTTGGCGATCAATCTGCCCCACTGCAAAATTTGCTTCACGTTTTCCAGGCTGATCACCCGGGGCCGCTTCATGCCCGCCCACTTGAGGCCGATCCACGAAAGGTTGCGAATCTCGCGCTTGCGCGGCTGGCCACCGGCTGCCTGGGAGTGGTGCGTGCAGTCGGGAGACATGTGGAACCAGCCGACGGCCTTGCCGCCACACTCGGTGTCAGGATCACCCTCGAACACGTCGGTGGTGAAGTGCTTAGCGCCTGGGTGATTCACGGTGTGCATGCTGATCGCTTGCGGGCTGTGATTCTTCGCCACGTTCACCGCGCGGCCCAGGCCCATTTCCAGCGCGGTACCGGCGCCGCCACCACCACAGAAGAAGTCGACAACGATCTCATCGTCCTGAGGGTTGAAGCCGAGTCCGTATTGGGTTTTGAAATCGAAAGGGTGTTTCTTCTGTTGTGCGGACATAGGGGATCCTCGCCGGCTGGCGTGATTCGTTGATATGGGGTATTTCTGTCGCCTGAATTATTTTGGAAATGAACAATGATTTCAGGTGACGATAGAGACAGGCTAACTCGGCTTATAGCTGAGTTTCACGATGAGTCTGATAGAGGGTGCGCCGTAATTGCTATGTGTGTTTTGGAAGAGATGCTTCTAAAACTAATCAAAGCTCGGCTACCTGATTGCGCTAATGATGAGCTTAGAAATCTAGCTCCGGTAGGTCGCCTCTCCGCAGCTGTGGATAATGCATTCCTGATTGGGGTTCTCGGCGAACGCAACAAGAAAGAGTTTAAGCAGCTCATAAAAATCCGTAATCTATTTGCGCACAAACCTCTGGAAGGGCTCACTTTTGATAATCACGATGTTGTTCACCTGTGCTCAAAACTTGTAATGTGCGACATGTTTGAAGAGTTTGATTATGAGCCATCTAGAGGCCGATACATCATATCTGTAGTTATGTTGTACTTATCAATGCACCACGAAGTTGAAGAAATAGCGAAGCTTGCTATTTTGTCTGATAGAGGCTTCGAAATCTCGGATTGAGCAAAACTTGGATGCCATTCAATGTACCTCTCTGTTTGACGCGTTACGGTTGACCGGCATGGAGCCGGATCAGGCGGTGAGGCGTTCGCCAATCACGGTGGTGGTGAACTGAATGGTGTACTCGGTGACCATCTCGAACTCGCCGCTACAGGTGTCGCAGGTCATGTTCTTGTCGCCGTAATCTTCAGCCTCGATGTGGATGACCGTGGCGCAATGCGGGCATTTGCATTCGTCCTGGCTTCGATAATCCCACTCGTCGTATTCGCTCTCGGCCACCTTGGCCAGCGCTATGGCTTTCGCAACTGCGTCTTCTGCGTCCTGGCAAGGTTTGCAGGTGAAGCCGTCAGGGTGGCCCCACGGTGCCTCCGTGAGCTTCGAGCGGTGAGTGCTGCACAGGCGGCAAACGTTGTGCTTATCGCACACCGAGTAGCTGTACTTCTCACCGGTTCCGTTGCACTTGGCGCAACCAGAAACCCAGTACCAGGCGCCATCGATTCGCTCGGCGTACAGGCCGTTTTCCGGGGGCCGCAGGCTGACTTCAGGCAGGTCAGAAGTGGTACGGTGAAATCTGTGATGATCCGCCCCGTTCCACACGTTGAGGCTGCCGTTACGCTGGCGCTGGGTCCACTCACCCGGGATCTCCGTGATCAGGATCTTGGTGTTCTTGTCCATTGATTATCTCCAGTCAGGCGCCGCCCTCCGTGACCGGTGGTGGCAATTTGGTTTTGGTTGGGGTATTACGGGTGACCGGCATGGAGCCGGCTCAGGGAGGATTAATGCCTTTAAGCTCAGAAGAAATTGTCAGAGGCAATGTTGCTATTTTGAATGGAGATCTACTCCTTATAGATCCGCTTGTCCAAAGCGGAGACCACGGAAGGATTGGCAAGCGTCCGTTTCTCTGCTTAAAAAGTGAAGGAGGGAATTCCAGATGGATGCTACTGACAACTCAAATAAGTCCGAAACGGCTATCGCTGGACAAATGGAAGCTGCCTGGATCAGCGAAGTGGATGTCAGACAATCAGTATCTGCATGATGCAAGAAAGATCTTCATAGGGCCTAATGAGAGCTTCATGGCAGCAGCTCTAGAGGAGCTACCGCACAGACCGCATCGTCGGCCATCTTTGAGCGAGGACGGCGTAGTCGCAGTAGAACTGGAGGTAGAAAAATACCTCGGCTAACCGCAAGAGGATTGAGGATTTAATATTTCATCCCCTGGATCGCTAGCCAATTCTATGATGCTGCTCTCGTAAAACCGCCGCGACACCTTTTCGCTTATCTCGTAAGGTGTCGTGACACACTCAAGCATCTTCGCCGCCGTATCGAAGTCGGCGGCGATCACGTTGCGCAATAGATTCTGAAACACCTCCTGCTGATTGTTGAAGCCGTGCTGCTTCATAAGGCGCTTGATGTCGGCCTTGAAGGCGCCGGCCACCTCAACCGTAAACTTCTCGACGCCCAACGCAGCGTTCTTCTCGTTCGCCTTCTCGCGCTTGCGGCGCTGCTTCTTGGCTTCCGCCGTCAGCTCTTCCTCGGCCATGGCCTACCTCTTCTATTCCGCTGGCCGGCAGTGCGAGCCAGGTTTGACGTTTTCGTTGCTGGGTGCGTGCTATGCGGCGCATGAATTGCTGCCTTGGCGCGCTTTGGGGTAGTGGATGCCGTGAGCGGCGATGATCCGCTCGAAGGCCTTGTTGCCTATGGCGAGCTTCCCGCAGCACTGGCGCCGAGAAATTCCGAGCTCCATGAATGCCCTGATCCGCTCGGCATACTTCGCGTCGCGCTCCTTGTCGACCGTGTTGTGCACCAGGTTGCGTGCGCCGCCCCGGGTTGGCGCCTTAAACGTGATGTCGTACCGCGCGGCATGGTTGTAGATGAGCCGTCGGCTTACACCAAGTGCAGCAGCGACTTCGGTCTGGGTGTGCGTTACGCCGAGCTGGCGTATCTGCTCAACCAGCTTGAGGCGGGCCTGGGTGCGGATGTCGTCTTTATCGAGGGGCAGGGGAGACGCTTCAACCCGACGGCGAACAAACGGCTTCGGCGCCGGCGGCATCTGGTTGCTGTAGGTGATGGGTTTGGGCTTGTAGTTGTACGGTGGGGCTTTTTCGATTTCGCCGCCGGCCGCTACAAACTCGGCGACCTGGGCCGCCAGTTCATCCGAGGCCGGGCGCAGCGCCTCGACCAGGCTGAGGTGGTTGCTAATCATGAGGGCCTCACTTAATGCGGATTGAACTGTCGCCGCGCTCCAGATGAGCCCAGGCTGGTTCGGGTAAAAGTTCATGCTCCGCATCCTCACCGGCCGCCATACGTTTTCTTACGGCTGCGTTGTGTTCTCGGATTTCCTTGAGCTTGGCCGCGATGGCACGCTTGTCAGGAGAGAACACTGTTTTGGTGTCGATGAAGTCATCCGGGATATCGTCCTCTTTATCGACGATGACCTTTTCGGGTGCCAATGCCAGAGTGATCGTGAACAGTGGGCGTCTGATAGTCTTGATATCGGCGGCCTCCATGTTACTGCGCAGATATTCGTCGAGTTTGCCGACTGTGTTTTTCCTGATGCGCTTGAGCTCGTTGAGTCGGTCGACTTCTTTGTCTATTGCATCGATATCGCCTTGGATATTCCGACTCAGCATGACAACGCTTTCCGCCTTATCGCTGAACTCGCCCTGGATCTCGTCCATGGCGTACTGCAGCGCCTCTTTGAGACCCTCGTCGTCCGTGTCAGCCATTGCTTGAAGTTCGGCCAACTTGCCGGTGAGTGTGTAGAGCTGGGTCATGCTGCAGCCTCCTTTTCGGCGTCGGTGATTCGTTTCCATTCCAGCGAGATACGCTCGGCACCCTTGGTGTCCTTGCGCAGGGTTAGTTTGCGCACCGCAACGTCATGTATCTTTTTCAGCTCTTGGGGCGACTGGGCGCCGGCCATCGTGTCTATAACCGATTTGATGTAGTCCAGACGCTCCTGCTGTTGGCGAGCCCTCTCGACCTCCTGGTCTTCGGCGTGTTCGATAAGTTCTTCGTCCTTCAGTTGGTTGACATACTCGGCGTCGTCAAACATCCCCAGGAATACGTCGGCGCTGAAGCCGAGCATCGACAGCGATTTTTTGATGGCATCGGTCAGCGACTTCTTTGGCGCTTCTCCATCTGTTGTCGTGCCATACTTGGATTTGTAGAGGTAGCGAGTGCAGCCGTACTGCTCGATCTCGCCGCGCTTTCCGTCCAGTTCGAACCAGAAGCGAATCTTGATGGTGTGGTTGAGCTCACGCCCCAACACCAGGCGTTTATCTCCATCGCCGCTGACCATTTCAGAGCCTTCGTCGAAGCGCTCTTCCATGACCGACCAACCAAATCCGATCCCGACCGGGCCGAATACTTCCGTGGCTTTCATGATCATCGCCGTACCGTTTAGGCTGGTGATCTTCTGGCCGCCCACCTCGGCGGCTTTCGTATAGCGGGTGTCGGTCGTACTGACCTTTTCCCAGATCTGCATGTTCGTCGACATGGGGATTCCTTGCCGCGATGATCGCAGCGTTCAAAATGACTGGGGGCTGGTGGGATAGAGGTGCTGACCTGGCGCAGGTTCAGCTCTGCTGCTGAACCCGATATCGGAGTACTTGCAGCACTCGACCGCCGTAACCAGGCTCTGCGTATTGTTCAACCGGTGCCCCGAAGAAGCCGCGGCGCTCGGCCAGGCTGTAGGCCTCACGCAGGTTGTGAGCACTGATGTCCTCGAGCTGTTCGTCGATCAGGGATTTAACCGGGGCGGTACTCATTGAATCTCCTTACGCCGCCGGCTGACATCCAATAGGCGGGCGCTATACCAGTGGAATTCTTCTGCGTTGATGGCGCCCGAAGTAAAGTGGCGCACGATCAAGCCTTCAGTCAGGGTCTCGTCGATTAAGGGTTTGTCTGGATCTTCAAGAGCAAACAGTGCTTTATCGATCTCAACGTATGGGCTCACAGTTCGTTGTCCTCGGCCTGGGCGATCAATGCATCGTCTGCCAGATCCTTAACAAGCCCTCTGGCGATGACCTTGAGCTGTTCTTTGGGGTCGGCTACCGCCATCAAGTCTTCGGCGCCGTCGCGGGCCAGGAACCGATCACCCAACAGTCCGGCAATGACCATTTCACCAATGGCGCACTGGCTTTTGCAGTCGCTGGTAATCGCGAACTGCTCAACCTCGGCTGCGAATGCTTTGAATGTCACACCTTGCGGCGCACAGAGGCGTTGCTTGAACTGCACGTCGCTGCGCCGATCAACCAGCGTTTCCACCGCGTTATCGATCCACTCTTTGCGTGCAATCTCCAGGGCCGACTCGCTCACCGGAGGCGGCAGGCGATTATCGAATTCAGTTTGTGCAAGTGCTTGTGCGTTCATGGTCGCCTCCAGAGTGGCGGGTTGTTCACCTGTATTCGTCAACACTCATGCCTCCCGCTGGTTGCCGATGGGCGCGGGGTGAGTGCTGACGGGTAAAGGCGGGGAAGTGGGTGCCGATGGCCGAAGACAAGTCCCGGCGCGACAGGAAACCCCTGCGCATTCATCTGCTGTGTTGCGGTGATGCAGGTGGGCGGTTATAGGGCGCGATTTCGTCCGCATCGGACTGCTCTCAGGCTCCCGATGAAGGTTCTTGACAATCTCAAGCCTGCTGTGAAAGGTGGAGAGCAGTCCGATACAGCCTGCGCTTCGGCGCGCAGGTGGCAGTGCTATGGATTGCATGTCTGGAGTAACATAATCGACCCTCGCTAAAGTGAGTCCTTATGAAAAACAGACCACCTCTCCCAATTGTTGCTGTCGCCGGTGCTTATTTTTTTTACCTCGCATGGCAATTGGTTACTGACTTCATGCCAGCCACGGCAGGACGCTTCGCGGTTGCAGCGGTGTTGTTCTTCTTTGTTTTCAGGGGAAGCAGGGTCGCCAGCAATATCCTTGCCGCTCTATGTGCGTTAAGTGCCGTATTATTTTTGGTGACTGCCGTCGCGAGCATGAAGGAGAACATCAAGTCAGCAGTCGTGCTTACCGTTATCGCTGCTCCTTTACTAGCGTTTGCCGCATATCTGTTTTTGAACTCTAAAGTTCGTGCGTTTCAACGCAACGCGGCCACCCTCAAAAAGTCCTGAAGAAAAGACAGGGCAGCCGGTTGAGCAGATGAGTGACTGCTCATTGCTCTGCGCTGTCATCCCAAGCAGCCTTTGCGAAAAGGCTGCTAATTTATGCTTTCCGCGGTGATCCGCTACACCGTCAATTCAGCGCACTCAGCCCGGCGCACCATCCGCACCTGAGCCATTCGCCTTTCCGGCGCCCGGCGATCACGCCGCACCGAGTCGTCACTGATCATCGAGTGCATGGCGATCAGCGCCGCCAGCACAAAGCAAACCGGCGTGATGATCTGGCGCTTCATGGCCTCAGCCACCAAAGCAGTCCTCTTTGTCACGCCCAACTTGAACATCGCATTGGTCAGGCGCTTTTTGACGGTGCCAGCTTCAATGCCCGCTTCCCGGGCGATCTCTTTCGAGGTGAATCCCTGGGCAATCCAAAGCAGAAACTGAAGCTCTCGCGGCGCAAGGCCACGTCCGAGGTGGCCTTTCCATGAACCGTTTATGATTGTTGCTTCCATCGTCGTGACCCTCGGGTGGTTTCCCGTTAGGCCCTGCTACCAAGGACTATCGGTGAAACCCCCGACCTCGCTACTGGCGACAGGCCGGGGTTGTTGCGTCAGCGGTGTGGCCCGTTTCCCGCTGCTGATTGCAGGGCTGGCCGGTCTTCTTCGGTGTGGGCTTCGAGCTTCCTACCCACAGCGTCAAACAGCTTCTGTTCGCCGTGGATCACAGGTCCTTACAACATGCACGCTACAGCTCTGAATGCCCTGGTTGAGTGGGGCAGGGTGCATGAGGTCCGGCACCCCTCATAGCCGAAGCTCAGGGCGCTAATTCAGTTCAGTTGGATCTCCCTTCTGCCGCTGGGATTTGCGGGGCGCATTGCTTGCCAGGTCATTCGCACGGTTCGAGCGTTTCGCCCTCGATCAGCCGTACAGGGTTCTCCTGTCGTGGGCGGGCTATCTGACCCGTCTGATCGCCGGTCGCCGGTAGAGGCAATGCGGTCTGTTGGTATTTCTGTATTGCGCTGACTGTTAAAGAGCGGCGCAGCTTTCGCTACTGGCCGGCGATGTTCGTTGCTGGCCTGGATGCAAATATAGGTAATCCCATATTTTTCGTCAATGGGTATTCCCATATTTTTTATTGGAGACGATAAAAAGCCCGCTCACTGGCGGGCTCTTCTATGTGTCGCAGTACTCGCGCCAGCCGATCCGGACGGTGCCATCATCCAAATGTTCAATCCTTATTCCGGCTGTGTCGCCGATGTCTTGGATCACCTGGTGCCAGGCTTCAGGGCTCTCGTCGTCGCGTCTGGCTACCTCGATCAGCTGGATCCTCTGTACTCGAGGAGAGGCGATCAAGTCTTGCAGACGACGGCCAACAAGCTCATAGGAGTTGCGTGGTTTCGATGTGGGGTAGGGTGCCTGGTTCATGCTTCGCTCCTTGCGATAACTGTATGGATGAACAGTATTATTGATGCCAGATATTGGCAAGAGGGCAGCAGGAGGTTTCATGCATAAACGCATATTTAGGTAGGTGGTTCTTTTTGGCAGGCATGAAAAAGCCCGCACTTGGCGGGCTTGACTGGCATTGTTTTCGGTTAGGTATGGCGGGGCACCCAATACATGCGGCAATGAATCTCATGATTGTCGTAAAGCTTAACCGAAACAGTTTTAGCGGATTGTTCGCTTTCAAAGGGGCCGGTGATGATTGTGTTCCCATCTACCGCCAGAACGGGTATTGCCAGGTCTTCAAGCACGCCTTCAATCCGGCTTAAGTCACCCGGATGGTCTGTTATGCGAACTGTCCAGCCTTGAAAAGCGGACTTAAGAGCCTGCTCAGTAAAGGGCGGATATTTGCCACTCACCGAATCCCTGTAGACGATCTCGCTGAAAAGCCTGGGGCCGTCGCGCATCGTGATCAGGGCTCGCTCGGCTTCTTCCTTTGTTTCAAATGGGCCGGCACCCACAGCTAGGCCAATCATAGGAACAACCGGGAGCCTGGTGCTGGCGATGGCTTCGATAGTTCGGCGCTGTTCTTCTTCGTCACGGCAGGCAGTTGATGCAACCCATCCGTTTTTCAGTTTTGGGGCGCGCGCTGGTTCAATCTCTGCCCCGCAATGCTTGCACTTCACGGCAGCTTTTCTGATTGTCTCGGCGCAGAGCGGGCAGTCGCGCAGGTCGCTAGTCTGCACGCCCGCGGAACCCCCTGACACCTCGATCCAGCCCTTACGAAGATATGAGTTCGTCAGAATGCCGTTGATGCCAATCGCATACCCGAGACTGACCATGGGGGAAACGATGAGCAGCCCAGGGCCGCCGGTTAGAAAAGAGAAGCCTCCAACCAACAACAGCCAGATAAAAAAGTGACCCCACAGCTCTTTATAGGCAAGGTAGAAAGCCCCGAAGACAATAACCGCGAGACACGACATCCCGCCAACACTTTCAGTGTTGCCGTTTGCCGGATTCCTGAATTCCCGTTTCATTGAATCCCTCCCATAATTGTGCGCGCACTTTACCATTCGGGGCGTACAGCCACCATTGGCGGGAAGCCAGACGGAAGTGTGGCGTGTGCAAAATCACCATAAAAGGTTTGATTGAGTGACCTGCATTGCTGATCATAAAGCGCTTAATCAGAATGGAGCGGTTATGACACGGGTATGGAAGGTTTCAGCATTTCTCTGGTTGGGGCTCCTCAGCTCCTGCACGATGACAGGACCAAAATTCACGCCACTTGAAAACGTTGACTCTCAACGTGGTGTTCTCTACGTATACAGGCCCAGTAATTACGACATGGGCCTAATGACCGCTTTGATTTCTTTGGACGGAAAGCAGATAGCGTCTCTAGAGAACGGCGGTTACGTAGCTGTGCCTGTTACGCCAGGTGAGCACACGATCACCCAGAAATGGAAGGCCGGAATTTTGGGCAATTCCGATCTTGAGGGGGGCACCACGACCACTGTAGTCGGTGTTAAACGATCAGATGCCTCCTACGTTAGCCTCACATCCAATAGCACGAGAGTGCAGGCAAAACGATTCAATGCTGTCGCTGTTGACCTGCAGTGGCAGCTCAATAAAGTGTCTGCAGATCAGGCATTGCCCGAGATTTCTCAATGTAGAAAGGTTGAGGCGATCTAGCCCTACGGTGGGCAATATCTAGAGCCAAATCGCAGGCAAAGAAAAGCCCGCGCAATGGCGGGCTATCTGTAATACCTGGGGCGCCGATCCTTCAGCGCAGCCAGTCTGCAATCCCTCGGGTTACCTGCTCAATGGTGGCACGACGAAGGGCTGAGACAAGAAGCCCGGCGCTGGGCCAGGCATAGAGATTGGGACACAGGTTTGTTGCTGATGCGTCATCGAGCTGGCATCTTTGCTGGAAACGTCGACCTAAGGATTAACGCATGACGAAGGAAGAAGATTCGACAACGCCGAACGAAAGCACAGTGTTGTTCGTGCGCGATGGCTCCAAAGTGAAGCTGAAGTTTGAACCCGGCCAGCAAGCAATGTGGGCTACAACTCAAAACATGGCGGACCTTTTTGAAACGACGGCAGACAACGTTGGGCTGCATCTAAAGAATATTTTCGCGGTAGGTGAGCTTGAAGAAAAGGCAACTACCGAGGAATTCTCGGTAGTTCGCCGGGAGGGCGGGCGCTTCGTTGAGCGCACAATAAAGCACTACAACCTCGATGCGATCCTGTCGGTCGGGTACCGCGTTAACGCAAAAAATGCCATTGCATTCCGGCAATGGGCTACCCAGACACTCAAGACCTATCTTGAACAAGGGTATGTAATAAACGAGAAGGCTCTTCGGGAGTCTCCTGAAAAATTAAACAAGCTCGCAGCGGCGGTTAGAGCACTTAGATCCGAGGAAAAGCAGGTCTATGCCAAGGTCCGCGAGTGCTTCAAGATATGCTCTTCTGACTACGACCCAAATTCAAAAACAGTCAGAAGTTTTTACGCTCTGCTCCAAGACAAGTTTCACCACGCGGTCACAGGCATGACGAGCACAAAGCTCATACTAGACAGGGCAGATCATAAAGCCGAGTCCATGGGCATGCAGACAATACGCGGCGACTTTCCGACGCTTGAGGAGGCTAAAACAGGAAAGAATTACCTCAACAGCGATGAATTATACCGGCTGCATTTGTTATCAGAGCAGTTCATGCTTTATGCAGAAAGCACGGCACTGACAAAAAAAGAAATGACGATGAGTTCGCTTCACGAAAAATTGGATCAGCTACTTGTTTTCAACGATTACCCGGTCTTTAGTGGTTACGAGGATTTCATCAAAGACGAGGCTTTGAGCCATGCAAGGCAGGAGCTAGGGCTGTTCAAAAAGCGCAAAAAGATTGAAGCGCTAGGTTATGAGTACAGTGAAGAAGCCTTGGCTGCAGGCGAGTATGACGAACTATTGATCGAAGATTGAAAAGGCGAGGAAAGCGGAAAATACCTGACAAGCGTACCGCCTCCACCTCATCCGCATAGCCGACGACGGACTTCGTTAATCATTTTGGGCGTGGAGAAACAGGTGGGCTTGAATATTTCCCCATATCACGCGCATCCATCTCTGCTTGACTGCAACCCATGCGCTTGGCCCGCTCCCGGAGCGCCCAGATTTCCCCGCCCGAATCTGCCGGTCTGCCCTGTAATTTTAGGACAAACTCGTGGCCTTTAATGACGTTGCTTGTTCCGGCGCATTCCCAAACTCGCTGCGCGTCAGATATTGGCATTGGCGCATCTAAAGTGGCCTTTGCGACCTCGGATAGCGAGGGAGGCGTATTGGCACACCCCGTAAGGGCAAACGCGAGCAGAATGAAGGTAAATCTCATCTAAATTCCTTTTTTTCGACGGTTTATTCGCGCGACTTTCAAGAGCTGTCGTGCGTTCAACAGGGGGTTAGTTTGGCCAGGTTTAGACCGCCCGCGAGATTAAATTAACTCTACTGCTATTGAGCGCTGAGCCGCTTCATTGACCATCTCACAGTCTCTAGCGAAACCGGAGTTCCATCAGCCCAAACGGAGTTACCACTTTGCTCCATTTCCAGGCTGTCACCGCTAAAGTGCCCGGTGAAAGTTTGTGTAACCGTGAGTTGCAGAACCCCCTCACTGTTTTTATTAACAATACGCCGCTCGCCTTTTATCCAATCACCTTTGCGCGTGAAGATAACGGGGTTATTAACACCGGGGTGGTCATTGGTGTAATAGGTCCATCGCTTAAAGACTACTGCTTGCGCTTCTGTGGTACGCCACCATATGAAACTACTGGCGTCTTTGAAATAAACGTAGACATGATATCGCGAGCCCGGGTCTTCGTTATCTGCGTACCACAGTCCCATCGGTACGGGGACAACGGGAGCTGGGGCGCAACCCAAGAGAAGCAAGCTCACACAAAAGGAGAGAATTATTTTTTTCATAAAGTCCATTTTCAGTTACAAGGCGGTTCGCCTAAACGCATTTAGTCCACGCCGCCATAAAAGTGGTTCAGCGCTAGCAGCTCAATCACAGCCACGAAGGCGCAGAGCACCAGAAAACCAGGGCTGAAGACCCGCTTGCGGCCTGATGAGCCTCCGCCCAGTCCAGCAACGTCGGAATACCCGGGGAGCATCATAAGGAGAGCCAGGCAAGCAATGACTCCAACCTTGCTCCAGAAGCTCTGCTCTCGCCATGCGGTCACCGGGCTTGCCATCCACGGTAAGGGCAATTCATCGCTTTGAGGCGGCGTCTTAGCGCTGGAGACTCGGACGAGTCGTAAACCCAGAGGTCTGAGTAGGCACGTGGGGAGAACTGAAGTGCGTCTCTAACAAACGCCTCACTTGCGAGTCCCTGGAATTCCCGACATTGCTCAAGTCGCTCGGCTTCCGTAGCTGGCATTGGTATGGCTTCGATTTTCTTTTCGTACTCGGTTTTTTCAATTAGCGTGCCGTAGCAGCCTGTGACAAATAGTGGCGCGATTATCAGTGCCGCGACCCGTAAAGCATTCATTCCACATTCCCTTGCGCAACGAGCACTACTCAGCTCGCGATATCTCGATTTAGCTTGCCGTCCGGGCACATCTGCATGGCACGCTGGCGGATCAGTAAAACTTTTGCAGTGCCTGCACAACCACGCCCACGATCCGGCAGTTCTCGTCGACGGCCTCGATCGGGTAGCTGGGATTCAGTGGTTTCAGGAACAGTCGGCCGCCGTCGCTGACCAGCTTCTTGAATGTGGCTTCGTTGCTGTCCGGGAGCTTGGCCACCACCAGCTTACCTGGTGCAACTTCAGCCTCAGTGTCCACCAGAATCAGCGTGCCCTCGGTGATGCTCTGGCCGGCGGGCGCCGTCATCGAGTCGCCTTTCACCTTCAGCCAGAACGCAGTGCCCTTGGAGTCGTACTCGGAGAACTCGTAGCTGTCCGAGAATCCGGCCGGGTAGGGCTCTACGGCTTCCGCCCAGGCGCCGGCGGCAACCCAGCTGATTACTGGGTAGCGGAATGATTTGGTGGGCTGGGCGGCAACTGAGATGTTCGATTCAGCAGAGCCTGCACTCGACCCCGGGGCCAGCATTGGCCCGATCTCATCGGAAAGCCATTTGGCGCTCACCCCGCATGCGTCGGCGATCTTCACGACGTGCGCGGTGGCTTTCGATTTTCCACGCTCAAGGTCAGAAATCGACGTCTGCGTGATACCAGCTTGAGCGGCCAATTCGCCCTGGTTGAGCTTGGCGTGCCGGCGCGCTGTCTTTAAACGGTCTTTGAATTCCATTCAGCGAGTATTACGGGTGCTCCCATATCCTTGCAAATCGGTATTCCCATAATCTACTATATGGGTATTCCCGTATGGAGGGGCGATATGAACAGTATTTACAAAGACCTCGTTGCCTTCATTGGCACTCAGGAGGTCACTGCTGAAAAGCTCAAGGTTGATCAAAGCACCGTTTCCGGTTGGGTTCGCGGGAAGCACGGCATGTCTCCAGTGGTTGCCAAGCGAGCGGAGGCGGTGACCGGAGGTGCGTTCAAAAAAGAGTCCCTTTGTCCGTCGTTTCCCTGGGCCGAGATGGCCGCCTAAGCGAGGTCTCTATCCGCAAATCCGTGTACCCAGTATCGGCCCAGACGGTCTGCGAAGTAAGAAACCTGAAGTCGCTGGAGTTTTATCCAGTGGGTTTTGAAAGGGCTAAACGGGGAGTAGCGCGGGGAGGTTGGCGCTTCGGCGCTGAATTACAGGCACAAAAAAGCCGACGTACGAGGTCGGCTAATTCGATAACACTTTGTGAGACCGATTATATGCAAACCCCGCTACATATCAATAGCTCTACCAATCTCGCGCCACGTTTTTCGCAATCTGAAAACGTGGCGCGCAATTCAGCAGTGATTCCGTTCGACTTCGACGGCGCCGCAATTCGGGTCATCACCGACAAGCTCGGCGATCCATGGTTTGTCGCGCGCGATGTCGCCGACGCCCTCGGCTACTCCAAGCCAGAGAACGCCGTGTCCCGTCACTGCAAGGCTGCGTCCACTCCCCCGAAACAGGGTGGTGGTTTCATGACCATCATTCCGGAGCGTGATCTGTACCGGCTGATGATGAAGTCCAAGCTGCCGGCTGCCGAGAAGTTCGAAGAGTGGGTGGTGGGCCAGGTCCTGCCGAGTATCCGCAAGACCGGCACATTTTCCGCTCAAGGCCCGAACAACTCTAAGATCGTCGGCGAACTGGCGATTCTTGAATGCTTCGACCGCCTGCTGAAGCCTGCCAACTCTAGCAAGATGATGATGCTGGCCAAGATCGCCGCCAACAACGGCCTGGATGCAAAATTCCTCCCTGGCTACGCCGTTGACGCCGCGCCAGATGCCACTGGCGGCTCTTCGATGCCTACCAAGGCAATCACCGCCCTGATCAAAGATCACGCCATCGCCAGCACCGCGCGCGCCTTCAACCTTGCACTGGAGGCCCACGGCTTCCTCAAGGTCCTCCAGCGCAAAAACTCCAAGCAGGAAATGGTGGACTTCTGGTCTGTGACGGAGAAGGGCATGGCCTACGGGAAGAACCTCACCAGCCCTCAATGCCCCCGCGAGACGCAGCCTCACTGGTACGTGGATCGCTTTCTTGAATTGGCCGCTAAGGTCGGGAAGGCCTGACATGCAATACACCGTCACGATTAACCAGGTGAAGGCGCTGGAGTGGGGGCTGAATTCTCAGCAGGCCCTGCTGTTCGCCTTCGTCTACGGCTGCCCGAGTTGGACCAAGCCAATCAAGACTGATGACGGGATCTTCTTCGCGCTGAGCAAGGCCAAGATTATCGAGGAGCTGCCGCTGCTCACTGATAAGCCGGACACCGCTTACCGCATGCTGAAGGCCCTGGAAGAGGCCGGTTTGATTGAGCTTTCCAGCACCTCGAACATCACCCTTTTCCGCCTCACAGAGAAGGCCGTCGAGTGGAACCAGAAGCTCGACGGGTCGGAAAAATATCCGACCCCACCAAACAATAAGGGTCGGAAAAAAATCCGATCTACCTCGGATAAATCTCCGAGCAAGGTCGGAAAAAAATCCGGGCAAGGGTCGGAAAAATCTCCGACAAATCAGGATACCAATCATCAGGGTACCAATCAGGATACCAATCAGGATACCAATCAGGACTTGCAGGACGCCGCCGGCAAGCCGGCTCAGTCCCGCGGTTTGGTGCTGGTGGTTGATCGCACCGACACCCCCCGTGTTGAGATCCCCGCTGACATGCCTGGCCCCAAAGACCAGACCTGCAAAACCTTCAAGGTCTGGGCGAACTACGCCATGGCTTACCGCAAGCGCTACCTCGGCGCATGGCCTGTTTGGAACGCCAAGGTTGGTGGTCAGCTCGGCCAATTGGTCGACCGCCTCGGCGCTGATGTCGCTCACCACGTGGCCGCGCATTACCTGAAAACCAACGATGCCGCAGTTCTGCGCAAGTGCCACAGCCTCAACGAGCTGCTGGCCAACGCCGAGAGCTATCACACCCAGTGGGTGACCGGGCAGCGCATCAACGGGACAACCGCCCGGCAGATGGAACGGACAGAGGCGAACCACTCCGCAGCGGAGCAGGCCGCCCAGATGGTAATGGCCAAACGCCAAGCAGGTGACCGCAATGAATACCTTTGAAATGAATGACCAGCAGGTTGCCGGGCTGGCCGCCGCCATCTGCGCCACCGCCGAGGCCATGGGCCAGGAAATGAACCCGGGCACTGCCGCGATGATGGCTGAAGACCTCTGTGCGTATCCGGTGCCTGTCGTCAAAGCCGCGTTGAAGGCTTGCCGCTTCGAGGTGAAGGGCAAGCTGGCGATGGCTGACATCCTGCAGCGCGTCCAGTCCTCCGACGGCCGTCCCGGCAAGGATGAGGCCTGGGCTATCGCTATGACCACCAACGACGAATTTGAAACCGTGGTGCTGACCGATGAAATCCAACTGGCCCTGGCCGCTGCGAAGCCCATCTTGGATGGCGGCGACAAGATCGGTGCGCGCATGGCGTTCATTGATGCCTACCAGCGTTTCGTAGGGCAGGCCCGCGAGGATGCGAAACCGGTCAACTGGCACGTGTCCGTCGGCTTTGACGCAAACCGTCGCGTGCAGGCTGTGACCAAGGCAATGGAGCTGAAGAGAATCCCGCGCGAACACGCCCAGAAGTACCTGACGGACCTGAGCGTCGAGCCGATCACTGAGGACGGTCGCGCCATCGCCGGCTTGCTCACTGGCACCGCCACACGGCCAGAGCCCCAGCTTCGGCAGAAGTTGGAACTGGTGAAAAACTCGATGCTGGAAATGCGCAAGGCCAGTGCCGAACGGAAAACCGAAATGCGGATTGACGCGGCAAATGAGTTGGCGGATCGCAGGGCGCTGCTCATCAAGCAAGCTCAGGAACTGGAAGCGAAGAGGGCGGCGCCATGACCGACAAGATCAGCGTGAACTGCCAGGCCAAGCTCTCTGAGGCTATCACCAAGTTGAGCGCCATGTACCGCGACAAGAAGTTCGTGGTGGTCTCCCTGCGCCCGGGCAAGGACCGCACGCTTGACCAAAATCGGTTGTGGTTCGGGATGTACAAGCGCATCGCCGAAATGACCCAGATCGGTGACGCGGCTGACGCCCGGCGCTACTGCAAGCTGCACTTTGGCGTGCAGATCCTGCTGAACGAGGATGCCGGGTTTCAGGCCGAGTGGTATCGCGTCATGCGCCATCTCCCCTACGAAACGAAGCTGGCCATGATGGGGGAGTGCCATTTGTTCGGGCCGGACGGCTTCCCGGTAACCAGCCTGTTCAATCGCGCCCAAGGCATCAATTACACCGACCGCATTGCAGCCTATTTCACAGGCCAAGGTGTGGTTTTCACTAATCTACTCAGCAAGGAGGCTGCATGATCGCCAAGCAACCCAAACCGAAGAAGTGCAAGAACCCGGCATGCGGCATCAGCTTCCCGCCGCAGCGCCTGGGCCAGGCCGTATGCAGCCCGAAGTGCGGCCTCGCTATCAAGGACGTGAACCAGGCGAAGGCGCGCAAGTCGCTGGCCCAGGTCGAGCGTCGCGAGATCAAGGTTCGCAAGGAGAAGCTGAAGAGCCGCGGCGAACACATGCGTGAGGCTCAGCAGGCGTTCAACGAGTACGTCCGCACCCGGGACCAGGCCGCCGGCAACCTCTGCATCTCCAGCGGCAAGCCGTTGGACTGGAGCGGCAACGCAGTCGACGCCGGCCACTACCGCAGCGTTGGTTCCGCGCCGCACCTGCGCTTCGATGAACGCAACTGCCACGCCCAGAGCAAGCAGGACAACCGGTTCCTTTCGGGTAATGCCGTGGATTACCGGATCGGTCTGATCGCACGCATTGGCCAGGAGGCAGTCGACGCCCTGGAGGCTGACCAGAGCGTGCGCAAGTACACCGTCGAGCAGATCAAGGGCATCAAGACCTACTACCGGGCAAAAATAAGAGAACTGAAGAGGGCTGCAGCATGAAGATCAATTCAGCGCGCCAGGCGTGGCATGACTGCAACTACAACCCCGCGCCGGGTCAGTCCTCAGATGCCGCGGAGCTTGGGGTGGTGGTGCAGAGCAGCGAACGGGGGCCCACGGCAAATCATGCGGTGCACGGTGCTTTGGCCGGCCATATCCAGTCGGCGATAGCGCGTCTCCACTACCAGTTGCGGGCCTTCGGCAACGCCATGTACGCGGCAGAGCCGACCGATGATGATCGGGAGGAGGCGGAAGACGCGGTTTTCCACTTGGCGTGCTCTCGGGTAGAGCGCATGACTTCCAGTAAGCGTGAACGTGCCGCGTACGTCGCAAAGGGCGTGTTTCGCCGGTATCGATATATGCACCAGGGGGGGCAGTCTTCCAACCCTGATCCGCTCATCAAACCAGAGATCTTTCGTGCATGGGTGGAAGGGGAGTACGGCATCAAGCTCCCCTCAGCAGCTTGGGGGAGGGATTGGGAGCCCTTCGTGCAACTCTGCTTCGATGCCTGCTACGACATCGACGCCAAAGCACTGAGTCCAATTGGTGGGATAATTTACAAGATGAAAGAGGCCGCTTGACTTCCCGCACGGCTGAGGGCATTATTTACCCACAGTTAGTATTTTGCCTTCGGCAACTTTCACTAGAAGTTCAAGAAAACCCGGCCATTGCGTCGGGTTTTTTATTGCCCACGGAAAGGGCAATTCAGCAAAAGGAATTTGCAGATGTTGAAAGAATTCAGATGCGGTAACTGCAACCGACTTCTCGCCCGTACGGGTGGGTTTACAGAGCTCCAGATCAAATGTTCCCGATGTGGGACGTTGAATCATGTGAAGGCCACGAGCCTCGAGCAATCGCCATTGAGCGACATGAAAGCGGAATCCTCCGCTACAAATCATTCGACTCAAAGGTGAATTACATGGCTCTCAAATTTCAGATCTTTCCGTTCACCCAGAACGGAAGCTCCATTCTCCCTCCTCGTAACTTCATGCTCGCAGGTCAGTACCTCGAGTCTCCAAATAAGCAATACAAGCTGGTTTTTGAAGCTGATGCCAACCTGGTGCTCTACAACAATGGATTGAGGGAGTGGGTTTCGGATAACTCCGTACCTTACACGTACGTGGATTCCAATCCGAATAAGAGCCTGGTCAGCTGTTTCTACATGCATAGCTCTGGGGTCCTCATGGATCATGTGCATAACAGAATGTGGATTGCTGAAACCAGTTGGATTCCGGTACCTGACCAAGCGGGGGCGCCGCTGCGTGCGTTCTTGCAGCTGCAAGACGATGGCAATATCGTCATCGTAGACGGGGTGCCTACCTGGGCTCGATTTGGTTTCACGCCAACTGCTGCTCCTCGGCCGCGCGTGATTTACCCGGATCATGGCACCGGTCCTCTGCCAACATTCAAGGAATGGACGTGGAATAACGTCTTCTAAGGCTATAGGAGGCCCTGTGAATGTACGGGGCTACTTTGCTGTTTCGCGTCAACTCAGGACTT
The DNA here is from genome assembly GCF_050915955.1 of Pseudomonas sp. UBT. NCBI lineage: Bacteria > Pseudomonadati > Pseudomonadota > Gammaproteobacteria > Pseudomonadales > Pseudomonadaceae > Pseudomonas > Pseudomonas sp. UBT. The sequence continues at coordinate 4,388,451 of NZ_CP168079.1, read as the reverse complement.
CAGCATTGCCCTAGGCCTGAAGAAAAGAAGGTCAAGAGCCTCTCCCCATCGCCCTTGAGCGACATGAAAGCGGAATCCTCCGCGACAAATCATTCGACTTAATAGGTGGCTAAAATGGCTCAAACAATCGGCAGTAAATTCAAATCCGCACGCGCGGACAGCGGTGTAACTCAACTGGTTGCACCATCCGAGAACACCAATGGGATCACCCTCTGCACCGCGGGTATCACCATTCCGGCTAACCTCGCCTGGCTGAACACCGGACCGGTCGCTCCGCCGAATCACTTCGGTATGACGACTCCGGCCATTTTGGTTTCGGGCGCCGGCGGTGCAACTCTGCCATACCCCGTAGTTATTCCGGCAGGCCAAGGGGTTTGGTTGTCCTCGTACAGCACAGGCTTTGCCTCGATCACCTACGAACCAATCGTGTAACGCCTAAGCGAGTCCGTTTCTGCGGACTCGCAACTATTTTCGAGCCTCGGCATCTGCTGGGGCTTTTTCGTTTTCGGCTCCACCACACCCATCGCTCTGAGCTGGGAGTGCTGCTGGGGCTGACCTATTTCAAACATGCCCCACGGAGTCGAGCGCATGGAGTATCTACAGCGCCTGCTCGACAAGATCGACAGGTTCGAATTGCTGATCGCTGGACTGGTCGGCGCCGTGATCGCCAGTTGGTGGCACAAGGACGACTTGAACGACTGGCGTGCCTGGATGATCTTCCTGATTACCGGCATGGCCTGCTCGATCTACCTGACGAGCATGGTCAGCACTTACCTGGGCGTGACAGAGCCAAAGATCGTCGCTGGTATCGGCTTCCTGCTGGGTGCCTTCGGCGGCTCGCTCCTGGCTGCCATCAATCGAGCCATTAAATCCGCTGACCTCTGGGCGCTTATTCGCCAGCGGTTCGGGGGAGGCAATCCACCATGAATCTTGAACTGATCAACTCCATCGCCTGTGGCCTTATCGCGCTGTGGGCAGCTTGGTGCGTACTGAGCGGGAAGGTGAGGGACGGCATCCTCGGCAAGCTGATCTACACCACGATCGCCATCACTGGCTTCGTTGTGTCGGTGCGTAGTCAGAACATCTTCTTCGGTCCAACTACCGCGGGCCTGACGCTGCACGTGGCCCTGGCCCTGGCCGGTGCCCGGCACATCTTTATGGTCACGTACTGGCAACGCGTGAAGGTCTGGCTGTGCCGGACGCTGAACTGCGAGCACTGCCTGCACTGTGACAAGGCGCCAGGCGGTATCGAGCGCCGGGCCAAGTAAACCGCGCCACGTTTTCGAATGCGCTAAATCGTGGCGCGCAATCATGAGGAATCACCCATGGATAACCAGCACAAGAAAATCACCGGTTACCGCGACCTGAGTCAATCCGAAATCGACGGTATGAACTCCATCAAGGCGCTGGAAGCTGACACCGGCGAACTGTTCAAGCAGATCGGCCAGATTGAAGGCGTTGACCCGCGGCTCTTGGCGTTGGCCAAGACGAACCTGCAGCAGGGCTTCATGTGGTTCGTACGCTCGATCGCCAAGCCAGCCGATCCATACAGCTGATGGCCAACGTCACCCGTCTGCGACACGCGCTCCCGATGAGCCCGGACATCAACAAGGCCGTGAACGACCTGGATAGCGCCATCGCTAAAGCTGTAGACGCCGCTAAGACTGCCGGGCTTCCCCAAGGCCTGATCGTTGGATTGCTCCACGGTCACGCATATGCACAGACACAGCAGATGGTGATGCAATGACCGCGAGCATCCATGACATTGCTGACCAGCGCCCGCACCTGATGGTGGTAGCCAGTGATGGCGCCCACGCAATTCCGCACGCCCTGGTGCAATCGGTGATCGACGGCGACAAGCCTTCATCCATCCTGACTGAGCCAGTGGTGCAGCGGATCATTGAGGAATGGCTACAGCAGGTGACCAAATGACCGTCAAGGTTCTGGAGTTCAAGCGGGAGGATTGGCGCGACGCTGCCAAGACCCTGCGCAAAATTGCCGACGACCTCGATGCTGGAGAACATCCCGAGTGCACGGTGGGCGCTTTGACCCTGATCGGCGCTAAGGGAGAGGTGACCGTGTTCGGTCTCGGCCCCAAGTGTGACGACCTACAATGCCTGGGTGCGATGCGCCTGGGTGAGCAGAAGCTGATTGATGTGCTGCTCGATACAGACAACTGACAACCTAAACGTGCGAGGCACCAAAGTCTCAAGGAATCCCTATGGCGCTGACAGCAAAACAGCAGCGCTTCGTCGACGAGTACCTGAAAGACCTGAATGCTACGCAAGCCGCTATTCGTGCGGGATACAGCAAGAAGACGGCAGCAGTCATTGCAGCAGAGAACCTTAGAAAACCTAATGTTCAATCAGTTATCGAATGTCGCATGTCCGCAAGAGGCCAGAAGGCCGCCATTACTCAGGAAATGGTGCTTGAGCGTCTATGGATGATCGCTACCGCTAATCCCAATGAGCTGATCGAGCATCGTCGTGGGTGTTGCCGCCATTGCTTCGGTATAGACCATCAGTACCAGTGGAAGGATGAAGAGGAGCTGCTAAAGGCGGTATCTGATAAAGCCGACCCTGACGATGTATCGGAGGATGGTGGATTTGGGTTTGACCCGACGATACGGCCGCATCCTAAGTGCCCAAAATGCAGAGGGGAGGGGTTTGGATCTGTCCATGCTCATGACTCGCGCCATGTCAGCCAAGCAGCATTGGCGCTGTATGCCGGCGTAAAGCAGACCAAGGAAGGCTTCGAGATCAAGATGCATGATCAGTTGGCTGCACTCGACAAGGTGGCCAAGCACTTGGGCATGTTCTCTGACAAGTCGGCATCGCCACTTGATGAGGAGCTGAAGCGTCTTGAGGTCGAGAAGCGCCGTGCAGAACTCAAACTGATAGAGAAGGGCGGCGGCAACTCCAACGCCCAGTTACTGGCTGATCTGATTGCGAGGCTGCCGTCATGATGGCCAACACCGGTAACCTGATGCTGGATCGTCAGCTATCACGCTGGTACCCGCTCAAGGATCACGCTGTACAGCTCGCATTGGTTGCCGCCGTATCGGACGGAATTCGCTTCCCCTTAGTGCCTGCTGGTCGCCGTAGTGGTAAGACCGAACGGTTCAAGCGCTTCCTTGTGAAGCAGGCCTCGGCCTACAACGGAATGTACTTCGCCGCGGCACCAACGCACGCCCAGGCAAAGAAGATCTTCTGGGACGACCTGAAGGCCTTCACGCTGAGTTGCATGCACAGCCGCCGGCCTTCCGAGTCGGACCTGATCATCTACCTGGACAACGGCAGCGAGATTCACGTCATCGGCCTGGACAAGCCGCAGCGGATTGAGGGTATCCCGTGGACTGGCGGGGGAATTGACGAATTCGCCGACATTAAGCCGGACGCCTGGGAGGCAAACATTCTCCCGGCACTGAACACCGTCAACCCAACCATGCCTGACTATCGGGCTTGGTGCTGGTTGCTCGGCGTTCCTGACGGCCTGAACCACTATTACGACCTGTGCATGCAGGCGGAGTCGGGGAATGACCCGAACTTCCGTGTGTTCCACTGGAAATCGGCCGAGATTCTTCCGGCTGACGTAATGGACGCGATGAAGCGGGCCATGTCGGCCAAGCAGTTCAAGCAGGAATTTGAAGCCTCTTTCGAAACGGCATCTGGCCGGATCTACGAGGACTACAGCAAGGCGAACACTACTAATGCAGCCATTGAGCCGCATGAGCAGCTGATGTGGATGCACGACCAGAACTTCACGCCCCTATCATCCGCGATAGGTGTACGGCGCAACGAAGGCAAAGACCTCTATCTGCTCGATGAGATCGTGCTGATCAGCGCGGTATCTAAACAGTCGGCGACCGAGTTCGTGGACAAGTTCAAGGATCACAAGAACAAACACGTCCTGATCTACGGCGACCCGGCCGGCAAGGCGGGCGAGAAGCACGGTCACGCCTCTGACTACACCGACATTGAGGGCGTGCTGAAGGCCAATGGCTGGACGTACACGCGCAAGGTAAAGCCTGCTCACCCATCCATCAAGGATCGGCAGAACGCCGTACGGGCGAAGATCCTGACCGCGTCAGGCGAAACCAGCCTGTTCATCAACCCTGTCGCCGCTCCTTGGTGCCACAAGGGCTTGAGTACGGTCCAGCTTCAAATGGGCTCGACCTTCCAGGAAGACCAAAAAAACGACTACCAGCACATCACTACAGCGATCGGATATTGCATCGACGTTGAGTGGCCGTGCGCCAAGCCTGTCACCTCTATCAAAATGGGATACGCCCGATGAGCAACGACGTCTCCTTCAAGCGGGCGGAATACACGGCAGTGCTTGACCGCTGGGCAACTGTTCGCGACGTCTGCGCGGGCCAGCACCGGGTAGTCGATCGGCTGCCGTACATCAACGCGCACGACAAGTCGCCGGAAAACGAAGATCGGAATCGGGCTTACCGTGAGCGCGCAGTGTTCAAGAACGCCACCGGGCACACCCGTAACGGGCTGCTGGGCCTTGCCTTCCACAAAGACCCGACGCTGACAGTGCCGAAGAAGCTGGAATACCTACAGGACAACGCCAACGGCTCCGGGGTGAGTATTTACCAGCACTCACAAGGCACGCTTGAGAAGGTGCTTGAGGCTGGCCGTCACGGCCTATACGTAGACTATCACCAGGATGACGGCATCGGCGGGCACTCGGTGATCCTGTCCTATTGCGCTGAAGACATCATCAACTGGCGCACGGGCATGGTGAACGGCCATAGCGTGTTGACGCTGGTGGTGCTGCGGGAGTCTCCGGAGGTTCCTGACGGCTTCGGCTACAAGACAGCTGAGCAGTACCGGGAACTTGCGTTGGAGGACGACGGCTTTGTGTGCCGGGTCTGGCGCCGGTCCGGTCCGAAAGGTGGCGGGCCGCTGGCGGTCATCGAAGAGTTCAGGCCGGAGGGCGTCACGGGGCGTCTCAAGGAGATCCCGTTCACCTTCGTCGGCGCGCAGAACAACGACCCAAGCATCGACGAGTCGCCGCTCTACGACATCGCCATGATCAACCTGGGCCACTACCGGAATAGCGCCGACTATGAAGATAGCGTCTTCTGGTGCGGGCAGGCTCAGCCGTGGATCAGCGGCCTGGATGAGCAGTGGCGCGACTGGATGGAGAAGAACGGCGTTTATGTTGGCTCCAGGGCTCCCATGATGCTGCCGGCGGGTGGTGCATTCGGCTACGCGCAACCGGCGCCGAACACGCTGGTCAAGGAGGCAATGGCCGACAAGAACCAGATGATGATCGAACTCGGCGCACGGATGGTGGTGGCTTCACTTGCCACCAAGACCGCTACCGAGTCCCGAGGCGATCAGTCGGCATCCACTTCGGTGCTCGCAGGCTGCGTGGCAAACGTCAGCGAGGCCTACACCCGAGCAATCATGTGGTGCTGCGCCTACATGGGCATCGCTGACAAGAAGGTTGCGTACCAGGTGAACCAGGAGTTCGTTGAATTGACGGCTGACCCGCAGATGATCACGGCCCTGGTAGGGCTGTGGCAGCAGCGCGGATTTGCTAAGGCAGACCTTCGAGCCTACCTGCGAAAGCTGGGCCTGATCGCGCCAGAGCGGACCGACCTGCAGATCGACGGTGAACTGGAGGAGCAGGGTGACGGCCTGGGCCTGGACGACGAGGACAAAATAAATGGCGGTAAATCCGGCAGTACTTGATGCCACCATCCGGCACGCGGTCTTCCTTGAAAAACTAAAGGCAGGGGAGGTGGGCAAGTTTGCCCCTTTCCTCAAGGAGATCGACCGCTCGATCCGTGACCGGCTCACTCAGTCCGACCTGACCGAATACAACACGAAGCGTTTGGAAGCGTTGCTGAAGGAAGTGGATAGCTTGCTGCTGGGCATCTTCGACCGCTACAGCGCGCAACTGAACCTCGACCTGGTGGACATTGCCAACTACGAGGCCGAGTTTGAGGCGACCAGTCTTGCCAGATCGGCGCCGGTTGGCGTGTCGCTGGATGTAGTCGCGCCGACTGCCGCTGCAATCCGCACTGCAGTGCTGACGAACCCGCTCAGCATACGCGGCACCGGCGGCGGGAAATTGCTGAAGGCCTTCATCAAGGGTTGGACCGGTGCGGAGCGTGAACGGGTTGCCGGCACCATCCGGCAGGGCTTCTTCGAAGGGCAGACGAACTTCCAGATCATTCGCAACATTCGCGGCACCAAGGCGGCAGGGTACAAAGACGGCATCCTGGCCACCACCAACCGCAATGCCAGCACGGTCGTGCACACCGCGATTCAGCATGTGTCGTCCCAAGCGCGCATGGAGGTGGCAAAGGCCAACACTGACATCGTGTCCGAGATCCAAATCGTTGCGACGCTGGACAGCAAGACCAGCCAGCAATGCCGCTCACTGGATGGTCGGAGGTTTCCCGTAACGTCAGGGCCGCGACCGCCGTTTCACCCGAATTGCCGAACCACGTGGATCATGCTGACCAAGCTCAGCGAGAGTTTCGCCAAGGACGCCACACGCGCATCTTTAGGTGCAGGAGGAGCAGGGCAAGTCAGTGCCAGCCTCGATTACTACAACTGGCTGAAAGATCAGCCAGCAGCGTTTCAGGACGAGGCAATCGGGCCGGTGCGGGCAAAACTGTTTCGCGAGGGTGGTTTAACCGTCGAGCGATTCACCGAACTGCAGCTTGATCGCAACTTTGCGCCGCTGACACTTTTGCAAATGAAGGCGTTAGAACCACTCGCATTCGTTAAGGCCGGAATTTAACCGAACACATTCAACCAGCCGCCTTCGGGCGGTTTTTTATTGCCTGCAAAGCGGGCAACCAAACCCAAGGGGTGCATCAACGTGGCAGAAGAAAACGAAATCGACCTGGAAAACCCGGCAATCAAGGCCGCTATCGCGACTGCCGTTGAAGCATCCGTTTCCGGTTTGAAGACCAAGAACTCGGAACTGCTGGGCAAGCTGAAGGAAACCTCCGGCAAGCTGACCCAGTTCGAAACCCAGTTCGAAGGCATCGATATTGACGCCGTCAAAGGCTTGCTAAGTCGTGCCGGCCAGGACGAAGAAACCAAGCTGCTGACCGAGGGTAAGGTGGATGAAGTGTTCAACCGCCGCACCGAGCGCCTGCGTGGCGACTACGACAAGCAGTTGAAGATCATCAGTGAGCGTGCAGAGAAGGCTGAGTCCTTCGCTGCCAAATTCCAGGGCAAAGTCCTGGGCGACTCGGTACGCGGCGCAGCACTGAAGGCTGGTGCGCTCCCTGAAGCTACAGACGACATCATCCTGCGCGCCAAAGGCGTGTTCACCCTTAACGAAGATGGCGATGCAGTCGCCGTTGATGAATCAGGCCAAGTCATCCTCGGTAAAGACGGCAAGACCCCTCTGACTCCGCTCGAATGGGCGGAATCTCTGCGCGAAAGCGCACCTCATCTGTGGCCAAGGGCTTCAGGGACATTTGCCCCGGGCGGGGGTGGCGGCAAGGCTGCATTCAAGCGCTCCGAAATGACCTCCGAGCAGAAGCGCGACTTCCAGCGCAAGCACGGCCAAACCGCATATCTGCAATTGCCCAAGTAAGGGGATTGACCCATGGCTACAACCGTTAACAGCGACCTGATCATCTACAACGATGAGGCGCAAACCGCATACCTGGAACGTGTTCAGGACAATCTGGACGTGTTCAACGCATCGTCCAACGGCGCAATGGTGCTGGACAACGAGCTGATCGAAGGCGACTTCCGCAAACGCGCGCTCTACAAGCTGAACGGCTCTCTGGAGCACCGCGACGTCAACTCTGACGGCAAGGTAACTGCCAAGAAGATCAGCGCCGGCGAAGCTGTTGGCGTCAAAGCTCCCTGGAAGTACGGCCCGTACCAGACCACCGAAGAGGCGTTCAAGCGCCGTGGTCGTCCGGTCGAGGAGTTCTCCCAGATCGTCGGTGCCGACGTCGCTGATGCGACCTTGGAAGGCTTCATCCAGTACGCAACTGCTGGCCTGCGTGCCGCCATCGGCTCCAACGCCGACATGGTGGTTTCGGCCAACATCGAAACCGATGGCAAGAAGACGCTGACCCGTGGCATGCGCAAGTTCGGCGACAAATTCGGCCGTATTGCGTTGTGGGTCATGCACTCCAGCGCCTACTTCGACATCGTCGACGAAGCCATCACCAACAAGATCTACGAAGAAGCTGGCGTCGTGATCTACGGTGGCCTGCCGGGCACCCTGGGCAAGCCGGTACTGGTGACCGATACCGCGCCGGCGGACGTGATCTTCGGATTGCTGCCAAACGCGGTAACCATCACCGAGTCTCAGGCCCCGGGCTTCCGTTCCTACGAAGTTAATGACGAAGAGAACCTGAGCATCGGTTACCGCGCTGAAGGCACAGTGAACATCGATGTGCTGGGTTACAGCTGGAAAGCCACCACTGGCGGTTCCAACCCAACCCTGGCTGCGGTCGGTTCGGCTGCTAACTGGATCAAGCACGCGGGCAGCAACAAGGTCACCGCCGGCGTAATGATCAAGCTGACTGCAACGCCTCCTGTTACTGGCGGCTAAGTCTCAAAGTCAATGCGCGGTCAGCGATGGCCGCCTTGGAGAAACACATGGAACTGACTTACAGCAACCAGCTCGACGGCTTCGATCCGGAGAAGCGTTACCGCAATCCGGAGCACTTCGATAAGCCAGAGGCTGGGGTGACAAGCGTGCTGGTGATTGGCGATTGGCCAAGCGTTGTCGACGCGTATCAAGCAGCCGGTATCGACGTATCGGTGAAGGAGGCCAAGCGGGTTCAGATTATTGGTGCAACCCATCAGGCCGAATTGGAAAAAGTCATCTCGGCTTTGCGTGCTGAAAAGGGATCGATCGAGATCCTTGTTGGGGGCTTGGAAGTGGGTGAGATTCACCGCCCGGAGTCCGGGCAGCTGGCGTTGCGATTGTTTGAAGTGCTGGGCACCATCTATGCCTCGGTTGGTGAGCTGACCTCTGAGCGTGACGGCCTAGCCTTGACTGTCGACGCACTGCGCGGCGAGGTTGAAGCGCTGAAGAAGGATGCCCTCACGCCGCCGGCTGATGAGGCTGGTGAAATCGCAGCGCTGAAAGCAAAGCTCGATGAAGCCAAGATCCAATACCGAGCCAATGCCTCCAAAGAATCCCTGGAAAAACTCGTCGCTGAGTTGCCCAAGGAGTAATACTGCTGGCCGCCGGTGATCCGGTGGCCAATCTTCAAACCATTCCAGCGAGTTGACGCATGACACTCATCATCGAGGACGGTACCGGCAAGCCTGACGCCGAAAGCTACGCGAGCGCCGAGGACCTGGCCATGTATGCCGTGAAGTTCGGCGCGGTCATCCCCGCAGGCGTTCCCGAGCAGGAAGCGTTGCTGCGCCGGGCGGCTTTGGCTATGGACGGCATGACCTGGAAGGGGCGCAAGACGAACAGCGAGCAGGGACTTTCTTGGCCGCGCCGGGAAGTGCTGCTGGATCACGAGATCAAGCCTAACAACTACCTGCCGGCGCGCATTCAGTACGGGCAGATGGCCCTGGCGGCCGAGATACATCAGGACGATATCGACCCAATCGACAAGCGCAAAGGCGCTGTGACGCTGGAGCGTGTCGAAGGTGCGGTAACCCGCGAATACGCGACGATTTCCAACACCAGCGGCCGACTGTTGCCTGCGGCGCCTGATCGACCGAGTTCTACGCAGTTTGCCGACTACCTACAAAAGCGCGGGTTGTTCGCGGTCCGCGCATAGCTGCAACGGAGACCACCATGGCCACCTTCTACGACGAAATGGCCGTGATGGCTCTGGAGATGATCTCAGAGTTCGGCCAGCCGGTGACTATCAGCAAGACTCAAGCGGGCGAGTACGACCCGGAGATGGGCGGGGAGGCGCCAGGCGCCACTTTCGAGCAAATCGCCCAGGGCATCCTGCTCGACTTCACTGGTATCGAATTCCAGAACAACAGCCTCATCAAGCAGGGCGACAAGAAGCTCAAGATCGCTGCGCAGGGTTTGACCTGGGTGCCTGGTCTGCTAGACAAGGTGGTCGCCCAAGGTCGCATCTGGTCAATCGTCCCTCCGCTGAAAGAGGTCAACCCCGCCGGCACGCCAATCCTGTATGAGCTGCAGGTGCGGTCATGACGAACAAGTACGCGAGCATGAACGGAAGCTTCGCCGAGAACATTCGTGATTTCGCGGAGCGGGCGAGAGGTGGCATAGACGCGACCATCCGCGAGATCGTGATCGAGATCGGCAGCAGCGTTATCCGCATGTCACCGGTGGGCAATCCAGAGATCTGGGCTGCGAACGTCGTTCACCGACTGGCGAACAAGCGAGCCGCCGATGACTATGACTTCAAGGTCGAGGTGCGCAACACGATCATCAACCTGAACGAATCGAACTTCACCAAAGCCGGCAAGTTGCGAAGGGGCGTGAAGCACGCCAAGCCCCTGACCAAGACCGAGCGCGACCAGAACTTCAACGTGAACGGTTTGGTGGCAGGCAAGGACTACGTGGGCGGCCGGTTTCGGGGGAACTGGCAGTTTTCCATCGGCACGCCGGCGGAGGGCACGCTTGACCAGGTCGATCCGGCTGGTGGCGTGACGCTGGCTAAGCTGAAGTTGCAGGTGGAATCACTCACTGCCGGCCAAACTGCCTATATCGTGAACAACCTTCCCTCTTCTATCCCGCTGGAATATGGCCACTCGACCCAGGCACCCGGTGGCATGGTCCGAATCACTCTGGCCCGCTTCCAGCAGATTGTCGATGAAGCCACAAGGAACAACCAGGTATGAGCCACGCCATCATTGCGTCCATTTACGAGGCCAAGCTGATTGCCTGGAGTAAGGGCCGGGCGGAGCCGATCAAGGTTGTGTTCGAGAACATCCAGTATGAGCGGGCAGACGGCGAGACTTATCTACGGGGGTTCATGCTCCCAGGCGATACAGCCAGCAGCACGCTTGCTGGAGACCACCGCGCATTCATCGGCGTCTACCAGATCAGCATTGTGGCTCCGGCCAATACCGGCAAAACAAAGACGAACCCACTTGTGGCTGAGCTGACTGCGCTATTCCCGCTATATGCGCGAGACACCAAGGCAGGCGTTACCGTGGTAACCATGTCGCCTGTCGACCTTGGCCCAGGCATCACAGACCCGCCGACATATACCGTGCCGGTGTCGTTCGAGTACCGAGCCGACACCGCCTGATTCCGCCCATTGGGCAAACCAAGAACCCGCCATTGAGCGGGTTTTGTCATTTCTGATAAGAGGAAACACCAATGGCCGTTTTTCTACCCAATGGCTCGACTGCCGCTATTGCCGCCTCGTATGACGCGCCGATCATTTTTACCGCGATCACCAACGCAACCGAAGCCGTTGTTTCGTCGGCCGGCCACGACCTAGAGGTTGGCGATTTTGTCGAGGTCACCTCTGGCTGGGCGCGCCTGAACAATCGGGTTGTACGCATCAAAACCGTGACCGCCGACTCGTTCGTGCTTGAGTCGATCAACACGGCTAACGCGGCACGCTTCATCGCTGGTGCGGGCGGCGGTTCGGTGCGCAAGATTCTGACCTGGGTGCCTGTAAGCCAGGTCACGGAATCGAACAAGTCCGGCGGTGAGCAACAGAACGTCACGTACTCGTTCCTCGAGGAAGACGACGAGCACCAAATCCCGACGTCGAAATCCCCGCTGTCGTTCACGCTGACCATGGCGGATGACCCGGCGCTACCCCATAACGAGGTACTGCTGGAGGCTGACGACGACAAGAAGCCGCGCGCAGTGCGCATCAACCTCGCCTCGGGTGGCGTCATCGTCTACAACGCTTACGCCTCGTTCGACAACGTGCCGTCGCTGACCAAGAACAACATCATGGCGGTGACCGCCGTTTTCGCCGTGGTCGCTAAATTCATTCGCTACGCCGCGTAATAGGAAGACTCATGGCCAAGTTCAAATTGATCCAGAAGCCGACCTTCAAGGCGCCGGTGATGATCCAGCGTGCCGGTTATAGCGCCGAGAAGGTGGAGTTCGAGTTCAAGTACCTGGACCGCACCGCGCTGGCCGATCTGTACACAGGCTGGAACGTGCGGCACGACGAGCTGAGCAAGCAGGTAGGAGACATGGACCTCAAGGCCTTCACGGCTGCTCAGATCGATCTGCAGGCCGACCAGCTGCTTGATGTCGTCGTCGGATGGGATATCGAGGAGAAATTCACGCCTGAAAACGTACGCATCCTCGTCAACTCGATCAACTCGGCCCCCAAGGCCGTGCTGAATGCCTACGCCGAAGCATTCAACGAGGCTCGCCTGGGAAACTCCTAAGCGCTGCACGCGCGCTCTATCAGCCAACGCTAGAGGGCACGGATGCCTTCGGCTTCACTGCGGACGACTACGCCACAGAGGTCGGCATCTGGCCGGACAACTGGGAGGCGTTCAAAGTCTTCGAGGCCATGAGCACCCAGTGGCGCACAGGCGCGTGCGGCGCAACAGGCATGGACTACAGCGTTCTCTCCGGTGTTATTCGGATGTGCGGCGTACCGATAAGCCAGCGGCAAACCATTTTCAGCGACTTCCGGCGGATGGAGGCTGAAGCCTTGCAGGTGATGGCGGAACAGCGGGAGAGCGCGAGGGGCGCCTGATCCTCAGGCACAAAGACGCAAGACAACCAACATGACGCGGCATCGCCGCAGGAGTGGGTATGAGCAGCAACTACGAAAGTTTGGCTAAGGAAATAGCGGTCCTGAAACGTGAGATTCAGGAGCTAAAGGCCCGGCTCAATCAAGAGTCGAGCCAACGAGCCTCGGCAGACGAGGTGCTTTCATCTCGAATTAGTACGCTTTCAGCCCGTAACATTTAGCAGGCGTGTTCTTTTGCTGCCTCCTCCCTGGCCAATTGCTCAATCTCAGCGACGGTTAAGCTTGGGATCGGAGAGGTGGGTCGTACCCAAATCTGGGTATTGGTGCCCGTGGCTTTTTTGTTAAGCGTTACAAGCAATCGTCCATCTTCCGAAATTACGATGCCGTTGATGTTGAATGACATATTGACCTCCAGGTCATAAACGCGCCGATATTGGCGCAACCCCAGTCCTTGGGCTTGCAGGCGAAGGACTGGGGAATCCTTCAATTCATTCTCACTGCCCACCTGGCAGCAGGAGGGCTGTATGCATCCAAGCCATCGCTACATGCTGACTATTCGCGATCTCTTCATCGTTACCGAAAACGGTATTTGCGGCGCTGAAGCCGAGGTCGCCATTCTGGACTGCGGTGTCGAGGTCGATCGCGTGAAATTCTCCGGCAAGTGCCAGAGCAAGGATGGTTACCGCCGTGCCTACACTGGAAAACCTGGGCTCATTGCAAAGCTTGAATCGGGCCCCGGGCAGATCCAGTTTGCGGCCGAAAGGCCTCCGGTCACCTCGGCGGTGTAAGCCCGCCAATGAACTCGTCCGTGCCAAGCCTATGAGAGCCGTACTCGACGATGTATCCGTTATTCAGCCGTGCAGCCTCAGCCTGGGCAATTGCCTTGCTGGCGTAGACGTCTACCAGGTGCCAAGGCTCAAGGGCATCACTGAGCACTGCCCAGCCGAGTACGCACCCTTTGTTGTCCGGGTCTGCTGGAAGGTTTTTCGCGAGGCTTCTGATTGACATGGCCGATCCTTGGTTGCGTGAAGGCCTGAGGCTACTATCAGAAGGTTGAGGGGCGTTACTGAGGATTCGTACAGCCGGTTTTACGTTCGCGTGGAGCAGTGGCTACGACATTTCTGTACCTTGAAATTGCGGTATCCGAAGTGTCTATGCTGACTCCAATACCCGGCAAGCTTTGCGCGTGCCGGGCTTGAAGAGCGTTAAGGCATCAAGACCGAGTCCACAACGTGGATCACGCCGTTGGACTGCATCACGTCTGCGATGCTGATGCTAGCCTTACCGCCTTTGGCATCTACTACCCAAAGCTTGCCGTCGTGCAGCTTGATAGTCAGCGCCTCACCTTGGACTGTTTTCAGAGTAACGGTACCTCCGTCCTTCTTGGCTTCGGCCATCAGCTCTTTAGAGGTATGGGTGCCTGGCACAACGTGATAGGTCAGGATCTTCGTCAGATCGGCTTTATGCTCAGGTTTCACGAGAGTATCAACGGTGCCCGCTGGCAGCTTGGCGAAGGCTTCGTTGGTAGGTGCGAAGACGGTGAACGGACCTTTGCTGTTGAGAGTATCAACTAGTCCCGCCGCCTTAACTGCTGCAACGAGTGTGGTGTGATCCTTTGAGTTGGCCGCGTTTTCCACAATGGTTTTGCTGGGATACATTGCTGCTCCGCCAACCATGACCGTGTCATCGGCAAAACTGAGCGTTGCTGTTACAGACAGAATCGCGAAGCAGGTTGCTGCAGCAATATTTTTGTAAAAGGCATGCATGATGTATCTCCTTGGCATTAATTCCCTCTGAATGAGGGTCCTGAACATGCGGGGCTATGAAGCGCCTCTGAGAGCGTAGACACATTTGTGAGTTTATGTAGGTAGGCTTCACGCTTAATTCCAAGGGTGGCTATGCGTAGTGGTCCTACGCCTACATCGTGCGTAATTTCGTGGGTGCTGAAGGCCTGCTGTTGGTTGAAACAGTCCTTCGGAATAGACCGTCTGCGTTGCCACAAAGTGCAGTGTGAAGAAGCCCAGACCTCCCTCTGTGCTTTTTGCATCTATCCCGTCAGTGCTACAGTCCCGACAAACCAAAGAGGGAAACAAGCGTTCAATGAATCATGAACTCTGGCTTGAGCCCGACGGGTGTCAGACATTTTGTCTTGCTGGCCCTCACGGCGAAGGTGCACGGGACCTTCTTGAACCCGAATCAATACTCACTTGGCAGGTCGAAGCCTCCAGTTACTTTGAAGCAATGAGCAAATACTATTCGTACATGGACTGGGGAGATTACACGACCGAATTTCCTGAGCATGACAAGACCTCATATAAGGATCTTGGCTGGGAGTGAGAAAAGCTCAGTCGATCGCATTCCATCCACGCTGGATGCCCGGACAGCTGCCAGCCCCACGCGAACCCGAAGAACCCCGCCCATGCGGGGCTTTCGTGTTGGCGTTTTTGCACGCGCTTCGACGGTGATACGATAAAGTCCCAAGCATGGATACCCCATGATCACTGGACAGGGACTTCGAATGTTTGTCTTGAGGCTGCTCGTTTTAGGTTTTTTGGCATTTTTCAGCTATTCGATGGGCACGCAGAGCGGACCGCTCAACGCTTTCGGAACGATAGTTGCGTATAGCTCGGTAGTGTTCGTGCCGATGTTCTATATGCTCCCCACTATTGAGGCGTGGATTAGAAAAAGCACGAATTTGCCCGCCATAGCCGCCGTGAATTTCTTCCTCGGCTGGAGCTTGCTGGGTTGGGTCGCGGCTCTGGTTTGGGCATTCAAAAAGCCATCACCCGTGGTGATGGTACGTGAGCCTGAAGTGCCGCTCACAAATTTCAGTATTCCAACCCAGGAAAAGCCGAAGAAAAATTGCCAGTTCTGCGGAGAGGAGATTCTGGCGATCGCCGTTAAGTGCAAGCACTGCGGCAGCGATTTAAAGCAGGCTTCCTAGCCTTCGCCGAAATAAGCACACAAAACAAACCGCCTTCGGGCGGTTTTTTATTGCCCAAAGAAACGCATCGGATTGCAGGCCAACCGTGCAAGAAGAGAGAAGCCAATGAGCACAAATTTCGCCTCCTTGGGCATTTCTGTTGAGTCTTCACAGGCAGCTAAAGCTTCCGATGATCTGGACAAGCTTGTCGATTCGGCGGTGGAGGCCGAAAAGGCCATCGATGAACTTGGGAAAACTGGTGAAGGTCTCGCGAACACTGGCAAGAAAATCTCTCAGACCGAGTCAGAAGTAGCGCAAGGGGTCGAAAAGACGACTGGCGCGATTGATCGTCAGGCAACCGCCGGCAAAAAACGAAGCGACAGTGCCGCGTACGAGATGACCATCACTCGGCAGCTTGAAGCTGCTGTCGCGGCGGCCGCGGGCTCCAGAGAGAATCTTTCGCGGGCGAATGAGCTTTACGTTAAAGCTCAGGAGCGTGGCCTGCTGCTGACTGAGGATGAAATTCGACTTGAGGGGCTTCTGGATAAGGCAGAGCTGAAAGTCGAATCGTCGCGGATACGGCAGATCGCAGCCGCTGAGAAAGAGAATACTCAAAAACAGAAACTGATTGAGTCAGAGAATCGTCGCATTGAGGCGCTCAAGCGAACTGTTAATGGCATAGATCCACTCACCAAGAAACTGGCTGAATTGGAGGCTCGTGAGCGGGCTCTCAACGAACTGCATAAGTCTGGTGAGTATGACGCGTTTCGTTACAACGAGGCTCTGGCCAAGATCGGAAAGGACCGGGCCGGCCTGACCGAGACCGCAAGTGCATTCGACAAGCTGAAGCTAGGAACCCGGCAGGCGCAGGAAAACGTCATGCAGCTCAGTAACGCGCTTCAGTCCGGAGACTGGGGTAGCGGGGTTCGTGCTGTGACCCAATTGGGCGTTGGCGCTGGCGCGACCATGACTAACATGCTCGCTATCGCTGCACCTATTGGGATTGTGGTGGCCGCCATAGGGGGGCTTGCATATGCCTACCATAAAGGCAGCGAGGAACAGGAAAACTTCAGTAAATCACTGATTTTGACTGGCGACCGCGCCGGGGTAAGTGCCGCCCAGCTTAGCGATATGGCTCGCCAGGTGAGCGCAACAATCGGCACGACAGGGCAAGCTGCTGAGGTCCTGGCATCCCTAGCGGGTAGCGGTAAGCTCGCTAGCGGGAGCTTTGTTGAGATATCAGAAGCTGCTCTTGCAATGGAGAAGGCGACCGGCAAGTCGGTTGAGGCAACCGTCGCAGAGTTCGTAAAAATTGCTGAGGATCCTGTCACTGCGGCGAAATCTTTAAATGAGCAATATCATTTTTTGACTGCGAGCGTGTACTCGCAAATCGTCGCCCTCCAAGAGCAAGGCGACACAGTCGGTGCCGCGAAGATACTCACTGACAGTTACGCTTCGACCATTGAAACAAGAGCCGGACAGATCACGCAAAACCTTGGGCTCATTGAGCGTGGATGGAATGACATTCGGGATGCAGCCAAGAAAGCGCTCGATGTCCCGCTTTCGCTCGGGCGCGAGAAAACTCTGGCAGAGCAGTTAGAAAGCGAGAGAGCAAAGCTCGCCGATCTGAATAAAAAAACGTCCGGAAACAAAATTGTTGCCGGTAGTGCTTCGGTATCTGAGGAGCGCAAGCAGCTTGAAGAGTCGATCCGACTAAAAGAAGCCTATGTCGAGATTGAAAAGCGTCAAAGCAAGTACGTGGGCGACCGCAGAAAGGTCGAAGACGATGCAGTAGACGCGACCGCCAGAGCCGACGCCCGGCACCTGGCTAACTTGTCGAATGAAGGGAAGCGCGCCCTTGAGATCAAAAAGATCAACGAGGACACCGCGAAGATCCGCGCGGCAAATCCCAACGATAAGAGGGTTGATCCGAAGTACGTCGCCGAGCAGATAAAGGACGTCAACGACAAGTACAAAGACCCGAAGGCCGCAAGCTCTCAAGTCGACCTCACCGGTTTCAACAACGCCAAAAACAACCTTTCCGACATCGTTACGGACTACCGGAACGCCCAGAAGGAATTGGAGGCGCAGCAGAAGGCTGGTGTGGTATCGCTCTCGGACTATGCCAAGCAACGGTCAGCCCTGATCAACCAGGAAAAGGACGATGTTACCGCGGCGTACCAGGCTGAGATCGATGCGCTAGAAGCGGCCAAGGCCAAGAAGGGCACAACGGCGGCTCAGAGCATCCAGCTTGACCAGAAGATTGCCGATGCGCGGCAGGGGATGGTCAAGGCTCAGAAGGATGCAGACAGCCAGTTGACGGTTATCGCCACAAACGAGAAGGGGCGTTTGGAACAGCTGACGGCCGCCTCGGAGGCGTACGTCAATCAGCTTGAACGTCAGCGTGCCGCACTGGAAGCGGCAGGCTCCCGGGCAGCAAATGGATTGGGCCTGGGCGACCGGCAAGCAGCTCTGCAAGCGAGCCTTGACGCAACCACGGACAAGTTCAACGACGAGCGCGCCAAGCTGCTGGATCGACGCAAGACAGCACCTGACAAGTACAGTCAGGAAGACTACATGCGCGACCTGGCCAGCCTGGAGGATGCGGAAAGGAAGTACCGCGACACTGTAGTCGACAACTACGACAAGATGTCGGAGGCCCAGGGCGACTGGCGTAGCGGGGCATCGTCGGCTTTCCAGAACTATCTGCAGTTTGCCCACGATGTGGCTGGCCAGACCAAGAGCCTGTTCACGAATGCTTTTTCCAGCATGGAAGACGCGGTCGCGAATTTTGCCATCACCGGCAAACTTTCGTTTTCCGACTTCACCAAGTCGATCCTGGCGGACATGGCGCGCATCGCTACTCGGCAAGCGGCGTCCAGCATTTTTTCCAGCCTGGCCGGCAGTGCCTTGGGGGCATATTTCGGTGGTGGAGCTACAACCAGCTTTGGCTCAAGCATGGGCAGCGCCCTGGTCGAGGGAAGGGCGTCGGGCGGTCCTGTCGATCCGAACACCCTGTATGAGGTAAACGAAAAGGGCCCTGAGCTTTTCAGTCAGGGAGGGCGGTCATACCTAATGACTGGCGCCCAGGGCGGTAGCGTCACTCCGCTGATGACGGGCGGCAGCTCAATCATGGCTGCAGCTGGCAGCGGAGGGGGTGGGGGAGGCGGCAACACCTACAACTTCCCCGTCTCGGTTTCCGTGCAAACGACCGGCGCTGGCGGCACGGCCACGCAAGAAGACACCACGCAGCTCGGTAAGGGCATTCAGCAGGCAGCGAAGACCGAGGCGGAAACCGCAATTGCCAAGGGTCTTCAGCCTGGCGGCTCAATCTGGCGAGTCATCAACGGGAGGTAGCCATGGCGATTGAAACGTTCACCTGGGCCACCCAGAACGGGGAGGCGCCCGATATCACGTATCGGGTGCGCACCTCGCAATTCGGGGACGGCTACAAGCAAGAAGTCGGGGACGGCATCAACAACAAAGTCGATGCCTACTCGATCACCCACACAGGCAACACGTCGACGGCCGTGGCCATGATGGCGTTCTTTGACCGTCACAAGGGCGCCAAGGCATTTTTGTGGAGCACACCTCTCGGCCAGCTTGGCCTGTTCACCTGCAAGAACCCAACCCCTACGCCCATGGGCGGAGGCGTATTCAAAGTGACGGCGACATTCGAGCGCGCTTTCCACCCGTAAAGGTCAATTCATGTCGCTGATCAATGCTATCCAGACTCTAGAGCCTGGCAACGAAGTCATGCTGTTCGAATTGGATGGCAGCGACTACGGCGCCGATGTGCTGCGCTTCCATGGGCACGCGATCCCGCACACGCCCGCAGAACTGATCGCCGCCGGCGGCAACGCTGACCAGCTGCCAGCCAAGTCGATCTGGTGGAAGGGCGAAGAGTACGGTGCCTGGCCCATGCAGTACGAGGGCAGCGAGGCAAACGGCGATGGCACTGCGGTGCGGCCGAAGCTCTCGGTCGGCAACGTCAACGGGCGAATCACAGCCCTGTGCCTGGCCTTCGAGGATCTGCTCGAGTTCAAGCTGACCATTCGCAACACGCTGGCCGAATTCCTCGACGCGGTGAACTTCGAAGGCGGCAACCCCTCAGCTGATCCAACTCAGGAATCGATTGAGGTCTGGTACGTAGACCAGAAGACCAACGAGGATGGCGAGTCAGTCAGCTGGGACTTGGCCAGCCCGGGCGACGTCGGCGGCGAAACCATCGGGCGGCAGATGACCACGCTATGCCACTGGTGCCTCACCGGTGGTTACAGGGGGCCGAACTGCGGCTACACCGGCCCCTACGTCACCAAGGACGGGGTCGTAACCGACAACCCTGAACTGGACGTGTGCGACGCCACCCTCGGCAAGGGATGTATCCCCCGCTTCGGCGAGGGCAACCCTTTGCCATTCGGCGGATTTCCCGCTGTTTCCTTGATCGCTCGGAGCTGACAATGCGCAAACACATCATTGCGGCCATCCAGGCTCATGCGTCAGTCGAGTACCCGAAAGAGTGCTGCGGCCTGGTGCTGGCCGTTGGCCGGGCGCAGAAGTACTTCCCATGCCGGAATATCGCGACCGAGCCAAATGAAGAGTTCAGGCTGGAGCCAGAGGACTACGCCGCGGCGGAAGACCAGGGCGAGGTGATTGGCATCGTCCACTCGCACCCGGACGCCACTAGCCGCCCGTCATCCCGCGACCTCGCCATGTGTGAGGCCACGGCTTTGCCCTGGCACATCTTGAGCTGGCCGGAGGGCGACCTGCGCACTCTCACCCCGAGCGGCAACACGCCGCTGCTAAAGCGCCCATTCGTACATGGGGCCTGGGACTGCTGGCAGGTCTGCGCCGATTGGTACCGACGTGAGTGGGGTCTTGAATTCGAGGCCTTCCAGCGCGCCGATGGCTGGTGGGAGAGTGCAGACTGTACCAGTCTCTACGAGGCGAACTACGCCGCCGCCGGCTTCGAGCAAGTCGACAGCCCACGGCGCGGAGACATGATCGTGATGGAGGTAGGCCGCACGGCTCACCCCAACCATGCCGGAATCTACCTGGGGACTGACCCGGCGCTGCCTGGTGAGGAATCAAGCGTGTTCGGCCCTGGCCCCTTCGTGCTGCACCATCTGTATGGCAGGCCATCAGAGGTGATCGTCTACGGCGGTCCCTGGCTGCAGCGCACCCGCCTAATTCTTCGACATAAGGAGGCCCGATGAGCGCCATCGTTTATTCGCCGATGACCACGATCAAGCTTTCCGGCTCGCTGGCACAGAAGTTCGGCAGACTGCACCGGCGCCAGGTTTCCGCAGGCGACACTTGGGAGGTTTTCCGGGCACTGAAGGCCACTCTTGACGGATTCGAGGCTGAGATCCGCCGCCTTGACCGCCTGGGCCTTCGATTCGCCATCTTCCGCAACCGGAAGAACGCTGGGCCGGATCAATTCGGTATGGGCGGCACCCAGGAAATCAGGATTGTGCCGGTAGTAGAGGGTGCAAAGCGCGCGGGCCTGCTCCAAACAATCATTGGCGTTGTGTTGATCGCAGCGTCGTATGTCACCGGTGGTTCGACGCTGGCTACGGGCATCGCGCTTGTGGCTGGCGGGGTTGTCCAGATGCTCAGCCCGCAGGCCGCCGGTTTGAAGCAAAGTGCGTCGCCCGAGAATCAGCCGAGCTACGCGTTCGGCAGCGCCAAGAACACCACGGCTAGCGGCAACCCGGTCCCCATCTGCATCGGCGAACGCCGATGGGGCGGGGCAATCATTTCGGCCTCCATCTACGCCGAAGACAAGACATAACCACGACGCATCAAGCAGGCCGCCCAAGAGGCGGTTTTTTTATTGCCTGGAGGAAAGCATGGGCGCAGCACAAAAGCTGGATATCCACGGTGCCAAAGGTGGCGAGAGCAAGCCCAAGTCGCCAGTAGAGGCGCCCGACAGCCTGCGCTCCACCAACGTCGCCAAGATCCTGATCGCCGTAGGCGAGGGCGAGTTCGACGGCACGCCCACCGGGCGCGATATCTTCCTCGACAACACTCCAATTCAGGATGCCAGCGGCAACTTCAACTTCACCAACGTGAAGTGGGACTGGCGGCCGGGTTCTGTGGAGCAGACCTACATCCCGGGCATCCCCTCTGTCGACAACGAGACCTCGCTAAATATCGAGCTGCGCAGCGGCACGCCGTGGGTTCAATCGCTGACCAACCTGCAACTATCGGCGGCACGCATCCGCCTGGCC
This sequence comes from Pseudomonas sp. UBT, assembly GCF_050915955.1. Classification (NCBI taxonomy): domain Bacteria; kingdom Pseudomonadati; phylum Pseudomonadota; class Gammaproteobacteria; order Pseudomonadales; family Pseudomonadaceae; genus Pseudomonas; species Pseudomonas sp. UBT. Next base: position 4,366,661 of record NZ_CP168079.1, on the reverse strand, counting down.
ACACCCCGGCTTGCGAGCCAGGACAGCGAAGGGAATATTGGTGGTTACAGCATCCAGTACGCTGTCGACGTTGCCACTGATGGCGGGGCCTATCAGGAAGTGTTGGTAGGAGTCATAACCGGCAAGACCACTACTCGCTACGAGCGCTCGTTGCGCATTGATCTGCCGCCGGCAACCAGTGGCTGGCTGATCCGCGTTCGCCGCATCACTCCAAACCAGAACACCGACAAGATCGCAGACAGCCTGTTCATTGCCGGATACACCCAAGTCATCGACGCCAAGCTGCGCTACCCGAACACCGCGCTGCTGTTCGTTGAGTTCGACGCTGAGCAGTTCACCAACATTCCGGCTGTCACCGTGAAGTGCAAGGCGCGCCGCTGGCAGGTGCCGAGCAACTACGATCCGGTGGCCCGCACCTACTCCGGCGCCTGGGACGGCACCATGAAAGAGGCCTGGACCAACAATCCGGCGTGGGTCACCTACGGGATCTGCACCCAGGACCGTTTTGGCTTGGGCCGCCGTATCAAGCCGTGGATGGTGGACAAGTGGGAGCTTTACCGCATTGCGCAGTACTGCGACCAAATGGTGCCTAACGGTGCCGACGGCGTTGAGTCGCGCTTTCTGTGCGATATGAACCTGCAGGGCAAGGCTGACGCCTGGTCTTTGCTGCGCGACATCGCCGGCATCTATCGCGGGATGACGTACTGGGCCCAGGGCCAGTTGGTCATGCAGGCTGATATGCCTCGGGCGCAGGACATCGATTACGTCTTCACCCGGTCCAACGTCATCGACGGCAAGATCTCCTACGGCAGCGCCTCGGCGAAGACCCGCTTCACTCGCTGCCTGGTCAGCTACGACAACCCGCTCAACAACTACGACACTGACGTCACGGTCTATTCCGACCTGCCACTCCAGCGCCGCCTGGGCGACAAGCCGACGGAGATCAGTGCCATCGGCTGCACTCGGGCATCCGAGGCCCAGCGCCGCGCTAAATGGCTGGTGCTGAGCAATAACCAGGACCGCACCATCAGCTTCAGGACCGGCATGGAAGGCCGCATCCCTCTACCAGGCTTCATTATCCCTGTTGCCGACTCGCTGCTGGCTGGCAGGGAGATCGGCGGGCGCATTGCGGCCGCGGCGGGGAAGGTAATCACCCTGGACCGCGACACCCTGGCCAAGGTCGGCGACCGACTTGTGATCAACCTTCCCGGCGGGCGTGCTGAAGGCCGTACCGTGGAAAGCGTGAGCGGCCGCAACGTAACTGTGACCGTTGCCTACAGCGAAGCGCCGGCAGCACAGCTTCAGTGGGCAATCGACGCTGACGACCTGGCAATCCCTCTTTACAGGGTGATGAGGACTGCGAGGACGCCAGAGGGCGATTACGACATCAGCGCCTTGCAGTACGAGCCAAGCAAGTTTGCCAGCATTGATACCGGCGCACGCCTGGAAGAACGCCCAATCAGCGTTATCCCGATCACCGTCGTTCCGCCACCGGCAAGTGTCACGCTCACTTCGAGCTACGCCGTAAACCAAGGCATTGCCATCAGCACCATGAACATCTCGTGGCCTGCTGTGAACGGAGCGGTCGCCTATGACGTGGAGTGGCGCAAGGACAGCGGCAACTGGATCAAGGTGCAGCGTACGGGCTCTAACAGCGTCGACGTCACTGGCATCTACTCGGGCGCATACCTTGCGCGGGTGCGCTCGGTGAGCGCTTTCGAGATATCGTCGATCTGGAAGAGCTCCAACCTGACCAAGCTGCAAGGCAAGGTCGGCCTGCCGCCAGCGGTGTCGTTTCTGCGCACCACCGGCGAGCTCTTCGGGATCAGCATCAAGTGGGGCTTCCCTGCTGGCGCCGAGGACACGCAACGCACCGAGCTATGGTATGGCCCTGCGAACAGTCTGCCGGCCGCAACCAAGCTGGCCGACCTGGCGTATCCGCAGGCCGAATACCGCATGCAACAACTGAAGGCTGGCGCAACGCTGTTCTTCTGGGCGCGCCTGGTGGACCGTACCGGCAACATCGGGCCTTTCTACCCCGTCGTGAATGGTGTGATGGGCCAGGCAAGTTCGGACGCAGGTCCGATCCTGGAGCAGATCAAGGGTCAGATCGATGAGAGCGCCCTGGGTAAGCACTTGAAGGACCGGATCGACCTCATCGATGGCATTGGCCCAGGTTCTGTGAATGTGCGCATCACGGCGGCAAAGAAAGAGCTTGAAGGGCTGATCGACCAAATCGTCGATTCTCTGGTCTACGACCCAGCCAAGCCCTACAAGGTCAACGAGATCGTGAGGCTTGATCAGCATCTTTATCAGGCAAAGGTTGCGGTTCCTGCGGGCAACTCGCCGCCGAATGCTAACTACTGGATCGACATCGGTACCGTAGCGCAGACGGTTGATGCGCTGGCGACTCAGGTTCAACAAAATACTGCGACGGTCACCCAGCAAGGAAAAGACATCACCGCTCAGGCATCACAGCTGAATGCGGTTAGGACGACAGTCAACGACCCTGTAACTGGTGTGGTCGCCACGGCGTCGGGCCTTAGCACGCTGAAGACGTCGGTAACCACGCTCGATGGCAAAGTCTCCACCACGGCCCAGCGCGTTGACGGTATCTATTTGCAGGTCAACCCGCCGCTCCAGGGCGATGACAGTGCGCTGATGGGGTCAGAGGCCGCCTATGTCGGCGTCTGGTCTACCCAATCTGCCCTGATTGAGGGTGACCTGGTCCAAGGCCAGCGAACGGATGCGGTTGAGGTTAGGACTGCTGCAAACGAGGCCTCCGTGGTCTCTGAACAGACGGCACGCGTCAACGCCGATAGCGCACTTGCTACGCAGATAGATACCGTAAGGGCTCAGACCTCCTCAAATGCAGCCGCTGTTCAAAGCGAGATCACCGCGAGAACGAATGCAGACCAGGCACTTGGTCAGCGGATTGATACTGTTCAGACGCAAAGCCAAAACAACTCTTCTGCCGTTCAAAGCGAGATAACCGCCAGATCTAATGCCGACCAGGCCCTGGGCCAGCGCATTGACACCGTCCAAACCACCGTTGGCGACCACACGCTCGCAATCCAGACCAACACCAGTGCCATTCAAACGGTAGACGGCAAGGTAACGGGTAGCTGGTCGGTGCGGATGCAGTACGACACCGGGACAGGGCTCTATAAGTACGCCGGCATCGGCTTGGGTCTGGAAAACGGACCTGGCGGGCTGCAGTCGCAGTTCATCATTGACGCCGACCGGTTCGCTATCGGGCAGGCCGGTATCGTGCCGTTCGCGATACAGGGCGGACAGACGTTCATCAAGGCGGCATTCATCCAGGACGGCACCATCACAAACGCCAAGATCGGGAACTATATCCAGTCCAACAATTACGTTGCAGGCACCAGTGGGTGGAAGCTTTTCTTCGACGGGACTTTCGAAATTAACGGTGTCGTACCTGGTCAAGGCCGCTCAATGATGACTAATAGATCTCTACGCTTCTGGGATGTAAATGGAGTTAAGAGAGTTCAGATGGGGGACCTAAGCGAATGACGACAGGGATTAGGATTTGGGGGGCTAATGGAGCCCTCCAGCTTGATGAAAACTCTTTCACGGTGAGGGTCGTTTATTCGACCCTGGTGACAAGAAACCCTGAACGCCCAAACTCGACACGCAACGTCTCTATATCAATCCCAGAGGTAAACCCGGAAAGCTACACCGCGGTATGCGTACCAAACATATCGTTCACGGGAGACCCGAGTGGGCAGGATGCAAGGAACTCAATGTTCGATGCGCAGGTTGTGCAGGGCGGGGTTATCGTCTGGTTTACAAACAGGGCCATTCCAACGTCAGCCGCTTTCGGCGTAGGGACCCAGCGACTCTTAGTAATGAGATACAGATGACATACGGTCTAAAGTTCACAAACACATCCGACGTGGTTACTTTGGACTCGGAGTTTTCCAGGCTGGTTATCCTTTATTCAGCAAGGTATAACGCCGGGGCATTCTTTCCGTATCCGATCACGTCTGACGAGCCTCCGCTCATCTTTGTGCGGCCCGACAACACAGCATCGTTCCAATACGTGAGGCTTATTGGGACACCTGGCTACTGGACAGGCTTCTCAAACTCTCACCCGGCAAACTCGCCAGGGACATACTTCCTGGCAGCCTACGCATCAAAGGAAACGGAAGCCTACGGGATGCGGTTGTGGGATGGAGGGTCAAAACTTCTGTTTGATAGCGGTACGCCGTGCGCGCAGTTCACCCTAGTAGCTGCGAACTGGACGCTGCTATCTCTTACCAATCCGTCGCCAGGACGGTACACCTACATATTTACGACGCCGGTTGACTTTAGGTCCGGCGATTACATGATGATCAATAACGTTGCCATGGATATCCCAGGCGGTGATACGTGGTCAAAGCTTACATGTGGCTGGGACTACCAAAATAGCAGGATGGTCATATCACTCCAGAACATTGGAGACTTTAGGACTAATGGGCTGTTTCTATCCTTGTTGTTCGCTAAGCCAATAACTTGAAGGTAGGTTTTGGTTTCGTTATTTGAGTTTTTAGATAGCTGAATTCGCAAGGGTCAGCTTTGGTTTTTTGGAGAGAGTTATGGCAAGACAAGAAATTAATCTCGGTACGGCGCCTACTGGTTCTGGCGGGGATACAACGCGAAGTACTGGCGTAAAGATCAACGCGATGATGACCGAACTGTATGCGCGGAATGCGCAACTGGGGTCGGCGTCTAATGCCAACATTGGGACAGCACCCGGCCAAGTCATGGCAGTAGGAACGAGCGGCCTTTCGGGACTTCCTACTGCGGCGCCCACCGTTACCAACCTTTACAATATGACAGGCCGGACCTTTGAGATGGGGCAGTATTTCCCTGTCAACGGATCAAATGCCCCGGGCGCGGTTTCGCCGTACGGGCTGGCACTTGGTATTCAGGGCCAGAATGCAGAATGGCGCCACATGCTCCAGTTCACCACCGAAGGTGATATCTACGACGTGTCCATTACGAACCCCTCACAGGGCGGCCAGTGGAAGGTAGCAAAACTCTACACAACACTTAACACCACCCGCGCCGCCGACGGCACACTCAAGGCGATCTGATTATGGCAAGAGCAGCAATTAACGTACTTGGCGCCACAGGCGCAACTTACGACTTCGTGACCAATGGGGCCGGTGCGGTTGAGTCATCGCGCGAATCGGTGGGCTTGTATCACATCACTGGTTGTCTCGGCATGGTTCCATTTCCACCGATAGACGACGGTTGGGGCTACACGGTCAACCAGGTGGACTCACGGGCCGACGTGGACATTCAGTTCACTGATGGCGTGCTGGTGGTGACGGCGACGAAGGACGACAAGCCCTACGACCTGAAGCACATGATCACTTTGCACATCCTGGTGCCTGACTCCCCGGTATTCGAAATGCCGCAGGAGGCCCCGCCGGCGCAAGAGCTTGCAATCCCCGAAGCCTGAACGAAGCCCGAACACCACGGCCGCCATTGAGCGGTTTTTTTTCGCCTGGAGAAAAGTATGCCGATCACCGAACCCCGCGGGGTGCGCAACCGAAACCCCGGCAACATCGATTACAGCCCGGCCAACCAGTGGGAAGGTCAGCTTGGTATGGAGGTCGGCGTACCGAGACCACGCTTCGCCCGTTTCGATACGCCTGAGAACGGCATCCGTGCACTGGGCAAGGTGCTGCTTACCTACCAGCGCAAGCATGGCCTGAAGACGGTGAAGTCCATCATCGGCCGCTGGGCACCCTCGGTGGAGAACGACACCGCCGCCTATGTGCGCGCCGTTGAGGCGAACACCGGCACCAAGCCAGGTGCCGAGGTCGACCTGACCCAGCAGGCGGTGATGGCTGGCTTCGTCAAGGCGATCATCCATCACGAGAACGCGGGGTATGCCTACCCTGACGCGGTGCTGGCGGAAGGCGTGCGGCGGGCGTTGTCATGACGCCCGGGCAGATCATGGCGGCTATCCTGCTGGCCATGGCCATCAGCGCCGGCACCTGGCAGGTTCAGGACTGGCGGATGGGCGAGCGGCTCGCCGAACAAGGCGCCGCACACCAGAAAGCCCTGGACTCAATCACCAGCGAGGCTTGGCGTCAGCAGACGGCCGAGCAGGACAAGCGCCTGGCTACCGAGCATCTGCTCGCTGCCCAGGACCAACAACACACTCGAGAACTCTCCGATGCCAAACGTAATCAGGCCGCTCTGCGCGATCGCCTTGCCACTGCTGATGTGCGGTTGTCAGTCCTTCTCGACGCAACCGATTCAGCCAGTGGCTGCAACGTGCCTGCCGCTCCCGGCGCCGTCGGCGTGGTTCATGCAGCCCGTCGAGCCCAACTTGACCCAGCGCATGCTCAAAGAGTTATCGGCATCACCGACGACGGCGACAAAGGACTGATCGCGTTACGGGCATGCCAGGCGTACATCAGTACGGTTAAATCTCAGGCAATAAAGTAGCAAATCTCCTACATTTTCGATTTGTTTTGCGTGGTACAAACTTATTCAAAAAAGGGGGATTTGATCATGGGGTTGCGATGGGCAGCGATTACGGTGCTTCTATTCATTTGTTGGGCGCTATTTTTGGCGCTTCTAATAGTAAAACCCTTCATAAGAACCTGATATTTCCAGCACGTGGGGTATGTGTCTGTCAGGTGGATTGGCGGGTGATTTTATCTGCCGACCTTCTTCCTATGGCCTAGAAATGGGAATGCCGTTTTTCTGATGGTCCCGTCCCAGCAACCCTCGTTTGGCAGGCATAGTGTGGTAATGGTTTGCCGAGCCAACTCAAGCAAAACTCATCTACTTCCACCCATGATTCGCCAGGCGATAACTGGCATCGGATGAGTAGTGAGCAGACGCCGTTTTGATCGATTTTGGCGAAGCTCCGAAATTTATGCGGGTGAGGGGGGAAGAGCTTAAGCCACAGCATGATGATCACCTTAATGATAGCTATCTAGGTATAGCCAAACTCCGGGCTAAGGCTAGTAAATCATTGACTTTTTGTACAAGCTTCAGGTTAGTGGTGCAGGTGCATTCCTAGCATGTGCGCGCAGTTGCCTTGAGTTACTTCATGCTGCACGTGAGTGTCTAAACAAAAATTCGTTACCCCAAAAACGACAGCCTTGTTCGGGTACACGATCGGCAGATATGCTCGGCACTTTCCTTGAGCATTAGCGTGATCTTACAATTCCGGAGCCAGTTCCGGTGTCGACGCAAAAACCCAGCAGTCGTCAATATCCACGATGCCAACGGCGCTGTTGGCGTGCTTCATTCGGCCCGTTGACCCCAACTTGATCTGGCACATGGGCAACGAATTATCGCCATTACCGGCGGTGGGGGCCGAGGATTGGTCGCGCTACGGGCTTGCAAGGCGTATGTGCGTGAACTGCACAACTAGAATCAGATAATGCCAGCATTCTAGAATCGCCAGTCAGGACTGGTGCGCCTCTAATGCAGCTTACAAGTCCTGCATAAGCAGGGCTTGCAAGCTTTGAGTGTTGCGCTAGCGCTCTAAGCTTTGGTGTTTATGCGTTCACCGGTTATCTGCCCGTTACCGTTAACGACTCCAGAAGCAGGCGCTGCTGCATCAGTTTTATGAAGTTGATGCTGTTGGATCAACCGCTGAGCCTGATGATCACCGTGTACTGCTTCTTGAGCAGTCTGCGCGGCGGTTTCGGTTGCCTCTTTTAGCACTGCCGTCACGTTGCTGGCGGCGGGAGCTGCCGTGGCGGTGGATACGTTGGTGGGTTGATTGCTCGTGGCGGGAGGAGGGGTCTGGGCGGGTTTTTGCCCATTAAGGATTACTGGGTTTGGCGCGGATACTGCTCCGATAGACATAGGTGACTCCCTACTGAATGAGTTGCGCAAGCGTAATTATTAATTTTGGTTCAGCGCTATTTTTTTCATTTCTGTGCTTCAGGATTTTCAGTTTGTCCTCGTTGATGTGTATCTGAGTAAGATTTCAGATTAGGCGCGTCTCTGTAGTGGCTATGTGATGTCTAGGTGAAAACTTTGTTTGTCCGTATTACTTCTAATGGTGGGTGATGGACATCCACGCATCCCATATCGCAGCAAACGAGGACTGATCTCCTTGAGGGCGTGCCAGGCATATGTACGAGCAATTGCGAACTGATCGCACTGAACTACTCTTCTCGTGGGCGTTCGTGTTGCGATCATTCGTTTTTGATAGGGCACCATGTTTAAGCGGCTCACAGGTCTTTCGTTTCTGCTAACCCTCTGCTGGGTAGTCACGGTTGTGGCTGTTTGAATCGCTATCTGTCGGATATGGATTTGGCGGATCGGGCAAGTCAGTAGACCGGACTGCGCCTAGTAAGCAACGGCGCAAGGCGCCGCCAAAGGTCAAAATGTCTTCATGCGGTTTTATCCATTCACCAGACCCTCAGATTTTTTGCCTTGGGTAATCTGCTTGTACATCCGGACCCTGCGGTGATTACGCGCGTAACCGCCCATAGCCGAAACGGTGCCGCTTTGAATGTGATCCAGGTAACGGAACATCTTTCGCGGTGAAATAGAACGCACCTGATAGCCCAATGCAGTCATTCGATCCTGCAGTTCATAACCCGGATTACGTTCATCCATTTGAAAGTGAAAGCCGTGTTGCTTGATGAACGCCACATTCCACAGTGTGCAAAAGCTCTTCAGGTGTACTTCTCGATACGGCTTGGGCTCTCTCGCCTGAACGCCGAGTGCCAGCAAACTCCGTCGGGCGTGTTGCTTGCAAAAACGTGAGGCCAGGCGCCAGGCCGAGCGAACGCTCCCCCGATCTAGTTGCTCCAGGCATCCGACGGCAGCCACGTCGCATTGTTCCGTGCATTGGTCGAGCATTATGGCGAACACTGCCGGATCGTAAATGAAGGTATCGGTGTGCAACAGAAACAGATAGTCGGTTTCAACCTGTGCCAAAGCGAGATCCAGAGCACGTCCATGGGCAATGTTTCCCGCTTCGGGGCCTGTTTGCTTGCGTTCGATCAGCTCAATCCAGTCCAGCGAGCGCAAGTACTCGCTGCTTGCATCGTCGGAATGGTTATCCACCACAATCACCGGAACATTTGTCCCTCGCAGAGCCTCCTGCAGAAGCATCAGACAGGTTTTGGTCAGATCAAGTGTTTTGTAGTTAACCAACACAATGCTGTAGTTGGCGGTCGCTGGAATTGGACGAGTCATAGTTTGTGGTACCTCGATGATTTCACCGATATCGCGCAACACCGTTCTTAACGGTGACGGACGTTCACACGGTCAGTTCGAACGCGAGGCGTCACTGGTGGAGGCGTTCTGGTTGCTGGCAGTGGCTGCAGCCGTGGCAGACTCTGACTGTTGAAACGAGGCCATGGCGGTTGCCCTTGCCGCTTCCATTTTGTCCATCACGGTATCGCCACCGCCTTCTGCCATTGCGGCGACGGAAGCGGTCATCAAGGTCACGATCAAAAGGGCTTTAAGGCTGTTCATGAGTGTTTTCCAGTAGTGAGTTGAGCCAACACAATGTTTGTTGGCTTGAACTCATCTTGACGCTCACGGCCTTTCGCCCTGTTCTCCGCAAAATGAATTTTTCGACAGGTTGGCGGCGAAGCTGGATTTTTTGAGGACGAGGGGGAGATAAATACGACGGGAGGTTTTGTCGCGTAGCGTGTTTCGGCTCACGCTCAGCCAAACCCCAAAAACCTGATCAGACAATGCCAAGTGACGCGGATGGCCCCGTCGACCCCGTCTTGCCAAGCAGTTCGATGCGACAGCCAGGCGCCGCATCACTGACTGTCAGCTTGAGGTCGTGTAGGCGCGCAACGGCGGTGACCATGCTTAACCCCAAGCCATTACCCGGTGTGTTTCGGCTCGCTTCGGCACGGTACAACCGACGAAACACGGCTTCGCGCTCACCTTCGGCAATGCCCGGTCCGTTGTCTGTGACACAAATTCCGACCGACCCAAGATTGGCGATTACGGTCAGGTTGACTTGGCTATCGTCGGGACAGAACTTGATGGCGTTATCCAGCAGATTGCAGAGCGCATCAAATAATAACTGTGCGTCTCCGGCGATGACGGCAGGACCCTGACTTTTATTGAGCGTGAGGCTGATGCCACGTTCTTCTGCCAACGGCTCATAGAGTTCGGTGGCGTCGGCACTGATCAGGTTCAGATCCAGCGGCGCGAAGTGACTGCGGCGGGCGCTGTTTTCGATTTCCGAGATACGCAGCAACGCCTTGAAGGTCAGAAGCAGTGCCTTGGCTTCGACCAGTGCCGCGTCGATGCTGGCGGCATATTGTGCTTCATCGAGACCGCGGCGCTGGGTGCGCTCCAGCCCGGCGATCAACCGAGTCAGAGGGGTGCGCAGGTCGTGAGCGATGTCGTCGCACACTCCTTTGACCTCGTTCATCAAGCGTTCCAGCTCATCGAGCATGCCGTTGACCACGGAGGCGAGGCGGTCGATGTCGTCGTTGTTGCCCTGGATGGGCAAGCGGCCGGTCAATTCGCCTTCGATGATCCCCTTAATCGAGCTACTGACCTTGTCCAGGCGTCGGTGGGCCGAGTAACCCAGTACAACCGCGCCAAACAGGCCGACCACCAGCAGCAGCACGCCACCGGAAACCAATGCCTTGATCAGCAGTTCGTCAAATTCGCGTATGTCGTGGATGTCCTGGGCTACCAGCAAGGTCTTGCCGTCGGCCAAGTGATGGACAATGAAGCGTATCGGGCGCTGATGACCGCTGGGCTTGCGCCAATCGAACTCCTGAGGTTTGTCGTAGGAGGAGAAGGGCGGCAATTTCTGGATGGCCCCGGCGATAAACTGGCCTTGTGCGTCGAACAGGCTCTGGGGAACGCGCGCTTCGGTATCCTGCTCGGCGTGATTGCGGATTTCCCTGAGTTGTAACTCGGTATCCTGTGCACTGCGGGTTTCTACTTGGCGATACAGCGCGGTATCCGCTTCGGCTTTCAGGTAGAACGCTGTTTGCCAATAGACATAGCCGAACAGTGCGAGAAACGAACAGCCGAACAGTCCGAGAAACAGCAGGCCGGTGCGAAAACTGATGGTCCGCGGAATCTCACTCAGGCGAACGGAGGACATAACCGGCTCCACGAATGGTATGGATCATCGACGGTTCGTTTTCGTCGTCGATCTTGCGTCGCAAACGGCCCATGTGGACTTCGATGACGTTGGTGCGCTCATCGTAGGCGTAGTTCCAGACCGCTTCGAATAGCATGGTGCGGGTGACCACTTGCCCTGCATGGCGCATCAAGTGTTCCAGCAACGCGTACTCACGGGGCACCAGATCAATGACACTGTCACCACGCCGGACCACCCGGCTCAACAGGTCGACCTCCAGATTGCCGACCCGCAAGCGTGTTTCACGAGCTTCGGAGACCGGTTCGGCGCGGCGACGGTTCAACGCATCCAGCCGTGCGGTGAGCTCGATGAATTCGAAGGGTTTGGTCAGGTAATCATCACCGCCTGCGCGCAGGCCGCGAACCCTTTCGTCCAGCGCACTCAAGGCGCTGAGTATCAGCACCGGGGTGCTCACGCTTGCCGCCCGTAATGCGGTCAGTACGCCAAGTCCATCGAGGCCGCCGGGTAGCATGCGATCCAGGACGATCAGATCGAACGGTTCACTCAGGGCCTTGAGCAGACCTTCGCGACCATTGTGGACGCAGCTCACGGTGAAGCCGTGGTCACAAAGCGCCGCTTCGATTTCGCGGCAGGTAAGCAAGTCGTCTTCGACGACTAGAACATGGGTCATGGCAGATGAACCGCTCACATAATCGGGCAGAGATGGCATAGTGTGACAAAGCCTGCGGCTATGCCACGTTCCCGCCAGGTAAATAAAAGTTTAGGTTGGATTTCTGGAGGCGGTACCTTGCGCATTCTTGTGGTTGAAGATGACGCCCAGACCGCGGCTTACCTGTTACGTGGGTTGAGCGAAAGTGGTCACATCGTCGATATCGCCAGCGATGGCAATAGTGGGCTGGGCATGGCCCTGGAGCAAATCCATGATGCGCTGATCGTCGACCGCCGCTTGCCCGGCCTCGACGGTGTTGGCCTGGTCAAGGCTCTGCGAGCGCAACAGTTGCGGGTGCCGATCCTGATGCTCAGTGCGCAGGCGTCCACCACCGACAAGGTTGAAGGCCTGCAGGCCGGTTGCGATGATTATCTGGCCAAGCCTTACGCGTTCGCCGAAGTACTGGCGCGGCTCGATGCTTTGCTGCGCGGGCGCGAACAGACGACGAGGCCCGCGCGTCAGTTGCAAGTCGGTGAGCTGCAACTCGACTGCGCCACACGCACCGCAGTCCGTCAGGGCCGAGTCATTGCCTTGCAGCATCGCGAGGCGCTTTTGCTGGAGAAGCTCATGCGCCACAGCGGTCAGGTGGTGACCCGCGACATGCTGCTCGACAGCGCCTGGGACTACTCTTTCGACCCTAACGACAACGTCATCGATAAACATATCCATCGCTTGCGGCGCAAACTCGATGAAGGTTTCGACTATTCGCTGATCAAGACCATTCCCGGTGCCGGCTACAGCTTTCAGGAGACGCCGGAGCAAGGCTAAACAAAAGTTTATCTGCCGACGAACGCTCTGGAAGGCACTCCTCGCTATCTTCTGCCCATTCGTGGATTGCTCCACACAGGATTTAGCGGGGGATGGCTTGCCCATGTCGGTAACAACTTTGGTGGCACGCCGCAGGCGGGTTACGTGTCTTTCATCCGTGGCGTTGACGTTGTTCGGCATGCTCATGCTTGACGGCTGCTCAATGGTGCCGCAGTACCAGCAACCCGAGTTGCCCCTGGCGCAACAGTTCAATGGTCCGACAGACAGCTCGGCGGCTGAGGGCGGCCAGTGGTGGCGCGAGTTTCGCAGCGCCGAACTCGACTCATTGATCGCCCGGGGCCGGGCCTCCAACTACACCCTCAAGGCGGCGGTCAGCCGCATCGATGAAGCCCGCGCTTCGGCGCAGGTGGCCGGGGCGGCGCAATATCCGGCGCTGAATCTGGGAGGCAATTACCAGCGACAGAACAATTACGGCTCCACGGAAAAACGTAGCGTATTTGCCGAAGCCACCTATGAAGTGGATTTCTGGGGCAAACAGCGCGCTGCCGCTGACTCCGCTGATGCGTTGGCCAATGCCACAGTATTTGATGCGCAAACCCTGCGCATGAGCCTGAGTGCGAGCATTGCCGACCGCTACTTTGAGGTACTGTCCCTGGAGGACCGGCTGCGTCTGGCCCAATCCATTGCCGACGATGCGCGACAGGTGCTGGATTTGGTGGAAGTCCAGGCCAGTCAGGGCGCCGTGTCGAATCTGGAAGTCGCCCAGCAGCGCAATGCCATGCAGACCTTTGAAGCGGCGATGCCGACCCTGCGGCAACAACGGGACCTGGCGCTCTACCAACTGGCCGTTTTGGTGGGGGCACAGCCCGAGGGCTTTCATCTGCAAGGAAACGGGCTGAAAACCCTGCAAGTGCCGCAGCCTTCGACTGGCCTGCCGATTGGTTTGTTGCGTCAGCGCCCAGACATCCAGGCCGCCGAAGCACGGCTGAAATCCGCCAATTTCGACGTGGGCGTGGCCCGCGCCGCGTTTTTACCGAACCTGTCCCTGGACCTGCTAGGTGGCATCGATACGCTCGCCGGCGGCCAGATCTGGAGCGTCATCGGCACGCTCAGCCAACCGGTGATTGCCGGCGGTCAGCTCAAGGGTCAACTGCATTTCGATCAGGCCCATGTCCAGGAGCTGGCATCGAGCTATCGCGAGTCGATCATCGAAGCGCTGCAGGATGTTGAAACCCAGCTTAGTGCGGCCCGCGAACTCGATAAAAGCTACGTCCTGAACCAGTCCGCCGTGGACTCTGCCCGCGAAGCCGCACGTCTGGCGCAGGTTCGCTACCGACTCGGCTCGACCGATTTCCAGACACTGCTGATCGTCGAACGTACCCAATACCAGGCCGAAGACACGCTGTTACAGGTACGCCTCCAGCATTTGCAGGCCGCCGTCGGCCTGTTCCGCGCCTTGGGCGGGGATTTCTCGCCGAACACCCTTACTTCCAGTTCTTCTGCTCAGGTTGCTCACCCATGAATGCCTTGAACCCACGTCGTCGCGTTATGTTCGCAGGGGGAGTGGTGCTCTCGCTGGCCGCTCTCATCGGCGGCTTTCAATGGAACCGTCAAGCCCATGCCGCACCGGTGCAGGTCGATGCCGGCGCCGTGCCGGTGCAGATGAGCCAGGTCAGCCGCCAGGACCTGCCCGTCTGGATCAGCGCCATCGGTAACGTACAGCCGCTCAACAGCGTGAATGTGCGGGTTAGGGTGGACGGTGAGCTGCAAAAAGTCCTGTTCAACGAAGGGCAGACTGTCACCGCTGGCAGCTTGCTGGCGGTCATCGACCCGCGGGTTTTTCAGGCACAGGTAGCCCAGGCACAGGCCTTGGTGGCCAAGGATCAAGCGCAACTGGCTAACCTGAAGGTTAACCTGGACCGGGCCGGCAAACTGGCCGCCGCCAAGGCCGGGCCGGCCCAGGACGTCGACACCTACCGCGCCCAACTGGCCGCCCAGCAGGCCACCTTACAGGCCGATCAAGCGGGATTGGATGTGGCGCGCCTGCAACTGGAGTTCACCCAGGTTAAGGCACCGTTGACCGGTCGTACCGGCCAGCGCCTGCTGGACGTCGGAGCGATTGCCCACGGCGCCGAAGCCACTGGGTTGGTGACCATTACCCAGATGAACCCGATTTCCGTGGCCTTCGCCGTATCTCAGGACGAACTGGCGGAAATTCTCGAAGAAAACGCCAAAGGCGCATTGCAGGTGGTGGCGATGACCCGCGATGGAAAACAGGAAATCGCCCGCGGCCATTTGAGTTTTATCGACAGTCAGGTCACCGCCGCCAGTGGCCAGATTCAGCTCAAGGCGCAATTCGACAATGGCGCTGCGAAACTCTGGCCGGGCGAGTTGGTGAGCGCGCGGTTGCTGGTGCAGACGCATAAGGACGTGGCCGTGGTTCCGGCTGAAGCGGTGCAGTTGGGACGTCAGGGTAACTTCGTCTATGTGGTGGATGCTGATCAACGGGTGCAACCGCGTCTGGTCGATGCCGCCACGGTCGTCGATGGCAAGCAGTGGATTCGCCAGGGTCTGACGGCCGGTGAAACCGTGGTGGTGCAGGGCCAGTCCCGCGTCGCGCCGGGGCTGAAGGTCACGCCGGTCAAGGCCAACACCACCGCCGATTTGGCGGAGGCCGCCCGATGAATGTGCTGGCCGGATTGATTCAACGGCGCGTGGGGCTGAGTCTGCTGGCCATCGGGGTCTTGCTGCTCGGTACCTTTGCTTACTTTCATCTGCCTGTGGCGCCGCTGCCGACGGTGGATTTTCCGACCATTCAGGTCACCGCCAAACTCTCCGGGGCAAGCGCCGAAACCATGGCGTCTTCGGTGGCGACGCCCTTGGAACGCGCTTTTGCGGCCGTGCCGCAAGTGACGTCGATGACCTCGTCGAGTGCGGCGGGTAAAACCCAGGTGGTACTGCAATTCGATCTGTCGCGAGACATCGATGGGGCAGCGCAGGATGTGCAAACAGCGATCAACACAGCCACGCCGAATCTGCCCAAGACCATGTCCAGCGCACCGACCTTTAACAAGGTCAATCCGGCCGAAGGTACAGTGATGTCGCTTGCCGTGACGTCACCCGTGCGCACGTTGCCAGAGCTGGATCGCTACGCCGACAACTACATTGCCCAGCGCTTGTCGCAAACGCCCGGTGTCGGCCTGGTGGATTTTCACGGAGAACAGAAACCGGCGGTGCGGGTACAGATCGATCCCGATGCGCTGGCCGCTCGCGGCCTGACCCTGGAGGATGTGCGCAGTGTGATCGGCGTCAGCACCCTTGATCAGCCCAAGGGCACCCTCGATGGCCAAAGCCGTTCGATCACCCTTGGTGCGACCGATCAATTGCTGGACCCACAGCACTATCGTGATCAGGTTATCGCCTATAAGAGCGGCATGCCGATCAAGCTCGGTGACCTGGGGCGGGTGATTGCCGGCGCCGAGGACACGCAACAAGCTGCGCAATTGGGTGCCGAGCCAACGGTTATCGTCGACATCCACAAACAGCCTGGTTTCAACCTGTTGTCGACCATCGCCACCATCAAGGCCAAGCTGCCCGAACTGACCGCCTCGTTGCCGCGAGACGTACAGGTACAGGTGGTTGGTGACCGCACCCAGACCATCGAAGCCTCGGTCAACGACATGCAGTTCACCTTGCTGCTGTCGATTGCGCTGGTGGTCGTGGTGATCTTTGTGTTTCTGCGCAAAGCCACGGCAACGCTGATTCCCAGCCTGACCATCCCGCTGTCTCTGGTGGCCACGTTCGGGGTGATGTACTTGTTAGGCTATAGCCTCGACAACCTGTCGATCATGGGCCTGGCGATTGCCGTAGGGTTTGTGGTGGACGATGCCATCGTGGTCATGGAAAACATTGTCCGGCATCTGGAAATGGGCAAGTCGCGCCTGCAATCGGCGGTCGATGGTTTGCGCGAGGTGGCGTTTACCATTGTCTCGATGACGGTGTCGCTGATCGCGGTGTTCCTTCCGATCCTGTTGATGTCCGGCATTGTCGGGCGCTTGATGCGTGAGTTTGCGGTGACCGTCAGCGTCGCGATTATCATGTCCGGCATCGTTTCCCTGACCATCACACCCATGCTCTGTGCGTGGCTGCTCAAACCCCATGCCTATCATGAAGAGGGGCGCTTTGCCCAGGCTTGCGAGCGGGTGTTCGAAGGCCTGCACAACGGTTATCGCCGTAGCCTGGATTGGGTGCTGGACCATCAGCGCATCACCATGGCGGTGGCCATCGCAACAATGGTGGCGACGGCGGTGCTGTATGTCGGCATCCCCAAGGGCTTCTTCCCGCAACAGGACAACGGCTTGATCCAAGGTGTGGCCGAAGCAGCGGCTGATATTTCACCCATCGCGATGCGTGCACAGGTCAACCGCGCTGCCGCCATCATCGGCCAGGACCCGGCGGTGGCCCGGGTGTATTTCTGGATCGGCCCGAATCCGACTGTGAGCCAGGGCAAGGTGATGATCAACCTGAAGCCGTTCAGCGAGCGCACCGCCAGCGCCGCCGAAGTTATCCGTCGCCTGCAACCGGCGCTCGACCGGTTATCCGGAGTCAAAGTGTTCATGCAGGCCAACCAGGACATCCAGATTGGTGGTCGTGCCAGCAAGACCCAATACCAGTACACCCTGCAAGATCCGGACAGTGTCGAACTGGATCACTGGAGCGGTGTGCTGCTGGAGAAGCTCAAGAGTTTGCCGCAGTTGCAGCACGTAACGTCGGACCAGCAACAGGCCATCGCCCAATCGACCCTGGTGATCGACCGTTCCACCGCTGCACGGCTGGGCGTAACGGTGCAGGCCATCGACGACGTGCTGTACGACGCCTTCGGTCAGCGACAGATTGCGACGATGTTCACGCAGCTCGATCAGAACCACGTGATTCTTGAACTCGACCCGAGCTGGCAAACGTCCACCGCCACCCTTGAGCATTTATTTGTCCGCGCAAGTTCCGGCGCCCTGGTGCCGCTGAACCTGCTGGCCAGCGTCAAGACCGAACAAGTGCCGATCATCATCAACCACCAGGGTGTGTTCCCAGCCATTACCCTGTCGTTCGACCTCGCGCCCGGCAATGCCCTGAGTGAAGCGGTCACCGCGATCAATCAGGCGTCCCTGGCCGTAGCAATGCCCGACACCGTGCTGGGCAGTTTCCAGGGCACCGCCCAGGCCTTCCAGGACTCATTGAAGTCACAACCCTGGCTGATTCTAGCGGCGATCCTCACGGTCTACATCGTACTGGGTGTGCTGTACGAGAATGCGATTCACCCCCTGACCATCCTTTCGACTTTGCCTTCCGCCGGTTTCGGCGCACTGCTGGCATTGATGCTCTGCGGTCAGGATCTGTCGGTGCTGGGGATGATCGGCATCATTTTGCTGATCGGTATCGTCAAGAAGAACGCAATTATGATCGTCGATTTCACGTTGCAGGCCCAGCAGCGGGGTCTGTCGCCCCGGCAAGCGGTGCGCGAAGGTTGCCTAATGCGCTTACGGCCGATACTGATGACATCCCTGGCGGCTTTGCTCGGCGCGTTGCCTCTGGCGTTCGGGCACGGCGCCGGCTCCGAGTTGCGCCAGCCATTGGGCATTGCGATTGTCGGTGGCTTGGCGGTGTCGCAAATTCTGACGCTGTACACTACGCCGGTGGTCTATCTGTGGTTTGAACGCTGGCGTCGAAAAACACTGCTCAACAGCGCTGAGGTTCCGGTTTGAAACACTGGATCCTTGATATTTTTGGTGGGCTGTGTTCGTCGGCAGGACGCCGGGGAGGGGGGGCTGTCTAATACTGTCTGCCGCTAAGCCGGTTTTATTGACCTTAAAACCTCCCAAATAACGCTTGGGTTTTAGACAGTGGACCGCTGAAAGCCACGTAGTACGTGGTTTATGCACTCCTCCAGCCCAAGCTGATGCATCATCCAAGGCTGCCGCCGAGAACTGGCTGGGTTTAGGGCGTGCCCGGCATACTTCAGGGCTATTGCTCGGTAACTTTACTGAGTTCATCGTGAAGCCGCTGATTCTCCCTGAGCAGGTAGTCGCGCTGTTCGGCAACTGAGCCAGCGCATGCTCAAAGAATTATCGGCATTACAAACGATGGGATAACGCTGTGATCGCGCTGCGGGCTTGCCAGGCGTACGTTCGAGCAATTGCACACTGAGCGCACTGAACTACTCCCCTCTGGGGCGTTCGTATTGCGATCATTTCGATATTGACAGGGCACCATGGATAAGCGGCTTGCAGGTCTGTCATTTCTGCTTACCCTAGGTTGGGTAGTCACGGTTGTGGCTGTTATGTGGTATTTCTCAACGCCCTAGCGGTTTCAACTCGTTGAGCATCTTGCGCAACTGATCTGCGTCTTTCCGGTTCGCGCTAGCCGATATCTCCAGGTCGGCGATCTGCTTTCTCATCACTGACGCTTCCGCTCCGCGCAGTCGGAGATAGCCTGCGAACTCTTCTTTTTTCGCCTGAGCCTCAGTCAGCATCGTGACAAGGCCGAAGACGTCAGCGCGCGCTTTGCGCAGCAGCAGGTTCAGTTCCTGGATCTCGTTCTCCAGTAGCAGGCATTGCTGTTGGTACATTTCTAGAGGCGAGGGGAGCCCAAGCCACCCGCAGGTTTCTTCATCGATGTACATGGTGGGTAAATCCGAATACTGTATGTGAATACAGTAATCGAGGTTTTGCCGTTGCGCGATTTGGGGCGACGAGAGGCGGTCAGTCCGGCGTCATGAGGACTGCGAGGGTTAACTTGATGAACTCTTCGTTATCTTCGATGGTGTGCAGGGCGCCGCGCACATTCTCAGCCACGTCGGCAGAGCCGCGCTGCTCTACCCAGTTTGCTATTTCCACGATGGAAGCTTCAAGAGCCAACTGGTTTTCGTAAAGTTTGGAGAGCAGTGAAGGGAGTAGGTCGGAGTTTGGCATTGGCGTTCCTCTGGTGGAGTGAACAGCTTAGCAGCCGGTGTTATTTGGGGGGGGTAGTGTTCGGTCGGCAGGACGCCGGAAGAGGGTAAATCATTTCCGCAACTGTGCATGTGCCCTTTGATTTGCGGGGCTTACAGACCAGCAAAAAGCGTTCAATTGCGGAAACGATCCGTAGTTAAAGTATTGATTTGTATAGTTAACACGGCAGTCTTGAAAACCGGCGGACGTTAATAGCGTCTCCAGGGTTCGAATCCCTGGTTTCCCGCCAAGATTTACACGATAGCCTCGCGAAAGCGGGGCTTTTGCGTTTCTGGAGACTGGCTGACGCATTTCAGTTTTTTCGTGACGTTCCATAACTGTTGTGGAAGTGTTCCATAACTTTTCTATTTTGACGGTTTAGCAGTGGCGCCGAGCCTCCTGTAAACGCGCTTTGTGATTTTCCTGATTGCTATGCCCCAGCAGCAGGCTCGCATCGCCGATATCAACGGTTTCCGACGCCGCCTTGGGTCGAATATCTCGGAACTGAAACCCACTGATCTTTGCAGCCAGTGCTGGATCTCCTTGTTCGACAGGTTTCTCGCAAGCCATCTTGTGCGTCTTGTCCCAGCGCAAGCGCAGCATTCCCTTCGTCATCCTTTCCCATGCTTGTTGATGAGCAGATATTTTGAGGGGTGGGCGGCATTCCTTTCTGAAATTTCCCTAACCAATCTTCCAGGCTGTTTCCCCTTCCTACGTGCGCATCAGGATCCTGAGCTTCACCCTGTTTTCCCCTGCTTGACGAGGAAGTAGTCACGTCAATCCGCATGGCGATCACGTCAGCCGGACGCTGGCCGGTCAGGTAGCCCAGATCCATGGCTTCCCACAGTTCAGGTCCAGCCATCCCGTATACGCCATCCCACACAGTGGCGTTGGCATAGTAGTCGCGGGGTGTCTCTTTATTCTTACTGAGGCCCAAGCAGGGGTTCTCGCGCTCAGTGAGTCCCCATTCCAGTATTGCCCGGGAAAGAGCCAGGCGCCTTTCTGCTGCACCACCTGCACGGCAGGCCGTCCGAGATCATCGTCTAGGGTGGCCCCTGGCACGACCGCACGCGTCTGATCCTCAGGTACGCGGATGCGAAATGGACCAGTTTTGTCAATGGAAAGCTTCAGAGGCCATCAGCGGGGCCACCTGCCGAGAACCTCGTTAACCACGGCTTTGCCTAGGCATTGTAAAATTTTTTATCTGCCCTCTTGAAATTTTTTCCGTCGCACATAAATTTTTATCACGCGACGCCGAATGCGGGTCGCGCACTTAATCACTTGGATTTAATCAGGAGATTTAGAGATGGCTACTACCCTTTCGTTGGCCCCGCTGTTCCGTCAATCTGTGGGCTTCGATCGTTTCAATGACCTGTTTGAGTCGGCGCTTCGCAGCGAGGCTCCGAATACCTATCCGCCTCATAATGTGGAAAAGCATGGTGATGACGAATACCGTATTGTCATCGCAGTAGCTGGGCTCACTGAAGCGGATCTGGATATCCAGGTCGAGAAGGGGGTTTTGACAGTCGTTGGCGACAAGCGTGAAACCGGGAAAGAAGTAACTTATCTGCACCAGGGCATCGCGCAACGAGCATTCCGGTTGTCATTCCGTCTGGCGGATCACATTGAGGTTCGCGGTGCTTCGATGAACAACGGACTGTTGAGCATTGACTTGCTGCGCGTGATTCCTGAAGAAGCCAAACCGAAAAAAATCGCTATCGGTGGCGAAGCTACGCCCGAGCTGCGTCAGGTTGGCTTGCAGTAAGTTGGCGGTAAAAAAGGCGCTCTTAGTAGCGCCTTTTTTTGTGGCCTGGAGTGAAGGCTTAGCCCTATGTACAGAGCCTGCGAACCTCTGGAGCCGTTTCCTTGACATACACGTCCCAACACCCGGCAAGCGCTGCGCCTGCCGGGTGTGAAGAGCGTTTAAGGCATCAAGACCGAGTCGACAACGTGGATCACGCCGTTGGACTGCATCACGTCTGCGATGCTGATACCGGCTTTGCCGCCCTTGGCATCGACTACCCACAGTTTGCCGTCGTGCAGTTTGATATTCAGCGACTCGCCTTGAACGGTTTTCAGCACAACGGTGCCTCCGTTCTTTTTGGCGTCGGCCATCAGCTGTGCCGATGTGTGAGTGCCAGGCACAACATGGTAGGTGAGGATTTTAGTCAGGTCGGCTTTGTGTTCAGGCTTGACCAGCGTGTCGACGGTACCTGCCGGCAGCTTGGCAAAGGCTTCGTTTGTCGGTGCGAATACGGTGAAAGGCCCTTTACTGTTGAGCGTATCAACCAGTCCGGCGGCTTTGACTGCCGCAACGAGTGTTGTGTGGTCCTTTGAGTTGACCGCGTTTTCTACGATGGTTTTGCTGGGGTACATCGCTGCGCCTCCGACCATCACGGTGTCGGCGGCAAAGCTGAGCGTTGCGGTGACGGAGAGAATCGAGAAGCAGGCGGCTGCAGCAAGTTTTTTGTAAAAAGCGTGCATGATGTATCTCCTTGGCTCTTATGCCCTCCGAGTGAGGGTATTGAATCTACGAGCCAACGATCAAAGTGGATGCACCGGTTCATAAAATAATTTTTCAAGGACTGCGCGGGCCTGTTCAGGCCTGTGGGTTGCTGCCAATGATGTGCCATCCACACCAGGGCGCGCATAACAAAAAACGCACCCCTTCTTGCCTAGCTCAACCGGGTAAAGGGCAACCCATACCTCACCTCTACCAGTGCTGCACCGCCGCGCTGAAGATTACGCTCACTGCCTGTTTCCTCCACGCATCCGGCCCTGCGATAAAATCGGATAGCCCTTTCATTACCGGTCAACACCCAAAGCGTTAAGCGCTGATATCCCTGCTCAATCAAGCACTGCAAACCTGCTTTCCACAAGGCCAGCCCGACGCCGGTTTGCCAATGGCTGGCTAACACATAGATGGCCATGACCTCACCTGCGTTTCCCTCGGCGGCATCTTCGTCACGGCTGGCGCCGACTGATATCCAGCCAACGACCTGCTGGTTCAGCTCCGCGACCCATACGTTCGACTCGGCCGATTCAATCGAGCGAATCCAGGATGATTCACGCTGAGCCAGCGTTGCGTCCAACGCGTTCAAGTATTCGGTAGGCATCAGGTCGCGATACGCTTGCTGCCAACTGCTGATGTGCACCTGGGCGATGGCCTTTGCGTCGCTGGGTAATGCTTGACGAATCATTGATGAACTCCTTGTTCGGGCACTGAGCGCCCTTTAGTCAATCCAGTAAGCACGGCGATAAACAAACAGGTAATGACGCCCCTACGCAGCTGCGTTGGAAACCGCGATATCGCGGTTTTTTATTGCCTGGAGGAAAGCAGGGGCGAAGCGCGTGGTGTTGGCTTCGTCCAACCCCAAAGCACCAGCGTAGTCCAGCACAGTTTTCTGTCAGTTCGGTTACCGCAGGCGCGCTTTGACGGGCCTTGCAACTCAGTCGTTACGATAAACAACCCGTCTAGATCAATGGTTACAACGCAATTCAGGGTTGCCACAGGTGGTTTTGGCCGTTAACCTGAAAATGTATGAATTGTTACGAATAGTTTCGTGCATGACCTGTTTCGGGTCACGCGACTTCAGGATGAGGAACGAAAAATGTTTTCACACGAAGGTCCCGCAATAGAGCTGTTGCTGTTCATTTTTGGCTTGGCAGGCCTGCTTTTGGTCGTTTGGTTTTTTCACCACGGATACGAGCGAAAGAACGGGAAAGGCGTAAAAAAAACAACAAAATCGTAACGAAAGGCGCTCCGCGTAAGCGGTTGCTTACGATCAGGTCGGGCCGGGTTGGAGCAGTGGCTGGCTGCCATCATGAGAAGTGGCCAGGCTCCGAGCGGGGTGCGGACTGGCAGCAAGCGATGCTTGAATACGCCGTGTACCGTGTTCCAGCGAGCAAAATTTGCTCAGGCCTGACGGCTACGACTACAGCGCCGGTAAACACGTGCAGTGGGCTCATGATGCGAAGGTGATTGCAGCGCATAAAGCCACCGTTCACCGGACAAAGAAAAGCCCACGATGGGGGCGCGGGCTTAAAAGGTGTTCACTTAGGAGCTGGGTTAAGCCTAGGCGCTCAACTGTGAAAACCCTGTGAAATAAAAGTGCCTGTTACGTCTTTTGCCGCCCGCTCTTTGCTCACGTACTGTGCGGGTTCCCTATCCAGCCTATGCAACGGTGTTTTCATGTCAGATGAAGTTCGGCTTGTCGTGATTATCCATACCCAGCCCGGTAAAGGTTCGCAGCAGTTGGCCGCATTCGAAGGGCTGGCGCCCAAGGTCAGGGCCGAGCATGGCTGCCTGCAATATGATTTGCACCCGGTTGCGGGCAACCAAGACAGTTTTGTCCTGATCGAAACGTGGGCTTCCCAGGACGCACTGGATGCCCATCATCTGGCCGCTCATATGGTGGAAGCGGCCAGGCACAATCCCTCTTTTCGTGCCGGGCCCGCTACCGTTTTGATGTTAGACGCTGCGGTCTTGCCTGCATAAGGCGGCGTTCAGAGCTGCACCCAGCGTAACCGGCCACTCAATGGCACCACCGTGTTGTCGGGTGTGGGTATGCGCCGGCCGGCCAGCCCCATGCCTTCGCTCACTAACACCGCGCCTTGCACCACGCACAGGTTGGACGGCGTATCCAGCCCGCGCGCCAATACTTCGACCGGCCCGGTGTGCAGGTTGCAACGCAACAATCGCCCACTGAATCGAGTAAAACCGCCATGCAGCGGCTCGCCGCTCCAGTCCGGCGGCAAGGGTTGTTGCAGGTGGTTGCATAGCTCCAGCACCAGCAGGTTGCCCTGCGGGCACAGCGCCAGGCCCGTGGGCAATTGCAGGCCACGTATCACCACCTCAATCTGCCCGCTGGCCGGGTGCACTCGGACCACTTGGCCTGCGAAGTCGGCAAAGTCGATGCCCTTGCGCGCCGGGTCGCCGTGCAGCTCCCCGGAGAACAGGCTGATCAGCACCGCGTCTGTCTGCGGTTCATACACCAGGGTCACGGGGACGGCTTCCTGGCCCATGTCCAGTTCGGGCAGTTGCACCAGCACCTGTTCGTCCTGGCCGTCGCGAAACTCCACCAGTTGGTTGGTATCGGGCTTGACCGCCAGCCAACTGTTGCGGGTCGGGTGATAACACAGCGCATTCAAATTGCCACGGCTGTGAAACACCGGCTCGGGCGGGCTGTATTGCAGGTCGAGCAGTTTGGAGCCGCCGACATAATCGGTCTGGCTGGCCAGGCAACGGCCGCCGCCGCAGGCAATGTCCGACAACCCCATGATTTCATCACGCAGCATGCGCGCCTGCATGTTCATGGCGCGAAAGCCTTGTGCGAGGGTCTCGCTGGGCAGATAGGCACCGGGCTGCAACGGGTCGGGTCGTAGCCGACTGACGCGGCCGCTGAACGGCTGGTCCGCCAGGCCTGAGCCGGCCTCGGCCAGTAGCAGGCTGCCATCGGCTTGCACGCACACACCGCGTGGGTTGAGCAGGCTCTCGGCGATCAGTGTGCTGGGGCGCAGGTTTTCGATGGGCTGCGCCGGGATATGCAGGGTCATGGGCGTTGCTCCTATTGCGGCGGCTGCCACGGGCTGCCGGTGAGATAGGCGCGCAGCAGCGCCCGTTGGGCCGGCGACATCGAACGCACCACCGGCATGAACAGTGTGGTGCCTTTGTAGGCGTCCGAAGTGCGCGCGAGGATGGCGTTCTTCGCGCCCATGATCGCGTCGGGTTGGTTCAGCGGGATGTAGCGGGACATGGCGGGGAAGGCCAGGTAGTGAAAGCGCAGCACGTTCGGGTACATCTGCTGCCAGGTGATGATGCTGCCCTTGGGAATGCCGAAGTCGGTCTGGGCATATTTGCGCAAGTTGGTGAAGAAGGCGCCGTCGTCCACGCCATTGGCCGTGCAGGTCAGCGCGACAAAGCCTGCCTGGCTGGCGCTGCCGGGTTTGAGGGTGACCGGAAAACTCACCGTCTGTTGGCCGGCATTGACGGTCAGTGACGTCGGAAAGTTGAGGAAGTCGGTGTATTGCTTTTGATCATAAACCCCAGGTGCGCTGGCCCCCAGGCTGACCTTGGTGGCGTTGGGCACCGGCCCGCCCAGGTAGCTGACCTGTAACGTGATGGTCAGGCCATTGGGGTAATCCTCCAGATACACATTGCGCTGATCGGCGTATACCCGATAGGTCGATTCGGTCGCGTTGAGTTTTTGACCGTTCACCGGGTTGGGCGCGGTGATGTTCAACGCGGTGGTCTTAACGGCTTGCTGCTGGCTGGCATTGAGCGCCACGTCGACGATGCCGCCGTACACGTAGTAATTGACCAACGGGCTGGTGGTTGGGTTGAGGGTCATCAACGCGGCCGCGCCAGCGGAAATCGTCACCGGCCCGTAGTTCGCATTCGGCCCGATAGGGCTGGTGATGTCGTCCCGCACGGCCCGGAAGGTTTGCTTGGGGATGACGTTGACCATATCGAGGCTCAGCAAGCCATTGTTGCCCAGGGCCGCATAGGCGGCATTGCCCGTGACCTGGTTGACCAGTTGCCGACCTGGCTGGCAGCCCGACGGCTCGCCGGCAAACGCCGGGGCCAGGGTACCGATCACGCGGCCGATGCTTGGGTTGGGTGTGTATTTGCCCGCCGCGTAATCGGCGTCCAGTTGCGCGGTGGTCATCTGCGGGCACATCTCGAACATCACGAAACGCAGGACAATGCCGGTCGCCCCCGGGGCCTGGATGATCGCCTTGAGGCCGCTGCTGTTTTGGTTCCAACTGACGATGCTGCTCAGCGGGAAGGTCAGCTGGAACGTGCCGCTGGCATGGAACGAGCCCGGCGCGTCCATCTTTGCCGGGTCGAGCACACGGCCGGTCACGTCGAAACTGCTGCACACCGCATTGCAGCGGATCAGCAACTGGATATTGTCACTGCTGCCGATTTGCAGGCCGCCGACGAATATCTGTGTGGTGGTCGAGGCGCTGGGGTCGAGGTCTACCATCATCGGGCCGGACACCGGGCCTTGTCCGGTGACCGGGTCCACCGAGCCCAGCAGGTACACGGGCTGGCCGACCTGGTCGCCGGTGGTGCTGATGTTGCCCGGCGCACCTTGGGAACTGATCAAGGCGTTCTGCATGTCCACCACATGCTGGCCATAGTGGTTCCAGCCGCCAGCGGTGTAGTAGTTGCCGGCCGGCGCGTTGATCATGTTGTTCAACTGGTCATCGGTATACGGCTGCGCACCTGGCGCGAGGGTCGACGTGGTCAGGTCGAACAGCGGCCAGTTCGGGTTGCCGTTGAAGGGAATGGTCGGTGAGTTGTTCGGCAAACTCACGTCCGTGCGGATGCCGCCCCAGAAATTCAGTCGTGGTCCATTGAGGATGCTCATGGTCTATTCCTTGTCCGTGGCGTGTGGGGTGACAGGCGGATTGGCGAATTTGAACAGGTAGGAAAAGTCGGATTTGAACGGGCTCTTCACCGGTGTCGCCATGGAGTGGCAGTTCATGCAACTGCTGTTGGGCTGGATGTAGCTTTCCATGGTCACGTTGGCCGACAGCGCCGGTGTCGGTTGGCCCAGCGGGTTACTCGGGTTGTTCGGCATCAATGGGCGCTGGGTGGTGATGAGCTGGTAGTACTTCAATACGCTGCGTTGCAGGCCGGGGTTGGCCTGGTAATTGGCGTTCACCCAGCCTGTGGCATCGGCAATCGGTGTCACGCGGTTCAGTGGGTTCGGCGTCTGGAACGTAGTACCGGGTTTGGGCACGCAGACCAGTTGCGTGCCCTGGGTTTGCCAGTTGCACGGTGACTGGTTGAGCGTCGCAGCAGGCGCGAGCGGGTTGTAGTAGGAATAGGCGGTGCCGGCGACAGGCTGGTCGACCCATTGGCCATTGACCTTGGCCTTGGGCGGCACGTTTTCGATTTGCTCGAAGGTCGACCAGATCCACTGCGGGTAGCCATTGACCTTGGTGATGATATGCAGGCCCACCAGCCCGAGGTAAGCCTCGGTCACCCCGGTGCGTTGGCCCTGGTTATTGAAGGTGGCCACGCGCGCGAACTGCGTCAGGTAATGGCTGGCGTTGTCCTTGGGCGTAAGCATGCGCCAGCTCGATTTGATCTCGATGACCCCGTTGGGGAAGCTGATGTTGCTGGCTTTGGACACCACGTTGGCGTTGTAGAAATTGTTGCCCACGATGTAGTTATAGGAAGCCTGGTTGGCCGAGATGTCGTAGTAGGTCGGGTTGCCCGCCTGGTCGATCAACCAGCCGCCGACGGCCTGGTCGATGGAGTTGACCAGTGAGCTGTTCTTCAGCGCAGCGATGTTGATGATGCCCAGGCTGCGAGCGGTCAGCGGGCTGTTCCAAGGCCCTGGGTTGGCGGCTCCCGGCAGGAAGATTTCGCTGACGGTTTTGTAGGTCTGCCACACCGTGTAGCCGGCATCGCCCGGTTGTTTGTTGCAGTTGGGCGTGCCGCGTTGCCCGTCCTGGGCAGGCCAGTTCAAGGCGATAAACATCTGCCAGCTGTATTGATCGAACTGGTCCTGCGGGGCAGTGGCGGCGGGTGCGCTGCTGGGCGGCTGGCAATTGAGCTGCGTGGCCAGCGTCGACGCCTGAGGCGCCTCCCGGGCTTGGGCCGACAGGCTGACCAGCCCGAGTAACATCACACGGAATAACGTTTTCATGGCGATCCGTCCTTGTGGGTCAGGGTTTGCGCTGCATGAGCTGGTTCCACTGCGCCTTGTGGCCGTTGCTTTGGGACGCCGGCGGTTCGAACAGCTGGCAAGGCGGCGGGTTCGACGGGCACATCGCGGCTACTTGGTCCCAGGTCTGTTTCGGGTCGGGTCTGGCGATACGGAAATTCGTGTAGTTCTGGCTCACGATGGGCGCATTCGCGACGCTGGCGTCCCCCGAAAAGAAGAATGACTGGGGCAAACGGTAGGGCGGCGACCCCGACTGTTGTTTGTTGAAGGCATACCCGAACAGGATCGGCCCCGCCGGTGATTGCAGGTCCAGCGCATACGCCTGCACGCTGCCGTTGAGGTTTTTGCTGCGCGCGGCGCTGTACGGCAGGTGTTCGATAAAGCTTTGGCGTGGCGGATGATTCATCGGTGAAAACATGCAGCAGGCCGGCATGTCTTTCGGGCGGTCCTGCGGATACGTCAGGAAGTACGCCTTGTTGCCCAGGGACACGAACGAGCAGGTGTAGTTGTTGTTCTTGATCGGGAAGATCGGGAGGCAGTACTTCTCGTAGTGCTCCATCATCGCGCCGAAGCCGTCGCCGTCCGCTGGGATGTAGGCGGTGTCGTAGTAGCTGGTGCCCTTGGAAACGGTGTAATCCGCAGGCGTGAGGGTGGAAGGTGGATTGCTGTAGGGCGGCGGGTTTTTCTCGTAGTTGTTCATCACCCGGTACATCGTCCAGTCGCTGATCCATTGCGCCGGAAAAAACGGATCGGACGGGTCGCCGGGCGCGCGCTCGGCAATGCAGTTGCCGTTCTGTTGATTACATCCCTCGCTGTTGTGCACCCCGTTGGTGAAGTACACGGCGCCGCTGTCATCTGCGGCAAACGCGCCAGGGCTGAGCAGCAGTATCAGCAGCAACAGTCGGCTTAAGAGGCTGGTGTTCATAGGACACTCCTGTGGTGTGCCGGGTGATTGTTTCGCCACCCGGCGATCCTGTGTGTGGCTTAGTCGTAGTCGCTCATGCTGAGTGGAATGGGCGGGTAATTGCGTTTCACCAGGGCTTGCGCCCACAGCTCCAGCACCGCGCGACGGCTTTGCGGCATGTCCCGTGTGATGGGCATCGCCAGGGTGCTTTCCTCCTGGTATTCCTTACTGATCAACACAATCAATTGGTCGACGGCGCCCTCGATGCGCGTCAAGGAGTTGAGTGGCATGAACTTGCTCATGATCGGGTACAGGTAATAGAACGGCTGCAGGATGAAGGGGTAGATGAAGGTCTCCCAGATCACGGTGCCCGCGTCCTTGTTCATATAAATGCGGTTCCACGCATTAACGAAATCCTGCTGCAGCTGCGGCTCCAGCGGCAGTACGCGCAGCGGTGCGAGGAAGTCGGTGAAGGCCGTCGGGAGCGGGAAGCTGAACGGAATGGTGGGTGTTTGCTGACCTTCCTGCAGGAAAAAACGCAAGGTCGGAAACCCCGGTGCCAAGCCCGTGACGGTCAGGTTGGCGATGCCATTGGCGTCGGTCTGAATCTTGGTCAGGCTGTATTGCACCGTACTGTTGAGCGGGTCCTGCAACGTGCCCTGCATCGCGATCGGGTTGGCGAACTTAAGCGTCGGGCTCAAGGCGACAGCGGCGGGTGTCGGCAGAAATTGCTGATAGGTCACCGGCGTCATTTGATCCGCTGCCACCGCGAGCCGCGTGGCCATGAGCTGGCGGCCCGTGCCCTCGGTCACCTGGCTGAGCAGCGTCGATGCACCCTTGAATTGCGGCAGGTTCGCGCTGTTATTGGCCGGGTTTTGCGGGTCATTGTTGAACAGCGTGAAGTTGGCCGGGTTGCTGAATGCCAGGTAGTAATCGGTGGTGCACAGCATGTAGGCATTGCCGTATTCCGCCACCCACAACGTGGTGCCGGCCGGTGCGGGCAGGCCGTCGTATTGCACCATGACCTGCAGCGTCCGGGTGTCGCCCACGTCGATAAAGCTGGCGCTCTCCACCACTTCGGCAGTCCACATCTGCTGGGTCGCGGCGGTGACGGCGGTGGCGCCCTGCAGTTGCAGTTCCAGGGTGCCGGTTTGCAGTTGCGTCTGTGCTTGTGCCGTCAGCGTCAGGTCGAGGATGCCGGAGCGCTTGTCGAACGCCGCTTGTTGATAGTCGTCATAACCGAAACTGGCCAGCGGGCTGAATTGCCCATTCTGGCGAGTGCCAATCTGGTAGTTGCCGGCCTGGTACTTGGCGGCTACCGGTATGGCTGCGTTTCTGTCGATCGGATAGAACGGGAAGGCGTTGCTCAGGTCCAGCGACAAGGTAGCGCCATGGGCCTGGGCCGAGATCACACCCAGTTGCGCCGGTGTCGACTGCGCCGGCGTGGTTTTGTAGATGGGCACGGGGCTGGCGGGTAACAGGCGTCTGCCAGCGGGGGCGGTGGGGAATTCGTCTTCGAACCACAGGCCCAGGGTGCCCACCGTACGGCTGTAGGCGGGGTTGAAGAAAATATCGCCGACGTTGTCCAGACCCTGCTGATACATGGCCTGCACCTTGGCCTGGGCTGCCGCACTGGAACTGTGGGTGTCGATGGGCGGGTAATTGTTGAGGATGCCGTTCTTGTCGTAGCAGGTCAGGTAGGTGGAAAAGCGGAACATCAGGCCCTTGGCATTTTGTTGCGCCATTTGCGTTTGCAGGTTTTGCAGCAAGGCCGAGTTGCCGATCACCCACTCCAGGTTTTCCTTCGGAAAACAGGTTTGCCAAGTGGTGGTGACATAGGCCAGGCCGCCCAGGTTGGCCCAGTTGAAGTTCAGGAAGCGGTCGAGCATGCGGAACTGGCGATTGAGCGTCAGGCCGCACTGCGCATTGCCCAGCACCAGCTTGTCGAAATACAGCGCGGTGAAGGTGTTCTGCCAAGGGCTCACGTCCACGAAGCGCGCCGGGGAGGAGGGCGCGCCGCCAAAGGGGTTGCCGAGCAACTGGAAGCTCTGGTTGATCAGCGGGTCCTGGCTCACATAGCCACCGTTGGGCAACTCGCCGCCGGTGACCACCGATTGGGTCTGGTTGTAGCTGACGGTGCCGCACGCGTTGTCGCCGAACAGGTTCCATTCGCCGGGGATCATCGGTGTGGTCAACTGCCCGGCATTGCCCGGCACCTGCATGACGTAGGGCGGTACGCTGGCGGGTGACAGCGGCGCGATTGTCCACGGCAGCAAGGTGCTGATGGCGTTTTCCGGGGTGATGTTGAAGGCCTTCAAAAACGGCCAGTTCATCTGCATTTTTACCGCGTCGTAGAGCGGGTACATGTCGTTGTTGTTGGCGGTCGGCGGGTTCCAGAACATATGGCCGCCCAGGTAGATACGCGGGAAATTCAATACGCTCATGTGAGGCTCCTTAGCGTTGCCACTGGGCGCGTTTGAGCGACCAGACAAAGTCCAGTTTGTGGTAGCCGACAAAGTCTGCGGGCGGCAGTTCGGCCGTGGGGTACACGATGCCGCCCTGTTGTTTGAGGGCGAAATTGAAGTAGCCTTTTTTCGCTGAATACGCGGCGGTGCTGTGGCAGGCGAAACACGAAGACTCGCTCTGGAACGCCGACTCCAGCTGGGAGTTGGCGAGCAAGGTCGGCAGCGTTTTGGATTGCACGCCGATCAACTCGTACTGCGCCAGGGCCGGAAAGTTGGCCTGAAACGTCGTGTTCACCGGCTGCGCCGCCTTTGTGGGCCCGGTGCTGTTGGTCATCGGCGTTGCAGGCGTCGCATTGGTCACCGTGTACTTGCTGTTGTTGCGGTTTTCGAAGGTGGTCCACACCCAGTCGGGGTTCAGTTTGTTGATCACATGCAAACCGCTGAGCGCGGCGTAGCCGACCAGGTATTTACCGTCCTGCTGATAGTAGGCCTGGGCAATGTAGTAACCATCCTTGATCAGTTGCTGCTGATAGGTCGGGTTGTTGCCGATCCACAGCCAGGCAGCCTTCAACTCCCAGGCGGTGGAGGGGAACGACAGGTCGCTGGTCAGCGCGGCCTGGCCATTCACGTTGTAGACGTTCTGCTGCACGATGTAGTTGAAGGTGTCCTGGCCCATCAACAGTTGGAAACGTACCGGCTGGCCTTTTTGCGCCGCCGGCATCTGGCCGCCCATCTGCAGGATCAACCCATCCACTTGCTGCGTGGCATTGAGGTTGTGAAAGGTACGGTTGAGGTTCATGCCCAGTTTTTGTGCCTGTGCAATCACCTCGATCGGTACGCGCTCGCGCTCGGCATACGGCAGGGGCTGAGCGCCATTGCTCAGGTAGACCTGATCCGAAGGCTTCATGGTCTCCCAGACCCGATCAGGGCTTTGCGCGGAGACGTTCTGGTTCAGGCAGGCAAACCAGTTCCAGGCGAGCGTGTCGCGGCTTTGCACGAAGGCCGCGCGGGTCTTGTCGAGGTTGCCTCCAAACTGCAGGAACTGGGTGCAGTCGAAGGGGGTGGTGCCTTGGGCATGGGCCAACCCGGCCAATGCACTCAAGACAGTTATAGATAAGGCTCGCCGCATGGAAGCTCCTTGGCTGTGGCCAGTTCGAGGTGTGGGCGCCCCAGGAAGTGTTCCAGGAGCAGTTGCTTCACTGCCGTCGCCGCAAGGTGTTGCGGTAGCGCCAGTGCGCAATTGGTGATCAGCAGCGGGCCGGTCTGTACGCTGCTGGGTAAGCGACCATGGCTGCCGCGTACCAGGGTGGTGTCCAGTGGGATGAGGTCCATGTAGTAGCGAAAGCCGAGCTTCTTTTGCAGCAGGCGGCGCGCCACTTTCAATGTGGGGAAACGAATCGCCGGGTCGATAAACAGCTCGACCGGGTCGTAACCGGGCTTGCGGTGGATGTCCACGGTGCGCGCGAAATCCGGTGCGTTGCGATCATCCAGCCAGTAGTAATAATCGAACCAGAAACCGGCGGCGGCCACGGCCACCAGCTCGCCGCTGCGCGGGTGGTCCAGCTGCCAGGCGCGTTGCTCGGCCTTGTCCAGCACCTGCTCGATACCGGGCTGGCGTTGCAGCAAGGCTTTGACCCGCGGGATGTCCTGCGCCTGCTTCACGTAGACATGCGCGACCTGATGGTCGGCCACGGCAAACGCCGCGCTGGCGCCGGGGTCGAGCAATTCCCAGCTCAGGGACTGGCGCACCTGCAACAGGCCTTCGGCGCGCAACACGCGGTTGATCGACACTGACTGCTCGACGGCTTCGATGCCATATTCGGACAGCAGCATCACCGCCGCGCCTTGCGCTTGGGCAAAGGTCAGCAGGCGACCCACTTCACTGTCGATGGCCCGTACTTCACCAGCAATCGAGGGATGATCGGGCCCCACGCGCTGCAAGCTGTAATCGAGGTGCGGCAGGTAGATCAACTGCAAGTGGGGCCGGTTGATCTGGAACTCGGCCATCGCGCAATCCACGATCCAGCGGCTCGATGCAATCCCTGCCGCCGGGCCCCAGAACCCTGGAAACGGAAACTCGCCAATCTGCCGTTCGATCTGTTCGTGCAGCCCGGGTGGCGACGAATACAGACCGAATTGTTTGCGACCATCCGCCGGGTAGTGCGGGCGCGGGGTGATCGCGGCATCCACGTCGGCGTACATGTTGTACCACCAGAACAACTGGCTGCAGCGAAAGCCCGGGAGCTCGCGCTTGAGCGTGTGCCAGACCTTTTCACCCTCGATCAGCGCATTGGGTTGCAGCCAGAACCGCACTTCGGCCTGGTCGCGAAAGTACCAGCCATTGCCGACGATGCCGTGCTGCGACGGCGGCGCGCCGGTGAGGATCGAGGCTTGTACCGTCGAGGTGACGGCGGGGAACACCGGTTGCAAGTAGGCCATCTGCGCGGTCTTGAGCAGGGCATTGATATGCGGCGTTGCCTCACCCAGCTGCGATGGCGTCAGCCCGACCACATTGATCAGCAGCAGCGGTTGTTCAGAGCGCATGGGCGTACGCCTCGTGCTTGAGGGAAAGCAGCAGGTTGCGCTGGCGCAGTTGGTCCTCAACCCAGCGCAATTCGGCGGCGATCCCTTCCAGTTGCGCGCGCTCGGTGGTGGGCCGCAGTTGCGCGGGCAGCACCCCCCAGCTGTAGGTTTCCACTTCCAGCACCGGGCGGAAGTCACCATGGGCCGCCAGGTAATCGAAGGTCTGTGCCAACGCGGCCTGGCTGCCGCTGAGTTCGGGCAACAGCAAGTGTTCGCTGAACAGCGGTATATGGAAATGAATGCGCAGTTCACGCAAACCGCTGCAGTCGGCGAGCGCGGCCGGCAGGTCCGGCCAGCTGATAATGCGACCGAGAGGGTCGAGGGCTTTTACCTGATGCAGGTAGGTGGTTTCGGCGAAGGTGCTCAGGGTCTCGAGCACGTGTTCGCGGCGATGCGCGTCCTCAGTTGGCAAGCGGCAGATCATCGCGTTGGACAGCTGGATCTTGCCCACGGGCACCTGGGCTTGACGTAGCCTGGCCAGCGACTGATAACAATCCTCGAACATCACCGCCTGGTGGCACACATCAAAACACAGGGCCAGGTAAGCATGGTTCGGGTCCAGGCGCTGCCGACGCTGGAAGAACGCGATGGCCTGCTCGGTGTTTTCCAGCACGCAATCGGGCTCCATCTCCAGGCAGAACACGATCTGCTTGCCGGTTTCCCGGTGCAGGTTGGCGAGTGCCGCAGTGAGTTGGTTGAGGTGCTCGTCGGCGCGCGCCTGCAATGGCGCGGTCCAGGTGGCGGCATAGCCCAGCGGCACCGTGGAAATCACTCCTTGGTGGCAGTCGACCGGCAAGGCCTGCGCGAGGATGCGCGCCAGGTTCAGGCTGTAGGCCAGCCGCTGGGGGTCGGCCCAGTGGGGTAAATACACCTCGGCTTTCACTGCGCCCTGATGGAATTCGCCATAGGGAAAACCATTCAGCGACGTCAGCCGCAAGCCGGTTTGATCGAGCAACTCGAGGAATTGCGTGCACGCCGATGCCTGTTGTAATTGCGCCGCAGCGTGTGCGCAGATCCACAAGCCGCTGTCCTGTTCGTGCAGCCCGCGCAGGTGTCGCACGCCCTGAAAGTGCTGCTCGATGGAGGTGCGTAACCCGGCCAGGTCACGGGTCGGGTGCACATTGCTGCAATACCCGACCTGGGGCGCCGTCCAGCCGCTACGGGGGCTCATTTAACCACCGGTTCCTGGCCGCGCAGGGCCGAGTTTTCCTGCCATTGCTTGCGTTGGTCGATGGGCAGCGGTGTGCTGACCAAGCCCTTGTCCAGCTGACCGCTCTGGGCAAAAAAGTCCACCGGATTGTGGAACAGCACCTGTTCTACCTGGGCTTCAGTAAAGCCCGCCGCCAACATCGCCTGGCCGGTCTTGGGCACCTTGAGCGGGTCGCTGATGCCCCAGTCGGCGGCGCTGTTGACCACCATTTTTTCAGTGCCGTATTCCTTGAGCAGGGCGACCATGCGCTGCTCCGACATCTTGGTGTTGGGGTAAATGGAATGGCCGCGCCAGCACTCGCTGTCCAGCACCAGCGGCAGGGTCAGTTCGTTGAGGTGGTCAATAATCACCAGGTGCTCGGCGATCCCCACGTCGCGGATCACCGCCAGTGTGCGTTTGGTGCCACCGATCTTGTCGCGGTGTGGCGTATGCACCAGCACCGGCAGATTGAATTGTTTCGCCAGCTCAAGCTGCGCCGCGAGAAAGCGATCCTCTTCGGGGGTGATGTCGTCGTAGCCGATTTCGCCCACCGCCACCACGCCGTCCTTCACCAGATAGCGCGGCAGGAGTTCCAGCACTTCGTTGGCGATCGACAGGTCATTCGCTTCTTTGGGGTTAAGCCCGATGGTGCAGAAGTGATGGATGCCGAACATGCTCGCGCGAAAGCGTTCCCAGCCCAGCAGCGTGTCGAAGTAATCGACGAAACTGCCGACGCTGGTGCGCGCCTGGCCTTGCCAGAACGCCGGTTCGATCACCCCGGTGATCCCGGCGGCGGCCATGTTCTGGTAGTCGTCGGTGGTGCGGCTGACCATATGAATATGCGGATCGAAGTACTTGAGCATGGTGAATCCTCGTCAAGGGCAGGCGGTGTGCATCAGTTCAAGTAGGCGTGCCATTCCGGCGGCAGGCGCAGGCCGCGCAGGCGCTGGTGTTGCGCCGGGCTGAGCAGGTCAAAGGCGATCACTCGGGGCAGGCCGGGGGACACAGTGCGTTCGGCCGCCAGTTGTTCATCGAGCAGGTCGAGCGCCAGTTGGTTGAGGCTGACGCTGTGGTGTTGCGTCAGGCCAACCAGGCGACCGACGTCGAGGCCCATGCCGAGTGCCTTCAACACCAACTGGTGAAAGGCGCGCTCTGGGTAATGACGTGACGGGTAGGCCGTGTCGAGGGCGAGGGCGGCGAACACCTGGGGGTTACTGGTGCGCCCGGCTTGCAAGGCCAGCTCCAGGCACACCCCGTCGCTGTCGAGCCAGTCGAGGGCGCCAAGCAGGGCGATTTTTTCCTGATCGTCGCCCCACAGGAACAGCTGGCGCAGCAGCGGCAATTGTTCGTCCACCGGGGTATGTTCCAGCGCATTGGCCAACACCAACGCACGCGCCAGCTCGACGGCATGGCCCGGCAGCTGACGCTTGCACTGGCCGCTCAACAGCGCCGCGGTGGTGGCGTCCGGTTGTTGCGCAAGCTGTGCCTGAGCCTGCTGCCACCACTGCAGTTGGGCAGCCGCCAGTTGTTGGGTCAACACGTGGCGGTGTTCGGTGAGGCAATCCTGGCGCATGTTCATGTCGGCTTGATCCAACGCTGAAAGTGGGGGAGCAGGAAAAACACCAGTACACACAGCAGGCTGCCCAACGGCTGATTGGCCACGGCCAGCACCAGCGCATCAAACAGTGGCAAGGCGGCCAGGCCCGCCCCGATAAACGCGCGCACCTTGCGCTGTTGCGGGTTGGCCAGGTACTTCCAGTAGTGCCAGCCCAACCACCCCAGCCAGAGCAGCAGCACCGGCCAGAACCACAGGTTATTGGAGTAGATCGCCAAGGCCAGCGGGCTCAGCATCAACAGCAACGGCAGACGGCTGATCAGTTGGTTGCGGTGTTCCTGACGGGCCAGGTAGGTCAAACCGCTGATGTACACCCCGAGCAGGATTGCGCACAGCCAGATCGGCTCCGGCGGCACGGCCAGGCTGGCGGCTGCCGTGAGGTACAGCGCCGAGCGGCAGGCGCCCATCAGCCAGACGCTGTGGGCGTATTTCTTGTGCAGCAGGTTGTAGCCGAAGATGCAGCCCACCAGCAGCACCACACTGCCGAGCAGCCAGTGCGGTTCGTCGATCAGCCGGCTCAGGCCCAGCACCGCCGCCGCAGCGAGTATCAGCAACAGCGCCGTGGCCAGGCCCACGTGCTGACGGCTGGCCAAGCCCAGGGTGATCGGTCGCGGGTTGTGGTGTTGCTGGTCCCAGTCGGCGTCCAGCCAGTCGTTGAGCAGCATGCCGGCCAGGTACAACAACGACAGCGTGATCAACAGCAGCACCCACACCAGTGACGACGGCGGCGCCATTGCCCCGGCACTGCTGGCGAGCAGGGCGGCGGCCAGGGTGTTGGTCCACACCGTGGGCAGGTTGGACACCCGGCCAAGGGTCATCCAGGTTTTCATCGGGCTCATTGCGCGTAACCCTCGCCCAGGGGCACTACCGCATCGCTGCGGGTCGACAGCCGTAGCAGCGCCGCTTGCATTTTCGCGCCGTCGATTTCATGCAGGTCCACCGACTGGCCGATGCGGTTGAGCATGGGGATCGACAGCTGCCCACCCAAATGCTGGCGAAATTCCTCCAGGCCGAGCAACAGCGGTGAGTGGCCTTGCGCATCCTGCAAGCTCAGCTCCGGTGGGCACAAGTTGAAGCCCAGCTTGCGCAACAGGCTCATGACCCGTTGCGTGTCGGCGTCGCTCAACAGCCCGAGTGCATTGGCATACAGCCCGTCCAGGGCCATGCCCACCGCAACGGCTTCGCCATGGCGCAGCCGGTGGTGGCTGAGGTTTTCCAGTTTGTGTGCGGCCCAGTGCCCGTAATCCAGGGGCCGGCCGTTGCCGCGTTCGAACGGGTCGCCGGCGCCGGTGATGTGCCCAAGGTGCAGCTCGGCGCAACGGCGAATCGCATAGCGGCTGGCCGCGTGGTCGAAGTGAGCGAGGGCGTCGGCGTGCTGTTCCATCCACTCGAAGAATGCCTGATCCTTGATCAACGCTACTTTGACCGCTTCGGCCAGCCCGGCGATCTGGTCGCGGCGGGTCAGGCTGGTCAGCAACTGGAAGTCATTGATCACCGCCGTGGCTGGGCAGAAGGCGCCCAGCAGGTTCTTCTGGCCGAAAGCGTTGATGCCGTTTTTCACGCCGATGCCGGCGTCGTTCTGGGCCAGCACGGTGCTGGGGATACGGATCAGGCGAATGCCCCGGTGGAAGGTGGCGCAGGCGTAGCCCACCGCATCCAGCACCGCGCCGCCGCCCAGGGCCAGCACGTAGCAATGCCGGTCCAGGCCGTGTTGCAGCATGTCGGTGTAAAGCTGCTCCAATACCTGTGAGGTTTTGCTCAGTTCACCGGCCGGTACTGCGAGGGGGGCGGTTTGCAAATGCAGGTCGGCATGGGCGGCGAAATAGGCGTCGATCTGTTCGCGCAACTGGGGCGCGCTGTGCAGCAGTTGCTCATCGGCGAACACCATCACCGTCACGGGGGTGTGGTGCTGCGCGGTAAGCGCGCGGTGCAGGCAAGGGTTGAGCGGGTCGAACAGGTGGTCGGTGAAGATCACCGGGTAGTCGTAACTGACCTCGAACCGCCCGCGCAGAGGCGGCTCCACACGGGGCTTGCGCTTGAGCAGGCTGTAGCCGGCAACAAATGCGACCGGCAATACCATACTGGCGAGGATGGTCACCAACAGCGCGTTCTGCTCGATCAGGAACGTGCCGATGGCCGTGTAGGCCAGCGCGAGACCGGCATTGGCCAATGTGGTAATCAGCAAAAAAGCCCGCAGCGGATAGCGTTGCATCCCGGCGGCCACCACCGAGGTTTCCGCCAACACCGGCACGCCGCGCAGGCAGATCAACGACAGCGTGCCCAGCCGATACCCCAACTGCCCAGGCGAACGTTGATGCAAGCCCAGTCGGCCGGATAACAGCCGAAAATAACCGGCGCCCAACGCATACCCCAACCCGGCGCCCAGGCACAGGCCGATAAAAATCACCAGGTAACCACCGAGGCTGCCGAGCATGGCCACTGCCAGCAAGGCAACCATGCTGGAGGGCACCGGTAGCACCACGTCGAGGGCGAGCAGGGCGATCAGCAGCAGTGCAAGGTTGAGGGCCTGGGCCGGCGTGGAAGGCTGGTACAGGTTCAGATGAATCAGGAAGTCCTGGATTTGTTGTTCAAACAACAGAAAGCTGGCAATCACCAGTACAGAAAAGCACAACAATGACAGCCAAAAATGTTCGGCTGGCCCCTTTTTCGAAAACGCACGATACCACCGGCTGCGCTTCATCAAAGCATCCCTTTTGAGTGTTAAGACTTAAGTTCCGTGTCAGTGTCCGGGGCTGTTTTTAGAGCAATAAAATCCCTCGCCTGGTGGGCTGGTTTTATGCGTAATGGCTGATGGCTTTCACGGTATTCATGAACTTAGCCGGTTGTGGTTTTTTTGCAAGTTTGCGAATGAAGGAGTTTTAAACGGGGGCTTTAACGAGGGTGGCGTAACGCAATTTATGCAAATTTTACAATTAGTTGTATGGCTTTTTGCGAGGCGTCAAGAACGCGTTGGCGGCGCTTCGCATACGTATCAAGTTGATGACAAATCCTGTGTGTTCGTTATGTGCGTTATTGCCGCTGGCTATAAGTATTGTATTGATTTTAGGTTGTCGAGAATGACTCCACTTAACCCGTATGAATAAGGTTAAGACTTACCCCGTCAACCTGAAGCCGCCGGACAACTTATCCTTTAGATAGCTCACTAACGTACTGACCGACTTGGGTACATGAGGCGAGTAGGGGCGGATCAGGTAAATCTCATCGGCAAATGCGCCTTTGAGTGTCCACCCCTTGAGCACCTGTACCAGTTTGCCGCTGGTGAGCGCGGCATGGGCGCTGAAATCCGGGAGCAGGGCGATGCCCAGGTGG
Organism: Pseudomonas sp. UBT; assembly: GCF_050915955.1. Lineage (NCBI taxonomy): Bacteria > Pseudomonadati > Pseudomonadota > Gammaproteobacteria > Pseudomonadales > Pseudomonadaceae > Pseudomonas > Pseudomonas sp. UBT. The sequence continues at coordinate 4,326,339 of NZ_CP168079.1, read as the reverse complement.
TTGAGCGCCGAATCACGCAAGGCTTCGCTGTTGTTAGTGGAAAAGCTGCCGGAGATCGGCACGGTGACGCGTTCGACCTTTTTGCCGCCGCGTTCGAACGTCCACGCGGGTTGGTCGGCGCCCCGTGGGTAATAGAGGCAGTTGTGCGCGGTGAGATCGCCGGGCTCGCGCGGTTCTCCGTGGTGTTGCAGGTAATCCTGTGTGGCGACCAACACCGACGTGGTGTCGCACAACTTCCATGCCACATGGGTTTCCGGCACCTGGAAGCCGTGCCGCACCGCCAGGTCGTAACCTTCGGCCGCCAGAGAACTCAAGGCATCCGACACATCCAACTGGATACGCACCTGCGGGTATTGCTGCAAGAACGCCGGCAGGTGCGGCACCAGTTGCTGCCGCGCAAACGCCACTGGCGCGGTGAGGCGCACCAGCCCGCGAATCTCCCCGGCCGAGTCGCGCACCGAGGAAAAACTGCGGGCGATATGTTCATAGGCGCTGCGCACTTCCCGGGTCAAAGACAGCCCTGCATCGGTCAGCCGTACGCTGCGCGTGGTGCGGGTGACCAACCGCGTGCCGGTGGCCTTTTCCAGGTCCGAGATGCGCTGGCTGACGGCGGATTTACTCACCCCCAGGCGTGCGGCGGCGGCGGTGTAGGTGCCTTGTTCTTCCAGCACCGACAGCCAGTGAATGTGGGTCCACAACCCTTCGATCTCAGCTTTTTCCATGGTTCTATTGTTCGCATATGAGGACAATCAGTTCTGGATTCTGCTCTGGTTTGGAACAAACCGAAAGCCTATCGTGTGTCCCAACGTTACCGACCCAGGGGCCACTGCCATGACTGCAACGATCGAACATTACATCAACGACCAGCGCGTGAGCCGCGATGACCGCTATCAGGACGTCTATAACCCGGCCACCGGCGAAGTGACCGGCCGCGTCGCCCTGGCCAGCCGCCAGACCGTTGGCGAAGCCGTCGCTGCCGCCCAGGCCGCGTTCGCCGGCTGGGCTGACACACCGCCGATCCGCCGCGCCCGCGTGCTGTTCGAGTACCTGCACCTGTTGCGTGAACGCAAGGACGACCTGGCGCGCATCATTGTCGCCGAACACGGCAAGGTCTTCACCGACGCCCAGGGCGAGGTGGACCGTGGCATCGACATCCTTGAATTTGCCTGCGGCATTCCCAACCTGCTCAAGGGCGAACATTCCGACCAGGTTTCCCGTGGTATGGACAACTGGACGATGCGCCAGCCCCTGGGCGTGGTGGCCGGCGTTACGCCGTTCAACTTCCCGGTGATGGTGCCGATGTGGATGTACCCGATCGCCATCGCGGCGGGCAACACCTTCATCCTCAAGCCAAGCCCGACTGACCCAAGCGCCTCGCTGTTCATGGCCGAGCTGCTGCGTGAAGCCGGCTTGCCCAAAGGTGTGTTCAACGTGGTGCAGGGCGACAAAGAGGCGGTGGATGCGCTGATCGAACACCCGGACGTCAGGGCCGTGAGCTTCGTCGGCTCCACGCCGATTGCGCAATACATCTACGAAACCGGCGCCCGCCACGGCAAGCGCGTCCAAGGCCTGGGTGGCGCAAAAAACCACATGGTGGTGATGCCCGACGCTGACATCGAAAAAACCGTCGACGCACTGATGGGCGCCGCCTACGGCAGTGCCGGCGAGCGTTGCATGGCGATCTCGGTGGCGGTGCTGGTGGGCGATGTGGGGGACAAGGTGATTGCCGCCTTGACCGCGCGCGCTAAAGAACTGCGCATCACCGACGGCCGCGACTTGAAGGCCGAGATGGGCCCGATCGTCTCGCGTGCTGCGCTGCAACGCATCAGCGGCTATATCGAACAAGGCGTGCAAGCCGGCGCGCAATTGCTGCTCGACGGACGCGACTATGTGCCCACCGAACCCGGCCTGGAGAATGGCTTCTGGCTTGGCGCAACCTTGTTCGACCACGTGACCCGAGACATGAGCATCTACCGCGAAGAAATCTTCGGCCCGGTGCTGGCCTGTGTGCGCGTGGATGACTTTGCCGAAGCGATCAAGCTGGTCAACGATCACGAATTCGGCAACGGCGTCAGCTGCTTTACCCGCGACGGCAACATCGCCCGCGAATTTGCACGGCGTATCGAAGTGGGCATGGTCGGCATCAACGTGCCGATCCCGGTGCCGATGGCCTGGCACGGCTTTGGTGGCTGGAAGAAGAGCCTGTTCGGCGACATGCATGCCTACGGCACTGAAGGCGTGCGCTTCTACACCAAGCAGAAGTCGATCATGCAGCGCTGGTCGGAGAGCATCGAGCAGGGCGCAGAGTTTGCGATGCCGGTGTCCAAATAACCCAAGAACGCTGTAGATCAACTGTGGGAGCGGGCTTGCTCGCGAATGCGGCGTATCAGTCAACACATGTAGCGACTGGCACACTGCATTCGCGAGCAAGCCCGCTCCCACATTTTTTACCGCGTTTCAGGTTTCAGGCATTCGATCGAGCGATCCACCGTCGTCCTGGCCATCTCCAGCAAATGCCACACCGCCAGAATCTTCGCCCGTTCGGGACTTGCAAGCTTCTCACTGCAATTGAGCGTCGTGGCCGAAGCGCTGTCGAGCAAGCTGGCGGTGTAGAGCAGGGCATCTTCGAAGCTCAAGTCTTCGATTTGAACACCGTGGGTGGGCAGGTAATGGTCGATGGCGCGGTTGAACGCGGCGCGGGCTTTGGCTGAGCTGAGGGGTGGGTCGGGGACGACTTTATTCATGGTGTAACTCCGTAATGGCTTAGGAGTCGACACCCGTCGCGACTAAACGAATGGGTGGCGGCTGTACGCAGGTTAGTCGACCGGCCATCACGGAAAATCCGGCGCACCCGAAGGTGCCCTGCGCACAGCCACCATAAAACTGATGGAAGACCGTGCACGTGATGAAAGGTCGGGCGACTAAACCCGATCACTGATGAGCAGTGACGGAGCGCAGACTAGCCATCGATTCCAACAGGCACAAGGCGGCAGGGATTGTCTAGGAAACGTCCTGCAATTAAAAGCGACGCGCCTTGCTGGCCCTTTACAAATCATGACGAAAGGCCAGCAATGCCCCGTCTTCACCTGATGCATTGAGGCCCCACTGTGGGAGCGGGCTTGCCCGCGATAGCGCAGGGTCAGTCAGCGCCTCGGGCACTGATAGGCCGCAATCGCAGGCAAGCCAGCTCCCACATTGTTCACCGCGTCAGGGCGCTAGAACACCGCCTTGACCTGCAACCCCAGCACCAACGCGTTATCGATGTTCTCACCCGAAAACGCCCCCGGCTCGATGATGTATTGCACATCCGGGCGCACCGTCAGCCACGGCGTGGCCTGGTAGCCATAACTCAGCTCAATCAACTGCTCGGCATTATTCAAGTTGGGGTAGTCCGTCCCCGCGGTAAACGCCGCCAATTCCTGTACATCACGACTGCGCGGGTTTGGCACTGCGCGGCCATAACCCAGGGCCACGGTATCGCGTGGGCGGCCGTCGAACGGTTTGTACAGCACCATGCCCGCGCCATACCATTTTGTGAACGGTGAGGCCGCTTCACTGGCTGCCGAGTATTGGCCGAAGGCGTGCAGCACGCGGCCCGCCGACGCGCTGGACGCCCACACCGCCTGGTCGATCAACAGGTAGTGGCCGCCGCGACCGCTGACGTCTTTGTTGCTGCCGATCCGCTTCACGTCGGAACTGTCGTAGTAATACCCCAGCTTGTATTCACCCGGCAGCGGGCCTGCGTGTTTGTAGACCAGCTCAATCGGCACCACGGTGCCGGTGGTGCGCTTGGGGTTCAAATGCCAGGCGCGGCTAGAATTGCCGTTGCTGTCCGGGTCGACGTTGAACGCCGCCACGCGCAGTTGCCACGACGGTGAAAAGTCATATTTCACCCGCGCGCCCAGGCGTGCATTCGGGTAGTTGGTCCAGCCGCTGCCGCCGGACATGTTCAACGGGTGCCCGCAGAAACCGGCGTTCATGAAGTTGCACAGGATGCCGCTGTCGAGGCCGCCGAGGTCATTGCCCATGGCCATATAGCCCAGCTTGACGTTCAGCGCGGGAGTGAACAGCGTGCGCTCGTAGCTCAATTCGGTGAGACGGGTGTAGAGGCCACCGTAGTTTTCCTGGATCGGCAGGCGGTTGCCCACCAGGTCTTCGGAGGCGCTCGTGCCGCGCCGGTCGTTGATGGTCAGCTGGATACGGTCGCCGTTGTTGAAACCGTAGAGCTTGCCCAGGTCGAACTGCACACCGAGCTTGATGTTCTGCGAGTAGCGTGCGGCGCGGTGCTGGCCGCCGTCGGCGTTGTAGGCGGTCTCGCCGCTGTAGTCGCCGGTAAAGCGCACGCCTTGCTCGTCGAGCTCACGGCGCAGGCCACCCCAGTCGCCGGTCAGGGTGGTGTCGTCGGCTTGAACGGGCAGGGCGGCAGCAAAGGCCAGGCCCAGCACCAGGCGCCCAAACGGTAGGTGAGAAGTGGAGGTCATGCGGGATTTTCCAAACTGCCTGTGTAGAAGGAACGCGCGGTGCGGGGGCACCGCGCGAACAGCGGGTGGTTACGGCAGGGCGTAGGCGATTACGTAGTCGCCACGGTCAGTGGACTGGCGTGCGCCGCCGGCAGTGATGACGATGTATTGCTTGCCGGTTTTCGGCGAAACGTAGGTCATCGGGCCGCCTTGGCTGCCCACTGGCAGGCGGGCTTTCCAGACTTCATCACCGTTGCCGCTGTTGAAGGCGCGCAGGTAGAAGTCCTGGGTGCCGGCGATAAAGATCAGGCCACCCTGGGTCGACAGGGTGCCACCGAGGGTGGGCAACCCGACCTTGATCGGCAGGTGCATGCGAATGCCCAAGGGGCCGGTGTCTTCCACCGTGCCGACCGGCACTTGCCAGGCGATCTTCTGGGTCTTCATGTCGATGGCGGTGAGGGTGCCGAACGGCGGTGCCTGGCACGGAATGCCGGCCACCGAGAGGAAGCGGTTTTTGTTCACCGCGTACGGCGTGCCCTTGAGCGGCACAGCGCCCATGCCGGTGTTCAGCGCTTCACCGCCGGACGAGGCCTGGGCCTTGTTCTGCGACGGCACCATCTGGATCCACAGGCCCAGGCGCATGTCATTGACGAAGATAAAACCGTGCACCGGGTCAGTGGAAATACTGCCCCAGTTCATGCCACCCAGGGAGCCCGGAAAGCTCAGCGATTTATCGGTTCCCGGCGCGGTGTACAGGCCTTCGTAGCGCATGCCTTTGAAGTCGATACGGCACAGCAACTGGTCGTACGGCGTGGCACCCCACATGTCCGATTCGCTCAGCGTCTGCGCACCGATCTGCGGCATGCCAACCGATTTTGGCTGGGTCAACGAGTAAGGCTCGTTAGGGATGTTCGCGGCTTTGACCGGGACTTCCTTGACGTCGGTCAGCGGCTTGCCGGTGGCGCGGTCGAGCACATAAATCTGCCCGGCCTTGGTGCCGATCACCACTGCCGGCACGGCCTTGTCGCTGCCCGGCGGGGTGAAGTCGATCAGGCTTGGCTGCATCGGCAGGTCGAAGTCCCAGAGGTCATTGTGGACGGTCTGGTACACCCACTTTTCGGCGCCGGTGGAGGCGTCCAGCGCCAGCACCGAGGCGCCGTATTTGTGATTGAGCTGGGTGCGTTCCACGCCGTAGATGTCGGTGGATGAGCTGCCCATTGGCAGGAAAACAGTGTTCATCAGCGGGTCGTAAGACATCGGCGCCCAGCTGTTCGGCGTACTGCGCACATAGGTGCTGCCGGCGGCAGGGGCTTGCTTGTCTTCAGGGTTGCCCGGGTCGAAGGCCCAGCGCATTTGCCCGCTGATCACATCGAAACCACGGATCACGCCGCCCGGCATGTCGGTTTGCACGTTATCGGCGACACGCCCGCCAACCACCACGGTGGTGCCGGCGATCAACGGTGCCGAAGACAGTTGGTAGTAGCTGTCCGGTACATCGCCCAGGCCGGCTTTCAAATCGACTTGGCCATGGGTACCGAAGTCTTCGCAGAATTTACCGGTGTCGGCATCCACGGCGATCAGGCGTGCGTCGATGGTGTTGGTCAGCAGACGGCGCTGGCATTGCGCACCGGCAGGCACGCTGGCGGCAATGATCGGCGAGCTGTTCGGTTGGGTCGGCTGGGCGATCGGCGCGGTGGCGTCGAAATAGGCCATGCCGCGGCAACGCTGCCATACCGCCGACTTGGCGTTGACCTCGTTCTTCCACAGCTCTTTGCCGGTGTCGGCGTCCAGGGCGATCAGGTTGTTATGCGGCGTGCAGATGAACACTTTGTTGCCGATCTGCAGGGGCGTCAGTTGGTCTTCTGCACCGTTGCCGTCGCTGATGGCCACGTCGCCGGTGTGGTAGGTCCACGCCACCTTGAGCTTATTGACGGTGTCGCGATTGATCTGGTCCAGCGCCGCAAAACGGCTGCCGCCTTCGGTATTGCCGTAGTGCGCCCAGTCTTTCTGTGCATCGGCTGCGGCAACCGGCGTGATGCCAGGGCCGGCGCCGGTTGGGGCCACGCTTGGGTGGGCGACGAACATATTGCCCGCCGCGACCGCCACGCCGACCGCCATCACGGCGGCGATGCCATACGCGCCGCGCGCAGGCCGGCCCACCAGCAGCGGATAGACCAGCGCCACCACCAGGCCGATCACCGCAAACATGAACACTCGCGAGAACAGCGGCCAGAACACCAGCCCCACATCCGCCACCGCCCGGACAGCCGTGCCGACCAGGAAGGCGGCGAACAGCCACGCGCCTGCCGGTTTGCGACGCGCGATCAGCAAGCCGGAAATGGCCATGGCCACGCCGCCGATCAGGAAGTACCAGGAACCGCCCAGGCTGACCAGTTTGGCGCCGCCAACGGCCAGGGCCACGCCGAGCACGGCGATGGCGATGCCCAGGCCCAGCAGCAGATATCTTGAGGCGCCAGCGGCGCGGGATGCTCGTTTCATGTCGACAGGACTCGAAGGTGAGTGACTAAAGGTCGAATGTTAGCAAGATAAGTAACTGGTTAGTACATTACGCTCGGTAATAGTCTGTTACAGGCTGGGTGATGATTACGTGAGTCAACTACCGGCGCAGCGCGTGGGCCCGCCACACAACGTCTGGTCTCACTTCCTATGCCAAGGTCGGCGGCGCTGGCACTCGGCATTGTGGTGGTGATTGGGTTCAAGGCCAGCGGCGTTCGAGCGAGCTCAAGCCAAGGCATCACGCTGCATCGACTGCAGGTTCTTCTCGATGGTTTCGCAGATAGTCTCCATCTGGATCTGGTGTTCGCTGGAGTGAAACGGGCTTTGCAGGTCGGTGCCGATGCGCTCGATTGCCAGCAGCATGAAGCCCACCACCGTCGACGCCAGTGGGGTGAACCAACCGAGGGACTCCACCAAACCTACCGGCACGATCAGGCAGAACAGCGAAATAAACAGCCGTGGAAAGTACACGTAGGGGTAGGGCAGCGGCGTGTTGGCGATACGTTCCATGCCGCCCTGGGCGTTGGACAGGTCCACCAGGGTCGATTCCAGCCGTGCCAGGCGAATGCTGTCCAGGTGGCCGGCCTTGTATTCATGCGCCAATAACGTCGCCGAGCTGGTAAGGATGTCATTGGCAAAGTTGTTGGTGGCGCCGTTGCGCGCGAACTCTTCGGCCGGGATAAACGCGCGCACTTCGTCCGGGCAGGGCTTGCCCCTGAGGTGCGCCGCCAGGCAATTCACGTAGGCCACATGGCGGCGCAGCAGAGTGGCTTTGACCGGGTTTACTTCGCCGTCCGCATCATCCAGCAGGGTCAGCACCTGGCGTGCAAAGCTGCGTGAATTATTCACCATCGCACCCCACAGCGTGCGCGCTTCCCACCAGCGGTTATAGGCGCTGCTGTTACGAAAACTGATCAGCACCACCAGCGCCGAACCCAGCAGTGTAAGGGGCATCAGCGGCAGGTTGATCTTGGTGGTCAGGAACAGCATGAAATCCACCGTGACGGCGACATCCCACAACAATAGCCAGAACAGGGACCAGCCCACATAGCCCATGGTCTTGATGACCAAGCGGTACTTTTTGATGATGGCGGCTTTCAAACGTGAACCTCGCGGCGGGCGATAAGCAACAGTGCTTAAGCTCGGACGCCCGTTTGCGGAGAAAGGTTCGCCTGGGGCCTGAATCGTTTAAGTTGCGGTGTATCAGGTTTCAAGCGCTCATCGAGAGGCGGGGGCGGGGGGCGGCTGGCGTGATTATTTCGAAGCGAAGACTTTGTTGATTTTTACACTGCGAAAAATCCAGTGATTTGGATGACAGTGAGGGCTTTATTTCCCCGTTGCATAAGCGAGTCTTGAAAGGGCGATCCTGTTATCTGATCGAGGTGCCAACCACAAATGCCTCCTGACTCTTGAAATTCAAGATGCGCCTGGCGGCAGACACTGCATGGTTGGAGAGCGCTTCCATGCGTGGCGATTGCAAGGCCCAGGCGTGCCAATACAACGCAACCTCGGTGAAATGGCCAGGGTCCAGATCCACCAGATCTCCACTTTTAAGCAAGGTACTGGCTTTCATCTGTGGAACCATGCCGTAGCCGAGGCCATGACGTATTGCCCGAAAGCGCGCTTCGGGGAGCGACAGGTAGTGGCTCGGAAAGGCATCTGCGTGCAAGCCTAAGCGCGACTGTAAAAATTCTGACTGCAATGTGTCTTTGCGAGAGTAGGCAAGCACCGGTGCCTTGCGTGCGGCGTCGCGTGTCAGCCCTGACGGGAACCATCGCTCCTGAAACGCCGTCGATGCCACCAGTTGGTAGCGAACCAACCCTAGCGGTTCTGCAAAGCAGCCACGCATCGGCACTGGGCGCGTGCCTATGCAACCAATGACTTGCCCACTCTCCAACAGGGCGTACGTATGATCCTGATCATCGACCACCAGCTCCAGAAGAATGTTTTCGCTGATAAAAGTATCTGCCAATGCCGGGAAAAACCATGTGTTCAAGGTGTCGCCGTTGACGCCTATCACCAAGCGTAAATAGTCCTCGCCGTTTCCTTCTATATCGTTGAGTAGTTCTTCCTCCAGCACGGTCGCGCGACGGAGGTAATTCATCAACTTTCTCCCTACCTGAGTCGGCTCGCACGGCCGGCCCCGCACCACTACTGAACTCCCCAGACGCGCCTCAAGTGCATGTATTCGCTGCGAGACTGCCGACGGAGTCACGTTCAGATATTCCGCAGCCTTTTCGAAACTGCCACCTTCGATGACGGCCAGAAATGCCTGCATTTGCTTCGCATCGAGCTTCATTGTCAAACTCCTGATTAAGTATTTCTTATCGGTACTGAAATATACTTCGTTTAACTTCACTTTTACTTCGATGCATCCCATGATGGCCTCAGGGCGACAGACGGTGAGTTTCGCCCATACAGTCCCCGACCCGATCGTCGTCCACAGTTGAAGGGCGGCGCAGTGGACGTGCTGGTTTACCCCAGGAGTTAACCATGAGATGTCTGTTGGTGATGTTGCTCACGTTGATGTTGTGTGCGTGCACAACATCGGTTCGTAATTGGACCAGAGTAGACGGGCGCACGACTGATAGTGCGCACGACAAGGCCCAGTGTCAGTACGAGGCCAAAGCAGCAACGGCAAGTTATCACTCTTCGCCTTCGGCTAATGACAAAACCTCCGGCATGGGCAATGCCGTGGGTGACGGGATTGTTATTGCGCAAAAACAGATTGAACTGATGAACGACTGCATGCGTTTAAAGGGTTATGTCGGACAGTAAAAATAGACACAGGGTGGGCCGTTGATAGCCGCCTTGCTGTTCTATTACGTTGTTTGCCAGTGGTTTGATGCCGTCAATGTTTTCCTGATTATTCAAGAATAAGGTGTTTGGTTTCCAGCAAAGCACAGTCAAATTTATTTGTCAGTGCTCGCGTTATCGGCCGTCTTGACTTTGCATATATGTTTGTCATGGAAGTTTGCCTCCAAAGGACTTTAGAGAAAGTAGTTGTAAAAGGTGTTTAAAAATGAAAACCGAAAAAGTTCTGGTTCTGCGAACATGCGCTAATAATATGGCCGACCACTGTGGTCTGATCTGGCCTGTTTCAGGAGTGGTCGAATGCAAGTTTTGGGAACCCACCATCAAGCTTGAAAACGGGTTGGCTGGCGTTTTGTGGGGGCAGGGCGCGAGTGCGCAGTTGAGCCCACAGGCAGACGCGAAATGGGTGGTGTGTGAAGTGGCAGTGGGTGAGCTGATTTTCCTCGAAGAGGATGAGGGCGTAAAATTTTCGCGTGCTGAAGTTGTTCACGTCGGCACGCGAAGCAGTGCACTGGACTTTATTTATAACAATGCTTGCAAGTATGAAGCCTCCACGACAAATTTGATTGAGGCATTTGTTAGTCCTGACGCGCAATCAGCGACGACGTCTGTCCTTCCCGTCCTGCCGGTTACTACTAACACTGCTCCCGATGTCGTCAATCGTCGTACCACTGTGCGTCATCCGCAAACGCTGGAAACGGCCGTGTATGGCAGTACGCTCACTGGCGCTAATCAGAGCCAACTCATTGCCGGCTACGGCAGCACTGAAACTGCCGGAGACAGCAGCACACTTATTGCAGGCTATGGCAGTACCGGAACGTCGGGTTCTGATAGTTCGATCATTGCCGGCTACGGCAGTACACAAACCGCCGGCGATGAAAGCTCCCTGATGGCGGGGTATGGCAGTACACAAACAGCCAAGGTAGGCAGTGATCTCACCGCAGGCTACGGCAGCACCGGCACCGCCGGCTCCGACAGCTCGCTGATTGCCGGGTATGGCAGCACGCAAACGGCCGGGGGCGAAAGCTCCTTGACCGCCGGTTACGGCAGTACCCAAACAGCGCAAGAAGGCAGTGATCTCACCGCCGGTTATGGCAGTACGAGTACCGCCGGCTCCGACAGCTCACTCATTGCCGGGTATGGCAGCACGCAAACAGCCGGGGGCGAAAGCTCCTTGACCGCCGGTTACGGCAGTACCCAAACGGCTCAGGTGGGCAGTGATCTCACCGCAGGCTACGGCAGCACTGGCACCGCCGGCTCTGACAGTTCGCTGATTGCCGGGTATGGCAGCACGCAAACGGCCGGTGGCGAAAGCTCCTTGACCGCCGGTTACGGCAGTACCCAGACGGCTCAGGTAGGCAGTGATCTCACCGCCGGCTACGGCAGCACTGGCACCGCCGGCTCCGACAGTTCGCTGATTGCCGGGTATGGCAGCACGCAAACAGCCGGGGGCGAAAGCTCCTTGACCGCCGGTTACGGCAGTACCCAGACGGCTCAGGTAGGCAGTGATCTCACCGCCGGCTACGGCAGCACTGGCACCGCCGGCTCCGACAGTTCGCTGATTGCTGGGTATGGCAGCACGCAAACAGCCGGGGGCGAAAGCTCCTTGACCGCCGGTTACGGCAGCACCCAGACGGCTCAAGAAGGCAGTGATCTCACCGCCGGTTATGGCAGTACGAGCACCGCTGGCTCCGACAGTTTGCTGATCGCTGGCTACGGGAGCACGCAAACGGCCGGCGGAGAAAGCTCTCTGACCGCAGGGTATGGCAGCACCCAAACAGCCCGCAAAGGCAGTGATCTCACCGCTGGTTACGGCAGTACAAGCACTTCGGGCTCCGACAGCTCGCTGATCGCAGGTTACGGCAGTACGCAGACTGCCGGCACAGACAGCTCCCTGACAGCCGGTTACGGCAGTACCCAAACGGCTCAAGTGGGCAGTGATCTTACTGCCGGTTACGGCAGTACGAGCACTGCGGGTTCCGACAGCTCACTGATTGCCGGTTATGGCAGCACGCAGACTGCCGGGGGAGACAGCTCCCTGACTGCCGGTTATGGCAGTACGCAAACAGCTCAATTGGGCAGTGATCTCACCGCCGGTTACGGCAGCACGAGCACTGCGGGCTCCGACAGTTCGCTGATCGCCGGCTACGGCAGCACGCAAACTGCTGGCACAGACAGCTCCCTGACTGCCGGTTATGGCAGTACGCAAACAGCTCAATTGGGCAGTGATCTCACCGCCGGTTACGGCAGCACGAGCACTGCGGGCTCCGACAGTTCGCTGATCGCAGGCTATGGCAGCACCCAAACTGCGGGGGGAGAGAGCTCCCTGACTGCGGGTTACGGCAGTACTCAGACGGCTCAGGAAGGCAGTGACCTGACTGCCGGCTACGGCAGCACGGCCACCACCGGACCTGGCAGTATGGTGACTGCCGGTTACGGCAGCTCGCAGACCGCCGGTCACGCAAGTGCGTTGATTGCAGGTTATGGCAGCACCCAGACTGCGGGTTACAAAAGCATTCTGACTTCGGGATATGGCAGCACTCAGACCGCCCAGGAAAGCAGTGATCTCATCGCCGGCTACGGCAGTACTGAAACCGGTGGTTACGACAGTTCGTTGATCGCCGGTTACGGCAGTACCCAGACCGCCGGTTACGGAAGCATTCTGACTGCCGGATACGGCAGCACGCAGACGGCACAAGAAGGCAGTTCACTCACCGCAGGTTATGGCAGTACGAGTACCGCCGGCGCTGACAGCTCGCTGATCGCAGGCTACGGCAGTACTCAGACCGCAGGACACGAAAGTACACTCACTGCGGGCTACGGCAGCACCCAAACCGCTCAGGAGGACAGTTCGCTGACTGCGGGATATGGCAGTACCTCAACTGCCGGATTCAACAGTTCATTAATCGCCGGCTACGGCAGTACGCAAACATCGGGATATGAGAGCACCCTGACTGCCGGCTACGGCAGTACCCAAACGGCCCAGGACAATAGCTCGCTCACCACGGGTTACGGCAGTACCTCGACTGCGGGTTATCAAAGTTCGTTGGTCGCGGGTTACGGCAGCACCCAGACCGCTGGCTATGAGTCTACGTTGACAGCGGGTTACGGCAGTTGCCAGACGGCTCAGGAGCAAAGTTGGTTAACTGCCGGCTACGGAAGTACATCGACAGCCGGCTATGAAAGCAGGCTGATTGCCGGCTATGGCAGTACGCAAACCGCCGGCTACAAAAGCACCCTGACCGCAGGCTACGGCAGCACCCAGACCGCCCAGGAAGAAAGCTCGCTGACGACCGGTTATGGGAGCACTTCAACGGCGGGCTACAACAGTACACTGATCGCCGGTTACGGCAGCACTCAAACTGCCGGCTACAACAGCAGCCTGACGACGGGTTATGGCAGTACCCAGACTGCGGGTTACGGCAGTGTCATGACCGCGGGTTATGGCAGTACGCTAACTGCACTGGACAGCAGTACGCTAACCGCCGGCTATGGCAGCACGCAAACAGCCGGGTTTAGCAGTTCGTTGATGGCCGGCTACGGCAGTTCGCAGACCGCCGGTTTTGAGAGCACATTAACGGCGGGTTATGGCAGTACCCAGATGGCGGAGCGCGACAGCACGCTCACCGCGGGTTATGGCAGCACCGGGATTGCAGGGCAGGACAGCTCGCTGATTGCCGGTTATGGCAGCAGCTTGACCAGTGGCACGCGCAGCTGTTTGACCGCGGGTTATGGCAGCACACTCATCAGTGGACTGCACAGTGTACTGACGGCGGGCTACGGCAGCAGTCTTACCTCAGGCATGCGCAGCAGCCTGACGGCGGGATACGGCAGCAACCAGATTGCGAGCCATAAGAGTTCGCTGATTGCGGGCCATGAGAGCACTCAGATTGCAGGGCACAAAAGTATGTTGATCGCCGGCAAAGGCAGTTCGCAAACAGCGGGTTCTCGCAGCACGTTGATCGCCGGCGCTAACAGTGTCCAGATGGCGGGCGACCGCAGCAAGCTGACTGCCGGTGCAGACAGCACCCAGACAGCGGGCGATCGCAGCAAGCTCCTGGCCGGCAGCAACAGTTACCTGACGGCTGGCGACCGGAGCAAACTCACTGCCGGCGACGATTGTGTGCTGATGGCCGGGGATCGTAGCAAGCTGACGGCTGGCAAGAACTGCGTATTGACCGCAGGCGCTGACAGCCGGCTTATAGGGAGTCTCGGCTCGACGCTTTCAGGCGGAGAGAACTCGACACTGGTTTTCCGCTGCTGGGACGGTAAGCGTTACACCAACGTGGTCGTCAAGACGGGCATCGACGGTGTAGAAGCTGATGTTCCCTATCAAATTGACGAGGACAGCAACGTTCTGATCAAGGCTGAGGACAACAGCCACAGTGAGGCGGACCCGTCCCAGCTTCAGCCATGAAATTTCTCTCTAAAACAGCCTGAGGCCGAGTGCTGAAAACTTACCCCCCAGGTGCTATCAATCATGCTGGTGAAGGGAAGCATGCCCGGGTTGACGCTGTGACAACACCCTGATGAAGGCCAATGCAAAACGCCCCGATTTGTTTGGGGCGTTTTGTTATCAATCGGCGACAGGCCGGTCGAGGCAGCGAACGCGGTGATCCTCGTAGTCTGCACTCTTCTTCAATGAATATGCAGTTATGCATTTATATGTTTGCGTTAATGCATATTCACGCCTAGGGTTACCTCGAGCCAGATCGGAACGCGCCCTCGAATACGGGCATCCCGGAACGTCGATAGCTCAGCAACACCGCTGCACCTTTACACGCTGGACGCGTGTTTTCATTCATGGAGGATTGAAAAATGTTAACCCCTGAAACAACCCGATTCACCGGCGACACACAGCCCAACTGCCTGATCGGTCATCTGCTCGACCCGCAATTGGTCGAAGTCGAAGCGGCTTATCAGCCTAAGGCAATGGCTGCCGCCAGCCTGAATTTCAGCATGCAGAAACAAACCCAGACCAACTGGTGTTGGGCGGCTGTTTCCGCGTCAGTCGGTAACTACTACGGCACCGGGTCCTGGACCCAGTGCGGTGTGGCCAGCAACGCGCTGGACCGCAACTGCTGCAACCAGCCGGGACCGTGCAACGTATACGGTTACCTGGATTCCGCGCTTCGGATCACGCGCAGCTACAACGGCATGAATCAAGGCTCGCTGCAGATGTCGGCCATCCAGAACCAGCTCAACATGGGCCGCCCCATCGGTTTGCGTTGCGCCTGGTACGGTGGCGGCGCGCACTTTCTGGTGATCTATGGCACCAACGGCAACTACCTGTTGATCGCAGATTCGATCTACGGTTATTCGACTCGCGCATTGAACTCGTTCCCCGGTTCGTACAACGGCGGCGGCAATTGGACCAACACTTACTTCACCGTAAAAAACTGAGGAGGGCTGCATCATGCAACTGACTTATCCAAAGGCGCCTTCCAACGGCGTACAGGTACTGCGTCCAGCGCTGCAAGCCGCGCTGCAAACCCAGGGCTTCGGCATCAATCGCCAATTCGCAGCCGCCGTGCCGGGCCAAATCAGGCTGAGCGAAGGCTATCGTGGCTACTCGCTCAGCCTGGAGGACCTGAGCCTCGGTAAAGGCCTGAAAGACGCTGAGGTCGGCGATTGGCATTACCTGGTATTTGCCGATGGCGCGACGATTGCCGACGCGCAATTGGCCGACGTACGCGGCCATGTCGAGTTCGCGTCGCTCAACCACGGGACGTTGGCAGCCGCGACGGTGGATGCGCTGAAACTGGCGGAACAGTCGCCGCAATTGCAGGGTAAAACCGTGGAGCTGCGCGTGTTATTCATCTCGGCACTGCACGTTGTGGCCATCTGGCTGCACGCCGACGGCGAAGAGCTGCTGATCCCGATTGAACCGACCCCCAAGGAGCTGGCGGTCACTCAGTTGTACAGTGAGGTGGCGCTGCTCGCTTTGCTCAAACCGGCGGCTGATCAGGCCCGTCAGCGCTTCGACGCAGACACCCGTGGCGAGTTGGGCAGTTGATAAAACCCTAGGGTAAGAAAACCCGGACAGTGTCCGGGTTTTTTATCGAAACGAGTCAGCTAACGCAGGTCCGTCAGGCGTGATAAGGACCCAGAGGCGGGCGGAGTAAAACTCACATAGGTTTTTTGAGATCATCCGGCGGGTTTTTTCTACTGGACTCAGCCAATGCTTTTTCTTTTTGCCACTGACGGCGTAAAGACCGTATTTTCTGAAACGCACGCTGGGTGGTATTGATCCAGCCAGTGGGCCTGGGGTCTACCAGCATACTGAGCGCCCGCGCATAATCGAGTGCCAGGCCTGGCGTCCAAGCCATGGTTTGCGCGCGTTTACGGATTTGAATGGCCACCCATAATTCCGGCGTAGTGAATATTTTTCCCAGAATACGGTAGAGGCCGTAATGCCCCCAGATACGCCCTAAAGACCCTTCCAGAGCCGCTTCAAGCACCTGTATGACGCTGCTGGAACAATTGCGGTGGGTGAGGTTATAGGTGGTGTCTTTACGGTATGTCTCCCAAAAGTCATGCAAGTGCTGTGGGTCATAGTTACGCAGGTGTACTTGAACGGTAGACGGGCACCATGCCTGCGATTCCGTGAGGTAATCGGACTGAAACTCTCCCGGCATGTTGTTATCGTCGGTGGCCCGCAACAGGCGCATGAACTGGTCGGGCGAATGGTCGATGTCCTCCGCTGGGTAAAGGCTCACGTACAGACCATCCGGCGCTTCCAGTGCGGCGTGCCCCGTTGATATCACCCCATTCTTGTCCACGGCGGCGATATACCGTTCTATCAATGGGCGGCGCACAACTTCAGCATTCGCTACACCGAGGGGCGTCCATATATGGACGATAAGGGCCTGGGCATTGTCGTCTGTCGCACTGTCCCGCTCGGTTGGTTTTTTGTGACTTGGCCCAGGAATGGGACTCTGCGCATCACCATCCAGCGCAGGGTTGGAGACCATTCGGCGGGCGCGGCCAGCAACAAGCAACATATTCCAACCTGCAAAAAACAATCCCAGCCCGAGGCAGTAGGGGACCGTGCCGATATAGTCTGTCGGGTAGGGTTGAAAGAAGAAGATGGCCAAAGCGATTTCGACCCCGCCGCCGAACATTGCGATGCGCCAGGTTCGGTAGCGGACAACATAAGCGGACACGATCTGCAGTAAGCCGTCGGCTAAAAACAGCGTGCCGAATATCATCGAAAGAATAAAGTTGCCGTGGTGGTGGCCCGCCAGGATCAGTGATGCCGCCAGCACAAAAGAGAAGCCTTTGAGGTAGCGCAGCTTGCGCTGCCCGACGATCCCACTGTGAGCGACGATCAACGTCGCACTGCCTTCGAGCAACAATAACCAGGCGAAGGGGTTTATCGGGAAGTACAGTGCGTCATCCAGTGCATCAATAAACACGATGCTGCCGGCAAGGATGCCGACAACCCCAATGACTGTCAGCGTGCGCCAATATGACCGAAGGTAATCAACCCCTAATAGCAGTATGACAAGCCTGACCATTGCATCATCCTCTACCTTTCAGACAGGCGTGGAGGGCGCCACGACGTCATGAATGCCGTGGTACTGCGAGCGTCGTCCGCGCATGGCCGGTTCCTCGAACTGCCCCCCTGAGCGTAGACGATGGATTTACAGCGGGGTCAGCACATTCATCACGGTGTCCAGCGCCACGCGGGTGTCATCCAGTTGCACCAGCGAGGCGTGCCGGGCGCCGAGGGCGTCACGGTTCTGGATGGCGGTGAGGATGGCCTTGTGGCGGGGCAGGCTGAGGCCCTGGATGTCCGGGCGGCGGTTGGTGATGTTGATCGACTCGCGCAACGGCAGCGACAGCATGTTGCACATATAGGCCAGCAAGTCGTTGCGGGTGGCGTCGGCAATCGCACGGTGGAAGTCCAGGTCGGCCTGCAACAGGTCGTCGTGAGTCTTCGCGGTTTCCATGCCCACGTAGGCTTTTTCGATAGTAGCGATGTCTTCGTCGGTGGCGGTGGTCGCGGCCATGGCGGCGATTTCCGGTTCGAGGATGCGCCGCACACCGGCCAGGGTGTTGAAGAACTCACTGTGGGGCGTGGACTGCATCAGCCAGGACAACACGTCCGGGTCCAGCAGGTGCCATTTCAAGCGTGGCCGCACCACCGCGCCCACCCGTGGCTTGGAATACACCAGGCCCTTGGCGCTGAGCACCCGCGTCGCCTCACGCAACACCGAGCGGCTGACCTTGTACTCCTCGCAGAGCGTGGCCTCCATGGGCAGGCGTTCTTCGGGTTTGAAGCGGCCGGAAACGATGTGCATGCCCAAGTCCTGAACGATCTGGGCATGCATGCTCTTGCGCGGCTTGGGCGGCTGGTGATCCATAACGAACGGGAGGCTCTGGCTAAATAGGCGGCATCATAGCATCCCAATTAGTGGGAATGACGCGGGACTTCAGCCCCACGGCAGCCCACCAGGAAGTCAAAGTCGCAGCCTTGGTCCGCCTGCAGCACGTGGTCGATGTACAGCTGACGGTAGCCCCCGACGATCAGCTTCTGCGGTGGCGCCAGGTCGGCCATGCGCGCGGCCAGCTCTGCGTCGGGGATGTCCAGGTGCAGGCGGCCATTGGCGCAATCGAGTTCAATCCAGTCGCCTTCCTTCACCGTGGCCAGCGGGCCGCCGGCAGCGGCTTCCGGCGCCACGTGCAGCACCACCGTGCCGTAGGCGGTGCCGCTCATGCGCGCGTCGGAAATACGCACCATATCGGTCACGCCCTGGGCCAGCAGTTTGGCCGGCAAACCCATGTTGCCGACTTCGGCCATGCCCGGGTAGCCCTTGGGCCCGCAGTTTTTCATGACCAGGATCGAGTTGGCATCCACGTCCAGCGCCGGGTCGTTGATGCGCGCCTTGTACATGTCGAAGTCCTCGAACACCACCGCACGGCCTCGGTGCTGCATCAGCTGTGCGCTGGCGGCCGACGGTTTGAGCACGGCGCCCAACGGGGCCAGGTTGCCGCGCAGCACGCAGATGCCGCCATCGGCGCGGATCGGGTTGTCGAGGGTGCGGATCACTTCGTCCTGGCCGTAGATCGGCGAGTCCTTGGTGTTCTCGCCCAGGGACTTGCCGTTGACGGTCAAAGCATTCGGGTGCGGGATCAGGTTGGCTTCGCCCAGGCGGCGCAGCACGGCAGGCAGGCCGCCGGCGTAATAGAACTCCTCCATCAGGAAGCGCCCCGAGGGTTGCAGGTCGACGATGGTGGGTATGCCACGGCCCATGCGTGTCCAATCATCCAGGTCAAGCTCGACACCGATGCGCCCGGCGATGGCTTTCAAGTGGATCACCGCGTTGGTCGAGCCGCCGATGGCCGCATTCACGCGGATCGCGTTTTCAAACGCTTCCTTGGTGAGGATCTTCGACAGCTTCAAGTCTTCGCGCACCATCTCCACCGCGCGCATGCCGGACATGTGCGCCAGCACGTAACGCCGCGCATCCACCGCCGGGATCGCCGCGTTGTGGGGCAGGGAAGTGCCCAGTGCCTCGGCCATGCACGCCATGGTCGACGCGGTGCCCATGGTGTTGCAGGTGCCCGCCGAGCGCGACATGCCACCCTCGGCCGCGAGGAAATCGTCCAGGGTAATCGTGCCGGCCTTGACCTGTTCGCTGAGCTGCCACACCACGGTGCCCGAGCCGATGTCCTGGCCCTTGTGCTTGCCGTTGAGCATCGGCCCGCCGGTGACCACGATGGCCGGCACGTCGCAACTGGCCGCGCCCATCAGCAAGGCCGGGGTGGTTTTGTCACAGCCGGTCAACAGCACTACGCCGTCGATGGGGTTGCCGCGAATGGCTTCTTCCACATCCATGCTCGCCAGGTTGCGGGTGAGCATGGCGGTGGGGCGCAGGTTGGATTCGCCGTTGGAGAACACCGGGAATTCCACGGGGAAGCCACCGGCCTCGATCACACCGCGTTTGACGTGCTCGGCAATCTGGCGGAAATGCGCGTTGCACGGGGTCAGCTCAGACCAGGTGTTGCAGATACCGATGATCGGTTTTCCGTGGAACTGATGGTCGGCGATGCCCTGGTTCTTCATCCAGCTGCGGTACATAAAGCCGTTCTTGTCGGCGGTGCCGAACCACTGGGCGGAGCGGAGGGCGGGCTTTTTATCAGGCATGATGGCTTCTCTTATTGTATGACTATATGTTCTATATGTGGCTAAACATAAGCGCAAAATCGAGGCTTTGGAAGTGTTGTTTTGTAAATAGTCCTACTATATAGTCCGTCTTAACTGAGGCATGGCCCTGGCGGATTTTCGCGAGAGGCAGCCCCCGAGCTTCTATAAAAACAACAATCGGAGATCGACCCCATGAGCCAGGAACTGCGGCTTATTCGGCGCATCACGCTGAAACTGATTCCCTTCCTGATCCTGCTGTACCTGGTCGCCTATGTGGACCGCTCGGCAGTGGGCTTTGCCAAGTTGCACATGGGCGCCGACGTCGGTATCGGTGACGCCGCGTATGGTTTGGGCGCGGGGCTGTTCTTCATTGGCTACTTCCTGTTCGAGATCCCCAGCAACCTGATGCTCGACCGCTTCGGTGCCCGGCGCTGGTTTGCCCGCATCATGCTCACGTGGGGCGCCATCACCATCGGCATGGCATTCGTGCAGGGCCCCCACAGCTTCTATGTGATGCGCTTTTTGCTCGGTGCGGCGGAAGCCGGGTTCTTTCCGGGCGTTCTCTACTACATCACCCAATGGTTTCCGGTGCGCCATCGCGGCAAGATTCTCGGGCTGTTCATCCTGTCCCAACCCATCGCGATGATGATCACCGGCCCGGTGTCCGGCGGCTTGCTGGGCATGGACGGCATTCTTGGGCTGCACGGCTGGCAGTGGCTGTTTATCGTGATCGGTACCCCGGCGCTGCTGCTCACCTGGCCCGTGCTGCGCTACCTGCCGGACGGCCCCAAACAGGTCAAGTGGATGAGCGAGGACGAAAAGACCTGGCTCACCGGCGAACTCAATAAAGACCTGCAAGCCTACGGCCAGACCCGCCACGGCAACCCACTGCATGCGCTGAAAGACACGCGCGTGTTGTTGCTGGCGCTGTTCTACCTGCCCGTGACCTTGAGCATTTATGGGCTGGGGCTGTGGCTGCCGACGTTGATCAAGCAGTTCGGCGGCAGTGACCTGGTCACCGGGTTCATCTCCGCGGTGCCGTACATCTTCGGCATCATCGGCCTGCTGATCATCCCGCGCAGTTCCGACCGTTTGAACGACCGCTACGGCCACCTCGCCGTGCTCTATGTGCTCGGCGCCATCGGCCTGTTCCTCAGCGCCTGGCTGAGTGTGCCGGTGCTGCAAATGGCCGCGCTGTGCCTGGCGGCGTTTGCGCTGTTTTCCTGCACGGCGGTGTTCTGGACCTTGCCGGGCCGGTTCTTTGCCGGTGCGAGTGCGGCGGCGGGCATTGCGCTGATCAATTCGGTGGGCAACCTCGGCGGCTACATCGGCCCGTTTGTGATTGGTGCACTCAAGGAATACACCGGCACCCTGGCTTCCGGTTTGTACTTCCTGAGCGGGGTGATGGTGTTCGGGCTGGTGCTGACCGGCGTGGTCTATCGCCTGCTGGAGCGCAAGCACGTGCTGCCTGTCGACCAATTCGCCGCCAGCGCGCGTGGCGCCACACGTACTTAATCGAGGAGTCACTTCATGCGTTTAGTTCAGTTCGAGTTACGTAACGGCGAGCGCCGCGTCGGCGTGGTGGAAGGCCGCACATTGCGCGAAGTGCAGAGCGCCCGCAGCGTGCGCGAGTTGGCGCTGGCCGCTATCGAAGCCGGCGAGGGCCTGGCGCAACAGGTCAAGCGCCTGGGCCTGGGTGACAGCTACGACTACGCGGCCCTGTTGGCCGACCTGAAAATCCTGCCGCCACTCGACCACCCGGACCCGGCGCACATGTTGATCAGCGGCACCGGCCTGACCCACCTGGGCAGTGCTTCGGCGCGAGACAAGATGCACAAGCAAGTCGGTGACGACAGCGCCATGACCGACACCCTGCGCATCTTCAAATGGGGCGTGGAGGGCGGCAAACCCGCCGCCGGCCAAGCGGGCGTACAACCCGAATGGTTCTACAAGGGCGACGGCAGCATCGTCGTGCGCCCGGGCGCAGCATTCCCGGTGCCGCCGTTTGCCGAAGATGCCGGCGAAGAGCCGGAGATCGGCGGCCTCTACGTGATCGGCCACGACGGCAAGCCTTATCGCCTTGGCTTCGCCGTAGGCAACGAGTTTTCCGACCATGTGATGGAGCGCAAGAACTACCTGTACCTGGCTCACTCCAAACTGCGCAGTTGCAGCTATGGCCCCGAATTGCGCGTGGGCGAGTTGCCCCAGCACCTGGCGGGCACCAGCCGCATCCTGCGCGACGGCGAAGTGATCTGGCAGAACGAATTCCTCAGTGGCGAAGCCAACATGTGCCACAGCCTGGAAAACCTCGAATACCACCACTTCAAATACCGCCAGTTCCTCACGCCGGGCGATGTGCATATTCACTTCTTCGGCACCGCCACCTTGTCATTCGCGGACGGTATACGTACCCAGCCGGGGGATGTGTTCGAGATCAGCCAAGCCGAATTTGGCGCGCCGTTGATCAACACGGTAGGTAAGGCCGATGCGGTGTTCGAACCCGGCAATGTCATCAGCCTTTAAGGAGAACAACATGACCTCGTTTCTCGGCCACAACTACATCGGCGGCCAGCGCAGTGCCAAGGGCAGTGTCACGCTCAACAGCGTCGACGCCAGTACCGGCGAATCCTTGCCCCAGGCCTTCTACCAGGCCACGCCCGAGGAGGTCGACGCCGCCGCCCGGGCCGCCGCCGCCGCTTACCCGGCGTACCGCACGTTGAGTGCCTCGCGTCGCGCGCAATTCCTGGACGCGGTGGCCGACGAGCTGGAGGCGCTGGGTGATGATTTCATTGAGTTGGTCTGCCGCGAAACCGCGTTGCCGGCTGCGCGTATCAAAGGCGAGCGCGGACGTACCAGCGGGCAGATGCGTTTGTTTGCCACAGTGTTGCGCCGTGGCGACTTCTACGGCGCACGTATCGACAACGCCTTGCCCGACCGCCAGCCGCTGCCGCGCCCGGACTTGCGCCAATACCGTATCGGCCTCGGCCCGGTCGCAGTGTTTGGCGCGAGCAATTTCCCCTTGGCGTTTTCCACGGCGGGTGGCGACACCGCTGCCGCGCTGGCGGCGGGTTGCCCGGTGGTGTTCAAGGCCCACAGCGGGCATATGGCGACGGCCGAGCGCGTCGCCGATGCAATCATTCGGGCGGCCGAGGCCACCGAGATGCCGGCGGGTGTATTCAACATGATCTTCGGCGGCGGCGTCGGCGAAGCACTGGTCAAGCACCCGGCGATCCAGGCAGTCGGCTTCACTGGTTCGCTCAAGGGCGGTCGCGCACTGTGTGATATGGCGGCGGCCCGCCCGCAGCCGATCCCGGTGTTTGCCGAGATGTCGAGCATCAACCCGGTGATTGTGTTGCCCCAGGCGTTGCAGGCTCGCGCGGAAACAGTCGCCCGCGACCTGACCGCGTCGGTGGTGCAGGGCTGTGGGCAGTTTTGCACCAACCCCGGCCTGGTGATCGGCATCGCCTCGCCGCAGTTCACGGCATTCACCCAGCAAGTGGCACAACTGATCGGCGATCAACCGGCGCAAACCATGCTCAACGCCGGCACCTTGAGCAGCTACGGCAAGGGCTTGGAAAAACTGCTCGCACACCCTGGTATTCAGCACCTGGCGGGTAATGCCCAAACCGGCAATCAGGCGCAGCCGCAGGTGTTCAAGGCCGATGTGCGTTTGCTGATCGACGGCGATGAAGTGCTGCAGGAGGAAGTGTTTGGCCCGACCACCGTATTTGTCGAAGTGGCCGACCAGGCCCAACTCAGCAAGGCTTTGCACGGCCTGCACGGGCAACTGATGGCGACGATTATCGGCGAGCCCACTGACTTTGCGCAGTTCGCTGAACTGACGCCGTTGTTGGAACAAAAGGTCGGCCGCATCCTGCTTAACGGTTACCCAACCGGTGTTGAAGTGTGCGATTCGATGGTCCACGGTGGCCCATACCCGGCGACCTCCGATGCCCGTGGCACCTCGGTCGGTACCCTGGCCATCGACCGTTTCCTGCGCCCGGTGTGCTTCCAGAATTACCCTGATAGCCTGCTGCCCGACGCGTTGAAAAACGCCAACCCGTTGCGTATTCAGCGGCTGGTGGATGGCACGCCTTCCCGCGACCCGCTGTAACACGTACCTGAGAACCCTGCTCCAGGAGGCAACATGCCGTGTACCGCAGTCACCCCGCACCGTGCGCAGTTGGGCGAAGGCCCGTTCTGGGACGTGCCGACCCAGGCACTGTATTGGGTCAATATCGCCGGCAAACAGGCGCTACGCCTGATGGGCGGGCAATTGCAGGTCTGGCAGTTGCCGGAGCATGTTTCGGCATTCATCCCGTGTGAAAGCGGCGATGCGCTGGTGACGTTGAGCAGCGGCGTGTATCGCCTGAACCTGGCAACCGAGGCCTTGACCCTGCTCTGTGTCGCCGACCCGCAACCCGGCAACCGCGGCAACGAAGCGCGCTGTGATGCTCACGGCCGGCTGTGGCTGGGCACCATGCAGAACAACATCGGCGAGCAAGGAGAGGACCTGCCCATCACGCGGCGTTCCGGTGGCCTGTTTCGCATCGATGCCGACGGGCACGTCACGGCTTTGCTGCATGGCCTGGGCATTCCTAACACCTTGCTGTGGAACGAGGACGGCACCCAGGTGCATTTCGGCGACAGCATGGACGGCACGTTGTATCGGCATTCGATCCAGGCGGATGGCCAACTCGATCCGGCACAGGTGTGGTTCGGTCCACATGCTCGTGGCGGCCCGGACGGCTCGGCGATGGACCGCGAGGGCTATATCTGGAATGCGCGCTGGGACGGCAGTTGCCTGCTGCGCCTGACGCCCGAAGGTGAGGTGGACCGCATCCTCGAACTGCCTGTCAGCCGGCCCACCAGTTGCGTGTTTGGTGGCCCCGACCTCACCACGCTGTATATCACCAGCGCCGCCAGCCCCTTGGACCATCCGTTGGATGGCGCGGTATTGGCCATCGAGGTCGATGTGCCAGGCAAACCCTGTCACCGCTTTGCCGGTTAAACCCAAGACTTAAAAAACAACAACAAGGAGTCACCCCTATGAATCGTCGTCGTGGTATCCGTTCCCTGTGCTGCGCCGCTGTCGCGGTGTCGGCCCTGAGCTTGAGTGGCCTGTTGCTGGCCGCTGAAGAAGTGAAGATCGGTTTCCTGGTCAAGCAGGCCGAAGAGCCCTGGTTCCAGACCGAATGGGCCTTCGCTGAAAAAGCCGGCAAGGAGCATGGTTTCACCGTGATCAAGATCGCCGTGCCCGATGGCGAGAAAACCCTGTCGGCCATCGACAGCCTGGCTGCCAACGGCGCCAAGGGCTTTGTGATCTGCCCGCCGGACGTGTCCCTCGGGCCTGCCATCGTTGCCAAGGCCAAGGCCAACGGCCTGAAAGTGATTGCGGTGGATGATCGCTTCGTCGACGCCAAGGGCAACTTCATGGAAGACGTGCCGTACCTGGGCATGGCGGCCTTCGAAGTCGGCCAGAAGCAGGGCGCCGCGATGGCGGCTGAGGCGAAAAAACGCGGCTGGGACTGGAAGGAAACCTACGCGGTGATCAACACCTTCAACGAACTCGACACCGGTAAAAAACGCACCGACGGCTCGGTCAAATCCCTGGAAGACGCCGGCATTCCCAAGGACCATATCCTGTTCACCGCCGCCAAGACCCTCGACGTACCGGGCAGCATGGACGCGACCAATTCGGCGTTGGTCAAACTGCCCAGTGGCGCCAAGAACCTGATCATCGGCGGCATGAACGACAACACCGTGCTGGGCGGCGTACGCGCCACCGAAAGTGCCGGCTTTGCCGCGGCCAATGTGATTGGCATCGGCATCAATGGCACCGACGCCATCGGCGAATTGAAGAAACCCAACAGCGGCTTCTTCGGCTCGATGCTGCCGAGCCCGCACATCGAGGGCTACAACACCGCGAAGATGATGTTCGACTGGGTTACCACCGGCAAGGAACCGCCGAAGTACACCGCCATGGACGAAGTCACGCTGATCACCCGCGAGAACTTCAAGCAGGAGCTGGAAAAAATCGGTTTGTGGAACTGATGCATTTCCTCGGCGGCCCCGGCAGCGGGGCCGCCTGATCCGTGTGACGAGGTGGTTATGCACGCGCAAGTACAGACACACAACGCCGCTGCCCGGTTGTGCTTTAACGGTATCGGAAAAACCTTTCCCGGGGTCAAGGCGCTGGACGGCATCAGCTTCACCGCCTACCCGGGACAGGTGCACGCCTTGATGGGCGAAAACGGCGCAGGCAAGTCGACGCTGCTGAAGATTCTCGGCGGGGCCTATGTGCCCAGCAGCGGTACGTTGCAGATTGGCGAGCAGGTGATGGCGTTCAAATCCGCCGCCGACAGCATCGCCTGCGGCGTCGCGGTGATTCACCAGGAATTGCATCTGGTACCGGAAATGACGGTTGCCGAGAACCTGTTTCTGGGGCA
This sequence comes from Pseudomonas sp. UBT, assembly GCF_050915955.1. Taxonomy (NCBI): domain Bacteria; kingdom Pseudomonadati; phylum Pseudomonadota; class Gammaproteobacteria; order Pseudomonadales; family Pseudomonadaceae; genus Pseudomonas; species Pseudomonas sp. UBT. The sequence continues at coordinate 4,299,946 of NZ_CP168079.1, read as the reverse complement.
TTTGCCATCACGCTTTGGAGTGGTCAATCGCGGCCTTCTGCGCAAGCAGGCATTGGCGTGCCTGAAAGGCCTGGCCGATGAAATCGACCCTGAGGAAAAACTCGGTCGCCTGTCCCTCGGCCAGCGTCAACTGGTGGAAATCGCCAAGGCGCTGTCCCGTGGCGCGAGCGTGATTGCTTTCGATGAGCCGACCAGCAGCTTGTCGGCACGGGAAATCGATCGGCTGATGGCGATCATCACGCGCCTGCGTGACGAGGGCAAAGTGGTGCTCTACGTGTCGCACCGCATGGAGGAAGTGTTCCGTATCTGCAACGCCGTCACGGTGTTCAAGGATGGCCGCTACGTGCGCACCTTTGACGACATGAACGCGTTGACCCATGACCAGTTGGTGACCTGCATGGTCGGTCGCGATATTCAGGATATCTACGACTACCGTGCGCGCGAACATGGCGAAGTCGCGCTCAAGGTTGAGGGGCTGCTGGGCCCGGGCTTGCGTGAGCCAGTGAGCTTTGAGGTGCGCAAGGGCGAGATTCTTGGCCTGTTCGGGCTGGTGGGCGCGGGGCGTACCGAGCTGTTTCGGCTGCTCAGCGGGCTGGAGCGCGCCAGCGCCGGCCACCTGCAACTCTGTGGGCAACCACTGCAGTTGCGCTCACCGCGCGATGCCATCGCAGCCGGTGTGCTGCTGTGCCCGGAAGACCGCAAGAAGGAGGGCATCATCCCGCTCGCCAGCGTCGCGGAAAACATCAATATCAGCGCACGCGGTGCCCACTCTGCGTTCGGTTGGCTGCTGCGCGAGGGCTGGGAAAAGGGCAATGCCGACCAGCAGATCAGCGCCATGAAAGTCAAAACCCCGAACGCGGCGCAGAAAATCATGTACCTGTCCGGCGGCAATCAGCAAAAGGCCATTTTGGGCCGCTGGTTGTCGATGCCCATGAAGGTCTTGCTGCTCGACGAGCCGACCCGTGGCATCGACATCGGTGCCAAGGCCGAGATCTACCGGATCATCCACCACCTCGCGGCGCAGGGCATTGCGGTGATTGTGGTGTCCAGCGACCTGATGGAAGTCATGGGCATTTCCGACCGCATCCTGGTGCTGTGCGAAGGCGCCCTGCGCGGCGAACAACGCCGTGAACACGCCACTGAATCCAACTTGCTGCAGCTGGCCTTGCCGCGCGGCCCGGCGAACTGAGAGATGACGATGACAACCCAACACAACGCGTTGCCCACGGCACGCAAACCCCTCGATGTGCGTGCGCTGCTCGATAACTGGGCAATGTTGCTGGCGGCGATAGGGATCTTTGTCCTGTGTGCCTTGCTGATCGACAACTTCCTCTCGCCGCTGAACATGCGTGGGCTGGGCCTGGCAATTTCCACGGTCGGTATCGCCGCCTGCACCATGCTGTTTTGCCTGGCGTCGGGGCATTTCGACTTGTCGGTGGGCTCGGTGATTGCCTGCGCCGGGGTCGTGGCGGCCATCGTGATGCGCGATACCGACAGCGTGATGCTGGGCATTGGCGCAGCGCTACTGATGGGGCTGATCGTCGGCCTGATCAACGGCATCGTGATCGCCAAGCTGCGGGTCAATGCGTTGATTACCACCCTGGCAACCATGCAGATCGTGCGCGGCCTGGCCTATATCTTTGCCAACGGCAAGGCTGTGGGGGTGTCCCAGGAGCAGTTTTTCATCTTCGGCAACGGCCAGTTGCTGGGGGTGCCGGTGCCGATCCTGATCACCATCGTGTGTTTCCTGTTTTTCGGCTGGCTGCTCAACTACACCACCTATGGGCGCAACACCATGGCCATCGGCGGCAACCCGGAAGCGGCGTTGCTGGCCGGGGTGAATGTGGACCGCACCAAGATCCTGATCTTTGCCATGCATGGCGTGATTGGTGCGCTGGCGGGGGTAATCCTGGCTTCACGCATGGCCTCCGGCCAGCCGATGATTGGCCAGGGTTTCGAGCTGACGGTGATTTCCGCCTGCGTGCTCGGCGGGGTGTCGTTGAGTGGCGGGGTGGGCATGATTCGCCACGTGATTGCGGGGGTGTTGATCCTGGCGATTATCGAGAATGCGATGAACCTGAAGAACATCGACACCTTTTACCAGTATGTGATTCGCGGTTCGATCCTGCTGTTGGCCGTGGTCATCGACCGCATGAAACAACGCGGATAGCCCGGCTCTGTGAAGGTCAAAAGTGTGGGAGCGGGCAAGCCCGCTCCCAGCGTTTACTTGGCGGTGAACTTCAGGATGGTGTTTTGGCTGTAGGTCTGGCCCGGGTTCAGGCGTGTCGACGCAAACTTCGGCTGGTTAGGCGCATCCGGAAAGTGCTGGGTCTCCAGTGTGAAACCGCTCCAGTGCTGGTAAGTCTTGCCGGCCTTGCCCTTGACCGTGCCGTCGAGGAAGTTGCTGGTATAAAACTGCACGCCAGGCTCGGTGGTGTAGAGCTGTAAATGCCGGCCAGACGCTGGGTCGTGTACTTCGGCGGCAAGTTTTTTGATATCGCCCTGGGTGTCCAGCGCCCAGTTGAAGTCAAACCCGCCCTGTTTCGGCTCGGCGAATTTGAGCTGCGGATGGTCGTCCTTGATGTGCTGGCCGATCGGCGTGGGTTTGAGGAAGTCCATCGGCGTGCCCTTGACCGGCGCCAGTTCGCCGGTAGGAATCAAGGTGGCATTCACCGGCGTGTAGTGGCTGGCATGCAAGGTCGCGACGTGCTTGAGGATGTCGCCGTTACCCGCGCCGGCGAGGTTGAAGTAACTGTGGTTGGTGAGGTTGAGCACCGTGGGTTTGTCGGTGGTGGCCGTGTAATCGATGTGCAGTTCGTTGTTGTCGTTGAGGCTGTACGTGACCTCGGTTTTCAGGTTGCCCGGGAAGCCCATCTCGCCGTCCTTGGACAGGTAGGTGAGGGTCACGCCGACCGAGTCCTTGCCCTTGACTGGCTTGGCTTGCCACACGTGCTTGTCGAAACCCTGTGCGCCGCCATGCAGCGAGTTGGGGCCGTCGTTGAGCGGTACCTGATAGTGCTTGCCGTCGAGTTCGAAGGCGCCGCCCGCGAGGCGGTTGCCAAAGCGCCCGATGGTCGCGCCAAAAAATGCGCTGCCGGCCTGGTAACCCTGTACATCGTCAAAACCGAGCACCACGTCCTCGGCCTTGCCGTTTTTATCCGGTACTTTCAGCGACTGCAACACGCCGCCGTAGGTGATGACCGTGGCTTGCATGCCATGGCTGTTGCGCAACACGTACTGTTCGACGGCGGTGCCGTCATTGGTTTTGCCGAAGGGTTTTTGCTCGCTGGTGAGGCCTGCGGCCTGGACACCGCCGCTGGCAATCATTATGGAAAGGGCAAGGCCGGAAAGCAGGTGACGAGGGTGCTTCATGGTCGAACTTCCTTTTGTTGTTTTCAGTGGAATAGTTCTACTAATGTGCGATATTTTGTCGATGGGACAGCAGATTTATAGCCTTTTACTGCCTTTTTGCAAAATAAAATAAGACTAATTGAGTGAGGCAATCGTTATATGAATATTCCGCAGGCTGTGTATCCCGACCTTAAGGGTAAGACCGTGCTGGTCTCTGGAGGTGCCTCGGGCATTGGCGAATTCATGGTCCGGGCCTTCGCCGCGCAGGGCGCCAGGGTGGGCTTTGTGGACCGCGCGCAAAGCCAGGGCGAGCGATTGGCGGCGTTATTGAGTTCCCAGGGGCACACCGTGCAATTCGTGCAGTGCGACATCACCGATGAAATCGCCTTTCAGGCAGCGATAGAGCGTTTCGAACACTCGCTCGGCCCCATCACCGTGCTGGTCAACAACGCCGCCAATGATGTGCGCCACACCCTGGAAGAAGTTGATTCGGCGATGTTCGACAGGTTGATCGCGGTCAACCTCAAGCACGCCTTCTTCGCCGCCAAGGCGGTGGTGCCGATGATGAAAAACGCCGGCGGCGGGGCAATCATCAATTTGGGCTCGGTCGGCTGGATGATGGCCTCTGCGGGCTACCCGGTATACGCGGCCAGCAAGGCCGCCGCCCATGGCATGACGCGGGCGCTGGCACGGGAGCTGGGCCCCAGCCGCATCCGAGTCAACACCCTGGTACCTGGCTGGGTCATGACCGAAAAACAACTGGCGATGTGGGTAGACGACTCGGCCCGCGAGCTGATCAGCCGCAGCCAGTGCCTGCCGGGCAGTGTGCTGCCGGAACACATCGCCAATATGGCGTTGTTTCTCGCCTCTGATGTGTCGGCGATGTGTTCGGCGCAGAACTTTATAGTGGATGGCGGTTGGGTGTAGATCCGTTATTCGATCGGATAGTTGCGAAAGGCCGGATGTTGCTCGAGCCGACTGGCATGGCGTTGCAGGTTGGGAAACGCATCGACCTCGAGCACCGTCGGCAGTTTGAGTTGGGTGAACGACCAGGCGACAGCGGCGGTCAGTGCAGCCTGGGTCAACGGTTCGTCGGTGGGTTGGGCGAGGTGTTTTTCCAGCAGCGAATAGGCCGCCACCAACTGCCCGGTCACGCGCTCGATCCACGGCTCGTGCAGTTTTTCTGCTGGGCGCAGGTGGTGTTCATAGACGATCTGCACGGTTTTCTCACACGCTGCCAGGGCCAACCCGAGCACTTGCAGCGCGTGGGCGCGTGCCTCGGCGTGTTGGGGCAAAAGCTTCTTGTCGGCCGGCGCGAGGGCTTCGAAATAGTCCAGGATCAGGCTGGAATCCATCAGCACCGTGCCATCCTCCAGCACCAGGCTGGGCGCCTTGACCACCGGGTTGATCCGTGCGAATTCGTTGAAGGTGCTGAACACGGACAAGGGTTCATGCACAAAGTCTACGCCGTACAACTCCAGGGAAATTGCCACGCGGCGAACGTAAGGCGAATCCAGCATACCGACCAGTTTCATGCAGCCTCCATTGCTATCAGGATCATTGGCTCAAGAGAGTAAGGGCGCTTGATCGGCGTGCGCAATGGCCTGACGCAACTGCCCATAGGCGCTCACCAATTGCTCCAGGCTGAATGCCAGGTTGCGCCCACTGGGGTTGGGCAACACCCACACCGACGCATCGCCCAATAATTGCGCTTGCAAGCCCCAGGCTATCTCGCGCTGGCCAGACAGCGCGCTGTAACCGGCCTTGCCGAGAAATGCCACGACGCGTGGCCGGTAATGGCGGATTTTCTGCTCAAACGCTGCCGCCGCTTCTTTGAATTCATGCCGTGCCAACTCGCTCGCACTCGCCGTCGGGCGCTCCACGACAGTGGTCAAGCCGCAGTGGTAGTGCAGCAAGGTGTGACCGTCCTCGGGAAGTATTTCATGGGGCGTGAAACCGGCCAGGTGCAGGGTGCGCCAGAAGCGGTTGCTGCGGTTGGCAAAGTGCTGGCCGACCGCGGCAGAACCCTTGCCGGGGTTGATCCCGCAAAACACGACCGTCAGGTGCTCGGCCAGGATGTCCTCGAGTCGTTCGCTCATATCGGGTCTGCCTGTAAATGGGTCAGCAGCCATTCGGTGAAGCGCCGCGCCTGCGGGTCATTTTCGCTGTCACGATGGGTCAGCATCGCCCAGTTTGGGCCACGAATGGTGGCATCTACCAATGGCGTGAGCAAGCCATCTGGCTGAGCAATTAGCTGATGGCCCGGGCACCGGCATCATGACCGAAAGCAGTTTGATCAACCGCAACCGCAACCCTGGCTGGAGCAAGGTTATCAATGCGATTGCAGCGGGCGGTGGTGGTATCCACTGCGTGACAAGCCCTCAGCCGATGGCTTAGATGTCCTTGGCCAACAGGGGCTGGCACACTCGGCGGAGGCGATAACGTCCAGGCCCGGTGCAGTTCACGCAGGCGCACCTGCAAAACCCGCAATTAAGCGCTAATGTGGGCCTGATCAAGGCGCTGGGTGGCGGCTGGAACGTGGCCCGATTGGCTGCGTCGAACCGTATTGAAACCAAGGAGAATTAAGCATGACCGATTACGTACCCCCGAAGGTGTGGACCTGGGACACCGAAAGTGGCGGCACCTTCGCCAGCATCAACCGGCCCATTGCCGGTGCGACCCATGACAAGGCATTGCCGGTCGGCAAGCACCCGCTGCAACTGTATTCCCTGGCCACGCCCAATGGGCAGAAGGTCACCATCCTGCTGGAAGAACTGTTGGCCCTGGGGCATACCGGTGCGGAATACGACGCCTGGCTGATCAAGATCGGCGATGGTGACCAGTTCGGCAGCGGGTTTGTTGCAGTCAACCCGAACTCCAAGATCCCGGCATTGATGGACCATAGCGCTGACATACCGATTCGGGTGTTTGAGTCTGGTGCGATCCTGCAATACCTGGCGGAGAAGTTCGGGGCGTTCTTCCCGACTGAGCCTGCGGCCCGTGCTGAGTGCCTGTCGTGGCTGTTCTGGCAGATGGGCAGCGCGCCGTATCTGGGCGGGGGCTTCGGGCATTTCTATGCGTATGCCCCGAGCAAGATGGAGTACCCGATCAATCGGTTTGCGATGGAAACCAAGCGCCAGTTGGATGTGCTGGACCGACGCCTGGCGGTGAGTGAGTACATTGCCGGGGATGAATACACCATCGCCGATATTGCGATTTGGCCCTGGTACGGTGGCTTGGTTAAAGGCCGCTTGTATGGGGCGGCAGAATTCCTTTCGGTGCAGGATTACACGCATGTGCTGCGTTGGGCTGAAGCGATTGAAGCGCGACCGGCGGTGCAGCGCGGGCGCAGGGTGAATCGGGTTTCCGGGGAACTTGCGGAGCAGTTGCCGGAGCGGCATGCCGCAAGCGACTTGGACTGATTGCAGTCACCCTGGCGGCCTTCGGGCCGTCCTGTGCGATTGCCAGGGCGTATGGCCGACCAGCTCGGAGCGCTGGCCGACCGCACACCTGCGGCTTAGCTCAATGCGTCTTAACTTAACAGCCCGGTGCTGACTGCGACGATCAGGAAGATCCCCAGCAGTGCGCGGTAGATCACGAACGGCCAGGTGGAGAACCGTTCCAGGAACTTCATCAGGCCCCAGATCGCGAAGAACGCCGAGACGCTGGCAACCACCAGGCCGAAGATCAAGTGCGACCAGGCGTGAGTGGGCAGGTCGGCGTGCAGCAGCACCCACAGCTCTTTCAAACCGGCGAGGGCGATGGCCGGCAAGCCCAGCAGGAAGGAAAAGCGTGCGGCTTCTTCACGTTTGAAGTTGAGGAACAGTGCGGCGGTCAGCGTGGAGCCCGAACGCGAGACACCGGGAATCAGCGCGCCAATCTGTGCAATGCCGACAATCAGTGCATCGCGCAGGCGCATTTCGCTCATGTCCCGCGTGTGGCGTGCCCGCACTTCGGCGACTGCCAGCAACACCGCCATGACGACACAGGAAATGCCGATCACCATCAGGCCGCGCAACGGCGAGTTGCAGGTGTTGAGGGTCGAGGACAAGGCCAGCCCGGCAATCCCGATCGGGATGGTCGCCAAAATAATCGCCACCGCCAGCTTGAACCACCGGTCGTTATAGTCACCCCGGCGCACCGCGCTGATGCTACCCGTGGTCACCTGGCGCACATCGCGCCAGAAGTAACTGACCACCGCCGCCAGCGCCGCCAACTGCATCGCAGCCGAAAACGCCGAGCCTGGGTCTTGCCAGCCGAGCAGGGCAGGCACCACGCGCATGTGGGCAGTGGACGACACGGGCAACAGTTCGGTAATGCCCTGGATCACGCCCAGGATGAAGATCTGCAGGTAATCCAGGGAAGCAAAACCCACATCCAGGCCGGCGGAACAGACGTTTGTCAAAGTACATGTCCTTGAAAAAATAGGGGAGAGCGAGCAAAGTTTATTCTAAATGTTTCAGGATTTTGGACGGGCCCCGACAAATCCGCAATCGGTTCAGCAAACAGAAAGGTTAGGCAATGTATTGGCCTGCCGCCGTGTTTTGTGAACAATGGCGCCCTGCTTTTTCTGACCGAGAGCCTCATGCCTGAAACCACCGTCGAATTGATCCAGACCGGCCCCGAAGCGTCTGAGCTGATCCGCAATCTTTACCAGTATTACGCCTACGAGTCGTCGGACTGGGAGCAGGAAGATGTGGAGGCGGACGGCCGTTTCTACATCCATGACGAGCACCTGACGCGTTATTGGCAGGACCCGCTATGGAGCGCCAATCTGCTGCTGGTCGATGGGTATATCGCCGGCTTCCTGTTGATCGAAGGCAGCGAACTGCCCGGCATCAATGCCCTGGAACTGGCTGACCTGTTCATTCTCAAGCGCTATCGCCGCAAAGGCATCGGCCGCGCCATCGCGACCCAGGTGTTGAGCAGCGGCCAGAACAATTGGCTGGTGCGTTTTTACGATCAGGATGAAGTGTCCCAGGCGTTCTGGCGCGCCGTGCTGGACGACCTGCCACGCCCGGCGCAGACCATTGAGCTGGATGATGACCCGCAGTTGGTGAATTACTTGATTACGCGGGCGGCGCTGCATTGAACGCTTGCTGCATCGCCTGAGGCGGCTGCCCGAACGCGCGCAGAAACGCCTGGCGCATACGCTCGCGATCACCGAAGCCGGTTTCGCGGGCCACCACTTCGACCGGGTGACGGCTGGTTTCCATCATTGCCCGGGCGGCTTCCACGCGCAGCGATTCGATGGCCTTGGCGGGTGTTTGCCCGGTTTCTTCGCGAAACACTCGGCTGAACTGGCGCGGGCTGAGCCGGGCCACATCGGCCAGGGCCTCCACTGACAGGTCGTGGGTCAGGTTTTCGCGGGCATAGGCCAATGCCAGTTGCACGCGGTCTGACTTGGGGTCCAGTTCCAACAAGGCCGACAATTGGGATTGCTCACTGCCTCGACGTTGGGCAATCACCAGTTTGCGCGCAATACGCCGGGCGAGGTCGCTGCCCAGGTCGGCTTCTACCATCGCCAGTGCCAGGTCCACGCCGGCGCTCATGCCGGCGCCCGTCCATACTTGGCCGTCGACCACGAACAACTTGTCTTCTTCCAGGTGAATATCCGGGTAGCGCTTGCGAAACGCGGGCGCGTGAATCCAGTGGGTGGTGGTGCGCTTGCCTTCCAGCAGGCCCGCTTCGGCCAGCACGAAGATGCCCATGCACAAGGAGGCGACCCGCCGTGATTGAGCGGAGGCGGCCTTTACCAGTTCCAGCAGGTTGGCCTCCGGCAGACGAAACTCCAGATAGCCGCTGACAATCAGCGTGTCATAGCCCTGCGGCCGGATGGGCGTGGTATTCACCGAAAAGCCCTGGGACGTCATGACGGCGCCGCCGCTCTCCGAAACCAGGTGGAACTCATAGGCTGACTCACCCCTCAGCAGGTTCGCGCACTCGAACACCGAACCCAGGCTGAGGCTCAGGGACTGGAAGTTCGGGTAAACCATCAGCGCAACGCTGTGCATCGTCATTCTCCAAGGGGGCGGGAGAGGGGATTGTCGGCGGGTGTCGGCGAAACGGCAACCGACTTTGCGTCATGTCCGGAATCCTTGCGGATATGACATTGTTGAAGTTTTTCTCGACGCCTAACATTCCCTCAACGAACTAGACGACTGGTCTAATCGGACGGGAAGAACAATGAATAACGACACTAAAAGTACAAGGCAGGCAATCCTGGATACGGCGCAATTAATTGTCGGCCGCAAAGGGTTTTCTGCGGTGGGGTTGAACGAAATACTTCAAGCCGCTGACGTACCGAAAGGCTCGTTTTATCACTACTTCAACTCTAAAGATGCCTTCGGCGTTGTCTTGCTGGATACCTACTTCGATCACTATGTGAAGGGCATTGAGCAACTGTTCCAACAACCCGAACTGTCCGGCTGCGCCAAATTGATGCGCTATTGGCAAACCTGGGTCGACAACCAGACCGGCTGCACCGATGCGGGCAAATGCCTTGCCGTCAAACTCGGTGCCGAGGTGTCAGACCTTTCAGAGCCCATGCGTTTGGCCCTGGATCGAGGCACCGCACGTACGATTGCTTTGCTTGCGCAAGCCTTGCTGCAAGGCGTCGAAGACGGCTCGCTGACGGTTCAGCAACCCCCGCAACGCCTGGCCCAACGCCTGTATGCGCTGTGGCTGGGGACCAGCGTGATGAGCAAGATCACCCGAACATCCGCGCCGTTTGACGAGGCGCTGCTTTTGACCCGACACCTGTTGGGTTGCCCTGCACACACCGACGCTTACACCTACTGAAACCCATCGATCGAGGCACTGGAAAATGAAAGTATTAATGGTACTGACCTCTCACGACCAGCTTGGCGATACCGGCCGTAAAACCGGCTTCTGGCTTGAAGAGTTTGCGGCTCCCTATTACACCTTCAAGGACGCCGGGGCCGAGTTGGTGCTGGCCTCCCCAGCGGGCGGCCAACCACCGCTGGACCCAGTCAGCGACCAGCCTGACGCGCAGACCGAGCAAACCCGACGTTTCGCCGCTGACCCGGCTGCGCAGCAGGCCCTGGCCAACACCGTCAAGCTGGACACGGTCAACGCCGATGACTTCGACACCGTGTTTTACCCAGGTGGGCACGGGCCGCTGTGGGACCTGGCGGAATCGAGCACGTCCATCGCGCTGATCGAGTCCTTCGAGCGTGCCGGCAAGCCCATCGGCTTTGTCTGCCATGCGCCCGGCGCACTGCGTCACGTCAAGGCCGTCAATGGCGAGCCGTTGGTCAAGGGCCGTCGCGTTACCGGCTTCTCCAACGCTGAAGAGGCTGCGGTTGGCCTGACCGATGTGGTGCCGTTCCTGATCGAAGATGATTTCAAGGCACTCGGCGGCCACTATGAAAAGGGCGCCGATTGGCAATCCTTTGTACTTGAAGATGGTTTGCTGGTGACCGGGCAGAACCCTGCCAGTTCCAGTGATGTGGCTAAAGCACTGCTGAAACTCACCGCATAACTTAATTAAAACGCTTCATTCATTGACGGCTCTCAAGAGCCGTCAATGCGTTAGCGCGCCTTGAATTTGGAAGTTCTTAGATGACGAGTAGTTTGAATACCCCAATAAAACTGGGTCACCACACCTTGAACAACCGCGTTGTGCTGCCGCCGTTGACGCGCCAGCGCAGTGCCCAACCGGGTGATATCGCGACCGACTTGATGGCCGAGTATTACCGCCAGCGCGCCACCGCCGGTTTCATGGTCAGCGAAGGCACGCAGATCGAGCCGCGCGGCCAGGGTTACGCCTGGACGCCCGGTATCTACAGTCCGGCGCAGATCGACGGCTGGCGCAAAGTGACTGACGCGGTACACGCCGACGGTGGGGTGATCTTCGCCCAGCTGTGGCATGTCGGCCGCGTGTCCCACAACGCGCTGCAGCCAGAAGGCGCCGCACCGGTCGCGCCGTCGGCTATTGCAGCAGAGCAAGCAAAGGCCTTTATCGAAACCGGGCCTGGGGTTGGCGAGCTGAAACAGCCGCCTGTGCCACGCGCCTTAAGCGTGCTTGAGATCGAGGAGTTGGTGGGGCATTACGCCCAGGCCGCGCGCAATGCGTTGGACGCCGGGTTTGACGGGGTGGAAATCCACGCGGCGAATGGTTACCTGGTCAACCAGTTCATCTCGGCCCACGCCAACCAGCGTGATGATGAATACGGCGGCTCGCTGCACAACCGCCTGCGCTTTTTGCGCGAGATCGTCGAAGCCGTGACGGCCGTCGTCGGGCCGGAGCGTCTTGGTGTGCGTTTTTCACCGTTGTTCAGCGGCACCGACCAGGACCGCGTGTATATCGGCCTGGTGGAAGAAGACCCGCATCACACCTACATCGAAGCGATCAAGGTGCTGGAAGCGTCGGGCATTGCCTACGTGTCCATCGCTGAAGCCGATTGGGACAACGCGCCTGACCTGCCTGAAACCTTCCGCCAAGCGGTACGCAGCACCTTCAGCGGCCGGATCATCTACGCCGGGCGTTACACCGCTGAACGCGGTGCAACACTGGTGGAAGCCGGGCTGGCAGACCTGATTGCATTCGGACGTCCGTTCATTGCCAACCCGGATTTGCCGCAGCGGCTGTTCAACGGCTGGCCGCTGAACCCGCTGCGCGCCGAGGGCATGTATGGCGGTTCGGAGCAGGGCTACACCGATTACCCGGTGTACGCCGAGTAATCACTCCACCCGCAACACAATCTTGCCAATGTGGTCGCCGCCTTCCATCCGCGCATGGGCCTGGGCGGCGTCGGTGTATTCGTACACTTTGTCGATGATCGGCAGGCATCGTCCGGCGGACAGCACCGGCCACACGTATTCGCGCAGTTGTTCGGCGATTGCGGCCTTTTCGTCCTGGGTGCGTGCACGCAGCAGCGAGCCGGTGATGACGGCACGTTTGCCGAGGATGGTCAGCAGGTCGACGTCATTGGCCTTGCCGCCGCCGAGGAAACCCAGCATCACCAGATGCCCGTCCATGGCCAGGGCCTTGAGGTTGTTGTTGAGGTACGAGGCTCCCATGATGTCGAGGATCACGTTCACGCCTTTGTCGCCGGTCTTCTGTGCGATGACCTCGGCGAAGTCCTGCTCGCGGTAGTTGATGGGCTCTGCGCCCAGCTTGGCAATCGCCGCGCATTTGTCGGCACTGCCGGCGGTGGCGAATGCCTGAATCCCATACTCGCGGCAGAGCATCAGCGCGGTGGTGCCGATGCCGCTGGTGCCACCGTGGATCAGCACGCTCTGGCCGGTGTGCGCATCGCCAAGGCCGAACAGGTTGGCCCAGACGGTGAAAAAGGTTTCCGGCACGGCAGCGGCTTGAATCCAGTCCATACCCTCTGGGATCGGCAGCGCCTGGCTCGCAGGCACGGCGCAAAACTGCGCATAGCCACCGCCGTTGGTCAGGGCGCAGACCTTGTCGCCCAGGCTGTAGTCGGTCACGCCGTCGCCCAGTGCGACCACTTCACCGGCCACTTCCAGGCCGGGGATCGGGTTCATGCCGGGTTTCATCGGGTACTTGCCCGCGCGCTGCAGGGCGTCAGGGCGATTGACCCCGGCGGCATGCACGCGAATCAGGATTTCACCAGCGCCTGCCACGGGCACGTCGGCTCGGCGTGGTTGCAGGACTTCTGGGCCGCCGGGGGCGGTGATTTCGATCAGGGTCATTTCTTTGGGCAGGGTCATTGTGTAATTCCTATAACCGGGAGCGTATGGAGTGGGACCACAGTACGCGAGCGTTGATTCAACCGGAACGCTGTCATGTCAGCACATGCCTGCAAGTCTACCGGCGTCTGTGCCGACACAATCGCACCGGCTCCGGCGCACAGGCGCCGGGGGATTCTACGGGGACAGGCATTTATGAACGAATCAAAGTACCAGGCGCTGGGGCTGTTGTTTCTGCGCGTCAGCGGCGCGGTGTTTCTGATGTGGGTACATGGTTTGCCCAAGCTGCTGCACTACAGCGACCAATTGGCGTTGATCGAAGACCCGTTTCACCTCGGCGCCCACGTCACGCTGTGCCTGGCGATTGTTGCCGAAGTGCTGTGCCCGCTGCTGATCATCGCCGGTGTGCTGGCGCGCCTGGCGTGCTTGCCGATCCTGGCCGTGCTGTGGGTGGCCTTGCTGGTGGTGCATCCGCAATGGACTTTGTTTGAGGGGCAGTTTGGCTGGCTGCTGCTGATTATCTTCACCAGTATTCTGATCGCAGGACCGGGTCGGTTGGCGCTCAGCCAGCGGTATGCCTGATAAAAAAGGCCGGGCAAGCCCCTAATGCCAGTCAGTTAAGCGCAGATCTCCTGTGGGAGCGGCGGTGCGACGATTCGACTTGCTCGCGAAAGCGGTGGGTCAGTCAACATCAATGTTTGCTGGGCCGACGTCTTCGCGGGCAAGCCCGCTCCCACATTTGATCTTCGCTGCATTGAGCATTTCAGTTCGCTTAACTGACTGGCATTAGGGCAAGCCCGGCCAACAAGGAGCGGGTGGTTCAGCCGTTTCAGCGCTTCAGGAACGCCAGCAAGTCTTCGTTCAACTGCTGGGTATGCGTGGCCGCAAAACCGTGCGGCGCATCCTTGTACACTTTCAGTTGCGCGCCATTGATCATCTCGGCTGCCACTTTGCCGGTGGTCTCGAAGGGTACGACCTGGTCGCCGTCACCGTGAATCACCAGGGTCGGCACGTCGATCTTGGCCATGTCCGGGCGGAAGTCGGTTTGCGAGAACACGGTGACGCAATCAACAGTCGACTTGAGCGACGCCAGCAACGCGATTTGCAGGGTCTGGGTCAGTACGCCCTCGGAGACTTTCTGACCCTTATTGATGCCATAGAACGTCGGGTTGAAGTCGGCGATGAATTGCGCGCGATCTTTCAATAGCCCGGCCTTGATGCCGTCGAACACTTCGGTCGGCACGCCCTGCGGGTAATCCGGTTTCTGGCCGAAGATCGGCGTTACGGCGCCCAGCAATACCAGGCCGGCCACGCGAGCCGTGCCATGGCGTGCGATGTAGCGTGCCACGTCGCCGCCACCCATGGAGAAACCCACCAGGGTCACGTCCTTGAGGTCCAGGTGTTCGATCAGTTGGGCAATATCGTCGGCGAAGGTGTCGTAGTCGTTACCGGTCCACGGCTGGTCCGAACGGCCGAAACCACGGCGGTCGAACGCAATGGTGCGAAAGCCACGGCTGCTCAGGTATTCCATCTGGTATTCCCACATGTCGGCATCCAACGGCCAGCCATGGCTGAACAGCACGGGCTTACCGCTGCCCCAGTCCTTGAAATAGATCTGGGTACCGTCTTTGGCAACGAATGTACTCATGGAAAACGCCTCGCGTGTCGGGGGGGAATGTCAGCCTCACTATTGCGTTAAACCGGACGAAGGGCTTGTACGGATGTGCTCGGTTGAACGGTTCAGCGTCTATATTGGTCCACTGATCTCTACCGTCAGTTCAACAGGTGAACCAAATGGCCAAGACTTACAGCTACGCCGCTCGGGATTCCAAGGATGCGCTCAAACCCTTTACCTTTGAGCGCCGTGCGCCAGGGGCGGATGACGTCCAGATCGATATCCTCTACTGCGGCGTATGCCACTCCGACCTGCACACCGCGCGCAATGAGTGGCACAACACCTTGTACCCGTCGGTGCCCGGCCATGAGATTGTCGGCCGCGTGACAGCGGTCGGTGCCAACGTGACGAAATTCAAGGTGGGTGACCTGGCCGGCGTCGGTTGTATGGTCGATAGCTGCCAGCACTGCGCCTCCTGCGCCGAAGGCGAGGAGCAATACTGCGAGAACGGTTTTACCGGCACCTACAACGGCCCGGTGTTTGGTGGGGAAAACACGTTCGGAGGCTACTCGGACACTATCGTGGTCAAGGAGAAGTTCGTCCTGCGCATCTCCCATGACGATGCCAACCTGGCGGCGGTGGCGCCGCTGCTGTGCGCCGGCATCACCACCTACTCGCCGTTGCACCATTGGAAGGTGGGCCCTGGCAAAAAAGTCGGCGTGGTCGGCCTCGGCGGGCTGGGGCATATGGCGGTGAAGATCGCGCATGCCATGGGTGCCCATGTCACGCTGTTCACCACCTCACCGAACAAACGCGAAGATGGCCTGCGCCTGGGCGCCGACCAGGTCGTGGTGTCGAAGAACCCCGACGAAATGGCCAAGGTCGTCAACAGCCTGGACTTCATCCTCAATACGGTTGCCGCGCCGCATAACCTTGATCCTTTCCTCAACCTGCTCAAGCGTGACGGCACCATGACCCTGGTCGGCGCCCCCGACAGCCCGCACCCGTCGCCCACGGTATTCAACCTGATCTTCAAGCGCCGCAGCCTCGCCGGCTCGTTGATCGGTGGTATCCAGGAAACCCAGGACATGCTGGATTTCTGCGCCAAGCACAAGATTGTCTCGGACATCGAGATGATCGATATCCAGGGCATCAATGAGGCGTATGAGCGGATGCTCAAGGGCGATGTGAAGTATCGCTTCGTGATTGATATGGAGAGTTTGAAGAAGGAAAGCCACGCGGCTTGATAGAACCGTCTATTCACAGCAGCACATTGCTTTTTGTGGGAGCTGGCTTGCCTGCGATACAGGCACCTCGGTCATTCAGTTGCATCGAGGTGATCCCATCGCGGGCAAGCCCGGCTCCCACATAAAGCTATCCGCCATTTTGGTGTTTGGTTTTTTAAGCCGACAAGTGCTCATACAAAATCGTCGCACCCACCAGCATCAGCACCACGCCACCGACCATCTCGGCGCGCTTGCCGACCACCGTCCCCAGCACCCGACCGAGCATCATGCCAAGGGTCACCATGGTCATGGTCGCAAGGCCTATCGCCGCTGAAGCCAGCAGAATATTCACGTCGACAAATGCCAGGCCCACGCCCACCGCCATTGCGTCGATGCTGGTCGCAAATGCCGTCACGGCGAGGATCATGAACGAATGCTGAGTGGGTTTTTCAACCTCGTCATCATCCGGCTTGAGCCCGTTGTAGATCATGTGCAAGCCCAGCGCGACCAGCAGGGTAAAGGCGATCCAGTGGTCCCAGCTTTCTACCCAGCGCGTGGCGGCATGGCCGATAGCCCAGCCGATCATCGGCGTGATGGCTTCGATCACGCCAAAGATCAAGCCGGCGCGCAGGGCTTCGGTCAGGCGTGGTTTGTGCAGGCTGGAGCCTTTGCCGATGGCCGCCGCAAAGGCGTCCGTGGACATGGCAAGGGCGAGAAGAATGAGGGAAATGGGGTTCACGGTAAGGCTTCCAGTCGGGCTGTATGAGTCAACGACACAACCACACGCCCGACGTTAGGCATGGATGTGTCGCTGGTCTCACCAACCTCAACGGTGTTCGTACCACGGCAGGTTGCCGAATATGTTGATACGAACGCTTCTGCACGGGTCAGAAGCCGGTTACTCCCCAACGAAGCGCAGCATCCTAGACGATCAAATATGAAAAAACTGTCAACGCCCTTCAAACGCAGGTGGGCGACGTTCGGCAAATGCTGCCAGCCCTTCACCAAAATCTGCACTGGCGCAGGCCTGGCGGCGCAGTTCGGCGATCTGCTCCATGGCCTGCACGGGCATGGGTTGCAGGTCTTCGAGAATGCGCAATTGCTCCTTCACCGCTTGAATCGCCAACGGCGCCTTGGCGGCGATGCCTTGGGCGATTTCCAGGGCGGTGGCTTCCAGGGCATCGGTGGGTACCAGGCGGTTGATCACGCCAAAGCGTTCGGCGCGTTCGGCGTCGAGTTTCTGCGCGCAGAAGAACAGTTCCTTGAGCACATGAATCGGCAGGTTGTTGAAGAACCGCAGCAGGCCGCTGGTGGTATAGGGCAAGCCGATGTTGGCCGGGGTCATGGCGAAGCTGGCGCTGTGGTCGGCCACCACCATGTCGCAGCTCATGGCCAGGTCGACGGCGCCGCCCCAGGCCGAGCCCGAAATCGCCGCGATCACCACGCCGGGGTAGGCGCGGATTCGCCGCAGTACTTGCTCCAGCGGTTTGCCATAGGCAACGGGGTCGCGGTCGCGGGCCACTTCGCCAATATCATGGCCGGCGCTCCACACTGTCTGGCCGACGTCGGCACCGAGAATCACCACGCCGATGCGCTGGGCGGCGAGGGTGACCAGGCTTTCATCCAGGCTGTCGAGCAAGTGCGCACTGAGGGCATTGCGCTGAGTGGGGTTGCTGAAGGTCAGGCGTGCGATGCGCGTGTCGATAAGGTTGAGCGTCACAGTGGCAGTCATGATGCGGTTCCTGCTGAACATTCGGATGGGCTGGCCTGCACGAGCACGTTGGCCTTGAGCAGGCTCTGTATGGACGCCGGCTCAAAGCCCGCTTCGCGCAATACCTCGATGCTGTGTGCGCCGGGCAACGGCGGTGGCCGCGTCACGCCACCATAATAATTTTCGACACCAACTCCACCACCGTCTTGGCCTGCAACTTCCTCATCAACCGCGCCCGATGCACTTCCACCGTGCGGTGGGAGATTGCCAGGCGCAGGGCGATTTCCTTGGACTTGAGGCCGTTGACGATGTGCATGGCAATTTCCCGCTCCCGGGGCGTGAGGTCACCGGTGCCCTGGTGGGTGCGATCGAGGCGTTCGAAGTGCCAGATCATCAGCTTGAACGGGTCTTTGGGCGTGAGCGTGTAGCCGTGGGACTTGGCCCAGAACACTTCGCCGCTTTTGTGCTGCATGAAACGTTCGTCGGAGTAGCGGCCGTTTTCACTGTCCAGCAACCAATCGTGGCTGCGCTTGCCGATGGCGTGGTAGTCAGCCTGGGAGGGGTAGATCAGCAGGGTCAGTTGGTTGACCAACGCGTCGCGCGAATAGCCGAACAACTGCAGGAAGGCTTCATTGCAGTCGACGATCACACGGTTGCTGGTGACCAGTTGCGGTGCGGGGGACAGCTGGAACGCCAGGCGCCCGATATCTTGGAGTTGTTGTGCAAACACAGTCATTAGGCATCCTGCCTCGTTGTTTTTCTCACCTCGGGCTACTTATCCATGTAAGTAGTTACACGAATTGGCGCCGGCCCAGTGGTGGGTCATTGTAAGGAATGTCCGTATCAAGAACAGAAGAAATTGATTATGCCTGCTGATTGCGTCTCCATTGTTGCCGCCGGTCATTCGCGTTTTGGTCGCCTGGAAGGCACCACCCTTGAAGACCTGATCGTGCAGGTCACCCGCGAAGCCCTCACGGATGCGGCGATTGACGCGTCAGAAATCGATGCGTTGTTCCTGGGCCACTTCAACTCGGGGCTGGTGCCTGACGGGTTCGCCTCTTCGCTGTTGTTGCAGGCCGACCCCGGCCTGCGCTTCAAACCGGCCACCCGCTGTGAAAACGCCTGCGCGTCCGGCTCGGCGGCGATCCAGGCCGGGATCAATGCGATCCTGTCCGGCAGCGCGGAACTGGTGTTGGTGGTGGGCGCCGAAAAGATGACCCACACCTCCACCGCCGAGGTCACCCAAGCCTTGGCCGGCGCCGGCTATCAGAACGACCCGGCCGAAGCCGGCATGAGTTTCCCGCAACTGTTCGGTCGGGCTGCCCGGCAATATGCCGAGCGCTACCATTGCCCGCTGGGCTCGATGGCGGCCATCGCCACCAAGAACCACTCCAATGCCATGGCCAACCCGTTGGCGCAGATGCACCGGGTGATGGACTTCGAACACTGTAACAACGTGTCCAAGAGCAACCCGTTTGTGGCCGAGTCATTGCGCCTGACCGATTGCTCACTGATCAGCGACGGCGCCGCCGCGATCATTCTGGCCTCGCCCAAGCGCGCGCGGGCGTTTCGCCGCGATGTACAGATCTGCACGATGACTCAGGTCAATGACTGCCTGCCCATCGCCCAGCGCGACATCCTGGCCTTTGAGGGCCCGCAAAGGGCGATCCACACGGCATTGCGCGGCGCGAATATCACCCTGGCCGACTTGAGTTTCGCCGAGGTGCATGACTGCTTCACCATCGCCGAACTGCTGATCTACGAAGCCATGGGCCTGGCGCCCAAAGGCGAGGGCCATCGCGTGCTCGACAGCGGCGTGGTGCGCGCCGGTGGGCGGCTGCCGGTGAATCTTTCCGGTGGGCTCAAGGCCAAAGGGCATCCGGTGGGCGCCACGGGGGTGTCGATGCATGCCCTGGCGTTTCGGCAATTGACCGGTGAGCCGATTGGCCTGGCGGTGCCTGACCCGGAGTTTGGCCTGGTGTTCAACATGGGCGGCATGGCGGTGGCCAACTACGCCTCGGTCCTGCACGCACGCAGGTGCTGAGCCATGAACATTGCCAACTGGCTGCACGATACCCAGCGCCGTGATCCGCAACGCCCGGCGTTGTTCGAAGGCACCCGGCAAATCGCCGATTACGCC
The DNA here is from genome assembly GCF_050915955.1 of Pseudomonas sp. UBT. Classification (NCBI taxonomy): domain Bacteria; kingdom Pseudomonadati; phylum Pseudomonadota; class Gammaproteobacteria; order Pseudomonadales; family Pseudomonadaceae; genus Pseudomonas; species Pseudomonas sp. UBT. The sequence goes on along the minus strand of NZ_CP168079.1, from coordinate 4,280,219 downwards.
ACCTTTGCGGCCCATGTTCGTCAACGCGCCGCGCACCTGGTGGACCAGCACGGCGTGACGGCGGGGGATGCCGTCGCGGTGCTGATGAAGAACAGCTGTGACTACCTGGAATTGCTCTACGCCATCTGGTGGCTGGGCGGGGTGGTCGTGCCGATCAACGCCAAGCTGCATCCGAGCGAAGCGGCCTGGATTGCAGATAACGCCCAGGCGCGCCTGATCTTTACCGACGGCGGCCGGGTGTTTTCGTCATCACGGGACTTGCCTCAGCGCTGTAAGGAGCTGGACGGCCACACGCTGCCGCCGACCCGCGGCTGGCCGACGCTGGAGCAGCCGGTGGCGCGTGAGGATAAGGACCTCGCCTGGCTGTTCTACACCTCCGGCACCACCGGGCGTTCCAAGGGGGTGATGCTGAGTCACGGCAATCTGGTTGCCATGTCGCTGTGTTATGCCACGGATGTCGACCCGGTCAGCGCCGCTGACGCCGTGGTGTATGCCGCGCCAATGTCCCACGGTGCCGGGCTCTACAACTTTATTCATGTGCGTTGTGGCGCGCGGCATGTGGTGCCTGCGTCCCACGGTTTTGATGCGGCCGAGCTGTTCGGGTTGGCTGTCGAGTTGGGCGATGTATCGCTGTTTGCCGCGCCGACCATGGTCAAGCGCATGGTCGAACAGGCGCAGCGCCAGGGTTATGGCGGCGCAGGCATCAAGACCATCGTCTACGGCGGCGGCCCGATGTACCTGGCTGACCTGTGCGCGGCGGTCGATACGTTTGGCCCGCGCCTGGTGCAAATCTACGGCCAGGGCGAGAGCCCGATGACCATCAGCGTGTTGCCCCGCGCGCTGATCGCCGACCGCCAACGCGAGGGTTGGTCAACCCTGGCCGCCTCTGTCGGCCAGGCGCACGCTTGTGTCGAAATCCGCATCCTCGACGCGCAGCACCAGCCGGTGCCGACGGGAGAGCGCGGCGAGATTGCAGTGCGCGGTGCCACGGTGATGCAAGGCTACTGGCGCAACCCAGAAGCCACCCGCCAGACCCTGGTCGATGGCTGGCTGATGACCGGCGATATCGGCTTTCTCGACCCGGCCGGCTACCTGACCCTGACGGACCGCTCCAAGGACGTGATCATCACCGGCGGCAGCAACGTGTACCCGCGCGAAGTCGAGGAAGTGTTGGCGCAGCATCCCGAGGTGTTCGAGGTGTGTGTGGTGGGTGAGCCGGATGCGCAATGGGGCGAATCGGTGGTGGCTTTTGTGGTCACGCGCAAGGGGCAGACGCTTGACGATGCCCGGCTCACCGCGTGGTTTGTCGAGCGCATGGCCTCGTTCAAGAAGCCGAAGAAATACGTGTTCCGCGACGAGTTGCCGAAAAACAGCTACGGCAAAATCCTCAAGACCGACTTGCGGCAGTGGTTGAAAGCAGCGAGTATCGCCGCGCTTCCCTAGACCCGCTATTCATGGACAGATCATCAGACAAGGAGTCCCTTCGATGGGCAATCAAGCGCAAGACACGGTCCGCAAGCGGCGCCGTGCGTTTCTCGGTGCCACTTCCGGTCACTTGATCGAGTGGTACGACTACGGCGTCTACGGCTTTCTCGCCGTGTACATCGGCCAGGCGTTTTTCGTCTCCGATGACCCCACCACCAGCCTGCTCGCCAGCTTTGCCGCATTCGCCCTGAGCTTTTTCATCCGGCCCTTGGGTGGGCTGTTCTTCGGCCCGCTGGCGGACAAGATCGGCCGCCGTAAAACCCTGATCATGGCGCTGGTGATGATGACCGGCTCGACGGTGATGCTCGGCGTGTTGCCGACCTACGCGACGCTGGGCATCGCGGCGCCGATCCTGCTGATCCTGGTGCGCTGCGTGCAGGGTTTTTCGGCAGGCGGTGAGATCGGTACTGTTACCAGCTTTATCTCGGAATACGCCGGGCCGGGTCGACGCGGGTTCGCGACCTGCTGGTTAATGGTCACCGCCGTGCTCGGCCTGCTGCTGGGCGGCGCCGTGGCCAATGGCATGACCTGGATCCTCGGCGCCGACGTGATGCAGGAATGGGCCTGGCGCGTGCCGTTCCTGATCGCCGCGCCGTTGGGCTTTATCTCCATGTACATCCGCCTCAAGCTGGAAGACAGCCCCGAGTTTCTCGCCCTGCAACGCGCCGGCCAAACCTCCCGCGCACCGCTGCGTGAAGTCTGGCAATGGAAGCGGGCGATCGCCCTGGTGTTCTTTATCATCACCTTGCACAGCTCGATCTTTTACCTGGTGCTGACCTTCGCTTCGACCTACATGGCCAAGATCCTCAAGTTCGACAGCGGTACCACCTTGCTCTACGTATTTGTCGCCAGTTTTTCGGCGGCCTTCGTGATGCCCTTTGGCGGCGCATTTACCGATAAATACGGGCGCAAGCCGTTCCTGATGGTGATTGGCACCTTGGCCACGTTGGCGATGTTCTGGCTGTTCAAGTCGGCGCCGACCGCAACGGCCGCATCGTTCTTCGCACCGTTGATGGCAGTGGCGATTCTGTTCGGGCTGTATGCCTCGTCGACGTATGCGCTGATGAGCGAACTGCTGCCGACACGCATCCGCTCCACCGGCATTGCGGTGGCGTACAACGTGCCGGTCGCGGTGTTTGGCGGCAGCGCGCCGCTGATCTCCACCTGGCTGATCAAGGTGACGGGCGATATCACCTCGCCGTGGTATTTCTACGTGGCCACCGGCGTGGTGTCACTGATTGCCCTGGTGGCGCTGCGCAAAGAAGATTTTGTCGCCAGCGGCAGCCCGGTCGTGCCTTCGGTGGGGGCCGCACAGTTACAGGCCCGGGCTTCCACCGCCACGGTGAGTGCAGAAGCCCCAGTGGCGTAAACCTCAGCGCGGCAACACGCCGCGAAACGTTGCGCTTAACGTGCGCAATGTTTCGCGGGACCGCAGGTCACTGATGCGGCTGTGAAGCACCACTTCACTGACGGGCAATGCGGGCAAACCGCATTGCTCGCTCACGTCCACCGCCCCGGCCGGGGCCACTCGGTGGGCGAGGGCGGCGACACCCAAGCCGGCGCTCACCGCCGCGCCCACCGCCATCACACCACCGCCGACAAACACTTCAGTCCAGTCGATATGGGCCTCATCCAACGCCCTGACCGCCAGATGCCGGACCCCGCACGGCGGCGCCATGGTTGCCAGGCGCAAGGGCAGGCCGGGGTTGTGTCGCCAGGTCGGCGCAGCGAACCAGCCAAAGCGTTCCACTGCCAACACTTCGCCGTCCCGGCGGTCGCCTTCGTTGCGCACGATCACCGCGTCCAGCTCGTTGCGGTCGAACGCGGCCACCAGATCGCGGGAGGAGGCGATGCGTATTTCGAGGATCAGCAAAGGGTCGTACGCGGCGAGGCGGCCGAGCCAGGTGGGTAAGTCCGGCCCGGCGACGTGGTCGCTGATGCCGATCACCAGACGCCGCGAGGGCTGGGTACCCATGTCGCCCAATGCGCGTTCATGGGCGTTAAGCAGGGCGCGAGCGGCCACGATGAACTGCTCGCCCTGGGGCGACAGCCTTACGTGGCGGGGCGTGCGCTCCAGCAGTCGATAACCGAGGCGTTCTTCCAGGCGCTTGAGCTTGAGGCTGATGGCGGCCTGGGACGTGTCGAGGGCCTCGGCGGCACGGGTGAAACTGGCGAAGTCGGCGACCCGGACGAAGGCCTGCACGGTGTCGATATCCAGGGGTTTGAGCGCATCAGTCATATCAAATCCTTATCGCACATATATCGGCTGATATCTTGTTGAAATCACTGCCACTGCGCAAGCTCAAACCTTATCTTGCACAGGAGCTTCGCCATGTTTGCCAAACAGTATTCACACCGCCTGCCTGCCGATTACGACATGGGGGTTATCCGCCGCCGCGCTGAGCAATTGGGGCCGTTGTGGGATCACGCTGAAGGGCTGCTGTTCAAGGCATTTATCGCCCAGGAACGCGGGCAAGCGACGGGCAATGTCTATGCGTCGGTGTACCTGTGGGCAGACCCGTTGCAGGCCGCCGACTTCTTGTTGGGCGAGCGTTTCCAGAAGGTGCTCGACAGCTTTGGCCGCCCGCACATCGAAAGCTGGTTGCCGCTGGACGTGCAGCAAGGGCCCGCGCGGCAGGCGTTGAGTTTGTACCGGGAGCAATGGTCATTGGAGCCAGGGGCGGATCGAGCCGGGATATTGGCCGAGGAAAAACGACGTAACCAGCAGTTGGCTGACAGCCCGGATACATTCGCGGTCTTCCTGGCGCTGGATGTGCAAGCGTGGCGCCTGGTGCGGATCACGCTCTCGGCCAAGCCGCTGCAGATGGACCACCCGGGCACGGGTTACCAGGTGCTCTATCTGGCGCAAGGCGTTGCGCGATAGCGTCAACTGCGCCAGTCTTGCAGGCTTCTAACTCGTTACCGGAGCGATCTGCGGTGCCAGCCACGCGTTTGACACTGATCTGCCATGCCGCTACGGCGTCGCAAAAGCTGGGGCGGTTTGCCGATGACGAGTCTGTCAGCATGGATTGGCAACACGCAGCGTTCTCCCTGGCCGGGCGCTTCAAGAAAAACCCGCGCCTGGTATGCGGGCCTGAAGCCAGGACCCGCCAGACGGCCGGGCTGTTCGGCGCTGACGCGCAGGTCGAGGACGCCTTGCGCGATGCTGACTTGGGTGCCTGGAAAGGCCAGGCGATCAACCAGTTGGACGGCGATGCATTGATGGCCTGGGCGACCGACAGCACCAGCACGCCCCACGGCGGCGAGTCGGTGGAACAGGTTTGTGCGCGGGTCGGGCAGTGGCTGCAATCCCTCGAAACCCAACCCGGTCATGTGTTGGCCATCACCCACCCGTTGGTGATTCGCGCCGCCTTGCTCTATGTCATGCAGTTCCCGGTGTCGATGTTCTACCGGATCGACATCGAGCCCCTGTCCGCCACCGAGCTGCGCTTCAACACTGTCTGGCGCCTGCGCCTGGAAACTCACGCCTGACCCGGCGAACATGGCAAAATCCACGCCCCGCAATGAGAGCAAACCATGAAACGCATCCTGATCATCGGCATTGGCGCCGGCAACCCTGACTACATCACGATGCAGGCCGTGAAGGCGCTGAACCGCACCGACGTGTTTTTCCTGATGGACAAGGGCCAGAGCAAAGACAAGCTGATCGACCTGCGCCGCGAGATCTGCGAGACCTACATCACCGAGCCCGGCTACCGCTTCGTCGAGGCCGACTGCCCCGAGCGTGCGCGCGGCGACATCGACTACACCACCGCCGTGCAGGACCTCAACCGCGACAAGCAACACACCTTCGAGCGCATGATCAATGAGCACATGGCGGATGGCGAAGTAGGCGCCTTCCTGGCCTGGGGCGACCCTGCGTTGTACGACAGCACCATCCGTATCCTGCAGGCGATCCTCGCCAGTGGCCACTGTGCGTTTGAGTTCGAAGTCATACCCGGCATCACCAGCGTGCAGGCCCTGGCGGCCCAGCACAAGGTGCCGCTGAATCGCATTGGCCGCTCCATCGAGATTACCACCGGGCGCCGGTTGGCGGCGGGGCAGGCGAGTGATGCGGACACGTTGGTGGTGATGCTCGATGCCGAAGATTCCTACCGTACCGTGGCTGATCAAGACCTGGATATCTACTGGGGCGCCTACCTGGGCACACCGGACGAAATCCTGATCAGCGGCAAAGTCAGTGACGTGGCTGAAGAAATCGAACGGGTGCGCAAGGCCGCACGCCTGGAAAATGGTTGGATCATGGACACTTATTTGTTGCGCAAACCCTGAGGAAACTTCCCCATGTTCAAGCTGTTTGCCCTGGCGCTGACCCTGATGGCCGGTGTCGCCCATGCCGATGCCACGCTGCACACCGACTTGCCGTTGGCGTACCTGGAACAGACGCAGAGCGATTCACGCAACCAACCGTTGGTGATTTTCCTGCACGGGTTCGGCAGCAACGAGGAAGACCTGTTTGGTATCAAGGACGCGTTACCTTCCAGCTGGACTTACCTGTCGGCGCGTGCGCCGATGCCGGTGGACCCGAACGGCTATCGCTGGTTTACCAAGACCGCGGGTGACGGCGATTACAATGGCGAGACCGCTGACTTGCAACGCAGCGCCAGGCTGATCGAAGACTTTGTCGGCAAGGCCACAGCCAAATACCACACGCAAAGCGATCGGGTGTTCCTGGTGGGTTTCAGCCAGGGCGCGATCATGTCCTACGAAGTGGGCTTGCGTCAGCCCGAGTTGGTGCGCGGGATCGCGGCCTTGAGTGGCAGTGTATTGCCAGTTCTCAAGGCTGAGCTCAAGCCCAATGAATCACTGGGCAAGCTGGCGATTTTTATTGGCCACGGCACGCTGGACCAGGCGCTGCCGTATGTGTCGGCGACGCGTGCGAATGAGGTGTTGGTGGGGCTGGGGTTGAAGCCGGAGTTCCACGGGTATCCGGGGATGCCGCATACCGTGAGTGAGGCGGAAGTGCAGGATCTGAAGGCTTGGCTAGAGAAAACCTTGAAGTAAGCGCGATCAAAAATGTGGGAGCGGGCTTGCTCGCGAATGCGGTGTGTCAGTCAACTCATCTTTAACTGATCCACTGTATTCGCGAGCAAGCCCGCTCCCACATTTGATTTGTGTTGTCAGGGATGAGGCTTACTTGCCGCCGGTAATCTGCTTCACCAGTTCGGCGTGCCCCTTCACATCATCCGCCCGCGAAATGGCCTGGATCACCAGCAAGTGCTTGCCGGAACCGCCGAGGAACGTGGAGTTCAAGGTCTTGCCGCCGCCCTGGGTGGCGGTGCTGTCTACCTGGCGCAGGCCCAGGCCTTTGAAGGTCAGTTTTTTCTCGTTTTGCTTCTTGAAGTCGGGCAGGGCGGCGCTCTGGTCCTTGACGAAATCAGCCACGGCGCCATCGAGGAACTGCGGGTCATTGTCTTTGATGGTTGCCCCGTCGTTACGCACGGTTTCGGCGACGATCACCACACTTTTAGTCGCCGAGTTGGCGTACAGCGTGCCTTGGGTGTCGGCGGTGCCGTCCTCAGCCTTGCCGGTTGGCAGCGTGTCGGCGGTGTAGGCCTTGGGCAGATTAAAGGTGAACTTGCCGCCCAGGGTCGAGATGGTCTGTGTGGCAGCGGGCTTGCTGGCGGCGAACACGCTACCGGCGCTAAGCGCAAGGGCCAGCAGGACGGCGGTCTTGGTGAAAGTGGCCATGAAGCGCTCCAGAGATGAACGAAATTGCGGCGTATTCTGTCAGAAAACTCGCAAGATCGTTCATACATAGCCTCACACCTTGTCGGACTCTTCTTCGAGACGGTCCATCTCAAACAGCCGCGCCAGTTCCGTACGGGCTTCCTGGGCGGACTGCATCACTTTGGCCGCGTCGTCATACACCGCGTGTTGGGCGGCGAGTAACTGCAGGTCGTGATTTTTGAAGCGGGTGATGCGCGCATCGGCCTGGGCCTGGCTCAAACCGAGGCCGACCAGGGTGCGGCGGCTCATTTCCAGGCTGGAGTAGAACGTTTCGCGCACGGGTGAGGCGTCCAGGTCCACCAGGCGGTGCACGTGCTGGCGGTTACGCGCGCGGGCGATGATTTTCATGTGCGGGTAGCGCGTGCGCACCAATTCGGCGGTCTTGATGTTGATCTCCGGGTCGTCCATGGCGATCACGAAGAATTCCGCCTGATCGACCTTGGCGGCGTGCAGGATCTCCGGGCGCTGCGGGTCACCATAAAACACCGGCATGCCGCCGAAACTGCGGGTCAGTTCGATGGTTTCGACCGAGGTGTCGAGGGCGATGAACGAGATGTTTTGCGCGCGCAGAATCCGCGCCACTATCTGGCCCATACGGCCCATGCCGGCAATCACCACGCGCGGAGCATCGCTTTCGATGGCGCGGTATTCTTCGGGCACTTCCACGGGTTTGGCCTTGGACTTGAACAGCTTCGGGCATACCAATAACAGCAGCGGGGTCACGGCCATGGACAGGGTAATGGTCAGTACCAGCACATCGTAAAGATGCGGCTCGAACAAGCCCTGGTCGCGGCCGATCTTGAACACCACGAAGGCGAACTCACCGCCTGCCGCCAGCACCACGCCCAGGCGCAGCGCACTTTCGCGATTAAGGTCACCCACCAGGCGGCCGACCGCATACAGCAGCGGCAATTTCAAACCGATCAACAGCAGGGTCAGGCCGATGACCACCAGCGGCGAGCTGAGCAGCAGGCTGAGGTTGGCGCCCATGCCCACGCTGATAAAAAACAGGCCGAGCAACAGGCCCTTGAACGGCTCGATCTGGGATTCGAGTTCGTGACGGTACTCCGAGTCCGCCAGCAGCAGCCCGGCGAGGAATGCACCGAGGGCCATGGATACGCCCACCAGTTCCATCAGCCAGGCGGTGCCGATCACCACCAGCAGCGCAGTGGCGGTAGACACTTCGCGCAGGCCGGTCTTGGCGACGATACGAAACACCGGGCGCAACAGGTAGCGCCCGCCAATGATCACCACGGCGATGCTGCCGAGGATCTGCAAGACGTGTTGCAGGCCTTGCGCTTCGGTGGTCGGGTGGTCGCTGCCGGCGAGCAGCGGCACCATGGCGATCAGCGGGATTGCGGCGATGTCCTGGAACAGCAGAATCGCAAAGGCCAGCCGCCCATGCGGCTGGTTCAGTTCCTTGCGCTCGGCCAGGCTTTGCAAGCCAAAGGCAGTGGAGGACAACGCCAGGCCCAGGCCCAGCACAATCGCGCTGTTCCAGGTTTGGCCAAACAGCCACAGCGCCACCGCGCCCATCACCAAACCTGTCAGCAACACCTGGGCCAGGCCGACACCGAACACCGCCTTGCGCATCACCCATAACCGTTTCGGCGACAGCTCCAGGCCGATGATAAACAGCAGCAACACCACGCCCAACTCAGAGAACTGCGCCACGCTTTGCGGGTTGCCCACCAGGCCCAAGACCGACGGGCCGATGATCACACCGGCGAACAGATAGCCCAGCACGGCACCCAGTTGCAGGCGCTTGGCCAGGGGCACTGTCAGCACGGCGGCGAGCAGGAACACCACGGCTGCTTGTAACAGGTTGCCTTCATGGGGCATTGCGAACTCCAGAATCTTTAAAACGAATCAACAGGGGGCTATTAAAGCGCTTTTTTACATTTCGAAACTTGTATTTTTGACGCGAAAGCCAATGGCTACTAGCTGTAATCCCATTCTTACACGGGGCTTACGAAAGTATTAATACCATTTAATTCAATGGCTTCTCTGAGGGTCGACTACCGTTTCGAAAAACCAGATCAGTTGTCACCGCGGTCAGGTATTTCGCACTCAATGCGTGTGAGTCAATAGGGTTGGGCTTCTGCGCATTCATGGATGAAAGGCTTGGACCACCAAGGAGTTGGACGTGGATAGAAGACTTGCGACTGCCGTTACACCGCGTATTTCTGCGCTTTCGCTTGCTATCCGCCTCGGCGTGGCGGGGCTGGTGATCGGCCTGGCGAGCCCTCAGGCCTCGGCAGCGTGCACGCCGGCCAGCCCCGCGTTGGGTGACGCCGTGACCTGTACGGGCACCGCAACAATCCTGCTGGACAATACCTTTTCCAGCGCCGTGAATAACCTGACTGTTGGCGTAACCGTTGGCTCCACCATCAATGCGCTGCTGGGTGGAACCGCGATGAACCTCGCGGGTAACAACATCACGTTGAACAACGCGGGCACCATCGACCCCTCGATATTGGGGTTGATCACGCTGCTCAGCAACGGCACGGTGATTGGCAGCGGCGCGTCGGGTACGGTGAGTGTCACCAACCTTGCCACCGGTATCATGAAAGGCACCTCGGGCCTCCTGGGTGTCGGCCTGAGTACCCTCAACGGCATGGCGCTGAATATCAACAACGGCGCCACCGGTACCACCACCATTACCAACAACGGTGCCATCGGCTCCGCTGCGTTGCTGGGCCTGAGCCTGTTTGCTTCCGACGCGCCGGTGATAGCGGTGCAGGGTGGTTCCCGGGTCAACATGACCAACACCGGTACGGTGACCGGGCGCATGGCATTCGAGGCGTCGGCAGGCGGCAACACCTTCTTCAACAGCGGCAACATCATTGGCGGTTTGTCGATGGGGGCCGCCAGCACCAACACCTTTACGGCGGTCACCGGCTCCACTGTTTCCAGCGGCGGTGGTCTTGGGCTTGCCCTGGGCGGCCTGCTTGGGGTCAATCTGGGGTTCGCACCCACCGGGCAGATTGATGGTGGGTTGGGCGGCAGCAACACGTTGACTCTGCAAAACCCTCTCGGTGTTGGGGGCGGCACGTCGGGCGCGGCCACGGCCTCGAGCGCCACCTACGTCAACTTCAACAACCTGACCGTCAACAGCGGCACCTGGACCTTGCAAGGCCCACTGGTCAGCGGCAGCACCACCCTCAATGGCGGTGTTGCGCAGTTCAATGACAACGGTACGTTCGGCACCGGCGTCCTGACCGCCAATGGCGGGGCGATTCAAGCCAGCACCGCGGGCCTGACGCTCAGCAACTTGATGACCCTGGGCAGCGGTGGCCTGACACTGCTGGGCGCCAATGGCACCACCTTGGGCGGCGTACTTTCGGGTACCGGCGGGATGATCAAGTCCGGCACCGGCCAACTGATCCTCACTGGCGCCAACACCTTCAGCGGTGGGACAACGCTGAATTCCGGCAGTGTGCAAGTGGGCAACACTCTGGCGCTGGGCTCCGGTGGCGTAACGGTCGCCGGGGTGTCGACCCTATCGGCACCCGGCACGGTGAATCTGGCCAACGCGTTCACCCTCAACAGCGCCTTGACCACGACCGGCACAGGCGCGTTGACCCTCAGCGGCAATCTCGGTGGTAGCGGTGGCCTGAACATAAACGGCAGCGGTGGCCTGACGCTGAGTGGCAATAACGCCGGTTACACCGGCCCTACCAGTTTGAACGCGGGTGGCTTGATCCTCGGCAGTGCCAACGCCCTGGGTTCGGGGGCCTTGAGCGTCAACGGTGTCGCCAGCCTGGACACGACTGCCGCCGGCACGTTGAACAACGACGTGACCCTTAACGCCAACCTGACCACCGTTGGCAGTAACCCGTTGACCCTGGCAGGCGTAATCTCCGGAACCGCCGGTATCATCAAAAATGGCACTGCGGCCCTGACGCTGTCCGGCAACAACACCCAGCAAGGCCCTACCGCATTGAATGGCGGCACCTTGTTGGTAGGCTCCAACACCGCATTGGGTACGGGTGCCTTGAATGCGGCGGCGGGCACCACACTGGATGCTACCACCGGGGTTTCTCTGGGCAACGCCGTCAACCTGGCGGGCAACCTGACGCTCGGCGGCAGCCAGGCAATGACTCTCACAGGTGTCGTCAACGGCATCGGTGGCCTGATCAAGAACGGCACCGGCGCCCTGACCCTCAGCGGCAATAACGGCTTGCTGGGAAATACAACGCTGAATGCGGGCGCTTTGATCCTGGGCAGCAACAACGCATTGGGTCTGGTCGGCACCTTGAATACCGCCAACAACACTACCCTGGATACCACCGGGGCGGTGACAGTGGGCAATGCAGTGAATGTCTCCGGCAACTTGAATCTGGGCGGCAGCAACAACCTGACGTTGAACGGTGCGATCGGTGGGACAGGCGGCCTGACTAAAAACGGCGCGGCCAACCTGATTATCAATGGCGCCAATACCTTTCTGGCGGGCACGGTGCTCAATGGCGGGACTTTGACCGTCAACACTAACAGCGCACTCGGCACCGGCAACTTGACTGTCGGCGGTGCAGGTACCCTGGACAGTGCGGCCGGTATTAGCCTGGCCAACGGCATCGACCTCAACGCCGACCTGACCCTGGCTGGCACCAACGACCTGACCCTGGGCGGCGTGATCGGTGGCACCAACCAGTTGATCAAGAACGGCGCAGGGCTGCTGACCATCAATGGCGCCAACACCTTCCAGGGTGGCGTTACCCTGAATGCCGGCGGCCTGAACCTGGGTAACGGTGCGGCGCTCGGCACGGGCGCGTTGACCGTGGCCGGGGCGAGCAGCCTGGGCAACACAGCGGGGTTGACGGCCAACAATGCAATCAACCTCAACGCCAACCTGACCGTCAACGGCACCAACCCCCTGACCCTGGGTGGCGTGATCGGCGGTGTGGGCGGCTTGATCAAAAACGGCGCGTCGAGCCTGAACCTCACCGGTGCCAACACCTACAGCGGCCCCACCGCGTTGAACAGCGGTTCACTGATTGTCGGCGCCAATACTGCGCTGGGCTCCGGTGCATTGAACGCAGCGGCGGGTACTACGCTGGATGCCAGCGCCGACTCAGCCCTGGGCAATGACATCAACCTGGGCGGCACCCTGACACTCGGCGGCAGCAACGCCTTGACCCTCAATGGCGTGGTGAGTGGCGTCGGCGGCTTGATCAAAAACGGCGCAGCCGACCTGGTCCTCAACCACGCGAATACTTATCTGGGCACTACCACGCTGAATGTCGGCAAGCTGGTGGTCGGTGCCACTGGCGCGCTGGGTAGCGGTGCATTGAATGCGGCGGCGGGCACTGCCCTGGATGCCAACACGGCCGCCACACTGACCAATGCGCTCAATCTTGCCGGGAACCTCAGCATCGGCGGCACGGCCGACCTGTCACTCGGCGGCGTTGTGAATGGCGCAGGCAGCCTGACCAAAGAGGGCGCGGCCAACCTGACCCTCAATGGCAACAACGGCTTCCTGGGCGGTACCACGCTGAACGCGGGTACCCTCACCGTCGGCAGCAACTCGGCCCTGGGCCTGGGCAACCTGACCGTCGGCGGTGCCGCTACGTTGGACAGCAATGCGGCCGTCACCCTAGGCAACAACGTTGCTCTCAATGCAGGCCTGACCGTGGGCGGCACCGATGCGTTGACCCTGGGCGGCGTACTCAGCGGCGCCGGCCCGTTGATCAAGAACGGCGCGGCCAACCTGACGCTCAACGGCAATAATACCCTAAGTGGCGGCACCACGTTGAATGCCGGGACATTGACCCTGGGTAACGCCAATGGCCTGGGCAGCGGTGCGTTGACCGTCGGCGGCGCGTCGACCCTGGACAACAGCGCGGCCTTTGGCTTGGGCAATGCCATTGCGCTGAACGCCGACCTGACCGTCGCCGGCAACAACAACGTGAGCTTGAGCGGCGTGCTCAGTGGTACCGGTAACCTGATCAAAAATGGCCCGTCAGACCTGACGTTGAGTGGCAACAACACGTTTACCGGTGGCGTGAATGTCGTATCCGGCAGCGTGACCACGCTCAGTACCGGTGCGCTGGGCAACACCTCCGGCGCCAACATCAGCGCCGGGGCCGCACTCAACCTCGGCGTGGACACCAGCCTGGCCGCCCTGACCGGCAGCGGTTCTGTTCAAGTGGGCGCAGGCACAACGTTGAGCGTGGGCGGCGTCAACGCCACCAGCACCTTTGGTGGCGACCTCAATGGCGGCGGCGGTTTGACCAAGGTCGGCAGCGGTACGCTCAATCTCACGGGTATCAATGGCATCACCGGTAACACGGCCATTAATGCCGGCACCTTGAATCTCAGCGGCTCCCTGGCGAGCAACCTGGTCAACATCAACAGCGGCGGTACGCTGACCGGCACCGGGTCAGTGTTGAACGCTATGAATGTCAACAATGGCGGGCACCTGGGCCTGAGCAGCGGCAACACCTTGTCGGCCGGCTCTCTGGTATTGGCGTCGGGTGCCAATCTGGATGTGGCATTGAATGCACCGTCCACCAGTTCCTTGCTCAACGTGGGCGGCAACCTGACCCTCGACGGCAACCTCAACGTGACGGATGCCGGTGGCTTTGGTGTGGGTGTGTATCGCCTGATCAATTACACCGGTGGCCTGACCAACCTGGGCCTGGATGTGGCCAGCGTACCGGCCGGTTATGCCTTGGGCGACCTGGTGGTACAGACCTCCGTCGGCAACCAAGTCAACGTGGTGGTTTCCGCGCCGACGGGCAACATTCGTTTCTGGGATGGCAGCCAAACCATTGCCAACGGCAGTGTGGATGGCGGCACCGGCACCTGGACCAGCGCGGGCACCAACTGGACCAATGCCGGCGGCACGCTTAATCAGCCATGGGTCGGTGACTTTGCGGTGTTCCAGGGCGCAGCGGGCACGGTCACCGTGCAGGGGCCACAACGCTTCACCGGCCTGCAATTCGCCACCGACGGCTACAACCTGGTCAGCGGCACCGGTGCGCAATTGACCGCCGTCAATGGCACCACGGGCAACACCGCCATCCGGGTTGACCCAGGCGCTACGGCAACCATCGGCGTGAATATCGACGGCGTTGGCACCCTCAATAAACTCGACACCGGCACCCTGGTGCTGGGCGGCGCCAACACCTACTCCGGTGGCACCACGCTCAATGGCGGCACCCTGGTGGTCGGCAGTAACACGGCGCTGGGTTCCGGCCAGTTGACGACGGCGGCCGGTACGACACTGGACAGCAATGCCGCGATAGCACTGGGCAATACCGTGCTCTTGAACGGCAACACAACCGTGGCGGGCAGCAACGCGCTGGCCCTCAATGGCGTGATCGGCGGCGTCGGCGGATTGATCAAAAACGGCTTGGCCAATTTGACCCTGGGCGGCAATAACACCTTCCTCGGCCCGGTGGCCTTGAATGCGGGTGGGCTGATCCTGGCTTCAAACAGTGCCTTGGGCACCGGCGCATTGAATGCGGCGGCGGGCACCACGCTTGATACCGGCAACGCAGTGGTCCTGGCCAATGCGGTAAACCTGGCAGGCAACCTGGGCATTCTCGGCAGCGCCGACCTGACCCTCAACGGGCTGGTCAGCGCCGCCGGAGGCCTGACCAAAAGCGGGGCGGGCAACCTGACCCTTAACGGCGGCAATGCCTACCTCGGCGGCACGCAGTTGAATGCAGGCTCGTTGACCTTGGGCAACGGCTCGGCGCTTGGTACTGGCGGTTTGACCGTTAACGGCGTGGCGACGCTGGATAACAGCGCCGCGCTGGCCCTGGCCAATAACACCACACTGAATGCTGCACTGACGGTGGCTGGCAGCAACGACTTGACCCTGGGCGGTGTGGTCGGCGGCACCGGTTCGCTGGTCAAGAACGGCAGTGCCAACCTGATCCTCAACGGCGCCAATACCTACAGCGGCGGCACCACTCTCGCCGGCGGTACGCTGACGGTGGGCAACGTGACCGGCCTGGGCTCCGGCGGCTTGACCGTCAGCAACGCAAGCACGCTGGCCAACAGCACGCCGCTGGTGCTGGCGAATGCTGTCAACCTTAACGGCGACCTGACTGTGGCCGGTAACAACAACCTGACCCTGGCCGGTGTGCTGGCCGGCAACGCGGCGCTGATCAAGAATGGCGCAGCGGACTTGCTGCTGACCGGCAACAACACCTTCACCGGCCCTCTCAACGTGGTCGGCGGCAGCGTGACCACGGTGGGCAACGCTGCGCTGGGCAATACCTCCGGCGTCAACGTCGGCTCGGGTGCCAGCCTCAACCTGGGCGGCAATGCCAGCCTCAATACCCTGGCCGGCAACGGCGCGATTCAGGTGGCGGGCGGCAGTACGTTGGCGGTGGGTGGCAGCAACCTCGATAACACCTTCGCGGGCACGCTGAACGGTACCGGCAACCTGGACAAAAACGGCACCGGTGTCCTCAACCTGAGCGGCATCAATGGCCTCAGCGGCGCCGCCAACGTCAATGGCGGCAGCCTGAATGTCAGCGGTTCGCTGGCCAGCGCCAGCGTGGCGGTGAATAACGGCGCCACACTGACCGGCACGGGTGCGTTGGCGGGTGCCGTGACGGTGGCTGACGGCGGGCAGATCGGCTTGGCCACCGGCAGCGCGCTGTCGGTGGGCTCGCTGGTACTGGGCAATAATGCCAACCTGGATGTCGGTCTCGGTGTTCCAGTCGTGGGCGGTGGCAGCGGGCTGCTGAATGTCGGCGGCGATCTGACTTTGGGCGGCAAGCTTAACGTCACCGATATCGGCGGCTTTGGCAGCGGCGTCTACAACATCATCAACTACGGCGGGGCACTCACCAATAATGGCCTGGCCATCGGCACACTGCCGGGCAGTGTGATCCCGAGCGACGTGCAAGTGCAGACGGCCGTCAGCAATAAGGTCAACCTGCTGGTCACAGCGCCCAACACCACGGTGCAGTTCTGGGACGGCGCTAATCTGATCGGCAACGGCGCCATCGACGGCGGTAACGGCACCTGGAGCGCTGGCACCAGCAATTGGACTAACGTTGACGGCACGCTCAATCGAGGTTGGAACAACAGCTTCGCCGTGTTTCAAGGTACGGCGGGTAACGTGACGGTGGATGGCACGCAAAACATCACCGGCCTGCAGTTTGTCACCGATGGCTACAACCTGGCGTCCGGTACGGCGGGTGCGCTTAACCTGGTCAATGGCGGCACTGGCAACACGGCAATCCGCGTCGACCCGAACGTTACCGCCACGCTGGGTGTCACCCTTGGCGGCGCCGGCACTCTGGCCAAGCTAGACACCGGCACGTTGGTGCTGAACGGTGCCAACACTTACACCGGTGGCACCGCGCTGAATGGCGGCACGCTGGTGGTTGGCAATAACAGCGCGCTGGGCACTGGCGCGCTGCTTGCGGCTGATGGCACCACCCTGGACAGCAACGCGGCTGTCTCGCTGGGCAACGCTGCGATACTCAATGGCGCGCTGGCCATCGGCGGCAGCAACGCGCTGACACTCAATGGGGTGTTCAGTGGCAGCGGTAGCCTGCTGAAAAAAGGCGCGGCGACATTGACGCTTAATGGTGCCAATACTTACACCGGCGGTACGGGGTTGAATGCCGGTCAATTGGTCCTCGGCAATAACGCCGCGCTGGGCACTGGCGCGCTGACCGTCGGCGGCGCTGCGAGTCTGGACGGCAGCACCGACCTGCAACTTGCCAACGCCATCAACCTGAGCGGCCCGCTGACCCTGGCCGGCAGCAACGCGCTGGCACTTAACGGCGTAGTCAGCGGCACTGGCAGCCTGGTGAAAAATGGCAACGGTGCGCTGTTGCTGACCGGCGCCAACACCTACAGCGGGGGTACTAGTCTCAACGGCGGCACCACCACCGGCAACACCACCAGCCTGCAAGGTGCGATTGCCAACAACGCGACCCTGACTTTCGAGCAGGGCGCCGACGGCACCTACACCGGTAATCTCACCGGCGCAGGCGTACTGAATAAAACCGGCACGGGCGCGTTGCTGTTGACCGGCAACAACACCCTGACCGGCAACACCAACGTCAACGCGGGCAGCCTGCTGGTCAACGGCACGCTGAACAGTGCGGCGGTGCAAGTGGCCAGCGGCGCGACCCTCGGGGGCAGCGGTACCCTCGGCGGTGCAGTGAGCATGGCGGATGGCTCGACTCTCAAGGCCGGGGCGGCGACGCCGCTGTCGGTGGGTTCGCTGGCGCTGTCGTCGGGCACCGCGTTGGACTTCGCCCTGGGTGCGCCAGGTGCGTCCACCACGGCGGTGAACGTGGCAGGCAACCTGGTCCTCGATGGCACACTCAATGTCACTGACGCCGGTGGCTTTGGCATCGGTGTGTATCAACTGTTCCGCTACGGTGGCGCCCTGACCGACAACGGCCTGACCTTCGGCTCGATACCTGCCGGCCTGGGTAACCTGAGCCTGCAGACGTCGTTGGCCAACCAGCTCAACCTGTTGGTGCAGACCACGCCAGGGCAAATTCAGTTCTGGAACGGCGGCACCACCAACCCGGATGGCACTATCACCGGCGGCAGCGGCACCTGGGGCCCGGGCACTAACTGGACCGATCCAACGGGCACCCAAGCTCAGGCGTCGAACAACCAGTTCGCTGTATTCGCGGGGCAGGGTGGTACCGTCACCGTGCTCGGTAATCAGAGCTTCACCGGCCTGCAATTTCTCGACCCTGGCTACACGCTGACGGCCGGTGCAGGTGGGACCTTGTCGCCAACCGGCACGGCGGCGGTGCGGGTCAACTCGGGTGTTACCACAGAAATTGCCGCGCCAATCGTGGGCGCCGGAGCGATCAACAAACTCGACGCGGGCACCTTGTTGCTGACCGGCGCCAATACCTACTCCGGCGGCACTACCGTCAGTGGCGGTACGCTGGCCGGTAACACCCTCAGCTTGCAAGGTCGCATCCTCAACAATGCGCGACTGCTGTTTGTCCAACCCACTAACGGCACCTTCAATGGCACCTTGACCGGCACCGGTACCCTCTCCAAACAGGGCGCGGGTGCATTGTTGCTCACCGGCAACCAGCCGTTCAGCGGCACCGCGTCGGTGGATGAGGGCGTGCTGCAAGTCGGTAACGCGGCCAACCCAGGCACCGTGTTCGGCGGGCAGGTGACAGTCGCCAATGGCGCAGGCCTGACCGGCAACGGCAGTGTCGGTTCGTTGGTCAACAACGGCAGCGTCACACCGGATGGCGGCAAGCTGACGGTGGCCGGCAACTTCACTAACGCCAGCACTGGCGTACTGAACCTGGTCATCACGCCTTCGGTGGTCAGTTCTTTGGCGGTCGGCGGCACGGCGGACCTGGGTGGTACTTTAAATGTGGTCAACCTGGCGCCCTATACTGGCCCTTCCACTTACACGCTGCTGACGGCAGCCGCAGTCAATGGCACCTTCAGCACCACCAATCTGGAGAACCTGGCGTTCCTCAGTACCTCGCTGAACTACAGCCCGACCCAAGTGGCATTGGCGGTCGGCCGTAACAGCGTCAGCTACGCCAGTGTGGCGGCCACCAGTAACCAGCGCGGCGTCGCGGCAGCGTTGGACAGCGGTACCGCTGTAGGCGGCGCTGCGGTGCAGAATGCGCTGCTTACCTCGGACGCAGCCGGGGCGCGCGCCGCCTTCGACAGCTTGTCCGGTGAGATCCACGCCAGCACTGCCAGCGCTTTGCTTGAGGATTCGCGTTACATCCGTGACGCGGTCAATGAGCGCCTGCGCCAACCGGGCTGCTACCGCGAAGACGACCCACGCAACAGCCTGGCGCCGAGTGAAAATCGCCTGAGCAGCGCCGGTTGCCATGGCGAGATGGTCGGCTGGATGCGCGTACTCGGTACTTGGGGCCACATGGGCGGCGACAGCAACACCGCCAAACTGGACCGCAACCTCAGCGGCTTCCTGCTCGGCACCGACAAGCAAGTGGATGACGCCTGGCGCGTCGGCATGGCGGCCGGCTACACCCGCAGTGACCTGGACGCCAAGCGCCGCAGTTCCAGTGCCGACGTCGACAGCTACCACTTGATGGCCTACACCGCTTATCAGCAGGAGGCCTTCGCCGCGCGTATGGGCGTGGCGTACAGCTGGCATGACATCGAAAGCAAACGCGACGTGGCCGTTGGCGGTGCAGGTCAACGCCTGAAAGCTGACTACAAGGCACGTAGCGCGCAAGTCTTCGGTGAAGTGGGCTACACCCTTGAAACCCGCAGTGTGGTGGTGGAACCCTTCGCTGGCCTGGCCTATGTCAACTACGACAGCGACACCCTCAGGGAGAAAGGCGGTTCCGCAGCCCTGCGTGGTGATGCCGATCAGGACGTGACCTTCTCGACCTTGGGCGTGCGCATCGGCCAGACCCTCACCTTGGGCAACGGCTCGAAAATCACCCCACGTGGCAGCATCGGCTGGCGTCACGCCTTTGGCGACACCAAGCCGGATGCCGACCTGAGCTTTATCAACGGCGGTGGTTCGTTCAGCACCCAAGGGGTGCCGATCGCCAAAGACAGCGCGGTGGTGGAAGCGGGCGTCGATTACCAGATCAGTCAGAACGGCAAGCTGGGCTTGGGCTATTCGGGGCAGTTGTCCCGAAACGATAAGGACCATGCGATGACGATCAGTTTCTCCCTCGGTTTCTGATCAAAGCCGAGCACCTTCAACCGCCCGAAAGGGCGGTTTTTTTTGCGGCGTCATGCACCACTGGTTTACGGTAAAGCCCGACAGCCAGGCCGATGATAATGACGGTGATGAACAGCCCATTGGCTGGGGAAATGCGCTCGCCCAGTATCAGCATTGAACTGGTGATCCCGAACACCGGGATCAATAACGACAGCGGCGCCACAGTTGACACGGGGTATGCCTTGAGCAGCGAATTCCAGCCCCAATAGGCGAAGTGCGTGGCCAGGTAAACCTGAAACAGCAGTGACAACCCGGCGGTCAGGTCGAGGCTGGCCGGCAAGCCGTCGAACGCGGCGTTGCCGTGCATCCACCAGGCCATCAGCCACAGTGGGATTGGCGGAAACAGGCTGGCCCAGACCATGAACGAGAAAATTTCCTTCACGCCCGATGCCTTGATGATGACGTTACCGATACTCCAGGCCAACGCACTGAACACGATCAACAAAACCCCAACTACCGCATGCTCGCCTTCTTGGGTAGAGATGATGCCCGCCAGCCCGATCAATGCCATAACGGCGCCGAGCCATTGTGCACGGCGGATTTTTTCCTTGAACAGCAGGTAGCCCCAGCCCAGCGTGAAAAACACGCTGCACTGAATGATCAACGAGGCGATTCCCGGGCTAACGCCAGCCTGGATGCCATAGTTGATCACGCCCCACATGCCCAGCCCGAAAATAATGCCGTAGGCGGCCACATAGCGGAACTTGACGCTGGGGCGCTGGATGAACAACACCAGTGGCAAGGCGGCGAGGGCAAAGCGCATGCCTGTCAGCACGAACGGGTCGATTGCACGCAGGCCCAGCTTGGTGATGGGAAAGTTCAGCCCCCAGACCAGGGTGACCAGCAGGGCAAGTGCCAGATGTTTCTTTTGCATGGCGATTCCTTCGAGCACGCTGCTTCAAAGGCATGAAGGGTAGGGCGCGTGCGGATGGCCCGCTTGCTATGTTGGGTCATCTTTTGACAATATCGGGCCATGATTCCAACCTTTGATGACAACGCCCTCGAAGCGCTGGTCACCCTGCGTGCGTACCCCTCCGGCACCGTGTTCGAGCGGCATACACACCCGCGCGGGCAGTTTGCCTATGCCTCCACCGGCGCGCTGAAAATGTTCACCGACCTGGGCAATTGGGTGGTGCCGCCGCAGCGGGCAATCTGGGTGCCGGGTGGCATTGCCCATGAAATGCACATGCGCGGTGATGTGGTCATGCTAAACACCTACCTCGATGCTCAAGCTGCCGAGCGGGCAGGGCTGCACGACCGCTGCCAGGTAGTCGAGGTGTCGCCACTGCTCCGGCATCTGTTGGAAGCGGCATTGGCTATCGACCCATCGGCAGCGTCCGATGCCCGACGGCATAGCGTATTGACGCTGCTGATCGATGAAATAGGCAGCATGCCGGTATTGCCCCTCAGTGCGCCGCTGCCCTCCGAGCCGCGCCTGGCCCGTGCTTGCCAGCGCTTTCTGGACGCGCCTGCGCAAACCGTGTCCCTCGACGAGATGGCCGAGTGGTCGAGCATGAGTCGACGTACCTTTACCCGCCATTTTCAGAACAGCACCGGCATGACGTTTGTAGCCTGGCGCCAGCAGGTCTGCTTGCTGGAGGCCACTGCACGGCTCAGTCATGGTGCATCCATCACCGAGGTAGCGTTAGCGCTGGGTTTCAGCAGTTCCAGCGCCTTTACCTCCGTGTTTCGTCGCAACCTGGGGGATTCCCCTGCGCGCTACCTGGCCAAATCCAGGGCCGCGTCATTGTTCTGAGCCCACGTCGGTCAGGATTCACCTTGCTTGCAGTCATGCTTTGTTACTATCGCCGTCCATCGTCACCAGGAGTCACCGGCCCATGCAACACCAGTGGGATGAAATGCACCGCACCCGCAAACCCACGTTCTTACTGTGCGGCGAGCCTCAGGGGGATGTGCTCAATCTCTATGTTCACGGTTACTCGGCCTTCTTCAACCGCCAGCAACTGGGCAATTTCAAAGCGCAACTGGCAGGTATCGAAGGCTCGACCAACTTGATGCTGTTCTGGCCGGCGGGGCATTTTCTGGAAAACCTGTTCGCCCCCTTCAAGGATGTGATCACCTCGATGCTCGGTGGCGGCGGCCTGGGCGCGGCGACTGTGGGCGTGGGCAAGGCGATTGCGTATTTTCTTGATCATTACAAAAGCGTCGAGGCGCGTGTCGATGAAGTGGCCAAGACTTTATTGCCGGAGTTGGCCAGTTACCTGCACGCCGAATCGCTGCAAGTAAGGCGCATCAACCTGATCGGCCATTCCCTCGGCGCACGCATCCTGGTCAAAAGTTTGCTGGCCAGCCCCGAGATCGCCCGCGAACTGCCATTGAACAATTTGCTGCTGATGGGCGGGGCGATCTGTACGTCCAGCCCGTGGGATGAAGTGTCGGCGCCGCTCAAGGGGCGCGTGATCAATTGCCACTCCAGCAAGGACTGGGCGCTGGCTATCAAGCCGGATACCGAGCGCTGCATTGGCCGTTATGCGATTGATGTCACGCCGGCACTCAAGGCCAAGGTCACCAATGTTCACCTGGCCACCTTTGATCATGCCGCCTACTGGCCGCAGTTGAAGACGGTGGTGCAGTACACCGACTTGTTGCAGGAGCGGCGCGGCCTGATTCGCTCTGATCTGCGCAGCAGTGAAGTGCGTTTTGCCGAGGAAGACGCGCAACTGTTCCCGGCACTGATGCAGGCGCGTGCGGAAGAATTGAAGTTTCTCGCCGAATTGATGGCGCAAAAGCGCAGTGCCTCGATTGATGCCAGCGTGCGCGAACCGCTGAAACTGGCCATCGAGTTGCAGCGTATGGGCGGTGACAGCTTTATGAACCTCGCCCGCGGCCATGGCGTGAGTTATCGACAGATCGCCGAAGATGTGGCGCAAAAGCTTGGAATCAAATTCGATGAGCCGCTTGAAACCGTGGCGCTGGCGGACATCGAGGCGCAGGTCGCGGAAAAACTGATCGAGCAATACAAAGGCAAACTCAGCAGCGCCGACCGGCAGGCCTTCGACGCCGAGCTCAAGGCCGCCGCGCAAAAAGAGCAGGGGTTGTTCAGTCGAATCGACATTGGCCGCTCGGCCACCACCGCGCTGAGCGGCACGGCGTTGGCGGGGTTGACCGGGTTTATCCTGCGGCGCGGCGCGGCCACGGCGATTCCGGTGGTGGGCCAGGCGCTGGCGGCGGCGATGTTGCTGGTGACGGGAGTGCGGGCGTTTTCCGGCCCGGCTTTTTCGATCACCACCTTGTCGGTATTGGTGATAGGTGTGATTCGCCAGCGCATGGAGCGCGAAGCGCTGAATCAGGAGATGGACCTGGTGGTGCAAGTCGTTGAAGCGTTTGATTTGCCCCGGGAGACAGTGATGCGCACGGTCGCATCGGACTGATAAGCTGCGGTTCTGACTTGTGTGTTTGCCTGGGATACCGCGTGAAATTCAGCCTGCCGAAAATCGCTACCGCCCCGTTCTGCCCGCCGGAAGTGGCCGGCTCCGTTGTCGTTGACCCTACGGCGTCGTTTTTCAAACGGGCGCTGATGTTCGCCGGCCCCGGCCTGCTGATCTCCATTGGCTACATGGACCCGGGCAACTGGGCCACGGCCATCGAAGCCGGTTCACGTTACGGCTACAGCCTGCTATTTGTAGTGCTGCTGGCCAGCCTGGCCGGAATGGCGGTGCAATGCCTGTGCTCGCGCCTGGGCATCGCCACCGGCAAAGACTTGGCGCAACTGTGCCGCGAGCGCTATAGCAAGCGCTCCTCGCGCACGCAGTGGGTGCTGGCGGAAATCTCCATCATCGCCACCGACCTTGCCGAAGTGCTCGGCTGCGCCCTGGCATTTCACTTGCTGCTCGGTGTGTCGCTGACCACCGGTATCGTTATCACCGCCTTTGACACGCTATTGATCCTGGCTCTGCAGAACCGAGGCTTTCGCCGCCTTGAAGCGATCATGCTGGCCCTGGTGGCGACCATCGGCGTGTGCTTCTTTATCGAGCTGGTGCTGATCAAGCCGTATTGGCCGGACGTACTCAGTGGCTTCACCCCGTCATTGTCGGCCATCAGCGATGCGGCGCCGTTGTACCTGGCCATCGGCATTCTCGGCGCCACGGTGATGCCGCATAACCTCTACCTGCACACCTCCATTGTGCAGACTCGCCTGATTGGCAAAGACCTCGCCAGCAAACAGGACGCGGTCAAGCTGGCGCGTATCGACACCATCGGCTCCCTGGCGCTGGCGTTGCTGGTAAACGCTGCGATCCTGGTGCTGGCGGCGGCTGCGTTTTACAAAACGGGTCACACCGAAGTAGTCGAAATCCAGGACGCCTACCACCTGCTTGATCCGTTGGTGGGCGGTGCGTTCGCCAGCATCCTGTTCGGCATCGCCTTGCTGGCTTCGGGGCAGAGTTCGACCTTTACCGGCACCATCGCCGGGCAAGTGATCATGGAGGGTTACCTCAACCTGCGCATTCCGTGCTGGCAGCGCCGTCTGATTACTCGTGGGCTGGCACTGATTCCGGCGTTTCTCGGGGTCTGGCTGATGGGCGACGATGCCATCGGCAAGCTGCTGATTCTGAGCCAGGTGGTCCTCAGCCTGCAGTTGCCGTTTGCGCTCTATCCACTGATCCGCATGACCGACGACAAGCAACTGATGGGGCCGTTCGTAAACCGACTGCCCACGCGGTTACTGGCGTGGTTTCTGTTTGCGGTGATCAGTGGGGCGAATGCGTGGTTGATTGGGCAGTGGTTGTTTTGATCCAAACGTGCGCGGTTTGAGGCGACCAAAACCAGGACCGCCACTCGAGAGCAGGACAGGGGCGCGCAGCAGCAACCCGTGAACTGAGAGAGCTCACCGATCCCAGTAGGGCACAGTCCCAAAGCACTCCACAAAATAATCAATCACCGTGCGTACCTTCAGTGACAGCCGCCGACTGCCCGGCCACAACGCGGCAATCTGCTGCGGTTCCAGCGTGGTCGCCACCTCGTACTCCGTCAGCACCGCCTGCAAGGTGCCTGCGCGCAACCCTTCGCCAATCAACCAGGACGGAAACACCACCAGCCCAAGGCCTTGCTCTGCCGCGTGGGTAAGGGTATCGGCGTGGTTGCCGGTGATGGGGCCTTTAACGCTGTACGGCGTCCAGTCGCCCTGGCCGCGGCGGAAGAACCAGCGTTGCTGGCCGGTGATGCCTTTGTAGGTCAGGCACTGGTGATTGACCAGTTCATCGGGGTGGCGCGGTGTGCCATGGCGTGCCAGGTAAGCGGGGCTGGCGGCGATACGAAAGCGCTGGGGCGCGAAGATGCGCGCCTGCATGCCCGAGTCATTGAGCACGCCGATGCGAAACAGCAGGTCGGTGCCATCTTGCAGCGGGTCGACGTAGGTGTCGGTTTGCTGGATATCCAGTTGCAACTTGGGGTAGCGCCGGCACAACTCGCCCAACCAGGGTGAAAGGTGACGCTGGCCGAACACCATCGGCGCATTGATCCGCACCAGGCCGCTGGGTTCGCTTTCCTGTTCCTGCAGCGCCTGGGCGGCCGCTTCCAGTTGTTCCAGCATCACGCGTGCGTGATGCCCGAGCAGGCGCCCGGCCTCCGTGGGGCTGACCGCGCGGGTATGCCGGTAGAGCAATTGTTGGCCGAGTGCCTGTTCCATCAGCTGGATCTGCCGCGAGATCGAGGAGGGCGCCAGGCTCTCGCGGCGTGCTACTTCGGAGAAGCTGCCGTGGTCCAGCACGGCGACGAACAGACGTAACGCTTTGAAACTCAACTCATTTAAACCCTGCATCGTGCCTCCGAGCTGTGCGCTTTGCGCAAAGGTGTTATCCGCATGCTCCCATTTATCGCACAGGACGGCCACCGGATAATGCGCGCCATGTTTCCTTTCCAGTAGTGCAGGTGATCTATGCAGGCAAGTTCGATCGAGGGCGTGGCGCAGGCCAGGCCGAAAAAGAACCTTCTACGGCTGCTGTTGTTGCCGTTGGTGATTCTGGCGGGCATGGGCCTGTCGGTGGAGGCCGGTTTGCTCGGCCCATTGGGTGTGCAGGTCGGGCATTTGTGGGCGACGTTGAGCATCTTTGGCGTCGGCACCGCCATCCTGTTTTTGCTGCTGCTGTTCAGCGGCCCGCAAAAGGGCCCGGCCCTCACCGATTTGCCGCGCTGGCAGTTGATCGGCGGGTTCCTCGGGCCGATGTACGTGGTGGTGCTGACACTCGCCACACCGCACATCGGTATCGCCATGACGATGATCGCGATCCTGTCGGGGCAGGTGGGCAAGAGTGTGTTGATCGACCATTTCGGCTGGTTTGGTACTGCGCGCAAGCGGGTCAATGGCGAGCGCTGGATTGCCCTGGCGTTGATTGTGGCGGCACTTGTTCTGATTGCACGAGGGTAAGGCGATGAATCTGATTCTGTTATTGGTACTGGTGATTGCCGCCGGTGCGGTGCTGAGTGTGCAGGCGGCGATCAATGGTCGCCTGGGCCAGACGGTGGGTGTGTTGCGTAGCAGCTTGCTGACTTTTGCAGTCGGAGCACTCAGCACCGCGTTGTTGATTTTTTTCTTCGAGCCCGCGCAGGCTGTCAGCCTGCTGGATGTGCCGAAGTGGCAACTGACCGGCGCGCTCTTCGGCGTGGTGTACATGATGGTGATGGTCGGCGCGGTGCCCATCGTTGGCACGGCAGTGGCAACGGTGGCGGTGATCGTCGGGCAATTGGGCATGGGCATGCTGATCGACAACTTCGGCTGGCTCGGTAACCCGGCCATCGAACTGTCGGGCAGTCGCATCGTGGCGATGCTCTGTCTGGCCCTGGCGCTGGTGTTCATGTACCGCAGCAATACCCGTCAGGCCGATTAACGGCGCTGAACCTTGGCGTCTTGCCGAGAGTCACTGCTTAAGGTGCAGCGCTCGCCGCACCTGGACGACCATGAAAAAGGAGTCTGACCATGGCTGATAAAACCTGTGCTTGCCCACATTGCAAATGCGTACTGGGCAAAGAGGCGGTGATGAAAGACGGTAAGGGCTACTGCTGCCAGGGCTGCGCCGAGCACCATGCGCATGGCGAGCCGTGCGCCTCGTCGACGGGTTGCGAGTGCACCAAGTCGGCAAAGGGCTAAAAATCCGCTCGGATTATCGGGTGGCGGTCATTACCATGGCCGTTCACCCTTGACCGATGCGCTCTTCATGGCTCTGGCCGCACCCCCCGACCTCAGTGATCATGCCGTCCCCGTGCAACCCTTGGCGCGTACCTACCCGCGCGGGTTGTATGTTGAGCCCCATAGCCATGACTGGGGCCAGTTGCTGTACGCCATGAGCGGTGTGATGTGGGTGGAAACACCGCGCGAAGCCCTGGTCGTCCCGCCGCAACGTGCGGTGTGGCTGCCGCCAGGGGTGGAGCACGGGATTCGCGTGGTCTCCGATTTACAGATGCGTAATATCTACTTGCGCCCGGCATTGGCGGCGACGCTGGACAGCCAGGTGCAGGTGATTGAAGTCGGTGGGCTGCTGCGCGAGCTGATCGTCACCTTGGTCGATCATGGCGATACCGGCGATTCGGCGTATTACGACGCCGTGGTTGGCCTGGCCCTGTTGGAACTGCAACGTGCGCGCCGCTCGCAAATCCGCATCGCCATGCCGGTGGCGGCGGACCGCCGGCTGATCAGCGCGTGCCAGGCGGTGATGGCGGCGCCTTCCCTGGAGATCCCCTTTGAGCAACACGCCGAGACGGCCGGTGCCAGCGTGCGTACGCTGGCGCGGCTGTTCCAGCATAACCTCGGCATGGGCTTTGCCGAGTGGCGTCGTCAGGTGCAACTGGCCACGGCGGTGGCGGAGCTGATCCAGGGCCAGTCGGTCAGCGGCATTGCCCGGTCTTTAGGTTATTCGCCCAGCAGCTTCAGTGACATGTTTCGGCGCGAACTCGGTGTGGCGCCATCGCACTACATCGATTGAGGGGTTGGCCGAAATCCTGAAGCACTTGGCCGATGCCTCGGCGACGGGCTCACTACACTGAGCCCATCAACCCACCAGGCGTCGCCCAAATGAATTACCTGATTTCCCTCGCCATTGGCCTGTTTGTCGGCGTGATCTACGGTGCCCTTGACTTCCGCTCGCCCGCGCCGCCTGCCATCGCTCTGGTCGGTCTGATGGGCATGTTACTGGGCGAGAAGCTGTGGCCCGTGGGGCGGCAACTGGTGAGTGGTTGGTTGTCCTGATTATTCACTTCCCTTCGATGGATGTTGGCCATGAAAGCTCTGCAATTTTCCGCCACTGGCGACCTCGCCGCCCTGAGTTTCGTCGACGTCGCCACCCCGGTACCGGCTGCCGATGAAGTGCTGGTACAGATCAAGGCTGCGGGCCTGAACCCCAGCGATGTTAAAAACGTGCTGGGCCGCTTTCCCTACACCACGCTGCCGCGTATTCCCGGGCGAGACTTCGCCGGTGTTGTGGTGCAAGGCCCGCCAGCGTTGGTGGGGCAGGACGTGTGGGGCACCGGCCGTGACCTCGGTTTTTTCGCCGACGGCTCCCACGCCCAATACCTCACCGTGTCCGCCAAGGGCGTGGCGCACAAGCCTGCTCACCTGAGTTTTGCTCAGGCCGCCAGCCTTGGCGTGCCCTACACCACCGCTTGGGATGCCCTGGAACGTAGCGGTGTCGCGAAGGGCACGCGTTTGTTAGTGATGGGTGCCAATGGTGCCGTAGGCAGTGCGGCGCTGGCCCTGGCGAAGATTCGTGGTGCCCAGGTGTTGGCGGCGGTGCGCAAACCCGATCAGGTTGCGGCGTTGCAGGCGCAAGGGGTTGACGCGATCGCACTGGGCCAGCCGGAAACGTTGGGTGCGCAGGTGAACGCCGTGTTCAAGGGCGGCGCCGATGTGATCTTCGACACGACCGGTTTCTGGCTGCCGGCCGCTGTCGCAGGGTTGGCCCCATTCGGGCGCATCGCAATCATCGCCGCGCCGATTGATGGGCACGTGCAACTCCCGGCATTGGCCTTGTATCGCAAAGGCGGCTCGGTGGTGGGCATCAATTCGTTGCTCTACAACTGCGAGCAGTGCGCCGTGATGCTGGAGCAATTCGGGCGCTTCTTTGATGAAGGGCTACTGCCACTGCCGACTGGGTTGCGCGAAGTGGCGCTGGCGGATGGTGTGCAGTGTTACGAGGAAGTGAACCAGGGCGGTGCTGACAAGATCATCTTTCTGCCTTAACACGGATAAAAAATGTGGGAGCTGGCTTGCCTGTGATAGCGGTGTGTCAGTCAACATCTCTCTGACTGACAGGCCGTCATCGCGGGCAAGCCCGCTCCCACAGTTTGATCTTCACTGGGCATCAGAAACCTTGGTCGCTCGGACCTTTCCCACAGAGATTTCAGGTTGTCGCTCGGAAGGGCGCTGACTAACCTCACTGCCGTCGCTGACCGTTCAGCGATCGGATTTGACCGTCCGACTAAACCAGTGCGCTACAGCACCCAAGACCTATATCAGGCGTTTTTTCTACGCTTGATGTATCGTGTCGCGGCAGCTGTGCGCGGGATACCTTCGGGTATGCCGGATCCCTGGTTCCGGTCGGTCAACCCGCGTTCAGCTGCCACCCCACTTTGTTTGACCGCGAGTGATGGCAGCTCCACTACCAGGAGTTCCACCATGATTAAAGACAGCCCAAACCCCCCAGGCCAGCAAGACTTCGATACCAGCACCCTGCACGAAGTGGCCAACCGCGCGATCAACCACTACCTCAATCCCGGCAAGCCAATCCCCGAACCCACCGAAGGGCTCTTCACCGTGCGCGCCGATCTGGGCACTGAAACCTTGCTGGTCAATGCTTCCCAGGATTTGGCGTCCCTCTGTGAGATTGCCAACCATCTGGCGTTTGAAATCGACGGGGCTCAACGCAATGTCGCGCTGGGTATCTGTCGAATGCTGGAGGGTGTGCAACTGTTGGTCGATAAGGCACTGAATGTGGCCCATCCGGCGGCATAACGATTTTAGCGCGGTCAAAAAATGTGGGAGCGGGCTTGCTCGCGAAGGCGGTAGGTCAGTCACAGAAAGGTTGACTGAAACACCGCATTCGCGAGCAAGCCCGCTCCCACAGTTTGATCTCTACTGGGCGTCGGGAACGCCTTTTTCCCAGGCTGACCAGTTCTTCAGAATCGCCTGTACCAGCGGGTTGCCCGTG
Organism: Pseudomonas sp. UBT; assembly: GCF_050915955.1. NCBI lineage: Bacteria > Pseudomonadati > Pseudomonadota > Gammaproteobacteria > Pseudomonadales > Pseudomonadaceae > Pseudomonas > Pseudomonas sp. UBT. The sequence goes on along the minus strand of NZ_CP168079.1, from coordinate 4,250,141 downwards.
CGGTACAGGTTCTCCAGTGCCGGAACAAACCCACCCTGGTCGGCGTATTTCAGCAGGTTGTCGACTTCGCTGTAGCCAGGGTACGGCCGGTCGAAATCGGAACCTGCACGCACCACGGCCAGGCGCTGGATATCCACCAGGCCTTCGCGGCTGGCGCGCAGCAGGGCTTCATAGGTGGAGTTGTCTTCCTGCTGGGTGGTGCAGTACTCGCCTTTGTTGTCGGTGAGCAACTTGGTCCAGACTTCGGCGCGCTCGCTCAGGCGTGTGCCGGAGAACCAGGTGTTGCCTGCCAGCGTGTCACAGCGGGTGACTTGCGGCGGCTGGTTGGCCGGGGCGGCAGGGTAGTGTTTGCGCCAGGCGCTGGATTCCTTGCTTTCCGTCAGCTCAACCTTGTGCGACAAGTCATACGCCTTGGCTTGTAGCTTGGGGTTCAGCTCAAAGACTTCGGTCTTGTAGTCCAGTGGCGGTTTTTCGTTGGGGCCTTTTGTGTTGATGCCGATGTAACCGGTTGGCCAATCCTTGGGCGCATCCCGCGAGTCCAGTTCCCATTGGGTGCCGAATTCCACCAGGTAATGAGCCCAGGCAGCCGTGCCGATGGTGCCGTGTTTGGGGCTGATACCGGCAATCCCGGCGATCAGGAAATAGCTCTGGCGCAGGTCGAACTTGGGCGACAAGGCCAAGGCCAGGGTCGACGCGGCGGCGTTGGTCTGGCCCATGCCGGTCACCAGCAGGCATACATCCTGGGTGTTGCAGCGAATCACCGGGTATTCAGCCGACAGGCCCGGCACGCGTACTTCCTGCTTGAGTTCCAGGCGGTCGATCCAGGTCTGCGCCTCGGGGGCGAACATGGTGATCAGCATCACTTTGGGTTTGATCGGCGCGGGGGCAGCCGCCAGCACCACGTGAGGCAGCAGGGCCAGGCCAACGGCCATCGAGAGACGGGTAAACGCTTTCATCTAATGCTCCTTTATCAGAATTGGTAGCCGACACCGGCGTAGTAGCCCCAGCCATCCGAGCGGGCGCGGAAGTTGCCTTCGCCGAAGTTCAGCTCGCTGCCGTCCTCCCAGTTGCCGCCGTTGTGAAAGTAACGGCCAACCAGGGTAAAGCGCAGGTGGGTAAACGAATACAGCAGCACGTTGGTCGCCACCAACGAGTTGGCGGTGCGCGCCGGGTTGTCCTTGTGCAGGTCCGAGCCGAAATCGTAGTTGGTGAAGCCGATGTAGGTCAGCGACGCACCGTTATCGAAACTGCTGATAGGCACGATGTACTTCATTTGTGCACGGTAGCCGTCCCACGAATATTCATTGCTCGCGCCATAGTTTTCCCATTGGTAGCGCCCATAGAAGTTGGCCGACAGGTTGACCCGCGAGTGCGTGTCGATGTCGGTGCCGAGACCGCTGTACAGGGTGTTGGCGCGGTTGGACTTATTGCTGCCGTGGTCGTAGATCCAGTCAAACGCCACATACCATTCCTTGAACGGCCCGATGGCCAGGCTGCGACCGGCCAGGTAGTCGATGGAGATGCGCGGCTCGTGCTCCATGAATACCGGCGAGCCATGGTCCCACGCGCCTTTGTCATTACTGTTACCGATGCCGAGAATCTTCGGCACGTCGATATAGCCGTACAACTCGAACGGGCCCTTGCGACCGAAGTACTCGTACTCCAGATAGACGTCATCCTGCGGCTTGGGGCCGAAGCTGATGTCTTTGCTGCCGATCAGTGTCAGGTCCTGGTTGAACCATTCCGACAGATACACGCCTTTTTTCGCGGGGCTGGCGTCGGGGCTCTTGGTCTCAGGGCTGAGGGTTTCGCCCTGTGCTGAGTCATCAGCGGGTTTTTCCTGCGCCAAAATGGGGGCGCTGAGTACTCCCGTAACGGCAGCCAGTAGCAAGGAAACACCAAAGGAAGCAGGACGCCTTGAGGTGGGGTGCATTGAAAGTCCCTATTCGTACGCGGTTTGAACCCGATACCTCGGGTAACGGTGAACTTGGCAGCCAAGTTCGTTCCGCAAACGTTTGCACAGGCTGTACCAACTTTGCTCAATGGCTTGAATAAAATGAAAAAAAGCGCAATTAGTCGACCTTTTGATCAAAAATGACTGGGTGTCATTTTTGCAGGCCACTACGAGGATCCACTCACATGTTCGAGCGCTATTTGCAATCCTGGAACCTGAAGGTTGATGGCGACCCCGTCGTGACGCCCGGCAGTCACCTGTTGCCCGTGCGTTGGCAAGGCCGGCCGGCGATGTTGAAAATTGCTCACACCTCAGAAGAGCAGCTCGGTGGGCAGTTGATGAGCTGGTGGGCGGGCGAGTGTGCCGCCCAGGTGTATGCCCATGACGACGTGGCGTTGTTGATGGAGCGAGCCACCGGCCCGGGTTCCTTGATGTGCATGGCCCTCAATGGGCAGGATGATCAAGCCAGCCGGATCGCCTGCGCCACGGTTGCCCGGCTGCATGCGCCACGGCCATCGCCACCGCAAGGGTTACTGTCCATGCAAACCTGGTTCCAGTCATTGTGGAAGGCCGCTGCTGACAAAGGCGGTGTGTTGCGCGACTGCGCAGCGATGGCGCATGCACTGCTGGCGGCGCCACAGGACATCGTGGTGCTGCACGGTGATATCCATCACGACAATATTCTCGACTTCGGTGCTCGGGGTTGGCTGGCGATTGATCCAAAGCACGTCATCGGCGAGCGTGGTTATGATTATGCCAACCTGATCTGCAACCCGGATTTGCCGACCTGCCACGATCCGGTGCGTTTTAATCGGCAGGTCGCGGTGATTGCCCAGGCTGCCAACCTCGCACGCCCACGCCTGTTGCAATGGGTATTGGCCCATGCAGGTCTGTCCGCAGCTTGGTTCCTTGAGGATGGAGAGCGCCAGCGTGCAGACGTTGACCTTGAAGTCGCTCGCCTGGCGCAACGGGCGTTGGCTCAATGGCCGATGGTGTAGGGCAATGGCTGATCGGCGATGCGGTTGAACAGATGCATCGCGGTTTCCCGCCGATACTCACTCGGGGTCTGGTTCATTTCGATCCGAAAGTGCCGGTTGAAGTTGGACAGGTTGGCGTAGCCCACTTCGAAACAAATATCCGCCACTGACATCTCGCTTTGCAGCAACAGCCGGCAGGCGCGCTGCACGCGGAACTTGCGCATCAGCTCGATAAAGCCGTGGCCGGTGTTGCGTTTGAAGAAACGCGAGAAGCCCGGTTCGCTCATCTCCAGCTGTCGCGCGATGACCGACAGGCGCAAGTCGCCGGTCAGCTCGCGCATCAGGTAATCGAAAGCCTTATTGATGCGCTCGGCGCTGCGTGCGTCCAGGGTGGGGGCATAGCAGGGGCTGGCCAGCGCCTGCACGTGCGGTGGCGCGGCGTTTTTGAGGGTGTCGAGCAGTTGCAGGAACAGGATCAAGCGTTGCAGGCCATGGGCGTTGCCGATGTTTTCCATCAGGCGTGCCGCCTGCACGGCGGTGTCACCGCTGAATTGCAGGCCGCGCCGGGCCTGTTCGAACAGCGGCTGCAGGTCGCCGAGTTCCGGCAGGGTCTTGCGCAGGGCGAGGAGGGCGGCGCCGTCGAACTGCAGCACCACGTCGCGGCCGGTCAGGTATTCGCCGGGGGCCAGGTCACCGATCCAGTCGTGGGGCAGGTCCGGGCCGATCAGCGCGACATGCCCGGCACCGAACGCGCCGATATAGTCGCCCGCCACCAACTTGCCGCTGCCTTGGCGGATCAGGTGGATTTCGAACTCGGGGTGGTGGTTCCAGCGTGCCAGGTCATACGGGTAGTCATGTTCGAACCAGCGGAAACAGTGGTCCGGCTCGGGCAGGATGACTTCCAGTTCGGCGGGGCGGTGCTCGAACAGCTCGGCGCGACTGACGGGCATGGTGATGCCTCTTTTAGTTGTTGAGTCGCCTCAAAATACGCGCACAGGCATTCAATACGCTACCCCCGGTTTCGCCTGGCACTGATACTTTTTTGATCCTGGAGCCTGGGTTAAAAAAGTATCAGCTGTGCATTCGCCATTCGTTTGTGAGGGCTTGGCCAAGCTGCTGTAATCGACGCTCAACAACAAAAACAACAGGTGGAAACCGCCATGCTCCCGACCTGCAAAGCCAAGCTCCCGCAAGCGCTGTTCCTGCTGACCGGCCTGGCGCTGGCCATGCCCAGCTACGCCGCCGACACCGTCACGATCGCCACGGTCAACAACAGCGACATGATCCGCATGCAGCGCCTGTCCAAGGTGTTCGAGGAGCAGCACCCGGACATTAAGCTCAATTGGGTGGTGCTGGAAGAAAACGTATTGCGCCAGCGCCTCACCACCGATATCGCCACCCAGGGCGGGCAATTCGATGTGCTGACAATCGGCACCTACGAAACGCCGCTGTGGGGCGCCAAACACTGGCTGGAACCGCTGACCCAATTGCCGGCTGACTATGACGCTGACGATATCTTCCCTTCGGTGCGCCAGGGCCTGTCGGTCAACAACACCCTGTATGCCCTGCCGTTCTACGGCGAAAGCACGGTCACTTACTACCGCACCGATCTGTTCAAGCAAGCCGGCCTGAGTATGCCCGCGCACCCGACCTGGACCCAGCTCGGTGAGTTCGCTGCCAAGCTCACCGCAAAAGATAAAGGCCAATACGGCATGTGCTTGCGCGGCAAGGCCGGCTGGGGTGAGAACATCGCACTGCTCAGCACCATGGCCAACGCCTTTGGCGCGCGCTGGTTCGACGAACAGTGGACGCCCGAATTGACCAGCCCTGAGTGGACGGCAGCCGCCAACTATTACGTCAATACCCTGAAAAACTATGGCCCGCCGGGCGTCTCCAGCAACGGTTTCAACGAAACCCTGGCGCTGTTCAACAGCGGCAAATGCGCGATCTGGGTGGATGCCAGCGTCGCCGGCTCTTTCACCACCGACAAGAGCCAGAGCAAGGTAGCTGATGACGTAGGCTTTGCCGCCGCCCCAACCGAAGTCACCGACAAGGGCTCCTCCTGGCTTTATGCCTGGTCCCTGGCAATCCCGGCCACGTCCAAGCATAAGGACGCCGCCAAAGCCTTTATCAGCTGGGCAACCTCCAAGGACTACATCCAATTGGTCGCCGATAAAGAGGGCATCACCAACGTACCGCCGGGCACCCGTCAGTCCACTTATAGCGAGGCGTATTTGAAGGCCGCACCGTTTGCCCAGGTGACGCTGGAAATGATGAAACACGCGGACCCCGCGCACCCTTCGGCCAAACCGGTGCCCTACGTGGGCATTCAGTACGTGACCATCCCTGAATTCCAGGCCATCGGCACCTCCGTAGGCAAGCTGTTCTCGGCGGCGCTCACCGGCGGCATGACGGTTGACCAGGCGCTGCTCGAAGCCCAGTCCACCACCGAGCGCGAAATGAAACGCGCCGGCTATCCCAAATAATTTTGAACGGACACGTACCCCATGAAACGACTGGAAGGTAAGAGCGCGCTGATCACTGGGTCGGCGCGCGGGATCGGCCGCGCTTTTGCCCAGGCTTATATCGCCGAAGGCGCAACGGTTGCCATCGCCGACATCAACCTGCAACGCGCCCAGGCCACGGCGGCCGAGTTGGGCCCACAGGCTTATGCGGTGGCGATGGACGTCACCGACCAAGCCTCCATCGACGGCGCGATTGCCGCTGTGGTCGCCCATGCCGGCAAGCTCGATATCCTGATCAACAACGCCGCGCTGTTCGACCTCGCACCGATCGTCGACATCACCCGCGACAGCTATGACCGGCTGTTCTCGATCAACGTGGCCGGTACGCTGTTCACCTTGCAGGCGGCGGCGCGGCAAATGATCAGCCAGGGGCACGGCGGCAAGATCATCAACATGGCCAGCCAGGCCGGGCGGCGCGGTGAACCGTTGGTGGCCATCTATTGCGCGACCAAGGCCGCGGTGATCAGCCTTACGCAATCGGCGGGGCTGAACCTGATCAAGCAGGGCATCAACGTCAACGCCATTGCTCCCGGTGTAGTGGACGGTGAGCATTGGGACGGCGTGGACGCGTTGTTCGCCAAGCATGAAGGCCTGGCGCCCGGTGAGAAGAAGCAGCGGGTAGGGGCTGAGGTGCCGTTCGGGCGCATGGGCACGGCCGGGGATTTGACCGGAATGGCGATTTTTCTGGCGTCGAAAGAGGCCGACTATGTGGTTGCCCAAACCTATAACGTCGACGGTGGCAACTGGATGAATTAAAGCCGTACACCCATCAGAAAGGCGGGAGCGGGCTTGCTTGCGAAAGTGGTATGTCAGTCGGCAATGCTATTGACTGATACACCGCATTCGCGAGCAAGCCCGCTTGTGTCTTGATCTGGTAAGAAACGCTGGGGTGAGAGGGTTGTATTGCAAGCTGTGAGTGCGCAGTGCTAGAAACACGAGTGGGAGCAAAGCGTCTATCCACCTTTCCACTCCGGCGCATAAGCCCGAACCGTTGAATGCGCGCCACTCGCATCACAAACGTGGGCAAAGCCACAGTGCTCTGCTTCCTGAGTGTATGAGGTTTTTGTCATGACCTCCTGGGTCGGCATCGATATTTCCAAGACAATCCTCGTTGTCTGGGTTAAGCCTCAGCAAGAAAATGAAAGTACCTGATGTGTACTTTTTACAGGTCACAGGAGAACTGCCATGACCCTCGCGAAAACTGCCACTGCTTCATTCGACGTGGATGCCCAGAAGAGCTTCACGCCACTGTGCCCCAACGAGTTGCCTGTGGCCGGCGGCGACCAGATCGGTGCCGAACTCAACTACATGGCCAGTTTGGCCGGCCATCGCGTCGGCAGCAAAGATGCGCACACCCCGCATGCGCCTTGGGTGGTCACGCAGCACAGCGAGATGCTGCAACCCACCGGCCTGGCACACGCCGACGTCACCTGGGTCAGCCACTGCGTGCCAGGCACCGAGGGTTTTACGCTGCTGGACGAATTGCCCACGCCGTATGACTACGACTATTTCATCTGGAAAGGTGTCGAACCCGACCTGCACCCCTACGGCGCCTGCTACCACGACCTGCACGACAAGCTGTCCACCGGTGTCATTGAGTACTTGAAAGCCCAAGGTGTCAGCCGCGTGATCGTCGGCGGCCTGGCCCTGGACTACTGCGTCAAGACTACCGCGTTGCAACTGCTCAAGGCTGGCCTGAAAGTGATCCTGCACCTGCCAGCCTGCCGAGGTATCAGCGAGGAGGGCGGCGTGCAAGCCGTCAATGAGTTGCTCAAGGCGGGTGCGGCCGTCAGCAGCACCCGCGAAGATCTGGCCGCGATGGTCGCGCTTTAAGGAGAATCAACCCGTTACATGGGCGCGATTGCGACGCCGGCTTAGTGATGATCTTGTAGCGCCTGGGATTACTCATGCATTTCAGTAACAGCATGGTCGTACTGAGCCAACCGATATATCCGTGGCCAGCGCCGTAGCGAAAGACGTTTGTGCGCGCTACAACACCCGTGATGAGAACCTCCAAGGACGGGGTTTCAGAATCACAAAGGCGATCGTCGGCCGGACACACCTGTGACAGCGCCGAGGACAGTGCTGGAAATGCCAGTGAATCCAAAGAAATTCGGCTGTTGCGGCGTTCATGCATCAACCCCGCCGGCCTTATCATCTGTGCGCCGTTTGCTGGCTGCATTCCACGATTTAATAGAAGCAGCGGACGAGCAACGCTATGCAGCGAAAAGCGCGGTTAGGTTCATCTGCGATGTCGTCCAGTTAAGCGCTTTCCCCATTGTGGGCTGCATTTGGTTGGAAGCGCTTATCGGCAGCAACGCGCCAACGGGGTAAACGTGCGGCCAACTCACCTTGACTGGCAATCTTCCGACAGGTTCAAAAGGGCCTGTCATGGCGCTTTATTGGTTCGGCTTTGCTGCGCCGGCAGCGTTCCGAGCAGTAGCGTACTTGCTCCCAGCAGCGAGCCCACTTCTTCCTCCACGTGAAGGGAAGGCCGCACGTCACGCATGTTTTGACGGGCAGTTCACTCTTCTTCAAAACGACTCCCCTGCGTCGAGCCTGGCGAGCAGTTTCTGGCCGCGTTCCCAGAGCGCTTGTCGTTTGGGGTCAGTCATCCGATCGAGGTTTTTGTAGACCATGCCCATGCGCTGATTGCCGCGCAGAAGGTCGCCATGACGCATTAGGAAATGCCAGTAAAGCGAATTGAACGGGCAGGCGTCCTCGGTCGTGCTTTCACTGACCTTATACGCGCAGTTGCGGCAGTAGTCAGACATGCGCTTTATATATTGGCCACTGGCGCAGTACGGCTTGGAGCCCAGGTATCCGCCATCGGCGTGCATGACCATGCCCAATGTATTGGGCAGTTCGACCCAGTCGAACGCGTCCATGTAGATCGCCAGGTACCAGTCGCAAATCTGGCTCGGTGCGATGCCGGCCAGTAGCGCAAAGTTGCCGGTCACCATCAGCCGCTGGATATGGTGGGCATAGGCGTGTTTCAAACTTTGGCCGATCGCCTGGCCCATGCAGTTCATTTGGGTGTCGCCCGTCCAATAGAACGCTGGAAGCGGCCTGCTGTTGCCAAACAGATTGCCGCTGGCGTAGTCGGGCATTTTCAGCCAGTAGACACCCCGTACATATTCACGCCAGCCAATGAGCTGGCGGATAAAACCTTCGGCGGCGTTCAATGGAATCCTGTGCGCCCAATACGCGGCCTCGACGTCGCTGCACAACTGACGCAGATTCAATAGGCCAATATTTAGCGCGGCGCTGATCCGCGCATGAAACAGGAACGGTTCATCAGTGGCCATGGCATCCTGGTAGTCGCCGAAGGCCGCCAGCCCCCAGTCGAGGAAGTAGTCCCACAACGCTTGGGCGTCGGCATGTGTAACCGGGTAGTCAAAGGTGTCGAGGGCGCCATAGTGGCTGGTGAAGTTTTTTGCGACCAGCGCCAGTACCTCCTGGGTGATGGCATCTGCCGTAAAGCGCATGGGGGATGGGGCTCTCACGCCTTTGGGCAGCGCCTTGCGGTTTTCTGCATCAAAGTTCCAAGCGCCGCCGACCGGGCTGCCATCGCCGTTGAGCAGCAGGCCACTCTTGCGCCGCATCTCACGGTAGAAGAACTCCATGCGCAGCTGCTTTTTGCCGTCGGCCCAGGACGAGAACTCAGCGCGTGTGCAGAGAAAGCGTGTATCGGCATGCCATTGGATGGCTAAACCGCATGCCTTGAGGGACTGCTCCAGACGCCAGTCACCGCATTCTGTCAGATGCAACTCATCCGGGTTCAGTCGCGACTGCCAACGCTGCAACTCTCCCGCTACCGATCCAGTATTGTGCGGATCATCGAGGGTGACGTATTGCACGCGGATGCCGCGTTGTTGCAGCGCCTGGGCAAAATGGCGCATCGCGCTGAAGATCAGTGCGATTTTTTGCGGGTGATGGGGCACATGGCTGGCTTCCTCCATCACTTCGACCAGCAACACCGTATCGTGCTCGGCGTCCAATGCCTTCAATGAGGCCAAATCAAAAGACAACTGATCGCCCAAGACCAGGCACAGTCGGTGAGTCTTATTCATACGACAGGATCCAACGGAGGGTGACTTACCATGACGCAGTCAGCGAGAAAGGAATACGCAACGACTCGATGGGCCCGTGCAAGTACTTGATTTCGCGCGCACACAGAGGGCATTCACCGTCAACGTACAGCGCCAGCGGCCAATTCATTTTATTGTACATCGGCTATGTCTTTGTATAAGTTTTACACAAGATATGCCGAAAGAAACAGACTGACAATGTGCACTGTCTTTTTGCTGTGTTATGGACGGTGATGCCCATTTTCGCGAACGGATCGCCTGTGCCCTCGGTATCAAGGTGGGTGGCGGCAAGCGATGCGAAGGCGTTCACGTCATCGGCAAAGCGGGCGCGATGGCGTTATCGAGGACTACTACGGGCTGATCCGCCCTTGGTTCGTCGAGCCTTGGCCAACCTGCTCGCCAACGCACTGCGTTAGGGGGCTCCCGCTACGGCCGTGACTATTCGCAGTGTGGTGCGGGAGGACAGGACTAAAGTCACTGTGCACAACCAAGGCCCGCCGATTTCGGCGCCAGGCAAGCGGGATGACCCTGCGTAGGGCTGCACTGATGCAGAGATTAACGCGTACCCAGGGCACACCGGTGAGGGCGATTGTCGAGAGGGCCATAGCAATACAGCGCACACGTGCGCGCTGCCCATTGCTCCGGTTTAATCAGCGCTCGATCGAGCGACTCCACCGTGCATTCCACTCCGGCCGTGCCTGATTTACCTGGTCCCAATCAATCGAAATCGCCGTTTGCAAGTAACTCTGCATCGCTTCGACTCGTGCACGGGTCTTGTCGGTTGTTGGCGTGGTCGGGTTCGACGGAATCTGGTCGCCTTCCTCCAGCGCCGGCGCCTGGGCTTCAGCCGTCAGCAGGAAGGCCGCGAGCTTCTGCGCCAATTCCGGCTGGTCATTACGTGCAATCACGCATTCGGCCACATTGAGCACCACCGCGCCTTCCTTCGGTTGCGCATATTCCATGGGGATACCCAGCAGTTGCTGGGTGGTGACCTGCGTCGGGGTCAGAGGGAAGATCGCCGCCTCGTCGGTTTGCACCATCTCGGAGATCTTCGCGGAGCTTGCGATGTATTCCAGCACGTTGGGGCCGATAGTCTTCGGCCAGGCCTTGAAACCCGGTTCCACGTTGGTCTCAGAGCCACCCTGAATGCGGTTGAACATCAGAAAACCGTGCAGGCCGAAGGTGGAGGAGGCCAGGGACTGGAACACCACTTTGTCCTTGAAGCGCGGGTCGGCCAGGTCCATCCACGAGGTGGGTGCGGCCCAGCCTTTTTCCTTGAACATCTTGGCGTTGTAGCCCAGGCCGGTGACGCCCAGGGTCACGGCCACGGCCTCTTGCTTGATTTTCGCCTTGTCCGGGATTTGCTCCAGGGTCGGGCTCGGCGCGAGCTTGTCGCACAGGCCCATGGCGATGGCGCGGTACATGATGCCGTCGTCGAGGAACATCACGTGCATTTGCGGGTTGTCTTTGTTGGCCTGGACTTTGGCGAGGATGTCCGACGAGGTGCCGGGCACGATCACCACCTTGACGTTATTGGCCTTCTCGAAGGCGGGCAGCACCTTGTCGGCGTACACCCGTTCCATGGTGCCGCCGTTCATGCCCAGGTACAGCGTCGGCGCAGCATGGGCGATGGAGGCGAGCAACGCGAGGGGCAAGCAGGACAGCGCGATACGTGTGTTCATGGATGTTTTTCCTCTCAGGCTTGGAATCGACGAATGGAAAACGCTTCGATGGGTTGCCGGCTGGCCCCGGCGCAGACGATCTCTGCCAGGGCTTCACCGACGGCGGGGCCGAGCTGGAACCCGGCGCCGGCAAAGCCGAAACCGTGGAGCAGGCCAGGTTGGGTGCTGCTTGGGCCGATCACCGGTTCATGATCGGGGAGGTAACCTTCGGTGCCACTCCAGGTGCGAATCGCCTGGGCACCCTTGAGGAACGGGTACAACTCGCCGGCATTGCGCAAAATCTCCAGCACCGCCGCTTGCCCTGGGCGCGCCGTTTGCGGGCCAAGGGCAAAGCCGCGGCCGCCGCCGAGGATGCAGTTGCCCCGGGCGACCTGGCGCGCGTATATCCCGCCGCCTTCAACGCCGGTGCTGACGTTCATCACCATCGGCAGCGGTTCGGTGACCAGCATCGCCGGGTGCGCCGAGGTGATCGGCACCGGCTCACCAAACTGCTCGGCGACGTGGCCGGCCCAGGCGCCGGCACAGTTGAGCAGCCAGGGTGCTTGCAGGTGCAGGCCGTTGGCGCAGTGCACGTGGAAGCGGTGGCCGTCATGTTCGAGGCGAATCACGTCGGCCTGCTCGTGTACCGAGGCGCCGAGGCGCTGCGCTGCACGGGCGAAGGCGGGCGAGACCAGGCGTGGATTGGCATGGCCGTCTTCAGGGCACAGTGACGCGCCCACCGCCACATCGCCCACCCAGGGAAAGCGCGCGCGCAATTGCGTGTAATCCAGCAACTGCAGGCCCAAGCCAAAGCCGCGGGTGTGCTCGGCATACGCCTGCAACGCGGCAAAATCCCCATGGCTGCGGGCCAATTTCAAATGCCCGGAGCGAACATATTCGCCATCAATGCCGATCAACCCCGGCAAGTCGGCCCACAACTGGTGGGCGCGTTGCGACAACGGCAACTGATGCAACGGCCGACCCTGGCGCCGCACGCCACCATAGTTGACGCCGCTGGAATGAGAACCACAGAAATCTCGCTCGACCAAGGCCACACGCTGGCCTTTGTGCGCCAGCATCAGCGCCGCCGACGCACCGACAATCCCGCCGCCCAATACGATGACGTCGATCATGGTTGCACCTGCACGCCAAACGGCAGCGGCTTGATCGGTGCCTGGCCACGCAAGCGGCCTACGGTTTCAATCCCTCGACCACTGCGCTCGGCCACAATCTCGGCTGCCGCCAGCCCGCACATGCGGCCCTGGCAACGGCCCATGCCGACACGGCAATGGGCCTTGACGCGGTTGAGTTCCCAATGGCCTTCATCCACGACCGCCCGCACTTCGCCGACGCTGACTTCCTCGCAGCGACACAGGATCAGCGCATCCGGCGCCTGCGCGGCCCACTGTTGAGGAAAGGGGAAGGCGGTTTCCAGTCCATGGCGAAAGCGCTGGATGCCTGCCAGTTGCTGCTCCAGTTCGGCAGCGCGGCGTTGATCGATGGTGATGCCGGAATCTTCCAACAGGGCCAATGCCGCGCGCTCACCGGCCATTTGCGCCGCGTCGGCGCCCATGATGCCGGCCCCATCGCCCGCCAGGTACACGCCGTTCACGCTGCTGCGCCCGGCGCTGTCGCGTTGCGGCAACCAGGCTCGGTTCAAGCTGTTCCAGGCAAAGTCACAGCCGAGCAGATCCGCCAGTTGTGTCTCGCTGCGCAAGGCATGGGCGAAAGCCACGGCATCGCAGTCCAATCGGTGCTCACCCCAGCGAATGCCCGTGACCCGCAGTTCGCCGTCAATCTGCGTGAGCGTTGCGCCCTGATGCACGGGAACCCCATGGGCCGTCAGCCAGGCGCGATAATACAAACCTTTGGCCAGGGTCACCGGTTGCCCGAGCAACGCCGGTAATGCGCGGCACTGCGCACTGAAGGGCGCGCTGTCGAGGACCGCGACCACCCTGGCGCCGGCCTTGGCGTATTGGTAAGCCACCAGGTACAGCAACGGCCCGCTGCCACACAATGCAACCCGCTCGCCGATGGCGCAGCCTTGGTATTTCAAGGCGATTTGCGCCGCGCCCAGGCTGTAGACGCCTGGCAAGGTCCAGCCGGGCACCGGCAGGATGCGGTCCGTGGCGCCGGTTGCGACGATGATCCGGGCATACTCGATGCTCTGCGCGCGGTCGTTATTCAGCATGTCCAGCCGACCGTCCTCGGCGTTCCACACCAGGGTTTTCGGCCGGTAGTCGATCAGCGGCGCCAGCTCATCCAGGGTGCGGTGCACGGCCTCGGCCTTGCGCGCTTCAAACCCATAAAGCTGCTTGGGCGTGCGCTGGAAGTTCGCCGGTTGGCGCCGATAAATCTGCCCGCCACCGCGCAGGCCTTCATCCACCAGGCAAGGCTTGAGGCCATGGTCGAGCAGGGTACGCGCCGCGCTGATGCCTGCCGGGCCTGCGCCCACAATCACGATCGGCTTCATGCTTGGCGCCCCGGGTCGCGGCTGATCACCTGGCCTTCTTCCAACAGCGTCGAACAGGCCCGCACGCGGCGCCCGTCTTCGAGGCGCACCCAGCAATCCTGGCAGGCGCCCATCAGGCAGAAACCGGCGCGGCGTTCGGCACTGAAATCGCTGCCGCGCAGGTGATCGGCGCACGTCAGCATGGCGGTCAGCAGGGTGTCGCCCAGCAAGCCCTTGGCCGGTTGCCCGTCGAGGGTGAAGGCCAGGGCAGGGCGCGCGGTTTCGGCCAATCGTTTGAACAACGCCATCAATGTTTCCCCACCAGCACGCGGTCCAGGCCATAGACCCGGTCGAGCAGAATCATGGTCGCTGCGGTCAGCGCAATCACCAGCGCCGAGACCGCCGCCATCATGGGGTCGATGGACTCCGTGGCGTACACGTACATGCGCACCGGCAAGGTTTGCGTGGCCGGCGAGCTGACGAAGATCGACAGGGTCACCTCATCGAAACTGTTGATAAACGCCAGCAACCAGCCGCCGGCTACACCGGGCAAAATCATCGGCAGGGTAATCTGACGAAACAGCGTAAAACGGCTGGCACCCAGTGACTCCGCCGCCTGCTCGGCACTGCGATCAATACCGATAGCCGCGGCCAGCACCAGGCGCAACACATACGGCGTGATGATCACCACGTGGGCGAGCATCAGCCAGGTGAAGCTGCCGTTGACGCCCATCAGTGCGAACAACCGCAGCATCGCCACCCCCAGCACCAGGTGCGGGATGATGATCGGCGACAGGAACAGCGCACTGAAAAAGTTGCGCCCCGGGAATTGATAACGGCTGATCGCCAACGCCGCCGGCACTGCGATCAGCGTGGCCAGGGTCGCGGCGGTAAACGCCAGGATCAGGCTGTTATAGAACGCCTGGATGAAGTCGGCACGCTCGAACACCGCGCGAAACCAGCGCAGGGAGAAGCCTGATGTAGGCAGGCTCAGGGTGTTTTCCGGGGTGAAGGCCACCAGGCACACCACCACCAGCGGCGCCATCATGAACAGCACCACCAGGCCATGAAAACCGAGGGCTAAAGGACCGTTTCTGGACATGCGCTTAAACCCCCAGGGACTTTTTGTAGCGGCTTTCGACCATGCGGTTCCAGCTCAGCATGATCAGCAGGTTGACCAACAGCAGCACCACCGCGATGGTCGCGCCCATGGGCCAGTTGAGTTCCGAGAGGTACTGGTCGTACACCACCGTAGCGACCATTTTCAGGCGGCGCCCGCCAAGCAGGCCGGGGATCGCAAACGAACTGGCGGCGAGGCCGAACACGATCAAGGTGCCGGAGAGCACGCCGGGCATGACCTGCGGCAACACGATTTTGCGCATTACCGTGGCCTGGCTCGCACCCAGCGACAGGGCGGCTTGCTCAGCCGACGGGTCGAGCTTTTGCAGCGAGGTCCACACCGGAATGATCATGAACGGCAGCATCACGTGCACCAGCGCGATGATCACGGCGAACGGCGTATACAGCAGTTTCACCGGGCGCCCGCCGAGCGCCTGGATCACCTGGTTTACCAGCCCGTCGGCACCGAGCAGCAGGCTCCAGCCGAAGGCGCGCACCACCACTGAAATCAACAGCGGTGTGAGGATCAGGATCAGGAAGATCGAGCGCCACGGGGTGCCCATGCGGCTGAGGATATAGGCCTCGGGCACGCCGATGACCACGCACAACAAGGTCACCAACGCACTGATCCAGAAGGTGCGCCAGAAGATCTCGTAAAAGTATGAATCGCTGAACAGCGACAGGTAATGCGCGAAGGTCCACTCATCAGCCTTCACGCCGACCTGGTAGTCGAACACGTTGAACGACAGCACCAACGTCATCAGCAGCGGCAGAATCAGCAGCCCGGTAAACAGCGCCAGGGCCGGCAACGACAACACATAACCCCGACTCATGCGCGCACCTCATCCGCCGCCAACACGCGCAGCAGGCCGGCGTGCCAGTCCAGGCCCACCGCCGCGCCGCAGCCGAGCGGCGCACTGCCGTCGTTGCTGCGTACCACGGTGATTTCGCCGAGGGTGGTGTGGATGCGGTACAGCCATTGGCTGCCGAAGAAGTAACTGTCGAGGACTTTGCCTTGCACGCGCCCGGTGCCGGCCTCCACCAGGGTGATTTTTTCCGGGCGCAGGCTCAGGGTCAGTTCACCATCGCCGCTGGCGTGGCGCACCTGTGGGGCGCCGAGTTCGTCATAGTCGCCCGGCAGCAGGTTGGCTTTGCCGACAAAATCCGAGATGAAGCGTGTGCGCGGGTGCTCATACAGCTTGTACGGCGCGTCGATCTGGGTCACGCGCCCGGCCTGCATCACCACCACGCGGTCGCTGATGGACAGCGCTTCGGCCTGGTCGTGGGTGACCATCAAGGTGGTGATGCCCACGGCGCACTGGATGCGGCGAATTTCAAACTGCATTTCTTCGCGCAAGTTGGCGTCAAGGTTGGACAGCGGTTCGTCCAGCAGCAACACCGGCGGCTCGATCACCAAGGCACGGGCCAGGGCCACACGCTGGCGCTGGCCGCCGGACAGTTCACGCGGGTAGCGCTCGGCGTGTGGTGCCAGGCGCACCAGGTCGAGCACGGTTTTGACTTTGCTGGCGATTTCGGCGGCCGGCACTTTGCGCATCTTCAGGCCGAAGGCGACGTTGTCGCGCACGGTCATATGCGGGAACAGCGCGTAGCTTTGGAACACCACGCCCAGACCCCGGGTGGCGGGTTTGGCGTGGGTGATGTCACGCCCGTCGAGCAGAATCTGCCCGCCGCTCACGTCGACGAAGCCGGCGATCATTTGCAGGGTGGTGGTCTTGCCGCATCCCGAGGGGCCGAGCAGGGAAACGAACTCGCCTTTTTCCACCGCAAGGTCGGTGGCGACCACCGCGTCGACGGCGCCGTAGCGTTTGCTCAAGGCGTTGAGTTGGAGAAATGCCATGTCTGCGTTCCACCTTTTTTGAGTCGCGTCGAAACGCGCTTTTTTGTTTTGGGCAGATGCGAAAAGAGTGTTGCGGGTGCGTTGGCGCTCGATCTCGAGTCGGCTGCCATTTGTTGTTCATTTCGCCCCTGTGGACGCAGATTAGGACGAAGACTAGGATGGGCGGAAGATGGAATTTCACTGAATGGACTATTATTTTCAGTTTTATTCATTCACTAGAATTTATGCCAGGGTTGAGTGTTATGGATTCCACTGAGCGGAATGAAGCGAGTAAAGAAGTCGGCGCGGGCGGGGTGTCTCGTCTGTTCGCGCTGCTGCGTACTCTGGGCGAGGTGCCGGAAGGCGGCGAACGCGTCACCCAGCTCGCGCAGCAGGTCGGCCTGTCGCAACCCACCACCCACCGCCTGCTGCGCAGCCTGATCGACGAAGGCATGGTCGAGCAGGACGCGCGCAGCAAACGCTATCGCTTGAGCCTGGAGTTCTTCGCGCTGGCAGCGAACGCGGGCAAGACCGGCAACCTGCGCGACCTGGTGCGGCCGAGCATGTTGCGCCTGAGCGCTTCCCTGGGCGATTCGCTGTTCCTGCTGGCGCGTAGCGGCTTTGATGCGATCTGCCTGGACCGCAGCGAGGGGCCGTACCCGATCCGCACGTTTACCGGCGATATCGGTGGGCGCGTGGCGTTGGGCGTGGGGCAGGGCAGTTTGGCGATTCTGGCGTTCTTGCCGGAGGAAGAGCGTGAGACGGTGATTCGCTACAACCTGCCACGGCTCAAGGATTTTCACCTGTATGACGAAGTGCTGTTGCGCTCGGAGGTCGAGAACGTGCGGCGCCTGGGCTATGCAGCGCGCAATACCGGCGTGTTGGAAGGCATGGCGGGGGTGGCGGTGCCGATCCTCAATCGGGACGGGCATGCGGTGGCGGCACTGAGTGTGGCGACCATCAGTGATCGATTGGGGCCGAGCCGCATGCCGATGGTGGTGGAGTTGCTCAAGCGCGAAGCGGCGGCGATTGGGCCGAGGATCAACCCGTTTGATCCGACGTTGCGCAGGCCGTCGCAGACCTTTGGTGGGTAACGTATCTCCGCCACGATGAAGAACCAGTGTGGGAGCGGGCTTGCTCGCGAATGCGATAGATCAGTTATGGATAGGTCAACTGACACACCGCTTTCGCGAGCAAGCCCGCTCCCACATTTTTCAGATTGCGGCCAATGCTACTGACGTGGCGGCCGTGCGAGTCTCCACCCCCAACTTCACATACACATGCTCCAGATGCTTGTTCACCGTCCTGGGGCTCAACCCCAAAATATCGCCGATATCCCGATTGGTCTTGCCGCACGCCACCCAGCGCAGCACTTCCACCTCGCGCTCGGTCAGTTGGAACCTGGCCGACAACAGCCGCTGCGCCGGTGCGTCTTCCAGGGTCAATACACTCGGCTGCGTGGCCGCCCGTGCCGAGAGCAAAATGCGTGACGTGCGCAAATGCGCTGCCACCCGTGCCAATACCTCATCGGTCTGGATCGGCTTGGTCACATAGTCGCTGCCGCCCACTTCAAAGCCCTGCACCACATGCTTGCTGTCGGTCAGCCCGGTCATGAACACCACCGGGATGTCTGCGCTGGCGGGCTGCGCCTTGAGCCGGCGGCAGGTTTCGAAGCCATCCAGGCCGGGCATCATCGCGTCCAGCAGGATCAGGTCCGGGCGCCGTCGTTGCACGCGGTTCAGCGCGCTCAGGCCGTCGAGGGCGACCAGCACCATGTAGCCGGCGTCGTCGAGAGCATCGGAGAGCATGGCGAGGTTGTCCGGGGTGTCGTCGACGATCAGCACCACGCCGGGTTCAGTGCTGCGGGTGAGTGCATTCATCTTCGGCCTCCTTGAGGGTTCGGTTGAGTTCATCCAGGCGGAAACCCTTGAGCAAACCGCGGACTTTGCTGATGAAAGGTTCAGTGTCCGGGCGGTGTTCAAGGATCATGTCGAGTTTGTCGTGCAGGCCACGCACATAGCCGATGGCACTGAGTTCGGCGAGCGCGGCGAGGTCTTCAGGGCTGGGCAGCACACTGGGCGGCGGTGGTGCCTTGGAGGTCTTGGTGCGGCGCAGCCACTGCAAACCCAGATGCTGTTGCAGGCGCCCAAGCAGCTCCGGGGTGCGCACCGGCTTGGCCAGGTAGTCATTGCAGGCGGCGGCGATGCTGCGTTCGCGGTCGTCGGTAAAGGCGTTGGCCGAGATCACGATAATCGGCGCGCTGGACAGCGCATTGCGGCGGATCAAGCGGCTGGTTTCCAAGCCATCCAGGGTCGGCATCGACAGGTCCATCAGGATCAAATCCGGCGCCAGCAACGCCACCTGGCGGATCGCATCCTGGCCGTTACTGGCCTGGATCACTTCAAAACCCAAGGGTGTGAGCATGCCGCTAAGCACCTTGCGATGGTCAACGTGGTCGTCTACTAACAGGATGCGTCGGCGTTCACCTTGATAGCCGATGATGTCGTGCTCCACATGCACCACCGCTTGCGGCGCGCGCACCTGGGAAAGGAACAGCCGCACCTGGAAGCACGTGCCCTTGTCCAGTTCGCTGGTGACCCGCAGTTCGCCGCCCATCAACGAGGTGAGCATGCGCGTGATGGTCAGGCCCAGGCCCACGCCTTTGTCCTGGCGCATCAAATCGCCGCGTTCGAACGGCTGGAAAATCCGCTCGATCTGCTCCGGATCAATACCGATGCCGGTGTCGATGATTTCAAAATTTGCGGTCTCGCGCATGTAGCTGACCCGCAGGCACACCTCGCCGCTGTCGGTGAAATTCACTGCGTTGCCCAGCAGGTTGATCAGGATCTGGCGCACGCGTTTTTCATCACCGCGCACCACTGCCGGGATCTTGCCCACGCAGTCGAGGCGAAAGCGCAGGCCCTTGTCCTGCGCCTGCGGGGTGAACATCTGTTCCAGGTCGTGGATCAATTCCGGGAAGGGGATTTCGGTGAGTTCCAGGCGCAGCTTGCCGGCCTCGATCTTGGCCACGTCGAGCAGGCCGTCGATCAGCGACAGCAAGTGCGAGCCGCTGCGCAGGATGGTCGCCAGGGCGTCCTGATGTTGGTCAGGCATAGCGTTGTCGCGCTGCAGGATCTGGGTGAAGCCGAGGATGCTGTTGAGCGGCGTGCGCAGTTCGTGGGACAGCCCGGTGACGTAGCGGCTCTTGGCAGCATTCGCGGCTTCCGAGGCTTCCTTGGCCTGTTGCAGGGCTTGGTCGGTGAGGCTGTGGGCGTCGATTTCCTGCATCAGGAGCAGGGTCTGGCGGTCGGATTCTTCCTGGGCGACACGCCGGCTTTCGCGGGTCAGCACCACCCACCAGGCGAGCACGGCGGCCAGCACCGAGAGCGTGAGAAACGCCTTGAAGAACGCCTGATACAGGGTCTCTGAATGGGGCAGCCCTTGGGCAGCCTGAACGTAGATCAGTGCCAACGCCCCCGCGAGCAGCAGCACCAGGACCAATAACAACCCCAAATAGTGGGCCAGCCGGGTGTGCAGGCGTGGCATCAAGGAGTTCGGCAGCAACCAGCGCAATGCACTTTCAAACTGGGTAACCAGCCGGGCGTGGGGTTTGCAGCGATCACCGCAACGTGCGTCCAGCGAGCAGCACAGTGAGCAGATGGGCGTGCTGTAGGCCGGGCAGAACGCCATGTCGGCGGTTTCGAACGGGTTGCTGCACAGGCCGCAGACCGCGTGGGTGGCGGGGGCGACCGGGTGAATCAGCTGTACATCACTGGTGCGGGCGATGTAGTACTTGCCCCGGGTCAGCCAGGCCAAGAGCGGCGCCATGATCAGCGCCGTGCCCAGCGCAACGAAGGGCGGCGCGGCGTGGGCCAGTGCGCCGAACAGGCCGAAGTGGGCGAGGATCGACAGCAATGAAGCGATCAGCATTGAGCCGACGCCCACCGGGTTGATGTCGTAAAGGTGCGCGCGCTTGAACTCGATGTGTTTGGGCGACAGGCCCAGGGGCTTGTTGATGACCAGGTCGGCCACCAGCGTGCCGATCCAGGCAATCGCGATGTTGGCATAGAGCCCCAGCACCTGGTCGATGACATCGAACACGCCAAGCTCCATCAGCATCAGCGCAATCGCCACGTTGAACACCAGCCATACCACGCGCCCGGGGTGGCTGTGGGTTACGCGGGCGAAGAAGTTCGACCAGGCCAGGGAACCAGCGTAGGCGTTGGTCAGGTTGATCTTCATCTGGGAAATGAACACGAACAGCACCATCGCGCCGAGTGCCCATTCCGGCGAGCTGAACACGTAGCGGAACGCGACGAGGTACATCTGGGTCGGCTCGGCGGCGCGCTCCATGGGGATTTCATGTTGCAGGGCAAGGAAGGCCAGGAACGCACCGGCGAACATTTTCAACGCCCCGGGGATAATCCAGCCGGGGCCGGCACAGAGTAGGGCGGCCCACCAACGCTTGCGGTTGGCGGCGGTTTTTTCCGGTAGAAACCGCAGGTAGTCCACCTGTTCGCCAATCTGCGTCACCAGCGACAGCGCCACCGTGCAGGCGGCGCAGAACGCCAACAGGTTGAACCCGCCGCCGTCGCCACTGCGCCCGAGGAAACTGGTCCAGTCGCTGAAGGCATCGGGATTTTTCCACCACACGAAGCCGTAGGGCAGCACCAGCAACAGCAGCCAGACCGGTTGTGTCCACAGTTGCAGGCGGCTGATCAGGGTTACGCCGTAGGCCACCAGCGGAATCACCAGCAGCGAGCAAATGACATAGGCGATGGCCAACGGGATATGAAAATACAGCTCCAGCGCCAGGGCCATGATCGCCGCTTCCAGGGCGAAGAACAGGAAGGTGAAGCTGGCGTAGATCAGCGAGGTGATGGTTGAGCCGATGTAACCGAAGCCGGCGCCGCGGGTCAGCAGGTCCATGTCCACACCGTAACGTGCGGCGTAATAGCTGATGGGCAGGCCGGTGAGGAAGATCACCAGGCTGATCGCGAGGATCGCCCAGAAGGTGTTGGTGAAACCGTAACTCAATGCCAGTACACCGCCGATGGCTTCCAGCGCCAGGAACGACACGGCGCCCAGGGCGGTGTTGGCGATACGCAGCTCCGACCATTTGCGAAAGGATTTTGGGGTGTAGCGCAGGGCGTAGTCTTCCATGGTCTCGTCGGCGACCCAGGTGTTGTAGTCGCGGCGGATCTTGACGATGCGCTGAGTGCCAGAGGTGGGGTGCACGGTGGGTGGCTCCGCAGAGTGGGCGAGTTTAAATGAGCAAGTTCCATGCCCCGATTCAAAATGTGGGCGCTGGCTTGCCTGCGATAGCGGTGGGTCAACCTCTGCAGATGCCGCCTGATACGCCGCCATTGCAGGCAAGCCAGCTCCCACATTGATCGAGGGTGTTTGGGCGGTCGGGATCCTGCTCGAAAATGGTGCGCAGCGGCATACGTCAAATGACGTACACCGTTACGTCAGGCTGCGTATACCCGCGCTGGCCGGGTGCCGCCATGCTGGACCCCTCATTGCAGAGGAGTCGCCCCATGGCACCACGATTGATCCGCTCCACACCGCTGTTGGCCCTGTCATTGCTGGCGGCCGCTCTGTTCAGCCAGGGCGTACTGGCCGATAACGAAGGCCTGGCCGTGACCCCTACCGAAGTGACCGTCGGCCAGTTGCACTCAGCCACCGGCACCATGGCGATTTCCGAAACCGGCTCGATTCAGGCCGAGCGCCTGGCCATCGAGCAGATCAACGCCTCAGGCGGGATTCTGGGACGGCAGATCAAGGTGATCCAGGAAGACGGCGCCTCTGACTGGCCGACCTTCGCAGAAAAGGCCAAGAAGCTGCTGGTCAACGACAAGGTCGCCGCCGTGTTCGGCTGCTGGACCTCTGCCTCGCGCAAAGCCGTGCTGCCGATCTTCGAGAAAGAAAACGGCTTGCTCTACTACCCGACCTTCTATGAAGGCCTGGAACAGTCGAAAAACGTAATCTACACCGGCCAGGAAGCTACCCAGCAAATCCTTGCCAGCCTCGACTGGATCGCCAAGACCAAAGGTGCCAAGACGTTCTACCTGGTCGGCTCGGACTACATCTGGCCGCGCACCTCGATGAAAATCGCGCGCAAGCACATTGAAAACGTACTGCACGGCACCGTGGTCGGCGAAGACTATTACCCGCTGGGCAACACCCAGTTCGGCTCGCTGATCAACAAGGTCAAGCTGAAGAAACCGGACGTGGTGTTCGCGGCCGTGGTCGGTGGTTCCAACGTGGCGTTCTACAAACAACTGAATGCGGCGGGTGTGAACGCGTCCAAGCAAACCTTGCTGACCCTGTCGGTGACCGAGGATGAATTGCTCGGCATTGGCGGCGAAAACATGGCTGGTTTCTACGCCTCGATGAAGTACTTCCAAAGCCTGGACAACCCGAACAACAAAGCCTTCGTCGAAGCCTTCAAGGCCAAGTATGGCAAGGATGCGGTGATCGGCGACGTGACCCAGGCGGCCTACCTCGGCCCATGGCTGTGGAAAGCGGCGGTGGAGAAGGCCGGCAGTTTCGACGTGGATAAAGTCGTGGCCGCTTCGCCGGGTATCGAGCTGAAAACCGCGCCGGAAGGCTACGTGAAGATCCACGAGAACCATCACCTGTGGAGCAAGTCGCGTATCGGTGAAGTGCAGCCCAACGGCCAGTTCAAGGTGATCTACGAGTCGGATCTGATTGAGCCTAACCCGTTTCCTAAAGGCTACCAATAACTCCGGGGCTGGCACTGATCCAACTGTGGGAACTGGCTCTGTGTGGGCGCTGGCTTGCCTGCGATGCAGGCGACTCGGTCTTGCAGCCAGACCGAGGTGATGCCATCGCAGGCAAGCCAGCTCCCACATAAATCAACAGCAGATTGCATTTCAACCTCCCGCTCAGGAGACCATCATCATGGAATGGCTATCGGAATTTGGGGCCATCGCGGCAATGCAGGGGTTCAACGGCTTGTCCGTGTTCTGCGTGCTGTTGCTGATGGCATTGGGGCTGGCGATCATCTTTGGCCAGATGGGCGTGATCAACATGGCCCACGGTGAGTTCCTGACCATCGGCGCCTACACCACCTACGTGTGCTCCAGCCTTACGGCGCACTTTGCGCCGAGCTTCCAACCCTATTACTTCTTCTTTGCCATCGCCCTGTCATTCCTTGTCGCCGGCGCCGTCGGCTGGCTGGTGGAGTGGGCGATGATCAGCCGCTTGTACAAGCGGCCGCTGGACACGTTGCTCGCCACGTGGGGCTTGTCGCTGGTGATGCAGCAAACCTTCCGTTCGGTGTTTGGCGCCCGTGAAGTCAGCGCCGAGCCCCCGGCCTGGCTGATGGGCTCGGTAAACTTCACCGACGCCATCGAAATCCCGCGCAACGGTTTGTTCATGATGGGCCTGACCTTGCTGCTGACCGCCGCGATCTTCCTCATGCTGTACCGCTCGCGCTGGGGCTTGCAGGTGCGCGCCACGGTACAGAACCGCCTGATGAGCCGCGCCGTGGGCATCAATACGCGCAAGGTCGACCGCATGACCTTTGCCCTCGGCTGCGGCGTCGCCGGTGTGGCGGGCGCGGCCTTCACCACCATCGGTTCCACCGGCCCGACGGCGGGCTCGCAGTACATCGTCGACACCTTCCTGGTGGTGGTGTTCGGCGGCGCGCAAAGCCTGTTCGGCACCATCGCCTCGGCGTTCGTGATCGCCCGGACCCAATCGCTGTCGGAGTTTTTCCTCAGTGGCTCGATGGCCAAGGTACTGACCTTGTCGTCGGTGATCCTGATCCTGATGCTGCGCCCGCAAGGGTTGTTCTCCATCAAAGTGCGCAAGTAGAGGCGAGCAGATGAAGGCTTTAGACAAGCTGCTGGGCGGCCAGCAAAACCTGATCGGTATCGTGCTGTTGGCGCTGCTGATCCTGGTGGTATTCCCCCTGACCCTGGATGCGTTCCGCCTGAACATGGTCGGCAAGTACCTGACTTACGCGTTCGTCGCGGTAGGGCTGGTGTTGTGCTGGGGCTACGGCGGCATTCTCAGCCTGGGGCAGGGCGTGTTCTTTGGGGTGGGCGGCTACTGCATGGCGATGTTCCTCAAGCTGGAAGCATCGGACCCCGAAAGCACCAGGATCCAATCCACACCGGGCATTCCGGACTTCATGGACTGGAACCAGATCACTGAGTTGCCTTGGTTGTGGCAGCCGTTCCACAGTTTCAGTTTTACCCTGGTGGCGGTGATCGCGGTGCCGGTGCTGCTGGCGTTCATCATCGGCATGGCGCTGTTCAAGCGACGCGTGGGCGATGTGTATTTCTCCATCGTCACCCAGGCCATCGCGCTGATCCTTACGGTGCTGATCGTCGGCCAGCAAGGCCTGACCGGCGGCGTCAACGGCATCACCGACCTCAAGACCCTGCTCGGCTGGGACCTGCGCACCGACAGCGCGAAAATGATCCTGTACTTCATCAACGCCGGCCTGCTGTTCGGCTGCATCTTTATTGGCCGCTTCATTCTCGCCTCCAAGCTCGGCCGGCTGCTGATGGCCATGCGCGACAAAGAGGAGCGGGTGCGTTTCTCCGGGTATGACGTGGCCAGCTTCAAGATCTTCGTTTTCTGTGTGGCTGCCGCGTTCTCGGCGATTGGCGGGGCGATGTTTGCCTTGCAGGTGGGCTTTATGTCGCCGTCGTTCGTCGGCATCGTGCCGTCGATCGAGATGGTGATTTTCGCCGCCGTGGGCGGGCGCATGTCGTTGCTCGGCGCGGTGTATGGCGCGCTCCTGGTGAACTACGGCAAGACCTACTTTTCCGAGTCCTTTCCTGAGCTGTGGCTGTACTTGATGGGCGGGCTGTTTATCGCCGTGGTCATGTACTTCCCCAATGGTTTGGCTGGCTTGTGGGACAGTCATGGTCGCCAGGCGCTGGCGAAATTGCTGCGGCGTAAACCGGTGGTGAAAGTCGCCGCCGCCGTGGCCAAGCCCAAAACTGAAACCAAAATCCTGGAGACCCAGCCATGACCGCCGTCGGTTTTGAAATGAAGAAACCGGTGCTGGCCATCGAAGGCCTCACTGTCTCGTTCGACGGCTTCAAGGCGGTCGACAACCTCAATTTGTATATCGACCGCAATGAAGTGCGCGTGGTGATTGGCCCCAATGGCGCCGGCAAGACCACGGTGCTCGACCTGATCTGCGGCAAGACCCGCGCCACCAGCGGCAGTATCCAGTTCGACGGCCAGGAACTGACCAAGATGCGCGAGTACAACATTGTGCGCGCCGGGGTCGGGCGTAAATTTCAGAACCCGTCGATCTACGAAAACCTCACGGTGTTTGAAAACCTTGAGATGTCTTATCCCGCCGGTCGCAAGGTTTGGGGCGCACTGTTTTTCAAGCGCAACGCGCAAGTGATCGCGCGGGTGGAAGAGGTGGCGCGGGAGATCTTCCTCGGTGATTTACTGCAACAACAGGCCGATCTGTTGTCCCACGGGCAAAAGCAATGGCTGGAGATCGGCATGCTGCTGATGCAAGACCCCGAGCTGCTGATGCTTGATGAACCGGTGGCGGGCATGAGCGTCAACGAGCGCGCGCAAACCGCCGAGCTGCTCAAGCGCATCAGTCAGGGGCGTTCGGTGCTGGTGATCGAACACGACATGGAATTCGTCAAAAGTATTGCCCACAAGGTCACGGTGCTGCACCAGGGCAAGGTGCTCGCCGAGGGCAGTATGGAGTCGGTGCAAAGCAACCCTAAAGTTATCGAAGTGTATTTGGGCCACTGAGGAATCCGGCATGTTCAAGATTGACCAGTTGTCCTGCGGCTACGGCCAGAGCCAGATCCTCCACGACCTCGACCTGAACGTGGCCAAGCGTGAAATCGTCGCGGTGATGGGCCGCAACGGCATGGGCAAGACCACGCTGTTCAAAAGCCTGATGGGCATCCTGCCGCAGTGGAAAGGCCAGGTCAGCGTGGACGGGCAGGATGTGTCGGCACTGGAAACCCATGAGCGGGTGGCGCGCGGCATCGCCTATGTACCCCAGGGGCGCATGATTTTCCCGAGCATGACGGTGCTGGAGAATATCCAGACCGGTTTGCCGGCGTCGGCGCGGGGCAAAGTGCCGGAGGATTTGTATGCCCTGTTTCCGGTGTTGCACGACATGCAGTCGCGCAAAGGCGGCAACCTCTCGGGTGGGCAGCAACAGCAGTTGGCGATTGCGCGGGCGCTGGCGACGAACCCGAAGGTGTTGTTGCTGGACGAGCCTACGGAGGGCATTCAGCCGTCGATCATCAAGGACATAGCACGTACGCTGAAAGAGATTCGCAACCTGCGGGACTTGACCATTGTGGTGTCCGAGCAAGTGCTGTCGTTCACGCTGGAAATCGCCGACCGATTCCTGGTGATTGAAAAGGGCCGCTTCGTGGTCGAAGAGACCCGGGATCGGGTAGATGAGGCGACCATAAGCCGCTACCTGTCTGTCTAACCAATACCGATCAAATGTGGGAGCTGGCTTGCCTGCGATAGCGGTTTATCAGTCATGGAATTGTTGGCTGACACACCGTTATCGCAGGTAAGCCAGCTCCCACATTTTTTGATTGCGGTACACCCCTTTCTCCATACGTCATCCAACGTATTCCCCGTTTCCCCCGGCTCCACGAGACTGGATCGAACGCACCAAGCCATCCGTCCAGGAGCCAGTCCATGACCGAAACGCTGATCAAAGTCGACCTCAACCAGCCTGTCACCGAAAACGAAAATATCCATAACCGCTGGCACCCGGATATCCCGATGGCCTGTTGGGTCAAGCCCGGCGATGACTTCATCCTGGAGACCTACGACTGGACCGCCGGCGCGATCAAGAACAACGACGACGCCAGCGATGTGCGGGATGTGGACCTGTCCACCGTGCATTACCTGTCAGGCCCGGTGGGCGTGCACGGCGCCGAACCGGGTGATCTGCTGGTGGTGGACTTGCTCGACATCGGCGCCAAGGCCGATTCGCAGTGGGGCTTCAACGGTTTCTTCTCGCGACAGAACGGCGGTGGTTTCCTCACCGATCATTTCCCCAGCGCGCAAAAAGCCATCTGGGACTTCAAGGGCATGTTCACCAGCTCGCGGCACATACCAGGGGTTAACTTTGCCGGCCTGATCCACCCCGGCCTGATCGGTTGCCTGCCCGACCCGGTGATGCTCGCCGACTGGAACCGCCGCGAGCAGGAACTGATCGACACCAACCCCACCCGCGTGCCGCCGCTGGCGAATGCGCCGTTGGCGGCCACCGCGCATATGGGCAAGCTCAAGGGCCAGGCGCGTGACGACGCCGCTGCGACCGGCGCGCGCACAGTACCGCCGCGTGAGCATGGCGGTAACTGCGATATCAAGGATTTGTCCCGCGGATCGAAGATCTTCTTTCCGGTCTACGTCAACGGTGCCGGGCTGTCGGTGGGCGACCTGCACTTCAGCCAGGGCGACGGCGAAATCACCTTTTGCGGCGCCATCGAAATGGCCGGCTGGGTGCATATGAAGGTCGAGCTGATCAAGGGCGGCATGGCCAAGTACGGGATCAAGAACCCGGTGTTCAAGCCGAGCCCGATCACCCCGAACTACAAGAACTACCTGATTTTCGAAGGCATCTCGGTGGACGAGCAAGGCCAGCAACACTACCTGGACGTCAACGTCGCGTACCGCCAGGCCTGCCTGAATGCGATCAACTACCTGACCAAGTTCGGCTACTCACCGGCCCAGGGTTACGCGTTGCTCGGTTCGGCGCCGGTGCAGGGGCACATCAGCGGCGTGGTGGACATTCCAAATGCCTGCGCCACCTTGTGGTTGCCGACGGAAATCTTTGAATTCGACATCAACCCCAATGCCAATGGCCCGACGAAATTCCTCGACGGCAGTATCGACCTGCCCATCGCCCCGGACCTGTAGCCATGCCGACCTACGAATACGCCTGCCCAACGTGCGGCACTTTCACGATGCTGCGGCCAATCGCCCAGCGCAACGAACCCAGCCAGTGTCCCTATTGTGCGGGGCCGGGCGGGCAACTGAGGGTGTCGGCACCGGCGCTGCAAACCCTGTCGGCCAACCAGCGCAAGGCTATGGCCGGCAACGAGCGCAGCGCCCACGCGCCGCAAACCGTCGGTGAGTACCAGGAAAGCCGAAAGCACCCAGCGGGTTGCAGCTGCTGCGGCACCAGCAAGCAGGTGGAACCGAGTAAGGCCAACCCTTTGGGCCTCAAGACCAGGACCGGGCCACGGCCGTGGATGATCAGTCACTAGACCAGGAGCGTTGTTATGCGTCATGGCGATATTTCCAGCAGCCCGGACACCGTTGGTGTCGCGGTGGTGAACTACAAGATGCCGCGCCTGCATTCCAAGGCCGAGGTCATCGATAACGCAAAGAAAATTGCCGAGATTATTCTCGGCATGAAGCAGGGCCTGCCGGGTATGGACCTGGTCGTGTTCCCGGAATACAGCACCATGGGCATCATGTATGACCACGATGAGATGATGGCCACCGCCGCAAGCATTCCTGGCGAAGAGACGGCGATTTTCTCGGCGGCGTGCCGTCAGGCAAATACGTGGGGCGTGTTTTCCCTGACCGGTGAGCGTCACGAAGACCACCCGCACAAGGCGCCTTACAACACGCTCGTGCTGATCAACAACCTCGGCGAAATCGTGCAGCGTTACCGCAAGTGCATTCCCTGGTGCCCTATCGAAGGCTGGTACCCAGGGGATCGCACCTATGTGTGCGAGGGGCCCAAAGGCATGAAGATCAGCCTGATCATCTGCGATGACGGCAATTACCCGGAGATCTGGCGCGACTGCGCGATGAAGGGCGCCGAGTTGATCGTGCGCTGCCAGGGCTACATGTACCCGGCCAAGGAGCAGCAGGTGCAAATGTCCAAGAGCATGGCCTGGGCGAATAACTGCTATGTGGCCGTGGCGAATGCGGCGGGGTTTGACGGGGTGTATTCGTACTTCGGCCACTCGGCGATCATCGGGTTTGATGGGCGCACATTGGGCGAGTGTGGCGAGGAGGAGATGGGCATTCAATACGCCCAGCTTTCGGTGTCACAGATCCGCGATGCGCGGGCCAACGACCAGTCGCAGAATCACTTGTTCAAGCTGCTGCACCGTGGCTACACCGGCATGCACGCCTCGGGCGATGGCGACAAGGGTGTGGCCGACTGCCCCTTCGAGTTCTACCGCACCTGGGTGCTGGACGCGCAAAAGGCCCAGGAGAATGTCGAGAAAATCACCCGCAGCACGGTGGGCGTCGCCGCGTGCCCGGTGGGGCAGTTGCCCCATGGCGGAAAAGAAAAATCAGTGGGGTAGGGCATGCGCTTTACCTTTGAACCGGCCCAGGTGATGGCATTGCTGCGTAGCCGTATCGTTGGGCAGGAGGCCGCGCTGGCCCAGGTTGAGAGTTTGCTCAAGGTGGTCAAAGCCGACATCGGTGAGCGGGACCGGCCCTTGAGCGTCAACCTGTTCATGGGGCCGACCGGCGTCGGCAAAACCGAAATCGTGCGCCTGCTGGCCCAGGCGTTGCACGGTCGCACGGATGGCTTTTGCCGTATCGACATGCACACCCTGGCCCAGGAGCATTATGCCGCCGCACTGACCGGCGCGCCGCCGGGGTATGTGGGCAGCAAGGAGGGCATCAGCTTGTTCAACAGCGAGTTGATCCAAGGCAGCTACAGTCGACCCGGTATCGTGTTGTTCGATGAACTGGAGAAAGCCAGCCAGGAAGTAGTGCGCAGCCTGCTCGGTATTCTGGAAAACGGCCAGCTGACGTTGGCCGGTGGTACGCGCACCCTGGACTTTCGCAACAGCCTGATCTTCATGACCAGCAATATCGGCGCGCAACAGGCACGTCGTCATCGTCAGCGGTTTGCCCAGGGCTGGCGGCGCTTGCTGCGCGTCTTTGTGCGGGATGAGGCGGCCGTGCTCGAAGACGCGTTACATAGCCACTTTGAGCCTGAGTTTCTCAACCGAATCGACCGCATCCTGATGTTCGAGCCTATCGACAGCCAGTGGCTGGACGCACTGCTGGGCGTGGAGCTGGAGAAACTCAACCTGCGCTTGGCGGCGCATCAGCGTTCGTTAAGCGTGGAAGCGCCGGCAAGGATGTGGCTGTGTCGCCAGCACGATGCACGGTTCGGCGCACGGGCGTTGGGCCGCCGCCTGCGGGTAGAGCTGGAGCCGGCGATTGCCGAGTGCTTGCTGAGAGACCCCACGGTGCAAGGGATGCGGGCGACACTGCACGGCGAGCGTTTGAACGTTTCACGAGAATAACCTTGCGTACCGAAAAATTAAGACTAATATGATCCGGGTAAAACAAATAAAGCCCGGGTAATAATCCATGTCTACGCAAAACATTCCCCGTTGCACCGCCTTTGTCCAACAGCAGCGCGTGGCCGCTGGTAGTTATCCCGAAGTTGCCACTGTTTTGGCGGGCCTTGACCTGCCGATGGGCAGCTTCCTGGTGTTCGACGACGCTACCGGCACCCAGGTCGATTACCCGTGGCCACTCGGTTACGTACCAGCGCAACCCGCACACACTGAAACCGATGACGAGCCGCCCGTGGCCCCCTCGGTCGGACGCCCAAAGCTGGGCGTGGTCGCGCGGGAGGTCACGTTGTTGCCTCGCCATTGGGAGTGGCTGGGCCAGCAACGCGGCGGCGCTTCAGCGGCCTTGCGCCGGTTGGTGGATGAGGCGCGCAACACCAGCGCCTCCCGTGATCAGATGCGCCAGGCCAAAGAATCCAGCTACCGTTTCATGAATGCCATCGGCGGCAACTTGCCGGGTTTTGAAGACGCTTCACGTGCGCTGTTTGCTGAGGATGCGGCCGACTTTTCGCGCAAGGTCGCGCATTGGCCGGTAGACGTGCAGACTTACCTGGCCTGGCTGTCGCGCAATGCTTTCCCCGTCTAACAATAATTCCGGGACTCGAACCACCATGGAAGTCACTCAACAACGGCCGCTGTGGCAGATCTACCTGATTTTTCTGGCACCGATGGTGCTGTCCAACTTTCTGCAAAGCTTTTCCGGCACCCTCAACGGCATCTATGTCGGGCAAATGCTGGGCACCCAGGCGTTGGCGGCGGTGTCGGGGATGTTCCCCATCGTGTTTTTCTTTATTGCCTTGGTGATTGGCCTCGGGGCGGGTGCTTCGGTGCTGATCGGTCAGGCGTGGGGCGCCCAGGAAACGGGGCTGGTCAAGGTGATTACCGGTGCGACCCTGACACTGGGGGCGCTGGTGGGGTTGATCGCGGCAGTTCTTGGTAGCCTGTTCGCGCGCCCGGCGTTGCAGGCGTTAGGTACACCGATTGACGTACTCGACGATGCGGTGGGGTATGCCCAGGCAATGATGCTGATCATGCCGCTGCTATTGGTCTTCATCCTCTACACCCAACTACTGCGCGGCGTCAGCGACACGATTTCACCGCTGCTGGCGCTGATGGTCTCGACCCTGGTCGGCCTGCTGCTGACGCCGGCGCTGATTCGCGGCTGGGTCGGCCTGCCGCCCATGGGCATCCAGAGCGCGGTGTATGCCAGCCTGGTGGGTAATGCCTTGGCCATGTTGTTTCTGATACTGCGCCTGCGCCATAAAAATCATGTGATGGCGCCGGACCGTGAACTGTTCGCGGCATTGCGCCTGGACCGGGTCATCCTCGGCAAAGTCCTGCGTATCGGCTTACCGACAGGTTTGCAGATGGTGGTGTTGTCGCTGTCGGAGCTGGTCATTCTGGCCCTGGTCAACAGCCACGGCTCCCAGGCCACGGCGGCGTATGGTGCGGTAACGCAGATCGTCAACTATGTGCAATTCCCGGCGTTGTCGATTGCGATTACCGCATCGATCCTCGGCGCACAGGCGATTGGCGCCGGGCGCCTGGAGCGCATCGGACCGATCCTGCGCACCGGGTTGTTGATCAACATTTGCCTCACCGGCGGCCTGATTCTGCTCGGTTACCTGCTGTCCCACTGGCTGCTGGGCTTGTTCATCACTGATGATACGGCGCGGATCAAGGCTGAGCACTTGCTGCACATCATGCTGTGGAGCGTTCTGGTCTTTGGGTTCCAGGCCGTGATCGGCGGAATCATGCGTGCCAGCGGCGTGGTGCTGATGCCGGTCGCGATTTCGATCTTTTGCGTACTCTGCGTGGAGCTGCCGATGGCGTACCTGTTCAATGCGCACTTCGGCCTCGAAGGGGTATGGATGGCGTTTCCGGTGACGTATCTGGCGATGCTCGCATTGCAGACGGCCTATTACCGTTTGGTGTGGCGGCACAAGCAGATCACACGGCTGGTGTGATGGGCTGCTTCAGGCCTTGCAGCAACAGTTCCAGGCTCGACAGGCCTTCTTCCAGGCGTTCGCTTGGGTGTTCATCCCGGGCGATCCACAAGGCGGTATTGACCAGGCTGCCATTGATCAATTGAGCCAGCGCGACGCTGGGGGCTTGCAGGATGGCACCGGTCTGCATCAACGCCTCCAGCAATTGGCGCAACGACTCCACACAATGTTGTTGGCAGCCTGTATCGCCTAATACGGCAGGCGCATCCTGCAACACAATGCGTTGGATCTCGCCATCCTGGGCCATGCGCAGATAGGCTTGGCAGCGATCACAAAAACCGCGCCAGGGGTCCTGGGCCTGTTCGGTGATGTGCTGCAAGCGTGCGTCCATCTCACTGTCGAGTTGCGCAACCACCGCGGCCAACAAACCTTTCTTGTCACCGAAGTGGTGGTACAACGCGCCTCGAGTCAGGCCGGCGCGAGCGGTAAAATCGTCCATCGACGTGTTGGCGAACCCATGCGTGGCGAAGGCCGCGCGGGCACTGGCGATCAGCCGGGCGCGGGTGTCTTCGATGATTTCGGTACGGGCTCGGCTCATTGATAAGGCTCGCATTGGGCTAGTGAGTGATTGACATACGGTGCGTATGTTACGCATGCTCCGCCACATACGCGCCGTATGTATATTGCCTTGATAACCGCAGATAGCAAGTTTCAGGGCGCAAAGGAATAGGTTAAGCAGGATGGCAAATCCCTATGCCGAGTTGTTCCAGGTCCCAGGTAGCAGGGCTTTTGTCTTGGCGGGCATGCTTGCGCGCATGCCGATATCGATGACGGGCATCGGCCTGATTACCATGCTTTCGCAAGTACACGGTGGCTATGGCCTGGCGGGCGCGGTGGCGGCGGTGTTCGCCCTGGCAACGGCGTTTTGCGCGCCGCAGGTGTCGCGGCTGGTAGACCGGCACAGCCAGGGCAAGGTACTGCCGATCGCCGCAATGATCGGTGGCGGGGCGTTGTTGCTGTTGTTGCTGTGCACGCGCTTGCAGGCGCCGAACTGGACCTTGTTCCTGTTCGCCGCCTTGGCCGGTTGTATGCCGAACATGTCGGCCATGGTGCGGGCACGTTGGACCGAGTTGTTGCGCGGTCAGCCCAGGTTGCAAACCGCGTTTGCCCTGGAGTCTGTGCTGGATGAGGTGTGTTTCATCATCGGCCCGCCGATCTCCGTAGGCCTGTGTGTCGTGCTCTTTCCGGAGGCAGGACCTTTGGTAGCGGCAGTGTTGCTGGCCGTGGGTGTCACGGCCTTCGTGCTACAACGCGCGACAGAACCACCGGTGCATGAGCACACGGGGCATCACGGCGGTTGGCTGATCGCATCACCTTCGGTGCTGATCCTGATGATCCTGCTGCTGGCCATGGGCGTGATCGTCGGCGTCGTGGATGTGGTCAGCGTGGCCTTTGCCCAACATCAGGGCCAACCGGCAGCGGCAAGCATCGTGCTTTCGGTGTATGCCATCGGTTCGTGCCTGGCGGGTTTGGCATTTGGCATCCTTAAGCTCAAGGCGCCGTTGCCCCGCCAGTTTCTGTTCTGCGGCGTGGCAACGGCGTTGACCACTTTACCGTTACTGCTGGTGACCAATATCACCGGGTTGGCGGTGGCGATCTTTATTTCCGGTTTGTTCTTCGCCCCGACCTTGATCGTGTCCATGGCCCTGGTGGAGCAGGTCGTGCCGCCCAGCCGCCTGACCGAAGGCATGACCTGGCTGATCACCGGCCTGAGCATCGGCGTGGCCATTGGCGCTGCCAGCTCCGGTTGGATGATCGATCATTTCGGTGCTGCCAGCGGATTTTGGGTGGCGTTGGTGGCCGGTGCGATTGTGCTGGGCTCGGCAGCGCTTGGGTATCGGCGGTTGGGGCCGTCAACCGAGCACGGGTAGAGGTTCTGTGCAGTGATGCTGCAAGAACTCATTCAACGCCTGGCGCGTCAGGTCATTGAGCGTGACTTTTTTACGGGTCGCGGCCAGTGCCGCCGCCAAATGCAGGTCATGGCCGACCCGTACGTTGAATGAGCCCTTGCAAGGCTTCTCCGGCGTTTGCCCCAGTGCGTGGCATGTCGCGAGGTAGTCATCGACTGCCTCACGGAACGCAGCGTCCAGCTCTGCGACGGTTTTCCCTTCGTAACTGACCAAGGCCTTGATAAACAGAATCTTGCCGAACAGGCAGTTGTCTTCGAGGCTGGCTTCGATAGAGCCGATGTAGCCTTTGTATTTCAGTTGGTTGTTCACTGAATCAGTTCTCCTGATTTCAATTGTTCGATGATCTGGCGCCGAATGTAGTGTTTCAGTTCGTTGCCGGGGTGAGGCTTGTGCAAGCTGATCATTGCACTGGGGTCGCCGATGTCGAACTTGACGCGGCTTCCAGCCCCTTCAATCTGTGTGTAGCCCAAGCGATGCAGCAGCGTTACGAGCTCTGGCCAGGTAAAGGCCATGTGCTCGTTGAGCAGTTTGGCGAGCAGCTTTTCATTTTTTGACACGGCGATCCCTGCGTGTAACTAAATGTAGTTGCAAAAAGTGGTGTCCGTCAATGCTAACTCGGGTTCGCGTGTCTTTCTCGAGATTGATGTAACCCTTGATGACACCTCGCTCCACGCCTCCCACCCCCGCTAATTTTTCCTCGCCCGGTTCGTTTTATAGGGACGACGTGCCTTTGTGCTTCCCGCCTATTGCTCCGGACTCCAAGAAATGAATGCTGAAGACTCCTTGAAACTTGCTCGCCGGTTTATCGGGTTGCCCCTGGAAAAACGCCAGGTTTTCCTACAGGCCCTGCAAAAAGAAGGCGTGGACTTTTCCCGGTTTCCGATTCCTGCAGGGGTGGACGCGGAGGACCGCCAGGTGCTGTCCTACGCGCAGCAGCGCATGTGGTTTCTCTGGCAACTGGACCCGGCCAGCGGTGCCTATAACCTGCCCGGCGCAGTGCGGCTAAAGGGTGAACTCAACCTCAGGGCGCTGGAGCAAGCGTTCGCCAGCCTGGTAGCTCGGCATGAAACCTTGCGCACGGTGTTCCAGCGCCAGGCCGATGAGCGCCTGATTCAGGTGGCGATAGAGCCGTCGCTGGCCGTCGAGCGTCTGGACTTCAGCACCTTGGCCCCCGATAAGCGCGAGCAGGCCGTCAATGACGCGGCAACACGTCAATCGCTGCTGCCGTTTGATCTGGAGCACGGCCCGTTGCTGCGTGTGCAGTTGCTCAAGCTCGACGCGCAGGAGCACGTGCTGCTGCTCACCCTGCACCACATCGTCTCCGACGGCTGGTCGATGAATGTGCTGATCGACGAGTTCATCCGCTGCTATGACGCCCACGAGCGCAACGAGGCGCCGCAATTGCCGGCGTTGCCGATCCAGTACAGCGACTACGCCCTGTGGCAGCGTCGCTGGCTGGAAGCGGGGGAGCAGGCGCGTCAGCTGGAATACTGGCAGGCGCGTCTTGGTGATGAGCATCCGGTATTGGAGTTACCGACGGATCGCTCGCGCCCGGCCATGCCCAGCTACCAGGGCACGCGCCATAATTTCGCGATCGACGCGGGCCTGGCCATGCAACTGCGCAGTTGCGCGCAACAGCACAACGTCACCCTGTTCATGCTGCTGCTGGGCGCCTTCAACGTGCTGTTGCATCGCTACACCGGGCAGGGCGATATACGTGTTGGCGTGCCGATCGCCAACCGCAACCGCAGTGAAGTCGAAGGGCTGATCGGTTTCTTCGTCAACACCCAAGTGCTGCGCACGGAGCTGACCGGGCAGCCCCGTGTTGCCCAATTGCTGCAAAGCATCAAGGAGCACGCGCTGGGCGCGCAGGACCATCAGGAGCTGCCATTCGAACGCTTGGTGGAAGCACTGAAAGTCGAGCGCAGTCTTAGCCATACGCCGCTGTTCCAAGTGATGTACAACCATCAGCCGGTGGTCGCGGACATCGCCTCGGTCAGCACCGCCTCCGGCCTGGAGCTGGCACTTGTGGAGTGGCAGGGCCGTACCACGCAGTTCGACTTGACCCTCGATACCTATGAAAAGTCCGGCACCCTGTACGCCGCGCTGACCTACGCGAACGACCTGTTCGACGCGCCCTCCATTGCGCGCATGGCCCGGCACTGGATCAGCCTGTTGCAGGCCATGGTGGCCGATGGTGAACAGCGCATCGGCGAGCTGCCGATGCTGGATGTTGATGAGCAGCAAAGCCTGGTGCATCGCTGGAACCAGACCGCCGAGGCGTACCCGACCGACGTGGGTATTCATCAACTGATCGAAGACCAGGTGCAGCGCACGCCGCACGCGCCAGCCCTGGTATTTGGCGCCACCACGTTGACCTATGCCCAGCTCGACACCCGCGCCAACCAACTGGCCCATGCCTTGCGTGAGCGAGGTGTCGGCCCGGATGTGCTGGTGGGGATCTGCGTCGAGCGTTCCGTCGAAATGGTGGTGGGCTTGCTTGCGATCCTCAAGGCGGGTGGCGCCTATGTGCCGCTGGACCCGGAATACCCTCGGGAGCGCCTGGCCTACATGATCGAAGACAGCGGCATCACGCTGCTGCTCAGCCAGCACAGCCTGTTGGCGTTGCTGCCCGCTGAAGGCCTCCAGGTGATTGCCCTGGACCAAGCGCCAGCCTGGCTCGAGGGCTACAGCATCGAAGCGCCTGCCGTGGATATCCACGCGCTCAACCTGGCCTACGTCATCTACACCTCCGGCTCCACCGGCAAACCCAAAGGCGCCGGCAACAGCCATCGTGCGTTGGTCAACCGTCTTTGCTGGATGCAACAGGCCTATGGCCTGAATGCCAGCGATGCAGTCCTGCAGAAAACCCCGTTTAGTTTTGACGTCTCGGTCTGGGAGTTCTTCTGGCCGCTGATGACCGGCGCACGTCTGGTCGTCGCCGCGCCTGGCGAACACCGCGAACCCGCGCGCTTGATCGAGACCATTGGCCGTCACGCCATCACCACCTTGCACTTTGTGCCGTCGATGCTGCAGGCGTTTATCCATGAGCCGGGCGTACACGCCTGCACCTGCCTCAAGCGTATCGTTTGCAGTGGCGAAGCCTTACCGCTGGATGCGCAAGTGCAGGTGTTCGCCAAGCTGTCAGGGGCCGACTTGTTCAACCTCTATGGCCCCACCGAAGCCGCGATCGACGTGACCCACTGGACCTGTGTGGATGAAGGTGCCGACAGCGTGCCTATCGGCCGCCCGATCGCCAACCTCGCCACCTATGTGCTCGACGCCGAGCTGAACCCGGTGCCGGCCGGTGTGTCCGGCGAGCTGTATCTGGGCGGCACTGGCCTGGCGCGCAGTTATCACCGCCGCCCGGCGCTGACCGCCGAGCGGTTTGTGTCGAGCCCGTTCGTCAACGGCGAGCGCCTTTACCGCACCGGCGACCGCGTGCGTCAGCGAGCCGACGGCGTAATCGACTACCTCGGCCGTCTCGATCATCAGGTCAAGCTGCGCGGCTTGCGTATCGAGTTGGGCGAAATTGAAACACGCTTGATGCAGCACCCCTCGGTGCGTGAGGCGGTGGTGCTGGTACAGGGCGGTAAACAACTGGTCGCCTACCTGGTACTCGAGAACGAAGAGCCCACGGACCTCAAGGCGTGGCTGCTCAGCAGCTTGCCGGAGTACATGGTGCCGACTCACTTCGTGACCCTGGCCAAACTGCCGGTGACCGCCAATGGCAAGCTTGACCGCAAGGCGCTGCCGCTGCCCGATGCAGCGCCGCAACAAGCGTTTGTTGCTCCTTCGACTGAGCTTCAAAAAGCCTTGGCGGCGATCTGGGGTGATGTGCTCGGCGCCCCGCAAGTCGGCCTGGACGACAACTTCTTTGAGCTGGGCGGCGATTCGATCATCTCCATCCAGGTGGTCAGCCGCGCCCGCCAGGCGGGGATTCGCCTCAGCCCACGCGACCTGTTCCAGTACCAGAGCGTGCGCAGCCTGGCGCTGGTGGCGAGCTTTGAACAGGCGACTGTTATTGATCAAGGCCCGGTGACCGGCGAAGCAATCCTGACGCCCGTGCAGCACGGCTTTTTCGCCCAGGCAATCCCGGCCCGTCACCATTGGAACCAGTCGTTGCTGCTCAGGCCGCGCGAGGCGCTGGAGCCTGCTCGGCTGGATGCAGCCCTGACGCACCTGATCAACCACCACGATGCGCTGCGCCTGCGTTTTACGCAGCAAGCCGCTGGCTGGCAGCAAGCCCACGGCGCTCCGATCACGCAATCCACACTGTGGCGATCCACCGTCAGCACCGACGCTGAGCTGGCTGCGCTATGCGATGAAGCCCAGCGCAGCCTGGACCTGGAGCACGGCCCACTGTTACGCGCAGCCTTGGTGCAAATGGCCGATGGCAGCCAGCGCCTGCTGCTGGTGGTCCATCACCTGGTGGTCGACGGCGTGTCCTGGCGCATCCTGCTCGAAGACCTGCAACAGGCTTATCGCCAAGCCGCATTGCCGGCCAAGACCAGCAGCTACCAGCAGTGGGCGCAGCAGTTGCAGGCCCATGCGCACACCCGCCAGGACCAACTGCCTTTTTGGCAGGCGCAGTCCTGCGACGCTGACCTGCCGTGCGACAACCCTCAAGGTGGCCTGCAGAATCGCCTGGGCGCCAAGCTCGAAACCCGCCTCAATGCCGAGCAAACCCGCCAACTGCTGCAGGATGCGCCGGCGGCCTATCGCACCCAGGTCAACGACCTGTTGCTGACCGCGCTGACGCGGGTGATCAGCCGTTGGAGCGGCCAGGCCGGCGCGTTGATCCAGCTGGAGGGCCATGGTCGCGAAGACCTGTTTGACACCCTCGACCTAAGCCGCACTGTCGGTTGGTTTACCAGTTTGTTCCCGGTGCGTTTGCAGGCCCATGGCGATCTGTCGAGCGCGATCAAGTCGATCAAGGAGCAACTGCGCGCGGTCCCGGACAAGGGCGTGGGCTACGGCCTGCTGCGCTACCTGGGCAACCCGCAATCGCACAAGACCCTGGCTGGTTTGCCCGCGCCGCGCATTACCTTCAACTACCTGGGGCAGTTCGACCGCCAGTTCAACGACTCGGCACTGTTCGTACCGGCCGCGCAAAGCAGCGGCCAGGCTCAAGACCCTGAAGCCCCATTGGCCAACTGGTTGACGGTGGAAGGGCAGGTGTACGGCGGGGAGCTGTCCCTGCAATGGGGCTTCAGCCGTGAGATGTTCAAGGCTGCGACCATTCAGCGCCTGGCGGATGAGTACGCCACGGAACTCAAGGCGTTGATCGAACATTGCTGCGAAACGCCGGCAGGGCAGGTGACGCCGTCGGACTTCCCGCTGGCACGCCTCACCCAACAGCAGCTGGATGCACTGCCCGTACCCGGCCCGCAAATCGCTGACCTTTACCCACTATCGCCAATGCAACAGGGCATGCTGTTCCACACGTTGTATGAGCCCGAGGCCCAGGCCTATATCAACCAGCTTCGCCTGGATATTGAAGGCCTGGATCTGCTTGCCTTCGGCTGTGCCTGGCAAGCGGCGCTGGACCGGCATGACATCTTGCGCAGCAGCTTCCACTGGCTGGGCCTGGACAGTGCCCATCAAGTGATCCAGCGTCAGGTCGACGTGCAATTGCAAGTGATCGAAGACGTGGCTGTCGACTTCGATGCGCTGGCCGATGCCGAGCGTTCACGCGGTTTCGAGCTAAACGCCGCGCCGCTGTTTCGCCTGATGTTGGTACGCGGCGCCGGGTCCGCCTGGCACTTCATCTTCACCAGTCATCACATCCTGATGGATGGCTGGAGTAACGCGCAGCTGCTTGGCGAAGTCATTGCCCACTATGCAGGCCAGGCACTGCCGGCGCCGCTGGGGCAGTTCCGCGATTACCTGGGCTGGCTGCAACAGCAACCCAGCGGCGAGACCTTCTGGAAAAATGCCCTGGCGCCGTTGCAAGCGCCAACGTTGCTGGCCCAGGCCCTGCGGGCGCCGGTCGACGGCGTGGGCATGGCTGACCATCAAGTGGCATTGGGCAACGACTTTACCCAGGCCCTCGGCGAGTTTGCCCGCCAACAAAAAGTCACGCTCAATACGCTGCTGCAAGGCGCCTGGAGCCTGTTGCTGCAACGCTACACCGGCCAGGACTGCGTGGCGTTCGGCGCCACCGTCGCCGGGCGTTCAGCGCCGTTGCCGGGAATCGAGCAGCAGCTGGGCTTGTTCATTAACACCTTGCCCATCATCAGTGCCGCCTCGCCCGCTCAATCGGCCAGCGCTTGGTTCAGTGAGTTGCAAGCCCTGAACCTCAGCTTGCGCGACCATGAACACGTGCCGCTCTATGACATACAGGCGTGGGCCGGTCAGCAAGGCGCGGCGTTGTTCGACACCTTGCTGGTGTTTGAAAACTTCCCGGTGGCCGAAGCGCTCAAGCAAGGCGCGCCCGCAGGCCTGACATTCGGCCGGCTGCACAACCATGAGCGCACTCACTACCCGCTGACCCTGGGCGTCGAGCTGGGTGCCAGTCTGCGCCTGGAATTCAGCTACGACCGAGCCCGCTTCAGCGAGCAACAAGTCACGCGGTTGGGCGCTAACCTGCGTCACCTACTGACGCAACTGGTGGCGGACGCGCGCGTACCTTTAGGCAACTTGCAGCTGCTGGATGCCGACACACGACACGAGGTGCTCGCATTTAGCCAATCGGTCGGCGGCGCCCAGCGTCATCAGCGCGTGCACGAGCGCATCGCCGCGCAGGCCCACGCCACACCTGACGCATTGGCGGTACAGGCGGGCCGTGAGCGCCTGAGCTATGCCCAGCTCAACACGCGAGCCAACCGTATGGCCCACCGCCTGATGGAACTCGGCGTAGGGCCGGGCCAACGGGTGGGCCTGGCCAGTCTGCGTGGGCCGCAGTTGATCGTCAGCCTGCTGGCGGTGCTCAAAACTGGCGCGGCCTACGTGCCGCTGGACCCAAAATACCCGGCCGAACGCTTGGCCTACATGCTGGCGGACAGTCGCCTGGACCTGCTGCTCAGCCAAACCGGCTTGCTCACCGATCTGCCGCTGCCGCAAGGGCTGATGCGCGTGGCGTTCAGCGCGTGCGGTGAAGAGCTGGCCAATTACTCGGCGACCAATCCAGCCAACTCGGCGGCGGCTGCCGACCTGGCCTACGTGATCTATACCTCCGGGTCTACCGGCCAGCCCAAAGGCGTGGCCATCGACCATGCCGCCCTCGGCCAGTTCTGCGACAGCGCCGAGGCGTACAGCCGCCTGTGTGCCGAAGACCGCGTGCTGCAATTTGCGACGTTCAGTTTCGACGGGTTTGTCGAACAGTGCTACCCGCCGCTGTGTGTGGGCGCCGCCTTGATCATGCGCGGCGATGAGCTGTGGGACGTCGGGCAACTTGCACAGGAGATCGTCGAGCAGGGTGTGACCCTGGCCGACTTGCCGGCTGCCTACTGGTACCTGCTGGCCAAGGAATGTGCGCTGGACCGCCGTACCTTGGGCAACCTGCGCCAAGTGCATGTGGGCGGCGAGGCCATGTCGGTGGAAGGCGTGCGCGCCTGGCACGCGGCGGGGCTGGGCGATGTGCGCTTGGTCAATACCTATGGGCCGACCGAGGCGACGGTGGTGTCCAGCGTGCACGAGTGCCAACTGGCGGATGCCAGTGATGCGTTCGGTGTGCCGATTGGTCGGGCGATCGCAGGTCGCTCGCTGTATGTGCTCGACAGCGGGTTCGAGCTGCTGGCCACCGACGGCGTCGGCGAGTTGTGCATTGGCGCCGAAGCGGGCCTGGCCCAGCGTTATTTCGACCGCCCGGCATTGACTGCTGAACGCTTCCTGCCGGACCCGTTTTCCAGTGTGCCGGGCGCACGGCTTTACCGCAGCGGCGACCTTGCCCGTTACAACGAGGCAGCGGCGTTGGAGTACGTCGGGCGTATCGACCATCAG
Organism: Pseudomonas sp. UBT; assembly: GCF_050915955.1. Lineage (NCBI taxonomy): Bacteria > Pseudomonadati > Pseudomonadota > Gammaproteobacteria > Pseudomonadales > Pseudomonadaceae > Pseudomonas > Pseudomonas sp. UBT. Next base: position 4,207,323 of record NZ_CP168079.1, on the reverse strand, counting down.
GTGAAAATTCGCGGCTACCGCATCGAAATGGGCGAAATCGAGGCCTGCCTGCAAGCCTTGCCGCAGGTGCGTGAAGCCGTCGTCATCGCCCAGCCGAGCGCTATCGGCATGCAATTGGTCGCCTATGCAGTGCCTGCCCATGGGCAGACTCTGGATGCGCAAACGCTGGCGGCAACCTTGCGCCAATCGCTGCCGGACTACATGGTACCGGGCCACTGGGTGCTGCTCGCCGCGTTGCCGTTGAACCACAATGGCAAGCTTGATCGCCGTGCGCTGCCGGCGCCCGACCTGAACCTGCGTCAACAGGCTTATGTGGCGCCACAAAGCCCGCTGCAAATGCAGTTGGCAACGATCTGGCAAGCGGTGTTGCAGGTCGAGCAGGTGGGCCTCACGGATCACTTCTTCGAGCTGGGTGGCCATTCATTGCTGGCCACCCAGGTGATTTCCCGTGTGCGGCATGAGTTGAAGCGCGAAGTCCCGCTGCGAGCACTTTTTGAGCAACCGACGCTGGAAGCATTCGCCACGCTGTGTTCAGGCTTGCATCAGCAGAGTGCGCAACCGCTGGTGGCTCTGGAGCGCGGGCAGCCGATGGCGCTGTCGTTCGCCCAGGAACGCCAATGGTTTTTGTGGCAGTTAGACCCTGCCAGCGCGGCGTATCACGTGCCTACGGCGTTGCATCTGCGCGGCGAACTGGATATCAACGCGCTGGAGCGTGCATGCCAGGCGCTGGTGTTGCGCCATGAACCGTTGCGCACCACTTTTGTTGAAGACGGTGAGCAGACCTTGCAGGTAATCCATTCCGCCCTGGCAATGCCTGTCGAGCAGGCGAGGGCAGAGGCTGCGACGCTCCAGCAGTGTGTGGAGCAAGAAATCCAGCGCCCATTCGACCTGCGCAGCGGCCCGCTGATGCGCGTCAAACTGCTGGTGATCGCGCCCGAGCACCATGTGCTGGTCATCACTCAACACCACATCATCTCCGACGGTTGGTCGATGCACGTGATGGTGGATGAGCTGGTGGCGCTGTATCAGGGCCAGGCTCAGTTGCCGGCGCTGCCGATCCAGTACGCCGACTATGCCGTGTGGCAACGCAACTGGATGGCGGCAGGTGAAAAACAGCGCCAGCTCGACTACTGGCAACGGCGCCTGGGCGATGAGCATCCGGTGCTGGAGCTGCCCCTGGACCACTCGCGTCCGGCGGTACAGAGTTATCGGGGCGCGCGTCAGCAGGTCCAGCTTGACCCTGCGCTGGTGAACGACCTGAAGGCGCTGGCCCAGCGCGAGGGCGTGACACTGTTCATGCTCTTGCTGGCCTCGTTCCAGACCCTGCTGCATCGCTACAGCGGTCAGTCCCGGCTGCGCGTCGGGGTGCCGATCGCCAACCGCAATCGCCTTGAAACCGAGCGGCTCATCGGCTTTTTCGTCAACACTCAGGTGCTTCAGGGCGACCTCGATGGGCAGATGGCCTTCAGCCAATTGCTTGCCCAGGTCAAGCAGCGCGCCCTGGAGGCGCAGGCCCATCAGGATCTGCCATTCGAGCAGTTGGTAGAAGCGCTGCAACCGGAGCGCAGCCTGAGCCATAACCCACTGTTCCAAGTGATGTTCAATCACCAGGACACCCTGCGGGCCGGCCCTGTGCACCTGCCAGGTCTGGCGTTGCAGCCGCTGGATTGGGCAGGCCACACCACGCAAGTTGACTTGAGCCTCGAAACCGAAGAATCCGCTGAAGGCCTGTGGGCGTCACTGACCTACGCCACCGACCTGTTCGAACCCGCGACCCTGGAGCGCTTGGCGCAGCAGTGGCAGAACCTGTTGCGCGCCGTCGTGAGTGATGCTTCGCAAGTATTGGATGAACTGCCGATGCTCAGCGCGCAGCAATGGCAACAGACCGTGCATGGCTGGAACGACAGCACCGTCGATTACCCGCGGACGCGCTGTGTGCATCAGCTGTTTGAAACGCAAGTATTGGCAACGCCGGGCGCGAGTGCGCTGCAATTCAATGGCGACGCCCTGAGCTACCGCGAACTCAACCGCCGCGCCAACCGCCTGGCTCATCGTCTGATTGCGGCGGGCGTTGGCCCTGACGTACTGGTGGCCGTGCATGTCGAGCGCTCGGTAGACATGGTGGTTAGTCTGTTGGCGACCCTCAAGGCGGGTGGCGCTTATGTGCCGCTCGACCCGCAGTTCCCGGCAGATCGACTGGCCTTCATGCTGGAAGACAGCCGCGCCCGGGTGTTGCTGACCCAATCACACTTGAATGGTCGCCTGGCACAACCGGACGGTCTGAAGGTGCTGTGGGTGGACGCGGTAGACGCCAGCGGTGCCGACCATGACCCGCAGGTGAATATCACGCCGGAGCATTTGGCTTACGTGATCTATACCTCCGGCTCTACCGGCAGGCCCAAGGGCGTGATGGTCCGTCATCAGGCGCTGTGCAGCTTTGCCTGCGGCATGGCCGGTAGCCTGGAGATTGGCTCCGACGCGCGGGTGCTGTCGCTGACCACTTTCTCGTTCGACATCTTCGCCCTGGAACTCTACGTCCCACTGATCGTCGGCGGCACGGTGCTGCTGAGCGGCCAGGCACTGGCCCTCGACCCGGAGGCGATTATCGATCTGGTGCATAACCAATCCGCCTGTGTGCTGCAGGCCACCCCATCGACCTGGCGCATGCTGCTGGAAAGCCCGCGCGCCCAGCTGTTGCAGGGCATCAAGTGCCTGTGTGGCGGCGAAGCACTGCCGGTCGACCTTGCCCAAGGCTTGCTCGATCTGCGGGGCCCCGTGTGGAATCTCTATGGCCCGACGGAAACCACTGTCTGGTCGGCTGCCCATCGTCTGTCAGAGGCGCAGCCTTTTGTCGGGCGGCCGATTGCCAACACCTCGTTGTTCATTCTCAACGCCGGCCTGACGCCATGCCCGCAGGGCGCTGCCGGTGAATTGTTAATCGGCGGCGTTGGCCTGGCGCGCGGCTATCACGCGCGACCATCGCTGACCGCAGAACGCTTTGTGCCCAATCCTTATGGTGCCCCGGGCGAACGCCTGTACCGCAGCGGCGACCTCGCACGCTATCGCCCCGACGGCGTGGTCGAGTACATCGGCCGGGTCGATCATCAGGTCAAGGTGCGCGGCTTCCGTATCGAGCTGGGCGAAATCGAAGCCTGCCTGCGCGAACACGCGGCAGTGCGTGAAGTCGTGGTGCTGGCTGAGAACGACCGCTTGATCGCCTACCTGGTGACTTTCGCTGCCGAACAGCAGGCAGCGCTGCGTAACCAGTACAAGGCAGCGCTGCGCGAGCGCCTGCCGGACTACATGGTGCCCGCACAGCTTATATTCCTTGATAGCCTGCCATTGACCCCGAACGGCAAGCTCGACCGCAAGGCGCTGCCCAAGGCAGATACCGAGCTGTTGCTCGAAGCCTTTAAGGCGCCCGTCAGTCAGCGCGAACAGCAAGTCGCGGCCATCTGGGCTGATGTGCTGGAGGTGCCGCAAGTGGGCCTCGAGGATCACTTCTTTGAGCTGGGCGGACATTCGCTGCTGGCCACGCGGGTGGTGTCGCGAGTACGCCAGGCACTGGCGCTGGAAGTCGCGCTCAAGACCCTGTTCGAACAGCCTGTGCTCGGTGACTTTGTGAGCGCATTGGGCGAGGAGGGCGTCACCGCACCAGCACTGCTCAAGGCCGACCGCACACACCCCTTGCCGTTGTCTTACGCCCAAGAGCGCCAATGGTTCCTCTGGCAACTCGACCCGCAAAGCTCGGCATACCACATCCCCAGCGCCCTGCGTTTGAAAGGCGCGCTGGACGTGGCCGCGCTGCAACGCAGTTTTGACACGCTGTTGGCGCGGCATGAAAGTCTGCGCACGCATCTGCGTCAGGAGGCCGGCGGCGCGGTGCAAGTGATTGAAGACCTGGGCTTGATCGAAATCGAACGTTGCGATACCAACGAAGCCGGGCTAAAGGGGCAGGTGGCCGAGGCCGTCGCCCAACCGTTCGACCTGCTGCGCGGGCCGTTGCTGCGGGTCAAGTTGTTGCGCCTGGCCGACGACGATCACGTCGTGGTGCTGGTACAGCATCACATCGTCTCCGATGGCTGGTCGATGCAGTTGATGGTCGAGGAATTGGTGAAACTGTATGCGGCTTTCAGCGACGGCCACACGCCGCAGTTGCCGACCTTGCCGATTCAGTACGCCGACTACGCGCTGTGGCAGCGCAACTGGATGGAAGCCGGCGAGAAAGCGCGCCAGCTGACTTACTGGCGTGAGCAGTTGGGCGGCGAGCAGCCGGTATTGGAGCTGCCGTTCGACCATCAGCGCCCAGCGTTGCCAACCCATCGTGGTGCGCGTCTCGGTGTTGAGTTGAAGCCGCAGCTGTTGGCCGGCTTGCGCAGCCTGGCGAACCAGGCTGGAGTCACGTTGCCGATGGTGTTGCTGGCGGCCTACCAGGCCTTGCTGCATCGCTACAGCGGCCAGGAAGACGTGCGCGTCGGGGTGCCAATCGCCAACCGCAACCGCCTTGAAACCGAGGGGCTGATTGGTTTCTTCGTCAATACACAGGTGCTCAAGGCTGACATCAACGGCCAGATGAGCGTGGCGCAACTGTTGCGTCAGGTGCGCCAACGGTCCCTGGAAGCGCAGGCTCATCAAGACCTGCCGTTCGAGCAACTGGTGGAAGCGCTGCAGCCCGAACGCAGCATGAGCCTGAGCCCGTTGTTCCAGGTGCTGTTCAACCACCGCGTAACCTCGGCAGACAGTCATTTGCAGCGTTTGTCCGGGTTGCAGGTCGAGGTGTTGAGCTGGGATGAAGGCGTCGCCCAGTTCGATTTGGCGCTGGATGTGGAGGAATCCCGCGAGGCGTTGCGTGCATCCCTGAGTTACGCCACCGATCTGTTTGCACACACCACCATCGAACGCATGGCCGGGCATTGGCAGAACCTGTTGCAGAGCATGGTGGACGATCAGCAGCAGGCCATCGGGCAACTGAACCTGCTCAGCCTTGATGAGCAACAACACATTCTGCACCTGTGGAATTGCACTGATTCGGGCTTCTCGGCCAAGCGCCTGGTGCACGAATTGGTCGCCGACCGTGCTCGGGAAACACACGATGCGGTGGCGGTGAAGTTCGATGCGCAAACGTTGACGTACGGGGAACTCGATCGCCAGGCCAATCGTCTGGCGCATGCGCTGATCGCCCGTGGTGTGGGCCCGGAAGTGCGCGTGGCCATCGCCATGCCGCGCAGTGCCGAGAGCATGGTGGCATTTCTGGCCGTGATGAAATCGGGTGGCGTGTATGTGCCGCTGGACGTGGAATACCCGCGTGATCGCCTGCTGTACATGATGCAAGACAGCCGCGCGCAACTGTTGCTGACTCACACCCGCGTGTTGCAGCAATTGCCGATACCTGAAGGGCTGAACACCCTGGCGATAGATCGCACCGAGGACTGGGCCGATTACAGCGACACCGCACCAGAGGTCGCACTCGACGGCGACAACCTCGCCTACGTGATCTACACCTCCGGCTCCACCGGCCTGCCCAAGGGCGTGGCGGTATCGCACGGCCCGCTCGTGGCGCATATCATCGCCACCGGCGAACGCTATGAAACCGGCCCGGCGGATTGCGAACTGCACTTCATGTCCTTCGCCTTTGACGGCTCCCACGAAGGCTGGATGCACCCGCTGATCAACGGCGCCAGTGTGCTGATCCGCGACGACAGCCTGTGGCTGCCGGAATACACCTACGCACAAATGCACCGCCATAACGTGACGATGGCGGTGTTCCCGCCGGTGTACCTGCAACAGCTGGCCGAGCATGCCGAACGCGACGGCAACCCGCCGGCGGTGCGCGTGTATTGTTTTGGTGGCGACGCGGTGGCGCAGGCGAGCTACGACCTGGCCTGGCGTGCGCTCAAACCGACCTACCTGTTCAACGGTTACGGCCCCACCGAAACCGTGGTCACGCCGCTGCTGTGGAAGGCACGCAAGGGCGACCCTTGCGGCGCGGTCTATGCGCCGATTGGTACGTTGCTGGGCAACCGTAGTGGCTACGTATTGGACGCGCAGTTGAACCTGCAACCGATCGGCGTGGCCGGTGAGTTGTACCTGGGCGGCGAGGGCGTGGCCCGGGGTTATCTGGAGCGTCCGGCGCTGACCGCCGAGCGTTTTGTGCCGGACCCGTTCGGTAAACCCGGCAGCCGTGTGTACCGCAGCGGCGACTTGACCCGTGGCCGCCCGGACGGCGTGGTGGACTACCTTGGCCGTGTCGACCATCAAGTGAAGATTCGTGGTTTTCGCATCGAGCTGGGTGAAATCGAGGCCCGTCTGCGCGAGCAGGACAGCGTCGGTGAAACCGTGGTGGTGGCCCAGGAAGGGCCGACCGGCAAGCAGCTGGTGGCGTATGTCGTACCGGTTGATCCCGCGCTGATCAACCAGGCCGAATTCCGTGACGCCCTGCGCCGTGCGCTCAAGACCCGACTGCCGGATTACATGGTGCCCACGCACTTTATGTTCCTGGCGCAAATGCCGCTGACCCCCAACGGCAAACTCGACCGTAAAGGCTTGCCCGCGCCGGATGCGAGCCTGATGCAGCAACGCTATGTGGCACCCGAAACCGAACTGGAGCAGCAGGTTGCGGCGATCTGGGCCGAAGTGCTGCGCCTGCCGCAAGTGGGCCTGGATGACAACTTCTTCGAAGTCGGCGGCCATTCCTTGCTGGCGATCCAGATTACTTCGCGGGTCCAGGTCGAGTTGGGCCTGGAAGTGCCCTTGGTCGAAGTGTTCCAGACCGAAACGTTGCGTGCCTATGTGCAGGCCGCCGCCACCTTCCGCGCGGGCAGCGTGGAAGATTTTGATGATCTACGTGACTTTTTGAGCGAACTAGAGGCGATTTGAACCATGCTTTCCAACACGAATATCGATCTGGTCTCGCGCTTTCTTCGCCTGCCGCTTGAACAACGCCAGCAGTTTTATCAGCGCCTGCAAGCGCGCGGCATGAGTTTCGCGCAATTGCCGATTGCCCCCACCCGGCATGATGTCGACACATTGCCATTGTCTTACGCCCAGGAACGCCAGTGGTTTCTCTGGCAGCTTGATCCGGACAGCGCCACCTATCACATTCCTGGGGCGCTGCGCCTGCAAGGCCAGCTCGACCTCGCGGCGTTACAACACAGTTTCGACCGTTTGCTGGCCCGCCACGAAAGCCTGCGTACCCGCTTGGTACAGGACGGTGAGCAGCTGTTGCAGGCGGTAATGCCTGAGGCCAGGGTTGAAATCGTGCAGATGCAAACGGACGAACAGCAATTGATGGCGCGGGTGGAAGCGGAGGTTGCACGTCCTTTCGATCTGCTCCAGGCGCCGCTGTTGCGCGTGACACTGTTGCAACTGGCCGAAGATGAACATGTGCTGGTGATGGTCCAGCACCACATCATTTCCGATGGCTGGTCGATGCAGGTGATGGTCGAGGAACTCGTGCAGCTCTATGCGGCCTGCTGCCAGGGGCGCACCCTGGCGTTGCCGGACTTGCCGATCCAGTACGCCGACTATGCCCTGTGGCAGCGCGGCTGGATGGAAGCGGGGGAGAAGGCCCGTCAGTTGGCGTACTGGCAGGCACTGCTGGGCGGTGAGCAGCCCGTGCTGGAGTTGCCCCTCGACCATCCGCGACCGGCCCAACAAAGCCATCGCGGCAACAGCCTGCAGGTGCATCTGCAACCGGCACTGGTCAGCGACATCAAGCGCCTTGCGCAGCAAGAGGGCGCCACCCCGTTCATGTTGCTCCTGGCTTCGTTCCAGACCTTGCTCTATCGCTACAGCGGGCAGTCGGACATCCGTATCGGCGTGCCAAATGCCAACCGTAACCGTGTCGAAACCGAGCGGCTGATTGGCTTTTTCGTTAACACCCAGGTGCTCAAGGCCGACCTTGACGGGCAGATGACGTTTGTCGAACTGCTGCAGCAGACCAAGCGGCGCTCACTGGAGGCCCAGGCGCACCAGGACTTGCCGTTCGAGCAACTGGTGGTGGCGTTGCAGCCCGAGCGGAGCCTGAGCCACAACCCGTTGTTCCAGGTGATGTTCAATCACCAGACCGACGCCCAGGGCGGGCGCGAGGGGCAGCAATTACCCGGCTTGCGCGTTTCGGAGCTGGACTGGGACAGCCAAACCACGCACTTCGACCTCAGCCTGGACACCCATGAATCCCCGGAAGGTATCTGGGCGGCGCTGACCTACGCCACTGACCTGTTCGATGCCGCGACAATAGAGCGTTTGGCGCAGCATTGGCAGAACCTGCTGCACGCAGTGGTGAGTGCACCGCACAGCCGTCTCAGTGACGTGGCGATGCTGAGCGCAACCGAACAAACGGTGATACGCAAGGAATGGAATGCCCCGGCCACCGGCGGCGAACTGCAGGCGGTGCATCAGCTGTTCGAGGCCCAGGCCCAGCAGCACCCGCAACGCCAGGCCTTGGCCCTGGATGAGCAGACCATCAGCTATGGCGAGTTGAATCGCCAGGCCAACCGTCTGGCCCATTACCTGATCGCCCACGGCGTAGGCCCGGAGGTGCTGGTCGGCATTGCCGTGGAGCGCTCGTTTGCGATGGTGGTGAGCCTGCTGGCGGTGCTCAAGGCGGGCGGCGCTTACGTGCCGCTCGACCCGCAATACCCGCGTGAGCGCTTGCTGCACATGCTCGACGACAGCGGCTTGCAGCGGGTGTTGACTCAGTCGTCCCTGCGTGAGCGTTTGCCACTGCCTGAACACGTGTCGGCCCTGGACATCGATGTGGCCGATGCGCAACTGGCGCAGTGTGCCGAGCACAATCCCGGGCTCGACTTCGAACCGCGCAGCCTGGCTTACGTCATTTACACCTCAGGTTCTACTGGTAAACCCAAGGGCGTGGCGATCAACCATGCGGCTTTGAGTGAGTTCGCAAACATCGCTGCGGGCTACTCGTGCCTGACCCCGGATGACCGGGTGTTGCAGTTTGCGACCTTGAACTTCGACGGTTTCGTCGAGCAGTTGTACCCGGCGCTGACCGTCGGCGCCAGCGTGGTCCTGCGTGGCCCGCAGCTGTGGGACGGTGCCGAGCTGTACCGGCAGATTATCGCCCAGGGCATCACCCTGGCCGACTTGCCGACGGCCTACTGGAAACTTTTCCTGCAGGATTGCCTGGCGGCCGGCCCACGCGCTTACGGCGCACTGCGCCAGGTGCATATCGGCGGCGAAGCCATGCCGTTGGATGGCCCGGCGCTGTGGCGTCGCGCGGGGCTCGGGCATGTACGCCTGCTCAATACCTACGGGCCTACCGAGGCGACGGTGGTGTCCAGCGTGCTGGACTGCAGCGACGACGCGACCGTGATCGGCGCCAGCGCCAGCCCTATCGGCCGGGCGCTGCCGGGGCGTGCGTTGTATGTGCTCGACCGCGATTTGAATCTGCTGCCGGTCGGGGCTGTGGGTGAGCTGTATATTGCCAGTGAAAGCGGCCTGGCGCGTGCCTATCTGCAGCGACCTGCACTGACCGCCGAACGTTTTGTCGCCGACCCGTTCAGCCGCTTGGGCGAGCGCCTGTACCGCACCGGTGACCTGGCACGCTGTCGCGCCGATGGGGTAATCGAGTACGTCGGGCGAGTCGATCACCAGGTGAAAATCCGTGGTTTCCGCATCGAGCTGGGTGAGATCGAGGCGTTGCTATTGGCCCAGACAGGCGTGCGCGAAACGCTGCTGCTGGCCGCTGACAACCAGTTGCTGGCTTACGTGGTGCCCACACAAGCGCTGTCCGAGCCAGAACAGCTGGCCGCCGGTGAGCAGCTCAAGGCCCGCCTGCGCGAGCAATTGCCGGATTACATGGTGCCGGCGCACCTGATCTTCCTCGCCCGCATGCCGTTGAACCCCAATGGGAAGCTGGACCGCCAGGCCCTGCCCAAACCTGATGCCACTTCGGTCCAAGCCGACTGGCAAGCGCCTGTAACGGCCTTGCAGCAACAAGTTGCCGGGATCTGGGCCGATATCCTCGGCACTGAGCGTGTGGGCCTGACTCAGCACTTTTTCGAGCTGGGTGGGCATTCCCTGCTCGCCATGCAGGTGGTCTCGCGCATGCGCCAGGCGCTGAACCTCGAAGTGCCACTCAAGATGCTGTTTGAGCAGCCGCGCCTGGATGGATTTGTCGCGGCCATTGAAGCCCATTCCCCGACCGCGCCCAAAGCTCCCGCGTTGCTGCCGGTGGGGCGTGACCAGCCGTTGCCGTTGTCGTATGCCCAGGAGCGCCAATGGTTCCTGTGGCAACTGGAGCCGCAAAGCGCCGCATATCACATACCTAGCGCCCTGCGCTTGAAAGGGCGGTTGGACACGGCGGCGTTGCAGCGCAGTTTCGATACGTTGGTGGCCCGTCACGAAAGCCTGCGTACCCATTTGCGCCAGACGCACGATGGCGCCGTGCAGGTGATTGACCCGGTGGCGTCGTTGCCGATGGTGCGTGCCGATGTCGAGGAAGCCCAACTCAAGGCGCGCGTCGAAGCTGAAATCGCCCGGCCGTTTGACCTGCAACAAGGGCCGTTGCTGCGCGTGACGCTGCTGCGTCTGGCGGCTGACGAACATGTGCTGGTGCTGGTTCAGCATCACATCGTGTCCGATGGTTGGTCGATGCAGTTGGTGGTGGAGGAACTGGTGCAGCTTTACGCCGCTTACAGCCAGGGGCAGGGCGTGCAATTGCCGCAACTGCCGATCCAGTACGCCGACTACGCCGTGTGGCAACGCAACTGGATGGACGCGGGCGAGAAAGCCCGTCAACTGGCGTACTGGCGCGAGGTGCTGGGCGGTGAGCAGAGCGTGCTGGAATTGCCATTCGACCATCCACGCCCGGCCGTGCAGAGCCACCGTGGCGCACGCTTACCGATCGAACTGGCCCCGACACTGGCCCACGACCTCAAGGCACTGGCCCAGCAACAGGGCGTAACGCTGTTCATGCTGCTGCTGGCGTCATTCCAGACCTTGCTGCACCGCTACAGCGGCCAGGAAGAGATCCGCGTCGGCGTGCCGATTGCCAACCGCAATCGCAGTGAGACCGAGCGCCTGATCGGCTTTTTCGTTAACACCCAGGTGCTCAAGGCCGACCTGCATGGCCAGATGAGCGTTGAGCAGTTGTTGCAGCACACGCGTCAGCGCGCGCTGGATGCCCAGGCGCATCAGGACCTGCCGTTCGAGCAATTGGTGGAAGCCCTGCAACCGGAACGCAGCCTGAGTCACAACCCGCTGTTCCAAGTGATGTTCAACCACCAGACCGATGTGGGCCAGGCCCAGGTCCAGCATCAATTGCCGCAACTGCGGGTCGAAGGGCTGGACTGGGAGAGCAAGACGGCGCATTTCGACCTGGACCTGGATATCCAGGAATCCGCCGAAGGCATCTGGGCCACCTTGGGTTATGCCCAGGACCTGTTTGAAGCCGACACCGTGCACCGTATGGCCCGCCATTGGCAGAACCTGTTGCAGGGCATGGTTGCCAACCCGCAGCAAACCCTCAGCCAATTGCCGCTGCTGGACACTGCTGAGCAGCAACAGATTCTACAGCTATGGAATTGCACCGACTCGGGCTTCTCGGCCAAGCGCCTGGTTCACGAAATGGTCGCCGACCGTGCTCGGGAAAACCCGAATGCAGTGGCGGTAAAATTCGATGCGCAAACGCTGACGTACGGTGAACTCGATCGCCAGGCCAATCGCCTGGCGCATGCGCTGATCGCCCGTGGTGTGGGCCCGGAAGTGCGCGTGGCCATCGCCATGCCGCGCAGTGCCGAGAGCATGGTGGCGTTCCTGGCCGTGATGAAATCGGGTGGCGTGTATGTGCCGCTGGACGTGGAATACCCGCGTGATCGCCTGCTGTACATGATGCAAGACAGCCGCGCGCAACTGTTACTGACTCACACCCGCGTGTTGCAGCAATTGCCGATACCTGAAGGGCTGAACACCCTGGCGATAGATCGCACCGAGGACTGGGCCGATTACAGCGACACCGCACCAGAGGTCGCACTGGACGGCGACAACCTCGCCTACGTGATCTACACCTCCGGCTCCACCGGCATGCCCAAGGGCGTGGCGGTATCGCACGGCCCGCTCGTGGCGCATATCATCGCCACCGGCGAACGCTATGAAACCGGCCCGGCCGATTGCGAACTGCACTTCATGTCCTTCGCCTTTGACGGCTCCCACGAAGGTTGGATGCACCCGCTGATCAACGGCGCCAGTGTGCTGATCCGCGACGACAGCCTGTGGCTGCCGGAATACACCTACGCACAAATGCACCGCCATAACGTGACGATGGCGGTGTTCCCGCCGGTGTACCTGCAACAACTGGCCGAGCATGCCGAACGCGACGGCAACCCGCCGGCGGTGCGCGTGTATTGTTTTGGTGGTGATGCGGTGGCGCAGGCGAGCTACGACCTGGCCTGGCGTGCGCTCAAACCGACCTACCTGTTCAACGGTTACGGCCCCACCGAAACCGTGGTCACGCCGCTGCTATGGAAGGCCCGCAAGGGCGACCCTTGCGGCGCTGTCTATGCACCGATTGGTACGTTGTTGGGCAACCGCAGCGGCTACGTGTTGGACGCGCAGTTGAACCTGCAACCGATCGGCGTGGCCGGGGAGTTGTACCTGGGCGGCGAGGGCGTGGCCCGGGGTTATCTGGAGCGTCCGGCGCTGACCGCCGAGCGTTTTGTACCGGACCCGTTCGGCAAACCCGGCAGCCGCGTGTACCGCAGCGGCGACTTGACCCGTGGCCGCCCGGACGGCGTGGTGGACTACCTTGGCCGTGTCGACCATCAAGTGAAGATTCGTGGTTTTCGCATCGAGCTGGGTGAAATCGAGGCCCGTCTGCGCGAGCAGGACAGCGTTGGTGAAACCGTGGTGGTGGCGCAGGAAGGGCCGACCGGCAAGCAGTTGGTCGCCTATGTGGTGCCGTTGGACCCGGCGTTGATCGACGATGCCGTGGCGCAATCGAACGGCCGTGAAGCGCTGCGCCGCGCCTTGAAAACCCGCCTGCCCGACTACATGGTACCCACGCACCTGATGTTCCTGGCGCGCATGCCACTCACGCCCAATGGCAAGCTGGATCGCAAAGGCCTGCCGCTGCCGGACGTGAGCCTGATGCAGCAGGTGTACGTGGCGCCACAGAGTGAGTTGGAGCAGAAGATCGCCGCGATCTGGTCCGACGTGCTGCGCCTGCCGCGCGTGGGGCTGCATGACAACTTCTTCGAACTGGGCGGCGACTCGATCATTTCGATCCAGGTCGTCAGCCGTGCGCGCCAAGTGGGTGTGCGGTTCACGCCCAAGGACCTGTTCCAACACCAGACGGTCCAGAGCCTGGCGGCCGTCGCCCGCGAAGGCGAGGGCGCGGTGCTGCTGGATCAGTCGGCGCTGACCGGCGAGCTGTTGTTGCTGCCGATCCAGCATGCGTTTTTTGCCGATGACATCCCGGCGCGTGAGCACTGGAACCAGTCCGTGGTGCTGCAACCGCACCAGCGGCTGGAGGTGCCGGTGCTGGTGGCCGCTCTACAGGCGCTGATTGTGCATCACGACGCCCTGCGCACCACGTTTGCCCAAAGTGTAAATGGCTGGAGTGCGGCGTATCGAAGTTCGGAACAGCATCAGGCCGAACAGGTACTGTGGCAGACCACCCTCACGACCCTCGAAGAACTTGAAGCCTTGGGCGAGGAAGCCCAGCGCAGCCTCGACCTGAGTCAAGGCCCTTTGCTGCGCGCGGTGTTGGTAGGCATGGCCGATGGCTCACAGCGTCTGTTGCTGGTGATCCATCACTTGGTGGTGGACGGTGTGTCCTGGCGCATCCTCCTCGAGGACCTGCAAACGGCCTACCGCCAAATTGCCCAAGGCGCCGCGGTGGTGCTGCCCGCCAAGACCAGCTCCACGCGCGCATGGGCCGCGCGGCTGCAGGCTTACGCCGGCAGCCCGGCGCTGGCGCAGGCGTTGACGTGGTGGCAGACCCAGCTACACGGCAGCCACGCCGGTTTGCCGGGCGCCGACCCGCAGGCCAGCCTGAGCAACCGTCATGCATTGAGTGTGACGACCCAGTTGGACCCAGGGTTTACCCGACGTTTGTTGCAGGACGCTCCAAGTGCCTACCGTACCCAGATCAACGACCTGCTGTTGACGGCCCTTGCGCGCGTCATTGTGGGCTGGACCGGTGACACGTCGATGTTGATCCGGCTGGAAGGCCACGGCCGCGAGGACTTGTTCGATGAGATCGACCTGACCCGCACTGTGGGTTGGTTTACCAGCCTCTATCCCTTGCAACTGACGCCGACCGATTCCCTGGCGGGTTCCCTTAAACATATCAAGGAGCAATTGCGCGCTGTACCGGACAAAGGCCTGGGCTTTGGTGCCTTGCGTTACCTGGGTAATGCCGAGGCGCAACAGGCATTAAGTGCATTGCCGCGCCCACGTATCACGTTCAACTACCTGGGGCAGTTCGACGGCAGTTTCGAGGGCGGCGAACAGGAAGGTTTGTTCGCGCCTTCCGGTGACGCCAGTGGTGCCGAGCAAAGCCTTGACGCGCCGCTGGGCAACTGGCTGGAAATCAATGGCCAGGTCTACGCAGGCGAATTGAAGTTGAACTGGAGTTTCAGCCAAGAGATGTTCGCGCAAGCGACCCTGCAGCAGTTGGCGGACGAGTACGCGTTGGAACTCAAGGCCTTGATCGAGCATTGCTGTGCTCCGGCAAATCAAGGCGTCACGCCGTCGGACTTTCCCCTGGCGCGCTTGTCTCAAGGCCAGCTGGATGCGCTGCCACTGAACTTCTCTGAGGTGGAAGACCTGTATCCGTTGTCGCCGATGCAGCAAGGCATGTTGTTCCAGTCGTTGTATGGCGAAGGTTCGGGCGACTACATCAACCAGATGCGCATCGATGTGGACGGGCTGGATGTCCCGCGTTTCCGCCAGGCCTGGCAGGCAGCTGTCGACCGGCATGAAATTCTGCGCAGTGGTTTCCTCTGGCAAACCGATGTCGAGCAACCGTTGCAGGTGGTCTACAAGCAGCGGCGCATACCGCTTGAAGCGCTCGATTGGACGGACCGCACGGATTGCCCTGCGGCCCTCGATAGCCTGGCCGAATCGGCGCGGGCCCAGGGTTTCGTGCTGGAACAGGCGCCGCTGCTGAGCCTGTCGGTCATACGCACTGGGGTGTCGAGTTATCACCTGATCTATACCAACCACCACATCCTGATGGACGGATGGAGCGGTTCGCAGTTGTTTGGCGAGGTGTTGCAACACTACGCCGGCGAGCCGCTGGCTGCGCCGACGGGGCGCTATCGCGATTACATCGCCTGGTTGCAGGCGCAGAACAAAGCCGTCAGCGAAACCTTCTGGAAAGACCAGTTGGTCAACCTGCAGGCGCCTACGCGCCTGGCATGCGGCCAGTCGAGCGAGGTGCAGACGGCCCCGGCGGCCAACGGTGAACATCGCCTGAGCTTTGATGCCGCGCATACCGAGCGTCTCAAAGTGTTCGCCCAGAGCAACAAGGTCACCCTCAATACGCTGGTGCAAGCCGCGTGGCTATTGCTGCTGCACCATCACACCGGGCAGGCCACCGTCGCGTTCGGCGCCACGGTGGCGGGGCGCCCAGCCGAGCTGCGCGGTATCGAGCAGCAAGTCGGTTTGTTTATCAATACGCTGCCCGTGGTGGCCACGCCTGAGGCGCAGATGTCGGTCAGCCAATGGCTGCAACATGTCCAGTCGCAGAATGTGCGCTTGCGCGAGCAAGAACACACGCCGCTGTTCGAGATCCAGCGCTGGGCCGGTCTGGGCGGGGAGGCGCTGTTCGACAGCATCCTGGTGTTCGAGAATTACCCGGTGTCCGAGGCGCTGGAGCAGGGCGCGCCGTCGGGTTTACGCTTTGGCACCGTGCACAGCCTGGAGCAGACGCACTACCCGTTGACCGTGCTCCTGGGCATGGGCGAAAGCCTGGGGCTTGAATTCAACTACGACCGGCAGGCCTTCAGTGCCGCGCATATCCAGCGCCTGGCCGAGCACTTCCAGCAGCTGTTGAGTGCCTTGATTATGGATGCCGACCAGTGCCTGGCCGCGCTGCCTTCGGTGGCATTGGCCGAGCGCCAGACGCTGCAGGCCTGGAACGCCACGGCGCAAAGCTACCCGCTGCACCAGAGCGTGCATCAATTGATCGAGGCGCAGGTGGTTCGTACGGCAGACGCTACGGCCCTGGCGTTTGCCGGGCAGCACCTGAGTTACGCCGAGCTGAACCGTCGGGCGAACCGCCTGGCGCATCGTTTGATCGCGGCCGGCGTGGGGCCGGACGTGCTGGTGGGCCTGGCGGTGGAGCGCTCCATCGAGATGGTCGTCGGTCTGTTGGCCGTGCTCAAGGCCGGTGGCGCCTACGTGCCGCTGGACCCGGAATACCCGCGTGACCGACTCGCCTACATGTTGCAGGACAGTGGCGTAACGTGGCTGCTGACCCAGGCTCATCTGCTGGAACAACTGCCGATCCCGGCGGGCGTTCAGCACCTGGTGCTGGAGACGGGCGAGGCGTGGCTTGAGGGTTATAGCGCGCGCAATCCTGACATCGCCGTCGATGGCGAAAACCTGGCGTATGTGATCTACACCTCGGGCTCTACCGGGCAGCCCAAGGGCGCCGGTAATCGGCATTCGGCGCTCACCAATCGGCTCTGCTGGATGCAGCAGGCGTATGGCCTGGAAGCCAGCGATAGCGTGTTGCAGAAAACCCCGTTCAGCTTTGACGTGTCGGTGTGGGAGTTCTTCTGGCCACTGATGGCCGGCGCGCGCCTGGTGGTGGCTGCGCCCGGGGAGCATCGCGATCCGGCCAGGTTGGTCAGCCTGATCAACGCCGAGCAGGTCACCACGCTGCACTTCGTGCCGTCCATGTTGCAAGCGTTCTTGCAGGACTCGGCGGTAAGTGCCTGCCATAGCCTGCAACGCATTGTCTGCAGCGGTGAAGCATTGCCCGTGGATGCCCAGCAGCAGGTGTTTGCCAAGCTGCCCGGTGCCCAGTTGTACAACTTGTATGGGCCGACGGAAGCCGCCATTGATGTGACCCACTGGACCTGTGTCGATGAAGGGCATGATGTGGTGCCGATTGGTCGGCCCATCGCCAACCTGGGTTGCTATGTGCTCGACGGCAACCTGGCGCCGGCGCCGGTGGGCGTGTTGGGTGAGCTGTACCTGGGCGGCATCGGGCTGGCGCGGGGTTATCACCGTCGGCCGGCGCTGACCGCTGAACGTTTTGTGACCGACCCGTTCGGCAGCGGCGCGCGCCTGTACCGTACCGGCGACCTGGCGCGCTATCGCGACGATGGTGTGATCGAGTACGCCGGGCGCATCGACCATCAGGTCAAGCTGCGCGGGCTGCGGATCGAGTTGGGTGAAATCGAGGCGCGCCTGCTGGAGCATGCCTGCGTGCGTGAAGCTGCCGTGCTGGCAGTAGGCGGCACGCACCTGGTGGGTTACCTGGTGTTGCAGGAACCGTGTGCGGACTGGAAAGCCTTGGTGGGTGCTCACCTTGCTGCGCAACTGCCGGATTACATGGTGCCCGCGCAGTGGGTGGTGCTGGCACAGATGCCGTTGAGCCCCAATGGTAAGCTGGATCGCAAAGCGCTACCCAAGCCTGAAGCAAACGCTGCGCAGGACTATCAGGCGCCGCAAAGCGACATTGAGCAGCAGGTCGCGGCGATTTGGAGCGAGGTGCTCGGTGTTGAGCGCGTCGGGCTGAACGACAACTTCTTTGAGTTGGGTGGCCATTCATTGCGCGTGCTGCTGCTCAAGGAGCGCATCAGGCAGGTCAGCGGGGTCAATCTGTCCGTCAGCCAGTTGATGCTCAACCCCACCGTGCGTGGGCAGGTCAATTGCGTGCAGGGCGAGGTACGCAGCGAGTTGATCGTCAAGCTCAACAGCCAGACCCAAGGCACGCCGCTGTTCATGTTCCACCCAAGTTTCGGCTCGGTGCATTGCTACACCGCCATTGCCCTGGCACTCAGGGAGCAGCGCCCGGTGTTCGGCGTGATCTGCCGTGCGCTGGTGGAAGAGGGCGCACCGGTGCCTGAATGGCAGGCGATGGTTGACGATTACACCGCGCAATTGTTGAAGGCTCAGCCACAGGGTGCCTATCGCCTGGCCGGCTGGTCACTGGGCGGCAACCTGGCGATGGAAGTCGCCTATGCACTGGAGCAAGCCGGGCGTGAGGTCGAATTTGTCGGCTGGATTGATTCGGCACCACCGCAGTGGCTCAAGCCTTATTGGGACGCGGTGGTGATCGAGGATGATCGTGAAGTATCAGCCAATGAGCGCCGTGTGGCGTTGCTTGGGGTGATGTTCCCAGCGTTTGCCGAGCAGATTGAAGGGGCGTGGCAACAGTGCCGGCGTCAGGCTGCGGATGAAGCCGGGCAATGGCAGGCGTTTGTAGCCTGGGCCGAACAGACCCTGGGTGAGGCCTTCACCGGCATCAAGGACGAGTTGCTGCGTGGCAATGAAGCGCAGATTTCCTGGGAGGTTGACCGCGCACTCAGCGAGCGCATGACCGCGGCTGACTTCAAGCCGATCCAGGCTCCGGTCAGTTGCTGGTGGGCTTCTTTGAGCCGCGCGGGGCACTTCAAGGACCTGATCGAACAGAACATGGCCGGTGTGATTGGCCAGGGGCGCATCGAGCGTTCGGTGATGATCGAGACTGATCATGACGGGATCATCGACAGCGCCGCGTTCATCAATAGCCTGGTGGCTGCCATGGAGTAAGGGGCTGTTGTACGAATAAACCCGGATCATTGATCCGGGTTTTTTTGGGCTTTTTTTCAGGTGGGGCAGGCATAAAAAATGCCCGATGAAAGCAGGGCTTTCATCGGGCGTTGAGTTGATCGCCTGGGCGATCAAGGCATCCGGTCAGAAGTTCCAGCGGGTGCTGACCATCACGTTGCGCGGCTCGCCGTAGGCCGCCGAGTTATAGAAGCCCACGTTGGTGTAGTAGGTCGTGTCGAAGATGTTGTTGAGGTTGATAGTGGCCGAGAGGTTCTTGGTCAACTGGTAGCGGGTCATCAGGTCCACCACTGTGTAGGACGACTGGGTAATGTCCTGGTTTTTTTCGAGCGGCGAGTTATAGATTTCGTACCAGCCCTTGCTCTGCCAGCGCACGCCGCCGCCGACGGTGAACTTGTCCAGGTCGCCCTTGAGCTTGTAGGTGGTGTTCAGGTTGACCTGATGCTCCGGCTCGAAGGTGGAGATTTTCTTGCCGTCTTCGTCGCGTACGATCTTGTGGGTGTAGCCACCCTGGACTTGCCAGCCCGGGGCCAGCTCACCGGAGATCTCCGCTTCGTAGCCTTTGGTGACGGCCTTGGAGCCCTTAAACGCGTAGTTGTTCGGCGTTGGGGTCTGGTTGTTGTAGGCATCGTCCGAAATAGCGCGGTTGGTCTCATGCACTTCGAAGTAGGCAATGCTGGTGTTCAGGCGGCCTTCCAGGAACTCACCCTTGAGGCCGAACTCGTAGTTTTGCCCCTCGTCCGGTTCCAGCAGTTTTTGGTCGCGGTCCTTATAGGTGCTTTCCTGGGGCTGGAAAATATCGGTGTAGCTGGTGTACAGCGAGAAGTTGTCGTTCAGGTCGTAGATGACACCGGCATATGGGATGAACCGGCCGGTTTCTTTGTAGGACGGGTTATTACCGGTGACGTGGTAGTTGGCGACGCGTCCGCCGAGGATCACGTTAAGGTCATCCATCACGTTCAAACGTGTGGTCATGTAGTAGCCGTTCTGGCGAATGGTGTCGTCGATGTACTGCTGGACCGGGCCGTAGATCGGCCTGTCGATCTTGCCATTCCAGTTGTAGAAGTCGACTTTGTTGCCGCCTGGCCATTCCGGCGACCAATAACCCTTGCCCTGCCAGCGCGAGGTACCGATCGAGCCGCCCACCACCAGTTCATGGTCGCGGCCGAACAGGCTGAAAGGCCCGGTGGCGTACAGATCGACCGAGGTGCTTTTGGTTTCGCCGGTGTACTTCTGCCCGTTGATCGACGCGGTGCCATCGGACTGAGGCTCAACGAACTGGATCGAGCCCAGGTCGGCGTGGTAGCCGTTGATCTTATGGTCGAGTTGGAACTTGGTGACCCAGCCGTCGCCCATGTCATGTTGCAGCATGGCAAAGGCGGTACGGGTATTCTGCTCCCAGGAACTCCAGGTGGTGCCATTGTTATAGGAGCGCGGCATCTTGTTGATGCTGCCGTCGTATTTCACCAACGGGAAGGCACCGGACCAGCTGGAGCCTTGTGGAATGTTGTCCTGATAGTCGAAGCCCACCGTCAGCATGGTGTCGGGGGACAGGTCGAATTCGGTAATGCCGTAGTAGGTTTCGGTCTTGCGTGAGTAGTGGTCCATGAAGGACTTTTTGTCTTGATACGCCGCCACTGCGCGACCACGGACGTTGCCGCTGTCGGTCAAGGGGCCGCTGACGTCGACTTCGCTGCGGTAATTGTCCCAGGAACCTGCGCCCAGCTGGACATGGCCCTTGAATTCCGAGGTTGGCTTCTTGCGGATCAGGTTGATGGTCGCGCCCAGGGAACCCGCACCGTTAAGCAGGCCGGTTGCGCCCTTGAGTATTTCGACGCGGTCATAGATGGCCATGTCGCTTAGGGTGTTACCCGCCGAATAGCCGACGTTGCGCACAGTGGACGGAATGCCGTCGTACTGGAAGCTGTTGACCGAAAAACCACGGGAATAATAGTTGGTGCGGTCGGTGTCATAGGCCGACACGGTGATGCCCGGGGTGTGGCGCATCACGTCATCAACGTTATTCAGGCCGAAGTCCTGGATGTGCTGACGGGTGATGACAGTGATCGATTGCGGCGTTTGCCGAGGCGTCAGGGTTAGCCGTGTGGCTGTGGCAATGGTGCCCGGCGTGTAGGAGCCGGAGTCCTCGGTAATGTTGCCCAACGCGTTGCCGGTCACTTGGGTCGGGCTCAGTTCCAACGCTTCGGTTGTACCGGCAGCGGTCACGGTCAGCGAGTTGCCACTGAGGCTGTGAGTGGTCTCAGTCCCACCCAGCAAGGTATCAATTGCCCGCTGCGGTTCCATTTTGCCCTTCACCGCGCGACTGTTCTTGCCCTGCACATCGCTCGGGCTGTACAGCACCTGCACGTTGGTCTGACGACCGAATTCCTGCAGCGCGCTCCCCAGCGACTGTGAAGGAATATCCAGCTCGATCTCCTGCGCCTGCGCATAGCCTGCAACCGGCAACGATATCGCCAGGGCCAGGGCGCTCGGAAGAAGATTAATGTTCAGGGCCCGGCGCATGGATAGCGCTTTGCTCAGAGGGCTGAGACCGAGTCTTGCTGGCATGGATGCTTTCTCTTCTATGTGTAAGTGGGCAAGTTATAGGTGTTTATTGATTCTGGTTCTCATTAACACTAGTGAGACGTTCCTACTTGGGAAAACCGGAAAAGAAATTTCAGGCAGGCTCCATTTCGTGCACCACCTGGCCGGCGCGCAGGCGTACCAATTGGTCGGCGATGTCGAAATAGCGGTCGTCGTGGCTGATCACGATGATGGTTTTGCCCAGGCGCTTAAGGTCCGGCAGCAGCTCGGTGTAGAAGATCCGGCGAAAGGCCGGGTCCTGGTCGGCGGCCCACTCGTCGAACACCAGCACCGGGCGTTCTTCGAGCCACGCGTTGACCAAGGCCAGGCGCTTGCGTTGGCCGGTAGACAGGTCGGTGGTGCTGAACACGCCATCCTTCACGCTGACCTTGTGCGCGATCTCCAGGCGTTCCAGGTATTTGGCGGCACTGTCCAATGACTGGGTGGCGCTGCCCTGCACCAGGTCATCGAACAGGTAATAGTCGGAAAAAATCGTGGTAAACAGCTGGCGATAATCATCGCGCTCGGGGTCGGTCACGGCCTCGCCGTTGAGCCGGATCTCGCCGGCCTGGGGCGGGTACAGGCCCAGCAACAGTTTGATCAGGGTGGTCTTGCCGCTGCCGTTTTCGCCGACGATAAATACGATATCGCCTTGCTTGATGCTCAGGTTGATCGGCCCCAGGTGGAACGGTTCGCTGCCCTCAACTGCCGGCGGGCTGTAGCTCACGCCGCGCAGTTCCAGGCTGTTGACCACCGGTTTGGGGGCTTCGCTGTCATCCATCAGCAGGTGCGGTTCGGGGGAGGAGAAGCGCTGCGACAACTCGCTGATACGGCCAAAGGCAATCTTCGCCTTGCCCACCACCGGCAGGTAGCCCAGCAGGTGTTCCAGCGGGCCTTTCATGTACAGCAGCACCAGCACGAAGCCGGTGATCACGGTAGGGTCCGGGTTCGGGTTGTAGGCCTGCATCGCCAGGGCCAGGCCGATCACCACAAAGAACAGCATCGAGCCAAACGTCTTGGCCAGGATGTAAATGTTGACCGAGCGCACCTGGATGTCGCTGATGCGGTCGGCGGTTTCCTGGATGCGATGGGTGTTCATGCGAAAACGCCGTGGCCGGTGCATGCGCAGTTCCTTGGCGCCGGAAGCGATCGCGTTGTAATAACGCTGCAGTTCATCCTCATGACTGCGTGCCAGGTCGAAGCCCTGGATGCCTTTACCGCCGGCAATGAACTGCACGGCACTGCCGATAATGATCGCCACCACCATCATCAGGAACATCGGCACCGACAGATAGGCCAGGTAACCCAGGCAACCGAGGGTCACCGTGGCAGCGATGGCCAACGGCGTGAAGGCGAAGGAAAAGTCGCTGATGGTATCGACATCATGGGTCAGCACCGGGATCAGGCGGTGCGAGCGATACCGCTCGATCTGCCCGATGGGCGCCGACAGCACTTTTTCGCCCAGGTCTTTGCGCAGGGCTGCGATGATGCGTTGGCCGACGTAATTGGTGCCGATATCCGAAATGATCGAGCTGATCAATGCCAGCACACACAGCGCCGCAAAGGTCAGGACCACGCCTTGGGTCATGCCGTTGGCCGAATGCAGGGCATTATTGATGGTGGCCAGCAGCAGCGTGATGGCCAGGCCGCCGACCATGCCGAGGGCGACGGAGACGGTCACGATGGTGCGAAAGGGCCTGAGCAAGGCGAGCAGCCCCTTGAAGGCGCTGCGTTTGGGGTCGGTCATAAATACATCCCGGAGAGTGAAAAGAGGGGCTGGGCACACAGACCCTTACCCATGACAAACGAAGCGTCGGCGCGAGTATTTAGCTCGGCGCGCCCGACGGCAGCGGCGAGGTATAAATTGCCGCTGGGCTGGTTCGTTCTTGTGCTGTAGGCGCACGTGTATTGGCGTTGTGCGCAGTCCATTCAGCGAGAGCGAAAAATGACCAAAAAGAACCTGGTGTATGTGTGGTCCCTGAGAAATGCCGCCGCCGACAAGGCAGGGCAGCCGGTGGCTTACAAAGACCACGAGCGCTACATGAAATCGGTGCTGGAGTTTCTGGTGGGGTCGCTGAACGACACACCGCTGGGCGAGGCGTATAACCTGGTCGGCGTGATCTACGACGATGACGAGCAGAATCCACGGGACCAGCAGTTGGTCAGCGATTACGGCTTTGCCTATAAGCCCGGCCGCCAGTGGCTTTACCCGGCGGACTTGCGGGTGCAGGGGCGCCCGGTTAACGACCTGTTGCTGAGTGTGCCATCCACCTATCGCCGCCTGCCTCGCGGCAGCGCCGAACACATCGCCGGCAAGCAGGATTTCGAGCGACGCTTGCACGACACTCTCGTGGAGTTGAAGGCTGATGTCGTGGTGTTGGATGGTCTGTTGGTGATTCTGGATGAGCTGCTACGACCGGGCGCACCGTTTGCGCGGCGCATCATGAACATTCACCCGGGCATTACCCGCATCGAATCGCCGTACGAGCGCCGTGGGGCTTACGCCACCTGGAACGCCTTGTATGGTGCGCGCGGGCAAACCGTGGTGGATTGGGCGACCAAGGCAACCACGCCGTCGGAGCCGCTATACCTTACCGGGGCGTCGTTCCACTACGTGGACAACGGCATCGACTCCGGTGAAGTGTTCCACGACGTGCTCAAAACCGAGATTTCGCCGGAAGACACCATCCTTGAGTTGCGCTGGAACAACTTCAACAACAGCCTGTTCCCGGCGTTGCATGAGGGCTTGGAATTGCTGGCCAGGCAGGCCTGATTCAGCCGAGCTGCAGCTGATGTATGCAGGGCAAAATGTGGGAGCGGGCTTGCTCGCGAAAGCGCTGTGTCAGTCGCCGGATGTATCGACTGATTCACCGCCTTCGCGAGCAAGCCCGCTCCCACATTTGAGGGTGTCGGCCTTAGAGATCGCGCACTACACGAAAGCCAATCCAGTCACCGCGAGTCTGCGGGTAGATGTTGTTGCGGTTGCCCGAGCGCGAAAATACCGGCGCTTCGCCCCAGTCATTGCCGCGAATCTGGTAGCTCTCGCAGTTCGGCTCCATCCAGGCGCTGCCGTCGGTAGGCGCGCCGATGTAGTTGGGGTGTTCACAGTCGGCCACACGCTCATACACATTGCCATGCATGTCATACATGCCAAATGCATTCGGCGGGTAACTGCCGACCGGCGAAGAGTAGCTGTAGCCATCCGCCGGCCCGTAGGTATTGGCATGTTCGGCGATGCTGTAGCCCTTGCCTGCATCGAAAGGAAACGGGAACGGTCCGGTTGAACCGGCGCGGGCGGCGTATTCACGCTGCGCTTCACTGACCATGTGGTATGTCTGCCCGGTTTTTTTCGACAGCCAGGCGACGTAGTTCTTTACGTCGTCCATGTCCATGCATACCGCCGGTTGGCGCGGCCCCTGCGGGTAGCGCGGTTTACTGGCGATGCATTCGCGGCCGGGGCGCGTATCGCCATCGGCGATCTTGACCCCGCTCTGGCGGATATAGCTGTCCCATTCACCGGCGGTGATGTGGAAGCGGCTCATGGCGAAGGGTTTGGCGAAGGTCACGTCGTGCATCGGGCCTTCGTCGGGCTCGCGGCCGACTTCGTCTTCGGGGGTGCCCATGGTGAACGTGCCGGCCGGCAGCACCACCATTTCCGGGCAGTCCTTGCAGTCCTTGAATACCTTGCCGGGCTGCGGCGTAGCGGCCTGGGCCAGGTTGGGCAGCGCCGCAGCGCACAGGGCGGTCAGCGCCAGGGCTGTCAGGGGGTTGAGTCGGGATGGATTCATGTGGGCATCTCGTTCAAAGGAAAAAAGTGGCCGTCACAACCGTTGGCTCAGCAAGGTCATGAAGTGCTGGATCTCGTCCGAGCTGTTAAGCAGGCCGGGAGAGGTGCGAATCACTGGGCCGACATCGCGGTCTACCGCATCGATCACCACACGGTTTTTCATCAGGTAGGCGGCTACGGCGTCGCTGTCCTGGCCCTTGACACGGAAGAACGTAAAGCCCGCTGAAAGCTCGGTGCTGCGCGGCGTCACCAGCTCGATCTGCGGGTGGGCCAGCAGTTGGTTTTTCAGCTCGGTGTTCAGTTCGTGAATACGCGCCTGCACCGACGCCTTGCCCAGTTGCAGGTGGAGTTTGAAGGCCTCGTCCGCCGCCCAGCGATGCTCGAAAGCGTGGTAGCCCCCGGGGGTCATGGTGGTGGCGAAATTGGTGTCTTCGGAGAAGGTCGGCACCATCGGCGTCACGTCTTTGTTCTCGGCATCACGAGCGCAGACCAGCCCGGTGCCGCGTGGCCCGAACATCCATTTATGGGTGCCGGCGATAAAGAAATCGCAGTGCATGGCCGGAAAATCGAGGTCCTCCACGCCAAAGCCATGCACGCCATCGACCACATAGAGAATGCGGTCCTTATCGTCACGGTTGCGGTTGAGTGTCTCCACCAGCCTGCCGATCTCGCCGATGGGCAGCTTCACGCCACTGCCGGATTGCACCCAGGTCATGCCCAGCACACGGGTATTGGGGCGGATAGCGCGTTTGATGTTGCCGAGCACTTCGTCTACGGACACCTGGTGGGCATTTTCGAATAACCGAATTCGGCGCACCTGCGTGCCTTGCCGGGCGACGCGAAAATCCAGGACGTTCTGTGTGGCGTAGTGCTCGTGCTCGGTGGTCAGAATTTCCTGGTCAGGCCGCAGCTTGATGCCGCCGTAGATCATCGCCAGGCCTTCCGACGTACTGCCGGTCAGCGCGATCTGAGGCGGTGTGGCGTTCAGGTAGCGACCCGCCCATTCGCGCACCTGGCCCTCACGTTTCCAGGTTTCCTCAAGGCCCCAGTCCATCGCCAGGCCCGGGTTGCGGTCGATCTGCTGGCGGTAGCGGTCAATGGCTTCGCGCACGGGCTTGGGATGTGAAGTCACCAGGAAGTTGGAAAAGTGCAGGTAGTCCGGGTCTTGGTTGAACAGTTGTTTGAGCCCCGTCCATGGGTCGTTCGTAGCGGGTGCCGGTTCGCCTGCCAAGGCCTGTGGGAGGAGGGCGGCGCCCAGCGGCAGGCTGGCGGCGAATACGCCGGCCTGCTTGAGAAATGTACGGCGGTCGGTCATGGACTTGCTTCTAGGTGATTAGCGGTTGGCCAATGGCTTGGCGGCTTTTTGTACCTGGTCCCACACCCGCAGGAAGTTGCCTCCCCAGAGCTTGGCGATATCGGCTTCGGAGTAACCGCGCTGGATCAGCTCGGCGGTGACGTTGCGC
Source organism: Pseudomonas sp. UBT (assembly GCF_050915955.1). NCBI lineage: Bacteria > Pseudomonadati > Pseudomonadota > Gammaproteobacteria > Pseudomonadales > Pseudomonadaceae > Pseudomonas > Pseudomonas sp. UBT. The sequence continues at coordinate 4,180,740 of NZ_CP168079.1, read as the reverse complement.
ACCTCGCCGACGTTCTCCCAGCCCTGGATGCCGCCGCCGTCGTTGAAGTCCGACGAGATACCGACATGATCGATGCCGATCTTGCGCACGGTGTAATCGATGGCGTCGCCCCAATCCTTGAGGGAGGCCTTGGGTTCTTCGTCGAGAACCGCGTAAAGCGCGCTGGCGTACTGGCCGAACTTCTGCTCGGACCAGGCGGCGATAATTGCGTCGCCGGGCATCAAGGCCATGGCCAGGTTGGGCAGCGGCGGCAAATCGAAACGCGCGCGCAGGGCGTTGAGTTTGTCCTGGGTCGGTTGGCTCAGCGGGCGTAAATAGGCCGGGAAGCCCACCACTTGCACCACGCCGCCACTGTTCTTGATCAGTTGCAGCTCCTTGTCGCTGAGGTTGCGCGGGATATCCACCGACGCCCGTGGCGCCGAGTGGGACGCCACCATCGGTGTGCGGCTCAACTGCGCCACTTGCTCCACGGCCTTGGTCGACATTTGCGACACGTCGATGATCACGCCCAAGTCATTCAGACGATGCACCGCTTGCTGGCCGATATCCGACAGCCCTTCGAGGGCGTCGGTCGAGTCATTGAAAAACGGCAGCGGGCGCGACGAATCGGACCAGGCGTTGTTGCCGATGTAGCTGAAGCCGAACATGCGCATGCCGCGCGCCGTCCACAGGTCCAGCTGGTTCAGGTCGTTGCCCAGCGGGTAGGCGTTGAGCATGCTGATAAAGATCGCAAACTTGCCCTCGCCATGCAGGCGCCGGAAATCGTCCGGGGTATAGGCGATGCCCACTTGATTAGGAAAGTCGCGCACCATGCCGGAGATGATCTTGTAGCGCACCTCTTGCTCGTGACGGGCCTCTTCGACAAAACCATCGCTGGGTTTGTGCGGCGCATTGGCGCCGTTCCAGATTTCCGGCCAGCCGAAAATCGTCAGGGCGGCGCCCGACAAACGCCCGCGTGCGGCCTTGGCCAGGTCGAACTGGCCACTGCCATCTTTGTCGGCCTCATGGCCGGCCGTGCCGAAATCCAGGGGCACCGTGATATGGCTGTCAAACGACAGCAGGCGGTCCTGCATGTCATTGGCTTGCTTGATCACCTCCAGCGGGTAGCCGGCATTGCCGCGGAACCAGTGGTCCCAAACCAGAAAGCCGGCTCCGGCGCCGATGGCCAGTGCCAGCGGCAGGCCGATATACAACGCCTTTTTCGAACGTGGTTTTGTCATTGCCATCTCAGTCAGTTGGGGCCTTTGCTATCAGGGAAGAACGAGCGATGGCGGGGGAAATTTAGGCCCAGGCGACGCGGCAGTAAATTTGTCGCGGCCGCCAACGTTCTAGCTCTGATTAAGCCGTTTTCTAAGGTAGACAATGACCATCTCTCGACGTGGGTTCATCGCAGGCCTGGCGCTGACGGGCGCTGCCGTGCCGGCGGCCTTTTATGCCCATCGCGAGCTGACGCGTGAAGAAGAGTTCCCCATCACGGCGGGCGAGGCCACGGTGGACTTGGCCGACACTGCAGGCCAGCACTTGGCGAACACCCTGCGCGGCGTCTGGGACCTGCGTCTGGAAGGTCGTGACGCCGGCCTCAAGGGCTTGCCGCTGCAAGGCCTGCAATTGCTGCTTGATATCGCCCCGCGTGGCCATGGTTTGCGCGGTTACCTGGACACCGCTGAAAACTTGCGTGCCGACGGTGAGCCGCGTTACCGCGTATTGGGTGACCTGCTGACAGGCGAGGGCGCGTTGCTCTATTGGCGCCTGATCGACCGCGAGACGGCCAATGGCGCGCCCGCCTATGAATTCAAAATGCGCCTCGACGAAGTCTGGGCCGACTTCGCCAACGCCGGCAGCGGGACCTTAAGTGGGCAGATCCTCGACCTCAATCGCCCCTTGGCCCTGACCGAACGCGACAACCGCTTTATCGCCCACAAGCAACTGTTTCCCGAGGCTCGCGAGCGAATCGGCCTCAATCCGAGCTTGTTGGCTTGGCTGATCTCTCCCGAACACCGGCTGTTTCACCAGCTGTGGCATGCCTCCCGTGACCAGTGGCACAAGCTGTCCGAGGAAAAACGTGACGCCTTGCGCGGCATCGGCTGGCAACCCGGGCCGCGCGGCCAGGAGCGCGACGCCCGCGGCAAACGCAAAGACCGTAATGGTTCAGGTATCGACTTCTTCTTCATGCACCGCCATATGCTCGGCACCGCGCGTTCCCTGCAAGACCTGCCGTCGTGGCCGCAATTCCCCGAGCCGCAGCCCGCCCTGGAGCGCGATCGCCTGGGCTTTGTGCGGTACTTCGATAATCATGATGGCTTTGCACTTGCGCCCAGCTGGTCGGCGCCGGACGACGGCGACTACACCCAGTGGGTCAGCGATATCAAGGCGGCCGAGACCTACCACAGTAACTTCCAGGTGTGGGAGTCCCACTACCGCGACCCGCGTTACCTGGCCAAGCTGACCTTGGGCCAGTTAGGTTCCGAAATGGAACTGGGCCTGCACGACTGGCTGCACATGCGCTGGGCCTCGGTGCCCCGTGACCCGTCCAACGGCGCACCGGTGCCGTTCGCCCGCGACCCTGCGGACTTTGCCGCGCGTTGGTATGCGCCGGAGAACGACTTCCTCGGCGACCCGTTTTCATCCCATGTAAACCCGGTGTTCTGGCACTTTCACGGCTGGATCGATGACCGTATCGAGGACTGGTTCCGCGCCCATGAGCGGTTTAATCCAGGCGAGGTCAGCCGGCTTGAGGTCAACGGTGTGGCCTGGTTTGCGCCGGGGCGCTGGGTGGAAGTGGGTGACCCGTGGCTGGGCCCTGACACCCATGGCTGCAGTACCACGCCGGGTTTGCAGATGGGGCGGTCGATGGAAATGGACCCGGAAACCATGAAGCTGGCGCTACGGATTACATTTGCCGCCGAAGAAGAGGGGCTGCAGGCATTGTTCAAGCGCGTGCCGCAGCGGCCCTGGTATGCGCGGCACTTGAAGGTCAAGTGAGCCCAGGAACGTTTGGCCAAAGGTCCGCCACAAGGAACAAACGTTCGGCTTCCTCCCAGTCCTCGCCGTTCTGAACCAGCCTTACCAGCAGTTGCGCCGGCGCCATTGGCTCGAGTTCGGCCAGCCACCCTTGCATCTGTTCTTCACGCCACACTTCACTCGCCGGGTAGTGCGCCGGCGCCAACCACGCATGCCGGGGCAGGGGTTGCCAACGCCCCGGCGGGCTCGCGCTGACGAAGTCCCGCCAGTCGCGCTGATGCAGCCAGCGCCCGCGCAAATGCTGTGGATGGGCGCCTTGGGGCGATTCGGCCTGGCCCGGCCACGGATAGAGCAAATACCCGCCCAGCCACAAATGTGCATCGAACTGCTGAATATCCAGTGCCGCCAACGCTTCGCGGCTTTCCGGACGTGCCGAGATCGGCAGTTGATGTTGGGCAAGGTGCGCCAGCTTGCGGTCCAGCCGGTCATGGCAGCCGGGGCCGAGCCATTGCGCGGTGTCATGGCCGTTGCCGTCTTGCGGGCCCAGATAGAGTTTGATCGCCAGTTCCAGGTGGTGCACGCCGTCGCGGTCGCGCAGCAGCATATCCAGCTCACCCAAGGTATGCCCGGCGCGGCGGATCGGCAGGTTGGCAGCCATCAACTCCACACCCGGTGCATGCTGCACGGCGAATTGCCACAGGCGCTCGTAGTACAGGCCCAGACGGCGGGTGCGTGCCAAGCTCAGCCAATGCTGCAGGGCGCTGCTGTCCTGATCGAGTGTACTTAACCAGTGTTCGAGAAGATGGGGCGCCTGCACCCAGTCGCTGCCGGCCAGCGGATGGCGTTGCGGCCAAGGCGTTTGGGCGAGCATGGGGGGCGCGAGCATCACCCACGCCAAATCGCGCACCTCGGGGTGCCGCAACTGGCGGGGCAGGTTGAGCAAGTCTGGGAACACAGTCATGGTCCGAGCATAGCCTTTTAAGCGCTGTACGGGTGGCTGAGAACCATTGTCATCCAGGCGGGCGGCGACAAAGGATTTTGCCTGACGCAGCCTTTCGCCCATAATCGTTCTTTTTGCCACACCCCAAATCCCGCAGGAGCCCCATGGAGCAATTTCGCAATATCGGCATTATCGGTCGCCTGGGCAGTACCCAGGTGCTGGACACCGTCCGCCGGCTGAAAAAGTTCCTGTTGGAACGCCACCTGCATGTGATCCTCGAAGACACCATCGCTGAAATCCTCCCGGGCCATGGCCTGCAAACCTCGTCGCGCAAGATGCTCGGCGAAGTGTGTGACATGGTGATTGTGGTGGGCGGCGACGGCAGCCTGCTCGGCGCGGCCCGGGCCCTGGCGCGGCATAACGTGCCGGTGCTGGGGATCAACCGTGGCAGCCTGGGGTTTCTCACGGATATCCGCCCGGATGACCTGGAAGTCGAAGTCGCCAAGGTGCTCGACGGCCATTACCTGGTGGAAAACCGCTTCCTGTTGCAGGCCGAAGTGCGCCGCCACGGTGAAGCCATCGGCCAGGGCGATGCCCTCAATGACGTGGTGCTGCACCCGGGCAAATCCACGCGGATGATCGAGTTCGAGCTGTACATCGACGGCCAGTTCGTCTGCAGCCAGAAGGCCGACGGCCTGATCGTCGCCACGCCGACCGGCTCCACCGCCTACGCGTTGTCGGCCGGTGGCCCGATCATGCATCCCAAGCTGGATGCCATTGTGATCGTGCCGATGTACCCCCATATGTTGTCCAGCAGGCCGATTGTGGTCGATGGCAACAGTGAGCTGAAAATCGTGGTGTCCAAAGACATGCAGATCTACCCGCAAGTCTCCTGTGACGGGCAGAACCATTTTACCTGCGCCCCCGGTGACACCATCACCGTGAGCAAAAAGGCGCAGAAGCTGCGGTTGATCCACCCGCTGGACCACAATTACTACGAAGTGTGCCGGACCAAGTTGGGCTGGGGCAGCCGCTTGGGGGGTGGAGGCGACTGATGCTCGATCCCGCGCGTAGCTACGACCTGATTGGTGACGTGCACGGTTGCGCTCATACCCTTGAGCACTTGCTCGACCAATTGGGTTACCACAAGCAGGGCGGCACCTGGCGCCATCCGTCGCGAATGGCGGTGTTCCTCGGCGATATCATCGACCGTGGCCCACGCATTCGCGAGGCGCTGCATATCGTCCATGACATGGCCGAGGCCGGACAGGCGCTGTGCATCATGGGCAACCATGAGTTCAACGCACTGGGCTGGAGCACACCGGCGCCGCCGGGCAGTGGCAAGCAGTTCGTGCGTGAGCACAACCCGCGCCACGCCCGCTTGATCCACGAGACCCTGACCCAGTTCGAGCACCACCCGGCCGACTGGCATGACTTCCTCGGCTGGTTCTATGACATGCCGCTGTTTGTCGACGCCGGGCGTTTCCGTGTGGTGCATGCGTGCTGGGATGACGGCTTTATCCAGCCGCTGCGCGGTACCTTCCCGGATGGCTGCATCGACCAGCACTTCCTGCAGGCCGCTGCGGTGCCGGGCAGTTTTTCCTGCAATGCGTTCGACCGCCTGTTGCGCGGCACAGACATGCGCCTGCCGGATGGCCTGACGCTGACCGGTGGTGATGGCCTGACGCGTTCGTTCTTTCGCACCAAGTTCTGGGAAGACGACCCGAAAACCTACGGCGACATCGTGTTCCAGCCCGATGCGCTGCCGGAGCCGGTGGCGCGTACGCCACTGTCGTCCTCGCAGAAAAATTCCCTGTTGCGCTACGGCGTCGACGAACCGTTGTTGTTCGTCGGCCACTACTGGCGCAGCGGCAAACCGGCGCCGATCCGCCCGAACCTGGCCTGCCTGGACTACAGCGCGGTGCTGTACGGCAAGTTGGTGGCCTATCGACTGGACCAGGAAACCCAACTGGATCCGCGTAAATTCGTATGGGTCGACGTTGAGCGGCCCGAGGTGATGTCATGAGTACCGTGGCTGTATTGCGCTTGCCACTGAGCGTCGACCTGGGCGGTTTCGTCAAACTGCTGCAACGTATGCAAGTGCCGCATCGCGTCAGCGAGGAAGCCGGGGAACAGGTGTTGTGGGTGCCCGAGACCATCAGCGACGACGTGCGCGTGCTGTACCAGCGCTTTCCCGCCGGTGACCCGGACCAGCAACTGGATATTCCCGAGCAAGCACCCGTTACGCGTCCAGGCTTCGTCCAGCAATTGCGCATGAGCCCGGTCACGGCGCTGGTGCTGCTGGCGAGCCTTATCGTCGGCGCGGTAACGCTGCTGGGCGAAAACCTGCAAGCCATGAGCTGGCTGACGTTCCTGCCGTTTCACGTGACGGGTGAGTACATCCAGTTCACGCCGTTTGCCGAAACCATGGCCTCGGGGCAGTGGTGGCGGCTGGTCACCCCGATGCTGATCCACTTCGGCATCCTGCACCTGGCGATGAATGGCATGTGGTACTGGGAACTGGGCCGCCGCATCGAAGTGCGCCAGGGCAGTATCAACCTGCTGGGCCTGACGTTGTTGTTCAGCCTGGTCTCCAACTACGCTCAATACGCCTATGGCGGCCCCGGCCTGTTTGGCGGCCTGTCCGGTGTGTTGTATGGCTTGCTCGGGCATTGCTGGATTTTTCAATTATTGTCGCCTAACCCGGCCTATCGCCTGCCCCGTGGGGTGTTGGTGATGATGTTGGTATGGCTGGTACTGTGCCTGTCGGGGCTGGTCTCGATGATCGGTTTCGGCGAAATCGCCAACGCTGCCCACGTCGGCGGCCTGGTTATCGGTTGCCTGACAGGTTTGCTGGGCGGGCTTTACAGCCGCCGCAAAGCTTCTATTTGATAAGGAAGAGCCTCATGTCCTCTTTTGCTGAAATGATCGAAAACATCACCCCGGATATTTACGAGAGCCTCAAGCTGGCCGTGGAAATCGGCAAATGGTCCGACGGCCGCAAGCTCACCGCCGAGCAACGCGAGTTGTCCCTGCAAGCGGTAATCGCCTGGGAAATCCAGAACCTGCCGGAAGAGCAGCGCACCGGCTACATGGGCCCGCAGGAATGCGCGTCCAAATCGGCGCCGGTGCCGAACATTCTGTTCAAGTCGGATGCGATCCATTGATTGAAATCGGTCGCGGTGCAGTCAGCAAAATGTCGGCGCAACTCGGTGAGCCGACCGTTCAATACGCGTTTCGTCTGGGCGACTCCGAGGTGCCGGTCAACCCGTTGATCGGCACTCACGTGCGCCTGGAATACCTGGGTGCCATTCATTGCAGCCATTGCGGCCGCAAAACCAAAACCAGTTTCAGCCAGGGGTACTGCTACCCGTGCATGACCAAACTGGCCCAGTGTGACCTGTGCATCATGAGCCCCGAGCGTTGCCATTACGACGCCGGTACTTGCCGTGATCCCGGCTGGGGCGAAAAATTCTGCATGACCGACCATGTGGTGTACCTGGCCAATTCGTCGGGGATCAAGGTCGGCATCACCCGTGCCACCCAACTGCCGACGCGTTGGCTCGACCAGGGCGCCAGCCAGGCGCTGCCGATCATGCGCGTCGCGACCCGCCAGCAGTCCGGTTTTGTCGAAGACCTGTTCCGCAGCCAAGTGGCCGACAAGACCAACTGGCGCGCCTTGCTCAAGGGCGATGCGCAATCGGTGGACCTCAAGCAGGTGCGCGACCAGCTGTTTGCCTCTTGTGCTGAAGGCCTGCTGAGTTTGCAGGAACGCTTTGGCCTGCAGGCCATCCAACCGGTGACCGACATCGAACCCATCGAGATCCGTTACCCGGTCGAGCAATACCCGGCCAAGATTGTCAGCTTCAACCTGGACAAGAACCCGATTGCCGAAGGCACGCTGTTGGGGATCAAGGGCCAATACCTGATCTTCGATACCGGCGTTATCAACATTCGTAAGTACACGGCCTACCAGCTCGCCGTGCATCAGTAAAAGGATGCAACCCATGCGCACCGAACAACCGAAGATGATTTACCTGAAGGACTATCAGGCGCCGGACTACCTGATCGAAGAGACGCACCTGACCTTCGAGTTGTTCGAGGACCACAGCCTGGTCCACGCGCAGTTGGTGATGCGCCGCAACCCTGAACGCGGTGCCGGCCTGCCGCCGCTGGTGCTCGATGGCCAACAGCTGGAGCTGCTGACCGTGAACCTGGGCGATCAGGAACTGACCGAGGCTGACTACCAGTTGACCGACAGCCACCTGACCCTGCACCCGACCCGCGAAACCTTCACGGTCGACACCAGCGTGCGCATTCACCCGGAAACCAACACCGCCCTGGAAGGCCTGTACAAATCCGGCGGCATGTTCTGCACCCAGTGCGAGGCCGAGGGCTTTCGCAAGATTACCTATTACCTCGACCGCCCGGACGTGATGAGCACCTTCACCACCACGGTAATCGCCGAGCAACACCGCTACCCGGTACTGCTGTCCAATGGCAACCCGATTGCCAGCGGCCCGGGTGAAGACGGTCGTCACTGGGCGACCTGGGAAGACCCGTTCAAGAAACCGGCGTACCTGTTTGCGCTGGTGGCCGGTGACCTGTGGTGTGTTGAAGACACGTTCACCACCATGACCAACCGTGAAGTGGCGCTGCGCATCTACGTCGAGCCGGAAAATATCGACAAATGCCAGCACGCCATGACCAGCCTGAAAAAATCCATGCGCTGGGACGAAGAAACCTACGGCCGCGAGTACGACCTCGATATCTTCATGATCGTGGCGGTCAACGACTTCAACATGGGCGCCATGGAGAACAAGGGCCTTAATATCTTCAACTCCAGCGCCGTGCTGGCCCGCGCCGAAACCGCCACCGATGCCGCGCACCAGCGGGTCGAGGCGATCGTCGCCCACGAATACTTCCACAACTGGTCGGGCAACCGGGTGACCTGCCGCGACTGGTTCCAGCTGTCGCTGAAAGAAGGCTTCACCGTGTTCCGTGATTCGGGCTTCTCCGCCGACATGAACTCGGCCACGGTCAAGCGCATCCAGGACGTGGCGTACCTGCGTACGCACCAGTTCGCCGAAGACGCCGGCCCCATGGCCCACGCCGTGCGCCCGGACAGTTTTATCGAAATCTCCAACTTCTACACCCTGACTGTGTACGAAAAGGGCTCGGAAGTGGTCGGCATGATCCACACCTTGCTCGGTGCAGAAGGCTTCCGTAAAGGCAGCGACCTGTACTTCGAACGCCACGACGGCCAGGCGGTGACCTGCGATGATTTCATCAAGGCCATGGAAGACGCGAACGGTGCTGACCTGACTCAGTTCAAGCGCTGGTACAGCCAGGCCGGTACGCCGCGTCTGGCAGTGAGCGAGTCTTACGATGCCGCCGCCAAAACCTACAGCCTGACCTTCCGCCAGAGCTGCCCGGAAACCCCGGACAAGGTGCAGAAACTGCCGTTCGTGATTCCGGTTGAGTTGGGCTTGCTGGATGCTAAGGGCGCCGGTATCGCCTTGCGCCTGGCCGGTGAAGCGGCTGCCGGCGGTACGTCCCGGGTCATTTCGGTGACCGAAGCCGAGCAGACCTTCACCTTCGTTGATATCGCCGAACAGCCGCTGCCTTCGCTGCTGCGTGGCTTCTCGGCGCCGGTGAAACTGAGCTTCCCGTACAACCGCGATCAACTGATGTTCCTGATGCAGCACGACAGCGACGGCTTCAACCGCTGGGATGCCGGCCAGCAACTGTCGGTGCAGGTGTTGCAGGAACTGATCGCCCAGCATCAGGCGGGCCAGCCGCTGAAGCTGGATCAACGCCTGATCGATGCCTTGCGCACAGTGCTCAGCGATGAACGCCTGGACCAGGCGATGGTCGCCGAAATGCTGTCGTTGCCAAGCGAAGCCTACTTGACGGAAATCAGCGAAGTGGCGGATGTCGATGCCATCCACGCCGCCCGTGAGTTTGCCCGTAAGCAGTTGGCTGATAACCTGTTCGAAGGCCTGTGGCTGCGCTACCAGGCCAATCGCGAGCTGTCCAAACAGACGCCTTATGTCGCGGCGGCCGAGCATTTTGCGCGTCGCGCGTTGCAGAACATTGCGCTGTCCTACCTGATGCTCAGCGGCAAGCCTGAAGTATTGGCCGCGACCCTGGAACAGTTCGACGCCTGCGACAACATGACCGAACGCTTGACGGCGCTGGCGGTGCTGGTGAACTCACCGTTCGAGGCAGAAAAAGCCCATGCCTTGTCGGTGTTTGCCGAGAACTTCAAAGACAACCCCTTGGTCATGGACCAGTGGTTCAGCGTACAGGCCGGCAGCACCTTGCCGGGCGGGCTGGCTCGGGTCAACGCGCTGATGGAACATCCGGCGTTCAACATCAAGAACCCGAACAAGGTACGGGCGCTGGTCGGCGCGTTTGCCGGGCTGAACCTGATCAATTTCCACGCGGCAGATGGCTCGGGGTATCGGTTCCTGGCGGACCTGGTGATTCAATTGAACGCCTTTAACCCGCAGATCGCTTCGCGCCAATTGGCGCCGCTGACCCGCTGGCGTAAATACGACAGCGCGCGCCAAGCGTTGATGAAGGCGGAACTGGAGCGCATTCGTGCGTCCGGTGAGCTGTCGAGTGATGTGTTCGAGGTGGTCAGCAAGAGCCTTGCGTAAGTTCTGCAAATAAAAAAACGGCCTGTTCAGGTAATGCCAGTCAGTTAAGCGAACGAAATGCTCAAAGCAGCGAAGATCAAATGTGGGAGCGGGCTTGCCCGCGAAGACGTCGGCCCAGCAAACATTGATGTTGACTGACCCACCTCTTTCGCGAGCAAGTCGAATCGTCGCACCGCCGCTCCCACAGGGGATCTGCGCTTAATTGACTGGCATTAGCCTGTTCAGGCCGTTTTTTTTCGCCTCGAACAACCGGCAGCCGTCGTGGCGCTCACGCTATGTGGCTTGGCGCAGCTGTATGGTCGCGGTGATTGATTTCATAATCAGGACGTTTTTGCTGCTGACATTTTCTGGCAGGGTGCTCTGCTAAGCTGCGGCACTTTTTCCTTTACGGCGGGATCGACGTGTCGCGTACCACTCGTTTACTGACCTTGTTGCAGGCCCTGCGGGGCAAAAAACGCCCTGTGACCGCTGCTGTATTGGCCGCTCAGTTAGAGGTGTCCGAGCGTACGCTGTACCGCGATATTGCTGAATTGACTGCGCTGGGGGCGCCGATTTTCGGCGAAGCGGGGGTTGGGTATGTGTTGCGCAGCGGTCTGTTTCTGCCGCCATTGATGCTCAACGCCGAGGAAACCGAAGCCATCGTGCTGGGTTTACGCTATGTGGACCAGCGTGGCGATGACGTGCTGAGCCGTGCGGCCGCCAATGCCTTGGCGAAGATTGCCGACGTGCTCGATCCCGCCGCGCAGGAAGCCCTGCGTAACCCGACGCTGCTGCCTGGGCCGCCCGGGTTTGGCTACCCGGAAAACCGCGTGCCGCTTAACGTGTTTCGCGAGGCGATTCGCAATCAAGCCACGCTGCACATTGATTATGCGGATGCCAGCCAGACCCAGAGCCATCGACTGATCTGGCCCCTGGCCCTGGGCTTTCTCAATGAGGTGCGGGTCATCGTAGCGTGGTGCGAGTTGCGTGGTGCTTATCGCACCTTTCGCACCGACCGGGTGGCCGCAGCTGAAGTCCAGCAGGCGCGTTATCCCGGGCGGCGCAGCGACCTTTTACGGACGTGGCGCAAGTTGATGGAACAGAATGAGTCCGGGCCCTTTACTCCTGACAAAAACTGACACAGCTCTGGCTTAGCATGACGCCATAAATCGCTAAAAAAGGAGCTGTGCCATGTCCCTGCCTGAATTGGCCCCCGCCATCGTGGCCTATATCACTGCGGCCAATAGCCGTGATACCTCGGTGATTACCGAATGTTTTGCCGACGATGCCAACGTCTTCGATGAAGGCGAGCATCAAGTCGGTACGGCCGCCATCGCCCGTTGGATGGAAGACACCGGGCGTCGTTATCAGCCCAGGGTCGAAGTGATCAAGGTGCAGCATCGCACCGGTAAGGTGTTAGTCAGCAACGTGGTGTCCGGGAATTTTCCGGGAAGCCCGCTGGAGTTGCGCTACACCTTTCGCCTGAACGAGCAGGGCAAGATTTCACGGCTGGATATCTCTGTGTAAGTCATACTGGCACGCATGACTTTTGAATCGCCGCTCACGGCTTACCAACACGCCATCGCCCAGCAAGGTTTCGTGCCTGACGACGCCCAGCGCCGGGCGGTGCAAGCCTTGCAAACCTGCCACGAAGCCTTGCACGAAGGGCGCTCGCCGATTCCCGGGGTTTACCTGTGGGGGCCGGTCGGTCGGGGCAAAACCTGGTTGATGGACCAGTTCTATCAAAGCCTGCGAGTGCCTGCGCGGCGCCAGCACTTTCACCACTTCATGGGGTGGGTGCATCAGCGCCTGTTCCAGCTCAGCGGCATCCACGATCCCTTGCAGGCCTTGGCGCGGGAGCTCAGCCGGGAAGTGCGCGTGCTGTGTTTTGACGAGTTGTTCGTCAATGACATCGGTGACGCGATCATTCTTGGCCGGCTGTTCCAGGTGATGTTCGAAGAAGGTGTGGTGATGGTCTGCACCTCGAATCAACCTCCCGATCAGCTGTACGCCGGCGGCTTCAATCGCGAGCGTTTCCTGCCGGGTATCGAGGCGATCAAGCAGCACATGCAGGTGGTAGCGGTAGACGGCGGTGAAGACCACCGATTGCATCCCGGTGTAGGGCTGCAGCGCTATTGGGTGGACCAGCCGCATGCGCTCGCCACGGTGTTCAAACAATTGACCGAAGGGCAGGCGCTGAGCAGTGGGCCGGTCAGTGTTGGGTTTCGCTCGATTGTGACGGTGCAGTACAGTGATACGGTGCTCTGGTGTCGCTATTTGGAGCTGTGCGAGCAGCCGCTGGCCGCGATGGATTTCATGTTGCTGTGCGATCGCTTCAAGGCGATCCTGCTGGGTGAAGTTCCCAACCTGAGCGCGCAAAAACGCCCGGGCCGGATTGCCCGTGGCACTGAAGATGCTGCGCAGCGCGTGGTGGCAGGTGATCGCGATTTGCCTGAACTGTCGGTGCACGATGACAGTGTGCGGCGCTTTATCGCACTCGTCGACGAATGCTACGACCGCAAGGTGCCGTTGTTCATCGAGGCCAGCGTCCCGCTGGAAAGTCTCTACACCGAAGGTTACCTGGAGTTTCCGTTCCGCCGCACCCTCAGCCGCTTGCAGGAGATGCAGCTGCAGCGCTTTGGTGTATAGGACAACGCCTTAAAAAAACGGATAACAGCGTTTTATGTGCACAAACTGCGTACTTTCTGTCAGGCATTTGTAGTTAATCTCCTTCATCTGCGGCTGAGTCCATGCTTACAATCGTCGCCTCAAAGGGAACCGATTCCCTTGTTGTCGTTATTGAGGAAGGAAATGGACACCCCAGACATCCTGGTACTGCAAGCCAGCTACACCAACCCCGTGCACGCCGAGGCCATCGGCCTGGTGCTCAACCATTACGCTGAAGACCCTATGGGCGGCGGTCATACGTTGCCTGCTGATCTGTTGCTGCAATTGCCCGCCGAGCTGGCCAAGCGCCCCCACGCGTTCAGCGTATTGGCGTTTGTCGGTGGTGAACCGGCGGGGCTGGTCAATTGTTTCGAAGGGTTCTCGACGTTCGCCTGCCGCCCATTGATCAACGTGCACGACGTGATGGTGATGAAGCAGTTTCGTGGCTTGGGGTTGAGCCAGAAGATGTTGAACAAGGTCGAGGAGATCGCGCGTCAGCGTGGTTGCTGCAAGATCACCCTGGAAGTGCTTGAAGGCAATGATGTCGCGCAATCGGCGTACCGCAAGTTCGGTCTTGATGATTCGATTTTTGATCCCGCTCATGGGCGCATGCTGTTCTGGAGCAAGCCGCTTTAATAAATAAGATGCAAAAAAAAGGCGCCATTAAATGGCGCCAAGTTAACCTTTGCCAAAGGAGCGGAATGGCACAGGGTAATGCGGATTAACTAACGATTAAATCAGCTGTTGGGATGTTGCTCTGCGCTGGTTTGATCGGCAGTGCCGGTCTTTACATTCTTGCCGTCGGCCAGCGCAGTTTGATCAGTGGTGCCGTGCGTCTTCTGCTGCATAAAGGTGAAGTTGTTGTAGAACTCCTTCGAGCGCTCTGCGCCGCCTTCTGCAAAGGCGGCTGCGGAGGTCAGGGTCATCAGGCTGGCAAGCATCAAGGTGGAGAGTTTCATGGCAGTATTCCCATTAAGAGTGAGAGGTGTCTGATCGCTCCGTGATCCGATTCGTGAAGCGACTATGGCGCTATCTTATTAAGTGGGAATTAACGTGGCGCGGCCCGAAGTTAACGTTTTTGTTAACTTCGGGTTCGGGGGTTTAAAGCCTCCAGTCCACAGCCAGCGTGAGGGAGCGCGGTTCTCCCCAATACACGCCGTTATAAAAGCCGACGCGTTCGTAATATTTTTTATCAAATAGATTATTGACGTTGATCGAGGCCGAAACATGTTCGTCGAACTGGTAGCGCGACATCAGGTTGACCACGGTGTAGGCCTGTTGTGTGATTTTGGTGCTTTCGGTAATCAGGTCACCGTTATCGCCTCGCGCACCTGTCGGGCGCTGGGCAAAGTCGTAGGCATCGCTTTGCCAGTTCACCGCGCCACCCACCGTCAACCCACGCCACTGTCCCGGCAGGCGATAGGCCGTTGAGACTTTCAACAGATTGAGTGGCTGGTTGCGGTTGGCGCGCTGCTTCTCGCCATTGCGCGAGTGGGTGTAGGTGTAGCCTGCGGTAAGGTTCCAGTCGGGCATGACCTCGCCCGATATCTCCACCTCAAAGCCTTGAACCTTATTGCCTTTACCGCCTGATTTGTAGAATTGCTCGCGCGTGATCGGGTCCGGCGGCGCACTGTTATCCAGCTCGGCGACGTTATCCTGGGTACTCCAGAAGTAAGCGCTGGCCAGGTTCAGGCGCTCGTTGAGCAGGCTGCCCTTGAGGCCGACCTCGTAGTTGCTGCCCACCACGGGTTCCAGGTACTTCTTGCTGGCATCGCGTTCGTCCTGCGGGTTGAAAATATCGGTGTAGCTGGCATACACGGTGTATTCGGGCGTTATGTCGTAGAGCAAACCGGCATACGGCGTCCACATGTCGTTGTGGGTCTGGCTGGTTTTGCTGGCGTTGATCAACTGATTATTGCTGTTGTAGTCGGGGGAGATCGTTTCGCTTTCCCAACTGCCGTAACGGCTTCCCAGCACAGCGTGCAGTCGGTCGGTGAGGCTCAGGCGCGTGGCCAGGTAACCCGCCGTCTGTTTTTTGCTGTCGTGTTGACCCTTCAGGCCGGTGGTGCGGTCTGGAAATTTTACGATACCGCCCATGTGTTGCCACTGTTTGATGTGTTCGTAGCCCTCGGGCGTTGTGTAGCGCTGGAACGGCGAAGTGTCCCGCTGTTCGGACTCGCCATACCCCACCATCAGCTCATGCTCGCGCCCGAACAATGGGTAGGCGCCGGTGAGATTGAAATCCACCACGTCCATTTTCGACGTGCCGACCATCTGGTTGGTCCAGGCGTTCATGCCGCTGCCATCCGGATTGGGGAAGCCGGCGCCGCCGTAATACACCTTGCCATCAGTGTCGCTCTGTCGATGGGTGTACGCTGCTTTCAAGCGCCAGTCGGGGGACAGTTTGTGATCGATGGAGGCGAAGGTGGTCTTGTCTTTCAGCGGCCAGGAGCTCCAGTCGGCGGCCATGTTCGCCGAGCGCGACAGCCGGGCCTTGCTGCCGTCGCTGTTCCAATAGGGCAGGGTGCCCCAGGAGGTGCCTTGCACATGTTTGTTCTGATAGTCGAAACCTACGGCGACCACCGTGTCGTCCGTCAGGTCGCCTTCGAGAATCCCGTAGCCCACTTCCCGTTGCAGCGCGTAGTTGTCGCGATAGGACTGGCTGTCACGGTAAGCCAGTACGGTACGCCCGCGCAGTCGTCCATCAAACGCCAGGGGGCCGCCCACATCGACGTAGCTGTAGTAATTGTCATGGCTGGCAGCGCTGACGCCGGTCCTGGCCTGCCAGTCTGCGGTAGGGCGCTTGCGGATCATGTTGACCGTGGCCGAAGGGTCGCCTGCGCCGGTGGTCAGGCCAGTGGCGCCGCGCACGACCTCGATGCGGTCGTAAATGATGGTGTCGGCATCCGACTTCATACGCCCGAAGGTGCTGAGCATCCCGTCAACCTGGAAGTTGTTGATCGAATAGCCGCGGGACGAGTAACCCGCCCGATCCGAGTCCAGGTGCTGCACCGTTACCCCTGTGGTCTGGCGCAGGGCGTCGGTCAGCGTGTTGAGGTTGAAGTCATCCATCTGCTGGCGGGTGATCACCGAAATGGATTGCGGGGTTTCCTTGATGGACAGGTTCAGGCGCGTGGCGGTGCTCATCGAACCGGTGGTATAGGCCTGGCTGTGCTCGGTAGTGGCACCCAGGCCTTCGGCAGTGACGCGGGTGCTACCCAGCTCCAGCACGGTGTGCTCGGGGTCGGTTTCGGCTAGCAGCTCCGGGCTCAGCACGACGCTGAACAGGCCAATGGTGAAGGTCATGGAGCGGGTAAAAGGCACGAACATCGCGGCAGACTCCTTGTCTTTGTGGCCTTCTCAATAAGAAAAGGCCTTGGCTCAAAGACGAAAGGAGGCGTGGAACTTTAGGCTTTAACGAGAATGATTGTTATCTTTTGATTGCAGAGCCAGTCATCACTTAACCACCACCTCGGCGGCATCAGCTTTTTTCGGCTTGAGCAGGCTGAAATCAATCAGGCCCTTTTTCTGGCCGATGTAGGGATCGCCAATCATCAGCGGACGCGCCTTGAAGCTGTCGCTGACCAGGCTTTTGCTGCGGTCCCACTCATCAAAACTCAACCCCGCCAAGTCAGCCCAGGTGTGAATCAGCTGTGAGCTACTGGAGGCGCGCTGCAAGTCGCCGGCGAAGCTCCAATCATGGGTTTCGCGCCATTTCGGTGAGGCGTAGGCCATGAACGGGATGGTGTACATCGGCGCAGTGGGTTTGCCCTCGTTACGGCCCAGGGTGCTATGGCCCGCCGAGTCGTAGACGTCTTCGCCATGGTCCGAGAGGTACAGCAGGAAGCCGTTGGGGTCGGTCTTGGCGTAATCCTTGATCAGGCTCGACACCACAAAGTCGTTGTACAGCACCGCGTTGTCGTAGCTGTTGTAGATCGGCAGTTGGGCGTCGCTGATGCCGGCCGGTACGCCCTGGCGATCGGTGAATTTTTCAAAAGTCGGCGGGTAACGGTACTGATAGCTCATGTGAGTGCCCAGCAAATGCACCACGATGAATTTGCGCTCGGCGGGGTCGGCCATGGCCTTGGCGAACGGCGCCAGTACGTCGCCGTCGTACTGGCGGGCGTTCTGGTTGCGGTTGTTATTGAGGTACACCTGCTCGTCGGCCTGTTCGGAAAAGGTCGTGAGCATGGTGTTGCGCTTGGTCATGGTCTGCTGGTTGGTGATCCAGTAGGTCTTGTAGCCGGCCTGTTTCATCACGCTGACAATCGACGGCGTCTTGAGGTACAGGTCCGGGTTCTCTTCATCAGCGAACGTCAGCACTTGTTGAAGCGCTTCAATGGTGTAGGGGCGTGGGGTGATGACGTTGTTGAACACCGCCAGTTGGTCGCGCAGCTTGTCCAGTTCCGGTGTGGTGTTGCGCGGGTAGCCATAAAGGCTCATGCGCTGGCGGTTGGTGGATTCACCGATCACCAGCACCAGCGTTGACGGTTGGCCGGCCATGGTGTCCTTGAGGTTCTTCAAGGGGGGGATCTTGCTGGCGCTGGTCAGCATGCCTTGCATGCTATTGAGCTGTTCGGTGTAGCGGCGGTAGGCGACGATCATCTGCCATGGCACGGCGGGCTCGACACGGGATTCGAAGCCGTCGATGGCCAGTTCCATGGTCGGGTTGGTCGCAATCTGTTTCACCAACGGGTAACCGACAACCGCCAGCACAATGGCGGTCGCCGCCAGAATCGATTGGCCTCGCGGCAGGTAAACCGGGCGCAGGCGCGTCCACAGGAAAACCGCCATGGCGGTATGGGCGAGAAACGCCAGCACAATCCACCAGGCGAAGTATTGGGTCGCGTATTCACCCGCTTCAGAGATGTTCGACTCGAACATGATGAAGATGACGCTTTGGGAAAATTCCTGCTGGTAGATGAAGAAATAACCCAGGCTGGCCATGGAGCAGGCCCACAGCACGACGCCGATCAAGGCCGCGAGCAGGCGCGTACGGCGCGGGAACAGCAGCATTGGCGCGAGCCAGAACGCACTCAGGAAGAAGGCTTGACGAAAACCGCTGAAACCGGAGGTGCCGGTCAGCTGGATCAGGAGTTGGGTAATACCCGAGAAATACCAGAAAAACAGAAACAGCCAACCGAAACCGGCCCAATCAAAGCCTTTCGCAGACGTGGTGCTGCGTTTGAACATCGCCATCCAGTAATCCAACCCGATAATTTTTGCAGTTGACGCGCAAGGACGCACGCAACAGAGGCCACCCATGCATGGGGTGGCCCTTCTCCGCGGGAGTATCGAGAGGGGTATGTGAAAACTTTGTGAGATTTTTGTGGGCGTTATCTTACATTCCGTTCAGCGGCGGTTCAGCAAAGGGCTGATCGTGCAGTTTGAGTCTGATCCAGCTGGGCTTGAAGGTGCGAGCGCAGGCGCAGGACTTCCTGCTGCAGTTGATCGCGCTCATCTTTCAATTGGCGCAATTCATCGCGACGGACGCTGACGTAAAGGGTCTGTGGCGGGCGGGTCATCTGTGCTGTGCTCATTGCTTACCTCGCAAATAGCCGGTAGATCGCGGTGCCGGAACGCATGAGTCGAGGTTCTCGGCAACAGTCGCAGCAATTCTGAATTCTTTTTTGAGTCAATGGAACTTTTTTATTTTTGGTGGTCGCTGTGACTTTTAGGACGGTGATGCTGAAACGATGGCATTTTTTTGTCATGAAACTACACGGATCCGCTCTGGACTAACCCTCAATAGCCTCATTGCGCTATAAACTATGTCACACATTTATTTAGTAGTTAGGAGCATCAGCACATGCAACTGGGGATTATCGGACTAGGCCGCATGGGCGGTAACATTGCGCGGCGCCTGATGCTCAATGGGCATACCACCGTTGTATACGACCGTAACGAAGCATTCGTCAAAGGCTTGAGCGAGGAGGGCGCCACTGGCGTTGCCGACTTGAAGGCGTTGGTAGCCGGGCTGCAAAAGCCGCGCGCCGTGTGGGTGATGTTGCCGGCAGGCGCCCCCACCGAAGACACTATTAATCAATTGAGCGAGCTGCTTGAAGACGGTGATGTGATCATCGACGGCGGCAATACCATGTACAAAGACGACATCCGTCGCGCTAGAGCCTTGTCGGAAAAAGGTCTGCATTACGTCGACGTTGGCACCTCCGGTGGCGTCTGGGGGCTGGAGCGCGGCTATTGCATGATGATCGGTGGTGACGCCGAAACCGTGCAGCGCCTCGACCCGATCTTCGCCAGCCTGGCACCGGGCCTGGGCAACATCCCTCGCACCAAGGACCGTTCAGCCTCTGCCGACAGCCGCGCCGAGCATGGCTACATTCATGCCGGCCCAGCCGGTTCCGGGCACTTTGTGAAGATGATTCACAACGGCATTGAGTACGGGATGATGCAGGCTTTTGCCGAAGGTTTTGACATCCTCAAGACTAAAAACTCGGACAACCTGCCGGAGCACGAGCGCTTCGACCTCAACGTTGCCGATATCGCCGAAGTCTGGCGCCGTGGCAGCGTGGTGTCGTCCTGGCTGCTGGACCTGACCGCTGACGCGCTGGCCACCGACCCGAAACTCGACGGTTACTCCGGCTCCGTGGCCGACAGTGGCGAAGGCCGCTGGACCATCGAAGCGGCCATGGAGCAAGCGGTGCCGGTACCGGTGCTGTCTACCTCGCTGTTCGCACGCTTCCGTTCCCGCCAGCAGAGCACCTACGGTGACAAAATGCTGTCTGCCATGCGCTTCGGCTTTGGCGGCCATGTGGAGACTTCCAAAAAATGACGGCTAACGGCAAGAAACTCAAGGCCGAACCTGCACCTCCAACCACACTGTTCCTGTTTGGCGCCCATGGCGACCTGGTGAAGCGCCTGCTCATGCCGGCGCTGTACAACCTGAGTCGCGACGGGCTGCTCGGTGACGGCCTGCGCATTGTCGGCGTTGACCACAACGCGATCAGCGACGCCGACTTTGCCAAGAAGCTCGAGGATTTCATTCGTACCGAGGCCGCGAGCAAAGTCAAGGGCAAGGGTGAAAATGCCCTTGACCCCGAGCTGTGGGCCCAGTTGGCCAAAGGCATCAGCTACGTCGAGGGCGATTTCCTCGACGACAGCACCTATGCCGACATCGGCAAGAAGATCGCCGACAGCGGCACTGGCAACGCGGTGTTTTACCTGGCCACTGCACCGCGCTTCTTCAGTGAAGTGGTGCAGCGCCTGGGCAGCGCCGGTCTGCTCCAGGAAACCGATGACGCCTTCCGTCGCGTCGTGATCGAAAAGCCTTTCGGCTCCGACCTGGCGACCGCCGAAGCGCTGAACGCCAGCCTGCTCAAGGTGATGAGCGAGAAGCAGATCTATCGCATCGACCATTACCTGGGCAAGGAAACGGTTCAGAACATTTTGATCAGCCGTTTCTCCAACGTGCTGTTCGAAGCGTTCTGGAACAACCATTACATCGACCACGTGCAAATCACTGCGGCGGAAACCGTCGGTGTGGAAACCCGGGGTAATTTCTTCGAAAAAACCGGCACCCTGCGCGACATGGTACCCAACCACCTGTTCCAGTTGCTGGCGATGGTGGCCATGGAGCCGCCAGCGGCGTTCGGCGCCGATGCAGTGCGTGGTGAAAAGGCCAAGGTCGTCGGCGCCATTCGCCCCTGGTCCCTGGAAGATGCCCGAGCCAACTCGGTACGCGGCCAGTACACCGCCGGTGAAATGGCTGGCAAGCCGCTCCCCGGTTACCGCGAAGAGGCCAATGTCGCGCCCGACAGCAGTACCGAGACGTTCGTTGCGCTCAAGGTGATGATCGACAACTGGCGCTGGGTCGGCGTGCCGTTTTACCTGCGAACTGGCAAGCGCATGAGCATTCGCGACACGGAAATCGTGATCTGTTTCAAGCACGCACCGTATGCGCAGTTCCGCGATACCGAAGTGGATGAGCTCAAGCCCACCTACCTGAAAATCCAGATCCAGCCTAACGAAGGCATGTGGTTCGACCTGTTGGCGAAAAAGCCTGGGCCGACCCTGGAAATGGCTAATATCGAGTTGGGTTTCGACTACAAGGACTTCTTCGAAATGCAGCCGTCGACCGGGTATGAAACCCTCATCTATGACTGCATGACCGGTGACCAGACCTTGTTCCAGCGCGCCGACAACATCGAAAATGGCTGGCGTGCGGTGCAGCCGTTCCTTGATGCCTGGAAGGAAGACGGTGGTATCCAGACCTACAAGGCCGGTGAAGATGGCCCGGAGGCTGCCGATGCCTTACTGGCCCGCGATGGCCGCACCTGGCATAGCCTCGGATGAGTGATGCAACGATTCATCCCATCCGTTTTATCCTCAGTGATGTGGACGGCACGTTGCTGCATCCGGACCACAGCCTGAGCCAGCGCACGGCCGACGCGATTCGCGCCTTGCGCGACGCCGGGGTGTTTTTCAGCCTGGCCAGTGGGCGGCCGCCCAAGGCCATGCTGCACCTGATCGAGACCTTTGGCATTGATGTTCCGGTCGCTGGCTTTAATGGCGGTACGCTGATCAACCCGGATGGCAGCATCCTGGTTGCTCATCATTTGCCGACGGAAGCGGCGCTGGTGACCCTGGCGCTGTTTTCAGCGGAGCCGGACGTAGAGGTGTGGGTATTCGCCGACGGTGACTGGCTGCGCCGTGACCCTTCCGGGCCAATGGAGCAGCGTGAAGCCGATGGCCTGGGCTACGGGCCGGTGGTCGTGGAAAGTTTTGAGCCGTACCTGGACCGGGTCGACAAGATTGTCGCCGCCAGCAACAACACACAGTTGCTGGTGACACTGGAAGCGCAGTTGCAGCCCAGGGTGCAAGGGCTGGCTCAGGTGTCACGCTCGCAGCCGGTGTACCTGGACGTAACGGCGATGCTGGCCAACAAGGGCGAAGCCTTGAAGACCCTGGCTGCGCACCTTGGCGTGCCCATGGAACAGACGGCGGCTATCGGCGACGGCGGCAATGACCCGGCAATGTTTCAGGTTGCCGGCTTGTCGATTGCCATGGGGCAGGCGGAAGAGACCGTCAAGCGACAGGCCAACGTGGTGACCGGCAGCAATGTAGACAATGGTGCAGCGGAAGCGATCGAACGATTTATTCTTGCAGCACAGTAAGCGTCCACTGCACTTCTACTGAACGTGCGCTCATTGTGTTGCAGTCATGCAATGAGCGCACGTTGCAGTATCGATTTACTTCGGCATTGCCCACGACTTTAACTGATGGCCGTTTTTGTCGAGTTCGGCTCGGGCCTGCAACAACAAATCTTCCAATTGCGCCGGGTCGCTATACGTGCTCGACGTCAGTTGTTTGCTGCCGATACGGGTATTGGTACGGTCGATGACGCTCAGGCTGAGAGCGCCATTGCCATCGTGCCAGGCCACGCACTGAAAGGGCTGGAAAGCACGGTCTGCGATCAAAAGAGCTTCGTTGATGCGGAGCGGGGCGTTCATGTGGGTCTTCTCTCTAAATGCCCAATCAAGTGAATGCCGTCGGTTGGGCGAGCCAGGCGGCGAGTTACTTGTACTGATGCACGATGGCGGGGTACGGGTCACATCTTAGAACAAGAATTTTCAACCTTTCGTGATTGACGTCATGTAAGCGACTGTTTTAACAGCCCAATGAACGCTTTCCAGCGCTGCAACTTTTTACCCGCAACAGCCGCGCAGTGGCTTTCTGCCAACACTTATAGCGAAACGGTACAAGAACAGCGTCAATACCTTGCTAGTGTTAGCGACAGGCCTCACAAACCTTTGTTTCTAAATAACTTTAACAATATTGGCGCCAAGGAATAGTCATGGTTGTTACACCTGTTCAGCGACGCCTGCTGGTGGTTGACCCCTGCGATGACTGTCACGGGCTATTGCCCGGCCTGCGCACTGCCGGGTGGGAGGTGGACAACTGTGCATTGGGCGCCGTCGGCGATCGGTCGTGCGATGTGGGGCTGTTGCGATTACAGCCCTTTCACCTCGAGCGCCCCGAAGCGGTCAAGGAGCTGATCAGCCGCAGCGGCACCGAGTGGATTGCGGTACTCAGCCAGGATGTTTTGCGCCTGCAAAATGTCGGTGATTTCGTCTGTGAGTGGTTTTTCGACTTCCACACCTTGCCGTTTGATGTTGCACGCGTGCAGGTCACCCTCGGGCGCGCGTTCGGCATGGCGCGCCTGCGGGGCAAAGGCCACGCGCTGATTGAGGCGCAGGAACACGAGTTGCTGGGTGACAGCCGACCCATCCGCGAGTTGCGCAAATTACTGGCCAAACTTGCGCCAACGGAGTCTCCCGTGTTGATTCGGGGGGACAGCGGCACCGGCAAAGAGTTGGTGGCCAAGACCCTGCATCGTCAATCCCAGCGCCATGCCAAGCCGTTTGTCGCAATCAACTGCGGCGCGATTCCCGAGCACCTTATCCAGTCCGAACTGTTCGGCCATGAAAAGGGTGCGTTCACCGGTGCTCACCAGCGTAAGGTCGGGCGCATTGAGGCGGCCCACGGCGGCACGCTGTTTCTCGATGAAATCGGTGATTTGCCGATGGAGTTGCAAGCCAATCTGCTGCGCTTTCTCCAGGAGAAACAGATCGAGCGCGTTGGCGGCAGCCAGCCCATTGCGGTGGATGTGCGGGTGTTGGCAGCCACTCACGTTGATCTGGAAGCGGCGGTCGAGAAGGGCACGTTTCGAGAAGACTTGTATTACCGGCTCAACGTTCTGCAGGTGGTGACTGCGCCCCTGCGTGAGCGGCATGGCGACGTGGCCATGCTGGCCAATCACTTCTCGCGCTTCTACAGTCAGGAAACCGGGCGTCGAGCCCGCAGTTTCAGCGAGGAGGCCCTCGTCGCGATGGGGCAACACCCTTGGCCGGGCAATGTGCGCGAGCTGGCCAACCGTGTGCGCCGTGGCCTGGTGCTGGCCGAAGGGCGCCAGATCGAAGCCGTTGATCTGGGACTCCAGGACGAACAAGCAATCGTGCCGCCGATGGCTACACTGGAAGATTATAAGCACCGCGCCGAACGTCAGGCGTTGTGTGATGTGCTCAACCGGTACAGCGACAACCTGAGCGTCGCGGCCCGCATGCTGGGCGTGTCCCGGCCGACGTTCTACCGGTTGCTGCACAAACACCAGATCCGCTAGGGCGGGTAAACCGAAAAGCCCCGCAACGACCCTTATCGTTGCGGGGCTTTTCCTTG
Organism: Pseudomonas sp. UBT; assembly: GCF_050915955.1. Lineage (NCBI taxonomy): Bacteria > Pseudomonadati > Pseudomonadota > Gammaproteobacteria > Pseudomonadales > Pseudomonadaceae > Pseudomonas > Pseudomonas sp. UBT. The sequence goes on along the minus strand of NZ_CP168079.1, from coordinate 4,156,332 downwards.
CGTGCTTTAAAAGTAGTACGGGAATTTCAAGCTGAACGTGAAGTCCGGTGCATCATCCGTCATGCCGATTGACAGGTTCGGTACGATGGTGAGGTTTTCCGAAGCGGCAATGGTCATGCCCACGTTGAAATAACCAGCGTTGGCGTCGCTGGAAACCACCGATTGCCAGTCTTGACCGGTCTGCTTGATCTTGCTTTTGCGCTGCACCAGGTCCGACACGGAAAACGACATGCTCATTTTCTCGTTAAGCGCGAAGGCTACCCCTACGCCCAGTTGAAAGCTGTCGCCCAAGCTGATTTTACCGGGGACTTTCTGATTGACGTTGGGGCTGATATCGCCGAACGACTCCTCGAAGTTATGGGTATACGACAGCGAACCGAACAGCACCGCCGGATCGAAGGTTTTCACCAGGGAGATGCCTGGCGTCACCGACCACACACCGTTACCCGTCGGCAGGCTTTCCGGCACGGCAAGGTTATTGTTATTGGCTTGCTCGATCAGCTTGATGCCATAGGGCTCCTCGCCAGTGGGGGCCTTGACGCGCACCGATACCACGGCGTCCGGCAGGTTGGCAGTCTCATCAAGGAATTTGTAGGCGACACCAAAGTTGACGTCACCGATGGTTGGGTTTCGAGTGACGGAGGCTTCCGACATTGCGTTGGCGTCGCCGTTGACACCTCCCGACTGATACGTCGATTCGCGGTAAACCACCGGCACGTTCAGGTCGAACTGCCAGCGGTTGTCCAGGTTGTAGCGCCCGGTCAGGTCCAGCGTCCAACTGTCGGATTTGATTCGGTCCAGGTTGATATTCCCGAGGAAGATCGAGTCCAGCGCCAAAAAGCCGTTGAGGGATAACTGCCGGGCGTCGTAGCGGGCATAGGTGACGCCGGTTTCAAAGCTGAATTTGCCGTTGCCGAAAAAGCCGCTGGCCTCGTTATAGAGGTTGCTGACACTTTGTGCCGGGGCCGAATCGTCCTTGAGGCTTTGCCCGTAGGAACTGCCGCCGCCCGCGCCACCCGACGCCGCAGCTGCGCCCACTCCAGGCGTATGACCTGCCACGGTAGTGCCGCCTTTCTGAAAGTCGGCCGGAGATTTTGCCAAGCGTTTAGGGGCGGGCGTTGCAGGTTGGTCTTCTACTTGTCGTACACGTTGCTCCAGCACGGCCAGTGCTTTTTGCTGCACTTCATAGCGTTGCTTGAGCTCTAAAAGTTGCTGCTTCAAGGTTTCGATGTCGGCGTCCGGCGCGGCATACAGCATGGATGCCGGCAATAGCGTACTCAAACAAATCACGGTACGTAACGATATCGATCGATGCATGAAATAAGCCGTCCCTTTCTAATGCGTAAGTGCCGTGGCTCAGCGTAGTTCAATAACCGGAAGGGCGGAGGCCTTTGAGTTGATCGAGGTTAAGGTTCTGGTTGATGTTGTTTAAACCGTTGTTGCCCAGCACCACGTTGAGTTGGGTCATATTGTTCACAAAGTTGCTGTTGCCCTGAATAACCGTGCCTTGCAGGACGTTGCCACCGCCAATTTGCTGCACCACATTGCCCTGGTTGTTATTGGCCTGAAGTGCCATTTGCAGCCCGCCGTTATTCGCCGTTACCGTTACTTGCCCTGCAGCGGTGCCACCGCTGATGGGCTGGCCTGCCATCAGCGCTTGGCCTGACTGTACGTAGTTGGCGGGGGCCAAACCGTTTTGGGTGACGTTGATGTCCACGCCGTTGCTGGCGGTGTTGCCGTCGCCTGCTGCGCGTACGCTTTGCGTCACGCCCTGTCCCGTCCCGAGGCCGGAGCCTCCGATTACCGTGCCGGTGCCTTGAGGTTGCTTGACGATGCCGTTGCCATCATTGCCGGTGACTTGCACATAAAACTGAGGGGTGACGGTGGACGCATTGACTTGCATATTGGCGCTGCCAGTAACGGTTGCACCGGCGGCGTTGGTCCAGGTGCTGCTCATGACGATACCAAAACTGATAATCCGTCCCGGCATCACATAGCGTCCGCGCAGCTCGGCCATTTCCGAGTCCTTGAGTTCGATCGGCTTGAACGCCGAGGAAGCATAAGCAGGTGCAGTGGCTGCCAGGCACATGACCGTCAGCCAACGGAGAGTGTTCATCGTTTGCTCCTGGAGCGTCCTGCTCCTTATTGCGCCTCTAAAAGAAGTCGCTCTGGATAAAACCGAAGTCCATCAGTTCACTGTCGCGTACCGGGCTGAACCCGTTCAGTTGGCTCTTGGCGGTCAGCGGGGTGGGCGGGGTCAGCAGGGCGTTGGTCTTGTCATAGCCCTCGCCGATGACGGCGAATACGATGCCATTCCAACCCTTGACGAAATCGTCCTTGGCGTAGCGCTTGTTGCCCAGCACGGGGTCGCCGATATAGGCCCAGTCTTTGTCGGCTCGCTGCAACACCACGAAGTGCTTGTAGCCGCGAATGTCCAACAACACCACGACCGGCACTTTTACGGTGATGAGTACCTCAGGTGTAATCCGGTAGCCCTTGGCGCGCATATGGATGCTTTCCAGGTAGCGCTTCATGTCGAGCATGGAGAAACCCTGGGTGCGCACCAGATTCTGGTCGGCGTTGACCAGCATGCCCTTGATGACGTGGTCTTCATCCACATCCATCCAATAGGCTTGGCGCAGGATGGTCGCCAGTGCGGCGGCGCCACAGCTGAAATCGGTTTTCTGTTCCACCAGGTTGGCGAACTTGCGTTCACGGATGCTCTCGACTTTCTTGTAGACCACCGCGCCATTGGGCATGACCACTGCCATTTGCGCTGCCCAGGTCGGGCCGGTGAGTGCTAGCAGCAGAAGGAGGGCTCCGAGGCGCATGATCGTATGACCTGTTGGACGCTGGAATAAAAAGGGCCCTGTTGCCAGGGCCCGATCTGGATCAGAAGCGAGTGACTGCTACGTTGTTCTGACCTTGGTTGCCGCTGCCCGACAGAACGTTGGAGTTCGATATCCCAGAACTGAAGTTCATCGAGTTGTTCACGCTGGCATTGTTGACCACGGGTTTGGTGCTCCAGCCGTGGCCGCTGCTCAGGTTGAGGGTCAGGTTGCCCGACACGTCCTGCACGCCGGTGACGGTTGCGGCGCCACTGGTGCCGTTGCCGGAAGCAATTGCAACGCTGCTGCTGCCTTGGTTGGAGGTGCCTGCTTCGGAGTTCAGTTGAATGATGCCCGAAGCGTGGTTGCCGCTGTCGTTCAGAGAAGCATTGTTTTTAGTGGCACTGTTGAGCACCTTGTTGCCGGTGTTCGACTGTGCGGCGCCGGCACTGGCGAACACGAAGTCTGCATCGCCGGAAACGATGGCCACATCGTTTTTGCCTTGGTTGTTGTCGCCGCTCAGCACGTTGCCGTTGGCCACGCCACTGATGTTGTTGTAGGAATCATTGGCTGACGCGTTGTTTTTGGTTTTTTCATTGGTGACCACGTTGCCGTGGTTGGTTTGACCATCCAGCGTGGTCGCGGAAGCGGTGGTAGGCGCTGGCTGTGGATGATGGTTGGGTTGACCCGCTTGAGCAGCAACAGCCATGAGCGCAGCGAGAGCGAAAGCCAGTGGTTTGAGAGCCATTGTAGTTTTCATGGTGTATCTCCTTGCTTCTAATTAGTTGGTTAAGTGTTGGTGCGGTCCAGCGATCGACTCAGCTCCATCAGTTGAGTCGTAAGTTCAGGGTGTTAGCCACTCGGTTCCCCACCCCGGCGCTCTGGTTGACCTGAACCACTCCACGGCTGCCGGTGAAGGCCTGGTCGCTGGTAACGACCAGGCGGCTGCCAGTGGTAGGGGTCAACCCTGAGTCGGTTGCAAGCGCAACGGTCTGTTGCGACATGACGCTGTCGTCGATGCTCTGCGGGCCAGCATTCACGCTGATTCGCACGGCATTGATCATCTGGTTCTGGGCCCCGGCGGACTGGTTGACACTCAGTGCACCGTTGCCATTGCTGAAAGAGTTGCCCTGGATCGCAGCGTTAGCGTTCAGGGAGCGGTCGGCCGCAGCGCCGCTGATTTTTTGTGTGACGGAAATGTTTGCCAGGGCGTTGTGGCCCACTGCAATGGCGAGGTTGTTGCTCAACTGTTGCTGGTCGCCGGCTGCCTGGTTGGTCGAGACCACACCGTCGTATTGCTTGCCGGAGTTCGTGATGGTTGCGTTGTTGTTGCTGTCGGCCATCGCCGCTGTGCAACTGAGCGCCGCAAGGAGCATCCAGGAGCCGTTCATTTCATTGCCCCCCCGACCATGCCACTGATGTTGTTCAAGGGGGCGAGACCGCTGGATATCGCACCATTGACCGTGCCGGAGATGCCGCCGCCACTGGTGTGGCCGGCCGCGCTGCCGGCACCCAGGCCTGTACTGCTACCGAATGTGTTCAGGCCAGTAATGTCGCCATTGGGCATGATGCTGCGCGTCAGGCTTGAGCCAGTGCTGATACCCGCGATGTCGTTGTCGCTGAGTTCATTGCTGGCAGCGTGCAGGACTTGGGCTGATGGGTTGGCATTTACGGTGTTGGGGTAGGGGTCTTTACCGCGTGAGCGACCGATTGCATAAGGTCGAACCTGACGCTGGATCACAATCACACCGTCACCGTCCGCCAAAGCCGGAAGGCTTGCGCTGGCACTCAGTACACAGCTGATCAGCAGGAGGCTCAGTGAGCTCGGATTATGTGTGTCCACGGCAGTGTTCCTTATTCTTCGCGCTGACCCTAAACAGCGCTGTAAGGGAAAGAGCAGAACGCGTGCCGTTTTTTATTTGTTGTTGATATTCAGCGAGTTGTAATTAAACCGAGCCCCTGTGATCGCTGTGGTGTTTCACCGTTGAGACAGTGCCCGCGCGGCCCTCTATGCGCAGCCCCACGTCAAGGCTGTCTCAGCGGTGTAACAGTCGGCATGACAAAACGATGAATCCGCTCGGGGCGGGCGATTCAGGGGAGGGAGGTGTTTCAAAAATGGACACTGTCGCCGCGAGCAGGCTCGCAGGTGCAGGCACAAGGCTTAGCCCTTGGGTGCTTTACGCGGGATGGCATTGAGTACGGGGTTGCCATCCTGGTTCTGCGTCAGATAAACCGGCAAAACCTTGGGCAGGGAGGGGACGAGGTTGTTGACTTCATTGATGTTGTAGATGCCGCCGATGCGAATGGCTCCGGTACTGGCGTCTGCCAGCATCACCGGTTTGTTCAGGTAGCGGTTGATCAGCGGCAACGCGTCGGTCAACGCCAGGTTGTCGAGCACCAGCTTGCCCTGGCGCCATGCCAGGCCTGCGTCATTGGGGTTGATGGTGGCGACCTGCGGGGCGGCGTCACCGTGGTGATAGCTGGCTTGCATGCCTGGGCTCAGTGCGACGCTGGCGTGGGCCTGGTCGCTGGAAATCTGCACCGAGCCTTCAAGCAACATCACCCGCACCTGGTCCTCATACTTCCAGACGTTGAATTGGGTGCCTGTGACCCGCACCTGTCCCTCGCCCGCCCGCACGATAAACGGGTGCTTGCTGTCATGGGCAACGTTGAAAAATGCCTCGCCCTTTTTCAAGGTGACCCGGCGTTGGTCCTTGTAGTTGCTGAACACCAGCTCGGTGCCCAGGTTCAACTCGACCTGGCTGCCATCGCCGAGCGTAACCTTGCGTTGGTCATTGGTGGCTTCGAAATGTTCATAGGCGCTGGGCAACCAACCCGCTTCCCAGCCGGTGAAGGCGGCAAGCGGCAAGGCGCCAAGGCAGACAGCGGCGGCCACCGCGTAAGTGCGCAAGCGGCGGCGCGGCGTGAGCGGCAGCACAACCGGCGCCGGTTCGTGACGCGGCAGGTGATCGGCGACCTCCCAGATTTCCAGCATGGCCGCGTATTCGAAGGCGTGCAGTGGATGCGCATCGTGCCATTGCGCAAAAGCCTGACGCTCGCCCGCCGTGCAATCACTGGCATGCAGTCGCATGCACCAATGCGCGGCGGCGTCGGTGATGGCGTCATATTCGGCTTCTGAAAGGGGCTTGTCGCTCATGGGCTCATCCTGATTTCGCCCATTCTAACCTCTGGAGGCAGACGGCGAGAACCGCCGTCATGGCGATTGCATATCAATTGGAACTTATTCTCGTTTGTAAATATCAGAAAATACAGGACACGAGTCCGTCATCCCCCCAATGGAGATCGAAAATGCTCAAGAAAACCGTAGTCGCCCTGTGTGCAACCACCGCGCTGCTGAGTGCTGGCGCAGCCCTTGCCGATAAGCCTGGTGCCGGCTGGATTACCATCGAAAAAGCCATTGAGACCGCCAAGACCAAGGCGGCATATGTCGAGGTCTATAGCGCCGAAGCCGATGACAAGGGCTACTGGGAAGTCAAAGGGCGCAAATCCGATGGCACCGTCTATGAAGCACGCATCGACGGCATGTCGGGCAACATCCTGCGTGACCAGAAAGACTGACGTGACCTGCGGGGGCTGCTCAGGCCCCCGGATCCAGAAGGCGGCCCAGATGAGTCATCAGGTAGGTGACTGAGTCGGCGTTGGCCAGGATGGTGTCAATGCGTTTGTCGGGGTTACTCATGAACACCTGCCGAGCGTCGTCGAGGTTCTTCGCACCCGTGGCGTTAAGGACTATGCGTTTGACGTGACGGGTATCCGTTTCATCCCCATAGTCTTCCCATGAAGCCGTGACATCATCCCAGGTCTTGAACAGCATGGTTGCCGGCGTCAACGTGGACAGTGCAGTCCGGCGTATATCCTCCAGGTCGGTCTTCAACTCTCGAGCACCGGGTCTGGCCGTATTCATCAGGTCAGGGAACGGTCGCATACTGTCAAGGTAGGCGATGTCGGCAGTCTTGGCCTTCAAGTGTGTCAACTCGTGTATCAGTACGCTGGCTCTGGCGTGGGCCGAGATATCGAAGGGTGAGTTCAGGCGATTCTGGTAAGCATCCAAATGCGGATCAAAGAACCGATCGAGCAGATACAGCTTACGGTCCTTGTCCCCGTCGAGCACAAAGGCGTAACTCACGGTCGGGTTCAAGCGGCTGGTCCCGCTGACAAAACGCTTGGAATCGGGGCCGGTCAAGCTCGGGTCGCTCAACTCCTCCAGCATCCCGTCGACTATCTTCTCGATCCTCTGCAACTGATCAGGGGTCAGGCTGATGACACCGAACATTTCACCCAAAAAGAGACCTACCCGGCTATTGGGGTCGAGCGATCTGGAAAACTGGGTGATGTTGCGCTTGCACGTGACGGCGTAGTAAGTCGCCACGTTCAACGCCTCATTGATGACTTGAGCTTTCCAGCTGGACAGCGCCGCAATGTCCCGGATGCCGGTCGCCTGGATATTGATGGCCTCCCGTTCGCCGCCGCGTGTTCTTATGCGCGACAGGACCTTGCCGAAGCGTGGGTTATGGTGGCTGAGGTCCAGCACCCACTGCCCCTTGGCATTGCGGCCAACATAGGGGCCGCGCTGATCAGTGTTTGCCAGGCGCCAGCGTTGGGTGGTTTTCTTGACTGAATACACTTTGCCGTCCAGCGGGACATAGTTTTTCAACGTCTTCTTGTCGCTATAAACATGGGTGACGCTGCTTTTTTCAAGGTCCTTCAAGGCGATATCGTGATCCTCGAAAGGCTGCAGCCGAGTGCGTGAGGGGGCGGTGATGTCCAGCGTCGCCAGGCGGGTGGCGGTCGGCAGGGTTTCGTCTGTCAGGTCGGCCTCGGGCACCTCCTTTCCCGTGGGGGGCAGTTGTGCGGTGCCCTCAAGCTCACTGCGCAGAGAGGCCATTTGCGCCACGCCTCTGACAAAGTCCTTTAATGCGGCCCTCCATTGGTGCAATTGCAGGGCTTCGGCTGAACGCTTGAACAGCGTATAGCTGCGCCAGACCACCAGTGGGTACGCGAGTTTGCCCGCCATGAATTGCACAGCCGGGGGGATTTCTTTGCCCAACAGGCCGGTCACTCTGTCCCATAGCCCCTTGGCGCCTTTCTCGAACTGGCAGGCAAGCATCTTGAGCAGGATCTGCGTGTTGTCAGCGAAAAGGGAGTGAAGGGCGTTCGAGCTTATCGCGGTCGAGGCGAGGCGAAGGTCGGAGGGGCGATGATGGTTGTTTTGCAGCAAGTTGCGGTAAGTGGCCTGATGTGGGTGCGCCAGATACATGATGACCCCGTCCTGAAGTTCCCCCGGCCTCTCCAGTTCATCCAGCAACGCTCGCTCGTTCGCATATTCCTTGAACACATGGTTTTCGCTGTAGGGCGCATAAAGTACCAGGGGGGCCGCGCCTGCCGTTTCATCACCTATCAGGTACATGCCCAGTACCTTGACGGGGGTAGCGCCTTCGGTCGCCATCAACTCCAGCGGCCGAATCATGGCCGATGCACCTGGGAGCGACGCACGCGCCAGGGCGTCTGGCATGTCGAAAATTTGTTGAACGCTGCTCAGGGCTTGCGTGGAAAGTCGCTCTTGCAGCTTTTGCTCGTGGGCGTATTGCAACGATTGCCAAGGTAATTGCCGGCAAAACAAACGTCGGCGTTTGCGGCCTTCCTCGGTTTGACTGTTCAACCGGCTTTGCAGCAGCGTCTGGTAGGCGGTTTTCAGATCCAGCTGCCGGACCATCTGAATCACCGCAGTTGCGTCCAACGTGTCCGGCAACGGCGCGGCGGTGCGTGAGCGTGGGCGAATGCTTTGGGCATCCAGGTCAGGCCAGTGCCGCAGGGCAAAGTCGGTCAGGCTGTAGGTATGGATGTCGAGGGCCTGGTGAAGGGGGATCAGAATGTTGTCGGGGTTGAGGGGCTGGCCGGGAAAGCGTGCCGTGAGCAGCTTCTGCAGTTCTGTGAGGGTGTACGCACGCAAGGGCGTGATCCCGTGCAAGTAGTCTTCTTCTTCGGGGGCGCTGTTGTGGTACTGCTCGAGAAGCTCCGCCTGATGGATTTGGTCTCGTGTCGGCGCCATTCCCAGCCAGACCGGCAGGGCCTGCTGGTTGATCATACCGTCGGCCACCGCGATTGCCCGTGCAAGGTTGGTGGGCGGCGCCTCCTCCAGGACCCTGTCCAGGCCGTCCTGGAACGCGCGGGCGGGCAATTTCAGGGTGAGCAGGTGGTCAACCCCGTCCATGACATAGTCGCTGTAGGTTTTCAGGCGATTATCCAGCACGTTATCGTCAACGCGTTGCAGGGGACCCAATCGATAAACCTGATGGAGCACTCGCTGGGAAATGGGCAGGTTTTCCAGCAGGCTCAAGCGCCCGATCGGGTGCTCAAGACGCTCTGTTGTCGCCTCGCGAAAGGCTTGAATCGAGGGAAAGGCCTCATGCCCGCGCCGTGGCGTCCAGAGCACCACCTGGCCGGAGAAATCCGGATCAATACCGCCGCGTTCAGTCAGTAAAAACGTATTGGCAAGCGGCACGGATTTAACCGGCGAGCCGACATCCAGCGTCAAAGCGTAGGCATCCGGCAAAAAACCGTTGAGGCCATGTCGCGTCAAGCGCACAAGGCTGTCGGCCCTGAGTACGGTGTCGAGTATTTCCTGGCTGCGAGAGGGCAGGGTTTTACCCAATAGCCTCAGTTCGGCCTCGCTGCGTAACCCTAGCAGCAGCGAGTGGGCGTGTTTGTTGCTGAGGCTGCTGAGAAACAGGCGTGGGAGTTCGCGCATCTCGTGGCTGGCGAACACCTTCAAGCCTTCATCAATCACCTTGTTGAACCTGCTTACGGTGATGCTGGGCAACCGCAGGGCGACACGCGGGTCGAGCTTCTCGTAAAGACCGATCCCGGCGACGTTGGGAACGGGCCCGGTTTTAATGCTCAGACGCTCGATAAAGTGCTCAACCATGCTCAGGGAGGCGACTGGCGGGCGCTCTTCACGTTCTTTGGCCTGCGTGTCGTAGGTGTTGATAAAGACTTCATCTGCCTTGAGATCCAGACGCTGTGACTGCAGTTGCGCGTCCAGGGCGTGGGCGACCATGCTGCGTAATGTCGGATGACTTTTGCGCTCGATGGCCAATGTGTTCTCGGCGGCCCTCAGGCGCTGAAGGTGCAGCTTGGCGCGCTCGGCCTTTACCGTAGAGGGGCGGCCATTACCGCTGGTGGCGGGGTGGACGGTCCAGCGTCCACCGGTGTCCAGCGGCGCGAGGCGATCATCCAGCATGGTGCGTACATCCAGCGCGTAATCGAGCAGGGCGCTCAGGTCTACCTGGCCATCGCTGCGCCGGTAGAGTTCCAGTGCGTGGTTCATATTGCTGATTTGCTTTTGCGCGATGTCTTCGATCATTCCGGGAAAAATGCTGCCCATCACCGGCCGGGTCGCGATGTTTATCTGGTCCAGGCCGATAAACACGTTGCGCTCATCCAGTGACAGGAAATTGAGTAGCTCGTCTTCGTGCCCCGCGGCCTTGAGCATGCTCAATAACGTCTCTTTCAGGTCATCCAGGTCTTTGACCACCTGTAATCCACGAGACTGCGTGTAAAGGTAAGCGTTGTTCTCGTGGATCATCAGGGTGCTGGCCAGCTCCACGTAGTGCTGGTAAGGCGCGTACACACGTACTTTTTCAACACTCAGGCGAGTGGCGTAGGCGCTGCGAGCGGCCTGATCACTCAGGAACATTGCCTGGAGCATGTGACTTTCGTCGGCGCTGATGAGGTTGTTTTGGCGCTTGAGCAGGGTATCGACGCGAAACTTATCCGCCATGACCTGTGCGAAAAAATCCAGGCGTGAGGTGCCGTTGTCTGTGTCTTCGTTCCAGAAGGTCTGCAGCAGGCTGTCCAGCAGCTTTGACAGCATGCTGGAGGTCTGTTCGATCAAGGTCTCCCACTGTTGGCGATCTTGTTCCAACTGGCGCTGGTTGAAGGCGGTTGTGACATGTTTCGGGTTCAAGAACTCGCGGCTTTGCTCTTTTGGCCAGGCATGTCCTACATAAAACTGCAGGAGTGCTTCGCTTAATGGCAGGGAATCCACCCTGCGTCGATTGGCGTCCCCGAGGTTTTGTATAAAACAGTTCACCCGCGTATCACGTTGATCCAGGCCCGGGAAATAAGACCGCGCCATGATGCCGAGCAGTGTGTCGAGCATGCTGGGCAACGTGGGAATGTTTTGCAGTTGCCCAAGCATGGCTTGCACGTTCGCCTGTTGGCAAACCTGCAGGGTTTGCTCCTGGTCTTCCATGACAGCGCCTTCGACGATCAGGGTGGTCAACGTGATGGGCGTGCCAACGGGCAATGCGTTGCGCTGGGCGATCGACAGGAACCTGATCAAGTCCACGCGCTGCTGCGCATCCGCCAACTGCGCGCTGACCGCGGCGAGTAGCGAGGCATGATCGTCTGAGACCTGAATGCCCGCATAAGGTGTGTAAAGCAGGGCCTTGCCACCGTCCGGGCTGGGGCTCATCACGAAAGCCCCAGCCATTGGAATCGCAGGCTGGCCGCTAACGTGGATCATCAGCTTTTCGACGCGCATGGGATGGTCGCGCAGTTGCGCATCCTGCCGGGCGGCATCGGTGGCGTAGTACAGCGTATGCAGCCAATCCAGGTCTTTGACTGTCAGCCCCAGCGCACGCTCGCGCTCGCTGGGTGTTTTTCTGCTGACGGGCAGCAGGAACTCGTCGAAAAAATACGCAGGGGTCGCGCGGATCATGGTCTGCCTCCAATGTGCATAGGAGTTGGCAGCGTAAATAGGCGCAGGCGGCGAGCAGGGGTAAATAATCAGCCCCGGTGCAAGTTGACAGCAGGCCGCGTGCGTGGTGTTTAATCAACGGCCTGAATGTTCATTCGTTGCCCCTTCCAATCATAAAAACGGAGCTTCAAATGTCTGCGCAGTCTCCGACAGTTGCCACGGCATCAACCTCAATCGGCTTCTCTGAGCTGGTGGCATTGCTACAACAGATTTTTATCAGGCATGGCACATCCCCGCAGGTGGCTGCCATCCTGGCGCACAACTGCGCCAGCGCCGAACGCGATGGTGCCCACAGTCATGGCATCTTCCGGATTCCGGGGTATCTCAGCACGCTGGCCAGCGGCTGGGTTGACGGCAAAGCCGTGCCGGTGGTCACGGACGTCGCGTCCGGTTGCGTGCGGGTAGACGCCTGCAACGGCTTCGCCCAACCGGCGCTGGCGGCGGCCCGTTCACAGCTGGTAGCCAAGGCCCGCAGCGCCGGCATTGCGTTGCTGGCTATTCACAACTCCCATCATTTCGCCGCGTTGTGGCCGGATGTCGAACCCTTCGCCGAAGAAGGGCTGGTGGCGCTGAGCGTGGTCAACAGCATGACCTGCGTAGTGCCGCATGGCGCCGATCGGCCCCTGTTCGGCACCAATCCCATTGCGTTTGCCGCACCCCGGGCAGACGGCGCGCCCATTGTGTTTGACCTGGCCACCAGCGCCATCGCCCACGGTGACGTGCAGATTGCCGCACGCAAGGGCGAGCGCCTTGAGCCCGGTATGGGCGTCGACAGCCTGGGCCAGCCGACCCAGGACCCCAAGGCGATTCTTGAGGGCGGGGCGTTGTTGCCGTTTGGCGGCCACAAAGGCTCGGCGCTGTCGATGATGGTCGAGTTGTTGGCAGCGGCGCTCACCGGGGGCAACTTCTCATTTGAATTCAATTGGTCGGATCACCCGGGCGCGCGCACGCCGTGGACCGGACAGCTACTGATTCTGATCGACCCAAGCAAAACCGCCGGGCAACACTTCGCCGAGCGCAGCCAGGAGTTGGTGCGGCAGATGCATGCGGCGGGGTTGCGGCGGTTGCCGGGGGATCGGCGTCATCGCACACGGGCGAAGTCGCAGGAGACAGGTATTGTGATTGAGGCGAAGGACCTTCGGCAATTGCAGGAATTGGCCGAGGGTTAAAAGGGGCCGCTGCCTCAGGCAGCAGCCCCCGTTGCTCAGTTGCGGCGACCGAGCAGCAGGCCGACCACCAGGCCAAAGCCTGCGGAAATCGCCACGGTCTGCCATGGATGACCACCGATGTAGGTTTCGGTGGCATCGACGACAGGCTTGCTGCGCTCGCGCACGTTGGACACCGAGTCCAGCGCTTGCTTGAGCTTGATGGCAACCTGCTCGCGCAAGGTTTCGCCTTCTTCGCCTATCAGGGACGCGCTGCTTTTGAGCAGTTTGTCCGATTCTTCGATCAGCGCCGTCAGTTCACTGAAAGCTTGATCCTTGATTTGGTCTTCGACAGCTTGGGCGGCAGTTTTGCGGGCCATTGTGTGACTCCTTGCAGGTAAATGTGACAGTGAACAATGGAGTATCGGGTTGCGGCAAAAGTTGCAGTTTTTTTGCCCATAGCGTGTGCTCGAGCAAAATCCGAATCTGGAAGTTTCGACCTACAGTGTAAGATGTCACCTATTTGTGCAGCAGGTAATTCAACATGAGCTTCAATCTGGCCAACAAAACCCTCGCCGAACGCGCCGAGCTGGAAGATGAAAAGTCCCGCCTCTACGACCTGTGGCAAACCAACCTGGGCAAGGCCAAAGGTGAAGCGGCACGCTTGTTCGGCGAGCGCGCCAAGCGCAAGGGCAAGTGGGCTGAGTGGGTACGTGCGGAACTGGACGGGATGTCACCGCCGGAGTTTTCCAACATGGTACGCAGCGAAGTCAACAAGCTGATGGCTGCGGCTAAGTAAAGCACGCCACAATCGCCTCACGTACTTTAAGCAACACCGGATCAAGCTGGGCCTGGGTGCGCCAGCCCAGTTCCACAGGGTAGCGCGGTAGCGCCAGCGGGCAGGGCAACACGCGCAAGCCGGTCATCTGCGCAATGGCCTCGGCGGCATGCCCGGGAATCGTCGCCAGCGCCTGGCTGCCCTTGAGCAAGTACGGCAGCGCGGCAAAATGGCTGGTGGATGCGCACACCTGGCGGCTCAGCCCTTGCGCCGCCAAACCTTCGTCGGTAATCCCGATAAACCCTCCCGACGACACCAGCACATGCTCGCGCGTGACGAATTCTTCCAGGCTGATGCCGTGTTGGCCTGGCGTCAGGCTTTGCGGGTCTATCAGGCAGCGGTAATCACCGTCTCCCAGCACGTGCCGGCTCAGCCGGCGCTCGGCAAAGCCGCCGGCGGTAATCGCCAGGTCCAGGGTGCGGTCGAGCAGGGCGGCGGCGACGATTTGGCTATGGGTCTGGCGGAAAATCACCCGCAGTTTGGGCGCGCGTTGCGCTATTTCCTCCATTAGCCGGCAGCCGTGGGCGATTTCGAAGTCATCGGACAAACCCAGCACCACCGACCGTCCCTGGTAGTCGGGATGAGTCGGATGGGTCATCGCCAGGCTCTGCCGACAGCGGTCCAGTGCCTCGCTGATGACCGGCTTCAACTGATTGGCCCGCAGGGTCGGCGCCAAGCCACGGCCAGTGCGCACGAACAGCTGGTCGCCATACATTTCGCGTAAGCGCCGCAAACCGGCACTGATTGCCGACTGGGTGACGCCCAGGCGCAATGCCGCGCGGCTGGCGCTGGACTCGTCGTGCAGGGCTTCGAAGGTTTTCAGCAGGTTAAGGTCAACCTGCGCGATATTCATTTGGCTCATATCATTCAGCACTGAAGTGGGCTTTATTCATGATCCTGGCTGGCCGGAGAATGGGCAACCCCCCCTTGTTCGGAGTGTTCGTCATGCCTATTTCTACCGTGGCCGCATTGCAAATCGGCGCCCTGCCGGGTGGCAAGGCGCAAACCCTGGCACAAATCCTGACCTATGAGGACGAAATACTGCGCAGTGGCGCGCAATTGGTGGTGATGCCGGAGGCCTTGCTCGGCGGCTATCCCAAGGGCGAAAGCTTTGGCACGCAGTTGGGTTATCGCCTGCCGGAAGGCCGCGAAGCCTTTGCGCGGTATTTTGCCAATGCCATCGACGTGCCGGGCATCGAGACCGAGGCCCTGGCCGGGTTGTCGGCACGTACCGGCGCGAGCCTGGTACTCGGTGTGATTGAGCGCAGTGGCAGTACGCTGTATTGCACCGTGCTGTATTTCGAGCCGTCGGGCGGCCTGGTCGCCAAGCACCGCAAGTTGATGCCCACCGGCACCGAACGGCTGATCTGGGGCAAGGGCGATGGCTCGACCTTGCCGGTGATCGACGCAGCGGTAGGCCGCATCGGCGGCGCAGTGTGCTGGGAAAACATGATGCCGTTACTGCGCACAGCGATGTACGCCAAGGGCGTGGAGGTGTGGTGCGCGCCGACCGTGGATGAGCGCGAGATGTGGCAGGTGAGCATGCGCCATATTGCCCATGAGGGTCGCTGCTTTGTGGTGAGCGCCTGTCAGGTGCAGGCTTCTCCCGAGGCGCTGGGGGTGAAGGTTGCCAACTGGCCATCAGACCGCGCGTTGATCGCCGGCGGCAGCGTGATTGTCGGGCCGATGGGCGACATCCTGGCCGGGCCGCTGGTGGGCGAGGCGGGGTTATTGATCGCGCAGATCGACACCGATGACCTGGTGCGGGCGCGGTATGACTATGACGTAGTGGGGCATTACGCGCGGCCGGATGTTTTTGAGCTGGTGGTCGATGAACGTGCCAAACCGGGTGTGCGCTACATCACTGACTAAACCCGCTGGAACAATGTGGGCGCTGGCTTGCCTGCGATAGCGGTGTGTCAGTCAACACCTCTGCTGCTGACCCGGCGCCATCGCAGGCAAGCCAGCGCCCACATTAATTTTCAGCGCTTGTGCAATTGTGATTCAAGCCATTCCTCGCGGGTCATTTCCCACAGCTCGCGTGGGAAAGTCCCTTCTACAAACTCCCCGTTATCCGTGCGGATCAACCGCATCCCCGTGCGCTCGGAAATCCGCCGTGACCCCAGGTTAGGCGCAGCCTTGGGCACGCGCAGCAGCGGGCGTTTGAGCGTGCCGAACCAGTATTCGGTCACCGCCGCACTGGCTTCGCTCATCAAGCCCTGGCCTTGCCACTGCGGGCCCAGCCAGAAACCTCGGTTGTTGTCCTGTTCGTCCATCAGGCTGATATTGCCGATCAGTTGCTCGGGCGCGCTGTTGAGGCGGATCGACCAGTGCCACTCCTCGCCACGGGCCATGGCGGGCAGGGCGTTCTGTTGCAGATAAGTGCGTGCGCCGTCAGCCGGGTAGGGCCAGGGCACCAGGGCATTGAGGTAGCGCACCACTTCCCAATGCGGGAATTGCTGCTGGATACCGTCCGCGTCGTCCAGGGTGAGCGGGCGCAGGATCAGTCGTTCAGTGAGCAATATCGGTTGCATGGCAGTTACCAGGTCGCCGTGTTCGGCAGGTCCAACGTACCGCGCTCCACGAAGCGCATGGTGCCGAATAGCCCACCGGCCAGTTTGCCACGCAGTACGTACGGCAAGTTGTTCAAGCTCTGGGTCTGGCTCAGCCCCAGCGTTTGACGCAACACCGAAAACGCCGAAACGCTGACCGGCACCATCAGCACGGTCTCGGAAAAGCGTGCAATGGTACCGGCTTGATCACTCACCCCCGACGCCAGCGGCCGACCATTCACGTCTAGGTCCAGGGCTACGCCGCTGTAGTCGATCGCCGTTTCATTGGGGTTTTGCACCCGCAGCTTCACGGCGAAGCGTACCTCCAGGTCCTGGCTTTGCAGCGGCTCGATGCCGACCACCGTAATGTTGACCGGGTCGCGGTTGGGGAACAGCGCACAGGCGCTCAAGGTAAGCAGCAGCAGCGATAGAACCATGAGCTTGCGCATTAAAGATGCTCCTATTTCGTGACGTCCGGATCCTGCATGACCTTGAGGGTAGAGGACTCCGGATCAAATTCATCCTCTTCCAGCTCTAAGAACTCTTCCGGCAGGAAAATGTTCAGCACAATTGCACAGAACGCACCCACGGTGATGGGCGACTCGAAGATGTTGTGCAGCGCCTTGGGCAAGTCGCGCAAGACTTCCGGCACGGCCGCGACACCCAGGCCCATGCCCAGGGAAATCGCCACAATCAGCACATTGCGCCGATGCAGCCCGGCTTCGGCAAGAATCTTGATCCCCGCCACGGCCACGGTGCCGAACATGATCAGGGTGGCGCCGCCGAGTACCGGTTTGGGCATCAGTTGCAGCACGGCACCGATCATCGGGAACAGCCCCAGCAGCACCAGCAGGCCGGCGATAAAGTACGCCACGTAGCGACTGGCCACGCCGGTCAGCTGAATCACGCCATTGTTTTGGGCGAAGGTCACCATCGGCAGGCTGTTGAACGTCGCGGCCATCGCTGAATTGAGGCCGTCGGCCAGCAGGCCCGACTTGATACGCTTGATGTACAGCGGGCCTTTGACCGGTTGCTGGGAAATCATCGAGTTGGCCGTCAAGTCACCGGCGGCTTCCAATGGCGAAATCAGGAAGATCACCGCCACCGGTATAAACGCCACCCAGTCGAACGAGAACCCGTACTTGAACGGCACCGGCACGCTGATCAACGGCACCTGCGGCAGCGCCGCCATGTCGACGCGGCCCATCCACCAGGCCACCACGAAGCCCAGGGTCAGGCCGATTACGATCGAGCCCAGGCGCAGGAACGGGTTACTGAAGCGGTTGAGCACCACAATGGTCAGCAGCACCAGCGCCGCCAGCCCCATGTTGCTCGCCGCGCCCAGATCACTGGAACCGAAGCCCCCCGCCATGTCGGTGACCGCCACCTTGATCAGTGACAAGCCCATCAAGGTGATAATGGTGCCTGTCACTACCGGGGTTATCAGCTTGCGCAGCTTGCCGATGAACTGGCTGAGCACCACTTCGATAAAGGCTGCGAAAAAGCAGATGCCGAAGATCGTCGAGAGGATCTCATCCGTGCCGCCGCCTCGGGCCTTGACCATGAACCCGGCACTTAAAATAACGCTGATAAACGAAAAACTGGTGCCCTGCAGGCACAGCAGGCCGGAACCGATCGGACCGAACGTGCGCGCTTGCACAAAGGTCCCGAGCCCGGACACGAACAGCGCCATGCTCACCAGGTACGGCACTTCGCTTTCCAGGCCAAGAACGCCGCCGACGATCAACGTGGGGGTGATGATGCCGACGAAACTCGCGAGCACATGTTGCAGTGCTGCAAAAATCGCTGCGGTGAAGTGCGGGCGGTCTTCCAGGCCGTAGATCAGGTCGGATTTATAGCGGGGGCGAGGGGTTTGAGCGTCAGACAAAATACAGGCCCGGTAGGGAAAGGGGCGCGCAGGATGCCAGAAAGTACGTGTTGTCAGAAGTGTGTAAAAAAATTTCGAAATATTCTGCATAAATTTCACACGTCTGCCGATAGCGTAGGTAAGCCCACCTATCCTAATTACAACAGTGGTGCCCAAAGATCAGGTCGCCGCGTTGACGCTGACTGATCGTGTCGCGGCAGGGATGCGTGCAAACACTACTTCTCGAGAGCAGCCCTATGTCCCTTCGTAATCTGAATATTGCCCCTCGCGCTTTTCTCGGTTTTGCGTTCATTGCGTTGCTGGTAGTAATCCTTGGCGTGTTTGCCGTCAACCGCATGACGACGATCCGTCAAGCATCGCTGGATATGGGGACCAACCAATTACCCAGCGTGAAGTTTCTCGGCAACATGACCGAGAACGTGCTGCGCCTGCGAATTCTCTCGTTCCGCATATTGATCAATCGCGAGCCCGCCTCCCTGGAAGAAGCCAAAACTCGCGTGGCTTTTTTGGTCGACAAGGTCAAGCAGGCGCAGAGCGCTTATGCGGCGATGCCGGCGGGCGCTCAAGAGGCGGCGTTGTACAAGACTTTCGCCGTCACGCTCGACAGTTACTTCACCGCCCAGGCCGAGATGATGTCGCTGTCCCAGCAGAACAAAGTCGAGGAGATGCGCACCCTCATCAATACACGTATCAAGGACGGTACTGACCTGATGGGCGAGCAGTTGAACAAACTGATTGCTATCAATAGTGCGGATGCCGAACAGGCCGGCCGTGATGCTGAAGGCAGCTATCAGCAAGCGGTCGCCGGCATTATCGGCGTGTCGGTGGTGGCGGCGTTGATGACGGTGTTGCTGGCCTGGCTGCTGACTCGCAGCATCGTTACGCCGCTGCGCAAAGCCGTGGAAGTGGCAGAGACCATTGCGGCCGGCAACCTCAGCAAAGCCATCGAAGACGACGGTAAGGACGAACCGGCACGTTTGCTCGGTGCCTTGGCCGCGATGCAAACCAACCTGCGCCAAACCATCCAGCACATTGCCGGTTCCGCCACCCAGCTTGCGTCAGCAGCGGAAGAACTGAGCGCGGTCACCGAGGAAGCCTCCAAAGGCCTGCAACAGCAGAACAACGAAATCGACCAGGCCGCCACCGCCGTCAACGAAATGACCGCTGCCGTGGAAGAGGTGGCGCGCAACGCGGTGTCCACCTCCGAAGCCTCCAGCCAATCCAACCAGGCGGCGCGTGAAGGGCGTGACCGTGTGGTGGAAACCGTCGGCGCGATTCAAACCATGACTCAGGATGTACAAAACACGTCGGTCATGATCGAAGGCCTGGCCACTCAGGGCCGCGACATTGGCAAGGTCCTCGACGTGATACGCGCAATTGCCGAACAGACCAACCTGCTCGCGCTCAACGCAGCGATTGAAGCGGCCCGCGCCGGTGAAGCCGGCCGTGGGTTCGCGGTGGTGGCCGATGAAGTCCGCGCCTTGGCTCATCGCACCGCGCAGTCGACCCAGGAAATCGAAAAAATGGTCGCCGGTATCCAGAGCGGCACCGGTGAAGCGGTGCAGTCAATGCAGCAGAGCAACCAGCGCACCCAGGCCACCCTGGAAATGGCCCGCGCCGCCGGTGTGGCCCTGGAGCAGATCACCCAATCCATCAGCCTGATCAATGAGCGCAACCTGGTGATCGCCAGCGCGTCGGAAGAGCAGGCGCAGGTGTCCCGTGAAGTGGACCGCAACCTGGTGAACATCCGCGACCTGGCGACTCAGTCGGCGGCGGGCGCCAACCAGACCAGCGCGGCCAGCCATGAGCTGTCGCGCCTGGCGGTGGATTTGAACGGGATGGTCGCGCGTTTCGTCATCTGATCCGAAAGCGTGGGGGAGCGCGCCGCTCCCCGCATTTACACCTCGTTCACGTTGACCCAACGCGCTTCCCGCGCGGCCAGGCGAATCGCCGTTGCCAGCCGTTCGACCTCCCACGCGTGGTCAAAGTCGGTACCATCGACGCCCTGGCCTGCCAGCGCCATGATCAATTCGTGTACTTCCAGCGTCTTCAACTCGTTGTAGCCCAACTGATGCCCGGCCGCCGGGCTGAACGCGGCATAGCCGGGCAGGGCAGGACCTGCCAGCAAACGCTGGAAACCGTCCTGGCCGACACGGCATACACGCAGCTCATTCAAGCGTTCCTGATCGAACGCAAGGGTGCCTTTCGTACCGCTGATTTCGAAGCTCAGGTGGTTCTTGTAGCCATGCTTGAGCCAACTGCTGCTCACGGTGCCACGGGCGCCGTTGGCAAAGCGCAGCAGCGCATGCACCTGGTCATCCACGGCAATCGCGCGGTGCGTCTGGCTACCGGCGGTGGCGGGGCGCTGGGCATGGACGGTCTGGGTGTCGGCGCACACGCTGAGCACATCGCCCACCAGGTAGCGCGCCATCGACAGCAGATGGCTACCGAGGTCCGCCAGCGCACCACCGGCATGTTCCACTTCACAACGCCACGACCAGGGCGAAGCCGGGTCGGCCATGAAGTCTTCGCTGAACTCGCCCTGGAAGCTGATGATCTCGCCCAGCTCGCCATTGGCGATCATCTGCCGTGCCAGGCTGATCATCGGGTTGTGCTGATAGTTGTAGCCGACACGCGTGACCACGCCGGCGGCACGCGCAGCGCGGCGCATGGCGTCGGCCTGTTCCAGGCTGACGGCCAGCGGCTTTTCGCAATACACCGCCTTGCCCGCCGCAATGGCGGCCATGGCCATGGGGTAGTGCAGATGATTGGGGGTGGTGATGGCCACCACTTCAACCGTGGGGTCGTCGATCAGCGCCTGCCAATCGCCGTGGGCCTGGGCAAACCCCCACGCCGTGGCGCAACGCCGAGCGCGCTCGGTGTCGGCATCGGCCAGGGCGGCCAGCTTGAGGCGTACCGGCAGTTCGAATACCGCCCGCGCATTGTTGAACGCTAACGCATGGGCGCGCCCCATGAAGCCCGTGCCGATCAGGCCGATTCCGAGTTCACGCATAGCCGTGGTCCTTTGAATTATTGTTTTCAAGAGCGCCATTAATGGAATAAAAATTCTCTAAATTCAATAGGTGGAATAAATATTCATTAATCAGCCTGGGTAATGCAGTCATATTCAGGCCGCGGCCAAACGCCGCCAGTTAACAAAAGATAACGTAGCGCCGATTGTCAGACGATTCGAAAGCCCGATAGGATGGCCCTGCTTCCTCCAGGCGCTCTAGAGTGCAGGTTTCAGAGCCCGGGAAGGCGAGACCACCTAACAATAATAAATGGGGAGAAAGGTCTATGAGTGAGCCTGTCATGGGTTGGGCTGTTTGCTGCCCGCGCGCCGCACGCAAGGTTGCGATGCTGGCCACAGCGCTCTCGCTGTTTGGGGTGTTATCGACACCCGTGTTCGCCGCCGGCGATACCAGTGCACAGCCGGTATTTGCGATTGAATCCCCCAAGGCCGCCAAAGGCCTGATGATCGATGTGGTCCACGCCGGCAAGCGTCTGGTGGCGGTCGGTGATCGCGGGCACATCCTCTATTCCGATGACCAGGGCAGCACCTGGACCCAAGCCAAAGTCCCTACCCGGCAACTGCTCACGGCGGTGTATTTCGTCGACGATAAACACGGTTGGGCGGTCGGCCATGATGCGCAGATTCTGGCGAGCGCCGACGGCGGCGCCACCTGGGCCCAGCAATACCAGGACCTCAAGCGCGAAGCCCCGTTGCTCGACGTGTGGTTCAAGGATGCCGAACACGGTATCGCCGTGGGCGCCTACGGTGCGTTGATTGAAACCACCGATGGTGGCAAACGCTGGGAAGACGTCAGCGACCGTCTCGACAACGAAGACCAGTTCCACCTCAACGCCATCGCCTACATCAAGGACGCCGGGCTGTTTATTGTCGGCGAGCAGGGCAGCATGTTCCGCTCCAGCGACGACGGCCAGACATGGGAGAAGCTCGAAGGCCCCTACGCGGGGTCGCTGTTCGGTGTGATCAGCACCGCCCAACCGCAAACCCTGTTGGTCTATGGCCTGCGCGGCAACCTGTATCGCTCCACGGATTTCGGCACCACCTGGGAGCAGGTCCAATTGAATGCGGCGCGTGGCGCCCTGGAGTTCGGTTTGTCGGGGGCGAGTTTGCTCGATGACGGCTCGCTGGTCGTGGTCGGCAACGGCGGCAGTGTGGTGGTCAGTCACGACGACGGCCAGACCTTCAGCGTATTCAACCGCCCGGACCGCATTTCATTGTCGGCGGTCACTGCGGCAGGCAATGGCAACTTGATTCTGGTCGGGCAGGGCGGTGTACGCGTTGCGACGCCGGCCGGCGCTGAACTCGAAAAACAATAAGAAGGCGGGTAAAGAATGAGCAGTCATCACAACGATAAAGCGACCTTGCTTGAGCGCCTGATCTTCAACAATCGCCCGGCAGTCATCGTCATCTGCCTGCTGGTGAGTATTTTCCTGTTCTGGCAGGCGACGCTGATTCGTCCGTCCACCAGCTTTGAAAAGATGATCCCTCTAAAGCATCCCTTCATCGAAAAGATGATGGAACACCGCAATGACCTGGCCAACCTGGGCAACACCGTGCGCATCTCGGTGGAGGCCAAGGATGGCGACATTTTCACCAAGGAGTACATGGAGACCCTGCGCCAGATCAACGACGAGGTGTTCTACATCTCGGGCGTCGACCGCTCGGGCCTCAAGTCGCTGTGGAGCCCCAGCGTACGCTGGACCGAAGTCACCGAAGAAGGCTTTGCCGGCGGTGAAGTGATCCCGCAAAGCTACAACGGCTCGCCACAAAGCCTCGACCAGTTGCGCAATAACGTGCTCAAGTCCGGCCAGGTCGGGCGCCTGGTGGCCAACGACTTCAAGTCAAGCATCGTCGACATCCCGCTACTGGAGTCCTACCCGGACCCGCAGGATCAGGGCAAATTGCTGGCCCTGGACTACCGCACGTTCTCCCATGAACTCGAAGACAAGATCCGCGACAAGTTTGAAGCGCAAAACCCCAACGTCAAAATCCACATCGTCGGCTTTGCCAAGAAGGTCGGCGACCTGATTGATGGCCTGGTCATGGTGGTGATGTTCTTTGGCATCGCATTCGTCATCACCCTGATTCTGCTGCTGTGGTTCACCAACTGCCTGCGTAGCACCGTCGCGGTATTGAGCACGACATTGGTGGCGGTGGTCTGGCAACTCGGGCTGATGCACTTTTTCGGTTTCGGCCTCGATCCGTATTCGATGCTGGTGCCGTTCCTGATTTTCGCCATCGGTATTTCCCATGGCGTGCAGAAGATCAACGGTATTGCGCTGCAATCCAGTGAGGCTGACAACGCGCTGACCGCGGCGCGACGCACGTTCCGGCAACTGTTCCTGCCGGGGATGATCGCGATTCTCGCCGACGCCGTGGGCTTTATCACGCTGCTGATCATCGATATCGGCGTAATCCGCGAGCTGGCCATCGGCGCCTCCATCGGCGTGGCGGTGATCGTGTTCACCAACCTGATCCTGCTGCCAGTGGCGATCTCCTACGTCGGCATCAGCCAGCGCGCCATCGCCAAGAGCAAAAAGGACGCGCACCGCGAACACCCGTTCTGGCGCCTGCTGTCCAAATTCGCCAGCCCCAAGGTCGCGCCGGTGTCTGTTTTGCTCGCGCTGATCGCCTTCGGTGGCGGCCTCTGGTACAGCCAGAACCTCAAGATTGGCGATCTGGACCAGGGCGCACCGGAACTGCGCCCGGACTCGCGCTACAACAAGGACAACAATTTCATCATCAGCAACTACTCCACCAGTTCCGACGTGCTGGTGGTGATGGTCAAGACCCGTGCTGAAGGCTGTTCGCGCTATGAAGCCATGGCGCCCATCGACCAACTGATGTGGAAGATGCAGAACACCGAGGGCGTGCAGTCGGCGATCTCACTGGTGACCGTGTCCAAGCAAATGATCAAGGGGATGAACGAGGGCAACCTCAAATGGGAAACCTTGTCGCGCAACCCTGACGTACTGAACAACTCGATTGCCCGTGCCGATGGCCTGTACAACAACAATTGCTCGCTGGCGCCGGTGCTGGTGTTCCTCAACGACCACAAGGCCGAAACCCTCGACCGTGCGGTACATGCCGTGCAGGACTTCGCCAAGGAGAACAACAAGGACGGCCTGGAATTTATCCTCGCCGCCGGTAACGCCGGGATCGAAGCCGCCACCAACGAGGTCATCAAGGAGTCGGAGCTGACCATTCTGATCCTGGTCTACCTGTGCGTGGCCACCATGTGCATGATCACCTTCCGCTCGTGGGCCGCCACCCTGTGCATCGTGTTGCCGCTGGTACTGACCTCGGTGCTGGGCAACGCGCTGATGGCGTTCATGGGCATCGGCGTCAAGGTCGCGACCTTGCCGGTGGTGGCGCTGGGCGTGGGGATTGGCGTGGATTACGGCATCTACATCTACAGCCGTCTGGAAAGCTTCCTGCGTGCCGGCTTGCCGTTGCAAGAGGCTTACTACCAAACGCTCAAGTCCACCGGCAAAGCCGTGCTGTTCACCGGCCTGTGCCTGGCAATCGGCGTGTGCACCTGGATCTTCTCGGCCATCAAGTTCCAGGCCGACATGGGCTTGATGCTCACCTTCATGCTGCTGTGGAACATGTTCGGCGCGCTGTGGCTGTTGCCGGCGCTCGCGCGGTTCCTGATCAAGCCCGAGAAACTGGCGGGGCAGAAGGGCAATTCGTTGTTTGCCCACTGATGGTTTAACGGCCTTGCTCGGTCAACCTGTGGGAGCGGCGGTGCGACGATTCGACTTGCTCGCGAATGCGGTGGTTCAGTCTATGCATTGGGTGACTGATACTCCGCATTCGCGAGCAAGTCGCACCGCCGCTGCCACTTTGATTCTATGTCCAACCTATAGATTACAGCGTGGGCTATCATTGGCACTTTCCCGCAAAATGATTGACTGCCATGACTGCTGACAACCTGACTACCATCCTCGCCACCAGCGACATGCTGGAAATCGATGGCCTGCACGCCTTTGATTTCAGCCTGGACGACCAAAAATTGCTGATCATTTGCATGGACGGTCGTGCCGAGAAACGCTGGAGTTTCAGCCTGGAGCAAGTCAAGGCGGCGGTTTTTGATCAAACCCTGCAAAGCTGGACCCTTACCGGTGACTCGGGCGAGCATCGCCTGGTCTGCATGAGCGGCGTCACCGGCAACAATAACGACGAGGATGAAGCGGATGATGATGCGTAAATTCTGGCCCCTGCTGATGGCGGGCAGTGTGGGTGCGATGTCGGTGCAAGCCGCGCCGGTCGACACGTATGAACTGCTGGTGGGCAGCTACACGGCCGGCACCAGCGAAGGCATCTACCGCCTGCAGTTTGATAGCCGTACCGGGCAGTTCAGTGGCAAGCCGGTGCTGGCGGCCAAGGCGGCCAACCCCTCGTGGCTGACGGTTTCCAAAGACCAGAAGCACCTGTTTGTGGTCAACGAGAACGGCCCGGGCCAGAAAGACCCGGTCGGGCGCGTCAGCAGCTACAGCATTGACCCGCAGAGCCATCAGCTCACCCTGATCAACCAGGTGCAGAGCCTGGGCAACGAGCCGACCCATTCCAGCCTGGCTGCTGACGGGCGCTACCTGTTCGTCGCCAACTATTCAGTGCTGGAAGACCCGGGCGGTAGCCTGGCGGTGCTGCCGGTCGATGCCAATGGCAAGCTGTCGGCGCCGGTGCAGTTGAGCGCGCACCCGGCGAGCCGCGTCAACCCTGAGCGCCAGGCCTCCAACCATGTGCATTCGGTGGTGTCGTCGCCGGATGGCAAGTACGTGTATGTCCAGGACTTGGGGGCAGACAAGATTTTTGTTTACCACTATGACCCAAAGGCCAACCATGAACTGCCACTCACTGCGGCTAACCCGGCCTCCGTGCCATTGCCACCGGGCAGCGGCCCACGCCACTTGCTGTTCAGCGCCGATGGCAAGCATGCCTGGCTGACCACCGAGATGAGCGCTCAGGTGGCGGTGTTCGATTACAAGGACGGCACGCTCAGCCAAACCCAACTGGTGGATTTCGCTGCCGGGCAGCCGGTGTCCGACAAGGCGGGCGCAGCACTGCACGCCTCAAGTGACGGCAAATTCCTTTACGTCAGCAACCGCGGCACAGCCAACCAGATGCTGGTATTCAGCATCGACCCGGCTACCGCGCACCTCAAGGAACTGCAGCGCCGTCCCGTCGAAGGTGATCACCCTCGCGAGTTCAGCCTGGACCCGAGCGGCAAGTTCCTGCTGATCGCCAACCAGAAAAGCAATGAAATCGTGGTGGTCGAACGTGACCCCAAGACCGGCCTGCTGGGTAAAACCGTGCAGAAATTGCCGATCGATGCACCCAGCGACCTCAAGTTCCTGGTGCGTCAATAAGCCACAGGCCCCGCAGTGCGGGGCCTGACTCTGTGTATTAATTCTATTAATAGCGGCTACTGTTTCAAAGCATTTCTAAGGTTTAGCCCTCGGGCGTAAGTTTGGTTCCAAGGCCTTCCCCGGCCACTCAATCAAACGAACACAAGGGTTACCGACATGAACTTCAATCTCTTCTCGATTATCGCCGCTTCCGCTGTTTCCGCCACCGTGGCATTGCCTGCCGCTGCCAGCGTGGAAGTCTCCGGCAAAAAATCCAGCACCAGCGCCTACACCCAGAAATACCTGCAACAGAGCGCCAACTTCTATGCCGCACTGGATCACAAGATTCAACACTGAGCTTGAGCTGAGCGACGGTCAAATGTGGGAGCTGGCTTGCCTGCGATGAAATCAACTCGGTGTATCAGTTGGACCGAGTTGTCGGCATCGCAGGCAAGCCAGCTCCCACA
Organism: Pseudomonas sp. UBT; assembly: GCF_050915955.1. Taxonomy (NCBI): domain Bacteria; kingdom Pseudomonadati; phylum Pseudomonadota; class Gammaproteobacteria; order Pseudomonadales; family Pseudomonadaceae; genus Pseudomonas; species Pseudomonas sp. UBT. The sequence goes on along the minus strand of NZ_CP168079.1, from coordinate 4,129,450 downwards.
TTTGATTGTGTTGGGCTCAGGGTTTTGCCATCACCGCAATAAACAGCGGCGATTCCACAAAGCGTTGTAGCCAGGCTTGTAACTGGCGATATGGCGTCCCGGCAAACCACTCGCGATCCACATGGGCAAACTGGCGCACAAACGGCGCCAGTGCCACATCGGCCAGGCTCAAATGCTCGGCCAGCAAATAGTCATTTCCCGCCAACAAACCTTCCAGCGTCTGCAAAAACACCTCGCCCTCGGCCCGGTAATGTTCCATCGGCTGCTCCGGGTAGCGTTCGGCGTACTTGTATCGATTCAAGTGATGTTTGAAGACCTGATCGTTCTCGGTAATCAGGTCCAGCACCCTCGGGTCGCCTTGGAGCAACCAGTCATCCGGATCATGCTGCGCCAACGCCCATTGCATGATTTCCAGGCTTTCCTCGATCACCCGGCCACCCACGCTGAGCACCGGCACCGTGCCCTTGGGTGACAGCGCGAGCATCTCGGCCGGCTTGGCCTTGAGGCTTACCTCGATGATCTGCACAGGCACGCCCGAGTAGCGCAACGCGAGGCGCGCCCGCATCGCATACGGGCAGCGCCGAAACGAATACAGCAGCGCTTCGCTCACTTGACCTCCAGGGTGCTCAAGCCATTGCCCTGGCGCTTGACCTGGATCTGCACCGGGATGCGCTCGTGCATTTCCTGCACGTGAGAGATCACCGCCACCTTGCGGCCTTGTGCCTGCAGGCCGTCCAAGGCGTCCATCGCCAATTGCAGCGATTCCGGGTCGAGGCTGCCAAAGCCTTCGTCGATAAACAGCGACTCGATTTTCAACGTACTCGACGCCATCGACGCCAGGCCCAACGCCAGCGCCAGCGACACCAGGAATGTTTCGCCACCGGACAACGAATGCACCGAGCGCAATTCGTCGCCCATCTCCGTATCCATCACCAGCAAGCCGAGCATGCTGCCGCCACGCTTGAGGCGGTAGCGGCGCACCAGCTGGCGCAGTTGCACGTTGGCGTGGTGCACCAACAGGTCGAGGTTGTAGGCCTGGGCGATCTTGCGGAAGGTGTCGCCGGTGGCCGAGCCGATCAGCGCATTCAGGCGTGCCCAGCGCTGCCACTCGTCATACGCCTTGGCGATATGCTCGGCCAACACGTGGTTGGCGTCCTGGCGGCGCTGGTCTTCGGACTGGCGCGCACGCAGTTCCGCGCAGGTTTTTTCACCTTCGGCCAATTGCTGATTGAGCGCAACCAGGGCGGCGTCCAGTTGTTCGGCTGCCAGGTTGCCGTTGTGCAACGCTTGGTGTTCAGCCAGGCGTTGTTCGCGTTCCTGCAGCAGCACCTTGGCTTGTTCGACGGCTTTTTCGCTGTGCTGCAACTGCTGGCGCAATGCGCTGACGTGGCTGTCATCAAAGGCCAGCAAGCGCGTGAGCCCTTCGTCATGCAGGTCGGGGTGCAAGGCACGCCATTCGCTCAGGCGTTCGCCCAGGGTGTGCTGCTCGGCGGCCAAAGCCTGTTGGCGATCCTGCTGCGCCTTGAGGTCGGCGGCCAATTGAATCAGCGCGTTGCGGATCTCTTGCAGCTGTTGGTTGGCATCGGTCTCGCTTTGGCGTGACTGGGCCACCGCCTGGTCCAGTTGCTGTTGCCACTGTTCGGCACTGCTGTGCTCGCCGAGCAGTGCGCTGAGTGTTGCCTGCGCGGCCTGTTGCCGTGCAGACAGCTCGGTGACCTGCTGGAGCAAGGCGTCCAGTTGCTGCTGGCGATGCTGCTGATGGGTGTGCTCTTTCTCGATGGCCTGCTGGCGCTCGTGTTGCTCGGCCAGTTCATCGCGCTGGTGGCCCAGTTGCTCAAGGCGTTGGCTGACGTGCTGGTCCAACTGCATAAACGTCGCCGCCGGTTCACGGCGCAGACCTTCGAGGGTTTCGGCGGGCAACAGGCTGGCGAAGGCATGGAGTTCTTCGTCGAGGCGCTCGCGGTCGTTGGACAGCTCGCGCTGCTGGTCCACCAGCAACTGGCGGGCTTGCTGGCTTGCGTCCTGGGCGGCTTGCAGTTGTTGCTGCAAGCGCCCGGCATTTTGCTGAAGGTTGAGCAGGGCGCCCTGGCGTTGTTCGTCCTGGCTGATACTTTGCGTCAGTTGCGCCAGTTGCTGGGCCAGCCAAGTGCTGCGTTTGGCGGCGTCCTGATTGAACAACGAGGCGGCCAATGGGTGCGCTTGCAGGCTGGGTGTCAGGCCTTGTTGCTGGGTCGCCAGTTGCTCCTGCTGCTGCAGGAACTCCTTTTGCTGGGCGATCAAACCGCCGACTTCGCCACGCAGCTCGGTGAGTTTTTCCTTGAGCGTGTCGACCGCTTTCTGCGCCGTCGCTTCTTCGTTTTCATCATGACGGCCAAGGCTTTGCAGCAACGCTTCGGGCTGGTGGTACGGATGCTCATGGCTGCCGCACACCGGGCACGGTTGGTCGTCCTGCAACTGCTCGCGCAATTCCTCGACGCTGGCACTGCGGGCCAGGCGCTGGCGTTCCAGCAGTTGCTTGGTCACCGTCAGGGTTTGTTCGGCCACCGTCAGTTCGGCTTTGGTCTGCAGGCCGGTCTGGTTCAGTTGTTCGCGTTGCTGCTGGGCGTCCGCGAGCTTTTGCGTCAATGCAGCAGCCTGTTGGTCCAGCTGTTGCTGGCTGTCCCACAGGCGCGTGAGGTCTTCGAACGCGCGCTGTTGCTTGCGGTTGTCTTGCAGCAGGCTGGCGAGTAATTGAATCTGCTCGGCGACCGCGTGCGGCTCGGCACCGGCTTCCTGATACAGCAGGTCCAGCGCGTCGCGTTGTTGGGCGAACTTGTCGGCTGCGGCGGTGGCGCGCTGTTCGAGTTGCGGCAGCTCACTCTGGCCCTTGTTGAGGCGGTTGCCGATCAGCATCAGCTGTTGCAGACGGTCGCGGTAGGCGCTCCAGGCGTCGCTCAGCGGTGCCAGAGTGGCACTGCGTTCCAGCTCGGCCGCCAGGCGTTGCAGGCGTTCGGTGACTTGGGTTTGCTTCTCCAGCAACCCGGTGAGCAAGGCCTGGCCTTCTTGGCAGGCGCTTTCCTGTTGCTGTTTGTCGTCGCTGCGCTTGGCCAGGTCTTGGGTCAGGTGGGCGAGGGTGCTCTGTGCTTCGAACGCCTGACGCAACAAGGGCACGGCGTCGGCCTGCTGTTTCAGGGCGTCAGCCAAGGCTGCCTGGGCGGCAGACTGCTGCTGTTGCGCCTGCTCCTGACGCGCCTGCAGCGTGGTTTGCTGCGCGAGGTGCTGCTGAATCTGCGCGGCGAGCGGTGCAAGTAACGTAGCGAGTTCAGCCTGGCGCGCAAACTGATGGCGTTGCGGTGCCAATTGTTCCAGGCGGCTCAGGTCCTGGCGCTGCTGGCCCTGGCCTGCCCAATCCGCCTGCGCCCGTTGCAGTTGCTCTGTTGCATGGTGCTGGCGCTCCTGCCACTCACGCAGCTCCTTGAGCCAGGTGTGCTGCAGCTCCAACTGCTTGAGCTGGGCCTGTTGGGTCTTGAGCTGTTGCTGAGCCTCGGTCAACTGTTGATCGAGTTCGGCGCGGGCTTCGGCGGGCAACGGCACCACGCCGGTGGCCTGGTCTTGCAGCTGTTTATGCGCGTCCTTGGCGTCTTTGGCCTTGTCGAAGGCGCGGCGGCCCAACTGGGTGTAGAGCGCGGTGTCGGTGAGCTTTTCCAGCAGCTCGCTGCGCTCGTTGTCGTTGGCCTTGAGGAAGGCACTGAATTCGCTTTGCGCCAGCAACACCGCGCGGGTGAACTGTTCGAAATTCAGGCCCAGGGCCAGTTCCAGCTGGGTTTTGTATTCAGTCTTCTGGCTGGCCAGCAGTTGGTCGCTGTCCAGGTCGATCAGGCTTTGTCGGCTGTTCTGCAACTTGCCGCTGGCCTTGTCACGGGCGCGGTTGGCTTCCCAGCGCGCGCGGTAGCGACGGCCGCTGACGCCGACAAAATCCACCTCGGCATAGCCACCGCCGGTGCCGCGACGCAGCAGGGTGCGCGGGTCGCCGATGGAAATATCGCTGTCGGCATCCGGCATTTTCGCCTGGCCGGTATCGCCCAGGCGCGGCACCGCGCCAAACAGCGCCAGGCACAAGGCATCCAGCAAGGTACTTTTGCCCGCGCCGGTCGGCCCGGTGATGGCGAACAACCCGGCGCTGGCCAAGGGCTCGGCGGTAAAGTCGATTTCAAACGGGCCTGCCAGTGAGGCGAGGTTTTTCAGGCGGATGGCGAGGATCTTCATGGCTGTTCGCCCTCCTGTTGCACTTCCTGGAGCAGCACGGCGAAGTCCTTCAAGGTCTGCTCATCCACTTCACTGCCATAGCTGTCCTGCCACGCGCGGCTGAACAGCTCCTGGGGCGTGAGCTGGTCGAGTTCGATCAGGCGTTCGTCGTCAGTCTCGTCACTGCCGCGTTTGCCGGCATATTCGGCGGCAATGCGCACCAGGCGCACGGCCTTGCCTTGCAGGGCGGTTTCGATTTGCTGGCGCAGGTCCGGTTGCGGCTCATCGAGGCGCACGCGCACTTCCAGCCATGGGTGGCGCTGGGTTTCGGCGAGCAGGTCGATGTCGGGCAAATCCGCCAACTGCTTGAGGATATCTGCCAGCGGCGCGGCTTCCAGGCGTTGCAGGTTGACCGAACGCGGAATCAGGCGCGGCTCGACACTCACCAGGCACTGGCCCTGAAAGGTCACATCGAGAATTTGGTGCTTGTAGCCGATTTCGGAAAACGACAAGGGGATCGGCGAGCCACTGTAGCGAATCCGCTCCTCGCCATTCACCCGCTGCGGCTTGTGCAAATGGCCGAGAGCCACATAACTCACGCTGGCATCGAACAGGCTGGCGGGCAGCGCCTCGGCATTGCCGATGATCAGGCTGCGCTCGGAGTCTTCCGACACCGAACCACCCGCCATGTGCGCGTGGCTGATGGCAATCAGCGCCTGGCCTTTTTTGCGTTTGGCATTGGCGGCGGCGATCAGCCATTCATGTACCTGGCCGATGCCGCGCAGGTAGTCGTCGCCCAAGTGCGCGCCGGTGACTTCCGCCGGGCGCAAAAATGGCAGCGCCAGGCACCAGGCGGCGATCTTGCCTTTGGCGTCAGGCAGCGGGATCAGCAACCGGTCGGCATCCAGTTGGCCGTCATCCAGCCACAGCACCCGCCCTAGGGCATGGGTGCGCAAACGGCGCATCAACGGCGCCGGCAACTCGATACGCGAGCCGGAGTCGTGGTTGCCGGCGATCATCACAATCGTCAGTGTCGGGTTTTGTTCGTGGGCGCTGATGATGAAGTCATACAGACGCTCCTGGGCCTTGAGCGGCGGGTTGACCGTGTCGAAGATGTCCCCGGCGATCAGCAACACATCCGGCTGCTCGGCTTTTAATTGACCCAGCAGCCACTCGAGAAAACAGGCGTGTTCGAAGTCGCGTTCCTGGCCATGCAGGTTTTGGCCAAGGTGCCAGTCGGAGGTGTGGAACAGACGCAAGGCGAACTCCGTGGAGAAGATGAAAAGGAGGGGAGTTTACCTGTAAAAGCCCACACCGTGCCCGCGGCTGACCCAGATCAACTGTGGGAGCTGGCTTGCCTGCGATGGCATCACCTCGGTGTGACAGAAAGACCGAGGTGTCTGTATCGCAGGCAAGCCAGCTCCAACAGGGGTCATGCGGCGTGCAGGCAGTCCAGCGCGCGGTCGGCGAGGGCTCTGGCGCTGTCGATCAGGTGCTCGGTGGCACCGGCGATGTGGCGTTGATCGCCGCTCAACCCTTGGCTGGAAACGGCTGCGGTGGCGGCTGCACAGCGCAGCAAGTCGCAGATTTGGGCGAGGGCGTCTTCGAAGCTGAGGTCGTGGTGCACGGTGAAGGACGGCGGTGAGTCGGGTTGTAGGTAGTGGCTCAGGGCGCGCTCGAAGATTTCGCGGTCGAGGGTGAAGCGGGGTGGGTCTGGGACGATTTTATGCATGAATGAATCTCCTGAAAGATCTGGAGCCATTCTCTTGCCGATCTCACTCGTCAAAAGGTGGCAGCTATGTGCGGGGTGAGATTGCCGGTCAGGTACACCCGGTCAGACCGAAGTCTGCCCGCACACAGCCGCCATAGAGCATGTTGCTCGCGGTTGTGGCACTTGGTACCTAATCACATCACAGGATCTCACCCCTGATCGCTGATATGCAGCGACGGAGCAAAGGCTAGCCAGTGGAGTGAGCAGGCGCAAGGCCGAAGGATTGTCTAGGAAACTTCCCGCAAATTAAAGGGATATGGATTGCTGGCCTTTAACAATGCATGTCGATCAGGCGTTTAGGTAGATATGAGTACATATCCGTTGCTGCGGTAACGGCTGCTTAGGGTTCCGCCCTTACGGCGGGTCACTT
>NZ_CP168079.1:4088513-4122985 GCF_050915955.1 Pseudomonas sp. UBT | reverse complement strand
CTCGGTACATCAGGCATACCCAGCTGATGCCATCGCAGCGGTTCGGCGGTCCGACAAGCCAGCTCCTACATTGAGTCTTCAGCGTGCTTGAGGTTCTAGTCTTCTTCGCTGCCTTCGGCGCGCCAGTAACCCACGGCCTTGAGGAACTCTTCATTGACCTTGTGCGTGTCCAGCAGCACGCGCCGCACCTGGCGCGACAGCTTGGTTTCAGTCGCGACGAAGCTGTATAGCGCGCCGCTCGGCAGCGTCAGTGTGCGTACGGTGTCGAGCAGGTCATCCTGGCCGCGCACCACCCACATCACGTCCACATCGGCGGCACTTTGCAGGGCTTGCTGTTCCGCCGCATTGGCGATTTCAATCACGGCCAGTACCTTGCGGCCCGCCGGCAATTCTTCCAGGCGGCGCGCGATGGCGGGCAGTGCGGTTTCATCGCCGATCAGCAGGTAGCTGTCGAAGATATCCGGCACGATCATCGAACCGCGTGGCCCGCCGATGTACAGGTGTTGGCCTACCTGCACTTGCTCGGCCCATGTGGGGGCAGGGCCGTCACCGTGCAGCACGAAGTCGATATCCAGCTCGCCGATGCTCAGGTCAAAGCGACGCGGCGTGTAGTCACGCATGGCCGGTTGCGGTCCTTCACCCTTGATGTTGAAGGTCGGGCTTTCGAGTGCGGCCTGTTCGGCGGCGTTCTGCGGGAACAGCAGTTTGATGTGGTCGTCGCTGCCCAGGCTTATAAACCCCGCCAGTTCCGGCCCGCCGAAGGTGACGCGGCGCATGCGTGGGGTGATATCGACTACCCGCAGCACTTGCAGGCGACGACGTTTGATTTCGTGGGTGACGCGGTGGATAGCTTGCGTATTCATTGGTCTTTCCCGTCGGCAATGGCTTGAGCGGTGCGATTGAGCAGCGCCGCGACACGAACGATTTCTTCCGGGCTCCAGCGCCCGTGGTGCGAGTGCAAGGCGTGACGCAGGTTGTGTACCGCCTCGTGAATTTCCGGTGGGCGGTCGTGGCCGCGTAATGAGCGTTTGCTGACGTCGATGCGCATGCGCACACCCTCCAGCGCAACGGCTTGTTCGCTTAGGAAGAGACGACCGGCATCGGTAATTGTGTAGCGTTTTTTTCCGCCGTCGGCGTCGCCCTGGATCAGATCGCTCTCTTCAAGAAAGGTCAGGGTGGGGTAAATCACGCCGGGACTTGGGGTATAGGCGCCGTCGAACAGGCTTTCGATCTGGCGGATCAGGTCGTAGCCATGGCAGGGCTGTTCGGCGATCAGGGCCGGCAGCAACAGTTTCAAATCACCGGGTGCAAACACCCGGGGGCCGCGACCGCGACCTGCGCGGGGGTCAAAGCCGTCGCGCTGGTGAGGATGGTCTCGCATGGTAGGAGCCTCTGTGTGTGTCTAGATATAACTTAAGATATATCTTACAGGCAGTGCAATGGCTCCCGACAGACGGTCCTCCACGCCTCGTGGCACTCTCCAATTCGCTAGTTGCTTTACTTGAGTAAGTACATTGTTTTTTAAACTATGTAATCCTGTTCTTACATACCTATCCGACAATAAAATATTCTCATTAACCTCCTCGTAGTCTACTTCCTACGGCTGTTTTGAAAGTTTTGGCAAATAGCCATAACTTTCCTATGTGTATTGATGTGTCAAGGCTACGTCATTAAGCGAATCTCCCGGCTTACATTTTCAAGTCTGAAATAGAAACTTACCTGGCTTCGAACGGGTCATGATTTGCAATGCAAATAGTTGGAAAAACTTTTCACACGGCACAGTGTGATTCGAACTTTTTGCCGAGCTTTAATCAGGCGTTACACCCTCTTCGTTGCGTGCTTAACCAGCCTTGCGCACCACTGCGACAGGGTTTTTCTATGACACTTAATGACTGTGTGAGTACTTGCAAATGAAAACCAAAATGAAAACTGCACTGTTGTCTATCGGGCTGCTGCTGGGGTCGATGTCCGTGGCTCAAGCGGCGGATGGAACGGTTACATTTTTGGGGTCTGTCCACTCGGGTGCCTGCTCTATTAAACCTGACTCCGTAGATCAGACCGTTCGCCTGGGGGCTATCGCGAAGCATCAGCTGCAAGCAGGCGGCAAGTCTGAAGCCCGCAGTGTGCGGATCGAGCTTGAAGGCTGCGACCTGACGGGCCTCACCGACAACACCGTCACCACCACTTTCACCGCGTCACCGTCGAGCGCTGTACCGGGTGCGATCGGCACCGTCGGGGGTGCCGGCAACATCGGCATCATGATGACCCATGGCGGCCAAGTGATTGACCTGGGCACCCCTACCACCCCGCAGGCCATCACCACCGGCGACAACACGTTGGAGTTCGGTGCCTATGTGCAAGGCGCCGCTACCGGCGACATCGTCCCGGGTGATTTCAGCGCGGTCACCAACTTCACCTTGGCTTATCAGTAAGTTTCCCCCCCGTCACCCAACGGTGACGGGGGGACGCTGACGGGAGATAGATAGGTGAGGACATTCATAAGTTTCGCTATTGCCTCTTCATTGATGATGCTTATCGCCCCCGATGTTTGCGCGCAGGACACTGCGCAAGGCGATGGGATTGTCACGCTGGGAGGAGAGATCGTTGACTCCGCCTGCGGGCTGGAAGCAGTCAGTGCCGATCAAACCATCGAGATGCCTCCTGAACCGATAGGCCGGCTGTTGCGCAATGCGACGGGCGTACGACAGCCCTTCCAGTTGCGCCTGGTCAATTGCTCATTGACTCGTCCCGACCCATCGCGGCCCGGTGTAAACCTTCCCGATTGGGAGCATCTGCGCGTGACCTTTGACGGTCCTCACGACAGAGCAGGGCGTTCCTTTGCCGTCTTTGGCGGCTCGCAAGGGGTCGCGCTGCACATTGAGGACGCTGCGGGTCAGGAGAGTGTTCCGGGTGAGCCGATGGCTTTGGTGCCGTTGGTCAATGGCGACATGACACTTCACTACACCCTTCGCTTGGTCGGCAATGGACTGCCGCTGGTGACAGGTGCTCACACGGCCGCAGTGCGGTTCAAGCTGGAATACTTTTGAACATTGACGGGTTGTTTTAATGTTGAATACGTCCAAGGTCAAAACTACGCTCCGTCCCACTATATTTGGCGGGTTAATGTCACTGGCAGGCACTGCACTGGGTGCCGGGGATATCGAGTTTAATACCGATGTTCTTGATCTTATTGATCGCACTAATATCGACTTGTCTCGTTTTGCGCGCAGCGGCTTTATTCTGCCGGGCACTTACGCGATGGTTATACAGATCAATAACCAAGTGATGGCTGAGCACTCGGTGGCGTTCTACCCTCCCGATAATGATCCCAAAGGCAGTCAGGCCTGTTTGTCACCGGCGCTGGTGGAACAATTGGGCTTGAAAGAGTCCGGCGCCGCCACACGTGCGTGGTGGAAAGGCGGGCAGTGCCTGGATACTCAAAGTTTGCCAGGCATGGAGGTCAGTGGTGATTTGGCCACCGCCACACTGAACATTAACGTCCCACAGGCCTACCTTGAGTACAGCGCTATTAACTGGGACCCGCCCTCCCGTTGGGATGATGGGGTGCCCGGGTTGTTGGTTGACTACAACCTGACGGCGCAATCGAACTACCAAAGGAATGAGCGGGCCCGCAATAACCTCAGTGGTAACGGAACCGTGGGGGCCAATGCCGGGGCCTGGCGCCTGAGGGCGGATTGGCAGGGGCGTGTCGAAAAAGGCCGTGAAGGGCCGGCCGGGAATCGCCAACTGGAGTGGAGCCGTTACTACGCGTATCGCGCAATTCCTGCGTTGAAGGCGCGCTTGGTGGTGGGCGAGAACTACCTGTATTCCGACCTGTTCGACAGCTTCCGCTTCACGGGTGCTGCGCTCAATTCGGATGAAAGCCAGCTGCCACCCAACTTGCGTGGTTACGCCCCGGAAGTCGTCGGGGTGGCCAAGACCAATGCGAAAGTCGTTATCAGCCAGCAGGGGCGTGTGCTGCATGAAACCCTGGTCGCGGCGGGGCCTTTTCGCATTCAGGACCTTAATGACGCTGTGACCGGCAAGCTGGATGTACGGGTGGAAGAGCAGGACGGCTCGGTGCACTCTTTCCAGATGGACACGGCAGGCGTTCCCTACCTGACGCGACCGGGGCAAGTTCGTTACAAGGTGGCGACCGGTCGACCGACCAATCTTCAGTACGGCGCCGAAGGTGACGTTTTTGGCACCGGCGAGTTCTCCTGGGGGATCAGCAACGGCTGGTCGCTGTTTGGCGGCGGTATGTCGGACAACAACTACCGTGCGCTGTCTGTCGGGGCGGGGCGTGACCTGCTGGCATTCGGGGCGGTCTCGGTGGATGTCACGCAATCCCACGCAAGCGTGTGGAACGAGTCGCTCTCGGGTAAATCCTATCGCCTTCAATATTCCAAGAACTTTGAACAGTACGACAGCCAGGTGACCTTCGCCGGTTACCGGTTTTCCGATAAGAACTTTTTGAGTATGGCCGAATACCTGGATGCCCGTCATTACGGGTTGAACGGCGAACTCGGCGGGCGCGGGCGGTACAACGAGAACGGTGAATACAGCGAGGACTGGAGGCCGATAGGTGGCAGCAAGGCCCTTTATACGGTGACGGTGAATAAACAATTTCGTGACCTGGGCGCCACCGTTTACGCCAGTTACAACAAGCAAACGTATTGGGACCGGCCGGACACCCAGCGTTGGAACCTGTCGTTGTCCCGCTACTTTAATGTGGGCTCGGTCAAAAACATGAGCCTGTCGCTGAACGCGTACCGCACGCTGGAATACAACTACAAAGACAACGGCATGTCGCTGACGGTGAGTTTGCCGTTGGGGCCCACCGGCACACTGTCGCTGGATGCCAATCGGTCCGCAGGCGACAACACGTTTTCAACGCGCTACAGCGATCGCCTCAATGAGCGTAATAGCTACCAGCTCAGTGCAAGCAACAACTCCGCCGGTGGTTATCTGAGTCATATCGGTGACCAGGCCGACATTGATGTAAGCGCCAGCACGCAAAAAGGCAGTTACAGCAGCCTCGGTGTATCCGCTCGCGGCGGTGGCACGCTCACACCTTACGGCGCGGCGCTGCACCGTACCAATAGCACCGGCGGTACCCGTCTGATGGTCGATACCGCAGGTGTCGCCGATGTGCCTGTGCGCGGTTATGGCACACCGACCCGCAGCAACGCTTTCGGCAAGGCGGTTATTTCCGACATCAGCAGCTACCAGCGTACGGCGGCCAGTGTTGATCTGGAGAAGTTGCCGAGCAATGTCGAAGCCACTCAATCAATGACGCAACTGACGCTCACCGAAGGCGCTATCGGTTATCGATCGCTGGACGTGATCGCCGGTGAGAAAGCCATGGCTGTTCTGCGCCTGCCGGACGGCAGTTCGCCGCCCTTCGGTGCGACGGTGAAAAACCTCAAACAGCAGGACACCGGGATTATGAATGACGGCGGCAACGTCTACCTGAGTGGCATTCAGCCTGGGGAGCAGATGAGCGTCAGTTGGGGAGGGGATGCGCGATGCATCTTCACGCTGCCTGTCATTTTGCCAACCGATGGTTTGACCCATGCCCTGCAACTGCGCTGCCAACTGGTAGCCAATGACCCTTCCTTGCCCGAGCCCGCAGCGCTGACCGGCAAGCGTACCGATATGGAGAACCCATCCTCATGATGCTAACTACACGTTTCACACCTCAGGCTCTTGTGCTGCTGGCGCTAGGCTTGAGCCAGAGTGCTAACGCAGCTGTCGGCCTGGACCGTACCCGCGTGATTTTTGATGGTGGCAAAGATGCCACCAGCGTGAATATCACCAATAACAATACCCAATTGCCGTATTTGGCCCAGGGCTGGATCGAGGATGAAGAGGGCAAAAAAATCACCACGCCCCTGATCGTGCTACCGCCGGTTCAACGCTTGGAGCCTGGGAAGCAAAGCCAGGTGAAAGTTCAGGCGCTGCCGGCGGCGAAATCGTTACCGCAGGATCGGGAGACGGTCTACTACTTCAACTTGAGGGAAATCCCGCCGCGCAGTGACAAGTCCAACACCCTGCAAATTGCGCTGCAAACCCGGATCAAATTGTTCTACCGGCCGCAAGCGATTACGCCAAGCCAGCAAGACCTGTCCAACCCTTGGCAGGAAAAACTGACCCTGACCCGCGAAGGCGACCACTACCAGGTGAGCAACCCTACGCCTTACTACGTGACCCTGGTGGATGCGCGCGACAGCAAGGATGGCAAAACCGTGCCGGGGTTTGTGCCAGTGATGGTCCCGCCCAAAGGCACGCTTCAACTGGGCCCGACTGCCACGGCCCTCGGCACAGCGCCCTATTTGGCCTACGTGAATGATTACGGCGGCCGTCCGCTGCTGGCGTTCACCTGCAGCGGCCAAACGTGCAAGGTCAATGTGCAAGCCTCAGCGCCTAACAAGTAATGCCAGCGGCCGGAGAAAGTCATGAATTCGCACAATGTGAAGGTCCTGGGCGGCCTGTTGCTGGCCTTTATGGGGAGTGCATGCGCCGTCGAGGACGGCGAGGATATCGAGGGCATGAGCGGCATGCTGAATGTTCTCGGGACCATGCATGAATCCCCTTGCAGCCTGGAGATGACATCGGTTCATCAGACGATTGACCTGGGCGCCGTATCCACCAGCCAACTGCAGCGGCCGGGTGATCAGGCGACATCGGTGGCCTTTCAGTTGCGCTTCAGCGATTGCCACCGCACCGCAGGCAGCATCCGCAGTGAGCGAACGGGGAACCTGGCATGGAGTGCTTTTCAACCCGTGCGGTCGGTAGCGTTCATGGCGCCCGCCGATGCCGATGATCCACGGTTGGTCAAAGTGCAAGGCATCACCGGGATGGGCCTGTATTTGACCGACGCCATGGGACGCAATGTACAGCTCGGCTCAAGAGGCGAACCTTTGTTTTTGACCTTGGGCAGCGATACCCAGACCTGGAATGTTCAACCCACGCGCACCTCTGCACCGTTAAGCAGCGGGGCATTCAAGGCTGTGGTGGATTTCAGGCTCAATTATGAGTGAGGGCAGAACAATGGCTAAGTCAAGCGGCTCGCGGGCCCTTCTTATCGGTGGCGGCCTGCTTTTGGCCGTCAGCCAAAGCGCGCAGGCCGATACGAGTCTGACCATCCGCGCGGTGATCATCGCGCCCCCGCCGTGTGTGATTAACAGCGGCGGTACGCTGGATGTGCCGTTCGGCAATGACCTTCTGACGTCACGGGTTGACGGGGTCAATTACCGTCGGGACGTGCCTTATACCGTCACCTGTGATTCCCCCTTCAACAACGCGATGAAGCTGGAACTCAAGGGCACAGGCGCTTCGTTCGACAGTCGCGTGCTCTTGACCCGCAAGACAGACCTTGGGGTAAAGCTGTTCGTCAATGGCGCTGACTGGCCATTGAATACGGCCGTGAATTTTACCCATCCAAACTTTCCGGTCGTGCAGGCGGTGCCTGTCAAGCGCGCGGGCAGCAGCCTCACGGGAGGCGCATTTGATGCCGCCGCCACCCTCGTGGTCGATTACCAATGAAATCGATTACCCATCAAGAGAAACGACCCATGACATTTTGGCAGCAGCGAGCGTTGCTCGCCTTGTGTTCCATCGGCCTTTGCAATGGTGCGTCGGCCAACCTGACGTTCAGCGGAACACTGAACGAGCCTCCGCCCTGCACGATTGATGCTGGAAACACCATTGAAGTCGACTTTGGGGACGTCGGTGTAAAGCGCGTCGATGGTGAGAAATACCGTAAGGGGGTCGATTACATCATCAGTTGCGGCAACGACACGCTGCCGTGGGAGTTGAAGTTGAGTGTTAACGGCACAGCCACGGCGTTTGATGGCTCGGCGGTGCAGACCAGTGTGCCTGACCTGGGCATCCGGCTGTTTCAAAATAACGTGCCGTTTCTACTCAATACGCCACTGGACATCAGCCTGTCGTCCCCGCCGACATTGGAAGTTGTACCCGTCAAACGGCTAGGGGCCGTACTGACCCCCGCAAGGTTTACAGCGGTGGCCACGCTGTTGGCCGAATACGAGTAGGAGTCGAGTCTATGCGACAAGAAAGGGTTCATAAGGGTTGGTCATGTGGCGGTCTGGCATTACTGCTTACCGTGGGCCTCGCCTCCAACGGCCATGCGGCCGACAACTTGAGTTTCAAGGGCAACCTGGTTGAAGAGGCCTGCACTATTCGGCCGGGCGACGAGGCCATCACGCTGGAACTCTGGGACATCACCAGCAAGCACCTCTATATCAACACGCGTTCACAGGGTCGCGGTTTCAAGCTGCACCTGGAGGACTGTGACACTACGGTTGGCAAGACGGTCACCATCACGTTCGGCGGTACAGAAAACCCGGCGCTGCCCGGGTTACTCGCACTGGATGGAGGCAGCGGCGCCTCAGGCATTGGGGTTGGTATCGAGACCCTGAGCGACAAGCCGTTGCCCTTGAATGCCGTCAGCGACGAACAGGTGTTGAGTGATGGCAGCAACAGTATTGAGCTCAAAGCCTATGTGCAGGGCGAGCCGAATGCCATCAGGGATCAGACTATAGAGCATGGTGCGTACACCGTGAGTTCTACGTTTACGTTGGACTACCCATAGGTGTGAAACATCATTCATAGGCTGAAAACAGCCTCATGCAAACCTCAATTCTCTTCTGGGCTGCCTTAAATCACGGACTGCATGTTCGTTGTGGGGGCTGGGTAGATAAACAACGAGAGATCAAAATGAAACGACTCGATGGAGCCATTGTGCTTCTCGTCTTGACAGGGTTTACCACCACCGCAAGAGCCGTTGATTGCCGTGTCAATGGAGGCGTGTGGACAATTGTCGGCGGGGGCAATATAAACTTGCGGGTCCCCGTAAACGTCCGACTGGACACGGCACAAAACCGTATCCTACTCGAAGGGGCGAGGCTCGAATGCCGATACACAATCGGCCCTCAGACCCCATCTAGAGCGGAGGACTACTGGGCAACCGGCAACGGTACACCCTGGGCTCCCGGCCCGAAGTTCGCTCAAGAAGGCACCGGCTTACGAATAAACGGAACGTACCGAAATACCCCGGTTCCCGTTGGAATTCGGGCGGCCACCATGCCGGATAACACGGTCGCATACCCGATTGATATAACGCCTTATATACTGATGCGTAATAGTCCGGGGAGCCCGATCGACATTCGAATCGGGGATACCCTCGGGGTATTACGTATGGTCCAGACAAACAGTGATAATAGCGGTTCAGTGCAACTGACCGTTACTTACACCGCCAACAACAACTTCACCGTCTCCCCCTCAACGTGCTCGATCAATAATAACAACCCGATCGAGATAAACTTCGGCGACGTACATCAACGGGCAATAGGCACCGATCCTTTAACCACCTCCATTCGCAGCGACCGCAGACTTTCCTACGCATGCCCGGATGCCGGGATTACCACGCCGATCACCATCACCTACCAAGGTAGCCCATCGTCGTTCGACACGCGTCTCTTGAGGATGAGCAACTCCGACGTAGGCGCGGCCCTTGTTCGTGCGGGTTCTGCGGTTCAAGTCAACGGTTCGTTCCTGACCCGGATTACCAACAGCGTGGGGGGCGACGATGTGACGTTTACGCTGGTTCGACGAACGGGCTCACTCCCTGCCACCGGTGCCATAACCGGCAGCGGTGTACTCGTGATGGGAGTGCCATAAATGAAACGACTCATTGCAACTGTTTTGCTTCTCGGCGCTGCTACCACCGCGCAGGCTGTCGACTGTCGGGTTAATGGCGGAGCCTGGCAAACGGGCAATCCCAATTTAAGTGTGCCCGTTACCGTTCGCTTGACCGAAGATCGTACGAGGATCTTGATGGAGGGTGCACAGCTTGAATGTAAATTCTCCCCGGGTTCACAAAGTCCGTCTTCCCGGCAGGACTACTGGTCTACGGGGAACTCGGCGGGCACCCCCTGGACGCCTGGCCCCAAATTCACCAGCGAAGGGACTGGTTTGCGAATAAATGGAACGTACCGCAATACGCCTGTTCCGGTTGGCATACGCGCAGCCACGATGCCTGACAACTTTGTGGGTTACCCGATCGATATCACGCCCTACATTCTGATGCGTAACAACCCGTCCAATCCGATTGATGTACGAATAGGCGATTCACTCGGGCTCCTGCGCCTTACTTCCACGAACAACTACGGCGCAGCCACGGCGAGTCTCACCGTCACTTACCGCGCCGCCAACAACTTCACCGTCTCCCCATCAACCTGCACGATCAACAATAACAACGCGATCGAGATCAACTTCGGTGAAGTGCACCAGAGAGCAATTGGCACCGATCCGCTGACAACCACCATCCGCAGCGACCGTAGGCTCACCTACACCTGCCCGGACCCTGGGATTACCACGCCGATCACCATTACTTACAAAGGCAGCCCCTCGTCGTTCAATACGCGCCTGCTGATGATGACCAATCCGGACTTGGGCACAGCCCTTGTCCATGGGGGGGCAGCGGTGCAAGTCGGCAGTTCGTTCCTGACCCGCATTACCAACAGCGTGGGGGGGGACGATGTGACGTTTTCGCTCGTTCGGCGAGCAGGGTCCCTACCGATTACGGGTGCCACAAGTGGAAGTGGTGTTCTCGTGATGGGGGTGCCATGACGCGGGCAGGTTGAGGCACAGGCGTTTGCGCGTATTCGCACCGGCCAGACCGGGCGAGTGCGCCCGACCCTGGAAATCGACCGGGCGAAGATTACCCGGCCGTTTGCCAGGCGGCTGTTTTTCAGTGCTGACCCGCTACCGACAGACACAGGGTCTGCTCACCTGGCTTCAAGTACGGCATAAGAATCGGCGCCATGCCCTTGAGCACCTGCACGGGCAGCGCCGAGGTGAACTTGAAACCTTGCGCTGAACTGCCGGGCACAAACGCGGTGAGGGTGCCGAAGTGGCGGTCGCCGATATAGAACACAAAGGTGGCGGTGCGGTTGATCGACTTGGAACTGAGCACCCGCCCGCCGGCGCCGATGGCTTCAATGCGGTTGTCGCCGGTGCCGGTCTTGCCGCCCATGGCCAGCGGCGTGCCGTCGTCCAACTTGAAACTGCCGGCCACACGCTTGGCGGTGCCGGCGTCTACTACTTGGGACAAGGCCCCGCGCAACGCCCGCGCCACCTCCACCGGCATCACCCGTTTGCCGGTGGCGGGGTCGTTGATCACCTGGGTTTCATAGGGCGTACCGGCAGCAAAGTGCAGGCTGTCGATGCGCACCACCCTCGCGCGCACACCCTCGTTAAGGATGATCCCCATCAGTTCTGCCAGCGCCGCCGGGCGATCGCCGGAGCTGCCAATCGCGGTGGCCAGTGACGGCACCAGGTGGTCGAACGGATAACCGACCGCCTGCCAGCGCTGGTGAATATCGAGGAAGGCTTCCACCTCGAGCATGGTACGGATGCGACTGTCGCGTGCGCTCTGATGGCGGCTTTTGAACAACCAGCTATAGACCTCCTGGCGTTCGAATCGACTGGCCTTGACCACTTCGCTGAAGGTCGCCTCGGGATGGTTGAGCAAGTAGCCGATCAACCACAGGTCCAACGGGTGGACCTTGGCGATATAGCCCTGGTCGGGCAGGTCATAGGTGCCGGGGCCATAGGCCTTGTAGAGTTTTTGCAGGCGCTCGTCGGTGAGCTTCTCACTGGTTTTGACGCCGGTCAGGTGCGCGCGCACGAACAGGTTGAAACTGTCCTGGTTGGCGTTGGGCAGCAGGTAGCGGTGTACGGCGGCCAGGCGAATCGGCGTGGGGCGCAGGCCGTCGAGAAAGGTATCGAGGCGCGCCTGGGTGTCTTTCTTCTGGTACTTCTTCCAGAACTTGCGCAGGAAGGTCGTGCCCTCGCGGTCGGCAAAATCGGCGAGGTATTCCTGGCGGCGCGGGTCATTGTCGTCCTTGAGCAACTCGGCGCTGTTGTTGGCGCCGGAATAGGTGGTGTAGCGCACCACATCACGCATCAGGCGAATGAACGGCAGGTTGATCGACTCGCGCAGGGCGTCGCGCAAGGTCGGGCTGCGGCCGTTGTCTTCGTTGCGAAAATTATGGAAGTGATGCAGGCCGCCGCCGGTGAAAAAGCCTTCGTTGGGGCTGGCCGAGTAGGTGCGATCAAGGGCGCTGTCGAGCATTTTGGCCAGGGATTTGTCCGGTGTCTGGATCAGGTAGTCGAGGGCCCAGCGGCTCAGGCGGTCCTGGTCGTCGACGGCGACTTTTTTCAGCGCGGCGGGGGCTTGGGCGGCGTACTTGTCGTGCAGCTCGGTGATGATTTGCAGGTAAGTGGTCAGCACCCGCAACTTGGCGGTGGAGCCCAGTTCCAGTTTGCTGCCTTCGTTGATATCGAAAGGCTGGTCGGTGTTGTCAGTTTGTACGCGTACCCGTGAGCCATCTGGCGTCAGCTCGAACAACGTGAAGCTGTAGCGCACTTGCGCGGTGTTGGCCGGGGTCAGGAGGCGCTCGCCAAGCAGGCCGATCTGGCGCGCAAAGTCGGGATCGGCGAGGTGCTTGAGGTAATCGCTGACCTGGCCCTGCAATGGGGCTTGCAGGGTGGTGGTGGCCGAGAGGTCGAGGCGGTCGAGGTCGTACAGCGGTCGGTCGAGCAGGGCAGCCAGGCGTGCACGGGCCATGCTGATGCCTTTGTTGGTCTCCACGGGCTGCACCGTCGGTTGTTGTAACCAGTCGCGGTAGCTGACGTTGGTCGCCAGTGCGGCTTGCAGCAGTGCCGGAGTAATCACGCTGTTCTGCGCCAGCAGCCGTAGATGGCTGTCGGTGAGTTGGGCCAGTTCTTCGCGGCCTTTGGCCAGATAGTGCGAAGGACGGCGCTGGGCGATGATCAACGACAGCACTTCACGCAAGGCCAGGCCTTGCTCGGCGCTCACCGGGCCGACCAGCGCCTGGTTGACCTGGTTGAAATCGGCGCCGTACCACACCCGCAAACCCTCGGCCAGGCCATGCACTTCGCCGTGGCCGGGCACCGCCGACAGCGGCACGCTGTTGAGGTAGTCACGCAGGATATTCTGCCGTGCCGGTAAGGTGTCCGGCCCATCGCGATAGGCGCGCACGGCGGCGGAAAACATCTGCCGCAGTTTTTCCTCGCCCGATACGGTCAGGCCATCCGGGGAATGACGGTACTTTTCCAGCTGGGTCGCCAAGGTACTGCCGCCGGCACTCTGGCCCGGCAGGTGCAGCACCTTGGCGACTTGTGACCAGGCGGCCTTGGCAAAGCGCGGCCAGTCCACGGCAGGGTTGGCCTGGGGCTGGGTGGGGTCGAGCAGGTCGCGGTTTTCGATAAAGAGCAGGCTGTTGACCACCACGGGCGGGATCGCCGCGAAGCTTTGGTACAGCTGTTGCGGGTAGTTGTACTGGTACAGCGGCACGGCGCGGCAGTCGGTAATGGACAGCCCGGCCTGGATCTTTTCCGCATAGGGCACAAACAGGCCCTTGGCGCTGTAGTCCATCAGTGCGGGTGAAAAGCGTGCCTGGGCCTCAATCACATAACCGCGCTTGAGCAGGCGCGGCAGGAACGTGCCGAGGTCGCTGTAACCCAGGCGTCGGTCGAAGGGACCGGCTCCCGGATAGGTAATGGCCTGACTGGGGCCGGGCTTCACCTGATAGGTGAGGTCGCGCGCCAGGCGGCTGAGTTCCTGGGCCTGCAGACGGGAGGTGCGCATCTCTTTGGCGGCGGCAAACCCCAGGGCAATCAGCGCCATCAACACAATCAACCCGAAGAGGCGCCGTACATAGCAGGGCCTGGGTTTATTTTTAGGTAAAGGCGCTGGGTCCGAACTGCCTTGTAGTTTCGCAGCTTTGCTCGATTCGGTTTGCCACAGTGCGCCCATAGTCGATTGATCCTTAACGCAGATTGATCGGACTTGCCTGAAGCTTAGTCGCTGAGGGCGGGGTGTGAGGGATTTGTGTGTCAGGCATATCGCGGTGGCAGGTTTTAGGGCGGCTTCGCCACCCAACGCGGGGCAAGCTCGCCACAGAAAGCCATTTTTCAGGGGCGCGCACCGCGACGTTTTGTCGCCCTATCCAGGTTAAATGCTCCTGTAAAATGGCATTTTGGCCGACGCATCCCCTAAATTGGATCGTTTTTATAGTGAAAGAACCTGCTCTCAGCTTTTTATACTGCATGCCCCGCTGATCTTGCCCGGCAAGAAGGGCCCGTCCATGAGGCGGCCCGGTTTCGACAAGGGCGCAGGCTTACCGGCCGGCCCCTGGAAACTCGACGGACACTCCAATAACAAAATGAGGTTGTACCCTTATGCCAGTCGGCAACCCACTGCCCCATGGCGAGACCGCTCAAGGCGGCCCGCTCAAACGTGAACTCGGTGAACGGCATATTCGCCTGATGGCCCTTGGCGCCTGTATCGGTGTCGGCCTGTTCCTGGGCTCGGCCAAGGCCATTGAAATGGCTGGCCCGGCGATCATGCTGTCTTACATCATTGGCGGCCTGGCGATCCTGGTGATCATGCGCGCGCTCGGCGAAATGGCGGTGCACAACCCCGTCGCCGGCTCGTTCAGCCGCTATGCCCAGGATTACCTCGGCCCGTTGGCGGGTTTCCTCACCGGCTGGAACTACTGGTTCCTGTGGCTGGTAACCTGCGTGGCGGAAATTACCGCCGTCGCCGTGTACATGGGCGTGTGGTTCCCCGACACCCCGCGCTGGATCTGGGCCCTGGCGGCGCTGATCAGCATGGGCACCATCAACCTGATTGCGGTCAAGGCGTTCGGTGAGTTCGAATTCTGGTTCGCGCTGATCAAGATCGTCACGATCATTGCAATGGTCATCGGTGGCATCGGCATCATCGCGTTCGGCTTCGGCAATGACGGCGTGGCACTGGGTATCTCCAACCTGTGGGCCCACGGCGGCTTTATGCCCAACGGCGTGCAAGGCGTGTTGATGTCGCTGCAAATGGTGATGTTCGCCTATCTCGGCGTGGAAATGATCGGCCTCACCGCCGGTGAAGCGAAGAACCCGCAGAAGACCATCCCCAGTGCCATCGGCTCGGTGTTCTGGCGCATCCTGCTGTTCTATGTGGGCGCGCTGTTCGTAATTCTGTCGATCTACCCGTGGAACGAAATCGGCACCCAGGGCAGCCCGTTCGTGATGACCTTCGAGCGCCTGGGCATCAAGACCGCCGCCGGCATCATCAACTTCGTGGTGATTACGGCGGCACTGTCGTCGTGCAACGGCGGTATTTTCAGCACTGGGCGCATGCTCTACAGCCTGGCGCAGAACGGCCAGGCCCCGGCCACCTTCGGCACCACCTCAAGCAACGGCGTACCCCGCAAGGCGCTGCTGTTGTCGATCTTCGTGCTGTTGCTGGGCGTGCTGCTCAACTACATGGTTCCGGAAAAAGTCTTTGTGTGGGTGACCTCCATCGCCACCTTCGGCGCGATCTGGACCTGGCTGATGATCCTGCTGGCCCAGCTCAAATTCCGTAAGAGCCTGAGCCCCGCCGAACAGAAGGCGCTGAAATATCGCATGTGGCTGTACCCGGTCAGTTCGTACCTGGCGCTGGCATTCCTGGTGCTGGTGGTGGGGCTGATGGCGTACTTCCCGGACACGCGTATCGCGCTGTACGTGGGCCCGGTATTCCTGGTGCTGCTGACGGTGCTGTTCTACGTGTTCAAGTTGCAGCCGAGCAATGCCGGGGTGCGTGCTCAAGCCTGACCTCTCAGCACTCAACAAATAGCCGCTCAACAAAAAGCCCCTTGATCGGGGCTTTTTGTTTTTCAGGCGGTAGCCACGTGGGGCGATTGGCTCAGGCGTTTGTTGAACTCCAGCCAGGCCCCCAGCGCGGCCATCAGTGCAGCCCCCATCAGCGCGGTGAAAATCTGCACGGCAAAGGCATCGCCAGCCAGGGCGTTGATCATGTCCGCCAACGGTGCCAACAGTACGCCCAGGCAGAACACTTCCAGCGAGTAACGCCCCATCCGGCAGGTCTGCTGTGCCAGCCAGTTTTGCGTCCAGGCACGCCCCGGCAACAGTTTGGCGGTGACGTAGGCCAGGGCCAGGAAGTGCAGCAGACGCACGGGCGAGAGGTCGGTCTTGCTGATCGGATACAGCAGGTCGCTCAAGGCTGACGGCATCAGCGCGTCGTGTATGTCGGGCCAGCGCCAGCCGATCGTGATGACACCCGCGACCAGCACATAGGCCGCAGCCGCCACAAACAACGGCTGCCGCAGCAGCGGCCGATTGTCCTGTGGCCTTGGGCGTTGCCCGTGAATCGCCGCCGCCCCGCCCAGCACAAACAGCAACTGCCAGGTGACGGGGTTGAAGTACCACACACCGTCGGCAATCGCTGCCAGGTTCCAGCCCAGATGCGGCGCCAGCAGATAGACCGCCAGCGACACCGCGACCACCGCCCAGGTGTGACGCAAGAGCGACGGCAGCACCAGCGGCAGGCCGGCGAGCAACACGATATACAGCGGCAACGGGTCCATCAGGTTCGGCTTGAAGCGCAGCAGCAATTCATCCACCAACGCTTGCTGCGGGTGCGTAACGAAGTGCGTCAGGCCCATCTCCTCGACCAGGTCGCGGGTTTCCACATGGCTGTTGGCGAAGAACACAATGCCCATCAACATCGCCAATAGGAAGATATGCACCACGTACAACACCCATGTGCGCCGCAGGATCTTCAGGCAGGCCATCCCGTAACCTTCGCGCTGCAGGACCTTGCCGTAGGCCAGCACCGAGGCGTAGCCGGCAAGAAACACGAACACTTCGGCAGCATCACTGAAGCCGATATTGCGCAGGGTAATCTGGCCGAGGGGATTGTGGGGGACGTGATCCCAGAAAATGAAGATCAACGCCAGGCCCCGAAAAAAATCGATGCGCGGGTCGCGTCCGTTCAGCATGGCAGCGGGCTCTTGAACAAATAAGTTTAGTAATGACAGGCGAATGCGCGTGTTGTCGTACGCCGCACGTCGGGCGGGCGCAGGTTGGCGGTATTTGTAAGCAATTGCAAAGGCGGGGTATTACTGAATGTCTCTAGACATCAATGATCACCAAGGTGCCGTGGCTACCGGCAAGTACGGCATGCGCGGTGCCGGCTTCCACCAGGTACATCTGGCCGGCACCCACGCGTATTTCGTGATTGCCGATGCTCAGGCGCAACTGGCCGCTGACTACCAGCAGCCCTTCGTTGTAAGTGTGGGTTTCTTCTTCGTAGGCCTGTTCATCCATTCGCAACACTTTGATCCGCGCCGGGCCTACCTGGCCGAGGCGGGTGGATTTCCAGCTGTCAGGCAGTTGCTCGGCGATGGCAGCGAAGTCCAATAACGGCATGATGAATCTCCTTGTTTCAACGATGCCGTCGGTGGTCCGGTTCAGCGGGCAGGTGTTTGTTTAGCTATCAGGCAGCAGCGATTTCATTGGGCTCAAAACTGTCCGCCCGCGCCATCTGCCACATGCGCGAATAGAACTCGCCGTTCACCTCGCCCGTGAGCAATTCACCGGGCTTGAGGAACACATGCAACTGCGAGAACAGCTTGATTTCAGTTGCGGACATACGCCGCACCAAATGCTTGGCCGACAGCTGCGCTGGATGATCCAGGCCGGCTGCCGCAAGCATTTCCGCCAACGCCTTGAGGGTGTTGCGGTGGAAGTTGAACACGCGCTGGGCCTTGTCCGGCACCACCAGGGCGCGCTGGCGCAACGGGTCCTGGGTGGCGACGCCGGTCGGGCATTTGTTGGTGTGGCAGCTTTGTGACTGGATACAGCCGATGGCGAACATGAAGCCGCGTGCCGAGTTGGCCCAGTCGGCGCCGATGGCCAGGACGCTGGCGATATCGAACGCACTGACGATCTTGCCGCTGGCGCCGAGTTTGATCTTGTCGCGCAGGTTCAGGCCGACCAGGGTGTTGTGCACAAACAGCAGGCCTTCACGCAGCGGCACGCCGATATGGTCGGTGAACTCCACGGGCGCGGCGCCGGTGCCGCCTTCCTTGCCGTCGACCACGATAAAGTCCGGGAGAATGCCGGTTTCCAGCATGGCCTTGGCAATGCCCATGAACTCCCACGGGTGGCCCAGGCAGAACTTGAAACCCACGGGTTTGCCGCCGGACAGTTCGCGCAATTGGGCGATGAACTGCATCATTTCAATCGGCGTGGAGAAGGCACTGTGGCGCGACGGCGAGACGCAGTCTTCACCCATCATGATGCCGCGGGTGTCGGCGATTTCCTGGGTGACCTTGTGCTTGGGCAGGATCCCGCCATGGCCGGGTTTGGCGCCCTGGCTCATCTTGATTTCGATCATGCGCACTTGCGGGTTTTGCGCTTGCACGGCGAAGCGTTCCGGGTCGAAACGGCCGTCGCTGGTGCGGCAGCCGAAGTAGCCGCTGCCCAGTTCCCAGGTCAGGTCGCCGCCGTTTTCACGGTGGTAGGGGCTGATGCTGCCTTCGCCGGTGTCATGGGCAAAGTTGCCGAGCTTGGCACCTTGGTTCAACGCGCGAATGGCGTTGGCGCTCAGGGACCCGAAGCTCATGGCCGAGATGTTGAACACCGACGCCGAGTACGGCTGCTTGCATTGCGGGCCGCCGACCATCACGCGAAAGGCGCTCGGGTCACTCAACGGCGCGGGGCGCATGGAGTGGCCGATAAATTCGAAACCCGACTGGTATACGTCGATCAAGGTGCCGAAGGGTTTATCGGCGGTTTCGTTCTTGGCGCGCGAGTAAACCAGCGAGCGCTGGGCCCGGGAGAAGGGCAGGGCGTCGCTGTCTGATTCCAGCAGGTACTGGCGGATTTCCGGGCGGATGGCTTCTACCAGGTAACGGATATTGCCCAGGATCGGGTAGTTGCGACGCACCGCGTGGGGGCTTTGCAGCAGGTCGAAAATCCCGATCAGGCTGAGAATGCCGGTGACCACGGTGATCGGCCACAGCCATTCATGTTCGATAAAAGGGAGGCTGGCGAGGGTGAAAATGACGCACACGGCAAAGAAGGCGTAACGGCTTAGTAACGACAGGCTCATACGGTTTTCCTTGGTTCGGACTCATCGGCTAGGCGTTTTGCGCCTGAAGAAAGATCGAGAACAGCTCTGACTGGGATTTGATCCCTAGCTTGCTGTACATGTGTTTCTTATGGACTTTCACGGTTTCAACAGAGATTTCCAGCTTACGGGCGATTTCCTTGCTGGAGCAACCGCTGAGCATCAAGCGGCCCACATCCAGCTCACGGGCAGTCAATTGCGCGCCCCACTCATCATTCTGGACGGGCGGCTGCGGTGTGCTGACCTGGTTAAGCTCGAAGGGCAGGCGTTGGCGCAGCAAACTCAACACCCAGGGTTGGATCAACGACAGCAAGGCGATTTGCTGCGGGTCAAAACGCTGCTTTGAGCCCAGTGACAGGCACAGGGTACGCCCGTCCGCCAGTTGGCAATTGAACTGGATTTCATCGGCCACCACGTTCAGGCGAAAGTAACGCTGGTAATACTCGGTGAGCTCGAAATGCTCCGGCGCCACTTCAGCCAGGCGAAACAGGCCGGTGCGCGAATGCTCGCGGCTGGCGATGTAGAAGGGGTCGAGCAGGTACAGGCCGTTCAGGTAGTCCTGGAACAGATGGTCCGGCGTGCCATCGGCGCCTGGGCATTCGGCGAACACCAACGGGCGATGCGCGCTGCTGAACAGCAACACCACCCAACTGTCGAACGGCACGTAGGCGTCGAGCAACCGGACCAGTTGGGTCCAGAAGTTGGCCTGATCCAGGGCGTCTATCATTTGCCCCACCGAACGGTGCCAGGCGATGTCTTGCAGCGACATGGTCATTGATCTACCCCTATCGGGTTACCCCTGCCGCGTAATTCCCTGGCGGGGTGTGGCTGCGCATACTGCGGCACAGATTGAGAACAAGGAATACCCATGAAGGTCGAATTTGCCCAGTTGGCAGGTCGTGATAACGGCAAAGCTTACAACCTTGAGCGCGCCTTGGCGGCAATTGCTGCCTGCGCCGCCGATACGCAACTGATCGTATTCCCGGAAACCCATCTGATGGGCTTCCCGTCAGCCGAGACCGTTGCCGACATCGCCGAACCGGTGGATGGCCCTACCGTGCAGGCTGTTATCCAGGCTGCCCGTGCACGCAATATCGGCGTGGTCGTCGGCATGGCCGAGCACGACGGCGGCCAATTCTACAACACCACGTTGCTGATCACGCCCGAAGGCATCGCCCTGCGTTATCGCAAGACCCATTTGTGGGCCTCGGATCGCGGCGTGTTCACCCCGGGTGATCGCTACGCGACCTGCCTGTGGAACGGCGTGCGCGTCGGCCTGTTGATCTGCTACGACATCGAGTTCCCGGAAACCGCCCGCGCCCTGGCGCAGTTGGGCGCCGAGTTGCTGATCGTCACCAACGGCAACATGGACCCGTATGGCCCCACGCACCGCACCGCGATCATGGCCCGTGCCCAGGAAAACCAGGCGTTTGCGCTGATGGTCAACCGGGTGGAAGAGGGCGATGGCGGCCTGTTGTTTGCCGGTGGCAGTGCGCTGGTCGACCCGCTGGGCACCTTGTTGTTCGAGGCTGGGCGCGAGGAAGGGCAATTTACCGTCGAGCTGGATCTCGACCAACTGGTGGCGGCTCGCAAGGACTACCGCTACCTGGATGACCAGCGCTTGAAATTGCCGGGTGAGGTGATAGAGCGCAGCGATGGGACCCGCGAGTTGTTGATTCCTAAAGCCTGATCGTCTTCGACGAGTGAGGTTGCGGTGGCGAGCCCGCTCGCCACAAACGCTGTTTGAACATAAGAAAAATGACACCCGAGTCACCCACTTCAGTTCTGCCATAAATCTAATAAATCAGCGGAGAATCGCTCATGGCTCGTTTGCAACGCACCCTGTCGTTAGGGTCGGTGGTGCTGTTTGGCATCGCCTATATGACGCCGATCATTGTGCTCGGTACCTTCGGCATCCTCGCACAATCCACCGCCGGCATGGTCCCCGCGGCCTACCTGGCCGCCCTGGTGGCGATGTTCTTTACCGCCATGAGTTACGGGCGTATGGCCCAGGCATTTCCGGTCGCCGGTTCTGCCTACAGCTATGTGCGCAAGGCGATCAGCCCCAAGCTGGGTTTTATCGCCGGTTGGGCGGTGTTGCTCGACTACCTGTTTTTGCCCATGGCCATCTGGCTGATCGGTGCGGCCTACCTCAATTCGGCGTTTCCTTCGGTGCCGCAGTGGGTCTGGGTACTGGCGTTTATCGGCATCACCAGCGCGATCAATATTGTCGGCCTCAAGCTCGCCAACGGCATCAACGCCTTGCTGATGCTGGTGCAGTTTTTAGTGTTGATCGCGTTTGTTGCGCTGTGCATTCACTACATCGGCGGCAACCCCAGCCAACCCCTGTGGACCCTCACGCCGTTCTTCAACGGACAGATGCAAATGCCGCTGATCATGAGCGGCGCGGCCATCGCCTGCTATTCATTCCTGGGCTTTGACGCGGTCAGTACCCTCACCGAAGAAACCCGCGACCCACGCCGCACTATCCCACGGGCGATCATGTTGATTACCTTGATCGGCGGGCTGATTTTTGTGGCGGTGTCCTACTTTGTGCAGATCGCTCATCCGTCGTTTGAATTCGCCAATGTGGATTCGGCCGCGTATGAAATTGCGCGCAATATCGGCGGTGATGTGTTTGTGTCGATTTTCCTGATCGGTCTGATCGTCGGCCAGTTCGCCTCGGGGCTGTCGGCCCAGGCCAGTGGTTCGCGCTTGTTGTATGCCATGGGCCGTGACGGTGTGTTGCCCAAGTCATTCTTCGGCACATTGCATGCGCGCTTCGGCACGCCGGTCAACAGCATCTTGTTGTGTGCGGTTGTGGCGTTGCTGGCGCTGAAGCTGGATGTGACCACCTCCACGTCGTTCATCAACTTTGGTGCCTTCCTGGCGTTCAGCCTGGTGAACCTGTCGGTGATCTTTCACTACTGGATCGGCGCGAAAGCGCGTGGAGTACGAGCGTTGATCCTGTTCCTGCTGTTCCCGGCCATCGGCCTGGTTGCGGATGTGTGGCTGATGGTCAGCCTCGACCACCTGGCGATTTACCTGGGCCTGGTGTGGTTGGCGATCGGCCTGGTTTACCTGGGTTTTCTCACCCGGGGCTTCTCGCGACAGCCGCCGGAAATGGACTTCCAGGAAACCGCATAGAAGCTTGCGGTCTATTCTTATTGCAATCGGTTCTCGTTTGGGTGCGTATTTTATGTTATTGTATAACACATCAAATGCACCCAAACGCCCCGGAGGCCTTATGAAAGCTGGTATCCATCCCGACTACCGCACCGTGCTGTTCCACGACACCGCCGCCGACGCGTTCTTCCTGATCGGCTCCACTGCCGACAGTGATCGCACCCATAAACACAGCGACGGCCACACTTACCCTTACATCCCGCTGGACGTGTCCAGCGCCTCGCACCCGATCTACACCGGCCAACAGCGCAAGACCCAGGCCGAAGGCCGGATTGCCGGGTTCAACAAGCGTTTCGCTTCGTTTGGGTCGAGCCCGAAAAAAGCCGAGGCATGAGGTCGTTTAAGCCGTTTGCCGAATGGGCAGCACCACTTTAAAGGTGGTGCCTTTGCCCAATTCGCTACGGACGGTGATAGCGCCACGGTGTTTTTTGACGATGCCGTAGGAGAGTGACAAGCCCAACCCGGTCCCTTCGCCTACCGGCTTGGTAGTGAAGAATGGATCGAAGATTTTCTGCACGCTGTCCGGGGCAATCCCGCAGCCGTTGTCTGCGACTTCCAACCAAATGTTCTCGCCATCCACCCCATTGCTGATGGTAATAGTGCCGCGCTCCGGCCCCATGGCTTGCGCCGCATTGATGACCAGGTTCATCACCACTTGGTTGAGCTGCGACGCCAGGCATTCGATTTCCGGCAGCGGCGCGTAGTGCTTGACCACGTCGGCCTTGTACTTGAGTTCGCTGGCGACAATGTTCAAGGTCGAGTCGATGCCCTGTTGCAGGTTCGCCCACTGCCAGTTCTGATCGTTATCCACCCGGGAAAAGTCCTTCAAATCCTTGACGATCTGTACCACGCGGCCAATACCCTCTTTCGATTCGCGAAGCAGCGTGGGAATGTCTTCCTTGAGGAAATCCAGGTCCAGACGCCGGCGCAGGGCTTCGAACTGCTCACTGTCTGTGGCGGTTTCGGCCTGTCGATAGGCATCGAGCATCTCTTGGAGCTGGTCAAAGTAACCCCCCAGAGTGCCGAGATTGGACGAAATAAACCCCACCGGGTTATTGATTTCGTGGGCCACGCCGGCCGCCAGTTGGCCCAGGGAGGCGAGTTTTTCCGACTGCACCAGCTGGCTTTCCAGCTGTTTACGCTCGTCGATCTCCAGTTGCAGTGCCTGGCTTGCCTGGGTCAGTGCCTGGGTGCGTTGCTCAACCAGGTGTTCCAGGTGGCTGGTTTGCAAAGACGCGCGCCGCGCCATGCTCCATTTTGCGGCCAGGGTATTGGCCATCTGCTGTACTTCAATGTTGTCGAAGGGTTTTTTAAGGATCAGCAGGCGGTCATGGGCTTGCAGGCGAAACAGCAGCTCTTCCCAGGAGTAATCCGAGTAGGCCGTACACACCACCACTTGCAGGTCCGGGTCAACTTTCCAGAGTTCTTCAATGGTCTGCGCACCGTCCCAGCCTTGGGGCATGCGCATGTCGACAAAGGCCAGGGCATAGGGTTTTTGCTCGGCCATGGCGACCTCAAGCAACTTCAGCCCCTCTTGGCCACCGTAGGCCGAGTCCAGTTCGAACACGGGGCCATGCGGCGTGTCGCTGGCACCGAATAGCGCAGCTTCCATGTCGTCCAGCGCCTGGTTCTGTTCCATGGGCGGCATGAGGATTTTGCGGAAGTCTTCGTGAATCGATGGTGTGTCGTCGATCAGCAGAATGCGCCGGTTCGAAGGTTCGTTCATGCTTGGCCTGCTGCATCGTTAAGTGGGATTTGCAACGTGAACACGGCGCCTTTGCCTGGCCCGTCGCTATG
Organism: Pseudomonas sp. UBT; assembly: GCF_050915955.1. Taxonomy (NCBI): domain Bacteria; kingdom Pseudomonadati; phylum Pseudomonadota; class Gammaproteobacteria; order Pseudomonadales; family Pseudomonadaceae; genus Pseudomonas; species Pseudomonas sp. UBT. The sequence continues at coordinate 4,098,972 of NZ_CP168079.1, read as the reverse complement.
GGCGGTGAGGTGGCCGTTCATTTCAATGGCCGCCAGGGCGCAGCTGTGCAGGCCGAAACCATGACCCTCTTTGCGTGTGGTGAAGCCGTGGGTAAAGATCCGCGTCATGTTTTCGGCGGGGATGCCTTCGCCTTCGTCCTTGACGCTGATCTGCAAGAGGCTGTCCTCCAGTGTCGTGATCGCCAAGGTGATCTGCCGTGGGCGGTCGGTCAGGTTCGACATGGCGTACTTGGCGTTGCTGATCAGGTTGACCATGATCAGCAGCAACCGGTGTTTGTCCGCCATCAGTTGCGGCACCTCGGCATACTCCTTGACCACCGTCACATGGTGGCGATTCAGCGCCCCGGCGTTCATGCGCAGGGCGTCGTCCATCAAGGCACCGATCTCCACGGGCTCCAGCAGGCTGGAAGCGCCGGCGTAGGATTGCTGGGTGGAGACGATGTCCTTGATGTGGTCCACGCTCTTGCTCAACTGCGCCAGTTCATCGGTCAGGCCCTGTTGCTCGAGGGCGATGGCCTCCACCAGTTGGTTGAGGTAGCCGGGCAGCAATTTGCCTTTCTCGTCCTCGCGCAGGTAAGTACCCAGGTCGTCAGGGTGCTCGTTGATCAGTTGCATGGCCTTACCCAGCCCCAGTGCCTTGCTGGTGCGCAGCTTGCGTGCGACCAGTTCGGCGGAGATGTTTACGCTGTTGAGCACGTTGCCGACGTTGTGCAGCACATTGGTCGCGATTTCCGCCATGCCGGCCTGGCGGGCGCTGTCCAGCAGTTCGCTCTGGGCATCTCTGAGTTCCCGCGTGCGCGCCTCGACGCGCTGTTCAAGGCTTTCATTGACCCCGTGCAAGGCGCGGTTGACCCGGTTGATCTCGGCAAAGCTGCGCAACAAGCGAATGGCCAGGTACAACAAGAGCACGACCAGCAGCGTAGAAAATACCAGCAGGTAGCGGTGGTATTTCTGGTCAATCAGGTCGGCGGCGGCCTGGTCCTGGTTGAGTTGGGTGGTCAGGTCATCCAGTTGATCTGAAAGGGGAATCGCGGCGATGCGACCGAGCAGGTCATTGACGATGGGTTGCTCGCGCAAAATCAACGCGATGTGGTTACTGAGAATCTCCACCGGCACCTGGAATTCGGTTGGCAGGTTTTCTTTGTTCACCGCCAGTTTGTTCAGCCCCACGAGGATGTCCGCGGCTTTGTCGTCGCTTGTCACCTGGGCGAACTCCAGGGCGCTGAGCAGCAAGTCGTAAGTGTCGGTGGCGATGCTTTGCTGTTCCAGCTTGTCGGTGTCTTTGAGTCGCAGGAAATGCGCCTGGATATCGTCTTCGGCGGTCGGCAAAAAGGCCAGGGAATTGCGCAGTACCGCATTGTGCGATTTGAACTGCTCCACTAATCGGGCCTTTTCCTGAATCGACTGACGATAAGCATCCTGCGCGGCCAGCCAGTCGGCTGGGTGTTCGTGGTGGTGTTGCCCTTCGCGACTTTCCAGCAGGGTCCACAGTTGGCTCATTTCCTTGAGGGGGGCCACCAGCGGGTCATAGTTGTGGGTGAGGGCGATCCTGGCCTTGAGCACCTCGACGTCCCACTGGGAATTGAGTTGCTTGATCTGGCGGATCAGGTCGCGCGACTCGGTGTAGGTGGTGGACTGGTCGCCGATCGATTTGAGGTACAGAAATACCAGCACCGAGGCCAGTATCAGGGCGATGCCGCTGAGCGTGATCAGGCTGGCGAGGCGGGATGATTTCATAGGGGCTTGCCTGCCCATTCGCCGGTCAGCGTCTTGAGGAATTTGATGATCAGCGTCTTGTCCTCCGCCGACGGAATTCGCCCGAGTTGGTACTTGAACATGATGTCGACGGCCTCCTCCAGGGTCTTGGCCGAGCCATCGTGAAAGTACGGCGCGGTGACGGCAACGTTGCGCAGGCTCGGCACCTTGAACACGTTGCGGTCTTCCTCGTCCTTGGTCAGCAGGTAGCGGCCCAGGTCGGCTTCGGTCGGGTTGCCACGGGCCTTGAAGTAATCGCCCATCACCCCGAACTTCTGGTACATGTTGCCGCCGATATTGGCGCCCTGGTGGCAGGCGATACAGCCATAGTCCTTGAAGCGTTGGTAGCCATATTTCTCATCGGTGGTGAGGATGTCGGTATTGCCTTGCAGGTACTGGTCGAAGCGCGAATTGGGTGTGAGCAACGTGCGTTCATAGGTGGCCAGGGCGTCCTGCACGTTGGCTGCCGTCACCCCGTCGGGATACACCTGCTGGAACGCGGCCTGGTAGGTGGGCAGTGCCGATAGGGTCCGGACCACAGTCTGCCAGTCGTTGCCCATTTCCATAGGGCTGACGACCACCTGTTCAACCTGCGCTTGCAGGGTGTCGACCCTGGCGTTCCAGAATTGTTTGAAGTTCAGGCTGGCGTTGAATACCGTCGGGGTGTTGAGCTTGACCGGCTTGCCATCGAAACCCAGGGAAAATGCGCTGTTATCGTCACCACCGGCTTCCAGATTATGGCAACTGGCACAAGACTTGGAGTTATTGACGGACAGTTGCGTCTCATTGAATAACTGGCGCCCCAACTCCACGGTGGCTGCATCCAGCGTCGGCACCGGCGGCAATGGTTTGAGCGGTTCATCCAACGGTGCTGCCGTGACGGGCAGGCAGGTGCCATAACCCAGGGCCAGGGTCATGCCCAGAACCCGTGGTGACAGGTGAAGAGTGCGTGGTGTGCTGCGGCTCAAGCGGTCGCTCCTTGCGGCAAAAGATCAGTGGGCAGGCAACAGGCTGGGGTGCCCGGTTTGCAGCAGTTGGGCGAATTCATCGGCGGCTACGGCCTTGCTGAACAGGAAACCCTGGCCCTCTTCACACTGGTGAGCTTTCAGAAATTGCAGCTGTGCAATGGTTTCCACGCCTTCGGCGACGATGTTCAAGTCCAGGCTTTTACCCAGGCTGATGATTGCGCTGATCAATTGCGCGTCCTGGCTGTTGTTGCTCAAACCGCGAATGAACGATTGATCGATTTTCAGCACATCAATCGGAAAGCGTCGCAGGTAGCTGAGGCTGGAATACCCGGTGCCGAAGTCGTCAACGGACAGCCGCACGCCCAGTGTCTTGATCTCGCGCAAGGTGGTGAGCGTGTCTTCGACGTTTTGCATCAGCACGCTTTCCGTGATTTCCAACTCCAGCAACTGTGGCGTCAGGCCCGTTTGCTCAAGGATCGCCGCCAGGTTGACGACAAAGTTACGCTGGCGAAAATCAATCGCTGAAATATTCACCGAGATACAGGTCGGCGGCAGCCCGGCGGCCTGCCACGCGCGCGCTTGCTCACACGCCTGGCGCAACACCCATTGGCTCAACGGTACGATCAGGCCACTGTCTTCGGCCACGGGAATGAAGGCGGACGGGTAGATCCAGCCATGATCGGGCTGATGCCAGCGAATCAACGCTTCGGCGCCGACGATTTTCCCGCTGTGCAAGTCCAGTTTCGGCTGGTAGTGCAAGGTGAATTCATCGCGCTGCAGGGCCTGCCGGATGGCGCTTTCCAGGCTTTGCTGTTCCTGCGCGCGCAGGTTCATCTCGTCGATGAAAAAACTGAAATCGTTGGGGCCTTGGTCTTTGATGGCGCGCATCGCGGTTTCGGCTTTTTTGATCAATTCCACGGCGCTGCTGCTGTCATCGGGGTAAACACTGATGCCAAGGCTTGCGGTGACGCTCAGGTCGTGGCCGGCCACATAGTGGGTGGTGCTGACGGCGGCGAGGAGTTTTTCGGCAATGTACTGGGTTTGCTGGGGATGCTTGATGTCGTTGAGGATCAGCACAAATTCGTCGGAGCCGTAGCGAAACACCGAATCCGACTCGCGCACCGTCGCCACCAGGCTTTGGCTGACAAGCTTGAGCATTTCATCGCCGACCGGATGGCCCAGGGCATTGTTGATGCGCTTGAAGCGGTCCAGGCCAATAAAGATCACGGCCAGTTGGGTGCCATGCCGTCTGCAGACGGCAGTGGCTTGGGTCAGGCGGTCGCCCAGCAGGGTGCTGTTGGGCAGTTCGGTCAGGGCGTCGTATTGCAACAGGTGCGAGACCTTGAGCAGTTCCTGGACCCTTTCCTCAATCGTGCGTTCGAGCCCGATCAGCTTGAATGCGGCGTCCTGCGCCAACTGCCATTTCCAGGTCAGGGCACTGGCCATCTGGCGAATTTCCAGGTCGTCGAAGGGCTTTTTCAGGATCAGCAACTGGTCGTCGTATTTGAGGCGCGCCTCAATGGCTTCGAAGGAGTAGTCGGAGTAGGCCGTGCAAAGGGCGATTTGCAGGTTGGGGTCAACGTTCCATAGCTGTTCGATAGTTTCCAGGCCATCCCAGCCCGGCGGCATGCGCATATCGATGAAGACCAGGGCATACGGGGCGTTGTCGGACAGGGCTTTGTTCACCAGGGCCAGCGCTTCCTGGCCCTGATAGGCGGAATCCAGCACAAAGGTCTGGCGCACGGCCGGGGCGCTGCCGAACAGGGTTTCTTCGATGCTGTCCAGGGTCTGGCCGCCGTTGGCGTCGGCGCACAGGATCTTGCGGAAGTCCGCGTGGATTGAGGCGGTATCATCGACGATCAGAATGCGTCGATTGGCGCGTTCCGAGCGCGGACTCATGATTGATACCCTGAGGCGTGCAACAACATGCTCTGGCGCATAGGGCTTCCTTACCTCGAATGCTTCGGTACATGGGGACGGTCGCCAGCTTCATGCGACAAGCATAGTCGGCTCCCTTGAATAAGTCGGCCAGTTGGCGTCAAATCAAAGTCAGCTACCCCGACCGTCATCTAGCGCTCAATGCGTGAGCAAGTACAGCGGTGGATCACGTCGGGCCGCAATGAAGCAATTGTGTGTCATTGCCAGGAGGTGTCGCCATGGATGAACAAACTGCTACGACTCCCCCCTACACCCCCACCATTTTGCTGGTCGACGACGAAGAATCGATCCTCAATAGCCTGCGCCGCCTGCTGCGTGGCCAACCCTATGATGTGCGGTTGGCTGGCAGTGGTGCCCAAGCCCTGGAAATCATGGCGGCCCAGCCCATCGACCTGGTGATGACCGACGCGCGCATGCCGGCCATGGACGGGGCGATGCTGCTGGCCGAGACCCACCGCCTGTACCCGTCCACCACCCGCATCCTGCTGACCGGCTATGCCGACATGAGCATGATGATCAAGGCGATCAACGAAGGTCAGATTCACCGCTACATCAGCAAGCCCTGGAACGACGAGGAAATGCTGCTGACCTTGCGTCAGTCCCTGGACCACCAGCATTCCGAGCGCGAACGGCTGCGTCTTGAACAGTTGACCCGCGAGCAGAACGACCAGTTGAAGGCCCTTAACGCGACCCTGGAAAAGCGCGTCGAAGCCCGCACCAGTGAGTTGCAGCAAACCGCCGATATGCTCGACCTGGCCTACGACGAACTCAAGCGCAGCTACGTGACCGGCACCGAAGTGTTTTCACTGTTGGCCAACTTGCGCCTGCCCAAGCAGAAGCAGACCAATCGCCAGCTGATCGAGCTGATTCGGGTGTATTGCAAGGCCCAGGCGATGGACGAAGCCAGTGCCCGCGACCTGACCATGGCCGCCGCGCTCTATAACATCGGCAAATTGAGCTGGAGCGACAGCATGATGGTCGCGCCCTCGGACATGCTGCACAGCACCGACCGTGAACGCTATCGGGCCTACCCGACCCAGAGCGAGTCGTTGTTGATGACTCTGGAGCCGATGAAGGACGCCGCGCGCTTGATTCGTCATCACCAGGAACGCTGGGACGGCAGCGGTTTTCCCGACCACCTCAAAGGCGAGTTGATCCCCTCGGGCGCCCGGTTATTGAAGCTTGCGGTCGATTTTATCGAGCTGCAAAAGGGCCTGATCCTCGAGCGCCACATGAACAGCGATGAAGCGCTGCTCTACATCCGTAAATACGCCGGCAAGCTCTATGACCCGGATATGGTCGAAGACTTCGTGCAGGCCTGCGCCGCGTTCCTCAGTGACGTGACGCTGGGGGATTCAAGCGTGAAGGTCTTGACCACTCGCGAACTCGCCGAGGGCATGGTGCTGGCGCGCAATCTCAACGCCGATAACGGCATGCTGCTGCTCAACGCCGGCAAGGTGTTGAACCTGCCGCTGGTGGACAAGTTGATTGCGTTTGAGGCGATGGAAGGGGCCAAGTATTCGGTGTTTATCAAAGAACCGGATGTGGCTGCGCTTCCCGGTTAAGACGCTTTCTGTGATCCTTGCACCTTTGCATTCAAGGCATTTTTTACATGACATCGACTATTCGCATCGCCGCCGCGCTGTTGATCGGCAGCGACGGCCAAACGCTGCTGGTGCGCAAGCGCGGCACCCAGGCCTTCATGCAGCCAGGCGGCAAGATTGACGCGGGCGAACAGCCCGCCGAAGCCTTGGCCCGTGAGCTGTACGAGGAGCTCAACCTGCACATCGACCCTAGCGACGCCGTGTATTTGGGGCACTTCTCGGCGCCTGCCGCCAACGAGCCGGGTTTCATTGTGGAAGCTGAACTGTTCCAGGTGCACATCGACGTGGCGGTGACGCCCGCGGCTGAAATCGAAGAAGTGCGCTGGATCGACCCGGCCGGTGATGGCGGCCTGCACTTGGCACCACTGACCCGCGACCTGATCCTGCCGTTTTATCGCGCCTCCCTGACGGCTACCGCCTGATTCACAGGCGCAAAGGACTGCAACGAATGATGATTCGCACCCTGGATGCCCATGACGCCGAGGCTTATCGAACGTTGATGCTTGAGGCGTATGACGCCTACCCCCAGGCGTTCACGTCCAGCGTGGCCGAGCGATCGGCCATGCCGTTAAGTTGGTGGGAAAAACGCATTGAGAGCCCGCTGGATCACTTGCTCGGCGCGTACCTCGGCGACGAACTGGTCGGAATTGTCGGCCTGGCCTTCGAGCCCCGTGAAAAGGCACGGCACAAGGTGACCTTGTTCGGCATGTACGTCACGCAGGCTTATCAAATGAAGGGCCTGGGTCGTCGGTTAGTGGAGGCGGCACTCGTCGAGGCGTGCAAGCATCCGCGCCTTAAGGTGATTCAACTGACCGTCACCGCCGGCAACGACGCAGCCTTTGCGTTGTACCAGCGTTGCGGGTTTATTCAGTACGGCCTGGAGCCGCTGGCGGTGCGGGTGGGTGTCGAGTATTTCGACAAAATCCACATGTGGCGCGAACTCAACGTTGCCTGAAATCCCATGGGGACACTCGATCCAATGTGGGAGCTGGCTTGCCTGCGGTGGTCTCGCCTCGGTGCTGCAGCCAGATCGCGTCGTCTGCATCACAGGCAAGCCATCCCCGTATTTTGATCTGTGCCGTTCAGCGAACGGCGCTGACGCCGTCCAGCGTGGAAAACGACGTGTCCTTGGCCGTGAGTAAAAAGTCGCGCATGTACGGCGCGTCCAACATGTCGGCGCGAATCCCTGCATACAGCGTGGCAAACAGCCCTTTCTCGCCCAAACGCTTGGCCTTCACGTAACCGCGCGAGCTGTATTCATGCAGCGCCCAATGCGGCATGCCGCACACGCCCCGGCCGCTGGCCACCAGTTGCATCATCATCACGGTCAGCTCCGAGGTGCGCACCTGGGCTGGCTCCACATCGGCCGGTTCCAGGAAGCGGGTGAAGATGTCCAGGCGATCGCGCTCCACCGGGTAGGTGATCAGGGTTTCGGTCAGCAGGTCTTGGGGCACGATGTACGACTTGTTCGCCAGCGCGTGCTGGTTGGCCACGGCCAGCATGGCTTCGTAGGTGAACAGCGGCACATAGGTGATGCCCGGCAGCTCCAGCGGGTCGGAGGTCACCACCAGGTCCAGGTCACCACGGGCCAGGGCCGGTAAGGGCGCGAAGGCAAAACCCGAGGCCAGGTCGAGCTCGACCTCTGGCCAGGCATCGCGAAACTGGTCGATGGTCGGCATCAGCCACTGGAAGCAGCTGTGGCATTCGATCGCCATGTGCAAACGCCCGGCGGTGCCGCCAGCCAGGCGCGCGATATCGCGTTCGGCGCCACGCAGCAAGGGCAGGGTGGCGTCGGCCAGTTGCAGCAGGCGCAGGCCGGCGCTGGTGAAGCGCAGCGGCTTGGTCTTGCGCACGAACAACTGCATGCCCAGGCGCTCTTCCAGCTCCTTGAATTGGTGGGAGAGTGCCGATTGCGTCAGGTGCAGGCGCTCGGCGGCTTCCACCAGGCTGTCGGCTTCGCGCAGTGCGTGCAGAGTCTTGAGGTGACGAATTTCGAGCACGGGCGCTCCATGAAAATAATTTGTGATGGGCAGAACTGCCGTGAGTTTGTCTCATGTTGCAATGCCTGTCGATAAGGCATCGACCACGACCGCTGGGCACTCTTCATCAAACTGTCACAGAACTGTGGCAGCGCGCTTGAACAAACTTCATCAGACTCGCGCTCTACTGGGGTTCTGCGTTTCGGTGTTTTTCATGCGCGTGTTGCTTTTACTGGCCGCTCTATTGTTCGGCCTGCCGTCTTTTGCGGCTTCTCGATGTGATGTCAATGTCCCGACGCAAACCGTCGATCTGGCTCAGGTGAGCATTGCCTACCAGAGCATCGGCCGTGCGTCCGACCCTGCGTTGCTGCTGGTGATGGGCCTGGGCGGGCAGTTGATCCACTGGCCGGATGAAGTCGTCGTGGCCCTGTGTGAACAAGGTTTCCGGGTCATCCGCTACGACAACCGTGATGCGGGCTTGTCCACTTGGCGCCAAGCCCCGGCCAGTGCCAACCTGACCTTTGAAGTGCTGCGCTACAAGCTCGGGCTGCCGGTGGCGGCGCCGTACACGCTGACCGACATGGCCGACGACGCACTGGGCTTGATGGATGCTTTGCAGATCCGCCAATTCCATGTGCTGGGCGCGAGCATGGGCGGCATGATCGCCCAGCACCTGGCGGCCATGGCGCCGCAACGGGTCGAGAGCCTGACGTTGATCATGACCAGCTCCGGTGCCGAAGGCTTGCCGGCGCCGAATGCGGCGCTGGTGCAGTTGTTGTCCCGGCGCAGTGCGCCCAATCGTGAGGTGGCGCTTGAGCAACAGGCCGATCTGCTGGCGGCATTGGGCAGCCCGTATGTGAAAGACGATCGCCAGGCGCTGCTGCACCAGGCGGCGCTGTCCTACGACCGGGCTTTCAACCCGGACGGCGTCAAGCGCCAGATCATGGCGATCCTCGCCGAGCCTAGCCGTGTGCCATTGCTCAACCAACTGCGTGTGCCGACGCTGGTCGTGCACGGCACGGCCGATCCGTTACTGCCGGTGATGCACGGCGTGCACCTGGCCGCGCATATTCAGGGCAGCCAATTGAAGCTGATTCCCGGCATGGCCCATCGTTTCCAGGAGGCTTTCAAGGCACCGCTGCTGACGGCGGTGCTGCCGTACCTGCAAGCCCATCGCGAGGATGCTGCGCACTGGGCGCAGATTGACCTGGGCCAGCCTTCGAAGGTGTTGTGAAGTTGGTGTATCGTGCACCCTTTACGGCGCGCTAATGCCAACGAGGTTGCCTACCATGAGTACTCCCCTGAAAATCGATTTCGTCAGCGACGTGTCTTGCCCCTGGTGCATCATCGGCCTGCGTGGCCTGACGGAAGCCCTCGACCAGCTTGGCAGCGAAGTGCAGGCCGAGATCCATTTCCAGCCGTTCGAACTGAACCCGAATATGCCCGCCATCGGGCAGAACATCGTCGAGCACATCACTGAAAAATACGGCTCCAGCGCCGAAGAGTCCCAGGCCAACCGTGCGCGTATTCGCGACATGGGCGCGGCGTTGGGCTTTGCCTTTCGTACCGACGGCCAGAGCCGCATCTACAACACGTTCGATGCTCATCGGCTGCTGCATTGGGCCGGGCTTGAAGGCTTGCAATACAACCTCAAGGAAGCGCTGTTCAAGGCCTATTTCAGCGATGGTCAGGACCCGTCCGACCACGCGACGCTGGCGATCATCGCCGAAAGCGTCGGCCTGGACATCAAGCGTGCGGCGCAGATTCTCGCCTGCGATGAATACGCCGCCGAAGTTCGTGAACAGGAACAGCTGTGGATCTCCCGGGGCGTGACTTCGGTGCCGACCATCGTGTTCAACGACCAGTACGCGGTCAGCGGTGGCCAGCCGGCGGAAGCCTTTGTCGGTGCGATTCGCCAGATCATCAGCGAAGCGAAGGGCTGAACCGTGGAGTAGGGTGCTTGCTCCCTGGCCTATGGAGATCCAAAGGTGGGGCTTGCTCGCGAATGCGGTGGGTCAGTCAATACATCCCTGGCTGAACGACCGCCATCGCGGGCAAGCCCGGCTCCCACATTTGAACGGTGGCGGGCGCAGAATTCTGGTCAGACACAGATCAGTGTGGGAGCTGGCTTGCCTGCGATGGCGGTGGGCCAGTCAGCTTATCTGCTGCTGATACACCACTATCGCGGGCAAGCCCGGCTCCCACATTTGAACGG
>NZ_CP168079.1:3981154-4088413 GCF_050915955.1 Pseudomonas sp. UBT | reverse complement strand
TTATCTGCTGCTGATACACCACTATCGCGGGCAAGCCCGGCTCCCACATTTGAACGGTGGCGGGCGCAGAATTCTGGTCAGACATAGATCAGTGTGGGAGCTGGCTTGCCTGCGATGGCGGTGTGTCAGTCAGCTTATCCGCTGCAGGTACACCACTATCGCGGGCAAGCCCGGCTCCCACATTTGAAACTGCGGCGGGCGCAGAATTCTGGTCAGGTACAGATCAGTGTGGGAGCTGGCTTGCCTGCGATGGCTGTGTGTCAGTCAGCTTATCTGCTGCGGGTACACCACTATTGCGGGCAAGCCCGGCTCCCACATTTGAACGGTGGCGGGCGCAGAATTCTGATCAGACACAGATCAGTGTGGGAGCTGGCTTGCCTGCGATGGCGGTGGGTCAGTCAGCTTATCTGCTGCTGATACACCACTATCGCGGGCAGGCCCGGCTCCCACATTTGAACGGTGGCGGGCGCAGAGTTCTGGTCAGGTACAGATCAGTGTGGGAGCTGGCTTGCCTGCGATGGCGGTGAGTCAGTCAGCTTATCTGCTGCGGGTACACCACTATAGCGGGCAAGTCCGGCTCCCACATTTAAACTGAGTTTGGCGTCTGAGATCGGGCTGCCTTGATTGTGATGTGGCTCTTGGGGAGCAGCCTGTCGCCCGTCAGTCAAACTTGTAGCTGATCGCGGTCTGCACCTGGCCCTGGTTCACGTTGCCGGTTTCCTTGACGATGGTGCTGTTGGCGGCCGAGCCGACCAGGTGCGTCCAGCTGGCGCTGGTCAACAGCGACCAATGGGCGGCCAGGGGGAATTCGAAGCTCTGGGTCAGCGTCAGGTTCTGGAAACCGGCGCTGGCGTTATAGGCACGAATGCCTGAGGCCGCGGACTCCTTGTCACTTACGCCGAAAAAGGTCTGGGTCTGGCGGGCATCGGCAAAGTGCGCCATCAGGCCCGTGCTGCCGATGATGCCGCCACCCAGCGGGTAACCCAGCTCGCCACCGACCTTGCCCAACACACCACTTTGATCACGCCCGCCGCCTACGGCCTGGCCCACTTGCGCGTACACGCGCCAGAACTCGGCCGGGGCGTATTGGATGAAGCCACCGACTTCAGCCATATCCGACACATCGCGCAAGCCGCGCAGTGAGCCGTTGGCCGTACGGCCAGGCAAGTAATTGATGTAGGGGCCGGCGGTGATGCCGTTGGTATTGAGCGCGCTCCAGGTCAAGCCGTCGTCGGTGCCGAGGCTGACACTGCCCCAGTCCAGGTCGAAATAGGGAATCGCCTGGGTTTCGTAGCGGCTGCCGGTGGGGTCGTGGGGTTGATAACTGATACCTGCACCGACTTCACCGGTAATGCCGTCCGCCAATACCGTGCTGGACACACTCCACAGCCCGAGCAAACCGGCGAATACAGCAGAAGTAACCTTGTACATGGAGCGTTTCCTTATCTGAACTTGCGCGCATTCACGCGCGAAGGGCATCCCTGGCGCAAGCACTCATCTTGTTTGTAGCAAGCTACAAAAATTGTAGCTTGCTCGACACATATAACCATAGACCTCAACCAAAACCCCAGCCCTGCTGGGCTTTAATCAGTTGGCACAGTCCCTGCTATAGCCCTGTTGCAAGCGCATAGAGCGCTCTCTTCAAGCCCTCCAACTTCAAGGACAGGCAATGATCCAGTGGCATATCGTGTGCGACTTCGACGGGACCATCACCCCTACCGACGTCATCGACAACGTCCTCCAGCGCTTTGCCGGCCCTGAGTGGGAAACCATCGAACAGGAATGGCTGGATGGGCACATCGGTTCCCGCGAATGCCTGAGCCGCCAATTGGCGTTGATCAAGGCCACACCGGCTGAACTGTTAGCGTATTTCGACAGCGTCGAGATCGACCCGGACTTCCCGGATTTCGTCGATCACGTCATGGGTCTGGGCGCGACCATCGAAGTGGTCAGCGACGGCATCGAACAAGGCATCGCGCGCATTCTGTCGCGTAACTACGTGACCTTGCTGCCGATCCTCGCCAACCGTCTGCGCCAGGTCGACCAGAACAGCTGGCGCATCGACTTCCCGTACTCCAGCGACGCCTGCCGTGCTGCGTCCGGCAACTGCAAGTGCAAATCCACCCCGCGCAACAAGCGCGTGCTGGTGATTGGCGATGGCAAGTCCGACATGTGCGTGGCCTCTACCGCCGACTTCGTCTTCGCCAAAGGCAGCCTCGCCAAATATTGCGAAGCCAACAACATTCCCCATGCGCGCTTCGACACCTTCGCCGAACTGCCCGCATTGCTGGCCAAGCTGCCTCAGGGCATCGCGGCCAACGCCACCACCTTTACTGCTGCTGACAATCAGGAACTCTTCCACCATGTCTGATATCCGTATCGCCACCGCCGAAGACCAGATTCTTCTGGATAAAGAAGCCAAGTACTGCTCCTACGGCGACACTGTTCACTACATCGAGCCACCGCGTATTTTCAGCCGTTGCGAAGGCTCCTACGTGTGGGACACCGAAGACCAGGCTTACCTCGACCTGCAAATGTGGTATTCGGCCGTTAACTTCGGCTACGCCAACCCACGCCTGAACAACGCGTTGAAGCAGCAGATCGACACCCTGCCGCAAATCGCCAGCCAGTACCTGCACAAAGGCAAGATCGAGCTGTCGGAAATGATCGCGGTCGATGCCAAGAAGAAATTCGGCCTCGACGGTCGTGTGCACTTCAACGTCGGTGGTTCGCAATCCATCGAAGACTCGTTGAAAGTGGTGCGTAACGCGTCCAACGGCAAGAGCCTGATGTTCGCCTTTGAAGGCGGTTACCACGGCCGTACCCTCGGTGCCTCGTCGATTACCTCCAGCTTCCGCTACCGTCGCCGTTACGGCCACTTTGGCGAACGTGCCAACTTCATTCCGTTCCCGTACCACTTCCGTGGCCCGAAAGGCATGACGAAAGAAGAATACGGCAGCCATTGCGTGCAGCAGTTCGCCCGTCTGTTCGAGACTGAATACAACGGCGTCTGGGACCCGAAAACCAACCAGTGCGAATACGCAGCCTTCTACGTCGAGCCGATCCAGGGCACCGGCGGCTACGTGATTCCGCCGATGAACTTCTACCGCGAACTCAAGCACGTGCTGGATCAGCACGGCATCCTGATGGTGTCCGACGAAATCCAGATGGGCTTCTACCGTACCGGCAAGCTGTGGTCGATCGAGCACTTCGACGTGCAGCCGGACGTGATCGTCTTCGGTAAGGCGCTGACCAACGGCCTGAACCCGCTGGGCGGCATTTGGGCGCGTGAAGAGTTGATCAACCCGAAGATCTTCCCACCAGGTTCGACCCACTCCACCTTCGCCTCCAACCCACTGGGTACGGCGGTAGGCCTGGAAATGTTCAAGATGACCAGCGAAGTCGATTACGGCGCGATGGTCATGGCCAAGGGCAAATACTTCCTGGAAGGCCTGCAAGACCTGCAGAAACGTTTCCCGATCATCGGCGACGTCGACGGCCTGGGCCTGGCCCTGCGCTGCGAAATCTGCGGCCCGGATGGTTTCACGCCGGACAAGGCGACCCTGGACTACATGGTCGAAGAAGGCATGAAGGGCGACATGGTTGTGGATGGCCAGAAACTCGGCTTGATCCTCGACGTGGGCGGCTACTACAAAAACGTGATTACCCTGGCACCGTCCCTGGAAATCAGCTACCCGGAAATCGACCTGGGCCTGAAGCTGCTTGAGCAACTGCTGGTTCGGGCGACCAAACGGTGAATGTCTCCGGGATCGATCTCGGTGAAGGTGATGCCGGCTTCGTTCTCGGTGAAGGTCCGGTCGGGATCCTGTTGATCCACGGCCTGACCGGCACCCCGACGGAATTGCGTCAAGTCGCCAAAGGGTTGGCCAAGGCGGGTAACTGCACGGTGTACGTGCCCACCCTGGCCGGGCACTGCGGCGATAACAGTGACCTGCAGGCCACCGGCTGGCTGGACTGGTACGAAGGCGTGCGCAAGACCTTTGCACAGGTCAAGCAGCGCCACGAGCAGGTGTTTGTCGGTGGCTTGTCCATGGGCGCGGTGATGTCGATGTACGTGGCTGCCGAGCACCCGGGGCAAGTGGCCGGGCTGTTGATGTATTCCACGACCTTGAAGTACGACGGCTGGAGTATTAACAAACTGGCGTTCCTGACGCCGTTGCTGATGAAGATTCCATTCGGCGTGCACATCTGCCGCTTCGAAGAGAAGCCACCTTATGGCATCAAGAACGAGCGCCTGCGGGCAATTGTCGAGCGCCAGATGAAGGAAGGGGAAAGCAGCGAGGCCGGTTTGCTGACCATGGAAGGCATCACGGTGCGCGAGTTGCACCGGATGAATGCTGTGGTCAAGAAACGCATGCCTGAGGTCAAGGTGCCGGCACTGGTGTTGCACTCCATCGAGGACGACATCACCAGCCGCTGGAACGCTGATTACGTGGAGCGCCACCTAGGCGGGCCCGTCACCAAGATCCTGCTGGACAACTGCTACCACATGATTACCGTCGACCTGCAATACCGCCGAGTGATCGAGTTGAGCGCCGAGTTTGTCGAGCAACACGCCGCTACTACCCAGGTGTCCGAAGACTACCGACAGCGTGCATAAGCTTAAGGACAAGACGTGATCACCGCCCAAGCCTTCTCGACTATCCGGGCCATCCAGCGCAGTGCCTGGAACGACTGTTTTCCCGGAGCCCTGGAGGATTGGGACTTTTACGTCGCTGTGGAAAACGCCGCTATCGATGATTTCAAGTGGCGTTACCTGGCTGTTTACGACGATGAAACGCTGGTGGCGGTTGCCGCCGCGTTCATCACTTATTATCGCCTCGACACCACGGTGTCGGGTGCAGGCAAGCGCTTTACCGAGCGCCTGGAGCGACTGTGGCCGGGTGTTTTACGCCTGGAGTTGTATGCCATCGGCTCCCCGGTGGCCGAGCGTTGTGACGCGGGCATTGCCAGCCATGTTGACGAGGCGCAGCACCCGTTACTAATCAAGCACTTGCTGATGGCTGCGCGCCAGGACGCCAACGCGTTCGGAATTGGCCTGGTGGCGGTCAAGGACGTGCCGACCAACGACCCGTACTGGGCGGACAGTTGCCGCCTTGCAGGTTTTCAGAGCATGCCGAGTTTGCCCAGCGGGTTGTTGACGGTGCCTTACGGCTCAGTGGACGCCTACCTGGGCTCGCTGTGCAAGGCGACCCGCAAGGACTTGCGCCGCAAGCTGCGTGCGCCGGGCCCTCGGGTAGAGTGGCGGCACAACATTGATGATGTGCTACCTGAGGTGATGCGCCTGTACGAAGACACGCTCAGTCGCGCGGACTTGCAGTTCGAGCGCCTGCCGGCGAGTTACTTCACCGGCATCCTTGAACGGTTGGAAGGGCGTGCGGTCTGTGCTCTTTATTGGGTGGACGAGCGACTGGTGGCGTTCAACCTGATCCTGTTGGACCAGCACCGTTTGATCGACAAGTTTTTCGGGCATGACCGTGAGTTCAGTCGTGAGTACAGCTTGTATTTCAGAAGTTGGCTGACCAATGTTGACTATTGTATCCAGCACAGTATTCCCGTTTACGAGTGCGGTCAGGAGGGGTACGCCAGTAAGCTGCGCCTGGGTTGCGAGTTCCGGGGCAACAGCATGTTCTTCCGCCACCGTAACCGGCTGGTCAATGGCCTGCTCAAACTCGTAAAAATGTATATAAGACCGGATCGATCCGACCCTGCCATGGCTGCTGCGATAAGCGAAACCTGATGATCACCAAGACCCGCCAAAAAGCCCGCCCCTTTGCCATTTCGCGCTGGAGCGTCCAGCGCAAGCTGGTGCTGGCGTTCTGGCTGGTCAGCGTCATTCCGACCATGATCGCTGCCGAATTGGCGGCGACCACGCTGTCGCAGATTTTCGACAGCAACGTGCGTATCTGGCTGCAAGAGTCGACCAAGATCGTCAAGGATGAAATCGGCGACATCCTTCATGACAACGCACGCATGGCCAAACTGTTCCTGCGCTACACCGCTCCGCCCTCGAACAGGCAAGCCGCCAAGCATGACCGGCTCACCGCCGATATCGCCGAGGCCACCGATATAGACGTGGTCTCGCTGATTCGCGTCAGTGACCACAAGATTGTGTTCAGCACGGCCCCTGATGATGTCGTCAAGCAGATCAACCTGACCAGCAACGCGGTGCTGCAAACCATCCAGGTGGCCGGCGTGACTACGGGCCTGGTGGTATCGACGTTCGAAACCACCCAAGAGGGCGTCGACTACGTGCTGTTGGTGGCGACTTACCTGGACAGCAGCTTCCTCACCAGCGTGGCCGATGTGCATTCCCTCGACCTGCGCCTGTACCTGGCCAACCCCTCGGGGTTTTCCGAGATATTCTCGACCCAGCGTTTCGAAAATCATCCTTCGCGCATCCCGAAGAATGTCGAAACGGCCATGCGCAGCACCAAACAGCCGAGTGAGCAGTTCACCAATAATTACAGCGGTCTGTACTGGCCCATCTTCAACGACGCCGGCGACTTGCAAGGCGTAATCTTCAGCGGCCTGCTGCGTCATACCAGCCTGGTCGGGCTGGTGAATCAGAGCAACTTGTTCGTGCTGATATTCCTGCTGAGTTCGGCGTTGTCCCTGGGCGCCGGCGTGTTGGTGTCACGGCGCCTGACCAAGCCTCTGCGGGACTTGTCCCAAGGCGTGGATGCGGTGATCTCGGGCCATTATGAGCATCGCGTATTGGTCAGCGGCGGCGATGAGCTGGCGCAGTTGAGCAGCACCTTCAACCACATGACCGAGCGCCTGGGCGAGCTGCACCACCTCGAAGCCCAGTTACGCCGCCGCGACCGGCTGCATGCTCTGGGCGAAGTCGCGATGGGCCTGGCCCATGAGATTCGCAACCCGTTGGGTATTATAAAGACCGCCACCCAGCTGCTGCACCGTCGCGCCGACCTGCCGGAAACAGACAAGCGCCACCTGGAATACGTGATCAGCGAAGTCAGCCGCATCAACGACCTGATCACCGAGTTTCTCGACTTCGCCAAACCCAACCCGCCCCTGCGTGTGTTGCAGGCGGCGCGTCCGGTGGTGGAAGAAATCCTTGGCTTCTGCAGCCCGGAACTCGCCACCCATAACATCGATGCGAAAATCGATGATCAGGCGCCCGGTGCAACCCTCTATGCTGATGCCAAGCAGCTCAAGCAGGCGTGCCTCAACCTGATTCTCAACGCCATCGATGCAATGCCCGAAGGCGGGCGCCTGACCCTGGGCATTCGCAGCGTCGACGGCAACACGGTGATCAGTATTGCTGACACCGGCCAGGGCATCCCGGCGGATATGATTGAGCGTATCTTCACGCCATTTGTCACCACCAAGGCGTCAGGCACAGGCTTGGGCCTGGCCAAAGTCTATTCGATCATGGAAAGTCACGACGGCAGCATTGAATGTGCCAGTGAGAAAGATGCCGGCGCCACCTTCAGCCTGTACATTCCGGCGCATGGTGAAGACGACGGCGATGATGAGGAAGGTCATGACGCATAACGTATTGGTAGTCGACGATGAGCCCAAGCTGTGTGATTTGCTATCGTCGGCCTTGAGTCAGAATGGCATTCAGGTATTCACCGCGAGTAATGGCCTGCACGCACTCAAAGTGCTGGACCAGGAAGACATTGACCTGGTGATCAGCGACTGGCGCATGCCGGGTATGGACGGGCCGGCGCTGCTGGCGGAGATAAAGGTGCGCTTCCCGGATTTGCCGGTGATCGTGATGACCGCCTACAGCACGGTGAAAAATGCGGTGCAGTCGATGCGCAATGGCGCCTATGACTATATCGCCAAGCCGTTCGACATCGACGAGCTGGACATCACCGTGGCCAAGGCCCTGCAGTTTCGCGACATCATGCGCGATAACGCGCGCCTGCGCGCCGAGCTTGACCATCATGCGCAGTTCGACAGCCTGGTGGGCGACAGCCCGGCGTTTCGCCAGGTGCTGCATGCCATCGACTCGGTACGTGACAGCAACGCAACCATCCTGCTGACCGGCGAAAGCGGCACCGGCAAGGAAATGGTTGCCCGTGCCATCCACAAACACGGCAGCCGAGCCGACAAACCGTTCGTGGCGGTCAACTGCGCGGCCATTCCGGAAGGCCTGCTCGAAAGCGAAATGTTCGGCCATCGCAAGGGCGCCTTTACCGGCGCCGTGGCGGATCGGGTCGGGCGTTTTATGCAGGCCGACAAGGGCACGCTGTTTTTGGACGAAGTGGGCGATATGCCCCTGGCGTTGCAGGCCAAGATTCTGCGCGCCTTGCAGGAACGGGTGATCGAGCCGGTGGGCGACCCGCGCGAGCGCAAGGTGGACGTGCGGGTGATCGCCGCCACCAACAAAAATTTGCTGGATGCGGTGGCCAATAAAGAGTTTCGTGAGGACCTGTATTACCGCCTCAACGTGTTCCCGATCCCACTGCCGGCCCTGCGCGAACGCGCCGAAGATATCGTGCCCCTGGCCCGGCACTTCGCCCAGACCCTCAGCGCGACCGCCGGTAAACGCATCACTGGCTTCAGCCCAGAGGCGTTGCAGGCCATGGCCGCTTACAACTGGCCGGGCAATATTCGCGAGCTGCAAAACTGTGTGGAGCGGGCGACCATCGTGGCAGCCAAGCCGGTAATCGAAGACATCGACCTGCCGGCTTACCTGTTTGCCTCCAAGCCTGCCGAGGGTGGCGTGACGGCGATGCTCAGCGACGGACCGGGTGTGCCGCAGGATCTGGATGCGGCGCTGGCGGAAGTGGAGAAGGCCTATATTCTGGCGGCGTTGAATGAAAGCAACGGCGTGCAGGCAGCGGCGGCCTCAAAGATCGGGATTTCCGAGAGGAGCTTCTGGTATCGGTTGAAGAAGCTGGGGATTCATGTCGACAAGATTGTGCGCTGATCTCCCAGGCACACATCATTGCTCTAAATGTGGGAGCTGGCTTGCCTGCGATTACGGTGTATCAGTCATCAGATCGGGTGCAGACATACCGCCATCGCAGGCAAGCCGGCTCCCACATGTTTAACCAGTTGGGTCAGGTGTGGAGGCGTACCCACACCGTCACCAACACCGTCGCCGCCATCAACCACGCCACCGCCGCCACGGCGAGTGAGGCCTCCAGGCGCATTCGGTCGACCATCACATACAACGTCGCCAAATACACAAAATACGGAATGATCGACCACATCCCGAACAGGATCGTGGTCTTCAAGTCGTCCACCGAACGACCTTTGCCGACGATGTAATGTGCAATCAACGCAAAGGTTGGAAACAGCGGCACCAGCCCCGCGATGTAATAGTTTTTGGTCTTGGCCAGCGCTGCCAGGATCAACACCACCGCCGCGCCCAGGGCGGCTTTCAAAAACAGATCCACACCGTGCTCCTTAGTGGCTCAAGCCATACTTCTTGACCTTGTCGAACAGGGTGGTCTTGGCCATCCCCAGTTCCTGGCTGGCCTGGGTCAGGTTGCCGCCGCTGCGTTGCAAGGCGTCGTTGAGCAAGTTGCGTTCGAAGGCTTCGACCGCCTCGGTAAAGGCCAGGCCATGGTTGCTGTTGCCGTTGCCGCTTTTCTTGAAGGCAGGCAAGCCCAAGGCGAAGCGTTCGGCGACGTTGCGCAGTTCACGCACGTTGCCTGGCCAGTCGTGGCTCATCAGGCTCGACACGGTCTGGTTATCCAGCTCCGGCACGCTGCGATCAAAGCGCAGCGACGACTGCTGCAGGAAGTGTTCGAACAATTGCAGGATGTCTTCCCGGCGTTCGCGCAGCGGCGGCAGCTCCAGGGTCACTACGTTGAGGCGATAGTAAAGGTCACTGCGGAACTGACTGGCCCGACTCAGCTCGTCGAGGTCGGACTTGGTTGCGGCGATCACCCGACAATCCACCGCCACGCTTTGGTTCGAACCCAGGCGTTCCAGGGTGCGTTCCTGCAACACCCGCAGCAATTTGATCTGCAGGTTGATCGGCATGCTTTCCACTTCATCGAGGAACAACGTGCCTTCGTGGGCGTGCTCGATCTTGCCGATGCGCCGTTTGCCGGCGCCGGTAAAGGCATTGGCTTCGTGGCCGAAAATCTCGCTTTCGAACAGGTTTTCCGGCAGGCCGCCGCAGTTCAAGGCGACGAACTGGTGGGAATGGCGCCGGCTGAAATCATGCAGGCAGCGTGCGACCAATTCCTTGCCGGTGCCGGTCTCGCCTTCGATCAGCACGTTGGCGGAGGTGTCGGCGACGTTGGCGATCAGCTCGCGCAGGGTCTGCATGGCCGGGGAGCGACCGATGATGCGACCTTCCAGGGAGTCGCGCTCAGCCAGTTGGCGGCGCAGCGACCACACCTCGCGCGCCAGCCCGCGTTGTTCCAGGGCGCGGCGGGCCACGTCGACCAGGCGCTCGGGCGAGAAGGGTTTCTCCATGAAGTCGTAGGCGCCATTGCGCATGGCGCCGACGGCCATCGAGATATCGCCGTGGCCGGTGATCAGTACCACCGGCAGGCTTTTGTCCAGAGCCTTGAGCCGGGTCAACAGCTCCAGGCCGTCGATGCCCGGCAGGCGAATATCGCTGATGACGATACCGGCAAAGTTTTCGCCGATGCGCTTGAGGGCTTCTTCGGCACTGCCTACGCCCACACTGGGAATGTCCTCCAGCGCCAGGGCTTGCTGGCAGCCGAGCAGCACATGGGGGTCGTCTTCGACGATCAGAACGGTGAGGTCGTCTTTAGAGGCGGTAGCGTCTGTATTCATGTCGACTCAGCTTTTTGGGTGCCTGCCAGCGGCAGGCACAGGACAAAGGCCGTACCACCAGTGGCCGGGTGTTCCACGGCAAGGGTGCCGCCAGTGGCCGCCGCGAGGCTGGCGGAAAGCGTCAGGCCCAGCCCCAGGCCTTGTTCGCCGGGTTTGGTGGTGAAGAACGGTTCGAATAAGTGTTTACGTGTTTCGGGGTCGATGCCATGGCCATTGTCGCGCACATGCAAGCGGTACTTGCCGTCGGCGCTGTGGCCGTCCAGCCACAGTTCGGGCGTTGGCTGCGCTTGCATCGCATCGAGGGCATTACCGATCAGGTTGACCAGGATTTGTTCCAGGCGCGTCTGGTCGATCTGCAGTTGGGCGTTGCTGAAATCGCGGTGCAGGGTCAACGGCAGGCCATCCAGGCGGGCGCCCAGCACCTGGAACGCGGCGTCCACCGCTTTGCCGAGGTTGGCCTCGCCCTGGTCATCACCGCGCCGGGCAAAGGAGCGCAGGCTGGCGGTGATGCGGCCCATGCGGTCGATCAGTTCGTTGATGGTCTTGAGGTTGGCGCTGGCGGTATCCAGAGCGCCACGCTCGAGGAACCGCACGGTGTTGCCCGACAGCGTGCGCAGCGCCGCCAGGGGCTGGTTCAACTCATGGGCAATGCTGGTCGACATCTGGCCGATGGCCGCGAGTTTACCGGCCTGCACCAGTTCATCCTGGGCGTGGCGCAGGGTTTCCTCGGCCTGGCGTCGTTCGCGAATCTGGCCCTTGAGCCGTTCGTTGCTGGCGCGCAGGTCGGCAGTGCGTTCGGCGATCCGACGTTCCAGCTGGCTGTTGGCTTCCTGCAAGGCCTCCCGCGCGGCGAGGCGGGTGGCGATAACCTTGCGGCGCTCGTTCCAGGCAATCAGCAAGAACGCGACCAGGCCAAACGCGACGGCCACCAGAATGCCCTGGTTGATCGCGGCCCGCCGCAGGTCGTTGAGCGGGGTCAGCAGGGTGAAATTCCACGGTGTATCACTCAGCGGACGGGTCTGGGCCAGGTAGCTGACTTCGTGCTCGTCGTTGACCACTTCGCTGTTGGCGGGGAAGGTCAGCTTCTCGGTGCCTTCGTTAAGGCGCTCGCGGGCCAGGGGCTCCAGCTCGTTCAGTGTCGCCCAGTAATATTGCAGGCTGTGGGCCAGGCGTTCTTTGGTGTCATCGCTCAGCGGTCGCACGGCCTTGAGGCGGCGGGCCGGGTCGCTGGACAGGATGATGATGCCGTTCTCGTCGCTCACAAACGCTTCGAGGCGCGCGCGCTGCCAGCGTTCCTCCAGGGCTTCGAGGCGCACTTTGACCACCGCGACGCCGATGATCTTGCCGTGCTCTTCCAGGCCATGGGCCAGGTAGTAGCCGGGTTCGCCGTTCGTGCTGCCAATGCCATAGAAACGGCCGGGCTGGCCGCGAACGGCATTCTGGAAATAGGCACGGAAGGACAGGTCTTCACCTTGGTAGCTGTCGGCATCGCGCCAGTTACTGGTGGCCAATACGCGGCCGGTGGTGTCCATCACGTAGATGGCCCGACTGCGACTGCGTCGGTTCAGGCCTTCGAGGTAATCGTTGACGGTTTTGCGGGTTTCCTGGTTCGGGTCGGCCAGCAGCTTGGAGACGCTGGACTCCAATTCCAGAAGGCTGGGCAGATAGGTGTATTTGCTCAGCTCGCTTTCGACGGTGCGGGCGTGCAGCTCCAACTGGCGTTCGCCGTTGTCGCTAAGGGTGCGGATGCCATAGTACTCACTGACCCAGAAGCCGATATAACCCAGGCCGATCATCAGGGCGATGATCAACGGCGGCAGGAACAGTTGGCGGATCAGGCGTGGTTTCACGGCAAGTGATGGCGGTGCGGCGCGAAATTGGTTGGGGTCGCATTTCATCACAGATGCCTTGGGTCAACCAGAGCTTGCCGGTCTGCTCGGTCCAGTGTGGGAGCGGGCTTGCTCGCGAATGCGGTGTGTCAGTCGCTGAATGTATCGACTGATCCACCGCATTCGCGAGCAAGCCCGCTCCCACATGGGCCTTGTTTCAGCAGTGGGAGCTATGTAGGGCTTAGTGCTGCAGGATTTTCTCAAGGAAGTGCTGCGCACGTTCGGAGCGGGCGCTGATGTCGCCGAAGAATTCCTCTTTCGGGCAGTCTTCGATGATCTTGCCGGCGTCCATGAAGATCACGCGGTCGGCCACCTTGCGGGCGAAGCCCATTTCGTGGGTCACGCACATCATGGTCATGCCTTCGTGAGCCAGTTGCACCATCACGTCGAGCACTTCGTTGACCATTTCCGGGTCGAGGGCGGAGGTCGGTTCGTCAAACAGCATGACGATCGGGTCCATGGCCAGTGCGCGGGCAATCGCAACGCGCTGTTGCTGGCCGCCGGACAGTTGGCCCGGGTGCTTGTGGGCGTGTGCCGACAGGCCGACGCGCTCAAGCAGTTGCAGGCCTTTCTTGGTGGCTTCTTCCTTGCTGCGGCCGAGCACCTTGATCTGCGCGATGGTCAGGTTTTCGGTGATGGTCAGGTGCGGGAACAGTTCGAAGTGCTGGAACACCATGCCGACGCGTGAGCGCAGTTTCGGCAGGTTGGTCTTCGGGTCGGCGATAGAGGTGCCGTCGACCACGATGTCGCCTTTCTGGAACGGTTCCAGTGCGTTGACGCACTTGATCAGGGTGGATTTGCCCGAGCCCGATGGCCCGCACACCACGATCACTTCGCCTTTTTTAACCTCGGTGCTGCAATCGGTCAGCACCTGGAAGTCGCCATACCACTTGTTGATGTTCTTGATAGAGATCATACGGCAAACCTTTTTTGCAGACGCTTGACCAGCAGCGAGGCGGAAAAGCTGATGATGAAGTAGACGACACCGGCGAAGATCAGGAACTCATTGGAGCGGCCGATGATGTCGCCGTTGGAGCGGGCGGAGTTGAGGAAGTCCACCAGGCCCACGGTGTAAACCAGCGAGGTGTCCTGGAACAGGATGATCGACTGTTGCAGCAGCAACGGCGTCATCTTGCGGAACGCCTGGGGCAGGATGATCAGACGCATGGTCTGGCCGTAGGTCATGCCCATCGCCTGTGCTGCGCCCATCTGGCCCTTGGGAATCGACTGCACGCCGGCCCGTACGATTTCACAGAAGTACGCGGCTTCGAACATCATGAAGGCCACGACGCAGGAGGTGAACGCACCGATCGGGGTGTCTTCGCCGGTGATCCAGCGCAGCACGAACGGCACTGCCAGGTAGAACCAGGTAATGACCAACAGCAGCGGGATCGAGCGGAAGTAGTTCACATAGGCGCCGGCCAGACGCGACGCCAGTTTGTTGGACGACAGGCGCATCAGCGCGAGGACCGTGCCCAATGCGATGCCGCCGACTACGCCCATGACCATCAACTGCAAGGTCATGATCATGCCGTTCCACAGGCCAGGGATAGCGGGGATGATGCCGCTGAAATCAAAGTCCATTATTTACCCCCCACGGAGATCAGGCCGGGCACGGCGACTTTCTTCTCAACCAGGCGCATCAGCAACATCAGGCTCATGTTCAAGGTGAAGTAGATCAGCGTGGCCAGGGTGAAGGCCTCAAACAGGTTGGCCGAGAACTCGGCGGTCTGTTTGGTTTGCGCCAGCAATTCCATCAGGCCGATCAAGGACGCCACGGAGGAGTTCTTGAACACGTTGAGGAATTCCGAGGTAAGCGGCGGAATGATGATGCGGTAGGCCTGTGGCAGCAGCACGTTCCAGTAGATCTGCGGCAGCTTGAAGCCCATGGCACGCGCGGCGGCTTCCTGGCCACGTGGCAGCGCCTGGATGCCGGTACGCACCTGTTCGCACACACGGGCGGCGGTGAACAGGCCCAGGCACACGACAACGCTCAGGTAAGCCGAGGTGGTCGGGTTGAGGTCTTGTTTGTACCAGTCCTGCAGGTTTTGCGGCAGCATATCGGGTATCAGGAAGTACCAGATAAACAGCTGAACCAGCAGCGGCACGTTACGAAACAGTTCCACGTAGCAGGTCGCGATGCCCGATACGATGCGGTTTGGCACAGTGCGCATGACCCCCAGAACGGAGCCCAGCAACAAGGCGATAATCCACGCCACGACGGCGATGGCAATGGTCCAGCCCAAACCGGAGATGTACCAGTCGAGATAGGTCTCGCTGCCCACGCCGGTGGACTTGAAGAACACGCCCCAGTCCCAGTTGTAATTCATTAGGGTCTCCCCTCGAAATCGATCGATGTACAAGCACCCGCTTGGGGAAGATCCTTTCCCGCCCGACGTTGAACGTCAGGCACACGCGATCGGCTCGAAAACCGCCAGGTCGAGTGTTCCAAATTAAAGCCAGCAGGTAGTAACAGACGCCTGAGGGAGGGTTGGCTCCCTCAGGAGATAAGGTTAGTCAGAAATCAGATTTTTACGTCAGGCGCTGGTTTGTCGCTTGGGTTAGCGATCAGCTCCTTAACCTTCTCACTCATCGGGAAGTTCAGGTTCAGGCCTTTAGGTGGGATCGGGCTTTCGAACCACTTGCTGTAGATCTTGTTGATTTCGCCGGATTTGTACAGGGCGACAATCGCGTCATCCACGGCTTTCTTGAAGGCCGGGTCGTCTTTACGCACCATGCAAGCGTAGGCTTCAAAGGACTGTGGCGTACCGGTGATGACCCAGTCGTCCGGCTTCTTGGCCTTGGCTTCTTCACCGGCCAGCAGGGCGTCGTCCATCATGAAGGCTACGGCGCGGCCGCTTTCCAGCATCTGGAAGGATTCGCCGTGGTCTTTGGCGGAGATGACGTTCATGCCCATCTGCTTGTCGGCGTTCATCGCTTTGATGATGCGCTCGGACGTGGTGCCGGCGGTGGTCACGACGTTTTTGCCTTTGAGGTCGGCAAAGTCAGCGTAGGACGGCTTGCCGTCCTTGTCTTTCTTGACCAGCAGACGGGTGCCGATTTCGAAGATGTTGACGGTGAAGTCGACCTGCTGGGCGCGTTCGGCGTTGTTGGTGGTAGAGCCGCACTCAACGTCCGCAGTGCCGTTCTGGATCAACGGGATACGGGTTTGCGAGGTCACCAGGTTGTACTTGGTTTTCAGATCGGGTTTGTTCAGGTCTTTTTTCAGTTGTTCGACGATAGCCAACTGAATGTCGTGGGAGTAGCCCACTGGTTTGCCCGAACCATCTGCGATGTAGGAGAACGGAATGGAGCTGTCGCGGTGAGCGAGAGTGATGGTGCCGGAGTCGTTGATTTTCTTCAGTGTGCCGGTGAGTTCGGCGGCGAAAACTGGAGTGCTGATCAGAGCAGCAGCGATAGCTGCGCCCAGGATATGGGGAACGATGCGCATCAATACTTCCTCGACATTTGTTTTTTTTATGAAGCCGGCTAAACGGCTCTCTTGTACAGCGAATGCCCGTAACGGCTCCTGAAGCGTCTCAGGCAATCGTCAGGGAGTGTAGAGCATGAGTCGTGCCATACCTGAAACAAAAGGTTATCTGATTGATTTATAAGGAGATTAACTTTGTGTTACTAGTAATTCGTAACTATAAGGTCCGGCAAACCGAATGGTGCGGGGTGTGCTGTTCGGAAAACCGAATGCCATTGCGGGCATAAAAAAGCCCCTGGGCCATACGGCGCAGGGGCTTTTTAACGACTTGCTGATCAGGCCGCTTCAATCTTCGTGCGGTTCTGCTCAACCTTCGACAGGTAACGCTGTACGTTTTCCTGTTCTTGCGCAGTGGTGAACAGGCCAAGCTTGGTACGGCGCCACAGGACGTCCTGAGGTTGAGTCGCCCATTCTTCAGCACACAGGTAATCGACTTCGCGGGTGTACAGGCCGCCACCAAGGTGGTCGCCCAGGTCAGCCAAGGATTGCACGCCTTCCAGCAGGCGCCAGGTGCGGCTGCCATAGGTGGTGGCCCAGCGGCGCGCGATCTCGTTTGGCACCCAGTCGAACTTGGCGCGGATAGCCTCGGCCAGGGCTTCTGGCGTGGTCATGTTTTCGCCGCCAGGCAGGCTGGCGGTGGCCGTCCAGCTTGGGCGCATCTGCGTGAAGTAAGGCGCCAGTTGTGCCATCGCCGACTCGGCGAGTTTGCGGTAGGTGGTGAGCTTGCCGCCGAACACCGACAAAATCGGTGCTTCGCCCGTGCCGCCAGACAGCGACAGCGTGTAGTCGCGGGTGATGGCCGACGGGTTATCCGACTCGTCGTTGCACAGTGGGCGCACGCCGGAGTAGGTGTGGACGATGTCGTCGCGGCTGAGCTGCTTCTTGAAGTGGGCATTCACCACGTTGAGCATGTAGTCGGTTTCACCTTCAGTGATCGCTACTTTCGCCGGGTCACCGGTGTATTCACGGTCGGTGGTGCCGATGATGGTCAGGTGGTTCAGGTACGGAATGGTGAAGACGATGCGCTGGTCTTCGTTCTGCAGGATGTGCGCGTGGGCGCCTTCGTACAGCTTCGGCACGATCAGGTGGCTGCCCTGGATCAGGCGGATGCCGTAAGGCGAATCCAGCTTCAGGTCTTCCTTGATGAATTTGGCAACCCATGGGCCGGCGGCGTTCACCAGCGCGCGAGCGCGGATCGAGAACAGGCTGCCATCGGCGCGTTCCATGTTCATTTCCCACATGCCGTTGCTGCGGTGTGCGCTGACGCAACGAGTCTGGGTGTGGATATGCGCGCCTTTTTCGCGGGCGGCCATGGCATTGAGGACTACCAAGCGGGCGTCGTCGACCCAGCAGTCGGAGTATTCGAAGCCTTTGGTGATCTCGCTTTTCAGCGGGCTGTCGGGGCCGAACTTGAGGCTTTTGGAACCGGCGAGTTTTTCGCGCTTGCCCAAGTGGTCATACAGGAACAGGCCGGCACGGATCATCCACGCTGGACGCAAGTGCGGGCGGTGCGGCAGCACGAAGCGCATCTGCTTGACGATGTGTGGCGCTTTGGCCAGCAGCACTTCACGTTCTGCCAGGGCTTCGCGCACCAGGCGGAATTCGTAATGTTCGAGATAACGCAGGCCGCCGTGGATCAGCTTGCTGCTGGCGGAAGAGGTGTGGCTCGCCAAGTCGTCCTTTTCGCAAAGGAATACCGACAAACCGCGACCGGCTGCGTCTGCTGCAATGCCGACGCCATTGATCCCGCCACCGATTACGGCAACGTCATAGACTTCGGCAAGCGGTGGAGCAGGCAAGGTGGAAGGGTTCATCGGCTGGCCTCGCGATTTATTCGTCTTGGAATTCGAACATTAATGTTCATTTCCGAAAATGGTAGCTGATAAACGCGCGCACAGCCACCCTACTTCGATTGAAAAAACTCATCGAAGGGGCGAGAAAAGAAAATTTGTGAACATGAAAGGCGTGGAGTGCCCGTTCCATCACCATCGCGGGCAAGCCCGGCTCCCACATTTGGAATGCAATCAATTGTGGGAGCCGGGCTTGCCCGCGATGGCGGCGGTACAGGCGCCAGCGATATTGAAGGGTTAGACCACTTCCAGCCGAACCTTATGCTGGTTCAACAACTGCACCAGCGCCGGCACCGGCTGCTGATCCGTCACCAAACAGTCGACCAAACTGATCGGGCCCAAGCGAATCATGGCATTGCGCCCGAATTTACTGGAGTCCGCCGCCAGGATCACCTGGCGCGCATTGGCAATAATCGCCTGTGAAACCCGCACTTCCTGATAATCAAAGTCGAGCAGGCTGCCGTCTTCATCAATGCCGCTGATGCCTACCAAGGCAAAGTCGACCTTGAACTGGTTGATGAAGTCGACACTCGCCTGACCGACCACACCGCCATCACGGCGCACATTACCGCCGGTCAACAGCACATCGAAATCGTCCTTGGCACTGAGCATGGTGGCGACGTTGAGGTTGTTGGTGATGATTTTCAGGTGGTTGTGATTGAGCAGCGCACGCGCGATCGATTCGGTCGTGGTGCCGATATTGATGAACAGCGAGGCGTGGTCCGGGATTTGCGCCGCAATGGCTTCGCCGATGCGTTGTTTCTCATCGCGCATCTGGTCGGCACGCATGGCGTACGCGGTGTTCTCGACACTGGAGTCATAGGCCGCGCCGCCGTGGTAGCGGCGCAGCAGATTGGCGTCCGCCAGCTGGTTGATATCGCGGCGGATGGTTTGCGGGGTGACAACGAATAGCTGCGCCATCTCCTCGATACTGACGTAACCGCGTTCGCGGACCAGTTCGAGGATTTGTTGTTGGCGGGGAGGCAGATTCATGGGGCGTCCTTTGGGCTGCCATACAAAAGTGGCCCATGATGACGCAGCAAGCGGCTCCCCGCCAGTTACAACCCTATATGGGTCCGGCGGTTGGCTTATTCAGCGCCTTCGTGCGGTTCCCAGTCGCGGGTGCGGCTGACCGCTTTTTGCCAGCCGGCGTAGAGTTTTTCTTTGGCGGCTTCATCGAGCGTCGGCTCGAATTCGCGTTCGATCACGGCCTTGCCGCGCAACTCGTCCAGGCTGCCCCAGAAGCCACAGGCCAGGCCTGCCAGGTAAGCGGCGCCGAGTGCAGTGGTTTCGCGCATTTGCGGGCGCTCAACCTGGGTACCCAGGATATCGGCCTGGAACTGCATCAGGAAGTTGTTGGCCACCGCGCCGCCATCCACGCGCAGGGCTTTGAGGCGTTCGCCCGAGTCCTGTTGCATGGCGTCCAACACGTCACGGGTCTGGTAGGCAATCGACTCCAGGGCGGCGCGAATGATGTGATCCACGCGTACGCCACGGGTCAGGCCAAACAGTGCGCCACGGGCATACGGGTCCCAGTACGGAGCGCCCAGACCGGTAAAGGCCGGCACCAGGTACACACCGTTGCTGTCCTTGACCTTGCCAGCAAAGTATTCGGTGTCGGTGGCATCCGCGATGATCTTCAGCTCGTCACGCAGCCATTGCACAGTGGAGCCACCATTGAACACGGCGCCTTCGAGGGCGTAAGCCACTTCGCCGCGTGGGCCGCAGGCGATGGTGGTAAGCATGCCGTGTTTCGATTTGACCGCTTTGTCACCGGTGTTCATCAGCAGGAAGCAGCCGGTGCCATAGGTGTTCTTGGCCTGGCCGGCTTCCACGCACATCTGGCCGAACAGTGCGGCCTGTTGGTCGCCCGCGATGCCGCCGATAGCGATGCCGCTTTTGGTGCGGCCGTAGATTTCCGAAGACGACTTAACTTCCGGCAGCATTTCGCGCGGTACGTCGAGAATCTCCAGCATCTTCGCATCCCACTCCAGGGTGTGGATGTTGAAGAGCATGGTGCGCGAGGCGTTGGTGTAGTCGGTGACGTGGGTTTTGCCGCCGGTAAATTTCCAGATCAGCCAGCTGTCGATGGTGCCGAACAGCAGTTCGCCGTTGCGCGCACGCTCGCGGCTGCCTTCGACGTTGTCGAGGATCCACTTGAGCTTGGTGCCGGAGAAGTACGGGTCGGTGACCAGGCCGGTGGTGTCGCTGATGTATTGCTCGTGGCCATCGCGCTTGAGCTGCTGGCAGATCTCGGTACTGCGGCGGCACTGCCAGACAATTGCGTTGTAGATCGGGCGACCGGTGATCTTGTCCCACACCACGGTGGTTTCACGCTGGTTGGTGATACCGATGGCAGCGACCTGGTCATGGTGCAGGCCGGCTTGTGCCAGGGCCTCGACCATCACTGCGCTTTGGGTGGCGAAGATTTCCATCGGGTCATGTTCGACCCAGCCGGCTTGCGGGTAATGCTGAGCGAATTCACGCTGGGCGGTGCAGACCACGTTGGCATCGCGATCAAAGATGATCGCCCGCGAACTGGTGGTGCCCTGATCAAGGGCAATGATGTAGTTCTTATTCTGAATGTCGGTCATGTCGATTGCCTTGGACGGAAATAAGGAAGTGAGTAATCAGCCTGGGCCGCAAAAGGGCAGTGGGACCAGGCTGGCGGTATCAGGAAATACGCGTCTTGCCGTTGACTGCCGTGTCAGTTGTTGCTTCAGCTATAGCAGGTGCGGCGCTTGGCAGATGACGGGCAATCAGCCCGCGATAGGCCGCAGCACCGAGGCATGCGCCGACAATCGGCGCGAAAATCGGTACCAGGAAGTAAGGAATATCACGACCGCCAGTAAAGGCTATTTCACCCCAGCCGGCGAAAAAGGTCATCAGCTTGGGCCCGAAATCCCGTGCCGGGTTCATCGCAAAGCCGGTCAACGGGCCCATGGCGCTGCCAATCACGGCGATCAGCAGGCCGATCAGCAGCGGGGCCAGCGGGCCACGTGGCAGGCCATTGTTATCGTCGGTAAGGGCCATGATCACGCCCATCAGGATCGCGGTGATGACCATTTCAACCAGGAAGGCCTGGGCCGTGCTCAGCAGCGCATGCGGGTAGGTGGAGAACACCGACGCCAATTCCAGGCTGGCCTGGGAGCCACGAACCATATGATGGGTTTGTTCGTAATCGAAAAATAGATTGCTGTAGAGCGTGTAGACCAGCGCGGCGGAACAGAAGGCGCCGGCGATCTGGGCAAGGATGTAGAAGGGCAGTTTGCGCTTTTCGAAATCGGCAAAAATGCACAGGGCGATACTGACCGCCGGATTGAGGTGAGCCCCGGAAATACCGGCACTCAGGTAGATCGCCATGCTCACGCCGACCCCCCAGATGATACTGATTTCCCACAACCCAAAGCTGGCACCCGCGACCTTGAGCGCAGCGACACATCCTGTACCGAAGAAGATCAGAAGCGCAGTCCCCAGGAATTCGGCCATGCATTGGCTCGAAAGTGAAGGCTGTTGAAGTGCAGTTGTCATGGCAAACCTCGATTGTTGTTCTTGTTGGGCGCACAACCTCAACGGGCCGTTGCGCAATTTTCACCGTAACCGGGATCCCCATCCTGACTACGGCTTACTACTGGAACGCTGTGGGACTATTCCTACAGTATTCGGAAACGAAAAAATATAGACAAGAATGACCGCTGTCAAAGGTCGAAAGTGAACCATTGGTCATTTTTGAACTATTGGTCTGGTGAATGATCATGCTTGTCCACTCCAGCACTCATTTCAGGAGGCGCGCACTAGAGCGTTTTGCATGGGCTTGGCCTAGAATTGAGCGTCTTTTTGCCGCGCCCGGAGTAGCCATGACCCCCGCACTCGACTTGTTGAAAAAAGTTCGCGCCGAACATCATATTCACAGTTATGAACATGACCCCAAGGCCGCGTCTTATGGCTTGGAGGCCGCGGAAAAGTTGGGGCTCGATCCGGCGCAGGTGTTCAAGACCTTGCTGGCCAGCAGTGAGAAAGGTGAATTGTTGGTGGCGGTGGTGCCGGTCGTCGGAAGTCTGGATTTAAAAGCGCTGGCCCATGCGGCCGGGGTAAAAAAAGTCGAGATGGCCGACCCGGCGGCGGCGCAACGTTCCACCGGCTACCTGTTGGGCGGCATCAGCCCGTTGGGGCAGAAAAAGCGTTTGCGTACGTTTATCGATGTGACGGCGCAGCCGTTCGCGACGATTTTTGTGAGTGCAGGGAGGCGGGGCTTGGAAGTTGAACTGCCAGCGGCGGTGTTGGCTGAGCATACCCAGGCCAAATTTGCGCCGATTGGCCGGGCCTGACATAGATCTTGAAGTGAGTGAGATCCAATGTGGGAGTCGGGCTTGCCCGCGATGCAAGCGCCTCGGTCTTTAAGGTAAACCGAGGGGATGCTATCGCAGGCAAGCCAGCTCCCACATTTTGAGTCGGTTTCGTCAGCTATCAGTTGGCGGGGCTGTAGCGGCGAACGCCGGATTCGGCTTGAGGAATCTGCGCCGCCACGCTGCCTGACGCCTGGAACAACACCAGGTGTTCAGCGGCCACTCGAATCCCTACCTGCGCACCGACTTGATGATCCGCATGGCTGGGGAAAATCGACTCCAACTGAGCGCCCGTGGGCAGTTGCAGGCGGTACAGGGTCGAGGCGCCGAGGAAGGTCTTGCCGACGATCCGCGCTTTCAACGCACTGTCCGGTGCGTAGACGATGTCATCCGGGCGCAGCAACACATCCACCGCGCCACCCGTTGGCCAGGTGTAGGCGCGATTACCGCGCAGGTCACCCAGTTCGGTGCTGACCGATTCCGGTGAGCTCAATTGACCGCGGATGAAATAGCCCTGGCCGATAAAGCTCGCGACGTAAGGTGTCTGTGGTTCGTGATAGAGGTTGTAGGGCGTGTCCCACTGCTCAAGACGGCCCTCCTTGAAAACCCCCACATGGTCGCTCACGGCGAAGGCTTCTTCCTGATCATGGGTGACCAGAATCGCGCTGGTGCCGCGTGCCTTGAGAATGTCGCGCACCTCATGGCTGAGCTTGCGCCGCAGCTCGCCATCAAGGTTGGAGAACGGCTCATCCAACAGCAACAGTTGCGGCTCCGGCGCCAGGGCGCGGGCGAGGGCGACGCGTTGCTGCTGGCCGCCGGAAAGCTCGTGAGGGAAACGCTTGCCGAGGTTTTTCAGGTTGACCAGTTCCAGCAGCTCGGCGACCACGCGGTCTTTTTGCGGGTGTTTGCGAATGCCGAAGACGATGTTGTCGGCCACGCTCAAGTGCGGAAACAGCGCGTAGTCCTGGAACACCATGCCGATCCGGCGTTTCTCCGGTGCCAAGGTGAACCCCGCGCTGGAAATCACTTCGCCGGCCAGGCTGATTTCACCTTCGTGCACGGGCTCAAACCCTGCAATCGCGCGCAAGGTCGTGGTTTTGCCGCAGCCCGAAGAGCCTAGCAGGCAGCCGATGTCGCCGGCGTTGAGGTGCAGGTTGAGGTTCTGCACCACCCGTTGATCTTGATAGCCGCACGCCAGATTGCGCAGGTTCAGCAGTAATGGCTGGCTCATGCGTGGTGGTACGACGGCGGGACGAGGAATTCAAGCAGTGCCTTTTGTGCGTGCAGACGGTTTTCCGCCTGGTCCCAGGCCACCGAACGCTCATCGTCGAGCAGGTCGAGGCTGATTTCTTCGCCACGGTGAGCGGGCAGGCAGTGCATGAACAGCACGTCCGGCGCGGCCAGGTCGAGCAGCGCGCGGGTTACCTGGAACGGCGCGAACAGCGCCAGGCGCTTGGCGGTCTCTTCTTCCTGGCCCATGGAGGTCCAGACGTCGGTGCTCACCAGGTGTGCGCCGATCACCGCGTCACGCGGGTCGCGCACCACGGTGACCCGATCACCGGCCTGTTCCAGGAAACGCGCGTCAGGCTCGTAGCCTTCCGGGCACGCGACGCGCAGTTGGAAGTCGAACTGGATCGCCGCTTCTATATAACTGTTGCACATGTTGTTGCCGTCACCGATCCAGGCCACGGTCTTGCCCTGGATCGAACCACGGTGCTCCAGGAAGGTTTGCATGTCGGCCAGCAACTGGCAGGGGTGCAGGTCATCGGACAGGCCGTTGATCACCGGTACCCGGGAGTTGGCGGAAAATTCGGTCACGGTGCTGTGGGCAAAGGTACGGATCATCACCGCATCGAGCATGCGCGACATGACCCGGGCGCTGTCGGCGATCGGCTCGCCACGGCCCAGTTGGGTGTCGCGCGAGGACAGGAAGATGGCTTGGCCACCCAGCTGGATCATGCCGGCTTCGAACGACACGCGGGTGCGGGTCGACGACTTCTCGAAAATCATCCCGAGCACACGGTTTTTCAAAGGCTCGAACAGTACGCCGCGGTTACGCAGGTCTTTAAGCTCAATGCCTCGACGGATCACGCTGACCAGCTCTTCGGGCGTGCAATCCATCAGGGAGAGAAAGTGCCTTGCGCTCATCATTAACTACCTTTTTGCAACAGACCGCAGATACTCAAAGCCTTGTTTATTGTTACAACGGGCGAGACCTGCGGCGAAAGCCGCACGGGGCGACGAAATAGGGGAAGGCGCGATCTTATAATTAAATGTCGCGTCTTACCAATAGGGCTACGGTTTTTAAGGGTGTTCAAGAAGGGCGCGCGAGCGCTTTTGAAGACTGATTCCTGACAGCAGCAGCCCATTTGTACACTGGCGCCGAGACCTTTTGCAATGTGTGAGGGCGGGCCCAGAGCGGGTTGTGTCGGTTTCAGCAACGGTGTGTAAGGTTCTGAAACATTTGCACATGCTTGGCCATGTCCTGGCCTGATGCTTGCCGATTCACAGGACGAACGTTGCTGGTGCCCACGCAGGTGACGGCCCATAGTTGGGCCAAAGCCCAATAAAAGAGACTGGCCATGACCAAGACTCTCCACCACCGTGCCTGCCATCTGTGTGAAGCCATCTGCGGCCTGACCCTGGAAACGACCCAGGCCGAGGACGGCAGCCTGGCGATTACGTCGATCAAAGGCGACCCGCTGGATACGTTCAGCCGCGGGCACATCTGCCCCAAGGCCGTGGCGCTGCAGGACATCCAGAACGACCCGGACCGCCTGCACCAACCGATGTTGCGCGTGGGCAGCGAATGGCAGCCGATCCCCTGGGATGACGCGTTTGCGTTGGTGGCCGAACGATTGGCAGGCATCCAGGCCAGGCATGGGCAGAATGCGGTGGCGGTGTATCAGGGCAACCCCAGCGTGCACAACTATGGGTTGATGACCCACAGCAACTACTTCCTCGGTCAGCTCAAGACACGCAACCGGTTTTCTGCGACCTCGGTGGACCAGTTGCCCCATCACCTCACCAGCCACCTGATGTACGGCCATGGCCTGTTGCTGCCGATCCCGGATATCGACCACACCGACTTCATGCTGATCCTGGGGGGTAACCCGCTGGCGTCCAACGGCAGCATCATGACCGTGCCCGATGTGGAGAAGCGCCTCAAGGCCATCCAGGCGCGGGGCGGCAAGGTGGTGGTGGTTGACCCTCGGCGCAGTGAAACAGCGGCGATTGCCGATCAGCATGTGTTCGTGCGGCCAGGTGGCGACGCGGCGCTGTTGTTCGGGTTGCTCAACACCTTGTTTAGCGAAAACCTGACCCGTGACAGCCATTTGCCGGTTGAAGGTCTCGACGACGTGCGCAACGCGATTGCCGGGTTTACCGCCGACGCCATGAGCCGCCAGTGTGCGGTGCCTGCCGAGCAGATCCGCCAGCTGGCACGGGACTTCGCGGCAGCGGACAAGGCGGTGTGTTATGGGCGCATGGGGGTTTCGACCCAGGCATTTGGCACGCTGTGCCATTGGCTGGTGCAGTTGATCAATCTGGTGACCGGCAACCTTGACCGCGTCGGTGGCGCCTTGTGCACCACGCCGGCGGTGGATTTGGTCGCCTCGACTGGCGGTGGGCATTTCAATCGCTGGCAGAGTCGGGTGTCCGGGCGCCCCGAATACGGTGGGGAGTTGCCGGTGTCGGCGTTGGCTGAAGAAATGCTCACCGAAGGTGAAGGGCAAATCCGCGCCCTGGTGACGGTCGCCGGCAACCCGGTGCTGTCGACGCCGAATGGCCGCCAACTTGAACAAGCCTTGGATGGGCTGGAGTTCATGCTCAGCATCGACCTCTATATCAACGAGACAACCCGTTACGCCGACCTGATTTTGCCGTCCACCTCGGCGTTGGAAAACGATCACTACGACACCACGTTCAATATGTTCGCCGTGCGCAACGTCACCCGTTTCAATCGCGCGATTCTGCCCAAGCCTGCGGGCGCGTTGCACGATTGGGAGATCTTTGTCGGCTTGGCCAAGGCCTTCGCGGCGCAGACCGGCGTCGCGCTCAAACCGACCATGGCGCCTGCGCAGATGATCGACTTCGGGCTGCGCGCGGGAACGTACGGTGATGCATCCAGCCACCAACTGTCGGTGGCGATGCTGGCGGATCATCCCCATGGCGTGGACTTGGGGCCGCTCACGCCCAACCTCGCCGCACGCTTGAAAACCCCTAACGGCCAGGTGCAGGCGGCACCGGCAGTCATCCTCGCTGACCTGGCGCGTTTCACGGCGCAACCTGAGCCGGTGGCAAATGAGCTTCTGCTGATCGGCCGTCGCCATGTGCGCAGCAATAACTCGTGGATGCATAACTATCACCGACTGGTGAAGGGCAAGCCGCGCCATCAACTGCATATGCACCCGGATGACTTGGCCAGTCGGCAATTGAGCGATGGTCAGCGCGTGCGTGTCAGCTCGCGCATTGGCATGATCGAAGTGGAAGTGCTGGCCAGCCTGGACATGATGCCCGGCGTGGTCAGCCTGCCCCATGGTTGGGGTCACGGTCGCCCGGGCGTGCAGATGACCATCGCCAGTGGGCAGCCGGGGGCGAGTGCGAATGACTTGACTGACGAGCGGCAGTTGGACGAATTGTCTGGAAACGCCGCGCTGAACGGTGTGCCGGTGCAGGTGGCAGCCGCATAAGGCCCGAGCACCGCGCTGGAATTTTGCGTTACAATGCGCCACCGTGCCGACCTGTGAGTCGCGAAGTTCCTGCAGAGGTGTTCCATGGATATCATCGAAACGATCAAAGAGCAGATTGCCAACAACACCATTCTGCTTTACATGAAGGGCGCCCCGAACGCTCCTCAGTGCGGTTTCTCCGCGAAGGCGTCCCAGGCCATCATGGCGTGTGGCGAGAAATTCGCTTACGTGGATATCCTGCAAAACCCGGAAATCCGCGCCAACCTGCCGAAGTACGCCAACTGGCCTACCTTCCCACAACTGTGGGTAGCCGGTGAGCTGGTCGGCGGCAGCGACATCATCGTTGAGATGGCGGCTGACGGTTCGCTGCAAGCGCTGGTCAAAGATGCCGCGGAAAAAGCAGCAGCCAAGACAGAAGCGTGATGCTTTTGTAAAAAGCACTGCAATAAAAAGCCCCGCTTCTCGTAAGAGAGCGGGGCTTTTTTGTACCTGCGCGCCGTGGGTTATTCACCCATCTGCGATTGCAGGTAGTTTTCCAGGCTGACTTTGACGATCAGGCCCTCTTGGGTTTCCAGCCAGTCGATATGTTCTTCCTGGTCTTCAAGAATATCTTCCAGCAGTTCACGGCTGCCGAAGTCGGCCTTGATTTCGCAATGAGCGATGGCGGCCTTGAGGTCGCTGTGGCTCTTCTGTTCGAACTTCAGGTCGCTGATGATCATTTCCTGGGTGTGTTCGCCGATGTTCAGCTTGCCCAGGTCCTGCACGTTCGGCAGACCTTCCAGGAACAGGATGCGCTTGATCAGCGCGTCCGCGTCCTTCATTGCCTTGATGGACTCTTTGTATTCACGCTTGCCCAGCTTTTCCAGGCCCCAATCGTCATACATGCGCGCATGCAGAAAATACTGATTGATCGCGACCAGTTCATTGGCAAGGATTTTGTTGAGTTGCTGGATGACTGAGATGTCGCCTTTCATGACTGGGGTCCTGCCCTGTAATAGCTGTGTATAAGCCGGAGTTTGAGCGGCGAACCCCTTAGTGTCAAACCTAAGTTATTGAATAATAAATGAAAATTAATCTGAATAAGAATGTTTGTGTTCCGCGTCTTGGCGCTAACTAATTGAATTGCAGGCATAAAAAAACCGGACACCAGGTCCGGTTCTTTAAAACGCGCTGATTTAAGCGTGTGTAAATTCTGCTGAATAGGGGAGCGCGGTCTGGGCTGTTTGCAATTGCGTCAGGGTCTCCCGTACCACTTGCTTGGCGAGGCAAGCGCATTTGCCACACTGGCTGGCAACGCCGGTGGTTTCACGTACTTCCTTGTAGCTGCAGCAACCTTCGTAGATTGCTTCGCGGATTTGTCCGTCGGTGACGCCAGTGCAGAGGCAGACATACATAAGGGAGAACCATCGCGGGTTTAAGGCTTAAGTGCGATGGATCTTAATGTTAACGAGAATGATTGTCAAAGTAGATTCGCAGGTCTTTCCGGCCTCAGCGCCGTCGCGCTGACGAACGGTTTTTTCAGTGTATGATGGTCGGTCTTTACGAAGCGTGACTGCGTCACAGGGCTGTCGCTTATAAACGGCAGACTTGGAAGCGGTCCTTTTACTTCAATCGTCACCCTTGCATCAGGAGATATCCAATGAGCGTACTCGTCGGCAAACAAGCCCCGGATTTCGACGTACCTGCCGTCCTCGGCAATGGCGAAATCGTTGACAGCTTCAAACTGTCTGAAGCCATCAAAGGCAAATACGGCCTGGTGTTCTTCTACCCGCTGGACTTCACCTTCGTCTGCCCTTCGGAGCTGATCGCTCTGGACCACCGCATGGACGATTTCAAGGCGCGCAACGTTGAAGTGGTAGCCGTTTCCATCGACTCCCATTTCACCCACAACGCCTGGCGCAACACTGCCATCAATGATGGCGGCATCGGCAAAGTCAAATACACCATGGCTGCCGACATGAAGCACGACATCGCCAAGGCTTACGACGTTGAGTCCGAAGGCGGCGTGGCGTTCCGTGGCGCGTTCCTGATCGACGACAAGGGCGTTGTGCGCTCGCAGATCATCAACGACCTGCCGCTGGGCCGTAACATGGAAG
This sequence comes from Pseudomonas sp. UBT, assembly GCF_050915955.1. Classification (NCBI taxonomy): domain Bacteria; kingdom Pseudomonadati; phylum Pseudomonadota; class Gammaproteobacteria; order Pseudomonadales; family Pseudomonadaceae; genus Pseudomonas; species Pseudomonas sp. UBT. The sequence goes on along the minus strand of NZ_CP168079.1, from coordinate 4,059,293 downwards.
AGCTGATCCGTCTGGTCGACGCGCTGCAATTCCACGAAGAGCACGGCGAAGTGTGCCCTGCCAACTGGAAAAAAGGCGACAAAGGCATGAACGCTTCGCCAGAAGGCGTTGCGGCTTACCTGACCGAGAACGCTGGCAAGCTGTAAGCCACGTTCGACGCAAAAAAAACCGGCCTGAGAAGGCCGGTTTTTTTATGCGCGGGAAACGACCTCAGTCGTTGAAGTCTTCCCAGCCGCCCATCTGCTTCCAGCGATTGACGATGCCGCAGAACAGCTCGGCGGTCTTCTCGGTGTCGTAGCGCGCCGAGTGGGCCTCACGGCCGTCAAAGTCGATACCGGCGGCCTGGCAGGCCTTGGCCAGCACGGTCTGGCCATAAGCCAGGCCAGCGAGGGTGGCGGTGTCGAAGCTGGAGAACGGGTGAAACGGGTTGCGCTTCATGTCCAGTCGCGCCACGGCGGCGTTCAGGAAGCCCAAGTCGAAACTGCTGTTGTGGCCGACCAGGATCGCGCGTTTGCAGCCGTTGGCCTTCAACGCCTTGCGCACGCCACGGAAGATATCGGTCAGCGCCGCTTCTTCACTCACCGCCATGCGCAGCGGGTGGTCGAGCTTGATCCCGGTGAACTCCAGGGCTGCCGCTTCGATATTCGCGCCTTCGAAGGGCTCGACGCGGAAGAAGTGCGTGTGTTCCGGGAACACAAAACCCTGTTCGTCCATGCCGATGGTGGTGGCGGCGATTTCCAGCAGGGCGTCGGTGGCGCAATTGAAACCACCGGTTTCTACGTCGATGACAACCGGCAGATAACCGCGAAACCGCTCGGCCATCGGGTGACGGGAACCGCCACCACTGTGCTCGTGTTCGTCATCGTAATGGTCTTCACTCACTTGCTTTCCTCCAGCAGGCGCCAGCGCAGTGTTTCACCGGCGCGCAGCGGGATTACAGTCAGCTCGCCAAACGGCAGGCTGGCAGGGGCGGTCCAGTCTTCACGAACCAGGGTAATACGGTCGGTGTTCGCCGGCAGGCCATAGAAGCGCGGGCCGTTGAGGCTGGCGAAACCTTCGAGCTTGTCCAGGGCATTGCGCTGTTCAAACGCTTCGGCGTACAGCTCGATCGCAGCAAACGCGGTGTAGCAACCGGCACAGCCACACGCGGCTTCTTTGGCGTGCTGGGCGTGGGGTGCGGAGTCGGTGCCGAGGAAGAACTTCGGGTTGCCGCTGGTGGCGGCATCGAGCAACGCCACCTGGTGGGTGTTGCGCTTGAGGATCGGCAGGCAATAGAAGTGCGGCCGAATCCCGCCCACCAGCATGTGGTTGCGGTTGTAGAGCAGGTGATGCGCGGTGATGGTCGCACCGACATTGGCCGAAGCTTCGGTGACGAACTGCACGGCATCCGCAGTGGTGATGTGTTCGAACACCACCTTGAGGGTCGGGAACAGCTCGACCACACGGCGCATATGTTCGTCGATAAAGATCTTTTCGCGATCAAATACGTCCACATCGCCACGGGTGACTTCACCGTGGATCAGCAGCGGCATGCCGACTTCAGCCATGGCTTCGATCGCCGGCAGAATCTTGTCGATACTGGTCACGCCGGAATCAGAGTTGGTGGTCGCGCCCGCCGGGTACAGCTTGGCGGCGTGCACGAAGCCACTGGCCTTGGCCTGGCGAATTTCTTCAGGCTGGGTGCGGTCGGTCAGGTAGAGCACCATCAACGGTTCGAAGCGGCTGCCGGCCGGTCGTGCAGCGAGAATACGCTGGCGATAGGCGTCGGCTTCTGCGGCATTACGCACCGGAGGTACCAGGTTAGGCATGATGATGGCGCGACCAAACGTGCGCGCTACATCAGCCACGGTTTGGGGTAACGCAGCACCATCGCGAAGATGAATATGCCAGTCGTCGGGACGCAGCAGGGTCAGGCGGTCGGACATTGGGGATTCCAGGCGGGTCAATCTGGTGGGAATGCTACCGGAAAAGACTCTTGCAGGCACTCGCTATCAAGTTTTGCAGGACGCTACCGATATCCCAAGGTATGCCTTAACGACGTATGACGCTTTGAAGTGTTGTAGAAACCAGTGGAGCCTCCCGTGCGCCAGCATTATCTAGCCCTGCTCAGTGTGTTCGCCAGCCTGCCTGCGATGGCCCTCACGTTTCAGACACGTCTGGAGAATATTGAGTGGAAGGTGGAAGGCGACCAGTTCGAGTGCCGCTTGACCCAGCCGATCACCGATTTCGGTTCGGGTGAGTTCGTGCGCCGGGCCGGCGAGCAGGCGACATTTCGTCTGAAAGCCTACAGTGGCGCACTCGGCGCGGGCTCGGCGACCTTGTTGGCCGCCGCTGCCCCGTGGCAGCCGGGCCGCGGTGATATCAACCTCGGCGCTGTGCGTGCCGGCAGTGGCGACGTGTTGTTCAATAGCTCTCAGGCCCAGGCCGGGCGATTGTTCATGGGCTTGCTGGAAGGGCGCAGCCCGACTGTGCGGCATTACGGGCGCGAAGGTGGCTACTCGGAAATTCGTCTGCTGCCAGTGAAATTCAACAAGGCCTACAACGACTATCAACTGTGTACCACCAAGCTGTTGCCGATGAATTACGATCAGGTCAAACAGACCGAAGTCGGCTTCCCCGGTGGTGGCATTGAGCTGGATGCGACGGCCAAGAAGAAGCTGGCGGTGATTGTCGCGTTCATGAAAGCCGATCCGACGGTCAACCATATCGAGTTGAATGGCCATTCGGACAACAGCGGCAACCGCCTGACCAACCGCGACGTCTCACGCCGTCGTGCGCTGGCGGTCATGGACTACTTCAAGGCCAACGGCATCCAGGAATCGCAGGTCACTCTGCGTTTCCACGGTGAAAGCTATCCCCTGGCACCCAATACCAATGCCGCCAACCGAGCGCGTAACCGTCGCGTGAATATTCAGCTCGAACGGGTGGCAGCCCCCGAGAAACCGGCGCCTCAGGCGACTGGCCCGAGCAACCCTGCACACACGTCATAAAATGCGCTCACAAGGTGCGACCATCGGTCGCCCGCTCGACATAATCTGTCGCTTTATCTTCATTTGCTGTCGCGCCTCTGTAAATTCACGGTTTTGGTCGGTAGAATCGACGGCTTTCCGTACAACCCCGTGGAGTGATGGCATGGCCGACGTAAACAAGGTCGTTCTCGCGTATTCCGGCGGCCTGGACACTTCGGTGATCCTCAAGTGGCTGCAGGATACTTATAACTGTGAAGTGGTGACCTTCACCGCTGACCTGGGTCAGGGCGAAGAGGTCGAACCTGCACGTGCCAAGGCGCAAGCCATGGGCGTGAAAGAGATCTACATTGACGACCTGCGCGAAGAATTCGTCCGCGATTTCGTCTTCCCGATGTTTCGCGCCAACACCGTCTACGAAGGCGAGTACCTGCTGGGTACTTCCATCGCACGTCCGCTGATCGCCAAACGCTTGATCGAAATCGCCAACGAAACAGGCGCCGACGCCATTTCCCATGGCGCTACCGGCAAAGGCAACGACCAGGTGCGTTTCGAACTGGGTGCCTACGCGCTCAAGCCTGGCGTGAAAGTGATTGCCCCTTGGCGTGAGTGGGACCTGCTGTCCCGTGAAAAGCTGATGGATTACGCTGAAAAGCACGCCATCCCGATCGAGCGTCACGGCAAGAAGAAGTCCCCGTACTCGATGGACGCCAACTTGCTGCACATCTCCTATGAAGGCGGCGTGCTGGAAGACACCTGGACCGAGCACGAAGAAGACATGTGGAAATGGACCGTCTCCCCGGAGAACGCTCCTGACAAGGCCCAATACCTGGAACTGACCTACCGCAACGGCGACATCGTCGCGCTGGACGGCGTCGAAATGACCCCGGCCACCGTGCTGGCGACCCTGAACCGTATCGGTGGTGAACACGGTATCGGCCGTCTCGACATCGTCGAGAACCGCTATGTGGGCATGAAGTCCCGTGGCTGCTACGAAACCCCGGGCGGCACCATCATGCTGCGTGCTCACCGCGCCATCGAGTCCATCACCCTGGACCGCGAAGTGGCTCACCTCAAAGACGAGTTGATGCCCAAGTACGCCAGCCTGATCTACACCGGCTACTGGTGGAGCCCAGAGCGTCTGATGCTGCAGCAGATGATCGACGCCTCCCAGGCTCACGTGAACGGCGTGGTGCGCTTGAAGCTGTACAAAGGCAACGTGATCGTTACCGGTCGCAAGTCTGATGAGTCGCTGTTCGACGCCAATATCGCCACCTTCGAAGAAGACGGCGGTGCTTATAACCAGGCGGACGCGGCAGGCTTCATCAAGTTGAATGCGCTGCGCATGCGCATTGCTGCCAACAAGGGTCGCAAGCTGTTCTGAGTGTTCCCCTCGTTGTGAAAAATGGCCCCTTGTTCAAGGGGCCATTTTTTTTGCCTGGCTATAAAGACGCGCGCTTTAAATAGGGCGTGATGTTTATCGTTTGGCGAGGTTGTTTAAGTTTTGTTGAATATCGAAGTTGAGAGTGGCGCCACCCTTGGTGGCGTGTTTATTTCTGCGTGGATGAATGAAATTTTTACACCTGAATAGGAACTATGTCTTACAGAAGATTCACTACGTAAGTAAGGTGAGTGTGTAGGTCGCTGAATATTCCGTAGGAAATAAGGGTGTAAGCAGGTATGTTGTATGGAACTGAAACCGTTGATTGTATTTCACCTGCTCACTCGCCTGGCCGCGACAAGCAAGGGGCGTTTCCTGAAAACCCTGTGCGGTGCATAGACGGCGTACCGCTTATGTGCCGGATGTTTAACTCAAGATATGTATGGCCCCGGAAAGTTCTGAAAGTCTCCGTAAAACCGGATGCGCCTGAAGTTGTGATTTTTTGTAGGGTAATTCCTATATCGTTGTGGGTTGGGTCTCTGCTTGCTGTTGCTTGGGGGGGAGCGCTATGCCAACTAGGAAACGACTAGGCTATTGTGCTTGCTCTAAATAATTCGAACAGCGAAATTGGACTTTCTCATGAATAAAGTGCTGATCGTGGATGATCATCCCGTCATTCGTCTTGCTGTGCGCATGCTAATGGAACGTCATGGTTATGAAGTCGTTGCCGAGACTGATAACGGCGTCGATGCGTTGCAACTTGCACGGGAACATGTGCCAGACATTGTCATACTGGATATCGGGATACCCAAGCTTGATGGGCTGGAAGTTATTTGTCGCCTGGCGTCTACCAAGCAGCCTGCGCCCGTCAAGGTGCTGGTGCTGACATCTCAGGCGCCCGGCCATTTTTCGATGCGCTGCATGCAGGCGGGGGCGGCTGGCTACGTATGCAAGCAACAGGATCTAACCGAGTTGTTGAGCGCCATCAAGGCGGTCCTCTCCGGCTACAGCTATTTCCCTAACCAGGCGCTCAACTCGGTCCGCTCCACCATGGGCAATGCCAGCGAAGCGGACATGGTCGAGCGCTTGTCGGGTCGCGAGATGATGGTGTTGCAGCAACTGGCCCGTGGCAAAACCAACAAGGAGATCGCAGACGGTATGTTCCTGAGCAACAAAACCGTCAGTACCTACAAGACTCGTCTGTTGCTCAAGCTCAATGCGCGTTCGCTCGTGGATCTGATCGAACTGGCCCAGCGCAACGGCCTCGTGTAGGGCGGGTGCCATTGCGCACCGAGCTAGAACCACCGGCAGAAAAAAGCCTCCGTCAGGGAGGCTTCCGGTCGTCAACGGGTCGATCAGAGATCGAAGTCGTAATCGGCCAGTTGTTTTTGCAAGCGTCGCTCTTCCAGAAGGTTATCGATAGTGCGGCGTTTGCTCAAATTGGTCTTGGCCACCTCTGCAACAGGTGCGTCTCCATCGTCGTCCGACTCTGCAACGAGGTCGTCGTCTACATCCAGTTGTTCTTTGCCAGTGCTCATAAGGTTAACTCCAGGCTAAGACTGCCGTTGGCGCTCCTTATAACGATAATCCATGAACGGGTAAAAAAGATTTTTTCAATCGACTGATCGAGAAAACCAATGATCCCTCAATCGTCGGACGTCTTGTCCTTGTATTCGCACAGGTCTTCGATACGGCAGCTGCCACAGCGGGGTTTGCGGGCCTGACAAACGTAGCGCCCGTGAAGAATCAACCAGTGGTGGGAGTCGAGCAAATATGGCTTGGGCACGAACTTCATCAGCTGCTTTTCTACCTCCACCACATTCTTGCCGCGGGCGATGCCGGTTCGGTTGCTGACGCGAAAGATATGGGTGTCCACCGCCATGGTCAGCTGCCGAAACGCGGTATTGAGCACGACATTGGCGGTTTTGCGACCCACGCCGGGGAGTGCTTCCAGGGCTTCGCGAGTTTGTGGCACCTCGCTGCCATGCAACTCCACCAGCAGGCGGCAGGTTTCGATGACGTTCTTGGCCTTGCTGTTGTACAGGCCGATGGTCTTGATGTACTCCGACAAACCTTCCACGCCCAAGGCGTAAATGGCCTCAGGCGTGTTGGCCACCGGGTAAAGCCTGGCCGTAGCCTTGTTAACGCCCACGTCAGTGGATTGGGCCGACAAGATCACCGCAATCAACAATTCGAACGGCGAAGAGTAGGCCAGTTCGGTTTTGGGCTCCGGATTGTCTTCGTGAAACCTGCGGAAAATTTCCAGGCGTTTTGCGGCGTTCATGGGGCAGGCGTTTCCTTGCAGGCGGTCAACGTGGTTTTCAAATTAGGCGCAGGCTTTGCAGGATAAACCATCGCCAGCACAGCCGGCAGCGCCTGTGGCCGATCAGGCGCCGCTATGGGCGTCCACTTGGCGCTGCGCATCATCCAGCTTGCGTTGTGCGGCTTTCAGTTCATCTGCGCTGACGTCCGCTTGGCGTTGTAACTTGCTCACATCGGCCCGGGCATAAGCCAGGGCGGTTTTCAGCTGACGCAGTTCGGCGTCGATGGGGCGTTTTTCCACGCGCTGCAAGTCTGGCCGGGGTTGCTCACTGCCGGCTTCGGCGTCATGCAAGGCTTGCTCTGCGCTGGACAGCGCGGCGCTCAAGGTTGTCAGTTGCTGTTCGTCAGCGTTCAGGTCCTGCGCCTTTTTCAGTTCGGCGCGACGCATGGCAAGCTGGATTTTGGCGCGTTTGAGCGCCGGGTCTTTTTGTGGCGGCAGGGGCGCCGGGCTGCTCACTTCCAGGGTTGCAAGTGCCTGCTCTGCCGCTTCGAACTGCTGTTGCAGGACGATCAACTGCGACTGTTGCTCAAACGTCGGTGGGTGACCAAACGCCTTCAAGGACTTGTGCAACTGGGCACGACTCATTGCGACAGTGATTTTGGCTTTCTTGACCGCCGCATCCCTGGCCGCTTGAGCGGTATCAGCCTGTACGGGCGCAACCGGCGTTGAGCGCTTGGCCCGTGCCAGTCGTTCGGCGAGCTTGTGCGCTTCTTCCCGTTGCAGGCGCGCACTGCGTTGTTCATAGCGTCGCCGCGCGCGGTCGCGCTTGAGGCCACGTTCCTGGCGTTGGTGATCATCAGCCGCCAGGCCGCCCACGATCGGCACCACATTGGCCGCTGGGCGCATCTCGATGCAGTCGACAGGGCAGGGCGCGACACACAGGTCGCAACCTGTGCACTCATCCATGATGACGGTGTGCATCAACTTGGCGGCGCCGACAATCGCATCCACCGGGCAGGCCTGGATGCATTTGGTGCAGCCGATGCACTCGGCTTCGCGAATATAGGCGACTTGTGCTGGGGCCTCGCCTCGGCAGGTGTCCAGTTCCAGCACCGGCACACGTAGCAATTGTGCAAGTCCTGCGATGGTTTCCTGCCCACCGGGCGGGCACTTGTTGATCGCCTCGCCAAGCGCGATGCCCTCGGCGTAAGGCTTGCAGCCCGGGTGCCCACACTTGCCGCATTGGGTCTGCGGCAGCAGCGCGTCGATACGTTGAATCAGAGTCATGAGGGAATCACTGGCATGCCGGTTAAGCAAACAGGGCCTGTTGTGGCGGGCAGGCCTGTCGTGGCGAGCGGGCTTGCCCCGCGTAGGGCTGCGAAGCGGCCCTACTGAGGGCCGCTGCATTTTACACCGATGGAACCGGATGCCCGGTTTAGGGCTGCTGGGTGCCACAGCGCGGGGCAAGCCCGCGCGTCACAACAGCCCTCTCACCACACCGTTTTACTTGATGCGTTGACCCGGCTTGGCGCCGCTGTCCGGGCTCAGCAAGTAGATTTCTTCTCCACCAGGGCCGGCCGCCATCACCATGCCTTCGGAAATGCCGAACTTCATTTTCCGTGGTTTGAGGTTGGCGATCATCATGGTCAGGCGACCATCGAGCTTGGACGGGTCTGGATAAGCACTTTTGATCCCGGAGAACACGTTGCGTTGCTCGCCACCGAGGTCGAGGGTGAGGCGCAGCAGCTTGTCGGCCCCTTCCACGGCTTCGGCCTTGACGATCAGCGCGACACGCAGGTCCACGGCGGCAAAGGCGTCGAAATCGATTTCCGCGGAAATCGGGTCCTTGGCCAATTCACCATTGCCGGCCGGTGCCGCTTCGCCGGTATCGGTCTGGCTGGCGACCAGGTCTTCTTTCGAAGCGTCGGTCATGGCCTGGACTTTCACTGGGTCGATACGGGTCATCAACGGCTTGAACTCGTTCAACTGATGGTTGCTGAGCAAGGTGGCGTGGTCGTTCCAGACCAGCGGCGCAACGTTGAGGAACGCCTCGGCATCGGCGGCCAGTAACGGCAGCACCGGTTTGAGGAAGATCACCAACTGGCGGAACAGGTTGACGCCTGTGGCGCAAATAGCCTGGACTTCAGCCTGCTTGCCTTCCTGCTTGTTCAGCGACCACGGGGCCTTGTCGGCGATCCAAGCGTTGGCGCGGTCGGCCAGGCCCATGATCTCGCGCATGGCGCGGGCAAAGTCGCGGGCTTCATAGGCGTCGGCAATGCTTGGCGCGGCAGCCAGGAACGCCTCGGTCAGCTCCGGTGCGGCGTTTTCGGCCACCAGCAGGCCGGCATTACCCTTATGGATAAACCCGGCGCAACGGCTGGCGATGTTGACGACTTTGCCGACCAGATCCGAGTTGACCTTCTGTACGAAGTCTTCCAGGTTCAGGTCCAGGTCGTCGACGCCACGGCCCAGTTTGGACGCGTAGTAGTAGCGCAGGTATTCCGGCGACAGGTGGTCCAGGTACGTGCGTGCCTTGATAAAGGTGCCACGGGACTTGGACATCTTCTGGCCGTTGACCGTCAGGTAGCCGTGCACGGCAATGCCGGTCGGTTTGCGGTAGCCCGAACCTTCAAGCATCGCCGGCCAGAACAGGGCGTGGAAGTTGACGATGTCCTTGCCGATGAAGTGGTACAGCTCGGCGGTGGAGTCCTTGGCCCAGAAGGCATCGAAGTCCAGCTCCGGCGTGCGGTCGCACAAGTTCTTGAAGCTGGCCATGTAGCCGATCGGCGCGTCCAGCCATACATAGAAGTACTTGCCTGGCTCGTCCGGGATCTCGAAACCGAAGTACGGTGCATCGCGGGAAATGTCCCACTGTTGCAGGCCTGCATCCAGCCATTCGGCGATCTTGTTGGCCACGGCGTCCTGCAGGGTGCCGCTGCGGGTCCAGGTTTGCAGCATCTGCTGGAAATCCGGGAGCTTGAAGAAGAAGTGCTGGGAATCCTTGAGCACCGGGATGGCGCCGGAGATAGCCGACCGCGGGTTCTTCAGGTCAGTCGGTGCGTAGGTGGCACCGCACTTCTCGCAGTTGTCGCCGTACTGGTCTTCAGTGCCGCATTTAGGGCAGGTACCCTTGATGAAGCGGTCGGCCAGGAACATTTTCTTTTCCGGGTCGAAATACTGCGTGATCGAACGCGTGGCAATGTGCCCGGCGTCGCGCAAACGCGTGTAGATCTGGCTCGACAGCTCGCGGTTTTCGTCGGAGTGGGTCGAGTGGAAGTTGTCGAAATCCACCAGGAACTCGGCAAAGTCGGCGCTGTGTTCAGCCTGCACATTGGCGATCAGTTGTTCCGGGGTGATCCCTTCCTTTTCGGCGCGCAACATGATGGCCGAACCGTGGGCGTCGTCCGCGCAGACATAAATGCATTGATTGCCGCGATGCTTCTGGAAGCGCACCCACATATCGGTCTGGATGTACTCAAGCATATGGCCAAGATGGATGGAACCATTGGCATAGGGCAGGGCGCTGGTGACGAGGATCTTGCGTGGCTCGGACATGGGGCTCGGCTACTTGATGAAACGGAGGTCGGCCACTATAAAGCGCCGGGAAATATATTTCACCCCGTGGTGCTGTTTCTGAATCTTCCCAGGCCTGCGAAAGCATGCCGCTGGGCGGCCGGAACGGTTAGGATAGCCGCCTGTTTCAGTCAGTCTTTTTTCGGGAGTAGCCCATGAGCGCCGTCAATCGCGCAGCGGTGGAAGCCGTTCTTCGCCAATACACCGACCCCTATTTGAACCAGGACCCGGTCACTGCCGGCTGTGTACGAGCCATCGAGGTCCAGGGCGACCAGGTCTCGGTCCAGTTGGAACTGGGCTATGCCGCAGGCCTGTTCAAGAGCGGCTGGTCGCAGATGCTGCAAATGGCCATCGAGGGCCTGGACGGCGTGCGTTCGGCCAAGGTCGACATTCAGTGCGTGATCGCCCCGCACAAGGCTCAGGCGCAGATCCCGGGCCTGGCCAACGTCAAGAACGTGATCGCCGTGGCGTCCGGCAAGGGCGGTGTGGGTAAGTCCACCACCGCAGCCAACCTGGCCCTGGCCCTGGCCCGTGAAGGGGCCCGCGTGGGCATTCTCGACGCCGACATCTATGGCCCAAGCCAAGGCGTGATGTTCGGCATCGCCGAAGGCACCCGACCGAAGGTCAAGGACCAGAAATGGTTCGTGCCGATCGAGTCGATGGGCGTGGAGGTCATGTCCATGGCCTTCCTTACCGATGACAACACGCCGATGGTCTGGCGCGGGCCGATGGTCTCCGGTGCGTTGCTGCAATTGGTCACCCAGACCGCCTGGGGTGACCTGGATTACCTGGTGATCGACATGCCGCCTGGCACCGGTGATATCCAATTGACCCTGGCGCAGAAAGTCCCGGTGGCCGGTTCGGTAATCGTGACTACGCCGCAGGACCTGGCGCTGCTCGATGCGAAGAAAGGCGTCGAGATGTTCCGCAAGGTCAACATCCCGGTGCTGGGCGTCGTGGAAAACATGGCGGTACACATTTGCTCCAACTGCGGGCATGCCGAGCACCTGTTTGGCGAAGGCGGTGGCGAGAAGCTGGCGACCCAGTATGGCGTCGAATTGCTCGCCTCGTTGCCGTTGGCGATGGAGATTCGTGAACAGGCCGACGGCGGCAAGCCCACCGTGGCGGCCGAGCCCGATGGGCCGATCGCTATGATTTACCAGGAGCTGGCGCGTCACGTCGGCGCGCGGATCGTCCTGCAGGAAGCGGCGGCACCGGCGATGCCGACCATTACGGTCAGCGACGACTGATCCCGCTGAAGGAAAGAAGCCTCGACCTTGTCGGGGCTTTTTTATGCCTGTTGATCAGCCAGCGGTTCTCAATGACCCCTTTACGCAATTGCGCGTGTAAGCATTCACTTACTTTTTCGTAAGTGTTTGGTTTTTTTACCGGGCATGGACATCCCGAAATCTCGAGAGAGTTTTCTATTTCATTGAAAAATAACAATTATTTATAATTGACTGGGCGTTCAATGCTGTCTCTGCGCAGCTTGGATCCCGTTGAACTTCCCTCAGAACTCTCTAAGATCAGTCCTGTGTCCACGGATTGACACAGCCATCAAGGAACGATGGTTAAGGAACGTCGCAGGATGCGATTCATCAGGATGATGAAAAGGAATACAGGGACTAGGGAAAAAATGTGGGCGGGTCATACCGCCCCTTTTTTCGTCTGCAGGAAAGTGAAACCTACTCCGTAGAAACGCAAAAAGGCCCGCAAAGGGCCTTTTGGGAGCAACGACGCTATCAGCGCTCGAGTTGTGCAATCTTACCTTTCTTGCCATCCCAGTCCGCTGCATCGGGCATCGGATCTTTACGCTCAGTAATATTCGGCCAGATTTCCGCCAGATCGACGTTCAACTGAATGAATTCCTGCATCTCTGCCGGGACTTCGTCCTCGGAGAAAATAGCGACGGCCGGGCATTCTGGTTCACACAGGGCGCAGTCGATGCACTCATCCGGGTGGATAACCAGGAAATTCGGGCCTTCGTAGAAGCAGTCCACCGGACACACTTCGACGCAGTCGGTGTACTTGCACTTGATGCAGTTGTCGGTAACGACGAAGGTCATTTCTAATTTTCTCCTCAGGCGGCGGCAGCGAAACCCCTTATGGTGGGGCTCGCGAGGTTCGGGAGCGATAGTCTGCAGGCCAGGCTAAAAGCCCGCAGCATCCCAAACCGCGCGAGATTCTATCAGCTTGCACGCGTCTGCGTTATATCCGAGTCTTCAGTGCATATAACATTTCGAGCGCTTTGCGTGGCGTCAAGTCGTCCAAGTCAAGCTTGGCCAACTCATCCAGCACCGGATGGGGCAGGCTGGCGAACATATCGCTTTGATGTGGCGCGCTGGGTTTGTTGCTGGCTTTGGCCGGGCTGGCCACGGAAATCTCGTGGGGTAGCGCGGTTTCTTCCAGGCGGCTCAGGTGCTCACGGGCACGGGTGATCACCTCGCTCGGCACACCGGCCAACTGCGCCACAGCCAGGCCGTAACTCTGGCTCGCCGGCCCTGGCAGCACATGGTGCAGGAACACGATGCGTTCGTTGTGCTCGGTCGCATTGAGGTGCACGTTGGCCACCAGCGGCTCGCTTTCCGGCAGTACGGTCAGCTCGAAATAGTGCGTGGCGAACAGCGTATAGGCACGCAAATGCGCCAAACGCTCGGCCGCCGCCCATGCCAGCGACAAACCGTCGAAGGTGCTGGTGCCGCGACCGACTTCGTCCATCAGCACCAGGCTGCGCTCGGTGGCGTTGTGCAGGATGTTGGCGGTTTCGCTCATTTCCACCATAAAGGTCGAACGGCCACCGGCCAGGTCATCGCTGGAACCGATCCGCGTGAAAATGCGGTCCACCAGCGACAACTCGCAACTGGCCGCCGGCACAAAGCTGCCGATATGCGCCAGCAACACGATCAAGGCGGTCTGGCGCATGTAGGTGGATTTACCGCCCATGTTCGGACCGGTGATCACCAGCATGCGGGTGTCGTCATCCAGCGACAGGTCGTTGGCGACGAACGGCGTGGTCAACACCTGCTCCACCACCGGGTGACGGCCTTGCACGATGCGCATGCACGGCTCGCTGACAAACCGCGGGCAGTTCAAATCAAGGTTCAGCGCGCGCTCGGCGAGGTTGCTCAACACATCCAGTTCCGCCAGGGCGGCGGCGGTGTCCTGCAACGGCGCCAGGCGGCTGATCAAATCTTCGAGCAACGCTTCATAAAGCATTTTCTCGCGCGCCAGAGCGCGGCTCTTGGCCGACAGCGCCTTGTCTTCAAACTCTTTCAGCTCCGGCGTGATGAAACGCTCGGCACCTTTAAGGGTTTGACGACGCTGGTAATCGATCGGCGCCGACTCGGCCTGCTTGCTCGGCAACTCAATAAAGTAGCCGTGCACGCGGTTGTAACCGACCTTCAAGTTGGCCAGGCCGGTGCGGGCCTTCTCGCGGGCTTCCAGATCAATCAGGAACTGCCCGGCGTTTTCGCTCAGCGACTGCAGCTCATCCAGCTCGGTGTCGTAACCGGTTTTCAGCACGCCGCCGTCACGGATGATCGCCGGCGGGTTGTCGATAATGGCTTTTTCCAGCAGCGCCGCGAGGTCCGGGTAAGTACCGGCGGTCACGGCCAACTGTTGCAGGTGCGGCGTGTCGAGATGGGCCATCGCCGCTTGCAATTGCGGCAGCGCACCCAAGGCATCGCGCAGGCGCGCCAGGTCACGCGGCCGCGCATTGCGCAGGCCGATGCGCGCCAGGATGCGCTCGATATCGCCGATTTCTTTCAACTGCGGCTGCAGCGTTTCAAAGCGATAGCCATCCAGCAGGCAGGTAATAGAGGTCTGGCGCGCTTGCAGCACGGTCAAGTCGCGCAGCGGGCGGTTCAGCCAGCGGGTCAGCAAGCGGCTGCCCATGGCGGTCTGGCAACGGTCGACCACCGATTGCAGCGTGTTATCGCGGCCACCGGCCAGGTTAGTGTCCAACTCCAGGTTGCGACGGCTGGCGCCATCGAGCACCACGGTGTCGTCCAGGCGCTCATGGCGCAGGCTGCGCAAATGCGGCAGGGCGGTGCGCTGGGTTTCCTTGGCATAGCCGAGCAAACAACCGGCGGCGCCGATGGCCAGGGTCAGGTTTTCGCAACCGAAACCTTTAAGGTCTTGCACCGAGAACTGCTGGCACAGACTTTTCAACGCTGAATCACGCTCAAAATCCCACGGCGCACGACGCTTGGTCCCACGACGCTTTTCTGCCGGTAAATCCTTCGGCCAATCATCCGGAATCAACAACTCCACCGGGTTGATACGCTCCAGCTCCGCCAGCAGGTTCTCCCAGCCCTTGATCTCCAGCACGCTGAAATTGCCGCTGGTGATATCCAGCACCGACAGGCCGAACAAACGCTCATCGCCCAACACCGCCGCGATCAGGTTGTCACGACGCTCATCCAGCAACGCCTCATCACTCACCGTACCCGGCGTAATAATGCGCACCACCTGACGTTCAACCGGCCCCTTGCTGGTCGCCGGGTCGCCGATCTGCTCACAAATCACCACCGACTCGCCCAGCTTCACCAGCTTGACCAGGTAGCCTTCCAACGAATGGTAAGGAATCCCACACATCGGAATCGACTGCCCCGCCGACTGCCCGCGCGCGGTCAAGGTGATGTCCAGCAACTTGGCGGCCTTCTTCGCGTCTTCATAGAAGATCTCGTAGAAGTCGCCCATGCGATAGAACATCAACTGATCAGGGTGCTGGTTTTTCAGACGCCAGTACTGCTGCATCATCGGCGTGTGGGAGGACAGATCGGACGTGTTTTTACTCATTGGGTAGTAGGCAAATTCGTTGAAAGTGATGGGGCAAAGGGCACGCTTGGCCCAGTGTCGATCAGTTAAAAATGCGGACGTCCAAACAAAGCAGGTCGAATGTGGGAGCTGTCGAGCTTCAGCGAGGCTGCGAAGGGATCGCCGCGCTTTACCAGCAGGCCGCAACGCCTGCATCGCTGAAGTCCAAAAGCTCCACGTTTTGCCCAATTGTGGTCGCGTAACTGATCGGCATTGGGCGCTTGGCCCAGCATTTTTGCGATGGGCGCAAGGTTAACACGCGAAGTCGGCCCTTCGCAGTTCACAAACGGCCAGGTAAAACACAAAAAAGGGGCGGCGCATTTATTCACATGCGCCGCCCCTTCTTACTTTCACCCTTACTGAATGTTGCTGGGCGAATCCAACACCTTCACCACATCATCAATCACCGCTTTCACCATCTCCTGCAAGTAATGGGACGCCCAGGCGTAACGGTCCGTCTCCTTGGACATCGCCGCATCTTCTGCGAGCTGCTTGGCAACGTGAAGAAGGTCGGAGGCGTGGTGCAGGGCTTCGTGCAGGGAAACACCGCTGTTGACGCGGAATAGCGGTTGGTCGGAGTGAAAGGAGAAGGGGGTGACGCCGAGGGTGGTTAACGCAGACGGATTTGTAGCGGTCATCGGTAAAACTCCCATATCAATTGAGAGCTACCACATTCGTTATCAGGCGAATTGGGTGGCAGCTGTGCGCAGGCTGATAAACCGGAGATACAGGAACCCGGCAGACCCGAAGGTCTCCCACGCACAGCCGCCATTGCACGAAATGTGAGGCGAAAAAAAACGCCTGCAAATCGGGTTTTGGGGGCGCTGGTGCGCCTGCATCTTGCCG
Source organism: Pseudomonas sp. UBT (assembly GCF_050915955.1). Classification (NCBI taxonomy): domain Bacteria; kingdom Pseudomonadati; phylum Pseudomonadota; class Gammaproteobacteria; order Pseudomonadales; family Pseudomonadaceae; genus Pseudomonas; species Pseudomonas sp. UBT. The sequence continues at coordinate 4,043,446 of NZ_CP168079.1, read as the reverse complement.
GGTTATCAGTCCCGGTCGCTGAATTGGCAGCGACGGCGGGGAGGTTAGCGTGGTGGTGTGGTGGGTGCAACTAGGGAAATGAATATGTCGCTAAGCTGCTGTCGAAAAGCACATCGCGGCATGGATTATAAACGTGTCCCTGTGTGGTGACTAAATTGGCCCAATAAAAAGCCCGACTCTGGGTCGGGCTTTGAGAAGGAGGTTTGGTTGGAATCAGGCTCTTTTCGCCTCTGCCTTCATCATCACGAGATTCTGTTGCTTCGTCGCCTCAGTGAGAACCTCACTGTAAACGCGCTTTTTCTGATCGGATTTTGCGTCACGAATAAAGTCGGCAAAGGAGCTTTTTACGCCTTTGGACAAGCCCAGCTTGATCGAAATCATCAATGCGCTCCTGATGGTGGCCCGAGCATGGCCTCTAGATCGGCCCGCGTGTATTGCTCTGGGATATGGTAGTCAATCTTATCGACGCCCGCTTTGTAAAGCCGTCCAGAATTGTCGATGTGCTTGATGAGCAAATCCACGTGAACGTCGCTTCCGTACTCTAGCTTAAGCGCGTTCACTACGTCACGCGCTGCGAAGTACTGCTCGATAAAATGCTCTTTGCGAATTCTCCTGCCTTCGGCCTCCTCGCGGGCCTTCACAAAATCCCAAGCAAGCATGGGGTTTTGATATACGTACAAGATCTGTACGAATCGTCCTTTTTTCAATGAGCGTTCAACATTGCTCCTGGCGACCTTAAGGTTTGAAAAGGTGCCGTCGAGTAGGAGGGACTGCCGTTGATCCAACGCCTGGTCAATTATTTTTTCGACCAGAATCGAAACCCCGCGTTGGAAAAGCCACGAATTTGACCCTTGGTAAGCGGCAAACTCGTTGCGAAGTTCATCAGGATCGATTCGTAGAATGGGGGTGTCGGCGAATAGGTTTACAAGAGCGACTGAAGCCTCTGTTTTTCCTGCGCCGGGCGATCCAGCCATGAAGACGGATACTGGCGACTCCTCTGATGGGTAGATAGCTTTGTCTGTCAGGCGTCTGGCAATTGACTTTTTATTTGAGCGAGCGAAGCGCAGGGCGTCTTCTGAAATCTCAGTCTCTGCCGGTGTCATCCCGTCAGCGTCGGAAAATGCGGTCTGTTCCATCAAACACCCCCATCTGCTTCTTATAGTGCGTGAAAGACTATCACGCGGTTAAACCCTCGCTGCTGATCGAAACGTCACTTAATACATCCTTGTTTATGCACTACTTATGCAAATTAGCATTTGCCAATGCTGAAAACACCCTGCACTATCCCCCTTATGCAAAAACGCAACGTTTCAACCGTCTTAAGAGAACTCCTAGACCGCGACCGGATCTCCCCCACGGAGCTTCACCGGCGCACTGGCGTGCCTCAATCCACACTCTCGCGGATCCTCAGCGGCAAGATCGTTGATCCGTCGGACAAGCACATCTCACGCATCGCCGAGTATTTCCGCGTCAGCACCGACCACTTGCGCGGGCGCGCGGCGGTGGGGGCTTTGCGGGATGACGGGCGCGACCCGATGCATTCGGAACTCAAGGACATAAGCCTGTGGGACGACGACACGCCCGTTAATGATGACGAGGTGTCGATCCCCTTTCTGCGTGAGGTTGAATTGGCTGCTGGATCAGGAAGATTCGTCATCGAGGAAAGCGAGAAGGCCAGCTTGCGTTTCGGCAAGCGCAGCCTGCGGCATAACGGTGTGCAGTTTGACCAGGCCAAGTGTGTGACGGTGCGCGGCAACAGTATGTTGCCGGTGCTGCGCGATGGCGCGACGGTCGGGGTGAACGCGGGCAAGAGTGGCATTGGCGATATCGTCGATGGCGACTTGTATGCCATCAACCACAATGGCCAGCTGCGGGTGAAACAGCTCTACCGCCTGCCTTCGGGGATTCGCCTGCGCAGTTTCAATCGCGATGAACACCCGGATGAGGACTACAGCTTCCAGGATATTCAGGATGAGCAGATCAGCATCCTCGGTCATGTGTTCTGGTGGGGCATGTACGCCCGTTAACCTCCTTACGTAAGACAAAGCCCGCCAGTGCGCGGGCTTTTTTTCGCCTGTAGAAAACCGCCAAACCCTTAACCCACAAGGCCTGAAATGCACTCGTGCATTTCGATAGCTAAAATAAATGCAGTAATGCATTGACTGTATATGCATACATGCATATTCTTCATCTCAAGCCAGCCAACAAGGCCTGGTGGAGGCGGCAAGGATGCTGCCAAGGAAGACAAGGAAGGCACGCAACATCGGCAAGGACGCCATCGAAGCGATGGCAGGGAAGCCAGGCAACACCGGCAAGGATGCCGACGCTCTTTAGTAGTACCGCTTCAAAAAAACAGGCAGCGATGAACCGGCCTTAACGGTTCAGAGGGTTGGCAACTGACCCGGGTGTGCAGCGTAAAGCACCAGAAGCAGTTATCCGGCAGACAGGGATCGTGGTCGGAAAAACATCTTAGGAAAGAACCGTACCGCGCCAGTAGCGCCGAACGTTCGAATCTGGACCGCATTACTGAAAAGCCCGGGCGACCGGGCTTTTTGGAATGCCTACCGATAAATGGATTTACCCAAACACCGGCCCGTTGCCGGTAATGCTCAGCCAGGAGGCGTGACATGACAAACGAGCAGCAAGCGTTAGCGGAAATGCCTATCTGGCTGGTGATCGTACTGGCCCTGATCGGCGGTGTATCCGGCGAAATGTGGCGCGCCGACAAGGAGGGCGCCCGTGGTTGGTCGCTGATTCGGCGCCTGGCCCTGCGGTCCGGGGCGTGCATGGTGTGTGGGGTTTCTGCCCTGATGCTGTGCTACGCCGCCGGTATGTCGCTCTGGACGGCCGGCGCCATTGGTTGCCTGACCGCCATGGCCGGCGCCGACGTGGCCATCGGCCTCTATGAACGCTGGGCCGCCAAGCGTATCGGCGTTAACCAAGGCTCCGGCCAGGACCCGCAATAACCGTTGCAAGGACGCTGATCAAAATGGACCTTATCGAAAAACCCTCCCAATTGCCCCAAGCCATTAGCGACGCACTGCGCGCCGCCTTCCCGGACTTGAAGGTCGGTAATCATCAGGACTTTCAAGGCACCGGGGATAAAACCGGCGTGCTGATCACGGTCGAGGGCAACGGCCCGGGCATTCGCTCCCGTGAGGGCCGTAAAGCTCACGCCTTGTCGATTTCGCTCAAGGCCATGGTCGCGCCGGGTGCATTGCCGTTCGATGCTTGCGATTTGGCCAGCCAACTGATGGATCTGGTGCTGGATAACCGCTGGAACCTGCCACGGGCTCAGTGTGATTTGCCGACCTCTATCGTTGCGGCTCCCTCACTGCGTGCCACCGCAGAAACGGACTACGACACCTGGACCGTTTCCTTCACGCAAACCCTCTATCTCGGACCGGTGCTGCTCAACGATCCCACGGGCCAACCGCTTTTTGCCCGCACTTGGGAAGTCTCGAATATCAACGACCCCGATCAATACAAACCACTGGCGGAGTAGCCCATGTTCGACGCGCTGTTACGCATGCAACTGGGGCCGATCATCGAGCGCTTGGCGGAGATGGAAACCCAGCTCGAAGACCTTTATCGACGCGCTGAAAGTTTCTGTCGGATTGGCACCTGCCAGGCAGTCGATGCCGCCAGCAATACCTGCAAGGTCAGTCACGGTGACCTGCTCTCGCCATCGATCCGTTTTTTCAACCCCAGCGCGGGCGCGCAGACCGAAACCCGTATCCCATCGGTGGGCGAGCAATGCCTGTTGCTCAACTACGGCGGCGGAGAAGGTGGCGCGCAGTCTGTGGCCTTGTTCGGTCTTAACAGTAGTCTGTTTCCGCCGGTTTCCAGCGTTGCCTCGCTGACCCGCCGCCGCCACCAGGACGGCACCCAAAGCGAGTACGACGACGCCAGTCACACCTTCAACTGGGTCAACGGCCCCACCACCTTCAGCGGCTCCCGCGAACAGGTTGACATCAAGGTCGGCGCCGCCAGCCTGACGATCAATGCCCAGAGCATCACCCTGCAGATCGGCGGCACCCGCCTGTTGCTGGACGCCGGCGGCGCGCACTTCAGCGGCCCGGTGGTGGACCACCAAGGACGCGTCATCAGCCCCTGATAAGGACATTCCATGATTGGAGTCGACAGGAACACCGGGGCAGCCGTCGATGACTGGCTGCAATTCGTGCAGCGCGCCACCCGAGCGCTGACCACCCCCGTAGGCACTCGCCAGAAACGCCCGCTGTACGGCTCACTGATCCCGCAATTGCTCGGCCAGAACCTCGGCGACGACCTGCTGATCCTCGCCCAAAGCCACGCCGCGCAAGCGTTTTACAACACCCAGAACGGCATCGCCGACTTCCAGCCCCAGGTCATCGTCGCCACCCGCCAGGGCGCCGGTTTGTTGCTGCGTTTTGCCGGCACCTGGAAAAACCGCCAACAAACCTTCGAGGTCGTGACATGAGCATGCTGATCCCCGGCCAGAACCAACTGGCCGAACCGGCCATCATTACGGTGGATGAGTTCGAGCCGTTGCTGGCGGAATTCAAGGCGTTCGTGGTCGATTACGTCGCCACCCGCGCGCCGCAAAGCGCGGCCAAACTCAAGGTCAGCCTCGACAACGAAAGCGAGTTGCTGACTCTGGCCCTGGAAGCCTTTTGCGTGCGGCTGCAAACCCATGAACGCAAGTACAACGCCCGCATCAAGCAGATGCTGGCGTGGTGGGCCACCGGCAGCAACCTGGATGCCCGCCTGGCCGATATGGGCCTGGAGCGCCAAGTGCTTGACCCTGGCGACCCGGCTGCGTTTCCACCCGTACCGCCGACGTTGGAAAGCGACGACGACGCACGCCTGCGTTATTACCTGGCGCCACATGCCCCGGCAGCGGGTTCGCGAATGCAGTATCGGCGTGAGGTTTTCACTCTGGGCGAGCGGCCGTCGGTGAAAGTGCAAAGCGCAACGCCCGGCGTGGTAACCGTCAGCTACACCTTTGACCCGGACGGGTATGCGGCGCAGGTCAAGGACGGCAATGGGCGTCGCACCGCGCCCGGCGAAGTGATGGTGACTGTGCTTTCAAGGGAAGGGGATGGCACGCCGTCTGCCGATTTGCTTGACGGCGTTCGACGCCATTTCGCACGGCCGGATGTACGACCGGAGACCGACCTGGTCAGCGTACAAGGCGCGCAAATTTTGCCTTACAAAATCCGCGTGGTCGCGAAGATCAACGCCGGCCCGGATTCAGGGCTGACGCAAGTCGCCGCGCAGAAACTGCTGCAGGACTACGCACAGTCCTGTCATCGCCTGGAAGGGCGGGTTGATCCGAGTTGGATTGACTATGCGATTCACAGTGCAGGGGCTGCGCAATTGCAAATTCTTGAACCCCTGGCGCCGATCATCTGCACCGCGTTCCAGGCGCCGTATTGCACGGGGGTTGAAGTGGAGGTGCATACGCTATGAGTGAGCCAAAAGCGAGTTTGTTGCCGGCCAATAGTTCGCCGCTGGAAAAGGCGTTGGACCAGGGGTTTGGCAAGTTGCTCGACCGCGTGACGCCGCCGTTTCCGGCGTTGATGAATCCGCTGCAAACCCCGAGCGAGTTTCTTCCTTATCTGGCCGCCGATCGTGGTGTCAGCGAGTGGGATGCGGACGCCAGCGAGGCGGAAAAGCGGCTGACCGTGGCTTTGTCCTGGCAGATCCAACGCCAGGCGGGCACGCCCAAGGCTTTGAATCATGCAGTGGAATCGCTGGGGTTCACCCCAAACATCAGCGCCTGGTATCAACAGCGACCGTTGGGGCTGCCTTACACCTTCGATGTGCAGGCCATCATCGGGCGCAGTTGGTCCAGCGGCGACCACAACCGATTGATTCGGCGTATCGATGCGGCGAAAAGCGAGCGGGACCAGGCGACCATCACCATCGTGCATGAAACAGACGGCGGGCTTGCGTTCACTCAGGTGCTACATGCACCGCTATGCGATGGCGAGCTTTGCCTGCACGGCGCACTGCCTGAGCTGGGCTTGATTGCGCGATTTAACAGTGCCGGTGTTGCCCGGCACTACACCATTAACGACTACGACCTCAGGGCGCAGCCATGACAGATGACATTACGCGCCTGGTGCGCTTCACCTCCAAAGGTTTGGATGAAGTACTGCAGGCAAAGAACCAGGGCTTGAAAGGCGAAATCACCCACGTTGGTGCTGGCACCGGCCGCTACAACCCGGATGGCACAGAAGTGGCCTTGCGTGATGAGCGCCAACGGGTCGCCATTGTGGATTATGAGGATTTGGGCGACCGGCAACTCAGGATGGCTGCGCTGCTTGATGGCGAGGCTGAGTATGAAATTGGCGAATTTGGGTTTTATCTCGCCAGTGGGACGTTGCTGGCGGTGTATTCCGTGGCGGGGAAGTTGCTGACGTATAAAGCGGCGGCGGCTCGGGTGCTTCAACGATTTACATTAGATATTTCGCCTTTGCCGTCGGACAGTCTGACGGTGGTAGTGGGCAATGAAAACCTCAATGTCTTGATGACTGAGGAGTTTGCGCAGCTTGCCGCGGCGAGTGTCGATAACATGGCGCGGCATGTGGGGGTGTTGTTGCGGGTCATGAGCATGGAAGTCAAATAGCCAATGTCTTTGGGTGTTGGGAAAAACGACGTTTTACAAGGAGCGTAAAAGATGAGTTTGGAAACGGTAATCGCCGGTTTGGTGTCGGCGTGTAATGCACTAACGGATACAGTAACTAAAAAGATATCATTGATCGACCAGAAAGTAATTACGGCAACTGAGCAGGTGCCAGCGACTGTTCGAGCTGAAGTTAACAAGGTTCTGTATGTGGACTCCTCCAGTGGCCTGGACACTAATAGCGGTCTTACGCAAGATAAGCCACTTAAGACCATCGCTGCTGCGGTTGGCAGGGTCATGTTGTGCGGCTCCGCAACTATTTTTCTGCGTCGTGGAAAGGTCTATGAGGTAGGTCGTGGCTTGGGCGGAACCAATGTTGACAATATGTCGCTTCTATTCATTCCGTATGGGACAGAGGCTTCTAAGCCAATCGTTCGAGGCGCGTTGGTGCGCTTTTCTGAATCGAATGTCTACGTATGTGGTGGCTTCTCCGCTATCACGGAAATGTCGATTAAGTTCACCGACTGCCGAATAGAAACCGGCCTGGCGAATGGCGTTTCACAATATGGCCCTGATTATGGCGGCTTGTTTTCTCGCGATGGAGGGGTGGGCGAAAGTGTCAGCTTTAAGTTGTTTTTTCATAAATGTGAGGTCGTGGTTCAGGACGTTCCACTGTTCAGCACGTACTACGGGTTTATTCAGCTAAGTCTCGCGCAAACGACCATTACCAAAGGCGGAGCCCAGACGACAATCGTCAATGTTGGTGTGCCCAAAATGGTTGATATCAGCACGGTGTCTATTGTTGGTTTCGGCACTGGGGCGACACTTGATAGTTTGCTTACCTTGGCGCCAGGTTCCTACACGGCCCGTCAAGCCTATACGACTATTTCCGCATAAGGAGCGTTTAAGTGAGAACAGTGAATTACAAGGGCTCGATATACGTCAATCCAGATGCAGAGAGTCTGGAAGGGATGGGTTTGTCGGCTGAAGATGCAACTGAGGTTATGGCACAACTGGTGAGTAACGAAGCCATCCAGCGTCGAGACGAACTGTTGCAAATCGCCGCGATACGTATCGCCCCCCTGTTGGATGCACAAGACTTGGGAAAGGCAACCGATGACGAGGGCGCACGGCTGCAAGCCTGGAAGCTGTATCGAATCGAATTGAACCGCATCGATAAGCAGGAAGGTTTTCCGGCCTTAATCAATTGGCCTGTAGCGCCAATCTAAGAACTGACATGACCGCGAAAGCGGTTTTTTTTCGCCCAATGAATTCCCTGCTTAAGGGGCATTTTTGCATCTGGAGAAATTTACATATGGCCAACCGCCAAACCTACACCGTCCTCATCCCATTCCCCATCGGAGGTGGCCACTGGTCCACCGCCGGCGAGGAGCTTGAGCTGCTGGACGTCGAAGCATCCGCCCTACGCACCGCTGGCCGCCTGGAATTGACCAGCGTCCTTAACTCCACCCCCAATAAGGCTGACTAACCATGGCTGAGGTTCTTAACTTCGAGCACAACGGCATCACCGTGAATGCCACCGAATCCCCCGAGGCCATGGGTGGCCTTGGCGACAACGTCATCGGCCTGGTCGGCACCGCGCCGAATGCCCACGCGTCGATTCCAAAAAACGCGCCGTTTCGCATCAACAGCTTCACCACCCAGGCGCTGCTGGACCCCACCGGCGCGGAGTCGGGCACGCTGTTTCAGGCGGTGTACCAGATCCTTAAAGTGGTGAAGGTGCCGGTCTACGTGGTCATCGTGGAGGAGGGCGCAACCCCGGCTGACACGATCAATAACGTGATCGGCGGCAATGAGCCGACCACCGGCCGCAAGCTCGGCCTGGCTGCGTTGAGCAGCGTGCCGGAAGACCTGACCATCATCGGCGCCCCAGGCTTCACCGGCACCAAGGCCGTGGCCGGTGAGTTCGCCTCTTTCGGCAAGCGCATCAAGGCCCGTGTGGTGCTGGATGGCAAGGACGTTTCGGTCGCCGACCAAGTGACCTACAGCGGCGAGTTGGGCGGTGCCGACCTCGGTTTTGACCGTTGCCTGGTGGTGCACAACATGCCGTCGGTGTATTCCAAGGCGGCGAAGAAAAACGTGTTCCTGGCGCCATCCTCGTTGGCCATCGCCGCGCTGGCCAAGGTCAAGCAGTGGGAAAGCCCAGGTAACCAGGTGACGTTCGCCGAGGACGTTTCCCGCGTGGTCGAGTACAACATCCTCGACACTTCCACCGAAGGCGACCTGCTCAACCGTTATGGCGTGAGCTATTACGCGCGCACCATTCTTGGCGGTTTTTCGCTGCTGGGTAACCGCTCCATCACCGGCAAGTTCATCAGCTACGTGGGCCTGGAAGATGCGATCAGCCGCAAGCTGGTCAAGGCCGGCCAAAAAGCCATGGCCAAGAACCTCACCAAGTCCTTCATGGACCAGGAGGTCAAGCGCATCAACGACTGGCTGCAAACCCTGGTTGCCGACGAAACCATCCCCGGCGGCAGCGTGTACCTGCACCCGGAATTGAACAGTGTCGAGAAGTACAAGAATGGCACCTGGTTCATCGTCATCGACTACGGCCGCTACGCGCCGAACGAACACATGATTTATCAACTCAATGCCCGCGATGAAATCATCGAGCAGTTCCTGGAGGACGTTCTCTAATGTTTACCAACCGTGTAAGACAGGCCATTGCGGCCACCCTTCAAGGCCTGCCGTTGTCCGCGACGGTGGAAGAGTTCGATCCGCCGAAGATTGAATTCGAGATGGAGCCCATGTCCGGCGGGCGCTTTATTGCCGAAGAAATGGCCAAGAGCGGCAAGGTGCTCGGTGCCACGCTGGTACTGCAAGGCGCTGGCCCGGAAATCATGCTGGCCCTGGGCGTGCGCCTGGGCGACGACATCCTGCTGAACGTGCGCGAAGCCGGTCAGGACCAGGACGGCAAGACTTACTTCACCTACCACACGGTCGGCGGCAAGCTCAAATCTCTGGTCGAGGCGAAGCTGAAGATGGGCGAGAAGGTCACCACCACCCTGGAATTGTCCTGCCGCACTTACAACCGTCTGGAAAACGGCATTCCGGTGATCGACATCGACGTGCGCACCCAGAAATTTGTGCTCAACGGCGTCGATATTCTTGGCGATGCGCGCCGAGCGGTACTCATGCCTTAAGGGCGACCGTGCTCTGAAATGGGCACCGTCAATGTGGGAGCCGGGCTTGCCCGCGATGCAGGCGACTCGGTGTACCTGGTGTACCGAGTTGATGCCATCGCAGGCAAGCCAGCTCCCACATTGACCGCGCTCAGCTTTAGATCTGCGCTGCTTTTCAACAACGCTCTACAAGGAATTGCCCCATGGCCTGGATGCCACCGCTGCACAGTCTGCTGTCTCCGATCACCGCCGATACCGGCGCGACGATCCAGCAGGTTCAGCTCAAACCGCTGTTCTACGCCGCGCAAAAAGCCGCGCTGGCCCGGGCCGGTGATGACGAGGACGACCAGTTTTTTGAACTGGCGAAACTTGCCACCGGCCTGTCGGAAAAAGAGCTCGACCAGCTCAAGCGCCCGGACTACGTGAGCATCGCTCAGTACGTGCATGAAATGTCGACGCGCCCAGCATCGTTCTTCCTGGATGAGCGCGAAGAAGCGACCCATGACCAATCGGTCCAACTGCTGTTGCCCCTCGACGCGGCTGGTCGCAGCCTGACCGAACTGCCCCTTGAAATGCCCGCCCTGCGCGCTACCAAAGTGATGAAAAAACTCTCCACCAACAAAGAGCGCGCCGAGTTCATCACCGCTCACTGCACCGGTTTGATGATCCCCGATCTCGCCGGCCTGACCGTACCCGACTGGACGGAACTGCAGGAGCGCATTGACGATTTTTTAAATCAACCGGCGGACTTCTTTCGCAGCGCGACATCGAAGTAATCCTCGATGTGGTGCCGCTGATCTACTCGGTCAATGAGGCGGAGATCCTCGACTGGGACGCCGGCAAAGCATTGCGCCGCTACGACATTGCGATCACTCGCCTTGGCGTTAAACAGGAGTAAGCGGGATGCAGGACAAGTATTCGCTCGCGAATGCAATGGCCAAGGATGGCCGTGACATTTTCGGTAGTGCAGACGGCGCAAATGATGCCGATATCCTCAGCTCAGGTGCGCTCGGGCCAGAAAAAACCGTCGACATAAAGGCGCTGGAACCGTTATCCGGGATGGTGCTGGAACTGGCCAATGCCGGCTTGAAACTTAATGAATTCGCACAGTCTTTGGGCGTATTGCGCGAAAACGTGGATTCGCTTGCAACGTCGTTGTCTTCGCTGAAGGCGGCTGATGCGCCATTGGTGAACACACAGGTACACACCGACACAACCAAGGTTGCCGAGTTTAAATCGACCCGGTCTGAGGACCGGCGCATTACTCGGGAAGCAATGACGGTGGGCAGCGGGCAGGTTCTCGACCCGGTCGCAGCACTTCGGTACGCGAATGCCCACCGTTCGTTTGATGCGACGGCGACTTCGGAAAAGTCGACAACGGTTCTGCGCGAGGAGTCCAGTGCCAGCGAAAAACGCCTTTCCAAGACGCTGGAGCCCGTGTCGGTATTGCTCGAGCCAACATGGCTGCAAGTGAAGACTGGCGTGATGAATACGGCCAATGATTTGGCCAGTGAATCGCCGGTTATGGCCAAGACGGTTAAAACGGCGGAGGCGGTCATTTTGCCGGTGGTTTCGCCGGTGTTTACCGGGTTTTTCTCGGGCTTGGGGGAGACGATCAAAACCCGGGTAACCGGCAATCTTATCGATGTGACGCTGGGTAAGTTGGGCGGTGGGGCTGGCAAGTTGTTCAAGGACAAGGGCTTTGAAAAGGAAAAGTCCTGCTGCTGTTCAGCCGCGGCCGAAAAGCCCATCACGAGTAGCCGTTCTGCACCGGGTGGTTCTTCCAGAAAAAAGAACTCCCGAAAACCACAGTCCGAAAACCCCAAAAAGTCGCCAAACCCAAAAAAATCTCAAAACACACCCAAGAAGCAAACGTCTGCACCGAAACCTGCCGCCACAAGACGTTCCCCCGCAAAAGGCGGTGGTTGGGTTGCATCGCTGCGTGGCGTGGGCGAACGTCTTTCGAAGTGGTTTCCCCAGCAGCAGTCTGTCGGTTTCCATGCTGGGGCCGCGACGCCAGGTTTACAGCCTCGCGCCGCCAGCACAAACAGGCGCAAGAAAAATACTGCTTCATCTCAATCATCCACAGGCAGAGGGCCTGGGTTGATCGAAGCGTTGGAGCGGGGACTTGTGCCGTTGCCCGCTGAAGGAAGTGCAAATACCCCGTCGCGCATGCAGCCCGTCAGCCGTGAGCATCTGCCCGCTCCAACGGCGCGCTCACTGAAAATGCCCGCTTCGGGCGTGTGGGGCGCGATGGGAAAACTGGAGTCGTCCGCCGCCCGGCGCCTCGGCCCGTTGAAGTACGTGGACACTGCCATGGATGTGGTTCAAGGCGTGCGCAACGGCGACGCTAAAGCTGTCGGATCAGGCCTGAGCTCAGCGGGTGGCGCCTGGGCCGGAGCTTCTGCCGGCGCCGCTATCGGCACGCTGGTTTTTCCCGGTGTCGGCACGGCTGTCGGTGGTGCAATCGGCGGTTTGCTCGGCAGTGAGGCGGGCGCCTGGCTCGGTGACAAATTGTTCAGCTCAAGTGATCGCCTGCCTGCGCCCAATGCGGTGAGCAAGGAGCTCAACGCCGCGCGCACGGACAACGTGCAAGTCACGATTGCCCCGAGCATCCAGATTACCGGCGTCAACCCGGCCGATGCCCAGCAGGTCGTCAACCAAGTGATCCAGGCCCTGCAATTTCAATGCATGCCGATGGTCACCGACAGCCTGGGGATCCGGCGCAACGCGGCACTGGCCGATCCTTCAGGAGGTGATTGATGCGACAACAGATGGTACTCGGCGACTTTGTTTTTGGCTTATCCCGAGGCTTTGCCTATTCGTCGCTGATACGTACCAGCGACGGCGGCTGGAGTGACCTGGCGATCATTGCCAGCAAGTCCCAGTCGCGGCAGAGCGGCCAAAAGCTGGAAAAACTCACGTTCAGCGGCACGGCGATGTACGCCATCGGTATGCAGCGGCTGGACGAATTACGTGCGCTGCAAAATGCGCGGGCGCCATTGCCCCTGGTCGATGGCATTGGCCGTAACTGGGGCCTTTGGCGGATAAACTCGGTGACGGAAACCCAGAGCTATGTGATCGACGACGGCACCGCCATGCTCATGGCCTGGACCATGGAATTAGAGGAATTCGTCAATGCGTAGAGTGCGAAGTATTGCCGGTGATTCGGTCAACCTGCTGCTCTACCGCGAGTTGGGCCGTTGCGATGATGCAGCGGAAGAAACCCTTTGGCGCCTGAACCCTGGGATGGCCGAATACGGCCCGGTACTGCCGGCCGGCGTGTGGGTGATCGTGCCTGAACTGCCAGCGCGGCCGGCTGCTGTACGGCCCGTTCTGGCCTGGGATTAAGGAGGCTGCATGGCACAGGGATTCACACCGATCGTGGAGTTTTATGGCGCCAATGCGGCGCTGCTTAATCAACGGCTGATGCACTGGAGCCACACTGACGCTGCAGGCATTAAGGCGGATCGGCTGGAACTGACGCTTAATATTGAAGGCCTTGAAGGTTTGCCCACCCTGAGTGGCAAGATCGGCTTGCGTGCCGGTTATCTGGAGTCGGGGTTGGTGGAAAAAGGCGAGTTTGTCGTCACCCAACGTACCCCGGTGCTGTTTCCCATGCGCTTGATGATCGTGGCCACAGCCGCGCCCTTCAGTGTGGTGGATGCAACGGGTTATCGGCAGCGTCGATCCGCCAGTTACGGTCCGACAACGCTGGGCGCGCTGTTTCGCCAGCTGGTCAGTCCTCACGGCTTTTCACCACGTGTGGCACCCGCGCTGGAGGGTATTGCGATTCCGCACATCGACCAGTCCAACGAGAGTGATATGGCGTTCATTTCGCGCCTTGCCAGAATCTACTCTGCGGTCACCAAACCGTTTAACGAGCTCTATGTGTTGGCCGAAGCCGGCCGAGTCAATTCGCTCTCCGGTCAGCTACTGCCGGAGGTGAAGCTGTCCGTGACGGAGGACAACCGCCCCGGTGAACAGAGCTTCATTACTGCCAAGCTCGACGAAACGTCCCGCGCGAAATACGAGGGCTGCCGCGCCAGTTGGTGGGATGCCTCCGCTGGCAAGCAGCGTGTGGTCCAGGTGGGCAATGCGCCGTTCAAAACCTTGCGTCAGCGCTACCAGAACGCAGCCGAAGCCCGCGCCGTGGCCGAAGGCGAACTGCGCCGTGTGGGGCGTGAAGACTTGAAATTGTTGATCGATTGTCCCGGCAATCCGTTGTTGGCGGCTGAAGGGTTGTTGCTGCTGGATGAGACGTGGCCGCCATACATGCGGGGGCGATGGTCGATCAAACAGGTGGTGCATGTCGGCGACCCCGTGACGGGGTATCGCAGTTCGATTACGGCGTGTGGGTTATCGATATAGGCACTTTTCAAGAGTAAAACCCATGGTGATAACACTCCCCCAACTGCTTGACGTGATGCCGGGTGCCCGCCTTAGAGCGGGCTTTTTTTTGACGCCTTTAAATGCGGCGTTCGTTCGCTACGAGATAAACAATGCGAAGCGCATCGCCGCCTTCCTCGCCCAGGTCGGCCACGAATCCGGCCAACTGCGCTACGTGCGTGAACTGGGCAGCGACCAGTACCTGGGCAAATATGACACCGGTGCCTTGGCCGAGCGCCTGGGCAACACGCCTCAAGCAGATGGCGACGGCCAGAAGTACCGGGGCAGGGGGCTGATCCAGATTACCGGGCGTCGTAACTACCTGGCCTGCAGCCAGGCGCTGTTTGGTGATGATCGCTTGCTGCGCGAGCCCGAGTTGCTGGAGCAACCGCAGTGGGCGTGTGAGTCGGCTGCGTGGTTCTGGCAGAGCAACGGTTTGAATGAACTCGCCGACAAGGACCAGTTCACCACTATCACCCGACGCATAAACGGCGGGCTCAACGGACTGGAGGACCGTTTGCAATTGTGGGCGCGGGCGAAAGCGGCGTTATGTGTTTCCTAGCGGGTTGTCGTCTGATCGGTGTTTGTCTGCTGAAGGTGGTGGTGTGACGGGGACAGGCTGGGTGATATGGCGCGCGGTTCGCACGGTAATCGGCTGCCCAGTGCCAGCCGCCGCCACCCCCGGCGGCGTGGTTCATGCAGCCCCGCGAGCCGGACTTGCCCCGGCGCATGCTCAACGAATTATCGGCATCACCGACGACGGTGATAACGCCCTGATTGTCCTGCGGGCCTGTCAGGCTTATGTGCATGCCGTCGGGCGTTAGTTTCTTGATGCACTCTGTAACTTGCATGGCCGATGGGCTCCTGTAGGGTAGGCAAACCCCCGCCCATTCCTGGAGACGACCGTGAAGGAAATCACTCAACTGGCTGCTGAACTGGGTCGCCGTTTGCAGGTGCTCAATGCCCACGTCACCACTGCCGAGTCCTGCACCGGCGGCGGTATTGCGGAAGCGATCACGCGGATTCCGGGCAGTTCGGCCTGGTTCGAGGCCGGGTATGTCACGTACTCCAATCGACAGAAGACCCGGCAGTTGGGTGTGCCGGAAGCGTTGTTCCGCAAAGTCGGCGCCGTCAGCCAGGAAGTGGTGGAGGCGATGGTCAGGGGCGCGCAGGAAAAAAGCCTGTCGCGCTTTGCCGTGGCGGTCAGCGGTGTCGCGGGGCCGGATGGCGGTTCGCCGGACAAGCCAGTGGGCACCGTATGGCTGGCGTTTGGTGTTGGCGAGGACGTGAGCGCTGAGCTTGCGCACTTCCCCGGCAACCGTGACGAGGTTCGCCGACAAACGGTAAAGGCCGCCCTGGAGGGCTTGTTGCGACGAGCTGCAGCAGAAATCGAAAATCAGGGGTAGGCGATCCCGGATCTTTGTGGAACAATACTGTCTACTTATACAGGTGTTGGCCGTCAGGCCTTATTGATTACGTGAGGACTTTAATGGACGACAACAAGAAGAAAGCCTTGGCTGCGGCCCTGGGTCAGATCGAACGTCAATTCGGCAAGGGTGCCGTAATGCGTATGGGCGATCACGACCGTCAGGCGATCCCGGCTATTTCCACTGGCTCTCTGGGTCTGGACATCGCGCTCGGCATTGGCGGCCTGCCAAAAGGCCGTATCGTTGAAATCTACGGTCCTGAATCTTCCGGTAAAACCACCCTGACCCTGTCGGTGATTGCCCAGGCTCAAAAAATGGGCGCCACCTGCGCGTTCGTCGATGCCGAGCACGCCCTCGACCCTGAGTACGCCGGCAAGCTGGGCGTCAACGTTGACGACCTGCTGGTTTCCCAGCCGGACACCGGTGAACAAGCCCTGGAAATCACCGACATGCTGGTGCGCTCCAACGCCATCGACGTGATCGTGGTCGACTCCGTGGCAGCCCTGGTGCCGAAAGCTGAAATCGAAGGCGAAATGGGCGACATGCACGTGGGCCTGCAAGCCCGCCTGATGTCCCAGGCGCTGCGTAAAATCACCGGTAACATCAAGAACGCCAACTGCCTGGTGATCTTCATCAACCAGATCCGTATGAAGATCGGCGTGATGTTCGGCAGCCCGGAAACCACCACCGGTGGTAACGCGTTGAAGTTCTACGCTTCGGTCCGTCTGGATATCCGCCGTACTGGCGCGGTGAAGGAAGGCGACGAGGTAGTGGGTAGCGAAACCCGCGTTAAAGTGGTGAAGAACAAGGTGGCCCCGCCATTCCGTCAGGCTGAGTTCCAGATTCTCTACGGTAAGGGTATCTACCTGAACGGCGAGATGATCGACCTGGGTGTGCTGCACGGTTTCGTCGAGAAATCCGGTGCCTGGTATGCCTATAACGGCAGCAAGATCGGTCAGGGCAAGGCCAACTCGGCCAAGTTCCTGGCGGACAACCCGGATATCGCTGCCACGCTTGAGAAGCAGATTCGCGACAAGCTGCTGACCCCAGCACCTGACGTGAAAGCTGCTGCCAACCGCGAGCCGGTTGAAGAAGTAGAAGAAGCCGACACTGACATCTGAAGCAAACGATGACTGTTGTACTCGATACACTCGTCGCCGTTCGGCGCACTGCGATGGACCTGCTCGCTCGCCGCGAGCATGGTCGAGTCGAGCTGACGCGTAAACTGCGTCAGCGAGGCGCAGAGCCTGAGATGATCGAAAGCGCCCTCGACCGTTTGACGGAAGAGGGGCTGCTGTCGGAAGCCCGTTACCTTGAAAGCTTTGTCTCCTACCGCGCGCGCTCCGGCTACGGCCCAGCGCGAATTCGTGAAGAGTTGAGCCAGCGTGGCCTGCAACGTGCCGATATCGACCTCGCCCTGCGTGAGTGCGGTATCAGTTGGCAGTCGCAGTTGGAAGATACCTGGCGCCGCAAGTTTTCAGGGCATCTGCCGATTGATGCCAGGGAGCGTGCGAAGCAAGGGCGGTTCCTGAGCTATCGCGGGTTTTCGATGGAGATGATCAGCCGCTTACTGAGCGGCCGCGACATGGATGACTAAGTGCTGAGCTGCTGAACTTTAAAGTGTGGGAGCTGGCTTACCTGTGATGTGGGCATTTCGGTATACCCGTAGGATCGCAGTGATGCCATCGCAGGCAAGCCAGCTCCCACATTGAATCTGCTCCATCTGTTAGATCCTGCTTAAAAAAAAGGCCCACTATGAAAATAGTGGGCCTTTTTTTTTGCCTTGAAAATCACGCAGGCTCTGGCGTTACTCGCTGCTGCGTCTTCCCCTGAGCCTGTGCCCAGTTTTCCGGCAAGTTGATGTAATCCACCAACTCCCGCAATCGGCCCTGATCACGACCATTGAAGTTGAACACCAGCCGCGTCAAATGGCTGAACCTTGGTTCATCATGTTCCTCGCCTGTGTAAGCAAGCTGCTGGAACTCACCACTTAGCCGCAGGCTGGCAAACTCGCTCTGCAAGTGGGCGAGTGCACGGTCACTGAGTGGATGATTCATGCGCACCACAAACTCACGCTTCAACCAGCGCGTGG
Organism: Pseudomonas sp. UBT; assembly: GCF_050915955.1. Taxonomy (NCBI): domain Bacteria; kingdom Pseudomonadati; phylum Pseudomonadota; class Gammaproteobacteria; order Pseudomonadales; family Pseudomonadaceae; genus Pseudomonas; species Pseudomonas sp. UBT. The sequence continues at coordinate 4,025,782 of NZ_CP168079.1, read as the reverse complement.
AATGGAAGTTGGCATAGAACTGGTTTATCTCTTCTACCGCTTCTTCAGCGCTGTGCACCAGGCGGACCAGCTTGAGGTCGGTGGGCAGGATATAGCGATTGGCTTCCAGCTGGCTGCGAATGAAGTCCAGTGCGCCTTGCCAGAAACCACCGCCTGGGGCATCCAGCAATACTACCGGCACCAGCGGGCTCTTGCCGGTCTGGATCAGGGTCAGCACTTCGAGTGCTTCATCCAGCGTGCCAAAACCGCCCGGGCACAGCACCAACGCGTCGGCTTCCTTGACGAAGAACAGCTTGCGGGTAAAGAAGAAGTGGAAAGACAGCAGGTTCTCGGTGCCATCAATGGTCGGGTTGGCGTGCTGTTCAAACGGCAGGTTGATGTTGAACCCCAGGCTGTGTTCCAGGCCCGCACCCTCGTGGGCAGCCGCCATGATGCCGCCACCGCCGCCCGTGATCACCATCAGGTCGGATTGCGCCAGCAGCGTGCCGACTTCCCTGGCCAAGGCGTACAGCGGGCTTTCGACCGGCGTGCGCGCCGAGCCAAACACCGTGACCTTGCGGCGGTCCTTGAACTGTTCCAGCACACGGAAGGCGTTATCCAACTCGCGGATCGCCTGCAGCGTGATTTTTGCATTCCAACGGTTGCGGTCATCCTGGGCCATGCGCAGGACGGTAAGGATCATGTCGCGATAAAGGGGGATATTCGGGCTGTTGGGGGCGATCAACTGGAGTTGTGCGTCGACCTGCTGCGTGAGGTCCGCCCCGTTTTCGTCAAAATGACGGAGCAGGTGGTCATTCGATTCGTAAGGCATTCAACTTCTCCTTCTTCACAGAACCTGGGCCATCGGCGAGATATTCGTCCGGGACCGCGACACTGCATGTGTCGCTGCATGCCCAAGGCATTGCACGGTGTTCGCCAAGGGGCAAAGCGGGCTCTGTATGTTCCTTGTGATTTAGAAACTTTTGCACTGCAAGTCGCAGGCGGGCAACCCTCTTTTGCCCTGAAAATATTACAGAACGGCGTGGGAAACGCTGTGGAGGGGCTACCGGGATGACTTGATCATGAGCCGAAAAACCCTTGGCTGGCAACCGCTTATTGGTCACTCATCAAGCAGTTTAGTTGCCGGCTGGCAAGTGACGCGAGGGAGGTGCGCGCTGCTGGACAGCCGCGCGCGATCATCGAGTAACAGTTACTTTTTCTTCTTCGCAGCAGCGGGTGCCGGGCAATCCGCTTCCACAAACTTGACCGATGCCACAGGGCGGTTGGTCTTGTTCTCGGTGATTTCATAGCGCATCACTGCGCCTTTGGCCATCAACTCGCGGTAACCCTTGTTCAGGCACACGCTTTGGCCCAACTGGAAGTACACGGCCTTCGGGTTGGCGCGCATCTGTTCGGCACGATCAGGTTGCACACTGAGGTGATCGATCAGTTGCATGCCTTCAACGGTGTAGGCCACTTCCAGGGTCTTTTCATCAATTTCCCGGGGCAGGTCCTTGTTGCTTTCTGCCGCGACGCTTTGCAGCTTCCTGTTCATTTGGGCCTCCAGCAGCGAGGCCGCGTGGGCGCCCATGGGCAGAACCAGCGCAAGGGCGACGGATGGGGCAACAAGGCGCAGCATGGAACGCAGCATGAAACTCTCCTGATTCGGTTACTGGTGCATAGACCAGCCACTGCGCTGTGCGTTCAGTGGCGCGCAATTATAGGTGACCGCTTGCCACTACAGCCAGGCGTATCGCTGAGAAGTGTCAGTGGCTCTGGTAAACTGCCGCCAATTAAAGCCTGCCTCGAGTTCCCTCAGTGTCGATTTCCCCTGCTACGCGGCGCATCCGATGAGCCACGCCGTCTCCCGCTTGCGTACCCAGCGCCTGGCGCGTGCCGTCAGGCCGTTTCTCAACCGAGGCTCGCGCGCCGAGCGGTGCCCCGGTTGCCGGGTGATTCCCGAGTACTGCCTGTGCGCCTGGCGCCCGACGGTGCAGGCTCGGTCTGCGATGTGCCTGCTGATGCACGATGTCGAGCCGATGAAACCCAGTAACACTGGCTGGCTGATCGCCGATGTAATCGCCGACACCACTGCGTTTGCCTGGTCGCGCACGGAGGTTGATCCCGAATTGCTGACGCTGTTGGCCGACCCGCAGTGGCAGCCCTACATCGTGTTTCCGGGTGAATTCGTGGCCCCTGAGCGGGTTGTCAGCGAAGTGAAGGTTGAGGAGGGCAAGCGCCCGCTGTTCATCCTGCTGGACGGTACCTGGAGCGAAGCGCGCAAGATGTTCCGCAAAAGCCCCTACCTGGAACACCTGCCCGTCCTGAGCCTGGCGCCCGAGCAGTTGTCCCGTTACAAACTGCGTCGTTCCAAGCGTGATGATCACTTCTGCACCGCCGAAGTGGCGGCGCTGTGCCTGGAACTGGCTGACGACCTGGCCGCCGCCGAAGTGCTCGACGCTTACCTCGACGTCTTCAGCACCCATTACCTGGCGGCCAAGTTCAACTTATCCCTGGACTCGACGGATAGCGTCCATACTCGTCTTGCACCCTATATCCCGGTGCTATAACCAGACGACGTTTGCATGATGGCACCGTAAATCCTCAACTGGCTAAAATGCCCACGGGCGTAGTGCTTGACCCTCCAGGCTCCGCTGGGCATGCTGGGCGCCGATTGGGGCGTGAGCGTGAATTTTCAGCGTCGTTTCAGGTGTTTTTGACGTTGAACGTGCCCTGTGGCGATGGCTGCCTGGCCGTCGCCTTGTGTACTGGCGAACCCTGAACCCATCAGGGCTCCCATAAAAAACAGGATCATTTAATCAATGGCCACATACGAAATCCTGATAGCCGATGACCATCCGCTGTTTCGCAGTGCGCTGCATCAGGCCGTTACCCTGGGCCTTGGTCCGGACGTGCGCCTGGTTGAGGTGGCCAGCATTGCCGAGCTGGAAGCCCGCCTCACCGAAAAGTCCGATTGGGACCTCGTGCTGCTCGACCTCAACATGCCGGGTGCCTACGGTTTCTCGGGGCTGGTGCTGTTGCGCGGGCAATACCCGCAAATTCCGGTGGTGATGGTCTCGGCCCAGGAAGACGCCGACGTGGTAGTGCGCTCCAAGGAGTTTGGCGCCAGCGGCTTTATTCCCAAGTCGAGTGCCATGGAGGATATCCAGAACGCCGTTCGCAAGGTGTTGGACGGCGATGTGTCCTGGCCACCGCAAGCGTTCGAAGAAATCAATGTGTCCGACGAAGCCAAGGCCGCGCGCGATGGCCTCGCCAGCCTGACGCCCCAGCAGTTCCGGGTATTGACCATGGTCTGCGAAGGTTTGCTGAACAAGCAGATTGCTTATGAGCTCAGCGTGTCGGAAGCGACCATCAAGGCCCATGTCACGGCGATCTTCCGCAAATTGGGGGTGCGTACGCGAACCCAGGCGGCGCTGCTCTTGCAACAACTTGAGTCAATTTCGCAGCATTAAGCGGTTAGCGATTCACGCTTTTTTGACTTTGTGTCATCTAGTTTCCCCACTTCTTTGGTTCAGTTGCCTACATCTATGTCGCCTTTCAAGGGTCAAACCGGTATCAAACGTATCTTCAACGCAGGGAGCTATTCCCTGGATGGCCTGCGCGCGGCTTTCACCGGCGAGGCGGCATTCCGTCAGTTGGTGTTGCTGAATGTCATCCTGATCCCGTTGAGCTTTTTCCTGCACGTCAGCCGGGTCGAGCGCGCTTTGCTGATCGCGGTGTGCCTGCTGGCGTTGATCGTCGAGCTGCTCAACTCAGCCGTAGAAGCGGCGATCGACCGCATCTCGCTCGACCGTCACCCTTTGTCGAAAAACGCCAAGGACATGGGCAGCGCCGCGCAATTCGTGGCACTGACCATGATCACCCTGGTGTGGGCCGTGATTCTGATCTGAGGATCAGGCAATGCTCGGCAGCACGATCTCGTCGCTGCGCTGAACCCCGGCGGTGAAAGCGCGGCACAGCTCCAGAAACTCGCGCATCGCCGAGGTCTGGTACTTCTGTTTATGCCAGATGAAGTAGAACTGCCGGGCCAGGTCCAGGTCCGGGGTTTCCACCGGCACCAAACTGCCACGGCGGAACGCATCGCGCAGTGCCAGCCGGGAAATGCAGCCAATCCCCAATCCCGATTCCACCGCACGCTTGATCGCCTCGGTGTGTTCCAGTTCCAGGCGGATATTCAGCGCGCTGCGGTGATGGCGCATGGCCTGGTCAAACGTCAGGCGTGTGCCTGAACCTTGTTCGCGCAGGATCCACGCTTCATGGGTCAGCTCTTCCATGGTCGCCACGCCGCGTTTGGCCAAATGATGCTGGGGCGCACAAAACACCACCAGCTCATCTTCGACCCAGGTTTGCACCTCGATGTCCGGGTGGCTGCAGTCGCCTTCGATTAGACCCAGGTCAATTTCGTAGTGCGCGACCTGGTGCACGATATTCGCAGTGTTCTGCACATGCAGCTTCACCTGGCTCTCGGGGTGCTGCTGCATGAAGCTGCCGATCAGCAGGGTGGCCAGGTAATTGCCGATGGTCAGGGTGGCGCCGACCGCCAGGGAGCCGAAGCCGGACTTGCCGTTGAGCAGGTCTTCGATCTCCTTGGCCTGGTCCAGCAGCGCCACGGCCTGGGGCAAAAGCTGGTGGCCGAGGGCGTTGAGGCTCAGCCGTTTGCCCGCGCGGTCGAATAATTGGCAGCTGGATTGACGCTCCAGCTCGGTAATCGACGTGCTGGCGGCGGATTGAGATAAGGCCAGAAGGCCAGCAGCGCGTGAGACGCTTTCCTGCTGGGCGACGGCGACGAAAACTTGCAGTTGACGTAGAGTAAATCGCATATCTATATAACCGATAACCCTTATCTTAATAATCCAGTTAACAGATATTGTCGCCGCCATTAGAATGCTGTGCAATTGCGCATCCAAACATTGGCGCAGACCCATTTCCAGGAGTTCCCCGTACATGAGCAACATGAACCACGAGCGTGTCCTCAGTGTTCATCACTGGAACGACACTCTGTTCAGCTTCAAGTGCACCCGCGATCCGGGCCTGCGCTTCGAGAACGGTCAGTTCGTGATGATCGGCCTGCAACAGCCCAACGGCCGCCCGCTCATGCGCGCTTACTCCATTGCCAGCCCGAACTGGGAAGAGCATCTGGAGTTCTTCAGCATCAAAGTGCCGGATGGCCCGCTGACTTCACAATTGCAGCACTTGAAGGAAGGCGACGAGATCATCATCAGCAAAAAACCGACAGGCACCCTGGTGCTTGACGATTTGAAGCCGGGCAAACACCTGTATCTGCTCAGCACCGGTACTGGCCTCGCTCCATTCATGAGCGTGATCCAGGACCCGGAGACCTACGAGCGTTTCGAAAAAGTGATCCTGTGCCACGGCGTGCGTTACGTCAACGAAGTCGCCTACCGCGAATTCATCACCGAACACCTGCCGCAGAACGAGTTCTTCGGCGAGGCGCTGCGTGACAAGTTGATCTATTACCCGACGGTGACCCGCGAGCCGTTCGAAAACGAAGGCCGCCTGACCGACCTGATGCGCAGCGGCAAGCTGTTCCGCGACATCGGCCTGCCGCCGATCAACCCCGAGGACGACCGTGCCATGCTGTGCGGCAGCCCAAGCATGTTGGACGAGACCAGCGAAGTGCTGAACAGCTTCGGCCTGAAGGTTTCGCCGCGTATGCGTGAGCCGGGTGACTACTTGATCGAACGCGCGTTCGTCGAGAAGTAATCACCGATCCAAATGAATGTGGGAGCTGGCTTTTGTGGGAGCTGGCTTGCCTGCGATAGCATCACCTCGGTTCAACTGAACGACCGAGGTGTCTGCATCGCCGGCAAGCCAGCTCCCACATAAGCTGCTCCCACATTTGTTTTCGGCGCTTATTTGGCTGGAACCACTTCCAGCACACAGATCACGCCCGCCTCCGGATAGTGCCAGCGCACATCCACATCCCAGAACTGTGCCCCGTATTCACGCTCAGGCCCCGGCGTCTGATACGCCGGCCGTGGGTCCTGTGCCAGACATTGCTCGATCAACGCCACCAACGGCTCGTCAAGGCGCTGAGCGTGGCCTTGTGCCTGGAGCAGGGCGGTCTTCAGCCACTGCACCGGAATCAGCTGCGGCGCGCTGCTCGCGATGCTGTTGGTGGCGCTGTCGATAATGTCGGCATACGGCACATACGGCTTGATATCCAGCACTGGCGTGCCATCGAGCAAATCAATCCCGGAAATCCACAACCGCCCCGGTTCGACCTTGTCCAGCTTGACCACTGACTGGCCAATGCCGTTGGGACGATGGGTCGCGCGGGTGGCAAATACACCCATGGACGTGTTGCCGCCCAGGCGCGGCGGGCGCACTTTGAGGCGAGGCTTGTCTTCCAGAGCCTGGTGGAACAGAAACAGCAACCAGACATGGCTGACCTGTTCCAGGCCCTGCACCGCCTCACCCTGGTCGAACGGCGCCACCAGCTCCAGCACGCCACGGGCGGCCGGCGCCAGTTGCGGCTGGCGCGGGATGGCGAACTTCTCCTTGAAACAGGAGCGCACGAAGCCGACGGGCGAGACCTGGTAACTCATGGCTTACGCACGAACCCGCAGGGTCAGGCCCTTGAGGAAGTTACGCAGCAACTGGTCGCCGCAGGTGCGGTAGTTGGTGTGGCCGAACTTGCGGAACAGCGCGCTGAGCTCAGGCTTGGACACCGGGAATTCGGCGGCCTTGAGGATGGCGTGCATGTCGTCTTCTTTCAGCTCGAAGGCAACGCGCAGCTTCTTCAGGATGATGTTGTTGGTCACCGGGGTTTCAATCGGCTGCGGCGGACGCGTTTCGTCCTTGCCGCGCTTGAAAATCACCAGACCATCCAGGAAGTGAGCCATGACGTCGTCCGGGCAGAATACAAAACCTTCTTCCTCATCTTTCTTGAGGTAGGTCAGCAGGTCTTCCTTGGTCACGTCCATGCCGCCGAGTTTGATGATCTCGACCATCTTGTTGTCGCTGATGTCGAGCATGTAGCGCACGCTGCGCAGTACGTCGTTGTGAATCATGGTGGGCAATCCTGGTATTCAACTGAGGGCACCGCCCAGTCAGGCGGTGTCAAGAAAGGGGGTGTGGCTTAGAACTTCTCTTTGCCGGACAGGTAACGCCATTGGCCTACTGGCACTTTGCCGATGGACACGCCGCCAATGCGAATACGGCGGATAGCGATGACTTTCAAGCCAACGGCTTCGCAGAACAGAGCGATGACGCCCGGTTGCGGGTTTTTCATCGCAAAGCGCAGGCGGTTTTCGTTCTGCCAGCTGGCTTTTACGGCCGGCAGCTCTTTGCCTTTGTAGGTCAGGCCGTGGTTCAGGCGATTGAGGCCATGAGCAACCATGTCGCCTTCGACTTCCACCACGTATTCCTGCTCGATCTTGGCGGCATCGGCGGTCAACTTGCGCAGAATCTTCCAGTCCTGGGTGAACACCAACAGGCCGCTGGCCTTGGCTTGCAGGTCGGCACTGGCGGTCAGGCGCAGAAAGTGGCCTTTGAGCGGGCGTTTGCTGAAGCGGTGTTCTTCGGACAGGGTCTCGGCGCTGATCGAGGCCATCGCCGTTTCGGCATCCATACCTACCGGCGCGTGCAACAGAATGGTCACCGGCTCCGGCACAGTGGCCTTGGCCTCTGAGTCGAGCTCGACCTTCTGGGTGGTGATCTTGAACTGTGGCTCGTCAATCACTTCGCCGTCCACCGAGACCCAGCCGCCTTCGATAAACAGCTCAGCCTCCCGACGGGAGCAACCGACCAGTTCAATAAGGCGTTTGGAAAGGCGTATGGGGTCAGTCATGACAAGGGCCGTAGCAAAAGGGGGCGGCTATTGTACCTGTGTGGGCGCGGTTAATCCCGGCCCCATTTCAGCGTAGTGGCTTTATTGGTTGGTACACGGTTCAAAATGTGGGAGCGGGCTTGCTCGCGAATGCGGTGGATCAGCTAGCACATCTTTGACTGACACACCGCATTCGCGAGCAAGCCCGCTCCCACATTGGCACTGTGTTTCGTCAGCCACTGCGCCGTTGCTGTTGGCGCAAACGCATGTGCAGCAACGGGTAAGGTTGGCCCAGGCCATCATGCTCCGCGCGTCCGATCACCTCGAACCCCTGCTTGAAGTAAAAGCCCAGGGCCTGGGGGTTCTGTTCGTTGACGTCCAGTGCATCGGCGTTCATGTGCTCGATCGCATAGCGCAGCAGTTGCCGGCCGAGGCCCTGGCCGCGGTGCTGCGGGTCGATAAACAGCATCTCGACTTTACCCGCGGCCACCCCGGCAAACCCGGTAATACGCTGGCGCGCGTCTTTGGTGCAGATCAGCATGACGGCGTCCAGGTAACGTGTCAGCACCAGTTCCTTAAGCAGCACGATGTAGCTGTCTGGCAAGAAGTCGTGGGTCGCGCGCACGGACGCTTCCCAGATCTGCGCCAATTGCGCGAAGTCGCTGATTTTAGGTGTGTGGATAACCGAATGCTGACGCATGCCCGCTGCCCCTTGCCGATGATCGGCGTCGATGGGCAAACGATAGACCTAAAAAAGCCCCGCATCTTGTTCAGAAGCGGGGCTTTTTCAATTTTTTACAGCCTTAATCGCGCTTTTCAGCCCACAGGTCGTATTCATCGGCGTCCGTCACCGTGCACCAGACCTTGTCGCCCGGCTTCAGGCCGCTGGCATCGTCGATAAACACGTTACCGTCGATTTCCGGCGCATCGAAGAAGCAACGGCCAACGGCGCCTTGCTCGTCGACTTCATCGATCAGCACTTCGATTTCCTTGCCGATACGCAGTTGCAGGCGTGCCGAGCTGATGGCCTGTTGATGGGCCATGAAACGCTCCCAACGGTCTTGCTTGACGTCGTCTGGAACGATGGCAGCGTCCAGCAGGTTGGCCGGAGCGCCTTCCACCGGCGAGTACTGGAAGCAACCGACGCGGTCGAGTTGGGCCTCGGTCAGCCAGTCCAGCAGGTACTGGAAGTCTTCTTCGGTCTCGCCAGGGAAGCCGACGATGAACGTGGAGCGGATGATCAGCTCAGGGCAGATCTCGCGCCAGTTCTTGATACGCGCCAGGGTCTTGTCTTCGAAGGCCGGGCGTTTCATGGCTTTGAGGATTTTCGGGCTGGCGTGCTGGAACGGGATGTCCAGGTACGGCAGGATCTTGCCGGCGGCCATCAGCGGGATCAGCTCGTCCACATGCGGGTACGGGTAAACGTAGTGCAGGCGTACCCACACGCCCAGGCTGCTCAAGGCTTCGCAGAGTTCGGTCATGCGGGTTTTCACCGGCGCGCCATTCCAGAAACCGGTGCGGTATTTCACGTCGACGCCGTAGGCGCTGGTGTCCTGGGAGATCACCAACAGCTCTTTCACGCCGGATTTGACCAGGCGCTGGGCCTCGTCGAGCACGTCACCGACCGGGCGGCTGACCAGCTTGCCGCGCATCGACGGGATGATGCAGAAGCTGCAGCTGTGGTTGCAGCCTTCGGAAATCTTCAGGTACGCATAGTGGCGCGGCGTCAGCTTGATGCCTTGCGGCGGCACCAGGTCGATCAGCGGGTTGTGGTCCTGGCGAGGCGGCACCACCTGGTGCACGGCGTTGACCACTTGCTCGTACTGCTGCGGGCCGGTCACGGCCAGCACGCTTGGGTGCACCTTGCGGATATTGCCTTCTTCCACGCCCATGCAGCCGGTCACGATGACCTTGCCGTTTTCCTTGATCGCTTCGCCGATCACTTCCAGCGACTCAGCCTTCGCCGAGTCGATGAAACCGCAGGTGTTGACCACCACCACGTCGGCGTCCTGATAAGTGGACACGACGTCATAGCCTTCCATACGCAGTTGCGTGAGGATGCGCTCGGAGTCAACGAGAGCCTTCGGGCAACCCAGGGATACAAAGCCGACCTTTGGGTTGGCTTTTGCGATGGTGGTGGACATGTCTAACCTCGGTATTGAATGACGCCGCCGCCCAGAAGGGCAGGGCAGCGGACGGGCGCTTAGCGCGCCTCTGATCAAAAAGTGCGCAATTCTAGCGACGGGCAACGCACTTGACCAGCTTTATGCAGGGAAATGCGACGAGTGCTGTATTGGCTAATTCGCGTAGCCCTTACCCTGCACTTAAGCCCGGGCGTCCTGCTCTGTGCGGTGCGATACAACTTTAGACATGCCTACACCTAACGCTTGAAGCACTTTCAGGAGGGTGGAGAGCTTTGGGTCACCGCCGACGGCGATGGATCTGTACAGATTTGCTCTATTAAGCCCCGTGTTCTGCGATAAACTGAGCATTCCGCCACGAGCTTCCGCTACGCGACGGATAGCGACAAGGAAGGCGTCCTCACCACCCGTTTCATCGATTTCCTCAAGCGCGACAGAAAGATATTCGAGGGCGAACGCTTCGTCGTCTCGGAGCATTTCAAGAACGCTATCTTCATGAGAACGAGTACGAATGGTCATTTTTGCTGCACCTTGTAAGATTTCCAGAGAGCCTTGGCCTGATCAATGTCGTTCTGCTGTCTGGCCTTTGAGCCACCGCCCAGCAGGAAAACTATTTTCCGGTCCTGGATTGCGTAATACACGCGAAAGCCAGGTCCGAAGTCGAGCTTCATCTCAAAAACTCCATCTCCCACCAGCTCGGTAAGGCCAAAGTGACCAAGTGATGCTCGGTCCACTCTGGTTGTGATTCTTGCTTTTGAACGCGTGTCTTGCACGGTGTCCAGCCAAGCCTGGTAGATATCCACGCCATTGACTGACGTACGTGTTTCACTTCGTACATGAGAAATGTACCTTAAAAGAGACATGCCGATGATTGAGTTTATATATCGGCTGCGCGCGCCATGCAGGGGCACGATTTATTGATCAGCTAAGCCAGCTGGGGAGTCCCGGCTTACGCCGCTTAGGCAGCACTCATGAGCCAGGCCAAAAATAAACGGTCCGCCGTAATGTGATCAATGCAGGCAAAAAGGCTCCAAAGTGCCGTGACCTTTATTAACGGCTGCAGAAAACGACACCAGAACCACTTGAGCAGGGAAATGCGACGAGTGCTGCGCTATGCTTCGCGCCGTTGCACGCGGGTAAAACCTCGGGGTCAATAAAACGTCTGTTACGAGAAGTAAAACAGCGCATGCTACGGTCAGCTTAGGCGCGTTGTTTATATAAGACCTCAGGTCAAAGGGCAGGAGTGGTTGATGGGTCAGGCAAATAGTCAGGCAGCAGGTGCCGAGCATTCCAATGCAAAGCCGATTGGCATGTTGGTGGCGGCAGTCGGGGTGGTTTACGGCGATATCGGTACCAGCCCGCTCTATACCCTTAAAGAAGTGTTTACAGGTGGTTACGGGGTTCAGGTCAATCATGACGGGGTCTTCGGCATTCTGGCGCTGATTTTCTGGTCGCTGGTGTGGGTCGTGTCGATCAAGTACGTGCTGTTTATCCTGCGCGCGGACAACCAGGGCGAGGGCGGCATCATGGCCCTGACGGCGCTGGCGCGGCGGGCGGCGTCGCCTTACCCCAAGTTGCGTTCGGTGCTGGTGATCCTCGGCCTGATCGGTGCGGCGCTGTTTTATGGCGACAGCATGATTACCCCGGCGATCTCGGTATTGTCGGCGGTCGAGGGCCTGGAACTGGCCTTTGATGGGATTGAACGTTGGGTGGTGCCGCTGTCGCTGGTGGTACTGGTGGGGCTGTTCCTGATCCAGAAACACGGCACTGACCGTATCGGCAAGCTGTTCGGGCCGGTGATGGTGGTGTGGTTCCTGGTGTTGGGCGGCCTCGGCGTGCACGGCATCCTGCAACATCCCGAGGTGCTCAACGCGCTGAACCCCGTGTGGGGCGTGCGTTTCTTTGTGTCCCATCCGGGCATGGGCGTGGCGATTCTTGGCGCCGTCGTGCTGGCCTTGACCGGTGCCGAAGCGCTGTATGCCGACATGGGCCACTTCGGCCGCAAGCCGATCGCTCGTGCCTGGTTCGCCCTGGTGCTGCCGGCGCTGGTGCTCAACTACTTCGGCCAGGGCGCGTTGCTGCTGGAAAACCCCGAAGCGGCGCGCAACCCGTTCTACTTGCTCGCGCCGGAATGGGCGCTGGTGCCGTTGGTCGCGCTGTCGACCCTGGCCACCGTGATTGCATCCCAGGCGGTGATTTCCGGCGCGTTCTCCCTGACGCGTCAGGCGATCCAGTTGGGTTACATCCCGCGCATGCATATCCAGCACACCTCCAGCGCCGAGCAAGGCCAGATCTACATCGGTGCGGTGAACTGGTCGCTGATGGTCGGCGTGATCCTGCTGGTACTCGGCTTCGAATCCTCCAATGCCCTGGCCTCCGCCTACGGCGTGGCAGTGACCGGCACCATGTTGATTACCAGCATCCTGGTGTCGGCGGTGATGCTGCTGCTCTGGAAGTGGCCACCGGTGCTGGCGATTCCGGTGTTGATCGGCTTCCTGTTGGTGGACGGCCTGTTCTTCGCCGCCAACGTGCCGAAGATCGTCCAGGGTGGTGCCTTCCCGGTGCTGGCGGGGATTGTGCTGTTTATCCTGATGACCACCTGGAAGCGCGGCAAGGAACTGCTGATGGACCGCCTCGACGAAGGCGGCCTGCCGTTGCCGATCTTTATCAGCAGTATCCGCGTGCAGCCGCCCCATCGCGTGCAGGGCACGGCGGTGTTCCTCACCGCGCGGACCGACGCCGTGCCTCACGCGCTGTTGCACAACCTGCTGCATAACCAGGTGTTGCATGAACAGGTGGTGATGCTGACAGTGGTCTACGAAGATATTCCGCGCGTACCTACCTCACGGCGGTTCGAGGTGGATGCCTACGGGGAAGGGTTCTTCCGCGTAATCCTGCACTTCGGTTTTACCGACGAGCCGGACGTGCCCGAAGCGCTGAAGCTGTGCCATCTGGACGATCTGGATTTCAGCCCGATGCGCACCACGTACTTCCTCAGCCGCGAAACGGTGATTGCCTCGCGCATCAAGGGCATGGCCCGATGGCGTGAAAGTTTGTTCGCGTTCATGTTGAAGAACGCCAACGGCAACCTGCGCTTCTTCAAGCTCCCGGTAAACCGGGTGATCGAGCTGGGCACCCAGGTCGAGATGTAAGCCACTGCAACACGGGAGCCGGCAATCGGCTCCCGTTTTCCTTCTGAACCCTGTGCAAGCTACCGTTGTCGACTAGGCTCTAAGCACTGTTTGAAGAGTGCCCACAGAACCCAGAAGAGGTGCGTCATGAGTCAGCTGCTCGAACCCTACACCCTCCGCCAATTGACCCTGCTCAACCGGATTGCCGTCTCGCCGATGTGCCAGTATTCATCCGACGATGGCCTGGCCAATGACTGGCACCTGGTGCACCTGGGCAGTCGCGCCGTCGGCGGCGCCGGGCTGATTTTCACCGAAGCCACCGCCGTGACCGCCGATGGCCGCATCACCGCCCAGGACCTGGGCTTGTGGAACGACGCACAGATCGAGCCGTTGCAACGCATCACGCGCTTTATTGCCGCCCAAGGCGCGGTCGCGGGCATTCAATTGGCCCATGCGGGGCGCAAGGCCAGCACTCATCGGCCATGGATCGGCAAGCATGGCAGCGTCAAGCCGGAAGACGGCGGTTGGGTGCCGGTAGGCCCGTCGCCGATTGCCTTTGACCCCAATCACACCCAGCCCAAAGCGTTGGACGAAGGGCAGATCCAGAACGTGATTGGCGACTTTGTGGCCGCCGCCAAGCGTGCGTTGACCGCCGGTTTTGAAGTGGTGGAAATCCATGCCGCGCACGGTTATCTACTGCACCAATTCCTGTCGCCGATCAGCAACCAGCGTCAGGACCAATACGGTGGTTCGTTTGAAAATCGCATCCGCCTGGTGCTGGAAGTCACCAAGGCTGTGCGCGAGGTCTGGCCTCAAGAGCTGCCGCTGTTTGTACGCGTATCGGCCACTGATTGGGTTGAAGACGGCTGGAACCCTGATGAAACCGTGGAACTGGCGCGCCGCCTCAAAGACCTCGGCGTGGACCTGATCGACGTATCCTCCGGTGGCACTGCCGCCAATGCCGAAATCCCGGTAGGCCCCGGTTACCAGACGCGCTTTGCCGAGCGTGTGCGTAAAGAGTCGGGTATCGCGACCGGCACGGTCGGCATGATCACCGAACCAGCCCAGGCCGAGCATATCCTGCGCACCTGCCAGGCCGACATTATCTTCCTGGCCCGTGAGTTGTTGCGTGATCCGTATTGGCCGCTGCATGCCGACGACGACCTGGGCGGGCGCAAGGCGATTTGGCCAGCGCAATACCAACGGGCGACCCATCGCGATCAGCCGATTCATGAGTCTGATTTGAGGGACTGATCCTGCGCCTGTTTCATACAAACCCACCCTGAACCGGTGGGTTTTTTTGTGCTCGCAGGTCCCGCAAGCCCGATCCTTGGTCGCTGGAAATCAGCGGCAATCATGCGGCGGGATCTTACGTTAGCCCAGAGCGATATCCCGTTGTAGGCAACCGTCGCCCGCATGGAGCGGACCCCGACCTGTATGCGCAAGAGCCCCACGACATCCACCTGAACCGACCTCTGTGTGAGAAAGGGTTGTAGGTCTTTGTTACCGAAGAATTTTTTAAGTGAATGCTCTAAAAAAATCCCACACGTGACGAGATTGTTTCTACGCTTAGGGTAAGTCTGATTTCTGGCCCAGGGAGTCAGCCGGCTTGTCCCCGAAGGTATCGCGCCTCAAGGGAGTTGGGCGATGGGCACCCGAAGTATTTGACTGAAATCAGGAGTAACGGTCCATGACCAAATCCTATGGCGTAGCGAGTGCGGTGGCGTCTTTTCTGAGTCGCCGGATAGCCTTGCGGGGTCGAAGGTTGAGTTCGGATGAAAGGGAGCTGCTGGCGCAATATCGGGCGTTGACCGAAAGCGATCAAATGGCGATGCGGTATTTGATCGGGGCAATGAAGAGCGTGTCGCGGTTCTGAACCGCAGGAGGGAAGCGTTCCCACGCGTGCGTGGGAACGCGTTGTATCAGGTGTACTTGCGCTTGTCTGGCGCAGGCGGGAAGTACTGATACAGCCAGGTTTCACTCAACGTGCGGTCCTGCGTGCGGATAAACAGGCGTAATTCCACTGGCTCCACGCTGTCGCTGGTCGGGTACCAGTCGAACAGAATGCGATAGCCCTTGATGTTGTCGAGCACCAGCACGCTGAAATCTTTCACTTCACCGTGGGAACAGGTCACCACCGGCTCAATCCCGGTGCCGGCGGGCAGTCGGTCCAGGCCGCCACCTTTGAAGTCCACAGCAAACCGGCGTGCCCATACTTCGGGGTAGTGCTCGCCCGGTGCCCAGCCCTCGGTAAAGCCGCCCATGCCTGAGCGGGTGGCGTCAACTTGCGCCAGCGGGGTGCTTACCGGCGGCAGTGCGCTCCAGTACAGCTTGTAGCCATAGTTGAGCGAGTCGCCGGCGGCCACGGGTTTTTTCGGGGTCCAGAAGGCCACGATGTTATCCAGGGTTTCGCCGGTGGTGGGGATTTCCAGCAGGTCGATCGAGCCTTCGCCCCAGGCGGTGGTCGGTTCTACCCACAGGCTTGGGCGCTTGCTGTACCAGTCCACGGTGTCCTGGTAGCTGGCGAACTCATGGTCGGTCTGCACCAGGCCGAAGCCTTTCGGGTCGGTGTCGGCGAACGCGTTGAATTGCAGCTTGGCCGGGTTGTTCAGCGGGCGGCAGATCCACTCGCCGTTGCCGCGCCACATCGCCAGCCGATCCGAGTCGTGGATTTGCGGGTGGAGGGTGTCGCACATACGGCGCTCAACGGTGCCGCAGCTGAACATGCTGGTCATCGGCGCGATGCCCAACTGTTCAATGGTGGTGCGCGCATTGATATTTGCGTCGATGGCCATCACCACCTGGTTGGCCTGGCAGTCGATGTCGAAGCGGTAGGCGCCGGTGGCGCTCGGCGAGTCGAGCAGGGCGTAGACCACAAAACGCGTGGCGTCCTTGGCCGGGGTTTCGAACCAGAATTGCGTGAAGTCGGGGAATTCTTCGCGTTTTTTCGCGTAGGTATCAATTGCCAGGCCGCGTGCCGAAAGGCCGTACTGGCCGGTGGAATCCACCGCGCGGAAGTAGCTGGCGCCGAGGAAAGACAACACGTCATGGCGATCCAGTTCCGGCGCCTTGAACAGCTTGAAACCGGAGAAACCCAGGTCGCCAGTCAGCTGCTGGGTGTCGACCGTGGTCTTTGCATAGTTGAACAGCGACGGGCGGAAATGCACCTCGCGCGCTTCGCGGGTCTTGGGGTCGACGCTGTGCATGCGCACCGGCGTCTTGAAACCCATGCCGACGTGGAAGAATTGCACGTCGAGCTGGCCGTTCAGTTCCTTCCACAGCGAGTGGTTGCCGTCATAGCCGATGGCATTGAAATTCTGCGGGGTCATGGTCGCCAGCGTCGGCGGCAGCACCTGTTTGGTGTCTTTATACGCGGTGCCGGCGAGCTGCTTGGCCTGGGCTTTAAGCGTTTCAAAATCAAACGCCACGGCCTTGCCATCGGCGGCACGGTTCCCGGCCCAGGCCTGCGCGGCCAGCAGGCCAGAGGCCGACAAACCGGTATAAGCCGCAATGGCCATGGATGCTTTGAGCAAATTCCTGCGGTGCATAGAGACAACCTGTCGTGAGCAAATCCCGCGCCGTTCCTGGCACGTGCTGGATCAGAAATAACGGTTCGGACATGCCTTCGGCCAAACGCAACGGACTATAAACAGACGCCGGATAGCTTAAGCGGTTCGATGGATAAGGAAAATTGCTTGATGGCGAGGTAATGGCGTTGCGTGTGAAACAAGTTGTTTCTACGTGTGCGTGCGGAGTTGAGGGTCTGCCAGCCAGGCTGGCGGCGTTACATCTGGAAGCACTCTAGATCGCGGCTTTTTGGCACTTAGTTTTACGCTGGGGGCCTATTGGTCCTACGAACCCAAGTGTCTGGAGGCTGCGAATGAATACCCGTGGATTGCTCGACCAACTGCTCAAATCGGGCCAGGACATGTTGCAAAACAAGGCTGGTGGCCAGCGTAAATCGGACGACAAAGGTGCACTCGGCGGGCTGCTCGGCAGTGGCGGGCTGGGCAGTTTGCTCGGCGGTGCGGGTGGCGGGGCCCTGGCGGCCGGTGCCATGGGTTTGCTGCTGGGTAATAAGAAGGCCCGTAAATTTGGCGGCAAGGCGCTCACCTACGGTGGCCTGGCGGCATTGGGCGTGATTGCCTATAAGGCTTACGGCAATTGGCAGGCGCAGCAGGCCGGCGCGCCTCAAGGCGAACCGCAAACCATCGACCGCCTGCCACCGGCCCAGGTCGAGCAACACAGCCAGGGCATTCTTAAAGCGTTGGTCGCGGCGGCCAAGGCTGACGGGCATGTGGACGAGCGCGAACGCGCGTTGATCGAGGGCGAATTCACCAAGCTGGACAACGACCGCGAGCTGCAAACCTGGCTGCATGCCGAGCTGAATAAACCCCTCGACCCCGCCGACGTGGCCCGCGCAGCCGGCACCCCGGAAATGGCCGCCGAGATGTACATTGCCAGCGTGATGCTGGTTGACGAAGAAAACTTCATGGAAAAGGCCTATCTGGATGAGTTGGCGCGCCAGTTGAAACTCGAGCCCGGTCTAAAGGCCGAGCTGGAAAAACAGGTGCGCCAAGCCACCCTTTGACGCTCATCCAGCGTTATCAAACACCCCGGCCGAAGCAGCGGTTCGGGGTGTTTTTGCGTTCTGTATGCGGTGCATCAAAACCCATTGATTAATGAGGGCTTGCGCTCAGCTATACTCCCCGCATTTGAATGGCCCTTCGAGGAATTACTGTGAAGAACTGGACCTTGCGCCAACGGATCTTGGCTAGCTTTGCGGTCATTATCGCCATCATGTTGTTAATGGTTGTGGTCTCTTATTCACGGTTGTTGAAGATTGAGGCTGGCGAGACTGCGGTCCGTGATGACGCAGTGCCGGGGGTTTATCTCAGTTCGATGATCCGCAGCGCGTGGGTCGACAGTTACCTGCAAACCCTGGCGTTGCTTGGTCTGCGTGACGACAAGGGCCTGACCGACGCCGACAAGGCTGACTTCAAAGCCTTTGAAGGGCGCATCCAGACACAGATGGCCAACTACCAGCAAACCATCAACGGTCGCGATGACCAAGCCGAGTTCAATAAATTCGAATCCCTGCACCAGGCCTACAACAAGAGCCTGGCCACGGTGCTCGAGAGCCTGGCGCGCAATGATCTGGTCGCCGCGCGCAAAGAGTTCAATACCAACCTGACGCCTGCATGGACGGCAGGGCGATTGAAACTCAACGACATCATCACCGAAAACAAAGATGTCGCCGACCGTGCGACCACTGCCATTGATGACGCGGTAGCAGCCGCCAAGGTCAGCATGCTCGTGTCGTTGCTCTTGGCCATCCTCGCCGCCGGCCTGTGTGGCCTGCTGTTGATGCGCGCGATCATGGCGCCGATGCAACGCATCGTGGCGATCCTGGGCACCATGCGCGACGGCGACCTGAGCAAACGCCTGAACCTGGATCGCAAGGACGAATTCGGCGCCGTGGAAACCGGCTTCAACGACATGATGACCGAGCTGACGGCCCTGGTGTCCCAGGCCCAGCGTTCGTCGGTACAGGTGACCACCTCGGTCACCGAGATCGCCGCGACCTCCAAGCAGCAACAGGCCACCGCCACCGAAACAGCGGCAACTACCACCGAGATCGGCGCGACTTCACGCGAGATCGCCGCCACGTCCAAGGACTTGGTCCGCACCATGACCGAAGTCTCGACAGCCGCCGACCAGGCATCGGTCGCCGCCGGTTCCGGCCAGCAAGGCCTGGCGCGCATGGAAGAAACCATGCATTCGGTGATGGGCGCCGCCGACCTGGTCAACGCCAAGCTGGCGATCCTCAATGAGAAGGCCGGCAACATCAACCAGGTGGTGGTGACCATCGTCAAGGTGGCCGACCAGACCAACCTGCTGTCGCTCAATGCCGCCATCGAGGCCGAGAAGGCCGGTGAATACGGTCGTGGTTTTGCCGTGGTGGCCACTGAAGTGCGGCGCCTGGCCGACCAGACCGCCGTGGCCACGTATGACATCGAGCAGATGGTGCGCGAGATCCAGTCGGCAGTGTCGGCGGGCGTGATGGGCATGGACAAGTTCTCCGAAGAAGTCCGGCGCGGGATGTTCGAAGTGCAGCAAGTGGGCGAGCAACTGTCGCAAATCATCCATCAGGTGCAGGCCCTGGCGCCGCGGGTGTTGATGGTCAACGAAGGCATGCAGGCCCAGGCCACCGGTGCCGAGCAAATTAATCACGCGCTGGTGCAATTGGGCGATGCCAGCAGCCAGACCGTGGAGTCCCTGCGCCAGGCCAGCTTTGCCATTGATGAACTGAGCCAGGTTGCGGTCGGTCTGCGCAGCGGCGTCTCGCGTTTCAAAGTCTGATGAGCGACCTCGCGGCTAAACGCGGTGCCGTCCCGGCAGCGAAAAAAGCGTTGTTCCTGGTGTTCCACATCGGCGGTGAACGCTACGCGCTGAGGGCCACGGAAGTGGCCGAGGTGCTGCCACGCCTGCCGCTCAAACCGATTGCCCACGCGCCGCTGTGGGTGGCGGGGATCTTTGCTCATCGTGGGGCGTTGGTGCCTGTCATCGATCTGTGTGCCTTGACCTTCGGTACGCCGGCAAAGGCCCGCACCAGCACGCGCCTGGTGCTGGTCAATTACCAGCCGCAGCCGTGGGTCCAGGCGCGCTGGCTGGGGCTGATCCTCGAACAAGCCACCGACACCCTGCGTTGCGGGCTTGAGGAGTTCCAGCCTTATGGGCTGGACAACCGCGAGGCGCCTTACCTGGGGCTGGTGCGTGAAGATGCCTTGGGCTTGATGCAGTGGATTGGCGTCAACGAACTGCTTACCGAGCCTGTGCGCACCTTGCTGTTTTCCGCCGAGCTGAGCCTATGAGCAACGACCCGCGGTTCTTTGCCTTCTTGAAGGAGCGCATTGGCCTGGATGTCGCCTCGGTGGGTGAGGCGATTATCGAGCGCGCGGTGCGTCAACGTAGCCAGGCCGTGCAGGCGCAGACCGCCGAGGCTTACTGGCAGCACCTGCAAAGCTCCCATGATGAGCAGCAGGCGCTGATCGAAGCGGTGATCGTCCCCGAGACCTGGTTTTTCCGTTACCCCGAATCCTTTGCCACCCTGGCCCGCTTGGCCAAGGCACGCCTGGCCGAGATCAAGCACATGCGTGCCCTGCGCATTCTCAGCTTGCCGTGTTCCACCGGCGAAGAGCCGTATTCGATTGCCATGGCGTTACTGGATGCCGGGCTTGCGCCGCACCAATTCAAGGTGCAGGGCATGGATGTCAGCCCGCTGTCGGTGGAGCGCGCCAAACGTGGGGTGTATGGCAAGAATTCTTTTCGCGGCAGCGATATCGAGTTTCGTGAGCGCCATTTCACCGAAGAGGTCGACGGTTATCGCATCGCCGACCGGGTGCGTGAACAAGTCCGCCTGCAAGTCGGCAACCTGCTCGACCCTGCGTTGCTGGCCAATGAGCCGAGTTACGATTTCGTGTTCTGTCGCAACCTGCTGATCTACTTTGACCAGCCGACCCAGAAGCAAGTGTTCGACGTGCTCAAGGCCCTGACCCACGTGGACGGCGTGCTGTTTATCGGCCCGGCCGAAGGCAGCCTGCTGGGGCGCCATGGCATGCGCTCGATAGGCGTACCGCAATCCTTTGCGTTCAGCCGGCATGTCGAGCCGGTCAAGCCTGAGCCGGTCTTCGTACCGATGTCAGCGCCGGTGCCACAGCGCAGCGCAGCGCCGATTCCACCCAAGCCGCGACCGTTCAGCACAGTGAGTGCTCAGGTGGTGCCGATCAAGGCGCCACACACTGATACCGGCGACTTGCTCAGCCGGATCGCTACCCTGGCCAACGAAGGTAAAAGCGTTGAAGCGCGCGCCGCCTGTGAACAGTATTTGAGTAACCATCCGCCGGCCGCCCAAGTGTTTTACTGGCTGGGGCTGCTCAGCGATGTGGCCGGCAGCGCCCTGGAAGCCCAGGGGTATTATCGAAAAGCCTTGTACCTGGAACCGCAGCACCCGCAGGCCCTGATGCACCTGGCCGCGTTGCTCGAGTCCCAGGGCGACAGCGCGGGGGCGCGCCGGTTGCAGGCGCGTGCCGCCCGTAGCGAGCGAGCTGACAGTGAGTCCAAACGATGAGTAGCCCTGACGCACTCAATACCGCAGGCCTGGACCTGACCCTGGCCGACACCCAGGCCATCGACGACTGCTGGAACCGTATCGGCATCCATGGCGACAAGTCCTGCCCGCTGCTGGCCGAGCATATCCACTGCCGCAACTGCTCGGTGTACTCCGCCGCCGCCACGCGTTTGCTCGACCGTTACGCCTTGCAGCAGGACGACCAACGCCCGCAGGCGGCCGTTGAAGTCGCGAGTGATGTCGTCACTCGATCCCTGTTGATGTTCCGCCTCGGCGAAGAATGGCTGGGTATTGCAACCCGTTGCCTGGTGGAGGTGGCGCCGCTGCAAGCGATACATTCGCTGCCACATCAGCGTTCCCGCGCATTGCTCGGTGTGGCCAATGTACGCGGCGCGCTGGTGGCGTGTTTATCACTGGTGGAGTTGCTGGGGCTGGACCCCACCAGCAATGGTGCAACCGGCGGGCGTATCATGCCGCGCATGTTGATTATTGCCGCACAGGACGGCCCGGTGGTGGTGCCGGTGGATGAAGTCGACGGCATTCATGCCATCGACGAACGTACCTTGAAGGCGGCGTCGGCCTCCGGCACCCAGGCCAGTGCGCGTTTCACCCAGGGTGTGCTGCAGTGGAAAGGCCGCAGCCTGCGGTGGCTGGATGAGGCGCAATTGCTGTCCGCCGTGACCCGGAGCCTCACATGACCCCCGACCAGATGCGCGATGCCTCGCTGCTGGAACTGTTCAGCCTGGAAGCCGATGCGCAGACCCAGGTATTGAACGCCGGTTTGCTGGCCCTGGAGCGCAACCCGACCCAGGCCGATCAGCTGGAAGCCTGCATGCGCGCCGCGCATTCGCTCAAGGGCGCCGCGCGGATTGTCGGCGTGGACGCCGGGGTCAGCGTGGCTCACGTCATGGAGGATTGCCTGGTCAGCGCCCAGGAAAACCGCCTGTACCTGCAACCCGAACATATCGATGCGTTACTGCAAGGTACCGATCTGCTGATGCGTATCGCCACGCCCGGCAACGACGTGGGCCCCGCAGATATCGAGGCCTATGTGGCCCTGATGGAGCGCCTGCTCGATCCGTCGCAGCCGATTGCCAGGGTTGAACCTGCGCCAACGCCCAAGCCGGCACCCGCGCCTGTCCTCGAAGAGCTGCCACCGGAGATCGAGCCTGCGGCGTCGGCCACGCCTTCTGCGCCGCGCCAGAACAAACCCATGACCGAAGGCGGCGAGCGCGTGCTGCGGGTGACCGCCGAGCGCTTGAACAGCCTGTTGGACCTGTCCAGCAAATCGCTGGTGGAAACCCAGCGACTCAAGCCTTACCTGGCCAGCATGCAGCGCCTCAAACGCATTCAAAGCAATAGTGTGCGCGCCCTGGACACGCTGGATGGCCAACTCAAGGCTCTGGATTTAAGCCTTGAAGCTCAGGAGGCCCTGGCCGACACCCGCCGTCTTTTAAGCGAAGCCCAGGCCCTGCTGGCGGAAAAAACTGCCGAGCTGGATGAGTTCGGCTGGCAGGCCGGGCAGCGCGCCCAGGTGCTTTACGACACGGCGTTGGCCTGCCGCATGCGGCCGTTTGCCGATGTACTCGCCGGGCAGGTGCGCATGGTCCGCGACCTTGGCCGCAGCCTGGGCAAGCAGGTGCGCCTGGAGATCGAGGGCGAAAAGACCCAGGTCGACCGCGACGTGCTGGAAAAGCTCGAAGCGCCGCTCACCCACTTGCTGCGCAATGCTGTCGACCACGGTATCGAAATGCCCGAGCAGCGCATGCTCGCCGGTAAACCTGCTGAAGGCTTGATTCGCCTGCGAGCCTCCCACCAGGCGGGCCTGCTGGTGCTGGAGCTGAGTGACGACGGCAATGGCGTCGACCTTGAGCGCCTGCGCGGCACCATCGTCGACCGGCACCTGTCACCTTTGGAAACTGCCCTGCGCTTGAGCGAAGAGGAACTGCTGACGTTCCTGTTCCTGCCAGGGTTCAGCCTGCGCGACAAGGTCACCGAAGTATCCGGGCGTGGCGTCGGCCTGGACGCGGTGCAGCATATGGTTCGCCAACTGCGCGGCGCGGTGGTGCTGGAGCAGACGGCGGGGCAGGGCAGTCGCTTCCATCTGGAGGTGCCGTTGACTCTGTCGGTGGTGCGCAGCCTGGTGGTGGAGGTCGGTGAAGAAGCCTACGCATTCCCACTGGCCCACATCGAACGCATGTGCGACCTGGCGCCCGATGACATCGTGCAACTGGAAGGCCGTCAGCATTTCTGGCACGAAGGCCGGCATGTCGGCCTGGTTGCCGCCAGCCAGTTGTTGCAGCGCCCGCCGGGGCAGAGTAATGAAGAAACCTTGAAGGTAGTGGTGATCCGCGAGCGCGATGCGGTGTATGGCATTGCGGTGGAACGCTTTATCGGCGAGCGCACCCTGGTGGTGTTGCCGCTGGATGATCGCCTGGGCAAAGTCCAGGACATCTCCGCCGGGGCCTTGCTGGATGACGGCTCGGTGGTGTTGATCGTCGACGTCGAAGACATGCTGCGTTCGGTGGATAAATTGCTCAACACCGGCCGCCTGGAACGTATCGCCCGGCGCAGCCAACAGGCTGCCGAAGCACCGCGTAAACGGGTGCTGGTGGTGGACGACTCGCTCACTGTGCGAGAGCTGCAACGCAAATTATTACTTAATCGTGGTTATGAAGTGGCCGTAGCGGTCGATGGCATGGACGGCTGGAACGCGCTGCGTTCCGAAGACTTCGACTTGCTGATCACTGACATTGATATGCCTCGTATGGACGGGATCGAATTGGTCACACTCTTGCGCCGTGATAGTCGCCTGCAATCGTTGCCGGTGATGGTGGTCTCGTACAAGGATCGCGAAGAAGACCGGCGTCGTGGACTGGACGCCGGCGCCGACTATTATCTAGCTAAAGCCAGTTTCCATGACGACGCCTTGCTGGACGCCGTGATGGAACTGATTGGAGGCGCCCGGGCATGAGGATCGCGATCGTCAATGACATGCCCCTGGCGTTGGAAGCCTTGCGGCGCGCCTTGAGTCTTGAACCCGCGCACCAAGTGGTGTGGGTGGCCAACAATGGCCTTGAAGCCGTACAGCGTTGCGCCGAACTGACGCTGGACCTGATCCTGATGGACTTGATCATGCCGGTGATGGACGGCGTAGAAGCCACGCGGCAGATCATGGCCGAAACCCCGTGCCCGATCTTGATCGTCACCGTGGACCGTCAGGCCAATGTCAGCCGAGTGTTTGAAGCCATGGGCCATGGCGCGCTGGACGTGGTGGATACACCGGCGCTGGGCGTGGGCAACCCCAAGGATGCAGCGGCACCGTTGCTGCGCAAGATCCTCAACATTGGCTGGCTGGTCGGCCAGAGTGGCAGCCGCGTACGCGCCGAAACCGCGCCCCAGCGCTCCACCGGCAAACGCCGCAGCCTGGTGGCGATCGGGTCGTCGGCAGGCGGGCCGGCTGCCCTGGAAATCCTGCTCAAGGGTTTGCCCCGAGACTTTCCGGCGGCCATCGTGCTGGTGCAGCATGTGGACCAGGTGTTTGCCGCCGGCATGGCGGAGTGGCTGAGCAGCGCCTCCGGCCTGCCGGTGCGCCTGGCCCGTGAAGGCGAGCCGCCACAAGCCGGAACGGTGTTGCTGGCCGGCACCAATCACCACATTCGCCTGTTGAAAAATGGCACGCTAGCCTATACCGCAGAGCCGGTGAACGAGATCTACCGGCCGTCCATCGACGTGTTTTTCGAGAGCGTCGCCAGCCACTGGAACGGCGATGCCGTCGGCGTATTACTCACCGGCATGGGCCGCGACGGCGCCCAGGGGCTCAAGTTGTTGCGTGAACAAGGATATTTGACCATCGCCCAGGATCAACAAAGCTCGGCGGTGTATGGCATGCCCAAAGCGGCGGCGGCGATTGATGCTGCTGTTGAAATTCGCCCACTGGATAGAATTGCACCCCGATTGCTGGAGGTATTTGCAAAATGATCAGTATCTCCCGCTGCTGGCTTGCAGGTAGTAATTCAGGTGACTGCACATGAGTGATTTACAGATCGACGACATCAAGACCGACGAAAATGCTGCCATGGTGTTGCTGGTCGACGACCAGGCCATGATCGGCGAAGCGGTGCGGCGTGGGCTCGCCCATGAAGAAAACATCGATTTCCACTTTTGCGCCGATCCGCATCAGGCGATTGCCCAGGCCATCCGCATTAAGCCAACCGTCATTCTGCAAGACCTGGTCATGCCGGGCCTCGACGGCCTGACGCTGGTGCGCGAATACCGCAACCACCCGGCCACGGCGAACATCCCGATCATCGTGCTCTCGACCAAGGAAGAGCCGTTGATCAAAAGCGCGGCGTTCTCGGCCGGGGCCAATGATTACCTGGTCAAGCTGCCGGACAATATCGAGCTGGTGGCGCGCATTCGCTATCACTCGCGCTCCTACATGACGTTGTTGCAGCGGGATGCGGCCTACCGTGCGCTGCGGGTCAGCCAGCAGCAGTTGCTGGATACCAATCTGGTGCTGCAACGGTTGATGAACTCCGACGGTCTGACCGGGCTGTCCAACCGCCGCCACTTCGACGAATACCTGGAATTGGAATGGCGCCGCGCCATGCGTGACCAGACTCAGCTGTCACTGCTGATGATCGACGTCGACTTCTTCAAGACCTTCAACGACAGCTTTGGCCATGTTGAAGGTGACGAAGCCCTGCGCAAAGTCGCCGCCGCCATCCGCGAAGCCAGTAGCCGTCCTTCGGACCTGCCGGCGCGTTACGGGGGTGAAGAGTTCGCCCTGGTGTTGCCGAACACCTCGCCGGGTGGTGCGCGCCTGGTGGCGGAAAAGCTGCGCATGGCAGTAGCCGCGCTGAAAATCCCGCATATTGCACCGGCTGAAGGCTCGAGCCTGACCATCAGCATCGGCCTGTCGACCATGACCCCGCAGCAGAGCAGCGATTGCCGGCTGCTGATCATGGCGGCGGACAAGGGTTTGTATACGGCCAAGCATAATGGGCGTAACCAGGTGGGTATCGAATAATTCGGTACAACGCTAATCCCTTGTGGGAGCGGGCTTGCTCGCGAATGCGGTATGTCAGGTAATGAATCAGTGACTGACCCACCGCATTCGCGAGCAAGCCCGCTCCCACATTTGGATCTTCATTGTTCTTGAGATCGGATGCAGACCCGCCTTTTCGCCAAGCGGGCTGCCGTTCGCGTCTCTTTGTCGTTATACTCGTCGGCTTTCAAAAGTTCGCCAACGAGTGCTGCCCGCCATGGAAATCAACCCGATCCTTAACACCATCAAGGACCTGTCCGAGCGCTCCGAAACTATTCGGGGGTATCTTTGACTACGATCAAAAGCATGAGCGTCTGACCGAAGTCAATCGCGAGCTTGAAGATCCGGCTGTCTGGAACAAACCTGAATACGCCCAGGAACTGGGCCGCGAGCGCGCTGCGCTGGCGCAGATCGTCGACACCCTCGACGAATTGAACACCGGTCTGGGCGATTGCCGTGACCTGCTGGACATGGCCGTCGAAGAAAACGACGAAGGCGCAGTGGGCGATGTCGTCGCCGAGCTGGCCCGTCTCGAGGAAAACCTCGCCAAGCTTGAATTCCGCCGCATGTTCAGCCACGAAATGGACCCGAACAACGCCTACCTGGATATCCAGGCCGGTTCCGGCGGCACCGAGGCCCAGGACTGGGCCAACATCCTGCTGCGCATGTACCTGCGCTGGGCTGACAAGCGCGGTTTCGACGCAACCATCATGGAGCTGTCAGCCGGTGAAGTCGCCGGTATCAAAGGCGCGACCGTGCACATCAAGGGTGAATACGCCTTTGGCTGGCTGCGTACCGAGATTGGCGTGCATCGCCTGGTGCGCAAGAGCCCGTTCGACTCCGGCAACCGTCGCCACACTTCGTTCTCCGCGGTGTTCGTCTCCCCAGAGATCGACGACAAAGTGGAAATCGAGATCAACCCGGCCGACCTGCGAATCGACACCTACCGCTCCTCCGGCGCCGGTGGTCAGCACGTAAACACCACCGACTCGGCCGTACGTATTACCCACGTACCGACCAACACCGTGGTCAGCTGCCAGAACGAACGTTCCCAGCACGCGAACAAGGACACCGCCATGAAAATGCTGCGGGCCAAGTTGTACGAGCAGGAAATGCAGAAGCGCAACGCGGCTTCGCAGGCGCTGGAAGACACCAAGTCGGATATCGGCTGGGGTCACCAGATCCGTTCTTATGTGCTCGATGCGTCGCGGATCAAGGATCTGCGCACTAACATCGAACGCAGCGACTGCGACAAGGTGCTCGACGGCGATATCGACGAATACCTGGAAGCCAGCCTGAAATCAGGCCTGTAACAAGACTGTAGGAGCCGGGGGGACACTTAGTCCTTGCCCGGCGATCCCCTGCCGAAGGCTGGGGAAAACGTACCTGTGATGGAATTTCAAAAGACATGAGCGACCAACAACTCGACCCGCAAGCCCTGCAACAGGAAGAAAACTCCCTGATCGCCCTGCGCAAGGAAAAGCTTGCTGCCGAGCGCGCCAAGGGTAACGCCTTCCCCAACGACTTCCGCCGCGACAACTACTGCGATGCCTTGCAGAAGCAATACGCGGACAAGACCAAGGAAGAGCTGGCGGAAGCGGCGATCCCGGTCAAGGTGGCAGGTCGCATCATGCTCAACCGTGGCTCGTTCATGGTGATCCAGGACATGACCGGGCGCATTCAGGTCTACGTCAACCGCAAGACTCTTTCGGAAGAAACCCTGGCCTCGGTGAAAACCTGGGACATGGGCGACATCATCGCGGCCGAAGGCACCCTGGCCCGTTCCGGCAAGGGCGACCTGTACGTTGAGATGACCAGTGTGCGCCTGTTGACCAAGTCGCTGCGCCCTCTGCCGGACAAGCACCACGGCCTGACCGACACCGAGCAGCGCTATCGCCAGCGCTACGTTGACCTGATCGTCAACGAAGACGTGCGCCAGACCTTCCGCGTGCGTTCGCAGGTCATCGCCCACATCCGCAGCTTCCTGATGCAACGTGACTTCCTGGAAGTGGAAACCCCGATGCTGCAAACCATCCCGGGTGGTGCCGCAGCCAAACCGTTCGAAACCCACCACAACGCGCTGGACCTGGAAATGTTCCTGCGTATCGCGCCTGAGTTGTACCTCAAGCGCCTTGTGGTTGGCGGCTTCGAAAAAGTCTTCGAGATCAACCGCAACTTCCGTAACGAAGGCGTTTCGACGCGCCACAACCCTGAATTCACCATGTTGGAGTTCTACCAGGCGTACGCCGACTACGAAGACAACATGGACCTGACCGAAGAACTGTTCCGCGAACTGGCACAGCTGGTGCTGGGCAGCACCGACGTGCCTTACGGCGACAAGGTGTTCCACTTCGGCGAGCCGTTTGTACGCCTCTCGGTGTTCGACTCGATCCTCAACTACAACCCAGAGTTGACCGCTGACGATCTGACCGACATCGACAAGGCCCGCGCCATCGCCAAGAAAGCCGGCGCCAAGGTGCTGGGCTTTGAAGGCCTGGGCAAACTGCAGGTGATGATTTTCGAAGAACTGGTGGAGCACAAGCTGGAGCAGCCGCACTTCATTACCCAGTACCCGTTCGAAGTGTCGCCGCTGGCCCGTCGCAACGACGACAACCCGAACGTTACCGACCGTTTCGAGCTGTTCATCGGCGGCCGCGAAATCGCCAACGCCTACTCCGAGCTTAA
Source organism: Pseudomonas sp. UBT (assembly GCF_050915955.1). NCBI lineage: Bacteria > Pseudomonadati > Pseudomonadota > Gammaproteobacteria > Pseudomonadales > Pseudomonadaceae > Pseudomonas > Pseudomonas sp. UBT. Next base: position 3,996,852 of record NZ_CP168079.1, on the reverse strand, counting down.
CGACGCGGAAGACCAGGCCGAGCGCTTCATGGCGCAGGTGGCCGACAAGGACGCCGGCGACGACGAAGCCATGCACTACGACGCCGACTTCGTCCGCGCGCTGGAGTACGGCATGCCACCGACTGCCGGTGAAGGTATCGGTATCGACCGGTTGGTGATGTTGTTGACCAACTCGCCGTCGATCCGCGACGTGATCTTGTTCCCGCACATGCGGCCACAAGCGTAACCCTAGCGAAATCCGAAGCCGCCTTTTATAAGGCGGCTTTTTTATGGGGTGTATTTAGCCGTCAATAGAACGGCGCCAGGTGTTCGTTCCCACGACGACCCGTCTGCGTGGGAATGCAGCCCGTGACGCTCCGCGTCACCTTTTAAAGGAAGATCTGCCGTGAACCGCGTAATGGCTCAAGAAGGTGCCGCCGGCATTGCTGCTGCCGTGGCTGAAAGCGTCCAGTATCAAGGCCGCAAGGCCAGTCGCCGGGGCAGCGAGCAACGCAGGCAAGACATTCTCGATGCGGCCATGCGCATCGTCGTGCGTGACGGCGTACGGGCCGTGCGCCATCGCGCGGTGGCGGCGGAAGCCGGCGTGCCATTGTCGGCCACCACCTACTACTTCAAGGACATCGATGACTTGCTCACCGATACCTTCGCCCAGTACGTCGAGCGCAGCGCGGCCTTCATGGGCAAACTGTGGGTGCGCAACGAAGGCCTGCTGCGCGAGATGGTCGCCTATGGCGATGGCAGCCAGGCGTCACGCTCGCAACTGGCCGATGACATTGCAAAGCTGACCGCCGATTACGTCATGCGCCAACTGACCAACCGCCGTGAACACCTGATGGCCGAACAGGCCTTTCGCCAGGAAGCCTTGCTTAACCCGCGTCTGGCGGAACTGGTGCGTTCTCATCAGCAGATTCTGTTGCAGGGCACCGGGCAGTTTTTCCAGGTATTGGGTTCCCGCGAGCCGCAACAGGATGCCAAAGTGTTGACGGCGATAATCGGTCGGATGGAATATCAGGGCCTGCTTGGCGGCCCAGAGCCTCTGACCGGTGAAGAGATGCTTGAGATTCTCAAGCGTTACATGCATTTGGTGTTGGCCTCGGTCTAGCTAAATGTGGGATCTGCTTTATGTGGGAGCTGGCTTGCCTGCGATAGCATCACCGCGGTGTGTGCTTGAATGACCGTGTTGCCTGTATCGCAGGCAAGCCAACTCCCACATCGGTAGGTGCCATGCAAACCATTCAGTGGGGTATTTGATGAAAGCCTGGCGTGTCGCGCTAATCGCCTTGTCGTTCCTGTTGCTCAGCGGTTGCCTGGTGACGTTCAAGGACCCGCTGCCAGCCAAAGAAGCAGCACCGGATGCCTTGCTCGGCCACTGGTCGAGCAAAAATGCCTGGGGCGAGCCGCTCAACCTGCAGATTACCCGCGTCGGTAAGCATCGTTACAAAGCGGTGAGCTACCCTAAAGCCAAGCCGGGCCAGCGCGATGAGTATCTGTTTACGGTTTCGCGCCATGGCAACCGTTGGTATTTGTCGGCGCCGTTGCCGGACAAACTCGGCGGGCACTTCATTTTGGCTGGCTTCGATTTTGAAGGCGAAAGCGACGAAAAGCCTGAATTGGTGGTCTACAACCTCGACCTCGAGCAGATCCATCAAGCCATAGGCCAGCAGGCTTTACACGGCAGCACTGTGGACACCGTCGAAGGCGCCGGCGTGTTGGTGGACAGCCCGATGGACCAGGTGTTTGCCTACCTGGATAACCCGGCCAATGCCGATGTGTTCGTTGAAGCCGTGCGCTACCAGCGTGCGGGCAAATAACGTTTAAAGAGGAAGCACCGGGTGGACGATTACCAGCAGACGATACGCACCTTGTCCGATCGCATAGTGCTGGCGCAAACACCGATTCGCGTGCTCGACGCCGTGAAGTGGGACGAGAACATTCGCCAGGGATTCCTCAAGGCCAAGGGCAAGGCTTTGCCCGCCGTGGACCGCGATTATTACCTGAACCGGCCGCTATCGTTCGACTCCAGCGCGGTCAAGCTGGAGTTCCAGAACATCGAGCGCGACATCACCCGCCAGCTTGGCCAATTCAACCCGGTCGGGCAGATCATGCGGCGGATGTGCAAGGAGTACCGCATGGTGGTGCGCATGCTCGAAGCGCGCGGCACCGAGGACTTCGGCCTGATCTCCCAGGAACTCTACGGCGCCGCTTCCGATGCCTTCCACGCCGGCGACCCGACCCTGGCTGACCTGGGCCTGATGCTCTCCGACTACCTCAATAACATCGACGGCCGTGGCGACCTCAAGGACGAGGCCAAGACTCTCACCGCCAAAGATGCCGTGGCGATGTTGCAAACCCGCCTGAACAAGGTATTTGGCGAGGCGGAAGAAACCATTCGCGTGTTCGAGTCCGACGGGATCGTCGCCGACGCGGCGGCAGGCGCCGACTACATCAAGATCCGCGCCGACGCGATGTTCAACGAACGTGATGTGCGCGCGCTGGAAGTGCATGAAGGCCTGGTGCACGTCGGCACCACGCTCAATGGCCAAAATCAGCCGATCTGCACGTTCCTGTCCAAGGGGCCGCCGTCTTCCACCGTAACCCAGGAAGGCCTGGCGATTCTGATGGAAATCATCACCTTCGCGTCCTACCCCAGCCGCCTGCGCAAACTGACCAACCGCACCCGCGCCATCCATATGGTGGAGGAGGGCGCTGACTTCCTGCAGGTGTTCGAATTCTTCCGCGAGCAAGGTTTTGAAATGGCCGAAAGCTACGGCAACGCCAGCCGGGTGTTCCGTGGCTCGACGCCGACCGGCCTGCCGTTTACCAAGGATTTGTCCTATCTCAAGGGCTTTATCATGGTCTATAACTACATTCAGCTGGCCGTGCGCAAAGGCAAGCTGGAACAAGTGCCGCTGTTGTTCTGCGGCAAGACCACGCTGGAAGACATGCGTACCTTGCGCCAACTGGTCGATGAAGGCCTGGTGGTGCCGCCCAAGTACCTGCCCGAGCAGTTTCGCGACATGAACGCACTGGCGGCGTGGATGTGTTTCTCCAACTTCCTCAACCACTTGAGCCTGGATCGGATCGAAGCGGATTACTCGAATATCCTTTAGGCAATTTAACTGACGAAACCGATTAAAAAATTTGGATCTCCACAAGGCTGCAGATCGCGGCCAAATCGCGAGGCTTCAACGGATGAGAATCCTCGGCATTCTTTGCCTGCTATTCACATTGAACGGCTGCAGCTCGCTGCTGTTCTACCCTGAGCCCGGGCTGCCGTTCACGCCGGAAAAAGCCCACCTGCAATACCGCGATGTCACCCTGACCACCTCCGATGGCGTAAAGCTTCATGCCTGGTGGCTGCCGGCCAAACCCGGGGTGCCCGTCAAAGGCACGGTGCTGCACTTGCACGGCAACGGCGGCAACCTCGCCTGGCACCTGGGCGGCAGTTGGTGGTTGCCGGAGCAGGGCTATCAAGTGCTGCTGCTGGACTATCGCGGTTATGGGCTGTCGCAAGGCAAGCCGTCGTTGCCGGCGATCTATCAAGACATCGATGCAGCGTTTAAGTGGCTCGACAAGGCCCCCGAAACCCAGGGCCAACCGCTGATTGTGTTAGGCCAAAGCCTGGGAGGCGCGCTGGCGGTGCATTACCTGGCGGCGCACCCGGAGCGTCAGCCCAAACTCAAGGCGCTGGTGCTGGACGGCGTGCCTGCCAGTTATCGTGACGTAGGACAATTCGCCCTCAGCACGTCCTGGTTAACATGGCCGTTTCAGGTGCCTCTGTCCTGGCTGGTGCCGGACGCCGACAGTGCGATCAACACCATGCCCCAACTGACCGGCGTACCGAAACTGCTGTTCCATAGCCTGGATGATCCGATTGTGCCGGTGGCCAACGGCATCCGCCTGTATCAGGCCGCGCCGCCGCCCAGGGTGTTGCAGTTGACCCGTGGTGGCCATGTGCAGACCTTTGCCGACAAGACCTGGCAAACCGTGATGCTGCGTTATCTGGACGACCCGCAGCACTTCAACGGCCTGCGCCGCCTGGGTGAAATTCCGAATTATCCTGTTCCTAAAGTTGACTCATCAGAGAGCCCGCAATGAGCGAAGAACGCAATATGATCCCGCTGATCCTCACCGGTATCGGCACCATCATCGGTACCGTCGGTTGCCTGTGGTTCTACGGCTACCTGCACTTCGCCAAGCCGGAAGATGCATTGCTGCTCAGCGACTTCACCCTGCTCAAGACCGTACCGGGCGTGGACTATAAAATTTCCCTGACCCCGGCCGCACAAGTGGCGCAGTGCATTGATGGCGTGCTGGTGATGTTCGATACCGAGCAGAAAGGCTTGAGTGGCGTGCTGGTCAACAACAAGAAGCAAGCGGTGCGTTGCATGGGGCAGGAAACTCCGCAACTGCAGGAATAGCCCCATCACGGAAATATCTGGAACCGTCTTGCGTCACACGCCACAGAAGGCGATGTAACTTACGCAAACGGGGCGGGCAAGGTGGTCATAAATATTGGTGCAATACGCAACATGCTGGACATGGCCCGTGGGCATGAGTCGCTGACGCGACAAGATGCACAGGCCCATACGCTCAGGCAACTGATGGAGCGGCTGTCGGAGAACACCTATGACGCGAAAAAGGTAACGCATGCGGACGATTCGGAGGGCCCCATCACCTTCGGATAGTCCAAAAAAAACCCACCGTAAGGTGGGTTTTTTTATCCAGCTTCAATCAATCAGTTCGCCATCGACGAACGTGGCTTCACTGGCTGGTTGTCGTTGGAGATGGTCACTTCAACGCGGCGGTTCATGGCACGGCCCGAAACGCTGCCGTTGTCGGCAACCGGATATTCCTTGCCGTAACCCTGGGTCACGATGCGCGAGATATCCACGCCCTGTTGAGCCAGTGCACGCTGTACAGAGGCCGCACGACGCTCGGACAGGCTCTGGTTGTACGAGTCGGAGCCGGTGCTGTCGGTGTAGCCTTCGACGATCACTTTACGGTCCGGGTTATCACGCAGGAACTGCGCCAGCTTGGTGATGTTCACCAGGCCGCTGGATTTCAGGTCGGACTTGTTGGTGGCGAACAGCACGTCACCGAACGTCACCAGGGTGCCGCGATCAGTCTGCTTGGCGTTCAAGCTGTCTTGCAGTTGCTTGATCTGCGCGTCACGGGCTTGCAGCAGGGCGCGGGCACGTTCGTCACCGGCGTTTTTCAGCTGGGCTTCGGATTGGCGCAGTGCGATGGTGTCTTTCGCCACTTCAACGCGCTGGTTGGTCAGGTAGGCCAGTTGGTCGACTTTCTTCTGGTCTTCCTTGTCGCGGTAGGCCTTGTCAGCCTTGTCCAGCCAATCCTGAGCGTCCTTGGTTTCCAGCGCCGCTACCTTGGTGGCATTCGGGTTGGCTTGCAGGGCCGAGAAGTTGGTCCGTGCGTTTTCCAGGTTCGCGTTTGGCGGGGTGGAGCAGGCCGCCAGAGCAACGCTCATCGCCAGCAGGGCAGGGATCATCAGTTGTTTACGCATAGTCGTGTCGTCCTTTCAATTCGATATCGGGTGCAATGCAATCAGTGGCGGCGGCTTATTGCTGTTTGATAACAGCCGGGCGCATGCCTTCCTGACGCAGCTCCTGAACAGCCTTCTGGGAGTCCTTCACAGCCTGGTCTGCCTTGGCAGCCTGGGCTTTACGCTCAGCGACGCGGGCGTCCCACTCGGCTTGCTCGGCCAGTTGACGAGCCTTGTCGTAGTTTTTGTCGTGCATGGCGATTTCAGCTTCTTTGAGCTTGTCCTGAGCCGACTTCATTTCTACGGCGGCGTACTCGGTGCCACCGGCGCTGACGGCGCTGTTCACCGCAGATTGGGTCACGGCGTATTGCTCGGTCGGTGGGTTACCGGCGCAGCCCGCCAGTACGAAGCTGGTGCCGATTGCCAGCGCGGCCAATTTAAGCCCGCGCAGGTGGTTAAACGAGGATTTGGCAGTGCTGGTCTTCATCGTCTTCAACTCCATTGGATAACTCCTCAAAAACATCAAAATCCACTTCGTTGGTCAGCGGTCGAGGCCCCGGCGGTAAAGCTCGTAGTGCCTTTTCAAACGGCCGTTCCAAGTGATGGCTTACTGGCTGTGACCTGATGCTTTTTTCAAAAGTTCAGAGAAGATGGCGATTTGCCTAAAAAAATATCTGACTGTTTGGTCAGCGTTTAAAAGTTTGAACTTTTGCTGCGCGCGAAGGTACGCCGAGCCTCTGTGAGGCCCGGAATACCTGGGGTTGGATGCGGTTTAACGGATGTTTATCAGTGCTTCTGTTCGTCCGCGCTGGCTGATAAATCATGCAGATAGCGCCGCGACAGCGTGAGAAAGCGTGGAGTAGGGCCTACATCTTCGTACAGCGGGTCCCCCTCTTCATCGGTGGCGACCACGTGCTGGCCCTTGATGTAGGGAAAGCTGGCTTCCAGCTCTTCAAGGGCGGCGCCGATCAGCTCACCGAGCAGTTCTTCGGGGTGGCGCTTGGGGTACATCTCGGCAATGGCGGCCAGCCGGGCGGCGGACTCCATGTCCAGATGGATCGCGTACTCGGTTTTGGTCAGGCGACCCTTGGCGGTCTCTTCCCAATGCTGGGCCAGTTCTCGAATTTTCATGGCAACCTCAATAAGCCCGCGATGGCAGGCGGTGATGAGTGTCCAGCCGCCTGCGTGGATAAACGCGACGACTCACTGTTGAGACTAGCTGTAACCGGCAAGGTTTAAAGTGTCTTGTCAGAAACCGATGCGAGCGGCACTCTGGAAGGCCTGCGCGTCCCGGATTTCTGGCTGGAGATTGGCTGATGAGTGATATCGATGCACGCTTGCGTGAGGATGTTCACCTGCTGGGTGAACTGTTGGGCAACACCATTCGAGAGCAATACGGCGATGATTTCCTCGACAAGATCGAGCAGATCCGCAAAGGCGCCAAGGCCGACCGCCGTGGCAGCGTATCCGAGCAAACCGCCGGCGAGGAACTCAGCGCCAGCTTGAACCAACTGCAGGAAAGCGAACTGTTGCCCGTGGCGCGAGCCTTTAACCAGTTCCTCAACCTGGCCAACATCGCCGAGCAGTACCAGTTGATCCACCGGCGCGATGAGTCGCAACCGGCACCGTTCGAGTCCCGTGTATTGCCGGAGCTGCTGGCCCGACTGCAAAGCGAAGGTCACAGCAACGAATCCCTGGCCCGCCAGTTGGCGCGGTTGGAGATTGAATTGGTCCTTACCGCCCACCCGACTGAAGTGGCGCGCCGCACCCTGATCCAGAAATACGATGCGATCGCCGCGCAACTGGCGCTGCAGGATCACCGCGACCTCACCACGGCCGAGCGCGAGCAGATCCGCGAACGGTTGCAGCGGTTGATCGCCGAAGCCTGGCACACCGAAGAAATCCGCCGCGTGCGGCCCACCCCGGTGGATGAAGCCAAGTGGGGCTTTGCGGTGATTGAGCATTCGTTGTGGCAGGCCATCCCGAATTATTTGCGCAAGGCTGACCACGCCTTGCACGCGGCCACCGGCCTGCACTTGCCACTGGAGGCCGCGCCGATTCGGTTTGCCTCGTGGATGGGCGGGGACCGTGATGGCAACCCGAATGTCACCGCGCCGGTCACCCGCGAAGTGCTGTTGCTGGCGCGCTGGATGGCGGCGGATTTGTATTTGCGTGATATCGATCACCTGGCGTCCGAGCTGTCGATGCAACAGGCCAGCCCGGCGTTGCAAGCCAAGGTCGGCGACAGCGTCGAGCCGTATCGCGCCTTGCTCAAGCAATTGCGTGAACGCCTGCGTGCCACGCGGCAATGGGCGCACACCGCATTGACCGCCAACACCCCGGCACCCGCCGAGGTGCTGCAGAACAACCGCGACCTGCTCGACCCGCTGGAGCTGTGCTACCAGTCGCTTCACGAGTGCGGCATGGGTGTAATCGCTGATGGCCCGCTGCTCGATTGCCTGCGCCGCGCCGTGACCTTCGGCTTGTTCCTGGTGCGGCTGGATGTGCGCCAGGATTCCAGTCGCCACTCGGCGGCCATGACCGAAATCACCGATTACCTGGGCCTCGGTCGCTATGAAGACTGGGATGAAGAGGCGCGTATCAGCTTCCTGACCAAGGAGCTGAGCAATCGTCGACCGCTGCTGCCGGGCTATTTCAAACCGTCGGCGGACACCGCCGAAGTGTTGAATACCTGCAAGGAAATCGCCGCCGCACCGGCCGCGTCTCTCGGCTCGTATGTGATCTCGATGGCGGGCGCCGCCTCGGACGTGCTGGCGGTGCAACTGCTGCTTAAAGAGTCGGGCGTACAACGACCGATGCGCGTGGTCCCGCTGTTCGAAACCCTGGCCGACCTGGATAACGCCGGGCCGGTGATGGAGTGTCTGCTGCAATTGCCGGGCTATCGCGCGCGCTTGCAGGGCCCGCAGGAAGTGATGATCGGCTACTCGGACTCAGCCAAGGACGCCGGCACCACGGCTGCGGCCTGGGCGCAGTACCGGGCGCAGGAACGTTTGGTGGATATCTGCCGTGAGCAGCAGGTGGAATTACTGTTGTTCCACGGTCGTGGCGGCACTGTTGGCCGGGGTGGTGGGCCAGCTCACGCGGCGATCCTGTCGCAACCGCCGGGCTCGGTAGCGGGGCGTTTTCGCACCACCGAACAAGGCGAAATGATCCGCTTCAAGTTCGGCCTGCCGGACATCGCCGAGCAGAACCTCAATCTGTACCTGGCCGCGGTGCTGGAAGCCACGCTGTTGCCACCGCCGCCGCCCGAGCCGGCCTGGCGCCATTTGATGGACGAATTGGCGGCAGACGGTGTCAGCGCTTACCGCGCCGTCGTGCGCGAAAATCCCCAGTTCGTCGAGTACTTCCGCCAGTCCACGCCGGAGCAGGAGTTGGGCCGTTTGCCGTTGGGCAGTCGCCCGGCCAAGCGGCGTGCGGGCGGTATCGAAAGCCTGCGGGCGATTCCGTGGATTTTCGGTTGGACCCAAACCCGCCTGATGCTACCCGCCTGGCTTGGCTGGGAAGCTGCATTAAGCAAGGCGCTGGAGCGCGGCGAGGGCGAGTTGCTGGGGCAGATGCGCGAGCAATGGCCGTTCTTTCGCACCCGCATCGATATGCTGGAAATGGTGCTGGCCAAGGCCGATGCCGACATAGTGCGTTTATATGACGAGCGTCTGGTGCAGCCTGACCTTCTGCCATTGGGCGCGCACTTACGCGACCTATTGTCGCAGGCGTGCAGTGTGGTCCTTGGCCTGACTGGCCAGTCGCAACTGCTGGCCCACAGTCCGGACACCCTGGAGTTTATCCGTTTGCGTAACACCTACCTCGACCCGCTGCACCTGTTGCAGGCCGAGTTGCTGGCGCGCTCGCGTCAGCAGGAGGCGGCGCAGGATAGCCCTCTGGAACAGGCGCTGCTGGTGTCCGTGGCGGGTATTGCCGCCGGATTGCGCAACACCGGTTAAGGTTTCTTGCGTGTTCTCAACGACTTGCGGATAAACAATGACGGCCGCCCTGAAAGGGGCGGTTGGCGTTTATGGGGCAGGGTTGCACTCAGGCACACCTTGGCTATGACGCATGCGCTGCGCGGGTTACTCCGACTTTCGGCGGCTTGTATGGATAGGGCCCGCTGTGTATCTTGATCAGCCTTTGGGGTTTTGATCGGCTTGGGCCGATATTTCCACGAGCCACATTTTTACGAGATTGGCCCCACGCGGCGAATCCGAGCGTCATCTCTATAAAAAATTGAGGAGCACATCGATGCGCGTCATTCTGCTGGGAGCTCCCGGGGCCGGTAAAGGTACTCAGGCAAAGTTCATCACTGAAAAATTCGGCATTCCACAAATCTCCACCGGCGACATGCTGCGCGCGGCTGTCAAGGCCGGCACCGAGCTGGGCCTGATCGCAAAAAGCGTGATGGACAGCGGCGGCCTGGTTTCCGATGACCTGATCATCAACCTGGTCAAGGAACGCATCAGCCAGGACGACTGCAAGAACGGTTTCCTGTTCGACGGCTTCCCACGCACCATTCCCCAGGCTGAAGCCCTGGTGAAGGCTGGCGTTGAGTTGGATGCCGTGGTTGAAATCGCGGTTGAAGACGAAGAAATCGTCCAGCGTATCGCCGGTCGTCGTGTTCACGAGGCCTCGGGCCGCGTGTACCACACCGTCTACAACCCGCCGAAGGTTGAAGGCAAGGACGATGTTACCGGCGAAGACCTGGTACAGCGTAAGGATGACACCGAAGAAACCGTGCGCCATCGTCTGTCGGTCTACCACTCCCAGACCAAGCCACTGGTGGACTTCTACCAGAAACTGTCCGCTGCACAGGGCAAGCCGAAGTACAGCCACATTCCTGGCGTGGGTTCGGTAGAAGCCATCACCGCCAAGGTGCTGCAAGCGCTGAGCTGATCAAACGATCAGCTGCATGCACAACGGCCCGCTTACGGGCCGTTGTTGTTTATACTGGCGCACTTTTTTCCGATTTGGACACCTACACCGATGAGCACCCTGCTGGCCCTGGACACCGCGACTGAAGCTTGCTCTGTTGCCTTGCTGCACGATGGCAAGGTAACGAGCCACTACGAGGTGATCCCGCGCCTGCACGCGCAGAAGCTGTTGCCGATGATCAAGCAATTGCTGGAAGACGCCGGCACCACCCTTGCTGCGGTGGATGCCATTGCCTTTGGCCGTGGCCCCGGCGCGTTTACCGGCGTGCGCATTGCCATTGGCGTGGTGCAGGGCCTGGCGTTTGCGTTGGAGCGCCCGGTATTGCCAGTCTCCAACCTCGCGGTGCTGGCCCAGCGTGCGCTGCGTGAGCACGGCGCCTCGCAAGTGGCGGCGGCCATTGATGCACGGATGGATGAAGTCTATTGGGGTTGCTACCGCGAGACGGCCGGCGAAATGCGCCTGGTGGGCGTGGAAGCCGTGCAGCCGCCGCAAGTCAGCGCGTTGCCCGTGGATGCCAGCGGTGACTGGTTCGGTGCCGGTACCGGCTGGGGTTATGGCGAACGCATCAATGTGCAACTGGTCGGCCAGGACGCCACTATGTTGCCGCATGCCGAAGACCTGCTGACCCTGGCGCGCTTCGCTTTCGAGCGTGGCGAAGCGATTCCCGCCGACCAGGCTGCACCGGTTTATCTGCGCGATAAAGTGGCGCAAACCAAGGCTGAGCGCGGGATTATTTGACGCCAAAAAAGCGAGATTTTTGTGGCGATTTTCGCCAATCGTCAGAATTCGACCGGGTTTGTAAACCTTTTACAAATTATGTGTTCTAGTTATCACCAGAGCATTTGCGCACAACGGAAAGTGCCGCTAAATTGCCATCATTGATACCGAGTCTGCATGTATGCGTATAGACGGCTTTTCCTCACAGTCCTACCCCCTCAAGCGTAAGCCACGTAAGGCGAACGTGACGGTAGACGATTCCGTCGAGGATTCGCCGGACTTCATTGAGGTCCAGTCCGACGCCCAGTCCAGCGCCCAGGGTTCTGCCGGCGCGCGTCTCAGTGGTCTTCCCGCCCGTCAGCAAGACATGGTGTTCCACCGTTCCATGAGCAAAAGCGTCGCCACCGCCCTGGCCAGCTACCTGACCACCGCCGGCTTTGTCGAATGGGATATGGAAGTGCTGGGTCTCGACATCCACATCTGATGCGCCAGCCTTACTTTATTGGTTGCCCGTCCTGGAGTGAAAACGCCTGGCGCGAGTACCTGTACCCGGCCGACGCACGCTCCAGCGATTACCTCGCGCTGTACTCCCAGGTCTTCAATGCTGTTGAAGGCAACACCACTTTTTATGCTCGCCCCTCGGCCGCCACGGTGCAGCGCTGGGCTGAAATCATGCCTGAAGATTTTCGCTTCACTGCCAAATTCCCGGGCGACATCAGCCACGGAGGCGACTTGCGCGAACAGTTGCCGGCGGCGGAAAGTTTTGTCGGCTTGATGAGCCCATTGGGGGCGCGTGTTTCGCCATTGTGGCTGCAACTGTCGGCGAGCTTTTCGCCGCATCGCCTCGGCGAGCTCGCCGGTTTTATTGATGGCCTGGAACGCCCGTTGGCGGTGGAAGTACGCCACCCGGAATTCTTCGCCAAGGGCGATGCCGAACGCACGCTCAACCGCTTGTTACGTGACCGTGGTGTCGAGCGGATCTGCCTCGACCCCAGGGCCTTGTTCAGTTGCACGTCCACGTCGGCCGCCGTGCTGCACGCCCAATCGAAAAAGCCCAAGGTGCCCCCGCGCCCGGCGGCGCTGACCCAGTTTCCCCAGGTGCGTTTCATCGGCCATCCGGAGCTTGAGGCCAACGACCCGTTTTTGCTGCCGTGGGTGGAAAAAATCGCCGGCTGGATCGAAGAGGGGCGCACGCCCTACGTATTCCTGCACACCTCGGATAACCGGCTGGCTGCGCAACTGGCGCTGCGGTTTCATGAAAAACTGATGGCCCGTTTGCCGGGCCTGCCGCCGCTGGCGACCTTGCATCGAGAACCCGAAGCGGAGCAACTGGGGTTACTCTAGGGCTCCTTTTTACGCCAGGAGTGAGTCATGGATGCCCAAACCCTTCGCGCCGAAACCTTCAAGGCCTTGCACGAGCGTGATCGTGCGTTCGTGATGCCCAACCCGTGGGATGCCGGCTCCGCCATCATGCTTGCCAGCCTCGGCTTTGAAGCGTTGGCCACCACCAGTGCGGGCTATGCGTTCAGCCTGGGGCGGCCGGATGCGGAAGGCGCGTTGTCGCTGGAGGATACGTTGGGTAATGCTTCTGCGATTGTCCGGGCGACCGCGCTGCCGGTGGCGGCTGATCTGGAAAACGGCTTCAGCGATACGCCCGAAGGGTGTGCCCAAACCATCCTGCGCGCAGCCGCCACCGGGATCGTCGGTGGCTCCATCGAAGACGCCACGGGCATTGCCATCGATCCAATCTATCCCTTTGATCTGTCCGTCGAGCGCGTGGAAGCCGCGGTTGCTGCAGCCCGCAGTCTGCCATTCCCGTTCACGCTGACAGCCCGCGCGGAAAACCTCCTGCATGGCCGCCTGGATTTGCCTGACACCATCCGCCGCTTGCAGGCCTACGCCGAAGCCGGTGCCGACGTGCTGTATGCCCCAGGGCTACGCAGCGCCGAGGAAATACTGGCAGTGGTCAAGGCCGTCGCGCCCAAGCCGGTGAACGTGTTGATGTCCGGCGGCTTGAACCTCAGCGTGGCGCAGTTGAGCAAGATGGGCGTGAGGCGCATCAGTGTCGGTTCGGCCATGGCGTTGGCGGCGTATGGCGAGTTTTACCGGGCTGCGCAGGAGGTGTACACGTTGGGAACCTTTACCTTCACCGAGCGCAAGATGCCGTTCAGCCAGGCCAACCAATTCTTCAAGGGTTAAGCCGTGCGCTTTTTTAAAGTGGTCGGTGCGCTGCTGTTGCTGGCGGGTGTGTGTGCACTGGGTGTGTGGCGAGGCTGGGTGCCGTTGCCCAATGAATGGAACCCCTGGGCGCCGCTGGATGTGCGCGCCAGCCCGAACGTGTTGACGCGGTTCAAGCTCGGGCGGCTGCAGGATGATCCGGCGCTGTGCGACGAGGTGTTGAAAACGTCTGGTTTGCGCGTCATCCGTCAGGCAGACAGCCCCGCTGACGCCGCGTGCCCATTGCGCAACGTCTTGCGCGTGCAAGGCGCCGACGTGGCCTTGAGCAGCAGCTTTCTCGCCAGCTGCCCGCTGGCCGTGGCGTTTGCCTTGTTCGAGCGCCATAGCCTGCAACCGGCGGCCCAGGCGGTATTTGGCCAGGCGGTGACGCGGGTCGATCACTTGGGCAGCTTTGCCTGTCGCAACCTGTATAACCGCGCAGACGGGCGGCTCAGTCAACATGCCTCGGCCAATGCCCTGGATATCGCCGGCTTCCGCCTGGCCGACGGGCGCAGCATCAGTGTGCTCAAAGACTGGCCGGGGGAAGGCGATGGCGCGCGTTTTTTGCGGCAGGTGCGAGAGGGGGCCTGCGCTGATTTCAACGTGGTGTTGAGCCCGGACTACAACGCAGCTCATCGCAACCACTTCCATCTGGACATGGGGCCCTGGTGGGTGTGCCGCTGAGGCTTATGCGGCGAGGCGCAGGTTGTTGAGGATCAGTGGGCGCGCCCAGTTGTAATCGAAGTCCAGCGCTTTCTGTTGCGCTTCCAGTGCTTCGGTCGGGTACGGCGTGGCGGGTGGTGGCAGCAAGTCCAGTTCGAACTCGGCAATCGGCAGGTGCAAGGGCTGTGGTTCCGGTGCCGGGCTTGGCGCAGGCTTTGGTTGACCAGCGTTCAGAACAATCGGGCGTACCCAGCCGCTTTCAAAATTCTGCTGGCGCTGTAGGGCGACGATTTCTTCTGCCGGGAACGGCGCGGGGGGCGGTGGCAGCAACTCGGTTTCAAATTCGGCGATGGGCAGGAACAGCGGCTCCGGCGGGGCGATCTCGGTGTCCTTCACATCGCACTCACGCTGGGTGAGGATCTGCGACAACAGGTCGGCGCCTTCGCTGGGTTCTACCGCCGGGTCTCTCGGTGCCGGTGCCTTGGCGGCGAGTGCGTCCGGCGTATCGCCGAGCTGTTCGGCCAACGCACGGGCGAAGAAGTCCTGCCACACATGACTCACGCCGGCCAGCGCTTGAGTATTACGCAGGCCGTAGTGGTTGTGGGTCGGCAATACACCGATAGTTGGGGGAAGAATGTCTGACATTTTTCTCGGTCGACGCTCAGCTCTGGCAAAATACCTGACTGTTGTTTTTATCGGCCGCTATTTGCCGATCCTTAATATTTTTGAGCGTAGCGATTGATGAACGAACAACCAGCGGCCAGCCGCATTCGGGTCGAGGCCTTGGCCGAAGGTTTTACGGCGCGTGCCGAGCAGTGGGCTTCGCTGCTGGGCCTGCCGTTGCACCTTGATGAGGCGGACTTTTCCCTGCAAGTGGGGGAGCATGGCCTGCAGCTCCAACAGCTTGGGCCTGACGCACCGGGGCCGGTGCGCGTGGACTTTGTCGAAGGCGGCGCAGCTCACCGGCGTTTATACGGCGGTGGCAGCGGGCAGATGATCGCCAAGGCGGTCGGCGTTGCTCAGGGTGTGCGCCCGCGCGTGCTGGATGCCACGGCAGGTTTAGGCAAGGACGCGTTCGTGCTGGCCAGCCTGGGCTGCGAGATGAGCCTGATCGAGCGTCAGCCACTGATTGGCGCTTTGCTCGAAGACGGTCTGGCACGCGGCGCGGGTGATTTTGAAGTGGCGCCCATTGTGGCGCGCATGAAGCTGCTCAAGGGCAATTCCATCGATGTGATGCTCAATTGGGAAGGCGAACCGCCGCAGGTGATCTACCTGGACCCGATGTTCCCTCATCGTGAGAAAACCGCCCTGGTGAAGAAGGAAATGCGCCTGTTCCGGCCACTGGTAGGCGATGACCCGGACGCACCCGCCTTGCTGGCCGCCGCCTTGGCGTTGGCCAGCCACCGCGTGGTGGTCAAGCGTCCGCGCAAAGCGCCGTGCATTGAAGGGCCGAAGCCGAGCCATGCGCTGGATGGTAAATCGAGCCGGTATGACATCTATCCTAAGAAAGCACTCAAGCCTTGATGGCCTCATCGCGGTATAGGTATCTACGCGACTCTTTGTGTCGCTTTAGGACTGTGAGGGGTTAGGGAGATTGAGTACATATCCGTTGCTGCGGTAACGGCGGCTTAGGGTTCCGCCCTTACGGCGGGTC